>NZ_LSRS01000001.1:0-1915 GCF_009932395.1 Sporotomaculum syntrophicum
GTCAGATGTTGCCTTCTGCACGGTCCACTGCATCGGCCTTCCCATTGGGGTGATTTCGGGGCTCAATCGATTCAGCTTTCGCTTCCAGCCTGCTAGTTTGCTGTCTACGCTTAGAGACGCGGATCACCCCGCGCCTCCCAAGACTCGCTATAGGTAGTTGGCTAAACTTTTCCTAGTGGGGTTCGCACCCACTATATGACACGCCCTTTGCTTGGCGCACGAACCGTCCCCTTGTGTCTACGCACTCCTGCTCCAGGCGGACGCCTTTTTACAGCATGTATTGGATCACCGGGTAACTTGCCGCCCCAGTACCTGCCCTCTCTTCGCTAATAAAAAATACCCTGAACAAGAACCTATTTGACCTCAAACTCTTTGTTCTAAATCAACCGGTAAATTTCATGATGATTCAGATATTGACGTACTTTTGGTTGTAAGACATAGAGACGAAGAAGTTATGAACTCATTTAGTGGTATTTTGTACGGATATAGAGTTAAAATACGCTTCTAAAATTTCCCCGGTTACTGACAACTGCAAAGTTTCTTAAGAATCAGCAGCATCAAACCCTATTTTATCACGGGTATCACGAGACGGAGTGACCCTATGATTGAAAGGAGCTTAGGTCTGGCCCAATACCGATTGTTAATTACCTAATTATTCTTTTATAGCAACAATTTTCCTATGTTTACAGGTACTTTCTGGATAGAAGTTACTTTAAAAATAAGTCCATTATGGAATAACCTCGAGCTTATTAATGAGTAATTGACAAATGCAATAGTCTTGTTATTTTAAATTAAATAGTGGTAAAATATTGAAGGTGGTTTTGTTAACGTTTAAAGGGATGTGTGATTAATTTTGAAAGCACAATCTTCTGTATGGCTAGAAATAGCAACCGATGATTTAGATGCTGTAGAGCACTGCTTTAGCGGCAAGAATTATCTTTGGGCTTTGTTTATGTGCCAGCAAAGCGTGGAAAAATGCATAAAAGCTTTATACTTTGAAAAGATCGGGGAAACTCCTCCCAGAAAACACGACTTAATATCCTTAGCCGGTACTGCTAATATCCTTAATGAATTAGATGATAACTCAAGATCTATTACGCCGCCTTTCAATATACTACATTGAGACAAGGTACCCAGATAAAAGAAAAGATCTTGTATAAAAATGCACACATGAAAATACGGGAGAATTACTAGCAGTAACAAAGGTGGTCATTGAATGGCTAAAAAACAAGTTGAGATAATAGTAAAAGAACTCAAATTTCGCACCATAAAAAATACCGTTAAGCCATATAAAATCAGGCTTATCACAGATAAAAAAGCACTATAGACACAAAAAGTGCATCCTCGTTTGGTAAAATGTTAAGTGACCAAACAAAACATGTCAAACGGAAAGGATGCACAAGTAAATGTTACACCAAATTGATCCGTCTGAAAAGGTTTTATCTCAAGTAGCAAAGCTATTCAAAGCGTTAAAGATCAATCAACTACTTCATGCTGCCAATATCCGCAAAGCAAGCGGTATAAGTACTCAACAAATTTTTGAGTTCATCTTTCTACTGGTTTTTCACGGTAAGAAAATGAACAATTTCCTTGCCAGCAAACGTGGTCAGGATTTACCTGGCAAAGATGCATATTATCGTTTTCTTAATAATCCTAAATACTCGTGGCGAAAGTTCTTGTTGCAGCTTGCCCTTAAGGTTACCGATGCATTTAACCTTCTTACCTCTGACAAAAGAGTTCGGGTATTTATTCTTGATGATTCAATACTTTCAAGACCCAGAAGCAAGCAAGCCGAGCTTCTAGCCCGTGTTTTTGATCATACAAGCCGTCAGTTTATAAAGGGATACACCCTTCTGACACTGGGCTGGTCTGACGGATACAGCTTCGTTCCTGTGGATTTTGCCATGCTCAGCTC
>NZ_LSRS01000001.1:3130-27040 GCF_009932395.1 Sporotomaculum syntrophicum
ATATTGCGGAATCTATACGTTTTAATATGTGATTCTCCGGTATTATATGGTATAATTCAGTGTAAAAGCTGCCTTGTTTAAAGGTGGTTTCAACTAGCATAAAAAGCATCCCCCGGTATATTTTGTTGTGGTGACTTAATTATACTATAGGTGGGGATGCTTTTTGTGTTTTATATGGACTTTTTCAGTGGTCTCGAACCGTCCCCTTGTGTCTATAAAGCCTGACCCCCTTCTTGTAAATCAGCCCCCAAAGCGCGAACTAACTGCCAATCCTGACCTTTTTTCCTTTAACCAACCTACTAACTACCCAATAAAATCCAACTCCTACACTGGCTCCAGCACTATCTATAAATACATCCTTCACCTGTCCACCTCTGCCGGGGACAAATAGTTGATGGATTTCATCTGATATAGCATAAAGAGCGCAAACGCCTACAGTTATAACCACGCTCCGATAACCATGTACCCCACTTCTCCTTAGGGCATTTATCACCAATATCCCTAAAATCAAATAGACAAAGAAATGAGCATTCTTCCTTATTATGTGATTAAAACTTTTTATATCAAACTCCGCTTCTGGAGCAATTTTTTCTACCGTTTTTACAATAATCTCTGTTATCCCTGTACTTAACTGATTTGACTGCTCTGCTACCTGGGAAGAAAAATTAATTATAAGTGCCATCCAAAGAAGCACAGCTGTCCAGGAAAGAAATTTATACATTATAAAATTTCCTTTTATTCCTCATACCCCTTCTCAAACCGCTTAGAATCGCGGCATATTTTCCACGATGCCACATTTGACAGTCCAATTCAACGTATTTTAGGCAGGCCTTGGTTAAAACCATAGCACTAACTAAATCATTATAATATAGGAAAGCGGCGACTCCAACCACATAATGCAGTTAGTTTAAGAAAGTTAAAGCCTGACCCCCTTCTTCCCTGCGTCCAGATAGTAATCTGATTCACTAAAACCCAAATCCTCAAATAAAATCTGGTTCAGTTTCTTTCGCATGCTTTACTGCATCGTCAACATTTTGGGCACTGGGAAGGCAACCTGGTAAATCAGGAAATTCTATAGTTATTCCATCACCCGCAAAGTCAAAGATAGCAGGGTAAATATAATGACCTTTCAATTTAAACCCTCCGATAAATAATTGCACGTGTCAATCATGAATTAACTATGTAGTTCCTCTCATCCACTTATCCAAATAATACAGTTAGTTTAAACAAGTTAAAGCCTGACCCCAAAAGATGGCGGTTTGCGTGCGGTTTAGCCGGTTTTGGCGGTGCTACAATATGGTAAAAGATGAGGAGGTGAAATAAATGGCAGTTGAAAAAGTACCCAGCGGCACAACCTTGCGCATGCAATTTCAAACCGGGCTGGATGGCGACGGTGATCCTGTTTACCGCACCAAAAGCCTGAGCAACGTTAAAACCACAGCTTTAGACCAGGACGTTTACGATGTAGCCCAGGCCCTGGTCGCACTGCAGGAGTACACCGTAACGGCGGTGCTGCGCGTGGACAGCGCGGTACTGGAAGAAGAAATTTAGGGAAATGTTGAGCAATGACAACTGATGGTGCCACGTATTACCGGCTCCCGGCCGGCCGGTAAGGGCATGAATTAACTAAAAGCAAGCCGGGGAAAGGAGGCGCTTTAATATGGCTGTAACGCAAACTTTAAAGATGAGTTTTGTCAACCAGGCGGGCACCAAGACCACCATTTCGCTGGACAACCCCAAGGATACCCTGACCCAGGCCGAAGTGACCGCCGCGATGGACCAGATTATCGCCAAAAACATTTTCAATTCCGCCGGCGGCGATCTAGTGTCCAAGCACAGCGCGGCAATCATTGACACCACTACCACTGTACTTTATGAACAGGAATAGGTAACATACCAAGAAACGACGGGCGGAGCTCTGCTCCGCCCGTCTGTATCCGTCCCCTGAAAACTCAATGACATACCCGCAGCAAGACATCCAGTCATGGAAGAGAAGGAGTGAAGCCTATTGGAAGAAATCATGAAACTAGCCGCTAATTACGGATTTCCCATGGTGGTGGCCGGCTACCTTCTAGTGCGGCTAGAGCCGCTGATCAGAGATTTAGAAAAATCCATCACCCTGCTGACCATGGTAGTGGCCAAACAGTCGAATATAGATATAGCGCAGGTACAGCAAATCATCGAGGGCGGCCGAGAACGTTACCCTTAACCGGAGGTAAAATAAATGCAAATAGGTACTAAAGGTGCAAACGTAAAGAAACTTCAGCAACAGCTGGCCGCTGCCGGATTCAACCCCGGGCCGGCGGACGCCCTCTTCGGCGCGCTCACCCGCCGCGCAGTTGCGCAACTGCAGCGTAGCTGCGGACTTAAGCCCGACGGCAGTGCAGGCCCGCAGACCCTGGCGGCGCTGGAACTGCTGCTGCCCCACCGACCCCGGCCGGGGCACCGGCTAAGCCCGCATTTCACCGAAACAGAATTCGCCTGCCGCTGCTGCGGTCTGGTGCGGGCGAACCCGCGCCTAGTGCACCTGCTGGAGCAGCTGCGCGAACAGCTGGGCAATAAACCGGTGGTAGTGAGTTCCGCTTACCGCTGCGCCGCGCACAACCGTGCAGTGGGCGGAGCCAGGCAAAGCCAGCACCTGCTCGGCAACGCGGCGGATATTGCGGTGACGGGGGTAGCCCCGCGTGAAGTGGCGGCAGCCGCTGAAAAGATAAGCTTTGCCGGGGTGGGAAGGTATGCCGGTTTTACGCATGTGGATGTGAGGCTTGGCGGAAAGGCGCGTTGGGTGGGGTGATGTGATATTTGAGCATTTACTTTAACAATGTCCCCTGTATGGCACGCCTAATTGTGAAATAATCTTGGTAAAAAAAGCACGTTTTTAATCTGACTGGAGGTAGAGAGAATAATGAAATGGGAGGAAGTAAGAAAGCTTTACCCTAACCAGTACGTGCAAATAAAATAATAAAATCCAACCTTGTAGGGAATGTGGAAAAGGTTGAAGATGTTGCCATCATACGGAGTATATCAAATTCCACAGAGGCAACCGAAGAACTCATGAGAAGCAGGGGAGACACTCTGGTCTATCATACAAAAAACGAAAAATTAGAGTTAGAAATTAGAAATAACCCTGGTTTTAGAGGTATTATATGAGAATGGCAATTGATTACCATGATGACCTGCTATTTACCACACTAAAGTTGACCTACCTAGGCAAGACACTAAACAGTACAACCGGCGCCCCGATAATCTTGATTATATGGGTTAGTGTTTTTCACAGGCATTAAGCATCGTCACCCCGGCCATTTTTCCATCCCGGTAACGAATAATTAAACCATCCTCCGTCAATTCACTATCATCTGCTTCAACGGGCTTATCGTTAAAGTTAACGTAAAGAACATTGGCTTCATCGTCATAATGTAGAAAAATCTTATTTTGCCCTAACGCTGAAATCAGGGCCGGTAAAGTACGAACAATCTTACTTAATTCAGCTACTTCGGCCATACCTGTACCCTCCTTTGTAGTTGTTTTATTTTCTTTGTTATGAAGGCAAGTTATAATAAAGCCGTCCTTTGTGCTTACCTCTCGATACACCACCACTATGTAATTATCGGCTTCCAGTTCCTGTACTGCTAAAAGCTCATCATTATTGCCTAGCACAACTGATAAATGTTTCCTCATTGTATTTACAACCTCGGTATAAAAACCTTTAACTCAGGATGACCGATTACTATATGCTCCCACCGTTCATCCGTTAATCTTACGGGAACACCGTTAACAGATATTTCTACACGTATTAACCCCAACTTAAAAAAAGGACCTCCCTTACAATAAGTAGTACACCTGGTATATTATCAGGTTTTAATAAGGGTTAATTTATATTAAAAGTATTATCACGCCGGTTTTTCAGGACTTGGCCATATTTTAACATTTGACTGCAAAGACCGGTCGTCACTGTTTTTAAGGTAAATTAGCAATAATTGTTAGTTAAGTTATTATAACACAACTAGCGTGATAATGTTATCACGCTAGAGTTAACATCTTTAATACCCAAAGGGCCCCCCTAAGGTTCAGATAACCAGAGGAATTAATCGCCTGTGACGCTTCATGTTTATTAAGTGCAATGAGCCGTGTGAGATAAAGGTATACCGCTCTCTCTTGCAGAACTTGTGATATAAGGAAAATCATGTTGTACTGATAGTTATAAATCAATGACATAATTAATTGTAAAGGAAGGATAGAAAACTATGAAATACAAAAGGGTGTCAGTGCATGTTTTTACCTTTGCTGTTCTGCTCGCTGGGATCATTACACTTGTTGGTTGTACAGGTGTGATGACCAATCAGAGGAACACACCACAGACTACAATTAACCCGGATTCTACTTTACCTGAGCTTCAATGGTCGGGCGAAAAACCACAGCTGCCCGAATTGACTGTATGGGAGTACGCTGCACAGCCCGGACCGCCAATGGATATAAAAGAATTATTGGCTCGCATATGGGAAGGCCAAGAGTACGAGGTTTATGAACATGGGGAATATGGTATGCTTTATCGTCTCCCCCTTTATCAAAGCAAGTATGGTAAATTCCGTGAAGAATTGGAAACCTTCGATAACGGTTTTTCATATCGCTGGGAAATAAACGAAAATTATCCCAAATCAAGGGAAATGGACATATCTCCTAAACAAGCATATGAAGAAGCCGCAGAATACGCACGCCATTTCCTTGGGGATAATCGCTTTACAGAGTATCCAGTAAACTTTACGCCGGCTGTTGACGAGGATGGTAATCAAGTCAAGCATTTCTATGAATTCAGCTGGGAGCATCGGATTAGTTCCATCCCCGTGTACAATGAAGGGTTGTACTTGCGCGTCATCCCCGAGGGTATACCACAATTACGATTAAGTTGGAGCACATTTAGGCCACTGGACACCAAACCGAAATACAAACCACTGACCTTTGACGAGGCGCTGTTTTCACTGAACTATGTCCGTAGCTTTGTCGATCCGCAAAAATGCACTGAACATAGCAAGGAAGACTTCCTTGTTTCAACTCAAGTAGTTTACAGCAACATGTTTTCGGATAATCCTGTTATTTACCGTCCAGTATGGGAATTCATATTGTCGCGCGGCAACAAATCCCACCATTTCCCAATACTGGTAGATAGCATGACAGGCAATGTATGGAGCAACCACGATGGTATCGTGGATTCTTATCTTACAGACCGTCAGCATTAAAAGCATTATCAACAGTTGTAAAACGGTCCGTGGGCATAAAAAAAGCGCAAGCGCTAGTAAAAGCAGTAACCAACAGTATTGGTAGAACCAACGGTCATATGTCTTCAGAAGCTATCCTGCAGAACTTGCTTGCTGAATACGAACTGTACCGTATGTAACTTGAACAATTGATAATGGTATTGCCCGCTGAAAGCCGTATTTGAGAGTGTTAAAACACTACAACAATACGGCATTAACCAGGCGCCTATTAATTTATTTATCATTTTAAACGCCCTAAAAAGAACCATACGATTGTGTTCGTATAGTAAGTTTTCTAAACAATCCGGTATGAACATACCGGAAATATGCGATTATTTTGAAAGTGATCTTGGTGCGTGTGCATATAATAGGGACCAAGAAAAATATGTAATATATTATAACGATACTAAGAACAACCGCGGCTTGAAACGATTTACCGTAGCCCATGAATTAGGCCATATTTTTTAAAGCATCATCAGGACACCGAAACTGATATTATACTTAGAACAAACATATCAGAAACTAAATATAGCAGTTTTGAAAATGAAGCGAACTGCTTTGCCCGTAACCTTCTATCCCCTATTCCCCTTGTTCAACGCATCACCGATATCAACCATGTTAATGCCATAAGCGACATCATGAACGCTTTTGTAATTTCATACAAAGCCGCAGTTACAAGACGGATTTTTTATGAACACGACAATTACAGGATGACGGCTGATTTTTACAGCTTCTTCAATAACTTTACTATCCTTTACGGTTATTATTGCTTTCATTGCGGCAATGCCGAAATTGGCTCAACCGGTTACTGTAAGACATGTGGTACACAAGTTTCGATTTTTGCAAAAAGCTGCAGCCGGATTTTCTACACCGGTGTTAAAGTTAATGAAAATGGACGGGCTATAAAATGTCCCCGGTGCGGTAATGAAGCATTCTCACCCAAAGAGAAATATTGTAACATTTGCGGCGCTTCACTTTTTAATGTTTGTGAAGGTGTACCCATTGTAGACTCTTACGGCAATATTTTTGTTTCCACGCATCATATTAATGACGGTAATGCCCGCTATTGCAGCAAGTGCGGCTCCCGAACAGCATTTTATAAACAGGGCTTCCTTAAAAAATGGACCGCCGCTAATAATGTTGAATATCAGCATGATGCCGTTGCCGAAACCAGGCCGGATTTATATGAAATGAAAGATGGAAGTTAAAGCCTGACCCCTATTTCGCAAGAGGTGAAAAGATATGCGTCCTGAAACAGTTGAATTTCCACATAGTATGCCGGTCAAAGCATTTGTCCGGAGTATCGAGCAATATCCCTACCATTGGCATGACGCCCCGGAAATTGTCCAGGTGTTGAAAGGATCGTTAATATCA
Organism: Sporotomaculum syntrophicum; assembly: GCF_009932395.1. GTDB lineage: Bacteria > Bacillota > Desulfotomaculia > Desulfotomaculales > Desulfallaceae > Sporotomaculum > Sporotomaculum syntrophicum. The sequence continues at coordinate 9,757 of NZ_LSRS01000001.1, forward strand.
GCCTGGGCAATGATAACCTCCTCCTTAATGAAAATGGCATAGCAGTAATCAACATGGGTGAATTGCACCGGATTTTCAAAAGCAGGGAGAATAATGAAATTTTGTTTATTCAAGTTGATGACCGTTTCTGTCGGAACATTTTATCGGATAATAGCTATTTTTTTATCTACTGTTGTTCCGTCTACCATGAAGACGAGGTCCTGGAAAAGTACCAGATACTAAAGGGATACATTGCCCGCTTGATATGGGCATTAAATGATAGGTCCAGCCAGGATGATCAGAGAGATATTATAGACATCCTGACCGCAATGCTTGGCTATATCACCTACAATTTCGATTTTCTGCGCTGGGGGTATGGGACCAAGGCATTTAGTGAAAAACGGGTGAAAAGGCTTAAGCAAATGGCTGCTCATATCAAAAGCGATGATGAGGTCCAACTGGGACTGAAAGAACTGGCGGCTGAAGCTGGTGTTAGCCTGCAGCATTTGAGTAACGATATTAAAGACAAATTTGGCTTAACCTTTCAGGAATTACTTTATTACAGTAAGTGTGAGCACTCCGCAAAGCTCCTGTTAAGCACCGATAAAAGGATTGTTGACATTGCTCTGGAATGTGGGTTTTCCGATCCCAAGTACCTTATCAAACACTTTAAGAAACACTTTCACTGTAACCCTTCCGAGTTTCGGAAAACATACCGGGCAGATGCGAAAAAACTGCTCTCCCAGGTACAGTACCGGGAAATTCCTCTTTCCCAGGCCATGAATTATTTAAGAATAAAATAATCTTTTTCCTTTTAACCCGTCCAAGATGCAAAAATCCACCATTAATTTCTTTATTTCCTAAAACACGTAAATCGTCAATGAATTTCTAGTGGAAAGAAAATAGGATTAATCTAATAAGTGATTGAGATCAGGGTCCTCCTCATCAATTCAACAAGATTCGTCATTATTACAATATTTTCACTGCAGGATTTTCTAATGGTCATATGCAACTATAATACCACGGATTACTTCAGATGGAATATGTATGAATAAATTATAAAAAAGGTCCTATTCCGAAAAGGCAACCCTTTGCATGTATCTCCTAGGTTTCACATGACAAAGGGACGCAAAGCTTGGGCCACACTTGGTAAATCAAAGTAGCAGACCGGCTACCGAAGATAGGATTGCGCATTACCTTTATCCTTATAATGCGATGTGCAACTATTTAAGGGGGATCGGTTATGGAAAAAATTCGCCTTGTGATTGTCAGTGAAGATGTTGCTACAAGACGAGGTTTAAATTCAATTTTTAGTATCGAAGAGGCTTTTGATGTACAAGGGTGTATATCGTTATCAGAAGCATTAGATAAATCCATAAACTTGCAACCTGACGTAATGCTCATGGATATTCATAGTGAGGATATATACAAATATGGGCAAAAAATCAGTAAGATTAAGCAAGAGTGCCCCTGTAGTATGATAATTGCCCTTGTAGAAAATGAACAGATTGAAAAACTAGCCGAAGTTTTAGATACAGGTATAGACAGTTGTATACCTAGAAACATTATGCGGGGCTGTTTGGTAAAAACCATTGAATTAACTTGCCAGGCGGGAATTTTTTGCATGCCTGGTTCCTTTAGAAAGATAGTCCTGTCCAATAATATGTTATTAGATAAATCAGATAAAAATGTTCACCTGAGTGAATTTTGTACTGATACATCTGCCATTATGAAAACCTTAACCCAAAGGGAAAAGGAAGTATTACAGTTGATGGCACAAAACTACTCCAACCGGGAAATCGCGAGTAAACTTTTTATAAGCGAGCCAACTGTAAAGACCCATGTTAGCAGCATACTGCGCAAACTGGGCCAGAGCAACAGGGCACAGGCAATAGTGTATTCTTATAAAGCCGGGTTAATTGATGATACAGCCGTTGATCCCAAATAAAAGGGTATGTCCATAACTACCACTTGTTCAATTAATATTAACAATTGCAAAAAAGAATATCTTCCATCTTCAGTATGAGATAAGTTGGAATTAAAATGTCTTTAAAACTCATCCTTAATTCTTCATTGAGTAATCTTCCTCAACAAGACCAACCATGTTCTTTTTCGTCTCATTCTCAACATTCGTCACGTTTCCTAAAAAAAAGAAATGGTTCGAATAGCATAGCAGTTCCAATGCTCTGAATAGAAAACCTGGTAAAATAGGCCCTTGCACATATCCATTACAAATTCCTGTTAATTTACTGAAATTGTTACCATATAATGGCCTGTCAGTGAAAATAACAATCTTTGTCCACTTACAAAGTTTATTGATATTCTTTAAAACTTCATAGTCAGCATCTTCAAGTAAGCATAACTTGTATATTAATATGTCCGGTTGTAATTGGTAGGCCTCCTCGGTTACGTCAGCACCCTCACGCCCAATTACATCTAAATGTTGGGAAGCTTTAAATATCATCGCCACCCCGCTGCGAATAACTTTACGATTGCAGGTAACAATAACTTTAATCTTTGACATATTAAGTCCTCCTGAAAATGAAAACAATAAAGAAGGCTTCCACATTAAGGAAGCCTTCTTTATTGTATTCTTAAGCCGATTTTCTTACTATCAGGCTTTGGTATGAGTTATAAAAATAAGCTTTTATTAAGGATTAGTCTTAATGATTATTTATCCATTCTACTGTATATTCCGGTCTATTATTTTTTATTTGTAATACCCAATTTATGTTTCAATGCTTCTTGCAAAACAGATGAAAAATTTACTTTTTCCTTCTCAGCCAAATCGTTTAACCATTTTGGTAAGGTTAGAGTTTTTTTAACAGCTTTATTTTCAACAGCATTTCTATATATCGGCATCCAAACTTCAACAAGCAGGATTGCTTGATTGGTGTTAGGTTTTAATTTTTCTATACTTGTCGGATTGGGAATTTCTTCGTTATCAACTTCCATGTTGTATAAATGCAATGCCATAGCTTCTTTCGCATGCTTTACTGCATCGTCAACATTTTGGGCACTGGGAAGGCAACCTGGTAAATCAGGAAATTCTATAGAAATTCCATCATCCGCAAAGTCAAAGATAGCAGGGTAAATATAATGATCTTTCAATTTAAACCCTCCGATAAATAATTACACGTGTCAATCATGAATTAACTACATAGTTCCTCTCATCCACTTATCCAAATAATACAGTTAGTTTAAACAAGTTAAAGCCTGACCCCTAAAGATGGCGGTTTGCGTGCGGTTTAGCCGGTTTTGGCGGTGCTACAATATGGTAAAGATGAGGAGGTGAAATAAATGGCAGTTGAAAAAGTACCCAGCAGCACAACCTTGCGCATGCAGTTTCAAACCGGGCTGGACGGCGACGGTGATCCTGTTTACCGCACCAAAAGCCTGAGCAACGTTAAAACCACAGCTTTAGACCAGGACATCTACGATGTAGCCCAGGCCCTGGTCGCACTGCAGGAGTACACCGTAACGGCGGTGCAGCGCGTGGACAGCGCGGTACTGGAAGATTTGGGTGGGGTAATGTGATACTTACTCTCCATACAACAACTTGGCCAGTTTGCCAAGCGAACGGCTGCGGATTCTATCAACATTTCGCTCGCTGTACCCCAGCTTTATCTGCAGCCTGGCCGTCGCTCCCGAGCGCAGAGAATCTCTCATGTAAAATTCCTTTAAAACCAGCTGCTCGGTATCGTCGAGATAACACCACGCCGGTTCAAACCAATCCATAAATTCCCGGGCTTGTTTATAGCGCTGCTGCAAAACATCGATTTTATCAAAAGACCGGGCCATCATTTCTGCACCTGTCCCTTCCTCTACGCCCTGGATGGCCAAGATTTTTTTCATAGCGGCATAATCTTGAAGGGCGGCAATAGCAGCTCTTCTCTTATCCAAATAAGACCAGCCAATCATAAGCATCCCTCCTCCCCGTTTAACAGTTTGATATTCCCGCCGTAATAAACATCTATGATATGCCGGCGTTTACGCTCGTCCAGCGATTGAATATATTGAAAAACCTTTTGCCTTTCTCCGGCCAGCCGGGCTGCAGTTTTGAAAAAGCCGCAGCCGGATCCCCGGCACTTTTCCACAGTCAAGGCTTTGCACCGGCCCCTCTGGTAAGCAAAACAATCTTGCTCAGGCATATTTGCCCCCCTCCCAACACTAGTTAAGCTGATGATGACGGCCAAGAGTAAATGTGGCCGATAGTTGTAGTCGATTGGGTAAAAAACCCTATACCCGCGTATACGCTTTATAAACACATTTATATATATAATCTATTAATTAATATAGTTATAGACTACTTAGGCTACTAATTCGCCCGATCCCTTGCGGCCCAAGGGATAAGTCTGTAGGAGATACATGTGGGTGATATTATTTGGCGACCACATTGCGGCAGCGTCGCCCACACACCCGGCAAAATTCTGCCCCCATAGTACCGCATTGACTACACATATGACCACTTCGCCTACGCCTTCGCCCACAGCTCAACTTATCATATTATCCAAATAATACAGTTAGTTTAAGAAAGTTAAAGCCTGACCCCTTTAAGCTCTTATGAAGGCGCGCTGGGAATTGTAAATGGGGAAGCGCATGTTGCCCTTTTTGTTGCCGTCGTATCTTTTCCAGCCGCCGATTCTCATTAGGATGGATTCAATCTCGTAAGAATCGACGCGCTTAATGCCGGTGCGGTCGTTGCCAAAGCACTCACACCAGATCTCCAAGGAGCAGACGCGATCCCGGCGTACCGTGCCGGCCGCCTTACCGCCGAATTCACTCGCACCGGCAAGAAAGCTGCGGCGTTCATAAAGATCCATTTTGCCCCAGTCTTCCGGCAGCAAAGTCTCCAGATAATGTTCAACCAACCCTTCCCGGTCGTCGGATTCCATGGCTTCCCGTTGCTCCTCTGCGGCCAGGCGCTCATTTGCCCCGGTGAGCAGCAGTTTTTCGCCGGCTCGATACTTCACCAGAGCCTCGGCCCATATCTGATCAATATCGGTCATATCCCACACTTTCTTGACCCCGCCGGTTACCCTGACCGGCCAGAACCTGCGGTTGCCCGTCACATCCCTTAAAAAACCGCCGGTGCTGTTGGTGCTGCCCACAATAACACATTGCCTGGGGTGGTTTTCCACGTTAATCCCGTAGCTTTGCCGGAACTTATCGTCTGTCCTGGTGATGAAAGATTTCACCGTTTCCACATCCATCTTCCGCAGTCCCGCCAGCTCCCCCAGCTCCAAAATCCAGTAACCCTGCAGCTTTTCAGCCCCGGCTTTATCCCTCATATCCGCAACAGTCAGGCTATCGGAAAACCACCTGCCGCCTAGTTTGGCAAAAAAGGTAGACTTGCCGATACCCTGGGGGCCGTTCAGCACCAGGATATAGTCAAACTTTATGCCCGGCTCAAAAACCCTGGCCACCGCAGCGCACAGGGTTTTTCTAATCACCGCCCGGGAGTAGCCATTGTCCTCGGCACCCAAATAATCAATGAGCAGCCTGTCCACCCTCTCGATGCCGTCCCAGGCAGGCAGCGCATTAAAATAATCGCGGATGGGATGAAAAACTCTCTCCGATGCCGCGGTCAAAAGAGCATCCCTTACCTTGTTGGGCGACCAGATAGCGTAGTGCCCGTCAAAGTACATCTTCAGATGGGCAAAGTCGGCATCGCCCCAGCCGGGCTTGACCTGTTTCCACGGCAGTTTCCCGTTTACATCAATAAGATAGGTCATCTCGTTATAAGCAATGGCCTTCAGCCGGGGATCGTTTCTCATGATAGTGAGGATGTTGGTGGGTGTGTTTTTTACCGAGCCGTCCCTGTTCAGCTCCAAACTTAGCTGCCAGCTGTTGTCAGCTTCACCGTTACCCGCTCCGGAGTTCGCCACATTACCGGGCTCACCGGCACCCGCGCACCCGTCACCACCAAAGCCACCGGCAGCAAAGCTGCTGCCCGCCGCGCCGCCACAGGCAACTGCGACCCCGGCGCGACCGGGCGTTGCAAACTGCTTTCGCACTTCATCCTCCCGCTCTTTAGCCAGCTGTCCCTTAACCGCCTCATCCCCGACGCAAAAATCCAGCATGGCCTTGTATGACGCGTTTTCATCCTGACCGGCCTGCTTGTCCAGCTCGCCAAAACGGTGGAGCCGTACCAAATCAAAGGCATTTAACAGCCTGCCGCAGACCGGGTCGGTGGCATGATGGGAATAGGCAAACTTGTTTTCATAAATAACCACTCCGGCTGTGGAATCGGCGGGAATATAGTCATACCTCCCCGGCACAAGGCTGGGAGCGTAAACACCGGTGAGAAATTTTTCAATGGCCTCGGTGACGGTATAAGCCCGGCAAAAAGTTCCCACCAGGCCGCCTTTTCCCGTGGGGTCGGCCTGCTTTTGCACCAGTCTTTGCATAACAACCTGCTGCCTCGAGGATACCGGCCAGGTGGATGAATCCCGCCAGTTTTCATAAAGACTAAGGATATCGTCCGGATTCAAAAACTTACCCTCGATAACCCTGAAAAAATACTCGCCGTCCGATGATGTACTCGGCCAGTACATGAGCCGGTTGGGCTCATAGGTGGTGTCGTCAAAAAGCTCAATCCCGATTCCCGCGGCCAGCTTCCGGGAGACGGCCTGGTACTCTTCCGCCGAAACCGGGCGGGCCAGGGGGATAATCAGCCGCAGCCGCGGTTTTTCCGGGGTATGCTTATGGGTTGAATAAATGCAGCAGGCATAATCATACAGCAGCTCAAGGTTACCGGCGACAGCCTCCGCATCACCCGCATAATCCATATCCAGCGTCAGCATGGAACGGGAGAGAACGTTTTCTTTCCTGCGCCGGCCGTTTTTCAACTCCCCGGCCACAAACCCGCCCACATCCTTAATATCGTCCTGCCGGTTTTTCTTTATCTGGCGATACTCGGCCTGAGTCTCTCCGGTAACGACGGTACGGGAGAGTCTCTGCACAAACTCGTCCCAGGACACCGTCATCCGGCGCCAAAATTTATCCTTGCGGCTTTTGCCCGTTGAAATAATAAATTGCATCGCATACTCCTTTGTCGACAACTTTAAGAAAGTTAAAGCCTGACCCCTATTGTTTGCGGTAAAACGAGCATTCGTAGCCGTCGGCGCTTAGCGGCAGACCCGGGGCCCAGGGGACGGGCTCAGTCATGATACGGCACACGTCTTCCACCGAGCCGGAGCCGTTCTCGACTTCACAAATCACTTCATCGTGGATATGGGCGACGATTTCGTAACCGGCATTGTCCAGGCGGAGCATGGCTTCCGCCAGCAGGTCCCGGGAGATAGCCTGGACTATATTCTCCACAATCTTGGGGCCGTAGGTTTCGATGCGCTCCCACTTTTTGGCGGGGCCGGTGCCTTCATAAGTCAAGCCTTCTTTACCGAATTTGTTCAGCCTCAGCTGTGGGTTTACATAAACAAGGTCCCTGCCCGACGGTAAGGTGATCAAAAGCAGCCCGTTTTTATATGTAAAGTTAATACCGTGGGTGCATGTTCCGGTTCTCCCCCGCACCGCGCCGGCAGCCGCTTTATCCACCTGCCACCAGAAACGCACAATATTGGGACTCGCCGCCCGCCAGTGATCAATTAACCCCTGCAGCTCGTGTTCCTCAACACCCATCTCCAGGGCACCCATAGACTTTAAGGCCCCCACACCGCCGCCGTAACCACAGGCTAATTCGGCAATTTTACCTTTTTGCCTCAAGGGGCTGTCTTTGGTAATACTATCCACAGGCACGTGAAACATCATCGAGGCCGCCGCTTCATAAATCCTGCCGTGGGAAGCAAACACCTTCAGCCGCCACTTCTCCCCGGCCAGCCACGAGATGACCCTTGCTTCAATAGCCGAAAAGTCGGCTACAATAAAGCGGTGGTTTTCTCTGGGAATAAAGGCCGTCCTGACCAGTTCCGACAGCACACCGGGGGTATTCCCAAAGAGCAGCTCCACATCGTCGAACAGCCCTTCCTTCACTAAATCCCTGGCCAGCTCCAAATCCCGGAGATGATTCTGGGGCAAATTTTGAATTTGTACCAGTCGCCCGGCCCAGCGCCCGGTGCGATTGGCCCCGTAAAACTGCAGCAGCCCGTGTACCCGGCCATCCAAGCAAACCGACCGCGCCATAGCCTCATATTTTTTCACACTGGTCTTGGCCATTAATAGCCGCAGTTCTAATACCTCCGCCACCTCGCCCGTAGTCTTCTCCGCTAATTGGGACACCGCTTTTTTTGCCAGGCTCGCCATCTCAACTCCCTGCCGGGCAAGCCATTCTTTAAGTTGGCCAACAGAGTTGGGATTGGGCAGGCCGGTCAGCCGGCAGGCCTTTTTCGCGGACGCAGCCGTAAACTGCCGGTCACAGGCAATAGCCTTGTCCACCAAACCCATATCCACCATCAGGCCCCGGTCGTTGATTTTCTGGTCCAGCACATATAACCTCTGCTCTTGCTCCGGTATGGGATAGGCGGCCAGCTTTTCACGAATGGCCAGCTCCACCTCCACATCACGGATATTATATTTTTTAAACAGCTCCCACTTTTCCGGATCATCCGACGGCATATTTCTGTTCCTGCCGCCAGATGCCCCCGCTATCCTGCAGGGCGTACAGAAATACCTGACCAGGGCCTGGCCTTCGGACATCTTCTGCTGCTCCAAACCCAGCACCCGGCCCACATGCTCAAGGGATAAGGGCAGGCCCAGCAGGGCTGCCCGGGTCATACTGCAATGCCAGCTCTCCGCGTTTAACGTTACCGTCTCGCCCAATAACCGGCTCAGATAGCGGGAGAGGCAGATGCGCTCAAAATTACAGTTAAAAGCCGACTTTTCGATACCGTCATCCAGCAGGGCATCGATTAACCAGGCAGGCAATTGGCCGCCGCCGGCCAGGTCAACCAGCTCCACCGGGCCGTTATCCACACTGTAGGAAAGCAGTAAAATATCGAAGACGGCACTCTCGGCATAGCGGTAAACACCGCATTTACCCAGGTCTATATCTGAAAATGTCTCAATATCCAACGAGATAGACCTCATCGGTTTGCCACCTCTTACTGCATGAAGTCGTCATCAACTTCAATCTCATTTTATTGCCTGCACCTCCCTGAGCACTGCGGCGTAATGTTTGGGAGCGATAGCCGTCAGCTTGCTGGCACCGTATTTATAAATAATGGCTTTCACCGCCTCCCTGCGGCCCTCCCGGCTTTTCTCCGCCATAGCCGCTCTCACTTCCTCCAGAGCAGGCCGCTCCAGCTCCGCCGCAGTCGAATCCGCCGGCGCTGCTTTGGCCGGCGCCTGTTCTGCCGGTACCGCCGCAGCTGCCGCTGCGGGCTCACCTGTCTCCAATGTCCCCAACAAAATTTCAAGGCTACCGGCCAGGCTCCTTAAATCGCTTATCACCCTTAGCAGCGCTTGGTTTTTACTCATGTTTAACTGCTTCCTCCCATTATGAAATATGCTTCACGCATGCATGATGTTGATTTAACATAACACTTTCAACAAAGAAATAATCTTCAAAAGGCTCATCTGGAAATGCATTTTTAAATTTCATGATAAATTCCTGACCAACTGCGCTATTTTTCCTTTTAATCCGCCATAATTGCGTGCGACTGACATTTAATGTCCTAGCCATTTCCACTTCCGTCATATCTCCCTGCAGCCGCAAAAAGTTTGATAAATTTAATCTAATGTAACTTGATGCCGGCTTCATACCTGCCTCCTTCCCCCGGTTCACCGGACACCAAAACCATAACACAGGTATTGTGACCATTCAACAGATAATTGTCAATTTACACACAATTGTTGCACCGGTGTTACACTTGTGATAAAATTTTCATAAAGGAGTGGCTACTATGACTTTGGGAAAGTATATCGCCCAAAAAAGGCAGGCTCAGGGTTTAAGTCAACGCGAATTGGCAAAAGACATCCAGATAAGTCATTCCACCATATCCAGAATTGAAAAAGATGATGGTATTACCCCGGACAACGCTACGTTAAAAGCTTTAGCCCAAAGACTAAACCTGGATTATAATTACTTGCTTGCCCTGAATAAAACCATTGACGACGAACCGGAAATTCGCATCATACAAAGAGCCGCCAAAAAAATGAACGATGCTCAGAGAAAGAAAATGTTAAACATTCTAAAAGCATCATTTGGTGAACTTTTTGAGGAGGATAATAATGCTGAATGATGGCAGATTACAACAAAGCCGTATTTGAGAGTGTCAAAACACTGCAACAATACGGCGTTAAACAGGTGCCCATTAACTTGTTGATTATTTTCATTTTATAAACAGGGCTTCCTGTAAAATTGGACCGCCGCTGTCTACGATATATATCCCGGTTCCGGAACCCGGCGTACCCGGGATGACGCCGTTGCCGAAACGAAGCCGGATTTTTATTAACCGGATTTTTTTTAATGAAGATAAATAATTCGGGGTTAGTTTAAGAAAGTTAAAGCCTGACCCCCCAGATCACAGTTTACCTAAGTCAATTTTTAGGTTATCATATAAGTAGGAAGTAAGAAGTAAGGAAAAGGTGATTAAATGGAAAAGAACCTGGAAATTCGTCCAACAATAATATCCCCTATTAATCGCAAAATGGCTAAAATAACGAGCAAAGGACAAGTTACAATACCTAAATTAGTACGAGATGCTTTAAAGATTAGGGAGGGTGACGAAATTGTATTTGAGGTTCAAGGAGATAGGGTAAACATTCGCAGGATGACCGCAATTGACTCCCTTGCTGCAACCATCGGTCCTAAACTTAGAAAAGAATTTCCCACCCCCGAAGACTTCGAACAATACTTAAGGAATAACCGCCAAGAACTATTTGAAAGGATCTACGGCAGTGATAAAAGTAGCGATTGATACCAATATACTTTTTTCATCATTTGTATTTGGAGGAAACCCTAGAAAACTTTTATGTTTGGCTGAGAATCATAAAATACGTCTAGGTATACCAAAGTATTGTATTTTAGAAATTGAATCTGTATTTAAAGATAAATTAGGCAAGGAGGCCGATAAACACTTTCAAATGCTGGAAGAATGGGTAGATATGTATGCCGAAAGAATAAGTAAACCAAGGAATAAAATAGTTAATAAGTACAAAGACTGCACTAACGATATTTGGGATTTACCCGTGCTCGCATCTGTAGTAATATGGGAGCCTGATTTTTTTGTGACAGGTAACCACCGGTCTTTTAATAAAAGTAAGGTTGAATTATATGTAAAAATGGTTTCTACTTCAGAACTGCTAAGTATTTTTGAATCTGCTCAGATAGCAACATAATAATTAACCATATACCTGCTAAAGAATCATAGGTATGAACCCATTGCCTTCACAAAAATCTTCTTCGCCCGCCCGGAATGATATTTAGAAGTCACTATAATCAAGGAGTCAATATCCTTTTGACTCTTCAGATATTCCCTCACCTGGATCGCTTCATCCTGGGTACTAAGCGCATCACCGGGCAGGATATTCACCTTTTCTGCCGGCACTCCCAACTGCACTGCCACTTCCCTGGCAATATCGGTATCATGAGGGATCTTTACCCCTCGGCTCACCACCAGATCATAGGCTCTGACCATATTTCTGACCATCACTATTTCATCTGCATACCCGGCCTCATATAGTTCTACCGCACCCAGCATCCGATCAGGTCCGCTGCCCATCAAAACAACAATGATATCGCTACGCTGGGGTTTATCCTCTACCACCAGAAAACTGCCCAGGCTAGGTAAGGATAATCTACCCAGCGCTAAAACAGCGAAAATAGTGGCTAAGGTAATAAAGAGTCTTCCTTGTATCTTCATATATCAACATCCAAACATTTCACTGCAAGTTATTCCGGTACCAGGCATGCCCATCTTCTATTTTGTTAGCTTTTTAATTAAAATAAAGTTTAATAGCAATTTGTTTGTAAGCGTCAAACTAGTTGACGCCTTGACAAATACCAACTCATATCAAGCGATTACAGGTATCCCTCGTCACTGATGTCAACAACATCCAGAAACTGTTTCTGTATGAGTTCCCGGAATGCTTCATCGCTGAGGCGTTCGCCTTTATAAACACCGTCTTCCACCAGACGCTCGTCAATCAATCTAGCAAATTCTTCGTCTTCACGGGCCATCTTTTGGTAGTGCTGCTGTACTTCATATGGAAAATCCAGTTGAAAATCGATACGGCTCATGTTGCCTTTGAGGAATGCTTCGACCATATCGAGAACTGTGTCAATGTTACTTCGCTTTTTCATGTTGGCTCCTCTCACCTAAGTCTGGCGGGATTTTGCACGTCTCTGGCGCGTTCCAAGGCAGCAGCTGTTCTAATTGTTTCGGATCGCCGAGGTCCATGTTGGGTGCCGCTTCGAAAACATAACACAGAAACCGATAGGGATCCAAATGGTTCTCCTTGGCAGTCTCAATCAAGCTGAACATCACCGCGCTGCCTTGCGTCCCTTTCGGCGTGTTGGCAAACAAAAAATTCTTCCGGTCAATGACGAAGGGTTTGATGCTGCGCTCCGCCCGGTTGTTGCTGATCTCCAGCCTTCCGTCCAAGAGATAGTTTATTAGCCAAGGCCATTGTTCCTTTACATAATAGATTGCTTTGCCGATTGCGGATTTCGGCGCGGTTTTCTGGGCGATAAGCCACGCCGAAAAAGCGTCAAGCACCGGTTTTGCCAGTTCCTGACGTTTCTCATAGCGTTTTGCCGCTGGGTATGCCACCAGTTGCTCTTCGATGTTAAACAATGTATCACAATAGCGTTTTCCGCGTAGAGCCAAAGACCCCTCACGGTCTTTGGCCGAGAGAGCTTTCAGGGCTTCATCAAATTTTCGCCGGGCATGAGCCCAGCAGCCCACCACTGTGATTTGAGTCTGTAGACTATGGTAACCGCTGTAGCCGTCTGCATGCAAATATCCGGAAAACCCCTTTAGAAATTCGGCTGGGCGGCGGGCTTTTCGATCCGGCTGGTATTCATACAAGATAATAGGCTGTCCGGTATCTCCGCTTGTCCGGTATAGCCACATGTAGCTCTTGGACTGGGCTGGTTTCCCCGGTTCCCGCAGCACTTGCAGAGTGGTTTCATCTTATGTGGAGCCATATATTATGCAAAGTCATGGGCGGTTATGCCGCACAGACAATGGATTTACGGCATAACCACTCAACATAATTATTAGATGTTTTTCCGGAGCCAAGCAATCAAGGCTTCTTTTTCACTTTCACTGTACTCCTCAACGGATTCCGTAATCAGGCTGCCTGCCTGTTCAATGTATTTTCTTTTCAGTTCTGGGTTGCATCTTGCATAAATCTCTGTTGTGGTAACAGATGAATGTCCAAGAAAATCCCTTATATATATTAAATTTACCCCGTTTTCAAGCAGATGCATTGCTTTGGAATGCCTTAATACATGAGGATGAAGTTTAGGTGGGTATAATTCTGGCCTTGCCTTACGAGCTATGTGCCCATATTTATCAAGAACGTAGGATACTCCCGATCTTGATAAGGGTTTATCATATCTGTTGACAAACACTGAATGCGCCACGTCGCTGATGCCGGCAGAGTTCAGATAAGCTTTTATGATATCTGCAGCGTTGGTACTTATAGGTATTACTCGTACCTTTTTCCCTTTTCCAGTAAGGGTAACCGTGTTTGGACTCCTGAAGGCAATATCACCTACACTTAAATCTATGAGTTCCTGAACCCTGCAGCCGGATTCATACATTAATGCAATCATTGCAAGATCACGGATACCTTGCGTAGAGTGACTGTCGGGCATTTTAATAAGATATTCAACAGCATCTACACACAGGTATTCAACCGGTTTCTGTGGGGCCTTCTTAATACGGATTTTAAAGACACCCTGACACAGGTTACTTTCCTCCGGGCTTTTGCGTGCCACATAACTACAAAAAGCTTTTAATGCAGCAAGCCGCTGGTTTCTTGAGCTAATGCTGCAACCTCTTGACTGTTCCAGCCAATCTAGAAATCTGTTTACATTGTCTACATTTAGCGTATCCATTTTTAGTTTGTTAATCTTGAAGATACCGGCTTCCTCAAGGTATTTAAAAAACAGTATGAATGCATCCCGGTATGACTTTATGGTATTGATTGACAAACCTGCCTCATTACCAAGATATTCTGTAAAGAAGCTTGTTAAATAATAAGATAATTCCTTTCTGTGCATAATCACACCTCCGGAAAAATCTTATCAGCATCTTCGTGGCTGAACTGCAGTATGTCAATGAAGTACTGCTTTGTCAGACGGAGATATTTTTCTGTCGATTCAATACTCTTATGCCCGAGATAGGTACTAAGTATGGGAAGTGAGCAGTAAGGATCCATTCCTTTGTGAATCATCTGTTCCAAAGCATGAACACTGAAAGTGTGCCGCAGGTCATGTACGCGCGGGTACTTTCCATTACTTAACTGGGATATGCCGATTTTATCCTCCAACCTTCTAAACTGATTCCGGATGGTTGTTGGAGAGTATCTTTCATTGTGAAGCGCAGGGAAAAAGTATGGATTTCCTGCTCTTTCAACCTTTGAATCATACATGGACAAATACTGTCGTAGTGATTCTGATACCGGAACCAGACGGGATACATTATTTTTGCCATTCATAATGACAAGAACTCCATTATCTAAATCAACGTGTTCACATTTAAGGGCAAGGGCTTCGCTTACTCGTAATCCGCATCCATACAGCATACGGAATACAGCAGGATATATATAAGGGGTATTTACAAACTTATTCTTGTTTGGCCCGATTGCATCAGCTTTTCGAAGAATCCGGCTGATTTCATCTTTGGTAAAGATATACGGAATAAAGTCTTCGGTAGTTTTAACCAGTTCCTTTTGGTATACATAAGCTGGAATGCCTCTTAGGTTTAAGAAGAGGGCAAACTGTCTTATATGGGATTGTCTTATATGAAGGGTTCGGGCACTTTCATTGCCCCTTTTCGACGCATACGCATTAACCAGTTCCGGCTGTAAAGTCAATATAGGATCTGATTTTGAGTTAGAGTATATAAAATTAAGCATGCGGTTTACTTCGGCCTGTTCGCTATAGGAATACTTAAATCCAAGGGATTGTTTATATTCCACATACTCCATAGCAATGTCACGGTAAGTCTTGGGGAAATTGAAGGTGTCATACTTTTTCATACGGCACCTCCAAAGCTACTTCTCTAAGGGTGTCAACATCGATGTTAAGATACATTCTAGTGGTATTGATGTTTGAATGTCCCAATACCTCCTTGATTACATACATCGGGGTATTGTTATGGAGCATGTTACTAGCCAGAGAATGCCGCATGGCATGCGGTCCATGTTTACGTTTCGATATATCAATGCTTGCTTTTTGGAAGTATTTGGATACTGCCTGGTGTATACAGGTATTAGTCAACGGCTTCCCACCATTTTTTATACCTATAAAAATATACTCTGAGTCGCTCTTCGGACGCCCATTTTTTAGATAGTCAATCAATGCATATTTGATATTTTCCAGCAAAGGCAGCTGATTAAAATTTTTAGTCTTATACTGAACAAACTCAATCGTATTGTGTTCCCAATGTATATCCGATATTTTCAACCGGATGATGTCTCCTGAGCGAATACCAAGTTCTGCCGCCAGCAGTACTATTACAAAGTCCCTTTTTCCATAAGGTGTACCCCGATCTAAGGCAGATACGATTCGCCTGATTTCCTCATTGGAATAAAAGGAAGGTATACGTTCCCGTTTGTTGGTAAATATGACCGGGAACAACTCATTACCTGAAAACAGTGTAAGGTTTCTGCTGTTTAGAAAATTAAAAAAATGACGCAAAATAAATATGCGTCCACTGATAGTAGAAGAAGATAAATGAGCAAGAGAAGATAAATAGCCAGTCACATTTTTCTGCTTGCAGTGATGAAAATCCTTCACGCTATTATCACCAAGATAATTCATAAAAGAAGTAATCGTTACTTTTTTAGATGAAATTGTCAGTGGTGACAGGTTCCTAAATTCTTCTAGGTTCAGGTATTCTTCTAGGATATCTAAATAAATATCATACCTAAGAAGAATCTTTGTGATTTTGTTATGCATTTTGATGCACCTCCCTTTTTATGAGGATAGCATCAAAACATTATGTTGAGTTGTAGTACCGTAAAAATTGGCCCAATTACCTACATTGCAATAACTTTTCAACTTGATCAGGAATAACTTTGCATAATATATGGCTCCACATAAGACGAAACTCCGGTACAGGTCCTAAATGAAGAGGGACGCAAGAATACCACGGATTCCTACATGTGGGTCTACAGCACCGGTCAGCACTGTTCTCATCAAATCAGGATCTTCGATTACCGGACGGGTCGAAGCGGCAAGTACCCGCAGGAATTCCTTGAAGGATTCAATGGATACCTTCATACGGACGCCTATGCCGGTTACAACAAAGTGACCGGCATCAAGCGATGTCTTTGTTGGTCTCATCTGCGAAGATATTTCGTCGATGCCCTGCCGAAAAATGTCCAAAGCCCGGAAGCAGCCATCCCAAGTCAGGGAATTGCTTACTGCAACAAACTTTTCGACATAGAAGAGAAACTTGAAAAACTTTCACCCCAGGAGCGCAAGGCCGAACGTCTGAAACAGGAGAAAAAGGTTTTGGATGCTTTTTGGGCATGGGTTGATTCCGTCAGGAACACCGTTCTGCCCAAGTCCAAGCTGGGAGAAGCCTTGAATTATGCCTTCGTCCATAAAAAAGAGCTGATGAATTACCTGGAAAACGGCCACTGCGTTATCTCGAACAACCTGGCTGAAAACAGTATCCGCCCCTTCACGATTGGAAGGGTTCTGAACATGCTTTAGTGTAAATGGAATAACCATCCATAATTTTGGTAATACTTTTACTGTAGCATAAACAGGGCAACGCTGAGGAGCGACCCACGCTTGCTACGGCTTATACGGTAAAACAGCGGGCTTATTGTTCGCTGTTTTTCATTTTACCGGTAAGCCCAAAGCGTATAAACCTCGGGGGTATGGGGGCAGAGCCCCCATGCGGCTTTTAAGCTGCAAATCTATCTGCAAAGAAAATCATAATCTGGCTGTACGCCATTGCCCAATTCCGCACCGGCATGGTCCACTTTTTGGCTATTTCTTTGACCGATAGGAAAACAACCTTTCTTATCGAGTCGTCAGTGGGGAAAATCGCCTTTGCTTTCGTGAATTTTCGCACCATTCTATGGTATGCCTCTACTGCATTCGTCGTGTAGATTAGATGACGGATCTGCTCGGGATAGTTGAAAAACGTAGTAAGTT
>NZ_LSRS01000001.1:29115-79635 GCF_009932395.1 Sporotomaculum syntrophicum
ACAGCCGTTTTAGCTTTGTCTGTATATCACCCGTGCTTTGGCAATCTTGCATTAGCAGACTTACCAGTTCCATTTCTTTGTCCGTGAGTATGTTCTTTGCTCTTTTCACGCTATAACCTCCATTTATTTTTATTTTCCATATGGAGATTATTGCCATTTACACGGGTGCTTATTCAGCCTCATTGGAAGGAAAAATTGGCTCTTCAGCGGCAGCCCGAAAGGAGCCGCAGCCAGTGCTGCTGTGTACAGCATTGTTGAAACTGCTAAAGCGAACGGTCTTAATCCATACAAATACCTGCTTTTGATCTTCCGGGACATGCCCGGCGTCCTCTTTAAGCAATATCCGGAATTCCTTGAAGACTACCTCCCATGGAGTCCAGAAGTTCAGAAAGCCTGTAAGTAGAGCAAAACCTCAGTTTACACTGGTTTTGCTCATTTTTCAATACACCTTGTTACTTGACGCTTACCCATCAACCTCCTTTTGGGCACAAAAAAAGACGTTATCTAAACGTCTTCTAAGGCTACTTAAGATTTATTTATTTTCTGTTTTTTCTTGTTTAATCTCCCTTCGAACTTCTTTAACTAAATTAACAACATCCTCTTCGCTCTTAAGACCTAATCTTTCCGCTTCTCCCGCCATATCATTTTGAACCTTTTTAAGAACCTCCATGGCAGAATTAGTAATTTCAATCCTATCCTCTTTTTCAGCCCCCATTAGGACACCCCCCCCACATTCATACTGATTTATAACAAGTATATGCATTTGCAAGGATAAATCAAATGTATTTTACTTCACTCTTCATCACCCGCATTTTCCTCCAGGGCCTTCTTGGCATAAGCCCCCGCCAACTTTAGAGGCAACATATTGCCGTTGGTAAGATAAAGATCCCCACCTTCCTCCTCGGGTATCGGATCCATGTTTTCCATTCTCCTCACATCGTTAACGGAAAAGAATCCATTTTGAATGCCAATGGCATAACCATCCATCCGGGATTTATAGTCTCCTCGCATCAAGGCTGAGGCATTAAAAGAAACAAAACACTGGCCTTTTTCCTTTTCTTTAAAAAGCTTCCGGTTCATAGCCTGTTCAATCCGTACCAGCCAGGGACGAATGGTATGAACCACAAAGCTAATTGCCATGTTCTCAATGTTGGAAAAACTGGATCGGCTCAGATCAGCCACCATATGGGGCGGCACCTGAAAAATCCGGCAGATTTCTTCTATCTGAAACTTTCTGGTCTCTAAAAACTGGGCATCAGAGTTAGGCATGCTGATAGCCTGATACTGAAGGCCATCCTCTAGCACCGCCACTTTATAATTATTGCGTCCCCCATAAGCGGCCTGCCAGGCATCCCTGACCTTGGTTGGATCCTTTATGGTTCCGGAAGTGGAGAGAATCCCTGTGGGTGTAGCATTGTTAGCAAAAAATCTGCCTCCGTATTCCTCGGCAGCGATATTTAAACCGATGGCGTTTTTTGCTAAAGCCACCGGCGAGTAGCCCATAACCCCATCAAAACCTAAGCCAGGAATATGCAGCACTTCATCCGGGCCAAGATAATAGCTTTGTCCTTCCTTACGGTAGGTGTAGTAAAGTTCACCCTTTTGATCCCGGTCTACCAGCATCTTATCCGGCAAAAGCGGGTATAGCCCCAGCACATCTCCCCGACCATTTCGGATAATCTGAGAATAGCTGTTCCCCCAAAGGAGAAGATGGGTCATCATCGTCTCCCGCAAGGTAAAAGAGCTCATTTCCGGATTCGGTTCATCATGCAAAATCCGGTACAAGGGATGGTCATACATCTTTTCTTTTCCTTCACCCCGGTACCGGTAGGTGTGCAGAGGTAATGATGCTATTGTCTCAGCAATGATTCTCACGCAGGCGAAAACAGCTGTAGTCTGCATAGAGGTTCTTTCATTGACTACCTTGCCGGAGACACTTTGCCCCATGTAGAAATTTGGGGCCTGGCTGACACTGTCTTTTGGTTTGTCACGGGATTTAAAAAGACGTTTTAGAAAATTTGCCAAGGCTTTTCATTCCTCCTTCCATCGTTTTTGGGTATAAAAAAAACACCCTTTATAGAGTGTTTGAGTTAAATACCTTTTAATTATGAATCACTATTTAAGGTACAATTTTTGGTTCTTCCTTTGTGAGCATATTTAGTTCATTATAGCCTGCTACTTTCTTTTTCGTAGTTCTGTTGTAGATTTATCCAGAAGGTAGCTTCAATACCAAGTACATCCTCTAGTCTTTTTGCAAAAGATACAGAGATTGGTGCTAGACAGTTCACGAGTTTGCTTATGTGAGCTTCTTTAACACCAGTTCTGATAGCTAGTTCTCGCTGACTCATATTACGATCTTCTAATATTTCTTTTAATGTCTCACCTGGATGAATAATAAACTCGCGAGAAATGTGATTAATTTTTTCTTCCATATAATCCATCAACCCCATGTAATTAAGTATTTCTATTTTCTTATTGTCTATTAGATCATACTACTGTTAAAATGCCAAGGCACAAAAAGCATCTTCTTTAAACTGCTCACCTTTTATTATTTTGAATTGGTCAGCTCATGAATTCTTCCGCCCAGTACCACCGGGCTTTTTTGAGATCTTCGACTTCTTTTGTTTTATCTTTTTTCGCCACCCGTGAAACATACTTAATGACATTACCCAAACAGTATCCCAGTTTCTTATCTTCAATGACATCAAGTTCTTCTACCATTCTTCTACCCCACTGTCACAAAATAATCATATCCCTCTTATCATAAATAGATCCCCCATCATCGGGCGGATTTACTGTGGCTCTGGCCAGACCCATGATCATGGCTACAATGCCGTCAATCTTTTCTACGGATTTATCCTTATCCACTTTGATATTTCCGGCGGGATCGGTTCTTACCACAATATTATCCGCCATCCATCTAAGCACCGGATGACCGCCATGGGCGATTTGCTGGCTTAAAATCAGGCGCATCATTTCTTTGGTGGGTGGTGACATATCCTTAAAACCCTGACCAAAGGGCACAACTGTAAAGCCCATACCTTCTAGATTTTGACTCATCTGGGTAGCTCCCCAACGGTCGTAGACAATTTCCCTAATGTTATATTTCTCCCCCAGCCTTTCGATGAACTTTTCAATAAAGCCATAATGAACCACATTCCCCTCCGTTAGGTTTAGCAATCCCTGCTGGTACCAGATGTCATAAGGTACGCTGTCTTTTTTCACCCGCTGGTAAAGAGTCTCTTCCGGTATCCAAAAAAAAGGCAGCACATAGTATTTGTCCCCTTCCTCCTCTGGTGGGAACACCAGCACAAAGGCGGTGATATCGGTAGTAGAGGATAAATCCAGTCCTGCATAGCAGGCCCTTCCTTTCAGCTCTTCCGGATCAACCGGGAAATTACACAAATCCCACTTCTCCATGGGCATCCATTTAATATTCTGCTTTAACCACATGTTTAACCTTAGCTGCTTAAAAAGAGCCAAATCCGCCGGATCGTCCTTCGCCTGCTGATAATGTTCCCGGACCCGTTCTATCTGAATGGTATGGCCCAGACTGGGGTTGGCCTTATACCAGTTGTTTTCATCTTCAATATCCGCATCATCTTCCAGTCCATAAATGATGGAAAGAAAACTGGGATCTACTCTTCTGCCTTCCAAGATATCTTTAGCCTTGCAGTGCATTTCCCAGCCATAGCCGGAAAGCTGGTTGCCTGCGGTGGTTAGATATAAAAAGAGGGGTTGGGTCCTGGCATCACCAGAGCCGGTAGTGAGCATCTTAGCCAAATCCGGATTAGGATAGGTCCAGATCTCATCTAAAATTACACAGGAAGCGTTAAGTCCTGATTTGGATTTCACATCAGAGCTTAATACCTGATAAAAGCTCCCGGTCTTAGGGTAAACAATTCTTTTAGTTGAGCGCACTAAGTTTGTGACTTTGGATAGAGTCGGGTTTCCTTCCACAAAGTTAACACTGGTATTAAAAATGATGCTGGCCTGCTGCCTATCACAAGCTGCCACATATACCTCCGCATTAGGCTCCCCATCAGCTAAAAGCATATAAAGAGCAATGGCTGCACCGAGCTCCGATTTTCCATTTTTCTTCCCTATTTCCAAATAAGCGGTGCGATACTGCCTTGTGCCATCTTCCCTCAAAGTGCCAAATAGCTTGCTCACCAAATCCCTCTCCCAAGGCAGCAAGATGAAAGGTTGACCTGCCCATCTGCCTTTGGTGAGTTTTAATTGCTGGATAAAGTTGATAGCATGGTTAGCATGAACCTCACTGAAAGGCAAGATGATCACCTCCTTCCTCGTTAGTCATCTTCTGCCATAACCATGAAATCCTCTGCATTCGGTATTTCTTCCAGTAGACTAGCCATGGCATCTCCCTCAATAACACCACCGGCGTTAGTAATGTTGAGTCTACTGCGAGCTGAAGGAGTAAGCCCCAGCTCCGAGCAGAAGTTTCGCATCTGCTTTAAGTTCTGCTGAGCAATAGAAACTTGCGGAATCTGCTGAATATATCCCGAGGCAGTCTTTAAAATGGAACCGTGTTTAGAGATGAATTCCTCAGCTTCCTTCCATCTAGCATAAGCCTGGCAGTAACCGGCAAAGGCGGCCATGTCTATTCGAGTTAAAAGCCCCATAGCTTCCAACTCTTTTGATAACCTGCGCCATTCTTTCTTGGCATCCGGAAGCAGCCATGACGGGCAGTTGGGTGCTTTCTTTTCGGGTTTGGGTTCATTTTGATTTAAAGGTCTTTTGCCGGGATTGCCTTCTAGCACTTTTAGTACGGTAGGTTTCGGTGGTCTTCCTCTGCCTGCCATTGGCTTTCACCTCCTTTATTTTGCGCAAAGAAAAAAGACCCGAAGGTCTTTATTTGCAGCATATAATATAAGTTACTTTAAAGAAAAAGAGTCTTTTTGAGGCCCCATCAATCTAATCTTCATTTTTAACATATGCAGTGGCTCTTCCGGAACCAACTTTTTTAATATACCCTTCCTTCAATAAATCAGAAAGAGCCTTTTCAATGGTAGTCACACTGATATCAGGGTAAATATTAGCTATATCTGACTTTGAAATCTTTCCAATTCTTCTATCAAATAATTCCTTTACCCTTTCAGCTTTACCCATTTTATCAACCACAACTGTTTCCACTCTATGAGAAAACTCCTTATAGGCTTTAGCTATTATCCCTAAATAATACTTTACAAAGGGGAAATAGTTGTTTTGATTTTCATACCACCCCTCTGAGCTTTGTTGAAGTGTCCTGTAATAACTTTCCTTAGAGTTTTCTATCAGCATTTCAAGGCTAATATATTTCCCTACAAAATAACCCTTTTGGTATAGAAGTAATAAGGTTAAAAGTCTGCTCATTCTTCCATTTCCATCATTAAAGGGATGGATTCCTAAAAAGTCAAAAACAAACTTGGAAATTAAAATCAAAGGATCAATTTTAGCCTCTCTAATAGCCTCTTGATACTCGGTACAAAGTCTTTCTATGGCTTCTGGTGTTTCAAAAGCTGATAGAGGTTTAAAACGAATGTGTCTTATCCCTTTTCCGTCCACTTCTTCTATGATATTATCCTGATTCTTATATTTTCCACCATCAACTGTTGGGAGAAAGCTATATAAGTCCCTATGCAATTGAAGAATTACATTTGGTTTTAAAATAATATGCTCATAGTTTTCGTGGATTGTGTTTAAAACTTCTCTGTAG
Source organism: Sporotomaculum syntrophicum (assembly GCF_009932395.1). GTDB lineage: Bacteria > Bacillota > Desulfotomaculia > Desulfotomaculales > Desulfallaceae > Sporotomaculum > Sporotomaculum syntrophicum. The sequence goes on from NZ_LSRS01000001.1 coordinate 34,832, forward strand.
CCAGCGATTTCTTCTTCATCTCTATTAAGAGGCTCTGCTTTTTCAGATACCAACTCCACCAGCCTTTTATCTGTTGTAAATATACCCTCAATCCTATTGGAAGCACCTGTGCTTTGAACTTTTGCTACTTCAAGCATTGATTTTAGAATATCCGGCTTTGCTTTCATAAAAAGCTCTTGCTTTCCCTTATATCCATGAATTGTTGAAACCAGATTCATCACTTCAGGCACCATCAATTCTTGATCAACTTCCCTATAATTAAACTTTTTCATTATACTTACCTGCCTATTTAAAGATTTATATGCATAATTTTATCACTATTATATGCAGATAACAATCAAAATATGCAGATACTAATATAAACCTCTATCCCTTAATCCCCTTAAAATTGTAATTCCCCTTTTTAATTTCCTCATGGTCTGCCTCAACTGCTTTGTTATAATCCGGCTCATTGGTCTCCTTTTCCTTACAGCTCATGCAAAGGCAATCTTCATTGAACATGGACATGATTCTGCCGCCCGCTAAACTGCCACCGCAGCGGTCACAAGTTGTCTGAGTAAAGAAATTATCCGGTGTCTTTTTATTCATGTTCTCTCACCGTCCTAAAGGCAGCACTACCCCCCAGATGAGCCAACATCGCTTTTCTGGTAGCCTTGTATTTTTCCCCATTCATCCCCAGCCGAATGAGCCAAGTCCTCAAAGCATATTTGGGATTTTCCTCTTGGGTCTGCTTAAAAGATGCCCTCTTTAATGTTTTAGATAAAGTGTTAATTAAAGCCGTAAACTCTGTAAAAGCATTTATAATATCCTGGTCCGGATTAATCCTGCCCAGTTTAAAGGTCAAGGTTTCTTCCCCAAAATCAAATGTCAGCCCGGGACACCGGTCTGCTCCTAAATTTTCAAAGGTTGCTTTAAAATCCTCTAAAGTGCTAATTTTTTCCTTACTTAAATCTTCAGCGAAACTATCATCCATAAAAGGAACCTCTGTTTTAAAAGCCTGCATTATCAGGTTTTGTTTGCTGTAAATCATGTTAATGAGATTCCGAAGGCTTAAAGCTGAATGGCCCTCTAAAGGAAACTTTACTTCAATACTATCAAAAGCTTGTGTGTCACCGTTATTCGCGATTGCCCTAGCTTCAGGTTCGGCCTCCATTGTCATCTCTCCAGTAATCTCCTCTTCAGCTACTGCTGCACTCGGTGGCGGTGCATTTAAAATTTCCTCCATGCTAACTACTTGCCCATCGCTAGTGGTAATAACCCCATGCCGGTCAATGGTGTAGATTTCATCAGAGGTTGTGATTTGGTAGTTAAAGCTGGGAACCGACAGATATTTTGGCGTAACTCCCAGGTGCTCGCCAAGTCTTTTTACTATTTCTTTCCGAGTCATAATTTCTACCTCCCTTGTGTTTTTGGTACTCTATACATTGCTCTAAACACAAGATATATCAAGCTATTTATGCATTTACATTGCTTTATTTTAATCATCGCACCTGCCTTCTTTCCCTATTTCGTAAATCTTGTTCTTTTCTGCTGATATCGAGAGCGGCTTCAATGTATTTATTATCAAAGCCAGCCGTAGCATAACCGACCCTTACAGTTTCAAGATAGCTCCGGCTTGGTAGGTTAAGCTGAATCCTCTCCATCACTTCATCTGTCATGATATACACCATGGCGGTAATTCTCTCGCCGGTTTCAAGATTCAATTCCACTTCCATCTTTTCATAGAACCTGGGGTAGCCTTCGTAATAATCCAGTGCCTTTTCATCCTCCGGCTGCAGCTCCCACACCAACGCCGGTACCTTACTTCCCCGTTTTGGTTCAATAGTGGCATAGGCATTATCTTCTCTGCCTTTGAAAAGCAGCTGATAATCTAAAAGCATCCCTTTGCCATAGACTTTAGCTGTAGGACAGCGATAAGCCATCTGCCCCAAATTCAAGTTAGAACCATAGGCTAAGTTTAGAATTTTATTTCTCTCCACTGATTCACCCATCCTTTCCAAAGAGCCTTTATCTGCCCCACTTTGGCCTCGTGTGGCCCTTTATATCAAGAGTTGCCCTTATATACCACCTAAAGGGCGGTTCCCCGCCCGGTGGCCTTAAGGTTGCTGTCTTTTTTAGTTAAGCGGCCCTTTGGAATCTCCAGGCTGCACTTCCTCTTAAGTGCTTTATAAGATGCTCCCGGCAGTTTTTGAATTCTTCGCCGATGAAGCCGATTCTATTAAGCCAAGTCCTCATTGCGAACTTAGGATTTTCCACCTGGGGCTTTTTGCTGCTGGCGCTCTTTTGAGTTAAGGCTTGGTAATTCATGGCCAAGGCAAGGGTTATGTATGTGCGTATTTTCCCGGCATGCAGTCGGCTGGCGTTAAAACCTCTTAGCTCTACCGTGCCGCAGCCGTTGAAAAAGCTATGTAGGTTGATAAAATGATACCGGCTTTCGTGGTAGTGCCTTGCTCGGCTGTCGCTGTAACCTTCATACCAAATGTCCTCTATCTGCTTAAAGGTGGTAGGCTTTTTCCGGTTCATTCGCTCCACCAAATCTTGGTCCATCTTTTTGCAGTAGCGCATCCTGGTTGGCTCTATCTCCAGGCTTTCATAAAGCAGGTCGTTTCTGGAGTAAATGATGTTAATAAAGTTCCTTAGGCTTCTCGGAGTGTGGTCGGTCCCGTTCAAGTGGATGTGGACCCCTGTTCTGTTAAGCCTCTCTGAGAAGGCCCCAGCCTTTCTAAGTTTTCTGATTAACTCCTGCAAAGTGGCCATGTCTTTTTCGTATGTAAGAATGGGGCTAACCAGCTCAACGCTATATTCCCTGCCCGCTGAAACCTTCTCTCCGTTCACTCTCTTTTGGGTGTAGATGCTGCCATCGTAGACGAATTTCCAAACTCTTCCGTCCGGGGCAGTAACCTTGCAAGTACCGTAAGAGTCCCTTGTCTCTGTAATGGTTCCACCCAAATACCTGGCTGCAACCTCGGCTGCTTGCCTTCTGGTAATTCCCGTAAATTCTACTTCAATGCCAAACTTGGCGGCTAAAAAGTTTTTGTTTTCCATCTGTATTTCCCCCTTCGTGTGTTTTTTGGTAGTCTATATATCACTTAGAACACACATAATAGCAAGGTTTTTATTGAAGAAATACAGTATTTATTTCAATACAATTTAGGGTTAAAACTTACTCAACATCCACGTATTCCATGATAATTCTTAGGGCCTCATCATAGGATCCGGAGGCCATAACTCGCTGGCTTACCTCTTGGGCTTGCTCATTTTTCCCGCTCGCTTTCAGAGTTTGCCGCACCCGGCCCAAAATGAAGAATATATTGCCGTCCTCTCCAACCAGCCTACATTGGGGTTTTAACCCATCAGTTTTTTTCTTACTACCCATAAAAATACCTCCAAATAAGATAGTCACACCATATATCCCTCAATGTTCTCATAATAGCAAGAGGATTTTAGTGTGAATCTTATACGAAAATAGCGGGCTGTTAGCCAATTTCCAAATCCTTATATTGGATCTTTTTCCCATCCCTTATCAGATAAACTTCCTTGTCACTTCCTACATGATCGATAAATCGCTTCACTCCTACATCCACAAAGCGTTCTTCTAGCTCTGCGGCAAAACAAATCCTGTCTATCTGCTCACAGGCTATCAAAGTTGAAGCACTGCCGGAAAAAGGATCTACAACGATAGCATTAACTGCTGTGCTATTTTTAATGGGATAGGCCATTAAGGGGATCGGCTTCATGGTGCTGTGGAGTTTATTTTTAGAAGGTTTATCAAACTCCCATATAGTAGTCTCAGATCTTCCCGCATACCATTTATGTTTACCCTTCTTCTTCCAGCCAAAAAGGCAAGGTTCATTTTTCCAATGATAGGGTGAGCGGCCTAGTACCAATGATTGCTTAACCCACTGGCAAACCCCTGACAAATAAAATCCGGCATCTTCAAAAGCCCTTCTGAAAATTAAGCCTTTTGTATCTGCATGAAATACATATATAGATGCGTCGTTAGCCATTATGCTTTCCATGTTAGTAAAGGCGCTAAGCAAAAACTTATAAAACTCCTCGTCCTGTAAATTGTCATTTTTAATGGTTCCCTGGCTTCCCTCATAGGCAACTCCGTAAGGGGGATCCGTTAATACTAAATTTGCTTTCTTTCCTTCCATTAATTTTTCATAAGTTTCAGCTTTGGTGCTATCGCCACAAATAAGGCGATGCCTGCCCAATAGCCAAATGTCACCCGGTTTTGAAACAGGTTCTTCTTCCAATGCTTTGTCTAAATCAAAATCGTCATCCGTAACATCTTTATCATGTACCTGACTGAAAAGATCCTCTATCTCTGCAGCATCAAAGCCAGTCAGGCTTAAATCAAAGTCCTGTTCATTTAGCTCATGCAATAAATCAGCTAAGGCTTCAATCTCCCAGTCACCGGTTACTTTATTAAGAGCCACATTTAGAGCCTTTTCCTTATCTGCAGGAAGCTTTACTACCACACATTCAACTTCGGTATGTCCTTCTTTCAATAAAATTTTGTACCTTTGATGGCCGCCCACGATATTTCCGGTTTCTTCATTCCAGATAATAGGCTCCACATATCCGAATTCTGTCATGGAACGTTTAAGCTTCTCATAAGCCGGATCCCCGGGCTTTAAATCTTTGCGAGGATTGTATTTAGCCGGTTTGATTTTAGTTACCGGTATTTTTTCTATTCTCAACCTGACCCCCCCAATCAACAATATTTCAGTTAAGTTTTCTTTGTTTCCTTGTTATAATGATTACACGGATACTGAGATGTGTGTAATTTTTAAAACTTGCGCATACTATAAAGGAGGTTATTATTGTGCCTGCAAATGCAATGGAGCGTGATGTCATGAATCGTAAAATAATAAGCGTTTCCAAAAAACGCCAGATCACCATTCCTTTACAGTTTTATAAGCATCTTAATCTCGACAATGAGGTTGAATGTTCTCTTGAAGATGGCAAAATCATTATTAAACCCTTACACAGAGAAGCTGCTGAGTTTTCTGTAGAAATTCTAAAAGACTTAATTTCTCAAGGCTATTCAGGGGAAGAACTTGTTACTCAGTTTGAAATCCAAAGTAAAAATATTAAAAAAGCTATCGCTGTTATGCTAGAAGAAGCTGATGCTATAGCCGCTGGTGAAATACCTTCAGCTAGCTTTGATGATATTTTTAATTCCGAGGATTAGCCATGTATGAGATAAAGCCGTTTAACGGTTAAATCGCAATAACCTGGCGAAAGCTCCATACCATAGCAATTACGACCGAGCAGCTCTGCGGCTAATAGGGTAGTCCCGGACCCATTTAAAGGTTCATAAATTATATCCCCCACATCGGTAGTCAGTTTAATAAAAAAAGCTGGCAGCTTAACCGGAAAAACGGCTGAGTGTTTTAAGGTTTCCTGATTCCTGGATAGATTTTTTCAGCTTTTCGTATTCCGGATCTCCCGGTTTCAAATCCTTTCTTGGATTATATTTGGCCGGGTTAATCTCACTTACCGGTATCTTTTGAACAATCATCCCTTGGTTCATTTACAAACCTCCTCCGTTTTCTGGCATTAAAAAAGCCCGAAGACTTAAATCGTCATCGAGCCGAAATCCCTAGTTAATCCCCCCTTGCGAATTATGCGATTTTTCACACAAGGCCCTGGCGCGTTGTCTTTTCAAGGCTTCCCGTAAGATGTCTACCCCCTAGGGGCGCTAATTGTAAAATCAATTTGACAACTGTTCCCTAAAGCTTTACAATTTAAGTAAGGAACTTTGTTTCCTTACTTATGCATTTTTAGTTGAAAGGAGCATAAAATAATGTTAACAACAAATATAAATGCAGGAGATGGACAAATGGAAAAACGCCGGATTAATATCTCCAGTAAAAGACAGATCACTATCCCCGCAAAATATTTTGATTCCTTAGGTTTAGATAAAGAGCTTGACTGTATCTATTCTAAGGATATGTTAATCCTTTTGCCTGTGAAAAAAGAAGATCCCGCTTTTGCTGAGGAGATCTTACAAGATCTAATCGAGCAAGGTTTTTCAGGTGAAAAGCTATTAACCGAGTTTAAAAAAGCCAATCGTAAAGTTAGGCCTGCTGTTGAAAAGTTAATCGAAGAAGCTGATGAAATTGCAAAGGCAGCCTCTGTAAATTATATAGATCCAACAGACGATATCTTTGGCGATGAAGAAACGGAGGCTTAATAATGCTTCCTGTAGTCTATACCCCAATGGCAGAAAAGTATTTTAAAAAGCTTAAAGACAAGCAGCTAAAGAATTCATTCAAGGAAGCAATTGTAAGTATAAGAACAAATCCCCAAATAGGAGACGCCAAATCTGGCGATCTAAAGGGTATTTATAGCCTCGATATTTACTATAATCGTACGAATTATGAGCTTGCCTATAGGATATCTCAACTCGAAAATGGCGAAATAGTAGTCATCATCATGGCTGGCACTAGGGAAAACTTTTATAAAGAACTAAAAAGATATATGAAGTAATGCTAAGTTAGTCCTTTCTAAATATTTCCAAAGCCGCCATCTTCTTCAGCAGTTTTTTTACTGTGACAACTTTTACAAAGGGGCTGCCAGTTCTTTCTGTCCCAGAAAAGTTTTCTGTTCCCGCCGTGGGGAATGATATGGTCCACCTCTGTTGCCGGAGTAAGCCTTCCTTCTTTTTGACATTGAACACACAAAGGATGCTCTTTTAAAAATTGCTTACTGGCCTTTCGCCATTGGTAAGTATAGAACTTTGAACTTTTCTGGTTATGTTCTTTTGTTACCTGCTTTTTATGTTCATCGCAGTACCTGTCATTAGTTAATGCCTGGCACCCGGGGTAGCTACAAATAGTTTTTGGTTTCCGAGGCATCAGTCTTCACCTTCCTCTCCCCTTGGTCACAGCCAGACCAGGAGATCCGTTTATGTTTATCGCCGTTTTCGGAAATGTTAATTAAGGATTTATGATATTCGCTTTCTGGATTGCTGCATTCATAAGCTTTCCAATCCCTATCGCTGGCTGATTCATCAATAGTGGCAAAGCGACAGGATATACATTTGATTTTCATAAGACACCTCCCCGTTTTGGGCATAAAAAAAAGCCCCGATAACAAATTAAATGTTTCAGAGCTTTTCTACTATATTAAATTAGGTAGGTGGCCTAAAACCACCCTAGGAAATCCAGTGTGCCCAACCAGATGCTGGGCTAAATAGTTTTTGCCAATATCCAATCAGAATTTTAATGTATTATAAAACAGGCCGTTCGATCCATTTTCAGATAAATGAAGGCCTATTACTGCGCCGAAAAACGCCTAAAAATAAAAATACGAGATGGTGCAGGCACCTTCTCGCTAAAAACTCCTACGAGTTTTTGTTCATTGCTAGAATTATATACATAGACTACAAAAATAGTCAATGGTTTTGCCATAAAAGTATTATATCAGATTATGACAAAATTCTGCTTATATAATTTGGGGCATAGAAAAAGCCCTTAAGGATTTGATCCCTGAGGGCTCTATATCAAGAATGCTGCGTTTCCCGGGAGTCGTGGTCGATCTATCCCTAGGGCCTATTCAAACAGCATCTGGTGTTCTTGATTTTCTATACCATTACACTTTATAGTATAGCACGGGTTGGCTGTTGCTTCTTGTTGTTTTTATTGCTTTTTGTTGCTTTTTGATGCGTGTTTCATTTTTTTCTCGATTTCTTTTAAAGCACTACCGTGCAAACGTGAAATCCAACTCCTATCAAATCTTAATTCCCCGGCTACAGCTTCCCAAGACCAACCGTTAACATATCTCATCTCCAACAGCAACTGGCAAATAGGATCATCCACCTGGCTAATAGTATCCATGATTTCTGCCTTCACACCCACCAGACGGTTAATGTCCCGATTAATTTCTTTTTCTAAATCCACAATTTTGGCTATGGTATTTTCCATATGGCTTTTTGTATTTTTGCCGCCGGACACTTTTTCCTCTGTAAGATTAACACTTACCTTCATAGCCAACGCTCTTAAAGTTTCTAATAGCTCCAGCTTGCTATTAATCCGCTGATCAAGCCACAAGGCTTGAGATAAATATTCCTTAGCGCCCATGCTTTACACCTCCATCTTGTAATACTTTTCAAAGATGTGTTTTTGCTTCTTAGCATCTAAACCTCGAATTCTCTCCAATGCCTTTTCTTGGTCCAGTAAATATTGCTCCTTGGTTTTATAGAAATTGCAGCCTTCACATTGTTTTTCTTTCAAAGCTATGCAGCTATTTCGTTTATAAGCAAAGCAGTCTTTCATCTTCTTTGACCCCCAATCTCCCCGTATTCCCTTTGTCCTGTCATCTCCCGGCATTCCGTTGTGAAATATCGAATCGGGATATTCCACTTCTTTGCTCTTCTCACTTCTGCCGCCATTCCGGTTGAAAGCTCTCGTCCAAAAACCCATAACTCCTGACACTTGCTTAAAAGGATTAGTCCCATTTCCATTCCCAGCTTTCTTTCCTCCGGATCATTTTCTTCTAAAAATTGTGGATACATGAGATGCGGGATGATCGGAACAACGTTTTTGATTACGGCGAAACGTCCATACCTTCTTGCTCTTATAGTGTTTAGCTCCAAATCCCCGGCAAAGGGGCTGCAGATGAACACTATCTTTTTTCTTCTTTCTCTCTCAATATTAGTTAAAGCCTCATGGGCCGTTGGATCCAGGTATCCTTCTTGGTTATATAAACTCACTCCCATGCTATGTTTCCTCCCCTTCTTTTTGATTGGCTTTAAGCCTGGCTCTCACTGCCTCAATCAAGGCGCTTTGGCCGGTATCTTTATTATCCAGAGCCGTCATTACTCTGTGATCGATAGTACCTTTGGTTAAAATGTGATGGATGACTACCGTTTGTTTCTGACCCTGCCGCCACAGCCTGGCGTTCGCTTGCTGGTAAAGTTCCAGGCTCCAGCTAAGGCCAAACCAGATGATAGTGGAGCCGCCTTCCTGCAGATTAAGACCATGTCCTGTTGATGCCGGATGACAAAGGGCTAACTGCATCTCGCCCCGGTTCCATTTGGCAATATCCTCTGAGGTGTTAATCTCACCGGCACTAAAGCGTTTTCTGATCCGATCCCTTTCATGCTTAAAGGCATAGTAGACCAGAACCGGTTTTCCATTGGCCGCCTCAATCAAGTCCTCTAAGGCTTCCAGCTTTCTTGCATGAATCAAGTGTGCATCTCCATATTCGTCGTATACTGCTCCACCCGACATTTGCAAAAGCTTGTTCGATAATACTGCAGCATTGGCGGCATCTACATCGCTATTCTCAAAGGGTAACAGCAGATTCCGTTCTAACTGCCGATAAAGCTGCATCTCCTTTTCCGATAACTCTACTTCCACTTTGTTAAAGATGATCTCCGGCATTTTCAAATACTCTAGAGCCTTCATGCTAATGCAAATGTCAGATATCTTCTCATAGATCTTTTCTTCTGCACCTTCGTTAATTGCATAATCAGCAGGTATGCCACCGTTAATATATTTTTGTGGATGAAAGTATCGGCTGCGGTAGCCGCTATAGGTTCTTCCCAATCTCTCCCCACCATCCAAAAGATAGATCTGACTCCATATATCCAAAAGGCCATTAGGAGCAGGAGTTCCGGTAAGCCCCACAATTCTCTTGATTTTGTGGCGGACTTTTTTTAGAGCTCGAAAGCGTTTAGCAGATGGAGATTTAAAGCTTGATAACTCGTCAATGATGACGGTATCAAAATCCCAGTCTTTAGTTTTTATAAGCCATTCAACATTTTCACGATTTATAACATAAATATCCGCTTTAGTATAAAGGGCCATTTTTCTTTCCTTCTCACTGCCAAGAACCTTAGATATGGTAAGTCCTTTTAAGTGCTCCCATTTTTCGCATTCCCGGCCCCAAGTATCTCGGGCCACCCTTAATGGTGCAATTACCAATACTTTAGTAGCATCAAAATAGTCATATAAAAGAGCCAATATGGCGGTTAAGGTGATTACTGTTTTGCCAAGTCCTGGTTCTAAAAAAAGCCCTGCTGCTTTATGGTTTAAAATAAAATTTGTAGAAAATGTTTGATATTCATAGGGTTGATACTCACACCGTTTTACCGGCAATGCCATCCACCACACCTCCGATCTCCTCCGGATCGTCTAGGCAATACACCAAAAACCCTAGCGATTCCAGCTCTTTTTTTCTCTTTATCTGGTTGAGCCGCATCTTCTTCCCCGGTGCTTTGACTTCTACAAACCCAGCCCTACCATAAGGCAAAAGCACCAGCCGGTCAGGCACCCCATTTATACCAGGGGAGATAAATTTATAGGCTCTCCCGCCTCTTCTTTTCACTTCTTTAACAAGCATCAGCTCCAGTTCTTTTTCAGTCATTTCTCTCACTCTCCATGATTGATTGCGTTCCAATCCTTAATTTGCATTCCATGGTCTATGAAAAACCCAATCTATTTTTATGTTTCATGGTTTTTTGTGGCCCTTATTGTTTTTGCACTTTTATGGTTTTTCGCTGTATATTTTCACCTGTCATTTCACCATTTGTAGTCTATAGGTGTAGTCTAAGGGGTTTAAACTCTATACGCGCGTGTGTAGGCTATATCCTTACTATTAGTAGTAAATTTAATTAATCAATTAATATATCTCCTACATAGACTACTAATCTATATAAACCCCCGGTATTACTGGCTTTCGCTTTGTGGTCCTATGTGTAGGCTGATGATTTATAGACTACATCAGACTACATTTATTTTGTTTTCATGTAAGCTGATTTTTTACATCAGACTACTTTTTTTTATGTTCAGACTACACTTTTTCGTAAGTCAGACTACATTTGATATAATCTGTAAGCTTAATCGCTGTCATCAGTACCATCGTAATCTTCTCTAACAAATGCTCTTTGGGCATTATAAATAGGGAATCGCATATTGCCTCGTTTGTTTCCTTCATAACGCTTCCAGCCTCCGATCCGCATTAGAATGCCTTCAATCTCATAGGAATCCGTCCGGCGAATAGCGTTTCTTTCTTTCCCGAAACACTCGCACCATATTTCAAGGCAACACACTCGGGTTCTCCGGTTAACACCTTCAGGAATCGTCTCCCCAAACTCACTCTCACCCGCCAGATAACTGCGTCTTTCATAGATGTCCATCTTGTTCCAATTATCCGGCAGTGGCTTTTCAAGATATTGCTCCACCAGACCTTCTCTATCATCAGATTCCATAGCATCTCGTTGTTCTTCATAGGCCATTATTTCTTCATCACCTGTTAAAATTAAGGGTTCTCCCAACTTATATTTTTCCAAGGCCTCAGCCCATATTTGGTCTATGTCGGTCATTTCCCAGACTCTCTTTTTACCCTGGTTTACTCTTACCGGCCAGAATCTTCTGTTACCCGTTACATCTCTTAAGAAACCGCTAGTGCTGTTGGTGCTTCCTACAATAATGCATTGCCTGGGATGACTCTCAACATTTACACCATAGCTTTGGCGAAACTTGTCATCAGCCCTAGTTATAAAAGATTTGACCGTCTCCACATCCATCTTTCGAAGCCCTGCAAGCTCACCAAGCTCTAAAATCCAGTAGCCCTGAAGCTTCTCGGCTCCGGCTTTATCCCTCATATCTGATATGGTTAAGCTATCGGAAAACCATTTGCCCCCAAGTTTGGCAAAGAAGGTTGATTTCCCTATTCCTTGTGGTCCATTAAGAACCAAGATATAGTCAAATTTAATGCCCGGCTCATATATTCGTGCAACTGCAGCAACTAATGTCTTTCGCATAACTGCCCTGGTGTAGCGGTTATCCTCTGCGCCAAGATAGTCGATAAGAAGGGTATCCACCCTCTCGGTTCCGTCCCAAACAGGAAGTGCATTAAGATAGTCTTTAATAGGGTGAAATACTCTCTCAGATGCTGCTGACAAAAGTGCGTCTTTAGTTTTAGTAGGTGACCAAATCCCATAATACCTGTCAAAATACATTTTAAGCTGGGCCAAGTCTGCATCGTTCCATCCCGGTTTTACCTGCTTCCAAGGAAGTCTCCCATTAACATCTAACAGATGAGTCATCTGGTTGTAGGCAACCCCCTGTATCCTCGGATCATTTCTCATAATGGTTAAGATATTTGTGGGCGTATCTTTTACTGAACCATTTTTATTTAGCTCCAAGGTTAATTGCCAGGTAAGATCTTCTTCCTCGACTTCTTCATTTAAATCCCCGTCTTCATCTAATTTTTCAAATTCCTCTCTTAAGTCATCCTCCCGTTCCTTAGCCAGCTGTTTCTTTACTTCCGTATCTTCGGTGCAAAACTCCAGCATTGCTTTATAGGATGGCGGTTGTTTCTTCTCATCCGCATCTTCATCCAGCTCCCCAAACCGATGGATCCGCACCAGGTCAAAGGCATTGCATAACTTTCCGCAAGCCGGGTCTGTAGCATGATGAGAATAGGCATACTTGTTATCATAAATAACCACCCCGGCAGTAGAGTCGGCAGGGATATAGTCGTAACGTTCCTGCATGACACTGGGTTCATAAACTTCCGAAAGAAACTTTTCTATAACTTCCTCGATACTATAACTCCGGCAAAATGCCCCTACTAAACCACTCTTACTAAGTGGATCCGCCTGCTTTTTAAGAAGCTTATTAAGCAAAGAGGTTTGCCTGGAGGATACCGGCCAGGAGGAAGAATCCTGCCAGTTTTCGTAAAGCTTTAATATCTCATCTGGATTCAGATAGTCACCTTCTATAGCTCTAAAGAAATACTCTCCATCTGATGAAGTGCTGGGCCAATACATCAATCTATTAGGCTCATAGGTGGTATCATCAAATAACTCAATTCCGATTTCCTTGGCCAGCCTTCTGCTTACCGCTTGGTACTCATCCGCCGATACCGGCCTGGATAGAGGGATTATTAGCCTAAGCCTTGGTTTTTCCGGTGTATGTTTATGGGTGGAATAGATGCAGCAAGCATACCCATAGAGGAGTTCCATATTTTCAGCAATACCTTCTGCATCATCGGCATAGTCCATATCCAAAGTCAGCATGGATCTATTAATGACACTATCTTTTCTGCGCCGGCCGTCTTTTAACTTACCGGCTACAAAACCACCCACATCTTTCACATTGTCCTGCTGATATTTCTTCATTTGGCGATATTCTTGTTGCGTTTCACTGGTGACGGTAGTTCGGGAGAGTTTTTTTACAAACTCCTCCCAGGACACCGCCTGTTCTTTCCAAAATTTATCTTTACGGCTGTTGCCCGTGGAAATAACAAACTTCATTAGCTTCAACCCCTTTGTAAAAGTCTTAATTCATGATTTTTGATAAAATTCACACTCATATCCATCTGCGGTTAAAGGCAGGCCTTGAGCCCACTTTGGTCCCTTGCTCATAAATGAACAGATCTCTTCTACCGAAGATTCACCGATTGGCACTTCACAAATGACCTCATCATGGACGTGAGCCACGATAGCAAAGCCTGCCTGATCCAGTCTTAGCATGGCATCTGCCAACAGATCCCGGGATGTGGCCTGCACAATGTTCTCTACAATCTTGGGGCCATAAGTTTCAATGCGCTCCCATTTCTTAGTAGCACCGATTCCTTCGTAAGTAAGACCTTCCCGGCCAAACTTATTGAGCATCAGCTTGGGCTTTACATACACTAGATTTCTACCTGAGGGGAGAGTCACAAAGAGCATGCCGCTTTGGTAGGTAAAATTAATCCCATGGGTACGGGTTTTAGTTCTTTCCTTAACAGCGGTAATGGCGGCTTTATCAACCTCCCACCAAAAATTAACGATACGCGGATTGGCAGTTCTCCAGTTATCTATTAAGCCCTGCAGCTCATTTTCTTCTACTCCCATTTCCAAAGCTCCCATAGCTTTTAGTGCCCCTACTCCGCCCCCATAACCACAGGCCAACTCTGAGATTTTACCTTTTTGCCTTAGGGGACTCCCCTTAGTCACTTCTTCTATGGGTACATGAAACATCATGGAAGCAGCTGCTTCATAGATCTTCCCGTGGGAAGCGAAAACCTCCAGCCGCCACTTCTCCCCGGCCAGCCAGGAAATCACTCGGGCTTCAATAGCTGAAAAGTCCGCCACTATAAACCGATGGCCTTCTTTAGGGACAAAGGCGGTTCTAATCAGTTCCGATAAAACACCAGGAATGTTGCCAAATAGTAGCTCTATATCTTCAAACCGTCCTTCTTTCACCAAATCCCGGGCCAGTTTTAAATCTTCAAGATGATTCTGTGGCAGGTTTTGCACCTGCACTAAACGTCCAGCCCAGCGTCCGGTTCGGTTAGCTCCATAGAATTGCAGGAGCCCATGGACCCGCCCATCTGAGCAGACCGCCCTCTCCAGGGCTTCATATTTTCTAACACTGGTTTTGGCCATGAGGAGCCGGAGTTTAAGTGCCTCTTTCACTTCCCCTTTCGTTTCCCCCACCAGTTCTTGCACATTTTTCTTAGACAAACTCTCTACCTCAACACCCCGACCGGCCAGCCAATCTTTAAGCTGCGCCACCGAGTTAGGGTTTTCTAAACCGGTAAGTTCATAGGCTTTTTCCGTTGCCGCCACACTAAACTGTCTATCGCAGGTTATGGCCTGCATCACAAAATTCATATCCGCCTGAAAGCCTCGGTCGTTGATTTTTTGATCTAGGACATATAAATCATGTTCTGTTTCTGGTATAGGATACTTCTCTAGCTTTTTCCTGATCGCCAGCTCCACCCCAACATCCCGGATATTGTAGGCTTTAAACTGCTCCCACTTTTCCGGTGCATCAGAGGGTAGGTTCCTTGTCCTACCCCCATTAGCTGCAGTGGGCTTACAAGGCATACAGAAATACCGGATGAGGGCTTTACCTTCTGACATTTTCTGTTCTTCCAACTGTAGTACCTGAGCTACCCCTTCCAGGTGGAGAGGAAGTCCAAGCATGGCCGCCTGAACTTCACTGCACCGCCAGGAGCTTGGGTCAAGATACACTTCTTTACCTAAAACTCGACAAAGATATTTCATTAAACACACTCGTTCAAAGTTGGCATTAAAAGCTGTCTTGATAATACTTTCATCCATTAAGGCATTTATAATTTCTTCCGGGAGTTTCTCACCACTGGCCAGATCAATCAGCTTAATCTGCCCGTCATCCATACTGTAGGAAAAGAGCAAAATATCAAAGCTGGGACTTTCGGCATAGCGGTAAACACCACACTTGCCCAGGTCTATATCAGAGAAGGTTTCTATATCGATGCTGATAACATGCATGGGTTACTACCGCCTTTCCTTACCTCGTGTTAGGCTAAAAAATCATCATCTTCCTCTATTTCAAAGTCATCTTCTGCCCTGCTGCGTCCGCCAAGGGATTCTCCGTCCCTAATTTTTTGCACATTGCCCAAATAGGCACCGATGCCACGATTTCCATTCACATTGAATGCATATAGGGTCATACTCACCTTCCCGTAGCAACCGCTATAAACTTCACTTCTATCAAGTATTGCTTGGACGTTTTTATCTACTATTTCGGGAGCTTCCTTTGAGTTTGCATTAATAAAGTAGCAATTGGCGTAATTAGGGTCATCGGGACGGTCAATATCGCCATCTCTCAAAGGAGTCTTTAGGTTAGCGGGAATCTTACCACCAAACTTGGCAACTCCTTCTTTCTTCGCTTCTTCCGTAGCTTTCAAAATGGCATTGACAGTATTTTTATCATTCTTAGGGATGATCAAGGAAAGACTATATTTAGGGTCGCTGCCGTTCACACTTTTCGGCTCCCATAAATTCACAAAGCTAAATCTTCCGGGGACTACAACTTTCGTACTCTTCGTCTTTTTACTCATCATAGGTCCTCCTTAATTTTTTATATAAAGGGTGGTCTACTCTTCCACTTGAAACTCCACACTAATGGGGTCTACTGCTTCCCGTTTGTCCGTCTCCGGAACCAGGGTTAGTTTGCCTTTGGGTTTTTCCACCAGGCCGCCCAAAATTTCTTTAAACTTGTTCTTGCCCATGAGCTTTTCCATCTCGCCAATGCCGATAAGGGTTTCTTTGAAAATATCATTATATCCGGCAGCTTTAGCTGCTTTTGCTACAGCAACTTCATTAGTGTATTTCCTGTTGGTCCTTCCTTCCACCAGCTTAAAGCCCTCCCAGTGTCGGCCTTCGTTAATGGCCAAAGCTGTAGCATAGGTGTAGATATCACTGGCCCATTTAGATAGCTCCTGGGACAATCCAATAATTTCGGCAATCTCGTCATCAGTTAAAAGGGCTGGATCCTGGAATTCATACTTTAAAAGCTCCAGGTTCTTTACCGCTCTGGCCCGACACTGATTTTTCGCCCGGCAGAACCTGCAATGATCTCCGGCACAAAACTCGCCCCCGCCGGTACTGGCTAATAGTGCTTTGGGTTTTAGCTCTTCTTCCGCCCAAGTAAGTAGCTCGTCTACTGTTATTTCATAGGTAGAAAAGTTATCTATCCGGGGCTGTACTATGTGCATGGAAACCTTCTTGATGTCATAAAGCATGTCAAAAAGGGATAAGCTCGCTAATGCGTAAAGCATCATCTGAGGATTTTTCTCAGCAGAAATCTCTATGCCACGACCGTATTTTAAATCCACCACATGAAGGATGCCGTTGCCTACCACCACCAGGTCACCGGTTCCAAAGCCATCAGGTACATAGTCACTAAAATCTAACTTCTGCTCAATTAAGATCTGCGGGTCCGGGCAGCTCTCTTTGGCTTTTTCAATAAGTCCTAAACAGTACTCCACATAAAGGTCCGTCATTTCATCCATCTCATCAGATTGGTAAGAGCTGGTAGGTTTCTTAGAACGAATCTTCAAAGCCTTCTTTAACTTGTGCTCTGCCAGATCGTGGGCAGCGGTGCCTTCCTCTGCATAGGTACTGGTTTCATCCGGAAACTGCTGCTCCAACAGTGCCGATGGCGGGCAAGCCATCCAGCGATGAGCACCGGAAGCGGAATAGATAGAGTGTGCATTATTGGATCCGCTCACTTTAGCTCACCTACTTCCTTCATGGCTTGGGCGTAATATTTCGGGTCCATAGAAGAAAGGTTACTGGCTCCGAATTTTTGAATGATGGCTTTCACCGCCTCCCTGTGGCCATTCCGGTTCTTTTCTGCCATAGCTGCTCTTAATTCTTCCAGGGTTGGTTGGTTTTCCTCAATTGAGGTTGCCTCCGAAGTTGTCTCATTCAACTTTGATTCTTCCGTTGGTTTTGCACTTGTTTTTTTCTTTGTTTCCTTAGCCTGTTCATCACCGGCTTCAAGACCTGTAGGTCCATTTGTTTCCATGGCATGAACCAGAGTTTCTATACTTTTAGCCAATGTCCTAAGATCATTAACAACATCTAAAGCGAGCTTAATTCTGCTCATCTTTTGGCACTCCTTTCCATTATTCATCTGCTTTTTTCAACTCATGGACTTCCATTTCAGTAATGGAAATGGTATTTACACTCTCTCCGGGTACCAATACAACCAAGTTGTGGCCACGGCCAAAGATGGCATTTAAGAAGCGGTCACGAAGCCGGACTTTCCTAGCCGCTAACACTTGACTGGGATCAGACTTTTTAATACCAATTTCCATGTGGTGCTTGGTCTTGGGCTCAATAAGGGCCTTTTTACTCATTTGCTTTCACCTTCCATTTCTGTTAGAATTGAGGCCAAATTTGATGTGAAGCATTTATAGAATTTTTTTTGGCCTCTGTATATAAGTCATGGCAGAGCCAAGAGTAAACCCCCTAACTCAAAAATCTTTTAAATTTTCCTGAAGGCGCTTAATAATTTTTTTCATCCTATTAGTGACGGCCATTTTGCTCACCTTATCTCGTCTGGCAACAGCAGCCATGGAAAGACCCCGGTAATATACGTCCAATACCAGTTCCTGCTGCGGGGGGTCCAGAGAGCGGATTGCCTTCCTTACAGCATCCTTTTCTATTGAGGATAGAAGATGATCCAGCGCATCCTCGCCTGAAGTCAGCATTTCAGATTTGTCGTTTTGGTCAGAACAACTGCGCTGGCGGCGTGTTTCTGCCTGGTCGTTGTTATATTCCAAGCGGTCTTCTCCCCGACTAATTACTAACCACATCCACGGCTCAATCTCGTCTGTGCCCGAAAGCATGTCCTCTGTGATGACAAACTTTTCTTCTTCTCCCACGAACCTATAGGTAAAGGAATCGCATTTACTAAGGTCGAAGGTGGTCTTTTTCTTTCCTACTGAATAAATCGCTTTACCTTTTTCGGTAATCTCAATAGTGATATCGCCTTCCTGGGTTTGGAATTTTTTTAACATGTTTGTTCCTCCTTTGATTTTTTGTGGCTTGAAATAGCCAAGGTGGTAGAATTGGGGGTAAAAATGGGCATAAAAAAACCGCATAACCACTGAAAAACCAGTAATTATGCGGTCTAAGGTAATTCGCTGATTCCTACTCGCTATAATCGGAAAGTATTTTTATTGAGTTTGTAAAAACAAAAAAAAGGGCCAGATTACTAATAAAGTTAATTATTAGCTATCTGGCCCTTAAGGTAGCTCTATTTTAGGCTCCTTCTCGTCTCAGTAAAGCTTTCTCAACATTTTCACTATTTATTGGTTGCCATTTCCCCGTTGCCATATCCAATTTGAATTTCGTGATGGGGGTTTTATCCGCTTTACCTCCCTTCCATGTAATTGTTTTTGTTGTATAATTTAAATCCCAGTAGCGTTTACATACCCTACATTTATGCTGCAGCTTGCCCGTTACTATTTCTCCCTTATATTTAGCTACAATCGTATTAGCGCATGCGGGGCATACGATGTTAATCAATTCCTCCTCATTTTTCTTCATAAGCTCCTCCCATAATTAATTTTTGATATATTTAAATAAATAGCTTAAACTCTTACTTTCTTTGCATTACTCTTATTTAGCCAAATTGCGTAATTGCCAGGCAAAAAAAATAATCTTGTTTTGTGAATCTGCTAAAAAATCCGCAGCTGCTTTTTCTCTTTGTTAACGTTTTCATGGTCAACTACAAATCCGGTTTTTCTTAATTTCACATAGGCCGCTGTTCTTGAAACTCCATAGGTTTCCGATATAATATCCGGAAGTATTTCTTTAGCCAAAAAATCTTCCTCGAAACCCGTATCCTGTATAATTTGGCCATCTGTTATCCCCTGAGATTTTAAAATCTCTTGTACTAACGGGAAAAATGTAGCATTCGGCATAGCAATAGCAGATGCAAAATAATCTGCATGGTGCTCCCGCCACTGTTCCGCGGTCCGATAGCCACCCTTCCTTCCGAAATTTTCAATATCCGTTCTTCTACAGCAAGTAACTGATTTTAATTCAGCATCGTGTCCGAATAAAGACATCTGCATTTCATTTCTTGCATAAACACCTTGATGCATCCATAGATGCCCGCCCTCATGCAGACCGGTAAAAAGTTCTAAACCCTCCCTGCCCTCTTCTGTCACATAAAAATCTAAAACAATGGAGTTTTTCTTCAATTTGACCGTATCCAGACACATTTTTTCCTGATCAAAAACCGGTAGCTTTTCCCGGTTGTTGAAAGATGTTACTCCAAGAATTCTCCCTTCATCTTCTTCATAATATATGTGCCTATAATCTAGGTTAGCCCCAAGATAAGATTCAAGGAAATGCTCATATTTTACTTTTCTGGGCTCTTGTAAAAGCTGCGGCTTATAGTCTCCTAATATTATTTCAGCTAACTCATCTATTTCAGCATCGCTTATAATAGGTGTATTATTATTCCTTTTATCCACTCTGTTCCATCTGAATTCGATCAATAATCTTCACCGTCCTTTCGGTACTAAGTTAATACAAGTTTTTTACTCTTGATTCTTGCTCGTTTTTCGGATAAACTGTTTCCAATCTTCTTCACTGATTTCACCAGAATTTGATTTCCTCAGGGCCAAACGGGCCATTTCGCCAATTTCTCCATACATCATAATATCTTCAATATCAGACGGCACTTCTTTACGATCCCTGGCAGCCAAATCAAACATGGTTGCCTTTTCCTCCTCTGTAAGACCTAGTTTTTCAGCAAACATTTCAATCTTGTCTTTGTCAAAGGGTTTTCGTCTGTTATTTTCAACATCACTTAAAAAAGAAAGAGATATACCGAGCATTTTTGATACTTCTTTGAGAGTCAATTCATCTGGATGATTTATTCTCTTCTTTTTAATGAAATCCCCGAATCTCATGTATTGTTCCTTCATCTGTTACACCTCCCTCCACTGCTATGGGGTGATTGTTGAAAATAAACGTTCCAAGTAACAATTTATGCTTTTACCCTTATCCGCTTATTTCACCTTATAGCGTAATTATAGAGCAAAAAAATATCTGCGTCAAGCATTATTTTCCAATTTGTATTAATATCTTAATATATAATAATCAGGCAAGCTAGATTTCATTATTTCAAATTAACCTTGGGGAGGATATGGATCGTTGCCATGTGAGTCTTTTCTTTGAATTTTTCCGTCTTTTCCGTGAATAATTAGCTCTGTGCCCTGATTTTTACTTATACCTCTTGCTATCTTTTCTGCTTCTGCCTTTGTCTCTGTGTGATGACTAGCTTTTTGACCTCCACCTCTTTTGACATTCCAACCACCATCTGGATTTGGTACTACATGGTGTGTATCCTGTTTTGCCATTTAAGACCTCCTATCACTGGCATATATGCTTGCCTGATTATTACCGTATTTGTTTATCAACTATTCCTCCATCCCCCTATGCGCCACATTAGCTTCATCAACCCAATCTTCCTCCACATAGACCATCCCGTTCCGGCCTTCTACCTTTCTATTAGGTCCAGCCTTATATAACTTGCAACTCAAAGGGCCATAGCAGAATGTTTCAAAACGGTGTTTTCTCCGACCCCTTGGATTCCAGTTATCAACTATTATTTCCACCGGCATCCTAGCTCCCCACATGCAGCTGCTACACTTACTATCATAAGTCCTGGCGGCCAGCCTCCGGTGTCCCCTTTCCCGATAAACCTCCAACTCCGGAGGTGCCAACTCCCAAGGTGCAGACAGGCTTCCCTGCTCCCCTACCGATACCTTAGCTAACTTCGATACTTTATAATAATCAACCGGCTCCATGTCCGGATCCAGAACGGGAAGGCATTCACCGGAAATAACATCATTAACTTTGAAATTAAATTTAGCCTGAGCAGCTTTGCCAATGCCAATTGAGAAGTTGGTTTCTTCGGCATCAATGGTTCCTGCAATTTTAATGGCATAACCTAAATAGGTATGAGAGGCTTCATCAAATGAACGGGTTAGCCTTATTCGTGGTTGGATTGATATGATTGTGCCTTTAAAAGTGGATTTATTGTCCATTTGGTTGGTATAGCCCCCCATCTATCTTATTTTATAATTTGAGATGTAATCATCTTATAGTATGCTTTAAGCATCGTCCGCTCTGTCTCGCCAATATAGCTATTATGTGCAATACGATTTCTGGCATCTGCTAATTCACTAACTTTCGTAAGAATAAATTCTTGGTTTGGAAAATAGGAACTAAAATCAGTCCAATTCTCTCTAATAATATCACCAAGTTCAATGAAGTCCAAAAAGTAAATATCTGATTCGCTATTAAAACTTAACCATTTTTTTGATGAAGCATCCACTTTTCTAGAAGATAATTTTGTATTAATATTTTTTGTTAACTTAATCTTATTGAAATACTCACCGCCATATTTCGTTACTAATACGTTCTCTATAAACCCCCGTATTGTGTTTTCAATTGCATACATATAGATATATGCTTCTGACATTTCAAAACCCTTGTTCATTAATTCCGGTGATAACAAATCTATTATCCTTTTTGATTGGCTCTGGACCGTCTTTACTAAGTCATCAACAAGATCTTCATTCGAATCATATTCAATAGTATAATCCGGGAAAAACTCAACATCCTTTATATCAAATCCAACATTTGCCGGAATTATTCTATTACAAACTACACTTATTTCCTTTTTATTCTGTTTTTCTTCCAAAACTGCTATGTTCAGTGGGTTAACATAAAATTCAATGTAGATAGCATAAGCATTCCATCTACCTCCACCCACATTATTTGAATAAATGCCTGTATTGTTAATCGATACTTTGGAATCTTTCAATAGATAGGCAATATCATGTAGGTCTGTCCGTTTTAGCTCTTTAATAACAATTTCCGCAAATTTAGTCTCTTCAAATGGCAGTGTATATGTATACTCAAACATTTTCACACCCCCGTATGCCCTATAATTTAAATTGCACCCATAGACTTCCGTGCATCTTAGATCTCTGGCTATACTAGCACTTAGCGGTAAAACCTCTGTTGCTACAAATTCTCCCGGTACCATTCAATAGCGGCCTGAATCCCCCGCTCGAAACTCCATTCCGGCGCATACCCCAGCATTTCTCTAGCCTTACTGATATCGGCATTACTATGCTTGATATCTCCTGGCCTGTCCGGTCCAAATATTGGCTCAATTTCTTTACCCAATGCCTTGCACAGTTCATAGTAGATGTCAATTAAATATTCTCTGCCTCCGTAAGCAATATTAAAGGACTGGCCTGCTGCCTCACTTGGTGCCAAACAAGCTTTAAGATTAGCTTCAATCACGTTCTCAATATATGTAAAGTCTCTCGACTGTTTACCATCCCCATTAATAGTAGGCTGCTCGTCATTCAAAAGCTGCTTAATAAACTTAGGTATTACAGCAGCATAAGCTCCATAAGGATCCTGTCTTCTGCCAAACACGTTAAAATACCTTAAGCCATAGGTGTCCAAACCATACAACTCTTTATAAAGCCTACCGTACTCTTCATCAACGCATTTGGTTAATGCATAAGGAGAAAGCAATTTCCCTTCCTGGCCCTCTTTTTTGGGAAGCACCGGATGATCTCCATATACCGATGAGCTGGATGCATATACAAATTTCTTGACTCCCTGCTGTCTAGCGGCCTCCATCATATTCAGGGTACCCCTGATATTTATTTCCTCATATAATAAAGGCATTTCTATGCTGCGGGGTACTGACCCCCAGGCCGCTTGATGGAGGACATAATCTACCCCTTCGCAAGCCACCAGGCAAGCTTCTAAGTTACGAATATCATCTTCAATTAGGGTAAAGTTTTTATTATGTAAAAAACCCTCAATGTTTTCTCTCTTCCCGGTGGATAAGTTGTCCATACATCTTACCTGATAACCCATATCCAAGAGAGCTTCGCAAAGGTTAGATCCGATAAAACCTGCTCCCCCGGTAACCAGGAAGATACTATCCCGGTCAAACTCTAAATCTTTATAGCCGACATTTTGCTTATAGTCCACATTTAGCTTATAGCCCACATTATGTTTATAACTCACTCTAAAGCCTCCAGTACAAATAATCTAATTCCTCTGCTTCTTTTCTGTCAAAGATGCCTTTCACGTCAATAAGAACATTTTTATTGTACTCACAACCATTCTCAATAGTTGCAGCTACTTCTTCATTTATTACGCTAAAGAGATGATTCGGGCAATCACGATACCAGTCTTTGATTTCCTGCAGGCTTAGGTTAACAAACTCCTCGTGGGCTACGGCAAAAATTACCGCATCCACCCCTCTTATATCCTCAAACCTATTTAAATGAATCCCGTATTCTTCCTCAACTTCTTGGGCATCAGCCACAGGATCTATTACTTGTACGTTAACGCCGTACTCTTTTAATTCCTTAATAATATCGATCACCCTGGTGTTTCTGCTATCAGGACAATTTTCCTTAAAGGTAATACCCATGATAGCTACATTGGCTCCCTTGATGGGTTTATTGGCTTGAATCATTTTCTTTACAGTGTTTTCCGCCACATATTTACCCATATCATCGTTAATGCGTCTGCCGGAAAGAATGATCTGGGAATGATAACCCATCTGCTCGGCCCGATAGGTAAGGTAATAAGGGTCAACACCAATGCAATGGCCGCCAACCAACCCAGGAGAAAATTTGAGGAAATTCCACTTGGTGCCGGCGGCTTCCAGCACCGCCTTGGTATCAATGCCCATCTTGTTAAAAATGATAGACAGCTCATTCATATAGGCGATGTTAATATCCCTTTGGGAATTCTCGATAACCTTGGCCGCCTCAGCCACTTTTATGGATTCGGCTCTATGTACGCCAGCCTCGACAACAAGCTCGTACACCTTAGCGATAATATTTAAGGATTCTTCATCCATACCGGACACAACTTTGACGATAGTCTCAAGCCTGTGTACCTTATCCCCCGGATTGATCCTTTCTGGAGAATAGCCAATTTTAAAATCTACCCCGCATTTCAAGCCGGATTCCCGTTCTAATATGGGAATACATATTTCCTCAGTTACTCCGGGATATACAGTGGATTCATAAACTACGATGGAACCCCTGGTGAGATTACGCCCCAGAGTTGTGCTTGCTCCAATAACCGGTGACAGGTCGGGAGTATGGTCTTCATTTACCGGAGTCGGGACCGCTACAATATGGAACTTAGCTTCTTTAAGTCTCGTTTCATCGGCAGTAAAATCCACCGTGCAAGCGGCAATAGCCTCATCCCCCACTTCTTTGGTAGGATCAATACCCCTCTTGTATAAATCAATCTTGGCTTGATTCACATCAAAGCCAATAACATCCGCTTTCTTTGAAAAAGATACTGCAATAGGCATTCCCACATAGCCCAGACCTATTAAACTGATTTTTTCTTTCCTATTTACAATGTCATTATAAAGATTGCTATAGCTCATTTGGATACTCCCTCTTTTCTTTAATTGCATATTTCCTCCTCAAAATGAGGTTAACTATCTTGATATAACTCTGGATTCACATTTCCATTAGCTGCTTCCTTTTCCGCCACGTGGGCTGCCTCATCTTCAAGGAATATACACGAATCACTTTATATTGAATAATAATAAGCACTTGCTTTGCCCATGGTGTTCACCATGAAATCCGTGTCATTCAATGCTGATCGAATAAGATTCTTTTTATAGGGAACATGAAATGTAGCTACGCTCGACATCGAATCCCTAAATTTTGGTAACAAGTCCCAGAGATCTTTTACTTGTTTTTTTATTCCATTAGCACTTGCAATGTCACTTTTTTCACTATAGTCTGGATATATGACTATAACAGGTAAGCCTTTGGTGTTAATGCCATAGTCAATCTCTTCCCGTAGCGCACGACTGTTCTTTGTTATTGAACTTAACACAAGAATAATATTCTTGGAATTATCCAGCCTTTGATGTAACCGTGGCTTAAGGGTCTTTTCCCAATCGCTTCCATCCCTAACATTATAATTTTTTTCATGAGAGTCGATAAATGGGAATGTACTATCTGCCGCTTTCCATGCTCGCAAGAGATTATAAGTGACAAAGTCCTTGGTGGAACTTGCACCCAAATTACTTTCACTAAATGGCTCAGAAACGTAGAACGCACAATAGTTACCATTTCTATATGGCATTTCCCTCACCCTTTCAGTTTTTAATACTTTAAATCATACAAATTAATCTTGTCCTTAACAGACGTATGTAGTATCACTGATACCCTAGATGGATAGACAAATTTCACTCTGCTCACTTTAAATGACCATATGATTAATTCCAAAAGTTCTTGTTCGTTTATGTTGTAATCCTTGAACCTCGTTATACCTGATCCCATTAATGGTACTGCCACCGACTTGCCACTATAAACAATATCAACTTCATTCCAGAAATTCATAAGGAAATCTATATACTCCTGCATGCTTATAAATGCTCTGTTGTCGTTATCAAACTTTGTAAAGGCGGTTAGCAAGTAATCGCCATCTTTAAATATTGTACCGAGTTTATATTTGGTCTTATTCCCATGATCACGATCAGGATTGTTTCCTACGACCCGCTTCATCAGATGGTTATCTCTTTCAAGCCGCCTATCCAAACCGCTAATATCGTCAACGTGTTCCTTAATATACTTTCCGTTAAGGCTATTTTCCGAAATTATGACATTGTCAACTTGTGTATCGAAATATTCATTGAAACATATTACTTTCCACTCCGGCTCGGCAAATATATCTCCAAATCTAATCTCCATAACCGAATTATTTATCTGTAGCTTGACATCCGACATTATGTTTGCTCTTATCAATAATCCAATATAGAAGACTGCCATAGCACATATCATCATAACAGCTACACTTATTTTGTAACGATCAGGTACATCAATTACAACAGCAAAAAAGGAAATGAGTACACTAGCTGCTGAAATTATGAGAAAGAATTCCTTAATAAGTTTCTTATTACACAACCCCACTTTGTATTTCATGATTTCTCCTTGGTAATGGCTGCTATCTACTTAAGCATCCCTATTTTATGCTTTCCTCCAAACCATCCGATTTACTATCCCGGTATAGCTCTGAATAATCTTCACGACTTTTGTGCTCACGTTCTCATCTACATAATCCGGAACATCAACTCCCAGGTCACCGTTCTCACCCATCGTAACTGCCATGTCTACAGCCTGCAGCACTTGCTCCGTAGTAATGCTGCCGATTATAAAATTGCCCTTATCTAATGCCTCCGGTCGCTCAGTGCTTGTCCGAATACATACAGCAGGAAATCTGAAATAAGATGCTTCTTCCGGTAAAGTACCGCTGTCTGAAACCACACAAAAAGCATTTAACTGTAAGTGGTTATAATCTGAAAAACCAAAGGGCTTTAAGCTCCTAACATTAGGGTGAAACTTGAAGCCTCTTTGCTCGATAAATTTAGCACTCCTAGGATGGGTACTGTATATGACCGGCATGCCATACTGCTCAGCCAGTGTATTAACTGCACTCATTAGAGCAAAAAATTTCTCCTCAATGTCAATATTCTCTTCACGATGTGCTGAAAGCAGTATGTATTTACCTTTCTCCAATCCCAGCGTCTCAAGCACTTTACTATTCTTAATCTTCTCAAAATTGGCACTCAACACCTCAGCCATAGGAGAACCGGTAACATAAGTTCGTTCTTTGGCTACTCCCTCATAATTTAGATAGCGCCTAGCATGTTCGCTATAGCAGAGGTTAACATCAGCGATATGATCAACGATCCTCCGGTTAGTTTCCTCTGGCAGGTTCTCATCAAAACAACGATTCCCAGCCTCCATGTGGAAGATAGGAATTTTTAATCTTTTGGCAGAGATAGCTGATAAAGCCGAATTGGTATCTCCCAGTATTAATAAAGCATCCGGCTTAACCTCACATAAAACTTTATAGCTCTTTGCAATGATGTTTCCAATGGTCTCGCCTAAGTCCTCTCCGACCGCCTCCAGGTAATGATCAGGTTCCCTTAACCCCAAATCCTCAAAGAAAATCTGGTTAAGAGTATAATCCCAATTCTGTCCGGTGTGAACTAAAATATGTTCAAAATATTTATCACATTTTTTGATAACCTCTGATAGCCGAATAATCTCCGGTCGGGTACCAAGTATGGTCATCAGTTTTAGTTTCGCTGCCATCTTTAAACCTCCAGGAAATATGTATCCGGCTTCTCGGGATCAAAGCACTCATTTGCCCACATAATAGTCACCATGTCCGAATCACCTAAGTTCTCAATATTATGTGTATAACCGGTGGGTATATCTACCACCTCTAATTTCTCCCCGCTTACATGATATTCGATGACCTTATCTGAACCAACTTTGCGGAAGCGAATAACTCCTCGCCCGCTTACCACCAGGAACTTTTCATTTTTAGTATGATGCCAATGGTTGCCTTTGGTGATGCCAGGTTTGGAGATATTAACTGAAACCTGCCCTCGCTCAGGAGTGCGTATCATTTCAGAAAAGCTTCCTCTGTTATCTACGTTCATCTTCAGCGGATAGCTAAACCGGTCTTCCGGTAAGTAACTAAGATAGGTGGCATATAACTTCTTGGTAAAAGCATCTGCCATATTAGGAATAGAAAGTTCACTGCGGCTATTCTTAAAGGAATATATTAACTCTACAATTTCCCCCAGCTTGATGGTGTGTACTATCGGGACAATGCAGAAATCTCCTTCACGCGTTTCATTACAATTTAAAGCCCTAATCAACTCTTCCACCACATCATCTATATAAACAAGGTTCATCACCACATTAGGGTCATTAACCTTAATGGGTAAATCATGAGCAATATTATGACAGAATGTTGCTACTGCACTGTTATAGTTGGGACGACACCATTTTCCGAAAACATTAGGTAAGCGATAGACTAAAACTTTGGCTCCAGTCTCTTGTCCGTATGAAAACAGCAGGTCTTCGCCAGCCTTCTTGCTCTTACCATAAGGGTTGTCTAGATCTGCCTGGATTGATGAAGTTATTAAGATGGGACAGGTATTATGGTTATTCTTCAGTGAATTCAACAGGTCTGATGTGAAGCCAAAATTGCCCTCCATAAACTCTTCAACATTCTGAGGGCGATTTACACCAGCAAGGTGGAATACAAATTCACAATCCTTAGTATATGTATCTAAAAGTGCCGGATCAGTGTCAATATCAAACTGATAGATTTCCAAATCCTCTAATCTTTCGAGGGTTACGATCAAATTTTTACCGACGAATCCCTTCGCCCCTGTAATTAGTATCTTCATATTTTATAACCATTCCTCTCTTGAGGCATGAATAGATTCAATTATGCCTCCCGGGTCTCATACTGCCTTTCTAATAATACTAATCTTTTGGTGTTACTTTCCTGTTTTCTTCCAGTTACTGAGTTCATTATTTATATAGTCAAGCTGTAGTAACTTATCCTTTATCTCTTCAACATTTAAGCGGTAGGTATTGTGTGAATTATATTCTTCTGAAGTGGAAAGACAAACATCACCCTCCACAAAATACTTATCATAATTAAGATCCCGTTTATCAGCAGGGACACGGAAAAATCCTCCCATATCTTCAGCTTTTATGTATTCTTCTTTGGTTAACAAAGTTTCATATAGCTTTTCACCATGACGGGTTCCAATAATTCTTATTTCATTATCTACGTCAAATAATTCTAAAAGAGCCTGGGCTAAATCTCCTATGGTACTGGCCGGGGATTTTTGCACCATGATGTCACCGGCCTGGGCATTAGCAAAAGCAAAGACCACTAATTCCACCGCTTCCTCCAGGCTCATTAGAAACCTGGTCATGTCAGGGTCTGTAATGGTTAGGGCTTGTCCACTCTTTATCTGTTCAACAAATAGAGGTATAACCGAACCCCGGGAAGCCATCACATTCCCGTAACGGGTACCACAAATAGTTGTCCTATCCGGTGAGACAGTCTTTGATTTAGCTACCAGAACCTTTTCCATCATAGCTTTAGATATACCCATAGCATTAATAGGATAAGCTGCTTTGTCGGTAGATAGGCAAATTACTTTTTTAACCCCTTCATTGATAGCAGCGGTTAGAACATTATCCGTGCCAAGTACATTAGTCTTCACCGCTTCAAGAGGAAAGAATTCACATGAAGGCACTTGTTTTAATGCAGCAGCATGAAATATATAATCCACTCCATGCATAGCATTCTTCACACTTTGTATATCGCGTACATCACCTATGTAAAACTTAATCTTATCGTTTTTATATTGTTTACGCATATCATCCTGTTTTTTCTCATCGCGGGAGAATATGCGGATTTCACCGATGTTAGTAGTTAGAAATCGGTCTAAGACGGCGTGGCCGAATGAACCGGTGCCGCCTGTGATCAATAGTGTTTTATCTTTAAACATGATTAAAATCTCCTTTGATGTTGCCTTATGATTTAATAAACAAAGTCATTGTAATTAACTATAAATTTTATAATAACTTTATGTTTTGGCACTGACTACCGCAACCGTTTGGAATTGAGATATTGAAGTCTAATTTGAATCTCAATCAGATTCTTGGTTCTATATGTTTCTTCCATTTTTATTCACAGTTCATTCATAAACACAGCACTAACAACATTAATGATTTTTTCTCCTTTATTTTTCCCGGGTCTCAACCTCGCCCAAGCACTCTTTTTACAACGTGCAATAAGCCTATTTTTTTAATTACCTTAACCACAGTTTTCTTCAACCGGGGTACAAGCCCATACCCCGCATATTTCTTTAATACATACTCGAAACCTTTGTTCTTATAATCCTGCCAAAATTTATTGCGTCGCGGTGATGGCTGAGACGGTGTATGTAAATTGTGTTGTAGGCAATCCGTCGTATTACTTTTCCGATAACATAAATTCTTGCTAATCCGTTGAAATAATTCCTGTCCCTTTGAGGAATTAATTAATAATAATGATACTCCAATATTATCATCAAAATCGGGCATGCTCTTTTCAATTCCCCAGAAATCCCCAAACGTAATATCAGATGGCCTGGAGAAATTGCAAAACTTGCAGTTGTGGCAAGCAGGTCTTAAGGCCACATGAGAATAAAATAAAGCCTTATAGCTTTGGGATAATAGCGATGTGCTATCTTCTTTGCCGTTAGCATAGACAGCTTTCTCCGTATGCGAATGCCATCCATTACCCTTAAAGCGGCAGTAGTATTCCTTAATACTACTCCTATTTTTATGTCCACAATAACGAATAAATTTCTCAAATATTAATGGGCTTGGTGTCCCATGACAGACAATATCACATAAAATTAATTTTTCGTAGTTCTTATTCAAATAAGAACGCAACCCGGCATTCTGACATGGTGTACCAGTAAACAAAACGGTTCTTTCTTTTTTTAGTTCCTTCTTTATGTCCTCAAATACCCCGATCAGATTACTCTGAACATACTTAGAGCCCCTGAATTTATTCCGCTCTTCTGCAGTTTCTGCTTTTTGATGACGAACTACAAATTTCTCATCAAAAGCAGCACCGTATACAACGCCATCAATATCTAATATATAATCAGAAATAGCGGTAAACATCCCTCCAGAAGAACTATTCATTCTTACATTATCATCTTTATGTTTGGCTGCATAAACTAGCGGTTGGTCATAATTACCACTAGTTTTGTAGGTGTCACTAAAAGGACAAACCTGTTTACATAAATCACATTCGATACACAATTCATGATTAATGCTAGGATATAAAAAGCCCTCCTCATCTGGGATCATCGTAATCGCCTTTTTCGGGCAGATACTCATACAGGCAGTACAGCCACAGCATTCTTCTTTTCGTTCATATAATAACATCATGTTACACTTCTCTTTCTAGTAAGACTCTTGAACCTACCCATAACATTCATAAATACACGCCTATCTAAAAGATAATTCACAATAACAACAACCAAAAGTGCATAAATCGCAGTAATAACTGCCCAGCCTGTCCACTCCAAAAAGTTATGACAGTCAATATGAATAAACTGGACAAAAGGCCAGCATGTTAGGCCAAAACAAATAAATACCCTTAACATTCTATAAAAGGAAGTCCTAACTTTGAGTTTGGTTAGTTTATGGGGAATATAAAACAACAAATCAATATCTCTATATATATTTGATAGGATAGAGCCTATCAATATACCTGCTAATCCCAAGAATTGGACAAAGATCACACTGCCGACTACTGCAATTAAGCCCTGAATCGTAACCTGTAATCTGGTTTCTCTAAATAGCCCGGCTGAAATTACTAACATGCCCTGGGGAGTTTTTAAACTGAAAAGCAACCCATTTAAGGTAAATAGAAATCCAATAAGGGGTATATTATAGTTAACATCGTTTATACCGGCAGTATATAATTTAATAAAAGGCATGATTAAGACCATTGTGCAGGAAAAGGCCCAACTTATCAAAGCATAGAACATTAGTTCAAACTCTTGATAAGCCTTCTGCAAAATAGACTGCTCGTTACGAGCGATAACATCGCCAAAGGATGCAGACAAGCCACTGGTAAAAATGCTAACTATACCTGATACACCAGCTACAACCATGTGAAAAATGGAGTAAACACTTACCATTTGTAATGAAGTAAAAATAGTAGCAATAATAACTGGTGCTCCTGTATGTATTGCTCCCAGAATCTGCAGATATAAGGCATCCCAGCGTTTATTTAAAGCTTCATTATTTGGAGTTTCCTTATAATCGATATATTTGTAATTGAGCCGGACATATATGTAGAGAATAAGGGAGCGGGCAAATACAGAAAATAAGGCAACAAATCTTAAAATTACAATACTAGCTCCACTGTAAGCCATTACAGCTATAATTACAGTATTAAGAACGATGGCAACGATGGAAGCCAGGGATAGTACATACAGTTTCTGATCCGCAGTCAGCAGTACTCTATACTTTGCCATCGTGAAAAACTCTAAAGCCCCGGAAACACCCAAGATGAGGACCAATGCCCCAACGCTGAAGGGAGAAAGCTCTGTAGTTTTTACAAATGCGGGATAAATTAATGCTAGACCCAATGTTAGTGCTACAAATATGTATCCGGATAATATATAAAACCTGTTAGTAGCTGAAAGCACTGCATTAATGCTTTTATGGTCTTCATCTGCCAGCGGTTTATAAAGCGCATATACTGCTGCTCCCGCAAGACCTGCTTCAACCAGGTTAAAATATGCAATAAATTGAGTAATAGATGTTACCAGTCCATTGATTTCAGAGCCGTAAAAAGCTAAAATGATTCGTGGTACTATAAAACCAGCTATGAATGTAAAAATCTGTAAAAGTGCGGCAGTCAATGAATTATATATGAAGCTTTTAGTCCTACTCACTTTTCCTGAATCCTTTTTAGATAATCTAGAGACCGTTGTCTCTCCAGAGCAAGTTTTTTATTAACTGCTGTATAATTAACAACTTCTATACTAATATCATCTGGATTTATGATTAACCTATTATTCAATCCTAATAAACCTAAGATATTGGTTATTCTAGTAGAATTTAATACGGAAAATGAAAAAAATCTTTTTTGAAACAAGATTGAAAAAGCAGTACCGTGAAAAGAAGTTGTTAAAACGAACTCTGCGTTTTTTATTAATCCCAAAAAATCCCTTGGGCCAGCATTTCTTATATAAATGTCGCCATATACCTTTTCCCTTGAATTAGTTGTAATAACTATCACATCATAGCCTGTTATCTGTTTCAGTTTCATTAAAGAATCATTTAACAGCTTACTATACAATAATGGATAACATAATATATATTTTCTATCGGTATCGTATTCAATAGCTATTTCTTCCCATTCTTCCTTTGTTAATAAGAAAACTGGGTCTACATGTACTTCACTTTCTATACAATAATTACTTTTTATAAATTCCGATGCTTCTGCTTCACGAACCGAAACTCTATCAAAATTCTTTATCAATTCACCAAATAACATTTTTTTTTCCATATCCAAATCATAAATCCCCATACTGGCGGCATAAGACATTCTTTTTATATGGCTTTCCCCGAATTTCAAAAAGAAAACATCTCTAATTCGATTTGATATGTTCCAGATTTGATCACTGCCCGCCAGGTATACATCTGCTTTTGGCGGATATGTTTTCAATTCTTCGAAAGAATCATATGGTTTAGTTAATACTAAATCCTCATTTATAAACTTTTCAAATTTGTTGAACATAGTTTTTTTATCTTTATATCGCAATAATGTTAACAAATTTTTATATATTCTAGCGATATTTTCCCTTTTGAATTCCATCTTTATTTTTGAAAACATACTTACTTTATCTACTCTATGATCAATAATTTCATTCTCATATCCTAATGATAGTAAAGTTTTTTGCAACGCATATGCCTGTAAAACTGCCCCATAATTATGCGCCCCATGAAAAGTAACTGTTTTTATTTTCATAACTAACTCCTTTTGTAGATAGATTATGTTCATACCAACAATTAGGCCCTCAAACTTAAAAAATGATGACTAAAACAATAAATACTAAACTTCACAGAAAACATCTTAGACACAATTGTTTTAAAATATAGTTAGAACAACGAGTGATTAGAAAAAGATCATTTTCCGTACCAGTCATTTTTAAGCAATTCTGTTCTACTGCAAGGCCCATCAGAATAAGTATCACATATGTTATTCTTCATTAATGTCTCTGATAGTATCAACAGCCTCTCAGCAGCTATTTTAGCATTCCAAGTCTCACTCATTGTTTGATATGCATTTAAACCTAATCTGCTCTGCAAGTCACGATCATCCATTAGTCGTTTCACTTGACAAACTAAACTGTCCAAATCCCCATTCTTATAAATCAACCCATTTTCGTTATGCTTTATAAGAAACGGTACCGATCCAATTGCATGACTAGCTACCACTGCGCAAGCACTATTCATGGATTCATTAAGCACTGCTCCCCACCCTTCATTAAAATCACTAGTAAAAAGATAAATATTTGCACATTCCATATGTTTTCTTACCTGTTCCGGTGCCATAGCACCAAGAAAAACAACACAGTCTTGAAGACCATATCTTACGCAGAGTTCCTTCATCTCATCTTCCAATGGTCCATTTCCGATAAAAGTTAGGTTAAATGAATAGCCCTCTTCTTTTAATTTCTTGGCCACCATAATCGACAATTCAGGGTGTTTCCAGTCTATAAACCTGCCACACCATAATAGTTTAGTGGAATAATTATGTTTTTTTCTCATTAATTCATCAACATCATACTTAATTACCTTAGGAAAATATCCCCATTTATAGGTTTTTCCCAGATATGTTCTAACCAGAGCAAAATCACTAGACGTATATGCACTCGCACACAGCATATATACGTTCTTATTTATGTAGCGGGTATGGTTAAATAATAGATTCCTCATCGTCCTTGGAGAAAGAATACGCCATCTACCTTTTTTGAATAATCTTTCAGAATATCTGAATGTTAGCTTATTGCTTAATAACCTCTCCTTGATAAACACATCTGGAGCCGATCCTATAATAACTACATCGCTATCTATTCCTAATTTTAGTGCCTTATTATAGTTCTCTATATCCTTATATGAACAAATACAGAAGTCATATTGTTCATTTATATCATGGTAGCCCATAGCAATTCTCTCCTGATGCGTCGGCTCAGTTGCAACAAACTTGTATGTATTTCCGAGCAGCTTACTCATTTCAATGCAAAAAGGTAATTGATGATGATTTAAAAAATTTGAATAAAATGTGATTTTCATAAGCAGTTCCTCGCTAATGTATTTTTCCAATGTCTGGGGTTTTCCCGATAAAACAGACAGTCCAGAGTTAGGTTTTCTTACTAAATCATAGTTTTGCTCAAAATCTCATAATTCTAGCTTTTTTAAGCCGCCTTTTGCTCTAA
Organism: Sporotomaculum syntrophicum; assembly: GCF_009932395.1. Classification (GTDB taxonomy): domain Bacteria; phylum Bacillota; class Desulfotomaculia; order Desulfotomaculales; family Desulfallaceae; genus Sporotomaculum; species Sporotomaculum syntrophicum. The sequence continues at coordinate 70,060 of NZ_LSRS01000001.1, forward strand.
ATAGCCTTTTCTAAATGTAGCTGGTGAAAGGTATCCCAGCGCTTGGTGTCTTCTTTTACGGTTGTAAAATACTTCTATATACCAAAAGATGTCCCAGCGGGCCTCCTCCCGTGTCATATAACGTTTATGGTAAAGCATCTCGCATTTTATAGTACTGAAGAACGTTTCCGCACAGGCATTATCATAGCAGTTACCTTTCCGGCTCATACTGCAGATCATTCCGTGTTTCTTAAGGGTTGCCTGGTATTCTCTACTGCAATATTGCACGCCTCGATCAGAGTGGTGAATGATTCCCTTGGGTGGTTTATGCCGCCTCACAGCATTTTCCAGGGCTTTAATACAAAGTTCTGTTCTCATGTTACTATCCGTTGCCCAGCCTACTATTTCCTTGGTGAATATATCTTTTATCATAGCTAGATACAGCCAGCCTTCATAGGTGTATATGTAGCTGATATCCGTTACCCATACGGCATTCGGTTTATCCGTCTTAAAGTTCTGATTTAAAAGATTTTCCGTTACTGGTAGTTTATGATTAGAATTCGTTGTTACTTTAAATTTCTTTTTGCGTTTGGCATATAACTTGTTTTTCCGTTGGATTTCGTAGAGTCTCTTACGGCTACAGTTGGGAAACTTCTCTCTTACATCAGCAAGGAGTTTATCCAAACCACACATACCATGGCATTCTTTATAGCTCTTCCGGGCAATTTTAAGTATTTCTTGGTTCTCAAGCTTACGTTTGCTTGGGAGCCGGTCTTTCCAATCATAATAGCCGCTCCGCGATACTTCGAGGACCTGGCACATCTTCTCAACCGGGAATACGGAGCTATGTTCCTTGATAAATTTATAGGTTACTTCCGGTTGCTTGTCGCGAAGATGGCCGCAGCTTTTTTTAATATTGCTACCGACTCCTCTAAGTCAGTATTTCTACGCTTTTCAGCTCTTAATTCAGCCTCCAGCTCCATTATCCTTGCTTTATCAGGAGATTGTCTCTTTTTATCTTCTCCTAACCAATTTCTCAGAGTCTGTGGATTTATTCCCAGATCCTTTGCCACACTTGCGACTGATCTGCCGTTTTCTTTAACTAATCTGGTTGCATCTGCCCTGAATTCAGTATCATAACGTTTTCCATTGTTCCCCATTTATTAATCCCTCCACAGTTGTTATTTTACCTAACTACTGTGTGTCCGACAAATCGGGTATAGGCCAATCGGCTTTCGTATTCCTTTTAGCCGAAAACAATGCACACATAAAAAGTGTAAACAAACTTAAAAAGATAAATGAATCAGAGTGTATGCCTGATAGGAAAGAATATCCTAAAAGCAAGGAGATAAATGGGCAAAATCCTATTTTATTAAATTTATTAATTCCTGTTAAATCCTTCAAGACAAACACAAACGAAATATAAAGCAAAATTGTAGAAATAATCCCCAAAATACCAAATGCAACAAATATATCGATTATTGTATTATGAGGTACAAACATTATTATCCCCTGCTCCCATATCCTTGTAGAGCTACCCAAGCCAAATAAAAAGGTTTTATAATTAGAAGATATAATTAATAGATATTGAGCCCATATTTCAATTCTACCGCCTCCCGATTCATCTTCTATAAAACGATTAAATATTGTCATGAAATAATCATTCAACAATCCACTTGTAAAAATAATTAACAAAATAACAATAAAAACAATCCATCCTTTTTGTTTCATATTGAAAGTCTTACGCGAAAATAATAAATATAAAATTAATAAGATATTAATGCTCAATGCAATGACAAATCCTCTAGATAACGAAAGCAATCCACCTATTAGTATTAACATTGCTAAAAATATGCTAGGAGTTATTTTCTTAGTAAATCTTCCAACAATGCTCAATATTACTACCGAAAATGCTGTAGCCATAATAACCCCATAGTAATTAGGGTCATTATTAACGCCAGCAAAGCGAATATCTTGAATATTAGTTTGATTTATCAACTGGAAAATAATACCGCAGGTTAAAGCGCTTAAAGTTCCTGCCAAAAAATAATTTTTAAGTTTGATAAAAAAACTAAATAATTGACTCTTATATAAAATACAAAGAGAAAAAAACAGCATGATATCAATAGAATAACGAATCAATGGTAAAAGTTGAGATAAATTCTGATTTATAATCATTGATATAAATACTGTAGCCCAATATAATAATAAGTATTGAATAACTTTGCTATTAATCTTAAGCTTAGATGCTAAAACAATTCTAAGTAAAAACGCTACCGTAAAAAACCCGATAACTGTCATACTTGAGCCACCTGATAATTTAAACATTCGTATATTAGGAATATAGAAAAATATTAATGAAAATAAACTGACATCATCCGCAAACAACAAAGGGATAAACACAAAAATACACCCTATTAGCATAAATAATGTGGTATCGTTTAGCCATCCAATTAAAAACAAGACGGTACTTGCACCGGCACAAAAAATGCAACTATTCTGAACTATCCTAGATTTTTTCATCTTTCAACCTGCCATATATCTCTAAATAATCCTGAAACCTTTTATCTCTATCATAGAGATCCTGGGCTCTGGCAACACAATTTATCGTGTAATCTACCTTTCCTATCCTTGAAAATAACATTATTGCTGAAAAGAGAGATTCTATACTTCTTTGATCCACGACTAGACCCGTCCTCTTATCAATGGTTTCCACACTGCCCCCAGTATTAAAGGTAATCACAGGAGTCCCGCATGCAAGTGCTTCTAAATTGGTGGTTGGGAAATTATCTTCTAAGGTTGGATTTATAAAAACATCTGCTGCTGAATAAATTTCAGCAAGTTCCTGTACATTATTCGTTCGTGTTATACCTATAATATTTCGAGGCATTTCCTGCTTCTGCTTCCCGGTAACTCCCACCACTATAATTTGATAATTCTCACTCAAATGCTCACTCAATTGATGAAAAAATGTTAGCCCTTTTCTCTTACTCCAACCACTGGCAACTCCTAAAACAATGAATTTATTTTCTAAATTGTGTTTATTCCTAAAATTACTATCACATGGCTTAAATACATTTAAGTCAATTCCATTGTTAATAACCCGAACGGGATATTCTTTTAAAAATGATTGTTTAACCAAATTACTTAGCCATTCAGACGGAGTAATCAGTGTCATATTATCGATCGAAGTAAAAAGTTTTTTCTTCTCTCTGAAAGATTCTTGTGAGCGGTCAAAAAACCAGCTGACTGGGTATTGTCTTTTTTGTGGACAAGAGTAGCACTCATTTTTCCACCGTTCGCAGCCTACATAATCAAAATGCGTACAGTGTCCAGTAAAACTCCAGCAGTCATGCAATGTCCAAACAATAGGTTTTTTAATTTCCTTTAAATAGTTAAACAATAATTTAACATTCAGATAATGTCCATGAATATTATGTAAGTGGATAATATCAGGGCTTATCGTTTCAATCCAATTAACTAATTGTTTAGTGGCATACCTGTTATAAAACCCATGCTTACCAAAGAACCGTGTCTTCAAAATATTATATTTAAGATATAATTCACTTTCCATCTTGTAAGAATTGGGCTCGTTAGATTTACCATACCCATATGCTACGTAGCTATCATGCCCATTTTTTCTTAAAGTGTCTGCAATGTCTGTAACAATTCTTCCGGTGCTACCAACGCCACAGACAGAGTTAATCTGTAAAACATTCATAATTAATGAACCCTTCCCAATTCAGCTAAGTCTTCATATAAACCTTTTTGAATTTTATTTATCTGGTGATTACGTTTCCCACATTTCCATGCTTTTTGTGCGTATTCCTCAAGAATATAGGGACTATTAATTATCCTCTGTAATTGAATCATAATCTCATTTTCATCAGTAGCTACCAAAGCCGCATCATTTTTAATCAAATAATCAATACTGGCAGCTTCTTTCCAACCAATTGCAAGCACGCACCTTCCACTGTGTAAACAATCAACTATTTTTGTAGAAAATGATAATCTTGTTAAGGCTCGTTCTCTTTCATCAAAAGACTCTACATGTAGTACAATATCAGCATCATTCAAAACTTTCGACACTTGTGTCGCGGGAACCTTACCCATAAAACATGATGCGCCTTTTAAAACCATGGTGCGCTCTGCTTCGGTTGACGGTTGATATTGTGAATAAATAAGCAGTTCAAATCTTGGTTTGTCTGTGTTTATCTTTTTTATGGCACGCGCCAGCATTCCTAATGTCTTCCATCTTCCGTATAGAGTGGATCCCACATAAACTATACGTATTAATTCCCTTGTATTATCTCTTTTATATACAGGTTGTACGCTAAAATCAGCACCCTTAAATAATATCTTCATTTCCTTTTGTAGCTCTAAGGAATACTCTTCCTGCTGTTTAGGAGATATACAGTAATTCAAATCAGCTCTCTTAGCACTTTGGGCAACAGTACGGGCGCGCAACCTTCTATTCATTCTTGATAAGAGGGAACCTCCTAATCCCTTAACCGTTAAATAATCGTCAGCATGAAATAAAACAACCTTTGCATTAGTTTTCTCCTGTACATACCAAAGAATTTTGTGCATATATAATGATGAGAAACATGGTGCAAAAATAATATCTGGAGAAAATTCTGCAATAAACTGATCTAATTGATAATTTTGCCATCTACCAAATTTCCACAATAATTCCTGCCCCCATTGGGCTAACACGAATGAGTTTTTCCGAAAAAAGCTGTATAGTCGCTCTTCATTTTCTTGATCTTTGTTCTCAACCTCGATACTATTATTGTTGGCATCTAACTTAAATACTTTTCCAGGTGTATAGTGGCGATTGATAATACTCCTAATCAATTCTTTCTCAAAAACGGAATAATACTGATGGCATACATTATTATAAGGCGGAGCAGCTCTACAATATAAATGCGCAATATTTTGGCTATCCACCCCAGACCAGAAATTCGTCATAGTGTTTCCTAAGCTGTTTGTATTATCCCAAGCACTGCGGGTTAAAATAAGTATTTTCATTTAGTTACCCCTATTTAAAATAAAGAAGTTCCCTTAGTTCCCTAGTAACAAGGGGGGTATCCCCCAATTCTTTTCAAAATAAAAATATTCTATTTCTATTATAGTAATGCTTATTACCGGTGTACGGTCTACAATTGATAAACATCTATTGTCTGTCAACATTATTCTTTATCATCCTAAACTTCCCACTTATCTCCCTAGGGATCTCATCAACATGCTCAATAATAATTTTCGTACTGGTACCAAACTTATGAATAAATTCATCCCTTAACAATTCGTCATATTCGGGGTTATACAGTTTCTTGTCCACTTCTAGCTTAATAATAATCTCGTCCATTTTCTCTTGGATTGCCTGAGCTCTAATTAATGCATTCGGCATGTTTTTAAAAAGGTTGGATACATTGCCTGCATTAATTTTTGCACCGTCAGCTGTATATAAAAAGTCCAACCTTCTACCCTGAATCTCAAGTACAATTGGTATCTGTAGTTTACTAGTACAATTAGCCTTTACACTGCAAATTTCATACAGTTACATATTCTGTATCTAATATGTATCGTTCAGTATGTGGTCAAGTCTATAACTAAAGCCACATCAATATCTTCTTCGAAACAGTTAAATGTTCTCACATTTTAATTAAATTTTCTATTACTTCATATGGAGCATTTAGTGGTTCATCATGCCAGACATAAGATCTGTCCCAATATCCCCCAGCTTGTAAAAGCGCAGTATGCGAAAATCCATAACTAATCTCAACAATTTTACCCATTCCTGTATGCTTATCTACCACATAGTCGTAGCCCATACATTGAAAACCTAATTTATCACTTGTTTCAAACGCTGATTCGAGTATGTCTCTAGATACTAATGATTTGTCAAAAAATAAATCTCCACCTCCTGAGGCCCTGAAATCACCTTTTCTTACATTTCTTGCGATGAAACTTAATTTATCTCCAATTACCACAATCTTTAAATCAAAACCATCATTTGGTATGTATTCTTGAAAATACACATAACCATGTTCACGAGGAAACATTTTTGCTCTTGATAAAGTTTGTAGGAAATCAGGTATACGTTTCATACGATTTTTCATCGTATTCCAATTGCCGGAAGATTTAATATTGGATTTTGTTTTAAACAATACACTGGGACTTGGCTTATAGCCTCGTCTAAACATTTGTTTTACATACCTTTTAGCTTGACTATAATTGCTTATAAGGTGTACATTGTTTGCTCCAGAACCACACCTTAGCTTTGCTATAAGCGGAAAATCAGCTTCTGTTTGCAACCAATTATTACATTCATTTTCTAAATAAAACATCCATGCATTTGGAACTGGAGCATTTATTGATTTTAATAAATATGTTTCCGCGATTTTATCATCAAAATGCCACGAAGTATTTAAATCAGGGAATACTAATAAACCTAAATTTTTTGCGATATTTAATATACTTCTTGCAAATAACATATCCTGCAACACATAATTAGAAAAATGCCAAACTAAGCAATCATACTTTTTTAACTCTGCAATTATATTTGGTTGATAACAATCAACAATACCATAATTCAAATGATTGTTTTTACAATATTCAATCCATGAGCTTGTCCATAGTGTAGAATGTGAAAAAATATTATCGTTTTCATGAATTGCAATTCGTAAACTACTTTTCATTTCTAATTCCCCTTATCCATACAAAGTAAATAATTATATCCCAACTTTTCTTTGTCTCATTTCTAATATTTTATTAATCTCCTCCATATAGCTATCAATTACTGTTTTATCTGAACGTAGTGGGATTTAAAGTGTATTCATCCAAACGCGCTAATGCGTCCATGATAAGTTTTATCTGAACGTAGTGGGATTTAAAGTGAAAAGCTTTGTAATCCTCCCGGCTAAATAAGTCCAGTTTTATCTGAACGTAGTGGGATTTAAAGATAGTTATTGCCGGCGCTTAAACCGGATAAATTAACGTTTTATCTGAACGTAGTGGGATTTAAAGACCCTTATCATTTGATTTTTGTTGTCGATTACGCTAGTTTTATCTGAACGTAGTGGGATTTAAAGGCAGCATGTGCTCGTGCCTTGCTAGGGTTTCACCTTGTTTTATCTGAACGTAGTGGGATTTAAAGACAGTCGGCCGCCGTAGTCTATCTTATATAGCCAGTGTTTTATCTGAACGTAGTGGGATTTAAAGATGTTATATTGGTGGCTGATGGGGACAAATTGCCCGGTTTTATCTGAACGTAGTGGGATTTAAAGAATAATACCTTTGTCAACATGTCAACAACGGTGTCAAGTTTTATCTGAACGTAGTGGGATTTAAAGCAATCATCTAAAGCTAGTCTTAGGGAATGAAGTTCTTGTTTTATCTGAACGTAGTGGGATTTAAAGTAGTGGAGGACAGGCTATTACAAGCACTGGCCATCGTTTTATCTGAACGTAGTGGGATTTAAAGATCCCTGGGGCGCTCCAAGCCCTTGAACAAGTCATCGTTTTATCTGAACGTAGTGGGATTTAAAGGCGTTTAATCAGGAATTATGAAAATGACTTTAAGGAGTTTTATCTGAACGTAGTGGGATTTAAAGCTACTACTAAGATCATCCCGTAGACAAAGACCGCCACGTTTTATCTGAACGTAGTGGGATTTAAAGCAATACAGAGCACCGTTGAACAGCAGATTGAGCAGGGTTTTATCTGAACGTAGTGGGATTTAAAGTTTGACAACCGTTTGATGATCAGTGACCGGAGAATTGTTTTATCTGAACGTAGTGGGATTTAAAGAAATTTAAAACTAGAAAGTCTTTCTTCTTTGTAAAGGTTTTATCTGAACGTAGTGGGATTTAAAGGAAGTTCAGATAAAATTAACAGTCAGGATAATGTAAGTTTTATCTGAACGTAGTGGGATTTAAAGAGGGGAAAGCCATTGGCAAACTGGTTGCGAAACATGTTTTATCTGAACGTAGTGGGATTTAAAGCAATGATGGGATTCTTAAAGCCGAATTCCTGAATAGTTTTATCTGAACGTAGTGGGATTTAAAGATGTTACGGTAAAAACATCGTCGCCCACAATCTCAAGTTTTATCTGAACGTAGTGGGATTTAAAGATAGCTGCGGCCATAGCAGCAATAACGCTGATAGTCGTTTTATCTGAACGTAGTGGGATTTAAAGAGGTCAAAGAAGTGGAAGCTCTGGATGCTCAGTTCGGTTTTATCTGAACGTAGTGGGATTTAAAGCAACCTCCCTCTTTGTTTTTTCTTAGCTATTTATAGTTTTATCTGAACGTAGTGGGATTTAAAGCTGGATCCTAAGTCCAGTGAATTGAAAGAACGCAACGTTTTATCTGAACGTAGTGGGATTTAAAGTTACTTATTCCCGCCTTTCTCTTTTAATACCTCTACGTTTTATCTGAACGTAGTGGGATTTAAAGTCACAAGCAACAATATTACCAGCCGCGTACTTTTCCGGTTTTATCTGAACGTAGTGGGATTTAAAGCGGTCTACCCTCCAAAATATATCAGTACATTCCACGTTTTATCTGAACGTAGTGGGATTTAAAGTAAACAACCTGGTCTTTATTGCCTCCCTCGATAATCCGGTTTTATCTGAACGTAGTGGGATTTAAAGAGAGTTTGATTTTGATGATATGCTAGAGTTTTTTATTGTTTTATCTGAACGTAGTGGGATTTAAAGACGAGTATATTGCGCTGGAATTTTGGTGGCCGGTCGTTTTATCTGAACGTAGTGGGATTTAAAGAAAACAAAAACTCCTAGCCGAATCGGTCGAGAATATGGTTTTATCTGAACGTAGTGGGATTTAAAGACGCTTTGTCAAGCTCGATTTCAACCGTACGATAGGTTTTATCTGAACGTAGTGGGATTTAAAGATTTGCGCGTTGTCACTTTTAAGCACTCTTTAGATTGTTTTATCTGAACGTAGTGGGATTTAAAGCAATATCGTCACAAATGAATATAAAGCAGTTGGCAAGTTTTATCTGAACGTAGTGGGATTTAAAGAGTAATTGACTTTGTTGCAAGTTCAATATCTTGTTGGTTTTATCTGAACGTAGTGGGATTTAAAGTGTAATCAAGCCTCCTTTATTTCACCGCAAAACGTCGTTTTATCTGAACGTAGTGGGATTTAAAGGTAGTAATTACGCCGTTCCCAATTTGATAACAATTTGTTTTATCTGAACGTAGTGGGATTTAAAGATGGCAGTGCCCATAACACCAGCTACCGCCGCAATTGGTTTTATCTGAACGTAGTGGGATTTAAAGATACCACTTTTGGCTAAGTTAATTAATGATGGTTTGCGTTTTATCTGAACGTAGTGGGATTTAAAGATATCATCTTCGGTGTATGTCTGGCTAACTAGGGTGTTTTATCTGAACGTAGTGGGATTTAAAGAGGAAAAGGCAATCAAAGAGTGTAAAGAGGCCGCAGCGTTTTATCTGAACGTAGTGGGATTTAAAGNNNGGCCTGCTATACAAGCTGCTTTAAATCCCACTACGTTCAGATAAAACAGCGGCTAACGAAACGGCAAAAGTGGGACAAGTTGTCTTTAAATC
>NZ_LSRS01000001.1:79904-385801 GCF_009932395.1 Sporotomaculum syntrophicum
AATTACTATTTGACGGTCAAATTCACGTTCTACCTTAGCTCGTCCCGCTATTCCCATTTGTTTTTTGTTTTCATATAGCAATTTGATGAATTTTTCCATTGTATTAACTAGAGCCGATGTATTCCTAACCTCAAAACCATAACCCGTTACCCCTTCATCAAAGGTTTCTCTGCAACCGGGAATATTCGAAGCTAGTACCGGACGGCCAGTTGAAGCAGCCTCAAGTAATACATTGGCCATACCTTCATGATAAGAAGGATGAATTAGGCAATGACTCTCCTTGATCAATTCATGAACCTGTTCCTGGGTTTGAGAACCGTGATAAATAACCGAATAGCTTTTTACCATATCTTCAATTTTCTTTTTATAATTTTCGTCCTCAACCCATCCAACAATATGAAATTCGATATTTTTGTATTGCACAGATAATTTCCTGATTGCTTCAAACATCTCATCAAAACCTTTGTCTTTGCGGACTCTGGATACAAGTATGAATCTTATTTTTCCATCATCTTTAGGATATTCTTCGAATTTATGCAAATCTAGATTTACTCCTGAGCCAGGCAATAAGCGATTATTTTTACCCACAATGTTTTTCTCTATAAAATATTTTTGGTTTACTTCATTTTGAAAGAATACACAAGACGATTTTTCATAAGCTTTTTTCTGAAGCACAAGCAATATTTTTTTAATGATATTTTCACTCTGAAACATACTACCTAAACCGGTAACATTATTTATATAAGGGATGTGCAGCTTTTGACAGGCTAGACTTCCATATATATTTGGCTTAGCAGTATAAGTAAGAACAACATCCGGATTAATTCTCTTAATTTGCTTTTTATATGAATATAGTAGAGCCAATTCTTTTAGTGGATTTATGCCCGATCTACTCAATTCTATTTCTTCAATTCTGCATCCTATTTTTTCGAGTTCTATGTTTCTTTCGTGTTGAGGAAGTGAGATAACCACTTCATATTTTTCAGCTACTAGTCTATGTAAAAGTTCACGCCGGAAGTTATAAATTGTACTGTTTTCATTGGCCAAAATTAATATCCTACTCACAAAATATCCCCTGAATTCTTTTAACAATTTTCTCGGCGCTCATCCCATATACATCTCTTAAGTACTTCTGAGACCCTACGATACTAGAATATCTATCATCCAACCCAATCTTTAATATTCTTGCCCTTGGTCCAGGCAATTCTGCCAAAACTTCTGAAACAGCACTTCCAAATCCACCGATTATGTTATGCTCCTCGACTGTAACAATTAATTCATACTGCTCAGCACATTCTTCTATCGCTGCTCTATCAATAGGCTTAACTATTGGAAATGTGTATAAAGCAGGATTAATACTATGTTCCTCCATTGATTGAATAGCATCTACTACTTCATCAAATATGGCACCAGTTGAAAATATTACGACTTTCTCTCCATTTTTTATCTTGATTGCTTTCCCTATTTGAAAGTCATCAATCTTTTCATGTATTCTCTTTTCCCCACCTCTACCAAGTCTTAAATAACAGGTACCTTGGTGCTGATAAATAGCTCTTGTAGCACATTCCGCTTCCACTAAATCTCCTGGTGCCAAAACAGTAACATCAGGTAAAGCTCTCATAATAGCTAAATCTTCAGTTGCATGATGGCTCATGCCAAGTGAACCGTATACAAATCCCCCGCCAACGCATACTATTTTCACATTAGCATTATGATAAGCACAATCATTTCGGATCTGCTCCAGGCATCGTAAGGTAGGGAAATTTCCTATGGAATAGGTAAATACAGCTTTCCCTTGAAGAGCCAATCCAGCTGCAAAGCTAGTCATATTCTGCTCTGCTATTCCTGCATTTGTAAACTGGTCAGGTAATTGCTCCCAAAAAGGCTTTAAAACACCAAAGCCTAGATCTCCAGTTATAAGGTGTACATTTTTATCATCTTTTGCTATATCAATTAATGTTCTTACAAACGTATCCCTCATAGTTTTTGTTCCTCTACTTCCTTTGTTGCGGCAACCTCTTTAAAAGATTCTTCTGCTCCGTACATATCAGTTATACCCTCTGGCATCTGTGCTCTTAATTCTGCAACCGCTGAATTATACTCCTCACCTTCATGTGGGAATCGGTAATGCCAAAGTATATCGTTCTCCATAAAGGATATTCCTTTGCCTTTTGTTGTGTTTGCGATAATTACAGTAGGCTTATCTATTGATTCTTTTGCTTTGATGAATGCATCTCTCAAAGCATCATGATCATGTCCATCAATATCTATTACATTCCACCCAAAAGCCCTCCATTTATCTGCAAATGGTGAAAGTGTTATTGTATTTTCACAAAAATCAAGGCTTTGCATTTTATTGTGGTCAATAACTGCAACCAGGTTATTAAGTTTATAATGATTAGCAACTAATGCTGCTTCCCATACAGCTCCTTCATCACATTCACCATCACCACAAATAACAAACACCTTATGTTGCTTGTTATCCTTTTTAGCCCCATAAGCCATACCAGCCCCTACAGATAACCCATGCCCAAGGGAACCGGTAGAAAATTCCACACCGGGAATACCCTTATGTGAAACATGACCTGATAATCTGCTACCATCGGCATAATGTGTTTTCAATTCTTCTACCTTAAAAAAGCCTTTTTCTGCAAGAGCAGCATATATAGCCGCACCAGCATGGCCCTTACTAAGTATAATTCTGTCTCTATCCGGCATTTTAGGGTCCGCTGGATCCACATTTGCAATGTCGTTATAAAGTACTGCAATAATATCTGCTACTGATAAAACTGCTCCAATATGAGACCCTTGTGATAAATGAGTCATTTCAATTCCATGGCGTCTTATCTTCCATGCAAGTTGTTCACTTGTCAATTTGAAAAACCTCCATATGTATGCTTTACTTCTCTACCCGCCGCAACCTCTCTGCCAGCCTCTGAATGTTTATTCTCAGCTTGTCTTATCTTATAAGCCTCAACAATATGAGCTATATCAGCAGGTAATTTTTCTGTTCGCGAAATAACTTTATAAATAGTCCAAAATATTATCTTTATATCATTGAGGAAGGAATTATGTTCTCTGTAGTACAATTGAAGCTGGAGTTTTAGTGGACGAATGTATTCCAAATAAGCTTCATCTGGATCCTTTGCTTTAGTAAATACCTCAAATTGATCAAAATTAGTTATTGATGCCCAATCTGTGATTCCTGGTTTCAAATTCAAGATAGGCTTTTCTTTTTCGGTATACATATCGACATACACTTGCAGTTCAGGCCTTGGGCCTACTAATGACATATCTCCAATCAATACATTAATAAGCTGTGGCAATTCATCAATTTTGGTGTTTCTTAAAAAATGGCCAATCAGTGTGATGCGATCATCGTTATCTCCTACATTCCATTTACCTTTTCCTTCAGCATCTTTAACCATGGAACGAAACTTAAATATTCTAAAGGGTTTGCCAAATTGCCCTACTCGTACGCCTCTAAAAAAGACGCCTCCGGGAGAAGTAGCAACAATAATAATCGCTAAAATTAAAAATAATGGAGATAAAATAATAAGACCTATTAAACTACATACTATATCGAATAATCGCTTTATCATTTTCTACCTCAACAACTACATATTTGCTCCATCTACCGGCACAAGGGCTGCCTGCATAAATGAAGCTTGTTCGCTAGCCATAAAAAGTACTACATCGGCGATTTCTTTCGTTGTGCCGAATCTATTTGCTGCTTGATGATGTCTTAAAAAGTCTTCACAACGCGCAGGATCTGTAACCGTATACTGGTCCCAATAGCTACCGGGAAAAGCTACAGCTCCTGGCATTACTGCTGACATAACAACTCCAGATGATGCAATAGTACGACCGACTGTTGTAACATAAGCATTTAAAAAAGCTTTTGCTGATGCGTACAATGGATTCCCTCGAAGCATAACTGCAGATATAGATGAAATATGTATTATACGCCCCCATCCCTTGTCTATCATTGGCGGTATTAATATATTATTCATGTCTATTGCAACGCCAGCATTAAACTTCCAAGCATGCTGCCACTCTTCTATAGTTCCTAATGCATTTCTGCTTACCAAAGAGCCTCCAACGTTATGAACTACAATATCAAAAACGTCACGTTCTTCAATTAATCTACGAGCTAATTGATTAGCGTCACTCTCCATAATATCTGCAACATAGTATGCATGGTCTGTAGCAAACTTCTGTTTCATTTCTTTGTCTAATTCATCTAATAAATTCTCGCTGCGGGCGATGGTGGTTACTCTCGCACCCTCTTGAGCAAAACCAAGAGCGATACTTTTCCCGATGCCTTTACTCGCACCCACAATGAGTACATTCTTATCTCTGATTCCTAAATCCATTCTTTAAGACCCCCACATTTGGTTAAATGCATTCAACTTTATCCTGATGCATTTATTTTACTAATCTATAGTTTTTAGTTGGTTAGTACTTAATTGGAGTTTTCAACGAACTTAATCCAACTAACTACTAGCCACCTAAAATAAAAAATTTACCATTTTTACTGTCGTAATCTACATATAGTAGTTGCAATGCATATTTTCGACCGGTTTATGCAACATCTAGTATTTATCCATAGACCATACTCACGGCTAAATTTTTTTGTCATATTTTGTCAAATTATGCAATATCTTGCATATCCCGTTTTTGCCTTCTGCTACATCTTGTGTTTTGCTTATCCCTTACGCATAATCACGTCGATTAATTTATTGTTTTACTACATCTTGCATAAAATTTTTATTTTCTTTCAGTTTTATGCTACATATTGTGGTCGGTATCCATAGACCATACTCACGGCTTAATTTTTTTGTCATATTTTGTCAAATTATGCAATATCTTGCATAACCCGTTTTTGCCTTCTGCTACATCTTGTGTTTTGCTTATCCCTTACACATAATCACATCGATTAATTTATTGTTTTACTACATCTTGCATAAAATTTTTATTTTCCTTCGGTTTTATGCTACATATTGTGGTCGGTATCCATAGACCATACTCACGGCTAACTATCACTATTCAAAACCAACCACTCTACGCAATATATAGTATACAATCAACTATTACATACTTTATATAAGTGATAAATTCATTCTCGTATAACAGCGAAGTACTTTGTATTCCTACAAAGTACTAGCTTTACAGATAAGGCACGCTTCCATCACCTTCATCAGCTTCATTTCCATTAACTTCATCTTTAGAATGCAAAAGGCATCTAACAACGCCATGTTCATATTTGATTTCACCATTAGCGGGACATATATTTCCCTTATGTTCTTGTGAAAAATCATTAAATATAAAAACCGTGTGTTCTTTGTTTTCCATGAGCAAATAAACATGATACATTCTTTCCAACTGCATACAATTGACATTACAAACTTGTCGAGTAGCTCTTTCCACATAATCAACATATAAAGGAACTACTATTGAAACAATAATTGCTATAACAGCTATAGTAACCATAAGCTCTATAAAACTAAAACCTTGATTATACACTTTCCAGATATACTTTTTTACCCCATTCGCATACTAACCTCAATTTTTTTCTAAAATTTAATCTAAACTAAAAAAGGCACCCCAATTTGCCTTCAATCCCAAATTGGCGTGCATTTCTAATTATTTATCCTCCGCATAAACAACCCCCACTACACATAACGTTTGCTAGAATTTAGCAAAAAGACACACCATTCACCATAAAATTTACATTATTCAATTGCTAGAGATCATAACGTTTGGGAACACAACCTATTCAGTTCTATTTATTTCAACAAATTAGTTAATTTTCCTGCTCATTCCTCCGAAAAAATTTCATCAATTAGTAAATTATAGATAGCTTGAGTTTCCTCGACCCGATCAGCCTTTGCAGCCAGTTCAAGTATGGCTTCCGGTGCTGTTCTGGCATAACGCCTGGTGGTCGATATATTTTCGTGCCCCAAAACTTCTTGAACCTTATCTATGGCAACTCCTTTTTGCAACAACTGGGTAGCTACAGTATGCCGGCAGCGGTGCGGTTGAAAATCAAGACCTGTTTGTTTTTTGCATTCCCTCGCCCAGTGACCATATTCCCTGGCATTTATACCTATAAGCAGGTCATTCAACAGCCGGTCTTGTCTTAACTTTACCAATTTCCTGGCTACATCAGCATCCATAACCGGAACATACCGTTCTTTATTTCCTTTGCCATGCTTTACCCTCAGTATATATCCACTAGTATCAAGCCTAATTAGGTCTCCGCAGGTTAAGGCAGTCATTTCACTCAAACGCAGGCCGGTAGCGAGCATAGTATGAAATCCTAAAGCCACCAGTTCTGGAATTGTAGTTAACCATCTGTTGAATATCTCAAGCTCCTTAGCTGTCATATATCTTGGTAGAGTTTGTCCTTCTTTAACTCGTAATCTTCGGGTATTCACAGGATTACCCGTTATTTCGCCTTCCTCAATTACAAAGTCATAAAAGCGTTTAACAGCTGAAACGGTATTATTGACAGTTTTGGGCTTAAGGCCCTCTTCTATATTATTGTTCCTAAATAACCTGATCTGTTGAGGGGTAACTTTGGTAAAATCCAGATTATTGGCTTCAATAAAGTGGATAAATTTGCTCAAGAAATGTGAGTGATTTAAAATCGTGGATTTTGCGTTATTTTGCATTTTTAAATCTAGTAAATAGTCCTTAACTAATTCTCTTAATTTGGATTCCATTTTTTATTCCTATGTAGGTTGCTAACTTTATAATCCATTCTTAGCACCAATTGATAAAGCAGCCATTCCTCTAAATGATTTTAATTGATGCAACTCTTTCCTTATGCGTGCTTCCAGCAAAATTAAGTTTGGCGTCATAGTTCCAACCCCTTTTGAAGAATATACTCCCGCACTTCAGGATCGATTCTTTCCAGCTCGATTAGGTCAAAATCAAATGGATGCAATATATTCATCACCTCAGCGTATACCCGCCAGAAGTTTATTTCGCTGTCCAGGTTTGCTATGGCTATGTCTATATCGGAGTGTTCCATGAACTTTTCTTTTTCCAGCAAGGAACCAAATAAGAACACTTGGCACTGATAATTTTGTTTTAAATGTTCCGCAGCCTTGTACGCCAAGGTGATGGCTTTTTGGTAGCGGGCTTTATACCAAACTACCGTAGCCAAAACCTGTACAATGCCCGCTGTTCTTTGACTTCATCAACCTGGGCCGCCAGTTCATAGATGGCTTCCGGGGCGGTTTTGGCGTAGCGCCGGGTGGTGGAGATGTCGGCGTGCCCCAGTACGTCCTGCACTTTGTCTATGGATACCCCTTTTTGCAATAGCTGCGTACCGGTGGTATGGCGGCACCGGTGGGAGTGGAAGTTAACCCCGGTTGCCAGGCGGCATTTGCGGGCCCACCATTTGAAGTTATGGCTGGCTCTTTGTCTCCTTTGCCATGGCGCACTCGGAAGACATAGCCACCGTTGTCCAGTACGATGATATCATTGGGGGTGACGGAGGAGACTTCGCTCACCCGCATACCGGTGGCCAGCATGGTACGATAGCCAAGGGCCATGTGCGGGGGTATGGTGTTTAGCCATTGGTAAAATTTTTCGAGTTCTTCAGGTGTCATGAAGTGGGGTAGCGATTGGCCATCCTTGACTCGCAGGCGGCGGGTAATAATAGGGTTGCCCCGCACCACTCGCTCGTCCACCAGAAAGTCGTAGAAGCTTTTTAGTGCCGCCAGCACAGCGTTAATAGTGGCGGGTTTTAAACCCTGTTCGACCAGGTGATTGCGAAATAGCTTAACCTGTTTTAAGGTCAGGGTGGTAAAGTCCAGTGTCTCTCTTTCGATATAAGACACAAATTTATCCAGGTGAAAGCCGTAATTGCTTAATGTATGTGCTGAGCTGCCTATCATTTTTAGTTCGATTAGGTAATTTTTAACTTGCTGGCGCAGCATAATTTACCTCATTGCCCAAGATATTCTAACTCCTGCTTATAATATACCAGATAACAGCCTCAAACGTACAAGGAATATATTTTGCTTATCACCTATGTATGGAGATAATGATAGGCACTCCAGTAACTGAAGTGCCTATTATCTTTATTCCAGAGTAAAAGTCGTGCAGTATTGATGCGTAAGCTCTTCACTTCGATTTTGGGCGGTTTTGAAAATGTCAAGGGCTTTTGAACGTTTCTCTAAAATATTTTCTATGATTAGTGTGGTGTTTTATGGTTGCTTAGATTGACGACATTGCTTTTAAATCAACTAAATAGTCTTTAACCAATTCTCTTAATTTGGATTCCATTTTTTTCCTATATAGGCTATAGCCAAAACGCTTCGATGTGTTTAATCTATATTCACTAATGCACCGGAGGATGCTTCGCACCTCTTTCCGCACTACTCGGATGCCTATATTATACCAGATTCTTAGTTGCTTATCTGCCTTTGCAGCCAGTTCAAGTATGGCTTCCGGTGCTGTTCTGGCATAACACCCGGCAGTTAGTATATTATTTATAAGCGTCACCACGAGAAGACACTTTTAAAATTATTATAATTAACTGATCACTGTCTATAGAATAAATAATACGCCAATCACCAACCCTGGTTCGCAATTCTCCGGGCAAACCTTTTAAGGGCTTGACATCACCCGCCCAGGGAGATTTTTGAAGTTCCTTGATACGTTTAATAATACGCTCCCGGGTGGGCTTGTCCATCTTTTTAATAACTTTTTGGACGGAATTAGCAATAACGACATTATAGCTCACGTTCCAAGTCCTCTAGGGTTATAAATTTCCCTTCAGCTATTTCCTGTCTTGCTTTTTTCAGTTCTTCCAACTCTTCCAGAGATAACTCCACTGGGGCCCTGGATAGAACTTTAACAAACTCTAATATCTCGCCCAGCCTATTAGCCGGCACGCTCTTAATTTCTCTCATTATTTCGTTCATAATAAGTTCAGGCTTAGCCACTGCAAAACACGCCCTTTTCATTAAAATAGGAAACTTCGTCTGTTCGTATTTTTGCACAGCACTCAAATCACAAATAATTCCAATTGCTCAACCATTGAACATTTTAATTTATACTAATAATTTTGTCAATATAGGTAAGTTATTCCGTTATAATATTAGCTAAGGGTGAAAAGAATTAACTAAAAGCACCTATAATATTTCCAGTATATTAACAACATTATACTTGCTGTTAAACTGTTCCGCACGGGCGGCCTGGTGTGCAGCCACAACTTCGTCCACCGCCCGGCTTATTTTGATGATCTGCCCGTATGATGCTTTAAGGTATTGGTAAGCCAGCCGGGTTTTTTCGGTCATGCCCCCAGGGGTTAAAATGTAGCGCAGGGTCCTGCTGGCAATTTGGCGCTGGGACATGTCTTTGTTTTTTTCTAAGTGGCTGAGTATTTCATATTCATTGTTCAATGTATTTCACCAGCTTATAAGAGTTGGAATGTTGGAAAGTAAAAAGGCTTTCAAACTTTATACTTTCCAACTTACCAAATTACCGCAGCCAAAACCTATACAATGCCCGCTGTTCTTTGACTTCATCCACTTGAGCCGCCAGTTCATAGATGGCTTCCGGGGCCGTTTTAGCGTAGCGCCGGGTGGTGGAGATGTCGGCGTGCCCCAGTACGTCCTGTACTTTATCTATGGATACCCCTTTTTGCAATAGCTTCGTACCGGTGGTGTGGCGTCTCCAGTGGGAGTGGAAGTTAACCCCGGTTGCCAGGCGGCATTTGCGGGCCCACCACTTGAAGTTATGGCTGGTTCTAGGGTGGTAAAGTCCAGTGACCGGCTTTCGATATAAGACACAAATTTGTCAAGGTGAAAGCCGTAATTGCTTAATGTATGTGCTGAGCTGCCTATCATTTTCAGTTCGATCAGGTAATTTTTAACTTGCTGGCGCAGCATAATTTACCTCGTATCTTTATCCCTGCATCTCAGGCAATAGGTCAAGAAAGCTCTCCAAACTATCTTTAAACTCCTTGAACGTTGGAACTAATTCATCCACTAAAGTTTCCATTCTTGCCCATTCAAGTTCATAACCGTAAAGATTGCGAAAACGATGCCTGAAACCCAGATATTGCTGAAGCTGTTCTGCCAGGTGGCTATTAATTACGGCAGGTCTTTTGGATGGAATATTCAAAACCATTTGCTCCAATAGTTCACGGTGCCACCCTTCTGATTTTGGTACCACCTGATCAATCTCACGGGCTATACTTGTAAAAATTTTTTCTATTCTGGAGTAAAAGTCGTGCAGTATTGATGCGTAAGCTCCCAACGCGTGCTTCCAGCAAAATTAAATTTGGCGTCATAGTTCCAACCCCTTTTGCAGAATATAATCACGCACTTCCGGGTCGATTCTTTCCAGCTCGATTAGGTCAAAATCAAATGGGTGCAATATATTCATCACTTCCGCGTATACCCGCCAGAAGTTTATTTCGTTGTTCAGGTTTGCTATGGCTAAGTCTATATCGGAGTGTTCCATGAACTTTTCTTTTTCCAGCAAGGAACCAAATAAAAACACCCGGCATTGATAATTTTGTTTTAAATGTTCCGCAGCCTTGTACGCCAGGGTGATGGCTTTTTGGTAGCGGGCTTGTAGTTCCTGTTCTTTTTTCTTTTTTCGCTTAAGCCACCCGGCGCGGTAGCCGGCCAGCTGCTCAGGTGTTAGCATATTTACCACCTCAAAAACATTATACACAAAAAAGCCCGGTATAAAGGCTCATCCGCATGGGTAATGATAATTACATATTACCATATTATACTATAACATTATACCTTAGGTTTGGGATGTTATTCTTTCAGTCCAGCTTGAGGAAGGCGGAAGAATGGTTATAAAGACCAGGCAAAGAAACAGGTTTATTGACAAAGGCATCGTAGCCAGAACCAAAGGTATATTGGCCGATATGGATATGAGTGGTGAGGAATACGGTTAAAACACAGGGGGACGGTTCNNGGAACCGTCCCCCTGTGTTTACTCTTGTTTTTTCACTTGGTAAACAAGAATTCAACTTTGCCGTTATTAATTTGTAATGCAGCCTCAAACTTTTTGCCGGCTTTAGAGGTAAAGCCCTTTATGATGCCGGTTTTACCTTTTTTCAGCAGTGTTTTAGCCCGGCTTTGGGTGATACTTTTACCGGCGATTTCCTTCCAGATAACAAATTTACAGCCTTCTTTGTAACCGCTGCAGCCGTAGCCTTTTTTGCCCTCTATTACTGCCCTGCCACAAAGAGGACAGTTACCCAATGTTTCTCGGCCTGTTTGGACCTGATTACCGACCGCCTGGCTGCGGGCTAGTTCAACTATCTCGGCAGTTAACTGTTTAATGCCCCTCATAAAGTCCCCGGGGTCGGTCGTTCCGGCTTCTATACCGGCCAGTGTTTTTTCCCATTGGCCGGTAAATTCAGGGTTCTTGATTATTTCCGGTACCAGGTCGATCAGTGTTTCACCCTTTAGGGTGGGTACTAATATTTTCTTTTGTCGTTCGATGTAACCCACCTTGATCAGGCGCTCTATGATAGCCGCCCTGGTAGCCGGGGTACCCAGGCCGTGCTCCTTCATGGCCGCTTTTAGTTCCCGGTCTTCCAGAAGGCGACCGGCCCCTTCCATAACCGCCAGCAGGGCGGCTTCTGTATAGCGTTTGGGGGGCTTGGTTTCTTTTTCCTTGATTTCCGTTTTGGCCGTTTGGACTTGTTCCCCCCTGCTCAATTCAGGTATTACACCGGTATCTTCACTTTCATCGGTATTATTTTTCACGCTTTCGTAAACCGTTTTCCAGCCCTTGTCCAGTTCCACTCTGCCGGTAGTAAGGAAGGTTTCACCGGCGGCTTCGGTTATCACTTTGGTTTGCTTGTACCTGGCGGCCGAAAAGAAAATAGCCAGGAACCGTCGCGCTACCAGGTCATATATTTTACGTTCGTCCGGTGGCAGTTTGGACAAAACTGGCTTGATATCCGTAGGTATAAGGGCAGTATGGTCGCTTACTTTACCGTCATCCACGTAACGCTTGCCCGGGGTGTTGGCCGCCCTGGCGGTGACGGTATATGGCTCATATTCGGCAACGCCGGCCAATGCGGACAGGCGGCCGGGAATGGTTTTAGCCAGTTCCCTGGTTAGGTGGCGGCTGTCCGTGCGGGGGTAAGTTAATAATTTCCTGGTCTCGTACAGGGACTGGGCAAGTTCCAGTGTCCTGGCCGCCGACAGGCCGTATTTTTTATTGGCTTCCTTTTGCAGGTCGTTGAGGTTAAATAAAAGTGGCGGGGTCTCCGCAACGTCTTTCTCCTCCACCTCCAGCACACGGGCCGGTTGGTTATTAACCCTGGCCTGCATCTCCCGAGCAGCCTGGAGGGCATGGAACCGGTTTTGTTCGCCGTTAAACCACCTGCCGGTGTATGCTTGTCCGTTGTTTTTAGTAAACTCGGCATATAGTTCCCAGTAAGGCTCGGGTACAAAGTTCTTTATTTCGCGCTCCCGGTTGACAATGAGCGCCAGGGTGGGGGTTTGTACCCGGCCAATGGATAATAATGTGTTATGTTTTACCGTAAATGAGCGGGTAGCGTTAATTCCAATCAGCCAGTCGGCCTGGCTGCGGGCTTCTGCAGCCGCTGCCAGGTTATTAAACTGCTCACCGGGCTTGAGTTTCGCAAAGCCCTGCCGAACCGCTGCCGGAGTGGTTTCCGATAGCCAGAGTCGCAGAAAAGGTTTTTTGCAACCGGCAAGGCGGTAAATATAGCGAAAGATAAGTTCACCTTCCCGCCCGGCGTCGGTGGCGCAGATAAGCTGTCCAATGTCAGGTCTGTTAACCAGTTGCTTAACGATTTTAAACTGCTTAATTGTCCTCGGGTTGGTTTTTAGTTTAAAATTAACCGGCATTATCGGCAGCGCATGCAGGGTCCATTTTTTTAGCTGAGCGTCATAATCCTCCGGTTCGGCCAGGCCTGCCAGGTGACCGATGGCCCAGGTGACTATGTATTCGTTATTTTCCAGGTAGCCGTCTTTTTTCTGGAAGCTGCCGAGCACTGCGGCCAGGTCGCGGGCTACCGATGGTTTTTCGGCAAGTATAAGTTTTTTCACTCGCTCTCACATCCTTTGGGACACAAGGGACACAAGGGGACGGTTCTTTTGTGTCATCGTTTTGTGTCTGTATTTGTGTCATCATCTCTTATCATTTTGTGTCATCAATTTTGTGTCCTCATCTCATTGACACAAAAGAACCGTCCCCTTGTGTCCCCTTCCACCTAAGCCTTGCGAACAATGTGGAACGGCAAACCGGTTATCCTGCATATTTGCCGCAGGCTTAATCCTTCGTTTCTTAAACGACTCAATATGATATTTCGTGCATCCTGGTCCATTATATGTAAAGACGTTACCGGCTCCCCATTCATTGTTTTCCTGATGATTTCATATGCTGCGCTTTCACTGACTCGTTTGGTTGTATCGTAATCCAGGCAGCGGTCTTCGTTACCCTCTTCCGTAAATTTTCGAAGTTCTTCAATTGCTTTTCCCTTTTCATTGTGTAAAATTCCTAAGAGCAACGTAGTATCAGGAAATTTAGGAATATTTCTATCTGCACCATAATAAGCGGCGCAGCTGCTCCATTTATATTCTTCCGGCTTGCCGGTAATGGAGGCCTTGATTGGATTCCGGTGGATATAGCGAATTACTGTCAGAAGGTATGCGTCGTCCTCTATGCATTCACTCTTAAATCGATCTTGAAATACGTGGCCGATTCTTTCGTATTTCCGGTTGTACCAGTATGCATAACTTATACCTAAGCGTTTCATAAATACCGATATATCTCCATTGTCTTCTCTTAACAACAAATGAACATGATTCGTCATCAAACAGTACCCGAGTATGCTTACTTTGCTTTCCAATGACAATTTCTTTACGGTTTCCAGGTATTTCTGAAAATCATCTTCTTCATGAAATATATCCTGCTGGCCGATTCCCCGTACTATAACATGGTAGATTCCTGTTTCACTCTTCACTCTTGGCTTCCTGGGCATTTATCACATCCCCCTTTATCATATTCTACCAGCACAAGGGGACGGTTCTTTTGTGTCATCATCTTGTGTCTATATTTGTGTCATCATCTCGCATCATTTTGTGTCGTCATTTTGTGTCATCATCTCATTGACACAAAAGAACCGTCCCCTTGTGTTTTTTTTGAATTAACATATCTCTCATACCAGCGATAAGCTTCCAGGGTATATTCGGATAAGCATCTCTAGTTGAATTAGAGATTTTTTTTGTAGCCTCCCCAATAATTTCAATCCTTCTAATTACAGCGTCCTGAGTCTGATTTGAAAGAGTGAAATCTTCAAAAGTGATATCTTGAATGTATTGCTCAATGAATTTTATGCTTTCCAATATATGGTTAAGATAAACCTTATCGTCCTTCATTAAAAGATATCCCTCTTTTCTTTTATTACTTTATCTCTTAAATAGGAAGATAAAGCTTTTTCAGTTACCACATCTACATTTTTTTGAAGGACTTCTTTTAGCTCGTCCCTTAATTTAATGCGGGTTAAAAGGGATTTCTTTACCTTTGGGGAGTATTGAATCAAAATATCAATATCAATGTTCGCGTTTTGTTCTCCCCTAGCATATGAACCAAAAATTGAAGCTTTTACAACTCCGTATAGTTTTAAAATAGGAGTAGCCTTTTGTTGTATAAAATTAATATCCATAATAAATCACCTAGTTTATTATAACGTATTAATCATTCTAATTCCAGTAATGACACAAGGGGACGGTTCTTTTGTGTCATCATCTCGCATCATTTTGTATCGTCATTTTGTGTCATCATCTCATTGACACAAAAGAACCGTCCCCTTGTGTTTTTTTTATTCGTACAGGCACAGTATGCTTCCGTTAAACATAAGATATATAACTATTGCACAAAAAGGGGGTATGTGTGTTGCCCGGTTTCTGGACCCTGGCAGTGGCGTCAATAGTCCAAGGGATTATTCTGCTGATCTCATATGTAGCACAAAATAGTTTCCCCAAACCATTAACAGAAGAGGAAGAGAAGCTTTACCTGGAGAAATTGGCGCAGGGTGATGAAAAGGCAAAAGAAGTGTTAATTGAGCGCAATCTTAGATTAGTAGCCCACATCATCAAAAAGTTTGAAAACAGCGGCGACGATTTCGACGATTTGATTTCAATCGGTACTATCGGCTTAATTAAAGCAGTGAATACATTTAACGCAGACAAATCTTCGCGACTGGCCACCTATGCATCCAGGTGCATTGAGAACGAGATACTAATGTATATGCGTTCCAAGAAAAAAAAGCGCTCGGAAATGTCGCTTTATGAACCAATCGGCACCGATAAGGAAGGCAATGAAATTCACTTTATGGATGTACTCAGTACCGATGCTGAAGCTGTCTCTGAAATGGTTTCGCGGATTCTGGATAAAGAACAGCTGTGGAAAAAGCTGAAAAATCTCCCCCCCCAGGAGATGAATGTGTTGGTATTGCGTTTTGGCCTGCGCGGCAGAGGCCGGAAGACGCAAAGGGAAATCGCTAAAAAATTGGGCATATCCCGTTCATATGTAAGTAGAATAGAAAAAAGAGCCATTGATCGCTTGTCGGAACAATTTTCCGCCGAAGCTTGAATGACCGGCAATACCAATGACGGTGAAGACAATCACTCCACCGTCATTGGTATTGTTATTATAATCATTAATCCAAAATTAATTTTTCCAGTTCCAAAGGCTGGATATGCCGGCCGTCTTTGAAAGCCCTCATATTGCCCCCGGAAATTTCGTCAATCAACGTAATTTGTCTGTCCGGGCCCACCCGTCCGAACTCAAATTTGATATCATATAACTCAATGTCCTTCTTAGCCAGTTCCGTTTTAATTATCAAAGCAATTTTACGGGTCAGTTCTTTTAACACCGCATATTCCTCATGAGTCAGAATGCCCAGCATGTCCAGGGCGTCTTCAGTAATTGGCGGGTCTTCGCGGGCGTCATCTTTTAAAGTTACTTCCACAAAAGCATCCAGTGGCTGACCTTCTTCACAATAATCACCGTAACGGCGGAAAAAACTTCCCACCGCACGATAGCGGCAAATAATCTCCAGTCCCTTGCCAAACAAGGTAGCCGGTTTGACTGTCATAGTGACATTATCAATATCAGCTTCCACGTAATGGGTGGGAATACCCTGCTCCTTTAATATTTCAAAAAAATATTTGGTCAGGCGAAGTTCGGCTTTACCGGCCCCCTCAATAGTCAACCCGACCACATTGGAACCGGGGTCAAAAACCCCGTCTTCACCGGTGACGTCATCCTTAAACTTAAGCAGATAATTACCGTCTTCCAGACGATAAACATTTTTAGTCTTGCCGGTATAAATTAACTCCATAATACCATCCTTTCATACAAAGTTTAGGAAGCTAATCGTTTTCGCCAGTGGTATCTATGCCATATTATACTGGTCGGGGTTCTTCTAATGCAACTGCCGGAGGGTTCGGCCGGTAATTGGTAATTAACAATTCATTTACTGCTCCTCTGCCATATCCCTTTGCATTAATTGCTCTGGCAGCGCTTACCCGTATAATATTAAAGCCCTTATATAATTCATCAAAAAAATCATCGTTTGGATCCGAGTTTTTGGGGTCGGAATTACTAAGCATGAGCAGTGCTTTATGCTCAGCGTTTAATTTGTAAAACCAGCGCGCTAAACGTTTCTGGCCGGCATCATTAAATGAAGCTTTTTGATAATTATTAAAACAAGCTGTTCCGCTTAAGGGTCTATACGGCGGGTCCATATAAACAAATGTACAATTATCAACATACTGCGTTAACTCTTCAAAATCACCATGGACAAGGATTACTTTCCGGAGCTCCGCACTAACCTTTCTTAAATTTTGTTCGTCACATATGGTGGGCTTTTTATAAGCACCAATGGGTACATTGAACTCACCTTTTGAATTAAGCCGGTACAACCCGTTATAACAAGTTTTATTTAAGAAAATAAAATTGGCCGCA
This sequence comes from Sporotomaculum syntrophicum, assembly GCF_009932395.1. Taxonomy (GTDB): domain Bacteria; phylum Bacillota; class Desulfotomaculia; order Desulfotomaculales; family Desulfallaceae; genus Sporotomaculum; species Sporotomaculum syntrophicum. The sequence continues at coordinate 96,906 of NZ_LSRS01000001.1, forward strand.
TGCTTAATAACGTTTTTATCTTCAAATTTTTTATCTTCATTGAACTCCTTGCGGATATTGTAATACATCATTTTTCTGTCATTTTTCCCTTTACCCAAAAAGGTTTTTTCCAGTTGAGCAAGATAACCGATTAATTCATCAACCTCATCCCGTATAGTTTTGTATGTCAGTATTAAATCCTCGTTATAGTCGTTAAGAATAATTTTATCAAAACTGTATAATTCATTTAGTGCAAAGAAAACCGCGCCGGCCCCGGCAAATGGCTCAATATAGGTTTTAATTTTTCCTTCCCTGAGCTCCTGCGGCGCGTATTTGTTTATTTGCGCCAGTAATTGACTTTTACCACCGGCCCATTTTAGAAAAGGTTTTGCCTTTCTATTATGCACGATTTCACACCTCAATTATTACCGCATACTCCGGCCGATTGCTCCTGCAAAATAATCAGCCTGATTATTGACAAGCAAACACTCTAGTTGATAAACTAGTGAAGTATTAATTTAATAGTAGTGCTCTTATCCGGAGTGGTGGAGGGACTGGCCCTGTGAAACCCGGCAACCAGCTTTATTTTACCTAAAGTATGGTGCTAATTCCAGCAGAAGTTGAACTTCTGGCAGATAAGAGGTGCAGATATTTTGCAAACCTCTTCTGTGCGTGGAAGAGGTTTACATTTTGTTTGTCGGAGCAGAGCACAAAAAAGTGGAGGTGTGTTGCGCAAATGGCAGTAGAGAAAACTTACCAGGAGATTAACGAACGAATTAAAAAAGGCCGGGCGGTAGTGGTCACTGCTGAGGAACTGGTCTCTATGGTTAAGGAAAAGGGAATAACCCGCGTCACATCCGAAGTGGATGTGGTGACGACAGGAACGTTCGGCCCCATGTGCTCTTCCGGCGCTTTTTTGAGTCTGGGTCATACTAAGCCAAGGATGAAAATGCATAAAGTATGGCTCAACGATGTGCCTGCCTATACAGGCATTGCAGCCGTTGATGCCTTTATCGGCGCTACCGAGGTACCCGAAGACGACCCCCTAAACAGTATCTACCCGGGCGAATTCCGGTATGGCGGCGGGCATGTCATTCAGGATCTGGTAGCCGGCAAGACGGTGCGGCTTAAAGCCACGGCTTATGGCACGGACTGTTATCCCCGCAAGGAGATTGAAACTGAAATCACCATTAACGATATCAATGAAGCGATTCTTTTTAACCCGCGCAATGCTTACCAGAATTATAACTGTGCCGTCAACCTCACCAACCGTACCATCTACACTTACATGGGAATGCTCAAAGGCAACCTGGGCAACGCGCACTACTCAACTTCAGGACAGCTCAGCCCGCTGCTGAAGGACCCCAATTTTAAAACCATCGGGGTGGGCACGCGCATTTTCCTGGGCGGGGGCATTGGCTACGTGGTTTGGAACGGCACCCAGCACTTTCCGGGCATAAATATGGATGAAAGCGGCACCGGCTTTGGTCATGCCGGGGGCACCCTGGCCGTACTGGGCGACTTGAAACAAATGAGCCCGCGCTGGCTGGCCGGCACCAGTATGCTGGGCTACGGTGCCACGTTAACGGTGGGGCTGGGTATACCCATACCCATGCTGAATGAGGAGGTCTGCCGCTACGCGGCTGCCGGTGATGATGAATTGTACGCTCCGATCGTGGATTACGGCGAGCAGTACCCTAATTTTATCCCGTCCAACCTGGGCTATGTCAGCTATGCCGAGCTGAAAAGCGGTAAAATAAAGGTCAACGGCAAGGAAGTGCCTTCCGCGCCGATGTCCAGTTACTCGCGGGCCAAGGAAATAGCCGGCACCCTGAAGCAGTGGATTCAAAAAGGCGATTTCCTGCTGGGTGAACCGGTCCAGCTGCTGCCCAATACGGAGGCGGGAATCAAGGCTAATTCCCTGAAGGGTTAACGAGCGCGAAAAGGAGCGTGTAAAAATGTCCTCAAAAAAAGTAGTGCTGTATTTTACTGCCGATATAACGGACCAGCCGATTATCTACAGGCTGGTAAAAGACTATGATTTGGTTATTAATATATTACAGGCCGATATCAACCCGCAAAAAGAGGGTACCCTGGTGGTAGAGCTTACCGGGGACAACTTCGGGCCGGGCATTGAATATCTGCGGCGGCTGGGTGTAGCTGTCCAGCCGCTGACGGAAGAGATTATTCAAAATGAGGAAAAATGCGTGAGCTGCGGCGCCTGTACGGCTATCTGCCCGACCGGTGCCCTGTATATCGAAAGGCCGGACATGTTGGTGAAGTTTAACAGCGACCGCTGCGTGGTCTGCCGCCTGTGTGTAAAAGCATGTCCCATGAAAGCAATGGAGGTTCGTTTTTGAGGGAATACGTAGAGCGTTCCTACCGGCTGCTGCACCGGCAGCAGGACCTGGTATTTTTCCAAATCGCCGTCAAGGAAACCGACCTGGATATAGGCATACCCCGTGACAAGCTGACGACCGGTCTGGTGGAAGGCGTTAAAAAGGAAATCATTACGCTGCGCAGGCAGCTGGAGCAATATATTGCGGCTAACCCGGTTTTCTTGCACACTCTGGAACCATTTGAGCCTGGCCCCGACGCGCCTGAGATCGCCAGGGCCATGGCCGGGGCCGCAGCTGCTGCCGGTACCGGGCCCATGTCTGCGGTGGCGGGCGCTTTTGCACAGAACGTGGGCAGTTACCTGGCCAGGCGCTGCCGTGAGGTAATCGTGGAGAACGGCGGTGATATTTATCTGCGCTCCAGCCAAACGCGCAAGATAGGTATTTTTGCCGGCCCCTCCCCCTTTACCAACCGGCTGGCCATAGAAATCGAGCCGCACCGCACGCCGCTGGGCATATGCACTTCGTCGGGCACGGTGGGCCATTCCCTCAGCTTTGGCTGCGCCGACGCGGCGGTAATCCTGGCCCCCTCGGCACTGCTGGCCGACGCTGTGGCCACGGCTGCGGCCAACCGGGTGCAAGGCGAGGACGATTTGCAGGCAGCGGTAGAGTTTGCTATGAGCATCAAAACAGTTACCGGTGCATTGGCTATAAAAAATGATAATCTGGCTGCCGCCGGTGCGGTTAAGCTGGCACCTATGTAAATGCGCCCATTAGGCCAGCAATTTTAGCCAGGTCTTCTCCGCCACCTCCGCTAATAGCTCGTGGCCTTTATCGTTAAGGTGGGATTCGTCATAATAGTACTGCCCGTCACCCTCGCCGGTCCCGGGAATACAAAACGGTGTAAAATAATCAATTAGCCAAACGGATTCCGTTTCGGCATAATCGCGCAGCCAATCTCTGTAGCGTGCCTTCCACTTGGTCAGGAAGGACATAGCAGAGGCGGGCACAAACTCGCCGCCACCGGCCGGGTCGTAACAAAGGGGGGTGAGCAGGCCAAGTATGGGTATGGCACCCCGCTGCTTTATCAACTCCACCAGGTCTTTAATATTACGCTGGGTCTCGTCCCAGGTTAACTGCTGCAGGGCGTCGTTGCCGCCTCCCAGGATATGTACATGCGAAATTTCTGCTGCGGTGTAGCGCCGGTAACGGCGCAGCATGTCCCTGGAAGTGGACCCGTTAACGCCGGAATTAATCAGGTTTATACTGGTGCGCTGCTGCAGGTGTTCTACCCAGGAGAACTCCGGTCCAACCGGATAGCCGTAGGTAATGCTGTCGCCCAGGCAAATAATACTGCTGCTCATATCTTTTCACTCCTTTGGGTATGGAAACGTTTTATAAGCACTTTAATGGCCACATAAACCAACAATAAAACCAGCGCCCCCAGGGGCACCTGGTCCTCAAGATAACCCGCGATGACAGGCCACTGCTGGCCGAATAACATACCTATTGAAATATTAAAGGAAACCCAGATCACTGTAAAGATCACATTATATAATAAAAACCTGGACAGTTTTAGCCCGCTGGCACCGGCCATATAGGGGGTCAGGTTGCTGACCATGGGCACAAACCTGCCGATGATAATGAACATTGCCGCCGATTGCTTTATCCAGCTGCGGGCTTTCTCCCACTTGGCGGTGTTAATACGCAGGTATTTACCGTAGCGATGCACTACGGAATCCCCCATGTAACGACCCGCAAAAAACGCAGCCGCAGCTCCGATATTAAAGCCCACTACCGCCAGTAAAAAAACCGTATAAAAATTTAACCGTCCCTGGTTAATCAAAAAGCCCAAAAACATTATCATAACCCCACCGGGAAAGGGAAAACCAAGCGCCTCAATGATCAGGCCGCCAAATAGCCCGCCCATCCCCAGCGTGTCGATATAATTCGCCAGAAAAGCTTGCATGTAAAAATCGCCTCCCAGCATTAGCATATCCTGCTGCAAGGCGGTTCTTTCCTAAAAGTTACAAAAATATTAAGACTATAATACCTTGGCTGCACCTTTATATACCAACCCCCGCCGGCCGTCCACGGTGATTATTTCCCCGTCGGGAATTACCCTGGCGGCATCCTCCACACCCACAATTACCGGAATACCAAACTCCAAGCCCACAATGGCAGCGTGGGATGTTAACCCGCCGGCTTCGGTAATCAGTGCGCCGGCCTTTTCAATAGCCGGGATAAAATCACGGTCGGTAGCATAAGTCACCAGTACACTGCCCTCTTCCATTTTATCCAGAGCTTCCCGGGCGGTATTGGCCACACAAGCCTTGCCGGTGACAGACCGTTTAATGATACCGGTACCCGAGGCCACAATATCGCCAACGGTGTGCACTTTAAGCAGGTTGGTGGTGCCGTGAACACCAACCGGCACACCGGCGGTGATGACGATTAAATCCCCGGCCTTGATCAGCCCGGCGGCCAGCGAAGCATCCACAGCAGCGTCGATCATGCTGTCCGTATCCTCCGAGCACCCCACCAGCAGCGGCTCAACGCCCCAAACCAGCGCCATTTTACGCAGCACCGTTCTCTGGGTAGTCACGGCAATAATCGGGGCCTGGGGCCTGTATTTGCTGACCATTTGGGCGGTATAGCCTGTTTCCGTAGAAGTGATAATAGCTGCCGCCCCCAGGTCCTGTGCCGTGGCGACGGTGGCATGACTGATGGCGTCGGTAACGGTTTTACAATGCAACCGGCGATAGTTTTTCATCAGATCATCATATTTTATGGATGATTCAGCCCGGATCGCAATGCGGGCCATGGTTTCCACCGCTTCCACCGGGTATTTGCCCGCTGCCGTTTCGCCCGAAAGCATCACCGCATCGGTGCCGTCGAATATAGCGTTGGCTACATCGCTGGCTTCCGCCCTGGTGGGACGCGGGTTCAGAATCATTGATTCCAGCATTTGGGTGGCGGTAATCACCGGCTTGCCCGCCTGCCTGCATTTCTTGATGATGGTTTTTTGGATCAGCGGCACTTCTTCCGGGGGTATCTCCACACCCAGATCGCCTCTGGCTACCATAATAGCATCGGATACCTCGATGATTTCATCCAGGTTATTAACGGCTTCCTGGTTTTCAATCTTGGCGATAATATCCATGTGCCCGCCGTTATCTTCAATTATTTTACGAATTGTGAGCACATCGTTGGCCCGTCGCACAAAGGAGGCGGCAACAAAATCAAAGTCATGCTCTATACCAAAAATGATATCCTGCTCATCCCTTTCGGTGATGGCCGGCAGTTTCACATAAACACCGGGTACATTGACTCCCTTTTGGCTGGTCAGTTCACCGCCGTTTTCCACGGTACATTCAATTCTTTCCCCGGCTATGCTGTTCACCCGCAGGGCGATTAACCCGTCGGATATTAACACCAGGTCGCCCGGCTTAACATCCTTGGGCAGGCCCCGGTAGCTAACCGGCAGGATCTGCTCATTACCCTTAATGTTTTCCGTGGTCAAGTAAACAGTATCTCCTGTGTTAAGACGCACAAAATCCTTTTCCAGGTAACCCAGCCGGATTTCCGGACCCTTGGTATCCAGCATGACGGCTATATTTTTGCCCACGTTGGCGGCAGCCTGGCGTACGGCGGCCAGCCTGCGGGCGTGGTCCTCATGGGTACCGTGGGAAAAGTTCATCCTGGCCACGTTCATGCCGGACAGTATCAATTTTTCCAGTATTTCTATTGTTTCACTTGCCGGTCCGATAGTACATACTATAGTGGTGCGTCTCAATTAAATCACTCCTATATGGATAGTATATTAGCCAGGTTATAAATCTCCAGATCGATGGTCCTTTTGCCCTTAAATGCAGCATCCAACGGGCTGATCACAATTTTATCCGCCACTATACCCACCATGTGTTTGCGGTAACCTTCCATAAGTGCCTCCACAGCTTTGGAACCCATCCGGCTGGCTAAATTGCGGTCAAAGGCCGTCGGGGAACCGCCCCGCTGCAAATGGCCTAAAATAGTGACCTTGGTTTCCAGCCCGGTTTTCTCACTGATTTGTTTCCCTATATCAAGGCCCCTTCCGGCACCTTCCGCAACAATGATAATACTGTGCAGCTTACCCCGTTTATAACCACGGATAAGTTTTTCACAAACTTCATCTATACTGTACCTGAGCTCCGGGATGAGGATTGATTCCGCACCGCCGGCCAGACCGGCCATTAAAGCAATACACCCGCTCTCCCGGCCCATAACCTCAAGTATAAAAGTTCTTTCGTGAGAAGTAGCGGTATCGCGTATTTTATTTATCGCATCCAGTACTGTATTGGTGGCGGTTTCAAACCCTATGGTATATTCGGTGCCGGTGATGTCGTTATCGATGGTGCCGGGTACGCCGATCACGGGCAAATTATATTCACTGTTAAAGATTTCCGCTCCTCGAAAAGAACCGTCACCGCCAACAACCACCAGGCCCTGGATGCCGAAGCGCTGTACATTAAGATAGGCTTTCTTTCTGCCCTCGGAAGTTTTAAATTCCTCCGAACGGGCGGTGCGCAAAATTGTGCCGCCCCGGTGAATGATATCGCCTACCGAGCTCAGGTCCATCGGCCACATATCGGCCTCAATAAAACCGCTGTAACCCCTTTTTATGCCGATAACTTCCAGACCATGGTAGATTGCCTTTCTTACCACGGCCCGGATGGCGGCGTTCATACCCGGGGAATCCCCCCCGCTGGTTAAAACAGCAATTCGCTGCACAAGTGTACCTCCTTCACGACTTTATCCCTCAAAGCACATTCGCTTAGATTAATTATGTTTATTTAACAATAGTACTTTTTACTATCACAACTTTAATATGCAGTAATATTTTCACCAAAATTGCGCCTGGATATCACCAGCTATTATTTACCATAACAATTATATATCAAAAAATATCCAGAGTAACACCCGGATATTAAATTTTTGCAAATAATTTAATTTTCTAACATGACCTTTTAGGTTTGACAAGCTTCAAGTTTTGCAGGGGTATCCTTTATTTTTACCTGTTCCGGCCCCATCAGGCCGGTTAACTGCTGTACAACATCGGAATCCAGGTTAACCCAAAAGCGGCGATCCGCCAGCGCAAGTTTTTTATCCACGGGAAAGTACAGGTAAACCGGGCATTCACCGGGATGAGTACATAAAACCGCTTGCACCTTGGTGAGGGTTTCAAGAGAGGTATCTTCAAACTTGATAAACAGCTCGCCATATTTCCTCAAAGTCATCGTTTCCAGTGAATTAACCAGGACTTTAACCTCTTCCCCATTGATACTGGTTACTCCCCTGGCCAGCACCGGGTTGTCCACCTTGAGCAGCGAAGCGCATTGCTGGTAGGTGCGCGGGAAAATAACCAGCTCCACCGCGCCGGACAAATCCTCCAGGTTGGCAAAGGCCATATTATCTCCTTTTTTGGTGGTGATTCTCTTTACCATGGTGAGCATGCCTCCCACCACCACTTCACTGCGGTCCTCCAGTTCCTTCAAGCTCACCATCTGGTGTGTGGCCCGTCTTAATATGGTTTCCCGGTATTGATCAAGGGGGTGCCCACTCACATATAAGCCCAGGGATTCTTTCTCCATAGCCAGCAGGTCACTGGAAGTATACTCAGGAATATTTGGCATATCCAGGGACAGCGTTTGTTTAACCTCTTCCCCCCAAAATTCCAGCAATGAGCGCTGACCGTTCTGGCGATCCTGCTGGGTCAATTGGGCCAGTCCCAGTCCCGCGTCGACCACAGCCATCATTTGGGAGCGTCGGTGGCCCAGGGAATCCAGGGCGCCGCTCTTAATTAAATTTTCCAGCACCCGGCGATTGACCACCCGGGTGTCCACCCGCTGGCAAAAGTCGGCAAAAGAGGTATACGGCTTGCCTTTTTCTTTGGCTTCAATGATGGATTTAACCGCATTTAAACCCACGTTTTTTATGGCGGCCAGGCCAAACCGGATGCTGTCGCCGGCTGCGGTAAAATCCACGCCGCTGATGTTTACGTCCGGCGGCAGTACAGGAATGCCCATGCGCCGGCACTCCTCAATATAAGCGGATACTTTATCCGTGTTATCCCGTACAGAGGTTAGTAGCGCCGCCATAAACTCCACCGGGTAGTTGGCCTTCAAATAAGCCGTTTGGAAAGTAACAAACGCATAAGCCGCCGAGTGGCTTTTATTAAACCCGTACCCGGCAAAGTACTCAATTAAATCAAAGACCTGACCGGCAATTTCACCGTCCACATTGTTCTTCACCGCGCCCTCGGTAAACTGGAGCCGCAGCCCGGCCAGAATTTCCGGTTTTTTCTTGCCCATCGCCCGGCGCATCAAATCGGCCTCGCCCAGGGTAAAGCCGGCCAGGTCACTGGCAATGCGCATGACCTGTTCCTGGTAAAGAATTACTCCGTAGGTGTCCTTTAAAATAGGCTCCAGAATTGGATGCAGGTATTCCACCTTTTTTTCGCCGTGTTTGCTTTTAATAAAGTCATCCACCATGCCGCTGCCCAGCGGGCCTGGCCGGTACAGGGCGACCAGGGCGATGATATCTTCAAACAGCTCGGGCTTTAACTCTTTCAGGATAGCGCGCATACCGCTGCCTTCCAGCTGGAACACGCCCACAGCGTCGCCGCGGCAGAGCAGTTCAAAGGTGGGCGGATCGTCCAGGGGTATTTCATTAATTTTTATTTTTACACCATGATTTTGCTCGATCGCCCGCACCGCATCGGCAATCACCGTCAGGGTGCGCAGCCCCAAAAAGTCCATTTTCAAAAGGCCCAGTTCCTCCACCGGGTCCTTGGCAAACTGGGTGGTCAGCGGGCCGTCCGCAGCTTTATACAGCGGCAGGTAATGGGTCAGGGGCTCCTGGGTAATTACTACTCCTGCAGCATGGGTGGAGACATGCCGGGGCATACCTTCCACCAGCGCGGCCATGTCAAGTAACTTATGCACCTGGTCGTCTTCCCGGTAAACCTGGCTCAATTCAGGGGAATCCTGCAGTGCTTTTTCGATGGAAATACCCAGGTCGTTGGGCACCAGCTTGGCAATGCGGTCCACATCACCGTAGGGCATGCCCAGCGCCCGGCCTACATCCCGGATGGCCGCCTTGGCAGCCATGGTGCCGAAGGTGGCAATCTGGGACACTTTATCTGCACCGTATTTTCTGGTTACATACTCGATGACCTCGCCGCGTCTTTCATAGCAAAAGTCGATATCTATATCCGGCATGGACACCCTTTCGGGGTTCAAAAACCGCTCAAACAGCAAATCGTACTTGAGCGGGTCCAGCTCGGTAATGCCCAGCACATAGGCCACCACGCTGCCCGCCGCCGATCCGCGGCCGGGCCCCACCGGGATGCCCTGCTCCCGGGCGTAATGAATAAAATCCCACACAATTAAAAAGTAAGCGGAAAAGCCCATTTGACCGATAACGCCCAGTTCATAATCCAATCTCTTAAGCACGTCGTCATTTATTCCACCGTAGCGCCAGTTTATACCCTGGAGGCACAGTTCCCGAAGATATGATTCCAGGGTATGACCCTCGGGCACCCGGTACTCGGGCAGGTGTAAATTACCAAATTCCAGCTCAACGTGGCAGCGTTCGGCAATGCGGACGGTATTCTCCATCGCCTCGGTAAGTTCTCCGAACAGCATGGCCATTTCCTGTTCACTTTTCAAGTATAACTCCTGGGACTGAAATTTCATGCGCCCGGGGTCATCCACAGTCCGTCCGGTTTGCACGCATAACAGCACATCCTGCATTTCCGCGTGCTCCCGAAAAACATAATGCACATCGTTAGTGGTCACCAGCGGTATGCCGGTTTTCTTGTGCAGCTGCAGCAGCCCCCGGTTGGCGGTTTTTTGCTCCGCAAAACCATGGTCCTGCAGTTCCAAATAATAATTATCCTTGCCGAATATATCTACATAATCAGCCGCGCTTTGCGCTGCCTGGGCAGGATTATCCTTGATGATATAAGAAGACACTTCGCCGGCAATACAGCCGCTCAGCGCGATTAATCCCCGGCTGTGAGCGGCCAGCAGCTCTTTATCCACCCGCGGCTTATAATAAAAGCCTTCGGTGAATGCCTGGGAAACCAGCGTAAATAAATTTCTCAACCCGGTGTTATTTTCCGCCAGCAGTACCAGGTGATGCAGGTTATCGTCCACCCGGGGTGTGCGGTCATGCCTGGTACGCGGTGCCACATACACCTCACAGCCGATAATTGGATTGATATTTTCCTTTTTACAGGTCTTGTAGAAATCTACTACGCCATACATGACCCCGTGGTCGGTAATGGCCAGTGAAGGCATGCCCATTTGAACGGCGGAACTTACCGCTTTCTTGATCCTGGCCGCCCCGTCCAGCAGGCTGTATTCGGTGTGTACGTGCAGGTGGACAAACAATCTTAAAACCCCCGTCAACATATAGTCGTTTATTAGTTGCCATAAATATGTCAAGCATAGTTTTCTTAAAGTACAAAAAAATAAAGTACAAAAAAATCCCTTGCTCTCAAGGGAATTTTATCTCAAAATAACACTTTTCTCAATGGTTGGTTTTATAAGTGCTCCGCAGCTGTTTGCCGCAGGCCGGGGAAACCGTTCTGGCGCAGCGCCTCAAATAGTATCACGGCCACCGAGTTGGAGAGGTTTAAAGACCGGGCTTCGCTTAGCATGGGAATGCGAATGCAATAGTCCTGGTAGCGCCGGAGAATATCTTTCGGCAAGCCGGCTGTTTCCTTGCCAAAAAGCAGAAAGTCATCCGGTCCGTATTGGACTTCAGTATAAACCCTGCCGCCCCTGGTGGTCGCCAGGTGAAAGCGGCCGTCCGGATAAGCTTTAAAAAAATCGTCCAAATTATCATGATAATGGATTGTTAATAAGTGCCAGTAATCCAGTCCGGCCCTTTTTAAATGCTTGTCATCAACTGAAAAGCCCAGCGGCTTTACCAGGTGTAACTCCGCACCGGTAACGGCACAGGTACGGGCCACATTACCTGTATTGGCCGGTATTTCTGGTTCCACCAGTACCAGATGCATGTTAATCATGTCTCCTTATTTGTGTTTGCGCATTTTTTTTTAGCCTCTGGCAATATTGCTGCACTACACATTCAGCACATTTCGGGTTGCGTGCAGTACAAACAGAGCGTCCGAAATGGATCAACCGGTGGTGCCAAACCCCACGCTCGGTTACGTCGATCAAATCAATTAAATCCTTTTCTACCATACGTGGTGTATTGCCGGCAGAGAGGCCAAGTCGGCGGGCCACCCGGTATACATGTGTATCGACAGGTAAGGTAGGTTTACCGAAGGCTAAGTTCAGCACTACGTTCGCTGTTTTACGACCCACGCCGGGCAAAGCCTGCAGAGCTAAGAAATCATTTGGCACCCGTCCTCCGTACCTTTCCGATATTATCTTGCAGGTTTTAATGATATGCAAGCTTTTATTGCGGTATAAGCCACAGCCTTTAATTTTTTCGGCCAGCTCCTCCTGACTTAAAGCCGCAAAATCCTGCGGTGTTTTATATTTCTCAAACAGCGCCTCCGTGGTTTTATTTACTTGTTTATCGGTACACTGGGCGGACAGAATAACTGCGATTAATAATTCAAAGGGGTTTTTAAAATGCAGGGTTGGCTCGGCATTGGGTATATGTTCGGCCAGCAGTTCGATAATTTTTTTTTTATATATCATGTTAAACTTCCTCGGGAAAGAACCTGCAATGCTCCACTTTAATGCATTTATCCATGATTATGCCGACCCCGGCGTCCCTGCATTTTGCGGCTGCTTCATGATTGATAATATTCAGCTGCAGCCAGACGACATTGGGCTTAATCTTGAGCGCATCGTCGACGATGGGCGGTACATCCTCGCTGCGGCGGAATACATTAACTATATCCACATTGTCCGGGATCGACAACAGATCGGGATAAGCGGTTTCACCCAGCACAGTTTTTAAATTCGGGTTTACAGGTATAATACGATATCCATGTTCCTTCATATATTGGGCTACCCTGTAACTGGGACGGGCGGGATTATCGGAAAGCCCAACCACAGCAATAGTGCTGTTTTGCTCTAATATTTCCTTTATTTGCTGTTCTTTGACGTCAAAATGCATGTTTTTCAACTCCAATAATTTAAATACTTTTATTTTTCTATTATTTTGATAAATATACCTGCCTGATAAAAAATTTTTTTAATAGCTACGGCAATACTGTTTAATAAAAGCATTATAATCACAAAGAGTTGTGGCCATAATAAAAAAAGCCTTCACGGATAAAACAATTATGCCGCGGAAATGTTAGGTCTATCCGAAAAAACGCCGCATATAATCCGCTGCTTCAAACGTGATATATACCCTCACTAATTCAGATATTAGATTTACCGCAAGTAGCTTAATATTTTTTACAATTATTTCAGACGAGGAGGGCATTGCATTGATTGTATCTTTTACCTGGGTCCTGGTAGGTGCACTGATATTAGCACTCCTGACTATTTTTTTATGGTCGGCCCGGAATAAACAAAAAAAGCCTGTACCCCGGCATGTACCAATTGCCGCCAGGGAAGAGTATGCCGAAGAGCTGGCTATTCCCGTAATCTTTCCGCCCCAACCGGCAGCCAAACCCGAAATGCCTGTTATTCCCTGGAATTACGGCAAAGATCGCATAACGCTAATGGTGCGCGATCCCAACTGGATATTTGCTTATTGGGAGATCTCGGCTGCCAAACAGCAAGAATTTAGCAATCAATATGGTCATAACGCCTGGAATAATTCCCGGTCCGTTTTACGTGTATATGATGTCACAGGCGTAGAAGATTTTAACGGTACTAATGCCAATGATTTTACCGACATCTCTATCCATGAGCATGTTGATAGCTGGCATATTGACGTGGCGCGGCCCAATTCTTCGTTTTGTGTGGACCTGGGAAGGCTTTTCCCCGATGGTACTTTTATTACCTTGCTTCGTTCCAATATAGTAAAAACACCAAGTATGGATGTTTCCAACTTATTTGATGAAGAATGGATGTGGATTGAAGGTATTTATCGCACCCTCAATCAAATGTATTTGGGCAGTTCCCCTGCCGTATCGAAAGAATTTGGCCGGGACATGGGCCTTATCCCGGTTAATGTGAGTTCACCCGGTTTGGGGAATCGAAAAAATTAATCATAATGATATATAAAGGGGAGTAAATTTTGGGTAAAGGATACCTCTGCTTTGTACTGCATGCACATTTACCGTTTGTACGACATCCCGAAGATGAGAATTTTTTGGAAGAAAGATGGTTATACGAAGCTATCACCGAAACTTATATACCACTAATTGATGCCTTTGATGAGCTTGTTGAAGAAAATATTCCCTTCAGGCTGACTATTTCTCTGTCCCCCCCTCTGATAACCATGTTAACAGACGGGCTTTTACAGGAAAGGTACCTGAGGCACCTTAATAAGTTGATCGAACTTGCAGAAAAAGAAACGGTACGAACAAGAGATACGGTCTTTCATCCAACAGCAGTCATGTACAGGGATAGGCTTTATCGCATTAGATACCTGTTTGCTGAAAAATACCATCGCAATCTGGTGTCCGCATTTAAAAAATTACAGGATTGCGGCCGGTTAGAGGTGATTACCTGTGCGGGAACACACGGTTTTCTGCCTCTGCTGATCCATCAACCCGAAGCAGTGCGAGCCCAGGTTGGTGCAGCCGTGGATCTTTATGCCAATCATTTCGGCCATAAGCCATTGGGGCTCTGGTTGCCTGAATGTGCTTATACTTATGGTGTAGATAACATACTCAAGGAATTTGATATAAAATACTTCTTTACGGATACTCACGGGGTGCTGTATGCGTCACATAGACCCAAGTATGGTATTTACGCGCCTATTTTTTGCCGCACGGGAGTAGCCGTTTTCGGCAGGGATATCGAATCCTCCAAACAGGTCTGGAGCTCCAATGAAGGATACCCCGGCGATTATGATTACCGTGAATACTACAGAGATATCGGCCACGATTTAGAATACGGTTATATTGCGCCGTATATTCATCCGGACGGGATCAGGGTCAACACCGGTATTAAATATTTTCGCGTCACGGGTAAAGATTGCGAGAAACAACCTTACTGCAGGGAAAACGCGCTAAGTAAAGCCGATATTCATGCCGGTAACTTCCTGTTCAATAGAGAACACCAAATAGCGCATTTAAATTCGTTAATGGACCGTGAGCCCATCATTGTTGCGCCTTATGATGCAGAGTTGTTTGGTCACTGGTGGTTTGAAGGACCCGACTGGCTAAAACAGGTCCTTCGTAAAGCACATTACGACTTTCCCGGCATTGAAACCATTACTCCTCATGATTATTTAAAAAAATACCCCTGCAACCAGGTGGCCACACCCTGCCCCTCTACCTGGGGTAATAATGGCTACAACGAGGTATGGCTGTGCAGAGAAAACGATTGGATTTACCGTCACTTGCATATTATGGCTGAAAAAATGACCGAGCTGGTGGATGCTAATACCTATCCCGGCGGTCTCAAACAGCGGGCTATCAAACAGGCTGCCAGAGAGTTATTGCTGGCCCAAAGCAGCGACTGGGCTTTTATTATGTACACCGGAACTATGGTGGAATATGCTATACGGCGTACCAAACAACATGTACAAAACTTTCTGCGGTTGTATGACCAGATTAAGAACAACAACATAGACGAAGGTTTCTTAGGCCATTTGGAATATAGAAATAATATTTTTCCGGATATCAATATTAATTATTATCAAAGTGCTCCCGGTCAAGTGTATTCCGCTACCGGATAAGCCCCCTTACCGGGGTTTATTCAAACATATATAATAATTAATTGAAAAATTATATATTTAAAAAACGTGTGATAATTTCGAAAATAACTGTTCACTTTATTGGATAATTATCATATAATTATATCATCTTATCAGCTTTTGACATAATGCTTAAAAAAACCGCAGGGAGGTGATATTGTCCGGGATATGTCTTCACCAGAGTTAAATTAAATATAGACGGGACGGTAAGATAAGGTAATAACCCGGGGGAGTATAAACGGAATGCAAGAAACAAAAGAGATTAAGCGGGTACTAGAAACTACGGGGAAAGAAGCCTGCTGCGGAAAAAAACCGAGGGGCTTTTTTGGAATTAATTGAATAGTTTGAAAAAGGTTAGCTTCAAGGAGGGAATGAAATGAGTGAACCTGCAACCGGTACATCAAAACAGATAATACCTGGGGCGGGGGCCGGTACAAAGCGGATTATTGACAGTCAACTGGGAACCGGGATTGCCGCAATGATAACATGTTTCTTATTTGCAATCATATTATGGCCCATCTGGTCGATGTTCTGGAAAGGGATATTTGCCTCTTTAGCAGCGCAAGGCCTGGCAACCGTTGATGCCGCAACGCAAGCTAAGCTGCTTCAGGTAATGGTGGAAGGCAGTTTCTTCTGGATGGTTATTAACCCCTGGATCTGGCAAACTCTTATTATGGGGAACTATGGAAAAGACAAATTTGGTGCAAAACAACCGGTGGCAGGCATTTGGTATGTCCTGGTAGCCTGGGTTTCCGGTATTTTAGTTTATTTAGCATTAATAGGTTTTTTAGGTATTTGGTGGAAACCTTTCAGCCTCGGTCTTATGTTGATGCCCCAAACAGCTGCTGATGTAGCTCTGGCTATTGAAGGCTGGGAAGCCGCTAACTTCTTTGCTCTGGCTGTTATTATAGCTCAAATTCCTTTTGCTTCTCTACTGCATAAATGGCCTTTTGCCGGTACTTCAAAACAACCCATTGAAGGTTTAAGTGTCCTTTTCTTTAGCAGCTTGGTTACTTTTATAGTTTGGATGGCCTTGATTGTGCCCAGTTTCTTGCATCCGGTCATTGACGGCCACCACATCACTGTCCAGCCCTTTGGTTCTTGGCCTACTTTTGTAGCCTTTTGCCAGGCTTTTGTGTTCTTTGCCATTATGCCTGCTGAAGGCGCCGAGGGCTACCCAATGAAGTTTTTTGCCAAGAAACAGCCTTATATGGCTATTGCCGGGTTATTAATTGCTCTAGCTGCCGGTTTAACCATTCCGAATTTACTCAGGCCTATAGTCGAACCCTTGAACCTTTTGCCTGGAGCCCCGGTAGATGCTGCTGTAGCTTCACTGGAGCTTTCTGTAGTCGTCTTTATGCTGGTTTGGCACCATTTATTTGATGATTACCCCAGCGCAGCAATGGTACCGGGCGCGGCCGCCAGGATCTGCACCCGAATTGCTATTTGGCTGGTTGGCGGTATAATCTGTGGCGTTGTCTGGCTAAAGACATTTATGTTCTTACCTTACGGCGCAAACAATATGGGTTTAGGTTATCCTACCATGGGATTTTTAGCCGGCCAGTTCGCTTTCTTAATGGCAGTATTAATGTACAATACATTTATGGACAAATGGCCCTGGGTACAAAAAAGCTAAAAGCTAACAACTGTATACTCATAATACAGATTTATTCACCAGTGAGCCATAATGCC
Organism: Sporotomaculum syntrophicum; assembly: GCF_009932395.1. Taxonomy (GTDB): domain Bacteria; phylum Bacillota; class Desulfotomaculia; order Desulfotomaculales; family Desulfallaceae; genus Sporotomaculum; species Sporotomaculum syntrophicum. The sequence goes on from NZ_LSRS01000001.1 coordinate 113,762, forward strand.
TGTTACTAACAGGAAAACGGATAGTATACAAAAGACTACACTGTATCTTATGTTCACAAAGCCCAGCCTCTCGCCAGGTTGGGCTTTTAGTTTATTAAATATTTTTGTTTTGTTAACTATTAGATTATTCTAAGATACTCGTAAAATGCTCTAATTTGCTTTAATTAGCTTTAATTATTCTGAATCAGCCCATTTCGCCGTTTTCCGACATGTTTTTTGCATAGACAAATTTATGATTGACGTTCCAGTGCAGAAACATGAAAGGAGGTAAAAATAGGTCGCCGGATTAATTGAAAATTTTTTATTTTTAGATTATTGATTTTGGAGGAGGTAATTTATGTCTCAAGAACACTCTGCGGCAAACCCGGCGCCGGCCGGTTTGGTTGCACTGGCCATGGTTTGTTTTACTTTTTACGCCCTGCATACCGGGAAGGTAGATTCTTCAGCCACAATCTTACTGGCTTTTTGGCTTTTGGGCGGTTTTGTTATCCAGCTGCTCGTAGGTATTATGGAACTCAACCACGGCAATATATTGGGTGGTAACGTGTTTACGTTTTTTGCTGCTTTCTTCATGCTGGTAACAAGCCTGGAACTATTTTTTAAGTACTTTGCAAGTTTAAATGGCTGGGCCTTTGACGCCCGCATAGATGGATGGGCCTGGGCGGCGCTGGCTATAGCGCTGCTAAGCTGGACACCCGGGTATTTCAAGTCACCATTAAGCCTGATTATTACGGTGTTGTTAATTGATATAGCTGTTCCGGTGATTGCCCTGATGGATCTTGGTATACTGGGCCATGCATGGCACGCCGTATCCGGATACTCGCTGGGTCTGGCCGGCATTTTTGCCCTCTACACCGCTGCCGGCGTAGTGCTGAACACCCACTTGGGCAAAACCGTTATTCCGTTGGGCTCACCTTGGATTAAATAAATAGCATATTAAAAAGGGAGGCAGCCGCCTCCCTTTATTTATGCTATTATACTTTAGGAATTTATACACTTTTCTTATTGAACGGGGCCGACGATTTTATTGATCTTGTCGATATAAAAATCGGCCAGTGATTCAGCAATTTCCATCGTGCTTCCTTCGCTGAATACCCGGCAAACCGGCTCTTCGGGGTCCGGCAGCACTAAAGCCCAGCCATCGGGATGAAATACCTTTACCCCATCCAGCAGCTCCAGATTTTCCTGGGGCATCTCCTCAATCAGGCTGCGGATCACTGTCCCTTTGGTTGCCCAGGGTACCGCTGTGGCTTTGTTCTCCATAAAAAATTCCGGTATCTCGTCAACCAGAGCGGCCAGATCAATTTTCTGGACAGCTAAATACTCGGCAATTTTAAGCACTGTAGCCAGAGCATCGAAATGCAGCAAGGCTTGAGATAATGTCGAAGATTTTTCCCGGCCGGCCAGGTTGTCTTGGTCAACCAGCTTTTCGTAAAAATCCTGCACCGCAGTTTTAGTGCGGATTACCCGAGCACCGAATTTTTCGGCCAGCAGTTCAACCGCCCTGGGAGCCGTTACCGGCACCACCACGGCATCCCCGCGCGAACGCAATACCAGCAGGGCGGTTAATGTCACCAGCAGATTGTCTTGAACAGTGCGCCCCCGGTTGTCGATAAGTGTAAGGTGATCAGCCCCGGAATCCATAATCAGCCCCATTGACAATCCACCATCCGTTACGGCAGCGGACACCTTTGCTGTGTAATCCCTGTACACGGACCAGTTTAACGGCATCCTAACCGGTCCATCCAGGTTAAGCCTCTCCAGCTTGATATTTAATTCCCGGCACAGCGACTCCAAAAACCGGCCGGAGCAATCGGGGTCATAAACGGCTGCAAGACTAAGTCCCATTGCCCGGATAGCGTTTATATCTATATCCCGCATAAGATGCTGCAGGTAACTTTCCGACATTTCGGGTGCCTGCTGTAACTCGGTGATTTGTTGGAACCCGGCCCGTTTAAAATCTTCACGGGCCAATAGATTTTCTATTTTGCGCTCTGCGCTTCTGGCAATATTACCGCCCTGGGAATTGGTAATTATTATATTGACGGCTTCCGGCTGTCTGGGAGATATTCTAACATGCATTCCCCCGTCACATTGCAGCCGGCTCACGCCAAAACGATGCATTGGGGTAATTCCGTCGGGCAGTTGGTAAACTTGTGCTCCCGCGGAGCGCAGGCCACAGTTTAAGGCATCCCGGATCAACCTTGAAGGCGAATAAATATCACTGCTTAGGCAAACGCGCGGCCTGGCTCCCAGCGTGTCCGCAAACGCTGCCGCTACCCGTGACGCAAATTCAGGGGTCATCTCGATATTGGCAATACCTGATATTCCTTCCAAGCCAAAAATATGTCTTGGGGCTCCACTGCCCCACACCATACTTTCCCGCACCACCGAACCTGTTTCCACTATCTTGTGAGGCCATAGCTTGACATCGGGATTTACCATACATCTTTCTTTTATTACGGTATTACTGCCGATAACCGCACCTTCATAGACACTGCTTCCGGCCTGTACCTGCACCCTGCTGCCCAGCACCGCGCCCCGCAGATTAACCCCGGGAGCAACGAATACATTATCCCAAAGCACACTGCGCTTAATTGAAGCGCCGTCCTGGATCATGCATCCCGGGCCAATAACGGTATACTGATCTATTTTAACTCCTCGACTTACGGTCACACCGTCACCCAGCAGTACCGGCCCATTAATTATGGCGCTGTCATCTATGCGCACATCCCGTCCGGCCCAGACCCCGGGCATAATCTCCTGATCAGGCAGGGCTAGTTTTACAGAGCCCGCCAGAAAATCGTTATGAGACTGCAAATACTGTTTTAGGTCACCTATATCACACCAATAGCCGTCCAGCACCACCCCGAACATCGGCTTATCTTCACTCAACAGCCGGGGGTACAAGTCTTTGCTAAAGTCAAAACTTTGACCCTCCGGCACATAATCCAAAACTTCAGGTTCTAAAATGTAAATACCGGTATTAACGGTATCGCTGAACACCTCACCCCAGCTGGGCTTTTCTAAAAACTGCTTAATGTGGCCGTCGGAGCCGGTGATGACCACACCGTATTCCAGCGGACAGGGAACTTTGGTTAATACCAGTGTAGCCATAGCGCCTTTACTTCTATGGAAGGCCATCGCCTCGGTAAGATCAAAATCAGTTAATGCATCGCCGCTAATGACCAAAAAGGTCTCGTCTAAAAACTGTTGCGCGTTTTTTACACTTCCCGCTGTACCCAGAGGTTGCTCTTCTATAAAGTATTTAAGGTTAATATTGTAATCGCTGCCATTGCCATAGTAGCTGCTGATTGCCTCGGGCATATATTGCAGAGTAACACCGATATCCGTAAAGTTATGCTTGCGCAAAAGGTCGATGATGCTGGTCATGATGGGGCGATTCATTACCGGAACCATTGGTTTGGGAATTCCACAGGTGAGCGGCCTTAAACGTGACCCTTCGCCGCCCGCCATAATAATGGCTTTCAATATACATCCCTCCAAAAATATAAACTTGGGTATAGCCGAAAAATATCATGGTATTTTAATTTCTGCCCAGCACCTTGGAGAAACGGTTAAGCAGACCGCCCTGGCGAACGTGCCAGTTGCTGCTGCGGTGTTCTTCACACACATTTTTATAAATATCCAGAGTTCTGGCAGCTATATCCTGCCAGCTGAAATCATGCAAGACTCTCTGGTAGGCGTTTTGTCGCAGTTGCTGCGCCTGCTGGGGATTTAAGAGCACATTGATAATCATATCGGCCAGGGAACGGGGATTACCCGGATAAGCTTTTAAACCATCCACACTATGCCTGATAATTTCGCTTAAACCACCTGTATCGGATACCACAACCGGTGTTTGGGCAGCCATAGCCTCCAAAGCTACAATACCAAAAGGTTCATATAAGCTGGGAAACACTGCCACATCCGACCAGCTATACAAAGAATTACGGGTATAAGCATCAACATAACCGGTAAAATAAACACTCTGGGCAATTCCCATCCGTGAGGCCTGGTCCTGAAGCTCCTTCATGTAGGGGCCTTTTCCGCCAATTATAAATTTTGTATTGGGCACCCGGCCCAGTATCATCGGCACGGCATCAAGCAGCACCTGGACACCTTTCTCACGCACCAGCCGTCCGACATAGAAAACAATTTTCTCATTTGGTGATGCATAATCATTACGAGAACGCTTTTCATTCTTTTGTACGAAATTTTCCGGGTTCACACCATTGGGTATGATCCTTAATTTATCATCCGGAATTTGAAATACATACTTCATTTCCCTTTCCATATAATGGCTGCAGCAAATCACCTGCCAAGCCTCATAACAAAGCCACCATTCCACATCACTGATATGGCGCTGGGTATCATTATGTAAGCCATAGTTTCTGCCGTATTCCGTAGCATGAATGGTGGCCACCAGCGGTATGTGGTAAGCATGCTTGATCGCCCTGACTGCATAGGCTACCAGCCAGTCATGTCCGTGCACAATATCAAAGCCATTATTTTCACCTAATACCGGGATAGCTTTTTCCAGCATGGCTATATTCAGCTGGGCTACCCAGGTAGTAAAATCAGGTGAAGAAACATTGTATGGAATAATACGGTATACCTGAACACCGTTTACCCTTTCCATCTCAGGTAACCCCGGCTCACCCATGGTGAACAAATGTATTTCTACCCCCAAATCGGACAGGGCATTGGTCAGGTCATACACATGCTGTGCTAATCCACCCACACTTTTGGGGGGATACTCCCAGGAAAACATCGCCACACGCATTAATGGTCCTCCTTGTTTGGGTTTATTGCCCATTAAAGATAATATTGCTATAGTATGTTGAATATAGCTAAAATATTATAAATTTTTGTGTCTTTAAAAATAATCGTAATCATAGATAAAAACACCTGCCGGTGAGCCTACAGGTGTTTCTGGACATAATACAATTTTTGAGCCCGGGTACTTGCTGCAATGCATGCTTAGTGTGTTCTGCCGTTATGAATTTGAAAACTCCAGTTAAAGCCGTTATTATTGTCCCAGCTGCCGTGCCCGTCATGGAAACAAAAATTAAATCTGGTTTCGTCCGGCATTTCCAGAGTTTTTACCCATCCCCAGCCGGTTTTCGACATGCGGTAAGCCTGGACATTGCGCCAATCACGAGCATCGCCGTACCCCACATGTAAATACACCTGAGCGGCACCGCTGGTGGACAATAACCCGTCATACAACACAGTAATTTCTTCACCGCTGGTAATCGGGGTGGGATCCACCACTACGCCCCCCGGGTAACTTGCGTTATGCATAGCCTTCAGCTTATATTCTCCCGAACCGAAGTTGGTGGGATTAGACATGAATGATCGCCCTCCATTTACTATTTTGAGTTTTAATGCTGTCGATTATATTATTTTCCCGAGCCCCTTTTTTATGCACCTAAACCTCCTGCTTAAAAGCGTTTGCCATAAATATGGCAGGCATAAATACCTAAAATAAAAAAAGCGTTCCGGAGCCCAAATATTCGGGAGCTGCCGAACGCTTTACATTGCTATTTTTTTTAAACTAACTAATTATCTAACGCTAGTCTAAATTAGGTCGACCATAGTAATCTTCATAAATGTACATTATTTCTTTGTCAAATAAGGGGCGTTTCAAAGAAACAGTGTAAGAACTAATTTTAGGCAATATTTCATCGGCCTGATGGTCGGTTAAATGAATACCATATTCGGCAAATTTAGCTTTAATGGCTGCTTTACCGGAGTGTTTGCCAACTACAATCTGTCTTTCCAGGCCAACTTCCTCGGGTTGGAAGGGTTCATAGGTTTTCGGGTTCTTCAGCGCTCCATCGGCATGGATGCCGGATTCGTGGGCAAACATGTTGGAACCGACAATAGCCTTCCAGGCGGGCAATTCACGTCCTGATGCACGAGAAACATATTCCGCCACTTCCCGGAATATCTCCGTCTTAAAGTCCAGATCTATGTGATACAAGTGTTTTAAAGCCATCACCACTTCTTCCAGTGCCGCGTTCCCGGCCCGCTCACCCAGGCCGATTACGGTAACGCCAATCCACCTGGCACCGGCCATCACACCAGCCAGGGCATTGGCCGTGGCCATGCCGAAATCATCATGTGTGTGCATTTCGATATCAATATCAACAGCTTCCTTGATTGCTTTAATGTTATTATAAATCGTAAAGGGTTCCATAACACCTACGGTATCGCAATAACGCAGCCGGTCGGCACCGGCTTCCTTGGCAGCTCTGGCATACTGGACCAAAAAGTCCATGTCACTGCGGGAAGCATCTTCAGCATTGACTGAAATATACATGCCTTCCTTCTTGGCAAATTCGACTGCCTTAACCATTTGTTCCAATACCTGTTCCCGGGTAGTTCTAAGCTTGTGCTCAATGTGAATATCGGATGTGGAAATGGAAATCGCCACTGCGTCTACACCGCAGGCAAGGGAAGCTTCAATGTCCTTGAGTACCGGGCGATTCCAGCCCATAATACTGGCTTTGAGTCCGGCCCGGCATATTTTCATGATAGCGTCTTTTTCGTCGCCGCCCATGGTGGGGATACCTGCTTCGATTTGGTGTACACCCATTTCATCTAAAAACTTGGCAATTCTTACCTTTTCACGATTGGCAAACACTATGCCGGCGGTTTGTTCGCCGTCCCGCAAAGTGGTGTCAATAATTCTAATATCAGAAGCCCGTGGAGCCAGCCTTTGAATTTGGTAGATTTTATTGTCGTCAACCATTCAATTATCTTCCTCTCTTTCCTATAACTTTTTGTAAAATATACTCATAATTATGTACTGCCAAAGCTAGCTTACAATTGCAATTTTATCATAATTTATCTGCTACAACAATATTTGGACGGCTATAAATAATGTATACATGAGTTATGCAATTTATGTATAAGATGTATGAGAGCAGGGGGGTATCCCTGCTCTCATTTTTACTTATTTAGTTTTCCCTTGAGCAGCTCATTAACCAACCCCGGGTTAGCTTTACCCCTGGTGGATTTCATCACCTGGCCCACTAAAAAGGCAATGGCTTTTTCTTTACCGGCCCGGTAGTCTTCCACCGATTTGGGGTTGGCAGCAATTACTTCGTCAACCACTTTTTCAATCAACCCTGTATCGCTGATCTGAACCAGCCCTTGTTCTTCGATCACTTTACCGGCATCCTTACCGGTGTTATACATTTCCTCCAGTACAGTCCTGGCAATTCTCCCGCTGATGGTGCCCTCATCCAGCAATTGCAGCAGCCTTGCCAGCTGGGCGGGACTGATGCGCACCTCCTGGATATCCTGGCCGCCGGCGTTCATCATTCTGGCCAGCTCACCCATGACCCAGTTGCTCACCAGCTTGGGGTTATTATATATCTGCACGCATTCTTCATAGTAATCGGCCAGTTCACGGGAGCTGGTCAGCACCATCGCATCGTACTCAGGCAGGCCATAAGCGGTTACCAAACGCTGCCTGCGCGCATCCGGCAATTCGGGCAGGCCGGCTTTAATGGCTTCCACCCAGGCCCGGTCAATCACCAGGGGAGGTAAGTCGGGGTCGGGGAAGTAACGGTAATCATGGGCTTCCTCCTTGCTGCGCATGGACAGGGTTTCGCCCCGGGCTTCGTCCCAGGTCCTGGTCTCCTGGACCACTTTTCCCCCGCTCTCCAGCAGTTTAATCTGGCGCGCAATTTCATAGTTAACCGCTTTATGCAGCGCTTTAAAGGAATTCATATTTTTAATTTCTGTCTTGGTTCCCAGCTCGGCTTGACCCGCCGGCCTGACCGATATATTAGCATCGCAGCGCAGGGAGCCCTCCTGCATTTTACAGTCGCTGACCCCGGTATATTGAATAATCGCCTTTAGTTTCTCCAGGTATGCCACGGCTTCATCGGCACTGCGCATATCGGGCTCGGATACTATTTCAATCAGCGGCACTCCGGTGCGGTTGTAATCCACCAGTGAAAAAGGAGTAGAGGAAATGGTGCCCTGGTGCACCAGCTTGCCGGCATCCTCTTCCATATGCAACCTGGTTATCCCAACGCGTTTACCCGCACCATGCACATTTATCTCCAGGCAGCCATGCTCGGCAATGGGTAAATCGTACTGGGATATTTGGTAATTTTTTGGTAAATCAGGATAATAATAATTTTTCCGGTCAAATTTCGAAAAAGGGGCAATCCGGCAATTCAATGCCAGCCCGGCTTTTATGGCATATTCCACTACTTTTTTATTCACCACCGGCAGCACTCCGGGCAACCCGAGGCACACCGGGCATACGTGCTGGTTGGGATCGGCACCGAACTCGGTGCTGGAGTGGCAAAAAATCTTAGTATCGGTCTTTAATTCAACATGCACTTCCAGGCCGATAACAGCTTCATATTGAGCCAAATAGGTACACCTCCAGGAATTTACTCGGGCAACATGCGGTGGTGATCGGTATTTTGTTCAAAAGCGTAGGCAGCGCGCAGTATATCCCCCTCACCAAAGGGCCGGCCGATTAGCTGCAGTCCCACGGGCAGCTTGTTCACCATACCGGCGGGGATGGAAATAGCGGGAATACCGGCCAGGTTAATGGCCAGTGTGCAGATATCCACCATGTACATCTGCAGCGGGTCGTCCACCTTTTCACCTCGCTTAAAGGCGGTGACCGGGGCGGTTGGTCCCAGCAGCAGGTCAAATTCTTCAAAAGCCCGGTCGAAATCTGCTTTAATTAACGTGCGCACTTTCAGCGCCTGGTTATAATAGGCATCGTAATAGCCTGCGGAAAGGGCATAGGTACCCAGCATGATTCTTCTTTTTACTTCGGAGCCAAAGCCCTCGCTGCGGGTTCGCATAAACATATCCACCAGGTCTTCGGCTTCTGCAGCCCGGTATCCGTAGCGCACCCCATCATAGCGGGCCAGGTTGGAGCTGGCTTCTGCCGGAGCGATCAGGTAATAGGCCGGCAGGGCGTACTCGGTGTGCGGCAGAGTTGTTTCCTCCACCACGGCGCCCAGACCGGCGTAGGTTTCTATAGCTTTTTGGATCACTTCCCTGACTGCCGGGTCGATACCTTCGCCCAAGTATTCACGGGGCACCCCAATTTTTACGCCTTTGATATCCCCGGTTAAAAAGGAGGTATAATCAGGCACAGCAAATGGCGCCGATGTGGAGTCCAGCGGGTCATGCCCGCAAATCACGTTTAACAGCATGGCACAGTCGGTGACATCCCTGGTTAAGGGTCCGATTTGGTCCAGAGAGGAGGCATAAGCCACCAGACCGTAGCGGGACACTGCGCCATAGGTGGGCTTCATACCCACCACCCCGCAAAAGGAGGCGGGCTGGCGAATTGAACCGCCGGTATCGGAGCCCAAACCCAGAATAGCCTCACCGGCCGCCACCGCGGCCGCCGATCCACCGCTGGAACCCCCGGGCACCCGGGTGGTGTCCCAGGGGTTGCAGGTAGTAAAGAAAGCTGAGTTTTCGCAAGAGGAACCCATGGCAAATTCGTCCATATTGGTTTTGCCCGCCATCACAGTCCGGGCCTGGTTTAAATGTTTCATCACGGTAGCATCGTACGGGGGTATGTAGTTATATAACATCTTGGAAGCACAGGTGGTGCGCACCCTTTTGGTGCAAATATTATCCTTTACAGCCACCGGTATGCCGGCCAGCGGCGGCAGTGCCTCTCCGGCCAGTCTGGCCCGGTCCACCTGCCGGGCAAGCTCCAGCGCCTGTTCCCTGGTCAAGGTAATATAGGCACGAATTTTATCTTCCACTTGCTCAATACGCTCAAACACCGCCCGGGTAAGCTCTTCGGCACTGATTTGCTTGCTAACCAGCATATCATGTAACTGGTGTGCGGTTAAGTAATGTAATTGCAATACATTTCCCTCCAGCTTTTATCCAAATCTGCATATTTTGGAAGCATTCCTTTTAGAGTTGCTTCCCTATCCGCTCGCACTGCTAGATAATCTTGGGCACTTTAAAAAAGTTGCCCTGGCGGTCCGGCGCATTGCCCAGCACCTGGTCTACCGGCATATGCTCTCCTGCACGGTCTTCCCGAAAAACGTTTTGTAAGTCCAGCACGTGCGCGGTGGGCGGTACACCTTCCGTGTTTAGATCCTGCAGTTTGCGGACGTTTTCTAATATATCACTCAGCTGCTTGCCATAAACTTGCTTTTCATCCCCGGTTAGTGATAAACGAGCCAGCAGCGCTACGTGTTCAACATCTTTGATGCTAATCATTTACCCACACCTTCCTTATCTCTTAAAAAACCGGCCCCGGCTTATTGTTGAGAGGTTACCATAGTTAATAATTCCTCTTCGCCGATTACCGGCACACCCAGCTTAACGGCTTTCTCATATTTGCTCCCCGGTTCCTCACCAACTACCACATAGTCGGTTTTTTTGCTTACCGATGAGGCCACTTTGCCCCCGGCTTTTTCAATCAACTCCCTGGCTTCCTCCCTTTTCAGCGACGCCAAAGTGCCGGTCAGCACCAGCGTTTTACCGGCCAGCGGGCTGCTCTGCCCGGTGGGAGCGGCTTCAGCCACTACGTTGACACCATGAGCGATAAGCCGTTCAATTAAAGCGCGGTTCTGGGGTTCCCGCATAAAATTAACCACGCTCTCGGCTATTTTAGGGCCGATTTCCATAATTGTAGTTAATTCTTCTAACCGAGCATCCATAAGGCTTGGCAGGTCGCCATAATGCTCCGCCAGTACGCGGGCCGCTCGCTCGCCCACATGCCGGATGCCCAGTGCAAAGATCAACCGGTGCAGCGGGTTGGCTTTACTGGCGGCTATTGCCCGCACCAGGTTTTCCGCCGACTTGTCGGCAAACCGCTCCAGCTTAAGCAGCTGCTCCAGGGTCAGGCCGTATAAATCCGACACATCCTTAACCAGCCCAGCCTCCACTAACTGAGTGAGTACAGCCGGGCCAAGCCCGTCTATATTCATTGCCCCCCGTGAGGCAAAGTGAATCAGACCCTCCAGCAGCCGGGCCGGACAAGCGGCTCCTGTGCAGCGATGGGCGGATTCCCCGCTTGGGCGAACCACCTCGGCACCGCAGGCCGGACACACCGCGGGCATGTTAAAAATTCTCTCCGCACCTGTGCGGTGCTCTTTTAGTACTTCCACCACCTCGGGTATTACATCACCGGCTTTATGGATCACCACCCGGTCACCAATGCGTATATCCTTTTCCCGTATGATATCCAGGTTATGTAAGGTTGCCCGGCTGACGGTAGATCCGGCCACGGTCACCGGGTCCAACAGCGCAGTGGGTGTGATGGCCCCCGTGCGCCCCACACTAACGATGATATCCCTTACGGTGGTTTTAGCTTGTTCAGGGGGGAATTTAAAGGCGATGGCCCAGCGGGGGCTTTTCATCGTAGCACCCAGTGCCTGCTGCTGAGCCAGTGAATTGACCTTCACCACAATACCGTCTATTTGATAGGGCAGGTCAGCCTTTTTATCCTGCCAGAGCCGGCAGTAGCCGATTACCTCATCGATATCCCGGCATAGCTGGCGGTAGGTATTAACCCGCAGCCCCAGGCTCTCCAGCCACTGCAAGCCGGCCAGGTGTGTATCCGGTAGAGGCTCACCGCTTAGCTCTGCCGCACCGATACCGTAAACAAAAATATTTAAATTGCGCCCGGCGGTCACCGCCGGGTCCAGCTGGCGCAGTGAACCGGCTGCGGCATTGCGCGGGTTGGCAAAAGTAGGTTCACCCCGCTCTTCACGCCGGCGGTTTAATTCCGCAAACGACTCCTTGGGCATATAAACCTCGCCCCGCACCTCCAGCAAATCCACCGGTTTGTTCAGACGCAATGGGATACTGCGTATTGTTTTTAGGTTTGCCGTGATATCCTCACCGGTGACACCGTTGCCCCGGGTAGCCCCGCGCACCATTTGGCCGTCCCGGTAGGTGAGCGACACCGCCAAGCCGTCAATCTTGAGTTCCACTACATAATCATACAGTTCATTGCCCAGAGCACTGCCGACCCGGCGGTCAAAATCCTTCAGCTCGCCATCACCGAAGGCGTTGGCCAGGCTGAGCAACGGCACGGTATGCTGGACAGTGGCGAAACCCTCCCGTGGTTTACCGCCCACCCGCCGGGTAGGTGAGTCCGGAGTAATTAGATGAGGATATTCGCTTTCCAATTGCTGCAATTCAGCCATTAAACGGTCAAATTGAGCATCTGTAATGGTTGGCGCATCCAGTACGTAATACCGGTAATTATGCAATTCAATTTCCCGGCGCAGCTGATCGATGGTTTGCCGCAGCTGTTCGGTTTCACTGCCCATGAAAACAATCCCCCCTTTCTAGCGTTCCAGCGGTGCGTAGCGGGCCAGAAGTGTTTTAATACCCAGCCCCGGAAACTCTATTTTCAGCTCGGTTTTTTCACCTTTGCCCCGAACTTCCATGATGGTGCCCTGTCCCCATTTGCGATGGTAAACCTGTTCCCCTGTTATATATGGCTTGTTGGAGTCTGGCTGCCGGTAAGCCTGTGCAGGTTTAACCTCCTGCCTTTGAACAGGCAAAGGATCCAGGGTATTAATTAAATCAGGCGGCAGCTCCTGCAAAAAACGGGAAGGTTCATTCATTCTGGTATGACCGTATAGCGTGCGCTGCCAGCAATGCGTCAAATACAGGTGCTCCATGGCCCTGGTTATACCCACGTAGCAGAGCCTTCTCTCTTCCTCAAGCTCGTGCTTGTCCTCCATGGAACGGGAGTGAGGAAAAACTGTTTCCTCCAGTCCGGCCATAAAAACTACCGGGAACTCCAATCCCTTGGCACTGTGCAGGGTCATCAAGGTAACCTGGTCGGCATCCTGTTCATAATTATCGAGGTCGGTAACCAAAGCCAGCGAGGCCAGGAAGTCCTCCAGACCGCCGGTTTCACCCCGCGCGTCATATTCCCCGGTAACCGAATAAAACTCGTGCAAGTTTTCCAGGCGGGTTCGGGATTCCACTGTCCGGTCACTTTCCAAAGCCTGCCGGTAACCGGTTTCATCCAGAACTGTCTGCACCAGTGCGGTGATAGATAAAGCCGGCATCCTTTTTCTGATCTCACCCATAGTTTTACCAAAAATAGCGGCGGCATGAGCGGCTTTACCGGTTAAGCCGGAACTGCCGGGAGCGATTTCCAGCAAGGTTAACGGTGCCAGGCCGGTTTCATCCGACCTGTTAAAAATTTTGTTTATTGACGCGGCACCAATACCCCTTTTAGGCTCATTGATAACCCGCCGCAGGCTAAGCCGGTCACTGGGGTTGACCAGCAGCCGCAGGTAAGCTAACAGATCCTTAATTTCCTTGCGTTCATAAAAGCGCAGACCGCCTACAATGGTGTACGGTATGCCTGCTGTCAGAAATTTTTCCTCCAGTACCCGGGACTGGGCGTTGGTGCGGTATAAAACGGCGAAATTCCGGTATGGTTTTTTTAATTCGTGGTGCCAGCGATTAATTTGGTCCACCACATAACGCGCCTCGGCATGTTCGTCCCGGGCGGTAAAAACCGTGATGGGATTTCCGGGCGCACCGGCAGTCCAGAGCTTCTTTTCTTTGCGGTCCCGGTTATGCCGGATGACCTCGTTGGCAGATTCCAGTATTGTGCGGGTGGAACGGTAATTTTGCTCCAAAACAATGGCGGCAGCATCCGGGTAATCCCGCTCAAAGCTCAGGATATTCTGGATGTCAGCTCCCCGCCAGCTATAAATACCCTGATCAGGATCTCCCACCACGCACAGGTTGCGGTGCTTCCCGGCCAATAAATTAACCAGTACATACTGGACATGGTTGGTATCCTGGTATTCATCCACCAGAATGTAACGGAATTTATCCTGGTAATAGTTCAGCACGGCAGGGTTATTTTGCAATAGCAGCACGGTCTGCATTAATAAGTCATCGAAATCAAGGGCGTTATTTTGCCGCAGCTTGTCCTGGTAAAGCTTATATACATTGCATGCTATCCGGCTGAAATAATCATAAGACTTCTTTTCCAGCTCCGCCGGTCCGTAAAGCATGTTCTTCGCCTGGGATATGGCCGACAGCATTGCCTGAGGAGGGAATTTTTTATCATCCAGGTTCAATTCTTTAAGACAATCCTTAATCACCGTCTTTTGATCTTCAGTATCGTAGATGACAAAATTAGCTGTATACCCGGCAAACCCGGACTGTCTCCGCAAAATACGCAGGCAGGTTGCATGAAAGGTAAACACCCAGAGGTCATGTACTTGCTTCGGAACTGCTGCCGCAATCCTTTCCCGCATTTCCCGGGCTGCTTTATTGGTAAAAGTGATGGCTAAAATATTATAAGGATTCACACCTTTTTCCAGCAGCAAATACGCAATTCTGGTGGTAAGCACCCGGGTTTTGCCGCTGCCCGCCCCGGCCAGCACCAGCAGTGGACCGTCTTGATAAGTAACAGCTCTTTTCTGGGCCTCATTCAGCGCGGTTAAATCCATAACAACCTCCAACTTATTTTTCCTAGTTACACGGCAGGTGCATGTACAACAAAACTATATCATAAAACATCGCAAAATGGGACAAAATGCCACCTTGCGGTGGCTTTTACTAGAAGTAATCACAATTAACATTGTACCTACGTGCAGAGCGAGGGCAATTATTTTTTATCACCATACACTTCTTCCGGGTCAAACATAGGTTCTCCCTTAATGGTTACCGTACCGTCTCCGGCCAGTGCATAATGGAAACAGCTGTAATAGCCCTCGTGGCAGGCTGCTCCCTTTTGCTCCACCAGCAGCAGTAAAGTATCGCTGTCGCAGTCGAAATACATTTCCTTGACTCTTTGCACGTTACCGGAGGATTCGCCCTTGTGCCAGAATTCCTGCCGGCTCCGGCTCCAGAACCAGGTTTCTCCGCTGGCCAGCGTTCTGCCCACAGACTCGCTGTTCATATAAGCCAGCATCAGTACATCTTTGGTGGCCACATCCTGCACAATGGCCGGGATTAACCCGTCACTGTTATATTTAAGGTCTTCGGGTTTAATTTGCTTTAATTGCATTTACATTCCTCCATTTAAATGCGCACAGGCACATTATTTTTATATAAATACTGTTTGGTTTCGGCAATGGAATAGGTGCCGAAATGAAAAATGGACGCCGCCAGGGCAGCATCGGCCTCACCGCTGGTCAAGCCGTCCACGATATGGTCCAGGTTGCCAACGCCGCCGGAGGCAATCACCGGTATCCGTACAGCCCGGGCGATGGCCCTGGTCAGGGGTATATCATAACCGTCCAGGGTGCCGTCCCGGTCCATGCTGGTTAATAATATTTCACCGGCCCCCAGCTCTTCCGCCTGCTCCGCCCAGGACACGGCATCAATACCGGCGGGCGTGCGGCCTCCATGAACATACACTTCCCATTTGTCCTCGTCCACCCGGCGGGCATCTATGGCCACTACTATGCACTGGCTGCCGAACCGCGCCGAGGCCTCGGCAATTAGTTGGGGACTATGCACCGCCGCAGTGTTGATGGAAACTTTGTCCGCACCGGCGGAAAGCATAGCCCGGATATCCTCCAGGGTGCTGATGCCGCCGCCTACCGTGAAAGGTATAAAAACCTCGGCGGCTGTGCGGTAGACCATGTCCAGCACGGTTTTGCGTCCTTCGGCGGAGGCGGTGATATCCAGAAAAACCAGTTCGTCCGCACCCTCCCGGTCGTAAAAGGCCGCCAACTCCACCGGATCCCCCGCATCCCGCAAATTAATAAAGTTTGTGCCCTTGACTACACGGCCGCCGGTTACATCAAGGCAGGGGATAATTCTTTTCATTAACATATTTAAGATTATTCCCCTCCTGCCAGTGCCAGGGCCTCTTTTATATTTACCGTACCGGCATACAGCGCTTTGCCGATAATAACCCCTTCCACACCCAGCGGGGCCAGTTCATTAAGCGCGGCAATATCCTCAATGGTGGAAACGCCGCCCGAGGCAATCACCTTCACCTTGCAGGACAGAGTTAACTTTTTAATAGCCTCCAGGTTTGGGCCTTTTAAAGTACCGTCACGGGAAATATCGGTGAACACAACTCTGGAAACGCCCAATTGATGGATTTCATCGGCCAGCTCCAGCGCATCCTTTTCCGCAGTTAAACCCCAGCCCTCAATAGCAACCTTGCCATCACGAGCGTCAATGCCAACCACGATGGCCTCGCTGCCGAAATGTGCGCATGCCTGGGACACCAGGTCCGGGTTCTGAATCGCCGCCGTACCCAATATAACCCTGGATACGCCCAATCCCAGCAACTTCTCAATTGTGGGCAAATCGCGAATGCCGCCCCCCACCTCTACCGGCATATCGACTGCTTTAATAATTTCCTGAATCGTATCCAGATTCCGCGGTGAACCGGCAAAGGCACCGTCCAGGTCTACTACATGCAAATAACGGGCACCGCTTTCCTGCCATACTCGGGCTACAGCTACGGGATCGTCGGAATAAATGGTCTCGTTTTCCAGTTTACCCTCCACCAGGCGCACACACTTCCCAGCCCGCAAGTCTATAGCCGGAATAATTAACATTTTTCCACCAACCTCCCAAAATTCTCTAGAATGCGCAGGCCCAGGGCGCTGCTTTTTTCCGGGTGAAATTGAATACCGTAAACATTGTCTTTCGCGGCAACGGAGGTAAAATCCATGCCGTATTCGGTAGTAACCACCGTTAATTCTGGATCGGCAGGCTCCACATAATAAGAATGCACAAAATAAAACGCAGCCTGGTCAGGGATGCCCTGGAAAAGCGGGCAGGACTTTTGATAAGTCAATGTATTCCAACCCATGTGGGGAATTTTAAGCCCGGGCGGCAAACGCCGCACCCGCCCGGGGAACACTGCCAGGCCTTCGGTAATACCCCATTCTTCACTGTATTCGAACAACAGCTGCAGCCCCAGGCAAATGCCCAGAAATGGTTTGCCGGCGGCAATAACCCGGTGTATAGCATCCACCAGGCCACGGTTCCTGAGGTTACTCATGGCATCGGCAAATGCCCCCACGCCTGGTAAAACCACCCCCGCAGCTTGTTCCAGCTCCTGTGGGTTCGAGGTCACTTCCACGCCAAAGCCCATTTTTTCAAAACCTTTGGCCACACTGCGCAAATTACCCATCCCGTAATCAACAATAGCAATCAAAAGAAGATGTCCCTCTCTCCCTATTAAAGTAAACCTTTAGTGGAAGGCAAACCCCTTTGAGGGTCTTTTATTTCAACGGCTAAGCGCAGCGCACGGCCTAACCCTTTAAAGGCGGCTTCGATAATATGATGCGTATTATTACCTGCCAGCAGTCGCACATGCAGGGTTAACGCCCCGTTTGAGGCAAAGGCCCGGAAAAACTCTTCCGCCAGTTCGGTGTCAAAATCACCAACTTTGGCCGTCGGCAGCGGCAGGTCATAGGCCAAAAAGGCGCGGCCGCTTAAGTCCAGGGCCACTAAAACCAGTGCCTCATCCATAGGCAGCAGCACATGACCGTATCGTTCTATACCATACTTATCACCAAGCGCTGTTTTTAACGCCTGTCCCAGGCAAATGCCCACATCCTCAACGGTATGATGGGCATCCACGGCCAGGTCACCGCGGGCGTGCAGCTTAAGCTCCATGCCGCCGTGCTTGGCCAACAGGTCCAGCATGTGATCCAGAAAACCCACGCCGGTATTAATCTCCGATTGACCGTTGCTATCCAGGGTCAAACTCAGGGCTATACCGGTTTCTTTGGTTTCCCGGTTGATTACCGCAGTGCGCGTTTTGGCTGTTTCCATTACATCATTCACCCCCTGCCATGGCCGCATGCAAATCGCGCCCGTTATTCAGCCGCGCTGCCCTCATCCTTGCCGCCGGCCAGAGCTGTCAGTCGATACTGCACGGATGCCGCGTGGGCGTCCAGTCCCTCCGTGTTGGCCAGGGTAAGGATATCCTCACCGTCTCTGGCCAGTGCCAGGGGAGAATAACCGATTAAACTGGTTTTTTTCATAAAGGTATCCACATTGAGGGGCGAGAAGAACCGGGCTGTACCACCGGTGGGCAAAACATGATTGGGGCCGGCCAGATAATCGCCTACCGGCTCAGGTGAAAAATGCCCCAGGAAAACAGCCCCGGCACCGGCCACTGAACCCAGCCAGCGATACGGGTCGGCCACCAGCAGCTCCAGATGCTCGGGAGCAAATGAATTAGCCACCTGTACTGCTTCTTCCAAGGTAGCAGTAATAATTATGGCGCCTCGTTCATTAATTGATTTCTCGGCCACCTCACGGCGGTTTAATTTAGCCAACTGCGCGGTGATTTGTTGCTGCACTTTCTCGGCCAGCCCGGCCACCGGGGTCACCAGAATGGATGAAGCCAGTTCATCATGTTCGGCCTGGGACAGCATATCGGCGGCCACAAATTCCGGCCTGGCTGAAGCGTCGGCCACAATCAGTATCTCACTGGGGCCGGCCAGCATATCGATATCCACCACGCCAAAAACCTGCCGTTTGGCCGCCGTTACATAAATATTGCCCGGGCCGACTATTTTATCTACCCGGTTCACTGTTTCCGTGCCATAGGCCAGCGCGGCCACCGCCTGAGCTCCGCCCACGCGGTAAATCTCGGTCACCCCCGCCTCGGCGGCGGCCACCAGTGTATAGGGGTTCACCGCACCACTGCGGTCAGGTGGAGTAACCATGACAATTTGCTGCACTCCTGCCACTGCAGCCGGGATCGCGTTCATCAATACCGAAGATGGGTAAGCCGCCTTTCCTCCGGGGACATAGATACCCACCCTGCTCAGGGGTGTGATTAACTGCCCCAGCACAGTCCCGTCGGGTTGCGGGTCAATCCAGGAATTATGCAGCTGGCGACTGTGGTAACGTTGAATATTTTGAGCAGCTAGACGCAATGCCGCTAAAAAACGCTCACTTACCTTTTGGTAAGCAGCCTTTATTTCAGCTTCACTCACCGCCAGGTCCGAAGGTGTCAAAGCCGTACCGTCGAAGCGGGCAGTTATAGCGCATAATTGTTTATCTCCACCGTCACGGATGGCACCGACAATATCTTTTACCTCATTTTCAACCTTGTCCAAGTCCGCAGTCCTGCCTTGCAAAAGATCGGACAGGGCTTTATCCCCCGACTTGATTATGCGCATCAAGCACACTCTCCTTTAATACATTAAAGCGATAATACATAAAAATATTAAAGCAGTATCAGCCTTCTGTCAACATATATTTTAATCACCTGTATCTTTATGGGTGTGCAGACGGCTCAATACTGTTTTGTAACCGTCCGCGCCATAATACAAAGATCTTTTTACTCTGCTGATAGTGGCTGTACTGGCTCCCGTCTGTGAGGCAATTTCACCGTAAGTGAAGTTACCCTGGAGCATTCTGGCCACTTCCAGCCGCTGCGCCATAGTTTTCAGCTCGGTGACCGTGCATACATCTTCAAAAAACTGGTAGCACTCGTCAATGCTCTCGAGCTGTAAAATAGCTTCAAAAAGCTGATCCAATAAGGGTTCTCGCAATTTACCGGTGTAAGCCACCTTAGTATTCCTCCTGGATTTATTTATACTTTTAGGTTGTTATTTCAGATTAACTAATATGCATTTCGACAGCTTTATAAACAAATCCTTTTTTCCGGTAAAGTATTAAAATGAAAAAGATAAGTTATCATTATCCCGGCAGAAGCCACTTTTTTATATCACCAAAAAAGCCCGATATTCCTTAGCACAGGAAAATCGGGCTCAAAACTTCCCAATCATGTCTTAATGTACTCTAGCAAGCTACCTGTTGATGGCTTTTTCACCAATATCCTTGCGATAGTGCATGCCATTAAATTTCACCTGAGATACGCCCCGGTAGGCCAGTTCGATAGCCTCAGGAATACCGGCTGCCCGGGCGGTTATGCCCAGCACCCGGCCCCCGGCTGTAACCACCCGGCCGTTCTTTAAAGCTGTACCCGCGTGGAAAGCTACCACATTTTCAGGCAGGTCGGCCAACCCGGTAATTTCTTCACCTTTATTGTACGGGCCGGGGTAACCGCCGGAGGCCAGCACTACACAAACACTGGCGCCTTCGTGCCAGCGCAGGTCTACCTTGTTTAATTCGCCCGCGATTAGCGCTTCCATCACGTCAACCAGATCTGACTCCATCATCATCAACAAAGGCTGGGTTTCCGGGTCACCAAAACGGGCGTTAAACTCCAACACCTGCGGTCCCTTGTCCGTCATCATCAGCCCGGCGTACAGCACCCCCCGGTAGGGACGGTCCTCGGCAGCCATACCGCGTACCGCAGGGACCAGGATAGTTTCCAGCACCTGCTGCCGGAGCTCAGGAGTTAAAACAGGCGCCGGCGCGTAGGCTCCCATACCGCCGGTATTCGGGCCCCGGTCATGGTCATATACCTGCTTGTGATCCTGGGCGGCCAGCATGGGCACAACATGTTCACCATCGGTAAAGGCCAGCATACTAACCTCTTCGCCCCGCAGCAGTTCTTCCACTACCACCTGCCGGCCGGCCGCGCCAAATATCCGGTTTTCCATCATATCGCTAACTGCAGCCAGTGCCGTTTGCTCATCCTCGGCCACCACAACGCCTTTACCGGCCGCCAGCCCGTCGGCCTTGATGACGCAGGGTGCAGCGAGCTGTTTAATATACTCCTTGGCCTGGCCGGCATTGTCAAAAACTGCGTACCGGGCAGTAGGAATACCATATTTTTGCATGATTCCCTTGGCCAGCACTTTGCTGCCTTCGATTTCCGCCGCCCGCCGGCGCGGCCCGAATACAGGGTAGCCTTCCTTTTCCAGCGCGTCCACCAGGCCGGCTACCAGGGGCACTTCCGGCCCCACTACAGTTAAATCAATTTTCTCTCGCCTGACCAGGTCAATAATAGCCGGTATGTTGTTGTCCTGAATATCTACGCATTCCGCCAGCCGGGCGATACCGGCGTTGCCCGGCCCGCAAAATATTTTTTTTACCCGGGGGCTCCGGCTGATTTTCCAGGCCAGGGCATGCTCTCTGCCGCCGCCCCCAACGATTAATACTTTCATCGGCGTTTCCCTCCATGCTAATCTACACCGGCACCGGTCTAATGCCGGAAGTGGCGCATACCTGTGAATATCATGGCTATATCATGCTCATTAGCCACGGCAATGGACTCCTCATCGCGTATTGAACCGCCGGGCTGTATAACGGCACTGATACCGGCCTTCGCTGCTTCCTCCAGGGAATCGGAAAACGGGAAGAAGGCGTCAGAGGCCAGCACCGCGCCACGGGCTGCTTCCCCGGCCTGTTCCAGGGCTAGACGGGTTGAAGTGACCCGGTTCATCTGGCCGGCCCCCGCGCCCAGTAATTTTTTATCCTTAACTACCGCAATGGCATTGGATTTAACGAATTTGGCAACCGTCATGGCAAAAATTAAATCGTCCATCTCGGCCTGGGAGGGGGCCCGCTTGGTAACCACTTTTATCTCTTCGGGAACCACCCCTCCCAGGTCAAAGTCCTGCACCAGCAGGCCCCCGTTTACCTTGCGCACATCAAAACGGTCACTGGTCGGTCCGGTCAGTGGGCCGGTTTTCAAAATACGCAGGTTTGCTTTTTGCTGCAGAATAGCCAGAGCCTCGTCCGTATAATCCGGTGCAATCACCGCTTCATAAAAGACTGGTTTCATGGCCAATGCCGTCTCGGCATCAACCACTGTGTTAATAGCCACAATACCGCCGTAGGCCGATACCGTATCACCCTCGTAGGCTCCGGTATAGGCATCTACCGGTTTAGCTGCACTGGCTACCCCGCACGGGTTGTTATGTTTTACCACGACGGCAGTAATGTCACTGAATTCTTTTACTAATTCAAAAGCTGCATTGATATCCAGGATATTATTATAGGAAAGCTCTTTGCCGTGCAGCTGCACAGCGTTGGCAATGCAGGCCCCGGTTACCGAAGAGTCACGGTAAAAGGCTGCCTGCTGGTGTGGATTTTCACCATAGCGCAAGTTTTGCGCCAGCTCATATTTTTTATCCCAAACGGTGGGAAATTCACCGGACGGCTGTTTAAGGCCGGTCAGGTAAGCTGTTATGGCGGTGTCGTAAGAGGCGGTGTGAGCAAATGCTTCCCTGGCCAGATCCAGGCGGAATTGCTCATCAATATTGCCTTTTTGCACCGCTTCCAGTACCCCGGCATAGCGCTGCGGGCTTACCACCACCAGCACATAACGGTAGTTTTTAGCTGCTGAACGCACCATCGTGGGGCCGCCGATATCAATATTTTCAATGGCCTCTTCCAAAGTTACCCCGGGCCTGGCCACCGTTTCCCTGAAGGGGTAAAGATTTACCACTACCAGGTCAATGGGAGTAATGTTATGTTCCTGCAGCTGACTTAAGTGTTCCGGAGTACGCATGGCCAAAATACCCCCGTGCACATTGGGGTGCAGAGTTTTCACCCGACCATCCAGTATCTCCGGAAAACCGGTGACATCAGATATGTAAGTAACGGGTATGCCGGCTCCGCGCAGCGCCTGGGCAGTGCCGCCGGTGGAGACAATTTCCACACCCGCCTGCACCAAGCCACGGGCAAATTCCTCCAGCCCGGACTTGTCTGAAACGCTTATTAATGCCCGTTTAACAGTCATTTTGTGTACCTCCTCTGTTACCTGCGTATTTGTTGGGTAATTTTATCAGATTGTTATTGATAGCACGACAGAAGCAACAGCACCGTCTCTATACTCCTACCCATGCTCCTATACTCGTACGCGCACTCTTCTTCCTTCTACGATTAATTTGTCTTCACAATACAGCTTTACCGCCTCAGGATAAATCCGGTGTTCTTGTTCCAAAATACGCTCCGTCAGCATATCTACGGTATCGTCATCATAGACCGGTACCACCGCTTGCATTATGATGGGTCCTGTATCCATGCCGTCGTCTACAAAATGCACCGTACAGCCGCTGTATTTTACCCCGTAGCGCCAGGCCTGCTCTTGAGCGTGCAGCCCGGGAAAAGAAGGCAGCAGAGCAGGATGAATATTCATGATCCGCCCGGCAAACGCACCCAGCAAGGTCGGGCCCACCAGTCGCATATAGCCGGCCAGGCACACCAGATGCACACCATGCTTCTGCAGAACTTCCACAATATAGAGCTCATACCCGGCCTTGTCCGGATAATCACGCATGTTCACCGCCAGAGCTGGAATACCCGCCTGCCGTGCCCTTTCCAGGGCGTAAGCGTCACTATGATCGCTGATCACTACCGCCACCCGGGCCGGTATTTTTCCTGCCGCGCAGGCATCCATTATGCATTGCAGGTTAGAGCCCCGGCCTGAGACAAGCACGCCTAAATTTTTTCTCTCCATGAGAACTCCCTCACTAAACAACATTACATCAAATTAACACTTTTGCTCAACTAGCTGTACTTTTCTATCACCTTTGACCACCCGGCCGATTATGCGGGCATCTACACCCCGTTCCCTTAGATCATCCAATATAGCGCCAATTTGGGCAATGGGTACTACCAGCACCATTCCAATGCCCATATTAAACACCCGGAACATCTCACCGGTTTCCACCGGCCCTTCCCGGGCGATAACCTTAAACACCTCGGGTACATCCCAGGCATCGGTATTGATAAAGGCCGCCGTACCCTCGGGCAGCACCCGGGGCACGTTTTCCACCAGACCACCGCCAGTGATATGGGCCATACCTTTAATATTATACTTATCCAGCAGCGGCAGCACAGCGGATACATAAATCCTGGTCGGGCAAAGCATCTCCTCACCCACGGTACGATTAAAAGCAGGGTGCACCTGATCCACCCGGTAACCGGCTTTTTCCAGCAAAACGCGGCGGGCAAGAGAAAAACCGTTGCTGTGCAAACCCGAGGATGCTAGACCAATCAGCACATCACCCGGCACAATGGTACTGCCGTCAATAATCTTGTGCTTATCCACCACTCCAACCGCAAAGCCTGCCACATCATACTCTCCGGCCCCGTAGAAATCAGGCATTTCGGCAGTTTCCCCGCCAATCAGAGCACAGCCGGCCTGGCGGCAGCCCTCAGCTACCCCGGCCACAATATCCGCCACCTGCTCGGGATTTAGCTTGCCCACAGCCAGGTAGTCCAGGAAAAACAGCGGCTGGGCGCCCAGGGTAAGGATATCGTTGACGCACATAGCCACGGCATCAATGCCAATGGTATCGTGTTTGCCCGTTAAAAAAGCCAGCTTTAATTTGGTGCCCACCCCATCTGTGCCGGACACCAGCACAGGTTGCTCATATTTGGCAGTATCCAGGGCAAATAGCCCGCCAAACCCCCCGATGCCGGTGAGCACTTCGGGGCGCAAGGTACTTTGCACTGATTTTTTCATCAGGTCCACGGCCCGGTTGCCGGCGTCGATATCCACGCCGGTATCCGCATAGGTCATGGTTTTTTGTTCATTTTCCAAACTACTCTCCTCCAACGGCTCATAATCTATTCTAGACTATACTTGCCGGATTCATGTGGCTTGGCCACTTCCACCGGGTAATTACCATCAAAACAAGCGGTACAAAAACTATCCCTGGAGTCACCGAATATCTTTAACAGCCCCTCCAAGGAAAGATAATGCAAACCATCGGCGCCAATTTGACTGCGAATTTCATCCAATGAAATTTGAGCGGCAATTAATTCCTGCTCATCCGAGGTATCTATGCCGTAGTAGCAGGAACGGGTAATGGGAGGTGAACTGAGACACATATGCACCTCACGCACTCCACAGTCCCGCAGTAAAGTAACAATTTTATGGCTGGTGGTACCCCGCACGATGGAGTCGTCCACAATCACCACCCGTTTGCCGTCCAGCAACTCCCGCACCGGGCTGAGCTTTAGGCGCACCGCCAGATCCCGCATATCCCGGGTAGGCTGAATAAATGTACGCCCGACATAAGGGCTTTTTATCAAACCTTCTTCATAAGGGATGCCGGACCTGTCGGCAAACCCACGGGCTGCAGCATTGCCGGAGTCGGGCACCGGTATCACCATATCGGCCTCCACCCGGTATTCCTCCGCCAGTACCCGACCCATTTCCCGGCGTACCCGGTTGACGTTAAAGCCGTCGATGATACTGTCCGGCCGGGCAAAATAAATATATTCAAAAATACAGATAGACCGCCGGCGCGGCTGTAAAATTTGAAAAGACTCCAGCCCGTTTTGGTCGATTATGATAATTTCTCCTGGCTGCACGTCCCGGAGCAGGGTAGCGCCCACAGTACCCAGTGCTGCGGATTCGGAAGCCACCACATATCCGTTATCCAACCTGCCCAGGCATAAAGGCCGGAACCCGTTGGGATCACGCAAGGCAATCAGTTTATTCTCCGTAAGTATGACTAGCGAATAAGCGCCTTTGATATCAATCATGCATTTGGTGAGGGCATCTATCAAATCGCCCCGGTTGGAACGTGCAATGACATTAACAATAACTTCACTGTCTGTGGAGGATTGGAATACCGCACCGCCTGCCATTAACTGTGAACACAATTCAGTAACATTAGTTAAATTCCCGTTATGGGCCAGAGCCAGCATTCCTTCGGCGTAACGGAAGAGCAGAGGCTGAGCATTAACCGCGTGGCTGGCCCCGGTGGTGGAGTAGCGCACGTGGCCGACGGCAATACTCCCTTTTAGTTGGCTCAACTGTTCTGTGGAAAATACCTCGGGCACTAAACCCATACCCTTATGCAACTGAACTCTTTTACCGTCAGCGACGGCTATACCGGCGCTTTCCTGACCACGGTGCTGCAGGGCGTAAAGCCCATAATAGCTAAGCCTGGCTACATCACGCCCCGGGGCATAGATACCGAAAACACCACATTCTTCTCCGGGTTTGTCTAATAATATTTCACCTGGCAATTCAGGACGATATTTTCCCATTTTATCTCCCCCAGATGTTTATAACTATGTGGCGACTGTTATTTCGTTAAACGGCGATACACTTCCTGGTAAGCTTCCTCCACGTTACCCAGATCACGGCGAAAACGATCCTTGTCAAGTTTTTCCCTGGTATGCTTGTCCCAGAACCGGCAAGTATCGGGTGATATTTCGTCGCCCAACAGCACCTCACCTTTATGCAGCCCGAACTCCAACTTAAAATCCACTAATTCAATATCCCGCTCAGCCAGGTGAGCCAGCATTACCTCATTGACTTTTAAAGCAGTTTCCCTGATTCTAGCCATTTGTTCCGGTGTAGCCAGTTTAATGGCCTGGATATGGTCGTCATTGAACAGCGGGTCGCCCAACTCATCGTTTTTATAATAATATTCCACCACTGCTTTTGGCAGCGTGGTTCCCTCTTCCAGACCCAAGCGCTTGGCCAAACTGCCGGCAGCGATATTGCGCACAACCACTTCCACTAGAATAATCTTCAGCGCCTTGACTACCATTTCAGTGTCCGACTTTTCTTCCACAAAGTGTGAATCAATGCCTTTATCGGCCAGCATACGGAAAAAGTAAGCTGAGATGCGGTTGTTCAAAGAACCTTTGCCGACAATGGTGCCTTTTTTTAACCCGTTAAAGGCAGTAGCGTCGTCTTTGTATTCCACCCAGTAATAATCAGGGTTATTGGTGCGGTATACTTTTTTGGCTTTTCCTTCGTAGATTTGTTCCAGTTTTTCCACTATAATATACCTTCTTTGCAAGTTTATCCTAATGAGGTTTGCTATTAAATATTACAGGCCAAACCGCTTATATATATCATCAACATGTTTTAAGTGGTAACAATAATCAAATATTTTATTTATTTCTTCTTTAGATAAGATGGCGGCTACTTCCGGATCGTCCAGCAGCAATTGCCGGAAATCCTCCCCTGTCTGCCAGCACTGCATAGCATTGCGCTGCACGAGTTCGTAGGCTTTTTCCCTGGTGAGCCCGTGGTCTTCCACCAGGGCCAGCAGCACCCGCTGTGAAAAAATCAGGCCATGTGTCTTCTCCAGGTTCTTTTTCATATTCTCCGGGTAGACCAGCAAATTTTCCATTATATTAACGAATTTATACAGCATATAGTCCAGGGTGATGGTGCTGTCGGGGAAAATCACCCTTTCCACCGAGGAATGTGATATGTCACGCTCATGCCACAACGCCACGTTTTCCATTGCTGCCAGGGCATTGCCCCGGAGCAATCGGGCCATGCCGCTGATCCGCTCCACAGTAATCGGATTGCGCTTGTGAGGCATTGCCGACGAGCCTTTCTGGCCTTTTTTAAAGTGCTCTTCGGCCTCTAAGATATCAGTGCGCTGCAGATTTCTAATCTCGGTGGCGAATTTTTCCAGAGAGCAGCCAATTACGGCCAGGGTGGTTAAAAATTCGGCATGCCGGTCCCTCTGAAGCACCTGCGTAGAGACTAGAGCCGGTTCCAAGCCGAGACCGGCACAAACGTGTTGTTCCACCGCGGGGTCGATATTGGCGTAAGTACCTACCGCCCCGGAAATCTTTCCCGCACTGATGGTGGCTATGGCACTTTCCAAACGTTTAATGTTGCGCTCGGTTTCCGCCACCCAGAGCAGCATTTTTAAGCCGAAAGTAGTCGGTTCGGCGTGCACCCCGTGGGTGCGCCCGATCATCATGGAATAGCGGTGCTCCTTGGCCTTACTCAATAACACGTCCCGCAGTTGATTCAGGCGTTTAAGGAGCAGCCGGCCCGCTTCCTTGATTTGCAGCGCCAGAGCAGTGTCAAGCACGTCTGAAGAGGTCATGCCCAGGTGGATATACTTGGCAGAATCGCCAACATATTCACCAACGCAGGTGAGGAAAGCAATCATATCGTGGTTGGTAACCGCCTCAATCTCGTCAATGCGCTCCACGGTAAAATCAGCTTTTTCTTTAATTTCCCGCAGCGCCTCGGCCGGCACCACGCCCATTTCAGCCAGCGCCTCACAAGCGCTGATTTCAACATCCAGCCATTTGCGGTACTTGTTTTCCTGTGACCAAATGGCTCCCATTTCAGGTAAAGTATAACGATCAATCAAGTTTACTTCCCTCCCCTGGCATTAAGATACCCGTCAATACCCAGCTCGTGCAGCCGAGTTGATTTTTCGTCCACCTGCCGGGCCATTTTCTCCTTATAATCTATTATTTTGTCCCGCACTTCCGGTAAGCCCGCGCTTACTACCTGGGCTGCCAAAATACCGGCGTTTTTGGCTCCGTTAATCGCCACCGTAGCCACCGGTATCCCCGGGGGCATCTGCACAGTGGCATACAGGGCGTCCACCCCGTTTAAGGCACCGGAAGCGATGGGGACGCCGATCACGGGCAGCGGCGTGTGCCCGGCAATAACGCCTGCCAAATGGGCCGCCCCGCCAGCACCCGCAATAATAACCGCCAGACCCCGGCCGGCAGCCTGCCGGGCATAATTAGCTGTTTTTTCCGGCGCCCGGTGCGCGGAAGAAATCAGCATTTCCCAGGGCACACCGAGTTCGTCTAATATATCCGACGCCTCGCGCATTACCGGCAGGTCGGAGTCACTGCCCATCACAATACCCACCAGTGGTTTATTCATATCCATCTGCCTGTCCTCCTTATGGAATATATGTACATAATTATCATACCCCGTCACACAGACAAGTTATATGTCGATACCCACAACAATAAAAAAGCCTGGACGGATAGGTTTACCGGAGTGAAACCTAACCGCCTGGGCTTTTATCCCGACCGGTGTAGCCGCACACGGATTAGACCCGTGACTGCCTGTATCGCTTGGACCAAACCACCGCCCAAAAGCTGTGTGGAACCCTAGATACACTTTCTCTCAGACTGCTTATTAATTTTAAATGGTGTTCAAGTTAATATTAACCTTGTATTTTCAGACAGTCAAGAGTAACCATTTAAATGTAACCAGTTATTGGTTAGGCAAATTCAAATAACAACATCAGAATCACCTCAACAACGATAAGTATAACAATCACCCATTCAACAAATAAGCCGCGCATGGCATTGGTTATAGTAGATAATCCATCGATGATCCCTTTTAAGATTTCCGTCTTACTTTTTATCACTTCATACCGGTCATTCAACTCAAAAAAATACGACATTTTTTCATAAAAATCTGCAGCATCGGTGTTGGTCCAAGTGATTCCCGGTTTATCAAGAATCATTATATAAGCGATGGTGTTATATTCATGCCGGACAATTTTTGAAATAATCCTGGCCAGTTCCCTGTTGCCAATGTTCAATTTACCCATCTCTAAATTGTCAATTTTACTCTCCAGCTCATCAAGTATGATGCTCAACTGCTCTTCCGTTCTTTTCAGGGCTGCCGATTTTGCAATGACAATTGAGGTCAGCAAGGGATAAAATGATTCAAGCTTGGGTATCCGAACATAATCGTCGGTAAACACAACTTCCTTACCACTGGCCAGATGCAGCGCATAGTCTTCCTGAAATTCAGTATAGTTTTTAAGATCTATATCTATTTTTATATCTTTAAGAAATTGCATAAATATTTCATTGTGCTCCCGGGTTGAATTAATAAAAACTACACTGCCAAAAGAAAACAAAAGTATCTTCTCATCTTCTCCCGGGCATTCTCCGATTATTTTCTCCAGCAACCGTTCCTGAAGAATAAGCGGTTCTTCCCAGATATACTTTTTTTTAATGCCGCATTCTCTGGCGATTTTGTTCAGGTCGATTTCCTTTGCCACGGCATAAGTTTTAAAGGTAAGTTCATTCATGAAAACCATTCCCTTTATTTTTTGTTTTTTATCGAGTTGTCAAACCAAAATGCTTGTTAAAATATGGCTGTTTCCATTTTAACACTAAACCAAGTATTCAAAACACGTTTTATTGAGTTTATAGAATACAAAGATATAAAAAAACAAAATCAGCTTTTATAAATCGCCATTTAAAGCCTTGTAAAAAATCATAATATGTATATACTAATAACAAAATACATATATACAAGGTGATAAAATGGAAAAAACAAAATTAACACCTATTAGATTTCCTATCGACCTTTTAGATGATTTAGATAAATATGTTAGCGAAGGAAACAGGAGTAAATTCATTATTGATGCCACGCGAAAAGAATTACATAGGGCAAAACAAAGAAAAGCTATTCAAAAAGCATCTGGAATACTTAATCAACAGGATTATCCCGAATTTAATACATCCGAAGACACTGCAAGCTGGGTGAGAAGGTTACGTGAGGAATCTGATGCAAGGAGGCGAGACCTGTTTGAGTAACGGTTTTCTATTGGATACAACAATCCTCATAGATTTATTCAGGGGGCGTCGTGAGGCAATTATATTTCTTGATCAGTTAACTCAAGAAGGGTCTCTTTATATTTGTCCAATTGTAGTAGCAGAAATTTTTTCAGGTATCCGTTCAGAAGAATTCCCTAGAGTTGAGGAGTTTTTTAAAGCTATGAATTTCTGCCCTATCAATTACAACACAGCAAAAAAAGCCGGTACATTCAGACGACATTTTCAGAAAAGGGGTATTACCCTCAGTATATCCGATACCCTTATTGCCGCCACCGCCATTGATAACACGTTAACATTGGTGACAAAGAATGTGCGTCATTTTCCGATGGAAGAGTTGGATGTTATTGAACATTTGTAAATGTAACAAAGTGTTTCGTTTAAGCAGGTAAAACAAAAAGGGAGTATATGCAGATGCATCGTCTTCATCTATCGTGATTATGTACTTCATTCATCCGGTTAAATCCTCTTTAACGTCTCTCATTTCTTATCGCCACCTTACTAGTTGCTTTGTACTATAAGCACTATGTTTTTGTTTATAATATAAAGATATATGTTTATGTGGTCAATTGAATTTTAAACGTTTCTCAATAATAAGCAAACACCTAAGTTGACTATATAAATATATTCGTTTATAATGAGAATATTGAAAGGGGTGGTGGTATGTCAGTATCTGAACAGCTTAAAATCCTTTGCGTAAAGCTGAATATCAGCGTTTCTGAGCTAGCCCGTTTATCTGGGAAAAGCCCCCAGGCCTTCAGCCAGAAAATGAAGCGCGAAAGCTTCACGGTTGATGAGCTAAAGCAAATCGCGGAGGCTTCAGGCTGTGAATATGTAGGAGCCTTTGTCATGCCTAGCGGCGAGAGGGTGGAATACTAAATTGTGGGTGGTTCTTATATAGGTAACAGCAAGAACTCTTATAGATGCGCTGCATGCGTTGAGAGGTTTAGTCACAATATCAAAAGACAGCTATCCTGAAAGCAAAGGCTGCAAAAGAACAAACATTCTGCGGGCTTCTGGGCGAGCTTGAAACAAATCTGTTATAGGGTGTGATGAAATGACGATATATGAAAAAATCGACCGCTGCCATGAGGCTATCGGTGCAGTTCGCCCCTTTGAGGGTCACATGCTGGAGCAGTTGAAGGACTACTACCGGATTGGCCTTACCTGGTCGAGTAACGCTATTGAGGGGAATACCCTGACCATCAACGAGACAAAGGTGGTACTTGAAGACGGTCTGACAATTGCCGGCCGGCCACTCCGGGATTTCTACGAGACGGTTGGTCATGGCAAGGCTTATAATTTCATGTTCACCTTGATAGGGAATCGACGCATTTCTACGGCAGATATAAAAGCCATGCACCGCCTGTTCTATAAGGAAATTGACGAGGAAAACGCTGGCGTATGGCGAAAGGAGCCGGTCGTAGTTTCCGGGACTGATTATGTGTTCCCGCACCCGGACGAATTGGAGAAACGCATGATGGAACTTGACGCCTGGATCACAAACGAGCGGGGAAAATATCACCCTGTAACTTTTGCAGGTCTACTCCACCTCAAATTCGTAAATATCCACCCATTCATTGATGGGAACGGCAGGACGAGCCGCCTCATTATGAACCTTGCGCTCATCCAGGATGGCTACCAGCTGGCTATCGTACCTCCGGTGCTCCGGGCAGAATATAACGACACAATCCGCCAATATCAAATTAAAGGTACGTCTAAACCGTTCTGTGATTTCATAGCCGAGCGAGTGTACGAAACTCAAAAAGAGATTATGCGCCTTTTTCACATCCCGCTTCCGGAACTGAAATAGAAAAGGCGGGGACCCCGAAATGGCATACCCCGCTATTTATCGATTAAAGCCGTCTCAGGCCTGTGGCGGCTTTTGTTATTATGTTCTGATATTTAATATTTGCTTGGAAATAAAACCATTTATTTACTGGATTCAGAGGTATTTCAACTTCTATTCCCACTCAATAGTGGCCGGAGGCTTTGAGGTAATATCATAAACAACCCGGTTAATCCCGCTCACCTCATTGACAATGCGACAAGAGATACGCTCCAGCACATCATAAGGTATCCTGGCCCAGTCGGCAGTCATCCCGTCATGGGAGTAAACGGCCCTTATGGCCACTGTATGGGCATAAGTACGCTCGTCGCCCATTACACCGACGCTGTATAAATTGGGCAGCACGGCAAAGTACTGCCAGATTTCCCGGTTCAGTCCGGCTCGGGCGATTTCACCGGTGACAATGGCGTCGGCTTCCTGGAGCAGCGCTATTTTATCCGGGGTAACCTCACCCAGTATGCGCACGGCCAGACCCGGCCCGGGGAAGGGCTGGCGCCACACTATCTCGGCGGGCATGCCCAGTTCTTCACCCACCAAGCGCACTTCGTCCTTAAACAGCCAGCGCAGCGGTTCAATTAGAGACATGCGCATATCCTCGGGCAGTCCACCCACATTATGGTGGGATTTAATCACAGCCGCTGTGGCTGTTCCGCTTTCCACCACGTCGGGGTACAAGGTTCCCTGCACCAGGAAATCGATTTCGCCAAGTTTGGCTGCTTCTTCCTCAAATACCCGGATAAACTCCTCACCGATTATCTTACGCTTGCGTTCCGGATCGGTTACACCCTGCAGTTTGGTTAAAAACCGCTCCGATGCATCCACATAAATTAAGTTAATATTGAAGCTGTCACGGAAGAAATGCTGTACTGCCTCAGCCTCCCCTTTACGCAACAGCCCGTGGTTCACAAATATACAGGTCAGCTGCTCTCCAATGGCCTGGTGCACCAGTACAGCGGATACCGAGGAGTCCACCCCGCCGCTTAAGGCGCAAATCACCTGCCGGTTGCCCACCTGTTGCTTGATTTCCGCCACGGTATGCTCAATAAAGGATTCCATTGTCCAGCTGCCGGTACAGCCGCAGATATCATATAGAAAATAGTGCAGTATATCCAGTCCCTTGGGGGTGTGCACCACTTCCGGGTGAAACTGCACCGCATAAAGACCGCGTTCTTCATTTGCCATCGCGGCCACCGGGGCATGAACGGTGCGAGCCAGGATACTAAAACCGGGTGGGGGTGCCTCAACCAGATCACCGTGACTCATCCAACAATGATCCCGCTCGCTCATACTGCCAAGCAGACCGCTGCCGGGCACCACCTCAAGCTCTGTTTTGCCGTACTCCTTCTGGCTGGCCCGGTTAACCTGGCCGCCCAGTTGCAGCGCCATCAACTGCATACCGTAACAAATGCCCAGAATAGGAATATTTAAATCGTATATTGCTTTGTCGACAACCGGGGCACCTGATTGGTACACACTTGACGGGCCTCCGGAAAATATAATGCCCCGCGGTTTTTTGGCCTCCAATTCAGCCAGCGGGGTGTTAAAAGGCAGCATCTCACAAAAAACATGGCCCTCGCGAATGCGACGGGCAATTAGTTGGCTGTATTGCCCGCCAAAATCGAGGACTATGACCATCTCCCGTTCGGGTATAGACATTTTTATATTTCCTCCCCACAAATCAATTCCTGTGGTACTAATTTAATATAGACTATATTAAATACTACTTACTTCGATAAATTTCCTCTTTTAGTACATATATTTCAGGCAAATTCCGATACTTTTCATTATAGTCAAGACCATAGCCCACCACAAAATGATCAGGTATAGTAAAGCCATTATAATCCACAGGTACGTCTGCTTTCCGCCGGGAGGGCTTGTCCAGCATGGTGCAAATACGCACGCCGGCCGGGTTGCGAGCCTTTAGGATTTTCAGCAGGTAGGTCAGGGTCAGCCCTGTATCAACAATATCCTCAACAATGAGCACATGCCGGTTTTGAATGCTCTTATCCAGATCCTTTAATATACGCACTACACCGGTTGATTTGCTTGAGGCCCCGTAACTGGATAAGGCCATAAAATCTATGCTCACGTCGATACTTATAGCCCTGATTAAATCGGCCATAAACACCGCGGCACCTTTTAAAATTCCAACCATTAAAAGATCTTGGCCGGCATAATCCCTGGAAATTATACTCCCCAGTTCATGTACCTTGTTATCAATATCCGCTCTCGAAAACAGAAGTTTTTCTACATCCGGGTGCAATATTAATTCCTCCTAATATTAAACCTGGACTATTATAACAAGGCTTTAAAAAGATTGTCAATCTACCGAACCCGATGTTACATTTTTGGAGGAACAATTGTTATTTGCTTGCCGAAATCCCACATTTGCAAAGTGATCTCCAGTTTATCCTTTTTGCCATTTTTACCGGTAGCCTCAATATGCGCTTTTTTAATCACCTGCTCGTTCGGGAGAACCCAAACCTGGTAGACAAAATCATCATAACTTAATTCCATTAATTCATTTTGTACTATAGGCTTAAATTCCAGCACCCTGAATTTATCGCCATCAATTTCTTCGGCATCCATTTCTTTAATGAAGGGGACTGCTTTGAAATTTAAATTGCCCAGCGGGTTAAACTCAGTAACAAAAAGATCGGACTCGGCCATTTTGTTGCCCTCCAAGCTGGTCCAATTATCAGACCAGTAACTCCTCAGAAAGGTTTGCTCACCGGTATGGATAAATTCCACCGGCATATCCTGCATGGTTCCTTTGATATGGATGCTATCCGGTGCCACCCGCTCACCCTTAACATCCGAGATAACATTACCACCCATTTTTACCTGCATACTAAAGCGAAATGAAGCAGTGTTAAGAGTTTTTTCCATAGCCGAAGCTAAAAGCTCCTCCGGAGGCACAATAAATTTGGCATAATAAGCTCCGCTAATTTTATAAATTCCGAACAGCAGGCATACTGCCAACAATAACCCCAGCCAAATCTTTTTATCCATTACCAGCCAAACCGGTTTAGTCAATTTATTCACCCCTTTATGCAAACAATACTAACTGTAAACTATACGAAATTAACCACGCAAATATTCCTTTTAGCACAGCAATCCTGTTTTTTAAATAACAACTGTGGTAAAATATGAATGTTTTTAATTCCATTAGGGAGTGCTTGGCAGGTTGGATATTGAGGAAATGCAAAGAGCAGTAGATAGCTGGATCGGTCAGTTTGAAGAAGGTTACTGGCCGCCGCTGGCCATGCTGGCCCGTCTTACCGAAGAAGTCGGAGAACTGGCCAGGGAAGTTAATCACCGTTTTGGTTCCAAGCCCAAAAAACCGGAAGAACCGGAAGGCGATTTGGAAATGGAACTGGCGGATATATTATTTATTGTTATCTGTTACGCCAACTCACTGGGCATTAACCTTAACGAAGCATTTGTTAAAATGATGGACAAATACAAAACCAGGGATTCTAACAGATGGACAAGAAAAAACATATAGGAGGGAAAAAAATGGCCACCATCACTCCATTTCAAGGCCTTCGTTATGATGAAAAAAAAGCCGGTAACATCAAGGAACTGGTAACACCACCCTACGACGTAATCGACGCCGACGCCCAGGAAGGATATTATCAGATTAACCCCTACAACGTTATTCGCCTGGAATACGGTAAAATTACACCCTCCGATAATGATATGGATAACCGCTACACCCGGGCAGCAGATTTTTTCCGGAAGTGGCAGAGCGAAGGTATCCTAAAACCGGAGGACCAGCCGGCTATTTACCTTTACCAGCAGCAATTTGATGTGGATGGTAGGACAATGGTGCGCACCGGGATAATATGCCGGGTCAAACTGGAACCGTACGAAAATGGCGTGGTTTTGCCACACGAAGAAACCATGCCCAAGCATAAAGCCGACCGGCTGGCTCTAATGAAAGCCTGCGGGGCCAACTTTAGCCCAATATTCGGGTTATACACCGACCCGGAACGCCAGATTGACCGTTTGCTGCTCAATGCAGTACAAAATACTCCCGGCAGCTTTGATTTTACTGATGAGCATGGACTTGGACACAGGCTCTGGGTCATCACCGATCAAGCACTGGTCGAGCAAGTGCAGCAATTAATGCAGGAGCAGCGCATTTTTATTGCTGATGGTCACCACCGGTACGAAACTGCGTTAAATTATGCCCTGCAAAATCCCGACAATATTGCTGCCGGTTCAATTATGATGACTCTGGTTAATCTATATGACCCCGGTCTGGTTATCTTACCCACCCACCGGATGGTTGTGGAAAGCAATGTGGACAAGCAACAACTGCTGGCGAATTTACAGGAGGACTTCGCAGTAGAAAAGATTACTGCCACAGACGTAGGTCAAATTACTGAATTAATGAATCGTTTAGCAGAATTTCAGGGCAATGGCGGCACCGCTCACCGCCAGGTCTTCGGACTGTATACGGGGGAAAACACATATTATACATTAACCCTGCATGATGAAGAGATTATAAATCGTAAAATGCCCGCTGAAAAGTCAACTGCCTGGCGCCGGCTGGATGTATCGATTTTGCAAAAACTAATCCTGGAAAACCAGCTGGGTATAGATATGCAGACTGTGGCCGCCGGTGATGTAATCAAATACACCCGGGACGCCCAAGAAGCAATTCAAGCGGTGGATCAGGGACAATGCCAGATGTCCTTTTTAATGAATCCCACACTTATTGCAGAAGTTACCGAAGTAGCCACCAATGGGGAAAAAATGCCGCAAAAATCAACCTTCTTTTACCCCAAGCTGATCACCGGTTTGGTAATCAACAAGTTTTAATTTACAAGACAACTTAATTCCAAGGCCAAAGAAGGGGACAGAATACCCGTACCTGTCCCCTTCTAAAATCATTTCAACTGCAGAAAAAAGCGGTTAGTGTTAGGGTATTGGACGATAGTGTCCGCACAATGAACGGTCAGCCTGACGGTTAGGATAATTGCTTCGCAGTTTAACAAATACTTTGGATGCATTACATTTCATTTGATTATTAAAACGGCAATCTTCGATGAAACAATTTACCCTGCTCATATCAGTACCTTCCTTCAATAGAATTTAGATCTGATGATCATCAGCAGTAACCAGAAGCCCAATATCCCGGCAAATACAAAACCTATCTCCGCCAGCGGAATTCCCCAAAAAGTAATCCTGTCTTTTATCAACCACGATGAACTAATCACTATCGACCCCACGATAATACTGTACACAAGGCGGTTTACCATAGTGTTTAATTTTAGAAGCGCCCGTCCAAAATCAGGGTTCTCCGCCTTTACTTTAATTTCCCCTCTGGTGAGCAGTTCAATAATTTGTCCTAACTGCCCGGGCAGGCGGGTAAAAAGCATATGGTATTCGTTAATATTATCCCGGAAAAACGTTCTTATACTCTCCTGGCTGAACCTGTTCCGCAACAGTCTTTGTCCCAGCGGCTCAACTACTTGCACAATGCTGATCCCGGGGTCCAGTTGAGTGGCTATACCCTCGGTAATGATTAAGGCTTTCATTACCATACTAAACTCAACGGGCACCTTAATCCGGTGTCGGTAGGCCAGGTCCATTATGTCCCCCAGCGACTCGGCTGCACTTACCTGTCCCAGGGGAACCTGGTAATATTTTTCTCGCAGGTGTTCGATATCCCTTCTTAATTGGTGCATTTTAACATGAGCCGGAACTACACCCAGACTCATAATAGCCTTTAATATTTTCTCGGAATCCTTGTGGAGCAAACCAAATACAAGATTGATAATTTTCCCCCGCAACTCGTTTTCCAGGTAACCCATCATGCCAAAATCCAGAAAAGCAAGTTTCCCGCCCGGCATTGCCAATAAATTACCGGGATGCGGGTCGGCATGAAAGAACCCGTCCATAAGTATTTGCTTCAGCATGGCTTCCACCAAACGGCGGGCTGTTATCGCAGGATCATGGCCCATTGCAGCCAGGTTGTCTTGGTCCGTAATTTTTACGCCGTCTAAAAACTCAAGAGTAATTACTTTTTTGGTTGTGTAATCCCAGTACACATTAGGGATGATAACATACTTCTCGTCAGGAAAATTTAAGGCCAGCGTTTCAGCATGCCTGGCTTCCAGAATAAAATCAAGTTCCTCCTGAAGAATATGTTCAAACTCTTCCACCATCTCGGTAAATTTATAAATCTCTCCCCAGGAAGTATGTCTTTCAGCGAGTCCGGCCAGATCATACAGAATTTCCAAGTCAACTTCCATCTTAGCCCGGATACCGGGCCGCTGAACCTTTACAGCCACCCGGCAGCCGTCAATCAACTGCGCCTCGTGCACCTGACCTATGGACGCGGAGGCCAGTACCGTCGGATTAAAATAACTAAATATTTGAGATAGCTTCCGGCCAAGTTCCAGCTCAAGAAGTTCTCTTATTTCCGTAAATTTTGCCGGGGGTACTTGATCTTGTAATTTTTCCAACTCTTTGATATATACCGGGGCAAACAAATCCGACCGGGTGGAAAACAGCTGGCCAAGTTTGATAAAGGTTGGGCCCAACTCCTCCAATACCATGCGAAGACGTACTGCTTTAGTTTCTTCGGGAAGGTTATTAGCATCCTTTGGCAGCTGTCCCGTCGGAAAAAATTCCGCCATCCCCAGACTGTTCAGCAAATAACCAAAGCCGTGCTTAACCAGCACATTGGCTATTTCCCGGTAGCGCCGGAAATGCTTGTACCGCTTTTGCAGATGCAACCGCAAAAACACACCCCCTACCACAGGCTCAATTTATATAATGCCTGCATATGCAAATTACATACTTTCACCATAAGCATAACACAGATCAATAACACAGGCGCTAAGATGAATAAGATAAATTACAGATGCTTTAAAGGCACGGGTATATGAGAACTATGGAGAGTGAAAGGCCCTAATCTTACGGGTGCATATAATACAATAGGGGTATGATCTGAAGAAAGGATGAAGCGTTTTGCAGGTTAGTTTAATACCCGTGGCCACTGCTGCCAATCCGGATGTTTTGCATGAAACCACAACGATTGTATTTGATGTATTGCGTGCCACCAGCACCATCGTAACAGCGCTGGCTTCAGGTTACCGGAGAGTCTACCCGGTTGCAGATGCCGGTACTGCCCTGGTCATGGCTCATAAGCATGGTTTTGTGCCGGCCGGTGAGCGGGGAGGAGATAAAATTGCAGGTTTTCCCCACGGTAATTCACCGCTTGAGTTTATCGGCGGCCCGAATGTGGGCATTAGCAACGATGCACAAAAATGCAATGTATTAATCCTTACGACAACCAATGGCACAAAAGCTATTCGCTGGGCTGAATCTGCCTATAAGGTGTTCACAGGCTCTCTGCTTAATGCCCGTGCTGTAGCCCAGGCTGTCCTTCGGGAAGGGCTGGATGTCAGTTTGGTATGTGCGGGTACAGGGGGGCGCTTTTCACTTGAAGATACCCTTGGTGCAGGGTTTGTTTTTATGGAAATAATGAAGCACCTCAACGGAGAAGATAGTAGTCGGCTAGCTGCCGGCATGGCTGTAGATGACCTGCCCATAGCGGCATATGAATTGGCCCGTTTTTATTATCATGATCCTCTGTCCGGGTTGATGGCTGGACGTCATGGCCAAAGATTGCTGCGCCGGGGATTGGAGGATGACCTGCGCTGGTGTGCACAGCTTAACCGGTATGATATAGCACCGGTTTTATCCGGGGAATTTATTACCACCGGCAATGACTATACCAAGCAATAATGCTTGTTAGTTATGCCTCAACATATCAATAACCTTATCATAAAAGGGCCTGTAATTTATTCTGTCGCTGAAGCTGCCGTCGTTAACCGTTAATATTTCTTTTACCAAAGATTCATGGCCAAGAAATTCAGCAAATGATAGTTTGATAAATTGCACATTATCAGTTAATGCCAGGTAATTATATTTTAATGTTTTGGATTTACTATTATTTATAACTATTACTTCTTGACCATGGATTAAGCTTTTTTTAAACAAAGCTTTAAAATGAACATCGGCATCAGGAAATGAATAACCTACAAATACCACTTTCTTACATGATCTAATTTCCCGCATAGCTTCGCTGAGTATTTGTGAAATCACCGGGTGAGAAATTTTTTTAATATGTGACGGTGGAATAATCAGTGTTTCAAATTCGGAGGCATCAACCGGGCAATAATGTTTTGCTGAACCACCTTTGTCATTACCATTATCCTTGTCAAACAAGTCTATCTTGGTATCCCGGGGAGTAAGCAGAACTTGCTTGCAGCAATGGCAATATTTCCAGTTTAAACTGCCGTGACCCTTCATTATTTTCATAGAGGCCTGGTTATTCCGATAGTACTCAGGTTGTTTTGTTCCGGCAAAATCATAATTCATTAAATGCAAAGCATAATCGATGTTACTCCTGCCGCCATGCACCATGCTAAAGGCATCTTCCAGCAGAGTATCATAGTTTAAGGTCAGAATAGCAATATTGGGGTTATACCGGTATATAGCTTCCCAAAAGGCACAGTATGTCCTGCTTTGTTCATTTGATTTTACGCTGATCACATAATGAATTAGCTTAATCAGACCTTCTTTAATGGCACGAATCCGGGCATTGGGATATTGGGCACTTAAATGCTCGTCCTGGCTGATGAAGTAATCTAAAAAGCCGAATACAGTTTCCAGTGTGGGATATATTGGAACCTGATTATCCCAGGCAAAGTTATCTGCGATAAATTCTGTAACAGATTGACCGGTTTTTGAGTTCCGAATGTCCAAAAGCTCACCGGACATGATGAGTGGCAGTATATCTTTCTGCAGCGGAGCACCATCTGCATAGGACGCTCCGGCACCAAATACAAATACTACATCCCGGCCCTTGATTTGCTTGTAACTTTTTGAACCGTTTGAATTTATTTTCATAACTAATCACCGGTAATGACCACGATAGAGTCGAATAGCTCTATCCTTTTTGTTTATAAAACCACCAACTTTGCCGGTGGTTTTTATACGTCAATTATTTCAGTTTTGTTGTTTGTTTATACCGTCCACTCAGCGTTTATAGCATGTTATAAGTTGTCGACAAATTTCCACAAAATACTCCGTTAGTAAAAAAATAGATAAATTAATTATTTTATAATTTCTAAAGAGCAATAGAAAAATTATAAAACTAATTATTTATTCTAAAAGTTTATTGCAATTTAATGATAATATTATTATAGTTATAAATATTTAATGAAACTTTAAATGAACCTTATGAGGAGGTTGTGCAATGAAAGATAGCATAGACCTGGACTCAGCTTTTAATAACGTAATTAATGCTATTGAGCATTTATATGATTCAGTTAATCAATATGATGATGCTTTACATCATCATATTAAGGAATTAGCGGCAAATAAAAAGAGAAACGAAATTTGGTTAATTCTATCCAGAGCTGACAGGGTTGAAAAATTTAAAGAGCAAATAATTGAATTAAAAAGTTTATGGCAGGAAGTAATTAGTAACAAAGTTGAGAAAGCACCAAGCATTAAACGGCGGGAAGATGGAAAAAAAGAAATCACCATGCGTACAACATGTGAAATTAATCAAGGTGCTGTTAGGATAGCAACGGAAAGAAATGAGAGCGGAACTCCGTATTCAAACATTATACCACTGGAACTTTTTAAGGAAATATCTTTAACGGCTATTAAATTAATCCATCAAAATGGTTATGTTAAAACAAGTAATGTTGTTGATTTACTAACAAATGAAATTGTAGAGCGAAGTGATTATAAAAAATCACCCCGAGTACCGGTATATTTAACATTTAAGATATTATTAAAAAACAATATCTTGCGACTGGATGAGAATAACTCACATAAATACTTACTGGGTTCTAAACCCAACCCCATTAGGTGGATAGAAAACTTAGGCCGAAATTTTCCAAGTAGACGGCAGGAACCGAATTCAAACCATCGCTGATATTAGAGCCGGCTACATATACATCTTACTATTCGAGCATACTTGTATGTTGTTTTTCCTGTATTATCTGCGCGTCTCATGTTGCATAAACCTATAAGTTGTGGTATACTTACTTCCGTCAGTAGACGGGGTTATAGCTCAGCGGGAGAGCGCTTGACTCACATTCAAGAGGTCGCTGGTTCGAAACCAGCTAGCCCCACCATAAAAAAAAGGCTCCTGTTAATCGGAGCCTTTTTTTTATTCCAATATATAATTCAGCCCATATTACCTTAAAGAAAAACCGCCATTAATGACGGTTATTCTAAATTATTTTAGCAGCTTAATTTTATTAAAAGGAAAAAGTAAACGCATCCATCACTTTGCTTACCGGACGTGACTGCAAAAATTTATTAGGTACCCAGGATTCAAAAAAGTAGAGAGCTCCATTGGTGGGATCTACCCCATTTAGCGCATCCAGAGCAGCTTTTTTACCAGACTCACTGGCCGGTTTATTTATATATCCATTGAGCACCGGCTCAAACTGGTATCTGCCGTTTTCACTAACCTGGTAAACAACGCCGGGAATCGAGTTAGGAAACAGCGGGCTGTCCACCCGGTTTAGGACAGTGGCTCCCACGGCAACCTGGGTAGCATAGGATTCAGAATCGGCCTCCGCAGTAATAATGCGCGCTAACAAGTCGAAATCGGCCATACTTAAGCGAGCTCCGCCCCGGCTTACGTTTTGGATATTAGGCTCCGAATATGTATTAGAATATGTATTTTTGTTAGATTTAGATGGTAAATATAATACTTGCCCCGGATTGATTATGTCGCTTTTTAATTGATTAATAGCCTTTATTCTATTAACATCGGTGCCGAATTTTTTTCCGATTAAATAAAGGCTATCACCTTGCTTAATCGTATACCTAACCGGAATATTCAACTGCTGACCCGGGTTTATATTATTTGTCCATAAATTGTTATTATAGCGCAGAGCATACTGGTTAACATCATACATCAAGCAGATACGATAAATACTATCGCCTTTACTTACTGTATGCACCTGCGCTATACTTATTGCCGGGAACAGCAGTAGTAAAACAGGCAGCAGTAAAAGGCAAATGAGTTTCCTTTTAGGTAGTATTAATTTTTTAACCATATCCTATAACTTTACCTCCTTGACCAAGTTGTCTGGTTAATTATATAGACATACAGTAACTTGGACAAGAGGTAAATTCTGTCTTTACAGGTTAGTTTATTTTTTGCTACGCTGTCCGTACATTTTTTCATTGATATGATCCACCAGGAACATAGTCGAAAAAACATGATAAATTCTAATTACCACACTTTCTATAGCTCCGTTCATGGTACTAAGACGCTCTTCAATCACAGGGCGAAAGCCAAACCGTTTTTCCAATACTTGCATAAATGATTCAACTATATCCTCACGGGTTTCATCGCTGCCAATACTGGTCCAGGGCAGGTACGTATTATCATAATTTGTTTTTGTATACCGTTGCACTTCATCCATAAACCAAACTTTGAACTCATCAAAGGAAGGCCGTTTTTTGCTGAAGCTATCCACATTAACTCCCCCTCAACATCTTACTTATCACTTATTCTTCTATATAGCAGATATGAATAAACTGTCGGTACTACCACAGCTACGATCAGGCCACCAAATAATAATACCGCCGCTGCCTGCCCCCCGATGATCGCGCCTGCCATACCGACCAGGCCTGCCGCCACCCATAACGGCCCCGCCATGCGGTGAGTCTTTTGCCAAACATACTCATTGGCCAGGGTCCAGGGCAATTTAATACCGACAAAATAATTATAGCGTATTTTGCTCATCCAATTGCCAATCACTACAATCATAAGCGATACGCCAAAGGGCACCAAACGGCCTACCGGAACATTATAACCCAGTGCGGCCAATATTGTAATCACATAAAGACCGGTAAGGAAACAAATAAGCATCAGCTTAAGTACCTGGTAAGTTTTTCTAAATTTAACGTAATTGTCACGACGGGG
Source organism: Sporotomaculum syntrophicum (assembly GCF_009932395.1). GTDB lineage: Bacteria > Bacillota > Desulfotomaculia > Desulfotomaculales > Desulfallaceae > Sporotomaculum > Sporotomaculum syntrophicum. The sequence goes on from NZ_LSRS01000001.1 coordinate 157,792, forward strand.
GTCTATTAGAGGCATAAACAGCATTAGCAGATAAATACCTGCACTTAACAATGGTATACCAAAAGCACCCCAGAGGCGTGAAGAATAATCATCCACCTCGCCATGAATGTTCCAGTGTGATGGTACCTGTTCCGGCAAATGCGGGTAAACCAGCGCACCTGCGAAAAAAGATGCTATAACCAGCAGAATGGAGGGCCAATCAGACCTTAGCTGTGAACCTATGGTGAATTTTAAGGCATCTTCATTTTTTTTTCTCAACCCTATCACCCCTGTCTTCTTGATTAAACATATCCACAAACCAGGCTAATAAGTCTTGAAATACCGAGGTATTCAAGGAATAGCTTATATACTGGCCTTTTCTTTCATCCAACACCAAATCCGCCTGTTTTAATACATTTAGGTGATGAGACAAGCTTGGTTTGGAAATATTAAAGTGTTCGGCAATCTCCCCCGCTGTCAAGTCACCCTGGCGCAGTATTTTGAGTATTTCACGCCTAGTGGGATCGGACAGCGCTTTAAAAAAAACATCAAGCATCATATCACCGACCAGTAGTTAGATATTTTGAAAATTATCTAAATATATTATAGACGATTTTCATTTAATTGACAATACTAAAAATGCCTGGTGTAAACTTCCTACACCCGGCACTTTTTTATTTAGCTTAGGAACCTGAGCATTAACGAGGGGCCATCGGGCAACATAATTCCGGTTTCAGCCGCAGATGATTCGCTAAAGGTTTTTCCTGTGGTATTTGAAATGCTGTTGCTCGCTATTACGTAAGGTACCGGCTCGGCGGTATGGGTACGAATGCTTAGCGGGGTCGGGTGATCAGGCAGCAGCATTATCCGGTAGTCGGAGAAATCCGCTAAACCCTCCAGCAGTACTCCCAGCACCTGGCCATCTATTTCCTCGATAGCCCGCACCTTTAGCTCGGTATTTCCCTGATGCCCTGCCTCATCCGGAGCCTCTACGTGCAGATAAACAAAATCTGCCCCACTGCCCAGCGCTGCCAGCGCTGCCTCGGCTTTGCCTCTAAAATTAGTATGGATATTACCCGTGGCACCGGGCACCTTAACTACCTGCATACCAGCGCAGGTGCCAATGCCCATTATTAAATCCACAGCGGCAATAACCGCCCCGTCCAGGTGATATAAATCCTTGAACAACGGCAGTTGCGGCCTTTTACCCTGGCCCCACGGCCATACCGAATTAGCCGGCGGCAGTCCTCTCTCCACCCGGGACCGGTTCACCGGGTGTTCTTTGAGCAGAGCATAGCTTTGCTGCATAATTTCCAGCAGTGTATCCGCACCTGCACCCTTGGGCAGATAATCGCCCACGACCCGGCCGGAAATATCATGAGGCGGCGTGACTGCAGTGTCTTCAGGTCCATTGTGCCAGACCATCAGATGACGATAGCTGATTCCGGGATAAAATTGTTTATCCGCTGTGCCAAGTTCAGCTTGCACTGTCTCGATTAATTCACGAGCTTCCTCACTGGTTATCTCACCGGAGCTATAATCAACCATTTTTTTTGCGGCATAAGCAGTCTCGTCCGACAGGGTTACCAGATTACAGCGCCAGGCCATATCCTCCTTGGCTAGCTCAACACCCATACTCGCGGCTTCCAGCGGTGAGCGGCCGGTGTAATATTTTTCCGGTGCATAACCCATTACCGCTAGATTAGCCACATCACTGCTCGGTGGGAACCCGTCCGGAACGGTTTTCACCATCCCGGTTTCCCCTCGCGCAGCTAAACTATCCATATGGGGGGTTTTAGCGTACTGCAGCGGCGTGAGATTATCCAGTTCGGGACGCGGATAATCAGCCATCCCGTCGCCTAAAACAACTATATATTTCATGGTACACCTCCGGTATACTTTTCTCTGATTTTTAGCGTAAGTGCGACGGCTTTTAGTTTGGCCCAATCCTATCCAGGCCAAATTTTTTATGCAGTGCTTTTACCGCCTGCTCGGCGTCTTTATTTTTCACAATACAGGATATCTTGATATCCGAGGTGGAGATCATATGTATATTGATCCCCTCTTCCGACAGCACTCCAAACATCATGGCAGCTACACCGGGGTTGCTGTTCATCCCGGCTCCCACAATCGATACCATAGCTACATCGGCATTATGGGCGTAACCCTGGGCGTCGATTTCTTTAACGATTTCTTCGATGGATTCTATTGATACAGGCAAATCATCCTGGGCTACTGTGAAGGAGATATCGTTAATGCCGTCGCGCATGGCACTTTGCACAATCATATCCACACTAATGTTCTTATCGGCCAGGTTTTTAAAAATCTTATAAGCGATGCCCGGTTGGTCGGGCACACCAAAAACAGACAGTTTAGCCACATTTTTGTTATATGTAACACCCGTAATAACCATATCTTTTTCCATGTCCGTTTCCTCCTTTACAATGGTGCCCGGGTTATCGTTAAAACTGCTCCGGACATGCAGCGGTATACCATAATGTTTGGCACACTCCACCGAACGGGGATGCAGCACCCCAGCACCCAGGTGCGCCAGCTCCAACATTTCATCGTATGTAATGGTTGCCAGCTTACGCGCCTCGGGTACAACCCTGGGATCGGCTGTATATACACCGTCCACATCGGTATATATCTCGCACAAATCAGCTTGGAGCGCAGCCGCCAGCACCACAGCGGTAGTGTCCGAGCCGCCCCGGCCCAGCGTAGTGATATCACCGTATTGGTTCAAGCCCTGAAAACCGGCCACGATTAATATTTTAGACTTAGCCAGCTCTTCGCGCATACGGTCACTTTCCACGTCAATTATCCGGGCCTTGTTATAAACCATATCTGTCTTGATGCCGGCCTGCCGCCCGGTTAGAGATATAACCTCCACCCCCAGGCTTTTAATGGCCATAGCCAGCAGGGCACTGGATATTCGCTCGCCGGTGGACAGCAGTACATCCATCTCGCGGGGCGATGGGTTATCAGTTATTTGCCGGGATAAAGCAATCAAATCATCGGTGGTATCGCCCATAGCCGAGACGACGACTACCATTTGGTTACCTTTGCGGTATTCTTTCACCACCCGCCGGGCTACATTTTTAATGCGTGAGGCGTCCGCCACCGATGTGCCACCATATTTTTGTACAATTAACATTTTAATCACCCCTTATAATACTTCCAAAGCTCTCGCTCCCACCGGGCTGGGCGCCAAAATTAGAGAACGTGCGTTGACACCGCATTCCCGAAAGGTTGCCTTCATTACTTTCGCAATTAATTCCTGATTATTATCCGCCAGGGCAATGATGGCCGGTCCGGCACCGCTTAAGGCCACTCCCCGGGCTCCGGCCAGCCTGGCGGCTGAAACAACTTTTTTATAGCCGGGTATCAAACCTACGCGAAAGGGTTGGTGCAATTTGTCATCCATAGCTGTGCCCAATACCGACAAGTCCCCCTTTTGCAGCGCAGCTACTAAAAGCGCTGTCCGTCCAATATTGAACACGGCGTCCCGCATGGTTACCATGTGCGGTAGCGCCTCTCTCGCATCTCGAGTACTTAAAGTGAAATCAGGTACCGCCACCACTGCTTTCAGTCCTGCCGGTAAATTTATCTTGGTCCAGGTTATCTCATCATCTACCGCAGCATAGATAACCAGGCCGCCCAGCAATGCCGGGGCAATGTTGTCCGGGTGCCCCTCCATGGAACAAGCCAGAGCTAAAATCTCGCGTTTACTAAGCTGGGCACCGCACAACATGTTGGCAGCAATGATACCACCAATTACAGCAGAAGCGCTGCTGCCCAGCCCCCGTCCAACCGGTATACTGTTAACCAACCGGATGCGCAACCCGTCGGGCTTATAGCCAATCCGGTCAAAAACCCGTTTGGCGGCGCGGTAAACCAGGTTGCCCTCATTGCACGCCAATTCCCCGGCGCCCTCTCCCTCAACCTCGATACTTAAGCCGCGGGGAATTTTGCTGAATTCCACAACATTATACAGTTCTAGCGCCATGCCCAGGCAATCAAAGCCCGGGCCCAAATTTGCAGCGGTGGCCGGCACATGAACTCTAATCACCGGTTCACTCACCCTCTACACGAATAAAATTGGCAACCTCATTGACTGATGATAAGTGCTTGATAATTTCCAACGCCTCTTGCATATTTTTTTCGCGTACTTTATGAGTCACCAGTACAATTTCCGCATTGTTGCCGTCGGTTTGCTTTTGCAGCACTGAGGCAAGGCTTACTTCTTTATCCCCGAAGGCGCAAGCGATAGAGGCCAGTACACCCGGCTTATCGGTAACATTCAGGCGAACATAATATTTAACCTGTGTAGCCCCCATATCCTTAACAGGTTTTTCTTCATAACAAGTACAGGAGATAATTCCCGGCACTTCGTGCAGTAAATTGCGGGCGGCATCCATAACGTTGGATACTACTGCGCTGGCCGTTGGCATTTCCCCTGCCCCGCGGCCGTAAAACATAGTATCTCCCACGGCATCACCGGTAACATATATGGCGTTATATACATCATTAACCGTGGCCAGGGGGTGATTGTACGGTATCAGTGTGGGATGCACCCGTACCTCGATGCCGTCACCTGTTTCCTTGGCAATCGCAAGCAGTTTAATAATGTAATTAAGTTCACCCGCATAGGCAATGTCGGAAGCGGTTATTTTGGTAATACCCTCCACATATACATCATCCAGGACCACGCGGGAGTTAAAAGCAATGGATGCCAGTATTGCCAATTTGCGTGCTGCATCATAGCCTTCAATATCTGCGGTTGGATCGGCTTCGGCATACCCCTTGGCCTGGGCTTCCTGCAGTACCTCGGTAAAATCCGAACCTTCCTCAGTCATTTTAGTTAACATATAATTCGTGGTACCATTGACGATACCGATTATTTGTGTGATCCGGTTGGCCGCCAGGCATTGTTTTAGCGTGCTAATGATCGGAATGCCACCGCCTACGCTGGCTTCAAACAACAGGTCGGCATGATTAGCCTGGGACAGAGCAAAAAGCTGCTTGCCATGCGTTGCAATCATATCCTTATTGGCCGTAACCACACTTTGGCCGTTCTCTAGAGCCCGGCTGACATAGTCGAGGGTGGGCTTTATGCCGCCCAATACTTCCACCACTATTTTTATTTCCGGGTCGTTGATAATATCCTCAATATTGGTGGTTTGCTTGCTTAAATCAATTTCCAAATCACGCAGCTTGGCAGTATCCTTCTCCAGTATTTTTTTTACTTCCAAACCGGCCCCAACCTTGCGTTTGATATTTTCAGCGTTCCCGGTAATAATACGATATACCCCCCGGCCCACTGTACCTAGTCCTAAAAGGCCAATTTGTATATTATTTTCACCTGACATAAACAAAGCTCCTTTCAAGTTGCTAAAATAATATTATATACATGCAAAGATGCTCTATAACGATATACTTATGCGCCCAACAGCTTGGCTGCTTTAACACCCGGGGTATAACGCAATAGCTTGAGCATATTTTCCACATCACAATTCAAATTTGCTGTTTCAATGGTCACAGTTGCGATAGCAATACCCTGCTGTGGAATGTTCTGGTTGATCGTAACTATGTTTCCCCCCACTGCGGCTATACTGTTCAACACTGCAGATAAAACACCGGAACGATGTTCCAGCAACATTTCCAGAATAATAGTTTTGTCCCGGTTCCAACGGACAAAGGGATATACTTTATCTTTATATTTATAGAAAGCGCTGCGGCTTAACTGTACCCTTTCGACCGCTTCATTTACCGTGGCTGCCTCGCCATTCATCAATAATTCCTTGGCTTGAACTGTTTTATAAAAGGCCTCGGGCAGGATATCCTCCTGCACCAAAAAAAACCTCGGTTCCTGGCCCGCCAACGTTGCACACCTCCGTAAGGGCAAGTGGAAACTGTTTACCTTGCCCCTATTATCCGTCCATGTCGTATGGATACATTTCCACGCATGGTAGACATTATATCATTATTATATCTTTTTTGGCAACTGTATATCATTATACAAGATACTTGTCCTTCCAGTTTCGACACTTACACAAGTCTTTTAATTTTTCGCTCTATAACAAGAAAAACGCGCCCATTCGGTTCCCTTTGCGCGCGCTTTTCAATACTTTATCTAAACAGCACAAAAAAACCGGTCTTTTAGACCGGTTAAATTATAATGCATATTAGACCGCCACTACCCTCATTAACAATGCGCCTGACAGTTTCCTGTAATTTGGTTTGCGCGTTTTCAGGCATTCTTTGCAGTTTGTTTTGAATACCTTCGCGCACCAGGTCACTGACCGATTTACCGAATATTTCAGATTGCCAAATCTTTTGAGGGTTTTCCTCAAATTCATTCAGCATATACCGGACCATATCCTCACCTTGTTTTTCGGTACCAATGATGGGAGTTATTTCGGTACTAATATTGGCTTGAATCATATGAATGGATGGGGCACTTGCCCTTAGCTTGATACCGAACCGGTTGCCTTGCCTGATTAGTTCAGGTTCATCTAACTGCATATCGTCAATCCCTGGAGTTACCATACCGTAACCGGTTTCCTTGAGCTCCATCAGAGCTGGGGCAACTTTATCATATTCACGCTTGTCTTTGGCCAATTCTTTAACCAGGCGGAATAACTGGTGATCCCCTTCTAACTGGAACCCGGTTTCTTCAGAAAGTACCCGGTAAAACAATTCCGGTTTGGAGCTAATTTCTATGGCTGCCGTGCCCGTACCCAAATCTAAATTATTTAAACTGACCTTTTGCACCATATCATAATCGCTCAGTTTTTCCACTGCCCCGTCAATATCACGAAGACGCCGCACCTGCTGCACGGTTTCCTGTACCGCCGTATCAAATTTTTGCCTTAACCAGTGTTTTTGTTCCAAATCTTCCACCCACAGCGGCATAGCAATAGAAACCTCGTTGACCGGGAATTCAAACAATGCTTTTTCCATAATCAGCATAATGTCCGGCTGAAGCATCTCCGCACAGTTAACCGGGAGAACCGGCACATCGTATTTTTCCGAAAGCTCATCGGCCAGTTGAATAGTGTCTTCACTTTCCGGAGTAGTCGTATTTAAGACAACTATAAAAGGCCTGTTGATCTCCTTTAATTCCTGAACCACTCTTTCTTCAGCGGGTATAAAATTCTCTCTTGGAATATCGGTTGTGGTACCATCAGTAGTAATCACCAGGCCAATGGTGGAGTGCTCACTGATTACCTTTCTGGTACCTGTTTCCGCGGCTTCTTCAAATGTAACGGGTTCGTCAAACCAGGGGGTAATCACCAAACGCGGGTTGCCTTCCTCATCCTCGTAACCCAGAGCTCCCTCAACCCGGTACCCTACACAGTCGACCAGCCGGACCCTTACTTTAAGATTAGGGCTTATTTCCATTTCAACCGCTTCGTTGGGCACAAATTTGGGTTCAGTGGTCATAATCGTTTTGCCGGACCCGCTCTGGGGCAGCTCATCCTTTGCCCTTTCTCTTTCATATTCATTTTCGATATTGGGTAAGACCATTAGATCCATGAACCGTTTAATAAAAGTTGATTTGCCTGTGCGCACGCCGCCGCTAACACCCAGGTATATATCCCCCTCGGTGCGTTCCGCAATATCGCGGAAAATATCCAACTTTTCCATGAACGCACTCCCTCCTTATCAAAAATTTATATAATTAACAAAACGGTGTCAGAATAGCATCCCCCCTACCGGCAGGAAAAGCAGTATATAAAAGCCCAACGGCCAGCCTAGTCCACGAGCAGTTTTTTCCAATGGCATACATTAACATTATATATATATGATTACCCGGCAAATTTATTACTGTTTAGTCTAAAAAATGCTAATAAAATTGTTCCAGGTTGTATGACTGCTACTAGTACTATATGCACCTGGTTTTCAGGATATATATAGGTGTTTTTAAAGTGTGTTTATACTTCACAATAAAAGATAATAGCGAACCAAAGAAAATCAAGTTAATGTAATTGAACGTTACCGAGCGTTCAACTAAAAAAACGGCTCTACGCCGTTTTTGTCCTAATTAAAATTATAATTCGATTCCTTGTTGGGATTGCCACTTGATATGAGCCAGGGCAACTTCTTCCACTTCTCTTGTTTTTCCACGAGCCATTAGGTTTTTCATGGCTGCTTGAGGGGAAAGGTTGTGGAAAAGAACCTGGTACATTTGCTCGGTGATGGGCATTTCAATGCCCAAGGCAGCTGCCAGATTGTGGGCAGCCCGGGTAGTGCGAACTCCTTCCACCACCATGTTTACCTTGTCAAGCGCCTGCTGAAGTGTTTTACCCTGTCCGATAGCAATGCCGGCGCGGCGGTTGCGGCTGTGTCTGCTGATGCAGGTAACGATTAGATCGCCAAGACCGGTTAGACCTGCAAAGGTTAACGGATTGGCCTGCATAACTATACCCAGCCGGGTAATTTCCGCCAGTCCTCGCGTCATCAGCGCTGCCCTGGCATTATCACTACCCAGTAACCCGTCTGCAATACCGGTACCCAGAGCAATCACGTTCTTTAATGCCCCGCCAAGCTCTACACCTATAATATCCGGGTTAGTATAAACCCGCAAATTTTGTTGCATAAATATATCCTGGGCCAGTACGGCAGTATGTGGAGAGGTGGAGGCGGCCACTATAGCAGTAGGCATCTCTCTGGCTACCTCTTCGGCATGACTGGGACCTGAAAGCACGGCATAATGCTCTAACCTGGCCGGGCCGGCCTCAGCGGCAAAAACTTCAGATAACCTGAGGTTGCTATTTTCTTCAATACCCTTGGCGGTGTTTACAATAAGTGTTTCAGCCTTAATAAAAGGCAGCGCTTGTCTCAGGACTGTCCGAAATGTATGCGAAGGTACACTGAAGACAACAGCAGAGGCACCCTCCAGCGCCTGTTCTAAATCTGTGGTGACCAGCATAGCACCGGGCAATATTACACCGGGCAAGTAGCGTTTATTTTCCCGAAAGGCATTTATTTCTTCTATTTGTTCCAGACGCCTGCCCCACAGCCTGACCGTAGAGCCGTTTACGGCCAGGTGGCGGGCCAGGGCCGTTCCCCAGCTGCCCGCACCCAGCACAGTAATATGTTTGCCATTTACTGCCACACTACTTCCTCCTGCTCCTTACCACCTTGTATTCAGACCCGTCAAAAATTTTTTTAATGTTGGCTCGATGCTTATAAATAACGAAAACAACTAAAATACAGCTGAAAATTATATATAACTTATCCATACCTAAAACCGCCATAGTAATTGGTAAGGATAAGGCGGCCATCATGGAGCTCAAGGATACATAACGGCTAATCGCCAGCGTAGTTAATAGAACCACCAGTGCTACCAGTGTAACCAGGGGTGAGATGGCCAGTATTACCCCCGCACCGGTAGCCACAATTTTGCCCCCTTTAAAACGCAAAAAAACCGACCAGCTGTGCCCGCACAAGGCGCTGAAAGCGGCTAACAGCTCGGTTTCAATACCGCCGAAATGTCGTCCAACCAGTACAGCAATTAACCCCTTGGACGCGTCCAGAATCAGTACTAATAGGCCGTAGCCCGGGCCAAGGTTACGCCATACATTGGTAGTGCCAATGTTGCCGCTGCCGTGCTCCATAATATTTATGCCTTTAGTCCTGGCCACCATTACACCAAATGGTATTGAACCAATCAGGTAGCTAATCACCATGGCCAGTAATGTATTCATAGTTCCACTCCTTATCTTTTGCGCATGACCAGCTTAATGGGAGTTCCCTCAAAACCATAGGCCGAACGCAGCTGGTTTTCTAAATAACGCAGATAAGAAAAATGCATTAATTCCGGATCATTGACAAATAAAACAAAAGTGGGTGGCTTAACGGATGCCTGAGTAGCATAAAAGATTTTCAAGTGCCTGCCTTTATCCTGGGGCGTGGCATTGTGCAATATTGCATCCCTCAGCAGCTGATTTAAATCAGTAGTGGCAATGCGCATGTTTTGCTGCTCGCTAACATAATCCACCACATCCAGCACCCGGTGCACCCGCTGGTGAGTCAAAGCACTGACAAACATAACCGGGGCATATTGCATAAAACCCAGCCCTTCCCGCAGGTTCTCAGTATACCTGCTGGCAGTGCGGTCATCCTTTTCCACTAAGTCCCATTTATTAACCACCAGAATAACGCCCCGGCCTTTTTCGTGGGCATAACCGGCAATCCTCTTGTCCTGGTCGGTTAATTGCTCCACTGCGTCAATAAGCATGAGTACTATGTCGCAGCGATCTACGGCACGCAGCGAGCGAATAACGCTGTATCTTTCGGTGGACAGGCCGATCTTACTGCGTCGCCTGATCCCCGCTGTATCAATAATAGAATACTTTTTGTCCCCCCGGGTGATATATGAATCAATAGCATCTCTAGTTGTACCCGGTATGTTGCTTACAATAACCCTTTCCTCGCCCAGTAATGCATTAACCAATGACGATTTACCCACATTGGGACGGCCAATGACGGCAATTTTAATTACATCATTTTCAGTTTCTTCATTTTCAACCGGTGGCAGCTCTTCTACTATTTTATCCAGCAAGTCACCTGTATTCAAACCTTCAGCGGCTGAAACCGGCAAGGGATCGCCAAGACCAAGCCGGTAAAAATCATATAAATCATGAGCCTTATCAAAATGTTCTACTTTGTTGGCTACTAAAATTACAGGTTTTTCCGAGCGACGTAAAACTTTGGCGACATCTTCATCGGTACCGTTTAAGCCTGCTCGTGTATCGACAACAAAAAGCACCAAATCGGCTTCGGCAATAGCCAGTTCTGCCTGTTTTCGAATATGTGATACAATTTCACCCTCGTCCTGATAGTCAAGCCCGCCTGTATCAACTAAAGTGAACCAGCGGTTATTCCACTCAGCGTCTTGATAAAGACGGTCCCGGGTAACACCCGGCACTCCCTCCACTATGGCCACCCGACCGCCTACTATGCGGTTAAACAGAGTTGATTTGCCGACGTTGGGACGACCAACTATGGCCACTATTGGTTTCGCCACAAGTACACCTCTCTCCAGCTGTTGCACAGTGTTTTAATAAAAGTTTTAGCTCATTGAAAATATAACAACTTTATTACATTAAATATTGTACCCAAAGTGTACTTCTCGCAAGCTAATTAAGGATACAAACCTAATAGCTGCACCAGTTCTACTGGGTGTTCCAGTGGAATTACCTGCACTTTTAGTTTATCGGACAGTTCTTTAAGTGTAACATCATCTAAAAACACCTGTTCACCTGCTCGAAGCATTACTCCAGGAATGAATAACCGCTCGCCTAAATCCAATCCTGCCAAGCCATTTAATAGATCAGTCCCGGTTAGTAAACCAGCCACGGTAACAGTCTTACCAAAATACTTATTTTCCAAAATATGTAGATCAACCTGCAGACCGGATATCTTGTTTAGCCTAGCCGCTACCGGTGCCAACAATGGTCCCGCAAGGGTTCCGGTGACCAGTGAGCAATGTATGGGATGCTCTACACATTCCGGCAGCAACCCGGCTAACTGCTTCCATTCATCCATAAAAAGCCTGACCAATCCTACCCCGTTTTCAGTTTGGGGAAAGTCACAATATTCTTCTGCCGGTGGTATGCGAGCTCCGGCAAGCAGGTAAAACTCATCACTGGCAAAAACGAGCGGGTATTCATATTCGGCCATAAAGACCTTTTGCCAGCGCTGCACTTCCCGCACCACTTCCCGGGCTTCCCGTGGGTTATATGTGTTCAAACTAAAGAGCTTCTGGCGGTGAGCAGTTAAGCCCACTGGAACAACGGCTAAAGAACATACCGCCGGCCAGAGTTCACCGAGATCACCAATGGTGCGGTTTAGTTCCGACCCGTCATTGACGCCCGGACAGAGCACCACCTGTGTGTGCATCCGGATACCGGCATCGGCCAGAAAACGAAGCTGGTCCATAACTTGCTCGGCCCGGGGATTACCCATCATTTCCCGCCGCAGGACCGGGTTGGTTGTATGCACTGAAATATATAACGGGCTAAGCCGCATTTGTGCGATACGTTCGAGTTCTGTTGGACCAATGTTGGTCAGGGTAATAAAATTACCCTGAGCAAATGAAAGCCTGTAATCATCATCTTTAACATACAGTGATGGGCGCATCTGCCCGGGCATTTGGTCGACAAAGCAAAATATACATTTGTTACCGCACTGGCGGGTGGGTCCCCAACCGTCGTCCTGGAATACTAGTCCCAGAGTTTCGTCGTAATCCTTTTCGATCTCAAGCAGCCATTGCTCTTCATTGTACTTTTGCACCAGAACCTGTAAATATTCGTCAGCAATTAAATAGCGATAATCCAGCATGTCATTAACCTCTTGCCCATTGATTTGCAAAAGCACATCCCCGGCTTGCAGCCTGAGTTCATCAGCTATGCTGTCGTCGGCTACCGATTTAATTATTAAGCCTCGGTCCCGCATGGGGACCCTCCCCTCATGTAACATTCTTGTTACATTATCTGATAGCTGCCATATTTAGTCAAGAAAAAGCTAATTTGCTTTTCTTGAGAAGTATAACACTAAACTATTGGTTTGAGCTCTCGGTATATTTTTAATATATGACGATATACCAACATAAGCCCCAAGTATCGTAATCCAGGTATCCTGGTCAATACAACACCGGTTTTCACCAATAAATTTTTACGGCATTTAATATGTACCAGTTCATAATTATCAACACGCATCAAAGCCAGGAAACTCTTGATCACCCGCCCTATCATATCACCGTTACCCCGGGCCCATAGAGCGAGGCAGCTGTCACCTTGCTTACTTTGACCTAGATTATAAACCGATGCATCTCCCCTGCCAAGTCCGGTCTGAGCCAATACTTGCTCCAACTCGTTGGATGTAGGCGGGCGATGCGCGGGCAGCACCCCGCTGCGAATTGCGGCTGCCAAAGCAGCATAGGGAAACCCTGTATCATTGTAAAAGATTAACTTTTTCACTTAACATCTATTCCCTCGCCTTAACCCTGCGCACCAGGTTGATAATGCTTGTAAAGGCATTGATAGTGCCCCGGGTAACCAGCGGGCGTCCCGGGTAAATCCATTTAAACCGGCGCGACATAAAGCCTCCCAGCCGCATACTAAAGTTAATTTTACCCTCCATACTGACCAGTTTAAAATGATGCGGCGGAATATCAAACTCTCTGGCCAGACCATAGATAATATTTTCCAATAGCTGCGGACAACTTCTGCGCCCGACAAAGTATATGTCGTTACCATTATCATCTATTCCCATTAAAGTAATATTCCCGTGGTCGTGGTTATCCCTGGCATCAAAAAAAGGGATGGCCAGTAAATCCTCATTCTTGGGTGTTATGCTTGTCGGTAACATACCTAAATGACACGCCGCAGCCGTAACTGAGGAGTGAGTACCACCAAAGCAGTGGTAAATGATTTTCATATTTAATCACCCTCAATGCCTGACAATAAAGTAGATACCGTTTTCCAGGTCATGTACCATTGCATCCAAGGTCTTTGCTAAAAACAAAGCAGTTTTTTGCTTTTCCTCCTCGCTATCGGCAATAAATATGGGTACTGCTCCGGTCACTTTACTTTTATCGGTAGTAATTACAGCCAGTATTTGCTTTGCTTCTTCACCCAATTTACCCACCCCCTTGTTGTGACCTTATCTCCCCTTTGCCGGCTAGTATAAAAAGTCAAGTTAAGGCAACATATAAGCTTCCCTAACAACAACCGGGCTGTTTGCTCAGACACTAATCGGATGCTATTCTCCCGGCCTGGGTTTTCAGTGGTTTAACGCTAGCGCTTTCCAGTAACGGTGTTCTTTGCACGGCCATGATCAAAGATGTCATATCTTTTTCAATAGGCATAATATACAAAGCAACTTCACCGGTATCTGGATTTTTACGTGCCAGCGGGGTAAATTCCGGTATGTCCACTTCCTTTTTACTGCCCATTATCAGAGCTGCGGTGTGAGTGATGGCCATGCGCTGTCCCATATCATGCAAAGTAGCCCTGGCATTATCATCTTTAGGCTTAATCATTACGCCCAGTGCCTCTCGCTTAATTTTCTCACGCATTTCAGGCAAGCCAACCGACATGATATCAACTTCATTGACACATAATAATGAGTTTTTGAAATGTACTTCAGCGGGAATCACCTCGCAGATGTCCCCTATTTTCTTGCCGGTCATGAAATTTTTACTAAATAATATCAAGATTAGAGCCATTGCTGCGGCACCCCATATACCAGCTAGCACGGCTGCAATACTAGTAATAAAAGCAGTGCCCATCACCAAGTAATTACGGGCTTCAAAGGTACGGGCTATACCTTCAATATAATCCTTACCCCGTTTTTCGAGCCTTGTTTCCTCCAGGTTTTCCAGTGTCTGCCTTTCAATATTGCGAATTTCTCGGAACTGCTGAGCAGCCAGAGCCAGAAAGGTAAAGGCAGTAAAATCCTTGTTCATTAACGCGGGGACAGCGACAGCACCCAGGGCAGAGGCAATAGCACCCAGAGAAAAATGAGAGATATACCCGTGGGGATAGCCGGGATATTGGCGATAATCCAACTTGAGAAGCAGCATCCGGGTCAAAATTCCTGCCAGGGTGCCGGCTAAAATTACTGCCATGTATTCTTCCAAACCGGATCTCACCTCACGCAAATTTAAAATGAATTTGTGCCCTATTTACGGGTGCGTTCTAACAGCAATTGAGCGTATCATTTTGGTAAAAGCATGATACGCCCAATTTGATATTTGCACCACTTACAAAGCCGCTAATCGTTTCTTATGCATCATTGTCGTCTTCATCACCTTTTTTATTTAAACGTTTTTTCATCGGTGCCATAAACCCGGCAAATTCTCTGCCCCAGTATCCGCTCAACCGTTTACGAGCGTTTTGCCAGCTGCCGGAACTAATCAGCAAAAAGGCGCCTCCGCCCAATACAGCAATACCGATTATCCAAACCAATGTTCTCCAGCCCGCCGATGAGTCTGCACCCGGGCTAGTGAACCCACCGGGAGTTTGAGCGACACCGCCTAAACCTAGCAGGCCGGGCAAAGCATCGGCAAACAGGGTTGCGCCATTTTCGGCTGCTTCTTTGGAATTAGTATGGGTGCCAACTTCAACCAGCATAGCTGTGGACATCAAATCCTGGTTGTAATTCCCTTTGGCAATAAAGATTTCTTTAACTAGACCCGGGTGCACTTTATTAACATAAGCCATCATTCTTTTAGCAAATTCCATGTTGGACTGCATTTTAGGGTTTTGTCTGCCCACGACCAGACGAACCTGGGTGGCTTCTTTGCCGTCAATATTTTTACTATAGTAATTGGGATCGGGTATACCATCCCGGTGTACATCTATTACAGCTACAGGGTTCTTCTTCATTAAATCCGCAACAGTGCGCCGGGAGCGATAATAAGCGTTGGTATCCCGGGGCTCGTGTGGTGTTTTATCATGTAACACATTTATACCCTTTTTCTTTAACTCTGCAGCCATGGCGTCTCCAACATCAAATATACCGCCATTATATGGTTTACTTTCAGTACCGTCAGTGGGCACATAGGATTCTGCGCTGTGGGTATGATACAAGGCTACCGGTCTTTGTTTCCAGTCCTGCCCGCCGGCTACAGGCACAGTAATATCTTCGTACTCGTCTATATAGCCAACCAGTTCCCGGTCCATACCGGTAAACTCAGCTTGCGCATTAAAACCGTCTATTGTTTTTATTCTATAGTGCCGCCCGCTGTCGGTGATTAATTCATCTCCTATTGAAACAGTCCGGGACATTTGGCTGAGCAGTTTATTGCCGTTGTCGGTTATTTTATATACCTGCCCGTCCCGGTGATCGGCCTCCAAGGTGCTGTTCAAAAGATTGCTTGGCGACCAAACCGGGGTTGTGGTTCTGAAGAATGCGAAATAGCCCAGTACCGAGACACATAGCACTAAAAGACTCGCTCCAAGAGCCATTGTGAGCTGCTTTTTATTCACTATTGCTCCTCCTCCCTGCTATCTGCACGCTCGGGTTTTTCTTCAATAGTGCCCGGCTTGCGTAACGCTTCCACTAATTCGTCATCCCTGCCCCGGGTGGATGGTCCACCCTGCAGCCGTTCTCTGGTCTCACCAATTATTTCCGCCAGCAGAACAGCCAAAATCCCGGCCAGTACAATACCGTCAAAAGCACCGGCCCCACCTATGGCTACCGTACCGGCCGGTGCACCGGTATAATACAGTTGGATCCAATAAGCAATGTCCACCAGCACTAATCCCAGTGTAGCAGCAATAAAAGCACTGCGACGGGAGCGACCTGCGATATAAGCCACTAAGCCACCAATGACAGGATAGACCCACAGGGCATCCAGGAAGCCAAAAAAGCGCCCGCCTGGCTCAACATCACCCCGGGACATAAGGTTGCCAAACCAGAATATTACAGCACCGGTAATTAGGGCAGCGATTAACGCACGGCCCCATTCCTTGGATGTGCCTGCCCGACTTAACAGGTAAACGGCTACGCCCAACGGCACCAGTGCTCCTCCAAGATTTAAAGATACATCATAGCGACCGGTACTCAGGGGTATATCAATAAAACTCCCCACAGCCATCAGGGCTAGAATCCCCAAAGCGGCCCGGTCCGAAAGCTTCATTCTGTCAAGCACGCGTTGGGCCAGGCCAAAATAAATTAATATAGAAACAATAATTAGCACAATGATGCCGATGGGTAATTGAGTCATTGCGCACCCTCCTTAAAAGAATTACTTTTATTTGTAAAACTATGTTTCCCCCGAAAAAAGGATAATATGTGCCCTTAGTAAGTTTGCCGGCGGATGTGTGCATGTTTGTGCGGACAAGAAAAGCGCGCCCATTCGGTGCCCTCTGCGTGCACTTTTCAGTCTTTTAATCCTTAGCTCCTGAAGTTAAAAAAAAAGAGGCTGTAATAGCCTCTATACCCTAGTTTTATAAAGAAATTTCCTTGCACAGCTTAGCCTGCCAAGAATACTTATTCCTGTTTCTCAAAAATGTCTCCCACTAAGTCACCAATAGTAACAGTACCGCCATCATTAGCAGGCTGTACTTCTTGTTTTTTTGGCTGATTTTCCCTGGGAATGGGCTTGCTTGGTCTTTCATGGTCAACTTCTCTAATGGAAAGGCGGATACGTTTTTCTTCGGATGCCACGCTGAGCACTTTTACCCGAATTTCTTCCCCTTCCTGCACAACTTCATCGGGAGTAGCCACATGCCGGTCGGCTAAATGGGAAATGTGCACCAAGCCTTCCACACCAGGTTCCAACTGCACAAAGGCACCAAAAGGAGCAAGGCGCACTACCTTGGCATTGATTATACTGCCCACCGGGTATTTCTCGGCAACATTATCCCAGGGATTAGCCAGCACTTGCTTTAAGCCCAAGGATACCTTTTCATTCTCCCTGTCTACCCGGAGTACTTTAACGTCCAACTCATCACCCACCTGAACCACTTCAGAGGGATGATTGATACGATACCAGGCCATTTCGGATATGTGCAGCAGGCCATCGACTCCTCCGATATCCACAAAAGCACCGAAGTTAGTCAAACGGCGGACAATACCCCTAATCACCTGGCCTTCTTCCAGGTTGGCCAGTAAATTTTCACGATTACGTGCATACTCTTCTTCCAGAACAGCCTTACGGGAAAGAATAACCTTCCTTCTGGCCCGGTTAAGCTCAATAACTTTGGCTTCTATATCCATGTTCAAATACTTGCTCAGATCCTCAACGTAACCCCTATCCACTAGTGAGGCAGGCAGGAATGCCCGTACACCGACATCTACCAGTAAACCGCCTTTGACTACTTCGCGTACAGTTCCAGAAACCACTTGGCCTTCGTTCATGTTTTCTTCCAAACGTGCCCAGGCTTCTTCAGCATCAGCCTTTTCCTTGGAGAGAATTACCCGTCCTTCATTGTCTTCCGATTTTAAAACATATACTTTTATTTCATCACCCACTTTTACTATATCCTGTGGGGAATCTACATTAAAATTAGATAATTCTCTAATTGGAACAACACCTTCCGACTTGGCACCAACATCAACCAGCACCTCTTCCTGGTTGACCTGGACCACTACGCCGGTTACGATATCACCGTTTCTGAGGTTCTTTACCTCAACGGCATCTTCCATTTCTTGGTTCATGTCTTCCTGCGGTTCGGATTCAGCTTCAGGCTGTTGTTCCTCAACCTGTGTTTCCATTGTTTCTTCATTGACATTTTCTTCAAAATCCATCATTCGACAACAAACCTCCTCTATAATCCAGCCGGGTGTAGATGCGCCTGCCGTAACCCCGACTGAACGGAGTCCTTTAAGCCAAGCAAAATCTATTTCTTCGGCTGTTTCTACCTGATACACCGGTTTTCCGGCAGTACGGCAAATTTGAGCCAGCTTTGCAGTATTGGCGCTTGTCTTACCTCCCAGCACCAGTACGGCGTCCACCTCTTGCGCAAGTTCCATTGCCTCCCTCTGCCTCTCAGCAGTGGCCAGGCATATGGTATTGTAAACTTGCACTCGGCTTCCGTTTTTCTTTAAAACGCTGATCACCTGTTCAAAATTATCCTGCCGCTGGGTTGTTTGTGCAACAACACCTAGCTTAGGAAATTTATCCAGCTTCTCAGCTTGACCGGCATCGGCTACCACCAAAGCCCTGCCGTCGGACCAGCCAATGATACCTTGTACCTCCGGGTGTAGTGGGTCACCCACCACCACCACGGGTATATCTTGCTTAACCAAGTCATTGACCGTGTTCTGGACCTTGCGCACAAACGGACAGGTGGCATCCACCAGGTTAAGCCCTTTTTGCTCGGCACGCTGGTATACACAGGGTACCACACCATGAGAGCGGATAATCACAGTTCCCGGGCCGGTAATTTCATCTAGATCGTTAACCACATTTATCCCTTCGCGGGCCAGCGCCCCAATAACTTGGTCATTATGAATGAGCGGACCCAGTGTATATACCGGTCCATCTCGATCATGCAGGCATTTGCGGGCCATTTCCACAGCCCTTTTCACGCCAAAGCAAAAACCGGCTTTAGCGGCAACTTTAACCTTCATCAACTTCACCGCAACTTTACCTAAATATAGATTACTGACTTCCCAACGCTATTTATCGATAATATCCAGCAAACGGCTTATTTCCGTTATCAACTCCCGGCTAATATGTTCCATTTCCTCTTTGGATATCTTCCGCCGTTTGGGTGTAGTTAAATTCATCGGCCTACCGACATTTACTTTAACCTGACTCCAGAACCCCTTAGTACCGCTAAGAGCCACAGGCAATAATGGCACACCCCCTTTTAAGGCTAACATGGCAGCACCTAAATGGGGGTTTAACATTTCACTGGTTTGGCTACGGGTACCCTCCGGGAAAATGCCGACCACTTTTCCATCGTTAAGCAAGTCCAATGCCCGGCGTATTGATGAAGGTTTGATACCCTCACGATCTACTGGAAATGTACCAAGTTTTTTAATAATAAAGCTAAGCACTGGAATTTTAAATAACTCTGCCTTGCCCATATAAGAGATTCTTCTATTTAATATACAACCTACCACAACCGGATCCAGATAGCTGATATGATTGGATACCACTATTATGCCCTGATTAGCAGGCAACTTGGGGTCGCCGATAATTTTTAAACGACGCACCAGTTTAAGGTATACCAGGCAAATTGCCTTACTAACACTATAGAACATTAACCGGACCTCCCGGAAACCCGGCTTGTGATTATATCAACCACCTGATCAACAGTCATACCGGTACAATCAATTATTTCAGCGTCGGGGGCCGGCTTCAGTGGTGCTACTGCCCGCTGTGCATCAATATAATCACGCTCGGCCATATCTGCAAGCACTTCTTCAAGAGTCACTGTAAAGCCACGCTGTAAAAGCTCGGCATAACGGCGCCGGGCCCGCTCTTCCACTGAAGCAGTAAGAAAATATTTCATCTCCGCATCAGGCAGCACCGTGGTGCCGATATCCCGACCCTCCATAACCACGCCGCCCCCGGCAGCCATATCCTTCTGCAACTGCATCATTCTTTGCCTGACACCAGGAATTTGTGAAACCTGTGATACACACCGGGAAACTAATGGGGTCCTAATTTGGAATGAAACGTCCACACCATTTAGAACTATACGGGTATTGCCTTTTTCATCAACCCGCAGAACTAATCCCACACTTTCAGCTAAACGGGTTAGGCTTGTTTCATCCCTCATATCTATTTTATCCATTAAGGCCTGTAATGTTACAGCCCGATACATAGCCCCTGTATCTATATAAACGTATCCCAACTTTTCCGCCACTAATTTAGCAACCGTGCTTTTACCGGCACCGGCAGGGCCATCAATGGCAATCTTAAGCAAACGCCCCATTGTGTTCCTCTCCAAAGAAAACAATACTCCAGTTATTTTCGACATGCTACTGGAATATCCTCTTTAAGATAAAAAAATAAACCTGAAAAAAGTGATATCCTTCCAGGTTTATTATTGCACACTTAGCAGATTTAATGTATTAAAAAATGCAGGAAAGGAAATGTTTACACACTCTGCCGACTTGATTTTTGTAATCCCCCGGGCATGTAAGCCGGCCACGGCAGCAGCCATTGCCAACCGGTGGTCGCCGAAACTTTCACATTCCGTTCCCTGCAAAGCCCGGCCACCCCGGATAATAAAGCCGTCCTCCTGCTCAATTATGTCAGCGCCCATTTGACTAAGCAGTTTAACCACGGTTGTAATCCGGTCCGTTTCTTTATAACGCAGTTCGGCGGCATCACGCACCACCGTTTCCCCTTCCGCCAGAGCCGCAGCAACAGCTAACGCAGGCAATTCATCGATAAGGTAAGGAATAATCGCCCTGTTAATAGTTGTGCCTTTCAAACGACTGCCGCGTATTCTAATATCCGCCACCGGTTCACCGCTTACCTGGCGCTCATTGAAGATAATTATATTGGCACCCATTTCCTTAAGTACCTCCAGCGCTCCGGAGCGGGTGGGATTAATGCCCACATTGCGTACCGTCAAGTCCGCGCCCGGCACCACAGCACAGGCCACTAATAAAAATACTGCCGAGGATATATCACCGGGTACAACTACTTTACATCCTTGCAATTTTGGTCTGCCCCATACCGATACTTGCTTGTCCTTAACCTGTATCCGGGCACCAAAATAACTCAGCATCCGCTCAGTGTGGTCTCTGGAGCGGGCCGGCTCAATTACCGTAGTCGTTCCGTCAGCAAACAAACCGGCCAGCAAAACAGCAGATTTAACCTGGGCGCTGGCCACCGGTGACCGGTAGGTGGTGGAGCAAAGAGCACCACCTGTTATAGCCATGGGTGCATAAGCATTTCCTCCCCTGGAGGTTATCCGGGCACCCATCGCAGACAGCGGCTTGATAACCCGCTGCATTGGTCGGCGGCGCAATGAGGCATCGCCGGTGAGCACCGAAAAAAACGGGCAGCCGGATAATATGCCCGCCATTAAACGCATGGTAGTGCCTGAATTACCTGCATCCAGCACGTTCTCAGGTTCCTGCAGCGCATTTAGCCCGCCGCCGCGCACAACCACCCTGTCTTTCTCTATATGCACCTCTACCCCCAGGGATTTTACCACCTGAATGGTTGACAGGCAGTCCTCACCAGGTAAAAAGTTTTCAATTTCGGTTTCTCCTTCAGCCAGCGCACCCAGCATCACTGCCCGGTGGGATATGGATTTATCCCCGGGCACCTGCAAATCACCGCGCAGAGCACGCACCGGAGTTATGGCAATTTCCACAAAATATCGTCTCCTCTATCACTTTAACTACCATATGCTATACCTTCCGGCGACATTTAATCCCCCTGGCCTGGAACAACTCCATAGCCCTGTCCTGCTCTCCAGCAGTAGCGAAACCAACTCGGATGGTACCCCCGTACCCCTCCCGGGCTCGCAGTATTTCTATTTCCACTATATTGATACCCTCTTCGCCCAGCATTCCGGCCAGACCTGCAATAACTCCAGGACGATCCGGCACGCTGACTACAATTTCAAATATGTAGGGTAGATAGCCTTTAGGCCTTAAGGGCAATTTTTTTCTAACCGTACTGGCACTAGATAATATGTGCATCATTTTTTCCACATCCTGCCGGCGCAGGGCAGCCTCGAGCCTATCCATGGCACTGCGCATATATTCAAGTGCCTTCAGCACCTGTTCACTATTGGACATAAATATATCTCGCCACATGCTTGGACTGCCGGCAGCGATCCTCGTGGTATCCCGAAATCCCCCCGCAGCCAGCGCCATAGCTTGTTCGCCAACCGCCATTTCCGCCACCGCAGTAACAAGGGAAACAGCCATGAAATGGGGCAGGTGACTGATGGCTGCTGTCACCAGATCATGCTCCTGGGGGGACATTTCCATTACTACTGCTCCGATGGCCTGTACCAGCCGCCGAACAGTTTCCAGTGCGCAGGTATCTGTCTCCGGTGTAGGAGTTAATAAGTAAAAAGCGTTTTCAAAAAGATAAGGATCGGCACCGCTAAAGCCCGCTGTTTCGGCACCGGTCATGGGATGACCGCCGACAAATCGACCGCCGCTAATACATTTCCCGGCCTGTCTCACCACCTGTTCTTTGGTACTCCCCACATCCGTGACCACTGCGCCTGGTTTTAAATACTGTTTTATTTCTGTTAACAAGTGCTGCGCAGCTCCCACCGGCACAGCCAGGATAACCAAATCCGCACCGGAAACGGCTTCCGGCATGGCGGCCGCCTGGTGAACTGCGCCTGCAGCCAGGGCCATAGACAGGTTATCCTGGTTCACATCTACACCGCAGATATGCTCTGCCAATTTGCGTTCAACAAGCGCCAGTCCCATTGAGCCGCCAATCAGACCCACACCAATAATGGCGCAGCGTTTTATTAACATGGCAAATGACCTATTTGTTTACCCATTAACCCGGCAATATCGTTTAATTGCTGCATCAGTGCCCGGAAATTCTCCGGGTTTAAAGACTGGGGTCCGTCACATATGGCTTCTGAGGGATTGGGGTGCACCTCGATTAACAGTCCGTCCGCTCCCGCTGCTATAGCAGCCCGGGACATGGGCTCAACAAACCGCCATTTACCAATTGCATGACTGGGGTCTACGATTACCGGCAGGTGACTTAAATATTTTATTACCGGCACTGCGGTAAGGTCTAAAGTATTTCGGGTGTAATCATCAAAGGTGCGGATACCCCGCTCGCAGAGTATTACTTCACGGTTCCCCTCGGCCAGAATATATTCCGCTGCCAACAGCCATTCCTCTATGGTAGCTGAGGAGCCCCGTTTCAGCAATACCGGCTTGCCTGCCCAGGCAATCTCCCGCAGTAAAATAAAATTTGACATATTGCGGGTGCCGATTTGCAGAATATCAGCATATCTGGCCACTAATCCTACCGTGCGAGTATCCATTACTTCGGTAACAATACGAAGACCCGTGCGTTCCCGGGCTTCAGCCAGCATTTCCAACCCCTTCTCTTCCAGGCCCTGGAAGGAATAAGGTGAGGTGCGCGGCTTAAAGGCCCCGCCCCGCAACAGGGTAGCTCCGGCTTCCTTAACAATTTGAGCTGTCTGCAGCAGCTGTTCCCAGCTTTCTACGGCGCAGGGACCGGCCATTACATGGATAGTATCCCCGCCTATGGATAAATCCCCTACTTTTATAATAGTAGGCTCACTTTTATAAGCCCGGCTGGCTAATTTGTATGGCTGTAGAATAGGAACCACCTTTTCCACGCCCGGCATAGCTTCGAGATTTAAATCAGTCAGCCTGGTTTTATCGCCGATGGCTCCTATAATAGTTCTTTCCACACCCCGGGAAAGGTGAATTTGAAAACCTGCCTTTTCTAATTTCCTTAAAATGTTATCTATATCATAGTTTTCTACATTGTGAGTCATCACAACGATCATTATTAAGCCTCCATTTTATACAACTATTGGGTTAGATTAGTTGTATTATACTTAGGTTTAATATATATTAAACATTTTATTAAACACTGGGGTTATAAAGTCGCCTAAAAATGCAAAAAACTCCCCAGGGGAGTGATTATGTTTTCATATTACATCGCCCCCTACCATACTGCCATGCTCCATAAAGTAATTATTAACTAGACAACTAAACCATACTACCGTGCAAATATAATAACATTTTTGATTTTCCCGTGCAACAGCATTTGTACTTGATGAACCGGCATACCTGCCTAAGACAGGCATGCTTTAAATTAAGTCCGGACGAAGACGGGCGGCATCGCCCAGGTAGACATGCTTGATCTCACTTGGTCCCATACAGGTATTAACCAGCATGAGCACCCTGATACACCGGCGAAGGCTGCCGGGAACGTCTATTTCCAGGGCACACATCATGGGTACCTGGCTAAAACCGGCTATTTCTCTGACCGCAGTAGCCGGAAAAGCACTATTTAAATCACTGGTTACAGTAAATAAAACACTTACGATATCCTCGATAGCCAGGTTGTTATTTGCGGTTAGCATAGCCTCAACAAGCTTTTGGGCAGCGACTCCAATTGCTTGTGTCGTGTTTTCGTCGACCGTAATCGCGCCTCTGATACCGCGCATTACCTTACCCATCTTAAGAAGATACTGCCCTGTGGCCAAGGCCGATAGCTACTTCATCCAGGTGGAGCATACCAACCCCGAAGAAAACAGCCACACTGATATGATCCTGGTGCCTGGCGATGCCTATTTTACCGCCCACATTCAGACCCAGAGCTTTGGTCATTACCTGGGAAATAGCCTCCCTGGTTGCACCGGCTACAGCTCCTTCATCGGCGTGCACTTCGCGAATTACTCCCTCCCGCTTGGCTGCTACCACGGACCGCTCAATAATTTTATTTACTGAGGCGATAAAATCGCCTCCGTGGTCTACAGCTGCTGTTTTAATGCCTGTTTTTAAATAAACCAGCTTTAGCTCCTTTTCCTGTTCCCGGCTATCTGTAAGGGCCATTTTAATAGCGGCCCGGGCGACTTCCCTGCTGCCTAAAGGCGCCATCACTAAACACCTCCACTAGCTTAACGATTGATCTTGGTAGTTAGTCTATCACCACTGTACCGATTTTTTTAATTGTCCCCTGCACATCTATAACAGTACCCACTACCGGCTCCCGAACATTACCATAAGTTCCGATTATTTTAAAGGAAACAGCATGCTCATAAAAACCGGTATCAATGGCCAGCTCATCACCATCATTAACGGGTACGGTCACATAGCGATGTTCAAAATAACTCTTTTTTTCCCCGTTTACAAGCACTGCGGCCCTGGGTAAAGCAATATAATCCAATAACTGAAAAGTTACCAGGTTATGCAAGTCAGATTGCGCAGGACCAAGATTACCCTGGTCAGTTATAGTTTTATCTGCTTTACTAATAACCTGCAGCGCCGGGTCGTTGGTAAACCATTGCACGGAAACAAGCATAACCGCACATATAACGACAAACCTTAACAACCAACGTTCTAATCTAACACCCCAGAAAAGAAAATCTTTACGCACGGCATATCACCTTTCTTTTTAACATGATATATGCCGTTTATTTAATGATTATTATTACAAGTTGTGTTTTCTTTCTAGGCGCGCGACATAGTTTTTCATTTCCTTACTAACCTTGAATAAAAAACGTTCCAGGTCGTAGCGTGACATAACTATACTTGCCGGTTCAATAACCTCAATTTTACAAAAGCTCTCCCGGACAATAAAACGCAGCAAATCCTCTATATTATCTGCTGTTACAGTGATAATAACCGGCGCGTAAGCAACATTAACTTCGTTCTCGTCATCCCAGACAGTATAAACTTCAATACTTGTATCGATATCATCAATATGTATGCCTTGAATCGGTACATTTCTAAGCAGCGCTACTTGCTGTTCCCGAACCTCCTCGGCAGCCCTATCGACAGGTTTGCCACCAAATAAAAACCGTCCGGGCCGACCCTGCCCTTTAAAATCTAACCTGACTTTAACGCTAATTTCTGTGTCTGGATTGAATTCAGCCACGTATTTATGCACCTCCGAGCAGAGTTTTGTTCATAATTCTATGCTAGGAGCGGGATATCCTGCCGCCAGTACCAGGATAAACAAATAATCAAGATATTTTTACCATCTTCATTAACATTTTAACTTCACGGTTTGTCAAATGCCGATAACGACCTCGTTGCAAATCCCCTATTTTTAAAGGGCCGATACTTATTCGCCGTAAGCTAAGCACCTGGTGCCCGATATGCTCGCACATGCGGCGCACCTGCCTGTTTTTGCCTTCATGGACGGTTATTTCAAGCAGTGCAGTATCATCCCCCAAGTTCTTCAGCATCCGTACTTTAGCCGGAGCAGTAGGGCCGTCTTTCAGCACCACCCCTTTAGCCAGTTCTTCCAACCTATTCTTGTCAGGCACTCCCTGTACTCTTACCTGGTAAGTCTTAGGTATCTCGTGACGCGGGTGAGTTAAAGCATAAGTTAATGCACCATCGTTGGTTAACAGCAATAATCCTTCGCTATCATAATCCAAACGGCCGACCGGGTAAACGCGCTGTTTTATACCGCTTAATAAATCAATTACCTTACGCCGCCCCTGGGGATCAGTGACCGTACTTACATACCCGGCAGGCTTAAATAACAAAATGTATACTTTTTTCTCAGGTTTACGCACCGGTCGGCCATCGACCTCCACCCTGTCACGCAGCGGGTCTATTTTAAAGCCGGGCACAATTACTTGCTTGCCATTCACCCGCACCTTTCCCTGAGCTATTAGCTCTTCACTGCCACGACGTGAAGCTACTCCGGATCTGGCCATGAATTTTTGCAACCGCTCCAACGCTAAATCACCTCAACATGCATTTTACCACAATTTTCTGCAAAATAAAAAGTTCCGGCTAGGCCGGCCCAAATAACTTATGTGCAATATAAACAGAAGCTATTAGAGTGGTAAAATCAGCGCAAAGCCCGGAAATGATGGAATAACGGTACCGGGAAATCCCCACCGACCCGAAGTATAACGTTAACACGTAAAAAGTGGTGTCTGAGCTGCCTTGCATCGTTGAAACCAGGCGGCCAATGAAACTATCCGGACCATATGTTTTTATGATGTCGGTAGCTATGCCCAGCGAAGCACCACCCGAAAGAGGGCGCATAATGGCATGTGGCAACACTTCAGCAGGAAATCCCACCAGGCTTAATACCGGCGCCAACACAGCTGTCATCATATCCAATGCACCGGAAGCTCTGAATATACTGATAGCTACCAGCATCGCAACTAAAAATGGTATGGTCTTAATGGCAGTACCAAAACCTGCCTCTGCTCCTTCCACAAATTTTTCATATACATTGACACCGCGAAGCATGGCCAGCAAAGGTACCAGCAATAGCACAATTGGAACTGCCCAGCGAGATAGATCGGAGACGATACCAAACAATTATCTCACCTCCTCCGGTAATACAGGTAACGCAATAACCTGTCCATACAAATAGCAGCAGTCATACCCATTGTTGTAGCGAAAATTGTAGTGCCTACAATCTCAGTCGGGTCTGCTGAGCCGTATATTAACCTAATACCAATAATGGTGGTGGGTATAAGTGTAATACACGAGGTATTTAAGGCCAGGAATGTGCACATGGCGTCGGTAGCCTCTTTAGAATTTCCCCGGTTTAATTTTTGCAGCTCTTGCATAGCAATTAAGCCCATCGGTGTAGCGGCATTGCCCAGCCCCAATATATTGGCGCTCAAGTTCATGACAATTGCCCCCATCGCCGGGTGATCTTTTGGCACACTGGGAAAAAGAAATCTGGTAATGGGCTGTACCAGCCGGGCTAGCGCCTGAACCAAGCCGGCAGCCTCAGCCAATTTCATAATACCCAGCCAAAAAGTAATGATAGCGATTAAATCAAGCGAAGTCTTAACCGCTACCTGCGCACCTTCCAGAGCTGCCTTGGTCACCACTTCCACATGTCCGTTAATAGCAGCTACCAAAACACCAATGACCATCATAGCCATCCAGATATAATTGACCATACTCTTGTCCTCCACCGGCATAATGTTTTAGATCATTCCCTTAACAAAAAAAATATGTTCCGGTTGTCCGGAATATGTATCAATACCAAAATTTTGCATTAATGAAACTTTATTAACATAAGGGAATATGATGTTATAGAGAGCAGTTAGCCCTCTAGAGGGGGATAAGAATATGCAAGTTATAATTGTTGGAGGAGGCTGGGCAGGCTGTGCATCAGCCTATGCAGCTAAAAAGGCAGGCGCAGAAGTAATGCTGCTGGAAAAAACCGATATGCTGCTGGGTACCGGTTTGGTGGGTGGCATTATGTGTAACAACGGGCGGTTTACCGCCCTTGAGGAAGCCCGCGCTCTAGGTGGGGAGGATTTTATTGCTTTAATTGAATCCGTTTTTAGACACCGGTTTCTCGATTTTCCAGGACACCGGCACGCTATGCTCTACGATGTAACTAAAATCGAACCGGTAATACGAGACTTTTTAACCCGGTGCGGTGTAACGATAAAACTGCAGACCAGAATGACAGAAGTTTTCGTCAGTGATGGATATATAAAGGGGCTGGTAACAGCTAACGACGAAATACTGCACGGTGATGTTTTTGTGGATACCACCGGCTCGGCGGGACCTGCTAAAAATTGCACCCGTTTCGGCAGTGGCTGCGCGATGTGCATATTACGCTGTCCTAGTTTCGGACCACGTGTAAGCCTTACCGCCAAGGCAGGACTGCCGGAAATCAAGGCCGGGGAAAACTTTGCTCACTTTGAAGCGATGAGCGGTTCATGTAAGCTTGATAAAGGTTCCCTGGATGCAAATTTAGTACAACAGCTAGAGCATAACGGCGTGCTGGTTATTCCCTTGCCTCCGTCCATGTACAAGGATGATTTGCTGAGCAGCAAAGCCTGCCAGCAATATGCTCTAACTGAATTTGCCAGAAATTTAGTAATTCTGGATACCGGTCACGCTAAACTAATGACTCCGTTCTTCCCTTTAGAAAAATTACGCACTTTGGAAGGGTTTGCCAACGCAAGATATGCCGATCCTTATTCGGGCGGCAGGGGTAATTCAGTGCGCTTTATGGCCATGTGCCACTGTAATGATGCCTTACAAGTGGATGGCGTGAAGAATTTGTTTTGCGCCGGTGAAAAAACCGGCCCGCTGGTGGGGCATACCGAGGCTATTGTTACCGGCTTTATTGCCGGTTACAACGCAGTGCGACTGCTGGCCGGATTGGTCCCGCTAGTTTTGCCGGATGATTTGACAGTTGGAGATATCATCTCTTATATGCACCGGGAAATTAAAGAAACCGCAGGACTAAGTAAAAAGTATACTTTCTCCGGCTCGGTTTACTTTGAGAGAATGCAAAAAAAAGGATTATATAACACTAATACCTCAGAAATATATGAGCGGGTGAGCCGAGCCGGGCTCAAACAACTGCTTGATAGGAGCCTTGTATAACAGCAAAATACCGTTCCATATAATTTAAAAACCGGGAGTACTCCCGGCCTTTCACATTTGCCCCAGATATTACAGCTATACATAGTAGCTTTAGGTATTCTATAATCAATATGTAGTTAGCATTAGTCATCTTCCTAACGTAATCCCCGATTTCGGGGATTTTTTTTTATTTATCATGCAAAGGTATGGATTATGAAATATATGTGCTCAACACCTTGCAGTACTGGTCAATACTGCTCCTGGTTAGCACGCCGGTCCAATATGCCTTGAATCTGAGTAAATACCTGTGGCGCTAAGTCAATAAGCCTGTCCAGTGTAGCATTGCCGTCTACCGGAATTAAGCGCACTTGACCATTGCCCGCTACTAGAAACCCTACCGGTTTGACAGATACGCCGGCACCGCTGCCACCGCCAAAACCAGGCATTTGGCTTTCGCCGTTATCATCCTTATCACTACCGCCATAGTCAAATTCACCACCGCCCGCACCAAAACCGCAAGCTACCCTGGATATTGGAATAATTACATTTCCGTCGGGAGTTTCCACAGGGTCACCCACCACGGTATTTACATCAACCATTTCTTTTATGCTTTCCATGGCAGTTTTCATTAGACCTTCAATGGGGTGTGTTTGTTCAGGCATAAATATCCAGCTCCTTTATCATGCTGCAACTATTGAATAATTTACCCTTTATGGCCCTTGTTATGCATTAATTTTTTTCTGTTTTTAACTAAAAGCCAGGCAGCCATAAATCCGGTAATGATCAGGTATCCCATACGGAAGCTAAACACACAGTTTAAATGTGTTGCTATTACCCGCGCGTCAAATACAGGGATAATTTCCAACTCCGGTTTGGGTAGTGGTTTTTTAAACCGGCGATAAAGATAAGCGGTAGAGTTGGATTTTATTGCCCATAACAACCCCACAGCAACGCCTGTTTGGTCCGCCTGCCACATGCCTATCCGGGTCCACCAGCCAAACCGGTGCAATTTGATAGTCGACAGCATAAAACGGTAGGCAGGTTCAGTGGCACGGTAAACATTCATCGCCTGTTTATATATATCAAGTACCCGGCCGGCTGAAATACTGGTCTTCTCTTTAGCTAAAACGTCACCGGAGCGCTTAGACAACTTGGCCCGCAGTTTAAATACCGGGGCGAATCTGTTGAAAACCAACTTTAGCGTAGATAACCGCAAACGCAATTTCAATAAGCCCCACAAAAAAGACAGGCTTACACTTGTGCCCGGTGTGGCAAAAGTTATCGATGTATTGGGTATCTGATCATCTCTTTCCTTAAGCACATATCTTATATGCACTGTAACCGGTGCGATCAGCAGCAACAATAGCAAAATAAGCACCAGTGCTAATATTAAGTACCACATGCTGCACCTCATGCCTTATATTACCGCTATCTGGTCTAAAATATGCGTAACTAAAAAAGGGTCGCCATTGAAATAAACTTGGCCGACCCCTTCTAATAAATTACACACGGTAGTTTTATGTGCATAAATTAAAGCAATGTTTGTTGTCTTAAACCACAGGTTATTTATAATTTTGGTAATCAAGACCCACATTGTGGCGCGCACGCTCTAGATATACTGTCGCCGCCTGTCTAGCCTTGAGAGCACCTTTTTGCATAGTATCCAGTACATATTGCTTGTCCCTTACCAAAGCATCCCTTTCTTTCTTATAGGGAGCAAAGTAATCACGAATAACTTCAAATAGTTCCTTCTTGATGTCACCATACCGCAATCCCGGGGTAAGGAACCTTTCTTTAAGCGCTGTCTTACCTTTTTCATCCAGGAACAAAGTATACAGATCATAAAGCACATTGCCTTCGATTGGTTTTGGTTCGTCTACAGGTGTGGAATCAGTTTTAATGCCCATCACCTTTTTACGCAGTGTTTTTTCATCAGCGAAAATTTCTATGGTATTACCATAGGATTTGGACATTTTTTGGCCATCAAGACCCGGTACAGTGGCAAAATCCTCCTCAATATCCGCCTCAGGCACCACAAAGGTTTCACCATATGTATTATTAAACCTGATAGCCACATCCCTGGCAATTTCCAAATGCTGTTTTTGATCTTTACCCACAGGTATCTTGTCCGCCCCGTATAGCAAAATGTCGGCAGCCATCAGCACGGGATAAGAGAACAATCCATGACTCGCCGGAATACCCTTAGCAGTTTTATCCTTATAAGAGTGAGAGCGTTCCAGCAGCCCCATACCGGTGATATTTGACAACATCCAGGTCAGCTCGGTTACCTCCGGTACATCACCCTGAACCCAGAAAACCGATTTATCCGGGTCCAGGCCTAAGGCTAAGAAATCACAGGCCGCATCAAAAGTCTGTTTCCTTAACAGAGCAGCGTCAAATACGGATGTCAGAGCGTGATAATTGACCAAAAAGCAAAATAACTCATTGTTTTGCTGGTAATTAATCATTCTGTTCATCATCCCGAAATAGTTACCTAAATGCAAAGCGCCCGATGGCTGTATACCGGAAAGAATACGCATGATAAGTCTCCTTTTCTGTTAAATTGTAGATAGAAGAAGATTGTTTGAAGACTAGATTATATTACTAATCATTAATAATATATTAATTACAAAACTAACCAGAGGCCATAATATCTTGCCTAATAGTCCGGTAAAAAGCAGTAACATCAGTATAATAATACCATAGGTTTCCATACTGTAGATAAATTGTGACTGTCCTGGCAAAAGCCCCGCTAAAATCTTCGAGCCATCCAGAGGAGGTACCGGGATTAGGTTGAAAATAGCCAAAATAACATTAATTTGCATAGTAAGATATAACAAGTAATCTATGTAACCAGCATTGAACAGCCCCAAACCAAGTATTAAGGACGCAGCCAGAGCCACCAGCATGTTGGCGGTTGGACCGGCAAGCGACACCAGCAGCATGCCCCGTTCCGGATCGGTTCGTAAATTATATGGGTTTACCGGAACCGGCTTAGCCCAGCCAAACTTAAACAGAATCATCATTAGAAAACCCACCGGGTCAATATGGGCCAGGGGATTAAGCGTCAGGCGGCCCTGGTTCCGGGCCGTGTTATCACCTAACCGGTAGGCCACCCAGCCATGGGCGAACTCGTGAAAGGTCAGGCTGATTAATATTACCGGCAATAAAAGCAACAATTCAGACAAACTGGGCAAATCAAACATTTACTCGCTCCTTTTAGTCACCCGGGCAAGGTAATCCCGCATAAAAGCCTGCTCTTCTTCCTCAGTGTCCAAATTGCCGTCAAGCTTTTCCCGCCATAAAGCATCCAAGACTTCCCGGTAAACCGGTCCGGGACGGTAGCCCAAGTTTCTAATATATTCTCCGCTTGTTTTTGGTTTACTATCCCTAATTATATTGAGCAGTTGTCTAAAACGTTCCTGAGACTCTTCATCATTCAAAATTGCCAGCAACAAAGGTGAGCTTTCCCAGGGCATTTGAAGCAGTATTTGAGCCTGCTGACTGACCTTTAAATGCTGCGGCTTCTGCCGGAGCACGTCTGCAGACCGGTTCCATCCCTGGAGCGCGGCCAGCAGTTTTTCGGTCGACCTTTTATCAACTGCATACTGCTCACAGACAGCACGGGCCACCTCGGCATCAGACCGGTGCAAGATAGCAATTAAATAAACCAACCACCGTGGTTCAGGCACCTTCATACCCCAATCGATGATTTGCTGTAGAGCACGGTGCAAATTCATAAGAGCCGGCTCAATCTCACTGTAATTAACCCCGGGGAAAATAAAAGGCCAAACCGCCAATTCATTCATGCGCCGCAGCATAATTCCGGCTTGAGGTTCTAAAAAAATATGTTTTAACTCTTCCCCAATACGTTCATTGCTCACCCTGGAGAGCACATCACGGTTCACCGTTTCATTAAGAAATTTTAATGTTTGCGGCTCAATTTTAAAGCCATACCGCTGCTCAAAACGGATCGCCCGTAGTATTCTGGTGGGGTCTTCGATAAAACTTAAATTGTGCAGCACCCTGACCGTGTGCTCCTGCAAATCTTTCCGGCCATCAAAAAAGTCTATTAAGTTACCATAACTACTTTCATTTAAAGCAACAGCCATTGCATTTATGGTAAAATCACGCCGGTATAAATCCTGGTGCAGCGTAGAGCTTTCAACCTGGGGCAAAGCTGCCGGATAGGCATAAAATTCCACCCGTGCAGTAGCCACATCTATTTTGAAATCATCAGAAAAAAGGATTTCCGCAGTACCAAAGTTCTGGTGCTGTCTAACCCGGGCATCGTATAATTTAGCCAGTTCTTCCGCCAGCAGTATACCATTACCCTCTACCACCAAGTCAACATCCAGGCTTTCCTGGCCCAGTAATATATCACGTACCACCCCGCCTGCGGCGTAAATCTTGTACCCCATGCGATCGGCTATTTGGCCGGCTTCTTTTAAAATACCTTGTACAGTAGGGGACAGAGTCCGCTCCATAATCAAGCCAATATTGTAAACAGACAACCCCTCCTGCCCATGATGGTTATAAATTATCCGGTGCCTGGTCTGCACTTCCCCATGCAGTGTGCGCAGTATATCGGTACGAGAAACAATACCCACAATTTTACCGGCCTCTACCACAGGCACCCGGCCGATATCGTGATTAATCATCAAATCCTGCAGTTCAGACACAGGCATATTGCCGGGCACGGATATAACCCGGACAGTCATAAAGCCCTTTACCGGGGCATGCCCCAAACCATGGTGGATAGCTTTTTCTACATCCCGACGGGATATGACACCAATGAGCTTTTCACCTTTTACCACGGGAAAACCGGTATGGCCATAGCGTAGCATAATCTGCCCTGCCTCAGCAATACTCATTTCCGGTGCCAGGGTTTTGACCGGTGAAGTCATAATATCGGCAGCACAAATAGGAGGCTGTATCTTATTATATATAACAGTTAGTAGTTCCTCGGCCACATCTCCTGCGACACGGTTTTTAACTACAGCAGCCGCGGCGGCAGCATGTCCACCACCACCAAAGTGCTCCAATATATCTGCAACATTAGCCTGGGGTATACTGCTCCGTCCCACTATATGCACCCGGTCCTCCATCTCAGCCAGCACAAATACAACATCCAGCTGCTCAATTTCGGCAATGGTATGCGCTATCACCGCCAGGCCGACCACATACTCATCCGTTTTGGTACCAGTCAATAACACCTTGGCACCATTTACTTGATACTGGCGGGTATTCACCAGCAAATCCTTGAGCAGTTCTTTTTGTTCATTGGTCATTGGCCGGGTAAGAAAATCAGCCACCACCGCCAGGTTGGCTCCTTTTTGCAGTAAAAATGAAACTGCATCCACATCGCGGTGAGTCGTACTGGTGAAGACCAGTGAACCGGTGTCACTATATATGCCCAAACATAAAATGGTGGCCTCTAAGGAGGTAAGCGGTAAACCTGACTCCCTGATTTTTTCCACCAGCAGGGTAACCGTTGCCCCTACAGTATCCACTACCTCCAAGGAACCCCGTATATCGCCATCTGCCCAGGGATGATGGTCATATATATGCACGTCCACACCAGGTTGGTTTAAAATCTCGGCTACCTTACCCACCCGGCGTTGGCTTTTGGTATCAACAATTATTACCCGCTTGACTCGCTTCAAATCAATTTGCTTTAAACTGTGTATATTTATAGTGTCTTTATGCAGCGACATAAATTCTTCTGCATTGCGGGACATTTTGCCGGGCAAAACCAACCTGGCATCGGGATATAATTTTTGGGCTGCCACCATGGCTGACAGTCCATCCATATCGGTATTGGTATGGGTGGTAATAATTTCCACTATGTGCCTCCGTACCTATTTTATTTACCTTGCATTAACTTCATATTATACCATATTTTATTTGTGCGGTGTGTATAAACATGCCCCGAATAGCATCCAGGCTGTTTTCGGGGCACAGTTATAAAATAACCAAGTATTAATTTGATGAGCAGAAAAAGTGCTATTAATTGGCACCGGCCATTCTAACTACTTTGCTCTCGCCTAACCGTTCCGGCACCATATCATTTCTAATTAAATCGTCATACGTTTCCCGGGCGATAATGATATCTGCAGCACCATCCCGAACCAGCACCATAGCCGGGCGGGGCAACCGGTTATAGTTCATCGACATGGAATAGTTATAAGCACCGGTAGAGGAAACAGCCAGAATATCACCAGGTGCGGGAGCAGGCAGATTGATGTCCCAGATTAACATATCACCTGACTCACAGCACTTCCCGGCTATGGATACTGTCTCCTCGGGCTGCTGATCAGCCCGGTTGGCCAGGAGCGCTTCATAGCGTGATTGGTACAATGCCGGTCTCGGGTTGTCGCCCATCCCGCCATCCACCGCCACATATGTGCGAATACCGGGTATTTCCTTGACCGAGCCCACCGTATACAACGTTGTCCCGGCGGGACCACTGATTGAACGGCCAGGCTCCACTAACACTCTGGGCGTTATTAAACCATAGGATTTAGCCAATGTTTGCACAGCCGGCACCAGCATGTCGGCGTACTTACTCACAGGCTGGGGCTCATCTGCGGAAGTATAATATATCCCCAAACCACCACCGAAGTTCATTTCTTCAGGCTGCCAGCCTGTCTCCTGGTATACCAGGGCGGTAAACCCGAGCATAACTTCAGCTGCGTGGGTATAGGATTCCATTTCAAATATCTGGGAGCCAATATGGCAGTGCAACCCGGTGAGCTGAATATTTTCCAAGGCCATAGCCTGTTTGATAATTTCCATAGCCTGGCCGTTTTCAATAACAATGCCGAACTTACTGTCTATTTGTCCTGTTTTGATGTATTCATGAGTATGCGCTTCCACCCCGGGGGTTAGTCGCAGCATTATCTTTACATGAACACCCGCTTCACCGGCTAGTTTGTTAAGCATAAGCAATTCATACTGGTTATCCACTATAATTCGGCCAACCTTGTATTCTAGAGCTAATTTCAGCTCGTCGGCCGATTTGTTATTACCGTGAAAATACACCCGCTCCATGGGAAAACGCGCCTTTTTAGCAGTATACAACTCACCACCCGATACTACATCCAGGCTCAGACCTTCTTCGGCTATAATGCGGCAGATGGCCAGAGTAAGCAGGGTTTTTGCAGCGTATAACACTTCACCGTCGTATTTTTCCATGAAAGCCCGGTTGTAGTTGCGGCAGTTTTGCCGAAAGTATTGCTCATCCAGCACATACAGCGGAGTGCCAAAACGCTCGGCCAGTTCCACAGTATCGCAGCCGCCAATTTCCAGGTGACCTCTATCGTTAATTCTCATTGTGCCCTGTAGCTTCATTAAATTTCCTCCGTTCAGATCAGAAATAATTAAACCTCCCTTCATGCGGAGTGAAAGGAGGTCATACATTTCATCAGCCCTTTCCGTTCCCCGGTGATAGCTCTCCACCCCCAGTAAGCTCTTCTAAGTAATAAAAGCAAGTGAGGGTGACAGTCCGGCACTTATTCAATACCAAACCAGTCCGGTATTACGAGAATTTAACCGGACTTCGGCGGTGATGCCCTTTCACCACGGTTCACCGGATTCCCGTTCCTCACCGTTGGCTACTTTTGCACACCGCACCTCTATACCTCCTAGCGGAGATGAGGTCTGTATATAGTTTTGCACATTTTAACACGTTTTAATTAATTTAGTCAATTGGACATATTTTAAGGATTAAAATTATCTTTACTGACAATATACGCAATAATTAGCAAACTGGCCCGTAAGAATCAACTTTTTTCTAGCTTATCCTTGCCTGCTGAGTCAGTGCATTACTCCAGCGGCCGCAGCGATCACCCCAGCGGGCAATAACCTGCCCCGATTCCATAATTTCAACCACCTCACACACATTCGGACAGCCATCACAGGCAAAACCGCCGGCTTTAAAATCCCTGTCCGCAACCTCAAAGCCCCTAAAGCCGGTGCTTTTCCGATTGGTGGCTTCCCTGGCCAGCATTGCCGCACCCAGGGCTCCCATAACGTCATAATGAGAAGGTACATGCACCGGGTGGCCTAAAGCCTTTTCAAAGGCGGCTTTCATACCGGCATTGGCTGCTACCCCGCCCTGGAATACAACCGGTTGGAGTATTTCTTTACCTTTGCCCACGTTGTTCAAATAGTTGCGTACAAGCGCCTCGCACAGACCGGCTAAAATATCGGGTATGTTATAGCCCATTTGCTGTTTGTGAATCATATCGCTCTCCGCAAATACAGCGCAGCGCCCGGCAATGCGCACCGGTACGGTGGCCTGTAAAGCCAATGGGCCAAATTCCTCAATTTTAATATTCAGCCGGGCAGCCTGCTGGTCTAAAAACGAGCCGGTACCAGCAGCGCAAACCGTATTCATGGCAAAGTCAGACACTACACCGTTACGCAGGATAATTATCTTGGAGTCCTGGCCGCCTATTTCCAGTATAGTTTGTACGCCGGGCATTACGTTGGAGGCGGCGATGGCGTGGGTGGTAATTTCATTTTTAATAATATCCGCACCCGTGATTACCCCGGCCAGATGTCTGCCGCTACCCGTAGTTCCCACACCAATCACCTTTAATTTGCCCGGCAGAGCCGCCTGCATATGTTTCAAACCCTGCTGCACCATTTCAATTGGTTTACCTTGAGTGCGCAGGTAAATACTATGTTTTATTGTGCCATCTTCACCTGTTAATACCATATTTGTGCTCACTGAGCCTACATCTATTCCCAGGTAACCGTACATTACGCCAACGCCTCCTCGGTTTGCTTTCTTCTGGCCAATAAATCCACAAATGCCTCCAGCCTGGTAACCAGTCCGGCTTCCCCTGACTGCTCGTCAACTATTAACGTCATGGCCGGAATACCCAATTCAGCGCTTACGCGGGGCAAGATGCTCTGGGCTACAATTTCCGGCATACAGGTAAAAGGAAGCAGTTGAATCACTCCATCATAGCCCTGCTCTGCATAAAATACAGTGCTGCCCACAGTTTCCAGGCCATGACCACCAACAAAATGCCTCAGGTATTTAATTGCTTTTTGCTTGACTAATTTGCTGCTGCGCGTGTTTTTAGCCAGCCCCAAAAACAGGTGCTCGTTAACCCATTCGCTAAGATAGATGGAGCGGTCTACTTCCACCCCCATGCTGCCCAGCTTGCGTTCAATATCCTGGTTAGCAAAAGGCTCCAGCAGGGTGTAAATTTCCCCTACCAGGCCAATGCGCAGCACCGGCCTGTGTATATCCACCGGTATGGCATCCATTATCTCAACAGCTCTTTGCAGGGCTGCCGGTAGTCCTTCAGGCGCAGCTACATTAATTATCTCTTGCAGCGCATGCTGTAACGCCCGGTCGGTAGCACCCGCTGTGGTTTCCCGTGGCCGGCAATAGTTGGCCATTCTTTCTAGCTTATCTACAGCCTCAGCCTTGTGATATCCAAAACGAATACCGTTAATCACCCGCCGCCAGGACTGCTGTCCGGTAATCTGCTTGATCTTATCCAGTAGATCGCCAATGTGTTTTTGCGGTGGTTCCAGCACCACCAATTCATACTGATAGCCCAAGTCCCGCAAGATGGCATGTTCAACATGGGCATAGTAACCAAACCGGCAGGGACCGCACCCGCCGGCCATAACGATGGTGTCCGCACCTAATTCGGCGGCCTCCATAAAGTTACCTAAATTTAGTTTTAATGGCATACAAGCAAATTCAGGGGCATGCTTAACCCCCAACAGCAATGTTTTTTTACTGGAAGGCGGCGGCACTATTACATCCACGTTTAGATATTCCAGCATGGCTTTGATGCATATCCACATTAGACCCATATGGGGATAAACTACCTTCACTGTTATCTACACCTTTCCAATTGCTTTAATAATATGTGGCTGCCACGTAATCCAGTTGACGGCGCCATCTAACCATATCCATAAATGCTTCTAAGCGGGTAACCATACCCGCCTCTCCGGTATGTTCATCAATGGTTAAATTAAGCAATGGCTTGCGCGACTCCCGGCGGGCAAACCGTTCAATTAATTCTCCGGTCATAGAATCCGGCCCACAGCCAAAAGAGGCTACGTGAATTATCCCGTCCACTTCCGGCCGGTCAAAATAATAAAAGGCAGCACCAACCATACGCTGGTTTAAAGTCCAGAAGAGCTGCTTGGGCAGCTTCTCAGCTTCGCGACGAAAAACATGCTCGGGTAGTTGATCCGCAGTTACTACATTAGCCCCGTAATCCCTGAGCCGCTTGAGCATATTCATGCTGATATAATGATCGTAAATATTGTAGGGGTGACCGATAACGGCAATGGTCACGTCCCTTACGCCAACATCCTGGTCTTGCCGGTTATGGCGGTTACTGTCACAGGTTTCAAACGGCAGCCGGCCGGATTCCATGTCCCGGCAGTGATTGTTCAGCGCAGCCATAGAGGCCTGGTAAGCTCTCATAATTCGGACAGGGTTGTGGGTAAACTCCTTGCCCACTGAATAAAATAAATTGTACAAACTGCTGCCTTTGCGGTATAGATCTATACTGTTATCCATTAAAGGCGGCAGATGTTCAATATTGTTGCGAACTATATCGGGAAAGCCCAGGAACTTGGGGCAAATATATTCCCTCCGGGCGGTGCTGACAACGCGGGGTAAGAATATATAGTCCACCCTGTCGCAAAGATCCATTACGTGACCAACCGCCACCTTGATTGGCAGACAGGCCTCATCAACAGTAGATTTAATGCCTTTTTCCAATATGCCCCGGGTAGTTTCCCGGGAAACCAGAGTTTTTACACCAAGATGTGCAAAAAAGGTCTTCCACTGGGGATAGTAGTAATAATAAAGCAACGCTCTTGGTATACCCACTGTAACGGACATGCTTAAACCTCCGCTCGGTATTTAACTCACATTAAGGTATTATGAACTAAAAAATAAATAGGTATACTTAAATGCTTCGTTGAAACTCGCGAAAAGAAAAAGAAACCTGTTGTCTGCCAGGTTTCTTTGAACATATGGAATATGCAAATATATACGAGAAGATTAAGTGCGGTTATTTCATTTCGGCTGCTTTTTCCTATTTTTGCCCGGCTTGCGGGCCGGCACCGGCAAAGCCTGCCGGTCACTATCCCGGGTGTTTAGAATACTTGGTCGAGCATTGTTCACCGGTACAGGGCGGCGCACAATAATATTGTACAGTGCTTTAGCATTAAAGGGTATCAGCGGCCACAAGTACGGGACACCGAAAGAGCGGGTGAAGATCAGCAGTAACAGCACCAGCACCATTCCCACCAGCAGCCCGGGCAGGCGGAAGAAACCAACCATTACTATCAGGAATAAACGGATCAGGCGATTGGCAAAACCCAATTCGTAACTGGGAGTAAGGTAGTTGCCCACCACTGCCGCCGCAGTATACATTATCACTTCAGCATTAAACAGCCCCACGCCCACCGCTAGATCTCCGATCAACAAAGCGGCAATCAAACCTACTGCAGTGGCCAATGCTGTAGGAGTATGTATGGTGGCCATGCGCACCATATCCACCGCTGCCTCGGCGAGCAAGAACTGAATAAAGATAGGTATCTTACCTATTTTGTCTGGACCAATAAATTTCAAAGCCTCTGGTAATATGCTGGGCTGTAGTACTGCCAGCAGCCACAAGGGCAGCAGGAAAACGGAAATAGCTACCCCTAGAAACCTGATTAAACGCATGTATACACCCGCTGTAGGATTCTGCCGGTATTCCTCGGCGTGCTGCAGGTGGTGAAAATAAGTAGCGGGAGTAATAATTACACTGGGTGAAGTATCCACCAGCACCAGCACATGCCCTTCAAGCAAGTGAACAGCGGCCACATCCGGCCTTTCCGTGTAGCGCACTCTGGGCAGCGGGTTCCAATAATTGCCCGGAGTGATGAGTTCTTCTACGGCCTTTTCGGCCATTGGCAGACCGTCAATATTGATGGCTCCAATTTTCTCCCGAATGCTATCCACCAAATCCTTATTGGCAATATCCTCGATATAACAAATAACGATATCGGTTTTTGAGCGATTACCCGCCTGGGTATATTCCATGCGCAGTTTGGGATCACGGATACGCCGCCTGATTAACGCGGTATTAAAAACCAGCGTTTCTGTAAAACCATCCCGTGAACCTCGTACCACTTTTTCCAGGTCAGGCTCTTCGGGGCTGCGAGCTGGATAGGTGCGCACATCCAG
Source organism: Sporotomaculum syntrophicum (assembly GCF_009932395.1). GTDB lineage: Bacteria > Bacillota > Desulfotomaculia > Desulfotomaculales > Desulfallaceae > Sporotomaculum > Sporotomaculum syntrophicum. The sequence continues at coordinate 199,499 of NZ_LSRS01000001.1, forward strand.
CATAATCGCTTTATCCATACCATCAACAAGCAGGGCAAGGGGACCGGATAACATCTTTTCAATTAAGTCTTCAAGATATTCTGTAGGCTGGACCTCAACATAATTGATATGTTTTAAAAAAAGTCTTTGAAAGGCATCTACGGACAGGTCTTCCCGGTCCAATTTATGCAGATTATATAAAATATCCGTCATCAGTTCGGCGTTGGCAAAGGCATCGACAAACACCATCAACGTCTTGCGACCGCCGATAATCATTTCCCGTCGAACAATATCAAAATTTTTATCAAAGGCCAGCTTCTCGGCCAATAGATCTTGATTAATATCTAAATTCTTACTTAGCCTGGTCTTTTCTTCAATGGCAGCCGGCGCCATCGTATCCACTCCTCTTGATTATTTCTCTTAATGCTTTGGTAGTCAGGGGTGCACCAAAGGCATAGCAATCAGCGTAATTCATTTTTCCTACATCACCGATGCCAATAACCACCGGGATGTTTAGTTCATCCAAAACCTCTACAGTATCGCCATAGATAACCTCACCGGTGCTCCCGCTTACCTGTCCGAGTTTATCTACCGGCCCGGCCACTAACTCCCCGTGACAATCTACCGATAAATCCACATGCGCTCCATTCGTAAACTCGGTATTAGAGGCCACCGCAAGTGCACCTAAAATACGTATATCCGGATGAGAAGCCAGATAAGCCAGTATCGATTCACCACGCCCGAGGCCATGCTCGCCCTTGTCATCCAGCATCACCACCACCGGCTCATGGGCAGCTTGTTTGATTAAGCATACCAACTCCTCTCCGGTCAAAGGGGTAGGATTGCCGGCTGAGGCGGAAATAGTGCGGGCACCAATATTGTGCGCCGCTGTTTCCACCGTTTTTTTAGCCATTTTATCCCCATCTGTCACTACAATAATACTAATTGGTTTGCCCACCGATTCTGCTCCCCTTATTGGTTCATAATAATTGTCTGTCCCGAAAATATCTTTTTTATTATCATTAGTCATTAAAAGTAAAGGACACCTTTTATGGTGTCCCTTGCTTTTTAACTGGTATGAGCCACTTTCAGGTTGGCCTTATACTCAACTACCCGGCCGTTCTCTACATTGGCAGTAAAGTTAACCACTTCCACACCAACAATATTACTGGTTGTTTTAGATGCTTCGGTGATCGCTGACTGTACTGCACTGCGCCAACCTTCAGTTGATTCCCCTACCATTTCCATAACCTTAATATGCATAATACAATCCTCCTTTGCTGTATCTAAATTCTATTGGCAATTGTATTATTTGATCTATATCGTTTTTTATACAACACCAGCGCACAGGTATACTTGAAGTTAAAACAACACAAGAAAAGCGCGCCCATCCGGTTCTCTTTACGCGCTTTTCAGTACTTTATCCTCAGCGCTTGCCATAAATATGGCAAGCATAATACCCTAAAGTAAAATTAAAAGAGAGCGCAAAAGCTGCACTCTCCCGCGAGGGCTTACCGGGCGTTTTCCATCATGTCCCGTAATTTTTGCAAAGCCTGGCGTTCCAAGCGCGATACCTGCACCTGAGAAAGCCCCAGCCTGCTCGCAATTTCCCCCTGAGTTTTATCGCCAAAGAATCGCCACAGCAAGATGAGCCGGTCCCTGTCCGGTAATCTTTTCAGCACTTCCTTGATGGCAATATTGTCCAGCCAGGGCATTTCTTCACCGCCACCCTCGCTTAACTGGTCAAGCAAATAAATAGGATCACCATCATCCTGGTGCAGTGTTTCGTAAATTGAGGCAGGTGAAATAGATGCATCCAATGCCGTTACTACTTCTTCATTGGGAATACCCAACTCAACGGCAATTTCGTTAACCGTGGGTTCGCGACCCATTTTGGCCACCAGTACATCCCTGGTCTGCTGCACTTTATATGCAGTTTCTTTTATCGACCGGCTTACTTTGATCAGATTATCATCCCGCAAAAAACGCCTGATTTCACCCACAATCATGGGCACTGCATAAGTGGAAAAGCGCACATTAAAGCTCATATCAAACTTGTCGATAGCCTTCATTAAGCCAATGCAACCAATTTGAAAAAGGTCTTCCAGCTCATACCCCCGGTTTTGAAACCGCTTGACCAGGTTGAATACCAGTTTTAAATTACAATTAACCAGGCGCTCCCTAGCCTGCTCGTCCCCTGCCTGAGCCCGGGACAACAATTCTTTCATTTCCTCATCCTTGAGTAGGGGAAAGCGGGGCAAGTTCATTTCCATTAACCTGTTACTCATGGTTTTTCCCCCTATTGTTCAGACACTGCTTTACGGCCTGGTGTCCCTGCCCTTCTGCTCATTTTCACCCGAGTGCCTTTACCCGGAGAAGAAGACACACTAAAGTTTTCCATGAATGACTGCATAAAGGAAAAGCCCAGGCCCATACGTTCAGGATCAGTGGAGTAGGCTGGCTCCAATGCTTTGGTAATATCTTTAATACCCTTACCCGTGTCTATAATTTCAATTTCTATAAATTCCTCAACAATTTTTATTTCCAACCGGACCATGCATTCTGGATTATTATCATAACCATGAATAATAGCGTTAGTTACTGCTTCGGAGACCGCTACCTTTATTTCTTCTAAATCAGATAGTGTAAAATCCAATTGACTGGCCAAAGCAGCTACTGCTACCCGGGCGAAAGCTACATTTTCCGGGCGGCTGGAAAATTCAAGTGCAGCTTTATTCAATCTCTGCAACCTCCTTTTCAGGTTACTAGTATATCATAAAACCAGCTAATGTATTGGTTAAATATTCAAATATCCTCAGTTTTGTTTATCTTATCCAATCTTGTCCAGCAACAAGTTAACCGAAGGATACATTTCCATCAAACGTGGCAGCCCTGACAGGTCCAGTACTTTTTTTACCTGAGGTTTGGCACCTGCCAAATAAACTTTTCCTCCGTTGGCACTAACTCTTTTATAGCGGCCTAAAATTACTCCCAAACCGGAGCTGTCAACGAAATCAACATCCGTCAAATCGAAAACAAGATTGTTCACACCATAATGCGCCAGTGCCAGGTCCACATCTTTTCGCAGCGAATCGGTTAAATTGATATCCACATCACCTATCACTGAAACTATTAAATAATTGTTTTTCCTTTTAATTGTATAGTTCATAACTGACACCTCAACTAGCCAGCAAAAATTATAGTACTGTTACATTTTACCATACATGGCGAATAATTTCAACTATGATAATAGTTAACAAAAAGCTTCCGGCACATGACCGGAAGCTTATATTCATGCTTTTGGAAGTTAAAGTACTGAAAAGCGCGCGCAGAAGGAACCAATGGGTTTAGAAAACCTGATCCAGGGCTTTATACATTTGCCGGAACACCGAAGCCCGGCTAACCTGGTTTTGAGCCAGCAGTGGTACGCGCTGCACCTCTTTTTCCCCTTCCAATAAGACGAACTCGCCTACCACCTGTCCTTTGCTTAACGGAGCTTCAATATATTCAGGTAAAAGCGCCCGGCCCCGGTAATTCTGTTTTTGCCCTTTAGGTACCGCCATGGCAATATCAGCTCCAGCTATCACGCTTACCTGGTCTATGGTACCCTTGCTTACTTTAACAGTTTTTACCCTTTCTCCCCGCTGAGCAAATTGCACGGCCTCATAGCGGGCAAAACCGTAATTGAAAATTTTCATGGTCTCCCGAAAATGGCTGCGCGGTTCGGGAGTGCCCAGAACAACTGAAATCAACCGCAACCCGTCCCGTTTAGCCGTAGCTGCCAGGCAATACTTGGCTTCATTGGTCCACCCCGTTTTGCCTGCATCTACTCCATCGTACCACTTGAGCAGCTTATTGGTATTCCATAAAACAAAGTCACCGCCCCGGATATCGTACCTGTAAATGGAAGAAACCTTACAAAATTGCTGGTATGCCAATGCCTGGCGTAACATCACCGCCATATCGTAAGCAGAGGTATAATGATTTTCAGCCGGTAGTCCGGTGGGATTGGCAAACCTGGTATGCCGGCACCCCATCTCCTTAGCCCGGTTATTCATCAATTCCACGAACGCTTCCTCCGAACCGGCAATGTGTTCTGCCACAGCTACGCTGGCATCGTTAGCTGAACCCACGGCTATGGAAATCAGCATATCTTCCATACTCATTTCCTCGCCGGGCTCCAGGTAAATTTGCGAACCACCCATACTCCAGGCATTTTCCGAAACCGTAACCCGGTCGTTAAGGCTGATTTTACCCTGGTCCAGGGCTTCACAGGCCAGTAGCAACGTCATAATTTTTGTCACACTGGCCATGGGCAGTTCTTTATCCTGCTCCTTGCTCCACAGTATCTTGCCCGTAGCAGCATCCATCAGCACGGCTGATTCAGCGGTAGTTTCCAATGCCGCAGCCGTCGCCTCCGCAGCAGTTTGCTGCGTCACACCCGGCACCGTACCGGTTGCGCCTGTATCATTTGCTGCCAGCGCTAAACCGGTTCCGGTGGCGGTAACGACTATAACAAACATTATCCCTAAGATGATCGCACAAACATGTTTGCTGTTCATCACGCTTCCCCCCTGTTTTTATCAGCTTAAAATATTATGTCGAGCTGAGTGAAAGTTATGCGGGTGAAAGTGTGTCATCATATCAATATAAAACATGCTTTTCAAATAAAGCTTTACTCAATTACATCGTAAATAACCGGCAATATCTCAGGCTTGTCCGGTCCGATGACCAATGCATTGCGTAAAATTTGGCAGATCTCCAAGTTGATGTCCCGGTTACTATGCAAAACAGCCAGCACATCTCCTTTTTGCACCTCATCACCAACTTTCTTCTTTAAGGTTATCCCTGCAGCATAATCAATCGGCTCATCTTTCGTTTGTCTTCCGGCACCAAGCAGCATCGCCGCAGTTCCCACTGACTCGGCAGCCATACTTTGCAGGTAACCGGCTAGCTCAGCTTTTAATTCTACATGATTTTTGGCCTGGGGCAACAGGTCCGGGTGCTCGACCACTACCACCCGGCCGCCCTGCGTTTTAATAAATTCTTTAAATTTTCCCAGGGCTTCACCATTTTGCAGTATCCCCGACATGGCTAAATAGGCCTGGTTAAAATCTGCATAAATACCACCTGCTATCGTCATATAGGCAGCTATGGTTAAGCATACTTGAACAAGGCCTGCTTCCCCCTTACCGCTGAGCACTTCGATGGCTTCTTTTACTTCATTGGCGTTGCCTACTTCATAGCCCAGCGGTTGGTTCATGTCCGTGATAATTGCAACTGTTTTTTTATTTAAACCTTTACCTATCTGCACCATTATTTTGGCCAATTCTCGAGCCTCGGCGTGAGTCTTCATAAATGCTCCGGACCCCACCTTGACGTCCAACACAATAGCATCGGCCCCGGAGGCTATTTTTTTACTCATCACGGAACTGGCAATTAAAGGGATAGAGTTAACCGTGGCAGTTACATCCCGCAGCGCATAAAGCTTTTTGTCGGCTGGAGTTAAATTACCGGTTTGGCTGACAATGGCTATTTTATGTTTATTTACCTGCTCAACAAACTGCGGCTGGGAAAGCTCCACATGAAAGCCTGCAATTGCTTCCAGCTTGTCTATAGTACCACCAGTATGCCCCAGCCCCCGGCCGGACATTTTAGCTACCGGAACACCCGACGCAGCCACCAGCGGACCTACGATTAAACTAGTTTTATCGCCTACTCCGCCGGTAGAATGCTTATCCACCTTGATACCGTTAATGCCGGACAAATCCATAACTTCACCCGAATTAACCATAGCCATGGTTAATTCAGTGGTTTCTTGGATATCCATACCCTTAAAATATACCGCCATTAAAAAGGCCGACATTTGATAATCAGGAATTGCATCGCTGGTAAAACCGCTGATCATATAATTTATTTCTTCAGTGGTCAGAGAGTATCCATCACGTTTTTTTTGGATAATATCCACCATTCTCATACGAGTATCTCCTTTAAGCATGTTCTTATTTCACAGGGGAGACTCAACTCCCCTGTGAATTTCAAAACTACAAAATGCATGATATAATTGGCGTAAGTTAGTAGGTTAAATAGGTCAATAAGCCCGCCTGCGGCTCAATGTCCCGGCGGACGGACAAACATTTATGGTCCAACTCATACGTCAATGTCTGTTTATTGAGTAATTAAACCTGCAAACTCCTCACCAACAGTAAAATCCAACTCAAAAAACCGGGCTAATGTGGCCGCTATATCGCTAAAACTGGCACGTGTCCCCAGGTCCACCCCGCTTCTTATAGCCTGACCGGTTACCAGAAGCGGCACGTATTCCCTGGAGTGGTCGGTACTGGCGGTGGTGGGATCACACCCGTGATCAGCCGTTAGGATCAATACATCCTCCGGACGCAGCGCATTGATTATTTCCGGCACCCGGCAGTCAAATTCCTCCAGCGCACTGGCATAACCGGCGGGATCGTTGCGGTGCCCGTATTGCTGGTCAAAATCCACCAAGTTGGCAAATATTAGTCCGTTAAAGTCTTCTCGTATTAAAGAAAGAGTTTTGTCTACACCATCCATGTTATCGTTAATATGTACCGAACTGGAGATACCTTGGCCTGCAAAAATATCATTAATCTTACCCACCGCGGCTACCGTCAAACCATGGTCATGGAGTAAATCCAATACTGTAGGCCGGGGAGGCAGGACAGAATAGTCATGGCGGTTAGCAGTGCGCTTAAAAGAACCCGGCGAACCAACAAACGGACGGGCAATTACCCGTCCTACCGCATAGTCGCCGATAAGCATTTCCCGGGCTATCCGGCACATTCGGTACAGCTCATCCAGAGGCACCACCTCTTCATGGGCGGCAATTTGAAATACACTGTCTGCTGAAGTGTATACAATGGGGCGGCCGGTTCGCATATGCTCCACACCCAGCTCTTCAATAATTGCCGTTCCTGAGGCCACCTTATTGCCCAGTATATCCCTGCCAATACTTTGTTTGAAAGGTTCAATGATTTCAGTCGGAAAACCGGCGGGGAATACCGGAAAAGGCTTGTCCAACACCAAGCCGGCAATTTCCCAATGGCCGGTAGTGGTATCCTTACCCGCAGAAAGCTCGGCCATTTTACCAAAACAGGCGTTAGGGGTGTCTACGGGGGGTACGCCCACTATTTCAGTCAAATTACCCAGTCCCATCTTTTCCAAATGAGGCAAATTCAGACCACCTACAACCCGGGAACAATTGCCCAGTGTATTACTGCCGCAGTCACCGTAAAGGTGGGCATCCGGCAACTCACCAATTCCGGCACTGTCCAGCACAATAATGACTACTTTTCTATTCAAAGGCATTAATCTCATTCCCCCTTATAACAATGCTAAATAACAGGTGTTGGTGTATTGTTCATATTTACAAACATGTATTTTAGCTTTTTTCAATAGGGCTTAAAACAGCGCAATACAACTTAACATAGGTTAACCCGATATTCGTGTTACAACCCTGAATTAAGCCCGGGGATGGTGTTTATTATAAACCTCTCGTAATTTAGATTGGGTTAAATGGGTGTATATCTGAGTTGTAGTGATATCAGCATGACCCAGCATTTCCTGTAGAGCTCGCAGGTCAGCACCGTTTTCCAGCAAGTGGGTAGCAAAAGAGTGGCGTAAGGTATGCGGCGTAATAATTTTTGTTATACCTGCCTCTAAGGCATATTTTTTAATAATTTTCCAGAACCCCTGCCTGGTGAGTCGCTGACCCCGCATATTTAAGAAAAGAGCATTTTCCACTTTGCCGCCCAATATTTTAGGTCTTCCCCGACCCAGGTATTCCAATAAAAAGTTCCTAGCTATCGTACCCACCGGAATTATACGTTCCTTAGATCCTTTGCCTGTGCAACGGACATAGCCATGCTCGCAATCCACATGGTGCAAATCCAGCGTCAGCAACTCAGAAACCCTCATCCCCGTAGCATACATCAACTCCAGCATAGCTTTATCTCTGAGGCCGCCCGTGTTGCCAATCCGAGGTTGGTCCAACAATTTCTCTACTTCATCCTGAGCCAGCACGCCGGGCAATTTTTTTTGCAGGCCAGGTGATTCCAAGTTGGCCATTGGGTCGCTGTCCAGCACCTGCTCGTCCACCAGGAAACGGCAATAAGCCTTCAATGCAGCCATATGCCTGGATATGGTAGCTGAAGACCGACCAGTTTTTTTCAACTCCAAGAGGTAGTTTAGCACTAAATTGCGCTCAACTCGGTTAACCTGCACCACCTGTCTCCGGCAACAAAAGGCTTTAAACTGCTTTAAATCCAGGGCATAGGAAATAATAGTGTTTTGTGCTAAGCCTCTTTCTACCGTCAGGTAAGTCAAAAACTGTTGTATCTTATCCTCCATTTTTTAACACCACCATCACTTTTGAGCTATTCCACATTCCGTCCACTTATTCCTGTTGCAGCAAATAAAAACACAGGTTGGACACAATTTAATGATTAATTATGGCCGGTGACTCTCATTGCCTGGTTGTTCGACCCTCAGTGGCTCGTTGGTCGTTTTATTGTGTTCAAACAAGTTAATCTTTACTATCCCGTACAACTGCGCCACCAGCAGACACAATATGCACATCACCAGCACCAGGCGGGCAAATAATAAAAACTTGTCTTTAATCCGGGAAATGACCACAATAAACATAATATTGTGCCCCCTTTGTTCTTGCTGATAACCAATCTTACTGATTTTTGCTGTTACTTGCAGTGCTAAACATATACCATATCATGTATATTAATGCATTAAAAGGTATGTTACAAAATCAGACACCGGTGTTTACCCATTCGCTAACAATGAAGCCAATAACCTGGTCAATTCCGGTGTAATATAACCCTCCGCTAAAGCGGCCAAAGCAAATGCAAGCACGCAGCCGGACATGATTAATGTATAACCGGCAAACTGGGGCGCAATTTGAGTTTGCGAATTAAAGAGTCTTCTAACTAATCGCATAGAAAAAGAAAGTGCGGCTGCTCCACCGATAATTAACGCTGGAATAAAAAGCAGGTTTTGCGGTAGCATGGAGATGAAAACAATCATAAACTCCCGCCAATCAGAATTAGCCGTCAAAAAGCCGATGGTGAACCCCAGCACAAACCCACGAAAAAAAATCAGTGCCAGCACCAGGGGCAGGCAGATAATTGTTAAACCCAGTATATAGATAACCAGACCTATCAGCAGGTTGTCAGATAATATACCCTTAAACATTTTTGATCGGTCCACTTCTATTTCCGCCGCCTGAGCAAAAAAAGATTGCAGATAACTCTGTAAATCTTTGATTTGCTCTGGTGGCAATGTATTAGCCCCTAGCGAACCCATTAATATACCTGTACCAAAAAAAACTATTACAATAAGATAAAGCGGCCAGCTTTGCTGGAAATAAGCAGTCATAAAACCGCGCATGTAACCCATAAAACCGCTCCCTTTATATAACCTGTCCATTGCTATATATATGAGCGGCCGAACGCTAATTATGACCTCAACGTAAATATTCTTCGATGATTGTTCGGGTAATATATTCTGCCGCCAGCACATCCTCCAGTGAATTGCCGCTGGCGGCCACTACAGTGATGCCGGTGCCCAATGCCTGAGCCTTGTTTATAGCCCTGGTTGCTGCGGTACGAGCAGGGGCCGCTCCCTTTTGCACCATGGTTCTGGCTATTGTGCCGGTGAGTACCGCCGGCGCCCCGGCCTGAACCGCGGCATCATAAGCCACCCCTCCGGTGGCTGTAGCAGCTATCACTACTAGATTTTGCATATCAAACAACTTAGGTGTTTCAGCACCAATATTGGGTATTACAGCTGCTATTTCCGCACCGGCCCTGGTCAAACCACCGGCCACTTTGCTAACCTGGCTGAGCCGTTCGGCATCAGTGCCTACCCGTGGCTCAGTCACTAAAACAACTCCGACGCCATGCTCCCGTGCTGCGTGCCCGGCTAAAAAGCCAACGGCGCCCGGATCTACAGTTACAGGAGGCGCAGCTCCATCAGGCGCCGCCCCGAATACAGCGCAAGCACCGGCATCAAGGGCAGCTTCCAGTGTCGTGGACATATCAATAACATCCACAATCACCACCACATCTCCCTGGCGGGCAGCTTCAGCTGCCCCACTGGCATTAACGGTCATTTTAACAACAGGAATTTTCAAGGTGTTTCCTCCGGCATATATAAATTTTAACCGCATAAAATAGTGGTATATTTTGGTTATAGGAGGATTTATCATGCGTTTATTAGTAACCAAAGGTGGATTTTGCTTTAGCGGCAAGATTAGCGAATTCAGGCAGGTAATCCGCCCCTGGTCTCAATCAAACGTTACACTGCAGGAATATATTAATCAGGCTCTGCACTAACAACCACCATATACGTGCATACCTGATTAGCTCTGTGCTTCGTTTAGATTTGCAGTTAACCTGGCGGCATAGCTGCCCGCAGCACCAGCAGCCAGGAAAAAGACCGGGTCATCTGCCGGTGAGCGCCCCATGGAGGTAACCTCTATACCCCGACCTGCCAGTTCAGCCAGCGCCGGCCGGCCATCTTCCCAGACCAAGCTGTGCTTACCTTCCGGCCAGGCTTGGCTGAGCTGGTCCCGTACTAAGGCGTATTGCCTGTAATCAGCCAGTTCAGGCAGCACTACAACGCAGGAAGTTAAGGCAATTTTCCCCAATGCAGTCACCGTATGATGGCTGATACCGTAGTGTCTTTCCCGGAGATCAGCAAAGCTTATGCGGGGAATGGCCACTGGCCGGCCGCCCAGTATATTCACGGCGTTTATTATTTCACCCTGCTCGACACCGGTAAAACCCAACGGGGAAGCAGTGCCTACAATACCCGGACCCATAGCCACAATAACTACATCCGCCCTGGCTATTGTTTTTGCCGTAAGCAGCGCAGTATATATATTGACACACTCCCAATCACCACCAAAGGCGTGGCCGCAGGTAATAGTGGCATCCACCAGACCTGTGGCTTTCAGATCACGCACCAGGTTGCTCATAGGCAACGGCAAGGCAGCACCATCCGTCATCACATACACCACCCTAACCCGGTCTCCCGCAGTCGCCTTGATTCCTGCCGCAGCAGGTGCCAGCATACTGTGCAGCGTACCCACTACCACCGGCAGGCCGTCCAGTGAAGTAGTATTTTTTATTGCTTCCGCGTAAGGACTGTCCGGTTCTTCCGCTGCAAGGACTTTGACCTGACAGGGGCTGTAGCGCAGTTTCATTATGTGCCCGGCCTGGCCGGCATTATGCTCTGTCCTTGATACATTAGCCATCACGAAATGAGCTCCCCCAGTGCCTAATTTTCTAGCCACTGCGGTGGTATTAAGCACCACTGTATCTCCGGTATCCACCGGCCCGGTAAGTAAATCGTAGTTATAGGCTTTTTGTTCAGGCTCCCCGGGTATTTGCACAATAATTTCCGTAAAGTTCGGTCGCCGGGCTTTAACTGACAGCACCCGGCCCTGCCGTATTCGGATCAAAATGAACTTGCTCCCTTCCCGGTCCCCCAGCCGGCTGCAGTGTTAATTATGGCCAACACATAAGAAGCATCCAGCACCAGGTCACTGACTGTGATAAACTCATCGGTAGTATGCACCTTTTGCATGGCAATACCCAGGTTTACCGCCGATATACCGTGTTGGTTAAATATGTGTGTATCGCTTCCACCGCCCGTGCTCATGACAACCGGTTGTAAACCCAAATCCAACGCCGCCTTTTGCGCCAGTTGCACTACCGGAGCATCTGCGGGCACGTTCATGGTAGGATACATGGTTTCTACTCTTACCTGAACCTGCGCGCCACCCTCCCGGGCAGCTTTTTCCAGGGCCTCACAAATTTTCCGAGTCTGCTCAATTCGTTTTTGTTCCTGCAAGCTTCTAGTCTCACCCTTGATCATTACTTTATCCGGTACAATATTGATGGCCACCCCACCGGATATAATCCCAATATTAGCAGTGGTTTCGTGGTCAATTCGGCCAAGCTGCATACCGGCAATAGCCCTGGAAGCCACCTGTACGGCATTAACCCCGTCTTCTGGGTTAATCCCGGCATGAGCTGCTACACCCAGCATTTCAGCGTATATCTCATCCTGGGATGGTCCCTGGTTAATGATAGAGCCTGCAGGGCCGTTGCTGTCCAGTACGTACCCCATCCTGGCCGTGAGGCGAGAAAAATCCAAATACTTAACCCCTAATAACCCCATTTCTTCACAAATAGTAAAAACCAGCTCCAAATCACCGTGGGGCAGTTTTTGTTCCCGCACCACCCGCACTGCCTCCAAGATGGCCGCAATACCGGCTTTATCGTCGGCACCCAGCACGGTGGTCCCATCTGAGCGAATTATGCCATTTTCTTCCACAGGATTTATGCTGCGCCCCGGGGATACAGTATCCATATGGGCTGAAAACATAATTGCAGCCGCAACATCCTCACTTCCGGGCAAACGGGCAATTAAATTTCCTGTGTTTGAGCCGGTTTTAGAGCCGGCATCATCTACATAAACGATAAATCCAAGCTGCTGCAGTTTATCCCTAAGCAGATCGGACATAGGCGCCTCTCGCCTGCTTTCGCTGTCCACCCGCACCAATTCCATAAACTCAGTGACCAACCGTTCCCTGTTAATCAATCGAACCCCACCTTTGTAAACTAATGTTACTAATATAATAACCGCCAAAAGCCCGGCTGTAAAATAACGAGTTTCTGGCGGCAAAATAATAGGGTTATATATTTATTTATTACAACTGAGCTTTAAGGATTTTTTTCCCGTCCCAACATATCTAAATAATTTAAAAAAGCATTCCCGGATATAATCCGGGTAAGGGAATATCTTTCGGTTATGATGTGCATAATCACCAACATGGCCAAATAACCGGCACGGTAGTATCCATCTAGAGAAGCGGCAGCTGTCAAACCAATAACGATCCCCAGTGTGTTAGACCCCGCATCTCCCATCATCACCCTAGCTTTAAAGTCCGCCGGTAAAAATGCCAGCAGAGCACCCAATGTCATGGTCGCCATCACCGCTTCAGAGCTGCCCAGCGCCGCGGGCAACAACAGGATATAAAGTAATATAAAAACTTTGCCGGCCCGGCCGGGACGCAGGTCAAATAAATTAAGCAGGTTAACTGAAAGAGCAATAATCAAAGCGCTGTCTATTATACGCCAGATATTTCCGGGATACATCTGCACGGCTAAAATTAGCGCTAACATCCCACCACCAAGCGCTTTTAAGGCCCCGGTGGTTAGGCGTCCCCGCAGCAAAGCCTTGAAGTGTCCCAATAGTCCGGACGCCTCCCGGCTGCCCCAAAAATCATCCATCAATCCCAAAAAAGTCGCCCCGGCCATAGCCAACAAATAAAGAACAGCGTTTTCACGAAGGTCTGACGACCATATAAAAAATAACGGCATTACCGCATAAACTATTGCAATAAAAAAAACAACCCCTGCGGCCAGGGGAATTTTTTCCCCCTTAAAGTTAGGTCGTACAAAATCTGCCTCAACTATCATAGCCAGTACCTTTTCCCTAATAATAAGAGCTACTAAGAAAGCCAGTACAAAACCCACCGGCAGGTAGAATATTTCTGGCTGCCAATTCAATGCTCTCACCTCGAAAATTATTTCAATACCGCAGCCTTAACCAGTACTCGGGCGACATGACAAAACTGTCTGCCTCGGTGACAAAAGCCTTTTATATCGCGCCCAGTCTCAGCATGAGTCATCTGCACCGGCACTTCCAGAACTGTAAAGCCTGCCCGGACAGCTTTTATTGTAAGCCCTACCTCAACTCCGTAACCCGAAGCAAATGGCAGCAATTTATCCATTACCGGGCGAGTCATTACACGCTGACCGGATAACGGTGACTTCATTTCCAGGCCTGTATAGAATCTAATGCCTTTCCTGGCTAAACCCTTAACCAGACCAAAACCGCCCTTCAGGCGCGGCGGCGGGAATTGAGCCACAGTCATATCAGCCCGGCCTTCTAGAACAGGCGCTAACAACAAACGCGCCTCTCCGGCTGATTCTCCCAGGTCGCCATCCAGCAGCATAACTATATCCGCCTTAATTTGCCTGCTGCCCTCATTGAGCGCAGCACCTTTTCCTTGATTACTGATTAAACTGATCACCCTGGCCCCGGCAGCTGCTGCCAAGTTGGCTGTTTGGTCGGTAGATGCATCGTTTACCACTACAATTTCATCCACTTCAGACAGCTCAGACAGCGCCGCTACAGTTGCGGAAATGGTCTTTGCTTCGTTATAGGCCGGTATCAAAGCCACAACCCGCTTAGCGGAATTAACCACTTTGTTTCTCTCCTTGTTAATAGCCCACAAAGGCAATAAAGAATTAAGCTCCCTGTCCTTGTAAATCAGGCATTAGTTTTTGAGCTGTAGACTTAACTCCATAATGACCCGGCTGTCCACTTAATGCCAGCACCATGGCCATTTGACCGGGTATGGTATCAATATTATCCACCGTACTGATATGCTTGTGCTGGTACTCTTTCATGGATGATGAAATAACATCAGTTTCCTCAACTCCCACCACCGGGATGTTTAATTCTTTATAGTAATCTATTAAAGAGATATCGGCGTGCATATTTCGGTCTTCTTCGCTGTAACTACCACCGACAATAATTAGCCCATCAACAGGAATGCCATATTCCCCATTAGTTTTAAGCAATCCTTTTTCCACAAGATAACCGGTAACCGCCTCATTTTCACCGGTAGTTAGGCAGTTGGCTATTTCAATTCCCAGCCTTTTATATAATTCGTCGCCGGTTGCAACCGGCCAAACTAGTTCCTGCTGTAATGTGGTAATAACTTGCTTTTCATCTTCAATGGCGTTAACCGAAGTTATGGAACTCACGCGTCCCCCAGCATTTTTTATGACTTCGGTCAGTTCCGGTGGAAAACCAAAATTATTCAGTTCCACAATGGCAAAAGTTTTCCCGGCCAACCTGCCGGCTGTTAATACAGGCAGCACTTGTTTTTCAAATTCTTTATGTATGTTAGCATCTGTTTCCAGGGTGTTGGCCCGGGCTTGAACAATTTCATTGGCTTCCCGTAAAGTTTGCAGTTGGTTTTCCAACCCGTTGGTAACTTGTTTCTGGTAATCAATCAGTGCATCATTGCCCAATAAAGTACTGCCAATTAAAATACCTATACCCAAGGCTAAAAAAACAGCTACTAGCGAAGCAATGTGGTATTTATAATCAATAATCATTTAATATCACCTATATTTCCCGTTAAATTCCAACCAGTAAACGAAATTGAATGAGCCAAAGACGCAGCAATTCCCTGGTAGCAGGAGAAATCACCGCAACTGCAGCTACCGGCAGCAGAGCGGCAAAAAAAAGGGGGGCCAGATGTTTGGCTTTCAGTCTGCTTTTGTACAGTTTACTTACTCCTTTGGCATCAATTAATATTGAACCTACCTTAGCTCTAACCAAAAAAGTGCTGGCCATGCCCTTGCGCCCTTTTTCAAGAAAATCAATCATATTGGAATGAGTTCCCACCGCCACGATCAGCTCCGCACCCTTGTCATAGGCGATCAGCATTGCTATATCCTCGCTCGTCCCCGGCGCAGCATAGGTTATAGCAGATAAGCCCATTTCCTGCAGTCGGGCCATACCGGGCGCTCGCCCGTCCGGATAAGCGTGCACTACCAGTTCTGCCCCGCAGAGCAAAGTTTTATCACTCACACTGTCCATATCACCTATGATTATATCAGGCCGCAGGCCAAACTCCATCAAAGCATCTGCGCCACCATCAACTCCAACTAACACAGGTTTTATTTCATCGATGTAAGATTTTATTGCTCTTAAATCTTCTTTGTAATTTTTTCCGCGCACTACAATAAGGGCATGTCTCTCCATAAAAACTGTAGTGACGTCCGGTACTTTGTATTCACCGCAGATTAAACCAATTTCATTTTGGGCGTAATCCATAGTGTTTTGGACAAAGCTGGATAACACTTCTTCTATATTATCTTTGGTAGCATCCATTTTTTGTTTTATTTTATCAACGGTCAATTCTTCCCCGACTGCAAGTACAATATCAGAGAGCATGACCTTGTTGTTTTTTATCTCAATTTCCTGGCCTTCTGTTAAAATTGCAAATAAATCACTGCCCGGGCAATCAAGCAATTTAATACCCGCTTCCACAATGGTTAAAGGCCCGCAATTTGGGTAGACATCACTCATAGATGGGCTATTATTTATTACTGCTTTTACATGAGCCTCAACTAGAGCATTAGCGGCCACCTCGTCCAAATCACTGTGGTCAATTATGGCAATATCGCCGGGTTGCAAGCGCTTAACCAGATGTTTGGTTTTTTTATCCAAACGGGCTATGCCTTTGATGGCCACTTGAATCACCGCCTTTAACTTTGCATTTTACAGTTTTTGCATTTGCGTCAATATGATATTTCAAATGAGTCACTATTAAGCTATATTATACCTCAAAACAAAAACACCTCAAATTTATTGTGTTAAATATTACAATAAATTATTGGTGTGTAATCATAGCCTCATGTTGTTAATATATAGCGTTCTTGCTAAAATATGTGTGTATATTGTTGCGATTATAATGTTTTTTTGTTTACTAACTTACTTTGACTTCAATACGTAACTTATCGGCTACCATAGCAATAAATTCTGAATTAGTTGGTTTGCCACGCTGCAAATTAATGGTGTAACCAAAAAACTTGGTCATCATTTCAATATTACCCCTATCCCAAGCCAGTTCAATTGCATGCCGGATGGCTCTTTCAACCCGACTGGGAGTTGTTTGGTATTTATGAGCGATCATAGGATAAAGCTCTTTAGTTACCGCCCCCAGCAAGCCAACATCTTCAATTACTTGTAAAATAGCATCTCTAAGGTAATGATAACCTTTAATATGAGCCGGCACACCCATTTCGTGAATTATATTGGTTACAGCAACATCTAAATTTTTCGGCTTGGCCACCGTAATATATGGTGAAATGTTAAGCCCGCCTCCGGCCAACTGTCTGATCCGGGTTGCTAGAACCTCGAAATCAAAGGGTTTTAAAATATAGTAATCTGCACCTAGTTCCACCGCTCTTTGCGTTATACTTTCCTGACCAAAAGCCGTTAGCATTATTACCCTGGGTCGATACTTATTTTCGTTGAGCTTTTCCAGTACACCGATCCCATCCAAATGTGGCATAATTACATCCAATACCACAACATCAGGCGCTTCAGTTTGAATTAAATCTAATGCTTCTATACCATTTTGAGCTATACCAACTAAATTGAACTCATCCTGCTGTTGCAAGAATTCTTTTAATAAATCACAAAATTCCCGGTTATCATCAGCTATTAGGATTTTTATTACCTTTCTCATAATTTCCCGCCTCCTGCCAAACATCTTTTTTTATCTAGTATTTACTTTCGACGCAGAAGGGAGAATACCTTTATTTTTTCCTAACAAATTGTTAAAATTTTACTATTTTATAATAAAGAATTTTCAGTTTATGCCGCATTCTTTTTCATATGCTTCGCGTTTAATAAATTTGCTTCGATTAACATATTTTCCGCCAATACACCATACCCTTTAGCCGGGTCATTAATAAATACATGTGTTACAGCTCCTATCAGCCTGCCATTTTGTATGATGGGACTACCGCTCATGCCTTGAATAATTCCTCCAGTACGCCTTAACAACTCCTGGTCCGTGACTTTTATAATTAGATCTTTATTGTTGCCGGCGGGTAATATATCTAAAATTTTAATATTAAATTTTTCTATTTTATTACCATCCAGTACAGTTAAGATCTCTGCCTGGCCTTTTTTAACTTGATATCTCATGGCGATCGGCATAGGTTTATTGTAATATGGATTGTCGATCCCTCTTTGCAGCCTGCCAAATATTCCACAAATAGTATTTTTTTCAATATTTCCAATAATATCGCTATTACCTTTGAATATACCTAATTTTTCACCGGGGGAACCCTTTTTGCCTAGGTGAATCCCTTTGACAGTTGCTTCTACAATCTTACCGTCCACCGGGTTTAATTTGTGACCGCTATCAAAATCCGCAATTACATGACCCAGTGCCCCATAGGTTTTGGTTCGCGGTTCATAAAAAGTTAATGTCCCCACACCGGCAGTACTATTTTTTATGAACAATCCAATACGATAACGGTCAGTTTTATCACACAGAACCGGGGTAATTTGTGCTAATCTTTTTTTATTGCCATGTTTTATCAGCAAGGTGATATCTCTGCCCTGCCTGCCACATTGATCAACAATTTCCTGTAATTGATTTTCACTAGTTATTTTAGAGCCGTTAATTTTTAATATCAAATCACCTACTTCTATGCCTGCTGACCTGGCGGGGAAAAATGTACGACCGTTTTTTTCCACTGCTGCTTCGCCAACTACCATTACGCCTTCAGTATGCAGCAATACACCCACAGATTGACCGCCTGGTATGACATTAAGTGGTTCCACTACATTAACCATCATCCGGTGAATAGGTAAAAGACCGAACAATCTCAGCTGCATTTCTAACTGTCCAGGTTTTGAAGCTATAGGAAGGGAGGTTGCGGGGTTACAGGTAAAATTATGGTGATGATTCCCTTTAATAGAAAGGCTCTCCGATACCGAGTTTAGGTCGAAAATAATGTTTTGCTTTACAGGCCCCGGCAAATCAAGGCTGGAAACAAGGTTATCACCTACATTAATATTCAGTTTGGCAGGAAGAAGACAATGCCAATAAGCATTCAGAGTTATAAAAGATGCCATCAGAGCAAATACTAGTACAAAAGTAGATCCCAATAATCTGCAATGCTTGCTGCGTTTCAGACATCATACCCCCTTGAAAATAATTTTTGAGGGACTTTCATAGTTTCGCATAATGGAAAATAAAATCACCGCCTTTATATAAAACTGTTTTTAATATGTCTTTAAATTGGCCTTGTTTAAGCTCATTTATTCCGCCCTGAAGTGCCGCACATTGCCACCGCCTTTAAAGATGCGGCTTGGCTTTGTTTTGTAACATATTGATAACGTGCAAAAAAAAAAATGGTTGACAGCAACCACTTTAATCCGGATATATATGGTAATAAAACTAATCAGATACTGTTTCCAACCTTATCTTTCATTATGTCTCTGAAAAACGAACTGAAAAAACCGCATGAATTTAAAAAACAAAATAAAATAAGTAAAAATTCACAATATCAAAATCTTACAGCACCTGCATAGTGATAGATATTTTAATTAGGACAAACGGTCGCGAAGCAGGTCGCGCGCGTGTTCTAGGAGGGCATGTGATTCTTGATCGCCGCCCAGCATACGTTTCAGTTCTTCAATACGCTGTTCTTCATTATTTAAGGGGATTACAGATGTTATTGTTCTTTGGCCCTCAACTGATTTTTTAACTAAATAATGTTTGGCTGCACAGGCTGCTACAGCTGCAGCGTGAGTCACACAAAGAATTTGCTTGGTTTGGCTTAATTGCTCCAGTTTTTCCGCCACCGCCTGCAATGTATAGCCGCCAATACCGGAATCAACTTCGTCAAACACCAGTGTGTTTATCTCATCGGCAGAGGCTAGAATAGATTTAAGAGCCAGCATAACCCGTGACAACTCTCCACCGGAGGCAGTTTTAGCCAGTGGGCGCAACGGTTCGCCCGGGTTGGGTGAGATAAGAAATTCCACCGTATTTTGACCCTGTGGGCAAGGCTCAGCCGACATTACCTGCACTACAAACTGTACACTGCTCATCGCCAGGTCTGTTAATTCTTGCTCAATGGCTTGCTTCAAACGGTTAGCTGCTTCCAGTCTGCCTGCTTCCAGCTGCTGCGCCATAGCTTTATATTCCTGGTAGCTTTTTTCGACCTGAGCCTCGATCCCGGCCGCATCTGTTTCCAGAGCCTGTAATTCCTCTAACTCCACGGCAATTCGCTGACGATGAGCAAGTATTTCGGCAATTGTCCGACCGTATTTCTTTTTTAGCCGGTCAATTACAACCAGTCTTTCCTCAATATAATTTAACTCACGCGGATCCGCCTCGACACTATCCTGGCAGGAGGCTAGATCACGGGCGGCTTCTTCCAACAGGCATAAAGCTGAGTAAACATTATCCTGGGCATTTTTTAACCCGGGTAAATACTGGCATAATTCATCCAAGTTTTTTTTAGCCTCACCCAAAAGATCAACGGCAGGGGGGTACCGGTTGGCACCGCTGTGCAAAAGTATCAACGCCTGCCCGGACAACTGAGCTATTTTTTCAGCATTGGCAAGTAAATCACGCCGCTTAATTAGTTCCTCTTCATCTTCACCGGCCAGCCGCGCGGCATCAATTTCTTCCATTTGAAATTTAATCATATCCATGCGTTGCTGTCTTTCCCGGCTGTGGCTGATAATTTTCTCCTTAAGCTGGCAGTGTTTCCGCCACATCCTGAAGGCATTCTCAGATGCCTGCAATAAATTGAGTACCTCGGCGCCACCATACCTGTCCAGCACTTGCATCTGTTTGTCCGCCAGCTGCAAAGATTGCTGGTCATGTTGACCGTGCATATCTACCAATAAACCGGCAACTTCCCGGTAAACAGCCAGATTAACTATCCGACCATTAATGCGGCAGGGATTGCGTCCCTGGCGATTTATTTCCCGGCTTAAAATTAACATACCGGGCTCTTGCTCGTCCATTTCGATACCATTTTGGTCCAGTTGTTCACTAACGCCAGGCAACAGGGTAATATCAAAGGTGGCCTGGACAAGGGCCCGGTCTCGGTCTGTACGAATCAATTCTGTCTGTGCCCGTCCACCCAGTGTAACTCGCAATGCTTCGAGTACTATAGATTTGCCCGCACCTGTTTCACCGGTAAGCACATTAAGACTCGGGCCAAACTCTATTTCCACCTCGTCAATTAATCCAAAATTTTTTATGTATAATGAAATTAACAAACCATTCACCCCCCGGTAAGAGCAACAAATTTCTTCATGGTGGCATGAGTGAATTTTTTTGTCTTAATAACAATTAGGATCGTGTCATCCCCGGCCACCGTACCAATTACTTCGGGCCAGCCCACATTATCGATAGTGGAGGCCACCCCTTGGGCCTCACCAGGTTGTGTTTTGATTATAATCAGATTTTCACTGTTATCCATAGAAATTACAGCATCCCTGAAAAGCCTTTTCATTCGGTCTTCATTTCTTGGATTAACTGAATCACCCGGTAATGTGTATCGGGACATACCTGAATTACCGGGTACCTTGATCAATCCCAATTCTTTGATATCCCTGGATATGGTTGCCTGGGTAACTGAAAACCCGGCTTTCTGAAGCGCCTCAACCAATTCTTCCTGGGTACTGATTTCATGTTCTTTAATTAATTCTACTATTTTTTTATGGCGCCAGGCTTTCATTTTCTTTTTTCACCCTTTCTATAAAAATTAAAAAGGGAGCCGCAACAGATTTATTAATAAAGGCTACCTTAAGTACGCCAAACACAAGTGGATTAAGCCCAGCTGCCATTTCCTCAACAGCCCGGCTCTCTTCACCGGCACCGCAGTGGCCTGTATACACTACCAGGCTGATTCTGCCGCCCGGCTTTAACAGTTCCAATGCAATTTGCAGTGCCCTGGTAGTCGTCTGCGAGCGAGTTATTATATCATGATCGCCACCTGGTAAATATCCTAAATTAAAAATGAAGGCATCTACAGGAGTATTAATATACATATCCATTTTTTCGTGCCCGTCATGAATCAGCTGTACATTTTTATCAAGACCAAATTGAGTTAAGCGCCTGGCTGTTACGTCCAAGGCAGCCTGCTGTACATCAAATGCGTAAACCTTGCCGCTTATCCCCACTAAATTAGCCAAATAAAGAGTATCGTAGCCATTACCCGCGGTAGCATCTACTGCCACACAGCCTTTATGGAGTACCTCGCCAACAAATTGCTGTCCTAAAAGCACCGCATTTCCCCGTACATTGGCAAAGTTAACGGGCCGCTTATTATACATTGGTCCCGTCTCCCTCTTTTAACTTTTCTTTCAATATATCAAAAAATGTTTGATTACTTAGTCTAATAAATTTAGCCACGCACGTGGCTTTACGTACTTTTATCAAATCCCCAAACTGCAGGCGCATACCATGCTGTCCGTCCATAGTGAGCATTACTTCACCTTGTTTGGAACGCAAAACTACTTGCACCTCGCTGTTCGCCGCTATAACCAGCGGTCTGGCCCATAAGGCATGTGGGCAAATTGGTGTAACCACCATTAGTTCCAAGTTAGGTAATACCAGCGGGCCGCCGGCAGATAGTGAATAAGCTGTTGAACCTGTAGGAGTGGAGATAATTATTCCATCTGCGTGATAAGTGTTAAACAGTTGACCATCCACCAACGTATCAAAAACAATCATCCGGGCAAAGGCCCCTTTAGTAATCACGGCATCATTTAAGCCTATTATCGGCTCATAAACATGTCCGTCCCGTACAACACTTGCCTGCAGCATCATCCGTTCCTCAATGGCATATTTTCCGGTCAACAGACAATCTATAGCCTCGAACAAATGCGGGACGGTTACTTCGGTAAGAAATCCCAGGTGCCCCAGGTTGACACCAAATATAGGCACACCTAGAGACGCAGCTAACCGTGCACCATGCAACAGGGTGCCGTCTCCCCCCAGCACCATCAGACACTGGATTTGACGTACTAAATCCGGTCTGGTACAGCCTGCGGCATGTTGCCCAACCAATCCGGCAGTATCATCATCCAGCATTAACGTAACCCCCCGGTCACTTAGCCAGTCAGAAATGTCATTAACTAAACTTGTTATTCTTTCTCCTGTCAAATTGGACAGCAGACCAATGGTGTTCAATATTCCGCTCCTTTAGAAAAATTACGGTGCGCCTCAGACACCGCACGGTCAATCAACATAGATAACCCGTCTACTCGAAGAGCAGGTTTTTTAAAATACATCAGGTACTCAATATTGCCCTCCGGTCCTTTAACCGGAGAGTAATCAACGCCCAACACCTCCATGCCTAAACTTAAAGCTGTATGTACAACTTTTTGCAGCACTTCCCGGTGCACCGCAGGGTCTTTAACTACCCCTTTTTTACCCACCGCCTCGCGGCCGGCCTCAAACTGCGGTTTCACCAAAGCTACGCCTTCATAATTATCCAGCAAGTATACAACCCGGGGCAACACCAGCCCCAGTGAAATAAAAGACACATCAATGGTAACCAGGTCCGGCAAGCCGGCTGTAAAAACATCTCTGTTCATATAACGGATATTGGTACGCTCCAGAACCCGTACTCGAGGATCAGAGCGCAGTGACCAGGCCATCTGGCCATAACCAACGTCTACTGCATAAACCAGTGCAGCGCCATGCTGTAAAGCGCAATCGGTGAAACCGCCGGTGGAGGCACCGATGTCCAAAACCACTCTGCCGCGCATATCAATGGGAAAAACCTGCACTGCCCGGGCAAGTTTGTACCCGCCCCGGCTAACAAAGGGCATTTTCCGTTTAATTGAAATATCCTCTTTTCGGACATCTACCCTTTGCCCCGGCTTGTCCACCAGTATACCGCCAACCATTACATCACCGGCCATTAAAGCAGCCCTGGCCTTTTCCCGGCTATCAAAAAAGCCCATTTCCACAAGCAATACGTCAATCCTTTTCTTGTCCGGCACTTTCCTTACGCGCCTCCGCCCAGGCTAATAATTTTCGTACCTTTAGTTTGGCCGGAATCAATCATTCGCCTGGCTATATTTACAATATTTTCCGACTGCAACCCGTACTTGTCACGTAAAAACGACTGGCTGCCATGTTCCAGGAAAATGTCCCCAATACCCAGGCATTTAACCTGTACTCCCGTCATATCCTTAACCGCAAGCAACTCCAATACTGATGCGCCAAAACCTCCTGCTAAGATATTTTCTTCCACTGTAATTAACCGGCCGGTGCGTGCAGCCCAACGGGTAATGCATTCCTCGTCTAAAGGCTTAATAAACCTGGCATTAATCACAGTAGCCAGCACACCTTGCTCCTTTAAAACAGACGCCGCACGACGGGCTGCCGGCACCGTATTGCCTACGGCTAACAGGGTAATATCTTTTCCTTCCACCAGCACTTCGGCCTGACCTACTGAAAGCGCCCTGCTGTGCCTGTCCAGAGCAACACCCAGGCCGGTTCCCCTGGGAAAACGCAGTGCGCACGGGCTATTTAGCTGCAAAGCAGTATGCAGCATATGCTGAAGCTCGTTTTCATCCGCCGGTGCCATAATCGACATATTTGGAACACTGCGCAAATAGGATATATCGAATAAACCATGGTGCGTTGGGCCGTCATCACCTACGATACCGGCGCGATCTACCGCAAAGACCACAGGTAATTTGGGCAAGCACACATCATGGATAATCTGATCATAAGCCCGCTGTAAAAACGTAGAATAAATAGCTACCACAGGTTTAAAACCCTCGCTGGCCAGCCCGGCCGCCAGGGTTACCGCGTGTTGTTCAGCAATTCCCACATCAAAAAAACGTTCAGGGAATTTTTGGGCAAACCCGCTAAGACCGGTACCGCTGCACATGGCGGCAGTGATGGCGACAATAGCAGGGTCTTGTTCAGCCAGCTTAACCAGCGTGCGCCCAAAAATTTCGGTATACGTACTGATATCGTTTTTTTCAAGGCTGCTGCCGGAATTGATGTCAAACGGCCCGATACCATGGAATTTGTCCGCTTTTTGCACCGCCGGCGCGTATCCGCGCCCTTTTTCCGTGACCACGTGCACCAGTACCGGGCCGCCCAATGCTTTGGCCTGCTCCAAGGTTTCCAGCATAGAAGGTATATTGTGCCCGTCAATAGGTCCCAGGTAAGTAAAACCTAGTTCCTCAAAGATCATGCCCGGAACTACCAAATACTTAAAGCTGTCCTTAATACGTTCCGCAACCTTAGCCACAGTGGAACCGATGGTGGGGATGCGGCGCAATATATGCTCTATTTCATCCTTGCCCCTCGAGTATTTGGGGTCCGTGCGGATGCGGTTCAAATAGCCCGACATGGCACCTACATTAGCCGATATACTCATTTTATTGTCGTTTAGCACAACAATTAAATCCTTCTTTAATTGCCCGGCATGGTTTAAGGCCTCAAAAGCCATACCTCCGGTCATTGAGCCGTCGCCGATAACTGCCACAACATTATTCCGGTCGCCTCTGAAATCTCTGGCAAGCACCATACCCAGGGCTACCGATATAGAGGTACTGCTGTGACCAGTACCAAATGCATCGTGTTCGCTTTCATCTGGCCGTGGAAAACCACTAAGCCCGCCGTAACAGCGCAGCGAACTGAATTGCTCCCGTCTGCCGGTAACTAATTTGTGTACATAACACTGGTGACCCACGTCCCAGATTATTTTATCCTGAGGTGTTTCAAACACACAGTGCAGCGCCAGGGTCAACTCTACGACCCCTAAATTAGATGCCAGATGACCGCCGTTTTTTGCCACAGTACCAATAATTTCTTCCCTGATTTCCCCGGCCAGCCGGTCTAGCTGAGCAAGAGTGAGCGCCCGAACATCCCGTGGGGAATTGATTTGATCCAGATACCTGCCCAAGGTTTCACCTCATCTTGTTGTCAGGTTACGACTATAAATAGATTTATTTTTTTACGATATTTTTTCCCGTTATACCACTGAAAGCTGCCAATACTTTTCCCACAATAAAAATTACACCATTAGCATTACTGAGGGCAATTTTTTTACCATAAGCCTTGCCCCCTACTGTTAATGCAGCAATCAGCGCCGTAATCAGCATATTCAAAAAAAACTGGTTAAGATCCTGCATGAAGCTGATGATTTGCAAACCAAGAGCTATGCCCAGCGCTCCACTTAATGTACCGGCAATATCACCAATTACATCATTGGTGATATTTGCTACCCGGTCGGCATTGCGAATTAATAACACGCTTTCTTTGGCACCGGTTACTTTTTTAGCTGCCTTGGCATGAAATGGCGCCTCATCCGCCGCGGCCACAGAAGTGCCGATGATATCCGCTATGATACCAAATAATACAATAAAAAACAGTAACAAAAACGAAAAGATCAGGCTATTGATGGTTATAGCTAAATACTGGGATAGTAGAAAGAAAACCGCGGCAAAGGAAAAAGAAAGAAAACCGACAAATATAACAAACTTGCCGGAAACCGTGGACTTATTATTTTTCAACCATTTCACTCCATATAAATTATGAAGGTAATATGGCATTGCCAGGATTACACCCGGGATGCCAATGTATATGTAGAAGAACAAGTGACAACGATACGGGTAAATGTTGTGGCTTAGGTCCAGCAGGTTTTCCCAATTTCGTACCGGCTGTCGCCATACCGGCGGTTTCCCTTTAAACGAAACTCCGGAAAGTATAAGTTCCGGGGCTGGATTACCACTTAGTCCACACTGTAATCCCCGTACCGTCCCAGTACATGGACAGCCTAGGAGTTTTCCTCAACGGGAGTACCTTTTCCTAGCCTCTTTTGCAATGACGGTTTAAACCCACGGCATATTACGCTTGGGCCCATACGTAATATGCCGTTAAAGGACCTCCACCGGCATCACTCAAGGCAGGCTACACTGCACGCAGCTTCCCCCACATGCAGGTTTACCCCCCAGCCATAGCAACCGCTGCTAGCAAGTTACCACGCACTGGGGTCTCCACGAGGGCAGGGTCAACGCCCGCATGCCATTGCGGATCGCCCCGCCCTCTTAACTCCCAGTACCAACCCCCAACTGGGCGTCGGCAGCCAGCACCAGGAACTTCATCGATGTGCCCTTAACGGATTTTTAGGCCCGTCTTCAAAAAAGGGTTCCCGACTAGGATACTGCGTCACTTGTTCGTAGAATAACTATAAATCAATTTCGCTGCATAATTATAACATAATTATTCATTAAACAGCAAACATTCATTCCCGTCATCTGTGGTCAATTAAGGTCAAGTGAGCCCGGTTTATTACATTATGCTGAACCGCTTTCATCAATAACAACGTTTAAGCTAGTTTAGTCTATACATTGGTTCGATTTCGTCTTTACTCATTTTAATACTCTCGATGCAGAACAAAATAAACCAGCTCGCGCAAAAAGTCAGCTTCAGCGCCAAAGAAGTCTAGAGCACCGGTAGCACGCTCGGCCGATTGCCGGGCCATCGCTTTGGCCGCAGCTAAACCATACAGCGCTGGATAAGTGGCTTTGTCATTGTTCACGTCACTGCCCACCGGCTTGCCTATCTTTTGCTCGTCACCTTCAATATCCAATATATCATCTATAATTTGAAAGGCCAACCCCAGATTTTCGGCATAGATAGTAAGCTTGTTCAACTGTTCAGGGTTTGCACCGGATAAAATAGCTCCAGACCGCACCGATGCCCGGTACAAAGCACCGGTCTTACGGGTATGAATGTAATCAAGGGTATGTTTATCGATTAACTTACCTGCCGATAGTATATCCACTACCTGGCCGCCGATTAATCCGGCTGTACCGGCAGCCTGGGCTACTTCAGCGATTACCCGGACTATCATGCCAGCATCTGCAGGGCTATTTTGGGGCAGTCCGGCTAATAGCTTGAAGGCCAGTGTCAAAAGTGCATCACCCACCAGTACAGCTATGGCTTCTCCATACACCTTGTGATTGGTCGGCCTGCCCCGGCGTAAATCGTCGTTGTCCATGGCCGGTAAATCATCATGCACCAGCGAGTAAGTGTGTAGCAGTTCAATAGCGCAGGCAGCGGGCAGCACAGTTGTTTCATCGCCACCAACAGCCCGGGCAGAGGCCAGCACCAGGGCAGGTCTAAGGCGTTTACCGCCGGCGAAAACACTGTAACGCATGGCTTCGTGAATCACTTCAGGGTAATTGCTGTTCTGCGGCAGGTACTCATTAAGTGCCTCATCTACTATACCTGCCTGCCTGGCCAGTTCCTCTTTAAAGCTCATGTTTACAGTTCCTCTTCCCGAATAACAACCCGGCCATTATCATCCTCCAACAGTACATAAATTTGTTTTTCCGCCTGTTCCAAATGCTTGCTGCAATGTTTAGTAAGCTTAATACCTTCGGCAAACAAATCCAGCGATTCCTCAAGGGGCAGGTTGCCCTCTTCCAACCGGTTAACCAGCACTTCCAAGCGTGACAGTGCTTCTTCAAAGGTTAAAGTATCATTATTATTCATTGTTGCCTGTTAGCCTCCACTACTATAATTACTAATATTTTAAATTATATATTAATCAGCTGGCAGACACCATACTTTTAAGCACCGTATAGACGGCGATGCCGCAAGTAGATCTTTATTGTCAAAGCGCCCTAAAAAGCAAAAGAAGGGCTAACATGCCCTTCCAAGTTAAATATATTATTTCATCCTCTCCCGCACTACTGCGACGGCCTGTTCTTTGAAGTCAGCAGCCTTACTAATCAACTGCTCTTTCTCCGCCATGATATTCTGCACATAATGTTCATCTTTGATCAGCGGAAGATTAATGTCAGCACTCAACAATACCGCATTCAAGGCTGCTTCACACACGTAGGCTGCCACACCGGCGTCACTGATGGCCATTTTGTTGCCAAGTTTAGCTAGACGGCCGGTAATTTTCAGTGCTTCCAGCAGAACACGAGCTATTTCCATGGGAGTATCAGTAGCAGCCTTTAGTGCTTTCTGCATCATTTCTTCCCGTTTTACCTTCTCATCGTCAGTTTTTTTAGGCAGCCTGAAAACTTCAATAAACTTACCAAAAGCAGCTATGTCCGCAGCCATTAGTTTTTCCAGCTTATTAATAATAAAATAAGCAGCTCCGGTAATCTGCTTAACCTCAGGTTCTACCTCCAGGTACTGGGGCTTGCCCACGGTGAGGTTGCCCACCATGGCAGTCATAGCCACCCCTAAAGTACCTACCAGTGCAGATACACTGCCGCCGCCGGGCGTAGGCGCATCGGAGGCCGCTGCCGCCACTACCTTGCGAAATGGAAAATCATAAATTTCACTCACGGAATCACCTCTCATAAAAAACCCTGACACGGGTGGTAAAAGCAATATTACTGTTTACGGTCAGTTAGGTCAGTCCCTGCAGTTTAATAGCCTTCAGCAGGTTTTTCTGCACCAGTACAGCAGTCAGGCTACCTACGCCGCCCGGGACGGGACTAATGGCACCGGCCACTTCCTTGACGCTGTCAAAATCCACGTCACCGCAGATACCGCCGCCATCTGGAAAATTGATACCGGCATCCACTACCACGGCACCCGGCTTGATCATGTCGGCTGTAACCATTTTAGCCCGCCCTACCGCCACAATAACGATATCGGCTTGTTTGGTATGATAGGCTAGATCAGCCGTCTTAGAATGACATACGGTAACCGTGGCATCATGCTTGAGCAGCATGAACAACAATGGCTTACCAACAGTTTCACCGCGGCCAACGATCACAGCGTTTTTACCCGTAATGGCAAGACCTGTGCGGGTGAGCAGCTCAATACAGCTCTGGGGGGTAGTCGGGAACAGGCCCTCCCCGCCGCTTAAAATATAGCCGCGATTGATGGGATGGGAGCCGTCCACATCCTTCTTGGGATCAACCGCTTCCAGTACAAGGTTTTTATCTATCCCCTCAGGCAGTGGCATTTCAATCATAATGCCATGGACCCCGGGCTCTTTATTCCAGGCATCAATAATGGCGAGCACTTCCCCTATGGGGGAAAATGCAGACATGGTTTTTAATTCAAATTCTATACCCACTTTGCCGCAGGACTTTTCCTTGGCGCGGGCATAAACTACTGAAGCCGGATCATCGCCTACCAGCAGCACATTCAATTTAGGTGTAATCCCTTTTTTTTTCATCTGTATTACTTCAGTTTTAACTTCTTCTCGGATAACCTCCGCTATAGCTTTGCCGTCAATCAGGGTTGCAGCCATTAGTCATTATCCCCCCAAGGTAATTATTATTTAATTTTTTTCCTTAACCATACAAGTTAACTTACCTCGCTGCAAGTGCAACTGCACTTGATCGCCCACCTGCACCTGGCCAGCGTCCCGCAGTACCAGGCCGGCTGGATCCAAAGCATAACTATATCCCCTGGCCATTGTGGCCAGCGGGCTAAGGGCATCAAGGCGTCCTGCCAGCAAAGCAAGGCGATTGTTAAAACTTTTGGTGACCGTCCGAACACCCCCGGCAAGCTGCCTGGCCAGCGTGTCCACGGTTTGCCGCCGTTGTTCAATCAGCCAATCCACAGGCCTGGCCATTACCCGGCTCCTGGCACAATAGTTTAGCCGCTGCTGATAACCGCGAATTTGCTGTACCAGACAGCGAGTTAACTGTGACTTTTGCATTGCCATCAGTCTGATCAAATCCTCACGATCCGGCACGGCTAATTCCGCCGCCGCTGAGGGAGTAGGCGCACGTAAATCGGCCGCCAAATCCGCCAGAGTAAAATCCGTTTCATGACCAACAGCCGATATAACCGGAACAGTGGAAGCGGCAATGCTTCTTACCACCAGCTCAGTATTAAAAGCCCATAGTTCCTCCAAGGAACCGCCTCCCCGGCCAACGATAATTAAATCCAGATCATTAAGCCGGTTCAGCCGCTCCAAAGCCTGAGCTACCTCCCGGGGGGCAGACTCTCCCTGCACCGCTACAGGAGCCAGGATAATATTGACCTGTGGCCAGCGACGGTGCAATATATGTATAATATCCCGCACCGCAGCACCTGTCGGCGAGGTCACGATACCTATACAGCGAGGATAACGTGGCAGCACCTTTTTTTTGTTTGGCTCAAACAACCCTTCACCAGCCAGCTGTTGTTTAAGCTTCTCCAGGGCGGCAAAAAGTGCCCCTGTGCCATCCGGTTCCACTTGCTCGGCATATAACTGGTACTGACCGTCCCGGTCGTAGACGGTAACATAGCCTCTGACCCGCACGGCCAGTCCATTGCCAGGAGAGCATTTTAAGAACCTGGCCCGGGAACGAAACATCACTACTCTGATACAAGAAAAATTATCTTTTAATGTAAAGTAAATATGTCCGGAGACAGCTTTTTTATAATTTGATATTTCCCCCTTGACCCAGAGATCCGCCAATTTAAAGTCATTTTCCAGGATCCCTTTTATGTGTCCGGTTAATTGCTGAACAGTAAATATTTGCATAAATTCAAATCCTCTAATATATTTTCCCCAATTGCGGCATTTGATAAAAAACCCGGCACCAGCTTGCGCCGTTGCCGGGTTAATAGTTGCTTATAAAGTTATTTATTAGTTAAGTACTCATGAATCGAGTCAGCAGCGGTACGTCCGGCACCCATGGCCAGAATAACGGTTGCTGCACCGGTTACAACGTCGCCGCCGGCATATACGCCCTGCTTGGAGGTAGCACCGGTTTCCAGGTTGGCAACTATGTTGCCGTTTTTATTTAATTCCAGACCTTTAGTGGTTCTGGGTACCAGCGGGTTAGGCCCCTGGCCGATAGCCACTACCACGGTATCGACATCCATGATAAACTCGGAGCCAGGAATGGGAATGGGGCTGCGTCTGCCGGAAGCATCAGGTTCGCCCAGCTCGTACTTAATGCACTTCATACCGGTTACCCAGCCATCTTCGTTGCTGAGGATCTCCACCGGGCTGGTCAAAAGATCGAAAATTACGCCCTCTTCCTCAGCATGCTCGGCTTCTTCCTTACGGGCAGGAAGTTCCTCATGAGAGCGCCGGTAAACGATATGGGACTCTTCGGCACCCAAACGCAGCGCGGTACGAGCACCGTCCATAGCCACGTTGCCGCCGCCCAGCACCGCTACCTTCTTACCAACTTTAATGGGAGTATCATATTTGGGGAACAGGTAGGCTTTCATTAAATTGGTCCGGGTTAAAAATTCGTTGGCGGAGTATACTCCGCAGGCATTTTCCCCGGGAATGCCCATGAAGTAGGGCAGGCCGGCACCGGTGCCGATATAAACGGCGTCAAAGCCTTCTTCTTCCATTAGTTCATCGACAGTGGAGAATTTACCCACTACCGAGTTTACTTCAATCTTAACACCAAGTTTTTTCAGGTTTTCCACTTCAGCCTGTACCACTTCTTTAGGCAGACGGAACTGAGGAATACCGTACATCAACACACCGCCCGCCACGTGCAGGGCCTCGAATATAGTTACTTCATGCCCTTTTTTGGCCAGATCGGAAGCACAGGTTAAACCGGAGGGGCCGGAACCTACCACGGCCACCTTTTTACCGGTGGGCGGGGCTACTTCAGGCACTGTTACACCCATTTTCAGTTCCCGGTCGGCGCAAAAGCGTTCTAAGCGGCCAATGCCCACGGGTTCAAATTTTTTACCCAATGTGCAGTATTTCTCGCACTGGTTTTCCTGGGGACATACACGACCGCAGACCGCCGGTAAAGCATTCTTTTCTTTGATTTTTTTAATGGCTCCGTCAAAATCCCTTTCGGCCACCATCTTAATAAATTGGGGAATAAATACTTGCACCGGGCAGCCCTTGCGGCAGGGTTCATTTTTACACTGCAGGCAGCGCTGAGCCTCAGCCACCGCCGTTTCTTCATCGTAACCAAGAGCCACTTCCTCAAAATTATGAGCTCTTTCCTTGGCGTCCTGGACCGGCATTTCGTGTTTTTTGGGGTCAATTGTTTTTTTAGCTTTTTCGTCAGCCATTATTCAGCACCTCCGTTTCTGCATGTGCATTCTCTATATTCCAGAGCTAACTGCTCCTCGGATTTAAAGTATACCTGGCGCAAAGCCAATTCTGCCCAGTTAACCTGGTGCCCGTCGAAATCGGGACCGTCAACACAGACAAACTTGGTTTCGCCACCTACGGAAATCCGGCAGCAGCCGCACATACCGGTGCCGTCCACCATCAGTGCGTTCAAGCTGACGATCGTTTTAATGTCGTATTCCTTGGTCAAATTGGCAGCAGCCCTCATCATCGGCTGCGGTCCAATGGCAACTACTAGCGGTATGTTTTCTTTGCCCTTTTCTTCAATAATATCTTTTAAAACATCGGTAACAAAACCTTGGCGCACATAGGAACCGTCATCAGTGGTAACGTGCAGTTCGGAACAGGCTGCAGCCATTTTATCTTCCCAGAACAATAGATCCTTAGACCTGGCGCCCATAATTCCGATTACATGGTTGCCGGCTTCTTTAAAAGCCCGAGCAATGGGATGTACCGGTGCGATGCCAACGCCACCGGCCACACATACTACGGTGCCTACATTTTCAATGTGAGTTGGTTCACCAAGCGGGCCGACGAAATCCTTAATATAGTCTCCAGCTTCCATTTCGCCCAATTGGATGGTACTCTTTCCAACTTCCTGGAATACAATAGTGATAGTACCCTTTTCCCGGTCAAAATCGGCAATGGTCAGGGGAATTCTTTCCCCCTCTTCATTGATCTGTAAAATAATGAATTGACCGGCCTTACAGCTTTTAGCAACCCTGGGCGCCTCGACAACAAATTGCTTGATTACCGGTGAATGTACTTGTTTCTCTAAAATTTTGAACATATAACTCCATTCCCCTCCCTCATGTTTTTATAAACAAACTAAACGATAAATTATTTCTATATTATTTGATTAATTCCTGCAGTCCTTTCAAAATATATACAATATTTCATTTAATATAAAGATTTTAGCCGGCCTGTTGTTTTTATATATCTAATTAGCCAAAGAATTGTTGCACAAGCTTCTGAGTTATACTTTTGTTTGACGTGCTACCGCACCTAAGATGCCGTTGATGAATTTTGCTGAATCCGCACCGCCAAACCTCTTGGCCATTTCTAAAGCTTCATTGATGGATACATTGGTTGGGATTTCTTGTATATACAGCATCTCAAACAAAGCCAGGCGCAGGATATTCCTGTCCACAGCCGCCATCCGCTCCACCAGCCATTCCCGGCTGTGCTCACTAATAATTTGATCTAACTCAGCAAGCTTATCCAGGGTGCCATACACCAGCTGGCTGGTAAAATCCAAATCAGGACCGGTTAGTTTAAACTGTTCCTGAATATTTTGCAGCGCTTCATCTACGTCCATTTTACCCACATCCACCTGGTACATTACCTGCATCGCCGATTCCCTGGAAAGTCTTCTACTCATTTATTTGATTTCACCTTTCACCCAGCATGCGTAACAGCCGGTCCTTTATATCAACCTGGTCGTCTAATTGTTTGCCGCCAAAATAGCCTATTACAACGCACACGACAATCAACAGGGTCTTTAAAACTCCCCAGAATATCACAGATAAACTGATCAATAAACCTACCAGTACACCAATTATTTTACCCCGATGCATAAGCATCCATTCCAGGATATATTCCAGATTATCCATTAACAGGCCACTCCCTATTATTCCACCCTGGGTTTAGCTGCTATAAAGCTTTCTACCGCTACCCGCACCTCGGATACAGTTATTCCCACTACCTGATAGATACGATCCTTCACCTCACGCTGAATATCTTCTGAAACGGCAGGAATATTAATCTCCGGTGCAGTGTATAATCTTAAGTTCAGCGCAATGCCCTGAGATGATGACGCCACCTTGGCCTTAACTTCTTTAATTTCCGGTTTGGCAGCAGCCACTTTTTCCGCCAGTGCTTCTATAGCCGCCAAGGATACCCGCACCTGGCCCAGACCGCCTTCATGCACCACAGCTTGTCTTTTTCGTTCAGGCTTTAAAGCCCTCCATAACAGGCGCAAGCCCATAATAATGTACACCACCAGTAAGAGCCATAAAATTTCCTGGTAAGCAGGGGCATTGACCTCCTGCCAAAGCAGTAGTGCCGGCTCCGGCCAGCCGGCCAGAAAAATACCCAGTGCCAGGAAGAACAAAGTTAGGGTTACAGTATACAATACAAGTATGCCACGGTCAAAGGGTCCCATGTACATCCTCCAGTTTTATTTTACCCTGTTATCTTCTTCATTTAATTCATTGGCAAACGCTACTCCTTGCACATTAACGTTTATTTCCACCACCGTTAGACCGGTCATTTTTTCCACGGCGCCTTTCACTGCATCCTGAATTTTAGCCGCTACTTCGGGAATGCTGGAACCGTACTCCACAACTATAAATATATCCACCGCTGCTTCTTTCTCTCCTACTTCCACTTTAACACCTTTGGAGAGGTTTTTCCGGCCTAATTTTTCGGCGATGCCGCCCACTACACCACTGCTCATACCAACCACGCCAGGAACTTCGGCAGCTGCCATCCCTGCAATAATGCGCACAACATCATCGGCGATACGTATGGAACCCAAACCATTTTTTTCTTCGCTCATGATTAATTCCTCCTGTTCCACGATGTAATCCTCCCTCAAAATAACTTAAGTTATTATACCAGAAGAGGCAAATTACCGCAATTGGACTAGTTTCTTAATTAATAGACTACAACTTCGCTTTAGCTCCCCTCTGATTTGCCGAGCAATCACCATATATATCCTCCCTCACTGCCGGTTCGCTTACCGGAAAGTGCGAAAAAAAACAGACCTCCTAAATAAGGCCTGCTTTAATAAAGATAGCTTAAATCAAGGAATAAATAATTAATCAGTTTACAATATTAAACGGGATTAACATTGGTGTCATCGTTCGCCGGCTCAAGCTCTTTAAGTTTTCTAGCCTTTCTTTCCTGTAAGAATTGCGGCGCCACTTGGGGGAATAAAGCTACCGAAACCACATCTTCGGGTTTTTCAATTAAATCTCCGCCCAATTCTCTGGCAGCCGGCAGCTCCGGCTCGATTAAGTCTGCCGGGCGGCATTCGATGGGCTCCTCGTCGCCAATAATCATCTTGCGCACATCTTCATTAACCGGCGCCGGGGGCCGGCCATAATAACCGCGCATGTACTGTTTGGATTCGCTTGTAGCCATTAAATAACGCTGCCCGAAGATTACGTTGAAGGCCGCCTGAGAGCCCACAATTTGACTGGTGGGAGTGACTAGCGGCGGGAAGCCAAAGTCTTCACGCACCCGGGGTACTTCGGCCAGCACCTCAGGCAATTTATCCAGAGCATTTTGTTCTTTAAGCTGGTTGATGAAGTTAGAAATCATGCCGCCAGGAATTTGATAAATTAAAACATTGGTATCAGGGCTGCAGCTGGCGTGATCGAATTCCGTATAATTCGCCCGAACACCCTTGAAGTACTCGGCAATTTCGGAAAGTAGCTCAATATTTAGCCCGGTATCATAAGGGGTTTCCTGAAGCGCACAGACCATGCTTTCGGTGCAAGGCTGTGAGCTTTGTGAGGACATGGTGGAAATGGCACAGTCAATTACATCAACGCCGGCTTCTGCAGCCTTTAAATAAGACATCGCAGCCATGCCGCTGGAGTAATGGCAGTGCAGCTGCACCATGACACCTAGATTTTCTTTCCAGCCCTTGACAATTTCATAAGCAGGCTTCGGAGCCAAAATACCCGCCATGTCTTTTAAGCAGATCGAATCAACGCCCAGCTCAACAAGTTCTTTACCGGTACGCATATAAAAATCGTAATCATGTACCGGACTAATGGTATAAACCACTGTAGCCTGAGCATGAGCTCCTTCCCGCTTAACATACTCAATAGATTTCTCCATGTTGCGGATATCATTTAAAGCATCAAAGATTCTGAAGATATCCATCCCGTTTTCTACGGCCCTTTTAACAAACTCTTCCAGCACGTCATCTGCGTAATGCTTGTAACCTACCACGTTTTGGGCACGCAGCAACATCTGCAGTTTGGTGTTTTTCATCCGGCGCCTGATAGCCCTCAGTCTTTCCCAGGGATCCTCATTGAGGAAGCGCATACAAGTATCGAAGGTAGCGCCTCCCCACATCTCTATGGAGTTGTACCCAACCTGATCCACCTTTTCCAAGATAGGCAGCATATGTTCTGTCCTCATACGTGTGGCCAGTAAGGACTGATGACCATCTCTCAAAGTGGTATCTGTAATCATGACTTTCCTGGTTTCTGCCAAAATATTACCCTCCCTAATTACATTTACATTTATACTTTCAGGGATAATGTCCTTAATAGGCGCTGGCTCCCTGTGTAAAGTTCATGGTTTTATCGTTATAAGATACTCAATTACCCAGTAAATCAACTTAATAAAAAAGTCAGGCTGCTAGAAGTTAACAACCTGGTTAACAAATTTATTATATATCTGTGCTTAAAAAAATTAAATAGATTTACAGCAAGTATACAATATATTAAAAAAATACCTGCCATATACAGTACCATAAATGCTACACATTTACAATCTTCACACACGGCAGACATAGCCAGGGTGGGTAACCAGTTTAATACATAGTATGACGTTATAAGTAAACCGGGAATAAATACATACGTATCAGTTCCCGGTTATGCACTACATACATTTTTATAGTTTTCTAGTTCTCTCTGGTAATGACAATTACACCGTCTTCGGCTACGCCGGTAGTCTTTGCCACCAACTCGGCAATTGCCGAATTATCTGTCTCGGATGCCATATTTTTACCGGGACGCAGAATCACGGTAACGGTATCACTATCTAAAAACACAGCGGCATCTTGATAACCCTTGGCCCGAATTAAATTTTCCAGCTCCATTTCCTGGGATACTTGACCGCTTAATTGCATCATCCTTTCCTGGGCAGTTTTACGCACATCTTCATCTGTCTCGGAGTTCAGCACTTCACGCAAAGTTTCCATTTCCTTGCCTCTAGCCTGCTCCAGGCTCAAACGAGCCTCAACAAAATAAGAACCGTCGGCAGTATTCTCCGGAGCATTGAGCGATGCTTGTCCGGCATCACCTGCTGCATCGACCTCACCATTTTCTGACTGATTTAGGGTTACCGTGGTAGGAGCAGAAGCGTTTTCCTGCAAACCAATCACCTTTTGAGCTAAACCGCCGAACCCAACAGCACAAAAAGCAATACCCATCACTATCAGAAAAACTAAGAATATTTTTTTACGGTCTAATTTTATCACTGTAATCAACCCTAGAAACCCTCCTTCATTGGCAGTACGATAATCCTATGCGGTTCCACACCCAGGGCAACCTGTACCGCCCGGAATAAATCTGCCTTTACCCGGGGTGTACCTGCCCCCTGGGCTACCACCATGATACCCGCTACATCTGGCGCAACTTCCTTTTGCACCACCGGCTTTTCCAGCCCCTGATCACCCCGGGCAATTACTACCGTGCTGGAATCGGTGTTTTCGGTGATCTGCCGTGAACCACCCCCCTGATCCTTCTCCTGGGTAGTTTTAAGACCCGTGGTGGTATTAATGGCATAATCATTATTGGTAGAAGAAGCCAGCTGTACGGTAACTTCCACCTTACCTGCTCCGGCCACCTGTTCCAGCATGTGGCGCAATTCCATTGCTAATTCCTCTTCCTCCCTGGTCATCAATGAATTTGAAACGACACTGGGCTTACTGGTTCCGCCGGTCATTTCGCTATCCAGCGGGGCTTTTTCGGATTTTGTACTGAATACGCTGCTATCACAGCTGCCTAACAACATTAACATAACACCCAGGAGCAGCAGCAATCCTATCGACCAGAACTTCTTATTCTTGGGATTAAATAAATCTGTACCGTTCATGTTCTCACCTCCGTTATTACTGAAACTCATATTTAACTTGATCAGGCTTAAGATTATAGAATTCGGCTATCACCCCGGTCAGCTCAGCAGCTATTTTTTTTTGCTCCGGCGTAGCCTCGTTAACCCGGCTAAACTCATGCACATCGGTTTTTTCACCCAGCTCAACCACCACCGGCTGCACATCCAAAGCTCCGCTCTCGTTATCGGTGAAATTAAGGCCCTCCTTAGCTCCGCCTGCCGGTTCTTTATCTCCCGCCAGAAATACAATGGTGATTTCTTTAATGTCACTGTTTTCTCTATCAACATTTACCCGGGCATCCACCGCTTGCACCTCCGAATTCATGTTAACCAGAGCCAGCACCTGCCCGGACAGCCCTTCGCAGTATTGCTGCTCGGCCTTGTCCCGATTGATAGCCGACAGTTCCTCACCTGCAGCCATGATATCCTCAAGCGGCGGCGCCCCGGTATCGGACACGGTCACCGCAGGCACTTCCTGCATAAACTGGCTGTTCACCACCCCGGCTGCTGCTTGCAATACCGCCATAATAATTAACAGACCTATCACCATTTTGACATAGCGGCGCATATCCCCGTTGGGCAGCAGCATTTCCACCAGCACGGCCAGCACTACAATTACAATTATCGTTTGAATCAGTTCACGGAGTACATCCATACCACCGCCCCCAAACTTAATGTAGCATCACCGTGATATTTCCCAACCCCACCACAATGGCCAGAGAAAAAAAGAACAACAGACCAACCATCGCCACAGCGCCAAAAACTGTAAGCAAACTACCACCCAGCGTGTTTAAACAATTGCTGATCTTATCTTCACCTACAGGCTGGATCACCGCTCCGGCCAGTTTATAAATAAAAGCAATAGTCACTATTTTTACCAGAGGGACCACCAGCAGCATGATGATAATGAGCACTCCTGCAATACCTACCGCGTTTTTCATCAGCAGCGACGACCTGATTACCGCCTCCAAAGCATCGCTGAACACACCGCCCACTACGGGAATAAAGGTATTTGTGGCAAACTTGGCCGTGCGAAAAGTTAAGCTGTCCGCCACCGCTCCGGCTACCCCCTGCAAGGCCATAACTCCCAAAAATATGGTGCTCATCAGGCCCATTACGCTCATAGCCACGGTTTTTAATAAGCCGGCCAGTTTGGACACCTGAAAATGCTCAGACAACCCGCTCACTATTTCCAGTACCGCAGCAAAAAATATCAGCGGGAGGATAACATTATTAATAATCGTACCAAAGGCAGCAATGGTGATAAAAATAATCGGATGAAATATTGCCGCCGAGGCAATTCCACCTACCGCAACCAGCAGGGTCAACAAGAGCGGCAGCAAGGCCTGCATAAAGGTGACCATATGCTCCACTACTTCCCTGCCCAGCTGGATGGCCATACCAAAGGAACCGACAGCAATGGTTATCAGCACCAGGTAAGCCACCATATGAGTAAGCTGCCCGGTGGTTCCCTTTTCAAAGGCACCTGTAATATTGGTCAGTACCGCACAAATCACCGCCAGTACAACCAGTTTCCCCAGCAATGCTGAGTTGGCCACCACTTCACGGAATAAATAATTAATGCACTGGTTAAATATCTCGGTAGGCTGCATGGATATTCGACCGGTGGCCAGGCCGGTGACCAACGCCTTAAAATCGGTTTCCGGCAGGGCACTTTGCAGATCATGATCCATACGGTTGACAAACCGCTGGACTTCGCCCATATCCAACTTACCCACCTGCTCGTCCACTTCCCCGGCGCTCTCGGGAGCCGCCCAGGCTGCCAGGGGCATGGCAAGAGTTAATCCTATATAAAGGGTTAAAAACAACAGCGAGCCCCAAATGCGGCTATGATAGGTTGCTTTATAGCTCATGCTTTTTTCCCCCCTTATGGCACCAGCCGCAACAGTGCCTGAAGCACCGCTACCACAATGGGCACCGCCAGCACCAGTACCATAATTTTGGCAGCCAGTTCAATTTTGGTGGCAAAGGCGCCTTGATCGGCATCCCGGCAGATCTGGGCAATAAAATCTGCGATATAAGCAATACCGATGATTTTAAGCAATGTGCCCAGGTAAATAGTGCTGATGTCGGCTCTTTCCGATAGCTGCTGCAGGATGTCCACAATAGCCCCAATTTTACCCAGGACCAGCAGGAATATGATTACGCCTACTGCAATACTAAGCAGCACTGCCATGGGCGGCGATTTTTGTTTCAGCACCACGGCCAGCACCGCGCCGGTTAGAGCGATACCGGATATCTGTAAAATATCCATACCACCACCGCCTAGAATAATTTAAAAACTGTTTTGACCTCGTCGAAAAGGGTGCCCAGCATTTGGATCACCATGATCAACACCACTGCAATACCCGTTAGAGTCACTGCAAAACCATAGTCTTCTTTGCCAGAATTTTTCAGCACCATTGTAGCTACGGCAACTAAAATGCCAATACCTGCAATTTTAAAGATTAAATCAATGTTGGCACCCATTATGAACATTCCTCCTTTTTTACTTGACTTACTTGTCATAAGTCTCCCGCATTAATTGGGGACATTCCTTGCCAAGGTGTGTCCCCTGACCGCTTAAGTGAGAGTACAACGCCAATTAAGTCATGCATTTGCAGTTCTAAAATTCATGGGGAGCTAAATCTCCCCCTGAATTAAGAACTTGCTTCAATAAAGCGCCAGAACAATAACCAGCCCGCC
Organism: Sporotomaculum syntrophicum; assembly: GCF_009932395.1. Taxonomy (GTDB): domain Bacteria; phylum Bacillota; class Desulfotomaculia; order Desulfotomaculales; family Desulfallaceae; genus Sporotomaculum; species Sporotomaculum syntrophicum. Next base: position 240,793 of record NZ_LSRS01000001.1, read on the forward strand.
TAACAACCCCATATAATTCCACATTTTTACGTTTTTAGCTGCCGCCTCTTCGGCTATCGCCATAGCAGTTTTTAACTGTTCTGCAGCCAGGCGCAGGTGCTTGTTTTGATCTTCCCGGTCCGACATACCCAGATTGTTGCCTAACCCTCGCAAGATACTCAAATCACCTGGCCCCAGTGCACTGCGCCGGCTATAAACCTCAAGGGCACCATGCCAGGCTTCCCTGGCGGAACAGCCCCGGTGGGCACCCAGCTCAGCGGCCACTTGACGGAAAAAAGAAGCTGCCGGTACACCTACTTGTTCAGCTACCCCACTTAGCGCCTCGGGCAATGGTGTGGCTGCGTAAGTGATTTCAGTTTCCAGCAATTGCAGTGCTGAAATAAACTGGCGCAGTTCCACCGGTCTGCCGGCATAAGACCTGGAAACCTGCCAGCCGGCCAGCCCTCCGGCTACCACTACCAGCAGTCCGCCAATCAGCTTTAACACATTTTCACCCCCAAGTTTGGCAGATCCGCACCACTGAATATTTTTTCCACCGTGCCCACCCCCCGAGAACGGCCCAGAAGTACAAACCTTTCAATCACATTAAGCTGCAGCAAGTATTTGAGAGCCGGGCGATTAGCTAATTCCCTGAGCGATGAACCATGTATAGTGACGATGACGCGCACTCCCGCATTGAACACCTCTTCCAGCGCATGAATATCCTCCATGCTGCCGATTTCATCGGTAACAATCACATCCGGGGACATAGCCCGCAGGAGCATCATCATACCCTGCGCCTTGGGGCAACCATCCAACACATCCGTCCTCACCCCCACATCCATTTGTGGCACCCCTCGGTAACACCCGGCAATTTCCGAACGCTCGTCCACCACACCCACCGTCCGCCCGGCCAATTGCATACCCGGCAATCCATTGCTCACCTGGCGCACCAGGTCCCGCAGAAGCGTGGTTTTACCGCAGCGGGGAGGCGAAAAAATTACTGTATGATAAACATTCTGCGCTTGGTGTTCAATCAAATGCTTAATCAATCCATTAGCCGCACCTTTAATCTCCCGGCACACACGAATGTTTAATCCAGACAGGTACTTTAGTGTTTTCACACGTCCATTTTCCAGCACGGCCTTGCCGGTAAGCCCGACTCTGTGCCCGCCTGGCAATGTGACATAGCCGTTTTTAAACTCTTCCTCCAGGGCATACAATGAAGAATTGCTGATATTATGCAATACCTTTACCAGATCGGCAGCGTCAATCAGATATGCTCCATCCGGCACAGATACCGGCGTCCCATCCTGTCGCAGGAAGTAATCACTGCCCCCCAGGCCAAGCATCAAAGGCCTGTCCCGGCGCAGCCTAATTTCCTCTAACTCATTAAGATAGCGGGGCGGCACCCGGGCGATCAACTCCGCCAAATTGGACGGCAACATAGCTGCAATCTGCCACCACCCACCGGCAGGGCGTTGAATAGGTTCGGCCGAGTCATACAACACCGGTTTAGTGATCAGATATTTGCTCAATTTACCTACCTCCAGCCCAGACAAGGTTTTGTTATTATACTTTATTTACTAGATTGGTAAAATATGCCCTTTGAAATAAAAAAAAGCCTCCTTGCCAAAGCAAGGAGCAGCTTGGTTTAACAGAATAATTTGGTAGTTTATATATCTTCCTCAATAACCGAGTTCCGGCTGTGCAATATCTCCGGCTCATCTGCAGATGAATGAACATCATCGTTAACGAAAACCACCTCATCGCAATTGGGACAAGTAACCTCAATAGTGTCCTCATCATCTATGACGCTCGGGTGAAAGAGCACTGTCTCCCCGCAGCCGGGGCAATCCGCTTCCATATATTCTTCCAAGTCCTCGTCATGCAGGTCATTTTCCAGCGTATATAAGTCTTCATCCAGGGTTTCAATATATTCTTCCAGTTGTTCTTGAGATTCTTCAAGTTCTGAAAATGAATCGGCAAACTGATCTAAAACATCAATAATACCACCCAGCAGCTTACCTTCCTTACTATCGTCCTCAACATTCATACCGTTGGCCAGCCCCTGCAGGTAAGCCACTTTTGATTTAAGATCAGACATAAAAATACCCCCTTTGTAGTTACTATCAAAAATAGTATCTCTCAAAGCGGGGGTTTTTAAACATATATTTCCTGAATACGGTAACAGATTATTTCTTTACAAGATTTTTTAAGCTCTTTTGATATAATGGCCCGTGCGAGTGTCTACCTGCAGCACATCGCCGACATTAATGAAGAACGGTACCTGCACCACATAGCCGGTTTCCAAGGTAGCCGGTTTAGAACCGCCGGAAGCAGTATCACCCTTGATACCCGGTGCCGTGTCCACCACTTCCAGTTCCACCACATTGGGTAATTCCACACCAATGGAGCGTCCCTGGTAGGACATAATGGTTATAGTCATATTTTCCTTGAGGAATTTAATAGCATCGGCCAACTGCTCTTTAGTCATACTGAACTGGTCATAAGTTTCCATGTCCATAAAATTATATTCTTCACCGTCGTTGTAAAGGTACTGGGTTTCCCGGTGTTCAATTCTAGCCTTAGGTATTTTTTCACCAGCGTTAAAGGTTTTGTCAACTACGGCACCGGTACGTAAATTTCTAAGCTTAGACCGCACAAAAGCTGCCCCTTTACCCGGTTTAACATGTTGAAATTCTACTACCTGATAAACATCGCCATCCATTTCTATGGTCAGGCCGGTTCTGAAATCATTAGTTGAAACCAAACTACTCCGCCTCCTCGAATTATACTGTTTTTATTTTTTAAACACCCGGCAAACCTGGCCATATTTCCACCACCAGCCAGGGTGTTATGGTGAGTTAAAGTTCGATAAGTCTGTCCTTGGGTGAGCCGGTCAGCAGACGGCAGCCGTTTTGCTCTACCAGTACACTGTCCTCAATACGCACTCCACCCCTGCCGGGCAAATAAATACCGGGCTCTACAGTTACCACCATACCTGCCTGTAAAACCGTATCATCTCTGGCAGAAAGGCTTGGTCCCTCGTGTACCGCCAGGCCGACACCGTGCCCGGTGCCGTGACCAAAATATTCTCCATACCCATGTGCAGTTATGATTTCCCGGGCAGCCTTGTCCACCGCACTGGCCGGCACACCTGCTCGTACCGCTGCCAATCCGGCCAGCTGGGCCTCTAAAACAATGCTATATATTTCTCTCATTTGTACGGTTGGTACTCCCAGTGACACGGTCCTGGTCATATCCGAGTTATAATGCTCAACCATTACACCAAAATCCAGCGTGATGACCTCACCCGGACTGATTGATTTAGCCGAGGCCTCGCCGTGCGGCAGCGCAGCCCGGTATCCGGAGGCTACAATAAAGGGGAAAGCAGTTTTCTCCGCACCACGGAGGCGCATAAAGGTTTCCAATTCCAGTGCCACTGCCCTTTCGCTAACCCCGGGCTTGATATAACCACAGATGTGCTGAAAACCTTCATCCAAAAGGGACATAGCTTTTTGGATGGCAGCCAGCTCATCCGGCTCCTTAACCCGCCGGAATAGCTCAACCACACCCTCCACTGAACGCAAGGACATTGCTCCCGGTTTATCCAGCTTATTTTGTAGTGTAGCATAAAATTGATAAGTTATGTAATCTCCTTCGAAGCCCAGAACAGGCAATTTTAACCTGCCGGCCAAATCCACCAGCGCATCAGCCAGGGTTGTTTCAATCTTGACTATTTCCAGGTGCGGGCTTTGCTCCCGTGCTTGTTCAATAAAACGAAAATCGGTAATGATAAAAGATTGCCCGGATGTAATCAACAACGCTCCGGCATCACCGGTGAACCCGCTTAAGTAAAAACGGTTTTCAGGCTGCACAACAATCAGCCCATCTACAGCCTTATCCCGGAGGGCCGCGACCACTTTGTTTACACGCGTTTGCATATAATTCCTCCGTCACACCGGTAAAACCCGACCGGCCAAGATGTCAGTTACTGGAACACGTGTGACTGGTACTTATTGGCCAGTCACCAAACCCACCGCCGCCCGCAGAGCCAGCTGGTAACCCAACGCCCCAAACCCGGTGATCTGCCCTGCCGCCACCGGGGCAATCACTGAAAGACAGCGAAATTCCTCCCGGGCATGGATGTTGGTAATATGTACTTCCACCACCGGCAAAGCAATGGCGGCAACCGCGTCACGCAGGGCATAACTGTAATGGGTAAAGGCGCCCGGGTTAAAAACCACCGCATCGTACTCAGCCGAGGCGGTATGCAGCTTGTCGACCAGCACACCCTCATGATTAGACTGCATGAAACCAATTTCTACTCCCAGCTCACAGGCCAGTTCCTGCAGCGAAGCGTTTATTTCCTCTAATGAGCCGGTACCATATAAACCTGGTTCACGCTTGCCCAGCAGATTGAGGTTCGGACCGTGTAGGACAAGTATTTTCACCCGCATCACCTCAAAAAGATGGGATTATTTTAACATAAATGGCCTAACTTGCATAGCCGTACAATATCAAAGCTTGACCTCTTAACCGCTGATGCTCATATGGGATACTCTAATGGTCGGAGCGCCCCGGCCGCCGAAAAACTCCAGGTCATTGCCCACGGCATCCACCTGTCCCAGCATTTCCATGATATTGCCGGCAATCGCCAGGCCTCGCACCGGGTAAGCCAGCTTACCCTTTTCAATCCATAAACCGCTTGCCCCCAGGGAAAAGTCGCCCGAAATAGGGTTGGCAGTGTGCAAGCCCATTACTTCAGTGACATAAAGACCGCTGTCTATATCGCTAATGATCTGCTCGGCGGTTTGCCGGCCAGGTTCAATAAAAAAGTTGGTGGTTCCTACCTCAGGCGTTCCTTTAAAAGAACCCCGCACCCCGTTGCCGGTGGACAACACCCCGTCCTTGGCGGAAGTATAGATGTTATGCAAGAAGCCCTGCAGCCGGCCGTTTTGCACCAGCACCGTCCTTGAGGTAGGCACCCCTTCACCATCAAAAGGTGCCGAGGCAATCCCGCCGGGCAGTGTACCGTCATCGATAATATTAATTTGCTCAGAGGCCACTTGCTGACCGACCTTACCGGCCAACAGAGAACGCCCCTTTTGCATCGCTTCTGCAGATAATGACGGTGCCAGCAGCCCTAAAACACCGGTGGCTACGTAGGGTTCCAGCACCACTGGTGCCTGCTGCGTCACCCCGGGCTTAGCTCCCAGCATACGCGTAGCCCGGTTTGCAGCCTGTTTGCCCAGAGCGACCGGATCAAGATCGGCAAAGCGCAGGCTGAATTTCATGGCAAAACCGGTCTGGCTGTCCTCTCCCTCGCCCGCTACCAAAGTAATGTACATACCGCAATAAGCGCCCCCGTAATACAATGTCAGGCCCTGTGAATTCACCAGGGTAACTTCGGCCCTACCGTCTTGATAAGCCGAGCTCTCGATGATACTAACCCGGGTATCGGCGGCTCGGGCTGCGCTTTCCATGGTACGGGCCATGTTGATTTTATCTTCTACAGTAGTAGCCCGGATAGACGGATCATATAAGTCCAGATCCGGGTAGCTCGGGGCCGGGCAGGACAGCAACCGGTGCGGGTCGGGCTCAGCCAGACGGGCATTAGCCAGGGCTTGCGTTACCGCATCCCACACAGCTGTATCACCCAAATCTGTAGTAAAAGCAAAACCCGTTTTACCGTCCTGGAAAACCCTGATGCCCATGCCCCGGTCTTCAGCTAATTTCAGAGTCTCCACCCTGTCGTTGCGCACTTCAATTTCTAAATCCTTGCTGCTGCTGATATATGCCTCGGCCATAGCAGCGCCTGTCTGCAGCGCCTTATGTACCGCGTTTTCCGCAATGGATTGGCATTTGACATCCATATGGTTTTCTCGCTCCTTTCAATTAAGTTATTATAATTCAATGAAAAACAAACTATTCCTTTTAGTGCCAATATTAAACATGCCGCAAAATTTCGCCCCAACGTAGATCAGGGCAAAAAAAACTGCCGTTAAGGCAGTTAATGCATAAAACACGAATTGGCAGTCAAAGCAATTAAATCTTTAAATGTAACCGGCGCCAGTTCCTGGACGGATACTTGAACCACTAGATTGGGATCCAGCATAGCCACTATGGCTACCCTCTGCTCAGTCTGCTGATCTGTATAAAAACCTATTACACAAAACTGGGCTTCCTTTCCGGCTACCTTCCGGGTTACAATATCGCCTATTTTCATGAAAAAATACCTCCCAATGGAAGTACCACCAGCAGGATACGATTCCAGGCATCGTGGCATCATAATATCAAACATGAATTTTATGCTCTTGTGCTACAACATATGCCTTTTTATTTTCAGTTGTGCTAAAACAGATCTTACTTGTATTGCGTAACATTGGTTGCTTTAGCAAAAATTAACTTATGTCTAGTACATAATTTTTAACAACCCTGGCGAAAATATAAACAACATTTAAACTACATAAATTATTCAAACTAAAAAGGTGGTGCAATATAATGGATTTTAACTTCAGACAGAATTTTAACACCGACTGGCCAACCTGGAAGAACTATTTAAAAAACGCCATGGAATTTGCCGAAGAACTTGGTATCCCCAAGGATAAAATCAATTCCCTGGCATATCAAGTGGGCGATCTGCTGGCCCAAAGTGTGCCTCCTGCCAACCCCGAACAGCAAACCATCAAAGAGCTGTGGCAGGTAGCCGACCAAAACGAGCGGCAAGTCCTGGCCCGTTTAATGACCAAGCTGGTAAACCAGTAGTACTTGCGACAACGGTAATTAACAAAGCAGTGCAGAATCGGTTATGTAAAGCGCTCCAGTGGGGTGCTTTACTTTTTCTTTAATTACAAATGCTCATGCTACAACCCGGAAATGTGCAAATACCATCTTATGATTTGGCCTGAGTAAAAGGCCGCCAGTACACTACCAAAAGCCAGGAAAGGGCCAAAGGGCACGGAATCCTTTCTGTTTTTTGCCCTCAGCGCCATGAGTGCAATACCCGACAAACCACCCAATAAAAATGAACTGAAGAGCGCAACAATAATATTTGGGAAGCCCAGATACAAACCCATGAGCGCAGATAGTTTGATATCACCGCCCCCCATACCTCCATTTGATACAACAGCAATGAACAAAAATAACAGCCCGGCAAATAGAAAACCAATTAACCCGTCAACTAATTTACCGGGGCCGGATAAAAAAACCAAAGGCAGTCCCAGCACACCACCCGCTAAAATAAGCTCATCCGGAATAATTTTATGCTGGAAATCGATAAACGCAGCTGTTACCAGCACGGCAAAGAATAACCACATAGCTACAGTCTGCCACTGCAAGCCCCAAAAATGATAAGCAACCAGAAATAGCAACGCCGTAAGCAATTCCACCAGAGGATACCGGGCGGATATTCTTTCACCGCAATAACGGCAACGCCCTTTAAGCAGCACATAGCTAAGCAGGGGTACCAAATCCGGCACTCCGAGCCGCCTGCCGCAGCCGGGACAGTGAGACGGGTTAGACACTACCGACTGTCCCCGCGGCAACCGGTATATACACACATTAAGAAAGCTGCCGATGCAGGCACCTATAATAAACACTAGCACTTGAACAAAATACATCGCATTCTCCAGGTGTATCCTTTAGTTAAAGACAGGCTCACTCTTACTCCCCGTGGCCGGTACCGCCAACCACTAGTTCCTTAATCCTTATGGTGGGCTGAGCATCGCTAACCGGCACACCCTGACCATCTTTGCCGCAAGTGCCGATAGTAAAGCCCAGGTCGCTGCCCACCGCTTCGATAAGCCGTAGCACCGCGGGGCCATTGCCGGTCAAAGTAGCACCGCGCACCAGGGGTCCAACAGCGCCGTTTTCAATTAAATAGCCCTCAGCAACATCAAACACAAAATCACCGGTGGTGGTATTAACCTGCCCCCCGCCCATTTTTTTCACCAGCAACCCGTTTCCGGCATCACGGATAATCTGGGCCGGATCATCCTGACCTGGCGTGATAAAAGTATTGCCCATGCGGGGAATAGGCTTATGCTGGTATGATTCCCGGCGGCCGTGACCGTTGGACTCAACCCCGTCCCGGTGAGCGGTCAGCCGGTCGTATAGAAAATCTTTCAAAATTCCGTTCTCAATTAACACCACTTTACGAGCCGGTACACCCTCATCATCAAAGCTGTAGGAACCGTAGCGGTCGGGCAACGTGGCATCATCCACCACCGTGACACACGACGCCGCCACCTGCCGGCCTATTTTCCCAGCATATACGGAAAGCCCTTTTTGCACCAGGTCGGCCTCCAGCCCATGGCCGCAGGCCTCGTGCACCATAGTGCCGCCCGCCTCCCCGGCCAACACTACCGGCATCTTTCCGGCCGGCGCCGGTTTGGCCGTCAACATCTGCACAGCCCGCCGGGCTGCAGCGGCACCGACCTCCTCCGGTTTATATCGCTCCAGCAGTTCAAAACCGCTATGACTGCCCACCGCCTCATAGCCCGTTTGGATCACCGCGCCTTCTGACGCCACTGCATTCACCATCAACCGGGTGCGAATCCTCTCGTCTTCCGCAAAATACCCCCGGCTATTGGCTATGGTCACCCGCTGAACGATATCGCTGTAACCAACCATCACCTGCTTGATTCTGGACCGGTCGACGATGCGGGCAGCTTCATCAGCAGCCCGCACCGCATGAACCTTCTGCTCGGTACTCACCTGGTCGGGCCGCTGCAACACCTCGAATTTTACCGGCGATTCTACCCGCTGCAGCACAAAAGTTTTTTTCTCACCGCCCTGGCCGGCTACGGCATGACTGACAATGGTGGCCGCCTTAAGCAAGCCCTCCCGGCTTAAATCATTGGTATAGGCATAAGAAGTTATGTCGCCAAGTAAAACCCTGATTCCCGCCCCGGAATCAATACCCGAGTGGATGCGCTCAATTTTGCCGTCCTCACAGCCGATACCGGTCAATTTTTTATACTCCACAAACACATCGGCAAAATCGCCGCCGTTGGCTAATGCGACAGCCAGTACCTCACTTAAAGTATCCTTATCCAGCATACCGTTCACCGTCCAGTTCAAATTTAATATAAACAGCAATAAATGCTAAAATAACCTATGACTAAAAACAAGCTAATTATAGTAGCTACTTATTAACAACCTCTATTTTACTTCCAAGGCATTATTTTTATTATACTTTGCTCACGAATAGTATTATACCATGGAGATAATTGGTATGATAGATAAATCAGCTGCATTGTGTATGTGATTAAAATACGGCACGTGATTCCTCCCATAGTTTTGTTTTAATATTAACCGTTAAAGCACCGTCTAACGGCTCAGGGCCGAGAACATGGCATATTTTTAATAGCCCAACCCCCACAGGTTCATATATCAGGTCACCAACGCAAGCCGCTCCATAAAGCGATGCGCCCTCTTGAGCGTATAAAGAACCACCGGCTATAACATTGGCATATACATTAAAGCTATGTATATTTATATCTCCAAGAGCAACCAGTGTTAAGCTTCCATTACCTATACCGGTATTTTCTCCCCCGGAAACCCCGGTTTCCATATTTCCCATCACATTAATATTGCCGGTGGAAAAGATCAATGCTATCCCCTGGTAATCACCGGAAACATTGACGTTACCCTCCACATAATAAAAACCGTTATAGTCTGTTATAACCCCGCAGCCACCAAATTCCACATCGTTATAAAACACATGATCATCTTCCGTTGCCTTCTCTAAGTAATAATTCTCATCCAGTTCCGGAAAAGATGGTATGTAATCGTAATTGCTATGTATTTGTCCAACACAATTACCCGTAACATTACCGCTAGCGTAAATGTCACCATTGACCAGCATATTGTCAGGTATGTTAATACTGCCGTTTATGATCATACTACCATCTACTGTTATATTATTGTACATATCAAAAGAAGCCGGTTGGGCGGGCAAGACAGCAAGTCCCTTTAAAAAATCTTCCATACCATACACAGCAACTGTATACCTCAATGTTTTTTGGGCCAGCAATTCACCGGCATCGTTTTCATACCGTCCAAAGGAATTAATCAATAAAGAGTTGCCAATAAATTGCCTTTGTTTTATAGCCTCGACTGAATTTGTGACATCGTCACTAACCGGTGTTTCCAAGAAAACCCGGGTAAAAACATCATTACTATTAGCTGCGGGTAAGTTATTCAACCAACCGTCGTCCTCTTTAATAGCGGCAATGGTTTTTTCGACACCGGCCTCAGCAGCACAATGTGCCTTGATATACTCTTCCTCCCTAATAACATTCATATAACACCCTATAGTCATGGTACACAAAGCAGAGGATAATATAAAAAGTACAGCGGTTATCATTATCACCAATACTAAAGTTTGTCCGTCTTCCTCACCTAGAGTCTTTTTCACAGTCCATGCACCTGATTCTTATAATTTTTCAGCATAACAGATGTGCTTACATCCATTTTACCGCTATCGTCCTTTTCACCGGTTAATTTCAGCTGAACTGTACAGGTGTCCGTACCTATATTAACAATTTCTACAGCAAGCCCTGTGACATATCTAGCCACCGGATTATGGCCATACCCGTTTATAGAACGAATTAATTGATATGCTGCCTCATTATCACCGCTTTTACTTATCCGATAAGAAATCACATTATCATGTGGATCTATAAAAATAAGCCGACCACTTCCACTATTATCAATAGACGTAATTTCAGCCGCCTGGCGAACTTCACGGGAAACTCTGTTTATACCTACCCGCAAGTTTTCTTGCACTTCCAGCCTACTCAGGTTCAAATAGCAGGCTCTTACACAAAAAGAAAATAAAGAGTTTGCAGTAGCCAGCACAATAACCATTAAAAGCATAGCCACTAACAAACCAATCAAAGTAGAACCACCAATTTTGGACACCTTTAACATAATGCTCACCTTTTGGCTCTGGCCCCGGCAATAGTTATAGATTTCTCCAGACCGGATACCGGTTCAGTGAAATATACCGTAACGTTGATATTCTTTAAAAATTTACTGTATTCGACATCATTTTGGACGTCTACTGCATATTGATATTCGCCAAAAAATTCAGGATAGTCTGTTTTGGGTACTGATGCAATGTTTTCAAATTCCAAACCCATTATTTCCTCCAGCTTGCCATGAGCCAGTTCTACTGCTTTAAGGCGCTGCATAGCTCCCGCCAGCCGATACGTTGAAGTGGTAACAGCAAATAATATGGCAACAGCGCATATGCTCAATATTAATACAGAGCTTATCACTTCCATGAGGATAAATCCCCGCTTATTAGTAAGCAAAAGCATCCCCTCCATGATAACGGATAACGCATAAGAAACCACGTTTGAATGCTAATGATTCTATTGCCCACCAATCTGCCTATATGATAAAATTTATACAATTATCAGAAATTTCCTGCCTCAATAGAAAAAAATTTCTAAAATGTTACATAATTTTGTAACTTTTTTCAGCAGCACAAAAACATATAAATACCTTATTAATTGATATAAAATAAAGTTCAAAGAATGCGTTTGATATGAATTACTATAAAGCATTTCCCGCCAGGAATAAGGGATATTCATTAATTGAGCTAACCATCGTTATCCTGATTATGAGCATAATCATGGCCATAGTTGTGCCCATTATGAATAACTATATAGCAAATTATCAACTGCAAACCGAGTGTATGCAGTTACAACAGCATATTCGTTCAGTAGCACAGGAAGCGCTGGTTAAGGATTCCGACAGTTTCTATATCCGGCTGCGTTTAATAGAAGATAAATATATAATTGTGGCTCCGTCAGGCAATAGTAATTCAACAACTGTACAATTGCCCGACGGAATAGATCTGGCTTTTTCAAATTTCCCGCTCGATTACATTAGATTCTCCGGCAAGGGTAAGCCAGTCGTTGGCGGACATATTAGATTGGAGAGTAAAAAGACCGGGAAAATGCAATATGTCATAGTTGCCGCCATAACGGGGCGGGCCAGGATCAGTAACCAGCCACCTCTGTCAAACGAATAACAAGTTCGCAGTTTCAACATGGTCGCATTGCCATTGCCCACATGCATAGCCAACCAGCATTAAGAAAAATATAAAAATAAAAAGGAAAGAGGTGATTAACCATGCCGGTAATTACCGTGGACGGACCAAAATTAACCAGGGAACAAAAGTCGAAACTGGTTAAAGCCATCACCAAAGTAGCTAGTGAAATAATCCAGCTGCCGGAAAGTTCCATCATTGTATTGATCGAGGAGAGGGAACGCGACAACGTAGGCGTAGGGGGCATATTGCTGTCTGATAAAGACTAAATCATAAGGAAAGCGGATCTTCTGCGGCTTTACTGATGTTAAACACATGAACTGCTACGCCGTATCCGAGGTTTCCGACGAGGAACGTAAACAAATGCTGGATAACGTCAAAGAGTTTATTACTTAATCTTAACAGCCAAGTGCATTACATAATATAATAAATCCGGAAGGTGAACCGGACCTTCCGGATTAATGCTCAATAATATGCCGGGGGCGAAAAAATGCAAGCATTGGCAGGTTTTATGCTTTCCGAAACCCAAATACTGGAGATAGCCGGCCGTTTTCAAAAAGCCATGACGGATGGCCTTGCCGGAAAGAGCAGTACATTAAAAATGCTGCCTTCTTTTTTGACCAAGCTGCCTACCGGACAGGAAAAAGGTGTTTATCTAGCCGTGGATTTCGGCGGCACCAATGTGCGCGTGTTAACAGTAGAACTCCAAGGCAACAGGGCTTACAGAACTCTCCAACGACGATCGTTTCCCTTGCGGGACCGGGAAAAAGGCTACGACTTCACCACCCCGGAGACTGCCGGCAGCGATTTGTTTCAGTTTATTGCCGGGCAAATGGAAACTATCCTGGTACCCGGCCAAACTTACCCCCTAGGCTTTACCTTTTCTTTCCCCAGCCGGCAAACAGGGGTTAACCGGGCTGCATTAATCAAATGGACCAAAGAAATCCAAACATCCGGCGTGGAAGGCAGGGACGTTGCCGAACTGCTGCAAAAAGCGTTGGCCGTTAGAAATTTAACTCGGGTTATGCCCAGGGTCGTTATCAACGACACAGTAGGCACATTGCTAACCGCAGCTTATGGTGACCGGCATGCGGACATAGGGTCAATATGCGGAACCGGCCATAACACCTGTTATCTGGAGCCAAGTTCACCAATAACAGGCCAAACTATGATTATTAATATGGAATCCGGCAATTTTAATGAACTGCCTGCCACTGCTTACGACCTGGAGCTGGACAGGCAAAGCCAATTACCCGGAGAACAGTGTCTGGAAAAAATGGCCGGCGGCCAGTATATAGGTGAATTAACCAGAATAATAATCCAAGACTTCATTAACAAAAAATTACTTTTTGCACCCGGCCGGTCAGAAATATTCTTTATACCTTATCAAATTAAAGCTGAGGATCTGGCCAGATTACTGGACGACAAAAGCCCGGATTTAGCCGACGTGTCGCATTGGCTGAAAACAACCTGCCAAATACCCAGTTCACGGTTAGAAGAGCGAATAACCCTGCGCAATATTGCAACCGCTGTGATTACCCGTTCCATACAGCTTATAGCCGCAACTTACACCGGAGTGTTAAAACATATCGACCCGGGCTTAAAGCACCGCCACACCATCGCCATAGACGGTTCATTGTATGAATTAATGCCCGGGTATGCAGATAAGTTAAACAGCATCCTCAAAAACATCTTCAAAGATAAGCCCGGCTTTGTTACCACTAAACTTACCAAAGATGGCTCAGGGGTTGGAGCTGCCATTGCGGCCGCCATAGTCGAAGAACAAACAGGCAGAACGTCTAATATCGCAATCTTAAAGTCATAGTCTCACTAAAGATCATTTATGGATGAAACCTGATTATTACCGTTCTTTTTACTGGTATATAATGCTTTATCCGCAATGTTTACCAATTCACTTACTGTTAAAGCGTCCTCGGGAAAACTAGATACCCCAATGCTAACAGTCACCGACTCATGGTTGTCAATGCTTTCCGAACCAATTACCAGCCTGATGCGATCGGCTATTTTACAGGCAACTCTTTTGGCAACTCCCATCAACAGAACTGTGAATTCATCTCCGCCATAACGCGCTATAACATCTTCATCCCTGGTACAAAACCTTAATATATCGGCAATTATTTTCAACAATTTATCTCCGGCAACGTGCCCGTAGGTGTCATTATATTTTTTAAAATTATCGATATCGATCATTAAAAGAGAAACGGGCAGTTCATGATGTTTGGCCCAATCAAGTTCTCTTTTAAAACGTTCATAAAAATAGCGATGGTTGAAGACACCGGTTAAACCATCGGTAATAGCTGTCTTTTTGACATATTCATAATCGGTGGCATTCTTAATGGCTATAGCCACATGGGAAGCGACTATGAAGAGCATTTTAAGCAACTCGTCAATAATTTCTTTTTTTTGCCCGGTAATGATACTTAAAACACCGAGAATTTTGTTTTCCACCAGCATGGGAATGGCCAATAGAGTACCGGTACCGGAAAAAGCCTGGTCCCAAGTCTGGGTTTCCAGGTCAACCACCTGGTTTTCCTTTTTGTTCATGACCAGTTGGTTAACTTGCTGCAAAATGTTACGCTTGGCTTCACTCTGGTTGACGGAACTTTCATAGTATTCAATTAATACTAAATTGGTGGACTGATCTTCCATCAAAAAGATATAACAATCTTCGTAATCAATAACTTCTTTGACACAGACCAAAATCTGTTTCAATAAATTATTAAAGTTTAGATCGGAGTTAATAGCTTTACTAATTTTATGCAACGTTCCCAGTTCCATTACTTTTCTATCCAGTTCTTCGTTGATTAAAGCCAGCCTTTGGGTTATAAATTCAATTTCATCAACATAAACCTGCAGCCTCTTATATGCTACCTGCATTGACATAGCCTGCAGCAAATTATCTTTAAGCTCTAGATATTCATTATAAACATTACCGTAAAAGGTCATGATTTCAATCAATAAATTAAAGGACTTATAAATCTTTTGCACCCATTCATTATAAGGGTAGGGTTTAAGCACTTCCTTAAAAGACTTTAAATGAGTCTCAACAATTTCCTCGGGTCTTATCCCACTGTTAATCAATTCTTTGCTGAATAAAGAAGCCTGATATAAACTAGACTCGTTTTCATCTTCCAAGAAATTTTTTAACAATTTTGTATATTGTTCCCCGAAATCTTTTTGCAAAGGGCTGCCCCCTTTTAAGTCAGTCAGACTATTTTAATAATCAATATTGTTCTGTCGTCGTCTTTCATATAATCTTTCTCAATCTTTTGAGCCATTTCCCAGGGTTCTTGGTGTAAAGGATTGTTTTGAATGATAAAGTCACGTGATATCCCATCAGAAAACATATAAATGTAATTTCCGCTCCGGACCATTCCGTTATTTACATATAGTGAATGCGGTATTGCACGGCCCAAGGTACCGTTATTGTTAACTAAACTTAAGGACCTGTCCCCCCATATGTAACCTTCGACATTACCAATTCCGATATATTCAAAGGCACCTGAAGCCAGGTTCAACCGCAGTACACTTGCCGCGGCTCCGCGTTCACCTTTAACATTAAGATGACAGCTTAAAAACAAATCTTTTACATTTAAATGAGTATGTCCATTAAAAAAGCTAATAACTTTTTTAGCAGACCGGTAAGCATCTGCACCACTGCCCAAACCGTCTATAACAGCAAAAAAGGCATAATCTCTCTCGAGAATAGCCAGGTAAGCATCACCGTTCAAGTCACCCTTTTTCTTGGGCAGAGAAACCACCCCGTAATCTACCTTAACCATTTACGCACAACCACCTGTGTTCCTTCACCTGGGCTCGACTGGATACTAAATTCGTCCATTAATCTTTTGGTGCCGGGGAGCCCGGTTCCCATACCCCGTGAAGTGGTATAACCGTCTTGCATGGCCAGATTAATATCAACAATGCCGGGTCCATTATCCGAAGCCAATATTTCAATACCTTTCCGCAAACCATTATTAATTGCCCGAAGATATATAGAGCCTTCTCCTGCATAAAGAACTATATTACGGGCCAGTTCAGAGATAGCTGTGGTGATCCTGGTTTGGTCCACCAACCCAAAGCCCATTGACTTGGAAAGATTTCGCACCGCCTGCCTGGCAGAAACGATATCAAATTCATTTTCAAGATGCACATTAATTTCTTGCATGCTTTCCATACTTTAACACCCCTCACTAATACGAGGCACGGAGAAAATCAACACCTTTTTGCAAATTTAATGCAGTACGTATACCGTCCAAGGTAATGCCCAATTCTATTAAGGTAATCGCCACACCAGGTTGAATCCCCGTTACCACCACTTTAACCCCCATTAGCTTGGACATGGAAGAAATATCGCTTAATACTTTAGCGACAAAGCTATCTACAATTTCTACCGCGGTCAGGTCAACCAGTACTCCCACAGGTTCTTGTTGTGATATGTCCCGTGCCAAGTTCTCTTGAAGGTCTAGAGCCGCCGTATCGGTTAGGCTGCCCTGGATGGATACCACCAGGCAATTGTCTATTTTTAAAATAGGGATTTCCATCACTTATTCACCTACTCTTTTTTCCTGGGTTTTATTTCCAGATCTATCATATTTAGTGCTGTCTCAAGACCTTTTTTTAAATTGGTATTAGTTATGATATCACTAAATAAGTTCACATCCAGTTTAATTATGGTTTGAGCCATATCAGGACTGATCCCAACTAAAATACAAGTGCTGCCCAGCAACCTGGCTGCATTAACGGCATTAAGCAGGTTTTGGGCAACTGCTGTATCAATTATAGGTACCCCGGTGACATCAATAATTACAATTTCCGCCTGCTCGGAGACTATGGCGTTTAATAATCGCTCAATTGTTTGCTTAGCCCGAAAGGTATCGATAGTGCCAACAAGAGGTACCACCACGATTTTATCAAAAAGCGGTATTATTGGGGTTGACAACTCATTAAGAGCTTGCTGCTGCTGTATTATTGTATTCTCCCGTACCTTTATGTAAGCATTAGCCATACAAATCCTTGACTCGCCGGTAAAATTGATTATTACCTTTAAGTACTCAACAATCTTGTCCGGTTGTTCATAGCATTCACGTTCAATTATCTCAATAAACTTATCCCGTAATACCGTCATAATATTTTGCATATCAATAAAGCTATAGCCCTCGCCGGATCTATTCAGGATTATATCATCCATATAATTAATAAAGCCTTCATCTACACCTGATTTAATCGCTGCCACTGATTGGTTGACCAATTTGCGTATCCGGTTTGATAAAACAGAGTATTCAAGCTTATTAGTCAGAGGATGACCTAAATTCTTTAACTTAGTTACTGTTTCATGAACTATTTCCTCAACATTATTTGTTAAGATTTGGTCCAATTCCATTTATATACACCCCTCCAAAAAATCCGCACATTACATATTTATCATATATTATTAATATTGATCTATTTATACCCATATTCTTACTGAATTGTATCATACCATAACTCAAATATCTATATAAC
The DNA here is from genome assembly GCF_009932395.1 of Sporotomaculum syntrophicum. Classification (GTDB taxonomy): domain Bacteria; phylum Bacillota; class Desulfotomaculia; order Desulfotomaculales; family Desulfallaceae; genus Sporotomaculum; species Sporotomaculum syntrophicum. The sequence continues at coordinate 258,368 of NZ_LSRS01000001.1, forward strand.
TAATAAACAGATAGATAATTTAGTCTTCCAGCTTCCGTAAAAAACGCTTTTTTTATTCGTTTAAAGTTCCATTTCCAGAAAAACCTCAACAACCCTGGGATCAAAGTGCTTACCAGACTGCTCAAGGATATGTTCACGCACCTTGCCTTCAGGCCAGGCAGAACGGTAGGGGCGCTCCGAGGTAAGTGCGTCCCATACGTCCACCACGGCGAAGATGCGTGCCGCTAGCGGAATTTGCTCGCCTTTCAGTCCGCGCGGGTAACCCGTGCCGTCCCACTTTTCGTGATGGCAGTAGGGGATGTCCAGGGCCTGGCGTAAGTAGTTAATTGAAGAAAGCATTTCGTATGCATAAACCGGGTGATGGTACATAGTTGTCCACTCTTCTTCCGTAAGCGGGCCGGGTTTGAGCAGTATCCGATCAGGGATGCCCATCTTGCCAATGTCGTGAAGCAACGCGCCCCGGCGTACGTGCACCAATTCAGCATCACTCATCCCTAAAGCACGCGCTAAGCGCATTGTCATCTCGGTGACACGCCGGCTATGGCCCTCGGTTCCTTTATCCCGCAGGTCCAGGGCATGTGCCCAGCCTTCTATGGTAGCGTTATAGGCCAGGGTTAGTTCAACATTGGAGCGCTGCAGTTCATCAAACAAGGCGGCGTTATCTATAGCAATGGCTGCCTGCCCCGCCAGGGCTTCCAAAAAATACAGCCATTCATGATCGGGGTCGAGCGGTGCACGGTGAAATATTTCCAACACGCCATTGACCTGCCCTTTGGCCATAAGCGGTACGCCGTAGTAGGAGATGAAACCTTCATCCGCCATTAGCCGGGTGAGAGCACAGAAACCTTCTGCTTCCGTTAAATTGGGGATTACAACGATACGCCGCTCAAGGACAGCCCGGCCGGCGTACCCCTCGCCCAGGTGAAAGCGGGAGCGCTCGATAGCCTTGGATAGGAAACCCCGACCAGCAGCATATTCCAGGGTATGTGTATACTTATTAAGCAGCAGGATACAAGCGGCGTCAATGCCCAGTTGGGCGGTTACCTGATCCAGGATAACGTTGAAGGTGACACGCAGATCCAGACTAGAGGTAATAGCCATGTCAATATTGCGCAAGGCCTGCAAATGTTCGGAATGACGCTTTATTTCTTTAAACAGCCGGGCGTTTATCAGCGCAGCGGCGACTTGTTGAGCATAAGCCCGGAAGAATTCAACGCGATCAGATGAAAAGAAGCCGGGCCGGTCGCTGTGCAGCACCAGTGCGCCAAAAGGTTTACCGCGGCTGATGAGGGGAAATGCGGCGGAACAACAATACCCCTGCTCCAGCGCGGCCTTGCGCCACGGGGCAAAAATAGGATCGCTGGCGATATCAGTGATAATAACCGGCGAACCGGTACGGATGGCGGTGCCTGTCGGGCCCAGCTCCTGTGATGATGAGTTATCCCAGCGCAACGTTGCTTGCCGGGGGTATTTTATCTCCCGGGGATAGTGAATTGGCAAACTTACACTACCATCCTCTTCGGCACGACTAAGTCCGGCCAAGCTCACCCCGAAAATTTCCACACAGGTACGGGTAACATCTTCGGCCAGTTCCTGTAAATCAAGGCTTTGCCCGAGTTTCTGCGCGTTATCATAGAGCGCACTGAGGGTTTTCAACTGGCGCAGGTTCTCTCTGTATAGTCTACTGATACGATTTTCAGCCCTTGTGCGTTCGGTAATATCTAAAAAAGATGCTACGCTCTTTCCTGTTCCCGGAATCACGTCAACAGTCATAAGGACGTTTTTAACATTGCCCTGCCTGTCAATGAACCGCAATTCACAGTTTCTTAGAGTAGCATTTGGGCCAATTCTTCGCATTCGACGAAATTCTTTTATTTTCTCCAAATCATCTTGTAAGATAAATTCAGTCCAATTTTTATTGTCCTCCAATTCGCCTTTGGAATAGCCGAAGAGTTTTTCAGCCTCCGTGTTAGCCAGGGAAATTATGTCATTTCCTTCGATAATTACCATCGAGCTACCGGCGGTTTCAAAAATAGTCCGGTACTTCTCTTCAGACTCCCGAAGTACTCTCTCTGCCAATTTGCGCTCGGTGATATCGCGGACAATAGCTTGTGTCGCCGGTTTAGCCTGGAAGGTGAAAGGAATTGCCGTCACTTCCACCTCTACAACCGACCCGTCCAGCCGGGTGAACTTCTCTTCATCCAATGGCGCGGTCTTTCCTTGTTCCTGTGCTTGTCGTATGCGCTCTTTGACGATTTCCCGGCAGTCCGGGTGCACAATATCCATCAGCGACTTTCCAATGATCTCTTCTCTATTTGTAGCGCCTATAAGTTTTACAGCAGCCATATTCGCAAAGACGATCTTGCCTTCGCAGTATATGATAACAGCATCAAGTGATAGTTCAACAAGTTGACGATATTGCTCCTCGCTCTCGCGCAACGCTTCTTCCACTTGTTTTAACTTACTAGTTGAACAATTGAGTTGCTTTGGAGGGTTATTAGAAGGAGTAAACATTATTAACACCTCGATGGGAAGGTTTGTTCACATTCATTATTTTTCTAGATCTTTGTTTCTGTACAAACTATGAAAAACCTTTAAGATTTAGATGTATTTCAACAATTTTACCTAAAATCCTTGCATCCTTGGTGTCTCCGATCAAAGATATTGACTGCCAACAAACAGGCCTTTAAAAAGAAAATAAAAAAAGGCCAAACACTTAACCTTGCAATTTGCCCAAAAACCAACCCGCTGCTTTTAACTGGCATCGCAGCGGGTTGGTTTTTATCGTTTATGTTATTTCGTAATTACTACAGCCCCGTTAACCAGTTCAATTACAGCCCCTAATTCCTCATCAATAAGGCTGGTGGGAATCATTGTACGACATGCTTCAAGGTAGGCCGGTACGCTTAAAGCTTTTTCCAGCCCGTTGACCTTATAGTTGCTTTCATTGATGTATACTAATATTGTTTTGTCACCGGCGGTGATGTGCACCTCGTTTGGAGCATACCATCTAACCCCGCAGCCCAGTGCTTCCAATACAGCTCTGGCCGGCACTATGGGATGTTCATTGTCTTTAATTGCAGGTTTCACTTCAGTATCGATGGTATTTCCGTTTACAATAACTATTAAACCGGTTTCCTCAGTAATGGGTGGTGTCACCACCTTTACCTGCTCCGGTCCCGGAATTAAAGATGTTATATCGGTGCTGTTAGAATCATTTAATTCCGGGGCATTTACAACCAGGTTAGGATTAACTTTAGTAGTGGAATCGGCTATAGCAGCAAAGTTTAATAATAATTCACCGGTGGTATTATCTTTAGCTGTCGCCTTGATAGTGGTATCGGCATAAGCGGCCTCCGATTGGTAATTACACAAACAATTTATTTCAAAATTAAACTGGGGGCCGTTTTGAGCATTAAAGTTACCTGAAATTTTATAAGTGCCTTCCAGGTTATCTTTTGTCCCTACACTGTCTATAACAACAGCTAACTGCCCACCTACTGAGCCGTCGGGTGCTTTAAAGCCAAGGTCCAGATTAAAGTTCTTTTGCCCGCCGGGTATAAGAGCGGCCTCATAAATAAAATCATTGACTTCCACGAAGCTGCTAAACAGCTTTATTTGCTCCCGGGATATAACAGGCATGCTGTCAATGCCGGTAATAATTTGCTGCTTTAATTGTTCCGGAGTAACTCCCATCTGTTCGTAATTGTATTTGTTTAAATTAACTACTATGTCGGCTACTCTTTCTTTCTCATTTTTTATTTTAGTTGACAGGTTGTATATTACATCTTCAAAACCGTTTTGGTCCAATTGTAAAGTAACCTTGCTGGCAGTAAGGTTAAAGTACTGCTCCGGTATGGCTTCCACCAGGAAAAGCAGTAAATCTTTGTATTCCCCGGGCAGTTGCTGGTTTTGATAGCTGAGCATCTGTTCCCAGACACTCTTAAGCTGTTCATTAGATAAATACAGGTATTCGGGACTTTGTTCTAAAAATGCAGGGTTATTCTTAAATACATCAAGCCCGAAATCTTTCAGTAAAATGAAGATATCCTTGTTCAAGATAACCTTATCATCTTTTAAATAGATATCGCCGTTGTGTTTATTACCATCAATTTCTGTGGTATAGCTTACTTTAATAACATTATTATTTGAATCAAGCTGTGATAAAAGGTCAATAGACGCACCTTTAAATTGGCCTAACTCCTTAGTAACGCTCCCGTCAAACTCAGTAATCTTAATGCTGGTTACATCCTCAGACTTTTCGTAAAAACCTTTGTCAACACCTAAATCAAAGTTTTTAATGCCGGTTATGACCAGGTCTTTCGCAGTTGGTTGTGCCGCACTGGTAGACAAAACCACACAAAAACATAAAGATAACGCCAGTAAAACATTAAATAAGGTTTTCTTGAGCAAGCGGATCACCTCCGTAAATTTATACATCCTATTGGGATTATATCATAATTAAATAGTTATTCATATAAAATGCAATCATAACAGCTATAAGATGACTAACAACTAGAGACCGATAGGAAGGTTTTGGGAATACAGCAGGGATCATCGGGTGTTTGTCATTGCCTGGCACCATCTTTAAAATAACGCGACATAGCCTCCACATCCGAAGCATGCTCCATAACGTCCTTAGCGCTGATCTGTCCTTTACCGTGAAGTTCCAATAAATGATTGTCCAGTGTCTGCATACCGTACTTGCCGCCTGTTTGCATGTAAGAATAAATCTGAAATATCTTTTTCTCCCGGATCAAATTGCGCACCGCAGGGGTGCATACCAGCACCTCCACGGCCGGTATCCTTCTTTGCCCGTCTTTACTTGGCAAAAGACGCTGGGAAACCACCCCCACCAGTGTATTAGCCAGCTGGATCCTTATCTGCTGCTGCTGATTGGGTGGAAACACATCAATGATTCTCTCCACCGTCTGGGGAGCATCCATAGTATGTAATGTAGCCAATACCAGATGGCCAGTTTCAGCGGCAGTTATAGCGATAGAAATAGTTTCCAGGTCACGCATCTCGCCCACCAGTATAACATCCGGATCTTGCCGCAAGGCCGCCCGCAGCGCACTGGGGAAAGATCTGCTGTCCCTGCCGATTTCCCTTTGGCTGATGATGCTCTTTTTGTTAGAATGCCTGTATTCAATGGGATCTTCCAGAGTAATTATATGATATTGCTTTTCATCATTAATAAGATTAATCATCGCAGCCAAAGTTGTAGACTTACCGCTGCCGGTCGGTCCCGTGATAATGACCAATCCACGGGTACGCCGGGCCAAATCTTTAATAGAGCCGGGTAAATTTAGTTCATCAACAGTAGGAATCCGGGTACCGACCACCCTGCAGGCAATACCCACGGTGCCCCGCTGGTAATAGACATTTACCCGAAAATACCCCAAACCCCGGCATTCAGTGGACAAATCCACTTCACCAAGCTGCTCCAGAATGTTTATCTTTTCCGGGTTGAGTAATTGCCTGGCCAATTCCAGAGTATCACTCGCCGTAAGCGGTGGGAAATTTATTTCGGTCAGCTCATCATTTATCCTCAGCAAAGGTGCAACTCCCGCCATTATATGTAAGTCGGAGGCACACCGGACAACTGCTTGTTCAAGTAGATCATTGATGTGCATTAATTATATTCCCATCCTTCTTGACTTATTTACAATATCAATAGCTTATGTCCTAAATAATTATACTAACTTAATTTACAAAATTTGTACAGATATACCGTTGCCAAAGATAAAAAGATACAAGCATTGTTAATGTCCCATGCACATAAAAAGTTCCCTTAGCAAGCATATAATTCCATGTTATAATTAAGACACAATATGTGATTATTTTCAAAGAAAGGTGATAGACAGTTGTTCTCAAACATTAGAACCAAACTGATTACGATATGCATGCTTGCCATAATATTTTGGGGCGGTCCTAATATATACAATGCTTGGGCCGCACCCGAATTAGAAGTTGATGTTGAGCGTACAGTGGGTAATAAACAAAATGACCGGGGGTATTACGCCCAACCGACAAATGATGGCGGCTATATAATTGCCGGAGAATCCCAATCTTACCATATGCACGGTAACGGTGATTACGATGCCTACCTGATCAAACTTGATACAAAAGGGCACCTGGAATGGAAACATACATTCGGCAATGCTAAAAACGACCGGGGCTATTCCGTACAGCAGACCGGCGACGGGGGATACATTATGGCCGGGACCACACAGCCTGTCTTAAAACCGGAAGGCAACAATGTTTACCTCGTCAAAACAGACACATCGGGCCGCGAAGAGTGGCACAAAGAATTTGGCGGGACCGGTGAAGATACCGGAGCCTGCGTGCTGCAAACCGCGGACGGAGGCTATATTATCGCGGGCGCAACCTCTTCATCAGGAGCCGGTGACAGCGATGTATACCTTATTAAAACCAATGCCGAGGGTAAAAAAGAGTGGGAAAAAACCCTCGGCGGCAAGGAAACCGATTTTGCCACTGCCGTCCGGCAAACCAGTGACGGCGGGTATATTGTGACCGGGCAGACATATTCCTTCGGGGCCGGCGGTTATGACGTATACCTGATCAAAACGGATGCTCATGGGAATCAAATTTGGGCTCAAACTTTCGGCGGTGCAGGCTGGGATACGGCTGCCTCCGTGGAACAAACCAAAGACGGCGACTACATCGTGGCCGGGCAGACAGCTTCTTTTGGCGCAGGCAACAGTGATATCTACCTTATTAAAATAAACTATGCCGGAAAAAAAATCTGGGAAAAGACATTCGGCGGAGCTGATTTAGAAACTGGCAAAACTGTTCAGCAAACCAGTGACGGTGGTTTTTTGGTGGCAGGCTGGTCAAATTCCGTCGTCAATAGGGAATTATGTTTATACCTGGTAAAGACCGATGCCAATGGGAAAAAACTGTGGGAAAAAACCTGGCACAATGGCAATCTAAACCGGGAGTTTTCCATTATGCCAAATCAAGATAAAGGGTATATCGTGACCGGCTGGCGGGACGAGCAGCTGGGCATTACGCAGAAACGTAATGATGGGATTGATGTGTATATGGTTGGTATTGGGATAGAGTAGCACCCCCTGTCACAAAAAACAAGCCTGGTTTTTTACCAGGATATAATCTTATATAATCTTAGCAAAATTAATATGATTAACTACACTTAATTCCCATCAAAACTAAATACAATGGCCGATCCGGTGGTAAACTCATCACCAAAGTTTTTAATAATACCTGAATCCCCGGCAATATTTAATATTTTCAACTCCGTGCTCATTTCGTAAGTATAACCATCATCCGTCATACCACTTATGTTGTAACATAAAAAAACTTGATCATCAGTATTAAAGGTAATCTCATAATCAATTCCCTCTGAAATACCCTCCAGCAAGTTTTTTGGTGTACCATTTTGATAATGAACTAATGAACCGGATTCATCAACATAAATGGCTTCATCGGAGGATTTATTAACAAGACTGGCATTCCATTCTTGAAAGATTTCCATACTATCTGCCAAACGAACGATTTCCTCGATTTGTTCCTTGGCAAAGCGCACATTAAACTGTACTGCGGCTTGTCGGCTGGAAACAGTAGAGGCTCTATTGACATAAAAATAAAAATTAAACCCTACAACCAACACCAAAAGTAAAATAGTCAGGGCAATAAGCATCTCAATTAATGTAAATCCTTTTTTGTTAAAAGGTGAATAAAAGATTTATGTCTCCCCCTCAATGAATGATGAAACAGAAACGTGACGTTCACCATTATGATAAAAAACTACCACCGTTACGTTATATCCCTCTACAATACCATTTAGCCGGGTGACTTCTTCCACGCAAAAATTACGCACACGGTCAGGGTATTTAATAAATACATCATTATAATCGTTTACATATTCTGTGTCGGTATAATAATTATCCATGGAATTATGTAAATGCTCAAGTTTTTTTTCCGCCTCGGCAACAGCCCGGGTTTTTTCACCATCTGCAAATATACTCGTAATACTCCAACCGAAAAAATTGACAAAAGCACCCACCATGATTACTAATACTATTAGGGCTACCATTACTTCTACCAATGAGAACCCCTTGTTACAGGTTAGTTTTTTCATATTATCACATCTCTTTTTTGGCTTCATATGATTTATTTACTTTTAGCCATCTAATGATAATTACTTTGACAATCTATTAATTACCCACTAAGACTATTTTGATCAACATACACATTCCGTATAGACCTATTCCTTTACCCATTTACCTTTATTACGCCAATTTGTGTTTGGCGTAACTACGGGTGTTACTTGCTCATTTAATACAAGTGAGGGAGGGCCATTTGTACCCCAACCCAGCGAATTAAAAAAGGTTGTATCCAGCGAACTATTGGCAGTTATAGCATCACGATTCCCACCATCTACAGTGCAAGTATTAGCCACAACAGTTCCTTGGATCATTCCGCTATTTAAAACTTCTACATTTGAGCATGGCGCGTACGTAAAACCATTAACTGCGGCCCCTGAACCAGACACTCTCACAGTTCCGCCTCGGGAAATAACATCACCATTTATTGTGGCACTACCATAGATATTAACAACACCATTTTCAATAAAGATTGCACCGATTACCGCATCTCTAACACTACCATACACTTCCACCATGTCCCCAGCAGAATAGATATTCCCCCTTATTATAGAATCACCGTAGACTTTTATATTTCCGTTCTCTGCAAAAATAGATCCGCTCACTGCCTCCCTGTTACTGCCTAATAACTCTACAACAGATCCCTCAGTATAAATGTTTCCCTTTACCATGGAATTACCTGTTAATTTTATAGTTGCGTCTTCAGCATACAGTGAGCCAAAGATCTTGATATTATGATCTAAGGTAATGGATTTAATATCACTATGTAAAAAAATATAAACCAAAGTAGAATCGCCATTGTTATTAATTGTACTGTTTTTCATGGAAAAGTTACCACTTATATATAGATACAGCCGTCCGCTTCCTTGAACTTGTATGTGTCCTCCATTAAGATTAAATGAACTTACACAAACCTTACGAATTTCCCCAGCACTCCCCGTATTAATTAACAAATTGCCATTATTAACATTGACATTATACCATCCATCATTTGCTATTGTTCCGCCTGCACTAACACTTACAGGAGTTTGAGGTTCCTCTGGAAGCGGAAGAAAACTAGGAAAAGGATCAAATTGATAACTGGGTAAAGGATACTCCCGAACCGAAGGAAGATTTTCAATTGAGCCATTTGGAATATTTGTTTCTGGCCCGCGCTGCCAACCAGTGAATTGCACAACCGACGCTCCATCTCCCCCAGGTCCAATATATAAATTCCCGTTATTTATATAACCGTTATAGCTAAATTTAATGCTATTAGCTGTAATAGAGTTTGTTGCAACATTACCGTTTATTTTAGCATCACTATTGATTGTTATAGAGGTCTCTGCAAATAAAGCCATTGGATCCCCAACAACACCACCATTCCCACCAGCATTACTTCCATTATCTACAATATCTGATTTTCTAATTTTATATTTTAAATCAGATTGGGCCTGTGCTGCATATATTTGACCTTCTCTCACAATGCCAACGGAATCTATATTAAAATAGTACTCACCATCTACAATATCCAATGATATAATAAATTTAATATTATAATCCTGGGTTTCTGTTGGACTTAAGGGACCGTCTAAAGTCCCCCAAAACTCCACAGGAGGATCGGCTGGAGACATGTCGTCACAATAGCCATTTTTAATAAGACTTATGGCCATCTCAACGCCTGACCGGGCAAAGTAATAAGCTTGTGTTTTATTCTCATTTTTTCTAGAAGATAAAGTTTCCTGGGAACTAGCATGCCATACTACAGTACCCAACATTGTAGTTAGAACAACTATAAATAAAACTAATACCATAGCCATTCCTTTTTCATTCTTTAACATAAACATATATCATACACTGCCTTTCGTTAAACTATAAAACCATATTATTAAGAGTCTGCTCGAAAATTCTTAAATAACATCCAAACATAAATAAATAATTTATCTTCACTTATCGAATAGGCAGTAAACACTAAAAACAACTAAAAACCAAATAAAGTGAATAATTATAACCAAAATACAGTTGGATCTATTCCCCATGAGCTATCATAACACACTAGTTTTGATAAAGAACTAATTGACTATATTGAGCTAATAAATGGCTACCTGCAGCTACAACAGTACATCCGGTCAGGGGTAGGTGCATTAAATTGGAAGGTAAATAGACAGGCAAAATACTTTGTGTAATAGTTACCGCCATAACTGGGCGAACAAGGGTTAGTGATAAGCCAACCCCTGCCATACCAAATACACTAATGTTGCCTGCCACCTTATTCTTTATTTTTATGAGCCTTTGTAACGCCGCTAATAGTATAATTTTGAAAACCGCCGTTTACCTTGTATCTTCCAGCATAGCCGGGAGGCGGGTCAGGCCATTCCTGCATTAGGTAGGTTTTCAGCTTTTCTTCCCATTGTTCTGAGGTAAAAGCGCCGTCCGGCACACCATGGTCGGCAATATACATCTGCACGGCACCGTGAATGATACGCATATTTGCCTCGTTGGCTTCTTCTGCAGCATATGTTTTTACTGCTTCGTAGACGGGTACTGCCACCGCCAGCAAGACGGCAATAATGGCCACCACGACCATCAGTTCAACCAAATTAAAGCCGGAATGGTTCAAAAGGGGGTTATTATGGCGGTAGGATAAAAAAGCCCTTTCCTGTACCGACTTCATAATAACCCCCTCCTCTCGCCTCGTTTAAAGTACATCAACCATACTTTAATCTCCGCTTAAGTGAAAAACATCAACTTCCGGTTCCCCCATATTAAGCCGAGAAAGCAATGAGAAAGTAACAACACCGCAAATCTGGAGCAAAAACCGCCCCCGTGTTTCATTGAATACTCTACTCGTTACCTGCCAAAAATCAACACCTCCCGGTATACTTATTAACAAGAGGTGTTAATTCTATCAAATAACAGGTTAACAAGTTGGATGCCTGACACCCTATTCTCCTAATCTGATGTATCATCACCAGAAGCAGGATTATGCTCGCTACAATAAAAAACGCCAGCTTCAGCTGTATAAGTTCCATTCGCAGGGCATTCTGGTGTTTCTAGAATGTAACCTCCATTAACCAACATATCAACGTCTGTTGGAAAACTACCTTCATTTGCATTATACATGCTTGAAGCACCATTAAGTGTACGGACTGTAGCAGCACAAGCATTTTTTTCAGCTTTTTCCGTCACATTATTATACACCGGCACCGCAATCGCCACCAAAATACCAATAATCACCACAACCACCATCAGTTCCACCAGCGTAAAGCCTTTCCGGTTCTTCAGCGCATAGCTAATCTTTCTAAACATTCTTTTCACCTCCTTACATGTGAAATTTTATATTATCTCATGCTTCAAACTTAACTGTCTACCCATGTTATACCTGCCAAACCGAATCTTAGACACAATTCGTCATAAATTTTTCAACTACTTATCCAACTTACTATTCGCCACTTATTCTTAATCTTCACTTTCCGTGCTACCGCTACTTCCACCACCCATTTCCCCAATCAAATCCTTTACCAGCTGCACATTATCAGGTGTCTCCTCCACCCAGAGCACGTATTCCGGTTTATCTTTATCTCCCGACAGGTTATTGGAAATATGAAAGTTAGCCAGTGAGATGCCGGATAGCTCGCTCAGCAGGTTTCGCCTGGCATTCAGGCTTTCGTGCGCTCCCGTGCCGGTCACCGTCAGCACGGGTACCCGGGTTTTCTGGCGCGTGGTATCCAAACCGGCCAGCGCGCTGCGCACCGCTGTTTCCATGTTAGGTGGGCAGATGACCAGCAACTCTTTGCCGAATTTTTCGTAGTTATAGGTTACTGTTTTAACATCATCACCGAAGTTAAACATTGACAATCTCTCCGCCGCATAACCGGCAGTAATATTTTTAAACTGGTAAACAAAAACCTTTCGCTTGCCTGCAGCCGTTATATCCAGTTCCTTGACCAGTGTCTCAATTTGCTCCCATCGGGAAAACAGCTCACTGTCAAATACTAAAAGCCTGTTATCAAGCTGTACATATCGTTTTAGTTCAATGCCGACATCCTTAAAGAGTTCCACCACCCGTTCGGTGGGTATCTGGGTCAGCGTGAGAGTTTTATATTCTAATGATAGCTGGCTGTCTCCGGTGTCTACCGCGTAAATCAGCTCTCGCACCTTTTTCAAAACCTGGGCGGTCCCCTGTACCCAGATCAGGTTCTGGTTGGTATCAACTGTAACGGTTACTTGCTCAACTCCCAAAGAGCCGATAAGCTCCTTCATTTTATCCGCCGGCACGTAAAAAAGGCTGAACCTTGTTATAAACATCTGGTCAAAAAAGTTTTCCTGCAATATACCCGGAGAGCCTACCAGCATAATTTGCCCGTTTTGCAGGTAAGTCAGCCCCTGCTCCTCAATAATCAGTTCCATCGCCTGCAAGGGGGTAATATTGTTGGCTTTAAAGTTAATTTCAACGGGCTGCGCATCCACCAGTATAATATCCACGCCCATTTTAATGGCCAGCGCGGACAATACGTCCCGGATATCCACGCCACGAAAATCGAGGGATATACGTTCATTGTTGATGGCAAAAGCCGAGTCCACCGGGTAGTCGGCGGCAGCCAAAGCCGGCAACATATCACCTTTGCCAACGCTCCCGACAACCGGAGCATCGGCAATGGCCGGGCAAGCGAAAAAAAACTGCATAAGGATCACGGCAATGATAATTATTCTACCGGTCATTCGTTACCACCTTCTTCATCCAGCGCGTCAGGTGACTGATTGTCCATTTGATTAGCACCCTGTTCTGCCTGGGATATTGTTTCCGGTTCAGCCGGTTGTTCAGTAACTTGCCCTCTCCCTTGCCCGGAAGTGTTGCCGGGCGCCTGGGCGGATGATTGCTCCGCAGTATCACCGGACGTTGCCTTTTCAGCCGCTGCAGCTTTATCTGCCGGTTGATTAGTTGACGGCTTAACCTGAGCTGCCCGGGAGGTTAAATCCTTGACCCGGCCGTTAAACTCCAGCTGCAGTTTATTAGTGCCCATTTTTATTATCACGGCGCCGCGTTTTATTTCCTCCACCGTCCAACCCCCGGCTATCTCTTCGCCGGGTCCGGTCACAAAAGCTGTGTTCCCCGTTTCAATGATAGCCAGGTTACCGCCATTGCCGCCTGTAATGATACCTTTTAAAACCATGCCACTGCTGAAAGGATCACGTATATCGCGGCTTTCATCCAGCTTACGGCCGGTATCCGGCAAATATGTACTCAGGGCCCCGGGTTCCGGGCTTTTAGCTGTTTTGCTGCCGTTTTGCTGCTGAGTCTGCTCGTCCTGGTTTTTATTAATATAGCTATCGTTTAATTTAAACAGCATAGCCAAAAAAATAAAACAAGCCAGCAAAATAACTCCGCCGGTAATCAGATTTTTTTTATTGTTAACAATAAATTGTCCTAGTTGCTCCCGGTTGATATTGATTTTTGGCATGGTCACGCTCTACTACTCCTTCCGCATCGTTAAAATAAATGAACCTTAATCCGTATAAAATGCGGTAGTCTTGATATTTGCGCTGATACCCGGCGACATTTGGTCGCCCCCTCTCATGGTGAATTCCTCAATACGCAACGCCCGGGGGCCGTTTTGCATGTAGTCCAGCATATCAATCATACCCGTATAATTTATCTTCAAATCAATGGTTACAGGCATTTCCATGTATTTCTTTCGGGTGATATGCTCGGCAAATTGCACTTGCAGCAGATCGCCGCCGGCAGCCGTAGCCATATTGCTGATATCATTAATCAACAAATCTTCCGCCGGGCTCCCGGGAAACGCTTTATTGAACTCGTTTAATTTTTCCTGCATTTGTTCGGCCCGGCTTTCCAACTGTTTTAATCCCCGGTACGATGCTTGCGTTTTGTACAGGGAAGCACGTTCCCGGTCTATGGCGGCATGTCCTTCCTGTAATGCGGTCCACTGGTTGTAAAGCAAAAACATCATAAGTATTATTGCGACAGCTCCCAGGCCAATCGATAGCACTTCCTCACGAGAATAATTTGATTTCTTCACTTAACCACCACCTGCTTTTGCTGCTATTATAGGAATATAATGATCGATTAACCGGCAGGTTGCCCTGAAAGCACACCGGCTTTAATCTCAAAACGGATCACCGGTTCCCCGTTCAGTTCCTCCCTGGAGGAAAACCGGCAATTAACACCAGTTAGCTCCGGTATTTGGCGTATTTGCTCCAGCCACTGCGTCATCGCAATATACTCAAAAGCATAACCCTGAATGGTTAACTCGCCACAGGTCTCGGGTGCCTCCTGGTTATTTGTCGTATTACTGTTGGAACTGGTACTTTGCCTGCCTCCATTCTTTTCATTGGAGTACGAAAGGTCCGACAACCACACGTTTACGGGTATATGGAGCCCTATGTTTTCTAAAACGGACTTCCACGACGGGGGAATACCTACCGCTTCTTTTATTAACCCCTCAGTTTGCTCAATCTGGTTCTGCAATTGGGCATATTGCTGCAAAGCAGGGATTTTACTTTCCAGTTCCGCACGTTCATTGCGCAGCCCGGTCACATCGGCCCGCACCTGAAACGTTGCCAGCACCAGCACGCCATATAACACGATAAAGATCGCCAGTACAGCACCTGCCATCAACAGCGCGGTTCGTTTTTTACGCTCGCTTTCCCACCGGGCTTTAATCTCCGGAGGCAATAAATTTATTCTGACATACAAACGTTATTCCTCCAGTCCGCGCAAAGCCAGGCCGATAGCTACGGCAAAATCCGGTCCTTTACGCTGCAAATCCACATCCTTGACCCGGATGTAGTCTTTGATATTGACCAGCGGGTCAATGATCTCCACCGGCAGCTCAATTTCCGCCTGTAAATATTCGGTCAGCCCCGCCAATCGGGCGCCTCGGCCACTGATAATCAGAGCGTCCACCGCGACCTCTTCGGTTTGGGTCATGTAATAGCCAATTGAAGAGCGTATATCATTAGCCAGTGCCAATTCCCACACGCTCGGCGAACCGGCAGCCGCTTGACCGGTATCCGAGGCATGCTCGCCCGGTAACCGGTTGTCCTGAGCCGACGCAGCCGCCTGGCACACCGCCTGAAGCAGTTCTTCCAACGGCTTGTCCAGCTCACACGCATAAGATTTCAGCGAGTGCGGTATCACCCGGGCAAAGCGCGGTATACCGTCCGTAACCAGAAGCAACGTTGTAAGCCCGTTGGATATGTCGGCCAGCAGCAGGGAACTTTTCAGCCGTTCCGCAGGTAGTGTACGCATTAGTGCCAAAGGAACGGCATCCACCACCCGGGGCACCAGGGCCGCCTTTTGCACCGCCTGCAGGCTTTTATCAAGCAGATCCCGCCTGGCCGCCACCAGCAATATTTGCAACAGGCGGCCGTTGTCACCGTCTATTTCACCCATTACGGCGTAATCTAACACCATTTCATCAGGCGATATGGGCAAGTATTCGCCAGCTTGAAAATGCAATGCCTGGGACAGTTTATTGTCCGGAATTTTGGGAAAGTTGGTCAGCCTCATCAGCACACCCTGGTTGGATATGCCCAGCGTCACCTCACGGCTGCCTATGCGGGCTTTCGCCCACAACTCTTCCAATGCACTCGCAACGGCGTCAACATCGGCTACCACTCCCTCGGACACGGCATCTTCAGGAATCGTTATTTCCCCCGCCGCTACCAGTGATGGGGCATGCTTAACGCCGCTTAAGCTCACCACACGAATAATCCCGGTGTCCAGTTCAAGGCCTACCGCGTCGGCAGACTTAAGTAACTGCATAAGCTCACCAACTCCCTTAATTTTATTTAACATTATAATTATTAAGGCCGTTTTTGGAATAAATCCGACATTATTTTGAGACTTTTATGCAATATTCTGGATACCTTGCGCTGGCTTATGCCCAGTTCCTCGGCTACCTCGTTCTGGGTCATATCCCGGTAAAACAACAGCCCGATTACCTTGCGCTGCAATTCAGACAATTTTTCCAGGGCCTGCCCGAGAACAATGATATCCTCAATGGGTAAGTGAAAACTTTCATATCGCATGCTGTGAATTTGTGATATGTCAATATCGTCGAAAGAAACCAAACCCGCCCGCATGGTTTGGATAACGCCTTCCTCCCGTACGTTTAACGCAGCGGCAATTTCACCGACCTCGGGCACATTGCCGGTTTGTTTGAGGCATTCTTCAATATACTGGTCGATCTTGTTCTGTAAATTGGCGGCCCAGCCCGGCCGGTAATAAGCGGCCTCTTTGCGAATATAGTGCCGGATCTCACCCATAATGTAATGACTCGCAAAGGTGGCAAAGGCTGCACTGCGCTCCGGGTCATAACGTTTAACCGACTTGATTAATCCCTCAAAACCTGCTTGTAATACATCATCTTTTGGCAGGTCCGGGGCATATAATTTGGCAAAATGGTGCACCAGGCGGGAACCTGCCCGCACCACTCGCTGCAAATGCTGTTCATCTGGGCAGCGGAGGTAATCCGCCATAGCTGCTTCAATACTATTTGCCGCGTCCCAAGTTTTCCCCTCCTCAATCATCACTTTACCTCCCTACCGAGGTTACCGCGGTAAATATCGGCAGGTAAATGGCAATTACCATCCCCCCAATAATACAGCCAATTATTATCAGCAGCACCGGTTCCAACAGCGATGTCAGCCCCTTGGTGGTGACAGCCACTTCTTCTTCGTAAAACTCGGCCACTTTGCCCAGTAAAGCGGACAATTCACCTGTTTCCTCACCAATGGCCACCATGTTAATCAACATGGGAGGGAAGAAGCCGCTTTTTTGAAGCAGCACGGCAATGCCTCGCCCCTCTTGAAGGCCGGCTCCGGTCTGCTGAACTGCTTTTGTGATTTGCATACTGCCTGTTGCCGGGCCTGCCGTCTCCAGTGCCTGCAAAACCGGAATACCTCCGGCCAGCAGCGTGGATAGAGTGCGGGAAAAGCTCGCCACAGCGGCCTTTTTAAAAATATCGCCAAAAACCGGCAACCGAAATTTAACACTATCCCAGGCTTTTTTACCGGCGTCATTAGCCAGGTAAAATCGCATTCCCAGCACAACTGCTATAAGCGAACATATATGTATATACCAGTAAAAGCGCAGTGAATCGCTTAGAGCAATCATTATTTTTGTAGGTAGCGGCAAGGGGGTGCCGGGTGGAAAAAAGCCGACAAAAACCGGCACAACAAAAAACAGCATGGCCATTACAACAAAACAGGCGAATAATATTACTACGGTAGGGTAAAAAGTAGCGGCCCGGATATTGTCCCGCAGTATTTTATTGCGCTCCAATTGTTCTGAAAGGCGCTTAAGCATTTCTTCCATAGCACCGCCCACTTCACCGGCTCTGATCATGTCTACGAACATGGGAGAAAACACCTCCGGATACGCACGCAGTGACTCGGATAAACTTATGCCTCCCTCCACATTGCGAGCAATTTCGCCCACAATGTCGCGCAATTTAACATTGTTGGTTTGTTCATGCAAAGTATATAAACAACGCGTCAGCGGTATACCGGCCGAAATCATGGCGGCAAGCTGCCGGCTAAAAAAAGTTATATCTCCTACTTTAATTTTGCAATGTTTGCTGAAGGTTTTTCTTAATGATGTTTCTTTGACCCCGGTTATTTCAACAACAATGTAACCCTTTTTGCGCAGCCGATCGGCGGCCGACTGCTCGTGCTCGGCCTCAATTTTACCGTTTACCGGAACCCCGGCATTGTCAAACGCCTCGTAAGCGTACATAGGCATACTATCATACCTTTCCAACTATAAACGGACAACTATATCATAAAATTCTGGTTGCTCAGCGCCCTCTGCAACTCTACCTTATCCACAGACCGCTCCAGGGCGTTTTCTCTGGTGATAACACCCGACAGGCACAATTCGGCCAGAGCCTGATCCATAGTCTGCATACCCGCGCCACGCCCGGTTTGCATGACACTGTATAGCTGGTGTTCCTTAGCCTCGCGGATTAAATTGCGCACCGCCGGGTTGGTAAGCAGCAATTCCACCGCCGCTACCCGCCCGCGACCGTCTTTGCGCGGTATTAATTGCTGGGCCAGCACTCCTTGCAAAGAATCGGCCAGCTGCTGCCTTATCTGGCTACGCATACCTTCAGGGAATACATCCACTATACGGTGCACGGCCAGAGCCGCCGTCTGAGTGTGCAGCGTAGAGAGCACCAGATGTCCTGTTTCCGCGGCAGTAAGAGCAATGGCAATGCTTTCGGTATCCCTCATTTCACCGATTAAAATAACATCGGGGTCATGACGCAGCGCATGCCTTAACGCAACGGCGAAGGAGTGAGTGTCGCTGCCCACCTCACGCTGCTTGACTATTGATTTTTTGTGGCTGTGCAAATACTCAATCGGGTCCTCGACTGTCAATATGTTTACACTGCGCTGTTCATTTATTGTATTGATTAACGCAGCTAAAGTGGTAGATTTACCACTTCCGGTTGAACCGGTAACCAAAACTAGTCCGCGAGGCAGCATAGCCAGATTTTTAACTGTTTCCGGCAAGCCCAACTCATCCAGACCGGGTATTTGCATAGGCACCACCCTGAAGTTGACTCCCAGAGAACCGCGCTGCCACATAATATTACCCCGGAAGCGGCTGACTCCAGGTATTGAATAGGAAAAATCCAACTCCTTGTTATTTTCCAGCTGTTCACGCTGTTTGGGTTGAAGCAAGGGGAAAACCATCTCTTCAATATCAGACGGCATCAAAGCGGGCATGGAAAGTCTGACCAACTCCCCGTTGACACGCACCACGGGAGGTATGCCGACCGCCAGGTGCAGATCTGAGCCGTACATATTAACTGTTTGAATGAGTATTTCATTTAAATCCATCTATACCACCACCCGAACCAATTCCTCCAATGAAGTAATACCCTGTTTCACCTTCATCAACCCGTCCCGGCGTAGTGTCACCATACCTTCGGAGATGGCGGCATTTCTAATTTCCCGGGACGATTTCCGCTCCAAGATCATGTCATGTATCCTTTCGCTAACAAATAGCAGTTCGTAAATACCGGTCCTGCCCCGGTAGCCAGTATTGCTGCATCGCATACACCCCGCCGGGCGGTACAGCCCGACCTCGGTTTCATTTTCATCGAAAGGGAAGTCTGGAAAATCCGGCATTTTATCTCGCGAAATAGTATAGGATTCTTTGCAATGGGGGCACAGTACCCGCGCCAAACGCTGAGCTAGCACACACAATAGCGATGATGCGGTTAAAAACGGCTCAATACCCATTTCCGTCAGGCGAGTTATAGAACCCGGCGCGTCATTGGTATGGAGAGAGGAAAAAACAAGGTGTCCCGTAAGAGCCGACTCAATAGCCAGTTTGGCTGTCTCCTGGTCCCTGATTTCACCAACCATGATGATGTCGGGGTCGCTGCGCAGTATGGAGCGCAAACCCGTAGCAAAGGTCAGACCGGCCCTGGGATTTATTTGCACCTGGTTAATACCGTCCATGCGATATTCAACCGGATCTTCCACGGTTATAATATTTTTTGCATTCTTGTCAAGCGTAGCCAGGCCGGCGTAAAGCGTTGTACTTTTGCCGCTGCCCGTAGGACCCGTAACGAGAATACAACCATAGGGCCGCCTAATGGCTTCCCGGTATTTATCCAGCACCCCGGGGGAAACGCCCAGTTCCTCAAGAGTTATTATATTGGACGACCGGTTGAGCAACCTTAAAGTCAACCGCTCGCCATAGCTGGCAGGCAACGAAGCCACCCGCACATCGATAGTCTGGCCTTCTATTTTCAAGGACATTCGACCGTCCTGAGGAATCCGGCGCTCGGCTATATTCATATTGGCCATAATTTTTATCCTGGATATTAAAGAGCCGTGCATTGCTCTGGGCAGATGCATAACGTTGTGCAGCACGCCGTCAATGCGGAAACGCACTCTCAAGTTGTTTTCGTATAACTCAATATGCACATCACTGGCTTTGGCCCCCACCGCCTGGGCTATAATCATATTAGCCAATTGTACTGCGGGCCTGGTTGTTTGCTCTTCGGTTTCTATGGTTATATTTTCGTCATCCTGCAGATCATCCTTAACCTGTCCAAAATCCATATTAGCCCGGCTATATTTTTCAATCATGGCTTCAAGTTCACTATCGGGAGCCACTACCACTTTTATATCAAAGCCGGATAGAATGCGCAGGTCATCAATAGCCATAATGTTGTTGGGATGCTGCATGGCCACTACCAGTTTATTATCGCTGAAACCTATGGGCAGGACCCTGTAGCGTTTATATGCCTCGACAGGCAAAGCGGCCACGGCGGCACTGTCAATGACGGTTTCTTCAAGGGAAATAAAATCAACGCCTGAACGTTTGGCAATCACTCCGGCAATGTCATCCTCTGTGCAATACCCCAGCCGGACCAGTGTTTTACCTAAAAAATTTTTTTCCTTTCTTTGAACAACCATCGCCTCGGCTAACTGGTTTTCGGTTATTATTCCTTCACGAATTAACCAAGTACCGAGAAGATTTTTATTGAACTTCATAAAAATTTAACCTCAACATATTTTGAAAGTTTTTCAGCTTCTTTTTAGCTTTATTTTAATATCCAGTAAATATAAAAAAGTGCGCGAACCGGTAAGTTCCCGCACCTAGCTGCCCGGCCGCCATTGTATATACTAACGTATAGTGGTAGTAGGTATATACTTTAGGCCCGAAACTTTGCGTATACTTCTTTCAAAGTATTTGCTATTTTCAGGTCTCTTGGTAAATAAAAATATTTGTAAAGATATTAAAATTATAGATAAAAAAAATACAAATAACAATACAAATAACAATACAAATATTAACAAAGAGACAAATTTCAAGAAAAATTTATGTCCTTGCTGCCACAATAGCCCGGCTGATGTGTTCCTCCGCTGTGTTGGGGTGAATAACCGCCTGGCCGATTTTCACCGGAAGAATGAACGTTATTGCGCCACCGACAGTCTTTTTATCCCCGTGCATGGCTGCGACCAGGTCTGCTCCGGCCAGCTCCGCCGGCACTGTGGTGGGCAAACCGGCCCGGCGCAGCAGGCCGGTGATTCTATCCGCCGCTGCCAGGGTGAGCCTGCCCAGCTGCACTCCCAGCTGCGTTGCCACGGCCGTGCCCATGGCCACTGCTTCGCCGTGGGTGTAACGCCCGAAGCCGGCCAGAGCCTCGATGGCGTGGCCCGCAGTGTGACCAAGATTTAACAGTGCCCGAGCACCCTGTTCGGTTTCGTCTTCTTCCACCACCCGGGCTTTATTGCTGCAGGATTGCTCGATAACATACGCCAGCGCTTCCGGTTTCAGCGCCAGCACCTGCGGCAAGTTTTGCTCCAGCCAGGTGAAAAATTGTTCATCGCCAATGATGCCGTATTTAATCACTTCAGCCAGGCCGGAGCGCAGTTCCCGGTTGTTTAAGGTTGACAGTGTGTCCGTATCCGCAATCACCAACGACGGCTGGTAGAAAGCCCCGATAATATTTTTACCCCGCGGGTGATTTACGGCAACCTTGCCCCCCACGCTGCTATCTACCTGGGCCAGCAGAGTGGTGGGCAGCTGCACAAAAGGTACGCCCCGCATATAGGTAGCTGCCACGAAGCCGGCCAGATCTCCTACTACCCCGCCGCCCAGTGCCACCACCGCCGAGCGCCGGTCCAGGCCGGCGGAAAAAGCGCGTTCATAAAGCAGTTCGGTGCTGGCCAGGGATTTATACTGTTCCCCATCGGGCACCTCAGCCACAGTAACTGTCAGACCTGCCCCCTCCAGGCTCGCGGCCACCCGCCCGGCGTAAAGCGGGCCTACCGTGGTATTGGTAACCAGGAGTACTTGGCGGCCTACAGGCAGCCCGGCAATCAGTTCACCGGCGCGGTCCAGTAAGCTACTGCCGATCATGATGCGATAGGAGCGGCTGCCTAAATTAATTTCTACTTCACTCATCGTAAATAGCCCTTTTGCTCTAAGAATTTCTTTATCTCCTGCAGCATCTCGTCATATGTAAGCTTACCGGTATCCAGGGTAAGCTCGGCTATATCGTAAGCGCCTTCCCGTTCCCTGGTTAGCCTGATAATGTTTTCGAGCAAATTGCCCTTGCTCAGCAGAGGCCGGCGCCTTTTGTTTTTCACTCGCTGCAAAATTACCTGGGGATCCGCATGCAGGCAAATCAGGACCCCGTTTTGTTTAAGTAATTCGACGTTCTCCTGCTCCAGTACCATACCGCCGCCCGTGGCGATCACCAGCCCGGTCTGGCCTGCCAGTTTACGCGCCAGCAACTTTTCCTCCGAACGGAACCTGATTTCGCCGTCGGTGCGGAAAATCTGTTCCACGGTCTTACCGGTTATTTCTTCTATGGCACTGTCCGTGTCGATAAATTTATAGCCAAGTCGCTTGGCCAGCCGCCGGCCCAGAGTAGATTTACCGACACCCATAAAGCCAATTAGCACGATATTTTTTTTCATTGGCATCCTTTCCAGTCGCACAAAGAACGGGTCTTCCCCGGTGGGCGCCTATATACTCTTTTCATACTGTCGATAAGCAGCCACACGCTCTTTTATTTCCCGCATTGTATCCCCGCCAAACTTTTCCAACAATGTAACAGCCAGTTCCCAGGCCACGACAGCTTCACCAACCACACTGGCTGCGGGCACAGCACAGGTATCTGAACGCTCTACTGCAGCGCTGACCGGCATTTTGTTTTTTAAATCCACCGTGTACAGCGGGCGTGACAGGGTAGGGATAGGCTTCATGGCCGCCCGCAGCACCAGCGGAGCACCATTAGACATACCACCCTCGATGCCGCCGGCGTTGTTGGTCTGCCGGTAAAAACCGGAATTAAAGTCGTAAAATATTTCATCATGCAGTTGGGAGCCCCTGATAGCTGCTGCGGCAAAACCGGCGCCCACCTCAACACCCTTGATGGCCTGAATGCTCATCAGCGCCCCGGCCAGACGACCGTCCAACGTGCGGTCCCGCTGGGAGTAGCTGCCCAGGCCTGCCGGCAGGCCGAAAACTTTTATTTCAAAGACCCCGCCCACAGTATCGCCCACATCCTTGGCCTGTTTTATTTCGTTAATCATGGCCTGAGAGGCCTCGGGGTCGGCGCAGTACACGGAAGAGTTAAGAACCGCTCTTTCCAGGTCTTTTGCATTAAGATCCTGTGTCATGGCTTTGACACTGCCTATTTGCACCACGTTGCCTATCAGTTCAATGCCCAGCTCCTCCAGCAGCTGGCGGGCTACCGAGCCTGCCGCCACCCTGGCTGCTGTTTCCCGGGCGCTTGAGCGTTCCAACACATTGCGCATGTCCAGATGCCCGTATTTGATGGCACCGGTTAAATCAGCATGCCCTGGACGAGGGCGGGTGACCTGTTGAGATTCCAAATCAGCATTAGGACCCGAGGCCATCACGTCGCACCAGTTATCCCAGTCCTTATTATTTACAACCAGCGTAACCGGGGCACCCGTAGTCATCCCGCCCCGAACGCCGGAGGTTATCTCAACAAAATCATGTTCTATGCCCATGCGGCCGCCCCGCCCGTAACCACCCTGGCGCCTGCCCAGCTGTAAATCTATGTAACCGGTATCTATAGCCAGTCCTGCCGGAATACCGTCCAGGATAGCGGTAAGGGAAGGTCCGTGGGACTCCCCGGCCGTAAGGTAACGCAGCAAAGCTCATCAATCCTTTCGCATCAAGCTATATCTTTTTTAAAGCAAGTTCTTAAATGCATGACTTTGTCAAGTTAATCGCCTGCCTGCTGGTGGAGAACCTGCCGCATCACAGCCAGGGGAGCCGGCAAGCCTGTCCACGCCTCCAGAGCAAGCGCGCCCTGGTGCAACAGCATACCCAGGCCGTTGGCCGCCGCTGCGCCGTTGCCGGCTGCCCTGACCATAAACGGTGTCTCAGTGGGGTTATAGACCAAATCGTAAGCCAGCTGACCTTTCCCGGGCAGCGATTCGGGCAGCGGCCAATCACGTGCTTCGTGTCCGGACATGCCCAGTGGAGTACAGTTGACCACCAGCTTCGCCTGCCTGGCAAAATCAGCCGCCTCCTGGTCGCTGGCGTCCCATGGCAGCACCCACGCTGTAAAACCGGTTTGTGCATGCAGAGTCTGAGCCAGCGCTATAGCCCGGTTCGGGTGGCGGTTGACCACGGCCAGCTCCGGGCATCCTGCCTTAACCAGGGCTGTTGCCACTGCTCTGGCAGCGCCCCCCGCCCCCAAAATCATGGCCGGTCCCCGGGCAGGATCATAGCCCTGGTCTTCCTGCAACGCCTTAATAAAACCAGGTCCATCGGTGTTGTAGCCAATTAGCCTGCCCTGCCGGTTTACCACTGTATTAACTCCTCCGTAAAGGTTGGCGGAATCGTCCAATTCATCCATATATAGCCTTACAATCTCTTTGAACGGCACAGTAACATTAGCCCCGGCAATGCCCAGTGCCCGCAGGCCAGCAACGGCCTCCGCTATGTATACCGACGCCGTGTCAAAGGGCACGTATACGCCGTTTAACCCCAGCTCGCGCAGCGCGGCTGTTTGCATAGCCGGCGAATAGCTGTGGGCTACCGGGTGACCGATAATACCGTACACCACAGTCCGACCATCGATAACCTGTTCTGCGCTATACTTGTTGTTTTCCATCACCGCACGCTCCCTTCCGCTTGATAACATAGTACTGTTTATCTTTATGTGAAACATGGTTAGCCAGGCGTTTCAGCACGACCTTTTCCAGCCGCCGGTTGATTAACTTGGTGCCCCAGAATTCTTTGCCGGGCATTGGCACCACTAATATGGTAAACATGCCCAGCATATTTCCGCCCAGTATATCGGTAAATATTTGGTCGCCCACTACCGCGGTTTCCTCCGGGGCGGCATCCACCAGGCGGATGGCCCGGATAAAAGCTCGCCGCAGGGGTTTAAAAGCCCTGACCACCCAGGGTATCTGCAGCGACCCGGCCAGCGCGCTTACTCTGCCCGAGCTGTTGTTGGACACAATACACAGCTTAAACCCTTTTTGTCGCATACCGGTAAGCCAGGCCTTTATTTCAGGCGCGAATTCATCCAGGTGCCGGGGTACAATGGTGTTATCCAAATCCAGCAATAACGTTGTAATGCCTTGTTTTTGCAGTTCCTCCGGGTTGATCTCAAAAATTGAGGGGACATACATCTTGGGGTAAAAGATACGCAGCATTTAGCTCTCCTCAGCAGCTTGCAAAGCAGTAATCACTAATTCCATTTATTGTAACCTTAATCAGTCTGCAATTTCAAGGGTTCGTTGCCCCAGACCTGGGCTTTTAAGATATCTTCCGGAGTATTTAAATTGAAAAAAACCCGTTCCAGGTGTGGTTCCACCTGTAACATTTCTTCTTCCTCCAGATACCTGGTATTGAACTCTTCGTAGAGACGGGTTATTTTAATCAGCCCCTTGGTCAGATGCTGTTCAAAGACTTTAATACAGTTTTTATTGTACAGCGCGTACAGCGGCTCAAAATAACCCCGGTAGCGGGGCACTACCACATCATATCCATCGGCACACTGCATCATTAAACGGCCCACCGACGTACTAATAAAGGGCAGGTCGCAGGCCGTTACCAAAACCCAGGGATGAGCTGCCTCAACCAGTCCGGCGTGAATGCCCCCCATTGGACCGTTTCCGGGCATAATATCAAATGTAGTTCTGTCACCATATTTGGCATACCTTTCCGGGCGGTCGGTAACGATGATTATTTCATCCACCATCGTACTTAGTACCCGGGATATGCGCTCTATTATGTAATATGGTCCCACTTTGAGCAAGGCCTTGTCGGTTCCCATCCGGGCACTCTTACCACCTGCCAGTATGATCCCGGAAATAGGTGCCAAATTTTTTGCCAACGGGGTAATCAACTCCTATCAAGTGCACATATTTACTCGTTCCGCTACACCGTATACATCAGATTTATTCTACGCATTAACTCATTTTCCTTTCATTTTCAATTTTTCCCGCCTGTGGCTTATTTATTAGTCCAACAAGAAAAGCACGCCCATACCGTTTCCCTCTGTGTGCGCTTTTCAGTATTTTTATCCTTAGCGCTTGCTATATTTGTTACAAGCATTATTTTCTAAAGTATAAAAAATCCCCCGGCGGCCGGCCTGGGGTAAAACATTTAATTAAAAGCATCCGGTGTACAGTTTTATCTGGCTGCTTGGCACAGGGAAACCGCCAAGCAACCAGGTAATAACTCCGGCCAACGGCCGATTTAATGCTGTATTCCTCAGCCGCCGCCGAATTCACCACCGGCACCCGGCATTCCACAACCTCCACCGAATCCGGCGCCCGGCATACCGCAATCAAAGCCACAACCGGCACTATCGCTGCTGCCGGTGTTCACCATACAACCCGTAAACAGCTGTTCCACTTTTTTTCCTCCGCAGTCGGGGCAGGTAACTTTGTCCCTATCGTTCATACTCACCTGAACTTCAAATTTATGCCCGCACTCGGCACAGCGAAAGTCATAGTTTGGCATCTGTTTCTCCACCTCCTGTTATTGATTATCACGCAATAACTTTAAGTCTTGTATGAATATTATATACTAATTTATATAGATTTGTTTAGCTAACCAAGGGCTATCTCGGATCTTTTAAATAGCTGAATAAAGTTTAATATAAACTGCAATTCCTTTTCATTAAGATTACACACCAAATTTAAAACAGCCTGCACATTGGGATGCATCAGCAGATCCCGTAATTCCGGGGTCATTAAGCTGAGCAATTCATCCACTGCGCCGGGTTCCATGATAAAATAACAGGGTGATACGCTCATCACTTTAGCAAGTTTATCCAGCGTTTTCAGCGATGGCTGTACTTTGCCGTGTTCAATTTGACCAATTAACCCGGCAGTCACACCGGCTTTATTGGCTAATTGCGCCTGAGTCAGCCCGTATTCTTCCCGCAGCGCCTTTAGTTTATAACCCAGCGTGCCTTCCTGCCCCATTAAAAAAGACACCGGTACGGTCAATTCTTCGGCGATACGCTTTAAGGTATGCAATGCAGGAACAATGATGCCCCTTTCAATTTCACTTAAGTAATTAACTGTTATATCTACCCGCCGGGATAACTCATGCAAGGATATATCCTTTTCCTCACGCAGCAGGTGGATTTTGTTTCCAATGGAGAGGCTGGTGTCTGAAACGTCCTCCTTAATAAACCGGGTTTTGGGTACCTCCAAGGCGGCGGCGAGTTTATCGACAGTTTTTGGTGAAGGCCGCTTGGTGCCTCTTTCAATTTCGCTGAGATAAGACAAAGACAGGTTAGCCCTTTTGGCTAAATCCTGTAATGTATAACCACGTTCTTCGCGCAAAGCCCGGATATTTTCCCCTCTAACGTTCATAATGTCACCCCGCTTGATGCGAATTACTACAAATTCTCTAATATTGGTTATTATTTTTCAACATTCTACTATAATGTGATTAATTAATCAATCTGTGGGAGCATGTGCGGTTGGCTACCACCAGGCTGGCTGCCGCCAGCCAAGCCCGGCAACTGATTGCTGGTTATTCTACCCCCAGACACCTGGCTGCTATTTCACGAAACAGCGGTGCCGCCGTATCGCCCCCACTGGCACCGCCCCGCACCAGCACGGTAATTACATAGCGAGGGTTTTCAACCGGCACATAGCCGGCAAACCAGGCATCCACTTTATCCTCCTCATACCCGCTCACCTGTGCCGAACCTGTCTTGCCGGCGCTTTCAACACCCGGCTGGGCGGCTTTTTTCCCCACACCTGAAGCGATAACCTCGTGCAATAAAGCCCCCAGCCGGGCAGCTGTAGCCGGGGAAATAGCCTGAACAGGCTCCTCTGCATTATACTGCTCGACCAGTCGGCCGCTATCATCGCTCAGGCCGGTCACCAGGCGGGGTGTATAATACTTGCCGCCGCTGGCAATAGCATTTAGCATCGCCGTTACCTGAACCGGGGTGACCAGCACAGGACCCTGGCCGACGCTGCTGTTGGCCAGGCTATAGGGTTCGGCAATCAGAGCTAAATCCTGGTGACTGTTTGCCGGCACCGGGTAGCCGGTAATCTTTTGTTTGTTTAAACCCAAGGCTGTCGCGTATTTGATAATGCCGGCTGCACCCAGCTGGCGGCCAATATCAACAAAGGCGGGGTTGCAGGACTCAGCAAAGGCCTGCTGGAAGGTTATCCGTCCATGCCCGGCATTGTTCCAGCAACGCACCGGCTGCGCTGCTGGACCGGCACAATCAAATAGTGTTGTCGGCTGCACCAGACCCTCTTCCAGTGCAGCAGCGGCCAGCACAATTTTAAAGACCGAACCCGGCTGAAATAACGCGGTGCACTGATCGATGAATAGTTCTCCCGGCAGTTCGTCCATGCTGGACATAGCATGAAGAAATTCCGGGTGATAGTTGGGGCGACTTGCCATGGCCAGTATATCACCGGTACCGGCCTGCATCACCACTACCGCCCCGGTAACTATATTGCGGTCCATGATCTCCTCGACAATGCTCTGCACACGCCCGTCAATAGTAGTTACTACGTTTAAACGCCAGGGGTCTCGAGCCATACTGTCCACCAGCAGACCGGGCCCCTGGATTACCCTGCCCCGGGCATCAACCGGCACTCCGGCCCAGCGTTTGGCCTGAGTTCCCTTGAGCTGCTGTTCATAGAAGTATTCCAGACCGGACTTACCTACCCAGTCCCCCAGCAGATAGTTTTTGCCGCCAGTGCTCTGCAGCTGAGCATACTGTTCCCGGCTGGATATTTTGCCAAGCTGCCCGGTGATATGCACCGCCAGCGGCTTGCTCCCATAACGCTGGTATACCGGCAGTATTATTACCCCCGGCAATTTGGCCTCTTGCAGCTCCGCACAGATACTGCCGGTCGGTGTCCGGTCGATATAAAAGGCGCCCTGCCGGGCCCGCTCTTTTAGCTGCTCTGTGTCCATATTTAAGATAGCTGCTAATCGCTGTAGCTGAACCTCTTTTTGTTTTAGCAGCGCTGGAAACACCACCACCCTGTTGGCGTAATAACCCCCAGTCAGGGAGCCACCCTCCCGATCGGTTATTTCACCCCGGGTAAATTGTTCAAGGGCTATATTTTGAGCCCCCAATTGAAATGCTTGCCGGGCATATTTATAACCCTGCAGCTGTATCTGGTAAAGATGCACCAGAACCAACCCTAAGGCCAGTACTAAAAGCCAAAAGGAAGCAGCTATCCTGCGCCTCTGTATAGGCAGCAAAAATAAAACCCCTTTCCAATGATCGCCATATTATTACTATGGTGACCCCTGGCGCAGGGGTTTTATACATGCTCTGCCCGGCGCAGCAGTGACATCGAGGGTAACGGGCGCGGCCAGGGCAAGAAGACGACCTGGCGCGGGTGCGGCGCCGCCTCCTGTGAATTGCCTTCATTATCTAATATATTGGTGACTAACATTGTGATAGTTTTTCGTCCTGGGGTCAGTATTTCCAGTTGTTCGCCCCGTTTAAAGCGATTCCGCTGCTCCACCAGCAGCATCTTTTGCTGCTCGTCATAGCCCAGGACCACGCCGACAAAGGTATAGGGGCGCCGGTAGATGGAGTATTCCGGCGGTGTTTCGCCAGGACGGAGACCGGTGATAAAACCTGTGGTATAGTCGCGGTTGCTGACTTTGCTCATCTCCTCCAGCCACTCGGGGCGGACGGAGTAGTTGTCCGGGTCTGACCGGTAGGCATCCAGCGCCTGCCGGTAGACTCTGGTGATGGAAGCCACATAATGAATGCTTTTCACCCGCCCCTCTATTTTAAAGGAGGCCACCCCGGCCTCCACCAGGTCGGGCAGGTACTCCAGCAGGCACAAATCTCGCGAGCTGAGTATATAGGTGCCCCGCTCGTCCTCAAAAACCGGGAAATATTCCCCCGGCCTTTTTTCCTCCACCAGCCGGTATTTCCAGCGGCAGGATTGTGCACAGTCCCCCTGGTTGGCGCCTCTGCCCGTCATATAATTGCTGAGCAAGCAACGCCCCGAATAGGCCATGCACATAGCCCCGTGCACAAAGACCTCTAGTTCCATGCCGGTACGGCTGTATACGGTTTTTATTTCATCCAAGCTTAGTTCCCTGGCCAGTACGATCCGCTCCGCTCCCAGCGCTTGCCAGAGCAGGGCAGTGCGCCAGTTGGTGGTATTGGCCTGGGTGCTGATATGTATTTTCAAAGCCGGGGCCAACTCCCGCACCAGGGTCAGTACTCCCGGGTCGGACACGATCACTGCATCAACACCCAGGGCTGCTAGCTCTTGGATGTAAGAGGGCAGGGCTTCGATATCGCGGTTGTGAGCGAATATATTTAAAGCCACGTAAACCTTCACTCCACGAGCATGAGCGTACTCCACAGCCCAAGCCAGGGAGGACGAGTCAAATGCGGCCGCCGCTGTCCGCAGCCCGAAACCGGTACCGCCCAGATAAACAGCATCGGCCCCGTAAGCAATAGCGAATTTTAATTTCTCCGGGCTGCCGGCTGGAGCCAATAATTCAGGTTTATTCATCAGTTCATCTCCATGTCGCAAACATTTGCCAGGCTGCTAATTTACTGGTATTTACGCACATTTTCATTATGGGCCTCCAATGTCTCAGCAAAGGCATGTGTGCCATCGGGCTTAGCTACGTAATACAGGTAATTATGGCTCTCCGGCTGAATAACTGCCAGCATTGAAGGCCAGCCGGGGTTGGCAATTGGGCCGGGAGGCAGCCCCTCGACCCGGTAAGTATTATAAGGGGAATCAACCAGTAAATCCTTGAACAGCAGCTTCTCCTTGGTCTCACCTAAAGCGTACTGCACAGTAGCATCTATTTGTAAAGGCATGCCCAGCTTCAACCGGTTGAAAATCACCCCGGCAATGCGAGGCCTTTCCGAGGCTGCAAGGGTTTCCCGCTCCACCATAGAAGCAATAGTCATCGCTTCATGCAGCGTCAGCCCCATAGACTCGACATGCCGACTATAGTCATGTTCCGCAATAACCCGGCCAAAATTTTTCAGCATTATTTCCACAATTCTATCCGCCTTGGTTTCAGTACTCAGGAAGTAGGTATCCGGATAAAGATAACCCTCCAGACCCCACTGGTTTACAGGCACTCCTTGCAAAAAGGCCATCTGCCAGGGGCCGCGCAGGGCTTGCATAAAATCCTCCCGCTGAACAATCCCCTGCTTTTCTAACAAAACGGCGATCTGGGCCACGGTGTAGCCTTCCGGTATCGTTATTTTAAGTCTGTCCGGTGGACCTTTGGTCAGCACCTCAATAATCTCTGAGACCGGCATAGATAAGCTCAAGGTATACGTTCCGGGTTTCATAGCTCCATCCAGACCGTGTAGCCTTGCATACAGGCTAAAAGCCCTGGCGCTGCGGATTAAACCTTGCTCTTTTAACATAGTGGCAATTTGTGCGGTAGAGGCATCCCGGGGTACCACCACCGTAACCCCCCCAGTATTTTCTGCATCTACGGGCATCAGCGAGTACCACAGTGCCACCCATCCCACCATCAGCAAAAGTATAGCAATCAACCTGGTTGGTAAATAGCGCTGCTTGCGTCGACGTCTTTGGTTTCTTGCGGTTAAATAATTATAAGACATTACTACAGCCTTTCTCTGTAATTTCCTCAAGCATCGGACACCCTTGATGCCTGGTCTATAAAATCAGTGGCCGGCTCCGGCACCTAATCGGGGGATATATTTCCAGTTTCGGGTACCTGTTCAGCGTCCTCTATTGCTCGGCTGTCACCGGTTGCAGGAGGCACATCCCCGTTTTCCGGTACCTGACCATCACTCTCTGTTGACCGGCTGTCACCAGCTGTAGAAGGCACTCCGGGCTCAACCGGATTAGTGTGTTCAGGCGCCGGCGGTACCGGCTCGGTTGTTTCATCAGAGTTACTGCCGGCAGGTTCTTGTGGCACCGGTTGGTTAATAACACCAGGGCTGACCGGCAACACTGCACTCTCCGGTGGGACTACCACTGTTGGCTTGGCCTTGCCTGTACCAACTGCCACAATGCGGTTAACGGCGTGATAATAACTGGCCGGTAGCTGTTCGGTCCTTTTTTCGCCATTTTCCCACACATGCCTGGCTGAGGCAACTTTAAAGCCGTTGTTCCCTTTTTGCTTAATCACCTGTTCACCGGCAGCCAAATTGGGGTCATCTTCATATATGACCTTCTGTGGAATGGTTTCGGTTATCCAGCTGGTCACCTCTACCCGGGGGCTGTTCGCCTGGTTGCCGTATATTTTAAAGGTTATGGTGTTGCCTTCCACCAGTGAAGTAATATAAATATAATTTTCCTGATTATTCGCGAACCTAAAATCAATGGCCCCGTAAGACACTGTTGCATCCTGACCGATAGGCACATAGCTCACCGGCAGCGTGTGATTGCTGCGCTCGAGTATCTGCAAATTAGCCAGCAGCACGGCATTGTACAGCGTGGAGGAAACCTGGCACACGCCCCCGCCCAGACCCTGCACGAATTCGTTATTCACAATCACATTAGCGCTTTTGTAACCTGCCTCCGAGCTGCGCGGACCGACTACCTGGTTAAAGGAAAAATCATCACCAGGTGCAAGCAACAACCCATCCAGAGCAGCTGCGGCTACCTTGATATTGTAGGTGCGCCCCTCCTGCCCGGCATCAAACCGCGTGGTATACTGGGCAATCCGACCATTGATCTGCATCGCCTCCACGTCTTCCGTGGTGCGCTGGGGCTGTACAGATAATAGGGGCAGCTCAACTTCACCAACCTCAGCCCCGTTGATTGCTCCATCGCTGACCAATCGTGAAATTTCACTGGCCAGCGAGTTAAAATCTATATCGGTACCTGTTTGGGCAGGCACTATTATCACCTGGTCGCCCGGTGTTATCTGAAAGCCTGCATTAACCGGCTCGACAATAATTTGCCCCATCTCGGCTATAATCTTTTTTTTCAAAACGTCCCAGCTGGTAGACAGTTCAGACTGGATATGCTCGCCTTCTTTTTCTACCCGGCGCCGTTCGCGCCACTGGTTGATAATGGAACCTGCATGCCCGATAGCGACAGCCTTTTGCAGCGTTTTTTCTTTATCCAGCGTTACCCCCAGCTCACCGGCTTTAATAGTCCAGGTATTGTCCCCGTGTTTAATAACTACCGGGTAATGGGTCACTTCATCTTCGAGCATGGTTAAAAGTTCCCGGGCTTGCTCTTTGGTTAGCCCGCCTAAATTTAAATTACCGACATACACACCAGGGGTAATCTTACTGTTCGCAAAGGATGCACCCGAACAACCAAACAACACGCCGACCACAAGCAAGGCCAGAAAACCAAACAGCCAACCAACTCGCCGCACCGGAAAACCCCCTCTGAAGCAAGTTCTTAATTTGGGTGGAGTTTCAACTCCCCCTGAATTTTAGAACTGCAAAATGCATGACTTAGTTGGCGTTGTACTCCCTCTCAAGCGGTTAGGGGACACACCTTTTCAAGGAATGTCCCCAATTTATGTGGGAGACTTACGCCAAGTTAGTCAGGTCAAGAAAAAATAATAAAGCTGGCAACGAATATACCTATCCGTCCAGCTTTATGGCTACTGCTGTTTGGAACTAAACTTCATTCCCATTTGACTCTAATACCTCCATGCAGGCATCCTTGATCTTTTCCCATTCATCATCATCAACTTCCACCAGTATGTCCCCGCCATATTCATCTTGCTCAATTTTTAGCACAAATGCATCGCCTTCAGACTCATCGTCAAAGTCTTCAAAATCCAGGTCTTCCGGTTCTTCGTCATCTTCATCGACCAGCGGCACGACAATAGCGTATCTCTTGCCCTCTAACTCTAAAATATCATAAATTATTACATCATGCTCATTGTTATCCTCGTCAATAATCGTAATTATTTCATCCTGATCAGGCAGAATTATCACCTCTTTCCATAAGTTAGAGCTATTCTATATAAAAAAGCACAAAATGTCAATAAACTCCGCCGGAATGAGCATCCAGATAGCCCTGTAATATAATGGCTGCGGCCATTTTATCTATTACCTGGCGGCGTTTGGATCTGCGCACATCGGCGCTAATCAACAGACGCTCGGCAGCCGCCGTGGTGAGCCTCTCATCCCAGGTCTCCACCGGCAGATGCAGGTGCTGGCGTATTTTTTCCGCAAATACCAGTGCTTTCTCCCCCTGTGGTCCTGTGGTGCCATTCATATTACGGGGTAAACCCACAACTATTTTATCTACCTCATATTTTTGCGCAATTGCCTTTATTTTATCCAGGTCTTTTGCCATACTTGGCTGGCGAACAATCGTCTCAACGCCCTGGGCAGTCCAACCAAGCAGGTCGCTAACTGCGATCCCAATTTTCCGGTCGCCAAAATCAATGCCCATAATGCGCAAGTTTACTTCAACCTTTCATTTAAAGAATACTTATGCACCATCAAATAACTTTGATGCAAAAATCAGGGCATACAGACGCACAATAGCTACATAAGCGGCAAAGCTGGTGGTTCACCTGGACTCGCCCGTCTACTATAGTGAGCGCCACGGCGGTACACCTCTCTACACACCGCCCGCAGCCATGGCAGTAATCTTCTACTAATAAGCGACGTTTTTTTCTTTTGAGCTGCTCGGACATACGGCGGTCAGGTAAAGCACCGGAAAACCTGCTGACGTTATAGTTAATCTCAGCTGGAGATTGCATACCCATGGCCACCGAAGCCAGCTCGGGCACAGCCAGAATAAAATCCATAGCCTGATCCAGCACAGGGATTAAATGGCCACCGCCAAGGCATTTCATCCCATATATGCCCTTACCCATTACCGAGGCAAAAGAGATAGCTTCCAGCATATCACTTGCACTGCCATCGGCAATGCCAATGCCTGCCAGGTTAATCAGCGGGTGAATAACATCAAATTCAGGCACCGAGGCTGCCGCCCGCACTCCCGCCACATAATGTGTGGATATGCCAATGGCTCTAACCAACCCCTTATCCCTGGCCTCGACCAGGTATTCCACCGCTCCCCAGTGTCCCTGAATAGTATAGATGGATTCTTGTTCATGTAATAAAAAAATATCTATATAATCCCGGCCAATTGACTTGAGGCAATGCTGCAGACTTTTTTCCATTTCCGCCCCGGTGGAGGCATAGGATTTAGAGGCCACCACCGCTTCCGGAAATTCACGCAATACCTCTTTAATATAGGGGTAGCAGCCATATAATTCAGCGGTATCCATAAAGTTGACCCCTGCTTTAAGTGCCATTCGGATTAACAGTGCGCCGTCTGAAATGGCCAACCTTTTTTGCAAAGGGCCGATGGTTAGGGTGCCAAAACAAAGCCTGGATACTATAATGCCGGTATTACCCAGTTCGTTGTACTGCAAAACTATTAGTACTCTCTTTCTGTGTTAGGTTAGGAAGCCAGGTAATTTTTAACTAGTTCCTCAAGCAACTCGTCCCGTTCCAATTGCCGGATTAGACTTCTGGCATTGTTGTAGCTGGTGATATAGGCCGGATCACCGGAAAGAAGGTAGCCCACCAGCTGGTTAATGGGATTGTAGCCCTTTTCCTTGAGTGCTGCGTAAACCTGGAGCAGGATTTCCCGGGCTTTATTTTCATCGGCCTGAACCTTAAACATGACGGTATGCTCAGTTAGTTCCCCAGACATGAGAAATACCCCCCAAACATATTTACCCGCACCGTACTGCAAAAACAGCAGGATGTGTTTCTATTATACTTTGGTACACCAGATAAAAGCAAACATAACCGGTATTAAATAGCAGTTTGCTTGAAAACCAACGTCTTTACCTTGTCCAGCGCGCCGGTCAGTCCCGCCGGGTTTTTGCCCCCCGCCTGGGCCATATCCGGCCTTCCGCCACCGCCGCCGCCCACCAACGGGGCGATTTCTTTAATAATTTTACCCGCATGTAAACCACGGCCCACCAGGTCTTTGCTGACCCCGGCCACCAGGTTAACCTTGCCTCCGGACTCAGCACCCAGCACAAGCACTCCGGAGCCCATTTTATCCCGCAGTAAATCCAGCATCGCGCGCAGGCTGTCCATATCGGATGCATCGGAACGTGCCGCCAGCACTTTAACGCCGTTAATATCCTCAGTGCTGTGTAGTAGGCTTTGCACCTCGTAGCTGGCCAGGCGAGCCCGCAGTACTTCTGCTTCTCTTTCCAGACTGCGCAGATCCCGAACCAGTCCTTCCACCCGGTGCACCAGTTCATGAGTCGGCGCTTTAACTGCCTGGGCGATCAAGCTGAGCTGGTCCTCCCGTGCCCGCAGGTAATCCATCGCTCCCTGGCCGGTCACTGCCTCCACCCGGCGCAGACCGGAACCAACGCTACTTTCGCTCAACAACTTAAACATACCCACCTCGGCAGTAGAACTAATATGTGTGCCGCCGCAAAGCTCCATGCTGAAATCGCCCATTTTGACCACTCGAACCTTGTTTCCGTATTTTTCATCAAATAACGCCATAGCCCCCATATTTCGAGCCTCATCCAGCGTAGACACCACCGTCTGCACCGGTAAATTATTCAAGATGGCTTCGTTAACTATTTGTTCAACCTGTCCCAGTTCATCCGGGGTTATAGCGGCGAAATGAGTGAAGTCGAACCGCAGCCTGTCCGGAGCAACCATCGAGCCTGCCTGGTTAACATGCTCACCCAGCACTTCCCGCAGGGCTTTATGCAGCAGGTGGGTGGCCGAGTGATTGCGGGCAATATTCATGCGCCGCCTGGTGTCAACCTGCACCACAACTTGATCGCCAACTCTAATCATGCCGCTGAGCACCCGTCCCCGGTGCAGGTGCAGTCCCTCTATTGGCCTGGTCACCATATCCACAGTAATCTCGGTGTTCTCCGAGCTTAACTTGGCGTGATCACTCAGTTGGCCGCCGGATTCAGCGTAGCAGGGAGTGATATCCAGCACCACTTCCGCCTCCTGGCCGGCCTCGGCCTGCCCAACTTGCTGTTCATCAACAAAGATAGCTTTTATTGTAGACCGGCTGGTCAAAGTCTCATAACCGACAAATACCGTTTCTCCGGTTTGCTCGAGTACGGATTTCAAACGGGCTGCTTTCTCCGAGATATACTCGGTTTCCTGCCGGGCGTTGCGCGCCCTGCTGCGCTGCTGCTCCATCGCCCTGGTGAAACCATCCTGATCAACTGTCAAGCCATTTTCCCCGGCAATTTCCGCGGTTAGTTCCAGCGGGAAGCCGTAAGTATCATAGAGCCGAAATGCCTGTTCACCGTCGATGCATTGCAAGCCGGACTCTTTGGCTGCCAGGATCAGTCTGCTGAGCATATCAGTGCCTTGGGCAAGGGTTTCCCCAAACCGCTCCTCCTCCGTTCTGATCACCTTAGTAACCAGCTCGCGGTTTTTTACCAACTCCTGGTAAGTATCACCCATTTTGTCAATCACTGCTCCGGCTACCTTGTACAGGAAGGGCTCCGCCACGCCCAGCACCCGGCCAAAGCGCACAGCCCGGCGCAGCAGGCGGCGCAGCACATAGCCGCGTCCCTCGTTAGCCGGCAGAGCTCCATCGGCAATGGCAAAGGTCACCGCCCGGACATGGTCTGCAATCACCTTCAGCGCCAGATCCACGTCCTCGCTGGTACCATAACGTTTACCGGTCAGCTCCGCTGTGAAGTCCATGATATCCCGTAGCAGGTCAGTATCAAAATTGGTTTTTACTTTTTGCAGCACCGAGGCCACTCGCTCCAGGCCCATGCCGGTGTCAATGCCTTTACTTTGCAGGGGGGTATAGTTACCCTCTTCATCACGGAAATATTGGATAAATACCAGGTTCCAAATTTCCAAATAGCGGTCGCAATCACAGCCAACTATACAATCGGGAGAGCCACAGCCCCGCTCGGGGCCAAGATCATAGTGTATTTCTGAACAGGGGCCGCAGGGACCTACCCCTATTTCCCAAAAGTTCGTGTCCTTGCCCAGGCGCACTATCCGGCTTGCTGGAATGCCCACATCTAGATGCCAAATTTCAAAAGCCTCATCATCATCCTCATAAATGGTAACCCACAGCTTTTCAGCCTCCATGCCCAGGTGTTCGGTGACAAATTCCCAGGCCCATTGAATGGCTTCCTTCTTAAAATAATCGCCAAAGGAAAAGTTGCCAAGCATTTCAAAAAAGGTATGATGCCGAGCAGTATGCCCCACTTCTTCGATATCAGGTGTGCGCAGGCATTTCTGGCATGTGGTAGCCCTGGTCACTTCAGGCTTGGCCGCACCGGTAAAATAAGGTTTAAAGGGCACCATACCGGCCGCAGTCCACAAAATACTTGGGTCGTTATGGGGAATTAAAGATGCACTAGGTAATATCTTATGGCCTTTGCTTGCAAAAAATTTAAGATATTTTTCTCTTATTTCTTTGCCCGTCAAAAATAAAACCCCCTCGATTGCAGTTGTTGTGTATCGGATCAAGTAGTAAAAAAGCCTTTCATCCCCGGCCAGGGACAGAAAGGCTCCGCGGTACCAACCTGATTAACAATACATATTTAAACCTATTACCATTTGCTAGAAATATAAGAACTTTTGTATTTCACTTTTCCCATATGCGTTATAATTATACAAAATTAGTACAAATCATGTCAAGAACTGCGATTTACACCGGTGCCAAGCTAAGTATTATACTCTGGCCAAAGCCTGTTCATGGCAAATATGAACACTACCCGTAGAACTGCCGCTACAGGCACGGCTAATATTAACCCGGATAACCCGAAAAGCTGGCCACCTGCCAGCAATACCAGGATGATTAGCAAAGGATGCAAACCAACCCGGTCTCCCAAGATTTTAGGCGATATAATACTTGACTCCAACTGTTGGATTACGATAAAGGCGATGATTACTTTTAGCACCAGCCATTTAGATACCAACAGAGCAAGAGCAATGGCCGGTATTGCACCTATAAACGGGCCAAAGTATGGAATTAAGTTGGTAACCCCGGCAAAGATGCCCAGCATTAAAGCGAATTCCATATCTAACAAGGCCAATGCCAGGCCGGTCATGGCACCTGTAATTACGCTGACTAACAGGTAACCCCTGATAAAGCTGTCCACCACTCGGCTCACTTCACTGCCCAGGTACTGCACATCCTCCCGCCACGGGGCCGGGATAAGCAACGCCGCCCGCTCGGTAAACATCTCCACATCCTTGAGCAAATAATAAGCAAAAATAGGGGCCAGGATCAAGTTAAAAATATAGCTGGCCAGGCTGATGATTACCTGGACTACTTTTTCCGCCATTTGTACCAGCATCTGTTCCAGCCAAATGATGCGCTCGTCAATAATTTGACGTACAGCTTCAGGAATACCTGCCCGGGCATACTCCACCTGCAACGATGCTGTTAACTCCTGCACCTTGGAGGTATAACCAGGTACCACCTCCGCCAACAGGTACAGCTGTTCGATAATATGCGGCATACCATACAGCACCAGCCCGGCCAGGATAATAAACATCGCGCTGTACACAATTAAAATAGCTGAGGTTCGGGACATACCCCTGGCCTCCACAAGACGTACCAGCGGGTACAATAAATAAGCCAGTACTACCGCCAGCAACAGGGATAAAAAGATACCCCGGATCAGGTAAAGGAAGTACAGTACCAAAACCACCAGTATTAGATTTAAAGCCAGCCTTAAATAATTTGTTTTTATTTGCCACGGGGACAACTTAGCCACCACCCGACAAAAAAGTGAGGATTAGTCTTCCCCACTTTTTTGACCTGCTTATTTCTTTTTGATCAGTCCGCTTACCCTGCGGGACATTTCTTTAAACACCTGCTCGGAAGTCTGGCGAGGATATTTACGTCTGATTTGATTTATATCAAGTATGCCGGCTGCTAACTTGCGATCCGGTTTTTTTAGCATTGATATTACTGCTGCTAAAATACCACCGGCAAGTACGCCACGCCAAAAACCATTTTGCAATCAATTCACCCCCCCATACAGGACGTTATAGGAGCACTTCGTTTTGGGGATCAAAGGCCACCAAGCTGCCATCCTCCGCGACCTCATAGATGCTAACCCCTTCTTTATTCATACGGTATTCCACACAGCAGTCCCAGCAGTAATACTGGTCCACACCTACCTTGCCGGTGGCTTTACCGCCACATACCGGGCAATGCAAACTATCGCCTCCTATTTAGCAGATAAAACATTTACTAAACTAGATTAATTATGCCCAGATTTTTTAAATAAAATGCTAGGCAAGACGAGGTGTTTAATAATAAAAACCCGGTTAAAACCGGGTGACAACCAACAACTGCGCGGCGCAGTAAAAAATGTTAACCCGAACCTGTAATGGTTCCCCCGCCCAGTAGATAATCATCGCGGTAAAATACCACGGCCTGTCCCGGTGCAATAGCCCGCTGGGGAGCAGCGAATTTCACTTGCACCCGGTTGCCCGTCAGGGGGGTGATGGTGGCGGGGGCAGGCGGGCTGTTGTAGCGAATCTTTGCCTGTACCTGCTCAGACCCGGTAAGGCCGGCAATGGAGATGAAATTCAAGTCTTCAGCAACCAGCGTAGTGCGGTCAAGTGCTTCCTCCGGGCCTACCACCACAGCATTGTGAGCAGGGTCGATATCCACCACATATACCCGCTCACCCATCGCCAGCCCCAGTCCCCGCCGCTGGCCGATGGTGTAAAAGGGGATACCCTGGTGCCGGCCTATCTCCCGGCCATCCAAATCAAGAAAGGGACCAGGCTTAATGACGCTATTATCCGCATTTTCCCGCAGGAAATTGCGGTAGTTATTATCGGGTACAAAACAAATTTCCTGGCTCTCCGGTTTGTCTGCTACTCTTAGCCCCCGCTCGGCGGCCATGAACCGCACCTCATCCTTGGTATATTCCCCCAGAGGCATCAGGGTGTGGGCTAACTGCGGCTGGGTCAGGTTATAAAGAAAATAAGTCTGATCCTTATGGTAGTCCCGAGCTTTTCTTAAAGTATAACGACCGGCGCTCTCCTCATAGCTGATCCGGGCGTAATGGCCGGTAGCCATAAATTTCGCGCCCAAGGTTAAAGCTTTACTCAGCAACGCCCCAAACTTAATTTTACGGTTACATACTACGCACGGGTTAGGAGTGCGACCGTTCAGGTACTCCCGGCAAAAGTTATCCACTACCGACTGCCGAAAAAGGTCATAAAAATTAAGCACGTAATAAGGGATGCCCAGTTTATTGGCCACCGACCGTGCATCCTCCACAGCTGCCAGCGAGCAGCAGCCCACGAAATCACCGTCCACTTCAGTAATCTTAGGATCCCACACTTGCATAGTGATGCCAATTACATCATAACCCTGCTCGATTAAAAGAGCGGCGGTGACAGAGCTGTCCACGCCGCCGCTCATGGCTACTACTACTGTTTTCTTATCTTTTGCCAAGGTATCCACCTGCAATTTATTTTTGTTTCTCTCGATAATTATCAATCGCCGCATGCAGTGCATCCGCTGCCAGGTTGGAGCAATGCATTTTCTGAGGCGGTAGCCCGTCCAAGGCCTCGGCTACAGATTGATTGCTCAGCCGCAGTGCTTCATCAAGGGTCTTGCCTTTAGCCATTTCCGTAACCATGCTGCTGGTGGCAATGGCAGCCCCGCAGCCAAAGGTTTTAAATTTAATATCGGTGATCACATCATTATCTATTTTAAGGTATATTTTCATAATATCCCCGCAGGTAGGGTTACCCACCAGACCTACTCCATCGGCATCGGCAATTTCGCCTACGTTGCGCGGATTTTCAAAGTGATCCATAACCTTTTCGGAATACATACTCCGCATCCTCCCCAATATATTTTACCGGCGGTAGACCTTTATACTTCGAAGACAATAATTTTCTGGAATTTAATCGTATACCTCTTAACCGTGCTACATCATACAGCAAGTATATTCACGTTCCAGCAAGTACCGGGTAATTACCCTTACAGGTGACAGGAGCTGCTTATTTTGCAGTCCGCACAGTTCTCTTCAAAATCAAATTCGCTGTCCGGATTCAGCGGAGACATTGCCCGCAGACGTTCCACGATGGGAACCATATTTTCAATAAAGTAATCCACATCCTCCATCGTGTTATCCCGACCCAGCGTGAGCCGGATAGAGCCATGAGCTAATTCATGGGGAATACCCATGGCCAGCAGCACATGGGAGGGCTCCAGTGAACCTGAGGTGCAGGCCGACCCGCTGGAAGCGGCTATGCCTTTCATATCCATGCTCAGCAACATTGATTCACCCTCGATAAACTCAAAGCAAAAACTGGCATGATTGGGTAAGCGCTTGGTAGGATGCCCGGTTAAGCGCACGTCGGCAATTTTCTCCATCACTTCCTGAATTAACTTGTCTCGTATGCCGGTTAAGCGCACCGCTTCCTTATCCAATTCCTGCACGGCTAGTTCACAGGCCTTGCCCAGAGCCACAATGCCTGGCACATTCTCGGTGCCGGCCCGGCGCAGCCTTTCCTGGGCGCCGCCATGGAACAGTGATTGTCTCCAGCGGGTGCCTTTGCGGATATACAGCGCGCCCACACCCTTGGGACCATATATTTTATGACCGCTAATGGTCAGCAGATCCACTCCCAGCTCATCTACGTTAACCGGAATTTTACCCATGCTCTGCACTGCGTCAGTATGGAACAGTACACCCTTAGCCTTGGCCAGTGCGGCCATTTCTTTAATAGGCTGAACCGTTCCCACTTCATTGTTAGCATGCATGATGGTAATTAGGATCGTTTTATCGGTAATCGCATTGGCCAGGTCTTCCACGCTGACCATGCCGTATTTATCCACCGGCAAAATGGTCACCGTAAAACCTTGTTTGCCTAGCGCTTTTACTGTATTTAATACAGCGTGGTGTTCCACAGCAGAGGTAATGATATGGTTGCCACGGTTTTGGTTAAGCATGGCCACCCCGTGAATTGCCATGTTGTCGGCCTCTGTGCCGCCGCTAGTAAACACAATTTCTTCAGGCTTGGCTCCAATGGCATTAGCCACCTTTTCCCTGGCTTCGTCCAGGGCTCTGCGCCCCAGGCGCCCAAAATAATGCAGGCTGGATGGATTTCCAAATTTTTCCGTCAGGCAATTCAGCATGACCTCCACAACTTCCGGTCGTACCGGCGTTGTAGCGCTATGATCCATGTAAACTCTGCGCACCGCAATATTCCTCCTTATGACCTTAATACTATGTCTTATCACGCTTTTCTAGATACCGATAATCTTTCAGCATCACGCAGCATATCACCCAGGCTGATAGAATCCATCACCTCAACCAGCTTATCACGTACCCTGGTCCAAACAAGCCTGGTAATACAGGAATCCGCCTGGTCACACTCCGTAGGTTCCACTTCGCTGACACACTCCACCGGCGCAATTGGTCCTTCCATCGCCCTGATGATTTCACCCACTGTTATACTGCCCGGCTCCCGGGCTAAAATATAACCACCCTGGGATCCACGCACGCTCCTGACCAAACCGGCCTTACGCAAAACGGCAATTAATTGCTCCAGATAATTGTCCGATATATTTTGGCGCTCAGCCACCATTTTAAGCGGGATGGGCCCAGCTCCATAATGTTCAGCCAGGTCAAACATAGCCAGCAGCCCGTAATGCCCTCGTGTGGACAAACGCAATTTTCCACCCCCATCCAATCCGTACTAAACAACTCGGAATTAAATCAAAAATATCTTAGCATTCCGCTCGGATTTTGTCAATAAGGTTAGAAAAATATTTTATTGTTTCTGCTTAAGGGCTTGCAGCCTCTGCCATAAGGCCTTTTCCTGCTTTTGGCCCGACGGCCGGTAAAATTGCGCATCCAGCATATTATCTGGAAGATACTGTTGTTTTACCCAGTGCTCCTCGTAATTATGCGGATACAAGTAACCCTGCCCGTTCCCTAAAGTTTTAGCCTCGCTGTAACTGGTGTCCCGCAAGTGCAGGGGTACCAAGCCTGACTCTGACTGACGCACCGCCTGCAGGGCTGCATCAATTCCCCTGCAAACTGCATTGCTCTTCGGGGCCAGGGCTACATAAAGCGCGGCCTCGGCTAAAATGATTCGCGCTTCGGGCATACCAATGCGCTCCACCGCCTGTGCAGCCGCCGAAGCTAACACCAGCGCCTGGGGGTCGGCCAGTCCAACATCTTCCGCAGCGTGAATCATGATACGGCGGGCAATAAAGGCCGGAGCATCACCGGCATAAATAAGCCGCGCCAGCCAGTACAATGTAGCCTGAGGGTCTGAGCCCCGCATGCTTTTAATAAATGCCGAAGTTACATCGTAATGTTCCTCCGCCCGGT
This sequence comes from Sporotomaculum syntrophicum, assembly GCF_009932395.1. Taxonomy (GTDB): domain Bacteria; phylum Bacillota; class Desulfotomaculia; order Desulfotomaculales; family Desulfallaceae; genus Sporotomaculum; species Sporotomaculum syntrophicum. Next base: position 302,807 of record NZ_LSRS01000001.1, read on the forward strand.
CAAACTGGATAATCCTGTTCTGGCAAACTCCCTGTACCACGGCCTCGGTGATCCGGCGCAGTCCATCTTCCCCGGGCGGGGTAGTCAACACAGCCATCTCCAGCACATTAAGCGCAGCTCGGGCATCGCCGTTGGCAAAACCCGCAATCTTTTGCACAACTTCATCGGACAGCTCCACCCGATAACCGCCCAACCCCCGCTCTTCATCCTCCAGAGCCCGGCGCACAATTTTGGCCAGGGCCGTTGTAGAGAGCGGCTCAAGACGATAAAGGAGCGAGCGGGAGAGCAGCGGGCGATTCACCGAAAACATCGGATTCTCTGTAGTTGAACCAATTAAAATCACCGTGCCCTCCTCGACAAAGGGCAGTAGCGCATCCTGCTGGGCCTTGTTAAAGCGGTGAATCTCATCAATAAATAGTACGGTACGCTTGCCGTACAGAGCCAGGCGATCCTTGGCCTGGTCTACTACTTTGCGGATATCCGCTACACCGGCCATCACCGCGTTAATTTTTTCAAAGTGCGCGCTTGTCATCCCGGCAATGATGTGCGCAAGAGTGGTTTTTCCGGTTCCGGGCGGCCCGAAAAAAATCAGGGACTGTAAACCGTCATTAGAAATAAGCTGCCTAAGAGGCCGCCCATAGCCTACCAAATTTTTTTGCTCTTCAAATTCTTCCAGCGTACGGGGTCGCATTCGCACAGCCAGCGGTGCAGAGCGGCTCATTTGGTGACGTGCTGCTTGCTGGAACATATCTTCCATAAATAAATGTTTCCCCCCATCGAAAATATTAAAAAAAGCCAGGAACATCCCCGTCCCTGGCTCGTTCGGTTATTTAATTATATATACTTATCAAGTATGGCCTTTAATTCTTTTTTGCTGCGATAGCCTACAATCCTTTCCGCCTCGCTGCCGTCCTTAAAGACAATTAAGGTAGGGATACTCACCACACTGTAATTAGCTGCAACAGAACCGTTTTCATCAACATTCAGCTTAGCTACCTTCATCCTGCCCTCATACTCCTCAGCAACTTCTTCCACTACAGGAGCAATCATCTTACAGGGCCCACACCAATCAGCCCAAAAGTCCACCAGTACGGGTGTTTTAGCATTGTTAACTGTGTCGTTAAAATTAGCTTCCTCTAACACATTAATTTTTTCACTGGCCACGGGCATTTCTCCTTTACTGTGAATTTATGTAGCTATAAATCTTGACTTTAACTGCGTATTCTGTCTGTCCATAAGGTTATAATATCTGCCTCTGTGAAAAATGTCAATTCATATACCGGAAAAAACATCCAAGCCAAGCAATTTATCCGTTACATAAGCGGCCATAATTAATCCCGCCACAGGCGGCACAAAAGCAATACTGCCCGGGGTGCCTCCCGAATAAGCTTCCTTGTCTGCCGCAATTGGGCTGAGAGGCCGAGCAGTTGAATAAACAACGGGTACATCTGCTGTAATCCCGGCCGCTCGCAATTTCTTTCGCATCACCCTGGCCAGCGGGCAAACCGATGTTTTCCATATGCTAGCAACCTTAAACGAGGTCGGGTCTAATTTATTACCGGCTCCCATGGCGGAAATTACCGGTAAGCTACGGCTGACACACCCGGCAATTAAAGACACCTTATTATCCACGTCATCAATAGCATCCACCACAAAGTCCAGGTCCTGGTAATCCAGCAGGGCGGCAGCCTGCTCCGGGGTGAATTTTATCTGTCGTGCCTGCACCCGCAAAACAGGGTTAATTTGGCGCAGACGTTCCTTCATGACCCTAGTTTTTGGGCAGCCCACTGTTTCTGTAACTGCGTGCAGCTGGCGATTGATATTGGTAATATCAATATTATCGTGGTCTACAAGCAAAAGGGCTCCCACCCCGGAACGAGCCAGCGCTTCAGCGGTAAAAGATCCCACACCACCCAGGCCAAAAACCGCCACTTTGCTGGCGGCTAATTTGGCCAAACCCACACTGCCGATCAGCAGTTCCGTCCTGGCAAATCTATCCGGCATGTTTCTTCCACCTCGCTACTATCTTACAGAGCGGGAGAGTTCTTCATGATTCTCGCCATAATGCAAAGTTTCCAGCAGTCAATTGCTTACCCGCAACTGTCCCCTGGAAACCCGGTAATGTCCTTAATAACCCCGTAATGCCGTTAATCCCCCAAGTTTTACTGAACCTGCTCTCACAGGTGGGTGCCCTCCTAAATGTTTCACGTTTCCTCACTGAAGAGTCTAACAATTCCACATCCAGAGACCTGGCTCCCTTTATTATGATGTTGGCTCACAACCCCAGGAGATCTCGCACACCACAGGGTATGTTCTTAAAATCTATGTTAACTGTATGGTAACATATTGACAAGCTTTATGGCAAGTTAAAGCGCCAAATAGTCGCAATAATCTTACTTATTCTTATTATTATTTTGGTCAGGTAATTTTTTTAATGTGCTTTTAATATGCAGTTCTCTGAGCTGCCGTTCATCCACATTGCCCGGCGCCATGGTCATTAAATCAGTGGCACTTTGGGTCTTGGGGAACGGAATAACATCACGAATCGTCTTTTTGCCGGCCAGCAGCATGATCAGCCGGTCAAACCCGAAGGCAATGCCCCCATGCGGAGGGGTTCCGTATTCAAAGGCCTCCAGCATATAGAAAAACTTTTCGTGGGCTTCTTCCTTGGTCAAACCAATGGCATTAAACATGAGTTCCTGCACATCCCGACGGTGAATCCTGATACTGCCGCCCCCAATTTCAATGCCGTTTAAGACTATGTCATAGGCCCTCGCCCGTACCTTGCCTGGATCGGTTTGCAATAAGGGCAGATCTTCCTCCAGCGGCGAAGTAAAGGGGTGGTGCATGGCTACCCAGCGTTTTTCTTCCTCGTCATATTCCAGCAGGGGGAAATCAGTAACCCACAGGAAATTAAATTTATCACGAGGAATGATATCCAACTGCTCGGCCAAGTGCACGCGGAGCGCCCCCAGCGAGGCCGCCACAACATCCGGTTGATCGGCGACAAACAGCAACAGATCACCTTCACGGGCGTTAAAACGCTCTAAAATAGCTGCAATTTCCTGGTCATTGAAGAATTTCGTGATCGGCGATTTAGCGCCCTCAGCAGTGACTATGAAATAAGCCAAACCACGCGCCCGGTAAATGGCGGCAAACTTGGTCAGATCATCTATATCCTTGCGGCTGTACCCGCCACAGCCTGCGGCGTTAATGCCGCGTACCTGCCCGCCTTCTTCGGCCGCCGAGGTGAACACCTTAAAGCCGCAGCCCCTGGCGATATCGGTAATATCCACTAATTCCATGCCGAACCGGGTGTCGGGCTTATCTGAGCCAAAGCGGTCCATGGCTTCCTGGTAAGTAAAGCGAGGCAGCGGAGTTTCCACCTCAAGCCCCACCATTTCCCGGCACAGTCTGGAAACCATTTTTTCCATTAGTTCAAGCACATCTTCAACATCCACAAAGGACAATTCCATGTCGATTTGAGTGAATTCAGGCTGACGGTCGGCCCGTAAATCTTCATCTCGGAAGCAACGGACAATTTGGAAGTAACGATCCACGCCCGAGACCATTAAAAGTTGTTTAAACAATTGGGGTGATTGTGGCAGGGCATAAAAACGGCCGGCGTTCAAGCGGCTAGGTACTAAGAAATCCCTGGCACCCTCGGGGGTACTGCGAGTTAACATGGGCGTATCTATTTCCCAAAAACCGTGCTCATCCAAGAAATCACGAACTGCCTTGGCAGCCCGGTGGCGCAAATGCAAAGCGTGCTGCATTTCCGGCCGGCGCAGATCCAGATAACGATAGCGCAGTCGCAAGTTTTCATCCACCTCAACCCCGTCCTCAATGTAAAAGGGCGGTGTTTTAGCCTGGCTTAACACACGCAGTTCATCAACCAGCACTTCAATTTCCCCGGTGGCTAAATTAGGGTTGTCCGTCCCTTCAGGCCTTATTGACACCCTACCGGTAACCGCCAGCACATATTCACTCCGCACACCGCCAGCCTTAGTAAAAGACGCGCTGTTAATCTCGGGACTGAAGACCACCTGTATCAATCCGGTACGATCGCGCAAATCAACAAATATTAGGCCCCCGTGGTCACGGCGGGTATTCACCCAACCCATTAGAGTGACTACCCGGCCATTATCCACTGCGGTTAATTCCCCACAATAGTGGCTGCGTTTCAACCCCTGCATCGATTCTGACATCAGCAAAATAACCTCCCTGCCATTTTCGGCGGCTTTCTGCGGCTTTTTACTATTTAACACCGCCGGCCATATGTCTTAGTCATTAAAGTGTCCTATCTATTCCCTAAGGTGTTGATCACTTCACCGACGGGAATTTCCCGCTGTTCACCAGCGTTCATATCCCGCAGCATTACGCTGCCCCTTTGCAGCTCGTCCTCACCGGTAATCACGGCATAACGCACGCCCAGCTTGCCTGCGTATTTCATCTGTGCTTTAAGACTACGTCCCTGGTAATCCATATCAGCAGCAATGCCGGCAGCCCTCAGCCGGGCCAGCAATGAAAAACTTGACCGGACCGCTCGGTCCCCGGCTGCGATTAAATATACTAAGGGGCGAGCCTGAATTTGCGGCAGCTTGCCGCTTTTCTCCAAAGCCAGCAGAATCCTTTCCAGACCCAGGGCAAAACCAATTCCCGGAGTAGACGGCCCGCCGCAGGCTTCAATTAAACCGTTATAACGCCCGCCACCGCCAACAGAGCTCTGGGCACCGATACCAGGGGCCATTATTTCAAAGGCGGTATGGGTATAATAGTCCAAACCGCGCACCAATTGCTTGTCTAGCACATACGGTATTCCCAGGTCCTGCATATACAGCTGTACCTGCTCAAAATGAGCCTGGCAATCCGAGCACAGGCAGTCGGCCGTGGTTGGTGCATCCAAAGCCAGCTCGGTGCAACGGCTGGACTTACAGTCTAGGATCCGCAAGGGATTTCTGTCATACCGGCTTTGACAGTTAGGGCATAATTCACCCAGCATGGGCTGGAAATATTGCTGCAGCTTATCCCGAACTGTGGTTCGGCAAGTGGGGCAACCCAAACTATTGATATGCAACTCCAGGTTAGTTAGCCCCAACCTAGCGTAAAAATCCATAGCAAGCGCCATTACCTCGGCATCCACCGTAGGCTGCTGGGCACCAAACACTTCTACCCCAAATTGGTGAAACTGCCGGTAACGACCGGCCTGAGGGCGATCATACCTGAACATAGGCCCAATGTAATAGACTTTCACAGGTTGCGGACCGGCGTAAAGTTTATTTTCCAGGTAAGCCCGCACCACCGACGCTGTTCCTTCGGGGCGCAAGGTGATGCTCCGCTCACCCCGGTCCTGGAAGGTGTACATTTCTTTTTCTACTATATCGGTGGTATCCCCTACACCGCGTACAAACAATTCCGTATGTTCAAAAATCGGGGTGCGTATTTCCCGATAACCATACTCCCGGCACACCTGAGCCGCCATACCCTCTATGTACTGCCAGTTTTCAATCTGGCCCGGTAGAATATCCGCCGTCCCCCGCGGCCGTGTAGTCAGCATGCTGATGAGTGCCTCCTTCAGTTTATTACAACAGAAAACTCCCGTAACCAATTATCGGAAACGGGAGGGTGTAGCAGTAATCAACTGTACATACCTAAAACCAATTTTATGTAAAATATCGAGTTTTGTCAACCAGCACCAGCACCACCCGAATGGAACAAGACTATCTATATTTAATGCCTCGTTGGCAGTTGCCAGGCTAAAATGCTATAATTAAACAAAAGGGTGAGGTGATGTCCTGATGATAACTTCGGAATTAGTGGCTAGAATTAATTATTTGGCTCGCAAAGCACGTTATGAAGGATTGACCGAAGAGGAAAAAAATGAACAGCAAAAAGTACGCAGGCAATATCTAGACAGTATCCGACAGCAGATAGTAGACGCCATGGAAGGTGCCGGGTATACAAGAAAACACAACGCCCATTGTGATTGTCCCGACTGCAAGCTACACCAATAAGGGACACTCCTCCCCCAGGAGGCATGTCCCTTTGCCGCTAATATAAACGCTGACGTTTGGCTGGTAATAACTGTTTTTAGAGAAAAGGATTATATCTTTTCTCATAGCCAATAGTGGTAGCGGGGCCATGACCGGAATATACTTTGGTTTCGTCAGGGAAAACCAGCAGCTTTGTTTTTATTGAATTGATCAGCACATTGTGGCTACCACCGGGAAAATCGGAACGACCCACCGAACCTGCAAACAAAGTATCCCCGGTTATTAAAAAGTCTTCAACTTGCAGTGATATGCCTCCCAAGGAATGACCGGGGGTATGGATAACTTTAATGTCTATATCCCCCACCTGGATAATGTCCCCTTCCTCCAGCAGGCGATCGGCTGCCTCGAATTTGAGCACCAGTCCCAGCATCATGGATAAGTTCTGGTTTGGGTTGGTGAGCATACCGGCATCCTGCTTGTGGATGAGTACCTCGGCGCCTGTAGCATCACGCACTTCCTGTAAAGCTCCAATGTGATCGGCATGACCATGTGTAAGAATTATATACTTGCAGTTAAGCCCCAGGGCATCTAAACGTTTTAATATACGCCTGCCCTCGTCACCGGGATCTATCACAGCTCCTTCCTTGGTTTGCTCACAGCCAATAATGTAACAATTGGCATCAATCGGGCCTACGCCAAAGCCTTCAAAGATCAAAATAACGACCTCCCATATTAAATATTTATCAAGCTGTATAGTTGCTGTCTTTATAGGAAAGGGTTAAATCTTTTTTCCGCACCGATAGTTGAAATCGGGCCGTGGCCGGGAAAAATCCTGGTTTCATCATGAAAACCCAGTAGTCTGGTCTTGATAGAATTAATCATCACCTGATGATTGCCCCCCGGCAGATCGGAACGTCCCACCGAATAGGCAAACAGAGTGTCACCTGTGATTAAAAAGTTTCCATGCTTCAGGCAAATGCCGCCAGGAGAGTGGCCGGGCGTGTGAATGACCTCCCAGGTAAGTTTGCCTATCTGAATTTTATCCCCGTCTTCCAGCAAACGGTCGGCCTGGGGCAGTTTAAAATTAACAGTTAGAAAATATGAATATCTATTCGGGTTAAGCAGTCTGGGGGCATCGGCCGAGTGGATCAACACCTCTGCACCGGTGGCGGCATGCACTTGATCCAGCGCACCGATATGGTCAATGTGCCCGTGGGTGAGGATTATATATTTGCACTTTAATTTATGGCTGTTCAGCTTATTTAATATTACATGACCATCTTCACCAGGGTCTACCACTGCCCCAATCATGGTATCAGGGCAACCAATAATATAACAATTAGTAGCCAGGGAGCCTACTACTAGTCGTTCAAAAATCAAAAATATCCCTCCAATTCATCGGTTATCCGAATAAAATTATAGTTTGAGCATGTTTAAGCCTGCCCTCGGCGATGTACGCTGTACACATTTTGCACGCGGCTAATGCGGCTGATGAGATAATCCAGCTGCTCCTTATTCTTTATATTCAGTATTATTTCCACTACCCCGGTATTATCCTTACGCCCCCGTGCAGTAACCCAGTTGGCGCTAATTTTCAAGTCCGTAAGGATCGCCATAATATCGTTAAGCAACCCGGCCCGGTCAGCTCCCACTATTTCCAGGTGCACCTGGAAAGGTGAATGAAAATCTTCGTCCCAGGCCACTTCCACTAAACGTTCAGGCTCATCAAGCATCGGCTCGACATTTGGACAATCTTCCCGGTGAATGGATACCCCCCGGCCGCGGGTTATGTAGCCAACGATATCATCACCGGGCACCGGATTGCAGCAATGGGCCAGCCTGATCAATACGTTGTCCACACCGCGCACCCGGATACCATGAGTAGGCTTGCCCCAGGAGGATAATGACCGCGTTTCCGATAGCTGCAGCAGTTCCTCGAGGCCGTCACTGATGATTTTTCTTCTATTCTCCCGTGACTCTTTCTCCCGCAGCTTATTGACCAGGCTGGCAGCCGATACAATGCCATCGCCCACCGCAGCATATAGATCGTCCAGACTGGCCAGGTTCATTTTCTTGCATTGCTCTAGCAACTGATCGCTCTTAATAGCCTCGGGTTCTAATCCAAATTTTTTTATCTCTCGCTCCAGTGACTCTTTGCCCCTGGCTATATTGTCTTCCCGGTGCTCTTTCTTAAACCATTGTCTAATCTTAGTTTTGGCCTGGGAGGTTTTAGCAATCTTCAGCCAATCCCGGCTGGGACCGCGGCTCTGCTTGGATGTAAGCACCTCAACCCGGTCTCCGTTTTTAAGCACATAATCCAGAGGCACAATTTTGTCGTTAACCTTAGCCCCTACGCAATTATGCCCCACCTGGGTGTGCACCCGGTAGGCAAAGTCCAACGGTGTTGAGCCGGCAGGGAATTCCATTACATCGCCCTTGGGGGTAAACACAAACACCACGTCATCAAAAAGATCTAACTTGAGCCCTTCCATAAATTCCCGGGCATCTTTGAGATCCTCTTGCCAGTCTAATATTTGCCTCAGCCAGCTGAGTTTGCGGTCTAAATCTCCTTCCTTACCCACGCCTTCTTTGTAACGCCAGTGTGCAGCGATGCCATACTCGGAAGTCCGGTGCATTTCCCAGGTTCTAATTTGGATCTCCAGGGGACCGCCCTGCGGGCTAACCACAGTGGTATGCAAGGACTGGTACATGTTGGACTTGGGCATGGCAATATAATCTTTAAAGCGACCGGGAATGGGCACCCACAGGGTGTGTACCGTTCCCAAAACAGCATAGCAATCCCTTACCGTATCTACCAGCACCCTGACCGCCATGACGTCGTAGATCTGGTTAAACTCAAGCTGCTGCTTCTGCATTTTCGTGTAGATACTATAAAGGTTTTTGGGCCGTCCTTGGATTTCCGCTTTAATATTAACTTCCTTCATTTTTTCTTTTAGTATTTCTACTATAGCATTAATAGTTTCCTCCCGTTTTTCACGGGTGCTGGCCACAAGGTTAGATAGCTCGTAATATTTTTCCGGGTTGCTAAAGCGAAAAGCCAGGTCCTCCATCTCCCACTTCAACCGGTATATGCCCAGTCGATGGGCCAGGGGTGCATATATCTCCAGCGTTTCCAACGACACTTCCCGCTGCTTATACTCATGCTGGTATTGCAGCGTGCGCATGTTATGGAGCCGATCAGCCAATTTAATGATAATCACCCGGATATCCCGCGCCATAGCTAACAACATTTTCCGCAGGTTTTCCACCTGACGCTCTTCTTTAGAGCGGTATTCCAATCGGCTCAACTTGGTTACCCCGTCAACCAGCTGAGCTACCTCACTGCCAAAATTCTTTTCGATATCCTCCAGGGTAATTCCCGTATCCTCCACTGTATCATGCAGCAGACCGGCTACAATCACATCCATATCCATTTTTAAGCTAGCCAAAATATAGGCTACGGATACCGGATGCGTAATATATGGCTGCCCTGAATTACGCTTTTGCCCGACATGGGCCTCACTCGCAAAAGCAAAAGCCCGTTTGAGCAGCTGCAGGTCGGCGTTAGGATTGTTTTGGGTTACTTTTTGAATAACATCTTCAATCGGCATAATCTACGCCCCGCTTGCTTTTACATTTAGATTTATCCAATGCAGACCGTTTGACTTTATACTATGAGCCCAGTTAAAAGTAGGTGATGCAGTCAGGTTCATCTTTCTACCTTTTAAAGGTAATAATTTATACTTTAGCATATCCTCTTGCCAATAAAATTGCAACAATCCCAGGTCGGCAAAAACCGCTGTCGCCACAATCAGAGAAATACAGGTATGCATAAAGTAACCTGCTCCGGCCATTCGCTCCAGGAGTGCAGTCTTGCTGCACGAGCCTACATCGCCTAGCGCCAGAGAACGCAGCAGCGCATAATAGTGAGCCAGCACATCTCTATCCGGTGCCAATTCCTCAAGACAGCTACGGTTTTCCTCCCAGTCCTCTGAACTATAAAGTGATTCTATTTCAAGCGCAGGCCGGGTACTGGCCAGTGACTTAAGCAGCTGCCAGTCCGCTGCCACGGCAGGTGGCCGTACCAGTATAATCCTATCAAAAGAGACTCCGTCTGCTTCATTGAGGCAGATAGGAGTAACCACGGCCAGCTTGATGTGGTGATTAATTTTATTAAGCAGCTCATTGACATAATCACGGGGCATATAACCATGCGCATAAGTTACAGCGCCGGTAAACTGAGCATTATGCTCCTCAATGTACCTGTATACCTGCAACGCGTTAGCAGCACAGTTAACCACCAACAGGGTACATCCCGGCGTTTGGCTCAAGCGAACCAGTTTTTTCTCCCGGAGCACGCCTGCCGGTATCTGACATGACCGGCCAGCGGACGGCGTAATTAGCGCCGGTGCCTGGATAAGTTTATCACCAGAATCGGCCGGCGGGACTTCGTCCCGGGTTACAACTGTTGGCCATAAAGCATTCATTTCAGGCGGTACCGGGTAGCCCCGGCTGCGCATAAACTGCTGCAGCAGGCAGGTTATGGTTTCCGGAACTAAAATGAGATCCCCCGCACTGTGTAGGCTGTATTCCGGCTGCAGCCCTCCCTGCTGTTCAACAACTTCCCGCCAGGGCTCAATATGCACATCCTGTACTTTTACCTGTAATGTTTGACGGCCTTGCCAGGTATTAACGCCGGGTGTAAATGCCACGCTTACTTCCCTGGCCGCAGCCAGCTCACCGGCAAATTGCCCCAGATTAAAGCCGATGCCATCCATGGCCACACTTTGCTCGCTTAGCAACATTTTTAAGTGCGCATTATTTTTACCAACACCACGGCAGTTCACTACCTTGGCCCGCTTGAGAGCGAATAACGGCCCCGGATTTCCGTGACCATAAGGGGCTAGCTGTTCTATTTCATTAATTAGTTCATATGTAATATCCTGCAAGGAAACCAGGGCATCAAGTTCCATAACCTGCTCAGTATCCGCTTCGCTTAAGTGGGCAGCGGCATAGGTATTGATTTGTTCGCGGAGTGCGTCGATCTGCTCCACCTGCAGCGAGAAGCCGGCTGCCATGGCATGGCCACCATAACCGACCAGGCAATCAGCGCAATACTCCAGGGCATTATATAGATGAAATCCTTTGATACTCCTGGCCGAGCCCTTACCCAACCCATTATCACAGGCAATCATAAGCACCGGCTTATAAAAGCGGTCTACCAGGCGGGAGGCCACAATACCAATTACCCCCGGATGCCAATTAGCGGAAGCCAGTACCAGCACATCCCGGCCGGCCAGCTCCGGGTTTTGTTCCAGCATAACCAGTGCCTCCGCTAAGGTAACTGCCTCCAGGTTCTGACGCTCCTGGTTAGCTTTGTTTAATAACTGGGCTTTTGTAAAAGCCGAGTCGTAGTCATCACTGAGCAGCATTTCAACCACCAGGCCGGCATCATCCAGACGTCCCGCCGCATTAATGCGTGGAGCAAGTATAAAGCCTACATCCCAGGCAGTGATTTTATCTGACTGGATGCCACAGACCTGACAGAGGGCCTGCAGACCTGGCCGTGCTGAATTACCCAAATGCGGCAATCCGTGTTTAACCAGGATACGGTTTTCCCCCTGCAGTGGTACTATATCGGCAATAGTACCCAAACATACCAGGTCCAGGTATTCCTCCCAGCTAAAAGGATTGCCTCGTTTATCCAGCAATGCCTGCACCAGCTTAAAGGCTACCCCCACCCCGGCCAGATCACTAAAAGGATAGCGACAGTCCTTGCGCTTGGGATTAATTACTGCTGCAGCAAGTGGCAGCTCGGTAGGTGGTTCATGGTGGTCGGTGATAATGATTACAGGCCCGCCGTTGCGGCTAGACTCATCCACTTCAGCAACCGCGCTAATACCGCAATCCACGGTGATGACCAGCTCTACACCGGATGCCCGGGCTTTTTGCAGAACCGGGGTATGCAGCCCATACCCTTCGCTGAGCCGATGCGGTATATAATACTCCACCTGCCCCCCCAGGCGACGCAAAACATGCACCAGTAGAGTTGTTCCGGTGACTCCGTCCACATCATAATCACCGTTCACTAAAATCTTGCCCGCCCGGTCCAGGGTTTTAGATATAATTTCCACTGCTTCCGGCAAATCGCGCATCAACTCCGGAGGGTACAGTTCTGCAATTGACACATTTAAAAATTCCCGTGCTTCCCTGACAGTATATATACCACGGTTAATTAATAACTGGGCCATCAAAGGTGAAACGCCTAGCTTCCTAGCCAGGATTAATTGCATTACAGGCTCGGCTGTTTTGACTAACCATCTTTTTTTTTGCATATTGACTCCAATACTTAATACCAGATACCATTCATTATAAACAACAGCCGGATAGATGGCAACAAATGCCTCTTAAGTTTAACTCACTTGAACAAATCTATTGGATGCACCACCGCAATATCGGCATCTCTGACTTGCAGCAACCGTGCCAGCTGCAAACGGCAGGAAGGACAGCCCGTTGCCACTACCCGTGCACCAGTAGCTAGAATATGTTCTATTTTACGCTCACCTATCCGGGTCGATAATTCCTGATGTTCCAGCTGAAAAGATCCTGAGGCACCACAACAACTGTCCGATTCTTGCATTTCCACCATTTCTACACCAGGAATGCTGCGCAGCAGCACTCTGGGTTCTTCCCGCACCCGCATGTGCCTGGCCAGGTGGCAGGGGTCGTGATACGTCACCAAAGCAGATGCCTGACCTGATAAACGCTGTGTATATAACCCGCTCCATTGGGCTAAGAACTGGCTGATATCCATTACTTTGAAAGGCAACTCCTCACCCAGCAGTTCAGGGTACCATTTCTGCCAGGTTGAGCCGCAGGTTGCGCAATCCGTGATGAGTACTTCAACCGCTGCGGACTGGAAAGCAGCAACGTTTATTCGGGCCAAGGCCGCCGAATTTGCCTTATCGCCCGCACTTAAGGCGGGCATGCCACAACAGTATTGTTCCGGAATTACTACCTGCGCTCCGGACTGGCATAGTACCCTGGCTACATTTTTCCCGGTTGCGGTAAAAACGTACTGGCTTAAGCATCCGGTAAAATAGCCCACTTTAATTTTAACCCGGCCAGGTGGGTTGAGCACGCCCGGTAGTTGACTTCGCAACGGCTTTGCGGCCAGGTCGGGCATCAGTTGCTCAATGTTTTTAAGCGGGCTGGGCAGTAAGCCGGTTTTTCTCACTAAACTACGCAGTCCCCAGCGTTGACTGATGCTTAACCAACCGGCAAGCCGGTTGAGCCGACCATTGTCTTTTAACAAATGCTGAAAAACATTTCTTTTTATAAAGGGCAGCCCGCTGCTGTCGACCAGTTTACTTCTAGCCCGGAGCACTATTTGCTCAGTAGCAACGCCATTGGGACAGTTCTCGGTGCACCGGCCGCATAGTAAACAAAACGAGATTAGTTCCCGGTATTTCTCCGTTGCTTCCAGTGTGCCGTTAAGCAGTGCTTTGTAAAGCTGGACCTTGCCCCTGGCTACATATGGCTCAGCGCGCAGCTCGGTAAAAACAGGACAGACCGAGCGGCACTTACCGCACCGGCTGCATAAGTCCACCAGGTCGTTATCGGTAACCGTTGTCTGGGCTGTTTTGAGGTTATCTAGTTGATTACAATTTTCCGGGCACATGTTCGATCAACTACCTTGTCATGAAGTTGGTTAGTTATGTGTTAGGTAGCATTTATGAAGTAGCTTGATAAACTATTTATACCGCCTTTGCCCTGTCCGCTTTCTAAGACGAGAAAATTTTTCCCGGGTTTAGAATGTTATTGGGATCCAGGCTCTGCTTGATCCGGCGCATATAAGCCAGGCCGGGGGCGCCAAGTTCCGCCAGCATATAAGGGGCTTTCATCAGGCCGATGCCATGCTCCCCGCTCAACGTACCGCCAAGTTCTAGAGCCGCCTGAAATATTTCACCTACAGCTGCTTCTACCCGGGCCATCTCACCAGCATCTCGCTCATCGGCAATAATATTGGGGTGGAGATTGCCGTCCCCGGCATGCCCAAAGATAACCAAATTTAGACTATATTTTTCCCTGATATGTTGCAGGCGCCTGATCATGGTCGGCACCTGCGCCCTGGGCACGGTAGCGTCCTCTGAAATTTTAGTTGGCTTAAGCTTAACCAGCGACGGGGATATGGCTCGCCTGGCCTGCCACAGCAGGTTCCTCTCCTCCGCAGTACCGGCTGTTTCCACACTGCGGGCTTGGTGCCTCAGACAGGACTCGGCCACTGCCGCAAGTTCTTCTTCAACAGCAGAGGGCAGGCCGTCCACTTCAATTAATAGTATCGCCTCGGCGTCAAGAGGCAGTTGGGCACCAGCTTGTTCTATCACGCATTTGATAGCCTCAGCATCCATAATTTCCATCGTGGCCGGCGTTACACCGCTGCGAAAAACATCTAGAATAGCCTCGCTGGCCTGGAGCAAATCATTAAACACAGCCAGTACCGTTTTAACTGCCTTAGGCAGAGGAATTAACCGTAATATCGCTTTGGTCACGATACCCAGAGTGCCTTCAGAGCCCACCATCAGCCGGGTCAAATCGTAACCGGTTACGTTTTTGATAGTTTTGCCCCCGGTGTGTATCAAGTCTCCGGTGGGTGTGACCAGTTCCAAGCCCAGAACATAATCCCCGGTTACCCCGTATTTAACCCCGCGGGGCCCACCAGCGCATTCAGCAATATTACCTCCAATGGTGCAAACCTCCAAACTGCCCGGGTCAGGCGGGTAAAACATACCTCGTTCCTCTACCATCGCCTGCAGCTGCCCGGTGATTACGCCCGGTTCCACCACCGCCACCTGATTAGCATCATCAATTTCCAGTATCCTATCCAGGTCGGTGAGCACCAGGGCAATACCTCCCCGGACAGGCAGTGAGCCTCCGCTCAGACCCGTACCCGCCCCTCGGGGGAATACGGGGGTGCCGCTATCGTTGGCCAGCTTAATAATCTTAACTATTTGTTCCACACTTTGCGGTTTTACCACTACATCCGGCAGATGCAAGTGATAAGTGCCGTCATAAGCGTAACAAAACCTCTCTTCCCGCGAACTAAACACATTATGGTCACCAGCAATTTTACCCAACTGCGTTAACAAGGCCATATATATTCGCCCTTTCCAGGAGCAATGTAATTCAACCGCACCAATCGTAATGCATCCTACCCGTTGAATTAGCTATTTATTCCCCTCTATTCGTATGCTGATTTAGCTAAGAGTCTTATATACGCCGTTCTACTTTTCTAGTGGATTGTATCTCCAGCCGAGCTTTAATTTTACTTAAGCCCAGGGCACATGGGAGATAAAACCACACCAAACGTTCGCCCTTTTGCAGATCCATCAAAGCTCGCATAGCTTAATCCAAGGATTCTGGATTCAGGGTACCGAATCCTTCATAGACTTAAATAGTATCCATGTTGATGCCTCAGCTGAATTAACCTGGCCCCCATTAAGCTTTGCATTGCCGGAGGTCCGGCCTTTGCTTGATCTTGAACAGAACTAATACCCGGTAAAAACGGGGTGATTGCTATTTGCCGCTGCGCTGGATATAGCCGGGTTATGGAAACAGCAGACAGTTAAACCTCCACTATAATGGTAAAAAAACGCCTTGCTAAAATACGCAAGGCGCATGTGTTTATTAGTATAGCTAATTATTGCAGCAACTGTTCCCGTTCCAGGTAAGTTTGCTGCACAGGCAGCGGGTGGTACGGTTGATCTAGTGTCTCTGCCTGGATAATGCGGTGAGCCGTTAAAAAGCCGTCACTAATCGCGTTATTTAACCGGAGCGGTTGCTTGGCATCACCAATAATAAATACCCGCATGCCCCTCTGCTTTAATTCCTCTGCCAAACGGTTAAGCGGCTCCGAACCCACAGAGAGTACCACGTGCGTACAGGGAAGCCATTGCTCCCGCCATTCGCGGTCTACGGCAACTACTCCATCCGGCTTGATTTCCCGCACATTATGACCGGTAATCGCACATACACCGTTCTTACGCAACTCCTCCAGCAGCACCTGCCTGGAAATTGGCTCTTCATCTACTGCCAATTCTTCAGTCATTTCCACAATGGTTACATCTCTTCCACGCTGCTTCAAGTAAAGCGCTGTCTCGCAGCCAACATTACCGCCGCCAACCACGACTACCCGGTTACCGACTTCGTACCGTCCGGCAAGTAAATCCCAGGCCGTTGTAACCGTTGGATTATGAACTCCAGGAATATTCGGAATGACCGGTGCCGCTCCGGTGGCTACCAGGACCGCGTCAACATTCATACCCTGCAGCATGTCCGCATTAGCCTCTGTGTTTAGATGTATTTCTACCCCTAATTTCTGCATCTGGGTTTTCAGGTAGTCAATAGACCACCTTATTTTATCTTTACCCGGCGGCACACAAGCCAGCAGAACCTGACCGCCCAGTTCGGGCTGCCTTTCCAGCAGCGACACACGGTGTCCCGCTGTAGCTAATACCCTTGCTGCCTCCATGCCGGCTGGTCCCCCTCCCACCACTGCAAAATGCATTGGGGAAAGGGTGGTAGTTATATACGGGTATTCCATTTCCCGGCCGGCCACCGGGTTTACTGTGCAGCGTATGTGCAGGTTTCTAAATACCCGTTCACCAATGCAAGAGATATTGCAGGTTATGCATTTTCTAATATCCTCGGTCCGCCCTTCCAGCGCTTTTACAGGCCATTCCGGGTCAGCAATGAGGGTGCGACCGAGAGCCACAAAGTCCGCCCTGTTATCAGAAATTATCCCTTCAGCCACCTCGGGGCTGCGGATGACACCCACGGCAATCACAGGGATGTCAACTTCATTTTTAATACTATTTGCCAGGTATACCCTCCAGCCCTCTGGATAACCCATGGTTTCCAAAATAGTAGGCATGGAAGCATATACTCCAGAGGACACGTTCAAAGCATCCGCTCCGGCATCCTGAAGCATGCGGGCCATTAGCTTGGCCTCATCTAAATGCACACCGCCATCTACAAATTCATCTGCGCTCATACGAAAGACGACGGGAAAGTCACTGCCGAGCTCCCGTTTAATACCCCGTAAAATTTCCAGTGGGAAACGCATCCGGCCGGTCAGGTCACCACCGTAGAGATCGTTGCGCCGATTGCTAAAGGGGGACATAAACTGGCCGATTAAGTAACCGTGGGCTCCGTGCAGTTCCACCCCGTCATAACCCGCATTTTGAGCACGGGAAGCAGCTTTGATAAACATTTCAATAATGTTTTCTATTTCCCCCAGCGTAAGTTCCCTGGGCTTTACCTGCAGATACGGATCCGGTATGGCTGAAGGGGCTACCGGCTGTAAGCCGAAAGTATTTCCTAGAGTGGTTTGACGACCGGCATGATGCAGCTGGGTGATAATCTTAGCACCATGTTCTTGCACAGCTTCCACCAGCTCGTTATGACCTGCAATATATGAATCGTCAGCAATACTCAATTCATTAGCAATAGCATTGCCCTGGGGCGTATCCACACAGTTTATCTCGGTAATGATCAACCCGACGCCGCCCTTAGCCCGCGCCCGGTAATAGTGTATCATTGCCGGTGTAACAGCGCCATTTTCATTGGCCAGATTAGTGCCCATAGGAGGCATTATAATCCGGTTGCGAATGCGCATACTGCCAATTTGACCTTCTTTAAAGAGATTAGGAAACTTCATTAATATTCCTCCTTCCGAGTATTTGATGGTAGTATTGTTACTTGAAGGAATATTTACTCATGATTTAAAGAAATAAACTGGCCAACAAGGCAAGCTCAGGTGCAAATTATAAAACCAGGGCAGCAAATGCCCTGGCTTTAAGATTTATCATTTTACCAGCTATTACGGGATCTGTAGCAGTCACGGCAGTACACAGGTTTATCACCGCGAGGTTGGAATGGGACCTGGGTCTCTTTACCACAGGCCGAACAGACTGCATCAAACATTTGGCGTCTTTCACGACCATAGCTGTTGCCGCCACCCCGGTTGTTAGCAGCCTTGCGTGCAGCGCGGCACTCTGGGCAACGGCCGGGTTCATTAGCAAAGCCTTTGTCAGCATAAAATTGTTGTTCAGAAGCAGTAAAAACAAAATCGGCTCCGCAATCCTTGCAATTTAAAGTTTTGTCTTCAAACATAAAAAAACCTCCTCTATTTGTTTGCCCGTGCCGGGGATTAACAGGTTTATTCTTCCCCAGGCTACCTAACAATAGAGAAAGCTACACCGAATCTCCAAGCATTTTTATCGAGCTTCTGTTCATTATACCTTTAGATTTAAAAATATGCAACATATTTCCGAGAACAACTAATAAAAACATACCCTGTTTATTTTCATTATCTAAACAGCTGCAAGCAAATGAGGTTACCCGGCTTTAATCACCGTCTAAACTGGTAAACTTGATCAGGATATCCAAAATTTCTGGCCGGTTTCCCACTCTTATAGGAGGTCCCCATGTACCAAATCCTGAGGATACAATAATTTGCAGCTGCCCTTTACACAAATATCCATAGTCAACCTCAAAGATATGCTCCGTAATCAAGCTTAACGGAGCCAGCTGGCCTCTGTGCGTGTGCCCAGAGATTTGTAAATCCACTTCCTGTTCCCAGGGTTCGTCTAAATGTACAGGCTGGTGATCCAGCACAATGGCAGGCTTTTTAGGGTCCCGATCAATGCCAGCCATTATACTGGCCAGCGTTTTTCGCTCGTTGCCATTAAAGAAGCTACTATATACATCTTCTCTCCCCACAAGATAAAAGCTACCTTCCACCAGAACCACTGCATCGCGCAGTACCTTGATGCCTGTTTGTTCAAGCCTATTAATAATAGTCGCGGATTGACCGCCAATATACTCATGGTTTCCCAGCACTGCATAAATGCCATAGCGTGATTTCAGCCGACGCCATGTCTCAGCCATATTTTGTTCAATATAAGGCAGTGGGTCTCCATCAACTATATCACCTGGCAATAGGATGATATCCGGTTTCAAGTCATTAACCATTGCCACTAATTCAGCTAATCGGTAATTATCCACTATAATGCCCAGGTGCAGATCGGACACTGCCACCACGTGTAATTGCTTAAGCTGACCGGCTGATTTGGGAATACTAATATCATAGTGGGTGACCTGCGGGTGCCTGGCATTCCACCACCCATAACTAAATATTACCAAAACGGTTAATAGTACACCTAAGCCAAGCACGAGAGCAGCAGGAAATTGGTCGTAGCTTCCCCGGGGCAAAAAGGCCAAACGTTGACCAGCTAAAAGAAACAATTCCAATATAGCCAGTACAATAAGGCAATAAAACATGAAAGCCAGCCAGTAGTCGCCTAGCAGGATTAACCAACGGGATATCCCGGGCGCAAGGTATTTTTTACTTAAATGTCCTGCAAAAAAGGAAAAGGCGATCAACCAGAACATTAACCAAAACAAGGCTATGGGAAGGTATGGGATAAATCTGCCCACCAGCTGCCACATGCGCAGTCCGATCCAGTAAGTGAGCAGACCATACAGTAAAATAATTATTGAAAAGGCTAAAATCCGAAACATTATGACCACACCGCCTTATAACCTTTCTTCACTTCATTTGTAATGCATCATGTTATTTAGCTAACCGAGATAGACTATTGACAAATATATCGTATCGCATTACATTATTTTATTGAACAACTACGACCAAATCATTGGGGAGGCAAAAATGACCCAACCAACTATCAAGGTTAATGACGATGAACTGGAATATGAGGTAGCCCGCAGGCGCACCTTTGCTATTATTTCTCACCCCGATGCAGGGAAAACCACACTAACGGAAAAACTACTGCTTTACGCTGGCGCGGTTGAGCTGGCCGGCTCGGTACGAGCCCGAAAGAACCAGCATCATGCCACCGCCGACTGGATGGAGATGGAACAGCAACGCGGTATTTCCATCACAACTGCAGCCCTGCAGTTTGATTGCCGGGGCTACAGGATCAATCTATTGGACACCCCCGGCCACCAGGATTTCAGCGAAGATACTTACCGCACCCTTATGGTGACCGATAGCGCAGTGATGGTACTGGACAGCGCCAAAGGCATTGAACCCCAGACCCGTAAACTCTTTCAAGTTTGCCGGCTGCGGCGTACTCCTATTCTCACCTTCATTAACAAACTAGACCGCCCGGGCCGTGAGCCACTGGCACTACTGGACGAAATCGAGCAGGAATTAGGAATTGGTTCGGTGCCAATGAACTGGCCCATTGGCAATGGCCCTTCATTCAAAGGAGTGTACGACCTCGCTAAACAGCAAGTGCTGCTCTTTGAGCGTACTCACCACGGCCAACACCGGGCGCCAGTGCAGGTGCATGACCTGTATGATCCTCAGCTAGCTATTCTTGTAGGCCAGGACGAATATCAACAGTTAGTGGATGAAATAGAACTATTAGCGGCGGCAGGGTCCTCTTTCAGCGAGGAAGCTTTTCTGACCGGCAATATTACCCCGGTATTTTTCGGCAGCGCTATTAATAATTTTGGCCTGGAACCATTTTTACAGACACTCCTGGACCTGGCCCCGGCACCTGGCCCGCGTATGAGCAGCGACGGCTTGATTGAGCCAACCAGCCCGGGCTTTACCGGTCAGATTTTTAAAATCCAGGCCAATATGGACCCGCAGCACCGGGACCGGGTAGCCTTCCTGCGGGTGTGCTCAGGACGTTTTGAAAAGGATATGCAGCTTTACCACTCCCGTCTAAAGCGGAAAGTGCGCATAACCCGGGCTTACCGGTTCTTCGCCCGGGAACGGGAAATCGTGGAAGAAGCTTATCCCGGCGATGTAGTGGGCTTAGCTAACCCCGGCCTCTTTAATATCGGCGATACCCTTTGTGATGGGAAAGTGATTAGATTTGAGGACATTCCCCGCTTCACCCCTGAACACTTTTGCCTCCTGCATAACCGGCATATCGCAAAATATAAGCAGTTCAATAAAGGGATTGAGCAATTAGAAGAAGAAGGCGCAACCCAGGTCCTTTACTTTACAGACAGCTTACGCAAGGAACCGGTGCTGGCAGCGGTTGGGGAACTGCAATTCGACGTGGTTGTGGCACGGCTTAACTCAGAGTACGGAGTAGATGTTTCTACAGAAAGACTTCCCTTTACCTGCGCCCGTTGGGTGGAGTGCAACTTGGAAAAACTGTCCGACATAATCTGGCCCAGCCGCAGCAAGCTGGCCAGAGACCGGGAAGGACGGCTGGTGGCACTGTTCTCTTCAGATTGGGAAGTCAACTTCTGCCTGGAGAAAAACCCCGGATTAATCTTAAAAGAATTGGGTTAAATATTCATATTTAAACAAAATTAGGCTATTAGCTTAAAGAAGCCGGCTGAAAGTTCGTCTGTTGACAAGAAGGTTCCTTCATGAGAGCCTTCTTTTTTTGTTACTATCAGTTTATATCTGTCTGCAAATGTTTGTGAAATGATGCACTTTAGTAAATGCAATAGCATTTATCCTCTCTAAACTAAATGATTGATTTACATAGTAAACTGGTCAATAAGGCTCAGGTATTCCAGTATTTCCTTTCCATCCCCCGGTACTGAACTGCTTCAGCCACATGCTCCACCTGTATTTCCTGGCAACCTGCAAGATCCGCCAAAGTTCGGGCCACCTTGATAATTTTATTATGAGCGCGGGCGCTCAGCTTTAGGTTAGTAAAAGCCGCCCGTAATAAATCGCTGGATTCACTATTAAGTTGGCAGTACTTTTTCAATTGCAAGGGCGACATATCGGCATTACACATAGCTTTGCCAAAACGGGCTGACTGAATTTCCCTGGCCAGCTTAACCCTTTGGCGTATAGTTACCGATGACTCTCCCGGCTGAAAGTTTTCCAAATCATTAAAGGTGAGGCGGGGCACATCAATATGAATATCAAAGCGGTCCAGCAGAGGCCCGGAGAGGCGATTTAAATAGCGCTGTACCTGCAGGGGGGTGCACGTGCACTCCCGCTCAACATCCCCCAAAAAACCACACGGGCAGGGGTTCATTGAAGCTATAAGCATGATTCTGGCGGGGTAAGTAATCGAAGCATGGACCCTGGATATGGATACCACACCGTCCTCCAGGGGCTGGCGCAATGCTTCCAGGGCATCTCTTCTAAATTCGGCAACCTCATCAAGAAAAAGCACCCCCAGGTGCGCCAGGCTAATTTCACCAGGCTTAGGGTATTTACCGCCCCCAACGATGGCTGAGGTCGAGGTGTTATGATGAGGGGATCGGAAAGGACGCTCAGTAATCAACGGCTGACCGGACTGCAGCATTCCTGCCAGGCTGTATAAATTAGTTACTTCCAGCGCTTCATCCAATGACAGTTCAGGCAATATGCCCGGCAGCCGGCGGGCCAGCATGGTTTTTCCTGAGCCAGGGGAACCCAGCATCAGAACATTATGGCCCCCTGCGGCCGCTACTTCCAAACCACGTTTAACAGCCAGCTGGCCACGCACCTCGGCCATATCCCCGCTAAGGTTATGGCCGGTATAAAATTTATTGATATCCACAAAATGAGGCGTAATGGGCTCTTCACCCTGCAAATGGCGGATTAATTGATTTAGATTAGCTGTAGGATATACTTTAATATCTTGAATTAAAGCTGCCTCGTCGGCATTTTCCAACGGCACGATCACCTGATCGTAACCATCGCGGGGCAGCAGTGAAACCCGGGGCAATACACCGTTTACCCCCTGGATAGTGCCGTCTAGTGACAATTCACCGATAAATATGTAACCATTGACCAGCCCGGAATCGATTTGCTCCGTTGAAGCTAGTATGCCCAGAGATATCGCCAGGTCATAGACCGGACCCTCTTTCTTCAAGTCAGCCGGTGCCAGATTCACCGTGATCCGCCTAGCTGGAAAATCAAACCCGGCGTTTTTAATCGCCGCGCGCACACGATCCTTAGCTTCCCGCACTGCCGCATCCGGCAGGCCAACCAGCTCAAAACCGGGCAGACCACTCGACACATCCACCTCTACCCGCACGATATAACTTTCAAGACCATTTAAGGCCAAACTTCTGACAATGGTTAACATATTTAAATACCTCCGCCGTTTTTTTCGCCAAAACCATTGCCAATCCCTGCTATTTCATTTAAGAAATCCAATGTCAAAGCCATTGGTTCTTTCAAAAAAGATACTCTGAGCACTAATGCTAAAGGAATACTTATTATCAACTTCAGTACCCGATTAAGAAAATTCTTCAAAAAATATTTTGCCTAAACCTTTCCAAACTCTTGTATTTGATTTGTAGTATAGAGTGTATCAGGTATATAATCAATTTAGTGATATAAAAAAGTTTTCAACCAACAGAGGTGATGCAAAGCTTGGTTTGTAAATATGTTTTTGTTTCCGGCCGGGAGCAAGGAGTTTCTAAAAGATTGTCCAAGCGAGAAAGTATAAACTGGCCTTATCAGGCTAGGTACGTAACTTCCCGAAAGCATTATTGAAGCTATATTTGCCGGTCACGAGGAGGCATCGGCAACAAATATTGATGGTGCCATGAGGGATCACCCCGGGCTAAAATAACCAGAGTGGAAGTAACCGTTGCCAGTAGCTATACATTGAATGAAAATTTCTCTGACCTTATAATACTACTTAGCTTTAAGGGAATAAGAATAACAGAAGCTATCAATATTAAATCTTATCTATGAGGTGATATAATGAGTGCTCCAGTATTACTTGTCCAAATTCCTCCCAAAGAAGATCAACAGCAAGATGCAACCGGTTCTAGCACTGAAAATGAGCTTATCGCCATCGCCGTTTATGAAAAGGATGGTTTATTGCCCCCATCAGTATTAACGCAACGGGTATTCGACGCAGAAACACCTTTCCGGTTTCCCAGTGAAATTAGCCAGGGTGCAACCAAAACCAGAATTGTATACCGCTACAACCTGACACAATGGCATGAATTACTGGAAGCTACTAATATGCCCAATACAGCTGAATCGATCAAGCAAATCATGATACCCATGTTACTATACTTACAGCAACTTTACCCGGATATTTTTAACGACATAGAATATGACCGCGATTTTAACAAAGATGAATATGCCGAAGTTATACCTATGGCATAGACTTTGTTACAGGAAAAGTGCGCTCATTCATTTGGTTCCCTCTGCGCGCGCTTTTCAGCAATTTAACTCTTAGCGCTTGCCATAAATATGGCAAGCATAATTACCTAACGTATAAAAAAACAGCTGAAAGCCTGTATAGCTTCAGCTGCTTTTATCCTGATACCCTTGTTTTAGACCTGCAAAATGCATGACTTAGTTGGCGTTGTACTTCCACTTAAGCAATTTGGGGACACACCTTTCAAGGATTGTCCCCAATTTTTGTGGGATACTTATATCAAGTCAGTCAGGTTAAAATGCATTTTCTATGTGGGTGACTGTGGTTTCCCCTGCACAGTATACCGCTACCACATCAAAACGGATATTAACATTATCTAATGATTTTTGCGCCAGGTAGGACAGGGCCAGTCGACGCACTTTTTTTATTTTAGAGGCAGTAATGCTCTCCTGGGGCAAACCGCAAATAGCACTACTTCGGGTGCGCACCTCAATAAAA
Source organism: Sporotomaculum syntrophicum (assembly GCF_009932395.1). Taxonomy (GTDB): domain Bacteria; phylum Bacillota; class Desulfotomaculia; order Desulfotomaculales; family Desulfallaceae; genus Sporotomaculum; species Sporotomaculum syntrophicum. Next base: position 327,420 of record NZ_LSRS01000001.1, read on the forward strand.
ACCAGGTAGGCTCCCTGCCGTGCAATAATATCAAGTTCACCTAATCGGCACCTGTAATTGCGTTCAATAATCTGCATACCTATTTTCTGCAAATAGTCAGCGGCAATATTTTCGCCCCAAACACCCAGGCCGCGTCTCTGAAAGGTCACGTTAATTACCTGCTCTCCTTGCGCTAATTTTCTCAAGCTTGAGGAGTATTTGTTAGCTGAACTTTACGGCTACCTCTAAAACAATCTCAGTCTATCTTTTAACCTTTAGTTTTTTAACAGCCGCGTTCAAGCCATCAATAGTTAACTCAAACATGGGAAACACTTCACGCACCAAATTAATGGTATAACTCCCCTCCACCAAGCCCCAATACTTCTCGGGGATGGGATTTAACCATACAGCGTGTTCAAAATGATTGGCTAATCTCTGCATCCATTTCTGGCCGGGTTCTTCATTAGTTGCCCACCAGCTCAATGCACCGTAGGGCATTAGAATCTCGCTGGCCGCCATACTGGCGTCCCCAACAATAATCAGCCGGTAGTCAGAGCTATATTGGCGTAAAAAATCATAGGTCGCTGTGGAATTGCGATCTGAACAATAAGGATCGTTATAAATAGTTTCATACCAGCAGTTATGAAAGAAGTAAAACTGAAGATCTTGAAAATGTGTTGATTTATTTGCCGCATTAAATAACTGGCTGCATAGCCTCTGGTAAGGATTCATAGAACCGCCGGAATCCATAAGCAAGATTAACTTAATTTTATTTTTACGTTCCCTGGCCCACACCAGCTCAAGCATACCGGCATTGCGCCCGGTAGCATCCACAGTGGCATCAAGGTCAAGAACATCTCGCTCTCCGTCTACCGAGGTACTCAGTAAGCGCAGTTTTCGTAAGGCCACCTCAAATTGCCGGGTAGTTAAAGTTTCATCCGTTCGAAAATCCCGGTATTGGCGCTCGGCCGCCACTTTGACTGCAGAACGGTTAAGCGAACTGCCGCCAATACGCACACCGGCCGGATTGTAACCGGAATGCCCGAAGGGCGAAGTGCCTCCTGTGCCTATCCAATTGCCGCCACCGTGGTGTTCTTCTGTTTGCTGCGCCAAGCGTTCCGCCAGTTTTCTTTTTAATTCATCCAGGTCCCAATTTAAATCCGGCCTTTTATCAGCTTGGTCCATCAATTTTGGCGGGGCTGAATGTTCGAGCCATTTCAATGCCTCGGCAACAATTTCCGGTGGCGTTTCAATATCCTTAAAGATTTCTAAAAAAGCCCGGTCGTAGGCATCATACTGGGACTCGCTTTTAATCAGCAGTGAGCGCGCTAAAAAGTAAAAACTAATTAAGCTGCTATTAGCAAGCCCACGCTGCAGCGCCTCCATTAAGGTTAACCATTCGATTAGAGATACGTTTACACCCTGTTGGCGCAAGCTATAAAATAGGCTGGTAAACATTTTATCAACTCCGCCAGTAACCAGATATATTTTTCTTAGCTGCCGCCTTAGCATCAGCAGCACCACTGCCAAACTTACGCTTCCATAATTCCATATCGTTATCCTTCTTCAACAGCACACCTGGCATAGGCATCTCTCTTTCAATAACACGGGGATCAATGCCGCCAATGGCCAGAGCCTGAACCCAGTCCAATAACTCACTGGTGCTTGGCTTTTTCTGCAGACCGGGTATGTTTCGAATATTGTAGAAAGCATTTACCGCAGCGCGTACCAGTTCATTTTCCAAATTCGGGTAGTGTACCTTTATAATTTGCTTCATCATTTCTTGGTCAGGAAAGGCGATGTAATGAAATACACACCTGCGCAGGAAGGCATCAGGAAGTTCCTTCTCAGCGTTGCTGGTAATGACTACGATAGGGCGTTGCTTAGCGGAAACTGTTTCACCCGTCTCGGGGATATAAAAGTTCATCTGGTCCAATTCCCAAAGCAAGTCATTGGGAAACTCGATATCCGCTTTATCAATTTCGTCAATCAGCAGCACTACCCGGTTATCTGAAGTAAAAGCTTCACCCAGCTTGCCCAGCTTTATATATTGTTTAATATCGCGAACGTTGCCCTCGCCAAATTGGCTGTCGTACAAACGTTGTACGGTGTCGTAAACATATAAACCGTCCTGGGCCTTAGTAGTGGATTTAATGTTCCAAATAATCAGCTTCATCTTCAAGTTTTCAGCCACACTCATGGCCAGCATGGTTTTACCAGTACCAGGTTCACCCTTGATTAAAAGCGGCCGGTTAAGCGCCGCCGCTACGTTTACAGAACTAATTAATTCATCTGATGCAATATACTTCTCAGAGCCAAGATACGAGGTATTGTTTTCCATATTATCCTCCCCAATTATCAAATGTAACATTATTATATCACGAATTATAGACTAACTGCAGTTAAAAAAAAAGCCCCTCACGTCTGGGTGAGAGACTTTTTTATTAATAAATATGTTAATGCAAGAAGAATGAATGTGCAGCGCCATTGACTACTTCGGAGAGCGGACCAGGACAAATACCAATAACCAGAGTAGCAATCGTAGCGAAAACCAGCGTTACGGCTACGGGACTTGATACGCTTATTGGTGTTGCGTCAAGCGGATCATCACGATACATGACCAGCGCCACCCGAAGGTAGTAATACACCGACACCATGCTCATAATTAAACCTACAAATACAAGCCATAGATAATCTCCTACAATGGAACTAAACAAGTAGAACTTGCCTGCGAAACCGGCCAGCGGAGGTATGCCGGCCATACTCAGTAGCGCCACTAACATCACTGCTGCCAGTAAAGGAGAACGCTGGGCTAAACCTGCATAGTCCTTTAATTCATCACTGCCGGAGTAGTTGTAGTAGTAAGCCGCCACCACGAAGGCTGCCATAGTAGCAAATACATACAGGAACGCGTAGAACATGACACCTTTGATACCGGCTTCTGTTGCAGCAACCAACCCTACAAGTATATAACCTGCCTGAGCAATGCTGGAGTATGCCAGCATTCTTTTGATATTCGTTTGGGGAATAGCCACCAGGTTACCGACAATAATGGTTACAGCTGCAAGAATGGCCAACACAAACGCCCAGTTTTCCCAAATACCAGGAAGCCCGGCAATAAACAACCGCAAAATAATCGCAAAAGAAGCAGCCTTGGAACCCACTGCCAGATAAGCTGTAACCGGAGTCGGGGCCCCTTCATAAACGTCCGGTGACCACATATGGAAGGGTACAGCCGATACTTTGAAACCAAGACCGGCAATAACCATAACAACAGCCAGCACTAGAGCAGGCGATAGGGGTTGCATAGCAATAATTCTGCCTATTTCCAGGATGGTAATACTGCCGGTCAGGCCATAGATGATGGATAAACCATATAGCAACACTGCCGAACTCATTCCAGCCAGCAATAAATACTTAATGCCTGACTCAATTGATTTATTATCAGTTTTACGGAAGCAAACCAAAAGGACAAAGGACAGGGTCATTAATTCCAAGCCCAGATAGAAGGTGATAAAATCTCCTGCCGAGGCCATAACCATCATGCCCAGGGTAGCAAATAAAGTTAGGCTGTAATACTCGGCCTGATTGCCCATTTTATCAACAAAGCGCATACAGCCCAGTATCACCAGCGCCGCCGCTGTCATGAAAGTAATCTTCCAAAACAGCGCATAATTGTCCAGCAAGTACATACCATTGAGCAGTTCCCGTTTTTCACCCCACAGCGATACGGCTACCGCCATAATGCCCAGTATGCCCAGCAAGCTGACCCAACCAAGGCCATGTCTGGAGCCTTTTGGCACGATAATACCCATTATGAGCACCAGCGTAGCTAAACCGGCCATCAACATTTCCAATGTCAAGGCAGAAGGGTCAAATGGTAACGTTAAAACAAACATATCAGTTGGCATTTAAAACTTCCCCCCTAACTGGAGCGCGTCGCTTATCGCAGCATGCAGGGGCACGACACCACTGTTAATCATGTCAAATAACAAGGAGGGGAGGCATCCTCCAACTACCAGTACGGTACCTAGTACCACCAAAGGCACCATTTCCGGTCCCTTGATATCTTCCAGGTGATCATATTCAGGACGCGGTGGGCCAAACAGGGTATTAGCACCGGCACGCAGCACATAAAGAGCAGTGATAATGATACCCGCAATACCTATAACCGCCACACCGCCGTAAACTTCGAAACTGGCAATAAAGATGGTGAATTCAGGGATAAAGCTGACTAAACCGGGCAAGCCCAGAGAAGCCATCGCTGCCAGCATGAAGCCCACAGCCAACCTTGGTGTTTGACGAGCTAGACCGCCCATATCCGGAATCCAGCGGGTATGTGTTTTTTCATAAATAAAACCTATCATAGAGAAGAACAGGGCAGCCATTACACCATGCGCAAACATATTAGCCACAGCACCGTTTATACCAATAACGTTTAAGCAGGCTACGGCTAGAATGACATAACCCATGTGACTTACACTGGAATAACCAACGACATATTTAAGGTCTTTTTGGGCCATAGCACCCATCGCAGCGTAGGCTACACCGATAACACCCAATACGGCCATGTAAGGTGCAAAGAAAGATGCACCCAAGGGCAGCATATAAACGGCAATTTTTATTAAACCATAACCGCCGATTTTTTTCAGTACACCAGCATGGATCATACTAACCGCAGTAGGAGCGCCGGCATAGCCGTCGGGTGACCAGGAGTGGAATGGCCACATAGAAATCAGTGAGCCAAAACCAAACAGCATCAACGCAAAGAGCCAAATCTGATCAAACTCTCCTAACTGCTGCGCCGCCATGGCCATACCGGTAAAACTCATATCCGGGTGACCGGCTATTGCTGCTGTCTTTACAAACAAAGCAATAACACCGACCAGCAGGAAACCGCTCCCGATTAACAGGTACATCGTCAGTTTCATACCTGCATATTCCTTAGTAACCCGTTTGGAGCTACCCCAGATAATCACCAAGACGTAAATGGGGATAACTACCACTTCATAGAACAGCAGGAATATGAACAGGTCATGAGCGATAAAGGTACCCATAACACCGGCAATCAACATTAACAGCAGGACAAAAAACTCCTTGGGCCGATTATTGACATTCCAGGAGGCAAAGATTGCTGAAAAACCAATCAAGTTGGTCAACAGCAGCATCGGTAAGCTGATACCATCCACAGCCAGGAAGAAAGTCACGCCCAAATCCTTAATCCAGGGTAGTTCATGTCCAAAAACAAACTGCAAACCGCCGATATCCTTGTTATAAGCAAAGTAGGCATACAGACTCAAAGCCAGGGCAACAAACATACCTACTGCAGCAATACTCTTAATCAGGATGTTTTCATCCTTGGGAATAAACATGATGATTAAAGACGCAACCAGCGGTGCCAGTAATATGGTTAATAGGATCGGAAAGTCCATTACTTAACACCTCCTATAACCGGAACGGCGTTAGACGGGCCGACAAAGGCCATTAATACAGCCACAACCAGCACGCCAATAAAGAATATCAGCACATAGTTCTGCAGCCGACCGGTTTGGAACACACGCATACCTTCTCCGGATACCTTGGCGAATGCACCGATACCATTAACGATACCGTCAACGATATAGATATCAAACAGGTAAAAGATTTTGGCAGCACCATCAACCAGCGCGTGGTTGAACCACAGGTACAGCTCGTCAATATAATACTTATTAACGAGAACCCTGTAGGCAGTACTGTACTGTTCGGCCATAGCTTTGGCCTTTACCTTTTCGGTATCTTTTAAATACATAGAGTAGGCCAGTCCGATACCGGCGACAGCCAGCACTACCGACAATCCCATTACAATAAAGTTGGGATCGGCATGGTGTGGATGCCCAAAGTAAATCCATTCAGCCCACACATTACCCCAGGGGGTACCCAGCCAGCCGGCTCCAATGGCGCCGATAGCCAGCACCAACAGGGGCACAGTCATAGTCCAAGGAGATTCCTTGGGATGGTTGTCCGGATTTTCTTTGCCAAAAAAGGCCAGGAAAATCATACGCCACATATAAAACGCAGTTAAAAACGCAGTAAACGCCGCCATAGCGAACAGCACATAGTGCCCTTCAGCAAAGGTAGCCGCTAAAATTTCATCCTTGCTCCAAAAGCCGGCAAAAGGAGGAATACCGGCAATGGCTAAACCACCAATGACAAACGTCCAGGCGGTGATAGGCATTTTCTTAACCAGTCCACCCATTTCCCACACATCAGCTTTGTGATGCAAAGCTACCAGCACACTACCTGCGCCAAGGAACATCAGGGCTTTAAAGAAAGCGTGGGTCCACATATGGAACATACTAGCGGTCAGACTACCTACGCCCAGTGCCAGCATCATATAGCCCAGCTGGCTGACTGTGGAATACGCCAGGATCTTTTTAATTTCACGCTGCGTTAGAGCACATGTAGCGGCAAACAGGGCCGTAAAGGCACCGGTAACAGCTACCAACTGCATAGCCGATTCTACTTCATGGAACAGGAACATGGTGCGACCAACCAGATAGACACCGGCCACAACCATGGTGGCAGCATGGATCAGTGCGCTGACCGGAGTGGGGCCTTCCATAGCGTCCGGCAACCACACATGCAGCGGAAACTGGCCTGACTTACCGATCGGTCCGATAAATACCAGTACGGCTATCATGGTTAGGATGCCAAAGGTTGTAAACTCCTCAAAATGAGCAATTCTTTCACTCAACTCAGTCAGGTTCAGCGTGCCAAATACTATTTGCAGCGATAAAATACCCAGCAGCAGACCGAAGTCCGCAACCCGGCAGGTAACAAAGGCTTTTTTGGCCGCCTCGCGAGCTGATATCTTATGCGTGTAAAAGCCGATTAACAGGTAGGAACATAATCCCACCAATTCCCAAGCTACAAACATTTGCAGCAGGTTGCTGGAAATAACCAGCAGTAACATCGAAGCGCCGAACAGTGAAAGGTACGAGAAAAATACTGAGAAACCATCTTCACCATCCATATAACCAATTGAGTATAAAAATATGAATGTCGAAATAAACGAAACCATGACCATCATCATGGCCGATACAGGGTCTAACTGTACGCCCACGTCTATTTGCAGAGCAGGCATCCCCGGCATTCCCAGGGAAAACCAGCGCGTGGCGTAAACTAACGGTTTTTCCGCATACTCAGGGTTGGTAAAAATCCCGTACGCCGCCAGTGTAGCAATAACACAGGACAAGGCCATTGATCCCACCGCCAAGATAGCACTAAGCATTTTCCATGGGCGGGTGAGAAATACTATCGCCACAAAAGCAAGGGCGGGAAGAAGCGGTACCAACCATGCATGCTGCAATGCAAATTCAACATACATTATTTAGAAGCACCTACCTTCTTAAAAGTCCTACCATTTAAGCAAGTCGAAATCGTCAAGATTTACGGACAGCTTATTGCGGTAGATGGCTATGATAATGGCCAACCCTATACCTACTTCAGCGGCGGCCACAGTGATGACAAACAGAGAAAATATTTGTCCGGTAAAATCTATTGGGGTAATGTACTTGCTAAAGGCCACCAAATTGATATTTACCGCGTTAAGCATAATCTCAATACAAATCAAGACAGCCACAGCATTCCGCTTAGTGATAACCCCAAACAGGCCGATACTGAATAAAAGAGCCGATAGTATAACGTAATGCGTTAAGCTAATCGTGAGCATTGGCCTTCACCCCCTCATCCACGGCAACTGTACCGGCATCATCCCTGGCGATGACAATGGCACCAACCAACGCCACCAGCAGTAGAATAGCCACTACTTCAAACGGAATAACATATTTGCTCATCAATAAGGTACCGATAACCTGGATAGTGTTTTCAGGTACAGCCTGCGTTGCCACCAGGTCAGTCCAGGCAGTGCGACCGGCAAGAATAGCGCACATTGCAAACACCAGGGCAACCACACCGCCACCGGCAAACAGTTGAGTGTTAAACAGGTTAGTACCCTTCATATCAGGAGCTTGAATCAGCATAATACCAAAGACCACCATAATACACACAGCACCGGCGTAAACGAGTACCTGTATCGCAGCGATAAAATCGGCATCCAGTAATAAAAACAGCCCGGCCATGGATATAAAGGTAACGGCCAAGAATAACACCGAATGTACAATATTTTTTGCAAACACTACCAGGGCAGCATTACCTACAATAGTTATTGCCAGTAAATAAAAAGCTATTACGCTATATATACTGGTTTCCATCGGTTACTCACCCTCCTTATCGGAAGTCTTGCTGGCGGCAACCTCGGATTCTGCAGTAACAGCAGGTGCTTCACGCTGAACCAAGACAAGTGGGATGTCACTGAAATGATATTGATTCATATTGATAACCTTTGAAAAATGCAGTGCATCTTTGGGGCAGCTTTCCACACACAAACCGCAGAACAAGCAGTAATAAATTTTCATTACATAATTAGTAAGATACTGTTTCGTGCCAACCTTTTGTTTTTGCAGACTAATAACCTTATTTGGGCAGGCATTGGCACACATCCCACAGGCAATGCACTTATCAACATCCAAAGTAAACCGACCATGATAACGATCCGGGATCGGGTTTTGATGTTCCGGATACTGAATAGTGGCCTTGGGTGACCAAAACTCTTTGAAGGTAATCTGCATTCCTTTAACTAATCCTTTACCAAACATGCCATCACCACCCTATCGCCCGGTAAATGTACATTCCAATACCGGTTACAAAGATATTGGCCAGGGAAAGGGGCACCAGCACCTTCCAGCCAAAACCCATCAACTGGTCAACCCTGATACGGGGGTAAGTCCAGCGAAGCTGCATAATCACAAACATCACGATATACATCTTGATGAAAAACCATAACCAGGACGGGATAAAATCTAAACCAAACGGAGCATGCCAGCCGCCCAAGAACAAAATCGTCACCATGGCGCAACACACCAACATATTGGCGTATTCAGCCAGATAGAACATAGCAAAAGCCATACCGCCATATTCAGTGTTAAACCCGTTAACTAGCTCTGATTCACCTTCGATTAAGTCAAACGGAGCACGGTTACATTCCGACACAGATGCTATAAAGAATATCAAAAATGCGATTGGCTGGGTGAATATAAACCAGGTGTGTTCCTGAGCCGCAATAATATCGGACATATTCAAGCTTCCCGTAATCATGATCACACCCAGGATAGCTAGAACCATCGGCAATTCGTAACTAACCATCTGAGCTACCGAACGCATACTACCGATTAATGAATACTTATTGTTGGATGCCCAGCCGGCCATCCAAAAAATTATGGTAGATGTTGAGGCAATAGCTAAAAGATACAACAAACCGATATTCATATCAATGGCCGCCATATTTTTACCGAAGGGTATTACTGCAAACACCATTAAAGTAGGTACGAAAACCAGCACCGGAGCAAGCATGAATACCACTTTGTCCGTATCCTTATGGATAATAATCTCCTTGCAGATTAATTTACCTATGTCACACGTTGTTTGCAAAAGTCCCTTAGGGCCGACTCGGTTGGGGCCAATACGGGCCTGCATGTAACCGGCAACCTTACGTTCCATGTACACCAGCCACAGTGCATTAACTAATATAAAGACGAGGATAGCCACAAGCTTTACAAGCATTACGATGGCCTCTCCAAGTTCCGGGGGTAGGCCACCAAGAGAAGATCTTAGCCCATCGGCTATGCCTACAAATAAATTTTCCATGCCTCTTCTCCCCTATGATCCCAAATTTGTTAACAATCCACTTCACCTAACATTATGTCGAGACTACCCAGGATTGCCACCACATCAGCTACCAGATAGCCGCGCAGCATTTCATCCAGATAGCCTAGATTAATAAAGGAAGGCCTGCGCACATGGACACGATACGGCTTGGGACTGCCATCACTGACCACATAGTAGCCGATAATGCCCTTGGAAGTTTCAATTTCCGCATAAGCATCTCCCGCCGGTGGTTTAATCACTTTAGGCACTTTGCCGCGTACCGGACCATCGATTTCCCTAATTTGTTCAATAGCTTGTTTGACGATTCTTACTATCTGGCGCATTTCCTTCATCCGGCAGTCAAACCGGTCAAAGCAGTCACCGTTAGTGCCTAGCGGCACTTCAAAATCAAACCGGTCATAAACACTGTAAGGCTTGGCCTTGCGCAGGTCATAGTCAACCCCGCTGCCCCTTAAAGACGGCCCACTGATGCTATAATTGATGGCCGTTTCCGGTTTAAGTACCCCTATCTGCATGGTACGGGCTTGAAATATTTCGTTACCGGTAATTAAACCATCATATTCATCAATACAAGCCGGCATTTGATCCATGAATTTATCTACTTTGTCCAACCAACCCTCGGGTGCATCATCTGCCACACCGCCAATACGAGCATAACTCAAGGTCATCCGGGAACCAGTTAATTCCTCCAACAGGTCCATGGTTGTTTCGCGTTCCCGGAAGGCTAGCAGGAATCCTGTAAAAGCACCAATATCCAATGAGTATGTGCCTATGGCAATCAAGTGACTGGCCAGGCGGGAAAGCTCACCACATATAACTCGCATGTATTCGGCTCTTTCAGGCACCTCTACCTGCATCAGTTTTTCCACGGCCATTACATAGCCCCAGTTTTGAAGCATGGCTGCCAGGTAGTCCAAGCGGTCGGTATAAGGAATGACCTGTGTATAGGTGCGGGCTTCCGCCAATTTTTCAACACCTCGATGCAGGTAGCCGCAAATAGGCTCGGCTTTAACGACCCTTTCTCCATCCAGAGTAAGGACAATCCTAAACACACCGTGTGTACTGGGGTGCTGTGGACCAAAGTTTAAATTATATTCTTGCGTCCTTATCATGAGTTACTCCCTGCCACCTTTCCATTGGAAATCCTTGCGCAGCGGGTGTCCTTCATAATCATAAGGCATCAGAATGCGCACCAGATTGGGATGGCCGGTAAAAACGATACCCATTAAGTCATATATTTCCCGCTCCTGCCAGTTCGCGCCACCCCAGATAGGAAAGACCGAAGGCAATTCCGGGTTGTCCCTATCCACGGAAGTCTTTACCATAATAGTAAAACCCTTTTCGATAGAGCTGATATTATATATAACTTCAAATTTGTTTTCGCTGGGATAATCCGCCGCCGTCTCGTTGGTTAAAAAATCCATCCCATAGTCATCTCTTAATGCCTGCATAAACTCCAGCAATTTATCAGCGGGAATAATGACAGTTGACTGCTCGTTCACTTCCACATAGTCAAACTTTTTACTAAGCTCCTCTACCAACGCAGTTGCTTTTTCTATCATCTTAACCCGTCACCACCCTGCCTTTGAAGTTCTCCAGGTATTCCTTATTATCTAGAATTTTAGCCCTTAACATAAGGAATCCTTCTATCACTGCTTCTGGCCTGGGCGGGCAGCCGGGTACATAAACATCCACAGGTATTAGTTTATTGACACCAGGCACCACACAGTAAGAATCCACGAATGGTCCACCTGATATGGCACAACTGCCAACAGCTATACACCATTTGGGCTCAGACATCTGTTCCCACAAACGCACTACGAAATCAGCCGCTTTGGTAGTTACAGTACCGCACACAAGCATTACATCGGCCTGGCGGGCAGTATTACGCAAGACCTCGTAACCAAAACGGGATAAGTCATAACGAGGACCCTGAGCCGCCATTAAACCTTCAATGGCGCAGCAAGCCAAACCAAAACCCAGCGGCCAAATAGAATGCGCCCGAGCCAAATTCAATACCTTTTCCACCGGGGCCAGGTGAACTAACCTTTTTAGCTCAGGCGGACTGTTGTAATCCGGGTTATCCCCGAAATATTCCGGCGCCCATATGTCTTTTTGGGCTGTTTCTATTTTTTTCCCTTTGTTTACTGCCATTCCAACGCACCTTCCTTCCAGGCGTACCACAAGCCAACGACTAAAATAAAGACGAATATGAGCATTTCAATAAAAGCAAACAATCCCAGGCTTTGGAATTTAACCGCCCAGGCATACAAATAAATAGTTTCCACGTCAAATATGACAAAAAGTAATGCATAAAGGAAATAAGCGGTTTTGAACTGTATCCATGTGGGTCCCTGGGTCGGCATACCGCATTCATAAGGTTCCATTTTTAATGGGGTATCCCGTCTAGGTTGAATAAGAAAACTGGTGGCAATACCACCTGCGCCAAAGATAAGTGCCACTACGAAAAATATAAATAGTCCTGCCCAATCTGACATTTTCCTCCCCCCTTTCTATATAAATTAGATTAGTAAAAAAACAATTAATTGAAAAATGGGAGCCAACGCTATTTACCTGTGAATTTTTCAAAGCTCCCAAACGGATGACTTAATTTGACATAAAATACAGGGTACTCGACATTTATTTCACAAATACACATAAAAATTTATTGTGATTTTAACTTGCCTTTATTAAAGGTTATTTTCACTAGTAAGTCAATAAACATCTTTAGCTAATTGTTTAATTGGTGCAAAATCACGCCGGTGTATCGGACATGGGCCAAATACCGATAAAGCGGTCATATGGGCAACGGTACCGTAGCCTTTATGCACATCAAAACCATATTCAGGGTATAACAAATGATATATTTGCATTAACCTGTCCCTGGTTACCTTGGCTACAACTGACGCAGCAGCAATTGAAGGACACAAACCGTCACCGCCTACCACTGCCTTTTGCGCCAGCTTGCTTCCAGGTATGATAAACTTCCCATCTATCAGCACAAGCTCAGGTTGAATGTCTAAATTGTTTACAGCCCGCAGCATGGCCAGCATGGTAGCCTGGTGGATATTATAGAGTTCTATCTCACTTACAGTAGCTATACCCACCGCCCAGGCATCCGAGGTTTTTTTAATGTTTACCTCAAGCCTGGACCGCTTAACCGGAGTTAGCTTTTTGGAATCATCTAGATCCTCCAGAAAAAAAACCTCAGGCAGTATTACTGCTGCCGCTACTACCGGACCAGCTAGCGGACCCCGGCCTGCCTCGTCCACACCTGCGACAATATTATCACACGGGCCTTGCAAAGAACGCTCATAGGCTATCATTTTTTCCAGGCGCCTAAAATCGGCCTCCTTCTTTCGCCCGACAGTTACATAATGCTTGTATAGCGTTTGCACAGCAGATCGCTTATCCAATGCCATAGCCTGCAGCAATTCATCGTCGGGTCCGCCATTGCGGCCAGCCAACTCTTTAATTTGCGCCACGGTGAAGGAATTTATAACCACGCAATTACTCCGACATAAAATTATAGCTTATAATTTTTTTCGCGATTTGATTTGAAATCCCTGCCATTTAACAAAATATTTTTATGGCAATTCAAGGCTGAACTTCCCCAATCTACCCTCACGAAACTCTTTGATCACAAAAACAGCTGCTTTATTACTATCTATTTTTCCGCCGGATAAGTAGAAGCCTCGGTATTTACCGATTTTTTCAATGACTTCCCAGATCTCCCCCGGTATGGTATCTAATTTGTAACGGCTGGCCAGTACATCGGGTGCCTTTTCCAGCAACCACTGAACAAGCTTTAAACAAATCTCCTCGGGATTGTAGATTTGTTCTTTAATTGCTCCGGTAACCGACAATTTGTAGGCTGTTTCCGGGTCTTCAAATTTAGGCCAAAGAATGCCGGGTGTATCCAGCAATTCCAGCTTGCTTCCCAACTTTATCCACTGCTCGCCCCTGGTTACCCCCGGGCGATTGCCCGTACGGGCCACTTTTTTGCCGGCTAGCTTATTGATCAACATGGATTTGCCCACATTGGGCACCCCCACTACCATACAACGGGCTAACCGAGCTAACCGCCCCCTGGACATATACTTTTGCACCGCTGGCCTGGCTTGCTGTTCAGTAAGCGCTATCATTTTTTTTATTCCAGCACCATGGTGGGCATCTACAGCCACCGCCGGCAGGGCATTGCGGTTAAAATAATCCAACCAGGCAGCCGTGGCCTCGGGAGCAGCCAGATCCGACTTGTTCAGCACCACCAGTCTGGGTTTATCTTTTAAAATTACATTAATATCCGGATTACGACTGCTGGCAGGTATGCGGGCATCCAGTAGTTCAATAACAACATCTACCATTTGTAGGTTCTGCTGCACCTGCTTGCGTGCTTTGGCCATATGCCCCGGGTACCATTGAATATCCATCTTGTCACGAGTCCTTATATAAGATCTAACTTATTCCTTTCATGGACAGTTATGCTTAATGTCGGTATTTACAGGTTTAAAATTGGTTACAGCTGTAGCATCCCCGGTAAACAATTACTTTAATACTTAAGACCATGTTTCCGGGAAACTTGGGCACAATTATCCTAACAGTGTTATTATAATAAGCTAATGCGATTCAAAGGCCAGTAAATCAACACTGCTTTACCAATTATATTTTCTTCCGGTAATGCCCCCCAAACCCGGCTATCGTCACTGTTATTACGATTATCACCCATCATAAAATAACTGCCGACGGGCACCTCATCCGGTCCAAAATCAGCAAAGGTCAGACCTTCAGGAAGGTAATCCTCCTTCACCTGCTGACCATTAATATACAAACGACTGTCGCGAATTGCAATACTTTCACCACCAATACCAATGGTTCGCTTGACAAAATCCCTGCTGGGGTCAAGGGGGAACTTAAATACCATGACATCACCCCGTTTTGGTTCACTGAAATAGTAATTTAGCTTACTGACAATTATTCTATCCCCCACTTGCAAACTGGGAACCATTGACTCAGAAGGGATATAAAAAGGCTGAAACACAAACATCCTGATGAGTATAGCCAATAAAATTGCTATGGCTATAGACTCAAGAATTTCTCTTATTGCCGACTTGCTCTTGACTTTAATTTTTACCGGTTGCTCATGACTTGAATTTCCCATCTCCATCCCCTCGATTAATCAACATAAATTCATTTAAAAAGGGACTGTCTTATCAGCCAGTCCCTTGTAATCCTAGCGGCGAATTTCCTTAATTCGAGCAGCTTTGCCGCGCAATTTGCGCAGGTAATAAAGCCTGGCTCTGCGAACACGTCCTCGCCTGGTAACTTCAATTTTATCAATACGCGGTGAATGGAGAGGAAATGTTCTTTCAACACCGACTCCGTATGATACCCGGCGGACAGTAAATGTCTCACTTAGCCCGCCACCACGGCGCCTAATTACTACACCCTCAAACACCTGGATTCTTTCCCGATTACCTTCCACAACTTTGACGTGTACTTTGACAGTGTCTCCAGGACTAAAATCAGGAATATTTTCTTTATATTGATCTTGTTCGATTACTTTTATTAAATCCATAGCTGTAACCTCCTTCCCCCCAGATGTTCATACCCCTTATTTCCAGGATAGCGGACCACCGTAATAAACAAGAGAAATTATACCACAATTCACCCGAAGGCGCAATAACCCTATATTTCCCCTATTAATGTCTTTAAAATTCTTAGTATTATCCTCTTCGTCTGCTCAATTGGTCGATTTTACTTAACAGGTAATTTTTTACTTTTTCTTCCGAGTTATTGATGAAGATAAAGATGACGCCGCCTAACACAACTAATAAAGCTATGAAAAGAACGGTTCCCCACCCCTGAGGCCCGGTTTTTGGCAACTCTGTGGCCTCCTGGCGGGGCGGCGGTGTTAAGCCAAGCATTTCAGGAACAGCATTGGCTAACAGAGCAACCCCGTTTTCCGCCTGCGGTTTTTCATTGGTGTAAGTGCCTGCTTCAATCAACAACGCCGTAGGCATTAAATCCTGGTTGTAATTACCCGAGGCCAGGTATATTTCCTTTATTAATTCCGGGTTTTTCTTGTTAACATAAGCCATTAAACGCTTGGCAAAATCTAGGTTAGCAGACATTTTAGGATTCTGCCTGCCCACCACCAAGCGGATTTGAGTAACATCCTGTTCTGATATAATCTGGCGATAGAACTCGGGATCGTCTATACCATCCCTGTGCACATCAAAAATTGCCACCGGGTTCTGTTCCAACAACTTTACAGCTGTCCTACGAGAACGGTAATAGGCATTGGCATCGTGTGGACAATGGGGCGTTTTATTATAATCTACCTTAACTTTTTGTTCTTGGAGTGTATTATTGAAAATATCCCCCACTTGATAAATACCCCCGTTAAAAGGTATGGAAGCTTTACCGTCGGTGGGCAAATACGATTCATCCGAATGGGTATGATATATACCAACCGGGCGTTCCTGCCATGCCTGGCTCGATACAACAGGTGCGGCTTTAATTTGCTCATAATAATCCATATACGATAGTATAATTTTATCCTTGCCGATTAATTTAACCTGAGCCGTATTGCCTTGCACACCGCTCACCTGATAGTGATAACCTTTGCTATTGATTATTTCGTCGCCCCTAGCCGGCTTCCGGGAAGCAAGAGTTACCAGATTACCATGCTGGTCAATATATTCATAGCACACCCCGGCCATATGATCAGCCTGCTGCTCAGCCAGCGCTGACAATGGGCAGTAGAGACAAGCATAATACAAACTTACTATAATGAACACTGCACGTAATGGTTTCAAGATAAGGCCTCCATATAAACATAATAATTTTATCATGGCCTTATCTGAAGGAATATAGACATGCTAAAACAGATAAAACTTTAGTACTTTTTATTAATACTGTTCATAAAATTATATATATAAACCAGGCTGACAATATTTCTTGTGCAGGGAGAGTAAATCAATGATATTAGCAATATTTTTTACACCGGCGGAAGTACCGGCCATCTGGGCGTGATTAGGCTATGCCCGATTCTAACGATCATGTACCCTGTTCCTCCGGTCGATATTGGATTGTTACGCCGGGGGATACACTATATTTAATAGCATCCTTTGTGGGTACTACCATTTCCACACTTACGCAGCTCAATCCAGATATCGATCCCGCTAACTTGCAAACAGGCCAAAAAATTTGCCTGCCCCCGGAGAGGGTTTGTCCCTCGGGCGTATTCTGGTTAGTGGCACGTGGTGATACCCTGTACACTATTGCCTTAGCCACAGGCACCACCGTAGAAAAGCTGCGGGAACTCAATCCCAACGTCGATCCCCTAAAACTCCTACCCGGACAAACAATCTGCCTGCCAGGATAAAATTTCACCAGCCCTAACCCTCGATAACTCCCTGGATGCTGACCACTATTTCACGCAAAATATCTCGATCTTCGCTGCTTAGCATCTCCTCTCGCAGCAGATCAGGGCGGCGTTCCAGCGTTTTGAGTAAAGCCTGTCGGCGGCGCCATAGCCTGATTTTTTCGTGGTGACCACTCATCAAAATTTCAGGCACCGACAAATCCTCGCAATCACGAGGCCGGGTATATTGCGGGTATTCCAATAACCCATGATAAAAGGAATCCTCCTCTGCAGAGGCCTGCTCACCCAGCACACCGGGTATCATCCTGGCGACCGCGTCCACCACCACCATTGCCGGTAGTTCACCACCCGTAAGCACGTAATCACCTATGGATAATTCATCAGTTACGGCCAGCTCGCGCACCCGTTCGTCGATACCCTCATAATGACCGCAGATAATTACCAGGTGTTCCTCCCTGGCCAGGTCCCGCGCCCAATTCTGATCAAAGGTTAAGCCGGTGGGGCACATTAATATTACCCTAGCCTGCGCATCACCCCTTTGATTGCACACATGCTCCAGCGCCCGCATAATGGGCGGTGCCTGCATCACCATACCAGCACCGCCGCCATACGGGGTATCATCCACGGTATGATGTTTATTACCCGAAAAATCCCGAATATCAGTAAAACTTATTTCCAAAAGGCCCCTATCCCTAGCTCGCTTAATAATGCTGCTATCAAAGGGACCGGAAAACATTTCCGGAAATAAGGTAAGCATATCTATTTTCATGACAATTCTTCCAGCCCTTCCGGTAAACAAACGGTCATTTCTTTCTGCTCCATATCAACATTACGTACAACTTGTTTAAGTGCCGGTATTAAAAGCGGTCGCTTCGTTGCGCCTTCTACAATAAACACGTCATTTGCTCCGGTTTGAAGCACATCCTGCACTTGCCCCAGATATCGCCTATCATCAGTAAACACTTCCATACCCACGATATCAAAGACATAAAACGTATCCTCAGGCAGCGGCATTTGCTCATCTCTGGGAATTAACAGCCTTGCATTTTTTAGCGTTTCCGCAGTATTCATATCGTTTATACCCGCAAACTTAATAATAATAAATTTTTTGTGCGGATAGGTTTTCTCAATATTCATCAGCTTTATTTGGCCATTAAGCTCCACTAACGCCTTATCCATAGCGCTAAACCGCTCAGGGAAATCCGTTAATGGTATAACCCTCACCTCACCCCGGTGTCCATGGGTATTTACTATTTTCCCAATGGTTATATATTGAACTTCCGCACCCAACCAACCATCACCTCAAACATAAAAAAGGTTATTGTCATTATGTCATAAACAGAAGCAAAACAATCATCCCATAATAAGAAAGAGGGCGCCATGCCCCCTTTTGTTTGTATCCTATCCTAATTAAACAATCTCTACGGTGACCTTTTTGTGCTCTTTGGTGGCTGCCGCTTTAACAACGGTCCGAATGGCCCTGGCAATCTTACCTTGTTTACCTATCACTTTACCCATATCATCCTGGGCAACCCGCAACTCAATCACGCAAGACTTTTCCCTTTCAATAATATCCACGGTCACCATATCAGGATGGTCGACGAGGGCCTTGGCCAATGTTTCCACCAGTTCCTTCATAGGATAGACCTCCTCTGCTGGTCCATTTACTGACCCTCGCCGCTAACGATTTTTTTATTGATACCAACTTTATTAAACAGCGCTTTAGTGGTATCGGTAAGCTGTGCCCCTTTACTTAACCAATCAGCCGCTTTGGCTTCATCAATTTTAATCACAGCTGGGTTCTTCAGCGGGTCATAATAGCCAATTTCCTCTATAAAACGACCGTCCCGGGGGGATCGGGCATCGGCTACCACGATCCGATAAAACGGCTGTTTCTTAGCCCCCATTCTCTTAAGTCTGATCTTTACAGCCACAATATTCACCTCCTTTAACTGATGTAAAATTAATATTATTATTTAAATGGCGAACCCTTTTTACCAAAACCGAGTAGATTTTGCTTGCCTTTTTTAGCACCTTTGCCCATTTCTACTAACTGACGCATCATTTTCTTTGTCTGTTCAAACTGTTTGAGCAGACGGTTTACTTCTTGGACACTAGTACCGCTGCCCCGGGCAATACGCCGGCGCCGGCTTCCGTTTATCTCCTGGGGGTTCTGTCTTTCCCATGGGGTCATGGATTTAATAATAGCCTCCACAAAAACCAGATCTTTATCGTCCACTTCCAAATCCTTTAGTTTCTTCATCCCCCCCAAACCGGGAATCATGCCCAAAATTTGATCAAGAGGACCCATTTTTTTGACTTGATTTAACTGCTGGACAAAATCATCCAGTGTAAACTCCATACTTCGGATGCGCTTATTGAGTATTTCCACCTGCTCTTGATCAAAATTAGCCTGAGCCTTTTCAATCAAAGTCAGCATATCACCCATACCTAAGATACGGTCAGCCATCCGGTCGGGGTGAAAATCTTCCAAAGCATCTAACTTCTCACCCATACCAACAAATTTAATCGGACAGCCTGTCACTGCTTTAACTGAAAGCGCAGCCCCTCCACGAGTGTCCCCGTCCAACTTGGTAAGGATCACCCCTGTTAAAGATAAACGCTCGTTAAAGGCTTTAGCCACGTTAACAGCATCCTGGCCAGTCATGGAATCCACTACCAGCAATATTTCATTGGGGTTAACGTTTGCCACAATATCTTTCAATTCGGTCATCAATTCTTCATCAATATGCAGCCGACCGGCTGTATCGAGGATAACCAAGTCATTACCCTCCCGGCGGGCTTTCTCCACAGCCGCCCGAGCAATATCCGGCGGGGCAACATTATCACCCATGTTAAATACCGGCATGTCCAATTGCCCGCCCAGCACCTGCAGCTGTTTGATAGCTGCTGGGCGATAGATATCACAAGCCACGAGCAAAGGCCGGCGCCCCTGGCGGCGAAGGTGGTTGGCCAGTTTTGCAGTTGTGGTGGTTTTACCTCCCCCCTGCAGACCTACCATCATCACCACTGTAGGTGGGGCCGGTGCAAGCTCGATTTTGCTCCGGGTTCCCCCCATGAGAGCAGCTAATTCATCGTGCACTATTTTTATAACTTGCTGAGCAGGGGTGAGGCTTTGCAATACATCTAGCCCGACAGCCCTTTCCCTGACCTTGGCTATAAAATCCTTAACAACCAAAAAGTTAACATCTGCGCCAATCAGCGCCCGGCGCACTTCCTTTAAAGCCAGGTCAACATCCTCTTCGGTAAGTCGGCCCTTGCCCCGCAATTTTTTGAAGGTCTCCTGGAGCTTTTCTGCTAAACCGGAAAATATCATATATGTTACCCCCTGTCCATCTCCAGTAGTTCCTGCAATAGCTTCCTAGCCTTGACCAGCCGCTGAGGCGCAAGCTCGCCGGCCTCATTCAACAACCGGGCAACCTCGGCCAGTTTATTGCGCTGTACTAAAAATTTATCGATTAATCCTAATTTATTTTCGTAATTAACCAGAATATTCTCCGCCCTTTTTAGCATATCATGCACCGCCTGCCGGCTGACCCCATAGCTTTCGGCAATTTCACCCAGGGAATAATCATTTCCATAATACAAATCGAAAAACTTTTGCTGCCTTTCCGTTAACAGCGGGCCGTAAAAATCGTACAGCAGAGTCATTCTAATTACCTTATCCATCAATAGAACCTTTCTGTATAAAGCTAAAATACTTTACAGCCAATTTTACATTAATAGAGTAACTATGTCAAGTAATATGTAAAAATTGACACACTTGTAAGTATATATCTGTACTATGCTTATAAGTTTCGCTGTCACTAACGCCAAGCAGTAATCCAAGACAATTACCCCCCAGGTACCAAGCAGGGTGCAAAAAGCTATAGCCGGTTTTTCCACCGAAGCAGTGTTAAATGCCCTGGGCGGCAAACTGGAACCGCTTCTTGACGTTATCAAAGCAGGTAAAATTAAAGGTGTAACCAACTGCACCACAACGGCAACAGGTCTCCACGATTATATGACGGTGAACGTTGTCAAAGAGCTAATCAAGCGAGACATCCTTGTGCTCAGCGGCGGCTGCGGTAACCACGCTCTGGAAGTGGCCGGTTTGTGCAATGCCGACGCGGTGGCTTTAGCCGGCAGCGGTTTGCAGGAAATCTGCAACGCACTGGGCATCCCCCCCGTACTGAGCTTCGGCACCTGCACGGACACCGGGCGTATATCTATGCTGGTTACAGAAATCGCCAATTCCCTGGGGGTAGATACTTCCGACCTGCCGGTGGCAGTTACCGCACCACAGTACCTGGAGCAAAAGGCTACCATCGATGCTATTTTCGCTCTGGCCTTTGGCTTATATGCCCACCTGGCCCCCACCCCGCCAGTAACTGGCGGCCCGGAGTTGGTGAAACTGTTAACCGAAGACTTGGAAGGCCTGACCGGCGGCAAAATAGCACTCGCGGACACACCGGAAAGCGCCGTTGACGGTATTGAGGCGCATATTATAAAAAAGAGGGCAGTGCTAGGTATATAAAATAAATGTTAAAAACAAGCAAACCGGAGCGCTGCATATGCACCCCGGTTTTTTGAACGTACCTGTTTGATAACTCCTCAGCTGTTGCTTCTCTGCACCAGAGCATCAGCGCAGCGCTGAGCTTCTGCCATAACCACATCCTCATCCAGCGTTAAAATACGGCGGTTCTCCATTACCACCCGGCCATCAACGAGCACCGTATGCACGTCCGATGATGCGGCAGCATAGACAATCTGGGCATAAATGTCGAACAGCGGATAAAGATGCGGCTGATGCATATCCAATAATATTATGTCAGCCTTAAGACCGCTCACCAGCCGTCCGATTTGCTCCTGCATACCCAGCGCTCTGGCCCCGCCGGCAGTAGCCATATGCAAGGCCTGATACGCAGGGAGCACACTGGTATCACAGGTGTGCAGCTTTTGCAGTAAAGCCGCGGTCCGCATTTCCTCCAGCATGTCCACATTATTGTTGCTGGCTGCACCGTCGGTACCCAGACCGACGAGCGCTCCCGAGTGCAACAAACGACTTACCGGTGCCACTCCACTGGCCAGCTTCATGTTGCTCTGGGGGTTATGAGCGATACCCACCTGCCGGCGTGCCAAAATATCAATGTCGGTGTCACTGAGATGCACACAGTGGGCTGCAAGTACGGGCAGTTCAAAAAGTCCAACCTCTTCCATTAAAGCCACGGGGGTTTTTCCGTACTGGTCACTGATTTCTTTAACCTCATCGACTGTTTCGGCTAGATGAATGTGGATACCCACACCCATTTCTTTCGCGGCGGCAATTACCTGTTTAAGGTACACCGGCGGGCAGGTATAAGGAGCATGAGGCCCAAGCATGGTAGTGATTCGCCCTCCGGCACTACAATGCCATTTTTGGATAAATTCTACGCTTTCGGCCAGTGCGCTTTCACCATCTGGTCCAGCGCCGATCATCCCCCGACAGAGTACCGCTCGCAGGCCAGCTTCGTCCACAGCCCGGGCTACCTGGTCCATTTCCACGTACATATCCGCCAGGGTGGTAGTGCCACCACGGATCATTTCCGCGCAGCACAATAACGTACCCTGAAAAATATCCTCAGGGATCAACAGCGCCTCCAGGGGCCAAATTTTATCATTAAGCCACTGCATTAAAGGCAGGTCATCGGCATAACCCCGAAACAGCGTCATAGCTGCATGGGTATGGCAATTGACCAAGCCGGGCATAGCCACCATCCTGGGATAATCCAGCACCCGTTCCGGTTTAAAATCAGCCGGTGTCGAACCGCTGGGACCCACGTGGTAGATTAGATTATCCCGCACTGCAATTTCACCATGGTTAATTATGTCACCCTCGCTGTCCATAGTTAAAACAGCCATACATTTGATCAGTAAATCAGCCATACTTAACCTCCTTAATTGCGTCTAGTAATTATCTCAAACAAGCAAAATCCCTCGTCATACGCCCTATCTATTATCTGTTATACCTGCTGACCGTAACCGGTCTGGTAGGATTTCCTTATTGCAGCCACATCCCCTGGCTGTATTATTGCTGCTTTACCGATTAGTTCCGCTAATATGTATACTTGAGCAGTCTTTTCCACCACCAGGCAAACCTGATAAGCTTCGTCCAATGTGCTACCCAGTCCCACCAGTCCATGATTAGCCAACAGCACAGCCTTGCTCTGTCCTAAGGCATCTACAACTGCAGCAGCTAAATCAACAGTGCCCGCCCGGGCATACCGAGCCACCGATACTGTGCCACCCACAAACTGCACTTGCTCCTCCAAAATAGGGGGTAGCGTTTTCCCTGCCACTGCCAAAGCGCTGGCATAAATGCTATGACTATGCACGATAGCACCCGCTTGGGCGCAAGCGCTGTATATGGCCGCATGCAGCATTAATTCCGTGGATGGCTTCCGTTCACCCTCGATTACGCGCCCCGTAATATCTACAACCACTAAATCCGTCTTAACCAGCACGTCATAGGATATACCGCTGGGGGTTATCACAAACAGGTTTTTATCCGGAAGTCGGGCTGATAGATTGCCCCAGGTGCCCATCACCAAACCAGCTGCAGCCATGCGGGCACCAACCTTTAAAAGCTGTACCTTAACATCTTCTGCGACATTAGACATGTCGGAACCCCCCTGGTTTATAATTCTTCTTATGCAGTGGCCTCGCTACTCGCAACGCCAATCATTAATATATTTAAATTGTTCACTGGTCAGGTGATCTATTTGTATACCCAGCGAAGATAATTTTAGCTCGGCAACCCGGTTATCTATTTCAGGCGGTACATTATATACCTTTTTATTCAATTGCCGGCCATGCTGCAGTATATACAGAACTGAAAGGGCCTGTAAGGCAAAGGACATGTCCATAATTTCCGCGGGGTGACCATCTCCGGCCGCCAGGTTCACCAACCTGCCCTCAGCCAGCAAATACAGGCGGCGCCCATCCGACTGTTTAAATTCTTCAATGTTTTTACGTACAGTACGTCGTGAAACTGAGACCCGCTCCAATTCAGGAATATTTATTTCCACATCAAAATGACCGGCATTGGCCAGAATAGCTCCGTCTTTCATGCGCTGGTAATGCCTTGTAACCAGCACATCCATACACCCCGTCACGGTAATAAAAATATCCCCTTCTGCAGCTGCCTGCTCAGCTTGCATTACCCGAAAGCCATCCATAAATGCTTCAATGGCTTTGACCGGGTCAATTTCACAAATAATTACCTTAGCCCCAAGTCCTTTGGCCCGCATAGCCACACCCTTACCGCACCAGCCATACCCGATTACTACCACAGTTTTGCCGGCCGTCACCAGGTTAGTAGTGCGCATTATGCCGGACCAGACCGACTCACCAGTTCCATAACGATTATCAAACAGATACTTGCACAAGGCATCGTTCACTGAGATCATGGGAAATAGCAGTTGACCGTTTCTCTCCAACGCCCTGAGTCTCAGCACCCCAGTAGTGGTTTCTTCGGCTCCGCCTAACACCTCACCGGCCTGCTCCCGCAGGTCGGTATGGAGCAAGTGAGCTAAATCTCCCCCATCGTCGATTAGCACTTGGGGGTGATTGCCCAGCACAAGACGCAGGTGTTTATTATATTCCTCCGCAGTAGCAGCATACCAGGCGTAAACATTAATACCCTCTTGGGCCAGAGCTGCAGCCACATCATCCTGGGTAGACAAGGGGTTGGAGCCAGTAATGGCCACTTTTGCCCCTCCAGCGCTGAGTACTTCAGCCAAATAGGCTGTTTTAGCCTCAAGGTGAATGCTCATGGCCACCCGGATCCCCTGTAAAGGACGATTTTTTTCAAATTCCTTCCGAATTACATTTAACACAGGCATATGCGACCGTACCCAGTCTATCTTCAGACGTCCCTGTTCATATAAATCAATGTCCCTGATAACGTAATCTAACAAACGATCAGCTCCTTAAAATATGTAGCATGAGTACTACACGAAAAGGCTATATGTTCAAATCCACGCGTATAAAATAATGCATTTGACAGATAACAACCTAATATCATAAATGTAGGTGTAATATTACTTATCTACCAGAGCTGGCAGAGTTTTCGTATAAGGAGGTCGGGCTACTCCCCGGTCCGTTATAATGGCGGTAACCAAAGGATGTGGAGTAACGTCGAAGGCCGGATTCCACACCTTAACACCTGCCGGTGCTACCGGATGGCCGGCAAAATGGGTTACTTCCCGCTCATCTCTGTTCTCAATAGGGATTTCCTGCCCTCCGGCTAAGTTTAAGTCAAAGGTTGACATGGGAGCAGCAACGTAAAAGGGAAGGCCGTGTTCTTTGGCCAGCACTGCCACGCTATAAGTGCCTATTTTGTTGGCCACATCACCATTGGCAGTAATACGGTCCGCCCCCACGATAACCAAGTCTACTTTACCGCAAGCCATCAAGTAACCGGCCATGTTATCAGTTAACAGTGTCACCGGTATGTTATCCTGCATCAATTCCCAGGCGGTCAAACGAGCGCCTTGAAGCAGAGGTCTGGTTTCATCGGCGTACACATGGATGTTTTTACCGGCCTGGTGGGCAGCCCTGATGACACCCAGGGCGGTGCCAAAACCTGCGGTGGCCAAAGCTCCGGCATTGCAATGGGTCAAAATAGACACGTTGGGAGGAATCAACTTTTCGCCAAACTCTCCAATGCGCCGGTTACTCGCCAAGTCTTCCCGGTATATGGCATGGGCTGCTGCCAGCAGTGTTTCCTTTAATACCTCAACACTATCAGTGGTCTGCTCATGCAGTAGCTGGAGCATGCGATCTACAGCCCACTGTAAATTTATCGCCGTAGGTCTGGTGTCACATAATTCCCTGGCGATTTGTTCAATCGCAGAAACAAATTCAGCCTTTCCCGCAGGTGATAGCGACGCAGCGCCAAGGGCAAGCCCGTAAGCAGCGGCAGCCCCGATAGCTGGCGCACCGCGCACACTTAGCCGTCGAATGGCATCACAAATAGTTGTATAATGCTCACATTTAATATACTCAGTTTTTCCTGGCAGCAACGTCTGATCCAAAATTTCCAGACAGCCGTCAACCCAGCGCATCGTCTCCATATGACGCAATACCGGTCCTTTCCAAATATGGCACAAATTCTACTTTACTGCAGACGGTGACTCGGGCAGATGCTGGCAACCGCAGTCGGCTTGCTCATCAACCGCAGTAATAGCTTCCATAACCAAGCCTCTAAAATTCTGCACATTTTCATTCATCACACCCACCACTTCCTGGTGCGACAGTGAGTTCAAGGAAATGCCCGCAGCAAAATTAGTAACCATAACTATCGTGGCGTAACACATTTCCGCTTCCCTGGCGAGCACCACCTCGGGCACGCTAGTCATGCCGACCACATCTCCGCCCAGCTGGCGCAGCATCCTAATTTCTGCCGGAGTTTCAAAGCGCGGTCCTTCCATACATACATAGGTCCCGGTTTGGTGGTAGGGTAAACCCATCTTCTCAGCGGCATCAATTAGCACCTGGCGCAACCTGGGGCAATACGGGGTGGTCATATCCAAATGAATAACCCCTTGTTCCACAAAGGTTTGCGGCCTGTTTTTAGTAAAGTCCAAAAATTGATCGATAAAAACAAAATCCTTGGGCTTCATGTCGGTATTTATTGAACCCACCGCAGCAGTGGCAAAAATATTTTTAACGCCCAGCAGGTGCAGACCCCATATATTGGCCCGGTAATTGATCAGATGCGGCGCCACCGAATGGTTTTCGCCATGTCTGGCCATAAAGGCAACCCGCTTGCCTTGATAACTGCCCACTTTTACCTTGATACTGCCATAGGGTGTGTCCACCTTCTCCTCGGTGATATCTGTCAGTATATTGGGGTCGTATACCCCGGTGCCTCCAATTATGGCGATGTTTATACTCACCTATGTACCCCCCGTTCACTTATTTATGTTTATTAGCATTTACTTATCACATTACCTAGTATTCGCGTCTTTTCCATCTATTCCTTTCTAAAACAGCCTGTATAGTCATAGCACCCCCCTGCAAAAAAGCAAACCCCCGAAGATAATTTAATCTTAAGAAGTTTGCTCATTCATTCACGAATAATACAATAGTAATATTAAATACCAAGATAATTTGTCAGTTAACCAAATAATTGTTATAATATTGCTAATTTATAATTTAGTACATCCACCTATTTTGTCAAACGGGAGGGATAATAATGGATTGGAGATTTGTTTTATCGCTTTTTTTTGCAGTAATTGTGACTATATTCGCTGTGCAAAACGCCAATACTGCGGAAGTCAGATTTCTTCACCTTGAATTGAACATATCTCAAGCTTTAGTTATTCTAGTCTCGGCAATTATCGGAGCGGTTACTGTTTTATTGCTTAGCATTATCAGATCTTTTAAGCTCAAGAAAAAAATGAAAGAGCTCAATAAAGTAATCACTAACCTTAAAGAAGAGAACGTGCAATTCAAGCAGGCTTTAGCGTTGGATAAGTCTCAGCACCCTTCCCAAAGCACTCCGAATGAACCAAGAGTTCCCAACAAAAAAATTTAAGACTACTTTTATGACCTGTACTTATCCAACTCTTGCTTTACCGTATCTATAATCAAATTGAGGTCCAGGAAACCGTGTGACCGTGGTATACCGTTAATTACCGTCATAGGCAAAAGCACTTGATGAATAGTTTTTTCTACTTGGGGATAACTTTTCATGGCACTGGAATTAATATCGATGAATTGGCATGCTACCCTTTCACCAAAAACATCCTTTAGTTTGTCTTCCAGCACTTGGACATTTTCTCGCAATGATTTTTTCGGATCACCAAAGGTGTTCCAACCACCATTGCATCAACCGCCAAGACTAAAATGTCCGTCAACACCGAAAACGTTAACCAGACATTTGCCATTTTCCATGCCGGTAACCTCCTTACTGGTATTACCCAATCTCCTATTAATTATTGACATTTCCAGCAAAACAATAAATTTTAATACCCACTGGATTATTTAACTTTACTTAGATGTTCCCTAACCGTATTAATGATCAGTTCCTGGTCCAGGTAACCGTGCAACCGGGGAACACCGTCGATTACCGTCATCGGCAAAAAAACTTGATGAATAGTCTTTTCTATTTCGGGATAGTTTTTCATGGCACTTGTCGTGATGTCAATATACCGGCACTCCACCCGGTCACCAAAAAGATCATGTAATTTGACGGCCAGTTCTGCTACATTTTCCTGCAAAGTTTTCGAGGGATCACCAAAAGGTTTCCAACCTCCACGGCACCCCCCGCAAAAATCGATAGGTTCATTATCGTCGAAGATACAAACTATGCTCTTAATACCTGCCATGTCAATTCCCCCCTCGCTTGTTATACATATTGTAATCATCTCTGCTTGCTGTGCCAAGGTTTAACACAGTCTTTCATTGATAGATTTATCTAACAGTTTGTATACTGTCGCAGCAACAGGTACTCCCAGTAAAACGCCGGCAATGCCTAGCAACCCGGCACCAACAGTAATTGCAGCAAATACCCATATTCCCGGCAAACCAATACTATCACCAACTACTTTAGGGTAAATTATATTACCTTCCACCTGTTGTAAAATCGTAATAAATAAAATAAAAAATAATGCTTTTATCGGGTCAACAATGACGATTAACAAAAACCCTATTGCTGCACCTATATAAGCGCCAACCATGGGAACCAGGGCAGTCAAACCAATGACAGGTCCAATAATGGTAGCATATGGAAAACGAAAAAGCAGCATACCAATGGTGCACAGCAGCCCTAAAATAATCGCTTCCTTGCACTGGCCGATAATATAATTAGAAAATGTTTCATCGGCTGTGCGCAGGCCTTCACATAATCTTTCTCTTCGCTCTGTTCGCATATAAGCCTTCAACAATTTGCCGAATTTATCATTGAGATCTTCCTTGCCAAACAGGATATATATAGCAAATATAAACGCCAGTATTACATTGATAGCTACTCCAAATACTGATCCCATAAAGGAAACCGTTCCCCAGGCCCAATCTCCGAGCACATTCACGACTTTCTTTAAAGCTGCGGCCCCATCCATATTAAGTCCTTCGAGCTTCTGCTGCAATACTGGAATTTCATCAGCATGCTGACTAGCCCAGTCGTACACATTATCGTATAGCACCGGGAACCCGGCAGCCAGCAAACCAATAGATTGACTGAATTGTGGGATAACGATACGCAGGAAAAAAAATAGCAGCAGTATAATAGTAAAAACTGACAATATAATACATGCACCCCGGCGTATACCAATGATGATTACATTATAACTATTGGGGAAAAATACTTTTTCATAGCCTGACACCAATATATTAAGCACGTATGCAATTGTGGCACCCATTAATAACGGGAAAATAACCCCATAGAGATATTTTAAAGTATTAATCACTTCAGCAAAATACAGAACTGTAAATACAATAATGCCAATTAAAACTATTGTTTTAGCGGTTAATTTTTGTTTATTGTTATTGACCTCTCCATTCATATATAGAATAAACTCCTTATCTGTTTAACACCAATTATACCAAATATTACATCTAATACAAAGCATTAGCTTTTTCTTGAGTTGTTTATACTATCTATCAACCGCTAAAGGGAAATTTTTATAAATTAAATTGACAACTCTAAAAGAAACGACAACATAGAAAAAGTTAATTTATGCTATTTGATTGTTAGCAATTGACAGGACAACCAGTACGTGATAATATATTATAATACCTGAAAGGAGGTGTTTGTTATTATACTGACCAAAGAATTAATTAACGAAATTCTTGAAAGTATCGGTTTGGAAAAAATCACTGAAGAAGAAGAGTAAAAACCGGAGGCAAGTTGACCGAACGCCTTCGGTTTTTACTCTTCCAGATATTCTTAGGAAAAAATCTCTTTCATTTTAACGGCAAACTGTTCGCCAAAAGTTTCACAGTCAACAAGATCCTCTGGTGTAGGATCGTATTTCATTTTTATCGGGTCCATGATCATATCAAAACCAGCTTCAGCTAGTCTTTGTTCAATTATCTTAGGAGATTCGCCGCTCCAGCCATAAGAACCGAAAGCACTGCCAATCTTGTCTCTGAATCTAAGTCCTTTAATCATTTCCAGAATAGAAGCCGTGTCACTCAATATACCTTTATTAATAGTTGAACTACCCATGATAATTCCTTTAGCCTTAAATATTTCAGTGATAACATCATTTTTATCCATCCTGCCCACATTAAAAACCTTAACGCCAATGCCTTTGTTTTCTAACCCTTTAGCGATAGCTAAGGCCATTTTCTTAGTAGCTCCCCACATAGTGTCATATAATATTGCTACCGTTCCTTCATGATAACCACTAGCCCAAAGATCGTACTTCTCCACAATTTGCATAGGGTTGTCCCGCCAAATAATCCCGTGGCTGGGGGCAATCATATCAATAGTAATATTCAGCTCCTTAACCTCTTTAAGCTTCCTTTTCACTAAATCACTAAAGGGTGTCAGTATATTGGCATAGTACTTTATGGCTTCTTGGAATAGTTCACCCTGGTCTACCTGATCGTTATACAGCTGTGGTGCGGCATAGTGCTGGCCGAAAGCGTCATTTGATAACAAAACATTAGCACCTGCCACATAGGTAGCCATTGAATCAGGCCAATGCAGCATCGGCATTTCCACAAAAACCAGTTTATAATCCCCCAGTTCTACACTGTCACCGGTTTTTACAATGTTAAAGTTCCAATCCTTATGGAAGTGGCCTTTAATCATAGCGGCTCCATTTTTTGTACAGTAAATGGGGACATTCGGTATCTTCTCCATCAAGTACAATAGGCTGCCCGCATGATCTTGCTCAGTGTGATTAATAACAATGAGATTTATATTTTTTAGGCCGATTTCCCGGTCTAATTGTTGTATAAAACCTTCATGAAATGGTGTCCATACCGTATCAACCAGAGCTATTTTTTTGTCTTTAATTAAGTATGAATTATAGGTGGAGCCTCGATGGGTTGAATACTCCTCCCCGTGAAATCTTCTTAGTTCCCAATCCTTTATTCCGACCCAGTAAATTTTTGGTTTTATCTCCATCATTTTTATCACGCCCCTTTCCATATTATTTGCTGTCATACATTTAATAGAATTAAATAAAGTTTACTGCATCGTTGATAAGAACTGATTCGGCATGTAGTTGCTTACACCATCCGGCAAAATGGACATATGGTAACCGCTTATTGCCCGGATTTAGCAAACACCCTTTCCCAATCCTTTTCATTAAAACCAAACAGCACCTTTTCACCGTCAGTAATGATGGGGCGCTTAACCAGCAGGCCATCGGAAGCAAGAATATCGTACAATTCATCCGCACTGGCGGTTTTTATTATATTTTTTAAGCCCAGTTCCTTGTATTTTGCTCCACTGGTATTAAATAATTTTTTTAATTCTAAACCACTCTTCTTATGTAAATCAATAATTTCCTCCCGAGTGGGGTGCTCATCAACAATATGACGAGTTTGATAGGCGATCTCATTTTGAGCAAGCCAATTCTTGGCTTTTTTCACCGTGCCTCATCTAGGGTAATCAAACAATAACCAGGGCATTTTTCTCCCTCCATTTTTATATTATTTTGACCCAACAGCTAAAATATTAATACTAATCACAAACTTGCAGTACAGAGCCATAAAATAATTCTTGCTGTTAGACATGTATATCATTTCCTGCCCGGTAGTGATCGGGCCTAATTGAATGACAGCAGTTCAGTAAATGGTCGTTAATCATATTTTGAAATTAATGAATCAGCCGGCAATTTAATATACATCTCGGTCTGATTAGCTTATTGGTTAATTCTACATATAACTTCAAATATCCTTTCAAAAATATAAAATTTTTAAATTATTCAATCATTTTTCAGAGCAATTAGCTCAATTAGATATTGATAATCATACTCAGAAATCGGTAGGTGTGCAGCCATTTGCAAATAAAAAACCACCTGTGAAGATACTGACGCATCCAAGGTGGTTTAAAAATTTGGTGCTTATGTTTTTTTAAGCTCATGCTTCTTCAGCCAGCTTGTCTCGAAGCATGGTATTAACCAAACCGGGATTTGCCCGACCCTTGGTTGCTTTCATAATTTGACCAACTAAAAAGCCGATAGCCTGCTTTTTACCTGCTTGATAATCCGCAACGGATTTGGGATTCTTTGCAATAACTTCAGCGATAATTTGGGCTAACTGCCCCTCGTCAGATATCTGTGACATGCCCTTTTCTTTAATTATTTGGTCCGGCTCTTTGCCCTCATCAAACATAATCTCAACTACTTCCTTGGCCATCTTGTTGCTGATTGAACCTTTTTCAATCAATTTCAGTAGAGCAGCCAGACTGCTGGGAGTAATTTTAGCTTCACTTAGTTCCATATTGCGGGCATTCAAGAGCCTTAATAGCTCTCCCATGATCCAGTTGCTAATCGATTTAGCATCGGGAAACTCCTTCAGTGTGGCATCAAAAAACTCCGCCAAAGCTAAAGAACTGGTAATTACCCCGGCATCGTATTCCGGCAGCCCATGTTCCTCAACCAGACGTTTCCTTCGCGCGTCGGGTAATTCAGGGATGGAGGCCTTAACCTCTTCAATCCATTCCTCCGTTAGTTCGATAGGAGTAAGTTCTGGCTCGATAAAACACCGGTAATCAGGGTTTTCCTTATTGCGCATGGATACGGTAATTCCCCTGTTTTCATCCCAACCGCGAGTTTCTTGGATAACTCTTCCCCCGTCTTCCAGTACATCTATTTGTCTCTCCACTTCATATTCAATAGCATACTGCACAGAACGGAAAGAGTTCATATTCTTAATTTCTGTTTTAGTGCCCAGGGTCGTGGTGCCCACTGGGCGCACTGAGACGTTGGCGTCACAGCGCAGAGAACCCTGCTCCATCTTTACATCGGAAACACCAATGCATTCCAAGATAGCCTTTAACTTCTCCAGGTAAGCTTTAGCCTCTTCGCCAGAGTGCATCTCAGGTTCCGATACAATTTCGATAAGCGGCATACCGGACCGATTATAGTCCACACATGAATATCGTGAGGTAGTAATCGAACCACCAGAATGGACTAGTTTCCCTGGGTCTTCTTCAATATGAGCCCTGGTAATGTTTACTCGTTTAGTCGCACCATTTACATCTATGTCAAGGTGGCCCTGATAAGCAATAGGCCGAAATACCTGGGAAATCTGAAACCCCTTGGGTAAGTCAGGGTAATAATAATTCTTCCTGTCAAACCAGGTATAAGTACCTATGGCGCAGTTTAAAGCCAGGCCTGCTTTAGTAGCTAGCTCAACTACTTTTTTATTTAAAACGCCTACAGCACCTGGCAGCCCGAGGCAGACTGGGCAAACCTGAGTATTAGGCTCCTTCCCGAATTCCGTAGAGCAGCCGCAAAATAATTTTGTATCCGTCTTTAACTCAACATGCACCTCTAAGCCGATAACTGCTTCGTATCTATTCATCTTTACCCCCTATGAATATTATATTTGAGGAATAAGCCGGGTTTTGGCCTGGTTTGGTTTGTACTTTGCTCCAAGGTATAGCCTACCCTCAACAAGGTCTCCTCCTCAAAGTGCCGGGCGATAAGCTGTAGTCCTACAGGCATCCCATCCACCATGCCAAAAGGTAGGGACAGGGCGGGAAGACCAGCTAGGTTTACCGGCAAGGTACAGACACCGGACAGATGCATAGCTAAAGAATCGTTTGGATTTTTACCTGTTTTGCCAGCAGTTGTAGGGTTAGTAGGAGTTAAAAGGCAGTCAAATTTCTCAAAGGCCCGGTCAAAATCCTGCTTGATCAGACTGCGAACCTTTAAGGCCTTAACATAATAGGTATCATAATTACCGGTACTCAATACATGAGTGCCCAGCATAATTCTTTTTTTGACCTCAGCGCCAAAGCCCTGGCTGCGGGTTTTTTTGAACATGCTCGACACGTCTTCGGCTTCCACCCTTAAGCCATGCCTGACCCCGTCAAAACGGGCAAGGTTGGAACTAGCTTCAGCAGAAGAAATTATGTAATGAGCAGGCGCTGCATACTCGGTATGAGGCATGGCAACCTCCTCACAAATGGCCCCCAACTCCTCGAGCTTACTAATCGCTTCCTGAAGCTTGGCTGCTACCTGAGGTTCTACACCTGATTCATATTCTTTGGGCAAGCCAATTCTAAGCCCTTTAACTTCATTAACCAAACTTTTAGTAAAATCCGGGACATCTACTGAAGCTGATGTAGCATCCTTAACATCGTGGCCACAGATAGTATTTAAAACCAGCGCCAAATCCGTCATATCCTGAGTAATGGGTCCAATCTGATCGAGAGAAGAGGCAGTAGATATCAGGCCAAACCTGGAAACATGACCGTAAGTAGGCTTGAGTCCTATGACTCCACAAGAAGCTGCCGACTGACGGATAAAGCCACTTGTGTCTGAGCCCAAAGTGAAAGCCGCTTCACCTACGGCAACAGCAGCTGCTGAACCACCGCTGATACAGCCTTGTGCTGCTTCAGCGTCAAAGGGATTTTGGGTAGGATAAAATGCTGAATTCTCGGTTGAAGAACCCATACCAAACTCGTCTATATTACATTTGCCCATCAGTATGGCACCGGCACCCTTTAACCTTTCAGCAACTGTAGCATCATAAGGCGGGATGAAGTTATACAGTATTTTAGAAGCACAGGTAGTTTTGATTCCCTCCGTACAAATATTGTCGTCCATGGCCATAGGAATTCCAGCCAGGGGAGAAAGCTCTTCCCCCCGCGCCCGTTTCTGATCAACATTCCTGGCCTGAGTTAAAGCTGTTTCTTTGCTAAGCGTTACAAAGACTTTAGTTTCACTTTCAACCTGGCTGATGCGTTCAAGATAAGCATTAGTTAGTTCTTCGGAGCTGATCTCTTTTTTCTCCATGAGTTCACTAAGCTGAAAAACTGATAAATTGTATAGTCGCATTAGAAACCTCCTGCTTAAACAATACGGGGTACTTTAAAACACCCCGCTTCTTCTTCTGGGGCATTAACTAAGACCAGCTCTTTAGCCAGGCTAGACTGCAGCTTGTCTTCACGAAAAACGTTTTTAAATGACAGGACATGGGCGGCAGGCTCTATATTATTGGTATCTAATTTATCTAACATGTCCAGATAGTCCAGTATGGTATTAAGAGACTCTGTATAGACAGCTTTATCTTCCTCTGTCAATTCAAGGCGGCTAAACAAAGCCACTTGTTCCACATTTTGCTCGGTAATTTTCACAGGCTGGTTATCCTTCCTTTCCCGGTAAATTCGTGACATTATGCAAAATACAAGATTAATTATATTAAAAATTTCGCATGGTGGCAATTATCATCAAAACAAGATAAAAACGCTGGTCATTCAAATAGACACGGTATGTGTCCTGGGGCAAATTGTTCAATATTTTTCATGGAGATTTTTCAACGAATTTTATTTAATGTCCCAATACGGGCAGGGAAAAATGAAAAAGTCCGCTCGGCCTGTCTAGGTGAATAGCCTAAATGCTAGAACGAAGGGATTTAAAATTACCAACTCTTGTGGCCAAGTAAAGACTGTCAAGCTCATGCTTCGGCAGTCTTTACTTTCAAGACCTTTATACATCTAGTGCAACTGTGGCTTAAAGCACTACCTTAATACAGCCGTCCAATTTGTTGTCAAGAATTTTGTACCCGTGTTTGGCCTGATCTAACGGCAGCACATGAGTTATTACGTCCCCTGAATCAATTTTCCCCTCAGTTACAAGATTGTATAAGTAAGCGCGTATAAACCCACCGGGCCGCACCCCAGAATAATAACGGTATCTCCCTCTTTGCCCGCCTGCGCAACCGCCGTTTGACTCAGAATAGCCGAAAAAGCCACCCATATCACCATGCGGGTTGAGCCATAACCTTAAATGCTTAATTGTTACATGATCGGAAAATGACTTGTAAGTATATTTTTTCTTTCCTTCACGCCATAACTTAGATAAGGTGTTTGATGCCCCAAATCTGGTTAATTAGAAAACCACTGATAGCATTACGCAAGCTGGTCAATATAAAAGCGAGCTATTTTAGAAGCGGACACTTGCACCGGAAACAATAGTCATCCTGGATATCGTTTAAACTGGCGCAGGCGTTGCAAAAGATAATATCGTCGTTTGATTTATCATATTTTTCAATTGAATTTAATCCACCATGATGCCGCACCTTATCATCAATTCGGAAGTAGTTATAAACCGTATCGTCATCCTCGGCACTTGTAGTGTATATTTTACCGTTATCCTGCTTGATGCTTACAGTGAATAAAGTATACTGCTGCCAGTAATACTCGTTATTGCTGGTATGGCGCTTGCGTCTTTTGTTTTCGATTTGTTTATCCACCACTATACCGTCCCAGGTAGTGCTCCTGTTTCTACCGATGCTCTGTAACAGTGCAATGGCAAGGAACATACCCCCGATGCTCAACCCGATAAAGAACGCCTCCGGATTATCCATTTCTGTGCTGGTTTCGCCATAAATAGAAAAGCCTATAATAGCTACCAGAGCTATGATCGACGCAAATAAAAACGACCAGCGTTTAGTATTTTTTATATATTGGGTAAAAGCCGGATCATTAATACGGGTTGAAAAACCGATTAATTCCTCTCGGCTAGACTTTTTCTTTTCCTCTGCTTGCGGCATTGCGCTTCCGCAATTGATACAATAAATAGCGCTTTTATCTGAGTCTACCCCGCAATTCGGACAAAGCATGGTCCTTCCTCCCCTCTGCTTCTACCGACCACCATAACTTGAACCGCCGCCGCCACCACCGCCACCGGAGGAAAATCCACCTCCACCGCCGGAACCTGATGATGACTTGCTAACCGCCGCGTGAGCCGTCTTAAGTGAGCGTTCTACCACAGTTCCAATGCCATTAAAAGAATCATTTAGATCATGAAAGCTGTTCCAGGCGCAATAGTTTAACCAGCCATAGCCAAAATGGTAATCACCGTCCTGCATATTAGGGAAGACCAATTCCAGCTGATTGATTACTTCCCGTGCCACCCCCAGGGTTACTGCATAAACCAGATAATGTTCCCATATGATTAGGCTCGGTATTTCATGGCGTTCCATTTGTGAAAAATGCTGCAGAAAGAGCCGGAAAGCCTGCCAGCGCACGTAGTCTTCCTGCCCGGTGGTCGAGCGTTTCTTAAAGGACCGTGGAACAAGACCAATAATTGCCCCGGCGAGCATTAATGCCGCACCTAATATAATCTTTTCGGAGACGATAGCCGCTCCCCCTATGAACAATAGTAATCCAGTCAGTAAGGTTATCAACGGCATATTGCCGTTGAAATCAAAATAGTTCAACCTCTCTCCCTGCTCGTTTAAGCCTGCCGTCCACTGCTGCCAAAAACCATAAAAGCCCTGACCGTTTTTCTTGGCGTATTTTTCTATGTCATTTAAATAAATAAACCCGCGCCCGTTAGCAATGGTATGCTGAAGATAATCCAGTAGATCTTGTTCATGGGGACGCAATACCGCTTCCTCGGGCTTTCTGAGAGAGGCCGGTTCAGGCGCAGGAAGGAAAGTGAGCCGATAGCTCTTGAATTCCCTGGTGCCCAATATTTTGCGTACTTCTTGTCTTTCTTCCTCAATGGCCAGAAATCTGCGCCGGGCTAAATCCAGTATCGTAGCGGTAAAATCACGTGGTTTTATCTTTCTGTAATTCCAGAGCGAACTTAATTCCGCTGGGCTGTATTGACCGGGCAACTCGCGGTAGTATAGGCCGTTGAATTGGGTAGAATAGCCGCGCCCGTATTTGCGCCATAAGAGGTATATACTCCCCAGGGCCATCAGTACAATAGCCACGGCCCCGCCTACTTCCGCCCGCGCCAGCATACGTTCACGGTTAGCCTCTTGTGCCCAGCTATGTTCTTCAGCCAGTATGTCCGAAAGTGCTACTTGGCCGGTGTATGCATCAGCCGGCGCTTCAGGAAATAATGCCGGAGGCATGACTACCCGTCCTTCCACAAAAGTATAGGCGGGGAGATTATTGACCTGCCAGGTAATCGCATCGGAACCCGTAAAGTTTACTTCACCCTGCAGCGGTCCGTGACCCCAGATTAGAATGTCTTTGCCCTGTTCGTAATTTGCGGCACCCGGTGGCAGATTCAGGTTCACCTGCACTTCACGAACCCTTTGGGAATTGTCTGAACCTATGAATTTGCGGTAAAGTTCGGCTGCATCACTGTGCACCTTAACTGCATTGATAACACGGTAGGAGATGTCAAATGAACGGACTTCGTCAGAAGCGTCGATGCTCCAATCAATAGTCGTTTTACTGTTTTCATTTTTTACGATGTAAGTGCCGGGAAGACCATAACTGCTCCCTTGATTGAAGGTATAAGGCCGGCCATTCTCATACACCACCACATCACTGACCGGTGTGTCACCCCGGGGGATACTGATAAAAAAGCCGTTCCAGTGGCCGGAAAAATCAACTGTTAGCTTTTCTGTAACTTGCATGGAAGCATCCGGCAGCACTTCAGCTTCAACTACTACCTGCTGCATAACAAAACTGCGCTCTGCCCGGGCTGTATCAGTAAACACCAACGGCAGAAGCAACGCCAAAATGAGCGTAAACAGGCCGCATTTATATTTCAACTCGCTTCTGTTGTTTCTCTTCATAATATCTGCAGCCCCTTTTAAAAACTAACGTTAACATTCTCCCTGGCTTCAACTTCCCCCTGGAGAGTAAAATAATCAACCATTATAAAACCTAGCATACTGGCAACCAAATTATTCGGGAATAATTCAATTGTGGTATTAAAAATCTGCACTGTATCATTATAAAACTGGCGGGCAAACGAGATTTTGTTTTCGGTATCACTCAACTCAGACTGTAGTTGGATAAAATTAGTATTTGCCTTCAGGTCAGGATAAGCTTCAGCCACAGCAAACAAGGACTTTAAGGCACCAGTCAAAATATTTTCCGCATTGGATTGCTCTGTAATATTACTGGCCTGTATGGCCATATTTCTTGCATGGGTTACTCTTTCCAATGTATCTTTTTCGTGCTGAACATACCCTTTGACAGCATTAACCAAATTAGGTATTAAATCATAACGTCTTTTAAGCTGGACATCCACCTGAGACCAGGCGTTTTGAACCCTTTGCCGCAGCTTAACCAACTTATTATAGGTGGCGATCAGAAAAACGGCCACTAATAACATCAAAGCAACCAATGTAATCATTCCAGTAAGCATTTTAATCCTCCCTTTTTGAAAATTCACTTATTCATCCTAACAACTTTAGGTTATTAACCTCTGCAAAATTAACTTCTATTAACACTACATAAACATTGTAAATCCTTCTATTTCCCTGGGTTCTTGGTTAATATGTATACCAGCTGAGCGGATGGCCTCCGGCACACGATTGAAATTGGGTATAATTACATTCCCCAATTGGTCGGTAAACCAAATATATAGGGGTTTACCACAACCCCGAATTTCCAACCCGCTATAAGTTGCACTGGCTGCTAAAAGAGCAGCTCCAACCGGTTGAGGTGAACTGCGTCCCCCTATAAATGAAAGCAAGGCCAAGGCCATGAACAGCTTACGAAACCAGCCCGGGTTTCTTAAGGAAACCTGTTCGACAGAGGCCATTTCAGCAAAGCGGCATTCCCGAACCCCTTTATAGTTAATTAGGTACAATGCATCTGGCGTCAGCTCAATACGGTACGTCGCGTACCAGGCGGAGTAATACAGCACCACTACGCCAAACAGTGCAAGGAACCACATGAATACACTAACGAACCACATTGAAGTGATCGACTGAATAGTACCACCGTTAACAACAAAAGGCAGGCTGTAAAAAGTCATCAGGATAATTAAAGCCACAATATCTCCCGCCACCAGTCGCCCTCCGGCATAAGCAATATCTTCAGGCTTGTTTCTGCGTCGAGGCAAGAACAAATAAAGCAGCAATCCAACTGCTATGACTGCCAGACCGATTGAACGATATGGATGATAGAGCCATTCGGGTGCCGTGCGATAAGGTTTGGTCATGGCTGTCACCGATGACTGATAATCTTCATACTCCAGAAGTAGATAGTTATTCTTTCCTCCAGCAGTGCTGCATATATATACCTGTTCACCTGCCTGAGGGAATAGCCTCCATTGTTCCAAAGGAAGTTCCCCGGGTTTAAAGAATACCGGCACCGGCACCTGTGGTTTCCAAAAGTCATCTTTATCCTGCTCGCTCACCCTGTCACCATAGATGGAACGGGCATACTGGCCAAAACTTGCCAACTGCACCTGCTGGAAAAAGGCATCCCACTGCCCGGCATTAACTAGGGTTACATTTCCGCCAGTCTTTTCCTTTATATAGTCGTCCAGGGGCAATTGGTTGAGCCGTCTGTCTTTCTCAGATACATAACCGGTTAATGATTGCAGTTCACCAGCCTGTTCTTGTTCCCAATCCACCGCAGTAACACTGACTATAGACGGGGTTACATAAAAATACAGACCAACTCCAACCAAAATACCAAACAATAAAGCGATACGGCGCCACAACTCGATCTTTCCCGATGCAGACGACATATTTAATCCTCCTTGGGCCAGTCCGGCTCTAGTCTAACTTTGTGTGCGGTCGTCCTTGATAACAGAGTAATTGGGAGACCATTTAATTATCGTTTGCGCCGCCTGGTCTGCGTTTATCTTAGTCAGTGCAGTCATTTTATAATACTCGTTCGTCCCACCGGGATCGATAACCATTACACTGCCCCGACCCGGTGCATAATAAGTGATGGACTGAAAGCCCACCGCCTGGTTGTCTTCCTTCACCAGCAAACAGTCCTCAAAGGCGGCAAAACCCAGGTTCAAGTCTACACCCATATCCACCACAGTCCAGGTGATCTTACCGAACTCATCCTGGTAGTTCCAGGTTTGCCCCACGGTTAAATTATTCTTTAAGACCGGGAATATTTCATTGGGGGTTTGATCTAAAATGTAATACGTTCCATCTGCCCGTTCTACATAATGGAATCCATAACCAAAGGCCTCTCCCTGCTCCACGCCGGTTTCCACCTCACTCACCCGCACCGCTTCATTGGAAACCACCTGGGCGCTGAAGCGCTCCACCACCCCCGACATTCCATCCGGATAATTCACAAAGAAGGTGCATTTGAGACCTGGTTCCGACAAATATGTGGAGGCCTGGCTCAGATCAACAGTCGGTGTCGGATCTGGGGTTGTTGCCTGCCCACCGGTACTTGTGGTTCCAATATTTTTGGTGGCGGTGGGGGGCGATGCCACCTGATCTGGGTCCTCTCCCCGGGAAAACCACCAATATAGCCCGCCTCCAGCTATTAAAAAAACCGTCAGCAAAGAGATCATAATAACTAAAGCATTTTTATTCCCGCCGCTATTAACACCCAGGTTGGTAAAATCTCCGGACGACGGCGTCTGTACGCTTCCCTGCCGGGCAGCTGGCGTAGCTTGTGGCGTTGGCGGCGCGGAATGCTGCTTATTAACGAGCGGCGGCGAAGTTAGCTGTGGCTTTTCTGTCTGTGCAGGCTTATCAGCAGCTGATTGTGCCAATGAATGGATCTCAAAGCCGCATTCCCCGCAAAATCTATCATCTGCAACTATTTCAGACCCACACTTAGGACAAAACTTGAGATCGCTCATCTTACTACACTCCTTTTTTATAATGCGCTGCCACAGCTGGTACAGAATTTCTTGCCGGGCTTGATTTTAGAACCGCATTGACCGCAGAATTTAAACTGGGGAGTTTTATCCGTGTTAATAGTAACCGTACCATTACCGACGACTTTTCGTAAAGATTCCATCCATTGGTCCAGTGATTGGGTCAGTTCCAGTTTGGTACTGGCCTGGTGACGAAAACGGCTTACCCCGCCTGATCCGATCTCAAAGGAAAACATATGATTAGCAAAGGCAGTTGGCGCAAGGAATACCCGGGAAAGGCTGCGTTCTTCGCCGTTTATCAAAGCAGTTGCCTGCCAGCCGATGGCTCCTATCCAGCTGGTTATAAATTCGGTGCCCATAATTTTTGACCGTTCGCCCAGAGTCAATGTAGATTCATTGCTGGTGACAAAACCCAATTCCTCAGCCTGCTTTATATGCTCGGGTTTTAAAGCGATACTGCTGTTTTTAAGGCCGGGGGTAACTTCGAACATGGTGGGCAGCAGCCACCGTTTATCTTTACTGGCCAATGAACGTTTCAATAGCTGCACAAAATCCTGGGTAGTTAATGATAAACTTAACCCACTGCGGTAATCCAGCATGCTTTCCATATAAGAACGGCGGTAAATATCTATACAATGCAGAGCACAGACAAGGATTTCAGTTTCCAAAACATTCGGGAACACTTTCCGGTAATCGCCCACACCCGGGGTGGCATAAACATTAATCCACCATTCCAGGAACGGCTCCCAGTCATCGAACAGCAGGAGGAGGATATCTCCTTGAGAGTTCACCATCTGCGTTAAAACAGTTTTATCAGCAGTTGACAGCAGGACGTAATATTTATCGTCAGCAGCACCAGCCCCGCCGCGATTAAACTCGATTTTTAAATCAGGTTCCAGTAACCTCCCGGCAATCTGGCCTAGCCTGGGGCTCTCAGATAGTACTTTAAACAATTCAGAAGGGCTGCTGGTGGCCGCCTGTTCAGAATTGTAAGTAAAAGCGGACAGACTATTCCCTTTAACCCCCGTGCGCCTGAATAGATGATTAATGTCACCCGGTGCTAGCTTAAACACTTCGGCGCCAGCCAATGTGTTCTGGTTATTGTCCATTATTTTGCCTCCCACTTGATAATTTGTTAAACCGCTACCTGTTTCCGGCCCGGAATGAGCCAATGCGGCTGGTTAATTTTTCCACCAGATCTCCCGGCGTATCATATCCCAGTTCCCGCAGGCGGGCACCCCTTAAAGCCGGCGATAGATTGTTGTTATTTATTACTCTTATAGCTTCCTGCATATTAGGCGGCATATTGTGTGTACCTCCCTCAAGATTCCGGACTACATTTGCTGTCTTGCGCAGCTGTTCCAGGGACTCGGTCTGATTTCTCATAATTTCGGCCGGGGTGTCGCCTTTGTCCCAATAGTCGTTAGCTTTATGTTTCTCCATCATCCCCAGTTGTTCAGCATCAATGGGGTCTCTGAGCAAATTACCGTCGCGGTCAAATAATGGTCCACACGGCCTTTCACCATTAAGGATCGCCGTACGCTGGTTGCTGAAATCACGGGCGCCCATTGGATCAAATACATCCATGGGAGCTTCTTCATGCAGGTTGGCCCATTCTCGATAGCGGGCGGCATCATCCATATTGGCCCAATCCCTGCTTGGGAACCGGTGCGCGGCCTCATCGACACTAAAACTGGAATTCCGAGCAAAAGCTTCATAGTAAACATCTTCCCATTCAGATTTTGGAATCTCCACCCATTCAGTAGTTCCATCAGGGCGAATGACCAGGCGTTCGGCAATAACATCATTGTCGGTATTGATATTCCAGGGAGTATGCTCGGTGCCGGGTGTTCGCACCGTGTTGCACCGTATTTGCGCACCGTTGTATCTAGCATTAAGATGATCCTCTACCGCCCGGTAAGAGGGTTGATGGATCTGTGTTTCCAGCACTTCGTTAAATTCGGACTGTACCTGGTGGGATCTAAACTCACCCAGCTCCGCTCCTATGCCTTCAGTATGCTCAAGGTTCTTCAAGGTTCTCATGGAAGCCGGATCGGCCTTCATTTCCATGATATCTTGGACGGTTAACGGTTCTCTCCGCTGGACCTTGTCAGCCAGATTATAGTTTCTTTCCTGGGCCTGCATCCTGTATTCATCATAGATGGCCTGTTCCCCGATCAGTTCCTGCTGCCTGGCCGGAGACAGTTTGTCAAAATCATCGATATTGTTTTGGACAGTATTTTCTGCTCTGGCCACTGTTGCCGGATCAGCCAGAACTTCTTCAGGCGTCCTGGCGTTGGGATTAATCGGCCTGTCAATTATAATATCGTCCTGTGGGCCGCCGGCATCTCCGCCGGCGGGTGCACGACC
This sequence comes from Sporotomaculum syntrophicum, assembly GCF_009932395.1. GTDB lineage: Bacteria > Bacillota > Desulfotomaculia > Desulfotomaculales > Desulfallaceae > Sporotomaculum > Sporotomaculum syntrophicum. The sequence goes on from NZ_LSRS01000001.1 coordinate 371,661, forward strand.
ACCCGGATCGCCCGGTCCGTCTCCGCCGCCATCGCCTGTTCGCGCAGGTCCGCCCGGGCCATCGGGAGCTTTGGGGCCATCAGTCGTACCGGTGGTTCCTTTGGCCATATCGTCACTGCGCGAAGCGGCTTTGCCGGCTCCCGCACCCATATCATCACTTCCGGAGGTTGCTTTGCCTGTTCCTTTGGCCAAATCATCTCCACTGCCGGACGCCGCTCTACCTGCACTAGTAGCTATGTCATCTCCGCTTCCAGATGCTGCCCTGCCTAGCTTCCTGGCTATATCGTCACCACTCCCGGAAGCTGCTTTGCCTATTCCTTTGGATATATCGTCAAAAGAGTCGCTTACCACCAATCCAACAGCTTTGGAGCTTTTTTGGATGTATTCTACAGCAGTATCGCTGCCTAAATCTACCAACCGTTTATTGATTTGATCGATGGTTTCTTCAGCTGCTTCCTTGCCTGCCAGGCCAATATAACGACTGACCAATTGATCGGCAGCCATAGTTGTTAAGGCCAGCTTCTCAATCAAGTCCGCCGCTTTATTGGTAAACGCCGGGAATCTCTCCAGCATTTCTCCCATGAACTTGCCGCCGGCCTGGCCGGCCAACCAGCCGATTTCTTCTCCCAGGATGACCATACCTATCGCCTTGGAAACCGCCCTGAAATCCGATTCTCCCTTGTCTATAGAGTCCTTGATGCGGTATAAGGCTTCCGCTACCGTCAATGCTCCATCCATAATACCTTGTCTCGTGATTTCCCCCGCAAATGTCGTCGCCATGCTTGCACCACCGCCGGTAGCTGCCGTAATCATAATCCGGGCGGCCATACCCAGCCAGGAAATGCTGCCGTCGGCTTTTTCCCCGGTCACAACTTCTTTGGCGGTTGCCGCATTGGCTTCCAGTGCCCAGCCCAGGTTTTTGAACCAATCCTCTTCCCAGCGTTCCCCGGTGTCGGCAGTGGTTCTACCCAAAATTCGATTATCGATTACGCGTCTGATTTTATCCATTTTTTCCTGATCCAGTTGTTTGCCGTCCAGCATATCTTTTTTCAAATCCTCGATAGCCTTGTCGACATCTCCGGGGCCACCAGGTTCACCGATATTATACTTGTCAGCAACCTTCTGCATTTGCTCCAGCTTTTTCCAATCCTCCAGGTTTTTATCGATGGCCTTGCTGTTAGCATCCTCGCGTTTGGCCATTTTCTCGAGGTCTATGGCCGCCCGACGCCGGTCTTCGGCCAAGTCATTCTGCCAGCGGTCAAAGTCGTCAGGGTTAAATTCATTACCGGATTCAGTATTAATCCACTTACCTTTCACCGCATCAAATTCCAATTCATAGGTTTGCTCGTCGCTTTTACCGACCAATATTTGAGTATCACCATGCCTTGGTCCGTTATATCCTTTTTCATATTCATAAGTGGATGTCTCACCTGTATCCGGATCAGTATAGGTAAAGGTGTCTGAATCCCCAGTCTCCACTTGCTGCTCCGGGATATCCTGCCCGTCCGGCTGTGTTTCCGGAATGTCTTCTTCCGGGACAGGCAGCTCTGTTCCATCCTGACCCTCCGGTGTTGCTGGGGCGCTTTTATCCAATTCATGATTTTTTAACGTATTCATTGGGTCTTCAGGGCCAATAACACCAGTATCTCCCGTCGTAGGAATTGCTGGTTTTTCCGGTTCTGGTTGGGGTATCTCATCAGTCCAGGGCTTGGGCCCGTATTTTTCCACCGTCCTGGGGTAGGGTTCCCCCAAAGGCGGTTTGGTGGGCTTCCAACTTTCTGCCGGACTATGACCACCTAAATCAACGACCAGATCTTCGTCAAAGGGATTTGTCCCGGTACGTACATTGAAGGGACTATCACCTTCATAGGGGTTATCCGTCCAGTGTAATCCGGCACGGTTATATCCGTCCCCGTTGTACCCGCTCCAGTGATAACCGTCCTTACCGTAGCCCTGTTTATCAAAGCCCCAGGGGTCATACCCGCCGCGGTTGTAGCCTTCGTAATCGAAGCCTTCCCGGTCATAGCCGTCCCGGTCATAACCATTCTTGTTGAAACCGTCCTTGTCGTAGCCGTCTGCGTCATAACCTTCCCGCTGCCGTCCTTCTCGGTCGTAGCCGTCCCGGTCATAACCATCCTTGTCATAACCTGCTTTGTCGTAGCCTTCCCGGTCATAGCCGTCCTTGTTTAAACCGTTGCGGCCGTAACCATCCCGGTCCCATCCCTCTTTATTGAAGCCTTCTTTGTCATAACCCTGCCGGTCATAACCTTTTGCGTCAAACCCACTGCGGTTATACCCTTTGCGGTCATAACCGTTGACATCGTAACCTTCCCGGTTGTAGCCCTCACGGTCAAAGCCGTTTTTGCCATAACCATCACGGTCAAATCCGTCTTTGTTAAAACCTTCCCGATCGAAGCCCTCTTCGTTAAAGCCTTCTTTGTTAAAGCCTTCTCGGTCAAAACCCTGTTTGTCAAATCCTTCACGGTTGAAACCTTCCTGGTCAAAACCGTCTTTGTCGAAGCCTTCTTTGTCAAATCCGTTCTTGTCATAACCGGCTTTGTTGAAACCGTCCCGATCGAAGCCCTCTTCGTTAAAGCCTTCTTTGTTAAAGCCTTCTTTGTTAAAGCCCTCTTTGTTAAAGCCTTCTCGGTCAAAACCCTGTTTGTCAAATCCTTCGCGGTTAAAGCCTTTCTGGTTAAAACCGTCTTTGTCGAAGCCTTCTTTGTCAAACCCTTCTTTGTCAAATCCGTTCTTGTCATAACCGGCTTTGTTAAAACCGTCCCGATCGAAGCCCTCTTCGTTAAAACCTTCTTTGTTAAAGCCTTCTCGGTCAAAACCCTGTTTGTCAAATCCTTCACGGTTGAAACCTTCCTGGTCAAAACCGTCTTTGTCAAATCCTTCTTTGTCAAATCCGTTCTTGTCATAACCGGCTTTGTTGAAACCGTCCCGGTCGATGCCCTCTTCGTTGTAGCCTTCTTTATTAAAGCCTTCCCGGTTGAACCCTTCTTTGTTGAAACCTTCGAGGTCATAGCCTTCCTTGTCAAAGCCGTCTTTATTTATGCCTTCCCGGTCAAAACCTGCTTTATCGTAACCACTGCGGTCATACCCTTGAGCATCGAATCCTTGTTCATCATATTGTGCCGTTTCTGCCTGCTGGGATAGACTAGCCACTTCCGTCCGGGCGGGCTCATCAAAAGCGCTGGTGTCGAGTAAAATCCCGTCATCACTGCTATCCGCCCAAGTGATATCCGGCTGTGCCACTCGGCCATCTTGTATCAATACGGCTGCTTCGCCTGCAGTATCGATGATGGCCCCGGTATTTCTTTGAATAAAAACATCGCTCTCAGCAGCTGTTTCAATAATCATACCAGCATCCGGCCGAGTCAACACCGCGTTTTCCTCGGCGGTTTCAATAAACAGGTCATTAACTGTAGGTGTGCTTTGCCCTCCGTTTATAATAGCCCCTGAACCATCAATCATATCAACAGTATCAATAAAGATACTTGGCTCATCATCAACTTCCGGCCGGGTTGTCAACTCACCGGTCGTCATGCTCAAATCACCCGCTCCGGGGGCAGGTTCTGTGGCCAAGGAAGTCGGTCCGGCGTCACGCCGTCTTCTCCCCAACTGGCCAACCTCCTGGAAGGAAGCATTACTCTGGGCGTTAGCGCCGGGGTAAGAACTTCCCGTCGTCGGCGCCGGGCCTCCCGCGGCCGGGGGTACCGTGGTTCCCGGGGGAGGTGTAAATCCGCCACCGCCGCCGCCTAATCCGGCCATAGCGCCCAATATTGTAGCAATCAGGCCCGGCGCCACTACTCCCACCACCGCTTCGGTGGTGTTTGAAGGACCAGGAATAGCGCCTACTGAACCTACACCCGCCGGCGTTGCTCCTGACGACCCCCTCCAGGGTGAACTTTCAGGTGCCCGGGTATCAGCTGAATCCTCACCTAATTCACTGGCAACTGTAAAATGAGGGGTAGCGTGGACTTGCCCCATACCCTTACCCCCGGTTCCGGCATTGGTTGCCCAAGTGGAAGGGTCTGAGTCAATAACTGTATATGTACCTGCCGGAATAACCACATTAGGGGAGACTTCCCAATTAGCATTGTGCACGCCCCCCTGACCATCGGAACCACTGGCTTGCCAGGGGCCATATATCTTTCCATTTTGATCTTGTAGAGCAATAGTGCCCGGTGTCGCTCCTTGGGCATAATTCCAGTGGTAGTTTCTGATATAGGTAACAAGATGAGGGGTATTAATGCTGAAGGTGTTGGGAACAGTTGGACCGTTATCTACCCAGGCGATATTATCAGTATTGCAAACCGAAACCGGTTCATCTAAGGGCTCTCCGGTTAACGCATCCGATGAGGTTATTGTATTTGTTTCAGTTTCCGGCTTGGCATCCGGTTCAGTAACCGGCGCTGTTTCCTCCTGAGGCGCGGTCTGATTCAGGACCCCATTAAGTTTCAGGCTTTCTATAGTCGACTTAGCTATGCTTCTGGCTTTCTCGAGTTCCCAGGCTCTTCCGTTACCCGAATGAACAATAGTTACCCCTACTTTATATTGAGGCAACAATACATCCACCCCGGCGCCAAGACGGGATTGGAATTCAAACACTTCATAACCGTTGATAGGTGTGGTTTTAACGCCATCGGATTCCCAGAAATAGGCCGATTCAGACAGTGAAGCTTTCATAGCCTCGGCATTCATTGGGCCGGCAACTGAAATAAAACAACCTGCCTCTCCCATGTCTCCACTGGCTACATGTGTTACATACTGGTATCCGTCCATGTCCACCGGGTTAGATTCCACGTTAAGCTTAGTAAGGTAACTATTTCCTATTTCGGTGATTACATCATCAATGCTTCGCGCCTGGGCGGTACCGATGCCAAACACCATCATTGCGCACAAAAAAACCACCCACGCTACTATGGCTATTAATGGTTTTTTTCTATAACGACTATATAACAATTTTATACACCTCCCTGCTTACACCGATTATGGCAAAAAACCTACTAAAATCATCCAACTAGTTGATATAATAAAAGACAAAAAAGTAGGTAATAAAACATTTTTAATCCCCTGGACCCCGGCTTTCATAACTTCCATACCGGCGGAGGCGCCGGCGGTCATAACTGCTGCGGAAGCAAAGGGCATTACCGCATCCCAGCCTAAAACCACATCGGCCAACACCGCCAAAACCGTAAATGGGATCATAAAGGACATACCGGTGCTAACCGCTCGTTTTATAACTTGCCCTTCTCCCTCGGTCATTAAATTGGGGTTAGCTAACTTAAAAGCCAAAGATAGCAGGAAAATAACCAGTATAGCAAATAAAAAAGCAGCTAAGATGGAAATTAAAACCGTACTCATAGTTATGGCCGGCTTATTCAATGCAACAAGGATGCCAAAGACAATAAAACACAAATAAGCGGGAATAAAATAAACACTTTTTTGGTCATCAGCCTGGCGGTAGCCAATTTTCGTCATCAATTAACCCACCTCCGAATATCCCCAGGTATAGATAGCTCCAACTCGCTTGCAGCCCCGAAAGGCAACCAGCACGGTTATCAAGTTGCCGATTAAGCTGAAAAACGTCCTAAAAAAGACCATCCCCAAAGAATTATGGCACCACAAAGGGTAGTCACGGCAATACTGAAACCAGCCCGATCACCGGACATCTGCCGCACAGTCATGAGAGTAGGCCTTAGAGCCCACAGTACTCCAGTCACCCCAAAGGCCACTGCCGTCTTCCAACCAAAGACTAGGGAAAACAAAAGGCCCATCAAAGCGTAAATAAAGGTCGGACTATATCCCAGGGCAAAAGCGGATATGACCCAATTAAGGGAATAAGCTTTTTCCGTGCCCTGGCAAAGGGCCCAGGCCAAAGCAGCCATCAAACAGATCCCCAGGGTACCGTAGAGCACACCTAATAAGGTAATTAATATAACTGTTGACATTTCTATTTGTCCCGCCTTAAGCATGTCAAGGCCGGTTTGCAGGAAAAACAGGGTAAATGATAATCCGGATATTGATAAGGAATAAGGCCAGGGAACTCTGGACATTTGATTTTTGACTACTGCCCCGGGATTTAGTATCATGTTCAGCGTTGTTTTCCAGCGAGGCGTTTGTAGAGGCGCCAGCGTGTTCATTTTGCTTAAATCTCCCTCCCTAAATCGTTTTCCGCCTGACTGTGCATAATTGACTTATTGAAAAATAAGTTTATTTCCGAATTCTTTAATAAATAACTGACAAACTTCCTCTATATTTTTGGGAATAGCAAAACTTCCAATATACACGTCTCTCTTACTGACGATTTCCAGATGAGCTATTTGCCGGTTTTTTTTATAGATACCAATTGATACCAACTCCTTATCATTTATGATGTATTTTTCATAATCATCATCATGAGGTGTTAAGAATATTTGCTTGTGGCCAACGGTAAGACAATAGCCCCGAGTTTTAAAGAAGCCCACTTTAAGCTTAATATCGAAGATCATTTAATTCACCTCAATTAAATTCTATCAGATTTATTTTCTCTATATAATTCCACGAAACCAATTGGCATTGCCTATTTTATGACAATATTTATGCCAATTCTATTGTAAGCTTGTACCACATTTTGATAAAATATGACTTAAAGGAGGCATCATATATGAAATTTGCAGAAAAGCTTGATCTATTAATGAACATTACAAGTACCTCCAATAGCGTCTTGGCTCGCAATATCTCTATGGATGCGTCCTTTATTAGCCGTTTACGCAGAGGTGTCCGCGCCCCTGCCAAGAACGTGAATTATCTTCAGGTTATGGCCGCATACTTTGCCCGCAATTGCCGTGCCGAATATCAAAAAACTGCCATTTGGGAAACCATTAAAAGCAGTGCTAAAGTTCAGACGCAAGAAACTACTACTATGGAGGAACTTATACATAAATGGCTCAGGGAGGAAGATGAAGACAAGGCAAACTCCATTGATAAATTTTTGACTGGAATCAGTCACATTCAGTTTAAGAAAAATGAACCTGCAGCGGCTGTTGCCATGGAGAAGCCGGATGGCAAAGCCTTCTCTGAGGTCGAAGTTTTTTACGGTGTAGAAGGTAAACAAAATGCGGTCCTTGCATTTTTATCTTTGGTGTTGCAAAGTAAAAAACCTCAAACCCTGTTTCTTTATAGCGATGAGGATATGGGATGGCTGTCCGAAAACCGTATGTTTACCTCAAAATGGTCAAATATGTTAGCTCAGGTAATTAGGAACGGCAATAAAATTAAAATTATCCATACAGTAAACCGTAGTTTAGATGAAATGCTTACAGCTATTAAAGAATGGGTTCCAATGTATATGACCGGAAGCATAGAACCTTATTACTATCCGAGAATGCGTGACGGCTTATTCCGAAGAACACTATTTATAGCTCCCAATACTGCTGCCTTAACTTCTAGCTCTGTAGGTAGCAGGACTGAAAATGCAGCTAATTTTCTTTTTACAGATAAAGATACAATTAAAGCTGTGCTTGGGGAATTTAACGATTTTCTTTCTAACTGCCGTATGCTAATGCGCATATTTACTCCTTTCAGCAACGACAATTATCTGGCGCTTCTAGCTGAATTTGAAAATGAGCAAAGCAATGCAATCGTTAAAACAGATAGTCTCACAAATATTACCATGCCACCCAATGTTGTGGAATGCATATTATCACGGATAAAAAGTCCTAATAGAGAGCAACTGCTATCCTACCAACTAACTAGAATAGAAAATTTTCTTAGCAGTTTGCAAAAATACTATTTTACGGAAGTTATTTCCCTCCCCGAGCCTGAAAAAATATTAGCAGGAAATGTTGTGGTAAATTTTTCTGATATGCTAAACGATAGCCTAATTTTTTATAAACCTGAAGAATATCGACAACATCTGCTGAATATTATTCAACTTCTTAAGAATTATAAAAACTACCACATTCATTTAACTAGAGACAAGCATCTGGAAGGAAGTATGCTCTATATAAGAGAAGATGTGGGGGTGTTACTGGGAAAGACCATGCCGCCCTCGGTTGTTTTTGCATTTAATGAAAGTAATATGACGGTAGCCTTTTGGGATTACATGAATCATCTAATTAATGAAAAATCGCAGAGTAAAATGAATCGGTATCGTATTTTAGCAGAGTTAGAGGCAATGGCAGCTAAGTTGTAGTAAATCTAAGTTAATACATGCTACATATAACTTACATCCATTTTTGACCATCTCTTAAAGATAAAGCGCCTCATCTAATTCCATTTACCGTGTTTCTTAACATATTGTTTGCTCCATTTAAAACAGACTTTTGTTATGGAAATTTTGTTATTAAGTTCAAACAGGTCACAATGTTTAAATTAAACTGATACCTTAATACTACGGAAAAAAGTATAACTTCCTATCACTAATGGAAGGATATTATACTTTTTTCAACGTCAGTACACACAGCTTAAGTGTTTATGAGATCTTAGACTGTCTTTTTAATCATAAAATGATATATTGATTATAGAAATACCATCGATGTATTGGTACGCGGGGATGCTTAGCCCCAGGGCATCGATTAGAAAGGGGATTTTAGTTATGTTAATAGAAGCAGTTTTAAACGCTGCGCAACCCTATCTGCAGGATAGAAAAGTGCGGGATGCAGTGGTCGGCATCTCTTTGATAGCTGTCGAACTGGATGACGATAATGTGGGTGTATCCTATGTGCTGAGGGAAGATTTAAAAGCCGGCTGTTCAATCTTTCCCTATGTTCAAGATATCATTGGCCGGGACGCAGTTGATATTGCGCAATGGAGCATATCAGGTGGAGATAATCTGCAAAAGGGTATTGGCATAGCGGTATTATGTGCTGCCTCGGCATCACAGCATTTAGACGATTGCGAAACACCGGAAAGGCCTTTCGGGGTTAATGCAAGGGAAACCGATACAGTCGGTATGATCGGCTATATTGCGCCTGTTGTAAATTTGCTAGGACCCAGGGTTAATAAGCTCTATGTCTTCGACAAAGGTATCTCACAGATTGGTGGTTCTAACAGTGATGTATTCCCCATTGAAGAACAACCCTCCTTGCTGCCAACCTGTGACATTGTAGTGCTCAGCGGCACAACGATGATCAACGGCACTATTGACGATCTATTAAAATTGTGTGAACAAGCTAGAGAAATTGTGATGATTGGTGCATCAACACCAATGTTCCCGGCAGCGTTTTTAGCTACCAGGGTCACTGTACTTGCCGGCTCGTGGTGGAAAAGCGAACATAAGAAAGAGATTTTCCAAAAGATTTCTCTGGCAGGCGGTATGCGTATGCTCAGCCCTTATGCTATCAAAAAAACAGTTCCCGTACATGCCTAACATAGACACAGAATTGTATAGCAAATTAAGACCTGCTACGTTAATGTAGATGGAAATAACATATGGCAAGCATAATTTTTTTACGAAAATGTGATATCACCCCGGGTATTAAGAACAATAATCCTGCCAAGGGTGTGGATTTAAATATCTTCATTAATTGTTTTTTGGCAATAGAATGCCCGGGGTTCCTTCGAAAAAAAAAATTCATGACAGTTTTCTAAAGAATAAAAATGCCTGGTCACTAGATACCATATATATTAGTGTTTGTGGCTGAAGTGAAATCAATACTATAGCTTAACGGGTATCTGCCCTTTCAACGTTATTTCTCTCTTGTTTACCTGACAGCAAAAGGCATATACCTCAACACCATTATGTTTAGCGCTGCGCAAGGCCTGTCCAAAAAGCGGATCACTGGTGTCGTTGGGCTTAAAATAAACTCCATCCTCCCTTTGCACAATAAAAATTACCGCTGTCCTGTACCCTTCGCTCCTAGCCAGCGAAAGCTCATTTATATGCCTCGCTCCACGTTTGGTAGGGGCATCAGGAAAACGGGCTTCACCATTTTCCACCAGGGTCACATACTTTACTTCCACCAAGCATTGGCTATGGTCAGAGCCCAGCCAAAAATCTATTCGTCCATCCCGGTAGCGGAATTCCCGGCGTGCCGAAGTAAATTCCTTAAATTCCGGCAGCACGCCCCGCATAATCATATGATAGAAAAGCCGGTTGGGCAGCAGTGAATCAATAGATACCCAAATGCCCTGATATTTTACTAACAGCAGGGTAAACTTTGTGCGTCGCGTCCAACTATTGGATGGTTGAAGATAAACAATGGCACCGGGCACCAACAGTTCACGCATTCTGCCCGTACTTGGCACATGAGCTGCTACCTCCCGGCCAGCCAAATCAATCAGCGCCGTGAATCTATTTGGTCGTGCTAAAAATGTTGCCTCAATTAAATCTGAAGGCAGTAGTAAACCACACAATTTAATTCTCTCCCCGGTATTTACCGTTATAATGTTACGAAAAAAATTTAACTTATTTATGATACATCGTCAATCGATCCATAACAAACCTCAACACCTTTCGTGCAGCCACCGAAAATTCTATAAGCTTCATTTTGAGGCCGTATTCTCAGATGGGGCTTATAGACGTTAAAGTTTAATCTAAATATGGAACATATTTCATTTTTTATCATAATATAACATGTAATAACATGTTGAGGTGAATAAAATGAGCGATAAAGGTTTGTTACTATCTGAAAAAAATATTGGTCAAGGGGAGATATTTAACCAGGTGGAATCCTGCGAGATTGGGCCAACGAGCGCACGGCAGCGTCGTGAAGAAGCATTGCAAGTGCGCCAAAATGCGGCGCTGTTTCAAAAAAACCTTCCGGTACCAGGCCATCCTTGTAATGGTGATGAAAGTTTATTTGTTAATAAAATCGGTAATTTTTCCAAGGGGCTGCTTCACAACCATCTTGGTGAGGTTAACCTCAACGCCTATAATGACATGATCAGGGCTTTATCCACTGGCAATCCTGAAGATTTTGAATTCATACCTTTGGGGGGTGCTACTAAGCTGACCAGCCCCCAGACCGCTTATGCATTCGAACTGGTCGGACCGGATACTCATCATTTAAGTATGATTCCTGCACCAGCCTTCAGCAGTGCCTGGAATGCCAGTGAAATGGCCGAACTTTACTGGCTGGCGCTAACCCGCGATGTGCCATTTTCTGAATATGATACCAATCCGACTACCCTCGCGGCCGCTTCTGAGCTATCTGGTTTTTCCGATTTTCGGGGACCTAAGGACAATGGAGTGGTCACCACGGGTACCTTGTTCCGCGGAAATACACCCGGAGACATAACGGGGCCATATATTTCCCAGTTCCTGTGGAAAGATATTCCCTATGGGGCTACAACGATCGTTCAGCGCTATCGCACCACAGTGGCAAACGTCGATTACATGACCTCATATGAGGATTGGTTGAATACCCAGAATGGATTCCCTTCGAGCACGAATCAATTCGACCCCACGCCCCGTTATATTCGCAATAACCGCGATCTAGGTGAATGGAATCACCGTGATTTCACCTTCCAGGGCTTTCTTGGTGCATGTCTGATTCTGCTCAGTTACGGATCGGCAGCACTGGCCCCCAGTAACCCCTATCTGCGCTCGGCAACCCAAAGTGGTAGATCCACCTTCGGTGCCCCGCATATTCTAGATTTTGTGGCCCGGGCGACACGAGCAGCGGACATGGCTGCCTGGTACCAAAAATGGCTGGTCCATCGACGGCTTCGGCCGGAAGAGTTCGGAGGACGGGTACACAACCTATTAACGGGTGCCGCAAATTACCCTATCAACCAAGAACTACTCAATTCCCAGGCGGTTGAAGAAGTGTTCAAAAAATTTGGCACATACCTTTTACCCCAGGCCTATGCGGAAGGGTGCCCAACCCATTCAGCCTATCCCGCCGGTCACGCCTGCGTTGCCGGGGCAGGGGTAACCATGCTAAAGGCGTTCTTCAAGGAATCTTTTACTATTCCCAACCCTGTTGTAGCCGATGCCGACGGTCTCTCACTGCTTCCCTACTCAGGATCAGCCTTGACGGTGGGTGGAGAGCTGAACAAACTTGCTTCCAATGTGGGCATTGGACGCAATGCAGCAGGTGTACACTGGCGTTCAGACGGCGAAGGTCTAAAGCTAGGGGAAGCTGTCGCCATCGGAATACTGCAGGATTACAGGCAAACATACAATGAAAATTTTAATGGTTTCTCCTTCACAAAATTTGACGGGACCACCATAGTAATTTGAAACTTATGGTAAGCAAGGAAGTAGTCTTCTGCTACTCCCTTGCTTACCGCGGCTACTAGTGGATGGTTGAAGATATGGCATCGGTCACCAGCAGCTTGGCCTCAACAGTTACAATTTTCTTTCTTCATCATAATATATGTTATAGCGCAAAAAATTAGTTATTTAAGTCACATTCTTAATTGATATTGCATGTCAGGAGCGGAGAGGTTTGGAGATATTAAGGATTCTAACATTATGCAATTATTTACTGGGAACTGCTGTTGTTACAACTGCCTTTAGCATTTATATAACCACAAATAAAAAAATCCCGCTATATATAGCTCTTGCAATTATTAGTGCCGGGCCAATAGAGGATTTGCTTTCCTCTTATATTGAACAGTCCCCATCAATTTCACCCGATGATAAAAAACAATATATAAAAATGGTAGATAACATTACCAGTATGGTCTTTTTAATCTTATTAGGACTAGTAGTTTTGGAGCCTGACTATAGCCACAGTTTTTTCGATCACCCGAGTACATATGAAAAAAACTATCAAGCAGGTTAACACAACAGAAATTATCTGCGACTATCACACTCTAACAGCCGAGAACAAGTGCCTAGCAGTTCCGGACTTTGTTCGACCAAGCTTTTCTCCCACATTCTAACGCATGACCCTGCTTACACCCGAGCAAGCCTGGGAGCAATTACTGGCCAATAATTCTCGCATACATGTAGAAGGTTTCTTCGGGTCCATGCCCGGTAATCGTTTTGCAGCGGTCTCCTCAAGCATAAACAGCGTTGAACTGGCCTATATCCCACAGCACCCGGAACTCATGCGCAATGAGAATTATGATCTGGTTTACGTTTTTAAGGGTCAAGCGCGGGTAGGTGAGAAGTTGGTTGATTTTACAGCTTATGTGAATGCCGTAAAAAATTCATAGATATAAGAAAATTGCTATATAGCTAAGGATATATCCATACAGGAGAATTCCCAACTTAATTTCTATACAACCAGACCATCGCAAACGTTTCCGCCACACTTTCGGGATACAGAGAAAATGAGAGTCATGAACCCCCTTAAGTCTTTCAGTGCGACGAGCACTATAACACTTAAGGGGGTTGTTTTAGTACAACTGTGTCTCATGCTTAATAGTTCGGCTACCTCTTTACTGGGGTTTATTTTCAATAAACTGAAAGCCGGCTGCTGTACTAAGACCATCAGCTATGGTCAGAGGAAGGAATAGTTATCGTGTGACCGGGTTTGCTAGTGGTACTAGCCATTTATAACTATATATTAAAACCCCCTTGTATAAACCAGGGGGTTCACTAAAATTAATTCCGGCAACGACCTACTTTCCTACCCCTACGGGGCACACAGCAGGGACAAGCCCAAGTACCATCGGCCTACCCTATCGGGCACAAGTCGAAGAGCTTAACTTCCGTGTTCGCGTGCCTGTGCCCCGAAGGGGTATGCCCTGGAGGGGTAGGATGGGAACGGGTGAGTATGGTCACCGGAAAACTATATATACTATTGTATAGGGTAAATAAGTTAATTCAACGGTGCCAGGCACCTTGTGTTTAACTTATTGTTCCCTCAAAACTGTACAGCCAAGCAAGTTTTAGTTTAGCTAAGGTAATTCTATCACCGACTACCGATTAATCAGGTCAAGTCCTCGACCTATTAGTACCGGTCCGCTGCACACATCGCTGTGCTTGCACGCCCGGCCTATCTACCTGGTAGTCTACCAGGGGTCTTACTCCATTTTAACTGGATGGGAAACCTTATCTAGAGGGGGGCTTCGCGCTTAGATGCCTTCAGCGCTTATCCCGACCGGATATGGGTACCCAGCGCTACCGCTGGCGCGATAACTGGTACGCCAGTGATCCGTCCATCCCGGTCCTCTCGTACTAGGGACAGCTCCTCGCAAGTCTCCTGCGCCTGCGACGGATAGGGACCGAACTGTCTCACGACGTTCTGAAC
>NZ_LSRS01000001.1:388498-418307 GCF_009932395.1 Sporotomaculum syntrophicum
CCACTATCCAGCACTCAACTCGTTACCTACCTTGTATTAAGCGTTATCTCTTTATACTAGATGTTTCGCTTTTATTACAAGATAAGCACTGAGTTGAGTGCTGGACCGTTCGACTTGCATGTGTTAAGCACGCCGCCAGCGTTCGTCCTGAGCCAGGATCAAACTCTCCATTTATTATTCAAAAGAGTTTAATCTTTGCTCTCTTTTTTTATTTCTCGCTTTGCTTTCGCTTGACGAGGTTTGGTTCGGTTGCTGTCGTTTCATATTGGTCGCTATGGACCATTCACGACTGCGTTCGTTTTACATCTCTTTGCACTGTTTAGTTTTCAAGGACCTGTGCGGCCGTTTTTACGACCGGATTTGTATTGTAGCATTTTGTATCGGTCTGTGTCAAAGGCAATTTGTGGTTTGCTTCTGTTTTACTGAACACTCCGTTTACCGGTATTGCCCTGACTTAGTTGCTTGCATCGCCGTTCTAGCAGCGACGTTTGTTATGTTATCATTTTGAGGGCATTTTAGCAACTGGTAATTTATGTCGCATACGGCATATATAAAAAATATTAATACAATCACCTAAATCGGGATGCATTCAACTAACATTTGTCTGATTAATAATACAATTCAACCACAGATCCCAAAAGGCTTAGAGTTAAGGGAGCAGGCCTCTGCTGCTTTATTTTTACCCCAGCCGAAGTATATAGATTAGCATTCCTCATGGTACGAAGGCCAAAGTTACTTAAAATATTTGTGGCATCTGCTAATTTTAATCCGATAACCGAGGGCACAACAACGGTAAGCCTCTGCCATTCCCACCAAATATCATCAATAAAACTATGAAATACCCAAAAAATGGGTGCAATAGGTGCACGTCTAAGGTTATTCATTACACCGCCTATTCTTGCATGGACCAGGTTGTGCCTGGTCATTAAAGCCATACCCAGTTCTTCGACCGTGGCGAAATTAGTTAAATTCTCCTGGTCAAACTCAGGTGAAAAGCTTACGTTTGGATTTAAATTTAATAACCTTTCGGGGCCGCTATTAGGAATGTTAAATTCCTCAGGAATTGGTTCTGCCGGGTTCCACGCCGGCAACGGTACCCATTGCGCATAACCCTGCTCAATCAAGAAGGCTTCTAATCCAGCAATATAGTTTCTATGAAACGAAAGAAACCCGACTGGATCGTTATGAACACCGGATGAAACCGCATTCGAATGCAGGTTAATTATCCCAGGGGTAGCATATTGCTGAATTAAACTTGCCAGTAAAGTTCTTTCACTTGGAGGCAAATTGTTTAAATTAGGCCTGTGCATTTGTTTCCTCCTAGAACGTATTCATTAATTCTATGCTATGAAGGACACGTACCGAGTGTGAATGTCTATAACAAATATAATTGCTAGAGCCTGGATGTGCTTCCACTGCCGGGAGATTTACCATTTACAATGATTAAAGCCGCATCTCACCCTGATTGTGCTGAACAATCCCGGTTTAACGCGGCTTTTCTGCCTTTTTAAAATATTTTTAAAATATATTGTTACTTTTCTTTTAATCGTGCTGTCAATAACCAAGCGACATTAACCAGGCAGCAGCGGACCTACGCCCAACAACCTGGCTAACCATTTAAGCCAAACTTACCCCCCGTCTAATCCGGTTTAGTAAGACTTTTCTTAACTGCAATTTTTAATGCAGCTTCTTTGCTTGCCACCGCATACAGTTATACGGTCTAGATATAGTTACGATGCGAGGGGTTGACATATTGGGTCTGTTGATCTGGCACATACCTGCTGCCGTACCTGGCAACTTCCCTGGTTGCACAGTATTTATCCATCATAGTAACGATATAGGATTCCATATATTTGGGCGGACTCAAAGTAACCGGCCACATATGCTTCACGATAATGTCCTGTTCCACCTTATTTAAAGAAAAGTATTCTAAGGCGTTTTTTAAGGCAGTGGTTGGATGACTTAAGCAATGAATGCCCTTATCAGGCTTGGTTACGCGGGAATCATAAAAGTAAAAATCGTGTAATAACCCTCCTCTGGCTGCAGACTGGCAGTCAAGTCCCATTTTTTTGCATACCAGGTAACCAAAAAAGGATACATGAATACTGTGCTCGAGACGTGAAAAATAGCGATGGTGGGTAAAATCATCAAGAGTATAAATCAATTGATTTTGCGCCAGATCGCTGATGCAGTCCCGATACTCCTGTTTAGTGCTCAGGTCAACTTTTAAGTTTAGCTTGCTTTCAATCATCTCTATCATGTTTGTATTATAACAGATGACAGTCCAGTTTGCCTATACTATATTTGCACAACTGTTCAGAAATTTAAAACGATTATTTTTGTAAAAGGGCTCAACTAAATTAGATATCCCAGACATTTTTCAGCCCTTGAACGCTAGCCAGCCACGCCATATCCAGGGCATTCTCCACAAAAACCCAAAAAAATTTCCGGCTTAAATGCTAAGCACTCTAGCCAGGTATTCATCAACGTGGTTACTTAACGGTAAAAACAGCTACCATGTAGCCTACGCCAAAGGGCCCTTCGTAGGATAATACTTCGGTTGCATAGTCCTTGCCTGCAAACACGCCGAACAGATATAAAATCGACCTTAACCCGCACTCAGCCCCGTCTCCAATAAATTCCCGGTCAAGGGACAGTAAACTTTGGGCATCTTTATCACGGACCGCTTGTACGATAATTTCGTCTAGTTTGGGTCCAGCTGGATGGAAACCGTAAGGCCCCTCAGCTTTTAAGACATGGGATAAATCTGCAGAGGCTATGATGGCTACCCGTTGCTTGGACTGCTCAATTGCCGCTCCGCATTGTTTCCCGAGCTCATAATAGTACTCAAAAGAAGGAATTGTAACCAATATTTTTTCCAGCTCGGCCTGGGCGGTTAATTTCTGACTCAGGTAGTACAGGGGCACCTCATAACCATGCTGCCTGTGGGGGGCAATAATCACTATTTTGTTCGGTTTTGCATCAGCCAACTGTTGAGCAGCTGTTTCTAATGCATCTATGGTTTTCCTGACCTTTTTTGTCTCAGCACCACCGATCTCCGGAATGATAATCGGTGGGTGGGGTGAAATAACGCCAAAAACTAACATTATACTCCACGACCTCCTTCCATGCATTACAAAAACACACTTTTAACTTTATCTATATAGCATGTTTCTTTGTGTCATTTCTAACCTGACTGACTTTGATTTACTTACTTGGGCCAAATAACCCGGACGAAATTTGCTTTCGCCCAATAACCACGCCAGCATTAATGATAAAAGATCTGCTCAAACTAGCTTGGTTTTCTTTTTGCTTAGTACTTTCTGTCATCAGCTCGTGGATACTTTATGATAAGTCAGCCAAAGTCTTCATTCCTCGTTTTCATTTCTCGTTGTCGGTTACAAAAATACTTACTATTTATACGACAGATTTATTAATACCTTCGGGAATATTGTAATATATTGTCACATTGAATTTTTTTTAACTACAAGTAAAGGCCTCGATAAAGAGAAAAGGCAGCCTCTGTACGGCCGCCCCTGCTATTTAAATACAAAAATCTACTTAAACTTCCTCTGCATTAGTAAACAGCTTTGTTTCAACACGTCCTTCTTTAAGCTCCAACCTTTCCCCGGTAATGGTGTAAACAATCATCTCGCTTAAGTTTGTTGCATGGTCGCCAATCCGCTCCAGGTACCTGGCGATAAACAATAAAAAAACCGCCTGCTTAATATTTTTCGGATCCTTGGCCATTAACTCCTGCAATTCATTAAAAACCTTAGTAAAATAGGCATTTATGCTATTATCCAGCAGTGCTGTCTTCAGAGCTTTATCGCGGTCCTGATTGACATAAGCCTTTAAGTTTTGCCGGATCATTGTATGGATTAAATCAGCCATGAGGGGGATATCGATCAACGGCTTAATTAACGGTTCGTTACCAATTGATAGGACTACCTTTGCTATATTACTAGCGTGATCGCCCATTCTTTCCAGGTCAATAATTATTTTTAATGCAGTCCCAATAAACCTAAGGTCACGACCCACAGGCTGCTGTAAGGCCAGCAGTGAGAGACACCTACCTTCTATATCCAACTGCAGCTGATCAATGTTTTCATCGTTCATGGCCACCTGTACAGCCAACTCCATATCCTGGCGTTTTAAAGCATCAACTGCCATTTCAATAGCATTACTTACCATTTTGCCCATCAGCAAAATATCGTCTTTTAATTGATTAAGTTGTTCAGTAAGTGACTCTATTGCCAATTTTTAGCCCCCTTTTTCAATCGAAGCTTTCTGATGTAATGCGTGGTAAATTTTAATAACTAACAATCTGAGTGTTTTATGTTGTTCAGTCAAGCTTTATATGTTCGACCATCAATATAAAGTATAGTGGTTTTCTAACTGGTAAATCAAGTACAAAAACAATACTTAGAATGCTCACGCCTAAATTAATACCTTTTTATTACTAGCAAATCTTGTTCAATATTTTATTGTTTGACAAACACAAAACTTGGGACAAGCTGCCAATTTCGATCCATGCGTATCATGCTGTTACCTTAGCTTAATCCAGCCAGGTGGTAACTTCCGGCACCAACCTGCTCGGCCGGGGAGCGGGAGATTCGTTTGGATAGCCAATCGCCACTGCGGCCACCAGCTCATCTTGACGGTTTAGCCAGGAGCATATTTCTTCAGGACAATAAAAAACATCACAAATCCAACAGGTACCCAGGCCAAAATCCTGGGCAGCTAGAAGCAGGTTTTGCACAGCAGCGCCTATGGATTGGATATCCATCAGCAATGTATAGTGACGATATCCTTTTTCCGCCTTAGAAAAACCATTGAAAACTAAAATTACCACTGGCGCTTCTCTGATAGTATGAATACTTAACTCGCAGCTGCCGGTGTCTTTATTGGACTGTTTCAATTGAGTAATAGCATTATGCATTACCTTTGCTAACTCTTCCTTCTTATTACCCTGCAATACAGCAAACCGCCAGGGCTGACGGTTTTTACCTGAAGGAGCCTTAGTTGATAATTCCAACATTCTGGCTATAGTATCCTTAGGTATTATTTTGTTTTGAAAAGCCCGGATACTCCTGCGTGCTTCGATGGCTGCAACAACATCCATTATAAACCTCCCAAGCCAGTTCATCTGCTTTTTTATTTTCAGCCATTCAAGGCGATAGTTATACAATTACCGGTTAATTGCATAAACCACCCCGAACTTAAGGCAATATTGATTCTTAATTATACACGCTGTTAGTTAACACCTTCAGGATTAATGCAACATTATGTTATTTATTGTCTTAAGAACCCAAGGGTGCATCCTATAGCATGATTACGAACGTCTGGTGTTGCATACTACACACCATTATCAAACATAATTTAAAAATCTATGTTATATCCTTTCTTTTGATATTCACATTTTAATTGTACTCACCGCTACTTTTCATTACAAGCTTCCATTATTTAAAACTGTAACCCCGGTTAAGACAAGTTTAAGCCAGACAAATAGTTCAAGCACGCGTAAGTAACAGGTTGGTACTTTACTACTGAATATTTAATTATTTTATTACTTAATAGTTAACGATAAGAACAATAAAACAATACAATAAAGGATTACTATCTATAGATATATAATTTTATTAGTATTTAAAAGCAAATTAATTAATTCCACTCACAGGAGGAACTTGAGATGGCTGATTACCGTAAGATGTGGGAATCCCTTGGGCTGAATCTAGAAGCACACGACCAGTTGATGGATATATTGCCGCCGACCTATGGTACTGTATTCCTGAACCAGGAAAACAGGCCCGAGGCTATGGAGTATTTTGATTTTGTGTTCAGTGAGGTGCACGGCCAGCGGATTCAGGAGTTGCTGGATCATAAGGCCGCGGACGGCAAGGTAATCGGCGCTTTTTGCGTTTATGTTCCCGAGGAAATTATACGTGCTGCAGGCGGGATCTGTATCGGCCTGTGCTCGGGGGCGGACATCGGCACAGCTCAGGCGGAAAAAGTGCTGCCGAGAAATATTTGCCCTTTGATTAAATCCTTTATGGGGTTCAAGCTTGGCAAGGTTTGCCCGTATTTTGAGTCCTGCGATATGGTCGTGGGGGAAACAACCTGCGACGGCAAAAAGAAGGCCTTTGAAATATTAAATGATTATGTGCCCGTGCATGTGCTGGAAACACCCCATATGAAGCGGGAAAAAGACAAAGCCTTATGGCGCAGTGAAGTGCGGGATTTTTTAACCGAGGTAGAAGGTTACACCGGCAACAAGATTACTTTAGACTCGCTGCGCCAGGCGATCAAAGAGAGCAACGATAAACGCCGGGCGCTCTTGCGCTTAAATGAGCTGCGCCGGTACGATCCTGCCCCGATTAGCAGCAAAGACTGCCTCTTAATTGAACAAATTGCCATGTATGATGATGTGTCCAGGTTTACCGCCCAAGTTAACGCCCTTTGTGACGAGTTGGAGAAGCGAGTGCAGGAAAGCCGTGGGGTCACTGAGCCCGGTGCACCGCGGTTGATTCTCTCGGGCACGCCGATGGCCCTGCCCAACTGGAAGGTGCCCCACGTCATTGAAACCAGTGGCGCGGTAATAGTGGCGGAAGAAATGTGCACCGGACTCCGCTATTTTGAGAACCTGGTGCCGGAAGAAGGGGAAAATATTGAGCAATTAGTTGAGGCTATCGCCGATCGATACCTGGACATCAACTGTGCCTGTTTTACGCCCAATGAGGGTAGGATGAAAAAATTAGTTACCCTGGCTGAGGAACTTAAGGCGGACGGTGTGATCAACTGCACCCTGGCTTTCTGTGACCCGTACCTTGTCGAGGCTAACCGGGTAGAGAAAGTGCTCAAAGGGCATCATATCCCTCTGCTTAATCTAGAAACGGATTACGGGCAAGAGGATTCCGGCCAGATTAAAACCAGGGTCGAGGCTTTTCTGGAAATGCTGGATAAATAAATTAGATTAAAACATCATCAAGTCATGGTTTAATCTAGTATTTGCACGACCAGCAACGTTCTGCTAGTGCATAAGTTGAAAATAGGCGTTGTTAGGCGAAACTTACCAGATGTTGCAACCAGTGGAGGTTCCGGATAATCCTCAGTTTTCCGGAACCTCCACTTTTTCTATATTCATTACACCGGCACCTCTGCCTTCATAATGCCGGGTTTAAGTTTAATATAATCTTGACCTGTGCGCCATAAAATTTCCGACATAATTACCCCGTAGTCTCCATATTTCTGCAAATAAGCAGCATAAAATTTCATATTTTGTAAAGGTCTACAAGTACTTTTTATCCCGTCATTTTAGTTATAAGAATTATCAATAAAGACAACAAAGGAATCTTTTAGTTTATTACTGAAACTTTAGGCATATTTTAACTCTTCGTTTATCCTGGTCGTACCCGGCTCATAGCGGAAATTTATTGCTTTGAGCTGCCGGTATTCCCCGGGCCTTTGATCTTCTCTGAGAGGAGGTGAGATATGCATGAGTGCTAAACATAAGTTCAAACCGAAAATATTAGGCACCGGATGTAAATGGTGAGTAGACAGCGCTTTGTGTTTAGCTGGATTTTCCAGACAACGATTAACGACCTACCCAAGGCTTACGCTCATCTGCGTTGGCCAAGCCGGCATGGCAAATGTACTCAGAGCTATCTCAAAAGGAATAGACGGGGTGATTAGATGGAAAAAGAGCAAATTACTAAACTGCTTAGTAATAATTTTGCAGGCAATAATTTTGGCGATGTTATGATTGTCGGTGGAGGGATCAGCGGTATTCAAGCCGCGCTGGATCTTGGCACGGCGGGGTTTAAGGTTTACCTGGTGGACAAAGCGCCGACTATTGGCGGCCACATGTCCCAGCTTGACAAGACCTTCCCCACCAATGACTGCTCCATGTGTATTGAATCTCCCAAGTTTGTTGAATGTAACAGGCATCCGAACATAGAGCTAATGACCTATTCTGAAGTTGACAGAGTCGAAGGGCAAGCTGGAGACTTCAAGGTTACTCTGGTTAAAAAGGCCAGATATATTGACGAGACCAAATGCACGGGTTGTACTACTTGTGTTGAATATTGTCCTGTCGTGTATCCTGATCAATTTAACCAGGGAATATCGAAGAATAAAGCTATTCATATCTATTTCGCGCAAGCAATTCCCCTTAAACCTTATATAGATGAAAGCTGCTTGTACCTTAAAGAGGGTAAATGCCGGATATGCGAAGGAATATGTAATAATAATGCTATCGATTTTAATATAACGCCGAAGCAGGTAGTAGTAAGAGTAGGAGCGATAATTTTGTCTCCGGGCTATGAACCATATAATCCCAAGTTGCGAGGGGAATATCACTACGGAGAGTTTGTCAACGTAGTCACCAGTATGGACTATGAACGGCTATTATGCGCCACCGGACCATACGAAGGTGAGATACTGCGGGCTTCCGATAAAAAGCATCCGCATAAAATAGCCTGGCTGCACTGTGTCGGTTCCAGGCAGGTTCTTCCCGGCGGAAACAGCTACTGTTCAGCAGTGTGCTGTACCTATACCCAGAAACAGGTGATTTTGACCAAGGACCATGACGCCGATGCTACGTGTACCATATTCCATAACGATATTCGTTCCTATGGCAAGGACTTCGAACGGTTTTACCAAAGAACGGAAAAACTTCCCGGTATTCAGTTTATCAGAAGCTACGCATCAATAGTAAAAGAAGATCCGGTAACTAAGAATGTTACGGTAAGGTATGCAACTTTCGATGAGGGAATAAAAGAGGAAGAATTTGATATGGTGGTATTATCTGTTGGTCTAACCCCGCCTGCTGATGCCGGGAGTCTGGCAGATAAATTTGGTATCGAGCTCAATGAGCATGGCTTTTGCAAAACCAATCCGGCAAATCCTATGGAGACCACTCGCCGGGGAATTTTTATCAGCGGAGCCTTCCAGGGTCCCCTGGATATCCCCGAGTCGGTTTTGACCGCCAGCGGTGCCGGTGCCCAGTGCGGTGAACTCTTGGACTACCGACGCGGGAACCTGGCCCAGGAGAGGGTTTACCCGCCGGAAAGGGATGTCTCCCAGGAGGAACTCAAGGTGGGTGTCTATGTATGCCATTGTGGAGCTAATATCGGGCGAATCGTGGATGTGCCTGCCACAGTTCAATATTCTTTGACTTTACCCAATGTGGTTCACGCTGAGGAAAGTCTTTTTATATGTTCTACTGAAGCTGCCGCCATGTTAGCCAAAGATATCGAGGAAAGAGGGCTTAACCGGGTAATTGTCGCCGCCTGTACCCCCCGAACCCATGAGCCGCTATTCAGAGATACCCTGAGGGAGGCCGGGATTAATCAGTATTACTTTGAATTTGCCAATATCAGGGAACATTGCTCATGGGTGCACTCCAAAGAAAAAGAAGCAGCCACCCAAAAAGCCCAGAAATCAATTCGGATGTCCGTTGCCCGCGCCCGTCTCTTGGAACCCCTGCAGGAATTTACTCTGCCCGTCAACAAGAACGCGTTAGTAGTCGGCGGAGGCGTGGCCGGCATGACCAGTGCTCTCTCTATAGCTAACCAGGGCCATCATGTTTATCTGGTGGAAAAGGAGCAAGAGTTGGGAGGAATAGCGCGCAGGCTTCATTACACCTTGGATGGGCTGGATGTCCAGGCATTTTTACACGATCTGCTTCTTAAGGTGTACCAGCATCCCTTGATCCACGTATTTAACGGCGCCACTTTCGAAGAAGCCAGTGGCTATGTAGGAAATTTTGTGACAAAAGTAAAGTCCGAAGGAAGGGTCACCGAGATCAAACACGGGGCAATTGTCATTGCTACCGGTGCCGAAATATATCAACCAACCGAATACCTTTATGGTGAGGATGAACGGGTACTGACTCATCTGGAGTTGGAGGAGCAAGTAGTCAAAGGAAACGAACAGGTAGTCAGCGCAAAAAGTATTGTGATGATCCAATGCGTAGGCTGCAGAAACGAAGACAGGAATTACTGCAGCCGGATATGCTGCCAGGAGTCCATCAAGAACGCTTTGACCCTAAAAGAAATAAACCACGGGATGGATGTATACATCCTCTACAGGGATATCAGAACGTATGGGTTTAAAGAAGATTATTACCGGGAAGCAGCAAGTAAGGAGGTCAGGTTCATCCGATATGAGCCTGATTATAGGCCTCAAGTAGAAGCGGGTGAGGATGATGATGGCCGGCCTGTCTTAAAAGTCGTCGTGCCCGATCCTGTTCTAAATAAAACTCTTGAATTAGATGCCGATCTAGTTGTTTTGGCTGCCGCTGTTATCCCTTCCGAAAGAAGAAAGGAAATTACCCAACTATTCAAAGTAGCCTTGAGCCCGGATGAATTTTTCCAAGAAGCCCATGTCAAATTGAGACCGGTTGACTTTGGGGCTGAAGGTATATACCTGTGTGGATTTGCTCACTATCCCAAGCTTTTATCCGAAACGATCAGCCAGGCTTATGGAGCTGCCGGCCGGGCATTAACACTGCTTTCGAATGATACGGTCGTCGCCCCCGGCTCAGTTTGCGAGGTGGATGTGAGCAGGTGTATGGGATGTGGAGAATGTGTCTCGGCTTGCACGTATGGCGCCATAACGTTGAATCAAAGGAGTAAAAAGGCTGAAGTAAACACTGTGCTCTGTAAAGGAGACGGTCTATGCAACGCCAAATGTCCACCAGGCGCTATTAACCTGAAGCACTATACCGATGAACAGCTCTTAAGTCAAATTGACGCATGCTTTTCAGACTTAGAAGAAATCCGGTTATAAATATAACAGTTATTACTTCCTGAGGAGTGAGATATAAATGAGTAGCGAAGGTATCTTTAAACCTCAATTGGTGGGTATCATATGCAACTGGTGCTGCTACGGAGGCGCGGACCTGGCTGGGGTTTCCCGTTTTCAATACCCGCCTTATTTGAATATTGTCAGAGTGATGTGCTCCGGTCGTGTCGATATGAAACATATATTCCGGGCCTTTCTCAACGGAGCAGACGGGGTATTTGTCGGCGGCTGCCATCTTGGCGATTGCCATTATATCACGGAAGGCAATTACGACGCTTTAAACATGGTGCAGCTAAGCAAAAAAATACTTGAGCTTATCGGAGTAAACCCGCAAAGACTGAGAATTGAGTGGGTATCTGCCGGCGAAGGTATCCGCTACGCCAATATTATGAATGAATTTCTCAAGCAGGTGGAGGGTTTTGGACCGCTTGGCAAAGGCGAGGGTTTAGACGAAAACGAATTAAAGGTAAAATTGAATAATATTTGCAAGCTAATCCCCTACATTAAAGTGACGGAAAAAGAAAAGCTGAAAGTGCGTAAGATTGATAATGATGAGGACCATAATTCGCTTTTCACCCTTGACGAAGTTGATAAGTTACTAAATGAGGTAGTTTCGTACTATATTGATCCGGCTAAATGCCAGGCCTGTATGACCTGCGCGAGAAGATGCCCTGCCGATGCCATTATCAGCGCTAAGGGACAGATCCATATCATTGATCAAGACAAATGCATCAAATGCGGAACCTGTTTTGAAGTCTGCCCGCCTAAATTTGCTGCGGGTACCAAACTTGCTGCCGGTGAGCCTGTTCCGCCGCCCGTTCCGGAGGGAGAAAGGACTGTACTCAGAAAAAGCAAGGAGCAGGCAGCCAATTAAAGGTCATATCAAAAAGCCCTCGTGGACGCGGGGGCTTTTTTTATACTTGAAAGAATTTAACTATATTATTTGTTTAGTATATTTTTGAGGTTTGACAACTGCTCTTATCCCCCCTCCCTGTTAAACTTTTTTTCAAGGAGTAAAAATATATTATATGTCATTATTGAAATGATAAATAGTTTGTCCTATTCCTGCCCCGCCATAGCATTAACAACTACGCCAGAAAGACGAATTGCTGGTGTACAGAAGCATAATTGCACCTCATATTATTTTAATTTTACGAACCTTAAGGATATGATTAGGACAATTTAATTGTACTTTAAACTCTCCAACTGTTTTTTACAATCAGCTATCATGGCCTCAACCTTTTCCGGTCTCACAGGATAGCCCACGTCACGCACGGTATCCATCATGGCTTGTATATTTTCGAAGGGTGTTTCAACCGGCAAACTGCAACCGCTCATTGGGGTATATCCCTTGGGCGAATCATAGCAATCGGCTATGCCTTCCAACGTTTTCAGACGAACATCCAACGGAGTACCGCAATAAACAACGCCACCCGGATCTACATTTCCAAGAATTCGCACTTGATTACCGATTGACTTTTTGCAGTCTGCCAGGCTGGCAACGTTATCAATGCTGAAGCCGTTAACACCCATGTCGGCAATGTCTTGCCAAATGTGGCTAGTTTTACCGCAAATATGCATTATAACACCTTTTCCCTTGCTCTTGATGAAATCAACCAGTTCTTTCAAATATGGTGCGGAAAACTCACGAAAAGTTTTGGGGCTAACCACAGAACAAGAAGACATCGGTTCAGAGATGGTTGGGGTCAAGCCCAATTTGATAACTGCCTCGGCGAAAATTTTGCATGTCTCTAAAGAAACACGACATAAGGCATGAACTGCCTCGGGATTTTTGGTTATCAGCTTTAATGTATTATCTACGCCCAACAGGAAAAAAGCATTCGTGAAAGGTCCGACAACCGCACCGGAACAGCCAACTTCATTGCCAACCTCTTCAATCAAATATTTCATGGCATCCAATTGAACGGGTAATCTACCGTCCTTATAAGGGTTGGCAGGTTGCAATTTGCCTATATCTTTCACATCAATTATTGCCGGTTCCAACAAATCCGCGGTATCATCTTCGGGGAATTTAACCTTGGCGCCCATCGCCTCGCACAAAGTGAACAAATCCGTAAATATGCGAACACTGTCATAGCCGAAGCGTTTATATGACGCAATTTGCGCTGTTGCCAGAGTTTTTGCATCACTATTAAATTCGGAGATTTTGCAACCATAAACTCTAGCTACACCATTAGCTACATTTGGATTGCATGGCAAACGGTCAACTGATTCACCTTTAGCCATAGCAGCGGCACGTTCAACAGGTGTCATTTCATTAACTCTACTCAAATTCACATTTCCCATTGTCCAACACCTCTTTTCTTATCTATATAATCGTGTCTATATACCAATACTAATGGTGTAATAATTATATTGTCAGTTATTGATTGTCCAATGCAATATGCGATGTTTGATTTTATCAAAGATATACATAATAAAAACCAAAACCGAGGCTGTAAACAAGAAGCCCAGCATTACTAAGTCAAATCTGGCAAAGTCAGAATAGTATTGAACAAAATAGGCCATTCCGGAGGTTGCGCCAAACATTTCAGCAACAGCCAACATCATAAATGACAAAATCAAGGCTACGGAACAGCCAACCAATATGGCAGGAGATGCTGCCGGCAAAATAACCTTGAAAAGCTTTTCAATTCCCGGCATTTCCAAAGTAGCGGCATTTTCCAGATAGCGCTTATCAATACTCATCACAGCACCAATTGTTGTGCCCAATATTACCCAAAATGCAGCCAACCAGATCAAAAAGATAGAAGCAGCCTTGAAAGTTGGGAATAAATTGATTGCGTATGGTGTCAGAAGTGGTACCGGTATAGCACTGAAAGCATTGATATAAGGCGTAACATTTTTACGCAGGCCGCTTTTCAAGCCAATTAAGGTGCCAAGTGCAATTGCACTGATAACAGCCAAAACATAAGCAGTGACTAACAAATACAAAGAGCTCTTCAACCCTATAAATAGCTGGCCGATATAATCAGGAGTCAGTTTTATTACATCAAATATGCTTGGGAATAAAAAGCTCGATAAAACTCTAAACACATCAGTCAGCAAAATATAGGCAATTAATATGCAAACACCTATGACGATAATGCTTACATAGTTTTTTGTATTAATCTCCATTTAAAAAATGCTCCTTGCTTACAAAGTGGATTATCCATATAATAACTCAAAATTAGCTAGGCGTTGTTTTCGTTGAATTGAACAAGCTTATCTTTAAAGAATTGGCTGTCGGGATAATCTTTAATTAAAGAATCCAAAGCCCTTTTGTAAATTTCAGTATTGATATGTTCTTCAACTTGAACTTTGGTATCAGCAATATAGCCAAAATCTGTCATCTTGTTCCACATCTTAATGACACTATTTTTGTATGGGTCATTATCATATTTCATATGTGGACTCTTAACAAAGCTTTCTACGGTAGCTTTGTCCAGGTCAAGTTTTTTCACGACCAAATCAACAACTTCGTCATAGTTGCCTTGCATTGCTTCTTCAGCTCTCAACCATGCACGAAGCATGCGATAAAGTGCTTCTTGGTTTGTTTCGTCTTGCATCCATGAGCCTTTTGCGAGCACACGGCAGCAAGAATGATTTGGCCAGTAGTCATCAGGCCACATTTTGACCTCCAAGCCCAGGTCGGCCGCCTGCAATTCATAACCGGTTGCAGTTGCTCCAAAGTCAACTTCGCCACTAGATACAGCCTGTAAAACCTCCTGGTTTTTCTTAAATTCAATAAAGGTTACCTCATCTAAAAGACCTGCATCATACAATACGCCTTTTAGTACGACGTCAGGTGTGCCGAAACGAGTGATGCCGATTTTTTTGCCGCGGAAACTTTCCAGGCTTGTCCACTCGGTTTCCGGCTTACCAAAGCAAGGAGTTTCACCTGTAATCATATAGCCGCTGAAAATGGTGAAATCTTGGCCGTTAGCGATTTGAATAAGCGGACCGCCTGTACCGTATGTTGAAAGTACATCAACTTTTCCAGCTACCAGCGCCTGAAAAGCATCTGTACCATTGTTGATATAAACCATCTCAACATCAACGCCTTCTTCTTTTAAGAAATTATGCTCTTCAGCCATATACTGAAAAACTTGCCCAGAGTTGCTTTGAGCAGCAACGGAAACTTTTAACACATCATCGGTTGGAGCAGCAGCGGTTTCATTACCAGGAGTTTCAGAACCGCATCCTGCAAGGGCAAACAACATAACCAAACAGAGGATAATTGCGGATAATTTTTTCTTCAAATTAATTAACCTTCTTTCTTAAAAAAAATAGGGGTTTTTTACCTTTGCTCTTGCCACTTAAGGCATTGGATTTCTCTTCCTTCAAGCGCTGTGCTTTTTCTGCGATTTCGTCATTGATGATTTTTATTAAACGGTTGCGCAATTCAAGCACCGCGGGATCTGTATATAACGTTTCACGTTTTGGTTTTGTTTCTTCAGTAAATGATTGAACGTAAATGATTTTGCTGGGAGCTTGCCCTAAAACTACAATATCTGTTGCCAGGAGCAAGGCCTCATCAACGCTGTGAGTCACAAAAAAGATCGTCTTACGGTTTTCCTTTTCTTTTTGCCACAATTCTAAAATCGTATCCTGTAACAAAGCTGTGGTAACAGCATCCAAAGAGCCAAAAGGCTCATCCATCAGGAGCAGCGGAGCATCAATTGCAAAAGCTCGAGCCACTGCAAAACGTTGACGTTGACCGCCGGAAATGTTCATGGGCAATTTATCAAAAAGGTCTTCATCCAAGCCTAAATTATTAATCCATTCCAAAGCTACTTCTTTTCTTTTATGTTTACTCCACCTATTATACTTTTGCTTTAATGCAATAGTGATATTTTCACCTGCCGTCATCCAAGGGAATAAACTATAATCCTGAAATACCATAGCCCGGTCAAGGCTTGGACCATAGACAGGCTTGCCGCCAACCAGCAGTTGCTCGGGATCCGACTTTTCCAAACCGCCAATCAGCCTCAGCAGCGTGCTCTTGCCACAACCAGATAGCCCTAAAAAGCATATAAATTTACCGGCTTTGGCATGATAATCAACGCCACTCAAAACCAATTCCTTGTCATAGGCAAATTGCAAGTTGTTCATTGATACATCCAGCATATTTATCCTCCAACAATATTTCTCAATCTACCCATCCAATGCAATAAAAAAATATTTTAGTTATTATAAAATTTTATAATAACTTTGTTGTATTACCCCTCTCGTCTCATTATTTGCATTAAGTGACCCCGGGCATTTTTAAGCCACAGCTCGGATATTTATTCTGCTAACTCCCCGACCTCCTTTTATATCAAAATTGGATTGTTACTTTGCTTAGACACAATGATTTCCCATCGATAAGTCTCTGTTAGTCTCGAAATATGTCATAATAAAAATATTACTTGAACATATTCAAACATATTTAAATAATCGGCAATAAAAATACTTTTTCTTATTTATTTAATGTTTTTATGGCAAATTATAATAAATAATATTCTTTTATTTACTGAGGGATATATCGATGGTTGTATCTAGTGAATATAAATAAGGTGCAAAGAAACGGTTGTTTAATTGCACCCTTACTGATTAATTAAAATTTTTGGGATTCAAGGGCCATTTGCCGCATTTGAGCCTCAGCGATCAATTGGGGGGATTTCAGCATCTCGCTAACTGATAAGCCAATATACTGGGCAGCCGTGTTGCCAATCATGGGCACACAGGGGATGCGATCGATGTCTTTGCCCTGCATTAAAGCACCCATACGCTCATTGGGAGTCATCTGGTCCTTTAATTTGCAGCCGGTATAATTCACGCCGTTTCCTCCTTGTATATTTATGGTAAACATTATATCTATCTCCAACTCATGTATCTTCATACATTAAATTATGCTTTGCGATGAGTGCCAATCCCCTGGGATGCCATATCAATGGGACCATAGCTCAGATAAAGTTTTCCGGGTTCAATGGATATTTAGCGCATTTGCGGGCTTCGGACATAAATGCCAGCGAATTTTCCAGGGGTGTGCCGTAAGCAGAATCGCAGCCGGTCGAAATAGTAAAACCACAAGGGCTGTCCCAGGCTTTTTGGAAGCATTCCCGGACACCGGCTTTTACCTGTTCGGGGGTCCCCAAGTAAACTATATTAATGGGATCGACATTACCTATCAAGTGAACACGGTGACCAATCTTTTCTTTAGCCAACGCTAAATCCACCTTGTTATCGAGACTGACCATTTTATAACCACAGTCAACCATATCCTCTAAGAGCTTACTGGTATCGCCACAAATATGGCAGCTTATCGGTCCAGGTTTGACAGCCTCACAACCCTCCACAAAGCGGCGGGCATAAGGTACCACAAATTCTTGAAACCGTTTCCTTTGGATGATCGTTCCTGAAGCGACCGGATCAGCCACAGAAACGTTAAAGCCTTCCTCCAGGAAAGGCCTGGCCAGCTGCAGTAAGGCCTGAGTGATAAAATCCATTAGCTTGTGCACTTGCTCGGGCTGCCTGTGCAGAGCTCTCAAAAGTTGTTCCGTGCCTACCAACCCCGAGGCACAGGTAAATGCTCCCGTAAACCCCATGCTGCAGCTTACTTCATGACCCAGTTCCTCTCTCAGGATATGAGCGGCTTCATAACATTTCTTAACGGTCGGATCGGTTTTTACAGTAACTCGTTCCAAATCCAATATACTTAAATCATTGATATCCTTAATGGGGTGTTCCAAAATAGCTGGTGGTTGATGCTCCGGGTTAGACATTACTGCACCAAAAGCTACGGCCATACCGTGCAGGCCATAAGATACACTTATTCCGTCACAACCGAAAACATTATAGACCTTCTTCTGTACTTCAGCTAACGAACGGGCATCAGCTTGTTCCTGCTTTCTGGTCCAGCCCAGCAGAGCATGACCGGGGGCAAAGTAAAACATACTGATGGGCAGCCTGTCTACCGGCTCTTTTTTCTCAAGAGCCTTCGCCCTTTCTACGGGTGTCATTAAATCATCTTTATGCATATTCAATCCCTCAATTCCTTAAAATTCCATAGCCTTAACAAATACGTTATCAAAGCCTTCCAAATGCGATAGTTCAATATAACTAACCTGACCGGCCACTTTTTCCACGGTTTCTCTCTCTGCAGTAGATAGCAGGCAAAGGTAGGCACCTGATTTAGAAGTATTGCCCACATAAGTGATTACACTTTCCAGCTCCCGGGGAATCAGACCGGAACCCGTTAAGCTTTCCGCCTTTAAATGCGCCCCGAACTGGCCTGCAACCAGCACCCGGTCGATTTCCGAAAAATCCATGCCTGCTGCCTGTACCATGGTCTGGATGCCGGACAGAATTGCCCCTTTAGCCAGCTGAACCTGTCTGATATCCTGCTGGGTCAAATATATTTCATTATCCCGATCAATGACGAAGCGTTTTTTGCCGGCCACTTTTTCCACCAAAGGGTGTTCTAGTAGCCGGCCGCTTTTATGCAAAATGCCTGTTCTAACCAGCTCGGCAACAGCAGCCAACAAGCCACTCCCGCATAGCCCGGTTGGTTTAACATTGCCAATCACGGAAACCTCCACCACAATATCCGCACCGGAGCCCCTTAGCTGCACATCCTCAATCGCACCTTCAGCAGCCCTGACACCGCAGCTAATGTTCATGCCCTCCAGTGCAGGTCCGGCCGCGCAGGAACAAGCAACGAGCCTGCCATTTCTGGACAGTACCATTTCGCCATTGGTGCCGATATCGATGAAAAGAGTATTTCCGGCCTCTTGATGGATACCGCAGGCCAATATGCCTGCAGTAATGTCCCCACCTACAAAAGCAGACACCGCGGGCAGACAATATACAAGACAAAATTCGGATACTGGCAGATGCAAATCTTTAACAGCCTTTAGAACTAAAGCCCCAGTAAAGGCCGGCAAATATGGAGATACACCCATAGATGAAGGATCAATACCGGCCAGCAGATGTATCATGGTATTATTGCCGCCCACTGTAATTTCATAAATATCTTTAGAAGTAATAGTATAATCCCGGCTGCACTGGGCGATAACTCCTTTGATTAATTTTCTTAAATCCTGCAAAATAGTTTTCTGCTGGATTAGTGTGCCGTTTGTATTTGTCATGGCATAATTAATTCTGGTTATCACATCCTGGCCAAAAGTCTTCTGGCCGTTCAAACAGGATATACTGGCCAGTTCCTGGCCGTTTGATAGGTCAATCAAGCCGGCCACTATAGTTGTTGTGCCAATATCGATTGCCAGGCCATAAAGCCTGTTCCTCGTATCACTCTGCTCGATGCCGATTATCTCTTGACCGGCCATAACCACGGTATTGCCATTTTGATCTAGTCTTTTTGCTATATGAGGTTTCAGGACAAAATCTCTTAAATAGCCCTGACTGATAATCTCAGTTAGAACCTCTTCAGGCGGTAAGGCTAAAGTAATATCCTCGGCTATGGAATGTAAGCAAGCCAAACGCCAGCCTTCGGCGATCTCCGCTTCTGTAAAGGTCTCCTTTTCCTTTTCTTGACACGCAACATGCGGGTTTAAAATTTTTACTTTGCATTTGCCACAGCCGCCGGCACCGCCGCAGGGCGCATCAATTAATTTTAATCCGGCCAAAAATTGATAAAGATTTACTGCTCGGTCACTTTCATATGCACTTACGATACCGTTATTATGATTAATAGTTACCTTCGCCATTTTTTTCTCCTGGCCAGTTAGTTAACTGTTGTTTTTTCCTTTGTTGCTGCAACCATTGTTTGCACATTGATTAAGGGAGTAGTGGTTGAAAGCCCGCAAGCCGGGGCTATAATATCCGCCCCTTTGGACATGGCGGATTTCACCAGGCTAGTCACCTTATCCGGAGACATGGTTCCCAGGGCATGGGTACTGATATTGCCCATCACAATTATATCTGGAATATATTGCTTAATTACCTGTACCGGCACAATTGAATCAAAGCTAAATACATCACAATGAAACTCTTGAATTATTTCATAAACGCTTTTCAAAGCACCGCAGATATGCACAATTTTTACGGGGACCTCCAAGGCATCCAATACATTATTGACATACCTTACCGAAAAAGCCCTGAATCTTTGCGGGCCTAATATCTCACCGGTGCCGCTGGGTTCGGAGATACAAATGGCATCAGCACCGGCCTCTATTTGCGCCTGTCCGAAAGCTATCAGGTTGGCTACTATAAACTCCATAAGCTTTTCTGCTTGAGCCGGGCTTTTGAGGTATTCTTTCAGCAAAACCGACATATCCACAAGGGTACCGGCAATGCTGACCGGGCCGGTCAGGTTACCGATAATCGGTACACCGGTATTTTTTGCCTTCAATAATTTAATAGCCTCAATCACCACTTTGACTCGGCCGGAATTAATGTCTAGAGGCTGCAATAAATCCACCCGGGTAGAAGACGCCAACGGGGATTCAACCACATGTGGCTCGCTTAACAAATTCCCCATATTCACTTTGGCACCCATCGCCTCAGCCTCTACTGTCATACAAAAGGGCACGCCGTAGTTTTCAAAGCCGCCAGCTTCGTTTAGGGCATAAGCCAGGCCGGCCATTTTTTCCGGATCAACATGCGCTTCCGGCCATAAATAGTTCGATTTTTCCATGATTTCCTGGAACACCATATTCATCATGCCGCCGGGGCAAATACACGGCGGTTTATCGACCGGTTGTTTATGCACCACTGCCAGGAGCCTTTCCTTTGGAGTATAAGCTGACATTGGCTAAGCCCCAATCTTCTCAGACTCAACTCCCATGAGCCGGTTAACCAGCTTGACCGCTTCTACCGCAGTGGCGGAATAGCCGTCCGCGCCAATCTTTTGGGCAAAAGTCGGAGAAATGGGAGCTCCGCCGACGATCACCTTTACTTTATCCCTGAGTCCCTCCGCTATCAGCATTTCAATCACTTGACTCATACCAGGCATGGTCGTTGACATTAAGGTAGACATCGCAATAACGTCGGCCTTGATTTCTTTGGCTTTATCTACAAAACTCCGCAAAGCTACATCTCTGCCCAAATCATGCATTTCATAACCGGCTGCCTCCAGCATAATGCGCACCAAGTTTTTACCAATATCGTGGGTATCCCCTTCGACAACACCAATGACGACCTTGTGTTTTTCCCGGCTTTCGGTTTTTTCCAGGTGCGGCCTCAAAACATCCAGGCCGTTATACATAGCGTCGGAACAAATTAAAAGTTCAGGAATAAAATATTCTTCCTGTTCATATAAATCGGCAGTTCTTTGCATTCCGTCTACCAAGCCTTCGGTTATACCGTCCAAAGCCGGGTAACCTGCCTCGATATATTCCTTGGCCACTCCACCGACCAGATTATCTTTCATTTCAACCACACAGTCAGACAACTCTTTTAATAGCTCTTCTTTGCTTTTCACTTTTTAATCCCCCTTATTTTTGATCGTTAAACAAGCTGTAAGGCCATGATTTTCCATGATCTATTTATTTTATTTTGATATATTTTGTATAAATAAATCATATATTAAAGACTAATAATATAAATCCTTTATTTCTATTATAGATATTTTAAATACACAGAATATAACAAATAGGTTTCTTTTATCGTAAAGTGTTAGCAGCAACGCTAGGGATACTGTCCTTTTGGGATTGGAAAAAAAGACATTATGACACTTATACCTTGATTGAGCTCGCGCTTGTTGCCTACACAGTGCCGATGCGGCTTTACTGAAAAATCGCCCTTAGATCCCAGGGATTATAATTAAACGGCAAGGGTGCAATGAAACAAGCGTTTCTTTGAACCCTTATTAATAATTGCCAGGCAAATTAAATTATCAAGCTAGCCAAACAAAGCAGCGATTTTTTTCTGGTTTATATCATTGCCAATAGCAATAACCTTAACTTGCTTAGGTTCCTCTAAATACTCCCAATTACAATATTGCGGGGTAAAATTAAAGTGAATCAATTCACCGGTATTTAGTTCCAAAATACCTTTGGCTCTTACAATAAAACCATATTCATGATTATTTAATGCAGTCAACATTTGCTCCAGATCAGGCACAGAATAATTTCTAGGTCGGCTAATCGAGAATGTTTCAAATTCATTAAGTGTATGTGAAAAGGGTATTTCTAACATAGAGACTTCCCAGTTTCCTGTCGCTTCAAATATTTCCAATAACTTATCGCCCTCATAGGTAAGCCAGTCTTCCTTAAGTATAAAGGCATTACTATTCAGGGACCTAATCCGAGCAATTATTTGCTTAGCCTCACCAGCATTTATTTTATTAAAATGGCTCAACAGAATAGTACGGGCATTAATAATTTGATCCAGATAAAATCCCCCGAAACTTTCTAAGCATGCATCAAAGGCACCAACATCCACGATGGTTATTACGTGGTTTATACAGGACTCAAGTTGAGGATGCTCAGCAACGCTTCTACAGGCCTTGATAATATCTGCCAAGCTGGCTACCCCGGAGGGTTCGATTAATATCTGGTCAGGGTGGTACTCCAGCAGCAACTCCTTAATGGCTGTTTGAAAATCCTGTGCTAAACTACAGCAAATGCAACCGCCATAAATTTCTTTAATAGGCAACTCCTCCTGAATGATATCCGCATCGATACCAACATCACCAAATTCGTTTTCTAATATAACGGTTGTGCCCTGAAGGTATGGAATGATTTTTTTAGCAAGGTGGTCTTACCAACCCCCAAAAATCCAGATACTATGTTAATCTGAGTACTCACGGTAAACCTCCCTAGCAGGTAGAGAGTTGCCGGCGGACTCCCGCTTCATCCGTTTGGTCACAGGGCTCAGCAATTCAATAAACGCGCCAAGCCTCGTATCCGTCTGGCCCTGGTCGGCGCTGGAATAGTTAGTTTCGATATACATATACGGAATCTTCATTTCCTCGTTAACTAACCCTTTTACATAATGAGATTCAATGGCAAAAGTGTGGCAGGCCGTTAAGACCACCTCAACAACCCCATCCACCTGATAATCCACTATCATCGAGCGCAAAGCCTCCATCCGCCCGGGATTGGGGCTTAAAACCGAGCAGTTTACCCTAAAGTATTTTTCGGCAATCGCCCGAACCGGCTCCTTTTCCTCATCCACTAAATCCATCATGGCTCGGGGACCGCTACAGTTCTCATAAGCAACAATATCCGCGCCTAAATCCTCAATCCGGCGGATGATTTTTTCCCGCACCCCACCGGTGGGGCAGCCCGTAATCAAAATTCTGGGTCGATTGGATTGGGTACCCTCGAGATTCTGTCTATATTCTGCTAAATACCTGGCTGTGACATCCTCCAGCCTGGCAATAATGGCTTCAGTTTCAAAAGCATACTCACTCCAATCCAAAACATTGCCGATTTCATAACCGGATATGGGGCTGGGATTAAGCTTGCCCAGTTCATACAAACCAAGTATCGCTCTACGCAGCCTATTTTCCTTTTTAATAGCCGACCTCAGCTTAGCATCGGTAATCTCTACGCCCAAATGCTGCTCAATAAACTCCTTGGCCCGTATCACCTCAGCCTCCCAAAAATCCAGCGCCAGGTCGCTTTCACGGCTGGGGGGCAGCTGCATCACATGCATGGGTTTCATTTCTCCCAGCAGTTCGTACATTTTTCTCTTGCCGTCACAGGTGGTTTCGCCAATGATAATATCGGAATTATTGAAATACGGGCAGATACCGCTCAGCGCAAAACCGTAGCTGGATTTAATCAAGGGGCACAAATTCCTGGGCAGCTTTAATTCGGCATAAGCGATTGGTTCTTCCAGGGCACCACAAAGACCCACGGCAATCGCATCGGCAGCCGAAATTAGCTCGCAGGGCGTATAAGCACAAAACATACCCACCATCTTTCTGCCCTGTTCTTTTAAGTCCTTTATTCGCGTAAAGCCGGTTTTTCTGGCCTCCAGATAATTCTCATAATCATCCGGCATCTGAATCATCATTTTACCCCTACCCTTCTTGTTTTAAACCAAAACACCTCAACCTGCATTTATCATGCGTTCAGCCATGAAATAAATCTATATTAATGGGATGACCGAATACTTTCCGGCATTGCCAATACATTCTTGAGCCGCCGAATAGATGGTATCATTAGTACATCTTTGGCAACATCAAATCCTTGTATTTAATCTAGCTGGTTAAACAAACTGTAAGGCTATAATTTTGCCATGATTTAAAACGGTCCGGGCATCTTTAATACACGCCTGCCCGATGATTTTTTCCCTGCCGATAGCCATTAAACAGGCTTCTACGTAATTAATCCTCCGGTCCAAATCTAAAGTCTTTCTTGCTGTCAACTCCAGGCTGAGCAAAATCAAGCTTGTTTTAGGGCATAAATGGATCATAAAATTGTTGTCTGCCAAAGCAGCTGCCTTTTTTAAAAACGGCACTGTAAAGTCCCTAGCGACCAGTTCCGTATACTTAGGCCCAATAATATTGACACTTCCCGCGGGGTCCGCATAGGAGACAATAGCCACCCCAGCCTTTTTCGCCTCTTTAAAAAATAAGTACAAGTTGTTTGCTAAAAAGTTGAAGATTTTCTCCACCGTCCGGGCATCCTTACGCCACGCTTTAAAGATTTTGGTAACGTCGATTAAGGAATTTAGAATGGTAAAAAAACCTGAAACTTCTAATACAACTTTCTCCCCATGTGCCTTGAGTATTTGGCATGCC
This sequence comes from Sporotomaculum syntrophicum, assembly GCF_009932395.1. GTDB lineage: Bacteria > Bacillota > Desulfotomaculia > Desulfotomaculales > Desulfallaceae > Sporotomaculum > Sporotomaculum syntrophicum. Next base: position 413,004 of record NZ_LSRS01000001.1, read on the forward strand.
TTTAATACCTCACCGATTCTTCCCTGGCTAAAATCAATCTCCTGCAATTGCAAAAGCTCTTCCTCGGAATTATACGCATAAGTTGCTACCCGGGGACCAAATTTTCCTTCGCTTAAATTAATCATACCTCCCAGAGCTTCTGCCTCTACCGTATGGCAAAAGGGTAACAGGCATACTCGGTTGCCTTCCTCTTTTTTTATGGCTAGAGAAATTTCCGCCATAATACTTGCGTTGTTATAGCTTTTCGGAAATTCCAATTTGAGGTCAGTGATAATTTTCTCGCTTATCCCCGCCGTATCGGATCTTTTACATTTATAATCCACTACCTTTTGGACCACTTTGGCACCCCCTCTAAGATACAGTCCCGATATGTGAATTGATAAATCATATTTAGTAATTAGACAATTAAATTCCTTTATTTGAGTTATTAATATTTTCCATTGAATTAGCAAGTCAAATAGTTTTCTTTTATAGGTACATGCTGCCGTAATAATAAAGATTCCTAAATAAAGCTAATTTTTGTTTTTAACCTACCGCAGAACTTTACATATGTGAAATTCTATTATGCAGCGTTAATGATTTAATATAAGTCTTGGGAAGAAACCAGGCAAAAAGCTTCGGTAAAACAGCAGAGGGTGCAAAGAAACGGTTGTTTCATTGCACCCTCACATTAACATTAGCTTCCCGCCGCCTCAACCTGGGCAGGATTGCCTCCACCCATATTTACCTCAACCTGTCCGGTCAAACTTTATCTGTTACATTGGCGTAAAAAGTGACCTTCCCCCGCTTCGTAGAGGCTTTTCTGAAAAGCTTGATAAGCAAATTAGCTGGTTTAGAGCTCTCGGTAAAATTAAATAAACAGGCCGGCTCAGGCCTGTTTATTTAATTTTTCTCGGGCAATCAGGGCTGCCCCAAGGGCACCGGCCAGACTGGCCTCCGGCACGGTAATTATTTCTTTGCCCAATGCCCGGGCGAGACAATCCCTCACCCCTTCATTTTTAGACACTCCACCTGTGAAGGTAATGCTATTTCCCGTGCCCAGCCGTTCAGCCATCGCGGCAACACGGTTAGCCACAGAGCGGTGAATGCCGGCGATAATCCGGTCCTTGCCGACACCCCGGGCCAGCAGGCTGATCACCTCCGACTCGGCAAAAACAGTGCACATACTGCTGATCTGAGCCGGTTCGACATTATCGGCCAGCTCAGCCAGCTCGCTAACTTCACAGCCCAGGGCGGCGGCCATCACCTGTAGAAATCGTCCGGTGCCGGCTGCACACTTATCATTCATGATAAAGTTAGTCACGTTTCCCGCTCCATCGGTGAGGATCGCCTTGCTATCCTGGCCGCCGATATCAATGACCAGGTCGGTTCCCGGCACCAGATAGTCGGCGCCCCTGGCGTGGCACGTGATCTCTGTGACCGCCTTGTCAATGCAAGAGAGCGAAACACGACCATAACCGGTGCCAACTATCATGTCAATATCCCTGCGAGTCAGGTCATGCTCTTGTAAGAGCCTTGCCAAAGCCTGCTCTCCCGCCTCCCGCGGGCTGTAACCCGTCGGCATCACAAAGCTTTGCCATATGTCGTCTCTCATTAAAACTACTTTGGTCATTACCGAACCGATATCCAGTCCAACTGTGAGCAAAATATGTTACCTCCTGCTATGGCTAGCTAAGGTATAGCACAGCAAAATACTACTTTATATCTGTAGACAACTAATAATAGACATAAGTTTTCCATAAGGCTTTGAAGAATTGAAATCAAATAATACTACTGTAATTATGATTCTGCCTCTCCACTACATTTCAAATAAAAATAGCAGCCACCAAGTAGAGCAGCCCGGCTATAAAGGAGGTTATGGGCAGGGTAATCAGCCAGGCGGTTACCATTTTCTGCGCCGTGCCCCATTTTACCGAATAGAAACTCTTGGCCGAACCAACGCCCATGATGGCGGAAGATATCACGTGGGTGGTGCTGACGGGCTGGCCCAGTGCGGTGGCAGTGAGAATTACCGTTGCAGAGGTTACATCAGAAGCGAAACCGCTCATGGGTTGCAGCTTAATGATTTTGCCGCCCACGGTTTTGATAATCCTCCAGCCGCCGACGGAGGTTCCCAAAGCCATCGCTATCGCGCAGGATAATTTAACCCAGAAGGGTATGTCCAGGGTTGTATGCAACCCACCGGCAATCAGGGCAAAGGTGATAATACCCATTGATTTTTGCGCGTCATTAGTGCCGTGGCTAAAAGCCTGGAACGCCGCGGTAAATATCTGCAGCAATCTAAAACCGCGGTTGGTCGGCTGAGGATTGGCATTTTTAAAGAAAAACCGTAAGACAGACATGATCACATAACCCACGGCAAAGGCTACAAAAGGTGATAAAATAAGCGCTTCAATTATGTTTACAAAACCAGCTAAATTAACCCCGGATAAACCTGCGGCAGTCACCACCGCACCGGCAAGTGAGCCAATCAGGGCATGGGAGGAGCTGCTGGGTATGCCGTAATACCAGGTGACCAGGTTCCAAAAAATAGCTGAGATTAAGGCAACTAAAACAACAACCAGGCCATTTTCCAGCACAAAGGGGTCGGCAATTTGGCCGCCGATGGTTTTGGCCACACCGGTAAAGGTTAATGCGCCTACTAAATTCATGGTAGAAGCTAAAATAATGGCTATCCGGGGAGTCAATGCCTTGGTTGATATGGAAGTGGCAATGGCATTGGCAGTATCATGAAAGCCATTGATAAAATCGAATGAAAGGGCCATCAGAACCACAATGAAAACCAGAATAATTGCTGGATCCATGCTGTATCTCCTTATGAATTACGCATTTGCAAAGATTCAAGGATGTCGGCTACATCTTCACAAACATCCGTGATCCGTTCCAGCATCTCATATAATTGCATTTTCTTAATAATCAGGATCGGGTCGTCAGTCTTTTCAAATAAACTTCTGATACATACCCGCAAAAGACTGTCTGCTTCATTTTCCAGTTCATTGATTCTAAAAACGTGTTGCATCATTTCCGGTAACTTTTTTTGTTCCAGCAGGTCCATTGCCGCCACTATTTCATGGCAGCTTTTAACAATGTTCTCAGCAAATGCTACGATATATTCGTCGGCCTGTTTAACCTGGTACAGGCACAGACGGTCCGCGCATTCCTCGATGCCGTCAATAACGTCATCGATCTTGGTGGCCAGGCCAAGGATATCTTCCCTTTCCAGCGGCGTGATAAAAGTCTTATTCAAGGCGCGAATAATATCATGGGTGTAATCGTCCCCTTTGTGCTCGAGATCTTTGATTTTTGTTGCGTATTCTTCCACTTCTCGCAAATTATTGATTTCCTCCAGGAATAGGTCACTGGCTTCTTTCAAGTTTTGGGCACTTAACATCAGGGTTGTAAAGAAAAAATCTTTCTTTTTAAATATCATTTGCATAACCTCCTGCCTTATAAGAACAGAGTTCAGCTAGTACGGGTTAACGAAAAAATAGCTAAGTTATCTTTTTAATAATGATAAATTTAGCAAAAGAATGTTAAGCTTATGTTAATTTTTTGTAAGGTTTGTAAATCAGTTAAAAGGGTACACGCCTGTTATCTGCTGCTGCGATTAATATCCCTTTGTTAACAGTCTCCTTTGTCTTTGTAATTATACCTTAGTCGCACAGAAAGTCTTTAATCTTTTTTTCGATCTGCTCAATTACTTTCATCATCATGGATCTTCAAGTCCCCAGTCTTCCTCATGCTTACTTGACAGAATAGGCAGCATACTTAACAGTCCATTATAATTACTACATCAACTCAATAACATAACTTTCATCATCCTTTACAGAATCTTGATAGTTTTAGATTGTGTTTCCGTTCCGGTATTCCCATTGGACATTTATTAATCCCTCTCATTATTACAGTATTCGCTGCTTTGTCAAGATATCTTTGCCAAACAAATCGATTAAAATAAAAAAACTGCTGAGCAAGGAGCTTATCCTTAAACCGGCAGGTTATTTCCAACTTAGTTAATTTTGCACTATATGTATGGTTAGATAGAAAAGTGAAGATTATACATTAAACATACGGTAATAAATATGTTATTCCACAGAAATTTAGCTGAAACTCTTTAAAATTAGGCATCATCTACGAGGTATTTTCAAAACTATTGGGCAAGAGCAATTTGTTCCGACTGCTGTTTGTGGAAAGCCAAGAAATCAGCAATTCTGTGTGCTGAGGCATTTAGAATCTGCTCCTTGCGTATGCCGGCTTGTAGAGCCAGAGCCAATGCATTGGTATGTTCACCAACATTATAACAAATATGAGCATCGCTGTTAATACATACTAATACATTGTGTTTTTTAGCCAGCTTGGCAAACTGATTACAAAATGTGTAGCTGCCCGGTCTTACGGTAAATGAGCTATTATTAATTTCCAGCGCCTTATTATGTTTTTTTGCTGCCAGCACTACTTCTTCGACATCAACTGGGTATTTGGGATTGCCGGGGTGCGTAATGATGTGTACGTATGGGTTTTTAATGGCTGCTATCATGGCCTGAGTATTTTCATCAATGTTGGTGCCAGTGTACCCAACCCCATTATGGAATCCTGCCAAAACGATATCCAAATAATCAGTTATCACCCGCTCCGACATATCAATATTACCCCGCATATCCAGGATATTAGCCTCCACACCCCGTAAAACCTCAACTCCCTGCATTACCCGTGGCAAAGATATCATATTCGTAAAATGATACCAGTGCGGCGCCCCCGGCATTTGCAGCCCGTGATCAGTAATGGCGACTATTTTCAAACCTTTTTGGCTGGCACTCTCGACAATTTCTTTAATAGTGCTGTATCCATGACCACTAGCGGTGGTATGAACGTGCAAATCAGCTTCTAACTTCATTAATTTATCACCTCCTTTGTTATGATTATAAAAAATGAGTTTTAATTTAGTGCGATGTTTATGTAAATTTTTCGTAATAAATCTGTAAGGTTTATTAATTGAGCAAAGAAGGTGTATTTATATTAACTAGGGACTGCAAGCTTTGCTAAGCTTACCCAAAATACATTATGCTTGACTCCCCCGGTATTATGATTTAGCATTTATCTGACTCGAGTTTGACAGTTTTCCATCATTTTTCGAATCTAACCTCCAACAAACCCAGTAAAATCAAGGGTCAATATTAGAGAAATTCAAAAAGCGTAGTGCCACGTTTTCCATATAATAACTTTTAGCATATGGATTGCCATGCTATAATTAAGGTGCCATGTATGCTAGAACAAAAACATTTAAAAATAAAGACGGTTCAACAAGAA
>NZ_LSRS01000001.1:420740-497366 GCF_009932395.1 Sporotomaculum syntrophicum
AAAGAATCTTTCGGACGATGAAAAGCAGCTTGGATTTAAGGCCGATTTATCACTGGAAAGAAGAACGTGTACGCGGACATATTTTTATCTGCTTCTTAGCTTTTGTTTTACAGGTTATGCTGGCCAAACTACTTAAAGACAGCAAGCATAGATTTAAAGATTTAATGCTTGACCTAAGGAAACTACATGCTGTTAAATTTACCATCGGTCAGGAAGAGTTTATTTTGCGCACAGAGTTAAAGGGCAATATCTTTGATATTTTTAAGGCTGTTGGTAGCAGACCGCCAAAAAGGATACTAGGATACAAATCTACCATATAAAGGAATATTGTAGTGGTACGTCTATTTGGTGTGCCCGGAAACCGTTGATATTACTGAATTCCTTTGGATAGTGCTGTCAAACTTGAGTCTGACACCAATTAACATGGGAACCTACAGCGGAGGCCTAATTATGGCATATAAGGTACTGGTTGTTGACGACGAAAAATCAATTGTCAGGCTGCTCACCTTCAATCTGGAAAAGGAAGGTTTTATAACTTTTCAGGCCGGTAACGGCGAGGAAGCCCTGCGCCTACTCAACGACCAAAAACCGGATTTGGTAATCCTTGATTTAATGCTGCCGGTAATGGACGGTCTGGAGGTCTGCCGCAGGATCCGCCAGGAGGGCCATCCGGTGGCAATAATTATGCTTACTGCCAAAGACCAGGAAATCGACCGGGTATTGGGTTTAGAGCTTGGCGCAGATGACTACATGATCAAACCCTTCAGCCCAAGGGAACTGATAGCCCGAGTCAAGGCGGTGCTCCGCCGCACCTCAGTACGTGAAGACACATCACGCCAGGAGCAACGTGAGCCCGGTGAAAAAATCAGCATTGATGGACTGGTTATTGATGCCGGCAAACATGAGGTGACCGTGAATGGGAAACCGGTAGAGGTTACCTTGAAAGAATTTGAACTGCTGTACGTTTTGGCCAGGCATGCCGGCAAAGTAATGACCCGGGACACCCTCTTGAACAACATCTGGGATTACGCTTTTGACGGCGATACCAGGATTGTTGACGTCCACGTGAGCCACCTCCGGGAAAAAATTGAGGCCAACCCCAAAAAACCGGTCTATATAAAAACGGTAAGAGGAGTGGGTTACAAATTCAAAGGGGACTAGGTACAAACAGTGTTCAAGTTTAAACGTTTAAGATGGAAATTTACCGCCACCTGTATCGGTTTGGTCATCCTGTCCGTGCTGATCCTGGGTGTTTACCTGCATCAATCGCTGGAAAAATACTACTACCATGATTTAGAAACCAGGCTGACCAACGAAGCCAGGTTAATATCCGACCTGATTGATCGGCTGCCCGATAGCTGGAACGAACCTGCCCTGGAAAATATCGCCGACCAAATGGGCAGTGACATCAAGACCCGGGTGACCATTATAGATCTTAATGGCACCGTGCTGGGAGATTCTGAAGAAGACGCCGCTAAGATGGAGAACCACCTAACCAGGCCGGAACTGCAGCAGGTCCTGACCGAGGGTTCGGGCATGGCGGTGCGTTATAGCAGCACTTTAAAAAGCGACATGATGTACGTAGCCGTCCCGGTTCAGGCCGGCGGTAAAATGACGGGCTTCGTACGTGTCGCTGTATCCCTGGCCGCAACCAGGCAGGCACTATTTAGCCTGTGGTCGATGGTGCTGCTGGCTATTTTGCTGGTGATCCTGATCACGCTGCCGGTAACCCTGCTCATCGGCAGAAAGGTAACTGAACCGCTGGGCTCCTTAATAGATTTCGCCAAGCGCATTTCCGGCGGAGATTATGACCACCGGGTAAGTATCAAAAGCAGTGATGAAATAGGTGAACTGGCTAACACCCTTGATGTTATGGCCGGTACCATTCAAGAAAAAGTACAGCAGGTTACCGAAAGTAAAAATAAATTAGAAGCAGTATTGGCCAGCATGACCAGCGGCGTCATTTTTGTCAACAAGAAAGGTCAGATCAGCCTGGTTAACCCGGCCGCCGAAAAGTTTCTTGCTTTTTTGGCCCCCAGGGATGCCGATATACCCCATGCTACTTCCATCAGGGACCCGAAACTGTCCTCGGGCATAAATGAAGCCCTGCAAACGGGTAAGCTTGTGCAAAAGCAGCTTAAAATACTCATCCCCCAGGAAATGGCCCTTGAGGTAACCATATCCCCCTTCCTGGACGAAAAAGGGCATTTAAACGGTGTTGTAGCCGTGCTCCACGACATTACCCAAATCAGAAAACTAGAAAGAATGCGCACCGAATTCGTGGATAACGTCTCTCACGAGTTAAAAACACCGGTTACCGCCATCAAAGGATTTACTGAGACGCTCCTGGATGGAGCCATGGACGAGCGCGAGACCTGCCGGGAATTTATCGGCATTATCGATCAGGAGACCGGCCGTTTAAGCAGGTTAATTCAGGATTTGCTTGATCTCTCCAGAATTGAACACAAAAGAGTTAATACCAGGCTCAAAATAGTAGACCTTTTAGCCATTGTTCGCAGCACCGCCTCTAAATTGCAGGGACATGCCGAGAATTCGGACATTGAGTTATCCCTGGACTTGCAGGAAAAAACAATGCCTGTTAAAGCGGATAGCGATATGCTGGAGCAGGTTTTATTTAACCTGATTGAAAATGCTATTAAGTACACACCGGCGCAGGGCAGGATTACGATTGAGGTTGACGAAACAGAAAAAAACTATACTGTCTGGGTACGTGATACCGGCATCGGTATCCCACCGGAAGACCGGAACAGGGTATTTGAAAGGTTCTACAGGGTGGATAAGGCCAGAAGCCGGGACATGGGTGGGACAGGTTTAGGACTCAGTATCGTTAAACATCTCATTGATTTCCACGGAGGCACCGTTGGCGTGGAAAGCACGCTGGGCCAAGGCTCCAACTTTTATTTCACCTTACCAAAGGCTAACAATTAAAAGATGGCAAGGCAGCAGTACTCAGCTCTAGCCAGCGCACAGTGTGGCCGCTTTTTGCGCAAAAAAGAGGGCATCGCTCGCTATATAAAGTAGCTTGCCATGCCCTATTAAGCCGCTCTTATTTTTTAGTCGATACGAATGTAGCCAACTTCTTCAACAATGTCCTGACCGTCAGTGCTTAATCCGAAGTCTAAGTAATCTTTGGCAATCCCTTCAGCTTCACCGACAGTATACATGTTCAGTTCGCGTACGATGGGGTACTCGCCGCTCTTAGCATTCTCCACGGTCGGTTCCACGGGGCTTTTACCCTCAGCGCTAACCGGCAAGGCTTTAACCGAACTATCTACAAAAGCCAGTCCCACATAACCAATGGCTGTTTCTTCACCTTTTATGGAGTTGGCCATCGCAGCATTAGAGGCGGCACTACGAGCGTTACCCGCAAATTCTTCGTCTTCCAGGACGCTCTCTTTGAAGTATTCGTAGGTGCCGGAGCTGCTGTCCCTGGTATAAACCAGAATTTTCGCGTCGCTTCCGCCCACGTCCTTCCAGTTGGTGATCTTGCCGGTAAAGATGTCCTTTAATTGGGCAAGGCTAAGGGACTGTACGGGGTTATCCTTGTGTACGGTAACTGCCAGGGCATCCAGACCCACAACGTATTCCTTAACTTCACCTTGGATCTGTGACTTTTCATCGTCTTTAATTTCGCGGGAGGCCATGGCAATATCAGTGGTACCATTGATCAGCGCAGCAATCCCGTTGCCGGAGCCGGTACCTGAGATGACCACATCAACTTCCGGATTTTCCGCATTAAAGGTCTCCGCCCAACCCTGGGCAATGGGTGTTACGGTGGTGGAACCGTTAACCTCTATTGAACCGCTAAATTCCGAGCCGTTTTGCTGTCTCTGTTCTTTGTTGTCTCCGTTTCCGCAGCCTACCACCAAACCGGCAGCCAGCAGTAAACTAACCAACGTTAATGACATCCGTGACCATTTTTTCAACATCCATATCTCTCCCCTTTTTAATTTTTTCAACCTGATCTTGAACCAATGCGGTTGGCTTAAAATGCTACGCTTCGGGTTGGTTGATAACTATCGTACTCATATCACCGAGTTCAAGTCTCTCCCCGGTAATCATATAGATAATCCATTCACTTAAATTAGTAGCATGGTCGCCAATGCGCTCCAAATACCTGGCAATGAACATTAAGTAGACGGATTGCGTAACCGTACTGGTATTGGTATCTCTGGTGATTAATGCAGCTAATTCAGTAAAAGTATTCTTGTATAGTTTATTAATTTCATGATCATGCCCGGCGGCCTTCAGGGCTAAAGCACGATCCTGCTGCACAAAGGCGGTCAGATTCTCGCTGACCATTTGCCGCGTCAGCTTCGCCATGCGCGGCAAATCCACCATCGGCTTGATCAATGGCTCGCTGCCGATTTTCAGCATAATTTTGCTTATATTGCGGGCATAGTCGCCCATTCTTTCCAGATCAGTGTTAATTTTAAGCGCCGTACCAATAAATCTGAGGTCACGGGCCATCGGCTGCTGCAAGGCCAGAAGTGAAAAGCACCTGTTCTCGATAGCCAGCTGCAGTTGGTCTATGTTGTCATCCTCCACAACCACCTTCTCAGCCATCTCCAGATCCTGGTACTCCAGAGCTGCTGCTGTCATATCTATGGCGTTTTCCACCAGATTGCCCATTTGCAGCATGTCATTCCTCAATTGGCTTAGCTGTTCCTGAAAAGATTCTCTAACCATACTGCATCTCCTTTTAACCAAATCTGCCGGTAATATAGTCCTCAGTTTGCTTGATCCGCGGCGCTGTAAACATCGTATTCGTCACACTATACTCGATCATTTCGCCGTTCAGGAAAAAACCGGTAAAATCAGAAACCCTTGCCGCTTGCTGCATATTATGGGTAACAATAACAATAGTATAACTGCTTTTTAACTGATGAATCAGGTCTTCCAGCTTGGCGGTTGAAATAGGGTCTAGGGCAGAGGCCGGTTCATCCATGAGGATGACCTGCGGGTCAACCGCCAGCACCCTGGCAATTACTAGCCGCTGCTGCTGCCCTCCGGATAACCCCAGCGCCGATTTATGCAGCCGGTCTTTGACCTCATCCCAGAGCGCCGCTGCCTGCAAGCTCTTTTCCACAATCTCGTTTAATTCGTCCTTGTTTTTACGGCCATGAATGCGCGGGCCATAGGCTATATTATCGTAAATAGACATGGGGAAGGGGTTAGGCCGCTGAAAAACCATCCCGACCTGCTTGCGCAATACCACCGGGTCTACCTCGGCGTCATAAATATTCTCATCATCAAGCAGCACTTCGCCCTTAATTCTGGTCCCTTCAATGACATCATTCATCCGATTTAAGGTGCGTAAAAAAGTCGATTTGCCACATCCCGAGGGGCCAATCAAGGCCGTGACCGTGTTTTCCTTAACAGGGAAACTGACATTAATTAATGCTTGAAAGCCTTTGTAATACAGGTTGAGGTTCCTGGTTTCCATTTTATTTTTATCTCCCATTTGATCACCCTTTAACACATTTTCATTACCGCAAACGTTTTAGCCTCATCCTCGTGCGTATAACCACCGCCACCAGATTCATCGCCCCCACGATGGCCAGCAGCACCAGCGCCGCCCCAAAGGCCATATGCTGAGATACGTTGGGCACTTCCGTGGATATCGCATAGAGGTGGTACGGCAGCGCCATCACCTGGTCATAGATGGAATCAGGCAGCCGGGGGGTATAAACCACCGCCGCGGTGAACATAATCGGCGCTGTTTCACCCGCTGCCCGGCCAATACCAAGGATAGTCCCGGTTAGTATAGCCGGTAACGCTACCGGCAGCACCACGCGGCGCACGGTTTGCCATTTGGTGGCACCCAGGGCCAGGCTGGCGTAGCGATAGCTGTCCGGCACCGCCAGCAACGCTTCTTCGGCAGTGGAAATAATGATTGGCAGGGTTAAAATACCCAGCGTCAGCGCGCCGACAGCCAGGGAGCGCCCCAGGCCCAGCGTCAGCACGAACATGCCCATGCCAAACAGGCCATATACCACCGACGGCACACCGGCCAGGTTGATAATCGCTATCCTAATCAACTTGGTAAAAACATTCTCCCCGGCATATTCGACTAGGTAAATAGCCGTGCCAATGCCCAGCGGCATAGCCACCATTATGGTCCCTACCGTCAGCGCCAAGGTACCGATAATAGCAGGATAAATCCCGCCCTCGGTCAAAAACTTGCGCGGTGGCTGCGTTAAAAACTCCCAGGTCAGCGCCGGCCAGCCTTGCCAGACCAGATAGCCGATTATGGCCAGCACAGGGACAACCGCCAGAAAAGTTAGCACCGCCAGCGCTCCGAAACCAGCTTTCTCCTTTAACCTTTTATTCATCATAATGACGTGCCTCTCTTAACTGAAGAAGTTCTGGTAAAAATAAGGTCTGTGATCAAGTTAATGACAAAGGTAATGGTAAATAATACCACACCTAGCCCAAACAACGCCTGGTAATGCAGCCCGCCCTGGACCGTTTCCCCCATTTCCGCAGCAATGCTAGCTGTGATGGTACGCACCGGGTCAAAAATGAAATGGGGAATAATCATGGCATTCCCGGCCACCATTAACACCGCCATCGTTTCGCCAATGGCCCGGCCCAGTCCCAACATCGAGGCAGCCATTAAACCGGAACGGGCACTGGGCAGCACAATTTTAACGGTCGTTTCCCACTTGGTTGCCCCCAGAGCCAGTGAAGCCTCCCGATACTCCCGGGGTACTGCATCCAGGGCATCTTCGGAAATGCTAACCACCGTAGGCAGCGACATGATGGCCAGGACCAGCGCGGCGGTAAAGGCGGTAAGTGCGCTGGGCAGGTTAAGCAAATCCTTAATTACCGGCGCCAGCACCGTCAAGCCCAAAAAACCGTAAACCACCGAGGGAATACCGGCCAGCAGTTCAATGACAGCTTTGGCCACTTCACGAACACTGCGCGGCGCCACCTCGGCCAGATAGACTGCTATACTAATACCGGCTGGAATCGCCAGCATACCGGCGCCCAGGGTTACGATTATCGAGCCTATGATCATCGGCAGCGCCCCGAAAAAAGGCGTTTCAGAAACCGGCAGCCATCTAGTGCCCAGAATAAAGTTCGTCACGCCTACGTTACTAAAGACACCAAGGCCTTCCCGGAATAACAGGGAAAAAATCAGGAAAAGAAGCAATATCGAAGTTCCCGCAATTAAACCGAAAAAATACTTAATGCCTTTTTCATAGTAATTAGACAGCCTTGTTTCCATTGGAGCCTCCATACTACACATAATCATGATTAACTGCCCTAACTCCAACCTTTACTAACTTCATGTCTACTTTAGCAAATAATTGTTAATATCAAATTAACTGTTTGTAAGATTTGTAAACGCTATATATAATTTTCATTAATAAATGTAATAAAAAAAGGCAACCTTTTTGGCTGCCCCTGCTCTGCAGGCCCCGGCAAAAAACCGTTGTTTCTTAGCTATTTTTAACAAAAAAATTCTCCTGCCATGATTTACTTAATCTTTTACGAAACCTATAGCTAGCTGTTATAATAGATTTGTTGTATTTTAACTGTTAATAAAGTACTAAATTATTGACTGGAAATAGAAATATTCTCTGCAGCCTCAGCTGCGGGATGACATGAAATAAATACAATGGAGGCTCATCAATGGGGCATTTGGTGCATAACAAAGACGAGGTTTACCGGCTATTGGCCGAACGACTAAACAGAAACCCGGTGGGGACGCCTATAAACGAGACCCTGATGGCTATCCTGCACCGCCTTTACACTGAATCCGAGGCCATGGTGGGCAGCAAATTTCCCATGGTACCGATAGCATTGGGTAAAATCGCCAGGCTTACCGACATTGAGGAAGGGCAACTAAAAATCATCCTCGACGGCATGGCGGAAAAAGGCTTGGTGCTGGACATTCCTCGCAAGGATTCTTATTATTACATGCTGGTCCCGATGGTAGTGGGTTTCTTTGAGTATACCTTCATGCGGGTACAGGATAGCGTAAAACTAAAAGATTTAGGTGAGCTCTTTCAAGCTTACTTCAACCACCCGGAGGTCAGGGAAGAATTCGCGGGTAAAGATACTAAAATGATGCGCACCCTGGTTTACGAACAGGTGATCCCGGTAGCCGTAGAAACCGAGGTGCTTACGTACGAAAGGGCCAGTGAAATTATCCGACAATCCGGCGGAGGAGCTATTTCTGTCTGCCCCTGTCGCCATGAAGCAGCTCACCTGGGCAAGTCCTGCGGAGCTCCCCTGGAGGTCTGCACCTCACTGGGCAGCGCTGCGGAATGGATTATCCGCAGGGGTTTGGGCAAACCGGCCACGGTGGATGAACTACTACAGGTACTGTCTGAAACTGAAAAGCTTGGTCTGGTGCATAACTGCGATAACGTGCTGAACAAACCTGCTTACATTTGCCACTGCTGCGGGTGCTGCTGCGTAATTTTAACCGGCATCAATAAGACCGGCCAATACGCCACCCAGCCCAGCAACTTCATGCCGGAATTTAACCAAGAAACTTGCAGCGGGTGCGGGATTTGCGCCGAGCACTGCCAAATCAAGGCCATGACCATGCAAGTGCATAGCAGCGGTGCGGAGTTGCCGGTAGTAAATCAAGCAACCTGCTTAGGATGCGGAGTATGTGCCTCGGCCTGCCCCAGCGGCGCGTTAACCATGACCCGCCGCGAGGTACTGCACGTTCCGCCTGCTAATGCCCAAGAAAAGTTCTCTAGGATAGCCCGGGAAAAAGGCAGGGCTTAACAGCTAAGTAGCTTCATCAACAACTCGACATTGAAGCCCCATGGAGATGGACTTTTTGACGTTCCTAATATGAATTGATTGTTCCTATGGCCTGGGAACATATTGCACAACAGGTGGCAGATTTTCTTGTTTTGCGGGATATAAGGTATCTCATTTTATTTCATTTATCGACTTTACATTTACAGGTAATCCATTGTTCACCACATAACGGGCATTGCTCCACACAACAATTTAAATGGTGATATTTCCCCAGTGGTGTTCCGCAATCCCGGCAGTTGGGTTCAGGTGTTATTTTATACAGCTCCCATGCCGCCTCCTTGCCGTAAGGGAGCGGTAGATATTCTATCCCTTTAATTTTCATGGGTCTTAACATACATCCCTTGGGGCTTTGGTGAGTCCTCTTACAAGCTTTGCACTGACGTATCATAATAAAACCTCCTCGTCAATTAATTAGCCTGTAGTCTACAGGTGAAAACCGCCCTGTTATGATGCTTTCCGGACAATGCCGGCTTCCGCCGAGGTCATGGACAAGCAGTATGGCCTGTCATGCTATTCTTCTTAAACCCAATCTCAAATGGGCAACAGTTCATCCAGCTTCACCAGCGTATAGCCGGCAGCCCTTAGCCCGGTGATAATCTCCGGCAAGGCACTGACTGTCTGGTAGCCTCCCACATGCATTAAGACAATACCCTTAGCCGAGGCATTGTTCAGCACCCTGTCGATGAGGTACTGCTCGGTAACCTGGACGCCATTCATCGCTTCGGCCCAGTCATGGGAGTCTACGGTCCACATCACGGTATATGCGTAGCCCTGCTGCCCCAGCACATTGAGCAGCGTGTTATTGTATTCACCGAAGGGAGGCCGGAACAAATAAGGCGTATAGCCTACCATGTTCTTGATGATCCCGGTCGTTTCGGCAATATCTGCGGCCATCTGCTCTTTGGTCATACTCGCCATGTGGCCATGAGCCAGTGAATGGTTACCGATTAAGTGTCCCCGTTCGAAAATTGCTCGGACAAGATCAGGATGGTCCTTGGCCCAACCCCCTCTTAAAAAGAAAGTGGCCTGAACCTGATGTTGCGCCAGTACATCCAGCAGCTGCATGGTTTGGGCATACTCCCAGCCTGCATCAAAGGTTAAGGCAATTGGTTTGCCCCCGGAGCTGCTGATACCACTCCAAACTAGTTTAGAAGCTGTTCCTTCCAGGTCTGTATTATTGTTGGCCACCGGAGCCGGAACGGGATTTTCCACCGGGATCGGAGCTGGTGTTGCAGCAGGCTCCAGTACCGGGGTTGGTTCTTCTGCCGGAGCCGGCTCAGTCTGTGGCTCAAGTTCTAGCTCTACTGGAGGTGCAGGTTTTAAACCGGGCTCTGCTGATGTCCCCTGCGGGATATCAGCGTTTGGTTCAGGAGTGCCGCAGCCCCAAATTAGAATAATTAGCAAGCTTAATAAGAGTATGGAAAAGATTAGTTTTCTATTGACACTGTAGTCAGACCGCTTTTTGCTTTTTCTTTTTGCCTTTTGTTGCACTTCAATATACACCTCATTTAATGAAGCAGTTCGACATTATTTTACCACCTTTCCATGATAACCAGCAATCTAATCATGGTATTTTAAGCAAAACCATTTGAAAAGAAAATTCTTTTTGCACCATTATAATTTGGAAACCTAAATATCTAATTCAACATGTAAATAGGTCTATCAGTCTTTTCTTAGCCGTACATCGTATATCAAAACTACTCAAGCTCAAGTGCCATATTTATCCCAATAGAGTGCTGGAGACAATCTACGCGCTATTTTCAATAAATATTAGCGATATTCCTTGGATAATAAAGCTTTGGTAAGCTTCGGTCTAGTAGTATAATAGCAGGAAATTGGAAACCGGCGATGACGAATATACGGCATCCAAAAATTAAATATTGAGCAAGGGTGAAGCGGCAGGAGAGATGTATATGTATTTACCTGGTTAGAGAAATTAAATATGAACCATTAAATGTTTACACTAATGAATAGATGTAGCCACACGCGCTGCCATACCAACACTATGGACCTACTAATGAGGTGCAATCATGAAAACCACTCTTATCGGGGCAGGTAAAATAGGCAAGGAAATAGCCGTGCGCTTACTGCAAGAAGGGCACGACCTGGTAATCATTGAAAAAAGCGAAGCGAGACTGCAAAAAATTGAAGAGGATTTTGATTGCCTTTGTATCAGGGGTAATGGTTCAACCGCTAAAATCCTCAGCTCACCCGACGTAGCCAAATCCGACCTGCTAATTGCGGTAACCAACAGCGACGAAGTCAACATGATCGCCTGCATGACGGCCAAACAATTGGGTATACCACGCACCGTCGCCCGCATCAGGGACCCGGATTATGCCCAAAATTTAATCATCAGCAAAGAAGCGTTGGGTATTAGCCTGATCATTAACCCGGAATTCGCGGCAGCGGTAGAAATTAACCGTTTCCTCACCATGGCTTTGCCGGTGCATATGGAACCCTTTGCCAGAGGCAAGGTTCAGCTGGCAGATATAACTGTAAGCGAGAGCATGTCGTTATTAGTGAACAAAAAACTGATGGAGCTGGATATTCCCCCTTCACTGCTCGTTGTAGCGATATCCCGCAACGGCAGCATGCTTATCCCCACCGGCCAGGATGTTGTTTTACCCGGTGATACCATCTACCTGCTGGGACATGCAGACGCGATCAATAAGATTTGCGCCAGGGTGAAAAAGAAACGCGTCCGGGTACAAAACGTGATGCTCCTGGGCGGTGGGCGCATCGGTTTTTATCTGGCTAAAAGGCTTTGCGCTCAGGGCATGAAGGTAAAGCTCATTGAACAGGACAGCGAGCGTTGCCGGGAGCTGGCCGAGCAGCTACCCGAAGCCTTCATCTTGTGTGCAGATGGCTCGGATTTGGAGCTGCTGAGCCATGAAGGCGTTAAGGATATGGATGCCTTTGTCTCCGTTACCGGTCTCGACGAAGAGAATTTATTGCTGGCCTTACTGGCTAAGCAAATGGGTGCAAAAAGGGTGATCGCCAAGGTTAGCCGCCCCGGGTATGCGCCCCTGGTTGAACAGCTGGGTGTAGACTACGCCATCAGCCCCCGTCTGATCACGGCCAGCGAGGTACTGCGGTTTATTAAAGGCGGGCGCCTGCTCTCCCTTTCCCTTCTGCTCAATGAAAAGGCCGAGGTCCTTGAATTAATCGTTCAGCCTGACAGCAAAATCGTCGGTCGACCCTTGCACAAAGCCGGACTGCCGGCCGGCATGATCATTGGCACCATTATGCGGGACCACAAGATAATTATCCCTAAAGGGAATGATATCATCAAGGAGCATGACCGCTTAGTGGTCTTTGCTCTTTGTCATAACGTAAACATTATTGAAGCCATGTGTGGACTGGGAGGAGTTTCGGCTTGAACAGGCCACTAGTCTTACGCGCACTCGGCCTGGTGCTGCTCTTTGAAGCGGGCTCCCTGCTGCCTGCCCTGGGCATTGCCCTTTATCTTCAGGAAAAGGCTTATCTCGCCTTTGTCCTAACCATCCTGCTCCTGACGTTTGTTGGCCTGCCCTTATCACGCCGGCAGATTCCCGTAAGCGATGTCGGGTACCGGGAAGGTTTTGTGATTGCCTCGGCCAGCTGGCTGCTAATGGCCTTGTTTGGAGCACTGCCCTATCTGGTCAGCGGGGCTATTCCGGGGTTCATCGACGCCCTTTTTGAAGCCATGTCCGGCTTTACCACCACCGGAGCAACCGTGTTAAAAGATATTGAAAGCCTGCCCAAGAGCATACTGTTCTGGCGCAGCACCACCCACTGGCTGGGCGGTATGGGCATCATCGTGTTAACTCTGGCGCTGATTCCTTCTTTAAAAATTGCCGGCCTGAAGCTATTTCGGGCTGAAGTGCCGGGGCCGAACAAAAGCAAGGTACTGCCCCGGGTCGCTCAGACCGCCCGGGAATTATACAAACTGTATATTATCGTCACTGTCGCCTGCCTTGTCGCCTTAAAAATAGCCGGCCTAAATTGGTTCGACTCTTTTATCCACACCTTTAGCTGCGTAGGCACCGGTGGTTTTTCCAATTATAATGCCAGTACAGGCGCTTTAAATAACCCGGCGGCCGAGTATATCATGATCTTTTTCATGTTCATCTGCGGCATGAACTTCACCTTGCACTATCATGCGATACGGGGCAATTTCAGCCCTTTGTGGAGAGATCCCGAAACCAAACTGTACCTGGCCGTGACCTTAACCGCCTGCCTATTTATCAGCATTAACCTAGTATCAATGCTAGGCTATTCTGTGGGCACAGCGCTGCGCCAATCCGCTTTCCAAACGGTATCAATTTTAACCACTACCGGCTTAACCACCGCCGACTATACCCTGTGGCCGACCTTCAGCCAGGGGGTAATTTTTCTGCTCATGTTTATCGGCGGTTGTGCCGGTTCCACCGCGGGCGGCATCAAAAACGTGCGTTACTTAATTTTGGCCAAAAGTGCCTTCCGCCAGGTGGCCAAACTCATCCACCCCAAGGCGGTCATCCCGGTGCGCCTGGGCCGCAGTGTAATATCGGAGGAGCTGGTGGAAAATGTGCAATCTTTCTTTTTTTTGTACTTCGGACTGCTGTTTCTCTGCACCCTAATGATTACGGCCATGGGCGTGGACCTGTTCAGTGCCTTATCGGCTGTGGCAAGCTCCCTGGGCAATGTCGGGCCAGGTTTTGGCATGGTAGGTTCGACCGCAAATTATACGGCCATTCCAGAAGCAGGGCGACTGCTGTGTGCCATCTGCATGCTGATAGGCCGTCTGGAAATCTATACGATACTGGTCTTCTTCAGTGCCCGGCTGTGGCGTTCTTAGAAGTTAGCAGGCAAGCTATATAATTATCTTAAGCGCACTGGTCAGGACTTGACCACTTCTTGAAGGCAAGGGGTTACTATGACGCGGAGTAGATTGATACAGTTTAGGAAGGCGGCCCAAATACCGTTATTTACTGCAAATTAAAGAAAAAGGAGGATTGCTGCCATTTGTCCTCACCCACTGAGGATTTCTCATAAAACTGCACTTCTCCACCGGTTCTAATCAAGATGACGGTTTGAAATTGGGTGCCGTAGTTAGAGATGTCAACATAAATAGATGACAAAGCTCTCTCTTTTTCCAGGGTAAGCCCGGTCCGGGGCAGCTGTTCATCCGGAGTCACTTCTCTATCCGCTAATATATCAAAGAGCTGTTGGACGGAAAAATCAGTAGCCAAGAGACAGATTAAGCGTTCCTTGGCTTTGGTTACTTTAAACCAGGGAGTGTCCAGCAAAGCATTGCTTAACCCATACACCCCCGGCTGCAGCAGGCGAATTTGGTTTTCCATATTAGAATAGTAATATAGCTCATGGGGTGTACCCACGATTAAGTTAAAAGGATCATAAGCACTGCGCTGTACATGGACATTTTGCAGGTAAGCAAGTGGTGGAATGGACTTAATTAAAAAATCCCGGGTTAAGGCGCCTCTGGAAAGGGTAGAACTTCTAGGTAGAGAAAAATCCCGGTAGTTAGTGACAAAAGCCAAGCGTCCTTCTCTGGTAATGCCGGTCCAGGTCCCGCCTTTAACTAAATCAATCCCGGCCAGCAGATTCGGGTAAGAGGGCCAGAAATGAGCGGCACGAGCAGGCCTGTCTTTATATTCATCCCGATTGCCAAGGAATATAAAATCATAATCGGGATGAAACTTATATGCCATAAGCAGTGTACACATGCTTCTCACCTCGTAATTTATCAAGAAAAGCACGCCCACTCGGTTCTCTCTGCGAGTGCTTTTCAGTACTTTAATCCTTAGCAAGTATAAAAAAGCACCCCATTGCCGGCCTGGCTATGAGGCAAAACACCGAAGGCGAACCTGGTAACTGGCTTGTCATCATGGCACTACCAAGCTGACTGCATCCATCCCGATCAAGGGAGTAGACACCGAGTGATGCGCTTTATGGTCGTTTTATATTACAAGCTGGATTGGCATTCAACAAGTCGACCAGTTCTTTATTCTCAGTCTCAATGCGCGCTGAAATTTTATCCAATAAGTCAGTTGTATCCAGGGCAAACTTCGGTATGTCTTCTCTGATGGTATTGGGATTACCGATATACTGTTTAATATATGCAGTGAGTTTTTGGGCCAGTCCGCCCATTTCTTCTATTAATGTACCGGCGGTTTCCTTGGTATAGTCATTATCGCTGGCTTGTAGGCAGGGGTAAAGAAATTCATCCTCGAACTTCAGGTGCGAGTGAAGGGCATGATTTAGCTGACCCAGTCTTAAGGCGATCAGCAGGGTATTTTCAAAAATATCTTCTACTGAATAAACATCCTCCCTTAACTCCCTGATAATAGCAATGATCTCATCATGCTGCTCCTTGATTTTCTCAGTATATATCATAATCACCCCGGTTCAAAAATTCTTTTGATTTAACTATTGAATATTATAATATATCAGCCTCTAAATTGTAATATGAAGTTGGAGTGTGTTTTATTCTGCCTGCACACTTGCCGGTGCGGTTAATAGTCCAATCTCCCGCACGTGTGCTTCCACGGTAATATTAACCCCCGCTCGTGAAAATTCCTCGTCCCAGTTGTTTTGCAGTTTCAGCCAATCCTTTTTGTATTTTCGGTGGAAAGCTTCCCCAAAGCCAAAGATGTCAACGCCGTACTCCCACTGTGCTTTCTCCAGTGTAATGATACATCTATTCTTAATTTCTTCGCTCATGGCACTTTCCAGGGCGTTACTGTGCTCGGGTGTAGCTAAATTCACCCGGCTTTGCTGTTCCACCATGTCACCTTCTACATAAATCTTGACATTAAAACAGAGATTCTCCCCGTCATATTCCGGCTCGATTTTCGTACTACTCCGCCTGATCTCAATGGATACCTCGCGCTCCGGTTCACCCGGGCTGGGCACAGTAATTGCACCCTTTTGGGCCTTTCCCTTAAGCCAGAGCAGTCCCCTGGTTTCATTTGGATCGAGCCAGCCGATCAGCCTATCCTCTTTAAATACTCCTACGCCGGAGAGTTCTACACCTTGCTGGGCAGGTGCTTTTCCTTCCGCCCCGGGGCCGCGGGCTTCCGCCACCTCTTTTACGGCCACTGCGGTAACTACCGGCTGCACTCCTTTATTTGACAGCATTGCGCCATATTCCCAAAGATGCACGGAAAAACCGGTTTCCATCCTGGTTAAAAAGCCCACCGCCTGGGCAGAAGTATGGGAAAGCCAGGGCTGGGCTTCCAGCACTTTTTTGGCCTCTCCCCTGGCAACCATGAACCACATGATTTCCCGTGGCTGCCTAAAGCGGGTAAAGAAATTGGTCACCAGGCTGGTGCCTTGCCTGGCCATCTCTTCCCCGATCACTAAAATTACGCTGTGGCCCCAATAGATCTCACGGGGAACCTTCATGGCCAGGTAGCGTTCAGCATCCTGAATGGTTTTGCCCTCTGCCCAGACCACCCAGGCCGGGGCTTGTGTACCACCAACTCCCGCTTCTCCACCGGCAATAAAGGCACCCGGACTGGCAATCTGCACGGTTAGCCGAATCTGCCCATCTTCCGTCCAATCAACCCCAGTACCCAGCACAATGGCTTCCTCGACTATTTCGCTGCGGCTCCAGCAGCCTCCCATTAGGGCAGATAAGCTAAACACCAGCAACAGGATGATAATTTTTTTGTTCATTTACTTGGCCTCCTTTTCCACTGGCCAAAGCAACGCTTAATAAAAGCAACAACGGCAGCCATTTTTCCATCCCTTAATGAAAAAGTTAGATTTATTGGCTATTGTTTACTGGGATAGTGATAATTATGTAGGCCAGTTAATTTATACCCGGGGTAATTCAGCTATCACACCTTACCCGGCTGCAGATGGAGCTATAGCTGCCGGCCACAGGCCCGCATTGGTTTGAGACCGTTACTTTGGTTTATTGGCAGAAGATCCAGGTATGCCTTTTTCAGTAAAATTTTCTGTAATATAATAGTATTGTTCGACAATTAAATGCACGAATATGTTATATACAAATCAATCGGGGTGCTAAAATTATAGATAACCTGGCCGACCAGGGAAAAGGAGATTAAGATGCGCGCAGTTATACAAAAGGTAAAAAAGGCACAGGTGGTAGTTGATGGACAGGTTGTGGCGCAAATAGCCGGAGGTTTACTGGTGCTGGTAGGTATCGGCAGCACCGACACAACCGACGCAGCCGATTATTTAGCCAACAAAATCATCGAGTTGAGGATTTTTGAAGATGACGCGGGAAAAATGAATTTGTCCCTGCGAGATATCCAGGGTGAGCTGCTGGTGGTTTCGCAGTTTACCTTATACGGGGACTGCCGCAAAGGCAAGCGACCCTCCTTTTCAGGGTCCGCCCGGCCAGAAACCGCCAGGACTCTTTACCATTACTTGCTGGATAAGCTCAGCAGTTTGGGCATTGCCCGGGTGCAAGCCGGTATTTTTGCCGCCCATATGGATGTGGAGCTGGTTAATGATGGCCCCGTTACCATTCTGCTGGATAGCGATAAAACCTTTTAACCACTTCAGTGTTCGGCCAGGGCGTCCTGCCTTAAACTTCATGGTGACATTTGAGGCCGGCAGCAGAGGACCCAATATAGCGCATGCCCCCAGCTGAGCTTACTGTACCAGATCCTTATCCCGGCCGCCATAAGTGCGGACCCGGTTGAGCATGCCGCCATCCCGGTCGTTCAGATAATAAATCCAGCCTCCTAAGACGTTAACACACAGCGACGCCTCACGATTGAGCAGGGCGCGCTGGCTGCCGTCGGTGCGAATTTTATACAGCTTGTTGCCGTCACTGGAGTTGGTATAATAAATCCAGTCCCCGGACACATTGAGACCGGCTGTCCGATCAATATTCAGGCGGGTACGCTCACTGCCGTCAGGGCGGATTTTATAGATGCTATTGCCATCACTGGCGTTGGCATAATAAATCCAGTCCCCGGACACGTTGATAAAGGTTGAGTGATCTTTATTGATCCGGGTGCGCTCGCTGCCGTCAGGGCGGATTTTATACAGCCTCCCGCTGTCACTGGCGTTGCTGTAATAAACCCAGTCCCCAGCCACGTTGATGAATGTTGTTTGCTCTTCATTGAGCCGGGTGCGCCCGCTGCCGTCGGTGCAGATTTTATAGAGCCTGCTGCCATCACTGGCGTTGCTGTAATAAATCCACTCCCCGGCAACATTGATGAAGCTTATATCATCATTGTTGAGCTGGCTGCGCTGGTTGCCGTCGGTGCGAATTTTATACAGTTTGTTGCCATCGCTGGCGTTCACATAATACAGCCAGTCACCCGCCACATTGATAAAGGTTGATTTATCGTCGTTGATTCGAGTGCGCCCGCTGCCGTCAGCGTTAATTTTATAAAGCCGCAAGCCGGCGCTGGGATTCATATAAAAAACTCGGTCCTCCTGCTGAGCCACCAGGCCCCCATTGACAATATTATTGCCCTGGTGGATAGTCACGGCAGCCTCTTTGACCAAGTCCTCAACCGGCAGATGGACAAGGTTACCACCTTTCAGTCCACTGCCCACCTTCCAGGCGGTCAACCCGGCGCCAATCAATAACACCAAGACCACCAGGGTCATCCAGGTCCTGGACTTAGGCGCCGGTGCCTGAGCAGGAGAACCTGCACCGCCGTTCCTTGCTCCACCGCCATCAAGCTGCGCACCGCAATGCTTACAGAAACGGCTATTGTCATCTATCTCTTGGCCGCAATTTTTACAAAACATATCCTAATCACCGCTTTCTCTGCTCATGATACCATAAGATGGTAGCATATTCATACATTTAATTCAAGCCGGTTCATTTTCATCATCACCCGAGCCGCCAAAACCGAACAATGCTAAAATAACGGTAATCCTGCCGCGATTTAGGGGTCATTGGAA
Organism: Sporotomaculum syntrophicum; assembly: GCF_009932395.1. Classification (GTDB taxonomy): domain Bacteria; phylum Bacillota; class Desulfotomaculia; order Desulfotomaculales; family Desulfallaceae; genus Sporotomaculum; species Sporotomaculum syntrophicum. Next base: position 439,437 of record NZ_LSRS01000001.1, read on the forward strand.
TTAAATTCATAAATAAATCTCAGCTGCGATTCCCAACAAGCTTACCATAGATTTCAGTTGCTACCTATGGTTGAATCATAATGGGTGTATTGCCCGCATATAAAGTTTTTATATTTAGAAAATAAGGTTTTATCTTTTTTTGTAGTATGCTAAGTATGTAACTATTTTGGGGAGGGGCATTTATATGATTACAGCTATTGCCAAAGTAATCGCTAAACCGGGCATGGAACGGTTGATGAATGAAGTTCTTATATCCCTGGCTAAAGAGACCCAGGAAAATGAACAAGGTTGTATAAAGTACACGCCATATGTTTCCTCAGAAAATCCTTTGGAAGTAATGATTGTCGGACAATATATCAATGAGGAAGCTTTAGAAGCCCACAGACAGTCTCCTCATTTTCAGGTCGTTAAAGAGAAATTACCTGAGTTCGTACAAGAGAAGGATAATGATGTCCTGGATGGGGAGCTGCTCGTACACATCTATAAAGAACTTGCTTAAACAGCAGTCTTGAATTAGATGCAGATAGACAAAGCGAGGACCGCCTAGGGCACCACACGCTTTAGGGCTTTACTACTTGATGGAAAACTTTGCCCGGTATAAAAATCCGCTAGGCAGAACACTGGCTTAATTAACCAGTTCCTGTCTACCGGATTTTCTTTTTACACCTGGCTGTACCTGGAATAGCCCGTAATCTGGCCAAAGCGCCATGACCGACCTAAGATTGTCCTTGCTTATATTCCCAGGGGGAGATGTTTGCTCCGCCTTTTGCATTTGTTATCCATAGTATTCAACGCAGCGAAAGCCTGATAATTATTACTCTTTTAATTAGCAATTGTGGTAAAATAATCATATAGAAGTCTACCAAACTCCTGCATAGCATAAGGGCAAAAAAAACCGGCTAAGCTTTATCCATGAGCCGCTTATACTGCCTGGGGGCTTGGTATTGTTCCGGATTTGCATCAATAAAGCCAAAAGGGAGGTTTGACACTTGAAAAGGATCACGCTATTCCTGATCACAGGACTGCTGCTTATAACATCATCGATAAGTGCTGCCTGGGCCGTGCCGGACAATGCAGCAAAGGCAGGGAGCCAGGACAAGACCATTGCAGACAGCGAAATTCAGATGATGGGTAACAAGTTTAAGGATGCTGCAAATCTTTGGTGCAGTGCTTCCATTCAGCAGATGGCAGATGTAGGGCTGATCAGCGGCTACACTGACGGCAGTTTCAGACCGCACAAAAACGCAAGCCAAGCAGAGATGATTACTCTGCTGATGAGATTGGTGGAACTCAATGGCACTGCCGGCGAGGCTACGGACAGTATCCAGCTGCAGGCAGTGCCTGGCTGGGCTAAAACTGCGGTGCAGCAAGCTGTCGCTTTAAAAATAATCAGCCTGGACCAGTTCCAGCCTGACCAGCCGGCCACCCGGTTGCAAACCTGTTTGGCGTTGGCCAAAGCGCTGGAGGCCAAGGGTTTGTTGGAGCCGGTTAAATACGCCAGTCCAACCTTTGCGGATAGTTCAATGATCGACGAGGATGATTTAAAATACATTATAGCTATGTACCAGGCAGGCTATATTAATGGTACACCTGGCAATAAATTCCTACCCCAGAATGGCATCACCAGGGGCGAAATGGCTGCCATTATGGCCAGAATTCAGGTCGATTTAGAACAGGAAGATGATGGCGAAACTGCTCAAGCCGCCCAGTCCGAACTAGAAAGCTACCTGTTGAGCCATCATGCCGCCATTAAATATATACCGGTGGAAAAACTCACGCTGGACGGCGGTGCTGACCGGGCCGAGGTGAAGGTCTATGTGAACCTGGTCACTTATGCGGATGAGTGGGATGATTTAGAGAAAAATTATATCAAAAATTGGTTGAATTACCTGATCCGCGATATCCACAACAAGTTAGCCAAGCAGACTGTCGTTAAGTGCGAAATTATCAATACCCACAACAATGACACGGTGATTAGATATGTTAAAAAAGGAGCCGGCGACCTGGCGGGAAATTATAACGACCTTTCGGTGAATGATGTGTTTGAAGTTGAGGCTAAAGTAGACGGCGATAGATTTGATATCGGCGGTATCACTTTCGCGGTTGTTTTTATTAACTACGCCGAGAATGATGAAATTACCGTTGATTTAGCGGCCTTAAAATATTTTATCACCAGCCCCTGGGATGTAATGAAAAGCGATGACATTAAAGATAATGTGGTCGGCATCTGTGAAAAGATCGCCGCAGAATTTTATCGCCTGGCTGATGTTGAGCCCACAACCGTTACCATTAGTTTTTATGATCATAAATCACAGCTGATTAAAAGCTATAAATATGACATCGGCAAAGAATTGCTGGTTAGATTATAAGGGATTGAATGGAAGCAGCAATGGGGATAGCCTGAAGAATGGCTATCCCCTTATTATTGTGAGATAAGCTTCCAATATTACTTACAGAATGTCCGGTCCAAGAAAAAGACGCCTTGCAGCGTCTCGTGTCCTTAGTCGATGATTTAATACAACCTACTGCTCCGCTGGTTTATTATCTCTGGCAAAGAGGGCATCCACAAATTCCCGGGCGTCAAAGGGACGCAAATCGTCAATGCCTTCCCCAACACCGATCATCTTAATAGGAATATCTAAACCCTGTTTTATAGCAATCACAACTCCGCCCTTGGCAGTACCGTCCAATTTAGTCAGAGCGATCCCTGTTACTCCCACGGCCTCCTTAAAAAGGCGGGCCTGACTAATGGCGTTCTGTCCTGTGGTAGCGTCCAGCACTAGCAAAACTTCGTGGGGGGCGTCCGGCATTTCCCGGCCTATCACCCTGTGTACTTTTTTTAATTCTTCCATCAAATTGCTTTTAGTGTGTAACCGGCCAGCGGTGTCCACTATCAGCACGTCAATTTTCCTGGCCTGGGCGGCGTGCATCGAATCAAATGCCACTGCGGCGGGATCAGAGCCCTCGGAATGCTTAATTACCGCCACTCCCACCCGGTTACCCCATATTTCCAGCTGGTCAATAGCAGCCGCCCGGAAGGTATCTGCAGCGCTGAGGAGTACACTTTTGCCGTTGGCCTTAAAATAATGGGCCAGCTTACCAATGGTAGTCGTCTTGCCCACGCCATTGACCCCCACCACCATAATGACGGCCGGCTGGGCGCTGTTAATATTAATATCGGTGGATGCAACGCCCAAAATATCCTGGATCAACTCCTTGAGCACGGTATACAGGTCTTCCGGGTTGCTGATCCGCCGTGATTTAACCTCAGCCCGTAAATTTTCAACTAGTTCCAGCGAAGCATCAATGCCGACATCCGCCTGGATCAGGGCTTCTTCCAGCTCCTCATATAGTTCTTCATCAATTACCTTGCGGCCGGTGACAATAGAATCAATTTTTTCAACAAAGTTTTTTCTGGTCTTGCTCAGGCTTTCCTTTAATCTACCGAAAAATCCCATTGATAAACCTCCCGGTTAATCCTGTGCCATCACGCTACTGCACGGTTAAAGAATCTTGGGCGCGTAATTGATCAGAGCCATCTTGGCCGCCTGCTGTTCCGCTTCTTTTTTCGTCCGGCCGCGGCCCCAACCCATTCTTTTACCTTGGTAGTCTACCGCTGCAGTAAAGATTTTATCATGGTCGGGGCCTTCTTCGTCAATAATCGAGTACTGGATAGGATCGGCGCTTTTCCGCTGAAGCATTTCCTGCAGGTCGGTTTTATAATCACGCACAGTATGACCTGATTTTACCTCTTCAATAATATCGGCAAGCTGCTGCAGCGCCACCCGGCGGGCCTCTTCAAAGCCCGCATCCAGGTAAACAGAACCCAGCAGGGCTTCAAAGGCGTCCGCCAGTAAAGCAGGTCTTTCCCGTCCGCCGGAGCGCTCTTCGCCCCGTCCCATAAAAATATAACGCCCCAATTCCAGGCGACGGGCTACCGTGGCCAGAGATGGTTCACATACCGTCAGGGCACGCATTTTAGTTAGCTCGCCTTCTGACTTGTGGGGTAACTGGTTGTAATAATAATCGCTTATAACCAATTCCAGAACGGCGTCACCTAAAAACTCGAGCCGTTCATTATTTTGCTCTTCCCGGCCTCTGTTCTCATAAGTAAAAGAGCTGTGCACCAACGCCAGGCGCAAAAGTTCCGGATTGCGCCAGGCGTAGTGCAATTTGGTTTGCAAATCTTTAACTATATCAGTAAAACGCTCCATCTTAGCTATCCCTTTCCGCAACATACCTTTCTATCACCAGAGTCGCGTTATGACCGCCAAAGCCAAAGGAGTTGGTCAAGGTCACAGCTAGATCAGTCTTGCGGGCTGTGTTGGGCACATAGTCCAGATCACATTCAGGATCCGGCTCGTTTAGGTTAATGGTTGGAGGAATTAAGCTATTTTTAATGGCCAGCACACATACCGCAGTTTCCAGGCCGCCGGCCGCGCCCAGCAGGTGTCCGGTCATGGACTTGGTGGAGCTGACAGCCAGTTTGCGGGCATGTTCGCCAAATACTTCTTTGATGGCCATTGTCTCTAGCTTATCACCCAAATCTGTGGAAGTGCCGTGCGCGTTAATATAATCCACCTTTTCCGGGGCAAGCCCCGCATCCGCCAAAGCCGCCCGCATGGACTGCGCAGCACCCTTGCCTTCGGGATCGGGTGCAGTGATATGATAAGCGTCGCAGGAGGCGCCGTAACCGGTAATTTCAGCCAGGATCTGAGCACCCCTGTTTAAGGCATGCTCCATTTCTTCCAGAATCAAGATAACAGAGCCCTCAGCGATAACAAAGCCGTCACGACCTTTGTCAAAGGGACGGCTAGCCCCCGCCGGGTCATCATTGCGGGTGGAAAGGGCCTTCATGGAGCAAAAGCCGGCCACGGCCAGCGGGGTTAGCGGTGCTTCAGTGCCCCCGCTAATCATTAAATCAGCCTGCCCGCGCTGGATGATTTTAAAGGCATCCCCCAGGGCATTGGCGCTGGAAGCACAGGCGCTGGTGGTAGTCACGTTGCAGCCGCGCAAACCGAAATTTATGCCCACCTGGCCGGAAGCCATATTGGCAATCATCATTGGGATAAATATCGGGCTCACCCGGCCAGGGCCGCGATCCATAAGCACCTTGTGCTGTTCTTCCAAGGTTTCGATACCACCTACGCCGGAACCTAAAATTACGCCGGCCCGAACACGATCAATGGCAGCCAGATCCAGCCCGGCGTTTTCGATGGCCATACGGCTAGCCGCTACGGCATACTGGGTAAAGCGATCCATTCGGCGGGCCTCTTTGCGGTCAATATAATCAGCCGGCTTAAAATCCTTCACTTCGGCCGCAATAGTACTACTATATCCTGTGGTATCAAACCGAGTAATCGGACCCACGCCGCTGATGCCGCTGGTTAAATTTTCCCAAAAATTCTCCAGGTTGTTACCTACCGGAGTTACCACCCCGATACCGGTAATTACTACTCTTTTAAACAACACAAAACCTCCCGGGGTTATAAATTGAAATAAATGGGTATATATATATGACTTGAAAAAAGCCCACCGGTGAACCGGCGGGGCTTTTCACTTTACTGATGATCCAACACGTATTGTACAGCTTCGCCCACCTTGTGTATCTTTTCTGCATCTTCATCCGGGATCTGCAGGTCGAATGTTTCCTCCAAAGCCATAACCAATTCCACTATATCCAGAGAATCCGCTCCCAGGTCATCAACAAAGGATGCTTCTGGTTTTACATCCTCAGGTTCTACACCCAATTGTTCAACAATAATATCCTTAACCCGCTCAAAAACATCTGCCATTATTTCACCCCCTCCCACTTATTTACATGGACATACCGCCATCTACAACAATAACTTGTCCAGTTATATAACCAGCCCATTCACTGGCCAGAAAAGCTACTGCCGTTGCTACATCTTCCGTAGTGCCCAACCGGCCCAGCGGTACACCGCTCAACAGCTGGGTTTTATTCTCTTCCGAAAAATCCGCTGTCATATCCGTGGAAATATAGCCTGGTGCCACAGCATTGACTGTGATATTGCGGGTGCCAAATTCTTTGGCCAGAGCTTTAGTAAAACCAATAAGGCCTGCTTTAGCAGCCGCGTAATTGCTCTGGCCTGCGTTACCGGACAAGCCCACCACTGAGCTAATATTGATGATGCGGCCCCAGCGCGCTTTGAGCATAGGCCGCAGTGCCGCCTTGGTGCAATGGTAAGCTCCCTTTAAATTGATATCCAGTACCGCATCCCAGTCCTGCTCACGCATCCGGGGCAGGAGGTTATCACGGGTAATACCGGCATTATTAACCAGTATATCGATACGCCCAAATTCCTGCAACGCCTGCTGCATCATGGTGTCCACCTGCTCCTGGTTGGCTACATCGGCCTGGTGTATCAGCGCTCTTACCCCCAGATCACGCACCAGCATGGACGTTTCCTTAGCCCCCTCGACATGGCCGGCATAATTCACTATTATGTGGGCGCCCAGCCCGGCTAAGGTCACGGCTACTGCCCGGCCAATGCCCCGAGAAGCTCCGGTAACCACGGCAACTTTACCGCCCAGATCCATCTGCTTATGCCTCCTTCAGGCGTGTAATCAGCGGTTCCGGATCCCCTTCACCGTTTATATTAATGATTCCGCTTGATTTGTCAATCTTTTTCAGCAGACCGGCCAATACATTGCCAGGCCCGATTTCTACAAACATTCGATAGCCGTCGGCGACGAACCGGCGTATGCTTTGTTCCCATAATACCGGGTTGGAAACCTGGCGGATCAGTCCGTCCCGTACCTGCTCCGCAGTGGTATAATAATCCGCATTGATATTAGCCAACACCGGGATCTCCGGGTTTTTGATTTCTACCTTGGCCAGCTCAACCGCCAGCCTTTCACCAGCCGGGGTCATCAGACTGCTGTGGAAAGGAGCGCTCACCGGTAACATCATGCAGCGCTTCGCGCCCAAGCTTTTCAGGGTTTCCTGTGCTTTTTTCAGTGCACTAATTTCTCCAGCCACCACCACTTGTCCCGGGGAGTTAAAATTGGCAGCCTCTACTATGCCGGCCTCGGCAGCCAATCGGCAGCCTTCCACCACTTTGTCAGCATCCAGTCCCAGCACTGCCATCATCCCACCCTGGCCCAGGGGGACGGCTTCTTGCATAAATTTCCCGCGCAGCCGTACCAACCGCACCGCATCGCAAAACGTCAGGGTTCCAGCCGCCACCAGCGCGGTGTACTCGCCCAAGCTATGCCCTGCAGCTGCCGCCGGCCGGATACCGGCCTTATTGAGCACCTGTAGCATAGCGACACTGGCGGTTAAAATAGCGGGTTGTGTATTAGCTGTTTTTTGCAACTCCTCTGCCGGGCCCTGGAAAATCAGCTCTGTAAGGGAAAAACCCAACGCCTGATCGGCTGTATCAAATATTTCACGGACAAAATCATATCTATCATACCAATCTTTACCCATACCCACAAATTGTGAGCCCTGGCCAGGGAACACATAAGCCAACATCATTAATCCACCACCTTGCTGCTATAAGTTAAACGAATAGTTCTTTCTGCCTCATTTATAACACTATTAATAATATCCCGGGCGGGCTCAACTTTCTGCACCATAGCAGATACCTGCCCGGCCATGACCGAACCCATATCAATGTCGCCATCAACCATAGCAAGTTTCATACGCCCTACGCCCAACTTCTCATATTCTTCCGCAGGCGCGCCGGTTTCTTCAAACTCGATAAATTTTTTAGTGAGTTTGTTTTTTAGCACCCTGACGGGATGACCCGTAGGCCGCCCGGTAACAATAGAATCCCGGTCCTTGGACTTAATGATCGCATCCTTAACATTTTCATGGACAGTACATTCAGAAGCACAAATAAAGCGAGTACCCATTTGCACGCCCTCCGCCCCCAGCATCAAAGCTGCGGCCATCCCACGGCCGTCGCAAATACCACCGGCGGCAATCACCGGTACTTTAACGGCATCCACGACCTGGGGCACCAGCACCATAGTGGTTATCTCGCCCACATGTCCGCCGGATTCCATACCTTCTGCTATCAGCGCATCCACTCCTGAACGGGACAACCTTTTCGCCAAAGCTACCGAGGAGACCACCGGGATTACTTTGCTTCCAGCGCTATGCAGTAAATTTAAATACTTGCCCGGGTTGCCGGCTCCGGTGGTCACCACCGCTACCCTCTCTTCCGCCAGCAGGTTGATAATTTCCTCCGCGTAAGGCGAAAGCAGCATGACATTAACCCCAAAGGGTTTACCGGTCAACTCCTTGACCTTGTGCACCTGCTTCCGCACCCACTGGGGTGTGGCCTGGCCTGAGCCGATAATCCCCAACCCACCGGCCTCGCTTACGGCGGCAACCAGCTCAGCGGTGGCTACCCAGGCCATCCCACCCTGCAATATAGGATACTTTATGCCCAGTAAATCGCATACGCGTGTCCTTATACCTATTCCCTCCTACCCCTGCTTTTAGCATCATACCACTTAATCAGCAGGCCGGCCCAAGTAAGTCCCGCACCAAAACCAATGAGGACCACATTGTCGCCGTCTTTTATTTTACCGCCCTTTATCGCTTCTTCTAAGGCCAGCGGAACAGAGGCTGTGGATGTGTTGCCATAACGGTCTACGTTGACAGCTACTCGTTCCATAGGAAGTTTCATCTTTTTAGCTGCATACTCGATAATCCGAATGTTCGCCTGGTGCGGTACTAAAAAATCCACATCATCGTTGGTTAACCCTGCACGGCGCAGCACCTCGACAGCGCCGTTCTCCATTGCCCGCACCGCAAATTTAAACACTTCCCGGCCATTCATGCGCAAATAATTTAATTCTTGCGCTATCGTTTCGCTGCTCGACGGCAGGCGGGAACCACCTGCCGGCATATCGAGAAATTTGCCGCCGCTGCCATCGGAACCCAGCATAGAAGATAAAATACCCCGATCGTGAGGTACCTGGCGCATCACTACGGCACCGGCGCCATCGCCAAAAAGCACACAGGTGTTGCGGTCTCTCCAGTTAATTACCCGTGACATGGTTTCCGCGCCGACAACCAGAACAGTTTTAGCCGTTCCGGCGGAAATAAACTGCGCCCCGACAACCCCACCATAGATAAACCCGGTGCATCCTGCCAGCAAATCAAATGCCCCAGCCTGAGTAGCACCCAGCCTGTCTTGCACCAAACAGGCGGTGGCGGGGAAAAGCATATCAGGTGTGTTGGTAGCCGTAATTATCAAATCTACTTCTTCAGGAAGCACACCGGCATCCTCCAGCGCCCTTTGGCAGGCAATTACAGCCAGGTCGGATGTGGCCTCATGATCGGCCGCGATTCGTCTTTCACGAATACCTGAACGCGAAAAAATCCACTCGTCACTGGTTTCCAGGGTTTTAGTTAAATCAAAATTAGTTAATATCCGTTCCGGAGCATAAGTACCAATGCCCACAATACCAGCGCGAATTGTTTCAACTGCCATCGGCTTACCCCACCTTGTGCTCATTATTGTTAAAGCTATCGCTGATGGCGCTGATCAGCCCATTTTCAACGGATTCCCGTGCCCGGTATACGGCGTTTTTAATGGCCAGCGCTTTGGAGCTACCGTGGCAAACAATGGCTACCCCATTAATGCCCAGTAGCGGCGCACCGCCGTATTCAGAATAACTTAACTTTTTGCTTAATTTTTTTAGAGCTGGTAATGTCAAAACAGCGCCAATTTTAGCCAGATTACTCTGCCGTATAGCCTGACTGATCAATTTCATTAAAAAGTCAGCCAAACCTTCGCTGGTTTTTAAAACCACATTACCAATAAACCCATCACATACTACCACATCAACGATACCCTTGAAAATATCCCGGCCTTCTACGTTACCATAAAAATTCAGCGACGCCTCACGCAACAGCGGGTAAGTTTCCTGAGTCAGTTCATTTCCCTTGGTGCTTTCCTCGCCTACGTTCAAAAGACCCACCCGGGGATTTTCAATGCCTAAAATCTTATGGGCAAAAAGAGATCCCATGATTGCGAATTGCACCAGATGTTTAGGTTTGCAATCCACATTGGCACCCACATCTAGCAATACGGTCACTCCGCCTTCCGTGGGCATCACACTGGCCACAGCCGGTCGGGCAATGCCCGGAATGCGTCCCATGTGCAGCAACGCTGCAGCCATTGTAGCACCGGTACTACCGGCAGAAACAAACGCGCTGGCCTGACCATTCCTGACCAGCTCAGCAGCCATCACCATCGAGGAGTTTTTTTTGCGCCTCACCGCCACGGCAGGTGCATCATCCATGGCAATTACCTCATCGGCATGTACAATCTCTAAACCGGCGCAGTTATCACCCAGCATTTTTAATTCATTTATTAAGATACTGCGGTTCCCGACCAAGATAATTTGCTGCCCGGTATCCTGGTAAGCTTGCCAAGCACCCCGCACAATTTCCCGGGGGGCATAATCGCCACCCATAGCATCAATGGCTATTTTCAAGCCGGTTTACCTCCTCGGATAGGTCAAACACTAAAAATTTTCCTTGAAACACTAATTCTTCCTGAACATGGGAACTGACTCTAATCATATATTTATTGTTTTTTCTTCGTGTGACTCGCGCCCGGGCGACTACTTTTTCGCCCTGGAAAACCGGTCTTTTAAAGCTGACCTTTGAGGTACCGGTAAGCGCCACTTCGGTATCAATCATGGCCAGGGCCAGTGAGTTAGCCTGAGCAAATAAATACTGCCCATCCAGTACCCTAGTCTTGCGCAAGGTCATATCCTCGGTAACTTTAAGCATGGACATGCCCTCTTGGCCAATTTCCAAGCCAACCAACTCACCCACTACCTCATGATCCTCAATGGCTCTCAGTTTGGGATAGGCTCCCCGGGCCATTTTTTTGACGCGCTCCCGCATCTCGGGAATCTCCAGTTCCGCCCGGTCCAGCCTGACAGTTTGAATACTTACTCCCAGCAGTTGGGCCAATTCCTCATCGGTTAAAAATGGGTTGTTTGTCAGATACCTCATTAATAAACTGTGTCGTTCAGATTTTACAACATTGCTTCTACCCATTATCAAACACCTTACCATAGTACCTGTAACTTTAGCACCAGGTATCAAATCAGAGTATATCAAAACTGGGAAAAAAAAGCAACCTGTTTGGGTGTAAAAAAATAAGCCCTATTTAGAGCTTATTTCGGAAAATTTTGTTTTATTTTACAGCCACTACTTCTCTTCCCTTATAGTAACCACAACTGGGACAAACCCGGTGCGGTGCCATCAGTTCATGGCATTGCGGGCAGTTTGTCAGCTCGGGGGCGTCAATTTTCCAATGTGCCCTGCGCTGCCGTTTTTTTTGCTTGGATACTCTCCTCGCTGGTACACCCATACTTCATCCACCCCCTTTTATTTATGACTTCATTAATTCTTGTAGTTTAGCCAGGCGCGGATCAATATCCTGTTGAATGCAGCTGCACTGCTCCTGGTTTAGATCCACACCACATACAGGACATAAGCCCTGGCACTGTTCACTACAAATAAACCGCATGGGCAGGTTCATAATAACTGTTGTCATTACCTCCGGCGTAATATTGATGACATCACCTGAATAGGCTATCCATTCTTCAGTTTGACCACTGTGGGTTGGCTGATTTTTTTCGTAATAGGTTTCACTAAAAGGAAGATTCAGGTTTAGTACAAAATTCTGCAAACAGCGGTTACATGGTACTTTCAGGGCAACCTGCACTTCCCCTTCGACATTAATTGCACTATTGCCCACATTGGTTAAGGTAAGTGCAAACTGCGCCGGTTCCACGAAGATAAACTCGTTGTCATCAAGCAGCAACGCAGGTAATGAGTCCGTAAAAGTTACCTTCCGGCGTTCACCTTTAACCTTTTTCAAACGCTCAACATTTAAAAAGGGCATATACACCCCTCCATAGTTCAACAGGTAAAATTATATAAAATATGGAGGTTATTTGTCAAGGGGCAACCGGTTTCACCATCACCATATCAACCCATTTTTAATTGAACAATTAATGCACTTATTATCAATTTACAATTCTATAAATGGTAAAATCGCCAAACGAAACACTTATTAGTAATAATAAGTTGAATTAGTAATCAGGGCAGGCATTTGCACATAAATCTATAAAAGGTCTCACTTGCAAGGGGGTTCAAAATTGTTTAGGCAGCATTCGAAAAAAAAAATTCCTGCCTCACTGCTGTGGACAGCTCTCGCTTTATTATTTATGGTGGCAATGATTACCCATCCCAAGGATGTGTTCCAGGGTGCTACCATGGGACTAAAAACTTGGTGGAACTATGTCTTTCCTTCATTGCTACCGTTTTTTATTTCCGCTGAAATATTGATGCGCTTAGGTTTTGTTAAATTCTTAGGAGTCTTGCTGGAGCCCATTATGAGACCCTTATTTAATGTACCGGGCAGCGGTGCCTTTGTAATGGTAGTTGGTTTTACTTCCGGTTTTCCTATTGGCGGCATGGTCACCGCCCAGCTGCGCCAGCAAGGCTTATGCACCAGGGTGGAAGGCGAGCAGCTAATGAGTTTCACAAATAATTCGAGTCCATTATTCATGCTGACAGCTGTGTCTGTAGGCATGTTTGGCAAGCCCGAGCTGGGCTTAGTTATCGCCGGCTCACATTACCTGGCCAATCTTCTGCTCGGTTTGGCGCTGCGCTTTTACGGGCGCAACGAGCGGACCCAGCCGCTGACAACAGGTGGTTTCTGGTCGGTGCGCAGCGCCTTTAACGCCCTGCTGCAGCACCAGCGGGCCGAACAGCAGCCCCTGGGTAAATTATTGGGTGAATCGGTGGCATCATCAATCACTAAGCTGATTAATATCGGTGGTTTTATTATTTTATTTGCCGTCATTATACAGTTGCTTAATGAAGTTGGAATCATCGCACGAATCGCCGCCGTGATAGGCCTGATACTAGGTCCCCTGGGCTTTGCACCCGATATTTTAATCGCTCTGGCTAGTGGCTTATTTGAAATGACAATTGGCAATAAATTAGCCTCGGAGGCAGCGGCCACAGAGCTGCAGCAGTTGATGGCAGTGGGAATGATTCTGGGCTGGAGTGGTCTTTCAATCCACGCCCAGGTGGCCAGTATGATAGCTCAGACTGACCTGCGCATGGGAGTTTTTGTGGCTACCCGGATCACCCACGCCATGCTAGCTGCTTTTTTGACCTGGCTTTTTTATCAACCAATTAGCACGGTCAGCCTTTCAACCGTACCGGTTGTCGCCCCTGTGATTACCTGGTCCCAATTTCATACCTGGGTTTTTTCGTTGCATTTATTGCTGGCCATGACGTTTATTCTAATATTTCTAACCTTGATTGGTGTTTTTTATCACGCTATTGCTTCATTTATACAAAGGGATCACCGGATAAAATTTTAGCTCCGGCGATCCCCTGGCAATGCTATGTATGCTTGTATGCTATTCCTTATTCCTTGGGAGAACCTTTTAATTCAGACCGGTTGACCTGTACCTGGACCAGGATGCTATTTATGCTTTCCTCCAGTTCGGCTAAAATTTCATCAGCATAATCTATTGCTCCCTGCTTGATTTGCCTTGCCACTTCTTCACTGCGCTGGCGAATTTCTTCGCCTATTTCTTGTGCCTTACGGGTAACTTCCGAGTCCACCGCCTTTTTTTCCAGCTGCATTTGGGCATCCTCGATAATGCGCACAGCTTCGCGTTTGGAGTCAGTGATTACCTTATCCCTTTCCTGCAGAACCCACTTGGCTTGACGCAACTCTTCCGGCAAGGATGCCCTGATCTGATCTAAATAATCAAGTAACCTGTCTTCATCTACTAAAACCCGTTTAGTCATGGGAACTTTGGGACTGCTTTCAATTAATTCTTCCATTTCATTGATCACATTAAATAAATCCAAAACAGGCACCTCCCTAACGGTTTCTAAATTTTTCCTCCAACCTTTCCCGGATTACTGGCGGCACTAATTTATTCACATTACCGCCAAAAGTGATCACTTCTTTGACTGCGCTGGAGCTGATATAAGAATATTCAGCCCTGGTCATTAGAAAAACAGTTTCTACTGAAGACTGCAAGCTTTTATTGGTCAAAGCCATCATAAATTCAGTTTCAAAGTCTGATAAAGCTCTCAAGCCTCTGATAATTACCTGGGCGTTCTTTTGTTTAGCGTATTCAACTGTCAACCCATGAAAGTGGTCCACAACCACATTGTAATATGGCCGGGTTACTTCTCTAATCATGTCCATCCGTTCTTCTGTAGTAAAAAGCGGGTTTTTACATATATTTGACGATACAGCCACAATTAACCTATCAAACATTATTGCCGTACGTTCAATTATGTCCAGGTGTCCATAGGTAACTGGATCGAAACTGCCCGGATAAATTGCTACTCGCAAGACTTTTGCCCACCTCAGAATATCAGGTTATTAAACCTTTCCTAATGCTGTTGATAAAAAACCAGGGCTGTATCGCCATATTTAAGCCGGCGCTGCTGTTGATACAGGCCTGCATGGTCAGGCATCTCTTCATCTGCCCCAATTTCTATAATAATTAAGCCATCTAAACGCAATACAGGAAATTGATTTAGAGTATTCAACACACCTGCCGCCAGTCCCTGCCGGTATGGCGGGTCTGCAAATACAATATCATAAGTATCTTGTTTGCGCATGGCCGCAGCCAAGGCTGTATCAACATCGCCCAGCACAACCTCGGCGCTCCCGCTTAGCCCGGTAATAGCCAAGTTATCCTTAAGGATACGTAGAACCCGGGAGTCTTTTTCCACAAATAAAACCTTGGCGGCCCCGCGGCTCAACGCTTCTATGCCCACATTGCCAGTGCCGGCATACAGATCCGCAAAGCTGCTGGCAGTCAACCGGCTGCCGAGGATACTAAACAAGGCTTCTTTAACCCGGTCCGACGTAGGCCTAACCGGAAGTTTACCAGGCGATTTTAATCGCCTTTTTTTGGCAATTCCGGCAATTACTCGCAAAACTATCCTACCTTTCCATCAAATCTTATTAATTATATCATAAAAAGTTTGAAGCAAATAATTTAAAGTCAGAATCATCAAAAAAACTGCATATAATTATTGATAAGGGTAAATATAATTGACAAGTAGAGAATAAAAACTGACTTTACCATCAGGCTTTACAAAAACTCATCTTTAGATACGTAGAAAAAGGGTGAATAAACAGTGCTCGACAGCAAATTTTTAAACGCGATGAATATATCATTGGATCTAGCGCTGGAGGCCAGGGAAATTATCCGTGGGGAAACCGGACAGGAAATTCCGGGCGTGCGAGTGGACAAAGATACTTATGATCACGCCACCGTAACCACGGTGCATATTGAAGACCAGAACGCCCAGACAATTATGGGCAAACCAGTGGGTAAATACATAACTATCGAGGCACCGGTGATTAAGGAAAATAACCAGCAGGCGCACCGGGAAGTAGCTGAAATTCTGGCTGAGCAATTAAAAAATCTGATTAATCTGCCCATGGAATTAAACGTTCTGGTAATTGGACTGGGTAACTGGAACGCCACGCCGGATGCGTTGGGGCCTAAAGTTGTCGACCAGTGTCTGGTCACCAGGCATCTATATAATTATGCGCCCCAGGAACTCCAGGGCGGCATGCGACCTGTTAGTGCTTTGGCCCCTGGGGTACTGGGCACTACCGGTATCGAAACCGCTGAAATAGTCCGCGGAGTGGTGGAAAAAACACGTCCTTCGTTAATCATAGCCATTGACTCGCTAGCCGCCCGCAGCGTCGACCGTATAGCTACCACCATTCAGGTGGCCGACACCGGAATCAACCCGGGCTCGGGTATCGGCAATAAACGGGCCGGCATTAACCAGGAAACCATGGGTGTACGTGTTATTGCCATTGGCGTGCCCACAGTGACCCACGCGGCGATTATCGCTCAGGATGCCATCGAAAAGTACATTAATAGCACCGGAGGCCAGCCCGGAGATGCCAGCTCAGCCATCAAAAATGTACTGGAACCTTTTGGCAGCAACCTCACGGTCACTCCCAAGGAAATTGACATTTTAATTGAGGATACCGCTCAAATTATTGCCGGCGCCATTAATATGGCTATGCATCCCGGCATCAGCCCGGAGGATTACGGGTATTACCTGCACTAGCCCGGAAAAGAAAAAACAAGCGCCTTACCGCTTGTGTTTTGCCCTCTGCCAGGCGACCAAACTTAAACTAAACTCGGACCAGCCACCTGACAGAGGCCTAATTTTTTATTTACGCGACATGAAACTTGATACTTGCAATCTTAATCTTAACCATTAGGGGGTAGGCTGCTGGTTGGTAACCTGTGGGGTAGCCGGTTGCTGTCCCTGGGCCAAACTCTGTTCATAAGCAGCAACCATTTTCTTAACCATATTGCCGCCAATCGCTCCATTAACCCGGGAAGGCAGGTCACCCATGTAACCACCCTGTGGAACCTGTACGCCCAGTTCACCGGCAGTTTCCCATTTAAATTGTTCCATACCCTGAGAAGGTATTAGCTTTCTGTTACGATTTTGAGCCATGCTTGACACCTCCTTATTGTTGATGGAACTAGTATGTGATTTTTGCGCTTATCTATGAGCGGTACATTTTGTGCAGACTGGTTTTGTTTGCGTAAAAAATATAATCGTTTTTTTTAACCGATATGTAGATAACTGCTCCCCTCTTGATTAAAGCGTTCCAAAGCAAGCCGCAGCAAATGATATTCCCCGGTCCTAAAGTCGGGATCAGCGCTAATTAAAGCTCTGGCCTGACGGCGGGCCTCCCTGAGCAACTCCCGGTCCCGGAGCAAATTAGCCAGCCTAAATTCGGGCAGGCCGGATTGTCTAACCCCGGCCATATCGCCAGGTCCCCGTATCTGTAAATCTTTTTCCGCAAGGTAAAACCCGTCCTGACTGGTCTTCATAGCTTTAATACGCTCCGCTGCCTCCCGGGAGCGTAAACGGGCTGCTAATATACAATGCGCCTGCTCGGCGCCACGCCCCACCCGGCCTCGAAGCTGGTGCAGCTGGGCAAGGCCAAACCGGTCAGCGTCGACAATGACCATCACACTGGCATTAGGCACGTCCACCCCCACTTCAATCACAGTGGTGCTGACCAGCACATCCAGCCGACCGGCTCTGAATTGCTGCATAATCACTTCCTTGTCGGCTCTTTTCATGCGTCCATGCAGTAACGCTACCCGGCACCTATGCAGTGCCCCTACAGCAAGCTGTTCATATAAATCCACAGCTGCCTGTAGGTCCACTTTTTCCGACTCCTCCACCAGCGGGCAGACCACATAAGCCTGGTGTCCCTTACTAACCTGTTGGGCTACAAATGTAAAAACCCTAGGCAGTTCTTCGGGTGCAACAAAATAAGTACGCACTGGCTGCCTGCCGGGAGGCAGAGCATCAATTACCGATACATCTAAATCACCGTAAACGGTCATGGACAAGGTGCGCGGTATCGGTGTAGCGGTCATAATCAATAAATCGGGATACACGCCTTTTTTCTGCAAAATGCCCCGCTGTCTCACCCCAAAGCGGTGCTGCTCATCTATAACCACCACGGCCAGTTTTTTAAAAACCACATCTTCATGTAACAGCGCTTGCGTGCCTACCGCAATGGCCACTTCCCCTGCCGCAAGCTGTTCCAGCAGGGCGCGGCGCTCCCGGGCAGGCAGGCCGCCGCTGAACAGAGCTACTCGCACACCCAGGGGGGCTAAAGCGTTATCCATGGCCAGGTAATGCTGCTCAGCCAGCACCTCGGTGGGCGCCATGAGCGCCCCCTGCATGCCGTTTTCCACCGCTTTGAGCAGGGTTAGCACGGCTACCACCGTCTTGCCCGAGCCCACATCACCCTGCAGCAGCCTGTTCATAGGGTGGAGACTGGCCATGTCGGCCATAATTTCACCCACCACCCGGCTCTGGGCGGTAGTTAAGGTGAATTTTAAGCCAGCCAGGTATTGCCGGGTCAGCCTGCTGTCCGGGCCATATCGGTGCTGCTTTTCCACCCGCACGATCTGGTGGCGCAGCAGAGCAAGCTGCAGTTGAAATAAAAACAGCTCTTCAAAAATAAAGCGCCGCCTGGCCTGTTCGGCTAAAGCATGGCTGTCCGGAAAGTGTACCTGCTTTAAGGCCTCGGGCAAGGCCATTAAACCCACCTGCTCCAGCACCTGGCTGGGCAAGAATTCCCGGTAGCTGTGCTGCCATTGTTCCAGGGCAGCGTGCATAAAGGTGCGCAGCATCCGCTGGGTAATTCCGCTGGTGGTGTGATAAACCGGCACAATGCGCCCGGCATGTATTGCATCACCTTCACCGGTGATGATTTCGTAGTCCTGTACCTGCACCTCAAGATGGCCAAAGTTCCTTTTTAATTTGCCGCTGATATACAACTGAGTGCCCGGTTTTAATGCTTTTTTCAAGTGCAACCGGTTAAACCAAACGGCATAGAAAACACCCCGGTCACCTTCCAACGCTGCCTTGGTGATGGTTAGATTTTTGCGGGTCCGGTTTTCCTGACAGCTGAGCACCCGGCCCAGCACAGTTACGTTATCCCCAGAAGACAGGTCAAAAGGTGAGCGCAGCTGACTGCGGTCTAAATATTCTCTGGGGAAATGATACAGCAGGTCATGCAAAGTAAACAATTTCAGCCGGGCCAGCTGCTCTGCTCTTCGGGGTCCAACCATTTTCACGTATTGAACCTGGATAGTATAAGGATCTCCGGCTTCCCAATTACTCATTGCGCATTACTCCCCAGCATTTAATGTCTTTGCATAGTAAACTTCACCGGTTAAGCTTTTCTTGCACAGCTTGCCGATATCTGATAGAATAAATAAGTGTTGTAAAGGAGGAGGTGTTGACTATGGCCAGGAAATGCGAAATTTGTGGTAAAGGTGTTGCTGTCGGTATGCAAATCAGCCACTCCCACATCCGCACCAAAAGAACCTGGGCACCCAATCTGCAAAGGGTAAAAGCTATTGTAAATGGCTCACCGCGTAGAATTATGGTTTGTACCAGGTGCCTCCGTAGCGGGAAGGTACAGCGGGCCATTTAATATTCAACAACTAAAGGTAAAACAACAAAACGGCGTAAGCCGTTTTTTACTTTTAGTTAATAACTTTTTTATGTAACTCACGAGTTATATTGCGCTGCCGGCTCCTGTTCGTTCAGGCACCGGCAACGCTTGGTCAGTTTAGCGGCAGGGCGGCTATGGCAGATTACGACCCAAAGGTTTTGTTTAAATTGGCCATTTCAATAGCGGTTACGGCAGCATCCCAGCCTTTATTGCCCGCTTTTGTTCCTGCCCGCTCAATCGCCTGTTCAATTGTATCAGTGGTAACCACACCATAAATGGTGGGGGTACCGGTATCCAGACCTACCTTGGCGATTCCCTTGGACACCTCGGCGGCGACAAAATCAAAATGCGGAGTGGCGCCACGAATGACTGCCCCCAGACAAATCACCGCGTCATATTTGGCCAGGTCGACCATGCGGCGGGCTACCATCGGAATTTCAAAAGCCCCCGGCACCCAGGCCACTTCCACATCCTGCTCAGCCACACCGTGACGTTTCAGGGCATCCAGGGCCCCGGATAGCAATTTACTAGTAATAAATTCATTAAAACGCCCGACAACAATACCTACCTTTAAGCCCTCGCCAACCAGGTGGCCTTCATAAAACTTAGGCAACAAGATCCTCTCCTCACGTTAATAAGTTGTTAGACAATGGTTACGATGATTTTTTATTTACATCTTCCACAGATAATAAATGACCCAATTTTCGTTTCTTGGTACTCAAATAGAATTTATTTTCACGCCCGGGGCTAATCTCGATGGGCACCCGGCCTACCACATGCAGACCGTGTCCTTCAAGACCGGCTATTTTTCTGGGGTTATTGGTCATCAATCTAATCTTGTTTAAGCCTAAATCCGCCAGGATCTGGGCACCAATACCATAATCCCGCAAATCGGCGGGGAAACCCAGCGCCTCGTTGGCTTCCACTGTATCTTTACCTTCATCTTGCAATTTATAGGCTCTGATCTTATTACTCAGTCCAATCCCCCGTCCTTCCTGGCGCATGTACAGCAGCACACCGACACCTTCGTCTTCGATAATTTCCAAAGCCGTGGCCAGCTGGTCACCGCAATCGCAGCGGGTAGAGCCAAAAACATCGCCGGTCAAACATTCCGAGTGCACCCTGACCAGCGGAGCCTCCACACTGGCTAGATCTCCTTTAACCAGAGCAATATGTTCTTCATTGTCCAGCAGACTCTCATAAGCTACTGCCGTAAATTTGCCATACCTGGTAGGTAAATTGGCAGAATCCACCCGGCGGATTAACTTTTCGTGCCGGCGCCGGTATTCAATTAAATCGGCGATAGTGGCCAACTTTAAATCATGCAGCCGGCAAAATTCAATGAGTTCCGGAATACGGGCCATGGTACCGTCTTCCTTCATTATCTCACAAATCACCGCTGCCGGATACAAACCGGCCAGCCGCACTAAATCCACCGATGCTTCGGTGTGTCCGGCCCGCCGCAGCACACCGCCCTCTTTGGCACGCAAAGGAAATATATGACCTGGACGACGGAGATCCTCAGGCCTGGTATGGGGATTTATTAAAGCAGCCACCGTGGCCGCCCGTTCATGGGCGGATATGCCGGTGGTGGTATCCTTATGGTCAACGGAAACGGTAAAGGCCGTACCATGCGCATCGGTATTATGTGTTACCATGGCCGGTAAATCCAGTTCGTCCAATCTGCTCCCGGACATGGGCACGCAAATTAAACCTCTGCCGTGGGTGGCCATAAAATTAATGACCTCCGGGGTGGCCTTTTCGGCTGCCACAATAATATCCCCTTCATTTTCCCGATCCTCGTCATCAACCACCACTAACATCTTGCCTTGTCTGATGATTTCAATAGCTTCTTCGGTAGTGCAAAACATTATATTTCATCCTTCCGTTTAATTAATTGCAGGCAGCCATCATCATTTTAACAATTTCTTAATTCGGGGGGAGATTTAACTCCTCTGAATTTTAGAACAATGCATGACTTAGTTGGCGTTGTACTCCCACTTAAACGGTCATGGGACACACCTTTTCAAGGAATGTCCCCAATTAATGTGGGAGACTTACGCTAAGTTAGTCAGGTTAGATAAATCCGTGTTCCGCCAGCAGGTCCGCAGTTACGCCGCGCGGCCCTGTTTTTGAGCCTTCGTTTTCCTGGCGATCGGTCGCGCCCATCCAGCGCTCCACGTATTTGCCAATCATATCACCTTCTAGGTTAACCTGCTCCCCCGGTTTCTTTTGCCCTAAAACAGTAGCGTGGGAAGTATGGGGAATTAAAGACACTCTAAAAGTATCATCATTATGGTCAACCACTGTTAGGCTGGTGCCATCCACAGCCACCGAGCCTTTGGTAACGATATAACGCATTACCTCCGGCGGTGCAGCAATAGTAATCAAAGTAGCGATATCCTGTTTTTCCAGGCGGGAAATGGTCCCTACCCCATCAATATGGCCGCTGACCAAGTGGCCACCCAGCCGGTCGCCCAGCCGCAGCGCACGCTCCAGGTTAACCCTGTCACCTGGCTGCAGCATGCCCAGATTGGTCTTAGCCAGTGTTTCGGCCATTACATCAGCGGTAAAGGAACCCACATCAAATGCCGTAACTGTGAGACAAACACCATTAACGGCTATACTATCGCCCACTTGGATGCCATCCATAATCAACCCGGCCTTGATCTTCAAACGGGCTGAGTCGGCCCCCCGGCGCAACGCAATCATTTGCCCTTTTTCTTCCACTAATCCGGTAAACATTTTAATCACTCCGTTGAAGCAAGTTCTTAATTCAAGGGGAGATTCAACTCCACTTGAACTTTTGAACTGCAAATGCATGACTTAATTGGCTTTGTACTCCCACATTAATGGGGACATTCCTTGAAAAGGTGTATCCCCTGACGATTAAGTGGGATACTTGCTCCAAGTTAGTCAAGCTTAACCGTGTAACCTTCGACACAAATATCTTCCCCACATCGGGTTAAGTTAATGTCTTGTATGGACAGCGCATCCTGCAAGTGGACTATTCCCGGACCGCCCACCGGTCCGGGTGCGGATGTACCGCCGATAATCTTGGGGGCGATAAACCAGTAGACTTTATCCACCAGGTGGCCGGTAATAAACGCACCGTTAACCCGGGCACCACCTTCCACTAACACACTGGTAATTTCACGCTGCCCCAATTCCTGCAACAAAACTGCTAAATCAATGCCGTCTTTTCCACCGGGCACTTCTAAAACCTGGGCCCCGGCTTCCTGTAACGCTCGGACTTGCTCCGGTGGTGCTCCAGGGACTGTAACAATAATGGTCGGAGCTTCCGAATGCTGGTTAATCACCCGGGCTGAAAGTGGGGTTCTGGCCTGGGAGTCCAGCACCACCCGGACTGGGTCTTTACCCCCGCCTTCCGGTAACCGGGTAGTGAGAGCCGGGTCATCGGCCAGTACAGTGCCTGCTCCCACTAAAATGGCATCATACCTGTCCCGCAGCTGGTGTACATATGCCCTGGCCGCTGTCCCGGTAATCCACTGGGATTCCCCCCGGACGGTGGCTATTTTGCCATCCATACTCATAGCGGTTTTCAAAACAACATAAGGCAGGCGGGTGGTGATATATTTAATAAACACTTCATTAAGCCGGCAGGCGTCCGACTCCAGCACACCACTAGTTACCGCGATACCGGCGTCCTTAAGCTTTTGGATACCCTGACCGGCCACCAGAGGATTTGGGTCGGTCATAGCCACCACCACCCGGCTAACCCGCGCCTGAATGACGGCTTCAGTACAAGGCCCGGTTCGGCCATGATGGCAGCATGGCTCCAAAGTCACATACAAGGTCGCACCTCCGGCTAGTTCTCCGGCTTCCCTCAGAGCGTGAATCTCAGCATGGGGCGTTCCGGCCCGGGCATGATAACCCTGGCCAACCACCCGGTTATCTTTAACCACCACGGCGCCCACCATGGGATTAGGGCTGGTACGTCCCATCGCTCTGGCCGCGAGGTCCAATGCCATCTGCATGTATAGCTTATCTTCAATGCTCAATTATCCACCCTCTTTAGCCTGTTAACATCAGGTTAGCTACGTTAATTTTTTGCGTAGAAAACTAAAAATCCCCGAAGAAATCGAGCTTCTTCAGGGAATGCATAAACACATCAAGCACATTAAGCCCCGCGCCCGGAGCAAAATGAACCCAATCGTTTTACAACCTTCTTCCATCCAGACTTTACTGTCGGCCCCGGAATTACACCGGATCAACCCATTAGGGCTCGCGGGCTCGGATAAGACCTTACCGCCGGTACGGAATTTCACCAGTCCCTGAAGGTTACATATTTTTTATTATTATTATAGTAACCTGCATACGGTATGTCAATATTCACGAATAATTAAAAGATAATGTATTAAAATATCACCTATATCACACCCACATTTTTCGTTTTCCTCAGTAATAAAACATGTTTTTATCCCTCAAATGCTATACATTTCACTTACCTGCAAACATTTAGCATAGCAACTTACAAAACTGTGTTGAGTTAATGCAATTGTAGTTCTAATTTTAGCATTGAATTTTATGCTACAGCAAGTATGCAAAATGCTTAATTAAATAATGGAACTACAATGACCAGGGATTATCAAATTATATATGACGAATATGCCAACTTTCTAAAACCCATTTACGAATCCGAAGAATATAAGAAAATGCATTATGATATTCTACAAGTCAATCCGGATGATGTGGAAAAAATAACCTTAAGGCCAAATATGAGCACCGGTAAACATAAAGAATTAGTAATATTGGAGCCAACTGATGTAGAAGAAGCAGGAGTTGATCAAATAAATGCTTCCTGGGAAAAATCCGTTATTTGTTGGAAAACTGGTTGAAAAAGAAAGGTTATTACCAAAAAGCTAGAATTCTTCCTGAAGAAATAGCCTATGCTGTGATAGAGAAAGTTGAAAGTCGGGACCAGTGGAAGAAAAAAGAAGAACAGGATATATGATAGATGAAAATGCAGCTGATAAAAAAGTTAAGCGATTAGAAATTAGAGATAAAGGCCAAAATGAAACATGCTTAAGAGAACATCGCTCTGAATGGCTTTTGACTAATAATAGTTACATTATTGGTTTTTATGGCAAAGATAATGAAAATTTTGGTTATGGTAGTTTTGCAGAAAATAATGTTCCTGATTTTGTTAAAGTACATTTTAAAGATTAACTATCACGATATCAACAAACCGGAAACCTGAGTAAATTGTAATCTAAAACCCCGTCTAAAACAGAGAGCACCGAGATACTCGGTGCTCTTCCTATCTTAACGCTTCAAAGATAAGAAATTTTTTTATTGGACAGCACCAGGATATGTTAGGCTATCTCAGTTTTGCTCAAGCTGCCTCTGTATTTATGCAAATCAGAAATGATGCCGTTGATCCTGTCAATAGTAGCTTTATTTTTCCAGTAGCTCTGTCCATCGGTACAGCGGTTAAGACAACTGTATAAAACGCTCAAGCGCAAGTAAAGCCTTCTGGGTAGTAAAGCAACATC
Organism: Sporotomaculum syntrophicum; assembly: GCF_009932395.1. Lineage (GTDB taxonomy): Bacteria > Bacillota > Desulfotomaculia > Desulfotomaculales > Desulfallaceae > Sporotomaculum > Sporotomaculum syntrophicum. The sequence goes on from NZ_LSRS01000001.1 coordinate 464,038, forward strand.
ACCACCCAGCTTATGCCAGGCTTCAGTAAAAAAAATGGACTTGCTGTACTGATCATGATACTGATTATAAGACTCGCTATTCCCGGCTGCCAGGTCATTGATAATGGATCGGTTTTTCTTGAGCTCCTCCAGCAGTTCATCAATGATAAACAGCCTTTTTTCAGTCACCTCCTGGACCCTAATTACCTGATAATACCAGACGGTCACAATCACGCCAAACAAAGTCAGCAGGCCACCCAACGCGGCCTCGTTAAACCCCCTGGCAAATTCCGGTGTATTTACATGCTCACCCAGGGTATGTAACAGGCCGGGGAGGGCATTGGAAAGCCACTCCCAGTTGGCTAAAATCACAATCAGTTCCCTGTTTAAGGATAAAATTACCCAGACAATTACCGGACTGAAGATCATGAGGAGGCAGATAAAAACCATCTTGACCGAACGTAGCACTTTACGCAGCCAACGGCTGGATGCAGCTTTCGACAGGTTGTTGACATTCATGCAATCACCCCAAAAACCCTACCGGTTGTTCCAAGAAAATCGCACCCATTCGGTTACCTCTGCGCACGATTTTCAGTACTTTAATCCTTAGCGCTTGCCATAAATATGGCAAGCGCTATTCCCTATAGTACAAAAAAAACCCACCGTTTCTTAACCGGTGGCTTGTTTAGCTTATCCAGATCGCATGCATATTATCCTGTGCAAACCGTTACCTCTGCCATCCCATATCCAGGGAGAGCTGCTTGATTTTACACTTTAAGTTTCCGGGTTACGAATATAATTTGCCTCCCTAAATATCCTCAGGGAGTATTTCTTCGCCGTTGACCATTTGATACACTCTATTAGCGGAGTCATGAGTGCCCACCATGAGAAGCACATCACCAGCCTGCAGGATGGTTTTGGCTTCGGGAGATAGCATTTCATGACCGTTACGGTAAATGGACAATATGGTAGCCCCTGTACGCACCCGAAAATCAGTTTCAGCCAGGGATTTACCCAGTAAAGGTGAGTTATTGGGCACAGTTACCTCATCCAGCTTTTGCAGCCGCCCGGCCATTTTAAAGGTATAATCTAATAGCTCATTAGTCAGGTGATCGATCTCAGTGTTCAACTTTTCTCTTTCCTTTAACAGCTCAGTTAAACGTTCCTGAATATCCAGCAAAACTTTTTTCTGGTTGTAGTCCGCCAGGTACTCCCGGGCTGCAGAATCTGATTTCACCACCACTCCTACACCGGGCATAACATCAACGATACCCCTTTCCTGAAGCAGCGTTAACGACCGTCTAATGGTTTCCGGCGAAACATTGTATTTACCGGCCAGCGTGGATCGGCCGAATATCTTCTGGCCGATACGGTACTCTCCCCGCACTATATGGGTAGCGATATCCACGGCAATGGTAATGTATCTTGCAAGGTGGACATGTTGTTGTTCCCGCATTAGTTACGCTCTCCTCTTTTTTAATAATTTAACCAGCAAGCTCAGGCTTGCCATCATTTAAATTGTTATTTTGGACTGCTTGGTGTATTTCACTCGTTTACGCGCTACTTGCCGCTGTTGGCTGCCTCCCTGATGGCCTGTACCGCGGCAGCCGGGTCAGTTGTGCCAAATACTGCCGAGCCGGCTACCAGCACATTGGCTCCGGCTTCAGTTACACTGCGGGCAGTATCGGTATTAATCCCGCCATCTACCTCCAGCCACACAGCCGGTTTGTGTTCCTTTATATACCGGCTAAGCTGCCGTATTTTCGAGAGCATTTGCGGTATAAACTTTTGGCCGCCAAAACCCGGATTCACGGTCATTACCAGTACCAGATCAAGCAGGGGCAAAACATAATCCAGCCCACTTGGCTGTGTGGCCGGATTAAAGGACAGGCCGGCCTGCTTGCCGGCTTGTTTAATCATTTGCAAAGTACGGTGTAAATGAGGACATGCTTCGACGTGTACAGTGATAATATCGGCACCGGCATCAATAAAGTCATTTATATACCGGTCCGGGTTTTCAATCATCAGGTGCACATCAAAAACCATACCGGATAGCGGCCGCAGCGCCTGAACCACCAGGGGTCCAATGGTTAGGTTCGGCACAAAATGCCCATCCATGACATCAATATGTAAAAATTCCGCGCCGGCTTGCTCCACAGCCCGCACCTGGTCACCCAAGGCGGTAAAATCAGCCGACAAAATTGACGGGGCAATTTTAAGCAAACTAATATCTCCTTTCCTCCTCCATTACTTCTGCTAAAAAATCCAGGTAATGCCGGTAACGCAGCGAGGAAATCTTCCCCCGCTCCACAGCAGCCTTAACCGCACAGCCCGGTTCCCGGTTATGCAGACAGCCGGTAAACTTACACCCTATCTCGAACTGGGCAAACTCATTAAAATAACCGGCTAAATCCTCCCGCCGCATGGCCGGCAGACGCATACTGGAAAAACCGGGGGTATCTGCAACCAGACCACCGCCGGCCAGGGGAAGTAACTCCACGTGTCTGGTGGTATGTTTACCCCGTTTTAACTTAGTACTGATATCCCCGGTTTTTAGCGCTAAACCGGGCTGCAGAGCATTTAACAGGCTGGACTTGCCCACCCCGGAAGGACCGGCGAACACGGTAATCCGTTCCTTTAAAACCGCCCGAAGGTTATCCATGTGGACTCCCGTTTTGGCACTAACTCCAAACACCGGGAGCCCTGTTTTCCGGTACTCTTTTACTATGTCAGGTTGCTCAGTCTCAGCCAGACCGGATAAGTCGAATTTATTAAAGCAAATCACCGGGCTAATGCCGGCAGCCTGAGCCTGCACCAGAAAACGGTCCAGCAGTACCGCACTTGGCTCCGGGTTACTGATGGCAAAAACAATCACTGCTTGCTCAACATTAGCCACCGGTGGCCTGATTAGTTCTGTACTGCGTGGAAGAATTGCCTCCACCACACCCTCTGTATCATTAATCTGCTTCACATTAACCCGGTCACCCACCAACGCTTGCCCGCTTTGACGGCGAATTTTTCCCCGGATGGTGCATCGTAGAACCCGATCTTTAGCCAAGACAAAATAAAAACCACCATAGGCCTTTATTATCACACCGTCCATAAAGGCCCTCCTATTTTAAATTTTCTTCCCAGATTAATTCTTTGTCGATATATACCTCTACCACCCCACTGCCCAGGTATGTGATTCCCTGCACAATCCGGTCACCAGCCACATGTGAGTTGGCATACTGCACCTGGCGTCCCTGGATATCTTCTACTATTATTTCCACCACGTGGGTATTTCCGTCATCCGGTATTTCATCCGATATTTTAACCTCTGCCGATCTTTGTACCGGTCCGGGTCCGTTATTTATTACCACGCTGACCTGCGTTCCTTCTTCAACCTCAGTACCGGAAACCGGTTTCTGGCTGATAATTTGTCCTTTTAAAAAACCGGGGGCAAATTCTTGTTCGACATCATCTTCATTGAGCTGTAAATTCAGCTCCTTTAAAATTAGCCTGGCCTCATCCAGGGTATGGCGAATTAAATCGGGTACTTTTTGTAATCTGGGCTCCGGACCCTTACTGATGGTAATCTTGATCTCCGTACCTTTGGGCACCTGCTTGCCGGCGGTTACCGACTGCAGCACTACTTTGCCCTTGGCTACTTCATCGTGAAATATTTCATTATAGGGACGGGCCAACTTTAAACCTGCCTCGTTTAACCTGTATTCCGCCTCAAAATCACTCACATTGTATAAATCAGGCACTTCCCTCATTTCCGGGCCTTTGCTGACTGTCAGGATAACCTCCCGGGGCGGTTTAACGGCAGCATCCTCCGGTCCAATGCTCTGGGCAATAACTTTGCCCTTTTCTATTTCCGGGTCATAGGCTTCAATAAAGCTAACCGTTAGGTCCAGCGCTTCCAGCTTCGACTTGGCCATTTCTTTGGTCATATTAACGACACTGGGTACTTTTAAGGTCGGAGTATTCAATAAATCATATAAACCATATAGACCGCCGGCCAGCAGGCCGGCCAGCATTACTACCACAACCCAAAGCCAGTATCGCCGATCTCGTCCTCCAGTTTTAGTGGGCGGCTCATCGATATTCTTTTTGTTGGCTGCCCCGGCTCCCGCCATGGCAATGATTTCTTCGGTGGGCAAAACCATTGTGGCCTGCCCTGTATCCTCCAGCGCGAGTTCCAAATAGCGGGCCATCTCCCCGGCACTTTTATACCGGTCTTCAGGCTTCTTCTCCATGGCCTTCATCACTACCGCCGCCAATTCCGCAGGTACGTCTTGGTTAACTTCATTAACTGGCTGCGGGGTTTCTTGAATGTGCTTGATGGCTATAGCTATAGGACTATCACCGCTATAAGGCTGCCGGCCGGTTAGCATTTCGTATAACAAAATACCCACAGCGTAAATATCTGATTGGGTGGTAGGAATCTCACCCCTAGCCTGTTCAGGACTTAAATAATGAACCGAGCCTACAATTGTATCCGTGCGGGTGATTGTTGACGCGGTAGCTTCCAGGGCAATACCGAAATCGGTTAGCTTAGCCCGCCCACCTTCGGTAATTAAAATATTGTGGGGTTTAACATCCCGGTGCACAATATGGTTTTCATGGGCATGTTCCAGCGCTTCACAAACTTGCATAGCGAAACGCACAGCCTGCTCAGGTGCAAGTACGCCGTTTTTACGAATAACGTTCTTTAGGTTATCACCCTGGACGTATTCCATGACCAGATAGTGAATATTCTCTTCCTGGCCCACATCATGAATATTGACAATGTTGGGATGGGACAGGCTGGCCACGGCCTGGGCTTCGCGTTTGAAACGCCGTATAAAATCCTCGTCTGAGGTAAACTCAGGGCGTAAAACCTTTATGGTTACATAACGGTTTAAATAAGTATCCCGGCCCTTGTATACAATGGCCATACCTCCGCCACCCAGTTTTTCCAGTATCTCATACCTGTTTCCCAGCATTTTGCCTATCATAATTATTTCTCCTCAACATTCTACTGTTCGATTAGCGCTTTTTAGTGATGAGGTTTTTGCCTCACTTGCAGCTAAGCTATTGTGCTCAAGACGCTGAGCCATCACGTGCCCGAAGATTAATCTTGCGGTTTAAAAAAAGCAGAATTAGATAGATAGCTCCAGCGCCTGCCGGATAACCTCACGGGCAAGCGGGGCAGCCACGGCTCCACCTCCGCCGGCATTTTCCAGCAACACCGCTACCGCAACCCGAGGATCCTGGGCCGGCGCAAAACCAACAAACCAAGCATGGCTCTGACCATGCGGGTTTTCCGCAGAGCCCGTTTTACCGGCCACCGTGATGCCAGGCAGCGCCGCCGCCTTGCCAGTACCCTGTCTGACCACAGCCACCATGTCTTCGTTGATCGCAGCAGCCACCAACGGATCCATGGCCTGCAGCCATTCCTTCGGTTGTATTTCTACTTGACCGTTGGCCTCGCCACTATATCCTGATACGATATACGGCTGCATAATGACACCATCGTTAGCCACAGCTGCAGCCAGCACAGCGGCCTGAAGAGGGCTAATCAATACTTCGCCCTGCCCGATGGCACTGGAGGCCAGGTTCGGGCCGTCCATTTTACCGGCTGCGGTAATACTACCAGGATATATCGGCAGTGAAAAAGTAAAATTTTTGCCAATGCCAAAGGCCTGCACCTGCCTGGTAAATTCCTCCGTGCCTACAGCCAACCCGTATCGCGCAAAAGCTACGTTACACGACTTGGCAAAGGCTTCCCGGAAATCCACCCTACCATGTACCCCATTATCACGCAGGGTAAAACCGGTGATCTTTAACTGCCCTGCACAGTTTATAGTATCCCCCACCCGATCAGGTAAACTGGACCGGTACGCCGCTGCGGTAACAATTTTAAAAACAGAACCTGGCGGATAAGCACCCAGGGTAGCCCGGTTTAGCATCGGTGCATCTGAGCGGTCCATATAGTTTTCCAACTTGACAGGGTCATAGTCCGGGTAACTGGCCATAGCCAGTACTGCACCGGTAGAAGGTTCCAGCACTACTATGGCTCCTTTTTTACCAGCCAACAAACTGGTGACCTTTTGTTGCAGTCCGGCATCAACTGTCAGGCTCACATCATTACCAATACCAGGGTGGCCTAGTATTCGATCCCGCAGAGTAGATACACTATCTTCCTTCAGACCCAGCAAAATTTTGGCCATAGACTTTTCAATACCGGCAGCCCCATATTTACTGGATTGATAGCCCACAATATGCGCAGCAGCATTGCCCAGCGGGTATTCCCTGGCATAACCATCAACCATCTTTACGCTGCGGGCCAGTACTGTGCCCTGCCTATCCACAATATTCCCCCGCTTAATTTGGCTTTCTAGGACAGCTATGCGCGGGTCCGCCGGCGCAAGGCCGCTGCTGGACACACGGTCAATAAAAAACGGAATCCAGCCCAGGTACACACAGATCACAACCAGGCCCGCCAGGATGACATAGGCCAACTTGCACACATTACCCTTCATAGGCTATCAGCCTCACCTGATATGTTAAGCAGCATCCCGGCCAAAATAAAATTGGCCACCATTGAACTACCTCCGTAACTGATAAATGGTAAAGTGATCCCCGTCATGGGTAACAATTTAGTAACACCGGCAATGATAATCAATACCTGTAAACCTAAAATGGCCGTAAAGCCGGCCGCCATCAACCCGGCATATTCATCCCTTGCTGCCAGAGCGATTTTAAAGCCTCGGTAAATCAGCAGCATGTACAAAATCAAAATACCAACCCCGCCCAGCAAGCCGGTTTCTTCACAAATGGCTGAGAAAATAAAGTCAGTGTGCACCGCCGGAATAAAGCCGGGATATCCGGCCCCCAGCCCGGCGCCTAAAATACCGCCATTTTTGATCGCATAAAGGGACTGGATAATTTGATATCCTGATTCCTGGGCAGTAGCCCAGGGGTTCAGCCAGATAGCTACCCTGGTATGTACGTGATCCACCAGCAGGTAGGCCGCTGCCGCCCCGGCCAAAAACATTAAAGCACCCAACAGGCTATACATCCACCTGGCTGTAGCAATGTAAACCATAGCGAGAAAGGTGCCAAAATATATCAGCGCTGTGCCCAGGTCTTTTTGAAACACCAACACTAACAGCGCAGTCAGCCACATCCCAACCAGCGGTCCCCATTGCTGAACACCGGGTAAAATATAGACCCGCTGCTCACCTCCCTGCAATAGCATGCGGCTTTCCATTAAATAACTGCCCAGAAAAAAAACCAGCAGCAGCTTTACAAATTCTGATGGCTGAAAGTGGAACAGACCCAGGTCTAACCAGCTTTTCGCCCCACCCTGTTCAATACCAAAAAATATCGGCAGCAGCAAAGCTAAAATACCAGCTAAAGCCACCAAGTACTTGTAGTCTGCCAATTCCCGGTAGCGGCGCAGCAAGGTGGTGGTCAGGTACAAGGCAGCCAGGCCAATAACCACCCAGGACAACTGCCTGTACCCGTAACCAGGATTTAAACGAAACAGAAAGACCACCCCGGTGCCGGCCAGGAAGCTGATTAAAGGTACGATGTACTGGTCAAAATTGACCCGACGCCACTGCCAAAGCACACTGAGCAGCATAAATCCGGTAAACATGAGCAGTGCTGCGGCTATAGCCCATTTTCCATCCGTTCCGGTGGGTTCCTTCAGGTAGAGGATGCTCCCCCCGGTCAAGGTATACAGAAAAACCATTGCCAGCAATATACGCTCTTTACCACGCCTGTACAAATTAATCCACCGCCAGAAAAATAATGGTTATATTATCGTTGCTCCCGCAGGCAATGGCTTCCTTCAGTAGCAGATGCACACCTTCTTCAGGGTCTAAGGCCTGCAGCATTAAATCGCCAATACGCTGCTCCGGGACAAAGCCGGTTAGTCCATCAGTACAAATGAGCAACCGGTCACCCCAAGCCAGTTCATATTCAAAGATATCGGCAACCAACCGGGGGCCGATACCCAGCGCTCTGGTTAAAACATTGCGCCGGGGATGCTGCATGGCTTCCTTTTCGGAAATGCCGCCCCAATCAATCAGCTCCTGTACCAGCGAGTGGTCGATAGTTAATTTATTAATTTTACCTGACCGCAGTAATAATGCCCGGCTGTCACCCACATTGGCCACAATGATCTTAGCACCTTCGATCAAACAGGCGGTGATCGTGGTGCCCATCCCCTGCCGCTGGGGGTTTTCCCTGGCCGCCTGGTAAATGGCGTCATTGGCCTGCTGGATCGCTCTGGCCAGCTTTTCACGACCGGACTTAATATTAGCCTGGTTTTCTCTCAAATACCGTTCCAGTACCTCAAGGGCCATCCGGCTGGCGACATCTCCGGCCAGGTGGCCGCCCATACCGTCCGCCACAGCAAATAAACCTAAATCAGGATAAACACAGAGCCAATCTTCATTCCTCCGGCGCACCGGGCCGCACTCGGTGATCTGACTCCACTTCATAACCCCACCTCACAAACTTGAAAATAATCTCACCGATTCTAATTTGATCACCATTGGCCAGTACAGTGGTCTCGGCAAGGGGCTTACCATTTAAATAAGTACCATTCTTGCTGCCCAGATCTTCCAGCCAGTACTGTCCGTCCCGGTTATACAACCTGGCATGGTTGTTTGAAGCAAACCGGTCAGGCAAAATAATTTCGTTTTGCGGCCCACGACCTAACTTAAGCTCCCTGTCCAGGGCAAACTCCAAACCCTCAAGAGCATATTCTTGCGGCGCAGATTCAACCCGCAACAGTCCCGGACCATTTCGTTCAGTAGCAGCCGGGAGGTAAATTTGCTCACCGTCATCCAGCGTAAAAGCATGGGCTGTTTTTTGATGCTTTGCAGTGTTATGTAAATCCTTAATTAAATAAGTTAAAACTATGCATATAAATACGTAAATTAAGACCGTAAAAGAGGTGCGCAATACAAATAAAATAATATCCAAAATCATTCCACCTTAAAGATCAATACCGTATTGCCCATTTTAATCATATCCCCATCGGCCAGCTCGTGCTGGGCAATTTTCACTCCGTTAACATAGGTCCCATTTGTGCTGGAACGATCACTAATCATAAGCTTCCGGCCGGTACGGGTAATTACAGCGTGACGTCTGGATATACTGCTGTCCGGCAGACAAATATCGCAAATTTCTCCGCGACCAATGACTAGCTGGTTGCCGGATAGCACAAAACGTTGACCAATAAACGTGCCCTCTACTACCTCCAGCAAACCGGTTTTTGGAATTACTTCAGGTACATCGCGCACCGGGGTAAAACGCAGCGTATCCTCAACTTCCAACTGCTCCTGGTCCGGCGCTGCTTCCACGCTCTCATCAAAAAAACTTTTTATCTGCAGCTCTCCCTGGGGCAAATCCTGGTGTTCCATAAAGGATACTGCCACCGGCCCCAGCATGGTATATTTTTTTTCAACCGCCTTGTTTTTTACATACTCGCTCATCTCGGCGGTAAACCGGTCCAGCAGCGGTTCAATTGTGGCAAAGTCCCCTGGTGCCAGAGAGATTTCAAACCGGTTGGGCACGAAAATATTTTTAAGTCCGGACCGTCGCCGGTCACGCATTTCCCGCGCCAGTTTTTTGGCTATTTCAACCGGCTGCAATTCACCGCTGCCAAATTTATCCTTAAAAAAACCCTCAATATATTTCTCCAGGTTACCTTCCAGCTCTGAAAAAAACCCCACTGTAGATCACCTCGTTAAGGTTTATCGCTCCCCATTATTCGCCGGCGCAGCTGGCCGCAGGCTGCATCAATATCCAGGCCCATTTCTCGTCGCACAGTGACCGGGTAACCGGCTTTTTCCAGAATCTGCTTAAAAGCTTGTACTTCCCTGGCTCCGCTGCTCGCGATTCCGCGCTCGGGCACCGGGTTAGCCGGAATTAAATTCACATGGCAGTGAATGCCACGCAAGATACCGGCCAGTTCTTTAGCCTGGGCTGCTTGATCATTAACCCCGCCCAGTAAAGCATATTCAAAGGAAACCCGCCGTCCGGTACCTTTAGCATAAGCGCGACAGGCCGGTAGCAGTTTTTCTAGCGGGTAAACCCGGTTAATCGGCACCAGTTGATTGCGCAGCGCATTATTGGGGGCGTGCAAAGAAACCGCCAGGGTAATGGCCAGATGCAGCTGCAGTAGATCGTAAATGCGCGGCACAATACCGCAGGTGGATAAGGTAATGTGTCGTTGGCCAATACCCAGCCCGTAGGGTGCGCTAACCAGCCCTAAAAATTTAATTGTGTTAGCATAATTATCCAGGGGTTCACCTGAACCCATTAATACTATACGACCGATGTGCTGGCCAGATGCCTTTTGCATAGCCCAAATTTGGTCAATTAATTCACCCGGGGTGAGGTTACGGACCAGCCCGTTAAGTCCTGAGGCGCACAGCTTACAGCCCATGCGGCAGCCTACCTGGGTAGAGAGGCAGGCGGTATAACCATAATGATATAACATCAACACGCTTTCTACGGCCTGGCCATCCCCCAGCTGCAGCAGAAACTTGACCGCTTCGCCGCCACTGGAAACCTTTTTATCCAGCACCACCAGCCCGCCCGGACTAAATTTACCGGCTAACTTCTCCCGCATTTCTTTAGGCACGTTGGTTATCTCGTCAAAAGAGGCCGCCCCTTTGCGGTGCATCCAGTCAGCTATCTGTGCGGCTCTGAATTTAGCCAGGCCAAGAGCGGTTACCTCCCCTCCCAGCTCTTCCAGCGATAAATCTTTGATATTGACTAATCCAGGCATAAAAATCCCCCGTCGACATGTTTTGCTATTCTACATTACGTTAGCCAAATCCTGCTTAGCGGGTTAATCGCTAATTACCGCTTTTGACCAGCCTGGCCATAAAAAACCCGTCCAGACCATGGACATGTGGCAGTATTTGCAGGTAACCCCGGTCTAAGGTTTCATCCTGATCAAGTGCGCCAGGTAATAATCCAGCCAGGGTATCCCATTTAAATTCCGGATGTTGCTCTAAAAACAACTCCACCTGCCCCAGGTTTTCTTCCCGTGTAATGGTGCAGGTGCTGTAGACTAAAACCCCGCCGGGCTTTAACGCCGCCGCTGCCGATGCTAGAATTTGTGCTTGCAGCTCAGCTAAAGCGGCAATTTGTTCTTCTTGCTTGCGCCACCTGGCATCCGGGCGTCGGCGTAATACGCCCAACCCTGAGCAGGGGGCGTCCACAAGCACGTAATCAGCCCATCCGGTGTACCGGGCTGGTATCTGCCGGGCATCGGCCAGCACTGGCTGCACGATTTCAACACCCAACCGCCGGCAGTTTTCGGTAATCAGCTTTATTTTATGCTCGTGCACATCCAAAGCCAGGATTTCGCCCTGGTTTTGCATCAGCTGGGCCAGGTGGGTGGCTTTACCGCCGGGGGCGCTGGCCACATCCAGTACCTGGGAACCTGGTGTTGGATTTACGGCTTGTCCCACAAGTATAGAGCTTTCATCCTGGGCTTGGAACTGCCCTTCTTTAAAGGGCGCTAGGGAACCCAGGGAGACAAAACCCTGCAGCTGAAGGCAGTCAGCAGCATATTGGCCTCTTTGTGATGTTACGCCCAGGCCGGTCAGCCGTTCCATCAACTCGGCTGCACTGGTTTTTAATGTATTAACCCGCACGGTGTTAGGCGCGGGTTGATTGTTGGCGGCACACAAGGCCTCTGTTTCCGAATAACCAAAATCCTTAAGCCACCGGCGCACTAGCCAATCCGGATGCGAGTAGCGCAAGGCGATATAACGCACCGGATCATCACCCGGGTCAGGGTAGCTTAAACGCTCCTTGCCCCGGGCTAAATTACGCAGCACACCGTTGACAAATTTTACAATGCCTTCATGCCCATGCCGGCGAGCTAGCTTAGCCGATTCATTAACAGCAGCCGAATCGGGTACCCGGTCCATAAATATAAGCTGGTAAGCGCCTAAGCGCAAAATATTGCGCACTGCTGAAGACAGGCCGGACAGCGGCCGCCGCAGATAGTGGCTTAAAGCCCAGTCCAGTGTATTTTGAGCACGTAAGGTCCCGTAAACTAGTTCGGTGATAAACGACCGGTCTAATTTTCCTGGTTCTAGCTTATCCAACAACACGCCCAGCGCCAGATTGGCATAAGCTTCCCGTTCTTCCACCGCCAACAGTACTTGAAGAGCCGCCTCCCTGGGGCTTGTCTGATGATTCAATTGCGATCACTTCCGTGTTTATAAAATATTGTATCGCTTCTTCTACCCACTGTATCGAAAACCGCGTGTCCTGGCAGGGACCGTAAGGCCTTAAATTAGTGACGCCCAGCACCGGAATGGGGTTGGCATCTAGAATACCGCTGGTTAAATCCCGCTCACAGGCTATGGCCACGATAGCCCTGGGACGGTAATCCTGTACATATTTGCGGGCCAGGGTGCCCCCGGTAGCTACCCCTACGCCAATACCATACCGGTCTCGGAACTGCAATAGATCGTTAACCATGCAGCCGCCACAGCGCCGGCAATTATCCACATTACCCGTTACTTTATGCACGCAGTCACTGTTTTGCAAGCAATGCGGAGCCAACAGCAGCAATTGTTCCGGTGCAACAGTAATTTGCTTAACCCGCACCAGGTTATTGTTCACTTCAATAAATGAACTTTTTATCCGATCCATGTCTATTTTTAAAAGTCTGCCCAGCATTAAGACCAGAGGGAAAAAGGTATTTAGTGCCACCCGTGTGGGGCCTTGTAACAGGGCAAACGGTTTTGCACGGATGATGGTTAAAACTATAGCGGTTAGACCAAAGCCTGCCAGCATAATAATAACCAGCAGCATTAGGGCCACCGCTAACAGCACTAGTTTATAGACAAAAGAGCGTTCGGGGCTAAAAATAAGGAACCAAATGGATAAGGCCAGTAAACCCACCACCATCAGGCTAGCCACCAGTAAACCAATAAACAACCGTTTGTGCGTGTGGAGCGGTACCACGTTATACACCACCGCCACCTGCCGATGACTCTTCTTCGCCCAGCTTGCTGCCGGCAGCCAGCTGGTTTCCCCGTAAAAATTCGGCCGCCTGCATCCGTTTTTTACCCTGCAGCTGCAATTCATCAATCCTCAGCACGCCATTGCCGGTCTGTACAAAAATACCCTGGTTGCCGCCGGCAACCAGCACCTGGCCAGGCTCGGCAGAGCTTGCCGGGTAATCCTCCATCACGGATACACGCCATATTTTTAGCAGCTTATCCGCCAAGGAGGTACGAGCGCCAGGCCAGGGATTTAAACCCCGGACCTGGTTTTTGATGGCCATCGCATCCTGTTTCCAGTCAATCAGTTCATCCTCCCGGGTAAGCATGGCAGCATAGCAGGAAAGGTGATCTTGCTGAGGTACAAACTGGACCTGGCCGTTTTTTATCAGTTCCAGCGCTTCCACCAGCAGGCGCCCGCCCAGCTCAGCCAGCCGGTCATGCACCAGCCCTACCGTGTCCTCCGAGCCAATCGGCAACTCGCCCTGCAGCAGCATGGCACCGGTGTCCAGTCCCCGGTCCATTTGCATAATGGTAACTCCGGTTTGCCGCTCCCCATTGATAATGGCCCGATGAATAGGTGCCGCCCCCCGGTAAGCAGGTAAAAGCGAAGCATGTACATTTATACAGCCATACGGGGGCAGGTCTAAAATCTCCGCCGGCAATATCTGCCCAAAGGCGGCCACTACAATGATATCCGGATTAAGCTCCTTAAGCACTTCAATAAAATCGGGCTCACGCACCTTTTCCGGCTGATAAACCGCTAATCCCGACGCGAGGGCAGCCGCTTTAACCGGTGAAGGGCGCAGTTTTTTCCCCCGCCCGCCCGGCTTATCCGGCTGAGTTACCACAGCGACCACTTCATAATTATTTTGCAACAAGGCCTGCAGCGCCGGCACTGCAAAATCCGGTGTACCCATAAACACAACTCGCATATTCATTAAACCCCTTCAAAACCCCACCAAGATAACTACACTCTTTTTAAATTCTTTGCCTTATCAATAAATAAAATTCCGTCCAAGTGATCTATCTCATGCTGCAGAGCCCGGGCCAAAAAGCCGGTTGCCTCAAGCTCAGTTTCTTCTCCAGCCCGGTTTAAGCCTTTTACCTTAACCCACTCAGCCCGGACAACATCGCCCACCAAGCCGGGAATACTCAGGCATCCTTCGCTATCAATTTGCTGGCCATCTTTTTCCGCCAGTACAGGATTGATAAACTCAACTAAACCTTTGCCTATATCAACCACAATCACTCGCTTAGGTACCCCAATTTGCGGAGCAGCTAGTCCCACACCCTGATTAGCGTACATGGTATCGCGCATATTATCCAGCAATTTATCAATATGGGGACCCAACTTGGTAACCGTAATCGCCTTCTCCCTGAGTACATCATTCCCGACCTCAACAACTTTATATATCGCCAATGTTAAACTGCCTCCTTATTGATGATACAAAATTAATTTTTACATAGTATACATCGGGTCCACATCTATACTCATTTTTAATGCTTTGCCCGGCAAAGTGCCGTGGCTAGCCTGGGCGAACTGTTGCATCACCAGGCGCAATTGCCGGTAATCAGCACTCCACAGTATGATGTGCCACCGGTAATCTTCCTTTAGCCTGGCTAACGGTGCCGGGGCAGGTCCTATTATCATTATTCTTCCCCCGCTCAGCCCTTCAGCAAACCTATCTAGCTGAGCGCGAATTTTTTCCGCGGCCTGCTGCACGGCTGCCTCGTCCCTACCGTACACTAGTATCCTGACCATCTTGGCAAAGGGCGGGTAACCCATTTCCTTGCGTAAGCCGAGTTCTTTGTAAAAAAAAGCTTGGTAATTGTGCCGGGCGGCAGCCTGCACTGCATAATGCTCAGGAGTGAAGGTCTGAATTAAAACCTCCCCCGGCTCGTCTCCCCTGCCTGTCCGCCCAGCCACCTGGGCCAGCAGTTGAAAGGTGCGCTCTCCAGCACGAAAGTCCGGCATGTGTAGCGTACTATCGGCATTGATTACCCCGACCAGGGTTACCCCCGGCAAATCCAAGCCTTTAGCCACCATTTGCGTGCCCACTAAAATATCCGCTTCGCCACTAGCAAATGCAGCCAGTATTTGTTCATGTGAGCCCTTGCGCGTGGTGGTATCCGCATCCATGCGCAAGATACGGGCCCCGGGCAGGTGCGCCGTCAACTCCATTTCCACCCTCTGGGTGCCAGTGCCAAAATAGCCCACCTGACTACTCCCGCAATCGGGGCACCGCTGAAGCGCTTGCACCTGGTAATTGCAGTAATGACAGCGCAAACGACCATCGGTATGGTAGGTAAGAGAAATTTCACAGCGAGGGCACTTCAATACCAGGCCGCATTCCCGGCAAACTACCAGAGTTTTAAAACCACGTCGGTTTAAAAAAATAATGGCCTGTTCCTTATTATGAAGTCTTGAACGCAGTTTCTGTAATAGCAGCAGGCTAAAAATACCGCTATTTCCGGATTGAACTTCCCTGCGCATATCCACTAACTGCACATCGGGCATATTTTTGCCCTTGACTCGACAGGGCATATTTAACAACGTGTACTCACCGCCCGACAAAGTCCGGCAATAAGATTCTAAAGAGGGGGTAGCGCTGCCCAGCACTAGCACCCCACGGTTCTTTTGAGCCCGGTATAGAGCCACCGCCCGGGCGTGGTAACGGGGCGCTTCCTCTTGTTTGTAAGAAGGCTCATGCTCCTCGTCAATAATGATTAAGCCGGGATCAGGTACCGGTGCCAGTATTGCTGAGCGCACACCCAGGACAACCGGCGCGCTGCCGCTATCTATACGCATCCACTCATCATATCTTTCACCATCGGACATACGGCTGTGCAGCACGGCCACAGCCCGGCCAAAGCGGGCCTTATACAACCGGACCATCTGCGGTGTTAAAGCTATCTCAGGCACAAGAGTGATGGCCTGCCGGCCTGTGGACAGCACTTGCTCGATGCAGCGCAGGTATACCTCGGTCTTCCCGCTGCCCGTAACGCCATGCAGCATGAATACCCGGTGTTCACCTTGTTGCAGGGCAGCTGTAATAGCTTGCACGGACCTGCCTTGCTCCGTAGTTAAGGTGACCGGGGCTTGCCGGACAGCTTCATACTGCGGGTAGGGATCCCGGGCGAGCAGCTCGGTTTCCACCCGCAGTTGTCCCCCCGCACACAATTGGTTGATTACCGGTAAAGAAGCGCCGGATACCGCCGCCAAAGCTCGTTTGTCCAGCCCCGGATGCTGCAACGCTGTTTCCAGCACGGCCAGTTTTTTCGGCGACCGCGCCAGCTGCTCCTGCAGCAGCGGCAGCTGCTCCGGCCCAACAGCGCTGTAAAGCCTGGCCACCGACCGGGCAGCAGTTTTTTTCAGTGCCGGACCAATAACTGACTGCAGCGCCTTCACAGTGCTGCAGAAGTAATAATCAGCCAACCATCTGGCCAGGGTTAGCTGCTCTGCACGAAATAAAGGGTTTTCATCAACCAAACCAATGATTTCCTTAACCCCCGGCACAGCTTTTTGTTCATTAAAACCAACCACAAAACCGGTTATTTTTTGTTTGCCGAAGGGTACCTTTACCCGGTGGCCGAATTGTAATATGCCGGCCAACCTTGGAGGTACCTGGTATTGGTAAGTCCGGTCAGTCTGTAAACCCGGTACTTCCACCAGTACATCGGTATATAATTGATTGTTCATGCATATCCCTCAAGTTTGTCATGCATCAAATATTTCACCTAGTTAATTATAGACTAACAACATAGCAAACCTCAATCCATCTTTTGACACACTGTCGCCACCCGCCCGCTATCAGCCGGTGGGTGCTGCGGGGCATGCACAATGGTCAGGCTGTTAAAAATCATTTCCTTCTCATACTGCAGTTGATCATCTCGAAAGAACCGCTGCCTGATTTCAACGCGGGGAACATAAACAGAAAACTCATGCGGTACCGTGCTGTTAACCCGGCGGGCCATAGTCACCAGTACATCTCCTATTTTAATCGCCGCTATATCCATCTGCGGTGATCCGGCCCGGAACTGAGGCCGGAGTATCTTTTTTAACTTGCTAATAAACATTGGCCATCACCCATAAGGTTTTTATCCATAATATGTCATAGAGGAACAAAAGTGTGTAGTAAAATATAAAATGCGCTCAGGCCGTTGCTCTGGCATAGCGCATTTTTTTGGGCTGATAATATATCTGCACCGGTCACCCTAATTAAACGCTTAACCTTCAAATACCGGAGTACTCAAGTAGCGCTCGCCGGTATCGGGTAAAATAGCCAGAACAGTTTTACCCTGTCCCAGTTCCCGACCTATGGCCACTGCAGCGTACACCGCGGCACCACTGGAAATACCCACCAGCAAACCCTCTTCCCTGGCCAAACGCCTGGTCATCTGATAAGCATCCTCGTCTGATACTGCATATGGCGAGTCAACCAGCGCTAGGTCCAGGTTGTCCGGCACGAAACCGTCCCCAATCCCCTGCAGGCAATGTGGGCCCGGTTTACCACCGGATAACACCGCTGAACTCTTAGGTTCAACAGCATATACTTTAATGCCGGGAAATTGTTTTTTCAACACCCGGGCCACACCGGTTAAGGTGCCGCCTGTGCCCACACCGGCAACATAAGCGTCAATATCACCGTCCACCTGCTCCAATATTTCCTGAGCCGTGGTCTGTTCATGATATGCCGGGTTATTCGGATTAGTGAACTGATCCGGCATCCAGGCTCCAGATATTTGCCGGACCAATTCCCGGGCTTTTTGCACGGCTCCTTCCACATTCTTGTCTCCAGGGGTGAGCACCACCTCAGCTCCGTATGCCCTGACTAGTTTTCTTCGTTCCTCGCTCATGGATTCAGGCATTACCACAATCACCCGGTACCCCTTAACAGCACCGACCATAGCCAGGGCAATGCCCTGATTGCCGCTGGTCGGCTCGACAATAACGGTGCCCGGCTTAAGTATGCCCTCCTTCTCAGCAGCTTCCAGCATACCCAGCGCCGCCCTGGCCTTGGCGCTGCCGCTGGGATTAATCATCTCAAGCTTGACCAGTATACGCGCGTCACAGCCATCAGTTACTTTATTTAGCCTGACCACAGGCGTATGACCCACCAGTTCCAAGACGTTGTTAAAAATACTGCTCATTGTCAAAATACTTCCCTTCTAAATTATGTTAACATGCATTATGCTGCCATTTCAAGTAAATGAAGGTATTGCATTGTTTCTAATTACGACCTAGTGATACTGTTTCCTGAACATATTCAGGCCAAACTTACGGTAAGGCAGCAGACCAATTAAGTGATCTGCTGCCTTTTCACACAGGTTAAAACATATCTAACGAGGCAAACTATTCTGCAATATTTATTTCTTGACCAATAATAATTGCTGTATTTTATCCCAAATAACCTCACTAAGCGCCAGCTTGTCCATCACCGGCTGAGGTTCGACCGTACCATCCGGGTATAAAATCTGCACCAGGTTAGTATCGGAACCAAATCCGGCACCCGGCTGGGTGACATCGTTGGCTACCAGCAGGTCTAAATTCTTTTTGTTTATTTT
Organism: Sporotomaculum syntrophicum; assembly: GCF_009932395.1. Classification (GTDB taxonomy): domain Bacteria; phylum Bacillota; class Desulfotomaculia; order Desulfotomaculales; family Desulfallaceae; genus Sporotomaculum; species Sporotomaculum syntrophicum. The sequence continues at coordinate 482,610 of NZ_LSRS01000001.1, forward strand.
TTCCCGGGCATTGTTAATTAAATCCTCGGTTTCGGCAGCAAAACCTACTAGTAACTGGTGGGTTTTTTGTCTGCCCAGCTCTGCTAAAATGTCCGTAGTTTTTTCCAGCTCCAGTACTAAGCTGGACTCATTTTTTTTGATTTTTTGGTCAACCATCGCCCGGGGGCGATAGTCTGCCACAGCAGCTGCTTTAATGACTACATCCATCCGGGGATACAGTTCCAGCACTGCCCGGCGCATTTGCTCTGCGGTTTCCACGTTAATCACCTGTACACCGTCCGGTACAGTTAGACCGGTAGGTGCTGAGACCAGATAAACCTCAGCTCCCCTTAAGGCTGCTGTTTCAGCCAGGGCATAACCCATTTTACCGGAACTGCGATTGCCCACATATCTTACCGGATCGATCGGCTCCCGGGTGCCTCCGGCAGTAACCAGAACCGCGCGCCGGGCTAGCTCCTTTTTCGGCTCCAGCACCTCTTTAATTTTTTCCAGGATCACCGGTACATCGGCCAGCCGTCCCGGTCCCTCATCCCCGCAGGCCTGCGGTCCCACAGCCGGATCAACTACATAGAAGCCCATCCGGCGCAAACGTTTCAGGTTGTCTTGCACAACCTGGTTAAGGTACATGTGCACATTCATGGCCGGGCAAACCAGCACAGGGCAACCCATCGCCAGCACTGTGGTAGTAAGCAAATCATCGGCTATGCCACAGGCCATTTTGGCGATAATATTGGCGGTAGCGGGCACGATCACGGCCATATCCGCCTGGCGGGCCAGTTCCAGGTGAGGGTAACGCCAGCCAGGCGGCGTTTCAAAGGTATCGACGTGAACACGGTTGTGTGAAATGGATTCAAAGGCCAGAGGCCTGACGAATTGCTGCGCCCCGGCAGTCATGATGACATGCACCTCAGCACCTGCCTTGACCAGGCCGCTTGCCAGATCCAGGGCACGATAAGCAGCAATGCCGCCGGTAACTCCAATCACAAAGCATTTACCCTTAAGCATGAGTCACCCCCGTTATTTTATCCCCTGCTTGGTCCTCCTGTAGGTAACCTCCCCCTTAGCCACTTCCTTTAGCGCCGCTGAAACGGGTTTACCTACTAACCATGTTTTTTCCTCTTGATCTTGTTGTAACGCAATTTCCGTTATTTGACGTGCACGTTTGGCCGCTATTACCACCAGGGTATACCGGCTATCTACGTGTTCCATTAAAATATCTAAAGAAGGTTTATTCATGGCCATTAGAACGTCAAACCTCCAACTATAAATATCGTTATCTATGTTGCATTATTTAGTCATCTTTATAGTATATTCCATACAATTTAATTTACTATGTAATAACCTCACCCTGCCAAAATTAATTCTGCTCCATAACATATTCGTTAAATCAGCTTGGTTAAATACTAAACTGGTGCAGGCTTGCTAGTAGTTATGCAAAAGCAAATCTATATCAAAAAGCCTGGGACGGCATCTTTCCGCAATGACAATAGCACATAACCTTTGTACGGTTTCCGCTAAGTCATCGTTAATGAGCAGATAATCATACCTGGGTATTTCTTTAATTTCCTTTTCCGCCCACTGCATTCGCTGTTCAATATCTACGCTGCTGTCCGTGCCCCTGTTTTTTAGACGCCTAGCCAACTCAGCCCGGGACGGAGGCAATAAAAAAACTAGCACGCTATCGGGATACCGACTCTTAACGTGCAGAGCACCCTGGACATCAATTTCCAAAACGACATCTACGCCCCGGCTAAGCGCCTCCAGCACCGGCTTCTGCGGTGTTCCATAATAATTCCCGTAGACATCGGCCCATTCCAGCAACTGATTCCCTGCGATCATTGCCTCAAACTGTTCCCGGTTCAAAAAATAATAGTCTACCCCGTCCTGCTCCTGGCCGCGCGGTTTTCTCGTCGTTGCAGATATAGAAAGCTGCAAATTGGCCAGTTCTTTGAACAAGCCCTGGCATACTGTTCCCTTGCCGGACCCGGATGGGCCCGATACCACGATTAAGCTCCCCCGGGTGCTACTCTTCATCGTTAACGACAACACTGTCCTTATTGACCAAACGGTGGGCCACTGTTTCAGGCTGTACAGCTGAGAGTATGACGTGATCGCTGTCTGTTATGATGACTGCCCTGGTCCGGCGGCCATAAGTGGCGTCCACCAGCATACCCCTGTCCCTGGCCTCAGTAATAATCCTTTTAATTGGTGCCGATTCAGGACTGACGATGGCAATAATCCTGTTAGCTGAAACAATATTGCCAAAACCAATGTTAATTAATTTTATATCCATGTCCGTGCCTCCTGTTATTCAATATTCTGTACTTGTTCCCTTATTTTTTCTAATTCACTTTTCACTTCTACGACAGTACGGTTAAGGCTCACATCAGAGGATTTTGAGGAAATAGTATTAATTTCACGGTTAAGCTCCTGCAGTAAAAAATCAAGTTTCCGGCCTACCGGCGTACTAAGCGCCAGGTCATCCCCAAACTGCGCCAAGTGACTTCTCAACCGCACAATTTCCTCCGCAATACTGGAGCGTTCAGCAAACAGCACTACCTCGGCATCCAGCCGAGCCTGGTCCAGTATGCCGGACTCCAGCAAATCATGCAACCGCTGGCGCAGCCGCTCGCGATATTCTTCTACCACCAATGGTGAACGCTGTTCTATTTCATCGACAAACGCAGCAATGCGCCCGATCCGCTCCTGAATATCAGCAGCTAACCGGTCTCCCTCTCTGCTACGCATATCCATTAAGCCCTCCCGTGCTTGAACCAGGGCTGCTTCAATGTCAGGCCACCAGAGCTCCGTATCTTCTTCAGGCTCTTCCAAAGAAAATACACCGGGCAAATTCAGCAATTCCGTGACAGTTGCCTCTCCGGTCAAGGGCAGTTTACTTTTCAACTCTTCTACCGCTTGTATGTATGAGGCAGCCAGTGACTCGTCTACTTTTACCTTTGTCCGCTCCGAGCCGCAACTATGCGCGTTAATATATACATCCACCCTACCGCGGGCAATTTTCTGCTGTATTAATTTTTTAATACGATCTTCCAGGACATTCATGGACCGGGGCATGTGTAAAACAATTTCACAATAGCGATGATTGACTGACTTCATTTCAATAATTATTTTTAACACTTCAGAATTAACTTCACCGCGCCCAAAACCGGTCATGCTTTTGGTCAATGTTCCACCACCCAGCTTGGTTTAGTAGTATATAGTATTGACTCTGATACTAAAAATAATTTTTCTACCTGAAAAAAGAAATTCCTTTAAATAAAAAGAAAATCAGTGATAATCTTTGTCTAAAGCCAATAAAGAATTAATTCAATGTTAATTAAGGTGACATAATGTTTCCAACCAAAAAATTTTATAAAAAAACACGCCAGGTAGTATAACCGTGGCGCGTCTTCTAAACTCACCTGGCCGATGCGCTGCGTGATTACTGCAGTGCTTTGAGTACCTTTTCAATAAGGTCCAGTCCTTCACGGATATTATCCATTGAAGTTGCGTAGGAGAGACGGAAACAATTATCATCACCAAAGGCCACACCGGGAACAATGGCCACGTGTTCTACTGCTAAAAGTACCCTGGCCAGATCGGTCGCATTATTGATAGCTTCACCGGCATAACTTTTACCCAACAGTGCTTTGACATCAGGGAATACATAGAATGCCCCGCCCGGGCGATTGCACCGAACACCATGAATAGCAGTTAATCTATCAACCATGTAATCCCGTCGTTTGGCAAACTCAGCCACCATTTTCTGCACAGACTCCTGAGTGCCGGTTATGGCTTCCAGACTGGCCGCCTGAGCAATGGAAGTAGGGTTAGATGTGGAATGGCTCTGCAGATCGGCCATCGCCTTAGCAACCGGCTGCGGCGCAGCGGCATAACCAATGCGCCATCCCGTCATGGAATAAGATTTAGATACACCGTTGATCACAACAGTTAAATCCTTTAAACCCGGGCTTAAAGAAGCAATACTAACATGCCGGTTAGCATCATAAATTAATTTTTCATATATTTCATCCGAAATAATAGCTATGTTATTTTTTTCTAGTATTTCACCCAAGGCCTCCAGCTCAGCTTTGGTATACACAACTCCGGTTGGGTTGCCGGGGCTATTTAATACAAACAGCCTGGTATTAGCAGTAATCGCGCTTTGCAGCTGAGCAGGCGTCAGTTTAAAACAATCTTCCACCCTGGTGGGCACAATGACCGGCTTAGCACCTGTCATTTTAATTTGTTCCAGATAAGTCACCCAGTAGGGGGCAGGCAGAATCACTTCGTCTCCTTCCTGGCACAACACCTGAAAGGCATTATACAGCGAATGCTTAGCACCGGAAGAGACCACAATTTGACTGGGCTCATACTGCAAGCCGTTATCCTCAGCCAGCTTATTACAAATAGCCTGGCGCAGTGGCTCAATACCGGCCACCGGGGTGTATTTGGTCATCCCCTTAGCAATAGCCTGAACCGCTGCCTGTTTAATATTCTCCGGTGTATCAAAATCCGGCTCGCCGGCACCGAAGTTAATCACCTTGATCCCCCCGGCTGTCATTTTCTTGGCCTGGGCGTCAATGGATAAGGTGGGAGATGGACTGATATTCTTGGCACGCTCAGCTAATCTCATGTTACTATCTCCATCCTCCTATTGTTGCATGAATTTATTTGTCAACTTACCTAACTGAAATTACAGCTTTCAAATCCCAATTAAAACTTAACCGTCCCAATATTTTTCTTCATCCGTTCCAAAGCTTCTACCATCCGCTCCTTTTTCACGGTTAAGGCCATGCGGAAAAAACCATCACTGGCACTGCCATACCCACTGCCCGGGGTAACCACCACACCGGTCTTATCCAAAACCATCTCGGCAAAGGATTCAGAGCTATACCCGGCTGGAACCGGCGCCCAAACATAGAAGGTTGCCTTTGGTTTGGCCAGCTGCCAGCCCATACTGTTCAGGCCATCCACCAGGATATCGCGTCGTTCCTGATAAACCTGCCGCATTTGCAGCACGGCATCCTGCGGCCCGGTTAAACCCTTGATAGCAGCGTATTGAATAGCCTGGAACTGGCCTGAATCAATGTTGGACTTGAGCCTGCCCAGCGCCTCCACCACCTGGTGATTACCCGCAGCCCAGCCAATACGCCAGCCGGTCATATTATAAGTCTTGGACACCGAGTGAAACTCTATGCCTACTTCCTTGGCACCCGGGTACTGCAGGAAACTGGGCGGCTGATAGCCATCGAAAGCAATCTCGGAATAAGCGGCATCATGGCAAATTAATATATTATATGCTTGGGCAAAAGCAATTGCTTCCCGATAGAACTCTTCGCCGGCCACGGCACCGGTAGGGTTATTTGGATAGTTGATAAACATTATCTTGGCCCGCTGTGCAATATCGGCTGGAATAGCGCTTAAATCAGGCAAGAAACCGTTTTCTGCCAGCAAGGGCATATAGTAGGGCTCGGCACCGGCTAAAATGGCACCGCCAGCATACACCGGATAGCCCGGGTCAGGTACCAGAACAAGATCACCGGGATTTAAGTAGCAAAAAGATATATGCGCAATCCCTTCTTTGGAACCAATCAAGGAAACCACTTCATTAGCAGCGTCAAGCTCCACACCAAACCGGTTACTATACCACTGGGCCACAGCCTCCCTGTAGGCCGGCATACCTGCCGAAGAGGGATACTGGTGGTTCTCACCAACCTCAGCTTGTTTTTGCATTTCTTCTATGATATAACCCGGTGTGGGCATATCGGGGTCGCCAATACCCAGGCTGATGATATCCACTCCGGCATCTCGTTTTTCCTTAATTAACTTTTCGATTCGGGCAAACAAATAAGGTGGTAAATTTTTAATCCTCTGCGCCTGTGCAAAATCCATTTTTAAACCTCCCATAAACACAATCTTTATTCATAAACCATTAGCCGGTCGAGCCGCGTTAACTGACTTTCCTAGCTAATGGGATAATCACCGTTAAAAACCTGCTCGGCAGGACCTGTCATATAGATGTGGTTATCCTTCGACCATTCTATGTCCAGCGTTCCGTGATAAAGATATACCCGGACGGTTCTGCCGGTATACCCATTCAGCACCGCCGCTACCGCAGTAGCACAGGCACCGGTGCCGCAGGCCAGCGTAGGTCCGGCACCTCGTTCCCAAACCCGCATACGCACTTCATGTTCATTTAAAACTTGAACAAACTCAACGTTAGTTTTACGGGGAAAGACCGGATGCGTTTCGACACGAGGTCCCAAGTTCCCAAGAGGTACCGCAGCAACATCGGGAACAAAAATGATACAGTGGGGATTACCCATGGATACTGTGGTAATATTAAAAACATCCTCACCAACCGCCAGGGGTTCATTAATTACGCGACCGGAAGAACCGTTCATCGGAATCTGTTCTCTATCCAGGTATGGCTCGCCCATATCAACCCGCACCGCCGTAACGATACCGTTATTGACAACCAGCTCAGGCACCTTAATACCCGCCCCGGTTTCCACGGCCATTTTTGTTTGCTGTACTAAACCCCGCTCATAAGCATATTTAGCCACGCAGCGAATTGCATTGCCGCACATTTCCGCCTCGCTGCCGTCGGCATTAATAATTTGCATAGCCAGATCAGCCTCTTTGCCGGGGCCAATCAACACCAGGCCGTCTGCGCCCACCCCGAAATTACGGTGACAAATTTTTATCGCCAGTCCGGCCAGGTCACCGGGTAAATCCCGCACCTCATTTTTATTGACCAAAATAAAATCGTTGCCCAATCCATGTACTTTGGTAAAAAGCAAAGCTATTTTTCCTCCTGACGACATTTTCTCTATATTTTATACTATAGTTCCCCCCGCGTCTATTCTTTCCTGCCGACAACAAGCAAGTATACAGGATATCTCATAGCATAACTGAACGTCTGAACAAAAAGTCCATGAAGTATTTGACAAACTTCATGGACTGATAGAATCAATGCACTCTTAATAGGTTAACCTCTCCTGCCAACCCCTGTAAGACTGACCGCGCAGCCAACCGCCCAGGCTTGGTAGCAAAGCTGCACCAAAGATGATTAGCCATTGAGACAAGCTAAGGGGCACGGTATGAAAAACAGGTTGCAAAAAGGGTAAATAATTAATGCTCAGCTGCAGCAAGGTGGAAATAAGTACTGCCCAGACCAGCTGCGGATTGGAGGTTATTCCCAGTTCCCGTATGGTCAGATGTTCCGAACGACAGGAAAACACATAAAACAGCTGAACGAATACCAGGGTGTTAAAAGCCATCGTACGTGCTGCATCCAGGTTATTCCCAACAAGGTAAGCAAGGCTAAACACCGCCAGAGTCAGCAAGGCCATAATGAAACTGCTGCTAATGATGCGCCGGCCTAACCCGCGGGAAAAAATCATTTCTTGCAGAGATATTGGCCGAGTGCGCATGCTCTCCCGGTCAACGGGGTCAACCCCCAAAGCCATAGCCGGCAAACCGTCGGTTAAGAGGTTTGTCCATAGTATTTGCACCGGCAGCAGCGGCAGTGGGAGTCCCCCCAGCACAGCCAACAACACCACTAACATTTCACCTGCATTGCAGGTGAGCAGGTAACGGATGAATTTACGAATATTAACGCCTAGCCCCCGACCTTCCTCCACCGCCGCTGCCAGAGAAGAAAAGTTGTCCTCTATTAATACCAGATCGGACGATTCCCTGGCAGCATCAGTGCCGGTAAGACCCAGCGCAATACCCAAGTCCGCCTCTTTAAGGGAAGGGACATCATCAACCTCTTCGCCCGTCATAGCCACTATATGCCCCCGGCGTTTTAAGGCCCTGACGATACGCAACTTATGCCGTGGCGTAACCTGAGCATAAACCCGCACCTCCCCGGCTACGGCAGCCAGTTCTTCATCGCTGCTTTGGTCCAGCTGCTCCCCGGTCAGCACCCGGCTGTCGCGGCCCGCTATGCCCATTTCCCGGGCTACGGCCTGAGCAGTCAAAACGTGATCGCCGGTAATCATGGCTACCCGAATACCGGCCCGCCGGCACCTCTGCACTGCACTGATGGCCGAAGGCCGGGGCTGGTTAACCATACCGACCAGCCCCACAAACACCAGGTTGTGCTCGATAGCCTGCGCATCTATTTGCCCGGAGAAAAACCCCGCCGTCAATTCGCGGTAAGCCAGGCCCAGCACACGCAGCGCGCCATTGGCCATTCTGGCCTGAGCTTCTAGTACAGCAGCCCGGGCATGGGCGTCCAGCAGCACTTTACGCCCGTCCCGCTGATAGTGGGTGCATAAATTCAATATTTCCTCTGGTGCTCCCTTAACCAGGGCTTCAGTTTTTCCTGCTTCCCGGTAAATAACCGTCATGCGTTTACGTTCAGCGTCATAGGGAATTTCCGCCAGACGACGCGCTTCCTTTTCCAACCGCTCCCGCCAAACGCCCCCTTTGGCCGCCAGCACCAGCAGGGCACCATCCGTAGCATCCCCGGATATCTGCCAGGCGGCCTTCTGACCTGGCCCAGCTCCTCTAAACAACCCGCCAATAGACATATTATTGCGATACAGCGTAGCATTATTGCACAGGGCTGCTATACTTAAGAGCTTGGTTAAATCCGGCCCGCCGGGAGCTGTTTCGCCCTTAAACCAACCTTTGGGATCATAGCCCTCCCCACTGACTTCCAGTTCCTGCCCGGCCAGGTATACCCTGCGGACAGTCATCTCATTTTGGGTTAAATTACCGGTTTTATCGGCACAAATATGGGTGATGCAGCACAGCGTTTCTACAGCCGACAGGCGTCTGACGAGCGCTCCCCGGCTAATCATCCGCTGTACCCCCACAGCCAGGGCAATGGTCACCATAGCCGGTAACCATTCGGGAATGGTTGCTACCGCCAGGCTTAGTCCGGTTAGCAACATCAGGTACGCCGACTCACCGCGGAGCACACCCGCCACAACCACCAGGGTACATACGGCCAGGCAAAAAAACACTAACCCGCGGCCCAGTTGGGCCAGTCTTACCTGCAGCAGCGTCGGCTCCTCTTTAGTTGTTTGAACCGCACCTGTCCGTTGACCCAGTACCGTGGCCATACCCGTAGCTACCACAATACCTTGCCCACGGCCGCTTGTCAGCGTTGTCCCCATAAAAACCATATTACCGTCGTCCGCAGGACCTGCGGTTTCATCCAGAACCCGGGTATGCTTGCGCACCGGTTTGTTTGCACCGGTTAGAACAGTTTCCAGCGCTTCCAGGCACATTGTATGGGTTAGTCGGATATCCGCCGGAACCCGGTCTCCCGCCTCCAATAACACAATATCCCCCGGCACCAGCTCGTCGGCGGTAATTTTACTCTCCAAGCGGTCCCTGATTACCCTGGCCCGCGGCGCAGCCAAATCCTTAAGGGCTGCCATGGTACGCTCGGCTCGGTATTCCTGCACTACTCCCAGTATAACGTTGAGCAGTACTAAGCCGGCAATGGTTATCGCCTCGACCCACGCATCCAGCAAACCGCTGATGGCCATGGCGGCCAGCAATACTAAAACAATCAAATCTTTAAACTGGTGTAAAAACATCTGCCATACAGCAACCTCAGGGCCTTTTTCCACTATATTTGGGCCGACCCGTTCCAGCCGGCTGCGGGCTTCGCTGTTCGTTAACCCTTTAATTACATCTACCTCTAAGCGCCTGGCTGTTTCTAAGGCACTGAGCTTGGACCAAATATCGGGCATGTCCTCAACTCCTGGATTAATTTGCCATATTTATCAAAAGGATATTCAATCATACAAGGAAATATTACCATTAGTTTTTTTCCGGATGACCGAGTGTAAAAAAGCAGGTAGTTACACCCGGCTAAATAAGATTGTTTGACCCTTTTTATGCCCCGGTGTTATACTGTAAACGTCCAGAAAGCACCAATGCCGGAGGTAACCGCCATGCCCTTTGACGGTCTTTTTTTATACCATGTATGTCACGAGCTAAATGCTCAGCTGCTCCAGGGACGCATAGAGAGAATCTACCAGCCCGCCCGGGAAGAGATTGTTCTGATAATCAGCAAATCCCGGGGTAAATACCGATTACTGCTCAATGCCAACGCTCAAAACGCCCGGGTGCACCTGACCGAACAATCAACACCCAACCCCGCCTCTCCACCCATGTTTTGCATGTTTTTGCGCAAACATCTGGAGGGCGGTAGAATCAGTGGTTTCTACCAGCCCGGGTTGGACCGGGTACTGGATATTCGGGTAGATTGCCGCGACGAGCTGGGCCGTCCGGCCGAGAAATCACTAATCTGTGAAATAATGGGCCGGCACAGCAATATCATCCTGGTCTCACAACCGGACAATACCATCCTGGACGGTATCAGGCGATACGGCCATGCCGTGAGCCGCCACAGGGAAGTGCTCCCGGGTGAACCTTATATTCCCCCGCCCGAACCGCAAAAAGCCAACCCGCTGACGGTTTTAGAAGATGACTTCAGAGAAACCCTAATGTCCGGCCAACTGGATGACAACCTGGCCGTGGCCCTACAAAAGACGCTGGATGGTCTGAGCATTCCTACCTGCCGGGAGCTGGTTAAACTGTCCGGGCTAAGCTCCGATATCCTATTAGACCACTGCGGTGAACACGAACTACGCATGCTCTGGCAGACCTGGCAGCCGCTGGCCTCAGACGCCCGGGAGCATCAGCTGCAGGCTTTGCTGGTCGGCAATCACCAGGGCGAACCCGTGGAATTTTTCCCCTTTCCCGTGGTAGAGGATGAAAAATTTACCTATACAACCGGCCCGGCTAATGCAATTGCTGACGAGTTTTTCACCCGCAAGCAGGACCGGGAAGCCGTAAATAAGCAAAGGAACCTGCTGCTGGGTGTAATCAATAAAGAAGTCAAACGCCTCAACAAGAAACTGGCGCTGCAGAAAAAAAGCGTTGCCGAAGCCGGGGAAGCCGAACGGTTACGCTTGTATGGAGAACTGCTCACCGCCAATATTTATCGCATGGAGCGGGGCATGCATGAGATTGAGCTGGAAAACTATTATGATCCGGAGGCTAAACCGGTTATCGTACCGCTGAATAACTCGCTGACGCCTTCGGAAAATGCCCAGCATTATTTTAATAAATATAACAAGGCCAATAATACCAAAAAAGCAGCTGGAGAAATGGCCCGGCTCAGTGAAGAGGAATTGGAATATCTGGAGGGAGTTAAAACATCTCTGGAGATCGCTGAAAATATGGATGACCTGGCAGAAATACACCGGGAACTGACCAAACAGGGCTATATTAAAAAACCACCCGTTAGACCCGGCAAAAAACGTGAAAAGGAAACAAAAAAGCAAATCAAACCGCTGCAGTATGTTTCCAGTGAAGGCTTCACCGTACTGGTCGGCAAAAACAACCACCAAAATGACACTTTAACGCTTAAGACTGCCGAAGACAGCGATATCTGGTTGCATACCTGCAAAATACCAGGGTCCCATGTCATTATCCGCACCGCAGGCCGCGAAGTGCCGGAAAAAACGCTGCTGGAAGCGGCCGCTCTGGCTGCTTATTACAGCCGAGCCAGGGAATCCAGCAAGGTGCCGGTGGATTACACCCTGCGCAAGTATGTGAAGAAGCCCAACGGGGCCAAGCCCGGATACGTGATTTATGAAAAGCAAAAAACTGTTTACGTTGACCCGCGCCCCGATGCCATGCGGCAAGTGAATAGTTGAAGGTCTTCGTCATCAACTCAATAACTTTGTTGAGAAGACATTATTGCCGGCATAATTACTTCAGGCCCATAAAAAGCCAGGCAAATTATACCTGGGAGTGCAAAACAGGGAAAATGGGCCTCCGGCTAAATAGAATTTATGAAGCTAATATTTTGCCAAATAAGTAATTAATATGTAATATATTTGTATTGCGTAAAAATACACCCTGTTTTTCATTTAAGATAAATTATATTTTCATCAAATAATGTCAAGGTTTCCAGTCCTTTTTCCCCAACCACACAGGTGTTTTCTACACCCACAACACCTTCCGGGAAAATAAATTTTGGTTCAAGAGCGATGACCATGTCTTTCTCCAGCGGGGTTTTAAAACCTGGGGCCAGCACCGGCCATTCGTTGAGTTCTATGCCGATGCCATGGCCGATAAAGGGCACGGGCTCGGAGTAGCCCATAAAATGCTCTCCGAAGCCGGATGCGGCCGCCAGGTGCACCGCCTGACGGTAAATATCCTCGCACAAAGCCCCGGGCACAGCCAGCTGCTTAACGGCCTCTTGAATACGCAGCGCTGCCTCATGGGCCCGGACAAGTTTATCCGGCAGTTGCCCTATACAATATACCCGGGTCTGATCTACCATATAACCGTCTATCACCCCGGCATAATCAATCACCACCGGCTCATTCCTGGCTATCTTTTTAAAGCCCGCCCCCTGGGGGAAGGAAACACTCACCCCCATCCCCCCGGTGGCACTTTCCATACAGCTGGGTATGCCCCCACTGGAGCCGGACAAAATGTGGCCGTAGTAAACCTCCTGGTCAAAGCCTCGCATTCTTACAGTGCCCGAGTGCCCGGCCAGGCGGTACACCATCTCCAGCTGGCCCGCCAGTTCTAATTCACTAATACCCTCTTTGATATATTCCCGGGCCTTAGAATACATAATGTAATTAAGCTGGGCGGCGTCCCGGATCACCTCCAGCTCATAGGTTGACTTAACCATGCGCACCGTTCGGATTAAACTGCTGATATCGACCGGCTGAGCACCGGGAAACAGCCTTTGCAAGAGCAGGTACAGCGCCGCCGGCAATACGTCAAGCTCCAACCCCAGAGTAGTTAAATTCTGATAACCATACTCATTGAGCATTTTGTCCAGGTATTTCACATTAGCCAGAGGAACTATATCTTCCAGTGCCGACTCATCACGGGCGCGGATAAAGCTTTTCTTTACCATCAACAACGGCCTGCCCCCGGCTGGAATAAACAGGTGACCGCGCTGACCCGTACCGGCAAAATAAAACAAATCTGCGGGATCCATGATTAATGCGCCGTCAACACCTTTTTGCTGCAACAGTTTTTGCAATGCACTAATCCGCCTTGCCAGCTCACCGGCCGGAGTCAACCTCATTTATAGCACCTCATTTTAAATAATAAAGCTAATTACTATAGCAATACATTTCCGGCATAGCTTATCCAAAAAATAGAACAAAACTTGGGAATTTTTTGCCTGCACGTGGCTAATTCGGCCACAGGTACATGCGAAAAATCTGGTGTAAAACGCAGGCACTGTGGCAATCATTATCATTCGACTGCTGTTATCTTCCAGGGACGAAACACATTATAACGTTAGCCATAATCTGTACCTGTGCGCTATAAACATTATAAAGCAAAATAATAATTATTTGACGCTGTGATGCAAATATTGCGAAGCAGCTTGGCCGGGAGATGGTTTTTTTGTGCCGTGTTTCCGACAGCCCGCCGTTGGCAATGCATACCAATGATATTTAGCGAGATAATATTTCTATGAAAATAACTTCAGGGTAGGCCTGGTGCTGACCATTTCCGGGCTGCATAAAAAATCAAAAAGCTCTAAAGCCAGGTTAAATAACAACACCTTTAAATTTGATTTAGGCAAATACAGGATGTGGTTAAAAGGCTATGTATCCTATTACGCTGATAAGGACATTCTGGTTAGCACCCATGACCCGGAGAATATCTACCTGTATTGCCCGTCTTTATTTGGTTTAGAGACCGAGTATACAAGTTTTCAAGAAATTGAAAAAAGACAAAAGAAATTAAATATCGACACGATACTTACCGGGCTTGATATAGACGGATTAATAAATCCGACCTGGAATTTTGATATGGATCCGGCTGTGCGACGAGGTGGGAGAAAGGTCGGTTAACGCTATTCTTAACCACCGTGAACGTACTGTACACGAGCCAACGTCTGGATGTTCCGTATTAAAAGCTGTTGATAATAGTTAACTCTGAAAAATATCTTTACCCTTATCAAAAATGGATAATATTAAAAACAGAAAAAGATAACACCCTATCGACATACTACTGTCACGGCAATGTTCTACTATTAATCCAGGCACAAAGCGATGACGCAATCTGGATTTTTTTGGGGATAGTATAATGTCAGCTAACAGTAATGAGGCTTTATTTTGTCAGATCAGGGTTCTAATAAATGAACTTGATCCTGCCGGGTTACTACCGCCAATGCCAAATAGGGAGTTGCATAAAAATGAATAAGACGAAATTCTAGATATTATGGATAACTTGCCTTATGCAAAATCCCCTGAACACCTTGCTTTGATAATACATCATATTTTTGTGATATATTTTAGCCCGAGTCCGGTATCTTTTCAGCCGGTTTTGTTTTATGAAAAAACTAATTAACCACAAAACCACCCGTAAACCGGGTGGTTTTGTTTGACGCCGCCTGATTCTATCATGTTTTTCATTTTGACACAGAAGTCGAGTAGATGCGCACCTCTTAAACTTTAGGGGACACTTTGTTTTCCCGGTTTCTCCCCGTTTCCTCTGGGAGTGTCACAATATTTGCCCCATGATTTAATTGGTCACGCACCCCTCACAGAACCGGACGTGCAGCTTTCCCGCATCCGGCTCTTCACACTGCCATTTACATTATGTAGCCGATACTTTTCCTTAGTTCATAGATATTAACGTATATTTTGGGCTTGGGTAACCGGTATTTAACCAGTAGTTTCGGGAAATTGCTCCAGTTATGGCTTCTCTTCTGGCTTCGTCTGTTTAAATTTT
>NZ_LSRS01000002.1:0-83649 GCF_009932395.1 Sporotomaculum syntrophicum
AGATGGCCTGGGAGACCGGTGTCCATGAAATTAGGAAACATATACCGGGGTTCATAGACAAGCTCCTGCACCGTAAAGGTGGCTTTGAAGCCATCACCGGATGTAAATCTTATTTGCGTTGCCTCCGGTTTTAGTCCTCCGGCTACTTCTAACAGATCACCAAGTTTGACACCTTCACCCCTGTACCAGCTCTTGGTAGGCCAGGTGTTTATAGTGCTATAGATTACATCTTGTTGTTCTAAATAAGTTTCTCCGTCAGATAATGGTTCCAAACCCCGGAGCTGATTCTGGGTAATTGTCACAGGCTCGGGGTTATTCAGCCCGGGCCCCGATATGGTAATATTTCCACCAGCAGCAAATGCGACTGTAGGTGCCTGCAGGCAAATTATACTTACCAGTAAAAACAAGCCTAAGACAAGTGACAAAAATGTACACCATCGCTTGTTTATAGTCAGCATCATTTTGCCCCCCCCTTTTTTTTCATAAATTGGTATATCGTACAATAATTATCACTTCTTTAAGTTAATACCTATTTTGAATAACTTTTTACTCATTTCCATTAATTCCGAGCGGAGTTGTTATCTGAACATTCATGGTTTGATCCGCTCCATAAGCCTGTTACCTGGTGACCACGATTTCCTTGGTCACATCTTCGTAATTCACTTGCGCCCCCAGATTTTCACTCACGAATCGCAAAGGAAGAAACGTTCTTTTGGCTACGATTTCCGGTGTGCAATCTATTGTTGACTGAGTACCGTCAACCAGGACGTTCCGGTTACCAATAGTCAGTATGAGTACCTTTCCAGCGTCCGTAATTTTGACCTGACGAGCGTCCGGAATCCATTCCACGCCGGCTCCAAGCGCTTCGCTGATAAAACGGATTGGAACCAAAGTTCTACCTGCCTTGGTATCAATATAGGGCTCAACATCCAGAGTATACAGTTTGCCATTTATGCTGGCCGACAGTTGCCCGATAGTAAGCTTGACAACGTTTACGTCCGGCACCTTTATAGCTATAGTACTAAAAACGGCAAATTTGGTCAGGTGTTTAACATGCGTAATTGCATATAACTTGCCGTTTTCCTGTACCAATGCGGTTTCCAGGGCCACCCACTTTCCGGCAGACTCGTCGTAGTAATGCATCACCGGCTGTTCTTGCACAGCTATCTTTGATGAGTCGTAGCTGAGCTTGATGGTTATGGTCTGGTTACCAAAGTCTCTGTTCCCCGTGGTTGTAATCTCATAGACATCGCTGCAGAGCTTTAGTCGCATGCCTTCGGGAACAACCTCGTTAGCTTCGTTTGAAGTTAACTTAACGGCGCTAACCTCAGCGTTTTCAGGCAAAACACCGGCTGGGATTTCCACGGTAAGATGTTCAAAGCTTATTATTCCTCCGGTTGTGGCTGAGATGAGCTTACTGACTTTGGTTTCTGGTGGAGTAGTAGGGGTTTTATCAACTCTTGCTCCACCACCGCCGGAGCCACTGCCAGCTTTTACTGTAGTAACAGTCGTACTTGGCCCGGTTGTGCTCCAGTTGCCGGTAGCATCTTTAGCTTCTACCTTGAAAGTATAGGTAGTGCCGGCACTAAGGCCGGTAACATTGTATGTCCTGTTTGAGGCACCAACGGTTTCAATAATGGTACCAGCCTTGTATATCCTGTATCCTGTTACTTTAACGTTATCAACTGCAGCACCCCATTCCAGGGTCAGCCCGGTCCGTGTCACGTCACTTACGTTTAATGTGCTGCCTGACGGCCATGTCGGGGCTATTGTGTCAATAGGCGCCCCCGTTACCACGGTCAAGTTTTTGGCAGTAACATTACTGCCTTCACCCACTACAATCGTTAATGTGCCGGAAGCAACTGCAGGTACTTTGAACTCAATTCTGTAATCACCACTATCGTCAGCCTTATTGGCCTCAAATAGAACAATATTTTGAGCTTCGTCAACTACTTTAATGGGCACCCAGGCGGTTGGAGCCGTTTTACCGGTAACTGTTACACTTTCACCAATTGAGGCCGCATTTTTATTTAATTCCATGCTTATTCCATTGGCTGCAGCAATAGCCGGAACACACATCAGCAACAGCAATGCTATTTGCAAAAAAACGACTAGCCTACGATTCATTTTGGTCACTCCTTTAAAGCTGATATTTCTCTCATTAACATTATTCAACTCCCCTTTGTTGGTCGTTGTTGCTCGTGACCTGTATTGAGGTTACAGTTGGGCAAAACGTTATCGCCAAGAATAAACAAGTTTTGCCCAACTCGCCTCGGATAACTCACTAAAGAAGGTTTCGGTTTAAAGTATTACTGCAGAATCACAGGGTTTTGTTCTATTGAATTAGTTAACTCATCAACAATGTAAGCCTTGATTACATCACCTGGCTGAACATTGAAGCCGGCCTGTGCCGAATCCACTACATCAAAATCAGCCCTGGTTGCGTTGAGTCCTAGCTGACTACCGTTTCTCAAATGTATAAAGACAACGGTTTCCTTGCCGTTATGAGAGACCACAGGTTCAATACCGACTGTGAAGTATTTGAACCCTGTTACTCCATCATTTATTGTCATTATACTGATACCGTCCGGGGTAGTCCCAACGGTGTATGCACCATCGGATTCGGGCTCAATATTGTAGACTGGTCTTGTTGAGTTAATTAACTTGATACTTACAATCTGCGAAATAGCTGTTGACCCAGTAACAGCCGGACCAACAAGCCGGAGTGGCCAGTCACTACCAATCTCTGATAAGGGCTCACCGTTCAGCGTATTGGCAATAATGTAATTGTTGTTTCGAATAATATCCGCGCTGTCGATAGTTACTGAATAGCCATCAGCCGCAGTAATCACCACATTATACCCAGCCATAGCCAGGTCATTATTAAAGGCATTATCTGAATGCTGGTCGGCATCATCAATAAATCCCGCGAGGAACCACAGAGGCATGCCTTCCCAGACCTGTCCTTCAGAATCGGTATAACTCGCCTTGTGGTTAGCGCCAAATTGGCAGGTAAGAGCCTGTTCGAAATATGTCTTGCTTACATCATAGTTGATACCGCCGATACCCCGGCCATCTAGTTCCAATGTCCAGTCGCCCTGGGGTATGGAATATATCTTGATTTCTGTAATCCACTTTGCTGCTAAACCAGCACAAGAAGGATACTGTACACCGTCACCGAAATAATAGTGCCAGTAATTTTCCGGAAGCGTCTCGTGCATATCCCATTGGCCGTAAACGTTATCACCGCCCGGCGTAAAGAATAAGCGCATACCATCGGCATATTCGGGCACGTATTTTCCATCAGCCCACCAAGCCAGAATGGCATCTCCCTGGCGTTCTTGCACCGAAGGATCAGTGTATATAGAGGAATAGGGGAGTCTGATCTCCAAACCATCCTTTGCAACCAGTACTATCTCAGTTCCTGCTCCCATGCCACCCATAAAATCACAAAGATCTCTGATACGAGTACCCTTCACAGCATTTTCTATCTTGAAACCACCGGGATATGTCTCATTTTCATCCCAAACATCATCCGGGTTATTTGTGATTCCTTCAAAGCGATATACCGTTGTTCCATCTCCAATCACGTCAAACCCGCTTTCTCTTTCCATCCACATATAATTTACAGTCTTTTCGTCAAGGATGGTGGTACCGTCTTCAGCATATTTGATGATACGAACTTCGGGTATAGGCTGAGGCTGGCCAGTTTCAAAAGACGTTAGTTCAATCTCTACGATATTACCAACGCTGGTACCGCCAAGAGTTCCATCATCTTTAGCAACACCGTCACCTACCAGGCGCAGCGGCCATGAATCCGTTAGAGGCACTCCATTGCATTTGTTGGCAATGATATAGTTATCACTTCGGGCTACATCCGCGCTGTCAAAATCTTTAGTATAGCCGTCTCCGGCTTTAACTAAAATCGTGTAACCGGAATTCGCCAAATTGTAGTCATACTTATGCGGCTGGCGATCATCTACCCAACCCGCTAAGAACCACAGGGGTATACCCGACCAGACATTACCATTACCGTCGGTCCATTCTTTCAAATGGCCTGAATTCGGACATGCCAGAGCGTTCTCAAACTCGGCCTGCGAAATGACATCACTGATCTTGCCATTAAGGTTAAGATTCCAACTGCCGGGCACAACCGCCGGTGTCTGCAGCTCGGGGATTTCAATCCTTACAATGTTACCAACGGCAGAGCCCCCCAGGGAACCGTCACCTTTTGCAACGCCGTCACCCACTAAGCGAATTGGTGCTGATGAACCGGTAAGTGCCTCACCATTGCATTTATTGGCAACAATATAGTCGTTGCTTTTAGCTACATCCGTGCTATTAAAGGTTGTGGAAAAGCCGTCTTTTGCAACCACTTTTACAGTATAACCTTCAGCAGCCACGCTATCATTGAAAGTCCAATGACTGCTTGTCTCAATATCGTCCACCGTACCCAGGAGTACCCATAGAGGCACACCAGACCAAACCTTGCCTTCATTATCAGTCCACTCCTTATAATGGCCTGAACCGGTACAAGCAAGTCCTTCTTCAAACTCTTCCTGGGTAATGGTATCCCTTACATCTCCAATCATCTCCAAGGTCCACCCAGCAGGTGGTTCAAGAATACCGGACAACTCGATCCGAACAATGTTGCCTACCTGTTGCCCACCAAAAACAGCTGAACCTTTTAGATGAAGTGGCCAGCAACCTTTTCCTCCTTCGGTCTGCAACGGCAGTGGTTCCCCATTAAGGGTATTAGCGACGATATATCCGTTATTGCGAGCGATATCGGCACTATCAAGGGTTGTTTTCCAACCGTCGCCGGCTATAACATTAACTTCATAGTTTTGGGCAGCAAGTTCATCATTAAAGTTAAAGTGGTCAGAACCTACATCGGGGTCGTCATCAACCATAGCTACTAGCAGCCATAGCGGTACGCCTCCCCACTTATTACCGTCACCGTCAGTCCAGAACACTTGGTGACCTGATGACGGGCAAGCAAGGCCGCCCTCGAAGTAGTCTTTGGTAACGGTTGCATCCTTGACACCCGATAGCTGAAGAGTCCAGGTCGACGGCGTGGTGGTATCTGTATCCACAACGATTTTCACCGCAGCAGTAGCCACTGCCTTAACAGCATCAAGATCGGACTTTTCAGTAATACCCTGTGCATAATAGAACTCAACCTTGTCACCGTCAACAAGTTCAATAAGATTCAATGCACCTGCAGGATTGTTGTAGCCGTCTTTATAGACATTGTTGACATAAGCATACCACTGACTACCACCTTTTACATAAGGGTAGTTCCCTATATTGTCTAGTAGAAGAGCACCAGAATTGGTGTAATTCTTGTCAGTAACGTCATAGGTAAAACCGCCAGCGGTTGCAGCAGCCTGAAGGGCCCCAAGCGGTGTATCTTTGTCAACAGTGTATTCCTTCCCCGAATTGTATGCAGTCACGCTAAAGGTGTCGCCAGCTGCCAAAACAACTGTTCCCTCGTAAAGAACATCTATTATCGGCGAATCGGCTACCTCAATGTAATCATTCTTTACATCTTCGTCACTGCCGGCTGAATTTGTGACAGTTAGCTTAACACTGTATATACCTGCGGTACTATACTCATAGGTTGGGTTCTGATCAGTGCTATCTACTACGCCGTCATTATCAAAGTCCCAGGCGTAAGTTAGTGGTGTTGTGCCGGTCGACTCGTCGGTAAAGTTTACCGTCAGCGGCGCCGTGCCACTGGTTGTATCAGCGGTGAAAGCCGCCACCGGAACTGATACCGGGACAGCGATGACACCATTTTGCCATTGACCCATTAATGGATAGTTGTCTAAATCGGTCGAAATTGTCTGGTATGGTGTGTCACCAATGCCGTTACCATCTGCGTCAGCACCGGTATAGTTGCCCCAGTAGTTACCCACTAAGCCAGTATACTGAGTATTGTTGAATGAGTAATTCTGTTCCGTCTGGGAGTTCCAGAAGTTACCGGCAACCGCGCCAAAACCCACAGACAATTGACCGCTGGTATTGCCGGTAAAGTTGTTTAGGTAGAAAACGTTACCTTTAGAACCAGTGGCAATCTCCAGGCCATAGTTATTGTTTGAGGAAGTGTTATTATAGATGGTATTATTGTAAGCGTTCTTAACCCTTATCCCAATATTATTTGATTCTGAGGTATTGCCGTTAACAATATTATTGTTGGCATTATCTGCCAAGTAGAGAGCAAAACCTGAACTGTCAGTGTTGTTCGAGCAAATATTGCCGGTTATGGAGTTATCAGTCGTGTTGGACAGATAAATGCCATAGCGACCACTGTTAATACAGGTATTGTTGGAAACCACATTTTCTTTACCTAATGTAACGCTTATACCTTGATTATTTCCAGTGACTTTGTTATTTATAACAGAGACGCCGGACTGGCCATTAACAATGATGCCGGATTTACCCATTGACGTTACTCCTGAAACGGTAAACCCATTAATAACAACATCCGGTGCTGTTACATTAAAGACATCGTCTTTCGGATCGGCCGCCTGAACAATCGTCAGTTCTGCCCCGTTCTCTGACCGAATTTCCAGACTCTTGTCTACATCCACGTTCTCGGTATAGGTACCGTCTTTCACGATGATGGTATCCCCAGAACTAGCCGCCGTCACTGCTGCTTGTATAGTAGTAAAATCACCATTGCCCGAGGCATCAACGTACCAGGTGGATACCGGAGGCGTCTCTTCAATAGTGAAAACGGCAATGCTGGCAGGTAAGGGGAAAACATAAGCGCACACATTATAGTCGCCGGCGGGTACTGCCGGAGCAATGAGAGAAACAGGCGACATGATACCGTTGGCGTCGGTTGTTACGTCTACCTTGCTCTCATCAGCATCCCAGGTGCCGTTGCCGTTAGTGTCAAACCAGATATACTTGCCGGTGGACTGGTTTTGAACAAAGCCACAACCCGTAACGTTTATACTCGTACCGGCACTCCCTGAGCTGGTATCCAGTATTATTCCTGTTACGGTATAAGTTGCAGTGGCTTTGAGACCACTAGCCGGTATATCGGCACATACCTGATAAGATCCCGGTTTTACGGAAGGGACAGACAGGCCTGGCGAAGAAGCTGTCCCCGCGCCACTGGTGGTTACGGATGCCTTATTCTCACCCTCATCCCAGGTGCCGTTGCCGTTAGTGTCAAACCAGACATAACCGGTCTCATTCCCCGAATATCCAGCAATATTCATCCCTATATTGGCTCCCGGGAAGCCCCTCGGAGTGCTAATTTTAATACCCGGAGTAACACAAATGCTTGCTGAAGCCTCTATAGTGTCGTTTTTATTAATGTCTAAAAGAATATTGTAGATACCTGTCGGCGAATTTGGCCAAGTTAGATTTGATACTGATATTGTACCTTCGGCTGTTGTAGTACCAGACCGATAAGCACCATCGTCAAAGAGCCCGTTCCCATTCCTGTCACAGAAAAGTCTAAAGCTTGTGCTTGGAGTAAAACCGCTGCCGGTAACATTGATACCACTGGAATTTATCTGAGCGTTACCATTAGTCGGGTTCACGATTATGCCGCTGTCAGTGATAGTGAAACTGGCGACAGCTTCAATGCCCCCTGGAAAACCAGCCCGTACATTATAGCTGCCCGTGCTTGCTGACGGAACAGTTAAACTTGTGAGCAGGGGAATGGCACCATCTGCATCTGTTTTTACATCAATCGATGGCTCATCATTGTCCAGGACTCCGTTATCGTTTGCATCGAACCAAACTGTCCCTGCCACACTGGCATCAAAGCCGCTACCGGTGACAAATACTGTCGTCCCCGGCTTTCCAGAGTTACTGTTTAGCAATATCTCCGCGCTAATCGGAGCCGGGTTAACATTGATATAGCCGGTCTTGATCTCCTCGTCACTGCCGGCAGCATTGCTCACAGTTAGCTTGACACTGTAAGTACCGGCGTTGCTGTACTCAAAAGTTGGGTTCTGTTCAGTGCTATCTACAACTCCGTCGTTATTAAAGTCCCAGCCGTAGGTTAGTGGCGTTGTGCCTGTCGATTCATCGGTAAAGTTAACCGTCAGCGGCGCTGTGCCACTAGTTGTATCAGCAGTGAAAGCCGCCACCGGAGCAACCGGATCTTCACCTGAATCTACCGTATAATTAAATTCAACAACATCGCTATTTATCTTGCCAGGGCCAATTACAATAGCCTTAATAGTAGTATCCTGTGTGATTTCGATGGGGTGATTAATTTCATTAAAATCTGACCGGTTTGACCACCGTTTGGCAATCCAGTTATACATCGGGCTTTCCACTGTAGGTTCACTGCCGTCCAGGGTATAATGCACCTTATCAGTATCGTTATTAGTAGCGCTTAGTTCTACAAGGGTCCCTTCAGGCACTTCCCCGCTTGCTACACTAGCCGTCGGAGCAGCCCACTTCTCAGGCTCAGCAGTGAGCACTTCCACTTTAACTACTGATTTGGCAAACACTGCATTTGTCTGTTCGGTTACCGCCCTTTGTCCAAAGATCAAATGCAATGCATCGTTTTCACTCATATCGCTAAAATCATTGCTTTCTTCACTTCTTAGAGCAAGGATAGTTTCTACTGCCTCTGCCCCAGCTGATGAGCCTGGAATATAACCAAAGTACTCATGATTTTCCTTAAAATTCGGGAAAAAGTATCGTTGTTCATTTAATAGCTCTTGCACTGTAAAGGTTGCTTTAAAGCCATCTCGACTGGTGAATTTTATCTGCTTCGCTGTATCCTTTATTCCTGCATCATCAAGTAATTCTATTAACTTAACCCCTTCAGCTACATACCACTTCTTTGTAGGGTAGGTGTTAATCGTACTATACAGGTGACGATATTGATCCATCTCCTGTAGATCAGATAAGGTGTACTGTTTGGCTGTTTCTACACCGTCCCCAAGGATTTCCAGCACAGCCTTTTCTATTATCAACGTAACAGTTACATCTTCACTTTCAACTGTAAATGTTCCTGTTGCTTCTTTGTAACCAGCTTTATTTACGCTGTAGCTGTAGGTTCCGGCTTGTAATTTGTATGTGCCGTCTGACTCAGCGGTTATTACTTTGCCTTCGCTATCTTTGACAGTTACAGTCGCATCTGCTGGGGTTACTACAAAGGTCACTGAGTAAGTGGTTGCTTCAGGAACCGTGTACTCAAAGGTAACGACATCGCTGTCTTCCCGGCCGGGGCCGATAACTACTGCCTTGATAGTAGTGTCGTCTGTTATTTCAATTGGGTGATTAATTTCATCCAACTCGCCTGCTCGCGATGACCACCAGCGGCTGGCAATCCAGTTATACATCGGACTGTCTATGGTCGGAGTACTGCCGTCGAGAGTGTAATGAACTTTATCCTCGTCGTTAAAAGGACCTTGCAGCTCCACCATGGTCCCTACAGGTACCTCTCCAGGCTGCGGATCGGCCGTAGGATTAGCCCATTTGGGTGCAGGATCGGTGAGTACCTCGATTTGCGTTACATATTTTGCAAACCTGGCGTTGGTCTGCTGGGTTACCGACCGCTGCCCGTATAACAGATGATTTGCGTCCCCGCGGCTCAGATTTTCATCGTCCATCACATCGCCCAAGTCTTGAGCTGAACAACTTTTATGGGCAATAATGGTCTCAACTTGTACCGCACCCGACGCATCGCCAGGAAGATGGCCTGGGAGACCGGTATCCATGAAATTAGGAAACATATACCGGGGTTCATAGACAAGCTCCTGCACCGTAAAGGTGGCTTTGAAGCCATCACCGGATGTAAATCTTATTTGCGTTGCCTCCGGTTTTAGTCCTCCGGCTACTTCTAACAGATCACCAAGTTTGACACCTTCACCCCTGTACCAGCTCTTGGTAGGCCAGGTGTTTATAGTGCTATAGATTACGTCTTGTTGTTCTAAATAAGTTTCTCCGTCAGATAATGGTTCCAAACCCCGGAGCTGATTCTGGGTAATTGTCACAGGCTCGGGGTTATTCAGCCCGGGCCCCGATATGGTAATATTTCCACCCGCAGCAAATGCGGCTGTAGGCGCCTGCAGGCCAATTATACCGGCTAGTAAAAACAAGCCCAGGAAAATTGGTAAAAGCCTGTACCACCATCCAGACTTCTCATTACCTTTCACTCTGTTCTCTCCTTTCTCTTAAAATAGTTAACTAATTATCCACCGATTACATATCTATTACCACCTCCCAGCCAGAACTAAATACCCGTTGGCCGAAAGGAAGCCTGTTAGATCTTGGTGTTCAAATGTGGCTCCTTTCCACAACGGGAGGCTCGCCCGTTTCCAGGTGAACCTGCCGGCCGGTGACCTTGGGATGTATCCTTTAGGGCACCAAGCTCGGAGCAATATGGTTTTTGTTGCTCACCTCCCTTATAAGATATTCATTACCGGGTAATCAAGATCTGACAGCTGGCGGAATCATATTCCACCCCAGCCCCCAGGGTCTCACTGACAAACCGCAAGGGCACGAAAGTCCGACCAGGCGGAAGCGTTGCCGGAGCACAGTCGATGGTCTGTTTCACACCATTAATCTGAACAACGCTGGTACCCAGAGTCAAGACAATCTCTTTTCCACCATCGGTAATGGTTATCCGTTTGGTTTCAGGATCCCAATTCACGCCTGCCCCCAAGGCCTCACTGACAAACCGCACCGGCACCAGCGTGCGGGCGGTCCTTGTATCAATGTAAGGTGCTGCCTCCAAAGTATAGGATCCACCATCAACACGTGCTTCCATCCGGCCTACAGTAAGCTTGATGGCACTTCCCGTCAGCTTGCCCGGTGTCTCATTGTCATCGGGAATAACTTTATTGTCCGCGGGCTCCGCACCGGCAACCCGGTAGTTAAAGGTTACAACATCGCTGTCCAGCTTACCAGGACCAATAGTAATTGCCTTGATAGTTGTATTCTCATTAATGGGTCCAATAGGGTGATTGATTGTGCCCAAAACGTCAGCCCGAGACGCCCACCACCGGCTGGCAATCCAGTTATACATTGGACTATCCAATGTCGGTGTACTGCCGTCTGTAGTGTAATAAATTTTATCATCGTCATTGTTATTGTTGCTCAGAGTTACCCTGGTTCCCGCAGGAACCGTGCCGCTCCCCGGATTGGCCTGCGGAGCATCCCATTTCTCCGGTTCGGCAGTTAACACCTCGATCTTATTTAGATATTTAAGAAATAAATTTCCTGTCTGTTCGGTAACCGACCGCTGCCCCAGCATTAGTAGCAAGGAGTTTAAGTCATTCATATACTCGGGGTTATCACTGCCTTCGACGCTGATTAGGCCAATGATCGGCTCCACCTCTACCTTAGCCGACGGATTGCCAGGGACATGCCCGTCACCGTCACCACCGCCGGTTTTAAAATTGGGGAACCTGTAGCGCTTATCTTCGAACAGTTCCTTGACCGTAAGCGTCACAGTATAGCCATCGACAGAGGTAAATTTAATCTGCTTAGCCTCCTCTTTGATACCTGCTTGAGTAAGCAAGTCTTTCAACAATACTCCTTTTCCCACATACCATTTCTTAGTGGGCCAGGTGTTAATCGCACTGTATACATACTGGTATTGTTTCATTTCCTCAAGTTCTTCCGAGGTAAACGTTACGGGATTCGTCACCCCGTCCCCCGTAATTTCCAATGAGTCCGATGTGGCCAAAGCCGCGGAAGGCTGCACCAAGCTAAACATACCGAACAGCAACAGCATACCAAAGAAGGTAATCATGAAACTGTAAAACCATTTCTTATTTCCATTTCGCACCGGCAAATCTCCCCTTTCATGCAGATAACCACCACTTACATTCCCGTAACAGGTACCTAAAAACTAAAGTATACTAGTCAGTCAGCATGAACAGCCGCCCAGTTTCAGGGTCTTTGTAAACCGTACCCATCCTTTCGTAAAGCTCACCCTCACCCTGGGTTTTGATCAGGTCTTCACGAATGTCCGGAGTATCGCTCACCTCCTGCCCTTGTTCCAAGTTAATCCTCTGTCCCAAGCCCAAATCGACATTCCAGTTAATGGCCAGGGCAAGCATCAGCCCGCAGGCAAAGACCAGCATGGCGTCCACAATATTGATCACGCCCTCCAAAGGATTAACATCTTCATACTTCCAACGCCTTCTGCTCCTCAATCCGCCTTCGATGAGCAAACACCTCCATTAAACTCTCCATCAAAACCTCAAGGGTACTCAGGTAATCCTCATACCACCTTTTCCGCAGCCGCGAGACAGCATAAGCAAGCCCCCCGGCGGCTAGCCCTGTTACCGTAGCATCAAAGGCAGTCAGCAGAGAATCAGCGAGTGTTTTGGTATCTCCCTCGCCAAGGGCAATCAAGCCCGGTCCCAGAGGAATCAACGTAGCCATCAATCCCAGCATAGGACCCAGACGAGTTACAAGATCGGTTCTGTTGGTTATTCGTTCATAACGCAACTCTTCGTTGGTCAAAAGCCGGCGGGCCAATGCCTGTAGAGAGGCAGCGGACAAATTTCGATGTTCAATCAGCTCGACAAGAACTGATTTATGCCGGCGAAACATACGGCTGCGCTCAATTTGGGCCATAATCTCATCGATATCCAACTTCTGAAAACCATTTATCAACTCTCGCACGTTAACCTTCATAGTCCGCCGTACGGCTATAGCTTCTACCAGCACACCACCCAGTTCAAACACCGATAAAGCCAACAAAAATAACAAGATGGTAATGGTAGGTATCAGCAAACCGGACGAAACGGTATGCATCGTCTCCTTTAGGGGTGTGAAATAAGTTTCCGTCACCTTGCTCATCGCTCCTTTACATATTCTGCGTATCTTTTTCCAGCTCCCGAAAACAAGAGAAGCAGAAACGTCCCAGCCGCATAAACATCCATCAGGTTTTGCGTCTCCTGCAACGGCAGAGGTACGGTATCGGTCGAAATCTGAGATACCTCCCAAACCTGGCTGCTCGGCTGCTCTAAGGCAGCATCGATAGCAAATTTATTATCCAAATCTTCCTTCTCTGCCAGGTATTGCCCCCTGCTTTCCGGAACCGGCAGCTTGTCAGAGGTCTCCGGCATCCTTTCAGAAGCGGTTAAATCAATATCGGGCTCAACTTCTTTCTCAGGTTCAACCGGTTCAGGTTCAGCCGGATCCGGATGTTCGATTTCCAACACCGAAGGCGCCACAGGGGGCTCCGGTATCTGCACTTCTTGAGTACCAACAATGGGCAACTCACCCTGAACACTTTCGCCTTCATCGGGACCGTTTACAATACAGGTAGCTGTATGGTTACCTGCTACCGTCGTTACGGTAATGACAGCAGTGCCCGGTCCAATTACAGTGACCAGACCATGATTATCCACCGTAGCCACACTGGTATCGCTGGAACTCCAGATCACATCTTGGTCAGTGGCATTAAAGGGAGCAACGTTCGCCTCTAACTTGAATGTACTACCGACTGGGCGATCTATTGTGCTCCGGTCAAGGGTCACCCCAGTAGGAGGTCCACCCGGTACTTTCGTCGGGTCAACCGCCTTGCCTGTAAGATCAGCCGTAAAGGTAAAGGTAACTACATCACTGTCTTCTTTACCGGGACCAATAGTTTTCATCTTGATAACGGTGTCCTTTTCAACCTTGATGGGTTGATTGACACCCTCCACATCATCTCTTAAGGGCCACCAGCGACTGGCACTCCAGTTGAACATCGGACTGTTCACAGTCGGTGTACTGCCATCCGTGGTGTAATAAATCTTATCCTCGTTATTATTTTTATTACTTAGGGTGATCTCGGTCCCCACGGGCACAACCATGCCACTGGGTATATTTGCTTTCGGACTATCCCATTTTTCCGGTGCAACAGTAAGAACCTCAATTCTGCTTACGTACTTGAGGAATAGATTGTTTGTTTGTTCTGTAACTGCTCGCTGTCCCATCACCAACAGTAATGCATCCCTGTCATTCATATCATCGGGATTATCACTGCCCTCGGCGCTAACCAAGGCAAGAACGGGCTCTACCTCTACCGCACCCTCCGATGAACCGGGAATGCTCCCGTCACTGGAATGATTATCTTTTAAGCCTGGAAAATAGTAACGTTTATCTTCTAACAACTCCTTTACCGTAAGGGTCACATCATACCCATCGTTCGATATAAACTTAATCTGTTTGGCATCATCTTTGATCCCCGCTAATGCTAGCAGCTCCCTTAAATTAACACCTTTTGCCACGTACCATCTTTTGCTCGGCCAAGTGTTTATCGTACTGTACACATGCTCATATTGCTTCATAGCACTCAGCTCGGCCAAATTCAATGTTATATGATTCGCCACCCCATCACCTGTTATTTCCAGTACATCCGACGTTTCTGCAATGGCAAACGTCGGCATACAGTTAAACAAGCTTGCAAGGAGCAGCAAACTCAAAAGTACTATCAATATGTTCCAAAGGAACTTTCTGTTACTTACTTGCATTGCTCACGCACCTTTTTCGCTAAACATCTAGTTTATCAACACATAGTCATCGATTAGGCATATGACACCGGTGTTATCTGGTAATTGTTATATCATTGGTCTCCGCTACGTAGTCCACTTTCGCCCCTAAAGTCTCGCTCACGAACCTTAGCGGTGTGAAAGTGCGTCCAGGGGGCAATATTGTCGGAGCACAGTCGATAGTTTGCTTTACGTTGTTGACCAGAACGTCACTGGAGCCAAGGGTGAGAATGATCTCCTTGTCATCATCCTTAATACAAATCTGAGAGGTTTCCGACAGCCAGCTCACTTCCGCACCCAGGACTTCGCTGACAAATCGGGCCGGCACCAGCGTGCGCCCTGCCAGAGTGTCGATATATGGGACTGCATCCAAGGGATAAACAATGCCATTCACAGTAGCGGCCATCTCTCCAATAGTAAAGTTGATGACTTTAACCACTTTCTCGGAGACCATCACGGCAAACTTGGTAAAGTGTTCTAACTGCACACTAATGCTAGTACTGGATAACTCACCACCAATACCAACCCATTCCTTCTTGTTTTCATCGTAGTAATAAACAGACGGGGCTTCGCCCACAAGTATAGCATCCGTATCAAAACTAAGTTTGACGGTTACAGCTTTATTAAAGCTGTAACTGGTCTTGTCATCAACGCTGAACTCGTACACACCACTGATTAATTTAAAGCCTGTAGGCATATCGATAGGTGTGGTCACCCGCTCTATTTTTACTTCTACCGGGCTAATGCCCTTAAGGGCATCGGCCGGTATTTCAATAACAACTTCTTCCCCAAGGCTCACTGTACCACCTTCGCTGGGCTCAATTATTGCTGTTACAGTAACGGGGAGCCTAACCATAACGGCAAACTTGGCAACATAGTCCACCCGCACAGTTATGGTATTATTAGACACCTCACCACCAATGTCTACCCATTTTCCCCCAGTTTCCTCGTAGTAGTGGATGGTCGGAGTGGCATTATGACTGACCTTCTCAGGTTCGAATTCAAGGCTGATAGTGACGGGCTTATTAAACTGATAGCCGTTATACCCATCAACGCTAAACTCATAAACACCGTCTAGAAACTTGAAGCCTGTAGGTGCAGCTGGAGGTGTGGACACCCGCCCTATTTTTACTTCCACCGAGCCGGTACCAGCAAGCGCACCGGCCGGTATTTCAATGACGGCTTCCTTGCCAAGGCTCACGGTGCCGCCTTCGCTGGGATTAATTGTTGCTGTTACAGTGATGGGAACAGCGACCATCACTGTAAACTTGGTAAAGTGTTCTACCTGCACAGAAATGGTGTCACCGTCATCGGAAACCTCACCACCGATGTTGACCCATTTTTTCTCAGTTTCATCGTAGTAATGAACAGCCGGGGTTTCACCAGCAGAAACCTCATCCGGGTCGAATCTAAGTTTGATAGTTACTGCTTTTTTAAATTCGCAACTGCTCTTGCCGTCCACAGTAAACTCGTATACATCATCAAGTATCTTGAAGCCTGCTGGTGCAGCTGGAGGTGAGGGCACGCGCTCTATTTTTACTTCCACCGATCTGGTACCAGCCAGCGCACCGGCCGGTATTTCAATAACGACTTCTTTTCCAAGGCTCACTGTACCGCCTTTGTCTGATGTTATAGATTCTGCCCTGCTGTCCGTGGTTCCCGTTACCTTGTAAGTAAAGGTAGCAACGTCACTATTCGACCTGCCGGGGCCAATGGTAATCGCCTTGATGGTTGTGTCCCCGGTCAACTCGATAGGATGATTGATCCTGGCCACGGTTTCCTCGCCTCGGGACGACCACCACCGTTTGGCAATCCAGTTATACATCAGACTTTCAAGGGTCGGGGTGCTCCCGTCGGTGGTGTAATGAATCTTATCCTGGTCCATATTATTATTTTTAAGATGAACCATTGTTCCGGCCGGTACTGTACCATTGTCGTATGGTTTAACCGGCTCCCCGTCAAAAGTTAATTCAGCTGTTGGCTTATCCCATTTTCCCGGTGAGTTAGTGCTAACCTCAATTTTATTTATATATTTCGTAAACAAAGGGCCTGTTTGCTCGGTAACGGTACGCTGCCCAAGCATCAGCAACGGGGTATTTGCATCGTTCATGTAGGACGGGTTATCCGTGCCCTCGGCGCTGACCAGTGCGATAATGGGCTCGACCTCAACCGCTCCCGATGAAGATCCGGGAATGTGCCCGTCGCCGTCACCGCCACCACTCTTGAAATTAGGAAAACGATAACGACTATCTCTTAATAATTCCTGAACCGTAAGGGTCATATAATAACCATCGCTGGAAAAGAATTTGATCAGCTTAGCGCTTCCCTTTATTCCAGCCTCATTGAGCAGTTCCCTTAAACTAACTCCTTTGCCAATATACCATTTCTTGCTTGGCCAGGTGTTAATACAGCTGTAGACATTCTGGTATTGCGGCATTTCTTCCAATTGGAACTGGGTATACTTCTTAGAAGTCGCCACTCCGTCTCCGGTGATTTCTAACACAACTTTTTCGTCGCCAGGTAATTGCCCGCTTGTGGTGGTGATCTTCTGCGTCACACCTGCATCCGGATATCCGGTAGCAATAACAACTATCGTATAGTTACCGGTGGTGTCAAATACGCCGGCCTCAATGGTGATTACTCCTTCTGCAACGCTGTATTTGCCGGTAATAGAAGTTCCGTTGACGGTCACGTCGGTAATAGCGTTGCGCCAGGCTGCATTATCAACAAAGGTCAGTTCGATCGGCTGCCCCACGGTATTGTTCGTAGTATCAGCTGTCAGTGTTGGAGATACGATCGCTCCAGCTTCATCTACTATCAGAGTAAATTCATGACTGTCTGTATTTACCGGTTCTGCACTATCGGTTATAGTCACGGTAAAGGTGAATGTACCGTTCTCAGACGGTGTTCCTTCTAACACTGCACCGTTGAGACTCATACCTCCTGGTAATGCTCCATCAGTAATGGCAAATTTATGCGGTTCCACTCCGCCTACTGCCCTGAAAGTATGACCGGCGTATGCTTTGTTCTGAATTGCCCTGGCCGGGTTATCAGTGTTGATGGCAAGCGGTACACGGTACTCAAAGGTGACGACATCGCTGTCCGCCCGGCCGGGTCCGATTACTCTTGCCTTGATTGTAGTGTTATCTGTTATTTCAATAGGGTGATTAATCTCATTCAAAACGTCTGATCGTGACGACCACCACCGGCTGGCAATCCAGTTGTACATGGGACTGTCTATGGTCGGAGTGCTGCCGTCAAGCGTGTAATGAACTTTATCCTCATCGTTGAAAAGACTGTGCAGCTCTACAAAGGTCCCCACTTCCACCTCTCCCGGATCTACGCTGGAAGTAGGCTCATCCCATTGGGGCACGTCATCAGTGAGCACCTCGATTTTCGTTACATACTTGGCAAACCTGGCATTGGTTTGCTGGGTTACCGCACGCTGCCCGTATATTAGATGATTTGCTTCACTGCGGCTAAAATTCTCGTGGGCATGTTCTCCTGTAACATCTTCAATGTTTTGAACGTAAAAACTCCTGTGGGCAATGATAGCCTCCACCGGCTCTGCTCCCGACGGGTCACCGGGGAGATGACCGGAGAGGCCGTTGCTCATGAAATTAGGAAAACGATACCGCGGGGTATTTAACAATTCATCTACCGTAAAAGTTACCTTAAAGCCATCGGTGGAAGTAAATCTTATCTGGGTGGCATCATCATTTATTCCACCGGCCAGTTTAAACAAGTCGGTCAGTTTAACCCCCTCGCCCCGGTACCAACTTTTAGTAGGCCAGGTGTTAATAGTGCTGTACCACTCGTCATGCTGTGTTAGATAAACCTCGCCGTATATTGATTGCAAGTCCGGTGACAATGCCTCGGTTCCCCGGAGCTGGCTTTGGGTAATGGTTATTGGTCCGGGGATGTTCAACCCGGACCCCGATATGGTAATATCACCCCCCGCGGCAAAAGCTGCCGCGGGTACTAGCAAAGCGACCACACTAGCTAAGCAAAACAATCCGGCTAATAATATGACGCTGATTCTGCTGGGTGATCCGTGCATACGCTTTGTTCACTCCTTTCACTTCATTGTAAAACTATCGGGTTGTGATCAATCGCATTGGTCAGATCATCAACCACATAGGCCTTGACCATATCGCCAGGATGCACATTGAAGCCTGCCTGAGCGGTGTCCACTACGTCAAAGTCCGCTTTAGTTGCGTTGATTCCCAGCTGGAAGCCGTCTCTTAAATGTGAAAAGACGACGGTTTCAACCCCCGCATGTGCTTTTACCGATTCCACCTGCACGCCAAAATACTTCATCCCTGAAACGCCGATGTTTACGGTCATAGCTTTGATACCATCGTTGGTGGACTCAATTTGATAAGCAGAATCAATCACCGGAATGACCGTGTATATGGGGTTACCGGTAACTGGCTGCTTAACTATTTCATAGCTATCAATAATGTTGCCATCGGCATCTTTAGCGATCAAAGTAAGGATATCCCCATTGATACTAATTATTTGATAATTGCTAACGTAGGCTAATTGTTTAGCAATGTAGTCATAATCTGGTCCGGGTCCATAATGCTTTGTCCCCGCATTACCCATTATGTAAACAATACCCTCTCCGTCAGACTGAATAGCACCATTCAACAATGGCTTGGTCCGCATGTAGACATGCTGGTGTCCGACTAAAACCATATCCACCCCGCATTGTTCCAAAAACGGAACCCAATTATTTTGCAAATGTTCCGCCCGCCAATCGTAGACAACCGGGTAAGGTGGGTGATGGAAGACCACTAGTTTCCACCGCTGTTCGCTGTTTTTAAGGTCATTTTGCAACCAGTTAATAAGCTTGTCATAATCACCAATTCCGGGTGCACCCATATAGTTACTATTTAACACGACGATATGGCAGTTTCCGTAGTCGAAGGAGTAAAACTTTTCTTCATATCCCGCTGGCCCGTTCCGGGGCAGGGCAAAAACATTCCAGAACTCATCCGTATTGTCGTGGTTACCCGCGGATAGCATTAACGGAATCCGGCGAAAAACAGGCGAAGCAGCGGTGAAAAACTGCTGCCATTCCTCGGTGCTGCTGCCGTCATCGACCAAATCCCCGCCTAGAATTCCAAATTTGAGGCCGGGATGATCTTCATAAGCTTTACTGACCATTTCCCCCCAAGAATTATAACCTTCTTGAACATCACCCATGTAAAGAAAAGAAAACTTATCGCCGGCCGCAGCGGTGTTGAAAGTAGCCGATTCACTCCAGGACCCTTCTTTACCAACGCGGTAGACGTAACCTGTACCGGGAATCAGTTCCCTGATAGTCGCTACAAAGTGGAAGTATCCATCATTGAAAATGGGTCCGTCAGCAATTACTTCCCGAGCACTATCAAAGCTGCCGCTAAAACCGACATCAGGCTGGTACTGCACCCGGTCCTGGTTGATATCCTCTGTCCTCCAAGTGATAGTTTGTGTAGTCCGGGGGTTTTCCGTCCACGACAGGATACTATATTTGAATAGATTACTATTAAGGTTACTAACACTTGGCTCTGCGAAACAAGGATTGATAATTGAAGAAAAGGCAAACAGTAACGCTACTAAAACCGTCAAGCAGATTATTGTTTTTTTTGCAATGGAATTGTCCGATATAAAACTCATCTTGTTTCTCCCTTTTAATATGTATTAGTATGTATTACTTCACCGTTACCACTATCCCATACCCATCGCACACTTGTTTAATTATTAATTCACAGAGATATTCTCATTCACTATAGTGCGAAGGGGTCAAACTCGTTGTTGTTTTCATACCCCGGGTCGGAAGCAAGTACCAGTGGTTAGCCCTCCATAGCATACGCCATGATAATTTCCTTTCTTTCGCCACACTCCCTCCGGATCCAATATCATAGCGACCTGAGGCATTTACCATTATAATGATAAAAGCAAAGTTATCTTTTATCCCTAATCCAGGACAGGCGGGAATAGCTCGCCTTAAAAAAAACGTGCTGTTCCCCGCCCGGAACTTAGTCATAGAAAGTAAAAAACAGTTTTCCTCCCGCGGAAAACTGCTCATATCACTTGTGGATCCTACCAAAAATAAATCAGATCATACAAGGTATAATTTCCTTTCCAAAAGGGAGGCACAAATGTTTCCATTTATACCCTGAGGTTAATTGCCATTGCCATTTGCTTTAGGCTGGTTAACTCGGAAATCATGGATATTTAGTTAAAGAAAATTATATCTGTTTTGATCTACATTGTCAAAACAAGTTTTTCCACTTTTACGCCAATTATTATATCACTAATTTCATAATTTCAAGGACTTCGTAATCAGATAACTGAGGTTGTTGGTTCTAGACAATTTACCACAAATTAATCCTGCTGCTCTTTCAATACAGGAAGGCGCACCCCCACCATGCGCACAAGCACGCCGGCAGCCAGTGCCTTAAACAGGTCAAATCCAATAAAAGGCATAAAAAAGAGCATCATGATCTGTATCAAATCAAAAGACTTACCCATGTAGTAATTCAATATAACATAAAGATAAGGCAACCCTACAACCCAAATCATCGCCACCCCTGCCAGCATAGACAGGGAAAGACGTAGCGGACCAGCATCCCGCTGGCCTTGTAGAATTAACCCGGTTACGAAAGCAGCCAATACAAAACCCAGCAAAAAGCCAAAGGTGGGTGATAATATATAAGCCGGCCCCCCAAAGGGAGGTTTTTCAAAGACCGGCATCCCTAGCAAACCCATCAGCACATAAATACCCATACTCAGCGCTCCCAACCTGGCCCCTAACAGCCCACCAGCCAGCAGTGCCACAAAGGGCAGCAAGCTAAAGGGCACTATCATACCACCAAGAAAACGAAACAGCAGAGCAGCAACTACGGCCAACGAAGCAAACATGGCCACTAATATCATTTCTCGCGGTGTCAATTTATTCATTAGAGCACATTCCTTTCTTTTCTCGTTTTTTTAGTTAACCAGTTATATAAAGAAGGTTAACTATTGAGTCACAAAAAATTTACCCTCTGACAAAACAGAGCGTAAAATTCAAACTTTACGCAGCGACACCTCCCCTGCCACGAGACGCTGTATTGTACCATCCGGCAATTTAACCAGCAAAGCCCCGGTTTCGTCTACATCCATAGCATGACCAATATAACTGTCTTTAATATTATGTACAGTAACCGGGCAATCCAAAGTAACACATAACTCCCGCCACTTATTCAGTATAGGTACAAAACCTTCCTGCAGCCAACGCCGATACCAAATTTCGAAGGATTGCAGAATAGTCCGAAACAATGGTACCCGGGGTATATGATGCCCGGCTGCGATTTTTAACGAAGTGGCAATCTCAGATAGCTCGGGAGGGAATTGGCTCTTATCAATATTTACATTCAAACCAATACCTGCCACCATAAAATTAACCCTGTCCATCTCAGCATTTAGCTCCACTAGAATGCCGCATAGTTTTTTATCTTCCATCAGTAAGTCATTGGGCCACTTAATGCCCACTGCAACCCCGGTATGTTCACGAACCGCCAGCGCCACCGCAACGGCCACCACCATAGTGATCTGTGGTGTCTCCACTAGATTGACTTGCGGGCGCAAAACGATAGTAAACCACAACCCCTTGGCCGGTGGGGAGAACCAAACACGGTCCATCCGCCCTTTGCCACCGCTCTGACTTTCAGCTACCACTACTGTACCTTCCGGAGAGCCTGCTAAGGCCAACTTTTTGGCCTCCCCGTTAGTCGTTGGCAGATCAGTAAAGAACTCAACCCGGCAACCCATCACCGCGGTGCCCAGTCCAACAGCAACCTCATCGGGGTATGGTACATCAGGCACACTCAGTAATCGGTACCCTAAGTTAGCCCTAGCCTCAATATCATAACCTTCTTCCCGTAAACCTCGGATATGTTTCCACACCGCAGTACGAGACACGCCCAGATCCCGACACAGGTATTCACCTGAGACCCAATCACCGCTTTGTTTTAAAATATGCACAATACTGCTCTTCATATACCAGCACTCCGATGCTTAAACATTATTTCAGATAAAATTCATTATATTGTCTGCAAACAACATTGTCAATCATGGAGCAACCAATAGTTTACCATTAATTACGCATCGGCTTAAGCTCTCCCACATCCAGGCTAATATCCAGTGCAGTTGCTGAATGGGTCAATGCCCCTACCGAAATGATGTCTACTCCGGTAGCTGCAACGTCGGCAATGGTCTGTGTACTCATACCACCTGATGCTTCCACCAACGCACGGCCTTTAACCAGCTGCACTGCCTCAGCCATAGTATGAAGGTCCATATTATCCAGCATAATAATATCTGCTCCTGCCTCCAAAGCCTCCTGTACACCACTCAAATCTTCGGTTTCCACCTCAATTTTAGCGGTATGCGGCACCTGTGACCGGGCACTTGCTACAGCCTGCTTAATGCCACCGACCACTTTGATATGATTATCTTTAATCAATACAGCATCAAACAAGCCCAGGCGATGATTATGACCGCCACCTACTCGGACAGCATACTTTTCCAGTTGGCGCAGTCCCGGCGTTGTTTTTCGAGTATCTACGATGCGCACCTGGTAACCTTGCACTAATTCTACCAATGCCGCCGTGAGTGTAGCTATCCCGGAAAGGCGCTGTAAAAAATTAAGAGCCAGCCTTTCCCCGGTAAGCATGGTCCGAGCTCGCCCGTTTAATTGCACCAGTACCTCACCAGGACTTATCTTAGCCCCTTCGGCCACCTGGGGTATGAATTGCAAATCAGGGTCAAGGTGCTTAAACACCGCCCGTGCTACGGGTAACCCGGCTACAATACCATGCTGCTTGGCTTTAATATAGCCAACGGCGACAATATCGTCAGGTACGATACTGTCCGTGGTGAGATCGCCCGAACCGATATCTTCGGTCAAGGCACGGTCAATGAGCTCATTTAATAAACGTTCGTTTATATGCATTAAAGTACCTCATCTCTATATGCACATCAATTCAGCGGTTACTTGCGTAATATAATATGTTTTTTCCAGCTATTACGTGGTTCCGGGTAATCTTGGCGGAAATGACCTCCTCTACTCTCGGTGCGCATTAGAGCTGATTCCGCTACCAGGCGGCACACTAGTAAACGGTTGTTCATCTCAACAGCCGGCAAGTCCTTAGCTGCGGTATCTTCCAGCCGAGAGTACTCATCTATAAAACTAAGCACCTTTTCCAAGCCTTCCCGGTTGCGCAGCGGGCCAACATACCTGCTCATTAAAGCCCGCAGTTCTTGCTGCAGCAACTGGTAATCCACCGGTTCAGCAAGGTCGGGCAATTCCGCTGCGAAATCAGGCCAAGGGCTCATATTCTCCCGCCAAAGACCAGCAGTGCGCTCCACGATACGGCCACCGAATACCAGGCCGTCCAATAACGAGTTACTGGCCAAACGGTTGGCCCCGTGTACCCCTTGGCAGCCTACTTCGCCGCAGGCGTATAGACGCTCCACACTGGTTTCTCCACAATAATTGGTTTTTACACCACCCATCATATAATGGGCAGCCGGAGCTACCGGCAACATGTCACGGGTAATATCCAGTCCATAACTCAAACAGGTGCGGTTAATATTGGGAAACCGGTGCAAAACCATGTCTGTATCTAGATGACCCAAATCAAGGAAAATGCCATTAGAACCTTTATGTATTTCCTGTAGAATAGCCCGTACAACTATATCCCGGGGCGCCAGTTCAGCAAGTTCATGATAAGCAGGCATAAACCGCTCGCCCCGGTCGTTGCGCAGGTAAGCTCCCTCACCTCGCACGGCTTCAGATATTAAAAACGGCGGAGCGCCCGGCAAGTTTAACACGGTAGGGTGGAACTGGTGAAACTCCATGTCCATCACCTCTGCACCTGCCCGGTAAGCCATCGCAATGCCGTCCCCGGTAGCCACCTCAGGGTTAGTACTATGCTCATAAAGCTGACCCAAACCACCCGTGGCTAAAACAACTGCCCGACTCCGAAAAACCTTTAAGCAATTAGTCTCACAATCGTAAGCCAATACACCATAGCAAACATTATCTTTGACTAAAAGATCTACTGCCATGTGCCGTTCGTGCACCTGAATATTTTGCTCAGCCAGAGCCTTCTCGTTCAATACCCGCTGTATTTCGGCCCCGGTGGCATCACCACTGGCGTGCAGTATACGCCGGCAGCTATGAGCACCTTCCCGGGTTAGTGCCAAACGCTCACCTTCAACATCAAAGCGGGCTCCCATATCCATTAGCTGTAAAACCCGGCGCGGCCCCTCATTAACTAAAATGCGCACAGCTCCCTGGTCACATAGTCCGGCACCGGCCCGCAAAGTGTCTTGATAATGTAATTCCGGAGAATCATCAGAATCCATCGCCGCAGCTATACCACCCTGAGCTTTGTCGGTATTACTGTCCAATATACTTTGCTTGGTCAGCACAGTAACCCCGGCTCCCAGTCGGCTGGCCAAAAGGGCGGTGAAAAACCCGGCAATACCACTACCTAAAATTACATAATCGGTGTTATATATAGGCAGCTCCCGGGTGTTAAAATTCATTATATAATGGTTAGCCACTGGAAAACCCTCCGTTTATTGTACCGCCAGCATTTTTTCCAGGCACTTCAACGCCCGCTCTCTTACCACAGCAGTAACGGTTACCCGAGGCTCCAGAGTTTGTAGTGAGTGCAGCACCATTTCCAAGGTGATTGATTTCATATCCCGACAAACAAGTTTATCCGAAGCGGGATAAAAGCTTTTGCCGGGACACTGTTTATTTAACTGGTGCAGTATCCCTTTTTCAGTAGCTACAATGAATTCTTTGTTTTGGCTTTCTCTGGCAAATCTTAGCATACCAGTAGTGCTGGCCACGTGATCGGCAAGTTCCACTACCTCGGGGCGGCACTCGGGATGCACTAGCACCAGAGCCTTTGGATGTTCCGACTTAACTTTTAGCACATCGTCTGCGGATAACTGATCATGTATAGGGCAACACCCTTCCCAGATGTTCATCGTCCGACCGGACTGCCTGGCCACATAACGACCCAAATTCTTGTCAGGCACAAAAATAATTGGGCGGTCGGTAGGTAACGAAGTTACCACCTGTACGGCATTAGCGGATGTGCACGCAATATCGCATTCCGCTTTAACTTCTGCTGATGTGTTAACATAACACACCACCTGGGCACCTGGCAAATTATTTTTTTTGGCTCGTAATGCCTCCGCTGTAACCATGTCCGCCATTGGACACCCGGCATTTGCCTCGGGTAGCAATACGATTTTTTCAGGTGATAATACAGCTGCACTTTCAGCCATAAAGTGTACTCCACAAAAAACAATCACACCGGCATCGGTAGCAGCAGCCCGACGAGACAGCTCCAAAGAATCGCCTACTAAATCAGCAACCTCCTGGATCTCGGGTGGCTGGTATACGTGACTTAATATAATCGCGTTGCGTTGCTGCTTCAGCTGCATTATTTCTTTTACCAGTTGTTCATGAATAGCAATATCGAGCACGTAATCACTCCTTCATAACGCGAAATTAGCCACCAGGGTATAATATACCCACTATTATACCTAAATTTCGTTATCTCTCAACAAATTTTATATTGTGAATTTGCTCGGGCTACCACCAATGCCATATAACAGGGATTAACACCGGCATATTAAGCTTCTTCGCCGTGTTTTTCCTCCATGATGCGAACAACTTTATTGTTTTCATCCACTAGTATCGCTTTGGGTTTAAAACTGCGAGCTTCATCGCGGTCCATAATAGCATAGGTTATGATAATAACGGTATCACCGGGCTGCACCAATCTGGCTGCCGCCCCATTCAGGCAAATCACACCAGAGTCACGCTCACCTTGTATAACATAGGTTTCCAAACGGGCACCGTTGTTATTGTTAACCACTTGTACCTTTTCGCCGGGCAATATATCGGCAGCTTCCAGCAAAGCCTCATCAATGGTAATACTGCCTACATAATTTAAATTGGCCTGGGTAACTACGGCACGGTGGATTTTGGATTTAAACATATTTAAAAACATTGTTTTATACCTCCACTACCATATTATCAATAAGCCTGGTTTTGCCAAAACGTACCGCCAGTGCAGCAATGCATTTGCAATTTATTGTATCCAGCGGTTCCAAATCGGGCACCGATAATATTTCCACATAATCGATTTCTGCACCGGGAGTAGATAAAATCATCTCCTCTATGCCCAGGCGCAATTTTGGTACACTTCTTTCACCTTTAGCCACAGCATCTCGAAAAGCACACAAACTCCGATAAAGCACTGGTGCGGCCTGGCGTTGTTCTTCATTTAAGTAAACATTGCGAGAACTCATCGCCAAACCATCTGCTTCTCTCACAATGGGCAAAGTAACAATTTCTAAATCCATGTTTAAATCCCGCACCATCTTTTCAATAACCAAAGCTTGTTGGGCATCTTTTTGGCCGAAGAAAGCTTGATTAGGCCGAATAATGTTAAATAGCTTGGCCACCACAGTAGTTACCCCACGAAAATGGCCTGGTCGAGACAACCCGCAAAGTTTATCCGTTATACCGGTTATCTCAACAAAGGAGTTGTA
This sequence comes from Sporotomaculum syntrophicum, assembly GCF_009932395.1. Classification (GTDB taxonomy): domain Bacteria; phylum Bacillota; class Desulfotomaculia; order Desulfotomaculales; family Desulfallaceae; genus Sporotomaculum; species Sporotomaculum syntrophicum. Next base: position 27,099 of record NZ_LSRS01000002.1, read on the forward strand.
TCCCTTCGGGTACATATCATCATTGCCGGGTGCAAAAACCGCGTCTACTCCTACCGACATAGCCATGGCGCAGTCCCGGTCGAAGTCCCGGGGATATACGCCCAAGTCTTCTTTGGGGCCAAACTGGAGCGGATTAACAAACAGAGAAACCACCACAACATCGCACTTTTTTTTAGCTTCCCGCATCAGATTCAAATGACCTTCATGGAAATAGCCCATGGTAGGAACTAAACCAACGGTTTTACCCTCACCTCTAGCTTTGCTTGTAAACTCTCTAATTTCCCCTACCTTACGATAGACCTGCATAGGCACAACTCCTTATGATAATATATCTTTTGGTTACACAAAAGCCCTCCGGACAAGTCCGAAGGGCATAGAATCCCTTGTGCAACCCGTCTCGGTCCTACCGGCTCCAAGCGGAGATATGTCACAGCTTAGTCTTGCGAACAAACCACCTACCCAACCAACCATCTAAACAAACGGTGCAGTTCTAAGCAGATACCGCCCAATACTTTTATCAATTTTAACATACCAATAAAGGTGTAGCAATATTTTTATAATTATTACTACAGTAATTTTTTGTTGATTATAGGATTTTACAATGTAAATTCAAAGCACAGAACTGTTATAATCTTAAGTTTCAAAAAGCTATGAATAAAGTTGGTAATCTAATAAAAGACAGCAACAAACATATTAATATGCGTCCTATAATTTGTCAATGCATTTCACGGCATTATGTACACGGTACTAATGTAGAAATTCCTGAAAGCATATATGGTTTCGGAACGGCAATTGGCTAACCTTTAAGTTGCAGGAGTTCTCCCCGGTGCTGTCAAAGTAATTATTTTATACACCAAATTGGGGATTGTTTATCATCTTGTTAAGCTCGCAGCATGGTGATTTCAAGATGATTATGCTTCTATTTTCCGTCGCACTTGGAGAGGATTATTAATATGGATAAAATACTATTTCTAGCGGAAAAACCATCTGTAGGTAGAGACCTGGCGCGAGTTTTGAATTGCCGTAAAAAAGGAAACGGATATCTGGAAGGCGACAGACATATCGTCACCTGGGCACTGGGCCACTTGGTAACACTGGCCGACCCCGAGGCCTATGATCAAAAATTCAGCACGTGGCGGCTGGAGGATCTGCCTATTCTGCCCCCCTATATAAAACTGGCGGTGATTAAACAAAGCGGCAAGCAATATAATGCCGTTACTACACAAATGAAAAGAAAAGATGTTCGGGAGATTGTGATTGCCACCGATGCAGGACGCGAGGGTGAGCTGGTGGCCAGGTGGATTATAGAAAAGGCGCAGGTAAAGAAGCCACTTAAGCGACTCTGGATTTCGTCGGTTACCGACAAGGCGATCAAAGATGGGGTCAGAAATTTAAGAAACGGCAAAGATTATGAAAATCTTTATGCCTCCGCCGTTGCCCGGGCTGAGGCCGACTGGCTGGTGGGCATCAATGCCACCCGGGCTTTGACCTGTAAATACAATGCCCAGCTTTCCTGCGGCAGAGTTCAAACCCCAACCCTGGCCATAATTGCCGGCAGGGAAAAGGAAATTCAAAACTTCAAGCCCCGGACATTTTACGGCATTATAGCCAAAGCAGATAAATTACATCTAACCTGGCAGGACAGCCAAACTAAAGATACCAGAATTTTTGACCAGGATAGATGCGCCCAAATAATATTGTCCATACAAAATAAAAACGCTGTAATATCAGCGGTAGATAAAACCTACAAAAAGAGTTTTGCTCCCCGTCTGTATGACTTAACAGAGCTCCAAAGAGATGCTAATAAGCTTTTTGGTTATTCGGCCAAGGAAACTCTATCCATTATGCAGCGGCTGTACGAGCAGCACAAAGTACTGACCTATCCCAGAACAGACTCCCGGTATATAACCACGGATATCGTCGATACCATAAAGGAACGGCTTAATGCCTGCAGCGTGCCGCCATATGCTAAACTGGCAGCCAGAATACTGCAAAGCCCTGTAAAGACCAACAAGTCCTTTGTGGATGACAGTAAAGTAACCGACCATCATGCGATTATCCCGACAGAACAGCCGGTTTTCTTAAACAATTTAAGCGATATGGAAAGAAGAATATATGATTTGGTGGTAAAAAGGTTTTTAGCAGTTTTGTATCCTCCCTTTGAGTACGAACAGACCACCATCAGAGCCGGTATCGGTAATGAGCTTTTTACCGCCCGGGGTAAAGTGGTGATTGCCCAGGGCTGGAAAGAGGTGTACAATAATCATTTCGACGAGGGAGAGGATACAGGAAACGATATTGCCGAACAGGTGTTACCGGCTTTAAATAAAGGTGATGTTTTAAAGATATCGGTAGTTTCCCAGACCCGGGGGGAAACCAAACCACCGGAGCCATTTAACGAAGCCAGTCTGCTCTCCGCCATGGAGAACCCTGCCAAATATATGGCCGGGGAAAATAAAGGTTTGATTCAAAGCATCGGTAAAACCGGTGGGCTGGGAACCGTAGCCACCAGGGCCGATATTATTGAAAAGCTGTTTAATAATTTTTTTATTGAAAAAAGAGGCAAAAATCTATTTATCACTTCAAAAGGTAGACAATTGCTTAATTTAGTCCCCGGAGATTTGAAAACACCTGCCTTAACCGCCCAATGGGAGCAGAAGCTGGAGGCCATTGCCCAAGGGAGGCTTAATAAAAACAATTTCATCGGGGAAATGAAGCAGTACGCCAATGTCGTTGTTAATGATATAAAAAATAGCACCAGCAAATTCAAACATGATAACTTGACCGGTGAAAAATGCCCCGATTGTGGCAAACGCTTGCTGGAGGTTAACGGTAAAAAAGGCAAAATGCTGGTTTGCCAGGATAGGGAGTGCGGTTATCGAAAAGGGATCGGGAAAATAACCAACGCCAGGTGCCCCAACTGCCACAAAAAGCTAACCCTGCATGGCGAGGGAGAAGGACAAATATTTACCTGCAAGTGCGGCTACCGGGAAAAGCTCACCGCCTTTAACGAGAGAAGGAATAAAGATACGCAGGATGCCTCTAAAAGGGATGTGCAAAAATACCTTCGACAACAGAAGAGCTCCGATAACGGGCTGACCAACCCCGCCCTGGCAGAGGCTCTGGCCAAATTGAAGCTGAAATAAAGTCATATGTTGAACATTTTTTTGCATAGCACACAAGGAAAACAAACAAGGGAGGTAAAAAATCCCCCGTCTCTCACATCAATGAAGACGGGGGATTTTCATTCACCTTCGGATCTACTAAAAAGCTGGTCAGAACAGCCAAATTCACCCTAACGAATCTTAGTAGCCTTAATCAGTTGCCTGCCGCCCACCTCTTCCCAGGGTGCTGCTTCACAACCGGCAGCAGCTAGCCATGTTTTATATTGCTCAAAAGTCCATGTTCCTCCGGAAGCTGTGTTAATCAGCATATTTACCGCAAATAGTGCCGGCATAACGCCTGTGTCCCGGATCATATCGTTGATGACAATTTGTCCTCCCGGTTCTAGTTCATGCGCTGCGTCTTGAAACAATTTTCTGTTCTCCTGCTCACCATAAATGTGACATACATTACCAAGGTATACCAGGTCATAAGGTCCCGGCGGCAGCCCTTGAGTAAAATCACCTTTAACCATTTTAATGGCTAACTCTTTATCCAGTTCCGGTTGCATCATATCTATAACTTCAGGCAGGTCCTGTATAGTAACCCTGGCTCCATTGCGGGCAAAAGCATTAGCATAAGTTAGCGGACCACCGCCGACATCAAGCACCCTGGGGTTTGCGGGTAAGTCTTTTAAGCAATAAACAACAATTTGCGATGCCGACTGCCGGGCAAAGTGGCTCATGGCCTTGATAAAATGCTTGTTATGTTCGGATGGATCCTTTTTCACTACCGGTTTCCCGCTATTTATTACTTCCGGCAATTGTGTCCATACCTTCATAATGTTATAAGTATGCATGAATGAAAAACCTGTATATTGTTCGTGCTCGGGATTAAAAAAGATGTTGTCCGCTTCTTCAGTGAGCTTAATTTTATCACCATCATATACCAGGTACTTTAAAGCAATCAAAGCTTCAACAACCGTCCACAAAGCTCTGTAGTCGCTATTCGTTTTAGCCGTCAATTCCTTCAGGGTACAGGGATTACTTTTTAATTCTTCAAACAATCCAGTTTGTACAGCTGCGCCAACAATTAAAAATTCCTGGGGTAGCTGAAAGGATTCTGTGTTTGGCATTCAAGTCGCCTCTCTTTATTTCATAATATTTAACATTAGAGATCTTTATTCTTTAGCATTTGTTAATTTCCTTTCTTATTACATAGTGATTTATCCCTAACAACCGGCTTTCGCAACCCATAATACTTCCAGAAGCTATTAGTGAAAAAGCCAGGCACGGAATTTGTGACCGTTCTAAGACATAACCAAGTTATAAATCAGCTATGACTTATGAGGATATACTAAAGCTGTTTGAATAACCCTAGCATCGGAGGGGGGATATTTTTGTTTATACCAAAGCGAGTTTTTTTTGAACAAGCAGCTTTAGATTACCCTCTTGGGCAGCAGTTGTATGCAAGATTCAAGTCTGATGGAGTACCTATTTCCAAAATAGGCAGTCATAACCGGGTGACCGGGATACCCGGCAAAACGCCCCGGGAAGCCTATTTGGAGGCGAAACGCACACTCGTGGTGGGAGTACGTCGCACGCTACAATTTTCGCCGTGCAAACCATCAGCCCACTACCAGCTGCCGTTGAGTACCAGCTGCACCGGCCAGTGCCAGTATTGTTACCTGAACACAACTATGGGCAAAAAACCTTATGTCAGAGTATATGTAAATATTGATGAGATACTACAGCAGGCGGAAAAATACATCAATAAGAGGGCTCCCGAAACCACTGTGTTCGAGGGGGCAGCCACTTCCGATCCCATTCCTGTGGAACCGTACACCGGCTCACTGGCACGAGCTGTGGAATTTTTCGGCCGGCAGCCATTGGCTCGGTTTCGTTTTGTCACTAAGTTCACCGAAGTGGATACGCTGCTAAATGCCCGGCATAATGGACATACCCGCTTTCGATTCAGCATTAATACCGACCACATTATCAAAACCTATGAACAAGGCACACCCGTGGCCCAAGCCCGGTTAAGTGCTGCTCGGCGTGTGGCGGAAGCAGGTTACCCACTGGGTTTTTTAATCGCCCCCATTTTCTGTTACCAAGGCTGGCAGAACGATTACCAAGATTTAATCCAGTTCATGGCCAGAGAATTACCTCCTACGCTCTCGACAGACATTATCTTCGAGTTAATCACTCATCGGTTCACAGCTTCGGCCAAAAAACGTATCCTGGAGGTATTCCCTGATACCACCTTACCTATGGAGGAAGATGAGCGTAAGTTCAAATTCGGACAGTTTGGATACGGGAAATATGTATATGCTAAGGAGACAGTGGAGGAAATTAGAACTTTCTTTTACAGTGAGCTCAGCAACTGTTTCCCGGCAGCTAAGATTGAGTATCTAGTTTAGCACATTCCAAAAGCAAACCACAATAAAACGGTAATAATTATCTAAAGTGTTAGGAGGAGATTACGGTTGTAAAACGAAATTCTTCACAAATGGAGGGATTATAATTGCTCAAACAGTTTTTAGTTGATCCCCAAAAATGCAAGGGCAGCGGCATTTGTGCGGTCTCATGCCCGGGTAAGTTAATTAGTATAAATAAACAAGATAAACTTCCTCACTGGATCGAGGGAGCGGAGCAACAATGTATCCTTTGTCATCACTGCGTTTCATCATGCCCAAACCAAGCCATTACCATTAACAAAATAATGGAAGATAGTGACAGCTTTATAAGAAATAACTTGCTAAAAATCGATCCCCAAAAATGCAACCACGATGGCATTTGTACAGAGGTTTGTCCATTACAGCTAATTACTTTAAATATAAAGGATAATCTCCCCATCCCGGTAGAACAAGCTGAAAAACAATGTATTCGCTGCGGTCATTGCGTTGTAATTTGTCCCACCGGAGCTCTTGCCCTTGAAACAATCAAGCCCGGTGAGCTATGTGTTGACCAGGATGGTTCCTTATATTATGGGCCTGTCTCCACGCAAACAATGAAACCGGAGGATTGCGGACAATTTGACGCGAGTCTCCTACCCTCCCCAGAACAAGTCCGGCACTTCCTGAGCACTCGAAGGTCGATACGCGTTTACAAAACAGATCCGGTAGACAGGGTAGCATTGTCCAGTATCATTGATATTGCTTGCTATGCCCCGACCGCAAGAAATTCCCAGCCGGTAAATTGGCTGGTTATCGAAAATTCTAGAGAGGTCAACTTTCTTTCCGGCTTAACTATAGAATGGATGCGCCAGGTAATAACTAACGAGCCCGAAATGGCCCAAAGTATGAACCTGAAACGATTGGTTAACGATTGGGATAAAGGAATAGATCGAATTTGTCACGGGGCACCGCATGTTATCATTGCCCATGCCCAGTCAAACCTGCCGAGCGCTCAAACCTCCTGCACCATAGCTCTAACTTACCTTGAACTTGCCGCCTTTTCAGCCGGTATAGGTGCCTGCTGGGCAGGATATTTCAATGCCGCCGCCAATTTCTATCCACCCATGCATGAAGCTTTATGCCTGCCTGAGGGACACCAGTGCTTTGGGGCTATGCTGATTGGTTATCCCCGTTATCCATACCACCGCATTCCCGTAAGGAAAAAAGCAAATGTCGCCTGGCGTTAGAAATAGCACTTAACAAATTTAACACTTAAAAAGTATAACACAAGTATAGAGCAGGTCAAAAGTGGAGCAAAAAAAAGCACCCGGCTGTGTGGGGAACCGGGGTTGTTAAGGAGTGTAACATATTAACAGCTTAACCTAAATGAAACTTAACATTTGGTCTGCCGTATTAATATAAAAAAGCTTTACCCTATTATGCAAAAGGATAAAGCTTCTTTTCAAAAAGCCATACTCTCCTTTCCACAATGGGAGGCACACTAGTTTTCCAATGTACCCTAAGGGCCTGGCAACCATACCTTTGGCTTAGGTTTGACAGGCTCGGAGAAATATTTGATTTTAGCCACTTAATTAATACTTCCACATGTTTATACACAATCCCTGCAAAATCATTATATTTTTATAATTTTTTTGTCTTTATTTATAAGCATTCAATTGCTTACCTTAAGCTGTTTAACCGCCTTCTCCAGACCTGTTACCGACAGCTCAAACATAGGAATCAATTTGCGGATCATATTAATGGAACGGGCGCGGTAATTCAATTGCTCATTCCAGGCCTTAGTCGGTATCGGATTTAGCCATACAGCGTGTGAAAAATGCCTGGCCAGACGCTTTAACCAAACAAGTCCCGGCTCTTGATTCCTGTTGTCCCAGTCAATAGCCCCGTTGACCGCAAGTAATTCGCTCTCGGCCATACTCGCATCACCGATAATAATTAACCGGTAATTAACATCGAAATTACGTAAAAAATCATGTGTTGCAATGGCATTTTCTCCAATACAGGCCGGCTTCACATATAGGTTATCATAGATACAGTTATGGAAATAATATATTCTTAGATCTTTTAAATGACTTGAGCGTTTGAAGGCGCTGAATAACTGGCTGCAAAGGTTAATATGCATATCCATTGAACCACCTGAGTCCATCACCAGCACTATTTTCAAATTGTTCTTACGCGGGCGCGCCCAGACAAGTTCTAACCTGCCGGCATGACGGCAGGTAGCGTCAATAGTACCGTTTATATCCAATTCATCTTTAACGCCTTCATGGAGATTGGTAAGCTCGCGCAGGACTCGCAAAGCTGCTTCAAACCTTCTTACCCCAAGAATAACATCGCTGCGGTATCCCCGGTAATCACGCCGGGCTGCCACCTGAATTGCTGAGAAATTACCCGGCACACCACCAATACGGTTCCCTTTCGGGTTAAAACCACCATGTCCAAAATACATGCCGCCATCTTTGGCCACCGCATTGGAAACCTCCTGGTTGTTTTGCTCCTGCTTCTCTGTCTTTTCGGTAAACTCCGGCTGTTTTTCCCTCTCATCAAGATCCTGAGGCAGTGATTGATCACCCACTAGTATTTGGGGCGGCAACCCGTCCTTCAACCATCCTAAAATATCGTCAACCCAATTAGCTGGAGATTCAATGCCGCTAAAATAATTTTGGAAAGCCAGGTCGTAATTATCAAATTGAGTTTCGCTCTTTACCAGAACCGTTCGAGCAACATGATAAAATTCACGTAAGCTGGAAAATGCCAGTCCCTTGCTCAGGGCTTCCATTAAAGTCATCCACTCGACTAGAGATACTGGCACACCGGTTTTCTTAAGCTCATATAAGAAATTTATAAACACGGGGTAACACCCCCAATTATGTTCAACGTCAAATCAGCCTGCAACCTTCCTCAAACGGAGCATTAAAAATATGCCGGTTTGAGCAGAATAACTGACACTGCATCACCTTTCTCAACCGGAGGGTGACCCGCCGGGAGATCTATTATCGCATTCCAGTCGCTGAGAAAAGCTCTGGTCATGCTCGATTTCTGGCCTGGCAATATTTTTACGTTCCACCCGGCATGGGCACAGGCTGCATTGGCCAGCACAAAACGCCGTGGGCCGCCTTTTTTCCCAAAAGCATTGGTACATATAGCAGAAAGCCTGACTTGATGTGGCGCCAAACCCTGCATGGCACGCAAAACCGGCACAGCCAGTAAGTTGAAGCTAACCGCACAGGCCAATGGGCTTCCGGGCAGTGAAATCACCAGTTTTTCCCCAATAGCGGCTGCGCCACTGTGGCTGCCTGGTTTGATTTGAATTCCCCAGAACAATATATCTGCTCCGCTTTGCTCGATTAAGGGGAACGCCTGATCGCAGACACCGTAAGCAGCACCACCGATGGTTATCAGAATATCAGCACGCTCAAGCAACTTTTCAAATAATTCTCCGATTTGAGTAATATTATCAACTCCGGCAACTCTAACATCGATAACCTCTCCCTGCTCCTGCATGACCAAACCGGCCAAAAGCACGCCGTTGCTGTCCCGCATTTGTCCCGTCATTGGTATTTCCCGGTGAGAAACAATATCTGCTCCTAAACTCAAAATAGCAACCCGGGGTTTCCTATACACAATCACTTCATCTATGCCATACGATGCGAGAACACTTGCTATGCCAGCACTTAGGCAAGTCCCCTTTCGCACGAGTAGGTCGCCCTTTAAAAAATTCTCGCCGGGGGGCTTAATATTGCTGCCGGGTTCAATTGATTTACGATATGTAATAAAATCTCCCTTCAGCTCAACGGCCTCTTCAGGTAGCACTGCCACCACCCCACCAGGCAACGGACCGCCGGTAACCACCCCGACAGCCTGATTAGCACTTAGCGAAACGGCGGATATTTCTCCCGGTCGTAGACGCTCTATGACTTTATAAACACCATCACCACCTTCGGCCACAGCATAACCATCCATTGCTGCCTGTGCGCATGGGGGCATATCATGCTCCGCTGCTATATCTTCAGCAACTATGCGGCCCAAGGCTTGCAGCAGAGGTAAAGACCCTGCCGGCATCACCCTAGCATGATCTAAGATAATATCCTGGGCCTTTTCTAATTCGATATTCTCAAGCACCAGGCTTTCCCCACCTCTCATGTTAGATTTCTGTCGATTTACCAAAAGCACAGGCCGGATATCGGCAAGTTTCGCATTCTTCACACAGCCCGCCCTGGCCCAGCGCCACTATATCTGACTTTGTTAAGCGTTCACCGGTAAAAATACGCGGTAGTACCAGATCAAAAACTGTAGTTTTATTAAACATCACACAGCCCGGCAGCCCACAAATTGGCACTTCACCCAGGTAAGCCAGCATAAACATCGAGCCAGGCAATACCGGCGCACCATAAGAAACAACATCGGCCCCGGTTGCCCTTATCCCGGTAGGTGTCACATCATCCGGGTCAACCGACATGCCGCCGGTTAGTATCACCATTTCCGCTCCTTTATCAACCATGCTAAGGATCTCAGTAGTTATCCTATTCGGATCGTCAGGCAAAATTTCATGTCCACATAATTTTGCGCCAAAAGCTTTAACTTTTTTTCTTACAACACTGGTAAAACCGTCTTTAATCCGTCCGTAAAAAACCTCGCTCCCGGTGGTGATGACGCCAACTGAAAGTGGCAGAAAAGGTTTTACAGATAACAATGGCTCCGACTCACTGCAATTCGCTTCAGCTTCATTTAGAATTTCACGTGGTATCGCTAACGGAATAACTCTGGTTCCGGCCACAAGTTGACCTTTAGAGACTACCCGGTTATTATGCACAGTAGCCAAGACTACCCCATCTAAGCAGTTAAGCTGGTTCAACCTATCGCCCCGCACTTTCAGCATGCCGTCATAGGAAGCTCGCAAACTTACCTTGCCCTGGTTTGGTTCATCCCAATATAACCCCGGTCCAGCTGCGATCCTTGCCAGGAGCAAGGCAGCTTCGTCTTCATGCACAAGATTATCTAAGTTCTCCCACACATAAATATGTTCTTTGCCCAAATCACGGAGCTTAGGGACGTCATCATTGGTTAAAATTTGACCTTTACGGAAAGCCCGTTCTTTTTTACTGCCAGGGATAATTCTGGTAATATCGTGACAAAGAACCATACCCACCGCTTCGGTTACAGGTACCTTTTGCATTAATATCCCTCCCAATTTTCTCCTTAAACATCGTCTCGTACCAACTTAGCAAAAAACATTAACTGTATAATTAGATAATTTATTAGCCAAAAACTTAATAACCCTCAATTAGCCTGATTGATAAACACAAAAAAGCTCTGTCCTGAAAAGAAAGAACAGAGCTTGAAAAAACAAGGCAATTCTCTCCTTTCCACAAAGGGAGGCACACCAGTTTCCCAATGCACCCTATCGGTCAGAACACCATACTTAAAAGCTTAGGTTGACTGACTCGGAGTATTGTATTTTATTGTATGTACATCCTAACTTGTTCTCAAGGCGAATTTCTCTATTAATTCAGCCACCCCTGCAACATCATCCGGTTCAAAAAATGGAGCTCTACTATCAAGGGGAACATCACTTACCACGGCCAACAGTTCATCTCCCGGAATATCCGGTCTTTCAGATACATCGTGACGGTACACTTCTATTTTAGGCCAATTACCCCTTTTATACCCTTCAACTAAAATTATATCTACCCCGCTAATCATTGAAATAACCGCCTCTGGTCCAGGATCGGACTCATACTTTCTAACCATAGACACACCATCAGGTGTAGCTAAAGCCACTACATCAGCACCAGCCTGTGCATGCCGCCATGTATCTTTACCAAGTTGATCAAATTCTACATGATGATGGGTATGTTTGACAACTCCAACCTGGTAGCCACGTTTTTTTAACTCAGCAATCAACTTTACCAAAAAAGTTGTCTTCCCTGTGTTAGAAAACCCGGTCAGACCAATTACCGGTGCACACCCTGGATTCTGTAAAATCATTTGCTATCCCCTTAAATAGGCTACATTTTATAAGCTTGACTTGACAGTGTAAATACGCTAAAGTTCAAAATAGCGTTATTTTATTAAGGAATACTAACTATTATACTTAATAATCCTCCTTAAAAAATAATATATAAGTAAATTATTTATGTCAAGATTTTTATTAGCTTACAAAAATCTTGACTTTTATTGTTGATTATATTGTAATCGTGTCGGATATATGCTATTATAATCAAAAAATAAATACTTCTCCGAGCCAGTTTTACCTAAACCCTTAGTATGGTTAACTGGACGTTAAGGTATGTCAGGAAACCGATATGCCCCCCATTGCGGAAAGGAGAAAGGTATCTTTCTAATATAAGGCTTTATCCTTTTCTTGTACCGGATAAAGCTTTTAAAGCCTTTAAGCATGGTGACTGAAAAGTCTAAGTGTGTTGTGAAATCGATATGCTTACCATTGCCGAACGGCTTGAGATATCTTTTACAAAAGCTTTATCCTTTTCAAATTGGGATAGAGCTTTTTATTTTTATATCTTGCCCGCATTAATGGACGAGCTTAATACATACTTAGCAATTAACTAACTACCAGCATTTGATTATCCCTGATAGCATGCGTGACCAAGGTTGGTTAGCAATCAAAGGGGGTGAGCCATTAGGGATATATTAATTCAAAATTAACTTGCCTAAAAGTTAGGCTAACGATCAACCTGGTATGTCAAAGCTTAGCTAAGATCTTAAACGCCTCATTACAGGTGAACAAGGTTACATACTTAGGGTAAGTTAAAATCGTTTCAGTTAAATGAATTACTAAATAGTGGAGGTTGAACAAATTGCAAAAAATTCAAACTGACTGTGGCTTGTGCATTAACTGCTGTGGCATTGATTGCTACGTAGAAGATGGGAGACTGGTAAAAGTTGAAGGCACCCCAAACCACTGGCTAAACAAAGGTCAAATCTGCTCCAAGGCTAAATTTCTGGTAGAGGCTACCTATTCCACTAACCGCCTGCAATACCCGATGAAGAAGGTTGGCGGAAGAATTGACAAGGGCAGATTTGAAAGGATCTCCTGGGAACAGGCCTACAAAGAAATCGGCGACAAACTATTGGAGCTACGCGAAAAATACGGTGCCCGCACCCTGGCAACCTGGACCGGTTCAGTAGGCGTTGAGCACTTTGAAATGGCTGCTTTTAACCAGCGTTTTGCCAAAGCTTACGGCAGCCCTAACTTCTTTAACCCTGAAGGCATCTGCTTCCGTACCCGGATCCTGGCCCGCCAGATCACCTTTGGACGCTATCCGGTAGAACAACCGCGGAATGCCAAATTGATTATTCTCTGGGGACATAATCCGGAGGCCAGTTACTTCCCAATCGGCATAGATATTCGTGAAAGACTTCAAAACGGTGAATTGGAATTGGTGGTTATTGACGTACGCAAAATTCCGCTAGCCAATGAAGGTCTTTACTTACAACCCCGCCCGGGCACTGACGCCGCTATTGCCCTAGCTATGATAAACACTATCATTGAAGAAGACCTGTATGATCACGAATTTGTTGAAAATTGGTGCACCGGCTTTGATAAGTTGACCGAACACGTTAAGGATATGACACCGGAGTGGGCCGCAGAAATCAGCGGCGTAGCGGCCACAGATATTAGAAAAGTCGCCCGGATGTTTGCCAATACCAAAAATGCCGCTATTTTGGAAGGTGTAGGCCACTTGAACCAGTATCAAAACGGCCTGCAAACTGAAAGATGCTTTAACATTTTGATCGCTATTACCGGCAAAGTCGACCGTCCTGGCGGATGGGTCACCTGCCCGCAAGTTCGCCTAGCCGACCTGCGCGTGCCCGTCGAAGAAAAAAGTTTGGGCTACGACGAATACCCGATTTTCCACCAGTTTAACAAACGTACTCCGCCATACGGCTCTGCATCCATGATGACCGAAGCCATGATTACTGAAAAACCGTACCCGATCAAGGCCTTCATTAGCTCGGGCAGCAACCCGGTTTTGACCTTCCCTGATACGGGACGTTTTATCGAGGCTATGAAAAATACCGAGTTATTTGTCAGCATTGACCCTTATATGACCGAAACCAGTCAGCTGGCTGATTATGCTCTGCCGGCCTGCACATTTATAGAAGAGACCGGTGTTGGTGGCTTCCCCTATGGTATTACGCACTGCACACCTTACATTATGCTACGTAAAAAAGTCATTGAGCCACTGTATGAAAGCAAGCCGATCTGGAGCATCTGGAGTGAGTTGGGACGTCAAATTGGTTTAGGCGAGTACTTCCCCTGGAAAACCGACGAAGAGGTAGCGGAACATCTATTCTCCACTACCGGGGTCACCTATCAGCAATTGGTCGAGCATCCTGAAGGTATGTATTTCGGTGAAATAGAATATGAAGTCTACAAAAAAATCGGCTTTGCTACCGATAGCGGTAAAGTAGAACTCTATTCCGCACAAATGGAAGCTTTGGGAGCGGATGGCCTGCCGAGCCATGTTGAGCCGGAACAAAGCTACGTGGCCAATCCGGAACTGGCTGCAAAATACCCGGAAATCTTGCTCACCGGCGCCAGGCACCAGGAATATATCGGAGCCCAAATGCACGATGTACCCGGCCTGCGGGCAATCATGCAAGAACCACATGCCATGATCCATCCGGTTACCGCCAAGAAATATAACATTATCGATGGCGAATTGATGGGCGTGGAATCACCGCGCGGCATGATTAAGATTAAAGCCCATGTAACAGAAGATATCAGACCTGGTGCGGTATCTATTCCTCACGGCTGGGCAGGTTCCAACGTTAATGTGCTGCTGGATGCTATGGTTAGGGACAAAGTGTCCGGTTATATTACTATGAGAGGTAATGCCGTCCGCCTGGTAAAATTAGACCAAGTAACTGAGCTAGGTTCTACAACAGTCTATAAAGAGGTTGTAAGATAAGTCAAATGCACTATTTTGACTCATTCTAGACTAAAACTTAATAATATTGTAAAATAAAGATACGTCGGTGTCATACTAGAGATTATGTACGATACCGGCGTTATTTAATAATCAAACCGTCCTGTTTATAAATAATTATACCTTACCCTATATAGCTAAGGAGGGAGAAGTGTGATTGAGTTAACCGAAGCTTATACTTTAATACCGGTAACCAGGTATAGAAGCGGTGTCTTTTCTACCTGCGAAGACAAGGTTATCAAGGAGGTACCCGTTAACTTAATATTAAATAATTTTGAATTTTCCACTATGACTTGTTCCCCGTACGATCTTAAGGAAATGGTGATAGGCTTTTTGTATTCCGAGGGATTAATACAACACTCGTCAGACATTAAAAGCATTACTATTGATCAGGCCGGCAAAACAGTCAAAGTCGAAACTACGACAGAAGGTGTAACCGAAGATAAATTTGTCAAACGTCTGGTCACAACAAGCTGCTCCCGGGGAGGCCCTTCCCTATATTTTTTTAATAGTGCTAAAAGAGTAACACCCGTCTCTACCGATCTTAAAATTAAAATAACGCCAGGCGAAATCTTTTCTTTATGCAATGAGGTAGAGAGAAATTCTCCCCTGTTCCGGACAACCGGTGGCTCGCACAGTGCCGCGCTCTGTACAAATGAAAAAATACTTTTTATTTATGAAGATGTCGGTAGACACAACGCCGTAGACAAGGTAGCAGGCCATGCTCTGTTAAACAATGTTACTTTGTCAGATAAAATTCTGATCTTTAGCGGGCGGATAGCCTCTGAAATATTAATTAAAGTAGCTAAAATGGGTATCCCGCTTATTGCTGCTCGTTCCGCCCCCACGGAGCTGGCTGTTAATCTGGCCAAGGAATTCGGCATTACTATTGTGGGATTTGTGCGCACCGACAAGTTTACTATTTATTCACATGAATACCGGGTAGTAAAAAATCAATAATTCCATAAAATTAAAAACTACTATAATCAGGCTATATCCTTACCAATTTTTTTGTTAAGTAGCTTTCTTGCATATAAAAAGAGGGCATTTCCATTTTTATAAAAATAGAATTGTAAAGTGCCCTCCCATGTTGCCAAGGTATTATTATCTAATCTTGTTTTAAACAGGTATGTTGCCGTGCTTTTTATTAAGCCGAACTACCTGTTTATTATTTAATATTTTTAAAGCGTTAATAATTTTTTGTCTCGTTTCCCTGGGATCAATAACGTCATCAACATAACCACGGGAACTAGCTACATAAGGATTAGCAAACTTTTCTTGATATTCTTCCACCAACAATTTCTTTGTTGCTTCCGGATTAGCTGCAGTTTCAATTTCTTGACGATGAGTAATATGAACTGCCCCCTCCGGTCCCATTACTGCTATTTCCGCAATCGGCCAAGCATATACAATATCAGAGCGCAGTGAACTGCTGCACATTGCGATATATGCTCCACCGTAGGCCTTACGCAAGATAATAGTTATTTTGGGTACGGTTGCCTCCGCATAAGCATATAGTATTTTTGCCCCATGCCTGATTATTCCGCCAAATTCCTGAGTTGTTCCAGGTAAAAAGCCCGGTACATCCATAAAAGTAACGAGTGGTATATTGAACGCATCACAAAATCTAACAAAGCGACTGATCTTAATGGAGGCGTTGATATCCAGGCAACCCGCCAAGTAATCAGGCTGATTGGCCACAATGCCGATAGACTGCCCATTAATACGTCCGAAACCAATAACCGCATTCTTTGCATAATGTGGATAAACTTCAAAAAATTCACTGCCATCAACTATTGCATTAATAATTTTTTTAACATCATAAGTTAGACAAGATTGATCCGGGATGATGTTTAAAAGCTCTTCTTTATTAACGGATGGCTCTTTAACGGGCTTAAGCGGCGGTTTTTCCTGGTTATTGGATGGCAAATAACTAAGCAACTGCTTTACCATATCCAAACAATGTTCCTCGTTTTCACCCATAAAATGGGCTACACCACTGATTTCGCTATGCGTCACAGCCCCACCCAGCTGTTCCATGCTGACTTCTTCACCGGTTACCACTTGAATTACCTGGGGTCCGGTAATAAACATTTGTCCCGTATTTTGGACCATAAAAATAAAATCCATTAAAGCGGGCGAATAAACTGCTCCTCCGGCACAAGGCCCCATAATCACGCATAATTGAGGAATTAAGCCGGAGGCCATGGTGTTACGGTATAGAATTTCCCCAAAACCGTTTAATGCATCTACGCCTTCCTGAATCCTCGCCCCTCCCGAATCATTTAAGCCTATAATAGGGGCGCCTGTGCGCATGGCCAAATCCAAGACTTTGCAAGTTTTTTGGGAGTGCACCCGTCCAAGTGAACCGCCGGAAACCGTAAAATCCTGGGCATAAACATATACTTCTCTGCCATTAATTAATCCATATCCGGTAACGACTCCCTCTCCGGGGTTATTATCCGGGTCACCGGCAAAGGCTCCTATTTCTTTAAATGTACCTGGGTCAAAAAGATAGTTGATTCTCTCCCGGGCTGTCTCTTTGCCAGCCCTATGTTGCTTGTCAATTTTATTTTCTCCACCGCCAGCATGTACTTTTGCCCTTAACTTATCAAGCTGAGCCATCTTTTTCCGCATAACCACTATTGTAAAAAATCCTCCTCAACACTTATACAGACCTTATATTTTATTATGCCCAAGTACCACCCCATTAAAAAGTTAATTCCAAATTTCAGCTATAATAGCATGACTGCTATTAACGAACAGCAATTAAACCATAGTAAATCCATATGTTAAAGGTTAATTTCGAACTGCGAGCACGTCGCTGCCAAGGGCGACACTCACACTGCCCAAAAAAAACGCCGTAAAACGGCGCTATCGTATTAATGGATGACTGGTTTTTCATAATCAATTTCACTAAGCTCGATTAAATTTTTTCCCCTCCGGTCCAGCTCAGATAAATGCTCATCCAAACGCTTGCGTTTTTTGGGCGCTGGTTGACCTGGCGCTATCTCCCCAGGCCGACCGTATTTTCTTTGCAGCTCCTCCAATTCATGCTGTGAAAGATAATAATTAGTGGAGTTAGAATGTTTTTGGTTTTTAGACTTCACATAATCCATATGTTGTCACCTCAGCTTTTTTGTAATTTGGAAGTTACAAAGCCCCGCATCTTAAACCATGAACCCACCTGATTAGTTTAAAGAATTTTAAAAAATGTACACATGTTAATTAACAACTTATATGGAATGTAAAGTAAGGTATTTCAGAACGTCGGCAAAACCGGATATGGGTATGGCAGGAATTCCCTCTGACCGGCAGAACTCAAACAGTCGTCCTTTAGCAAACACTTGGCTACTACGCCTGGCAGGACAAGTGTCGGAAATGCCATCACCGACATAAATCACTTGACTGCCCGTATCAGTTAAGCTTTCAATTAAGGAACGCTTACAGGTACCACATAAGCCACAGTTCCGATTAATGTAGTTACAACTGATACGAAACCCATTTTCATAGACCAGGTGATTAGCATAATAGGGTAAATTAAATTTAAATTTTTTTAGAATATAATCAATGCAAAAGTCATAGCCATCGCTTAGTACATAAACCGGATAGCCTTGTTCCCTGCAGAAATCAACAAAATCACTGAAGCCTTCATCTATTTGAATTGTATCCAACAGCTTGCTCAAGTCTGCCAATGTGGCATGGAAAAGCTGGAATGTCATGTTAGCGCATTCCTCGGTGGAAATTTCTCTTTTCTCCCATAGCTCATTAATTTGCAGCCAGCCCTCGCCGGCAAAAGTTTCTACCATGGCTGTACAAGTATCCCTCTGGGTAATGGTACCATCAAAATCAACAAACATTACTTTTTTTGTTACCTGCATTCTTATTACCTAATCTTTCTTATGCCAAGCAGTATATAACTCCCTTGAAGCATTGGCCGGATTAAAGCTGCCCAGGATAGCTGAGACAACGGATATGCCATCTACGCCAGACCTCCTGACTTGGCTTACATTTCTCACATTAATGCCGCCGATGCCTACTACGGGAATAGACACAGCTTCTTTAATGCTACGCAGTCCTTCTACTCCCAATGGTTCAATAGGAGTTGATTTGGTTTGGGTAGCGTAAACAGGGCCTGCCCCTAGATAATCAGCTCCGTTTCTTTCCCCATATACGGCTTCTTCGATATTTGCAACAGAATAGCCAACTATTTTCTGTGGTCCCAGCATTTCCCTGACCACCTGAAGAGGCAGGTCCTCCTGGCCAATATGAATACCGTCGGCATCAACGGCCAAAGCAATATCCAACCGATCATTAATCAGTAAAGGCACCTGATACTTACAGGTAAGGTCTTTTAAACCAAGAGCAATTTGATAGAAATCCCGGCTAGACGTATGTTTTTCTCTAAGCTGTACCAGTGTAACCCCACCCTGCAACGCGGCCTCTACTGCATGATATAGATCCCGACCTTCTAAAATAGCACGATCGGTAACCAAGTATAAACTATAATTACAATTCATTTTTTTCACCACATCTTTATATCGTCTTTGCTCAGCATAAATTTCTTGCTCCTCCGCTAAGCGTCGGGCTAATAACTGCGCCTTTTGGCCATCAATAACCAGACCCGGATTTAAATCTGCCAGAGGCACCATAACGAAAGCCCGCTGAGTCATGCGGGGATGCGGCACTTGCAGCTCAGGTTCCAGGATGGTTTGCTCACCATACAGTAATATATCCAGATCCACGGTGCGTGGGCCCCAGCGCATTACCCGCACCCGGCCCAGGTCATTCTCAATTTGCTGTAAGGCAGTAAGCAGTTGGCGGGGAGTTAAAGTGGTACTCACCTCGGCTACGGTATTAATAAAGTAGTTCTGTTCAGTATAACCTATTGGAGCAGAACGGTATAAGGGCGCTACAGTATCAACAGTCAGATTTGGTAATTCATTCAACCGCTTAAGTGCCTCGGCAATAGTAGCCCGGCTGTCGCCAATATTAGCACCCAGACCGATATAACAACGTACTGGTCCCATTGTATCCACCCCAAGCAGAGTATTCACTGATAGCTCACCACCCTGGTTTGGGAACGGACAATTTCTACGGCCATATAGCTAAATTGCCCGAGCACAGGGGCAGCAGGCTTTTTGACCCGGACCAGCACCTGCTGCACATCAAATTGGTGCAGCAATTTGAAAGCTATTTTCTCGGCCACTGCCTCAATTAATTTACAGGGTGAGCCGGTTACCACCTGTCGCACTACCTCATACGCTTCGGCATAGCTCACTGTTTTACTGGGGTCATCACTTTCCCCAGCTCTGCGCAAATCTAATTGTAGTTCCACATCCACCACAAACTGCTGTCCTAACTCCCTTTCCTGGGGTAGTACACCGTGATACCCGTAAAAGCTCATGCTACTCATTACTATTTTATCCAGGCAAATCGCCACCTTCTACTAGTTGGTCCTTTGTTGATTCCGCACCACTGCATCAGTCATCCGGGCAACCCTAACCATTTCCTTAACATCATGTACCCGGACTATATCCGTTCCGCTTGCTATACCCAGCGCAACAGTAGCAGCAGTACCCTCTACCCTCTGATCTAATGGTAAACCAAGTACTTTGCCGATCATAGACTTGCGGGATGTGCCCAGCAGCACGGGTAGCCCTAGACAATCCAGCTCTTGAAGGCGGCGCAACACCTCAAGATTCTGCTCGGACGTCTTGCCCAAACCGATACCGGGGTCAATGATTATATTTTCCCTGGGTATCCCGGACTGCTCAGCTTTCGATATGCTCTCTTGAAAAAATTGTACCATGTCACCCATTAAATCACGGTAGATAGTATTTTGCTGGTTGTGCATCAGTACCACAGGCACTTGGTATTCTGCCAACACAGAGGCCATACCTGGGTCTGCCCGCAACGCCCACTGGTCGTTAATTATATGGGCTCCTACCTCCAAAGCACGCCGAGCTACTAACGCTTTAGTGGTGTCAACACTGATGGGGACGTTAAGCTCACGCACCAGCACCTTCAGTACAGGTATCACCCGGTCCAGCTCCTCTTCTGTGCTTACCGGTGTATAACCGGGACGAGTGGATTCGCCGCCCAAATCAATTATATCGGCACCCTCATCCACCATACGACGAGCCTGAGCTATGGCAGCATCAATGTGATAATACCTGCCTCCGTCGGAAAAAGAATCAGGCGTAACATTAAGAATACCCATCACCAAAGTCCTCTCTCCCAGGGGCAATTTTTTATCTCTGCAGATTAGCTCCCTGGGCGGACGATCCCTCAAATTATTGATTAATTCCTCCAGCTGGTCGGCCAGAATGCCCAGCTGAAAGGGCTGCATACGCAATTTTTTTATAACCTCGCGGTACTGTTTTTCGGTACCCATCAGCAGTACATCGGTTTTTTCCACTGAGCAGTCCACAGAACCCCTGGAAGTAGCGGCATCGGCACCCTTACCAAGCATTTCCTGTTTGATTATGTTAGCTTGTCGGGGTGTTAAGTCAAATATCTTTACCATACGGTGCAACGCTTTTGGTGCCATGACAGCACAGCCGCCAGGATCTACCCCAATTTTTCTAAATTCCTCCATAATTCCGGTCCAGGTTGGTACTACCAAATTATGCATCTTAAAGGACACTATGATCCCCCCGATTTCTCAAAACTTATCCTTATGTAACGATACTCTTTTTATTAATCTAACTCTTTTTTTAGTCTAAAGCCCGGTCTAATATAAAAGTACACCGGCAGTTTCCATATGGCTGATTTTGTAGCAATCGTCCCGAGCAGCACAGTGAAAACATGGGCGGGCTAAATCATCAGCCCGACAGATATACCGGCCCAGTTGACTGGCTTCGGTGCCACCGGTACGGTGCTCAGCAATAGCCCTAATGATCAATCTTTGCTCAGCACCAGTAAATCCAGCACGACTCAATACTTCACCAGCCATACGGGCTCCTGCAAAGGCGTGGTTTTCGCAGGTTTCGTATTCCACCCATCGAGCGATGTCATGCAACAAACCGGCGGCAAATATTATCTCTTTAACTTGCCTAAGTACTCCCGAAATATTTATGGCTGTCGCATTTTCTTTGGGGTCTGCATCAATCAATATTTTCAATAAAGGCTCTTTTCCCGACATATCACTAGTTAAGGAATTGCTAACCATACATGCTTCCAGTACCAACAAATAAGTAATGCGAGCCACATCCAACATGTGCTGTAAATCATGCCGGCAAAAGCGCCTGTTTTGCTCGCATACAGCATTGCGCTCGACACATTCTCTATACAGGGAGTCATTGATAATGCGGTTCACCCGATGCAAAACATTCACTCCTGTAATTACTTATCATACATATTTATGGGATTGCTTTAGCTTTTATCAATAAATACCAAGGAAACAAAGAAATTTTAAGATTTACCTATCTTGTATCAATTTTAAAATTTCCTTTAAATTTCCCAACCTTTTCATCGTGCAGCCTTCATAGGGATGCCCTCCTTGCTTACCCTGGAAACATCGCTGCTCTGACAATGCGGGCAGGTTATATCACAACCACGTGGCCCCATACCGCAGGGTAATTCCCACTCGTGACCACAGTTTAAGCATTTAAAGTAACGCACTACAATTTCAAAATGACCACCCGCTACACGGATGGCTTTACCCTCCAACAATGCTGTAGCTACTTTTCCACGGGCAGAGGATAATATCCGGTGGTAAGTGGGTCGAGAAACGCCCATTTTTTCAGCACAGACCTCTTGTTCAAGACCAAGTAAATCTTTTAGTCTAATAGCTTCCAATTCCTCCACCGTCAGTCGAACAACCTCAAGTTCACTAACTGGTACCCCGGCAGGCTTAAAAAAAGTCGTCTCGGGCATAAATTCAACCCGGCGACATTTGGGTGGTCTGGACATAATAACGCACTCCATTCATATATGTCTATGTTTAAGTTTTCCCCCGAAGCAAATAATCCATGTTCATGTGTAAGTTCTGTTAAAAATAGTCTTTCTCCTGCCGGGTATTAATAGATATAACGCATTAATCCTTTTTTTTGCAATATGTTAAACAACTGCATTTTATTGCGTTAATCAACCTGGTCAGAGTGGATTCTCCCCCCAAAAAAAAGATCCCTTTGCGGGATCTTGTGTTTATTAAAATAAGCCAATTACTTGACCATTTTCAGTGTTAACATCGATTCTCCGGTAAGCCGGGTCAGAACCCGTTCCGGGCATCAAGCTGATTGAACCTGCCACGGGGCAGAGAAACTTAGCACCGGCATAAACAAGAACGTCGCGTATTGGCAATATCCATCTTTTGGGCACACCCTTAAGGGTGGGGTCGTGGGTCAAGCTGAGGTGAGTTTTAACCATCATAGTCGCAAAATCTTGATAAGCCGGGTTTTTTTCGAAAGCCCGAGCCTTTGCTTCAGCCTCCGCCGTCCAACTTACACCATCGGCACCATAAACCTCCCTGGCAATAATATCCACTCTCTGGCGCAGGGGCATTTCCAACGGGTAAAGGAATTTGAAGTCAACTTGGTCGTTGCAGGCGTCGATAACGGCGTCAGCCAGTTCCAGTGCGCCATCACCACCCTTTAGCCAGTGCTCAGACCAGGCGCAGCGGGCCCCTGCTGCCTCGGCAGCGCGGCGTACCGTCATAATTTCATCTTTTGTATCGGTACTAAATGAGTTTATACAAACTACTGGTTTGATACCGGATTTACGCACAGTATTGATATGGTGGACCAGGTTCTCACAGCCTTTTTCCACCAGGCCGACGTTTTCCTTAATATATGCTTCAGGCAGCGGACGCCCGGCGACAACCTCGGGACCGCCACCATGCATCTTGAGCGCCCGGATGGTAGTAGTAAGCACGGAAACGTTGGGAATGTGCCCACTGAAGCGGCACTTGACATTCCAGAATTTCTCAAAACCAATGTCAGCAGCGAATCCACTTTCAGTAACATGATAATCAAACATCTTCAGACCAATGCGGTCCGCAATAATGGAGGACTGACCGATTGCTATATTAGCAAACGGGCCGGCATGCACCAGTACGGGCTGATATTCAGCCGTGCTCATCAATGTGGGGTTAATGGCATTACGCATAAAAGCGGTCATCGCACCGGCTACTTCCAGATCGGAGGTAGTTACCGGATTACCCTTCTTATCATAAGCTACGATAATCTTGCCAATACGCTCCCGCATATCCTTCAAATCCCTGGCTACGGCAAGAATGGCCATAATCTCGGAGCTCACGGCAATATTGAACTTCGATTGCATCATATAGCCGTCCATCCTGCCACCTATACCGATAATGATGTTCCGCAAAGCCTGAGCGCAGAAGTCAATGACCCAGCTAATTTCCACCCGGGTGGGGTCGATATCCAGGCGGCGTAAGTTGCGCTTAGCCAGCTCCTCGTCATCGTAGTTTCTTTCATGCTGCATCCTGGCTGTAAGGGCTACCATAGCCAGGTTGTGAGCATTCATAATATCATTCAGATCACCGGTTAGACCAAGGGAGAACTCAGTCATAGGAATAGCCAGCGCATTGCCCCCGCCGGCGGCAGTACCTTTAATGTTCATGGTGGGCCCGGCAGAGGGCTGGCGAATAGCCGCACCAACATTCATGCCCCGCTTACCAAGACCTTCCGTTATACCCATGGTAGTAGTTGTTTTACCTTCGCCCAGCGGGGTAGGGGTAACAGCGGTAACTTCGATGAACTTGCCGTCCGGCTTGTCTTTCAGACGGTCGATAATCTTCATGAAGTCCAGCTTGCATATTCTGCCATAAGGTATAATTTCGTCTTTTTGTAAGCCTAGCTTCTCCTGCCATTCATAAGGCATGGGCATATTTTTTTCCGCCAGTTCAGCAATTTCATAGTCTTTTAGTTTAGTTGCGTTATACGGCAAAAAGGGGCGCTCCTCTCAAGTATTTTTTATGTTCTATATAGTCATTATTCTTAAATCATTCTTTTATTAGTAGAACCAAAATCTTTTTTAGATTGTTATAAAATAAAAATAAATATTCTATTTTTGCTTAGTTACCCGCTGCAGAAATTGATCGGACTGGACAATAAACCGCTCATGAATTCCCTGCCCAACCAAACGTATATCATCATAGGCCTGTACATCGAAAACCAGCCTTCGACCGTCTATCTCCATTAACTTAGAATGCGCTCTTACATTACCACCGATAGGAGTAGCCGCAACATGTTCCACATTTACCTTGATTCCTACAGTGGAATAACCTTCAGGCAGCAAAGGATCTACAGAACTTAAGGCTGCTTTTTCCATTAAACCAATCATGGCGGGAGTTGCATACACCTTTATCCCGCCACTACCGTAAGCTATAGCAGTATTTTGCTCATTAACCTCAACTTGAGCTATACCAACCAAGCCCGGTTTGATATTATCAGTTAAGAACATTAGCGTCACCTCAACTAAATCAAACTATTAACCATAACTAATTTTCACTTACCAAGTATAAAAAGAATTCATTCTACACAACCCACATATTTCCTGCAGCAAACGACCTTTACTTTAATTTATACAATAATTTTTTTAATATTACACAGAAAAAGAGCAGCTTTTCGCTGCTCTTTTATTCGTAAATCCAGCTATCCAATGCTCTTCGGTATTCAACAATTTCCCCCGGGGCAAAAAACAGATTTAATTCCCTAGCAGCACTTTCCGGAGAATCGGAGCTGTGTACTATATTGCGACCTATATCCATGCCAAAATCGCCACGAATAGTACCTAGTGCAGCTGCCAGCGGGTTAGTGGCTCCCATCATCTCACGAACCGTGCCAACTGCATCTTTACCCTCCAATGCCATCGCCACCACCGGGCAAGAAGTGATATACTCGACCAGGGGTTCGAAAAACGACTTGCCCCGGTGCTCCTCATAATGGCGCTCAGCCAGTTCCCGGTTAATTTGTAGCATTTTAAGGCCTACAATTTTAAGCCCTTTTTTTTCTAAACGCGATGTAATTTCCCCAACTAAATTTCTTTGCACACCGTCGGGCTTTATCATAACATATGTCCGCTCCAATAGCCAAGCCTCCTATGCTTTATTGGCTTCAATGCCTGATTCTTTCATAATATTGCCAAATTCCTCTGCTTCAAGCGTTTCCTTATCCATTAATTTATGTGCTATTTTATGAAGTATATCAATATGCTTATTGAGTAAATCCTTGGCTAACTTATAGTTCTTTTCAATTGTACTCCGGACTTCCCGGTCAATAGCCGCTGCCACCTCTTCACCATAGTTACGGTCTCTTGCTATATCCCGGCCGAGAAATACGGCTTCCTGCTTATGCCCGAAGGTCATTGGACCCAAGACATCACTCATGCCGTATTCCATCACCATTTTGCGCACTAAATCGGTTGAACGCTCCAAGTCGTTTTGAGCCCCTGTACTGATTTCTTTTAATACTAAATCTTCGGCTACGCGACCGCCTAATAGCATGGTTACCTGGTCT
Source organism: Sporotomaculum syntrophicum (assembly GCF_009932395.1). GTDB lineage: Bacteria > Bacillota > Desulfotomaculia > Desulfotomaculales > Desulfallaceae > Sporotomaculum > Sporotomaculum syntrophicum. Next base: position 53,057 of record NZ_LSRS01000002.1, read on the forward strand.
AAAAGCTGGGATCTAGTCATATAGTAGCGGTCTTCCTTAGGCAACAACAAGGTGTAGCCGCCGGCTCGCCCTCGGGGTATAATAGAAACCTTGTGTACCGGATCAGTATGAGGCAGTAGATAACCTACCACAGCGTGACCTGCTTCGTGATAAGATACTAATTTTTTCTCATAATCACTGATCACTCGTGATTTTTTCTCAGGTCCAGCAATTACCCGTTCAATGGAATCTTCCAGCTCGCTTTGTCCGATATCATTTCGGTTACGGCGAGCCGCTAACAATGCCGCTTCATTTAACAAATTGGCCAGGTCCGCACCGGTAAAACCAGGTGTGCGCCGTGCTAAAATATCAATGTCAACGTTTGGAGCTAATGGTTTGCCCCGGGCATGCACCAATAATATTTCTTTCCTACCATTGATATCAGGGATACCCACTACAACCTCACGGTCGAAACGCCCCGGCCTCAGCAAGGCAGGATCTAATATATCAGGCCTGTTAGTAGCAGCTATGATAATAATCGCCTCATTGGCATCAAAGCCGTCCATTTCCACCAGCAATTGGTTAAGAGTCTGTTCCCTCTCATCATGACCGCCACCAAGCCCGGCACCACGCTGGCGGCCTACAGCATCTATTTCATCAATAAATACAATACAGGGAGAATTCTTTTTGGCCTGCTCAAATAAGTCCCTAACCCGAGATGCACCTACCCCCACAAACATTTCTACAAAGTCAGAACCACTTATACTAAAGAACGGCGTTCCAGCTTCACCAGCAACGGCGCGGGCTAAAAGCGTCTTACCTGTACCTGGAGGGCCAAATAATAATACTCCCTTAGGAATACGTGCACCAAGTTCATTGAATTTTTTGGGGTTTTTTAAAAATTCCACAACTTCTTCTAACTCTTCTTTAACCTCATCTGCTCCAGCTACATCCGCAAAGGTAACCTTTTTTTTGTCATCGGTATGCAATTTAGCACGGCTTTTACCGAAAGACATGACCCGATTACCCCCACCCTGTGTCTGCTGCATCAGGAAGAAAAACAATAGCACAAATATTAAGATAGGCAACAGAGTGGTTAACAAGCCTGTCCACCAGCTTGGCTTTGGAGGATCCTCTACATCATAACGGACCCCACTGTTCAGCAAGATGCTTTCTACTTTTTCAATCCCCGGAGTAGTTCCCCGCACTTGAAATTGTGTACCATTCGCCTGTTCACCGGTAATTAGGGTAGTATAGTCATCAGGCTGTATAGTCACCTGCTTGATGTTACCTGCACCCAAAGCTGCATAAAATTCATCAAAACGCATTTCCTTTATAGCAGGTGCATCCTGGGTATTAAATTTGATTAATGCAATGGTTACCAAAACTATAAGTAAATATATACTAAGATTTTTGATCACTTTATTCAAATAAGCCACTCCTCTCAGTGACGGAGAAATCCAGCATAAAGTTTATTTTAACAAATAATGAATTTTTAATCAATATAATTTATTTTAATATACTACTTGCTCATTATCTTGTCACAAAATTATTCTTCATAGTCGGCTAGATATAATCGCAGGCAATTTAATGTATTATCAGTAACCTTCCATTTTTCTCCCAGACGTATGCCCACTACCCATACGATATCATTTCCGGATACCACCAAGGGGATGCTATCCCTTATGTAGCGAGGAATCTTTTGATCAATAAAAAATTTTTTTAACTTCACCGTCCCATTCAAACCCAGTGGGGCGAAACGGTCACCGGATAAACGGCGACGCACTATTAAGGGTGCTGATAAAAGGTCACAATCCAAAACACCTTGCCTCGAGTCAAAACCGTACGATTCGATGAACCGACCTACCGGTAAAATTTCAGCACCTATAGACAAACCAACCTCGGGGATATAAGTAATACCCGGCACCTTTAAGAGATATTGATAAAAAGGGACATCTCTCTTTTGCCGTTCTAAGGTAAATTCTAAAACATCATAATTTTTTTTAAAAATTATTCCCCTTGGCAGGTTAATTTGCCTATAACCACCTCCACCATTTATTATTGCCAAAACTTGCTCGATATGTTGGTAATTTAAGTCTGCAGGCTCACCGCAAATTTCGGTCCAAGAGCGACGTATAACCCTGCGCAACAGCGCCTGTGGAACTGCTGACAGCCTACCGGCGTCAAGAAATACGGCATTACCACCGGACAGCATTCTAGCGCGTAAAAAAACATCTCTAGCCTGTTCTTCAAGGTATTCGTCTTCATCCCGGCATATTTCAGCTAACCGGTTTAATGACTGAACCAAATTAGGGTTATATCTTTTTTCCAAAAGCGGCATCAAATCCAACCTGACAAGATTACGCAAGTATTTGGTCTTTATATTACTGGAATCCAGCCTGGTAGCCAGGTCATGTTGCCGACAATAATCTTCGATGTCACGGCGTCTGATAGCCAACAATGGGCGAATATAGAAATCATCCCGCACAGGTAGCATGCCTTTAAGACCGCTCGTACCGGAGCCCCTTAACATATGCAACAGTATGGTTTCAGCTTGGTCGTCCGCATGATGACCCAGTGCTACTCGGGAAGCCCCGGTCTTCACCGCTACTTCGCCAAAAAAACTGTAACGAACTTCACGTGCCGCCACCTGGGGTGAAATACCGCGCTCCTGACTGTAAGCCGTGACATCCCTGGATTCCACAAAAGCGTACAAGTGGAGCCGCTCGGCCAATTCTAAAACAAACCGTGCATCAGCGTCTGCCTCGGCACCACGAAACTGATGATTTAAGTGAGCCACCACCAGTTTTATATCCAAAGGTTCCCGCAGCCTGTATAGGATATGCAATAATGCTACCGAATCAGGTCCCCCGGATACACCCACCACCACTGTTGCGCCTTTATTAACCATATTGAATTTTAATATTTGTTCTGCAACCAATTGAATTAAAGGCATAGTTTCACCCACATTATTCCTGTTTAAAAACTTCCACGCTTTAAATAAATATCCTTCTTTGGTTGTATTTTTATGGACACAATCGGCAATACAACATAAATTTAAAAGCGTGCTTTAAACTCTGTTAGCACGCTTTAATAGATATCATAGGATGTATAATTAATAATAGCTTAGTTTTTATCACCAATAGTTTCAACTCGCGCCACTAGTACGGTCATATCATCTGCACTCCGGTGCCCTTCGCTGCTACCGTTTAAAGCCAAGCGTAAAATCAATTCCGCCACTTCCTGGGGCGGCAAATCAACGATTTCTTTGAGCACCGAAGAAATCCAATCTTCATTTTCTGCTTTAGCAGGATAAGCATCGCTGACTCCGTCTGTCACCACAACTAACATATCGCCGTTATCCATTTCTCCCTGCTGACAAAAAATATTTATATCATCCACGATGCCTACTGGCAAGGAACTTGCTTGAATAACCTGCACTTGATTTTTGCGCACCAAATAACTGGGCGGGGCTCCAATTTTCACTAATTCATATTTCCCGCTATACAGATCCAGTACAGACATATCTAACGTAGCAAAGTTATCCTTTTCAGAACAATGTTCCATCATTACCGAATTAACCATATGAATCGCCAGATCTCGGCTGTAGCCCGCTTTAAGTAATTGCTGTAGTAACGATAACGTAGTTTTACTTTCCGATGCCGCCACTGCCCCGACGCCCATGCCATCGCTGAGTAAAATAGCCAACTGACCATCATTTAAATGCATTATTGCACAGTTATCGCCTGATATATCATTTTCTTTGCCGGCACAGCTAGCCGAGCCGAGTCCTAATTGATAAACCAGATCAGGGTACAATCTAAAAGTGCAAAAATCGTCGTTTTCCAAGTTAACACAATCCTTACAGGAGAGGTCTAAATTTTCATCTGTCAGCCGATTTAGAAAGGGAGCTACATCATAAACACACCTTCTTTTACCAGAGCACGCTTGCATGCTCACCTCTGCTTCACAGCCTCGCGCACCGGAATATAACGACAAAGCTGCTATAGGGATACCGGATTGTTTAAGACATTGCTTGTAGTATTCCGCGCTCTGCCCCCAAACATCTTTTGAATCCAATTCCCGGGCCAAGTTTTCAATTACCCCACGCATACCGCGTAGATGCATGGATACCAATTCCCGGCTTTCGCGCAATCTCCGTGCTAGAAATTGCTGCATGAGCCTTAATTGAAAAAAGCAGTTTATGCCCATAACCAGTTCACGGGGTCTTGCACAGCGATTACGCAATTGGTTATCAAGATCTTCCATGGTCACCGACCCGCTATTTAAGGCAATGGCAAAGCAGTTTTCTATGTGTAACAAAGTACACTGAGACTCTCTTTCCCAGCAAACCTTATTTAATACACAGTCATGACAAACCATATTTTTTACTTGCCTAATTAAATCGTGCCATGATGTATCCTTATCCAAGGGATCAAGTGAACCGCTAACCTGGTCATATGTGTGAGATATTTCTTCAAATACTGCATCCCAGCGTTTAAACCGTTCGACAATACTATTCCGTTCGCCCTCCGCCAACTCGTTAGCAACTACCCATGGAATGCCCACCGGCATATTTTTTTGCACAGCTGTAAAAACCATTTTGGGCAGCAGTAAAAATACCAACCCTGCCAACACAGTTTCCAGCATCAAGCCAGCTATATCACGGCCACTTCCCAGATAAACGGTAAGCAATGTCCCCCCTAATAAAAATCCTGTCACTACACCGATACGCTTCAAGCCTCGGCACAAACCTCCCAAAAAGCCAGCAAAAGCAAATGCTCCTAGCGCTGCTGGGGAAACTGTAAATACAAGACCCGGTACAACTCCAATAACCGCCCCGGCAGCTGCTCCCAAACCAGCACCACCAACATATCCCACCATCAGCACCGTTAAAGAAGCTAATATTCCACCAGGGCTAATCATCCCCCAACGCACCTGACCTGCAGCAGCCACTAAGCTAAGTAAAAAAATAATAAAACAAAAAACTTGTTCACTATTCAATTGCTGACCACTGCAATAACGGCGAATTCCCCCAAAGGCTGCCCTATAAGCCACCGCTAACAAAGCCGCAAAAATCGATTCAAAAAGCACTCTTACATAATCATAAGTAGTAGGTCCCGTGACCGCCACATAACCAGTACCGGCAACTACCAACACTGCAAAAACCAACCCACCTAACCAAAGGCGATAAAAGTTCAAAGTAGACGGCAGCGTTAAGGAAGCTGTGCCCACCACTATCAGCATCACAATACGTGCAGCCAGTTCCCAACCGGTTACCACAGTGGATAACCCCAGCACTGTTCCAATAAGCGCTGCCAATGCATAGGCACGATAGACAAAAAAACCGGCCGCTACCAGTGCAACACCAAAAGGCAAGAGCTCACCCAACAAGAAAGCCCGTCCCAATATAAAACCTGCCGCTAACAAAGCAACCAGCCCGATACCATACCTTACACGCAATCCCGTAAGAGTATGCATCCGGTGGCTTTTAATGCGTCCGGTGTTATAATTAGTATATTTAGATGGCTCATTGTTTAATTGATTATGTTGATGCAAAAAATCCACCCCCTTGATGCAATAATGTTACTTCCATTATATTACAAAAGGGTGGCTATAAAAGCAGTATCTTGGCACTTTATTCCATTTTTATTACGACATTAATCGGCATTAAAAGCCGCTTCCCAAATTAATCCTTCAAGAATGTCTGCCTCGCTCACTAATAGACTATCCCGGGCCAAGCCATGCAAAATAGTGCTCAATATACAGGTACCGTATGGAATTATATCGGCACGCTGGGGCTGTAAACCTGGTAATCGCTTTCTCTCTTCAATAGTCATGTTATTTAATAAACGGTACAGCTCATCTACCTTGTCGAGTGTCAAACGAAAACCATGGATTTTTTCCGGCAGGTAATGTCGCATCAACTGGGCCATAGCTGCCAAAGTAGTTATTGTTCCTCCTACCCCGATCACCTCACCCGGATCATCTAACTGAACAGCACGTAGCGTGTCATCTATGATCTCTCTAATTTTATCATTTCCGCAACCACTTTCGGTCGCCCGTACAGCACCAACATTAGTGCTGACAAAGCGTGTTTCACCAGCGGATTGCCAGATAAATTCTGTGCTACCACCCCCGATATCAATAACCAGTGCATTTCCTATATCACCCAGAGCATTCGTAACCCCTTGAAAACTAAGTCGAGCTTCCATAGAGCCAGAAAGTATCGCCAAATCCAACCCTGTTGCTGAATGTACCCGATTTGCAAATTCTTCCCTATTATCAGCGTCCCTTACAGCACTAGTGGCCGCCACTACAATTTTTTGCGCCCCGGCCCGTTCTGCCCGCAGTGCAAACTCGGCAATTACAGCCAGCGTGCGATCAATCGCAGCTTGTATCAACAGCCCACCCTGAATACCTTGCCCAAGACGGGTTGTTTTTAAATCCCTCAGCTCAGGCTGCACTTTTCCCGAGGGGGATATTTGTGCTACCATTAACCTGGTGGAATTTGTTCCCACATCAATAGCCGCAATTTTCATTATAATCACCTACTCATATAGAAATCTTCCAGGCATCACTGACAGGTAATATAAAAAAAGCATCTCCTGCGGAAATGCTTTTAACAAAGAATATATTTATCTTCTCATGACCTCCGATTACCCCGACCACCGCGCTTAGCATCAGCATTTCGGCGCAAACCCTGCTGTCTTTCTTCACTATCCTTAAGAAAACGATTCAACTTCTCTTCAAAGGAGACCTCAAACTTTTTACGCGGAGCAGGACGACGCTTAACAGTCTCCACCGTTTGTTTAATCGATAAACCAATTTTGCCCTTAGGGTCTACGGAAATAACCTTCACTTTAACAGGATCATTAATTTTCAGGAAATCGTTTATATCCTTAACATATTCTTCTGCTATCTCCGAGATATGTACTAACCCGACTTCCCCATCCGGCAACTCAACAAAAGCACCAAAATTAGTAATCCCAGTTACTTTACCTTGGACAATTTTTCCTGCTTGCACTGGCATAAGTGTAAATATATCCTCCCATTACCGAATGGCTTGATTAATTATATCAAAGCCACATGGCATGTCAAGCGTAAATTAAACCTTCACCGTAATTATTCATCATTAGTCGGGATAGTTACGATCCTTGCCTCGCCCGGTTTTACCAAACCCAGCTTCTCTCTGGCTTCCTGTTCTATATAATCATTAGATTGCAGTCTTTCCAGTTGTTCATACAATCCGGCGTTCTTATTATGTATATCCTTAATCTCAGCCTGCATAGCATCAAGGTTTTGCTGCATAGCATTCAATTGGTCAAAACGGCTGCCCAAAGAAAAAGAGATGTATAACATTAACAGAACAATAATTATCACCGGAATCCTACTGCGTGATAAATTGAAACTCCTTCGACGTTTGACCTCCTGACTATACTCATTTTCGAAAGAATTGCTGTTAGCCAATATTTTCGCCCTCCTCACCAAGACCTAATAACCATTCAGGTTATGATCGGGGACCAATATCCTTTTACACACGTTTATACGCGTATTACACAAATTCTATGCATGGCTAACATTTCCTGCCTGTTGGCAGTTTTTTTAAAACAAACTACCAAATAAACAATTTAAAGATTTTATTGCGCAACTGCACACAAAAAAAGCCGGTCTAGTTTAACCGACTTTTCTCTCTGATAATAAGCTTACATATTCCTCGCCTAATTTTGTCAGACTGCATATTTTGCTTTTACCTTCTGTGGAAACATCCACTAAACCAAGAGCATATAACTGCATAATTACATGGTCAAGTACCGCCCTTTTAACACGGGAGAGTAATGATAAATCTTCTTTATTCATATTTCCCTCGTTAACTAGTGCTTCTAGTACCCGATCAGCTTCTTCAGGTAACCGGTCACCAGCTTTAACCAAGTAATCTGCTAACGTTGTAGTACCAATCATTTTATATTCCTCCTCCTTTATCTAATAATATTGTTAACATTTTTTTCTTAATTAATAAGTTTTATACTATAAAAATTTGGAAATAATATTGTTAATCAATTAATAAAGCAGGTGATCTTGTGCACAAAAGTGTCATTTACCTTCTAATTGCTCTACTTTTGACCAGTACCGGTGGTTATTATTTTTATGAACAACAACGCTCCAAACCAGCAGGCCTAATCAGGCTGCACATCATAGCCAACAGTAATACCTTTTATGACCAAGCACTTAAATACCGAGTTAAAGATCGCATTGTCAGTGAAATGTCACCGGCCTTCAGTCAGGCTACCGATCTCGAGGCGGCCAGGCAAATTGCCGATGTCAATCTAGCAACCATCCAGAAAATAACTGAGGAGGAAATAAAACGCCGGGGTTTTAATTATCCCGTTAAAGTGGTACGAGGGAATTATTACTTTCCCGCAAAAAAGTATAACGTCCAGGCAAGAGACAGTATAAAATCATTAACTTTGCCCCCAGGCCGCTATGAAGCTGTAAGGGTAATCATAGGTTCCGGGGAAGGTGCTAATTGGTGGTGCGTTCTTTATCCACCTTTATGCTTTGTAGATTTACAGCAGGCCGCCCCACCAGTGGTATTGCCGGCTGCTTCGGCTGCACAAGAACAAAGCATAGAAAAAATAACTGAAAATAATATAGTGGAAAAGAGTCAAAAACCCCAAATTAAATATCGTTTTCGGTTGTTTGAGCTAATTAAAAAGACCCTCCATACGAGGGTCATCTTTAATAAGTAACGCTGCCTTATACTTTTCGTTTAATTCTACTGAGAGCTCTGGATAACCATTCTTGGCACCGGCAAAATAATAGCTTTGTAGACGCCGGCAATAAGCGTTTAAATATCTGTATAAAAATATGGCATATTTTACATGTAAACAGACCGACTATTTTAAATGGGAAGGTCGCAATAAGATAAAGCAAACGGATAGGATACAATAATATATTGATCAGCCAATTAACTAACCATATTATTAGTTCAATGGTCTTTATGACTAAGTACCTCATCCTGCGCCGGCTCAAGCGAAAATAACATAGCGCCCCCGCACCTAATCCCAGAAGCACAAAAAAACGAACTTCACCTTGATTATAAAATAATAATAAAGCATATACCATTACAGATGAGCAGACCCAGTATAGAATATCACCCAGTAATGTACCAATTTTTTTTAACCTTAATATACTACCGAGCCCGGCATAAACATCATATAAAAATCCCGCCAGCATCCCTGTCAAAATGGTATATAAAAAAACCATGAACTGACTGGTTACCGGCTCTGCCACAATAATTACCTCCAAAGCTTGCCCGGGTACTCATTGCCGGGTATTTTACTTGAAAATCCTGTTCAACATGCCTTTGCCCCGCAGACTTCCTACATTTTTATTATCAATGAATTCCATTAAGCTAATTCGTCCTTCTACAACCAAATTACCATTTTCTAAATTTAATTGGGTTATGTGCATTCCTTCACCCCTCAGGGTGAGAAAGCCCATATTGGTGACCAGACCAATCTCCTTTTCATTGAAACTTCCCACATGCTCCACCCCATCCACCAATAGATGTCTACGATCAGTTAAAACTATTCGATTGCTAAAATCATTTTTTGGTTCCAAATTGTTTCACCTCCGTGGGCACGGGTAAACCTTTGGTTATATATCTATGCTGGTAAACCGGCTTTATGCAAAAAAAAGTGATCCGGATTGGATCACTCTTTTAATCCCAAAGCTTTTGAATGTCAACATCTTTGTAATAAAATTTAATAATCTCCTGGGGAGTTTTTCCTTCTGAGGCTAATTTATTTGCCCCCCACTGGCAAAGCCCCACACCGTGCCCAAAACCCTTACCCTCCAGAACTAGATTATTGCCCTGCACCTGAGCACCGGTTATTAACGTTGATCGCACCTTATCGCTACCCAAAGCCAATCTCAAATTAGGACCACTCACGGTGGCCGAACCAAGCTGTATCTTTGTCGCTCTTCCCGAAGGTCCCTTTTCCACAATATTCACAGAACTAATATTACCTGGGTCTGCTCCGCTAATTTGTTGCACTGCCGCCCGCACTTGTTGTAGAGGTAATTCCACGCGCCAATTCTTATTTTCAGGAACGGTATTCGCCAGACAGCCATCCTCTGCTCCAGCTTTAATATATGGTGTGGGCTCTTTAGTATAGGCAAGCCCCTCTTGTGCCGTTGCTGATATGCCCCCATCACATGCTGAAAACCATCCTTTTACATAATTGCCTCGATAGGTAATAACCTGCCCCCTGGTGGAGGCCACCGCCTGGCGCACTTTATCGTTTATTCGCGAGGGATTATAAGCCTGAAACTCCTCAATGTCAGTAGATGCATCCGTACCATGCAGCTTTTTTACCCGCTGTGCCTTAATATTTTCCATAGTGAAAGTGCGAGCTAATATTGCTTGGGCAGCCAAGGCATTTTCCGGCCATGTAGGTTCCATCTCGGCTGCAACCACTCCGGCTAGGTATTCCTCTAGTTTAATATTCTTTTTTATGCCTTGTTCCTTGATGTACAGACTAATAGTGGGTTCCTGGTCCGGAGCACCTGGAATAGGCTCTAAAGGCTTTTGCTGCGGTCCTTTCGCACAGCCAAACGATAATACCATAAGCACTAGAGCTACCAGGATTATTTTAGATAAGCGCATTATCATCCCTCCCGAATATTTGTTTTTATTTTTTGTGGGATGGTATAAAAATATGCACCGTCTTCTCTTACTCATAGTCCTCTATATTTCATGGTATTGCCGCTAGTATACCGGACGAGGCAACTCAACAGGAAACACTTAAGCCTAAATACCAGGTAAAATAAAAAAGGCCCCTTAGGACCTTTGGTAATAATAGCCTACTATTCATGCAAATATATATCTTCTAGAACCACATATAAGTCAGCCGCTTGCTTAGCAGGTACGGTTTCCCGTATAGTGACGATCTTAAATTTTAAACGTCGCTGTCCGAATGTAATTTCCACTATGTCATCCGTACGCACTTCAGCTCCTGCTTTTGCCACCCGGCCATTAATCTTTACCTGCTGCCGATCGCAAGCCTCTTTGGCTAGCGTGCGTCGCTTGATGATCCGAGAAACCTTTAAAAACTTATCTAGTCGCACTGCAAAACCAACTCAGTTCAAATTATATTTATGTTACTATGATGAAACAGTTTCGCGTAATGCCTTTCCTGCTTTAAATACCGGAACACGAGCGGCAGCTATATTGATTTCCTCTCCGGTTTGCGGGTTTCGTCCTTTGCGAGCTGCCCTTTCCCTAACTTCAAAGGTACCGAAACCAACCAGTTGAACCTTGTCACCACTGGCCAGGGCTTCCTCAATACTTGATAGCACCGCAACCACTGCTTTTTCGGCGTCTTTTTTGGTTAACTCTGATTTTTCGGCTACATTAGCAATTAGTTCTGCCTTATTCATAAATACCCCCCTCATGAAATTTGACGTATGATAAACACAATTATCCACTAAGCTATTCGTATTCGCTATTTTTCTTGAGGTTCCTTCCTGGGAATTGATTCTTACTACATTTTTTAGCTCATTTTTCTATATTTTTTGCTTTTTCCCATAGTTCATCCATTTCGGCCAAAGACATATTAGCAACATTTATACCTTTAATAGCGGCTTCCCTCTCGATAAATTCAAATCTACGAACAAATTTATTATTTGTAGCTAACAATGCCACCTCAGGGTCTATACCTGTTAATCTAGCTGTATTAACTATCGCAAATAGCACGTCACCGGTTTCAAGCTCAATTTTATCTCGCTGCCCGTTGGCCAGCGCTTCTTTCCATTCTTCCAATTCCTCATCAACTTTACCTAACGCTCCATGATAATCAGGCCAGTCAAAACCAACCCGGGCGGCCTTGCCTTGTATTTTATATGCGCGTGACAGGGCTGGTAAGCCATCGGGTACCCCATCCAATACTGATGACTGTTTTTTTTCTCCACCCCCTTTTTCACTCTGTTTTATAATTTCCCAATTTACCAGCACTTCATCACTATTATTAACCTGAATATTACCAAAAACATGCGGGTGACGGTGAATCATCTTTTGACTAATACAATGCACCACATCATTAATATCAAATACGCCGTTTTCCCTCGCTATCTGAGCATGGAACACTATCTGCAGTAATAAGTCTCCCAGTTCTTCACAAAAATTATACATATTTTCCTTTTGGATGGCATCTAGTACTTCGTAAGTTTCCTCCAGCAAATACGGGGTTAGAGTATGGTGGTCCTGTTCCCGGTCCCACGGGCAACCACCTTCGCCACGCAACCTGCCCATAATATCAACCAGCGGGTCCAATGGAAAATTGACTGGTATTTTTTTAACAGCAGATCTGCACGGAGGTACATATATACTGGTGAGATGATCCAACCAATCATGCCGGTCAATTTCAAACAACTGCACATATTCAATCCTTTGTAATTCCGGTACACCAGCCGCCCGGACAATTGTTACCTGGTGCTCGGGCGGGTATATTTCCAACAAGGTCAACTTAATATCAGCAGCCACCAGACGACTGTAAACCTGCAGCAACACTGTACCGAGTGCCGGGTTCAATAGTTGAACTTCCAACTGCAACCCATCAAGAATCAGTATTCCTTGCACCGGATCAATTTTTAATACCGCGTATAGCTCGTCCATAAAACTCATGGCCGGCATTATATCAACAGCTATTTCCCTTTGCTCTGCCTCGCGTATAATAAAATCTACCGTTGTTTCAGCCACCAGCGGGTGGCCGGGTACAGCATATACCACCGTCTCCTGCATAGCAGCTGCCAAAACATCTTCCGTAATTAGCTGATAGACTTCGTCATAACTGTCTGCCTGCTCGTAATATTTATCAAATGTATAAAAATCGATACCCTGTTCTTTGAGCCAATCAACAACTGGGTGCACCCCGGTGCGTAAAAAAAGATGCCGGGCTTCCTTAAGTATTTTCAAGTTCACCGCGGGCAAAGAGTCCCGGCTTCCGGGACCAAGACCTACCACAATTACCTTAGTATTCAAAATAAAATCCCCCTGAATAAAATCGCTTTACTGTTATTCTTACCAATTACGCGAGCTTTAACGAAAAATCCTTTTAACCAGGCAAAAAATTACCTTAAAACACACTGTCGAAGATAATCTGCCTTACATAAAAAAACGGCCCCTGTTCAGGGCCGTTATTGTTCCATTTGCTTGGCTAGAAAACCAGCCGCCGTTTCAGCAAGTTTTAATTCAAGTTCTCCCATGTCAACATTTAATTCACGAGAAGCAAGAATCACTGCCCCAATGGGGTCACCTTCGGAGATAATCGGCGCAATTACTTCCGCCGCAAGCTTACATTCACCGTCCTCAGTAATCGTACAATCCAAACAATGCGGATCGGTACCTGGATTATTTATTACCACCGCCTTACGCTCATCCATAACTTTTTCGATAACCTTGCTTATTGGTTTATTTAAAAATTCCTTTTTTTGTGCTCCGGAAACAGCAATAATAGCATCCCGGTCAGCAATTAAGGATATGTGTCCTAGCGCCTCATGCAGCGAATCAGCGTATTCTTTGGCAAAATCACCCAGCTCACCGATTGGTGAGTACTTTTTTAAGATTACTTCACCTTCACGATCAACAAAAATTTCCAATGGATCGCCTTCGCGTATTCTTAAAGTTCGCCTTATCTCTTTTGGTATAACCACTCTACCTAGATCGTCTATGCGACGTACTATACCCGTTGCCTTCATAGGCCGCCCTTCCCTCCTTTACCTGTAAATAATCAGGAAAAACTATCTATGTTAGTATATAACCGGAGGGAGTTAATTATTCATTTTTTTCCAATACCAAGTAAAATTATTTTCATCTTACTAAAGAATAACTATTCTTTTGTCGATGGGTTTTTCTCTGCCGGTTCAGACGATTCCTCAGACAATTTGTTAACTACTTCGGCCTTATCTCTAAGCCCCTGCATATAATCAAAAACTTTTTGGTTGATTTTCTCATCGCGCAAGCTTGCACTAATTTGGTTCCTAACTTCAGCTAAGGTATGTGTTTTGGCAGGAATAATCTTGTCCAAACGGATGATGTGATAACCAAAAGTAGTCTTAACTGGTTCTACAGTGTATTCCCCATTCTTTAAGGTAAAAGCGGCGTTTTCAAATTCCGCTGCAAAACCGCTGCCTTTACTAAAGGGTGGATACTGACCACCGCTATCTCTACTGCCTAAATCATCGCTGTACTGCTTGGCCAACTTGCCGAAGTCGGCACCGGCCGCCACTTTATCCACAATCTGCAGCGCCTGCACCTTAGCATCCATATCAGTACGATTTTTACCGTTGGAATAATCACCTACACCAATTAAAATATGGCTGACTTGTCGCTGCTCAGGTTCTTTATATTGAGCTCCGTTTTTGTCATAGTAATCTTTTATTTCAGTATCAGTTGGTTGGGGCACCTCAGCGCTAATTCTTTCGTATAGTTTACTCACAGCTAGTTGTTCTTTCATAAAATCACCCAGCTTAGGCTCGTTTATCCCGTTGGCTGCCAAATACTTTTTAAATTCAGCTTCACTACCTAACTGTTTTTTAATCACCGCAATCTGGTCCTGTACTTCCTTATCCGTGGGCGTTAAATTTAATCGCTCGATTTCCGCCATTACCAAACGGCGATCAATCAGCTGACTTAAAACCTCCTGACGGAGCATTTTTTCCATTTCCTTAGCCTGCTCACCTTCCAGAGTTATACCCTGTTGAGCTAGATTATTTTTTACAGAAGCAACCTTTTCATCTAATTCCTGAGATGTAATATTCTCGCCATTTACCGTAGCCACAACTTGACTACCGCAGCCACCGAGAACAAGTACCGACACCATTAACATCAAGATTAAAAAAACATAACTATATTTACGCAAAACTATCTCCTCCCCTAATAATATGCCGCCTCAGACGGGCGGCAACAACTCACTTAATTATATAGTAAAGGTTTGCACTCTACAATAGCTTAGTCTAATATCAATAAACACTCAATTTCCAATAAAAAGACTAAGTTATTTTTTATACCGTTAGCTAACTTGTGTTAATAAATGTTAATTTGCTAATACTTTTAATAAATTTTCCAGCTCATCTAATTGCTGGGCTGGTGAACGTCCGGCCTCACGGATTTTATATCGAATTTCAAATTCACTATCAGTGTTGCTAAATTTGACTTTATTCCTATAGTATTCCCCCACTTTGACTAGTTTTTCGCCAGTAAGGGTATGCCCAGGGGCAAAGGTAAGCCGGTAAAAACCCTGCTGTTTGTTAACCAGTTTAATTTTTAAATACCCAGCCAAAACTCTGATCTGGGAAATCTTTAGCAGATTTTGCACGGAATTGGGTAAATCACCAAAACGGTCTATCAATTCCTCCTCAAGGTCAGAAATTGTACTCCCTTTCTTTATGGAAGCAATGCGCCGATATATTTCAACCTTTTGATTAGGATCGGGGATATACTCGTTAGGTATATATGCCTCAATGGGCAGTTCTACCACGGTATCCACCGGATGCTCCTCACACTGTCCCCTGGCCTCACGCACCGCCTCATCTAACAGCCTGCAGTACAGATCAAAGCCCACGGCAGCAATATGACCATGCTGTTCTGCCCCAAGTAAATTACCAGCACCTCTGATTTCCAGATCACGCATAGCAATTTTATAACCTGAACCCAACTCGGTAAATTCCTTTATTGCTGCCAGCCTTTTTTCGGCTATTTCATTTAGCACCCGGTCTTTACGAAAAGTAAGGTAAGCATAAGCCAACCGGTTTGTACGGCCTACCCGGCCACGTAACTGGTAAAGCTGAGCTAAACCAAAATGGTCAGCATCTCTAACAATTAACGTATTAACATTTGAAATATCTAGGCCACTTTCGATTATCGTGGTACAAACAAGTACATCATAAGCACCGTCAATAAAGTCAAGCATAATCTGCTCTAGCTCTTCTTCTCGCATTTGCCCGTGGGCAGTAACTATGCGGGCTTCAGGCACTAGCTCTTTGACCCACATGGCTACATTGTCCAGCTCATTAACCCGGTTGTGTACATAATACACCTGACCGTCCCGTCCCAACTCCCGACGGATCGCTTCCCTGATTAATAGCGGGTCTTCCTCCAGTACATAGGTTTGCACTGGAAACCTGTTTTCCGGCGGCGTCTCAAGCAAGCTGGTATCACGTACCCCCACAAGTGACATATGCAAAGTACGGGGAATAGGTGTTGCAGTCAGTGTCAACACATCAACACTGGTACGCAATTTTTTAAGTTTTTCCTTGTGTGTTACACCGAAACGCTGTTCTTCGTCCACGACCAATAAACCAAGATCCTTAAAAACAATGTCTTCCTGCACCAACCGGTGGGTGCCTATAACTATATCTATACGCCCATCTTTAAGGTCCTGGACAATTTGACGTTGCTCTCTGGGCGTCCGGAACCGGCTGAGCATCTCAACCGTCACAGGGTAACCAGCAAACCGTTCCCGAAAAGTATTATAATGTTGCTGGGCAAGTATGGTGGTTGGTACAAGCACTGCCACCTGTTTACTTTCCATTACCGCCTTAAATGCAGCTCGCAAAGCCACTTCGGTTTTACCATAGCCCACATCGCCGCATAGCAATCGATCCATAGGTCGCGGATTTTCCATATCTTTTTTGGTCTCACTTATAGCCCGCAACTGGTCCGGTGTTTCCTCGTAAGGAAAAGCATCCTCAAACTCCTTCTGCCATATGGTGTCTGCTCCAAAAGCGTATCCCTGCACTGTTTCCCGGGCAGCATAAAGGGCCAAGAGTTCCTGGGCCATATCCCGCACCGCTTCCCGGACCCGATTTTTAATCCGGTTCCATTCGGCTCCACCCAGCCTAGAAAGTCGTGGACTATCGACCTCGGCGCCCAAGTATTTTTGCAACAGCGACACCTGGTCAGTGGGCACATACAGCTTATCCTCACCGGCGTATTTGATCAACAGGTATTCCTTGCGAATATTGCCTATATCCAACGGTACTATACCCATGTAGCGACCAATACCATGGTTTACATGCACCACATAGTCGCCAGCTTTCAGGTCGGTAAACAGATCTAAACGGTTACCCGTTTCCCGAGGCTGCTCCCGTTTTTTACGCTTTCGCTGGCCATAAATTTCTCCTTCAGTGATTACCACCAAGCGAGCATTGACCAGTTCAAAGCCCCCGGAAAGCTGTCCGTGACTAATCACCACATGACCTGTCTTAACCTCTGCATCCAGTAATGATATATAAAACGCATCTACTTTTTCATCTTTAAGCGCGTCCAGCAAGTGGTGTCCTCGATCCTGTCCCGTTACCAAAAGTACCACGGCATAACCATTGCGACGCCACTGACGAATTTCATCAGCTAAAAGATTGGTGTGCCCCAGGAAACTGTTCATCGATTTAGCTGTAAAATTAATTATGTTTTGCGGGCGGATAAACGGTGCCTGGCGGGGCATAAAAGAAAAGTATACCGCTCGCCGGGCAGAGATACCTTCATACAGTTCGTCCCAGTTTAAGTAACACTTAACCTGGCCGGGCAGCACCTTACCTTTGCTAAAAAGCTCTGCATATGTCTCGGTTCGCTCCCGTTGAATACTCTGCACAACTTCTCTTATTCTTAAGGGTTCATTTATCAAAACAGGTGTTCCCATCGGCAAATAGTCCAGAAAACTGACTGGCCGGGGATAAAAATAGGGCATAAATTGTTCCAATCCCAGAAAATATACACCCTCATTCAGCATATCAAGCAGATGACCGAAATGTTCTTCGAAGAAGCTCAACGCTGTTGGATCGCTTGATTTGGCTAGTTTGCGCTGAGCGATCTGGTACTCCGCCTTAACAGATCTATACCCCATTTCCCATGATGTTTTACTGGCCACCATTTCACGAGCTGGGGGAATATTCAACCTTTCAATTTTTTTATCTGACCGCTGCGATTCAATATCAAATAGTCGAATAGATTCAACTACGTCATCAAAAAATTCCAACCGCACAGGCGTCTCGGAAATTATGGGGAAAATGTCTACAATGCCACCGCGCACGCTGAATTGGCCAGATCTTTCTACCAATTGAACTCTTTCATAGCCTATAGCTACTAAATGCTGGCCCAGTTCACCGGTATCCTGCAAGTCACCTACAGCCAGCTTTAAGCCAGCACCGGCAAAAACATCCGGTGGGCTTAATCGGCCCAACAGCGCCTCCACAGGTGCTACTATAACCATGGGCTTTAGGCAGCACAACCCTTCCAACACAGTCAGTCGGGCCGCCGTAACATCTATACCGTGAGCTAGCAATTGAAATGGCAATTGTTCACTAATCGGAAATTGCACTACTTGCTTTTGCGGTAGCAACACAGATAAATCATCCGCCACCTGCCCGGCTTCCACCTCATTCGCGGTAACTATCAGCATAGTTGGATATCCGGCATCAACCAGTGCCGCAATAACAAGATTACGCTGGGCACCAGTCAACCCAAATACCTGTTGTTGGCTCCGGTTATCAGCCAATCCATTTACCAGGCTCGAATATTCCGTGGTGTCTTTAATTAATTTTAATAAACCTTGCATTAAGATCACCTTAAAAAGCATCACAAAAAAGCTTTAGCGCCATCACGCTAAAGCTCCGGCCTTTTCCTTCTTAATTAAGTCTCGAAGAGTAAAAAAAATGTTCACTAGTACCGTATATTTCTTCGTAGCACTCATAACATAAGCCCGAGACGACACTGCTTCCATTTTCAGGTTCTAATATCATTATATCCCCCGTTTTTGCTCCAGTCAAGTTATCCAATTCTGTGCTGGAAGTTCGGCTGACTGAATCGGTAATCTCATACACCTGGTCGCAACACTCACAGACGTGGTATATTTTCACTTTTTTCACCCACCATATCCAATAGCTTAACTGGTCACAGCAACCGCACAGTTGTATAGTTCCACAGCCCATGCAACAGAACCACCAGTGCTACAGCAATCGTTACCCCGACATAACCTAATAGCCAGGCTGTAGCTATACCTAATATACTGTGCAGCACCAGTGCCACCAGACCCGGCCAAAGACTGCGCCTATTAAGGAAATCTGAAACTAGCTCCGCACCGCCGAACACCATGTGCGCCAGGAAAATATCAGTGTCTAAAAGAAGCGCCGACCCTGTTTTAGCAACTTCCTCTACCACCGGTGCAACCAGAACAATAATGACCATACTGCCGGCCTGGCCAACCAGACCCAGAATGCAGCGTGCTAAAACTGCGGATAGCAAACCTGCTAATACAAACAATAAACTCCCCTTTTATAATATTGACATTTGCGAGTAAGCTTATACTGTTTGATTGCCGTTGAACTTATTCATGGCGGATATTACCCCATTTCTGATTATCTCCGCCACCACCTCAGGTACGATATCCAATACCCGGGCAATCTTTGCTTCATCTTCGGGGACAGGTTTCGCCAATACCCAATCTACCATTTCTGGGCCAGGCACGGGAGGACGCCCAATGCCTATGCGCACCCGAACAAAATCACCACTACCAATTTTGCCGATTATGGAGGCAAGCCCCCGGTGTCCACCAGCACTGCCGCGCTCACGAATCCGCAAGCGACCTGGCGGTATGTCCAAATCATCATAAATAACTATCAGGTCTGCAGGCGTTAGCTTACACCAATTTAATAGTAGAACAACTGCTTCACCGCTCAGATTCATATATGTCTGTGGCTTGGCCAGGATAATTTTTTCACCCGCATAAACCCCTTGTCCCACAAAGGAGCGTAAAAAAGAACGGTTCACCTCCGTGTTCAACCAACCCGCCAATCGGTCAACCGCCGAGAAACCAACATTGTGCTTTGTTAAAGCATATTTGAGTCCCGGGTTGCCCAAACCCACCAGTAGTTTCAAAATGAACTCCCTCCGCTTTAGTATACTTACCAATGCTTGCTATTATTTTATACTATATTCTATATTTATTTTAAAAAAAAAGTCACCCTCTCCTAAAAAACAGAGGGTAACCAGGACTGTTTATTGCTTTAGTGCAGTACATGTTAACTCCTGCTTTACATTGGAACAGAAACAGCCATTATGGCATGCATAGGTATAAGCATAGCCTCATTAATAGTGTTGTTCATGTTATTCATTCGGTGCACTTCCACGTAATCAGAGCCTACGGCGTGCAGCTTACCCATGACGGGAGTGGATTCTTGGCCCACATAAACGGTAACATTTCTCCCTAAAGAGTTTTTCAGCCGCTCGGTGAAAGTCATTCCGTATCCGGGACCGTATGAGCCCCCCAAACCACCGCCGGTATATCCGCCGGAAGTATATCCGGTTCCAGAATCAGCCATCCCAAATCGCCTCCTTATCTGTATACATATCCCAATTTATGCATGATAAGGAGAAAATGTTCATGTTCACTTAAACAGGCGTTTCATCTCCTGCTGTGCCTGGCTCACCTTCACCGGCTTCAACCTCAACATCAGGTTGTTCCTCTGTCCGTTGTGCCACCACTGTTACTACTGTGGCATCGAGCTCGTCCACCAACTGTAGATTACCTGGCACTTCAATATCACGAACAGCAATAGTATCTCCTACAGTTAATCCTTCTATATTAACGTTAATTTCTCTAGGTATATCGGTTGGAAGACAGGATACCTGTAATTCGCGCAAGATATTTTGTACAATACCATCGCTAACTGCACCGACAAAATTAATTGGTACAGCAGCTTGAATAGCACTATCCAAAGCGATCTGGTGCAGATCTACACTAATTAAATCATGTTTTATAGCTCCATATTGTATATCCTTAATCAACACTTTGTATTGCTTGTCTTCTTCACCTTTAAATCCTTTGATGGTCAGGTCAATCAAAGCATTAGCACCCTGAGATAAAATTTTTTTCAGTGGCCTTAACTCCACCTCAACCGGAATACTACCCACCGCCTTGCCATAAACCACCCCTGGTATCATTTCCCGGCGAGCCAACTGTTTACGATAACTCCTACCTTTTTGCTTCCTGTGATTAACCTGCAAATTAAGATTAGTCATATTAAAACCCCCTTAAGGATAATATTCCCTATTGACGGTTATATCATGCCTACCAACAACATAACATTAAATATTAATAATTTTTGGCGCACAGGGGGTGTGTTAATAATGCGCAAAAGTAGACATTTTACGTCCATGCCGGTAATAAGCCTTGAGGAAGGCCAGCAAATAGGCATCATCAAAGGCCTGGTGGTTAACCCCAGCTTAAAAAGGGTAGCCGCCCTGATTATAGAACAAAAGGGTTGGTTTAACGAGCAAAAATTTATTCCTTTTAGCAATGTACACAGTGTTGGTGAAGACGCTGTAACAGTCAAGCACGGCACAATAGTACAAAAAGGCGGCAACCTGCCGGAAATAATTAGTTTAACTAAAAGCAAGGTAAAGATAAGCGGTGCCCGTATTGTAACCGAGAGCGGCACACTTCTAGGAGAAGCTGACGATTATTATGTAAATCTGGCAACAGGTGAAATAATTGGTTTGGAATTCAGTGGTAGTTTTATTAATAGCCTATTTAGCGGCAAAGCCTTTTTGGATATTAACCATGTCGTTACCATCGGCAAAAACATGATTGTCTGCTCAGATCAAGCTTTGGTTGAAGCAGTAAAATTGGATGGAGGTTTACAGGAAAAATTGCGCGGCGTAAAAGATTCCACTAGCAGCCTATGGGAATCTACTATACAAAAAACACGGGAACTGGGTTCAAATGTAAACAATTCTATCACCAAGGTAAAACGCAATAAAAAACAAGCCGGGGAAACCATTCCTCCAGTTGTGGAGCCAAGCGCCAAGTCAAAAGAACAGGTCGAGCCTGTTGAGCCCGCTAAACAAGAAGAACTTGAAAAGCAAACAGAAAAGAATAATCCACTAAATAAAGATTAACTTAACTTGTATTGCATGCCACCAAAAGCCCCGCCAGGCGGGGCTTTTTTTAGTCGAAAAGTTTACTTACTGATAAATCCTCATGGATACGAATAATAGCCTCTCCTAAAAGCGGTGCTACCGAAAGTATCTTTATCTTATCGATCTTTTTTAATTCTGGCAAGGGAATAGTATTTGTTACCAGCACCTCCCTAATAGGAGCATCTGCTAATCGATTCACTGCAGGTCCGCTTAGTACAGGGTGAGTACAACAAGCATAGACATCATTTGCTCCCAGTTCTTTTAGGGCGACCGCTCCTTGGGTAATGGTACCGGCTGTGTCTATGATATCGTCAATCATGATTACATTCTTACCTTTAATATCCCCTATAATATGCATAATTTCCGCTACATTGGGTTCCGGACGCCGTTTATCGATAATGGCAATAGGAGCTCCAATTCTTTCCGCTAAATCCCGGGCACGCTGTACTCCGCCTAAATCAGGACTCACCACTACAACATTATCCAATTTCTGCTGAATGAAATACTGGGCTAAAAGCGGTACGCCAGGTAGATGATCCACCGGAATATCAAAAAAGCCCTGGATCTGCCCGGCATGTAAATCCATAGTTATAACACGACGGGCGCCGCTCGCAGTGATTAAATTAGCCACTAGCTTAGCAGTAATGGGATCACGTGCCCGTGCCTTGCGGTCTTGTCGTGCATATCCGTAATAGGGAGTTACCGCGGTAATTCTCCGAGCTGACGCCCGGCGAACAGCATCCACCATGACAAGCAGCTCCATCAAATGCTCGTTTACCGGCTCGCAGGTGGGTTGAATAATAAAAACATCCGCTCCCCGCACACTTTCGTTTATTTTAACCTGTATTTCCCCGTCACTAAAGTGAGTTACCTTGGCAGCTCCCACGGAAACACCGAGATAGTGGGCAATTTCCTCTGCCAGGGCGGAGTTGGCGTTTCCGGTAAAAATTTTCAGCTGTTGTCGGGATGACATCTGCGCGTACCTCCAAATAATTAATTGTTAGTCTTTCCCAGTTATTTTTTTCTTTTTTGAGCCCAGCCCTCGATATTCTTTTGTTTATCCCTAGTTAAGCCCAGCGCGCCAGGCGGGACATCTTTAGTAATAGTAGAACCCGCTCCTGTTGTAGCACCGTCACCCACTACTACCGGGGCTACCAAGTTGGTGTTACTTCCAATAAAAGCGTATTCACCTATCCAAGTGCGCGATTTATTTACGCCGTCATAGTTGCAGGTAATCGTACCGGCACCAATGTTTGCCTTCCGCCCAACTTCAGCGTCACCAACATAACTAAGGTGCGGCACCTTACAACCTTGATGGAGGTGAGAATTTTTGAGCTCTACAAAGTCCCCTACCTTGACGTCTTTTTCCACAACGCACCCCGGACGGATATAAGCAAAGGGGCCAATATTGCACTCATCCTCCAACCGGCTATCCAAAACTATTGAATTTTGCACGTTGACGCGGCTGCCTACTGTCACATTGACTAATCGTGATGAAGGACCTATAACACAATTCTCGCCAATTTTCGATTTTCCTTCAATGAATGTGTATGGATATATAACTGTATCCGCACCAATATCAACATCATCATCAATAAACGTTGATGAGGGATCCATAATGGTTACCCCTGATATCATCAGCCTGTCCAAAATTCGCCGGCGCAGTATCTTTTCTACTGCGGCCAGCTGACACCGATCATTTACCCCCAATACCTCATCGACGTCGTCAACAAGCACAGCGCCCACAGAGTCACCCCTAGCAATGTAATACTCGATAATATCAGTAAGATAGTATTCACCCTGAGCATTATCAGAGCCAATTTGTAATAATGCTTCAAATAACCCTTTAGCTGAAAAACAGTAAACACCGGTATTGATCTCAGTAACCGCTAGTTCAGCGGGAACAGCGTCCTTTTGCTCTACGATTTTAGTGATCCCGTTGGTGTCATTGCGGATTACCCGTCCATATCCGGTAGGGTCGGCCAAATTCGCTGTTAGCACGGTAGCAACAGCTCCACTACGGCTGTGTGCAGTGTATAATTCATATATAGTCTGGTGCTGTAGTAGTGGTGTATCACCACAAATCACCAGGATATCACCAGTAAAGTCTCTAAAAACATCAACGCATTGCAATAACGCGTGGGCGGTACCAAGTTGTTCAGCCTGATAAACAATTTCTGCCCGCTCGCCGATCATCTCCGCCACTAAATCACCTTGGTGTCCCACCACTAAAACAGTTTTCTTAACTTCCATGCTTTGCACTGCCAGCAGCACATGCTCCACCATAGGCCGCCCACAGACCTGATGTAGAACCTTGGGTATACCCGACTTCATTCGAGTACCTTTACCAGCTGCCAAAATAACCGCTGCTAACTGCATATAACCCAATACCTCCTGATGGTCATATTTTATCGCCTTCATTATATTATGACACACGCTTTTTAATTCAACAAATAATTGCTTTTCCCTCTCATTATGACATATTTTTACCCTTAACTACCAATTGCTCTAATACTTAGCTAAAAAAGAGAGCTTATCGCTCTCTTTTTTTATAATTACATAAGAAAGTTAAATAATTATATGGCACCACTGTATGCTCTAAGCACCGCTTCCTGAATTATCTCCCGTGCAAAGGTATTGATCGGATGAGCAATATCTCTAAATTCACCACCTGGGGTTTTACGGCTGGGCATAGCCACGAATAACCCGTTTTGACCTTCCACTACTTTGACATCATGGATGACAAACATATCATCCAAGGTTACCGAAACAATTGCTTTCATTTTACCTTCGGTCAATACTTTGCGTACCCGCACATCTGTAACGTTCACGCATTCACCACCTTCCAGCTAACTATTTATGCCAAATTTTATCATAAATCCTTCTACAAATAGATAAAAATCCCTGCCAATTTACTTACTTATTAGAAAAATTTATATAAATTTTCTGCAACAAGAAAAGCGCGCCCATTCGGTCCCCTCTGCGCGCGCTTTTTAGCACTCAATCCTTAGCGCTTGCCACAAATATGACAAGCATAATTTTCTAATGTATAAAAAAACCCGGTGTAACTCAAACCACCCACCGGGCTTTAATCAAGCTAATTCCAATTGTCTATATACAAGTTCAAGGTCACTGGGCTTATCAACGTCAACCCCTACTTCAGGGTATGGACTAATAACTACCCGCCCCTTAATCCCCAACAAGTGTGATACTTTTTTTTGTGCCTCTTGAAGAGAAATATTTTTCATTAAAAATTTAATTAAAAATAACAGCCCCACTAGGCGACAAAGCTTAAAAGGGCTTTTACGGGCATCCACCAACTTTTGTCCTCTAGGCATGCATTCTTCCACTACACCGGGGTTAAACAAAAAAATATTGCCTCCTGTATAAACACCTTCTTTTAATTGCACATAAGTACGCCTGCTGGTGGAGTACTGCTTTTCCACCAATTCCCGGGGCACAATTGGATAATAAAAATCGGCTTGCCCACTACCACAGAGTTCAATAAAATTCTCAATGGCCTGGTGGGTAATCAGCGGAATGTCTGAAGTAACCAGTAATACTCTTTGAGCACCAGGAAGTTCGCGTAAGCCACGCAGCACATTTTCATACAGATGGCCACCGTGCTCAACTAGCACCTCTCTTTTGCTGTCCTGAAAATACATACTTAATTCGCTTTTAGGGCCGACAATAGCAATTCGCTCGATGTGTTCACACTGCTTGAGTGCATCGACTACATATTCCACCATTAATTTGCCCTTAATATCAATCATTGCTTCATACCTGGCGCTGCTGCACTCCCGCAAAGCACCGTCATTTGGGCTGCCTGCAAGCACTAATGCATCAATCACCTTTTATTATCCTCCCCTATGGCGCTAAGGAAAGTTTGTTCGGCGGTTTCAATATGTTCCCGTGCCAGTAGGCTGGCTAGTTCTATGTTATGTTCACTAATAGCCTCAATAATACCTTTGTGTTCGTCAACAGCATGTTTTAAACGACCGGGCTGGGACAGAGAAGTGGTTCGGAAACGCTGTATCTGTTCCTTCAACAAGGTGATAATTTGAATCAATCGCTGGTTACGGCTGGCTTTATATATTAAATTATGAAAATCAGTGTCCCTTTCCACAATACTATCTATCTCACTATCTCCAGCTTCGTATATATGGAGAGATACCCGTTCCATTTCTTCCAGTTCCTCGGCGGTAGCTCTTTCTGCAGCAAGGCCTGCCGCGAGGGCTTCTAAAGCCGCCCGCACTTCAAAAACATCAGCAATGTCCTTAACAGAAATGCCGGCTACATATGCCCCTTTGCGCGGGACCATAACTACAAAGCCTTCCAGTTCCAACTTTCTGATTGCCTCTCGCACCGGAGTACGGCTGACGCCCATTTCCTCAGCCAGCTGGATTTCCATCAGCCGTTCCCCTGGTTCAAGGTTGCCTTGGATAATTGCTTCCCGCAAAGTTTCAAATACTATCTCACGCAGGGGTTTATAGTTATCCAGTTTAATCGGTAATAATCTCGGTTCGTTCAATTCCCCCGCCCCCTATAAAAGTTTACAATACATTTTACCATTATTTCAACTAACCCCGCAAGGTTTGCCAACCAGCTTTGGAAGTACAGAACTTGGTTGCCCATACCCCAAAGTTCCTTTTTTGCAACCTGCCTGCTGTCTTTACCGCCAAAGACTCGTTATCAAATAAACCGAATACAGTAGGTCCGCTACCGCTCATTAAAACACCATTAGCGCCAAAGGCCGCTAAAATCTCTTTTATCTCTCTGATTTCTGAATGTCTAGCTAGGACAACCTGCTCTAAAGCATTGCCCAAACGAGCAACAACACCGCTCACATCGCCACAGCAAACAGCTTGCAGCATACCCTGTCCATCCGGGTGAAAAGGCTTTTTTATATCGTCATACATACGATACACTTGGCCGGTGCTCAATCCAAAGGATGGTTTAACCAACAAAACAGCCAGGGGGGGCAAACTGGGCAGGGAATCCACCTTTTCCCCACGCCCTTGCACCAGAGCTGTGCCACCCTTAAGGCAAAAAGGGACATCAGAACCAATAACAGCGCCCAGAGACTCAAGCTCATTTACACCCATACCCAGCTTCCATAACTCGTTGAGTCCGCGCAAAACCGCAGCAGCATCCGCAGAGCCACCGGCCAAGCCAGCCTCTATGGGAATGTGTTTCACCAGCTTAATTTTAGCACCCTTGGAATATCCTGATTGGCGCCGCAGCAAATCAGCGGCTCGATAGGCTAAGTTTTCCGGGCCGGCAGTAAGATTAGCTCCTTCTACAACAAGTTCAATATCCCTGGCTTCAGTAAGTTCCACCACATCATGCAAGTCCAAAGTCTGCATGATAGTGAACAGTTCATGGTACCCGTCCGCCCTCGTGCCCAGCACATCCAGGACAAGGTTAATTTTAGCATAA
This sequence comes from Sporotomaculum syntrophicum, assembly GCF_009932395.1. Lineage (GTDB taxonomy): Bacteria > Bacillota > Desulfotomaculia > Desulfotomaculales > Desulfallaceae > Sporotomaculum > Sporotomaculum syntrophicum. The sequence goes on from NZ_LSRS01000002.1 coordinate 80,454, forward strand.
GCCCTCACCAGCATCTTATGTCACGCTTTCCTTTATATGTTTAATTTCTTAGTGTATCCAAAAAATGCTGAGAAGACAAGTACCCGACTAAGGCATTTTTGTCCAAATTGTTTCATACATTGTAGAGAAAGGAGCGTGGTCACTTGGCAACTGCCAAGATAGAAGCCGGAGGCCATATATCAATCAATACAACCATCCGCAAACTGAATTATTATATCGGAGAACGGCTCATCAAAGTATACCCCATAGCTGTGGGTAAACCATCCACACCCACCCCAGCGGGCAGTTACAAAGTTAAAAATAAAATTGTCAATCCTGGCGGTGTGCTTGGTACCCGCTGGATAGGCCTAACCATTCCTGGCGGCAACTACGGGATTCACGGCAATAACAACCCTTCCTCCATCGGGCAGGCCGTATCGTTGGGCTGTATTCGCATGCACAACCACCATATAGAGGAACTTTTTCCATGTGTATACATTGGCACACCGGTACATATTTACGTTCGATCTGAACAAGTAACAACTCCCGCATTTAAACACGTCAGTGGAATTAACCTTACCGGAGGCAGCAATAGAAAAACATACACAGTCCGGCCTGGGGATACCCTTTGGAAAATCGCTAAATCGTTTAACGTAAATCTTAATCAGCTAATCTTAACTAACAACATAACAGATCCCAACACAATTGCTGTAGGGCAAACCATATTTATTCCCTGATACAGGCAGGTGATCAATTGACTTTTATATTACTACACTCACTCATTGCTGGTTTGGGCACATGTCTGGGCGCAGCTGTAACTATGCTGTGGGGGCAAATGAAGGAACCTGTATTGGCTGTTTTGCTGGGGCTTGCCTCGGGTGTGATGACCGCAGTGGTGATAATGGACCTTTTGCCCACTTCACTGGCCCTCGCCAGCCCGGGCATTAGCTTAGTCGGTTTTGTCGGCGGTTTTTTATTGGTGACAAGCCTTGACTATTTACTTTCCAAATTAATGCCCGGACATCGTACCAGTCAGGTTTACCTGCGTATGGGTTATTTAATTGCTTTGGGTATCGCTCTACATGACCTTCCTGAAGGTATCGCCATAGCCGCTGGTTACTCGGCCTCGACACAGCTTGGGCCGGTACTGGCTCTTGCCATCGGATTACACAATATACCGGAGGGCATGGCCACTGCTGCCCCTTTAATAGCCGGAGGTATGGGTAGCAGACAAGTTCTAGGTATTAACGCTCTAATCAGCCTGGTTACCCCTCTGGGAACACTGCTTGGCTTATGCATGCTAAAAGTTGCACCTGCCATTAATGCCTTATTGATGGCTTTAGCGGCCGGTGCTATGATTTATATCGTTACCGAAAAACTGGTGCCGGCTTCACTAAATAACCAAGGCATTTATGCCCTGCTGGGCATGATATTTGGCTTTTGGTTTATGTATCGAATGAATTTATTTTTTTAAAATTAAAAAAGCACCGGAAGCCATTAAAGCAGTACCGGCCACCCGGTACCAAGTAAACGATGCCTTTTCCAGACCAAACAAGCCCAAGTGATCCACCAGGCAAGCAGTCATTACTTGTCCAACAATTATTGCAGTAGTGGCTACCGCCACACCCAGAGGAGGTATGGAGCGCGCCACTAAATATATGATAAGTACGCCCAGTAGGCCACCTAGATAAGTATACCAAGGTGCTTCAGTATAACGGTACCACTCTCCATCGCCCAGCTGAAAGACAAAAAGTAATAGAAACACCACCATTAAACCTACTAGGTGAACAATAAAGGTTGTTTCCAACAGACCGATTATTTTACCCAAAGTAGCGTTAAGTGAACCCTGCAGAGCCATAGCCACCCCTGATCCAGCGGCAATCAGCAAGGCCAATAACTTAGCACTCATGTTACATCACCGCCTTCTTAATGACTCATTAAAAAGCGGGCTTCAAAGCCCGCTTTAATAGCGCACGTACGGTGAATAGCCCAAGGAATTTAAAGTGCGGCGTAGGTAATCTCCGCTAATTACAGCCGGGTCGTAATCAACGGTTATCGTTCCTTCATCCAGAACTACCTGAACATTCCGCACCCCATCCACTTGAGTTAAATTATGTTCAATCTCTCGTCCGCCATCTGCGTCACGCAAGCCTCCCACCCATAAGGTCTCTTTAAAGGTACTATCGTTTACACTCAATTAATCACCCCCGGTTGATCTTTACGTCTATCATGTCCCGAATTTCCATTTCAATACCTCACCAGATTTGGGTGGCTGCTCATTTTTTTGACCGCCGGCACCCTCGCCTGTAATGACCGTACCTGAGGCGGAGTTTTTATATTTGTTATCTAGATTTATCTCTCGTTGTACGGGCTGCGGCTTATTCCCCCGTTCTTGACCATGTTCAGTATGGCCGTGGGCTTGCTTACCGACTCCTGCCATACCCAATAGTGGCCCCAACAGACTGAATAGTGCAGTTAGGTCAGGTGCACTGCCCTTAATTTGCCCTCCTACTAGTCCACTACCCAATAGACTTAATAGCGCTGCAGGGTTAAAGGTGTTCTGCCCATCTCCGGTAGCCCCCCCCTTACCCATACCAGAAGCCATTAAGGCCATGACCGGACCCAACAGTGTTTCTATATTGCCAGGACCGGAATTTAATCCGGCACCTGCAGCGCTGTTTTCCCCCTCCCGTTTGAGAACATCAATTATGCCCATCAGGTCAATCAAGCTCAGCATAATTAAAATATTGTCGTCATCCACCTTGTGCTCGGACTGATAGTCCAGTATTTTACCCAATATCTTTTCCATCTTATCCTCATCCATATCTTAACCACCTCATTTATTTTTGTGGTTTGCCATAAAAGTAACTATTTACCGATTATTTTCATAACATATTAAATAAGCATTTTGCATAATTTCTGTAGCATAAAATTCAATGCCATAATTTAGAACTGCAATCGCATTAACTTAACACAGTTATGGTAAGTTGCTATGCTAAATGCTATTTTATAACTGTGGATAATCAAAAATGGACAAAAATACCCCTTTGAGCTATAGAGAGTTTTAAAATACCAGTATCGCCTAAGCTACCTGCTTTACAACTTTGGGCTCAAATACTGAAACCATCGCTGTGGATAACATTGCAATACATGATAATAAGACACGCGCTTTTACTTTTTTGAACCCTCGCACATTTAAGTTTTTTAGGCTCAGGTA
>NZ_LSRS01000002.1:86198-142158 GCF_009932395.1 Sporotomaculum syntrophicum
ATCAATAATGGGGCTAAGATCGAGGGTATGAAAAATCTTTTCTAACCGGGTTTCCGGTTGCAGTTTCATAATTTCGTCAAAGGAAAACAGGCACTGTTGTTGAATATACAAGTAACTTCACCTCTGGTTTTTGTCGTTTGTTATTAGGTGCTACTTGTAATATTCGGCAAAACAAGGGGTGAAGTCCTTTTTTGTGGCCTTGAAACCCTTGATTCTATTGGCTTATGGATTATGCAAAACACTTAAATAACTGAACGAAAGGAGAATTACATGAACCGCTCAATATTAAATTTTGGGGAAGTATTTCCTTTGATTATCATGCTGGTCTTGGGGAAGCAAAACCCGGAACCCTGGATGCGCCGGTTAATTGACCTAATTGATAGCATTCAACATACAGTCATTGATATGCAAAAGGGTATAGAAATGATGCAAACTGCTGTTTATCAACTTGTGATTGCCCCAAATAACAACCTACCGCAGGAACCATCCGAGAGCGAGCTGGATATTAATCTACCGTTAGAAAAGCAGCTTCCTCTCGAGCAGACCCTAAAACCAAACTATAAGAAGCCTGATTTAATTTACCCGGAACAGCCCCTAGACAATAATTCTGCTCAAGGTTCAGCAACTCCGGGAGATCTCGATAGCCCGCCATCTACGGGTATTAATAAAATAATCAGTTCAATAGAAATTACACAGCCTCCAGCAGTGCTCCCTGCCGGTGTGCGTCATTAGGCACCTATTAACCACTATCACCAAACACTGTCAGTCTAGCTAAGCCTGGATGCATTTACGTCATTTAACCAACCAGGACGGCCTTCTCGGCCGTCCTATCTATTTTTGAGTGCCATCAGTAGGTACCCTACCCTTATGGCCTCCGAACATACCCAAAAAAGGCACCATATCTTGGGAACGACTGGTACTGCTTCCCTGTACACCACCTTCTGCCCGCATCTCCAGCAGGTTGACAATACCAATTAAATTAATTAGGCTCATAAATAATAAAAATTTTTCATTATCCAGGTTATACTTATCTTTTATTTCTAAAAATTCGTTCATTCTTTTTTTCAGGTCATCGCCGGGCATAATACTATACCTTATTAGTTAAATCAAACCCGGCACAGTAGGTATGGCCAAACCACCCGTAATTTTAGATAATTGCTCTCGCACCATTTTCTTAGATTCACGCATACCTTCGTTAAAAGCGTTTGCAGTTAACTGGGCTAACTGGGCAGGATCTTGCAGCAAAGCGGGTTTGAAATACAGCTGCACTACCTCCTGGTTGCCGTTCATTACTAACTCCACCGAACCTTCACCCGCACTGACTTTTACCGTCATACTTTTCAGCTGTTCTTGTAACTCCTGAACAAGCGGCATGAAGTTACTCATATTGTTCATCATAGCTTTTCCCCCTTCGTTTTCTAACTCTAATCAAATATATGCTTAGCCAGTTGAAATAGTTAACAAAACAAATAACAATAAATCCCTATCAGGTTGAGCAGCATTCTATTAGCGAGAAATAGATATGCTGTGCCCAGCAGCCAATTAAGAAAAAAGAGATGGCCTTAAACCATCTCTTTTGTTAGCTTATTCACAACTTTTAATTACTGCTTAACCCTGGGTAAATTGCTCATAATACCGGTCCTGCACCCGCATGCACTCCAGTTTGACATTGTCAATGACCACAGCGCTGGTGTTTAAGGCATTTGGCTCAAAGGTAAATCTCACCAGTGCTTCCCGAGCTTCTTCAGGAGCAGTAGCATTGAAGCAGAAGTTTGAAAAATCACTATCCATAATTTGCCCCGCATTAAAGCTCCTGCTTTCACCGCTGATCAGGTTACCGTATAGATCATAGAACAACAACTCGGCCGTTAAATTAAAGGAAGCTGTGCCACCTAAAACTGTCCTAAAGTTTGGTATTTCTGAGGCATCAAAGCACAACCGGTACTCTCCTGTAGGCACAATATTGTTATTGTTGGCACCGTGCCGATTAACCGTTTGGAACAATGAAGCCGGCTCATTAGGGATATTGCCCATTAAAGCACCGTTATTATAACGTAACACATTACTAGCTCCCCAAAATACCGGGGTGGTATTGGTGCCCCAGGCCTCAAAGTTGCCGTCCTTAAGCAAATTGACACCACGAACGCACTTGCGGTCTAGCTGAGGGCATACCTGTACGAAAATCTGCCTTTCCTCTACTACCTTAACCTGGAAAATCATTATCCCTGTCTGGTGAACCCGGGAACCTCGCCGCAACTCCCAGCGCATATCTATTTTTTTGTGGTGCAATTGAACGTGTACATCGTCCTCATTCACCACAGGCTGTGCTACATCCAAAGTCACATCATCGGCAAAGGGGATATCCTCACCCACATGCTTGACGTGGTCATTCTTATCCACATAATAAATCTGCTTGTGCAGTGTACCACTGACTAACACCTTGCGCACTACCGGCATGCGGTGCATATCACAGTGCCAGCCAAAACGCTCCCAACCCTCTTCCTCAATTACACTAACCCAGCGATCACCATTTTCATGTAAAAATACCGGCCGGGCATCAAAGTCATCTAACCGGGCATCGATATGATCAATTTTCTGGGCAAGCTCGGGCAGTGCGGCTACGTTATCGACAATCACCTGCACTTCTTCTTCTGCCAAAACCACCGGAACCTTTATTTTTACGCATAAAACGTTATCAGGCTCGCTGTAAAAATATTGTATTGGCATATCAGAACCTCCTTTAGTAATTTATTAATTAACCTTTAGCTCCGCAGGGAATCCTAATTACCTGGCCAACTTGTAAATTTTTGGGGTTTATCCCCGGGTTTTCAGCCAATATCCTATTCACGGTGGTACTGTAGCGCCGGGCTAACTCGAAAAGAGTTTCACCAGACTTAATTGTGTAATCAATTACCTCGCCAACGGGGCATTCTTCCTCTTCCTCTTCCTCGTCTTCGTCTTCCACAAGGTCGGCACACACAGACCGGCGTAGTGTTTCGGTTACCCGAACCCTGATCTTGATGACAGCCTCGACATTGACATCGCAATCGTCCGCTGCTTCGGCATTAATGTATTCCACCATGGGCTTGACATCGACATCCATACCGTTAAGGGCTCCTTTAATTTCCACAAAGGTGCGGAAATTAAGCCGCTGGTGCATGGCATGCACCGCCTGATCAGGCTTAGCGGAAACGTAGACAATCTTAACGTCCACATATCCCTTGGTAATTACTTTGTCTCTTATAATTTTTTCTTCTGTTATTTTGATTTCTTCTATAGATATATTGAGAACCTTTTCCGGGCAGGGCTTGGGGTCCGGGGTTTCAAAAGTTTCCCGCACTACTACCTGTGCAGAATCATCGCCAACAACATGCTCCACATTTAATTCAACTGTTTTTACCGTAGAGCCTGTGCATTCGGTAACGACTCTGACTTCCCGCGGCTCAGTAACCCGGGCTTCCAGTTTTATCACACAGTTTGCGCTGAAGAATGGGTCTCCTTTAATCTCGACATCACAATCTTCTACTATGGCATCTACAACCACATCCATTTCCGGGTCAGCCCCAGGCACTTCTATAAAATCTGTGAATTTTATTGTTTTGTGCATATTATGCACAGATTGTTCCGGCACCGCACCTACATACATTATCTGTAGAGTTAATTCGCCATCAACAATTACCTTATCTGAGACAATACGGGTGTCTGTGATCTCGACAGTAGAATCCACATCCAAAATCTTAATCGGCTCAGGTTTTTCGTCTGGCTCATCAAACTCATCACTTACAATAACCTGCTTGGATTCACGTCCTACCACGTCATCAATATGAATAACGTCGTAGGTAGCATTGCTATTGTCCGGTGCCTGGGTAAGCACTTCTACTTCCTGGGTCTCGGTCACTTTGGCCGATATATCCAGCACCGCTATCACATCAAACTGCCGCACATCCCTACTGCTGGTATTAAGCTTAACATCCTCCACCACAACGTTTACTTTGACGTCCATGTCGGGCAGTGCACCCGGCAAATCAACGTAGGCGGTAAAAGGAACCTGCCCGTGCATATGGTGTACTGATTGATCTGGTTCGAAGGCCACATATACAATTTGCAAAGTTAGTATTCCTTCAACCACTACTTTATCAGGCAAAAGTCTGGTTTTTTTGACGCTAGCCGTCTTATCCGTGGAGATAATTTGTTCCACGTCCGGTTTGGGGTCAGGTATCATGAATTTCCCACGCACCACTGTTTGCTGGGAATTTTCGCTAACCACCTGGTTCACGGTAATAGTTTCCTTAACCGGTGTCTGGGCAGCAACCATACAATCTCCTCCTTTCATGAGAGTTCTATAATAATATATGAGGGAATGTCTAAAATGTGCAGACAATATTGTCTATGTAAATAAAAATAAAAAAAAGGACCTTAGAAATCCTTTTTCCATCCCAGGCATCCAATTCATGGACAGTTGATACTAATGATACAATATGAGTTATGTATAGTAATTTGGATAAACTAGGCTAGTTTTCCCATAAAATACGGTAAACAAATAGCATTTGTAATGAAAAATTTAGTTATCACAAATAACGGGCCAAATGGTATAATATTGTACCGGGTGTTGTTTCACCCGGTACTTTTGCTATTATTATTCCTCATCCCGGAGAATAAAGTACTGCGCCCACCCCTTCAGTAAGAGCAAGGCATACCACATTATCATCTTGATCGTTAAAAAAGCAGGTTAAAATGAATAATTTTGTTTTCAGTCCTTTTTTAAAACGCAGTAGCATCAACTCATCCAAATTACTCAGAGTCTCTAAAGCCATATCTGAACCCCTTAATATCAATGTATAAAGACCGTCAGTTTGCTTTAAAAAACTAATGCGGCAGCGCGGGTTACCCTTTTCCCCCCTGGCTAGCTTATCAATTAATTGCATGTAACTTTCCGCCACTTTAATGGCATCTTCCTTATTTGGTAAGCGGGGGCCAATAGCAGGAATATCATTAAAAAAAGAGAGGGCTACATCGCTACTCTGGTATACTATCACCTATCAAACCTCCTCCCTGCATTACTCCTTAGCCCCCGTTCCGTACTAAAGTTCAATCTCCAATAAATTAATTACATTTTGTATACGGTTGAATATACAATGAGAATTTGAACCGGCAAACAATAAGCCTACTGCTTTGTTTTCTTTATCTATAATCAACGAACCACTATCACCAGGCTGACAAAATAAGTCGGCTACGACCTGATCACTAAACCAGCCTGACTCTTCATCCGATAGGCTTACTTTTAATGTAACACCCATAGCAGTAACATGCCCGGAGGTAACTCCCGTAGTCCGTCCGCTTTTTTGCACCCACATATTTTCCTGAACAACCCCTACCCCGGACACCGCACCTAACTCAACTATATCCTCGCCAATTAATTCGTCATTTATCGGCTTAGCCACTGCGCAATCCACTATGTTAGTTGTACTGCTATATTTATAAAAGCGCATTTCATATGCCGGCCGTACCAGCTTAATAAACCAGTTACCAATATTGGCAATTCCAGCTGCTACCGGACAATCGGAGGGCTCGGCAGCTCTAATTAATGGAACAAATCTGACCAGTTCTGCAATCTTGTCACTTTGCCTTCCTCCGTCATAGGGTCCCGGCTGTAAGATTGCATCACCCAGATTTGCCCGGCCGTCGCTGCCATTTGAGCCATTAGCCAAGATATGATTGTTAGACAGAATTAGCTTTTCCCCGGATTTTTTATCTTTAACAATAACTCCGAATGTCCCGGCACTAATTTTATAATGACCTATACTGCTACCAGGAAGAGCAGGGCGCATTTTCATATTCCTTTCTAGCAATTTGACCCGGCCAATTTCGATAACATCAGTCTCCAAACCGTTTATCTTCTTAGGTAATTTTTTACTGCGACTTAATTCAGCCGCAGGTAATTTTTTTTCTACAAAAACAATGATCGCAGGTTTTTCAGTTCGTGTTAGGCCCACCTGTTTATAACCTACGCCTACACCAACAACATTAGGCATTCTTAAAATACGGCTCTGCACCTTATCAAGGACGCGATAATGCCTTTCCATGATTACACCTCCTTATTGATGGCATTTTATTCATGGCAGTGGAAAACGGTTACTGCTTAGTAAGGAGATCGAGGAACCCCCATACGGTACCTGCCTCTAGTTTCCATGCCACCAATACCATCAAATCCGGTTATGGTGCCTGTTATAATGTCCTTCAGTGATATTGGATCATAAATAGATGTGTAGGCGATTTTTTCCATAACAAACACCGGATCAAAGGCATGAATCAAAACCCGCTTGGGAGAACTGGCAAAATTGGCCCCTGCCTCAAGCAGCGATTCATAATGAGATTGACAAGCTCCGGCAAAAATGACCAGATCATCCCTGCTTTTTTCGTAACGACGCGCTTCTTTCACAGCAGTTACGAAATAACTGGAGCTATGATAATTATTTATATCTGAAAAATCCTTGGTGCCTTTTTTAAAACCGTCATGTCCGGTAAGCACCAGTAAATCAGGCCGGTGCTTTACAAGTAAGTCATATACTTTTTGTGCCTGCATATTTTCTGGAATGTTATAACCCTCAGCAGGTATTTGTAGCTGACGGTATGTGGTCATACACAAATCAAGATAGTCACCGTCACCATCGATATGCAGCACCCGGCCTGGAACATCAAAGCTTTCCAGTTCCTCTTTTTCTTTCCCAGGTACCGACCGCAATAATAAAGTTTCCCGGTCCTTCTGGCGTCGCATAAAAACTCGACGCATGGCATCGTGATTTTTGCTCATCGTCATCCGCCAGTAATCCGCCAATTTTCCTGGTTCAATTTTAACTAAATCGGAAAGCGGCCCATTCGCACAAAGCCTCATGTCCAGACCATTTAAACGAGCTATTTGGTTACCATTTTCATCCTCGTAAATATCCATTACCTTAAAATAAATATCCAATCCGTATGACATTCGCCCTACTACATCACCAACTTTTATATCCAGCTTTGCTCAGCCCCTCCATTGTTTTTCTACATCTTATGAATTAATAGGGCTAAGGTGTGAATTACCGGGCAAATAAAATGCCGTCCCATGGTTAAGAAACTTTAACCATAGGACGGCATACTCTAAATTACCATATAAAAACACTAGTGTTCTCTATGCTCATAAAGAGGAGGCAATACAATGTTTGTTGCAGTAATACCGGCTAAAAACGAAGCAAAAAGCCTGGCAAACGTTATAAACAATTTGCCTGTTGAGTATTTAGATTGCATTATGCCCGTGCTTAACGGCTGCACTGATAATTCTATGGATGTTTTAGAACAATTAAATTGCCCTCTCCTTGCCCCATTATATTTTGCCGAACCACTAGGTATAGATGTACCCCGTGCAGTAGGTGCAGTAGAAGCAGTACGGTTGGGGGCTGATGGGGTATTGTTTGTTGACGGTGATATGTACGGTGCCAATAAAGATATGCTGACCAAATTAGTTTTAGCTGTTCAGAAACAAGGACTGGATCTAGCCTTAACCAATTGTTACCCAATAAATGCAAAACTTGATATTAGCCCTCCAGCTGCACGTCTCCTTAAAGTGAGGGAAAGGCTAAATCGTAACTTGCAAATATTCAATATTATTGGTACGGCAACACCATCTCATGGTCCCCATGCCGTTTCCAGCAGACTGCTCCGGTTGACAAGCCCCGTTGATTTTGCTGTACCTCCTATGCTATTGGCCAAGGCAGCCCGGGCTGGCCTGCACATCGGGATAGCAGCGGAGATTATCCATACGCAGTTAGGTTCACCCCTGCGCAGCGCCGACCACACCATCAAAATTACGGAAACCATTATTGGTGATTGCCTGTCCGCTCTGCACGCTAATGACGGCCAAATTGGCCCCAGGTCTTTAGACGGCCATGTCTATATCGGCTATCACCGGGAACGGCGCTTAGACTTGATTGGAGGGTAGGCATTAACCTTATTTAGTATGCCTATCCGCCACAGAGGATGCACCGTAAGCATCGGGTTTAATTTTAGCTTGAAAGCCACTGCCAACAACCATACCCACAACCTCTTTAATTAAATCACGGGTTTCACCTTGAGCCCCCACGTCAATATGAACCTCAACCGGTAATTCAGCAAAACCACTTTCCGAGAAATATGCAGTAATTTTACCACCTAGTTCCAGACTGAGGGCTGTTTCATAAAATATTTTTTGACGCAGGCTCTTAATCTTGCGCTGTATTTTTTTTCGATAATAATACCTGGCCCCCTTACCCAAGCGATGCACCACAACGGCAGTTACAAAACAAGTTTCATTTTTTACCATAGAATCAGTGCCAATGATAATTTTGTATGATGAACTAGGCAGACCCTTGATATAAGTGATTACATCATCCATCATTTCAACAAAAGACAACTTCCCCCTGGAAGGACTGATGAAAAACAATTAGTCCATCTCCTTTATGTTTACCTGTTAATAGTATAGGCATCGGCTAAGCGGGCAAACTCCTGTATATTTAGCGTCTCACCTCGACGTACCGGGTCAATATCAGCCTGCTTAAAAATGTCAAGCCATCTGTCCTTCGGCAAGTCTTTATCCATGCTGCTCAATGCATTAAGCAGTGTTTTGCGTCTCTGTTGAAAGGTTGCCTTAACCAGGGCAAAATAAATATGCTGATTTTTAACATTTATCGCCGGAACTTCCCTTACCGTCATGCTTACTACTGCCGAATCCACTTCTGGCCGCGGCAAGAATACAGTGCGAGGCACCTTGAAAGCCATCTCTACCTCCGCATAATAATTTGCAGCAACAGTAAGAGCCCCGTAATCCTTAGTACCCGGGGAAGCCGTAAGCCGCCTGGCAACCTCCTCCTGAACCATTACAATTATTTTTCGAACGTTGGAATGTCGTTCTAGTAAATGCATAATTAAGGGGGTAGTAATATAATACGGCAAGTTTGCTACCACCTTATACCCTCCTGCTATATTACCGGTTCTTTCCTGTACTAACTGGTCGAAGTTAATTTTTAAAGCATCTGCCTCAATCAGCGCCACATTCTCCAGTCCATCCAATGTTTCGCTCAACAATGGCAGCACAGCGCGGTCAATTTCCACGGCAAACACCTGCTTGGCTACTTTAGAGAGTCTATAAGTAAGAGCACCCATCCCCGGGCCGATTTCCACCACTTTATCCATATTATTCAAATCAGCCGCATACAATATCTTATTTATAATATTACCGTCTATTAAAAAATTTTGCCCAAATTTTTTTTTAATTCTAAACTTGTGACGTTGCAATAAATCTCTTATGACACTTGGTGATGTAGGGTCGAACATACAATACCTCCGCAAATTTTTTATAACAAATTTACTTCTATCATATCAGTTTAGCCATGAAAATAAAAAAAAGAGGCATTAGCCTCCTTTTTATTCAAGTAAATATACTTTCACCGAACGCCTTCCCCAGCCTAATGCCTGACTTTGGGTATCCATAAAAACATCAATGCGATTCCCTTTAATGGCCGAACCTTTATCCATCGCCCTGCCGTAACCATACCCTTCCACATACAGTCGGCTGCCCATTGGAATAACCGACGGATCCACTGCCACAACCCCCACATAGGGACTTACCCCAGTAGAAGTATTATTGCCGGTATGGGTATAAGCAGTTGCTACCATGTCATAAGCGCGCGAGAACCTTAATGTATTGCCTCCCCTGGAAACAGTCCGCATAGTACCCACCTGAACCACCCGGTCTACAGGCTCATGCAACACACTGCTGGCCAAAAGCCGTTTTTCCATCATTATACCGTTTTTATACACTTTTTCCCAGACTTTTCTTTGCAATCCTTCTTTGCCGCTGTTAATTACCTTCATAGTTCCCCTAAGCAAAGTTTCATCACTTTTCCGCTGAACCTTGTAGGGGATAGCTACTTTTTCTTCAATTACCTGACTAGTAATCCGGTCAACTTGAATACGCGTTTCTTTTTCCAGCTTGGCAGTAAGGCCGGGGGTAACCATATCCCGCGCCCCAAGCACCACACCTTTTTCCTTAAGTAATTCTCCAACCGTCTCAGCAGAACTCATTAACCGGTACTTTTCATAACCCACTTGCAATTGCACCGGCACAGCCCGGCGCACTATAACCGTCATGCCATCCTCAAGAACCGCAGCCGCACCGGGAGTAACCCTGTCCTGTTCAGCAAGGACCACTCCCTCTTCCTGCAAAAGTCCATCAACATTGTTACTAAAAGTATGCACTTGCCATTGTTTGCCATCCACCAACAAGTTTATTTTCTTTTGAGCTCCCTGATATGCTGAAATGATAGTCACAACCAACAGTAAAACAGCTAGCAAGGCTGACGCAACCCTTCCATTAAAGAAGTTGTCGGATGTGGTACACTCCTCCGTTTGTTTAATAATTATCCCCTCCGTCAAATTATTGCAACTTGAATCTTTACCGGCACAAAGTCCTACAGTTACAATCTGTACTGTAAAAAATTTTATACTCTTATAAACTATGATTAAATATAGTTTAAAGTTAAAATAAGTGAGAGGCTATCACCGGTAATACTAGGATATATATATATTCTCTGCCTGTTGTCTTTTTCCTGCAATGATGATTAAATTGTTCAACACACTCACCTTTATTTATTCTATGCAAACTGTCCAATTATTTGTTACATTAATTTCATATATTTTTGTATCCTTAATTATTATAAGGCTAAAAAAACAGCTGCTAAAAGCAGCTGCAATTATTTTCCATCAATATTAAGCACTTAAAACTCAATACCCTTTTGAGCTTTAATACCTGCGGCCAATGGGTGTTTTACTTCTCTCATTTCGGTTACCAGATCAGCCAACCTTACCACCTCGTCATCTGCATAACGCCCGGTAAGCACTAAATGCAAACCAGGTGGTTTGCTTTGGATAATATCCAGAACAGACTCCACATCCACAAGGCCATAGTACATAGCGTAGTTTATTTCATCAAGTACTACCATATCGAACGAACCTTCACGTATAGCTTTTTTCGCATTTTCCAGTGCGTGTTGGGCAGCTGTGCAGTGCACCTCCCAATCCTCATCATTGGCACCGCAAATAAATCCTTCCCCCATCTGTAGCAAGACAAAGTTAGGACCTAGCTTTTCAGCAGCTTCTAGTTCACCGCATTTCCAGCCGCCCTTAATAAACTGTAAAACCAAAACTCTCATACCCTGACCCCATGCCCGCAACGCCATACCCAACGCTGCAGTGGTTTTTCCCTTGCCATTACCGGTAAATACGATCGTTAAACCTTTGGAGGCACCAGATATTTTTGCAAACAAAGCAGCCACCTCCTATTTACCCCGCAAACCATAATTTAGTACTTAATCCACACGAAAAAGCTTCTTAGCGTTATCCGTAGTCAACTGGGCAAGTTCCTCCAGCGTTATATCCCGTAGTGTCGCAATATGTTCCGCCACATAGCGCACATATGACGGCTCATTGCGCCGTCCCCTAAAGGGTTCCGGGGTCAAGAAAGGGCAATCGGTTTCTATCAACAAACGTTCTTTCGGTACTCGCACAGCAATTTCCTGTAATCTTGGGGCTTTTTTATAGGTTACCGGTCCGGCCAGGGAAATATAAAACCCCATTTCCATAGCCTCCTTGGCTACCTCCCAGCTGCCGCTAAAACAGTGAATCACTCCACCGGCCTGACTGATGCCATCCCGGCGTAAAATATTCATCAGGTCACCAAAGGCATCCCGAGCATGAATGATCACCGGCATTTCAAGCTCCCGAACCAGGGCCAGCTGTTCCCGAAATACCCGCTGTTGCACCGGCCGTGGTGAAAGATCCCGGTAATAATCAAGGCCGATTTCACCCACAGCCGCTACCCGGGGATGGCCGGCCATATCGGCCAGCAGGGATAGGTAATCCGGAGTTGCATCCTCAGCATCGTGCGGGTGCACACCCACTGCAGCCGCCACGCCAGGGCGGCTTTCCGCCATTATTACTGCTTGCTTAGAAGAATTCACATCAAAACCCACGCACATTACCCGTTTAACCCCAGCTGCGATCATTCGGCTAAATATCTGGTCAAGTTCTGCGGTAAATTGTTCATCGTACAGGTGAGCATGGGTATCAAACAGCTCGCCAGCTAACGTCTTACCCGTTTCCTGCTTTATTTGTTGAGTCTCTAAATCCATTATGCTTCCTCCAAAAGAGCTGTATCAATGCGCGGAAACAGTGGTTCTCCACGCTTAAGTTCTGTACCGTTTGGTAGTTGTCCCCATTGCAATGACCCCCAGGTGAAAAGGTGAGGCTGATTTTCAATGCCTAATAGTGGCCAAGCCCTTTTAGGCAACCCAGGCATAAACGGTGTTACCGCTACTGTGGCAAAGCGCAAAGCCTCTGCTACATTGTAAAGCACTGTATTTAAGCGGTCCTGCTTAGCCGGTTCCTTGGCTAGCGCCCAGGGCGTAGTTTCTTCCAGGTACTTATTGGCCCGGCCTACCAGGCGCAATATAGCCGCCAGAGCATTGGAAAATTCCCGGCGTTCCATAAACTCCTCCACCTCTAACGGCATTGACTGGGCTAACTGAATAAGTTCATTGTCCGGCCCCTCGGGAACAGATGGTGTTTGCAAGCGCCCTTTGAAATATTTGTTAACCATAGCGCAGGTACGGTTGAACAAATTGCCGAAATCATTGGCCAAGTCGACATTAATGCGGTGTACCAACGCTTCCTCTGAATAAATCACGTCAGCGCCTAAAGGCATTTCCCGAAGTAGGTAGTAGCGGATAGCATCGACACCGTACTTGTTAATCAGCACCAGTGGGTCTATTACATTGCCTTTAGACTTGCTCATCTTCCCACTATCCAGCAGCACCCAACCGTGCCCCACCACCTGCTTGGGCAGAGGCAGTTCCAAAGCCATCAGTATAATAGGCCAAATAATGGTATGAAAACGCACTATATCTTTACCCACCAGGTGAATATCAGCCGGCCAGAATTTTTGAAACAGCATATCGTCTTCCTCGCCGTACCCCAGGGCAGAAATATAATTGGTTAGGGCATCTACCCACACGTAAATGACATGCTTTTCGTCAAAGGGTACAGGTATACCCCAGTCAAAAGTAGTGCGGGATACGCATAAATCTTCGAGTCCGCTTTTAATAAAACTGACCATTTCATTACGCCGAGATGCAGGTTGAATAAAGTCTGGGTTATCCTCGATGTACTTAAGCATACGGTCGGCATACTTGGAAATCTTAAAGAAATAACTTTCCTCTTCCAGTTGTTCTACAGAGCGTCCGCAGTCGGGACAGCTGCCGTTTTCCAAGCGAGCCTCTGTCCAAAGTGTTTCGCAAGGCGTACAGTACCACCCTTTATAACTGGCCTTATAAATATCTCCCTGATCGTATAATTTTTGGAAAACTTTTTGTACTACAATTTTATGTCTGTCTTCAGTAGTGCGAATGAAATCATCGTAGCTGATGTTTAAACTATGCCAGAGATTTTTAAAACCTGCTACAATTTTGTCAACATATTCTTGTGGTGTCTCACCTCGCTCACGGGCAGAGCGTTCAATTTTCTGACCATGTTCATCGGAACCCGTCAAAAACCTAACTTCATAGCCGGTAAGTTTTTTAAACCGGGCCAGTGCGTCGGCCGCCACCGTGGTATAGGCATGGCCAATATGAAGGTTATCGCTAGGATAATAAATCGGTGTAGTTATGTAAAATGTTTTACTAGTTTGCATGTAATGCTCCTCCCTGAAAAATTAATTAATCGCAACTGTTTTCTAATAATAGCTATCTAGTATACGTAGCTTTAAAACAAATAACGCCCCCGGTTTACCCAGGGGCGAAAAATACTTCCGCGTTACCACCCTTATTCCACCTTTTTAATATAAAAAGGCCTCATTTTAGTATAGGGAAATTATTCCCAAATACCTCAAGCTGATAACGGCGCTTAACCGGTACGACCTACTATTGCATTCAGCCAACAGCTCCGGAGCCATGTTCAATACGGTTTCCCCGATGGGCTCACACCTACCCCACTCGCTGGGCGGTTATTCCGTATTTACTCCTCTCCATCATAACCTGTATCATTACAATGATTTTAAAGTAAAGCAGTCTATCTTGTCAAGTTTTCCCTAAATCAAGAGCTTTTATACAAAAAAAACCATTAATTATTAAAAATATGTTGACTTTTACTGCCATCACTGGTACCATTTACTTGTGGATTTAAATCAATAAATGTCGAATATGTTTTGTTGTTAAGGAGGGGAAGACATGAAATCAACTGGTATTGTAAGAAAAGTGGACGAGCTTGGCCGCGTGGTAATTCCCATTGAATTACGTCGAACACTAGGTATTGATGAAAAAGATGCTCTGGAAATTTACGTTGATGCAGAAAAAATTATCTTAAAGAAATATGAGCCAGCCTGTGTATTCTGCGGCAATGCTACTGATGTACAGCATTACAAAGGCAAACTGGTCTGCCGGAGTTGCGCTCTGGCTATGTTTGAAAATGTAAAAGAAGATGCAAAAGCGATGTAATGCTTGATACATAAGTAAGTGAATATTTTTTATTGGGAGCTATTTATTTCTTTGTACAATTCCCGTCGGGGGATATTCCTCAGGCGGGATACTATTTTTATCGCTTTACTGGGAGATACTCCTTCCTCCTTCAGCATATGGACGAACTCCTCCGGCGACAAGGCAGAATTTCTATATATTAATTGTTCTTGCTCATCTTTTACGGAACAGCCTTCGATAACCAACACAAACTCCCCCCTAAGCGACTGTCTTTTAAAGTGCTCTTGCAACCGGTCTAATGTACCACGCTGTACTTCCTCATGCATTTTAGTCAGTTCCCGGGCGGCACATGCTTGCCGCCTACCAAAAGCATCAATCAATTCACCTAACGTTTTCAACAACCGGTGAGGCGACTCATACACAACAATTGTTCTGGGTTCCTTGGCTAGTTCAGACAGCCGCTTGCTACGCTCTTTGTGCTTGGTAGGCAAAAAACCTTCAAATACAAACCTGTCCAGTGGCAGGCCGGATACAGTCAGTGCAGCCAACAAAGCACTGGGTCCTGGCAGCGGTGTCACCTCGATGCCATTTTCCAGAGCCGCCTTTACCAGTTCTTCACCCGGGTCGGAAATGCCTGGCGTTCCCGCATCACTAACCAAAGCCACATTTCGGCCACCGTTCAACTGTTCTATAATATAGCCACCCTTGGCCTGACGATTATGCTCATGATAGCTGGTTAGAGCAGTGTGAATACCATAATGGCTAAACAACTTGCGGGTACGACGTGTGTCTTCAGCCGCAACCAAGTCCACTTCCCGCAATACTTTAAGTGCTCGTAAGGTAATATCTTCTAAATTGCCGATCGGTGTTGCACAAAGGTACAAGACGCCACTGGTTTTCCCTGTCATGCTCAACCATCACCCCTGTTCGCGATGTAAAAAAGCGGCGCAAAATAAACACTCGCTTTCCCGCATTTGGCCAAAATATACATTACATATGTGAAAACCCTGGTTATGCAGATTAGTCAAATTTTGTTGCCCTGTTACCTTATGTGAGACACCCGATAAGACTTCATTCCTATCTTGCTTATACATCTGGATTAAGTGTTGTCGTAGCCTTGCATTTTCTGTTTCGAGCAATTCTACAACATCTTTCAGATTTTTGATTTCTGACAACAGATCTTGTGTCCTGGACTCCAGTGCTTTCATTTTTATCGTCAGGGGCTTCAACATGATCACCCTCCACGGATTCCATTTCGATTAGGCTGCATGGATACTCTTTGACCAGCTTACTTTCCCGTAGCTCAACATTAACCGTTTGCTTAATAATATTAATACTACTCACCCGGCCATTGCCATCGGGAGTAGTTACTTTTTTACCAAGTTCGGGAAAACCTTCTCTGGCCTGCTCGTAAACCTCATTTTCAAATTTTAGGCAGCACATTAATCGGCCACAGATACCCGAAATTTTAGTTGGATTTAGTGAAAGGTTTTGTTCTTTGGCCATTCTAATGGATACCGAAGCAAAATCGGCCAGCCAAGTAGCACAGCATAGCTCCCTACCACAGCAGCCCAACCCGCCAATCATTTTGGCCTCATCTCGCACACCAATCTGACGTAATTCAATACGGGTTCTGAAGATCGCAGCTAAATCTTTGACTAGTTCACGGAAATCTATTCGCCCATCAGCAGTGAAATAAAAGATAATTTTATTACCACCGAAGGTTTGCTCAACATCCACCAGCTTCATGGGCAGCCCATGACCTTCAATTTTTTCCAGGCAGATCTCCATAGCCCGGGCTTCTTTCTCGCGATTAGCCAGCAGCTGTTCCAAATCATCATCATTAGCTCTCCGCAGAACCATTTTTAACGCACCTACTACTTCTTCATCAGGCACTTCCCGAGGACCAATCACCACTGTTCCATACTCAATACCTCTTGACGTTTCCACAATAACCCCATCGTTTACCGATAAATTCAGCTCCCCGGGATCAAAATAATATATTTTACCCGCCGCTTTAAAACGTACCCCTACTACAGCATACGGCAATATCCACTACCCCCGATCATCATCCCACTGGCCGGTTATTTTAAATAATAAAGAGTCAAGCACAAGGCGCTGGTTTACATTGCTTGCTAGATAATCTGACGATTTTTCCGCCGTTATCAGTATATCCATTACCTCTGGCTTTACATAAGTACCAGCCAACTCGATAATATCTGAATGCCGGTCTACATTAATTAACAGTTCTGCAGAGCCGGTTAATTGCCAAATTAAGACGTCCCTAAAGATAAGAATCACACTATTGATGAACTCCCCCAAATCTTCCCGTTCTGTCAGTTTGTCCACCGGTAAAAATGCACTGCCTGGACGTCCGCGCACTATACGCATTAACAACTCTATCCTAGAAATACGCTTATTAGGATCCTCAAGCATTGCCAGCGCCCGCCCCGGACATCCTTCGGACAACTCTGCAGCCACCTGGGCACTTTCTACACTATAATACGCCCCGGAACCCTTATTAGCTAAAACCCGCAACACTTTTTCTCTAGACAGACGACTAAAGCGATACTGCTGGCAGCGGGATAGCACTGTTGGCAGCATACCGGCCGGCTCATCAGTAATCAGTATAAACACTACTCCGGCAGGAGGTTCTTCAAGCGTTTTCAAAAAACAGTTAGCGGCAGCTAGAGTCATTTTTTCAGCTTGTAATATCAAAAAAACCTGTCTGCCCATACCATAAGCGGTAATAGAGGCACTCTCCTGCACAGCCCGCAATTGGTGAATTTTAATGGAGTTTCCCTCCGGGCTGATAATGTGTAAATCAGGATGCAAGCCCCGTTCTGAACGGTTACAATCGTCACACTCACCGCAAGCATCTCCCTGGTTACAGCGACACAATAATGCCCGGGCAAAGGCAAAACCGACAGATTTTTTGCCCAACCCCGTCGGACCGCTAAAAGTATAGGCATGATTGACAAAATTATTAGCCAGGGCACTTTGTAGGCTTTTAACTACCTGTTCATGCCCCACTACGTCCCGCAGAGACAACATCTCTTTTATCCTCCAAACAACAAATGCCTATGTTCATTAGACCGGCCTATCTACTATAAATCGCTGAGCGTTTTCAAAATGTTCCTATGCACCATTTCAACCGCTCCATCTCCTCGTAATACTCGAAAAATTTTTGGCAACCTAGCGGCCTGCTCAAGATAACCTTCCCGCACCCGCTGGAAAAAAGCTTGTTGCTCAACCTCTAACCGATCAGGAGAGCGATGTTTTAATACCCTGCGTAAACCGACCAGCACTGGTATATCTAAAAGCACTACTGCATCCGGTAGCAACCCATCGGTAGCCAGTTCATTTATTTGCTGCAACAATGCTATTTCCATACCCCGCCCCCAACCTTGGTAGGCAACGGTAGAATAGATAAAACGGTCACAAAGCACCGTTACCCCGCTGTTTAACGCAGGCCTTACTATTTCTGCAACATGTTGAGCCCTATCCGCTGCGTAAAGAAAAGCCTCGGTACGGTGACTCATGTTATGGCAGGACCGGTCCAAGAGCACCTCGCGAAGTCTGCCCCCAATCTGAGTACCACCGGGTTCACGGGTACACAACACCGGTATGTCATTGTTATGGAGAAATTCAGCCAAAAGCTGCATCTGTGTGGTTTTCCCTGCTCCATCAATACCTTCAAATACAATAAATTTACCCGCTAACAATTGCCTTTAGCTCCCTTTTTATCGAATGGTTAATGTTGAATACCATAGAAACTTACACATCAACGACTAGCAATGATGTAAGCGTAGGATCCGTGGCACCCTGAATATGCACATCCATTTCCCGCACTTGTTGTAAGTATTCTATAATTTCAGGGGTAATTTCCTCCCCAGGATAAATTACCCCTATACCAGGTGGGTAAACTGCAATTAATTCTCCACTTACTAATCCCCGTGATTCATCAAGCAAAACTTTTTTTTGCCCCGCCAGCCAAGCTTGTCGCGGTGTCATAACCTGTGGCGGCAACAATTGGCTCCAATCAAGTCCCTGCTGTCCTTGACAATTCTGGCCAATATGATGTCCAGCCCCCATTGACCGGCTAATTTCGGCTAAAGCATTCACCAATTTTAGCACACCCGCCTGACTTGTGCCCAGTGATAAAACTGCCACCAGGTTATAATAATCGGACATTTCCAGGTATATACCATATAAAGAGGCCAACTGCCGGGCTATCTCATACCCGCTTGCTCCCAGCCCCCGAACCGAAATAACCAGACGGGTAGGGTCATACCCAAAGGCACCTGGCCAAACTAAGTGTTCATTACCCAGCACAGCCAGGCCCGGAATTTCGTTGAGCCTCCACGCTGCCTCACTAGCTATGTTTAATAATTCATCAAGCTTATTCCGGCCATTTAAAGCCAGCTGGCGCCTAGCCGCGTCCAGTGAGGCCATTAAAATATATGAAGGGCTGCTTGTCTGCAGCAAGCGTAGCGCATTCGCTACTTTTTCCTGAGCTATTCGATCACTGCCCAGGTGCAACCAGGATGCCTGCGTCAGCGCGCCCCCAGTCTTATGCACACTCTGCACCACAGCATCAGCGCCCAGAGACAGTGCGTCAGCAGGCAGATCAGGGTGCAGACGCAGGTGTGTGCCATGGGCCTCATCCACCAGCAAAGGCACCCCGTACTGCCGGCAAAGTTTAACTACGCCGGCTAAATCACCCACCACCCCATAATAACAGGGATGTACAGCTAAAACTGCGCCTGCCTCAAAGTTTTGTTGCAAGGCGTCCTCCAGTTTGTCCGGCAAAAATCCAGCCGCAAAATTAAATCCAGGTACAATAACCGGCGCTATAAACACTGGACGGGCACCACTAAGCACCAAACCGCCTAGCACCGACCGGTGCACGTTACGCGGTAAGATTAGCGCCCGAGCTTCACTGCAAGTAGCTGCAATCAAAGCCTGCAAACCAACCGTAGTGCCATTCACTAAAAAAAAAGTATATCGGGCGCTGTATAGCTCTGCAGCTTCTCGTTGAGCTGCAGCGATCACTCCCGCCGGGTTGTGCAAGTCATCCAACCCGGCTAGTTCAGTAACATCCCAGCCCGGCAGATTACCTTGCTGCATTGCTAGTGGCAGTCCCGGTCCACCGCCGTGGCCGGGTACATGTAAACGTACAGCCTCATTTTGGTTATATTTTTTTAATGCATCTACTAAAGGAGTGTGTACCTGCTTGCTCGACAATGATCTACTCCTGTAAAATTAATAACATATTATTTTATCATATAGTCAACTAACGAGCCACAAGTTATACCTTTTTTGGCCCTCAATTTCATTACATTTACATCATAAAGCTGCTGACAACGGCTAAAATAAGAATATGAAAGGAGTGTGAAAATGGTGTGAAGGCAACAAATATCAACACAGCCAAACTTTCTCAAAAGTACCGAACTAATGTTCCAAGCTTAATCCGGGCCTGGAAAAAGGGTAGCTCTGATATGGAAATTTCATTTCGCACAGGGATTAATTTAGCTACCCTTAGTCAAATTAAATACGACCTAGAAATGGCGCACCTCAGAGCCCGGCTGGCTCAAAAACAGGAATTACCGGAAGCTGAACAGTTCTCCAACAAACACCATATTCTTTTAAACCCATTTCTATAAAACTCATAATTTAAACTGTCCACAGTTAAATGACAAATTTTATCCTCACAGTTCGAGCAAATATAGTATCCCCGAAAATAGATACCTTGTTCCACAACCAGGTCAGATCCGCAAAAAAAACATACGCACTTGCTCATCACATCACCCTTATCAGTATATGTAATGAACTAGGTACCGGTCCCTGCCATATAAAAAAGCTGCTGGGGAATTGCTCCCCCTGCAGCTTTCATATATTACTATCTCTTTTTTTCCACTACTATAGCGCAGTCCGGGCAGAAATTCTGGCAAATACCGCAGGCAATGCACTCATCGTTTATCTCCACCGAAGGCGTACCATATACCCCCAGTACATCGGACCAGCTCATGCATTTTTTGGGACACTTTTCAATGCACAGGCCGCATCCTTTACAAAGGCCTGGAAACAGTGTCCAAAAAGTCTTTTTCACTTCCAAGGTTCGTCCAATAAAGGTTTGAACCATTTAACATACCCTCCTCTACAATATGCTGGCCTACCAATTCAACACCGCGCTCAAGAGCCCGGTAATTCAGTTCGCGGAGCTTAGGATCCTTTTCGAATTTATAACCTAGCAGTTGCTCCAGAGCCACCTTAGCGTTCTTTACAGTTACCACTCCAGAAGCTTTTAGCACCGCACCCATGATAACGATGTTAAAAACACGAGGATGCAGCTCTTTCTTAGATACCTCAATAGCTGGAATACCCAATACTTTTTTGGCGTTCTTGGGTAGTTCATTTTCAATATTCTTTATACTGGTATCGTAAACAAACAAGGTATCAGGTCCTGCATACTGCTTGGTACGGCGAACCGCTCGGTCACTGAGTGCTATAACAATATCACCGGTCAAAAACTTGGGGGCTCCAATGGGCTCATCGCCAATTTGCAGGTAAGCCACGGATACACCACCCCGCTGCTCTACACCAAAATTAGGTATATATAACGCCTCGCGACCTTCTTCATTAGCCGCCTCGGCAATAATTTCAGCCACTGATTGTACTCCCTGACCGCCCTCACCAGCCAGAATAATTTTTACCGGCTTAGCCATTTATTAATGAACCTCCCTTAACTTACTATTAATACCAATTACTTAAACCAGCCTTTTATCTAGATTCCGTCTCATCATCCGGGTGTTTATATCATAATCAGAAACATTAACAATCTGTCCATGCTTACCTTAACCTTTTATCCCTTTCACTTGAGCAACTACTTCCTCGGTAGTTACACCCACACCTGGTTTAAACAAGGAGAACATCTTCGCTGTACTGCCATAAATAGCTTCTTTAACCAACCTGTCCAGCTGACCATTGGAGGATTCAACCACCAGCAGCTGTTTGGTTTGCCCGGCTACCTCCCGCAGCTGCTCTACCGGCAGCGGGCGCAGGGTGATGGGACGGAAATGCCCCACTCTGTAACCTTCTTCACGCAGCTCTTTAACTGCTGCTTTACAGGCCCGGGAAACTACACCATGTGAAATCACTACCAGATCAGCATCCTTGATATCAAAGGCCTCGTATTCTGCAATTTTCGGTGCTACCCTGGCGTAATCTGCCAGATATTTCTCAAGCACCTCGTAAAGCTCTTCTTCCACATTATATGTATTTCTTAAATGGACCGGCTCCCTGTCCACTCCCGGTATGCCATCCCGTCCTACAAATGGTTCAGTAGGCACCATGGTAATGCCCCTTAGTTCCGGCTCATATATGGTTAGCGACTCTCTCATCTTAGCCTGGTAGCCGTCGCCTAACACAAAGGTGGGAAAGCGGTATTTCCAGGCGGTATTAAAAGCTTTAATGGTATAATCAAAAAGCTCCTGGTGAGTGGCCGTAGAGTAAACTACTCTTAACCCCTCACCGTTGCCGCCCAGAGTAGTCAGGGTAACTTCCTGTTGGGAGTAGATTACCGTAGCCGTGGAGGGACCACCGCGCTGCTGAACAATCACTACTACAGGCAGCCGCATGGCTTCAGCCATGCTCAAAGGCTCTTGCATTAAAGTGTTACCCGGCCCGGCAGTAGCCGTAAAGGCTCTCCTACCCGCCAACACACCTCCCGCCGTGGTAAATCCCGCCGACAACTCATCCTCGGTCTGTAAAAACTTAAGGCCATACTTGGGTACCAGCCTGGTCCAGTAATGCATAATTTCATTCTGGGGTGTTATGGGGTAACCGTACATGATTTCAGCCTGCGCCGCAACCGCAGCCCAGGCAACCACTTCGTTACCGGTCATAAACACCTTTTTTTCACCCTGAATCAGTTTTTCCGGCATTCACTTGACACCTCCTGAATCTTAACTCCTCTGAGTTACTTAACTTACCAAAAAGTACGCGGCATATACCTAGCCAATTTTCTTACCGGGTTTCCAGTCATATCCACCGGCCCAATCAACGACGCTATTTCCGTAACTGCCGTTGTAGCCACCACCGGCAATTGCAGCTGCCGAGCCGCTTCATATACCATCTGAGCCCCCTGCTGAACAATGTCCAAATCAGTTTCGTTTCCCAGATGGCTGTTGTTTATAATACCGTGCACTTTACCCAACTCCCGGGTGTAATCCACTATCTCCGGGACACTGCCCGTCATTGGCCTAGTAATGTTTATCACAACATATATCTTTAAATCAGGATCAGAATTCGCCCCTTCCAACAGGTTTAAGGTTTTAGCTCCTTCTGCCCCATAACCAATATCCAGCACAATATCCCCGGTCCTGCGTAAAGCCCAGCGATTTTCAGCTCGGAGAACATTGCCTGCTTCACCTAACCCTATAGTATCTCTGGTTTCCCAGGCCAGCACGGTTACCCCTTTTTGCCGCAGCCCGTTTTTTATGGGTCGCAACGTATAACACGGTTCAACAATATCTAAATCCACCAGGGTAACCTTCCGGCCAATGGCAGCCAAATCAACCGCTCTGTTGACGGCCACTTCGCTTTTCCCGCTGGCATATTCCCCAACGTAAGCTTCAACCAACCGAGAGCTTATTATATTCACCCCCGCGAAATCGAATTTTTTATATCTTTGCTATAGTTTTTATTATCTAGAAACGTTTTATGAATTTTTTATTAAGCAAATCGGAAATAATCTGGCCTCAACCTTTGTTATCTTTAAGAGCAAAAAAAGAGCATAAAAAAACTTCCTCATTATCTTGAGGAAGAGCATCTCATAGTTCGAATTTATTATTTATTTTCATGCAAACCACTGGCTCATAAAAACTAACACTACTAGGCCGGGTAATCGCAGAATACCAGCCACTAGCACAGTAAAGGGGTTATAAGCCACATGCATCTCCAAATACCCCAGTCCCCAATTAAGCAATACTAACAGTACTGTACCGATAAACAAGTACCCGACCAAACTAAAAAGCCATCTCAACGTTTTAGAAATTATTGTTGCATTAACATACAACCCCAGTATAAGCAACCCAATAACTAATAAGAACCATTCCACGTTTAACACCCCAATCATTATAATAAATAATATATGGGGTAATAATGGAAAAAATTACTTTTATTCTATTTCCCGCCGTCCTTCAATTGCCTTACCCAGGGTTACCTCATCAGCGTATTCCAAGTGTGCACCTACCGGCAGACCATGGGCTATTCTGGTCACTTTTATACCCAGTGGTTTAATCAACCGGGCCAAATACAGTGCCGTAGCATCCCCTTCCACATCTGGATTAGTAGCCAAAATAACTTCTTGCACAACACCATTAGCCAGACGAGCTAATAAACTTTGAATGTTTAGTTCCTGCGGCCCTACACCCGCCAAAGGGGAAAGAACTCCGTGCAGCACATGGTAAACGCCCTTATAACCGCGATATTTTTCTATGGCCGCTACATCTCGGGGATCCTGCACCACGCAAATTACGTTCTTGTTGCGCATATCGCTTGCGCATACAGCGCAGGGCTCTACATCAGTAAGGTTACCGCACTCAGAACAGCGTCGCACCTTTTCACGAGCCTCCCTGATAGCCTCAGCCAGATTGACGGCTACCTCCGGGGGAGCGCTCAATAAAAAAAAGGCCAGACGTTGTGCAGTTTTTGACCCAATCCCGGGTAACCTTGCCAATTCACCGATTAAGCGTGTCAATGCACTAGCGTACTGCAATCGTTTCACTTTTAAAATAACCCGGGTATATTAAGCCCACCGGTTAATTTGCCCATTTCCTTGGTCATCATATCCTGAGCAAGTTTTAAAGCTTCATTGACTGCTGTTAAAACCAGATCCTGAAGCATTTCTACATCTTCCGGATCTACCGCTTCGGGCTTAATTTCAACAGAAACGATTTCCTGGCGACCATTGGCCACTACCCGTACCACACCGCCGCCAGCAGTGCTTTCTACTGTCCGGTTAGCTAGTTCTTCCTGCATTTTAGCCATGTCCGCCTGCATCTTTTGTACTTGCTTCATCATTTTAGCCATATTTCCACCCATATCAAGTACCTCCTTATTTATTATCTAATCCTTTTCCAGGGATACCACTTCTCCCTGAAACAGGCTTATCGCTTCTTTTGCATCCAATTGCTCAGCACTTTTTAGCCAGTCCTGCGGCGGTTTATCATAAAAACGACAGCGTATTTGCCAAGACAAATGGGTTACTGAATTTAGCGTTTGGGTTAATAATTGTCTAATGTCTGGGTCCTCAATCATATTTTTGATAAATACATCTCCCCGGGGCACACCAAGCACTAAACAATGCTCGTTAATTTCTGCTGGCCAAGTCTGACATAAACAGGTAAAAGCAACCGGGTTGGTCTTTTTAACCACCGCCATTATTTCCGGCCACCATTTCATAACTTGTTCCATATTATAATCAAAGTCATTAGGCGTATTATTGCCAGCAATTTTGACGGGAACAGATGCAGCACCACAAGATTCAAACGGAGCTATTGGAATTTCTGGAAACGATGGTTCAAATGCCTGCTTTGTGGTAGCCGTTATCAAACTCGGGGTTTCACTATCTGGTTTTTCTAAACTTGACACAGAGGGATTAACCTTAGTATTACCCATTTTGGTCTGCTGACCATCATCCCGGGAGTTGAGCTGGTTATTTTTTTCAACCACCGTAGATTTAAGCGTTGGTTTGATGTTTTGCCTATAATCGTCACTTGGTTCCGGCGCGGTATTTCTTGGCTGTTTCTCATTGGCTAGCATTTGTTCAAGACGCTCAATTCTGGGCAACAATTCATCTGCAGCTAAATTATAGCTATCGTCCATAACTCGCACTAGTGCCAACTCCAGCACAACCCTCGGAGAAGCACTGCGGCGCATGACCTGTTCTGCTTCTACCAGGCAATCTATTGCTTTAATTAATTGTTGGCGCGTAAATAACTTTGATAATCCTGCCGGGGGCATGCCAAATCCTGTTTCCCCCGTCCCTTCCGGTGACAACATAGCTATTAGCAACCTGCGCAGGTATTCCGTCAATTCCCTGGTTAATTGTCTTAAATCTTTACCCTCGGCAACAATATCAGCCACCTGCTTTATTACTGAAGCCGCTCTTTTTCCTGCCAACCCTGTAGTCAGTTCAAGAAGTACATCATCAGCTACCGTACCCAAAATATTATGCACCGTATCAGTGGTAACGGCAGTTTCTCCGCAGAGTATAAGCGCCTGCTCCAATACACTTAAGGCATCACGCAAACTGCCTCCGGCAGCCCGGGCGATCACCCGCACCGCTTCTCCGCTTACCTTAAAATTGCTTTTCTCCGCTACCATCTCCAGATGCTGAGCAATAAGTTCATCCGATATAGGATGAAAATCAAAACGCTGACAGCGGGATAGTATAGTAAGAGGTACCTTGTGCGACTCCGTTGTAGCCAGTACGAATACAACATGCTCCGGCGGCTCTTCCAATGTTTTTAACAGCGCATTGAACGCTTCATTGGTGAGCATATGCACCTCATCCACTATGTATATCCGTTTACCGCCAAGCGAGGGATAAAATTTTATATTCTCTTTCAACTCCCGTATTTCATCAATGCCACGGTTGGACGCAGCATCAATTTCAATTACATCCATAGTTGCGCCTGACAATATCTCCTGACAATTTCGGCACTGGTTGCATGGTTCTCCATTTTGTTGTTCAAGGCAGTTTATCGCCCTCGCCAGCACCTTGGCCGTACTTGTTTTGCCTGTGCCCCGGGGCCCGCAAAATAAATAGGCGTGGCTCACTTTGCCTGCCATCAATGCATTGCGCAGCGTCTCTGTAACATGCAGTTGTCCAACAATATCAACCAGCTGCTGCGGTCGCCATTTCCGGTACAAGGCTTGGTAACTCACCATCCACACCCCCTACATAAATTAACCAATATATTAATTTCGCCGCTGTACCCGCTATTTCCTTTCATATAAACCTTCACTGGTTTACTTCTTCAATAAACAAATCAGGAAACCGACCTAATAGCCGGTTTCCTGATTAAAATAATAAAATTAATGGCCGTGCACCCGCCGTCGAATATTAGCTTCCAAGCGTTACTTCTGCAGGTAGCTCGGACCAGGCACCCTTGCGGCACCCGGATAAACTTTCTTAGTGCTGCTTCCGTCAGGACCTGACACGGTTCAAAAGCCTCCGTCGCGCAAGACCCAATCGTCAACACCCCTTACAAAAGCCAGACCTCACAAGCCAAACCCTCGGGTAGGAATTCAACCCCGCTACAGCGGATTGCGGGTACAGGGCACCGCTACCTCCCCATCTAGCACGGCCAAGAATAAAATCGTCTGTTTAGGAACAAGGACAGACCCGTTATAACAGCCAAGTCCGTCCTTATACCTAATTAATGGCGGAGAGAGAGGGATTCGAACCCTCGAGACGGGGTCAAACCGTCTACACGATTTCCAGTCGTGCGCCTTCGACCAACTCAGCCATCTCTCCATGATCTACATTATGCATTGTATTAAATTATAGCGCTTTCAACCGCGCATTAATTATTATACATATCTTTTAGTTTAACCGCAAGACCTTTTAATTATAATTATACGCTAAACCATCAATATAATATTGGTAGGCTTGGCAACTACCTGTACATAATATGAGAGAAGGCGTCGGACCTTCTCTCATCAGCAACCATCCTTACAGGTTTTCGCAAACAATCAAACAATATAATTCTCCACTTGTTTATTCTTACGTTCATATGCAGGTAATAACCTTGCTTAACCAAATTTACAGAATGCCTAATCAAAACTTCACCGAACAAGTAACCGACATAAAATTAATTTCCACTTACTTTAGCAACACACCTAAAACAAAATACACTACCCATAGACTGGCTTACTTATCGCAATGAACCCGAACCACAAAATCCGACGCTTCTTGCATACCGTACAACCTGAGTCACTGTATGGATGGTGCTTAATGAAATTATAGCAAAGTAATTAATATTTCGCAATAGTTAACTTATATCATTATCTGGTAACTTTAGGTTATTGGTGTTGAGGGTTCTAAAATGACCGGCTACTTGATCGTTTTTTTCTCCTGAAACCATCACCGGCTCCTGTATTGTTTTTCTTTCTATTAGGAACGCCATAATAGCCCCTTTGACCGGCGTGTAAATTTTTGTTCTTCTTCATTTTTATAGGTACTTCCTCTGTTAATGCCACAGGGGTCTGATCCGGTTCCTTAGTGAGTACTTTTAATGCCGCTGAGAGTAGAGTAACCGAATCGGTCTCTTCCAATAATCCCTCGGCTAGAGCCCTGTAGTTCTCGATATTCTCTTTTTCCACAGCCGTCATCAACCTTTCCACCGCAATGCGCTGTTGCCCTTCTATAGCATCTTTTAACGTTGGCATGGGACGGCGTGTAATTTTGCCCCTGGTCATATTTTCAATAACTCTTAAGTGGTGAATTTCCCTGGGTGTCACTAAAGTAATGGCTACGCCCGCTTTGCCTGCTCGCCCGGTTCGTCCTATACGGTGCACATAACCCTCCGGATCCTGAGGAATATCAAAATTATATATATGGGTCACACCGGTTATATCCAGCCCCCTGGCGGCAACATCAGTGGCCACCAACACTTCGATAGTACCTTCTTTAAATTGGCGCATTACCTGGTCACGCCTGGCCTGGGATAAATCTCCGTGGATACCTTCAGCCGAGTAACCGCGTTTATTCAAGCCTTCAAACAGTTCATCAACACGACGCTTGGTTCGGCCAAAAATAATCGCACGTTCAGGGGCTTGGGTGTCCAATAAGCGGCACAGCACTTCAAATTTTTGTTTCTCCTGCACCTCAATATAGCTCTGCTCGATTATCGGCACAGTCATTTGCCGGGATTCTACCTTAATAACCTCCGGACTGTTCATAAACCGCTCGGCCAATGCACGGATTGGAGCAGGTATGGTAGCTGAAAAAAGCATTGTCTGCCTTTCCTCGGGAATATCTTTAAGGATATTCTCGATATCCTCGATAAAACCCATATTTAACATTTCATCTGCCTCATCTAAAACCACCATGTTAACCTGGTTCAGGCGTATCGTTTTACGCCCCATGTGGTCCATTAAACGCCCCGGCGTACCTACGATAATATGAGGCTTTTTTTTAAGTGCTCTAATCTGGCGGTTAATATCCTGACCACCGTATATAGGTAATGTGCGAATACCCTTGTATTGCCCAAGTTTATTTAGCTCTTCAGCCACCTGGACAGCTAATTCACGGGTGGGTGTTAATACAATTGCCTGGATATATTCTCGTCCAACATGTAAAAGCTCCATCAAGGGTATACCAAAGGCCGCTGTTTTACCAGTACCGGTGTGAGCCTGCCCAATTAGGTCATATCCTTGTAAACCCACGGGTATAGCCAGCTCTTGTATCGGCGTTGCCTCCTCAAAACCCAAGTTATTAAGCGCCTTTATCACAGGCTCGGTTAAATTAAAATCAGTGAAAACTGCCATACTACTATTCCCCTTTACTGCTTGATTTATTATTTATAGCATACCCACGGCATTAAAAGTAAAAACAAATGAATGGATTGGCCGGACTATCCTACGTAATAAACACCTAATCTCAGTGCTATTTTTTTATCATAACACAAGTAGACCTTACTTTGGAAATTTTTACGTTTCATATCCATTAGCCCAGATTCTTTGCAGTAATCTCCGATTGATATTTATTTAATTGGACTTTTTATCCAATAATAGTATTATTAAATTGCTACTTGGGATCTCGTACTTTTTATTAAATCGGAAGGCGGAACAGCAATGGATTACGATTTGATAGTCATTGGAGGCGGTCCTGCAGGCATGCTAAGCGCAGCTACTGCTGCAGCTAAAGGACTGAACGTTATTTTGTTGGAAAAAAACGAAAAACTTGGTAAAAAGCTCTATCTAACAGGCAAGGGACGCTGTAATGTTACAAATTACGGGGACATAAATGATTTTTTCGATAACGTCACAACCAATCCCAAATTTTTATACAGCGCTTTTAAATCTTTTGATAACTACGGCCTGGTTGAACTACTGAACTCATTGGGCGTGCCAACCAAAGTCGAGCAAGGCAATAGAGTTTTTCCCGCCTCAGACAAATCAAGCGATGTTATTAAAGCGCTACAAAAACACCTGCAAAAGAACAAAGTAGAGATAGAATTGCTTATAAAAGTTAAAAAAATAACGTTTCAGAATAAACAGGTAACAGGCGTGTTTTTAAACAGCGGCGAACAAATAACAGCACCAAAAGTAATTATTGCCACGGGTGGTATGTCCTACCCTCAAACAGGATCTACCGGAGACGGCTATAGTATGGCCCGTCAGCTAGGCCATACTATAAAAGCGCCTAAACCGGCTTTAATTCCATTAGTAATTAAAGAAAACTGGGTTAAAAAGTTGCAAGGCTTATCCTTGAAAAATGTGTCCATTAAAGCACTGCTCAATAACAAGGTCAAAGCAGAACAATTCGGAGAAATGATATTTACTCATTTCGGCGTATCCGGCCCCATAATTTTGACTCTAAGCAGCCTCATTAGAGATTATATTGCTGAATCGACCAATAAGCCGGTGCAGTTATTTATTGATTTAAAACCAGCATTGACCTTAGAGCAGCTAGATGCCCGATTACAAAGAGATTTTAATAAATTCAGTGGTAAGCAACTTAAGAATGCCCTGGATGATCTGCTGCCACAGAAAATGATTTCCGTTGTTTTATATTTATCTGGTATTAATATACACAAGCAGGTAAACCAGATTAATAGAAATGAGCGGTTACTATTGGCACACACGTTAAAAAATATCCCTATGACCGTTACCGGCACCCGCCCACTAAGTGAAGCAATTGTGACTAGTGGCGGCATAAACGTGAAAGAAATCAACCCTTCAACCCTGGAGTCCAAAATTATAAAAGGGCTATATTTTGCAGGTGAAGTAATTGATGTTGATGCTTTAACAGGAGGGTATAATTTACAAATCGCTTTCTCCACAGGTTTCCTGAGTGGAGTTAGCGCCGCTGAAGCATGATAGACTCGTGCTGTTACGGAAAAAATAAACATATTGTCAATTATTTTAACATAAATTTGTACATTGCTTTTTTTATTGCGAAAAATTTGATATTTTCGCCTTTTTCAACAAATAAATAAAGGATATTATTCCCCGGCATAGAATTTTTTACATTAGAATTAAATATTTTTTAAGGGGATAAAAGATGGCTAGAATAAAAATTTTACTGCCGGGTTTGCTGCTCTTGCTTTTTTTAAATAACAATCTAGCTTGTGCAGCCAGCCATACTGTGGTGCAAGGAGATACACTATGGCAACTTGCCAAAAAATATGGTAGTAGTGTAGATAAATTAAAAGCAATTAATAATTTAAAAAATGATAATTTAGCTATAGGTCAAATAATCCAGCTCGACAATATATACCGATCGTCAAATATTACAGAAACAACCACAAGTTTAACTACCAATTATACACCTCCGGGCTCTTACCTGGTAAAAGCAGGTGATACACTTGGGGGCATTTCCCAAAGGTTTGGGGTTAGCATTGATGTCATGCGTAATTTAAACAATATTCAGGGCGATATGATTTTCGCCGGGCAAACTCTGGTCTTAAACAGCAGCAGCGTTTCTAGAAGTTATGTTGACCGCCCACAGGCAATGCAGGCGCAGGTAGCAGATAGTTCAACAAGACATGGCCGGTTAGTCGATTGGTTTAAAGAAGGTATAAATTTATTAAAACCAGGCCAAAAATTTACAGCTATTGACACTCAAACCGGTAAATCCATGCGTTTAGCAGTTTTGGGCGGGTCCAATCACTGCGATATTGAGCCGTTAACCAAAGCGGACACCGACACCATGTTAGCCCTTTTTACCAAGTGGACCTGGACACCCAGACCAGTATGTATCCAGGTTGATGGACAAGCCATCGCTGCCTCACTGTCCGGTATGCCCCACACAAATATAGAAAATATCACCGATAACGGTGTAACCGGACATTTTGATATGTATTTGTATAATAGCCAGCCTCACGGCTCCGGCATATCTGTATCCTATGTACAGCAACATCATGATGCTGTCTTAAAAGCTGCAAATTAAGTAGTTAAATAACACTCGCATTTAGATCCAGGTGAGTTTGTAATACAAAAAGGCTGCTGCAACGAGTTCTATAGCCCGGTTTGCAGCAGCTCTTTTAAGCCTTAGATTTAATCATCATATCCTTATAAGCAATTTACATTTGCCTTATCTCTGATAAGGTGTGACGATCCATTTCAAGCAGTTATCCTTCTTATTACCAAACACATCATAACCGGTGACAATATCATTTAAGGGAGCTCTATGGGTAATCAGAAAGTCGGTGCTGATTTTCCCTGCCTGAATTAGTTTGATTAATTCCGGAATGCGATTGGCATTAAGCAAGCCCATGCTAATTTTAATATTCTTGATCCATAACGTATTCATAGCAAGTTCCTGGGGTTTTTCAAATACACCGATAAAGGAAACGTTACCGCCCGGCCTTACAGCATCTATGGCCATATCATAGGTGGCTTTAAAACCATTGGCTTCAATAGTTCTGTCAGCGCCCATACCGCCGGTCATTTCTTTGATTTGCTCGACGGCATCTCCATTCAATGGATTAACTGCAACATCCGCTATACCCTGGGCTAACGCGACATCCAATCTTTGCTGGTTGATATCAACAGCGATTATTTTGGAAGGGCCCCATAACCTGGCTGTAGTCATGGCGCACATACCCACAGGCCCACAACCCATCACCGCTACAGTATCCCCTGGTTCAATCTCGGCATTTTCCGCACCGAAATATCCGGTGGATAAAATATCGCCTACAAATAAAACGTTTTCTTCGGTCAACCCTTCCGGGATAGAGAACATTCCTAGATTAGCGTGAGGAACTCTTACATATTCGGCCTGGCAGCCATCAATCATATAGCCAAAAATCCAGCTGCCGGTGGTGCAATGAGAATAAATGCCGCGAACGCAATAGAAGCACTCACCACACTGCGTAACACAGGAAACAGCAACCTTATCTCCAACCTTCGCGTTTCTGACTGCCGGACCTATTTCAACAACTTCTCCCACAAACTCATGACCAATTACTCTCCCGGGTTCTACTTCCGGCATGCCTCCATGCCAAATATGAATATCTGTCCCACAGATAGTAGATGTAGTAACCCTAACAATGGCGTCATCCGGCTCGATAATTTTTGGTACCGGCACATCCTCTAAGCCAATTTTTTCTGGACCGCGATAAACCAATGCTTTCATAGTGTCACTCATTTTATTACCTCCTCTTTATATTTTTAACCCTATAGGTTATTACTGCCAACCATATAACAATTTCCAAAGTCAAAAGCCTATTATCTTTCTAATCATAAATTAAATAAGACCAATATTATAAAGGGAACACTTTTCCGAGTTTCCCCTAATAACATTGGTCTTCCGCGAACTACCCGAAGGTCTTTCTTAAGCCTACCAAACATTATATATTCAATTAGGCGTAATTATCTATCAAAAAAATTACGGTCAAAAACTACAGCATGCATCCAAAAGTCGTTTTCCGGTTCTATGTCATAAATATGATGAATAACTTTGGCGTTTAATTTTTCTTCAATATATTTTTTGTTATCATGCCAGTGTTGCAATACTACGTGAGTCCTAGCTGCCCTGATGGTTTTCCTACCGGATGAGGTCTGGGCAATAAATTTTTCCGGCTCCGTTAAAAAACCTTCCCCCCTGATAATAAGCATATCTTCAAAAATAGTAATTTTAGTATAGTCAACGCCTTTACCTAATTTCTGTTTAAAATACTGCTGCATATATATTTTAATTTCATGTTGCAGCTGCTTACGTTGTTGCTCGCTAAACCTTGATTCAATTTTTTCCCTACTACATGCATTAACTAGCTTACCCTCCATCCACTTCGCCCCCAGAAGTTGCTTCAAGTAGCCATATTGTTTTACAATTAGGCGATGCTTTGGCAACATAACTATAATTTGAATAATTTATCCTGCCAAAAAAACCCACTAAATTATGATTCCAAGTTACATAAATTTATATTAATTTGTTAGTTGATATCCGTACTATACAGCAAACATATAAAAATTCTAACAAATAAGTTTAAATTAAATAGTGCTTTTGCTAAAGAATAATATATTGTAAGTTGCATGTCAATAAATTACTATAAAACAAAAAAAGACCTTTATCTCCTTAAAATTATTAATTTCAATCTAATTTTGTCAGGTCTTATCGAAAATTAATCATTTACCTCGGTCAGATTAAATATATCTACAAAAACAGCCTATCATGTCACATAAAAAAACAAAAAAAGAAGGGTCTACCAATAGGTACTACCCTTCTTTAACAGTATCAATTTGTGGCTGTATATTACTTTTGAACATTCGCAGCTTGAGGACCACGATTGCCTTCAACTACGTCAAAAGTAACAAATTGTCCTTCATCAAGAGTCTTAAATCCTTCCCCAAGGATTGCGGAAAAGTGAACAAATACATCATTTCCTTCACTTGTTTCAATAAAACCAAACCCTTTATCGGCATTAAACCATTTGACCTTTCCTTCCAATTTTTTAAAACCTCCTTTACTATAAAATCGATCAAAAAGCTTTGAACCAAAAACCCTGACCAATAATATAAATCAGAGGCCTCAAAAAAACGGTTTCTCAACTTTTTAACGCAATAACAATCATACCATGATTTATAATAAATAGCAAATTTTATAGGAAAATATTAATTATCTCACTCTTCATAGAATTTATCTAATATTTATTTACTAGCTGATTAATAAATCGACAACTTTCAATCAAATCATTACCTTGCTTAAATAAACCTCCACCTACTAGAAATATAACTTCCCTTCCATAAACCTCTAATAGCTTCTCAATTCGGTCCAGGCTAATGCCCCCTCCCGGACTTGGGAAGATGCTTTTAATATGTTCCATTGCTACACTTGTACCCATTACTATGGCTTCACATTCTTCACGATTGAAGGAAAACCTCCCGCCATAATTGGGATAAATGATTGCATCAGCTCCGGCTAATCGGGTAATTTGCCCAAATAGAGCAAAGTGAGAAATACCGTTGTTTTTAGCTAGTACATAGCTTCCCTGAAAAGCCGGATGACTAAAGATCGGCAGAGCAATTTCATCGTTATTAGCTAAAAACCGCATTGCGTCCAACCCAACAATGGCAGGTGAAACCACCAACCCTTTAGCCCCCATTGCCTTAGCTGTCTTGGCACGAGCTAAAAGCTTATCCATGGGTGCTGTTATATTAGGAACATAAATGCAGCGCAAACCAGTTTCCCGGTTGGCTTTCTCCACTGCCTCAACGCAGCGATAGACCCGCTCATTAAAGGGTGCAAATACTTGATCCGTTAAGCCATGGTCGTCCTTAATAATATCAATGCCACCTAAAGCGCATTTGTAAGCCATATCAGCAAATTGTTCGGGGTTTAACCCCAATGGCTTTAATGCAGTAAATAATAGCGGCCGGTCTTTAACGCCAAGATATTCTCGCAGACCTGCACGTCCATACCGAGGTCCCTGGAATTGGCTCAACATACTATGAGGCAATTCTAGCCGTTCAACCCGATAACCCGGTTTAATACTTATATTTCCAAATACAACATTAATTAGTTGAGTAAATTCATTTGCAGTTAGTTCGTTTGCATAACTTATCGTAACCTCATAAACGTTGTTGCTCACAGGCAAAAAGTTCTCAATCCGGCCAACTATTTCATCTTTAATCATCCCATCGGGGATAAGTTCTTCCGGAAACTCCACTGTCTGCTCTAAGCAGATATCCCGTGCCTTGCGATAAGCTTCCTTCTCTTTTCCTACCAGACGGTAGATTACTGAAAATCGTTCTCCTGATATCATTACAGAGCCTCCACCTTAGCATTGCTGTGTATGGGCGCAACGTAAGCACGAGCCAGCTCATCTTCATCTATGTTGAGATCATGACCGATCAACTTGCCCACCTCTTCAATCAGCGCCGCCGCATCCAAATGATATTCGCGCATCAAGTAAGACCTGCTGGCTCCATGAATAAATGTATCCTTCAAACCAATCCGCACCAGTTTCTTGCCTATCCCGGATTCAGCCATTTGTTCGCCAATAATTGTACCTAGCCCACCTATAATAGAATGATTCTCCATAGTGATAACACCATAATGAGAATTAGCTATTGCTTCCAATACTTGATCATCACTAAAAGGCTTAAGGGTTGTAATATGCATATGTTGTATGGATAGCCCCACCCTTTGCATGGCTTGTATGGCATACATCGCCTCTTCTGTACATATACCGGATGATAATACCGTTATATCATTTCCTCTGCTGATAGTTCTTGCTTGGTTAAGCTGCATCTTGTCTTGTTGAGCAAACAACCGAGGTATTTCCCCCCGCAGCATACGAACATAAACCGGTCCATTAATACTATGGGCTAAATCCAACACACTTTCCACATCTGTAGCATCACCACACTCAAGTATAGTCATATTTGGCAAAGAGCGCATTATGGAAATATCTTCAATTGATTGGTGTGTCGCACCACCAGGAGTAGTTACTCCTGGCAAAAAACCAAACATTCGCACCGGGAGGTTTGGATATGCTACGGAAATAGCAATTTGGTCATATGCCCGCCGGTATATAAAAACAGCAAAAGTATGGATGAAGGGATATAATCCTTCCCGTGTCATACCCCCTGCAAAACTTATCATGTTTTGTTCTGCTACCCCCATGGATAAAAAACGGTCTGGATAAGTGTCGCGGAAAAGATCAATTTCTGTTGAATTTGTTAAGTCAGCCGAAAGAACGTAAACGTCCGGTTTATTTTTAGCCCACTCTACCAAGTTTCGCGCGTGAACTTTTGATAGTATTTCCATCTAGTTAAACTCCTTTTTAACCTATAAGCTTTTTAATATGGCAGCGTATTGTTCGCGTTCTTGTTCGGTAAAAAAACGCACGTAATGTAACTTTGGATATCTCTCTTTTAAAATTTCTATACCTCTCCATGGAATGGTATCAGCTATTACGATCAGTGGCTTACCTTGCTGAACAGGTTCTAGAATAGGTTTCACAAGCATATCCAAATCATGGCCATCAACTCTGTATACCTTGGCTCCAAATGCAGTTAAGCGATCAGCAAAAGGTTCTATATTCATGACCTCGCACATGGCACCATCACATTGCTGGCCGTTTGCATCTATATAAATACCCAGGTTATCTAGTTTGTAAAAGGATATTGCTTGCAGGGCCTCCCAATTTTGGCCAGATTGCCATTCACCATCGGACATAAAAACCCATACCTTACCTGTATCTCCCCTTAATTTTCTAGCCATAGCTATACCGGCCGCCTGGCTTAAACCCTGTCCCAGGGAGCCTGTCATAACCTCCATACCAGGTGAGTGCATCGCACCAATCATTTCCACTGTATAACCGTCTACATTAAATTGATGCAGTCCCTCCGGTGCCATTCTGTTCACCTCAATTAATAAAGCATATAATACCAATGCATACTGAGATGGTGATAATATAAAACGGTCATATTGAGGTCCTTTAGGGCCATTAAATATAGCACCCGTAAATGCGTTAGGGTTATTCGGACCAGGTACACCGGTAAACGGTAGGGGCATAAGAGGTTCATCAGTTTTTCCTAAGTTCATAATACGTATATACATCGTGGCAAGTATTTCAGCAGCGGAACAGGCTTGACTTAAATACCCGCCTTTATTTATGACGGTATGCTCCAGCACTCGGCGACGAATGCCATAAGCAACTTGCTTAACTTCTTCCTGCCAACTTGGTTGGATACCTATCATTAACGTATCACTCCTTACTTTTCAGCGCATAAAACGATGGAAATATGTACTACTCATTAAATGCTTTGCTGCGTAGAAACGGAGGACAATAATGTCCTCCGTTTCTTAGCTAATTAATAATTTAACAGCAAATTTTAGCGTTCTGCCTGCTTCTTGTAGAACTCATATCTCTCCCTGGCATCTGCTTCCGTTTTAGCAAAGAGCTGTTCTGCTTGTTCCGGGAACAGTTTAGCCAGTGAACTGTAACGCACTTCGCTCATAATGAAATCTCTGAAAGAATCCAAATTTGGCTCTTTTGAGTCAAGAGTAAATGGATTCTTGCCTTCTTTTTTGAGTTCGGGGTTAAACCTGTATAGGTGCCAGTATCCCGATTTAACAGCCCGATCCATTTCAAGCTGGCTCTTAGCCATATCAATACCGTGGTTAATACAGGGAGCGTACGCGATAATCAAGGATGGACCGGGATATGCTTCAGCTTCCTTAAAAGCTTTAACGCATTGATCCGGGTCAGCTCCCATAGCCACCTGCGCTACATATACATAGCCATACATCATGGCCATGGCGCCGAGGTCTTTCTTTTTCGTCTTTTTGCCGGAGGAAGCAAACTTCGCTACAGCGGCCGCAGGGGTCGCTTTAGAAGACTGACCACCGGTATTTGAATATACTTCGGTATCCAACACCAGGATATTGATATCTTCACCTGATGCTAGCACATGGTCAATGCCGCCGTAACCGATGTCATAACCCCAACCATCTCCGCCGAAGGCCCAGTTTGATTTCTTAATTAGGAAATCTTTCCGATCAGCAATCGCCTTTAGCACAGGATTGGTCTGGCCTTCTAATAGGGACAGTACTTTTGCTGCAGCAACCTTAGATGCTTCAGCACTGTTCATGCCATCCAACCATTCCTTCATAGCTCCCTTTAATTCTGGTGAAATATCCAGCGATAAAGCTTCCTGCATCAGTTCGGCAATTTTATTTCTGATCTTCTTAGTTCCCAGATACAGACCAAAGCCGAATTCCGCACTGTCTTCAAACAGAGAATTAGACCAAGCCGGACCCTTGCCTTCTGCATTCTTCGTGTAAGGCATTGAAGGAGCTGCAGCAGCCCAGATAGAGGAACAACCAGTGGCATTTGCTATCATCATTCTGTCTCCGTATAACTGGGTAAGCAGCTTGATATACGGTGTTTCTCCGCAACCTGCGCAGGCACCGGAGAATTCCAACAGCGGCTGGCAGAACTGACTTCCTTTTACGCTGTATTTATTTACTAGATTATCTTTTACGGGAATTGTCATTGCAAATTCCCAGTTGGCTGCTTCCACATTTACCTGACTTTCAATGCTTTCCATAACCAGAGCTTTTTCCTTCGCAGGACAGACATTAACACAAGATTCACACCCCATGCAGTCTAAGGGCGTAATCTGCATGCGGTATTCCAATCCTTTCAATTGCGATCCATTAGCCGGCTTGGTTTCAAATCCTGCCGGAGCGTTCTTTAGTTCAACTTCAGTTAACAGGACAGGTCTTATGGCAGCGTGTGGGCACACCAGCGAACATCTGTTACACTGAATACAATTCTCTTTGATCCACCGGGGAACAAACGCTGCAACACCGCGTTTTTCGTATTTAGCAGTGCCGGGCGGGAAGGTACCGTCTTCAACACCATTAAAGGCGCTTACGGGCAGTTTATCTCCCTCCTGCTTGGCCATAGGTCTTAAGATGTTGGTGATGAATTCAGGTTCTTCCATTGTAACGACCTCATCATCGGGAACATCGGCCCAATCAGCCGGAATATCAATTTTAACCAATTTATCGATACCTGCGTCAACTGATGCATTGTTCATATTAACAAGCTTCTCACCTTTTCTACCGTAAGCCTTTTGGATCTGCTCCTTCATGTAACCTACAGCTTCTTCAAGAGGAATAACTTTAGCCAATTTGAAGAAAGCAGACTGCATAATCATATTGGTACGATTACCCAAGCCAAGCTCTCTAGCAATGCCAACAGCATTTATGGTATAGAAATTAATATTATTTTTTGCCAGGTATCTCTTCATTTTAGCCGGTAACTTCTCGTTTAATTCATCCGGTGTCCAAGTGCAATTCAGCAAAAAGCTACCGCCAGGCTTTAAGCCGGCTGTTAAATCATACATATTTACATATTGTTGGTTACTGCACGAAATAAAATTCGCGGAGCTAATCAAATAAGGCGCTTTGATCGGTTTTTTCCCAAAACGCAAGTGGGAAATGGTGATACCACCTGATTTCTTGGAGTCATAAGCGAAATAAGCCTGTGCGTAAAGATCTGTGTTGTCGCCAATAATTTCCACTGCTTGCTTATTAGCACCTACTGTACCATCAGAACCAAGTCCAAAGAACTTGCACTGGATTGTTCCTTCCGGAGTAACGTCAATGTCTTCGCCCCTTGGCAGAGAAGTTAAACTAACATCGTCAATAATGCTGATGGTAAACCCGTTTTTAGGCTGATCCGCTTTAAGATTTTCAAATACCGCCACAACATCTGAAGGTAGCGTGTCCTTAGAACCAAGGCCGTAGCGCCCTCCAACGATAAGAGGCTTCATTTCGGAATTAAAGAATAAGTTACAAACATCTTTATATAAAGGTTCTCCGGCAGCACCGGGAACTTTAACTCGATCAAGCACAGCAATCTTCTTCACTGTTTTCGGGAAAACATCAAAGAAATATTTAGCGGAAAATGGCCTATATAAATGTACTTTAATTATACCTACTTTTTCTCCCTTGGCCATTAAATAATTAATTGTTTCCTCGGCAGCATCACAAATAGATCCCATGGCTACAATAATATATTCAGCGTCTGGTGCTCCATAATAATCAAAGGGCTTATATTGTCTGCCGGTAATCTTGCCAATTTCCCGCATATACTCTGCAACGATATCGGGTACTTTTTCGAAAAACGGGCTGCATGCTTCCCTGGCCTGGAAGAAAATATCCGGGTTCTGATTGGAGCCCCTGATAACCGGGCGGTCAGGATTCAAGCTGTTGTCTCTGAAAGCTTTGACAGCATCCATATCAACTAGCTTGGCAAAATCATCGTAATCAATCGTTTCAATTTTCTGTTGTTCATGAGAAGTTCTAAAACCATCAAAAAAATGCTGGAAAGGTACCCTGGATTTAATTGCTGCCAAATGTGCTACACCAGCTAAATCCATAACTTCCTGAACACTGTTAGAGCACAGCTGTGCCCAACCTGTTTGAGAGGTAGCCATTACATCAGAATGGTCGCCAAAAATATTCAAGGCATGAGTAGACAGGCTGCGCGCAGTTACATGCATAACACCGGGCAGAAGCTCGCCGGCAATTTTGTACATATTCGGGATCATCAGAAGTAAACCTTGTGATGCAGTATAGGTGGTTGACAAAGCACCAGCACTCAGCGCACCGTGCAACGCTCCAGCAGCGCCGGCTTCAGACTGCATTTCAGTTACGTCAACTGTTTGTCCAAAAATGTTTTTCTTTCCCTGAGCGCTCCATTCATCAACATACTCCGCCATAGGAGAGGATGGAGTAATTGGGTAAATGCAGGCACATTCGGTAAAAGCATAAGAAACATATGCTGCTGCCTTAGTCCCATCCATCGTTTTCATCTTACGTTTTTCCATTAACTAGTTAACCTCCTCTTATTTAAAAAGCTTCATTCTATCTAACACTCAGGCAATTTAAGCCTATGCGATTTCCAACTTAATAATATAAGCCTACAACATTTAAAGTTAGATAAAGTGCTTTCATAAAGCTAATATTTACCCGCTGTTATTTACTGCTTTTAATTCTTGAACAATCGAACTTACTATTAATACTAGCATGCTTGTTAACATTGCTTATTTACAAATATAGTATTCTAGGTGAACCTCTTGTTAGTATATAACATATTTAATTTATGAGTCAACATTAATCGCATATATGAGGTATATTTATAGATATTTTGCCAAATATTACTCACATTGAACTAAAAGTACTA
This sequence comes from Sporotomaculum syntrophicum, assembly GCF_009932395.1. Taxonomy (GTDB): domain Bacteria; phylum Bacillota; class Desulfotomaculia; order Desulfotomaculales; family Desulfallaceae; genus Sporotomaculum; species Sporotomaculum syntrophicum. The sequence goes on from NZ_LSRS01000002.1 coordinate 127,684, forward strand.
ATCTATTTTGTTCTTCAAACCTTTATTAGCTACATTAGCGTTGCATAATGAGAATTATAAACAGCTAAAATTGGTCACATTCAGTCAAATAGGTATACAAAAACTTTCCTTGTTAAAAGTCCCATTAACATAGTCTAAGTGCAAAAAGGACTACTAAAGCACTAAACAATAGTTACTTATCGTCATGCCCAATGGTACAATATGGTGGTTTGACTCTTTTAGGCTTAATAGAAATCACTCAGATATGTTATGTATTTCATTTAATGCTCAAATCTAGCCAGAAAATAAAGAGGCCCCCGAAGGCACCTCTTTTAACATTGTATAATCAGTCAAAACTCTCTTTACCATAATATAAACTATTAGAATAAAATTAACCAAGTATTTTTTTCTGGTTGGGTAAGCTCTATTAGTAAAACTAACAAAGTAAATGGGTATAATTACGTTGTTGAGTCACAGGGATTATATACCAGAACATCGTTATCTTGTAATAGTTAAATATGCAGTATCGATTTTTTTAATGTCGGGGCTCTGTAGTCCTGCGCTACAGAACCCTAATTTACATCCGGATTCACGCTCTATAGAGTTATATCAGTCAGGCCTGTTTAGTTTTTTATCGTTATTTTTAGGCATAATTTTTTCGTAAAGCATAACTTAAAAGTTATGTATACACCAAACTAGGATCAGCAAAGGCCTTAATTTAAATGGGCTTTTACCCATTTATATCTAATAAAATGCCATGGTCCCGGTAATAGTGTTTCTTTTGTAGTAGCCTAAAATTTTCTCCTTTTTTCTTATTTAATTTGTGAATACCCTATCGCAATGATATTTATAAGTTATATCTGGGATGTCCTCTAACCAGCGGTAGAGATATGTCGGGGCTATTTTCCGAAACAGCACCAGCATAATTAATTGTAAATGAACCCCGAACGCGTTTCACCTTCCTATCTTCACAGGTTAATAATCTCGAGCATTGATCAGATAAATATTTCTCATTGATATAGTTGACTGCATTGTACGCCATTAAGCAATACCTCCAATGGTAGTATTAAGCGCGCGCTAATTAATAACTGTTTTAAGTTTAATACTAACATAGTAGCACAAATACCAAATTTTGTAATTATTGCCAATGCAATCAAAATACATTACACATACTCATGCACTCTCTTTCTAAAACAGATTTACTGGTTGGAAATAACTATATATTTAAGTTTTTCAATTTTGCTATTAATGATTGCATAATGTTGTATCATAACATGACAACATAAAATCTTTGGTTGATAAAATAAACCATGTAAATTAACCAAGACATAAAAAAGAAAGAAACTACAAAATTTGTGGTTCCCTTCTTTATTACTGTTTAACATTAAAAGTGTTCAGTTTTATAAATTTTTATATATTGAAGATTAATGTAAATACTTACTGGACTCTCCGTATAGGTTTTCCAGCTCAAAGCCAGGCAGCTTGCCCCGTGGAGTGTAGTAAGTGTGTAATAACTCCCTGGCCCGATCGCTTAAGGGGTGACCTAAGTATTCCTCGTACAACTTTTTAACTGACGGGTTTTCATGGGCCCGGCGGAGTTCCTTGGAATAATCAATACGGTCCAGGGCATCTGCCCGGTTGTGCCGGTAGTTTAGGGAAATCTCCTTGTGATCCCTAGTACCAAATATGGGCTGACCACCGCCCCCAACACAACCACCAGGACAGGCCATGATTTCCGCATAATGGAATTTTTCCCCGGCTCTTAGACGATCCAGCAATCTTCTGGCATTACCGGTGCCGTGGGCAATGGCTACCTTGATTGTCTGCCCTTTAAGCTCTACTTCCATTTCCTTAAGACCGCTGATACCGCGAAATTCATAATAATCCAGTAAATCCATTTCCTTACCTGTGGTCAGATAATAGGCTGTGCGTACGGCTGCTTCAATTACACCCCCTGTGGATCCGAAAATTGCCCCGGCTCCGCTAGCGATACCTAATGGTGTGTCATAGTCCTCATCCGGGAGGTCATGGAACTTGATCCCGGCCTGGCGGATCATCCTGGCCAGTTCCCTGGTTGTCAGCACCCAATCTACATCTTTATAGTGTTTAGTACCAAATTCCGGCCGGGCAGCTTCGAACTTTTTAGCAGTGCAGGGCATGATGGCCACGACAACGATTTTCTCCGGGTCCAACCCTTGTTTTTCCGCAAAATAAGTCTTAGTCAGTGCTCCAAACATCTCATGTGGGGATTTACACGAGGATAAATTTTCGATAAATTCCGGATAAAAATGCTCACAGAATTTTACCCAGCCCGGGCTGCAGGAGGATAGTAGAGGTAGTTTACCGTGCCCATCCAGCCGTTCCAGCAGCTCATTAGCCTCTTCCATTATGGTTAAATCGGCGCTGAAATCAGTGGCAAAGACCTGATCAAACCCCAGCCGGCGAAGGGCTGCTACTAATTTACCGGTCACAATGGTTCCCACCGGGTAACCAAAGGATTCACCCAGGGTGACCTGAATGGAAGGGGCAGTCTGTACTACAACATATTTATCTTTGTCCTCCAGGGCTTCCCATACCGATTCAATACATTCCTTTTCCACCAGGGAGCCGGTGGGACATGCAATCACACATTGGCCGCAGGTAATGCAGGCCACTTTGGAAAGATCTTGCATAAAGGCTGGTGCCACCTTCATTTCGAAGCCCCGCCCGAGACCGGAATAAACATTAACTTCTTGTACCTTGCTGCAGATAGCCTCGCAGCGGCGGCACTTGATGCACTTGTTATAATCCCGTATGATAAAGGGATTGTCGTTAAAGATAGGAATGTCGTTCATTTCACCAGTATATTTGATATTTCTGATCCCAAGATCATCAGCTACGTTCTGCAGCTCACAGTTTAAGTTACGTACACAGGTGGTACACTCACGGTGGTGATCCGACAGTAGCAATTCCACCATCGTGCGTCTTACCCTTCTTGCCCTGGGCGAGTTAGTATATACCGTTAGTCCTTCGAAAACCGGGTAGACACAAGAAGCCTGTAGGGTCCTAACCCCTTTAATCTCAACCTCTACTAGGCAAACCCGGCAGGAGCCTATTTCATTTATACCTTTTAGATAACATAAGCTTGGTATTTCTATTCCCACTGACCGGGAGGCTTCCAGTATGGATGTACCCTCTGGTGCCTTGACCTCACGCCCGTCTATGGTTAGTTTTACTGTTTTCATTTTTATTTCATCGTGTTCAAATAGATTGCCGGGCTTTTTGATTTCAGGCGTTGGTGTAAATTCCGGAACTATGGGCATGATTGTTCACCCCTTCTTGTACAGCAGCGGTAGCAGCGGGTATCCGCCGTCCGCCTCTAATAATTGCTTCTTTGGGACACTTAGCTAAACAGACACCACAGCGGACACATTTTTTTGGGTCAATTTTGTAGGGCGGCTTTTTCTTTTCTCCGCTAATAGCATCCACACCACAGGCTTTGGCACAGATGCCGCAACCGATACATTTGCTTTCAACCACCTGGTAATGCAGCAGTTCCTTACATACCCCTGCCGGGCAGTGCTTGTCCCTGATGTGGGCTAAATATTCATCACGGAAATAACGCAATGTTGACAGTACCGGGTTGGGTGCAGTTTGCCCCAGGCCGCATAAAGAGGCGTCCCGGATATCATAAGCTAGTTCTTCCAGAAGTTCCAAGTCTTCCATTTCTGCCTGGCCCTTGGTGATGCGCTGAAGTATCTCTAATAATCTCTTGGTGCCAACCCGACAGGGGGTGCAGCGCCCGCAGGACTCGTCCTGGGCAAATTCGACATAAAAGCGGGCTATATCTACCATGCAATCCCGTTCGTCCATCACAATAAGCCCACCGGATCCCATCATGGAACCTATCTCTTTAAGTGAATCGTAATCCACAGGTTTATCTAAATAATCTTCTGGTATGCACCCTCCAGAAGGGCCACCTGTTTGCACCGCCTTAAAGCTTCGCTCTCCCTGTATGCCACCACCTATATCATAGATAATTGTGCGCAAGCTGGTACCCATAGGCACTTCAATAAGCCCGGTATTGTTAATTTTCCCAGCCATGGAGAACACCTTGGTCCCAGTGCTGGTAGCTACGCCCTGCCCCATATACCACTGCCAACCCTTTCTAAAAATAAGGGGGACATTAGCCAGGGTCTCTACATTGTTAATAATAGTCGGTTTGCCCCAAAGACCCTCTTGAGCAGGGTAGGGCGGTCGTGGTCGTGGCTCTCCTCGGGCACCCATAGCTGAGTGCAGAAGAGCAGTCTCCTCACCGCACACAAAAGCTCCTGCTCCTAATTTGATACCTATATCAAAGGAAAAATCTGTACTAAGGATTTGTTTACCCAATAATCCAACTTCCTGGGCCTGCCGGATAGCCACCTCCAGCCTATCAACCGCAATAGGGTATTCAGCTCGTACGTAGATATAACCTTGTGATGCGCCTATAGCGTAAGCGGCGATAGTCATGCCTTCTAATACCGCATGGGGGTCTCCCTCAAGGATGCTGCGATCCATAAAGGCTCCGGGATCTCCCTCATCAGCGTTACATACTACATATTTTGAAGTAACCTCTTGTTGAGAGGCAATTTCCCACTTCTTACCGGCTGGAAATCCACCACCACCACGACCGCGTAAACCTGACTTGAGGACTTGATCAATTACATCCGCCGGTCGCTGATTAAGAGCGCCGGCCAAGGCAAAATAGCCGTCTCGGGCAATATACTCGTTAATATCTTCCGGATTAATTAGTCCGCAGTTTTGCAGCAATACCCGCTGTTGGTTATGAAAAAAGCGGATATCCTCCATTTTTTGGTGACGCTCTCCCGTATCTGGTTCATGAAACAGCAACTCTTCTACTACTTGCCCTTCCATAAGGTGTTTCTCTACTAGCTTATTAACATCATTTCTCTCAACCTGACAGTAAAAAATATTATCTGGTTCAACCAGAACAATGGGACCCTTCTGGCAAAAACCAAAACAGCCGGTTTTAATTACTTTTACCTGTTTCTCAAGGTTATGCTTTTGCAATTGGTGTAGCAATTCTTCTCGAACTGCCTGGCTGGCTGATGAAGTACAGGCAGTACCGGAACAGACCAACACATGAGTTTCAGTCTTATTAGTAGCTTCACCCAGTCTAAGTTGAATAGAGGGCAGGTATTTTTCTCTAACGGCCTCCAAATCTTTAATTGACTTGATCATGCTCATACTTTTCACCTGCATCCTGTTCCTGGTATTTTTTTAATATGCCGGTTAAATCAGCTGGGTTTAATCTGCCATGTACCTCTTCGTCTACAGTCATTACCGGAGCCATGCCGCAGGCACCAATACAGCGAGTGCTTCTTACCGTAAACAGACCATCAGTACTGGTTTCCTGTGCATCCAGCTTTAATTCCTCTTTAAGCTTATCAATAATCTCACTGGCACCCTTAACATAACAGGCGGTTCCCATGCAGACATTAACAGAGTGTTTGCCCTTAGGTTCGGTAACAAAAAGGGTGTAAAAAGTGACCACCCCGTTAACTTCGCTTACCGGGATATCCATTTTCAAAGCTACGTAGGCCTGTACTTCCTGGGGCAGGTAGCCAAATATTTTTTGGGCGCTGTGTAATACCCTGATTAACTCACCCTTTTGGCCTCGGTAACGCTCTAGTACCTTGTCAAGTTCAATATATTTGTGGTCTTTGGTTTTTTCCGTACTCCTCTTCTTGTGCTTTATTTCGGTTTCAGTCATCGGAGGAATTATTATCTGTTCGTCGTGGAATTGTTCTTGTTTGGTCGCTTCTTCCATATAGTCACCTCCGGATAAAACATATTTGAAACATCATTGCATGATAAAGGTAATAGATCATCATGCATGTAAAGATTATTATATGTAAATTTGACCTTAATATCCCGTGCTTAAAACCCTAATAATTGGCTGTAATCACTTTATGATTTTTTGCTCTCGGAATTATAGAAAAAACTAAAGGCTGGATAAGAATAAGAAGTAATAAACTCTGGATTTGCATAAGAGAGGAGGTAAATTGTTTAATAAAAGTCGGTATATATCAATACTTATAGGTCTTTTGGGAATACCGGTGGAACTTAGTGGGGAATAGTCAGGCGACAGATAGTTAAAGAAATATTGGCCACATAATAAGATTTATTAATCTCTACCAGTCCTTTAGGTTCTGTGGTCCTGCGCCACAGAACCTAATTTTATCATACAAACATAAACATTGTGTTAAAATCATATGTCAAATTTCTTTGCTGTTATGTCTAATTAACACATGTTCTGCTAGTTGGACCTAAACTCTTGCGCTAACGATCAGGCTAAAAGTAATACATAACACGCTTAACTGGGTGCAATTTGGCTCTTTTTATTATAATGGATTTTCCATTAATTATAATTATTTATATAGCCTGTTCTCCCAGTAAATAGCGAATGTTATCTATTACGCCCCCGGTCCAAACTCTACTTGTTATAACTTATAAACCATTGTTTTTTTATTATGATCCGTCTTTAGGGTCCCCCCTTCCAAGCGGCAACATCAAACCTGGACAATCCTCCAATACACCGCCCAGTTCACCAGGTATCACCGAACCCCGGGATTGTTTCATCAATCCTTGACTGCTCTCAGGTATCACCACCCCTTCACGGTATATCAAAGGCCATGAGCTTTGGTTACCACCGGGCAAATATTTCTCGCTGATATAATCATAAACAATGTATTCCATACCTAAGCACCCCCAGTGATTATTTGTTTAAATGCGCGCGCTAAATTTAAAGCTTATTTTAGGTTTAATAATAGCATAACGGTGCAAATGTTAAATATTGTCATAATAGTCCTTCTCTATAAACTAGAGCTTCATATCTCTTAATAACATCGTTTTAAATAGCTTATCTGGTAATAATACCCAATTTAATATAAAATGATATTTCTGTTTATAGTCATTAATTCAAAACCTTACACTTTAAAATAATGGGATATATTTTTTGTTTCTGCTTTCTCGTAATGTCCGAACGATTAGACCTTCAGTGCAAATTACCCCACTTAGACAGAGCTCAAGTAAAGGAATATATTTATCAGCACCCGGCTTATGCCGGTGCCAAACACGATATCTTTTCAGATAATGCGATTGATAAAATTTACCGGTTCTCTAGCAGTGCGGCGAGGCTTGTTAATAAAGCCTGCATGCATTGTATGCTTGACGGAGCGCAGAACGGCCGCCGAATTATTGATGAACACATGTTGGGCATCATTAGGCAGCAGTAACAAGATAGTTTATTCTGCAAGGACATTTAACGTTATGGTCTTACAAATTTCATGGCTGTTCCTAATAATTGAAGGTTTCATACCGGGTTTTGAACATAAAAAAACCAAGAAGTTACTATTTAAAAACTCCTTGGTTTCATGATTATATGGCGGAGAGACAGGGATTCGAACCCTGGAGACCGCTCATCACAGTCTACTCGATTTCGAGTCGAGCGCCTTCGACCAACTCAGCCATCTCTCCATTATTAAAAGAATTAACTTTTATTTTTTCTTAATTTCTTAAAAAAACGCTTAAGTATATCCCGGCATTCATCTTCAAGTACACCGGAAACCACCGCTACCTGATGGTTAAATCGAGGTTCTCTTAGTACATCCATTATAGAATCCACAGCACCAGCTTTGGGGTCCTGAGCACCATATACCAGAGTTTGCACCCGAAATTGAATCATTGCCCCGGCACACATGGGACACGGTTCCAGTGTAACATATAGTACTGCCCCGTTTAGCCGCCAATCACCTATATGGCGGGCTGCCTCCCTCATCGCCATAATCTCAGCATGAGCAGTGCTGTCTACTAGTGTTTCTCGCAAATTGTGACCCCGACCTATAATTTTATCGCCCAGTGTCACCACCGCACCAATGGGAACTTCACCTAATGCATAAGCTTTCTCAGCTTCCTCTAGGGCTTCACGCATGTATATGGCCTGGTTCAACAAAGATTCTCCTTAAAATATTGGTGCGCCTGGAGAGACTCGAACTCCCGACACGCGGTTTAGGAAACCGCTGCTCTATCCTCTGAGCTACAGGCGCTGAATAGTTTCTTTTGTGTATAGGTTATTAATAAAATGCAGCGACACTACTAGTATATAGTTTTGTGTCGCCGTAAAAAAATATGGCGTGCCTGGAGGGACTCGAACCCCCAACCTTCTGATCCGTAGTCAGATGCTCTATCCAATTGAGCCACAGGCACATATTATTTTCTTCCTCAACATCGCAGGTTTAATTTTAACAAAAGCAGTCCTAAAAGTCAACTAACAAACATATCCCTTATATTTTTAATAATGATATAACGTAACATTAGAAAACCACGGTTTAATATCCGTGGTTTTCTAAACTGGCGGAGAGACAGGGATTCGAACCCTGGATACGAGTTTTAGCTCGTATAATCGCTTAGCAGGCGACCGCCTTCGACCTACTCGGCCATCTCTCCATGCTGTATCAGTTAATTAAAATGGCGGAGGAGGTGGGATTCGAACCCACGGAACCCGTGAAGGTTCAACGGTTTTCAAGACCGCCTCCTTAAACCGCTCGGACACCCCTCCAGTCAATTTCAATCAACCAGAGACAATAAGAAGTATAACATAGTAAGAGTACCATGTCAATAAATCCATGCCTCATTACTAGTGTTAATTTATCTCTTTTATGCCACCCATATAAGGTTGTAATACGGCTGGTATTTTTACAGTGCCGGTATCAGTCTGATAGTTTTCCAATATGGCGGCCACCGTTCGCCCAACGGCTAGGCCGGAACCGTTTAAAGTGTGTACAAAACGTGGTTTGGCTTTACCTTCCCGATACCTAATATTTGCCCGCCGGGCTTGAAAATCTAAAAAGTTGCTACAGGAAGAAATTTCTTTGTAACTGTTGTAACTGGGTAGCCAGACCTCTAGATCATATGTCTTTGACGAGCTAAAACCCAGGTCACCTGTACTAAGGATAACTACCCTGTAAGGAAGCTCTAACAACTGCAATATTTTCTCGGCATTTAGCGTCAATTTTTCCAATTCATCGAATGAATCCTCAGGGCGAACAAATTTAACCAGTTCTACTTTATTAAACTGGTGTTGTCTGATCAGACCACGAGTGTCACGACCGGCTGCCCCCGCTTCGGCCCTAAAACAAGCACTGAAGGCACAATGATAAATCGGTAGTTTGTCGCCATCTAATATTTCATTATTATAAAGATTAGTTACCGGTACTTCAGCGGTGGGTATTAGATAATAATCTGTATTCTCCACCTTAAACATATCTTCAGCAAATTTGGGTAGTTGGCCTGTACCGAGCATGCTGTTGCTGTTAACCATATAAGGAGGTATTATCTCCACATAACCATGTTCCCGTGTATGTACATCCAACATAAAATTATATACAGCGCGTTCTAGAGCTGCACCGGCACCCTTATAAAAAGTAAATCTAGCACCGGATACCTTGCCAGCCCTTTCAAAATCCAATATGTCCAGCATCTCTCCAATATCCCAGTGGGGTTTGGGGTTAAAATTAAATTTTCTGGGTTCACCCCAGTGCCGCAATTCCACGTTATCACTTTCGTCAATTCCAATAGGTACGCTTTCATCAGGAATATTAGGAATAGCCAGTAATATTTGCTGCAATTGTTGTTCTAAAGCGCGAATTTCATCATCTAAATTTTTAATGGCGTCGGAAACTTGACGCATTTCCAATACCATATCCTCAGCCAACTGGCCCGCCTTTTTCAACCGTCCGATTTTCTCGGAAACAACATTGCGCTTGTTTTTAAGTTTTTCTACCTCAACCAGTTTTCCCCTCCGGCGCTCATCAAGCTCCAAAAAAAAATCCAGTGAAATACTAGCTCCTCTTTTTTGCAATGCCTTTTTAACAATATCAGGATTGTTTCGCACAAATTTTATATCAAGCATTTTCAGAAAGCCTCCACAAAACAATAACAGTTTACATACTATAGTCCGTTTATTCAAATATTATAAATAAAAAAATCAAGTTGACTGATACCTATCGTTTAATAATGACAAGCTTTATTACTATTATAACTGTTCAATGTTTAGATAAAACAAAAATGTCGGCTTAAGCCGACATAATTGTACCATATTTATGCATCCAAGTAAAACTACAGGCTAATAAACTTAATATCCAACACACCGTCTATCTCAGTAATAGCTTTTAAAACTTCATCAGGAACTGGACAATCAACAGAAAGCATCATCACGGCTTTGCCTCCGATTTCCTTACGTCCCACCTGCATACTAGCAATATTAATATTATGTTCACCAATTATTGTACCCACAGGACCAATGATCCTGGGTTTATCCATATGAGGTATATAAAGCATATTTCCTTCGGGTATAGCATCAATCCTGTAACCATCGATCATAACAATTCGTGGGTCATTATCCTGGAATAGGGTTCCGCATACCGCCTTCTCTCCCTTATCCGATATCACTTTCAAAGTGATTAAACTAGCATACCCTTCAGCCTCGCCACCAACGGTTTGTTCAACAGTGATACCGCGGTTTTTAGCAAGCAAAGGTGCATTAACATAGTTCACTGATTCTTGTAAAATGGGATCCAGGAAACCCTTCAACACCGCAGTAGTAACTGGCTTAACATCTTCCTGAGCCAAGTCCCCATTATATATAATTTCTAACTTATTTACCCGACCTTCTACAAGCTGAGCCTGGAATTTGCCAAGCCTTTCAGCCAGCTTTAAATAAGGCTGAATCTTAACCATTACCTCAGGATTAACTGACGGAACGTTTACTGTATTATGCACTACATCATCATGAAGCGCATTCACAATTTCCTTGGCTACATCTATAGCCACGTTAAGCTGAGCTTCTTCAGTTGACGCACCCAAGTGAGGAGTAGCAATAAAATTATTCAATTCAAATAAGGGACTTTCTGTGGTTGGTTCTTTTTCAAAAACGTCCAGTGCCGCACCAGCAACTTTACCAGACTTCATGTACTTATATAGGACAGCCTCATCAATAATACCACCACGAGCACAATTAATAATCCGCACACCGTCCTTCATGACAGCAAAGGCTTGTTCATTCAACATATTGCTGGTTTCTTTTGTTTTTGGCATATGCACGGTAATAAAATCAGCTGTTTTCAATAATTCTTCCAAGGTAGCCAGCTTAATCCCCATATCCGCTGCTTTTTCTGCAGAAATATACGGGTCGTAGCCTATAATATCCATTTCTAAAGCCTGTGCACGACGAGCAACTGCTGAGCCGATTCTGCCCAAACCGATAATTCCTAGTTTTTTACCCCGAAGCTCAACACCCACAAAGGAATTTTTATCCCAAGTACCATTTTTTAATTTAGTGGCTGCCTGGGGAATATTCCTAGCTAGGGACAGCATCAAAGCAACAGTTTGTTCAGTGGCAGCGATGGTATTACCGTCCGGTGCGTTAACCACCAGCACACCGTGCTGTGTAGCAGCATCAAGATCAATATTATCTACACCAACACCCGCCCGGCCTACTATTTTTAATTTAGATGCATTTTCCAACACCTTAGGTGTCACCTTGGTAGCGCTGCGCACAATCATAGCATCATATTCGCCGATTACAGCTGACAGCTCATCTTCAGTCATTTTAGTGCCAATAACCACTTCGATATCCGATTCTTTGTACAGTGGTTCTAAACCTTCTGGCGCAACATCATCCATCGCTAAGACTTTAAATTTTGCCATTTATTACACCTCCACCAAAACTTTCCGGGCAGTTTAACACCTGCACCAAATCAACAGAGTAACAATTTTTTATGCAAACTTATTTCAACCTACAATCGAGATAACAATACCCATTTTAGCGACAAACCCATACGAATAATCAGCAATATTACATTAGCCTCGGCTATCCTCATATTTGGAGAAGCAATTTAAGCTTCAATACTTTCCATGCCTATTCAACTTATACTTTGCATAGCCAATCGGAAACAGCATACAAAAATTTTGTGACCTAATAGTTGGTAATATCAACATGCCAATCGTCATTTTAAACTTGAATGCCACCTGAACTACTTACACCATCCACAACAAAAAACCTTTACTTAGGCGTCCAATCATGAGGATTGTCATACTACTACAACTACCGGCGATAGATACAGAAGCTGGCCAAGTAATCACTAGATAAGTTTGTTCTTCTTATATCTCCTCCTTTAATGATGTATTAGTAATATCAGGTATCTACTGAATAAGCTTAGGATAACCAATAATTATATAAAAAATAAACCCCCCATCCCTAATATTAAATCAAAGGGACGAGAGGTTATTCTCCCGCGGTACCACCCATATTGATTTGTTTAACATGTAATAACATACTAAACAAATCCTCTTCGTTCAAATAACGGAACTATCCGTGCCCGCCTACTGCTTTTTTCAGCGGACCCCCTGCGGGGAGCCTTTTCACCAAATACAACACCGATTTACACCTAACACCGGCTCTCTGTAGAATGCAGTTGGTTACTTTACCCCTTCATCGGGTTTATTTAAATTTATAATTTAATGGTTATTATACTATAATCAACTTTTTTTGCAATAGGATTATGTAATTTATTTAACAATATTCTCGATAAAATACCTGTGCATGCGTAAATCATTTGTTAATTCTGGATGAAAAGCGGTTACAAGAAAACGACCCTGACTTACACATACTATTTTATTAACGCAACGTGCCAGGACATTAACACCTTTAGAAACCTCTGTTATATAAGGAGCCCTAATAAATATCGCCCGGTATGGCTCTTCACCTAAAACAGGTATGTCTAAATCCGTTTCAAAACTATCCACTTGTCTACCATAAGCATTACGTTCTACCTCTATATCTATTAAGGCTATCGTTTCCTGCTGAGAATTTCTTATATGTTTAGCTAGCATAATCAAACCAGCACAAGTACCAAAGATTGGCATCCCCTGGTTGGCTAAATCTTTTATTGGTTTCATTAAATTAAAACTGTTTATTAATTTACTTATGGTAGTACTCTCACCACCTGGAATCACCAAAGCGTCAATACCATCAAGTTCAGATGGTTTCCTTATCTGACGAGTTGAAACACCACATTTATCCAGAATATACTGATGTTCTCGAAAGGCGCCTTGTAAGGCAAGTACTCCTATTAACATAGCTTATCTCCCTTTACCAACCTCTGTCTTGCATACGCTGTTCCGGGATAATAGTAGAAATTTCTAAACCAGGCATAGCTTCACCTAAGTCACGGGAAATCTCTGCTAATATTTTAGCATCATTGTAATGAGTGGTAGCAGCAACAATAGCCTTAGCCCTAGCCTGCGGGTCCTTGGATTTAAATATCCCTGAGCCAACAAAAATACCATCGCAGCCTAATTGCATCATTAAAGCAGCATCTGCTGGAGTTGCAATACCTCCGGCAGCAAAATTAACCACCGGCAATTTGCCATTATTTGCTACATCTAAAAGTAACTCATAGGGTGCACCTATATTTTTAGCTGCGCTAATCAATTCTTCCTTAGGTAAATTTTGCACCCGGCGTATTTCCCCCATCACCATACGCATATGTCGAACAGCTTCCACCACGTTGCCCGTACCTGGTTCGCCCTTGGTACGAATCATGGCCGCCCCTTCGGCAATACGCCTGAGTGCTTCACCAAGATTACGAGCACCACATACAAATGGTACTTTAAATGCATTTTTTTCTATATGATACTGGTCATCTGCCGGAGTAAGCACTTCACTCTCATCTATATAATCAACACCCAAAGCTTCTAATATTTGTGCCTCTACAAAATGACCAATTCTTGCTTTGGCCATTACCGGTATAGTCACCGCATCCATAATGCGCATAATAATAGCAGGATCAGCCATCCTTGCTACACCACCAGCCGCACGTATATCAGCAGGCACCCTTTCCAATGCCATTACTGCACAGGCACCTGCGTCTTCAGCTATTTTAGCTTGCTCAGGGGTAGTAACATCCATAATTACTCCACCCTTAAGCATTTCCGCTAAACCTTTCTTAACTGTCCATGTCCCCTTTTCAGTCACGGCTTCAGCCATATAATTCTCCTCCAATCAACAACAATCACTAAAATATTTTACAGTATTCCAATAGCAAATTCAAGTTAGTTTTGAACTAGCATGAAATGACGTATTATTAAATAAAACGCCACAGTTTATAAACGTGGCGTTTTATTTAATAATTAATTCCGGCAACTACCTACTCTCCCAGGGACAAGCCCAAGTACCATCGGCCTCGAAGAGCTTAACTTCCGTGTTCGGGATGGGAACGGGTGTATCCTCTCCAGTATGGTCACCGGAAAACTTTATATACTATTGTATAAGGTAAATAAGTTAATTTAACGGTGCCAGGCACCTTGTGTTTAACTTATTATTGTTCCCTCAAAACTGTACAGCCAAGCAAGTAGTAGTTTAGCTAAGGTAACTCTATCACCGACTACCGA
>NZ_LSRS01000002.1:144011-219495 GCF_009932395.1 Sporotomaculum syntrophicum
TTTTCATTTCTCGCTTTGCTTTCGCTTGACGAGGTTTGGTTCGGTTGCTGTCGTTTCATATTGGTCGCTATGGACCATTCACGACTGCGTTCGTTTTACATCTCTTTGCACTGTTTAGTTTTCAAGGACCTGTGCATCGTCGCTCATCAGCAACGTTTTATATTATACTGTTTAATAAAATCCATGTCAACACTTAATTTATTACTTTGTTATTAACAACAACTTTTTTATCATATCACTTACAGAATAAAAATACAATATATAAATTATGTAACTATTACCAATAAATCTTTAATAATATAGCATAACCATTATTCTTCTGTCAACCTAATACTAAATAAATGCGGGAAAGATTAATCTTCCCCGCTTAATACCTTAGCAACTGCAACTACTTGATCACCTTCACCCAGTTTCATTAACATCACTCCCTGGGTACTCCTTCCAAACAAAGATATATCACTAGCTTTAATTCTTATCATTATACCATCTGCACTAATCATTAATACTTCATCATCAGGTCTAACAACCTGCAACGATACAACAAGGCCGTTACGCTCAGTACATTTAATGTTTATTATGCCTTTTCCGCCCCGTGCTTGAGTTCTGTATTCATCAATTTTAGTTCGTTTACCGTATCCTTTACTAGTTACCACCAGTAATTCTGAATCTTCTCGTACTAAATCCATGGAAACAACTTTGTCTTTTTCATTTAAAGTAATCCCTTTTACCCCTCTAGTAGCTCTACCTGTAGAACGTATATCAGCTTCTGAAAATCTTATCGCTAAACCATTTTGAGTACCTATAATAACTTCAACTGTACCATCGGTGAGTAAAGCATTAACAAGTGCATCCCCTTCATCCAGATTAAGAGCTTTTATACCATCCCGCTTGGTATGTATATATTCACTCAACGGTGTTTTTTTAATAATCCCATGCCTTGTACCCATAAGCAAGTAGTATTCATTATCAAAATCTCTAATTGGTATGACTGTTGTAATATATTCATCCTGGTCTATATAAAGCAGGTTAACAATTGCAGTACCCCGAGCTTGTCGTCCTGCCTCAGGGATTTCGTATCCCTTTAATTTATATACCTTGCCTTTATTAGTGAAAAATAAAAAATAATGATGTGTAGTAGCTATAAATAAATGACGTAAAAAATCATCTTCTTTGGTACCCATAGCATTAATGCCCCGACCGCCCCTTCGCTGACTGTGGTAGGTATCTAGTGGCATTCTTTTTATATAACCTTGGTTGGTAATAGCAATTACTACATCCTCTTCGGAAATTAGGTCATCATCTTCAAAATCAGTGCTATCTTTAGAAATAACAGTCCGGCGTTGGTCTCCGTATTTATTTTTTATAGCTAATACTTCTTCTTTGATGATGGCTAAGACCATTCTCTCATCTGCTAAAATAGAACGATAATATTCTATCTTTTGAATCAACTCTTTGTACTCAGCCTCTAACTTCTCCCTTTCTAACCCTGTTAAACGATGTAAGCGCATATCCAAGATTGCCTGAGCTTGATTTTCCGATAGTGCAAACCTGGTTATTAATCCTTCCCGGGCTGCCTCAGCATTTTTGGAACCACGGATAATTTTAATTACCTCATCAATATTAGCCTGTGCTATGCGTAATCCCTCTACGATGTGCGCCCTTTCTTCTGCCTTTCGTAAATTAAACTTAGTACGGCGTATAATAATATCTTTCTGATATTCAAGATAATGAAATAATATATCCTTCAAGTTTAAAATCTTAGGTTCACCATTAACAAGGGCTAACATAATAATGCCAAAAGTATCTTGCATTTGTGTATGCTTATATAATTGGTTTAATATCACCTTATGATTAGCATCCCGGCGTAATTCAATGACAATACGCATTCCTTGTCGGTCGGATTCGTCTCTTAAGTCAGATATACCATCAATTTTTTTATCTTTTACTAGCTCAGCAATCTTTTCTATTAAACGGGCCTTATTAACTTGGTAGGGTAACTCCGAAACAATGATACTGGTTTTTCTACCATTTTCCTCTAAATCAACCTTAGCTCTAACTTTAACTGCGCCCCTACCGGTTTTATAGGCCGAGCGTATACCTTCCTTGCCCATTATAATAGCACCAGTAGGAAAATCAGGCCCATTAATATATTTCATTAAGTCAGAGATATCGATTTGTGGATTATCTATGAGCATTACTAAACCATCAATAACCTCAGTTAGATTATGGGGTGGAATATTAGTAGCCATACCTACAGCAATACCGGCTGAACCATTGACAAGTAAATTAGGAAATCGAGAAGGAAGAACAACCGGTTCTTTACCACTTTCATCATAATTAGGCATAAAATCAATTGTTTCTTTATCTATATCAGCCAACATTTCGGTGGTAATTTTATTTAAACGAGCTTCAGTGTAACGCATAGCAGCTGGTACGTCCCCATCTACTGATCCAAAGTTACCGTGCCCATCGATCAGTGGATAGCGGCAAGAAAAATCTTGAGCTAATCTTACTAGGGCGTCATAAATAGACGAGTCACCATGAGGGTGATATTTAGCCATTACTTCACCCACTATATATGCCGACTTGCGGTGTGGTTTATCAGGAGTAACACCAAGTGTATGCATTGCGTACAGAATTCTTCGGTGTACAGGTTTTAATCCATCTCTTACATCAGGTAAGGCCCTGCCAACAATAACGCTCATAGCGTAATCTAAATAAGAATGTTTCATTTCTTCATTAATATCAATAGGAATGATTTTTCCGGTCAAAGCAGGCAATATTATTCACCTCAAATAATATTTAGATTAAATATTATTATATAAATACTATAAATATAATAATTTTAGTAATAATTCTCTCTTTTTTTGTTATTTGTAAAAAGCGGGTATCAAGTCCCGCTTTTTATAAATAAACAATTTATATATCAAGATTTCTAACTGCCCTGGCGTTTTCTTGAATAAATTCCCGGCGTGGTTCAACTCTGTCACCCATTAGCATGGAGAAAATTTCATTTGCCTCAATAGCATCCTCCAATTGCACTTGCAATATTGTGCGAGTAGCAAAGTTCATGGTAGTATCCCAAAGTTGCTCTGGGTTCATCTCCCCCAAACCCTTATACCTTTGTAAAGTTATTTTATCGTGGCCAATTTTCTTAAGTAATTGCTCTAATTCTTGATCACTATAGACGTAAAATTCTTTTTTATCTTTACGTACCCGAAACAATGGTGGTTGGGCAATATAAGCGTATCCATTTTCAATTAACTGCCGCATATAACGGTAAAAAAATGTAAGTAGTAATGTACGAATATGTGCTCCGTCTACGTCAGCATCTGTCATGATTATAATTTTATGATAACGAGCTTTTTCAATATTGAAATCATCACCAATTCCTGTACCCAGTGCTGTAATTAAATTCCTTATTTCTTCGTTAGATAATATTTTATCCATCCTGGATTTCTCTACATTTAAAATTTTACCACGTAGAGGCAAAATAGCCTGGTAGCGCCTATCCCTTCCCTGCTTAGCTGAACCACCTGCAGAATCACCTTCCACAATAAACAACTCACTTAATGACGGATCACGTTCAGAACAATCAGCTAATTTTCCTGGTAAAGTAGAACTCTCTAACGCGGTTTTGCGCCTCGTCAATTCTCTTGCTTTACGAGCTGCATCCCTGGCCCTTGATGCGTTAATTGACTTTTCAAGAATTTTACGAGCAACAGAAGGGTTTTCTTCTAAGAATAGATTTAAATTCTCTGATACCATAGTATCAACTATACTACGTACTTCACTGTTACCTAGTTTGGTTTTTGTTTGTCCTTCAAACTGTGGTTCGGGTACCTTAACACTAAGTATAGATGTCAGACCTTCACGAATATCTTCGCCTATGAGATTTGTTACGCCATTTTTAAAAATGTTAAATTTTTTGCCATAATCGTTAATTACTCTGGTTAAGGCTGTTCTAAAACCTGTTTCATGTGTACCACCGTCTATAGTATGAATGTTATTTACATATGAAAATGAATTCTCCACATATCCATCGGTATATTGAAAGGCCAATTCAACTATAACCTGATCTTTAATATCTTTAAAGTATACAGGTTTATGCTGAACAGTTTTATTCTTATTTAAATACAGTACAAAATCAGTAATACCGCCATTATGCTGAAAAACACGTTGTTGTTCTGTACGTTCATCAGTATAAGTTATTTTAACCCCCCTTGTTAGGAAAGATAGTTCTCTTAAACGTTGAACTAAAGTGTCTTGACTAAATTCTAATTCCTCAAATATTTCCCGATCTGGTTTAAAGGTTATTTTAGTGCCTGTATTACTAGCTTTACCTATCGTCTTTAAACTTGTTACAGGAACCCCTTTTTCAAAGCGTTGAAAATAAATAAATCCATCCCTGCTAACCTCTACTTCTAGATACTCCGATAGGGCATTAACTACCGATAAACCTACACCATGTAGACCACCACTTACTTTATAGCCGCCACCGCCAAACTTTCCGCCAGCATGTAACACAGTTAAAACCACCTCAACAGCTGGTAAACCCATTTGAGGTTGGATATCTACGGGAATGCCTCGCCCATTGTCTACCACTGTTACTGAATTATCACGGTGGACAATGATGTCAATTTTATCGCAATAACCCGCCATGGCCTCATCAATACTATTGTCTACTACTTCATAGACCAGGTGATGCAAACCCCTGGCGCTGGTACTGCCAATGTACATGCTAGGTCTGCGACGAACGGCTTCTAACCCTTCCAGTACTTGGATTTCTTCTGCGCCATACTTGGCATTATTATCCAAAAAAATATCCTCCGTTTCTATTTCCTTATAATACTTTATAATGACCTTTTCTTAAGTGTAGGGCAAGAAATTGGTGAAAGATAAATTTTGTTATCAGTGATAACATAAGTTTTTTCTTTACCTGGTTCTGATATATTTACGATAAAATCTTCCTCTAATGCCATATCTAAAAATTCACGGGTAATAGCAGAAGATTGTGATCTAATATCTAGAATTGCAACTATATCCTTTTTAGGAACAATAACATCTCTACCAAGATGTAAAAACAATCATACAACCTCCCTTATTTTACCGTTATTAATTAAGTATACCCTATTTACATAATTGCTATTTTTACCCATCTGTGTTGTTGTTATGAATGATTGCACATGGTTACTTATTAATTTAAATAAGTATTGCTGTCGTTGGTCATCTAGTTCCATAAGCACATCATCTAATAATAAAATAGGATATTCACCATTCTCATTATAAAACAACGTTATTTGGGCAGTTTTTAAGGCTAAAACAATAGATCTTATTTGTCCTTGGGAAGCGTAATAACGGGCATCCTTATTATTCACTAAGAAAATAATATCGTCCCGGTGTGGACCAAATGTAGTTTGTTTTTTGTATAATTCTTCTTTTTGCCTTGTTTTCCCTTCAGACTTGAATTGTTGGATAATTTGTTCGATATTTGTATTACTCGTAATTTTTAATGTAGATAAATATTTCATTTCTAATTCTTCATTTCCACCAGTAATTAATGCGTATGTTTTTTGTACTAATGGTATATATTTTTGCAAAAGTTTAATTCTTCCTGATAATACCTTTGAACCATATTGATAAAACGATTCACTCCAAACATGAAATGAATCGTTATTTCTAATCCCATTACGTAATAAATAATTTCTTTGTTCAACTACTCTGCGATATTGCATAAGATCTCGTAAATATACAGGTTCAAGCATACCAATATCACGGTCTATAAAATCACGTTTTATCGAAGGAGGGCCTTTAATTATTTGTAGATCATCAGGCTTAAATAAAACTATACCAAACCGTCCAGGTAAGAATTTACGCTTTTCTTCAGAACCGTTTATTAATAGTTTTTTTTCATCATGATTTATGTGTAGAGATATATCCATATTAATATTATTTAGTTGATAAACTGCTTTAATAGAAGCATTCTTACTTTGCCAATTAATAACGTCACTAGCTTTTTTGCGAAATGAATAACCAAGTCCACTATAATATATTGCCTCCAACAAATTAGTTTTTCCTTGAGCATTTAATCCGGTAATTAAGTTAATACCTGGATGTGGTTCCCAATGCAGAGTTTTATAATTACGAAAGCTATTAATATTTAAATTCTTTAAGATCAATCATAAGTCCTCCGTTCGAGAAACAACCAGAAATGATCCAATGTTTTCTATATCTACCAGGTCACCGTTTTTTAATTTGCGAGACCTACGATTTTCAGATATTTTATTTACTCGCACCATATTATTTAAAATATAATACTTGCTTTGTCCCCCTGTTGTAGCAACACGGCACCATTTTAAAAACTGATCTAGTCTGATTTCGTTTTTAATTAATATTTTATTATCCATAAAAATATCATCCTTGAGATACGGCCGGAACAAGTATAGAAAAATATCTATCTTCATCAACAGGTTTAATCAGAGCTGGACTATCCTGGCCGCTTAATTTAATAATTACTTCGTCGCTATCAATTGATTTTAATACTTCTATAAAAATACGTACATTAAAACCAACATCCAAAGGTTCTCCTGTAAAGTATGCTTCAAGTTCTTCTCTTATTCGCCCGGTTTCAGTATAGAAATAAATCATTATTTTATTAGGTTTGAAAATTATATTAAAAACATTTCTCTTTGTATTCACTAATAAGGATGCTCTCTCTGCAGCATCTAATAATTGACTTACAGATGTTTTAACTTCACAAATATAATTTTTAGGAACAACTATTCTATAATCAGGATACTGACCGGCAATAAGACGTGACATTATACAAATATTATCAATTGTAAAAAATACTTTGTTTTCTGTTACATATAAAATTAGGTCATTATCTGTTAAATCCAAAATTTTAAAAAGCTCATTAAGAGTTTTACCAGGAATGATAATATTTATTGGTTGTATGGGTGGTGTTTCTAACTCTTCTACACATAAAGCCAACCTTCGTGTATCTGTGGCAACCATGGAAATTGTTCCGTCTTGGTTAACTTGAATGTTAACTCCAGTAAAAACAGGTCGGTGTTCTTCATTTGATACAGCATAAATAACATGTTTGAGCATATTTTTAAGTTTATCTTGTTTCATTATTAAAGTGGGTTTATCTGGTAATGAGGGGAACATTGGAAATTCATCGGCCGGATAACCGTTTAAAATGACCTCTGATTCGCCGTATGAAAATTTAGTAGTATTATTGGAAATATCGCATTTGATGTTGATATCAATATCAGGTAAGCGAGTAAATAGACTTGTAACATATTTAGCTGGTATAGCAGTTGTTCCACTAATGATAGTAGTTACAGGCATTGTACAACGAATACCGAATTCGAGATCAGTAGAAGATAAATATAACATATTATCTTCACTTTCAAAATGTAAACAAGTTAGTAACGGCATAGGACTTCTTTGTGAAACAGCTTTTTGAGTAATCTGAACAAGGGTATTTAATTTTTCTCTTGGTGCAATAAATTGCATATCAATCACCTTAATATAATAAAATAATAAGTAAAAGTTATAGTAGTCTTTGTGAATAAGTGGATAAGTGTTATAAAGCTAATAGTGGCATAATTTTATTTATTTAATAAGGTTGTTATTAAAGTTAATTCTGTTTAATGTTTTCAATTATATTGTTAATTGTTTGGGAAAGAGTGGAATCACTTGAAATTTCTGTAGCAATTTTTTCATGGGCGTGTAATACTGTTGTATGATCCTTTCCACCAAAATAATTACCTATTTTGGGTAATGATTCCGTGGTTAATTCACGACATAAGTACATAGCTATTTGACGTGGATATGCAATAGCCCTGGTTCTTTTTTTTGATTTCATGTCATCAAGCTTTATATTAAAGTAACCAGCAACTTTTTGTTGTATTAGTTCGATAGTTATTTTAGTCGGTTTTTTGTCCGGCAACAGGTCTTTTAGTATTTCAGCGGCCTTATCCCTATCTATTAATTCGTTGTTTAATGAGCTGTAAGCAGTTACCCTTATTAAAGCGCCTTCTAATTCACGTATGTTAGATTGAATACGGTCCGCAATAAAGCTTATTACTTCATCAGATACAGTAAGATTTTCCAATTGAGCTTTTTTTTGTAATATAGCAATTCTTGTTTCGTAATCAGGTGGTTGAATATCTGTTATTAGACCCCACTCGAAGCGGGAGCGCAGTCTATCCTCAAGAGTAGGTATATCTTTTGGCGGACGATCGCTGGATATAACAATTTGTTTATTTGCTTCATATAAAGTATTAAAGGTGTGAAAAAACTCTTCTTGTGTTGCTTCCTTACCAGCTAAAAATTGGATATCATCAATAAGTAGAATGTCAATGTTACGATAAATATTTTTAAATTCAACTGTCTTTTCTTCACGAATGGCTCTAATTAAATTATTAGTGAATTTCTCTGAAGTAACATACGCAACAATATAATTGCTATTGTTATTTTGTCTTGCATAGTGACCTATGGCGTGCATTAAATGTGTTTTACCTAAACCAACACCACCATAGATAAATAAGGGATTATAACCTTTTGCGGGTGATTCAGCGACTGCTAAGCACGCGGCATGAGCAAACCTGTTATTGTTTCCTACTACATAATTTTCAAAATTATATCTAGGATTTAGAATGGAATATTTCAGATTTAGTAACTCTTCAACTAGACCACTACTGTGCCCGTTAAATTGATGTATTTCATCTTCCATGATGAATTGAACTGTAGTTATAGAATTACTAATATCTGAGATAACTTCTTTAAATAAAAGAGCATAATTATTGTTAAGCCAATCTTTCGAAAATTGGTCTGGTACTCCAACATAAAAAGTGTTATTTTTTATTGAAATAGGTTGCATAGTATTTATCCATGTTGAGTAAGACTGGGGGGTCAATCTGTTTTTTAGCTGATTAATCGTTTTTTTCCAAATTGAATTCACATTATTAACAGTCAATGTCATGTCCCCCTAAAGCTATATAAATTTGTAATAATAATAATTTACACACAGACTTATCCACAGGTTGTGAATAAGTCTGTGTGTCGTAAGCTTATGAAAATGATATCAAAACTTCACAATCTATTCAATAATAATTAAAGTAAACTGTAAATAAGGTAATCTATTTAATTTATTTTTTTCACAATTTGCACAAGATGTTATTAACAAACTGTGTATTATATTATATACTGAAATGAGGTATCCTGCAAAAGCATTGCTTGACTGTGATTAAGGGTGTATTATATAATGATAACGTACATCTATTATTTTCCATATTTTTGGTAATAAACAAGAAATAAAGGGGGATACTCTATTTAATGAAGAGAACATATCAGCCAAAAAAAAGTAAGAGAAAAAAGATTCATGGCTTTTTAAAAAGAATGTCAACCAAAGCTGGTCAAAATGTTATCAAGAGAAGAAGGTTAAAAGGGAGAAGAAAACTTACCGCATAAGGTCGCTTGATAAAGTGGCCTTTTCCTAATGTATAAGGATTTAATGTATGCAAAAAAAATACTTAATTAAAAAAAATATTGATTATCGCAAGGTATATAATTCTGGAATATCTTTAACAAATCGTTATGTGGTAATTTTTGTATCTAAAAATAACCAAAGTAACAAAAGATTTGGTTTTTCAGTTAGTAAGAAGATTGGTAAGGCTGTTAAAAGAAATTATATACGTAGAAGATTAAAGGAAATTTGCCGATTAAATGAAAATTGGTTTCAAAATGGATATGATTATATATTTATTGCACGTAAAGGAATAGATGAAGTGAGTTATAATATTCTGGTTGGTAGTTTAGAAAAATTGGTATATCGAATAAGTAAGTTGATATCAGGGAAATTTAAAACATGAAGAAAATAATAATTTTTTCCATACGTCTGTACCAGAAGTATATTTCCCCACTTAAAGTTCCCAGTTGTAGGTTTTATCCTTCTTGTTCGGAATATGCTATACAAGCGATACTAAGGTATGGCGTATGGAAAGGAATTATGAAAGCTATAATTAGGATATTAAAGTGCCATCCTTTTCATCCTGGTGGATATGATCCGATTAAATGATTTGTAGTTTTAGGAGGAGATGGTTTGGGGGAATTATTTCAGTCTCTGGTTAATGCAATAACCTCATTAACACACTGGTTATATGGGCTTACAAGTAGTATAGGTGTACCAAGTTATGCTTTAGCTATAATAATATTAACTCTACTAATAAAATTAGTATTATTTCCATTAAACCAAAAACAAATGTTATCGATGAAACGCATGCAAGAAATACAACCGAAAATAAAAGAAATACAAGAAAAATATAAAAATAAAGATCCGCAAAAAATGCAGCAAAAGATTATGGAAATATATAAAGAACATAATGTTAATCCAATGGCCGGTTGTTTACCTATGTTGGTGCAAATGCCAATATTAATTGCTTTGTATCGTTCCTTGCTGCACATACAATTTATTAATACAGATCATGCAGGTTTTTTTTGGATAAACACCTTATCGGATAAGGATCCTTTATATATTTTGCCACTACTAGCAGGATTAACTACTTATATGCTGACGAAATTAACATCATCAACTACAGATCAAACACAACGAATGCTGCTTTACATGATGCCTGTATTTATCGCCTGGATAAGTTTTACATTACCATCAGGTCTAGTTTTATACTGGGTTACATTTAATATATTGGGTTTTGCACAACAATTTTTTGTAAACAGGCAAGTTGCGCAAGCAAGGGAGGGAGCTCCTTCGAAGTGAATTACGTCGAAAAAATTGGCAAAACTATAGATGAAGCTGTTGAAAATGGTTTGGTTGAATTAAATGTATCGAGAGATGATGTTCTAATAGAAGTTCTTGAAGAGCCAAATAAAGGTTTGTTTGGAATTATAGGGGTTAAGCCTGCACGGGTAAGGATAAAAGTAAAGAAAACTGTTGTTAGTCAGGCTCAAGAATTTTTAAGTAAAATAATGAATATCATGAATCTTGATGTAAAAATAGAATTAATTGAAAAAGAAGAAAAAGTACTTATCAACATAAACGGTCCTGATTTGGGTATATTAATAGGTAAACGTGGAGAAACCTTAGATGCAATACAATATTTAGCAAACTTATCTGCTAATAAAAATATGGAAAAAAGAAAAAGAATTTTTATCGACATTGAAGGATATCGTAAACGTCGTGAAGATACATTAAAAAAATTAGCTTATAGATTAGCAGATAAAGCGTGTCAGAGAGGGCGAAATGTTATATTAGAACCGATGAATTCAATGGAGAGAAGGATAATTCACACTGCTCTTCAGGGTAGAAATGATATATACACATTTAGCGAGGGTGAAGAACCTTATCGCAAAATAATTATTGCACCTAAAAAATAATAATGATAAAAAACCCAGCACGGACAATCCGGGCTGGGTTTTTTCAAACGGAGGTAGTTTAATGATTGGCGACACTATTGCAGCTATTTCAACACCACCGGGTGAAGGCGGAATAGGAATAGTCAGAATTAGTGGACCAGAAGCTATTGATATTACTAATAAAATATTTAAACCGGCCAAAAACAAAAGATGGTATAAGCAAAATTATAAGCTTAATTATGGCTATATTCATGATCCTGATAATAGTCAAATTATTGATGAAGTTTTAGTTGGTATAATGCGAGCACCTTTCTCTTATACCAAAGAAGATGTTATAGAGATTAATTGTCATGGTGGAATGTTACCATTGCGTAAAACATTGGAACTGGTTTTAAAAAAGGGCGCCCGCCTGGCAGAGCCTGGCGAATTTACAAAACGTGCTTTTTTGAATGGTAGACTGGATTTGATCCAAGCCGAATCTATTATTGATATTATCAGAGCTAATACTGAAGATTCCATGCGTCTGGCAATTGGGCAGTTATCAGGAGGATTATCAAAAAAAATTAATGAAATACAACAGCAATTATTATTGATTATCTCTATTATTGAAGCTAATATCGATTTCCCGGAAGATGATGTCGATCAATATAATTTAATTGAAATCAAGCAACGTGTTGAATTGTTAGAACAGGAAATAAATAATCTATTAGATTATGCTGAAACAGGTAGGATATATCGCGAAGGTTTACGTACTGTTATTATTGGTAAGCCAAATGTAGGTAAATCATCATTGTTAAATGTTTTATCCAAAGTAAACAGGGCTATTGTTACTAATATACCAGGAACTACCAGGGATTTAATAGAAGAAGTAATTAATATTGGAGGTGTACCGATAAAAATTATTGATACTGCTGGTATTCGTGAGACTGAAGATATTATTGAAAAGATAGGCGTTCAAAAAACAAAAGAAAGTATTCAGAATGCTGATTTAGTTATATTAGTATTTGATGCCCAGGTAGGTTTTGATTTTATTGATAACCAAATTGTTGAACTAGTAAAACACAAAAAAGGGATTAAAGTTATAAATAAAATTGATGTTATTAAAAATAAAAATGAATTTAATACAAAACAAAAAGTAAGAAATTTATTGCCTCATTGGCCATTGATTGATATATCTGCCCTTGAAGAAAAGGGCATTGATAAATTAAAGAATGAAATAGTATCTATTATAACGGGGGGTAAGGTTATTCCTCAGGATAATATTATGATTAGTAATATTAGACACAAAAACCAGTTAGTAAAGGCTGTTAATTATTTAAAGGATGTGCAAAATGGTATTCTTCAAGGTATAGCTATTGACGTATTAGCTATAGATATACGTGGTGCTTGGGAAGCCGTGGGTGAAATAACTGGTACAGCTGTTAATGAAAACATTATAGATAAAATTTTTTCGGAGTTTTGTATTGGAAAGTGAGGAGTAAAATGGAATATTTAGCCGGTTATTATGATGTGGTAGTTATTGGGGCCGGACATGCTGGATGCGAAGCTGCATTGGCAGCAGCCCGTTTGGGCATGAAAACACTAGTTCTTACTATAAATATGGATAATATTGCTATGATGCCGTGTAATCCGGCTATGGGCGGTCCGGCTAAGGGACAGTTGATTAGGGAAGTTGATGCTTTGGGTGGTGAAATAGGACTCAATACTGACCGTTCAGCAATTCAAATGCGTATGTTAAACACAGCAAAAGGACCGGCTGTACAAGCATTACGAGCGCAAGCTGATAAAAATTATTATCATTTAAATATGTTATATGTGCTGGAAAACCAGATAAATTTAGACGTAAAACAAGTAATGGTTGAAAAAATATTGGTCAAAGGTGGATGTGTTACTGGTGTTGTTGGTCAGTCAGGCGCAGTTTTTAAAGCTCGTTCAGTAATTATCGCAACAGGTACTTTTTTAAATGCTCGTATTATTATAGGTGATTTAGCTTATTCAGGTGGTCCTAATGGTAATTTTCCATCAATTAAGCTTTCTGATAGTTTAAAAGAATTAGGATTCAATTTAGGACGTTTTAAAACAGGAACCCCGGCCAGAGTAGATAGGCGTAGTATAAATTTTGATAAAATGAATATTCAACCTGGCGATGAAAGATTATTAAATTTTTCTTTTATATCTGATATTTATAGTAGGGAACAAGTTCCATGTTGGCTTACCTATAGTAATGAAGAAACACATAAGATTATTAAAGAAAACTTACATCGCTCCCCGCTGTACAGTGGTCTTATTGAAGGTGTGGGGCCGCGCTATTGCCCGTCTATAGAAACAAAGGTAGTCAGATTTTCAGATAAGGCAGCTCATCAAGTTTTCATTGAGCCTGAGGGAAAAAAAACAAATGAAATGTATGTCCAAGGTATGTCTACTAGTTTACCTGAAGATGTTCAACTGGCTATGTTAAGGACAATACCAGGTTTAGAGAAAGTGGAAATAATACGCACTGGGTATGCTATCGAGTATGATTATATTGTACCCAGCCAGTTAAAATTGAATTTAGAGACCAAAGATATTGACGGTCTGTTTACAGCTGGTCAAATTAATGGTACCTCCGGTTATGAGGAGGCAGCTGCACAGGGTATAATTGCTGGTATTAATGCTGCTAGATACGTAAAAAACGAGGAACCTTTTGTTGTTTCTAGAACTGAAGGTTATATTGGGGTATTGATCGATGACCTTGTTACTAAAGGAGTTACAGAACCTTATCGTTTATTAACATCTCGAGCTGAATATCGTTTAATGTTGCGTCAAGATAATGCAGATTTAAGGCTTACGGAAAAAGGGTATCAAATTGGTTTAGTTACGCCAGAACGCTATTCACGATTTATCTATAAAAAGAAAGCTGTAGAGGAGGAAATAAAAAGACTTAACCGCACATTTGTGGTGGCAGGTCCTGATGTACAAGCTATACTTGAAAAGAAAAAATCTTCATTATTTCAGGGTAGTATAAACTTAGCAAATTTATTAAAGAGACCGGAGATAGAGTACCGGGATATTGAAAATTTGACAAATGAATATTCACCTTTAGAAGATGAGATTAAAGAAGTAGTAGAAATACAAATAAAATATGAGGGTTATATAAAAAAACAAGCTGCACAAGTTAAGAAATTTGAAAAAATTGAACAAATGAAGCTACCATCTAATATTAATTATCTTAATATAAAAGGTTTGGCTACAGAAGCTGCACAGAAATTAGAGGAGATTAGGCCATTATCTATCGGACAAGCTTCTCGTATTTCAGGCGTTAATCCGGCTGATATTTCTGTTTTGTTAATTTATCTAGAACTAATAAGGCGTGAAGCTAATAGTAAGGATAATGCTAATGTGGGGATAGACAACCAATGAATGATTTATTTAGACATACAATTCAACATGATTGTGAAAAACTTGGTATAATCATAAACAATGATATTATTGATAAATTTGAATTATATTATCAAATGTTATATAAAAAAAATAAAGAGATTAACTTAACTACCATTACTACCCCGGAGGAAGCAGCTGAAAAACATTTCATTGATTCACTATCCTTGAATCATGAAATAAAATTATTATCTGCTAATAATATAGTAGATATAGGTAGTGGTGCTGGTTTTCCAGGCTTACCGTTAAAAATTTATAACAATGATCTTGATATGACTTTAGTTGATGCGGTTGGTAAAAAGGTCAAGTTCATGCAGCAGGTTATTCAAGAACTAAAATTGCAAAATGTAAATGCAATTAAGACCAGAATTGAGGATTTAGCCTCGATTTGCAGGGAAAAATATTTTGTAGCGGTCAGTAGGGCAGTTGCTGATTTAAGGGTTTTAGTTGAATATGCCTTACCAATAGTACGGGTCAGCGGTTATGTTATTGCTACCAAGGGTCCAAATATTAATGAGGAAATTATTTTAGCCGATCGGGCTATAAAAATACTTGGTGGAGAAGTAGTAAATATTCGACATTTAACTTTACCTATAAGTCAAGAAAACAGAGCAATAATAACCATAAAAAAAATTAAGCCAACTCCAGTTAAATACCCTAGAAAAGCTGGAATTCCAAAAAAAAGACCTTTATAGTAATAAAAAAACAGGAATATTGAATCCTGTTTTTTTATTACTATAAAGTGGGAAGGAAGTAAGGTAGTATATGAAGAATTAAATCAATTATCTTGTTATAAGAAGCATCTAAGGGGTGCATATTTTTGGGACAAATAATTGCTATTACTAATCAAAAAGGGGGAGTGGGTAAAACCACTACAGCTGTAAACCTTTCCGCATGGTTATCTATATTAGGATGTAAAGTAATGCTTGTTGATATAGATCCACAGGGTAATGCAACTAGCGGTATTGGTGTTGATAAGGATAGTCTTAAATATTCCATTTATGATTTACTTTTAGGTAATGCTGAAATTGAGGATATAAAAAAGAAAAATATATTAGAAAGACTTGATTTAATACCTTCTTCAATCGAATTAGCCGGTGCCGAGATAGAAATGGTAGGTATAAAAGACAGGGAGTTTTTATTAAAAAATATTTTAGATATAGAAATCAGCAAATACGATTACATTATAATTGATTGTCCGCCTTCACTTGGATTATTAACTATCAATGCTCTAGTAGCAGCTAATTCGATAATTGTACCGTTGCAATGTGAATATTATGCTTTAGAAGGTCTTGGCCAGTTAATGAATACTATTAAACTTGTGCAGCAAAGTATAAACAGGAATTTAATAATTAAAGGCGTTGTATTAACAATGTTTGATGGCAGAACCAATTTATCTATACAAGTTGTTGATGAGGTAAAGAAGTTTTTTAAAGATAAGGTGTATAGAAGTATTATCCCTCGTAATGTGAGATTAAGTGAGGCTCCAAGTCATGGAAAACCGGTTATGTTATATGACAAGCGTTCAAAGGGTTCAGAGCTTTACCGTGAGTTAGCATGTGAGGTGATGGGAGGTGAATAGAAAAGGTTTAGGTAGAGGGCTTTCGGCTTTAATACCTGTCGATGATGAAATAAATTGCGGCAGTGATGAAATGAAAGAAGTAGATATAAATAAAATCTATCCAAACCCAAGTCAACCCAGACAAAAATTTGATGAAACCAGTTTAAATGAACTTATTGAGTCCATAAGAACACACGGACTAATCCAACCGATTATTGTAAGACCAGGAAAAGATGAAGGTTATGAGATTATTGCTGGTGAAAGGCGTTGGTTGGCATGTAAGAAGTTAGGTTTAAATCAAGTGCCAGTAATAATTAAAACCTATAATGATTTAGAAGCATCTGCAGCTGCACTTATTGAAAATATTCAAAGAGAAGATTTAAATGCAGTCGATGAAGCCAATGCTTATCGAAAATTAATGGATAATTACGGGTTGACTCAAGAAGAATTGTCAATAAAAATTGGTAAAAGCCGATCCTTTATTGGTAATATGGTTAGAATACTGGCTTTACCAGATGCAATAAAAGATATGTTATTGGAGGGTATTATAACTGCTGGTCATGCGCGTGCATTATTACCAATTACTAATAGTGAAATACAATTGAAAATTGCATTAAAGATTATAAAACAGCATCTTAGTGTACGTAAAACTGAAGAAATTGTGAAGAGGTATATTGAAAAAGAAAAAGAGAATAAAACAGATAAAGTAACGTCAAATATGGAAATATTGGAATGGGAAAGACAACTTATAAAAGATTTTGGGAAAAGAGTAAAAATTAAAAGCAATTCAAATGGAAGTGGTCAGCTTATTATTAAGTATGATAATAGCAACGAATTGATTACATTAATAAATAAAATTAAAAAAAATTAAAATGTTTCACGTGAAACAAAGAGCCAGGAGTTATAAACAACTCCTGGCTCTTTGTTGTTCACATTCTTGAGCTACTTTAGCTAATCCCTTAACGATGATATCAGCCATTTTCATGACCAGATTAAGCCTGGTATTTTGCAATACCAAATACTCCATAAATCCTCCCACATTTACTATTCCGGTAATATAAATATGCCCAACAGAAGGTAAGGATTTGTTAACACCTGCTCCCGGTTGCAGAGAGCCATCTCCAATGGTGATTTGACCAACATGCTCTATACTGCCTAAACATGCATCTAAAGCAATAATAAAAGGATTAGTGTGTTTTTGCTGGATAAGGTTCAGATACTCTTGCAAATTTCCTGCATGCACAGGTTGTTCTAGATTTCCATATAACTCAAAAAAGTTATTATGTTGACAATATAATTTAGTACCTACCAATGGTCCAAGACAATCGCCTGTTGAACGATCAGTGCCAATACATATGATTACCACAGGTCTGTGTTGATAAACATTATATTGGGCAAATTTATCCATTACAGCAATAAATATTTTTTCTGCAGCCTGTGGGTCTTCAATACTTACCCTGCTCTTTAAAGGATTATTTAAGGCTTGATTTGCTATAGCCACAATATCACCCCTAATATAAAACAAACAACTAATATATTTATTTCCATGATGGTTGATATTTATTCTTTTTTTAGTAAAAAGATAATTAATTAATGCATAAACTCAACTTATAGGGGTGGGAGGTGATAGTCCTTTAATGAATAAACAAATTTCCACTATGAAAATAGCTGCTATGTATATGGGATCTATAATAGGTGCCGGTTTTGCGTCAGGCCAGGAAATAATGCAATTTATTACTGTTCATGAACGAGACGGAATTAAAGAAGTGTTTTTAATTACTTTTTTATTTTGTTATCTTGGGGCAGTAATCCTGTATTTATCTAATAAGTTTAAAACTGATAATTATTTAGTTATAATTAATTATCTTGTTGGTAAGAAAACTACTATCTTGCTTGATATAATAAGCTTATTAATGCTTGCAGGTGGATTAGGTGTCATGCTATCGGGTGGTGGAGCAGTATTTAATGAATATTTAAATATGCCTGCTTGGTATGGAATCTTGATTTTAGCCTTAATTAATTGCCTTGTTTTATTCTGTGGATTACAGGGAGTTGTTTGGGTAAATGCTATATTGGTTCCGTTAAAAATAACGGCTATATTATTAATATCGTTATTATTAATTAAGATGCAAAATTCATCCACAGGACTAAATATTGCTATCGAACCACCAGAAAATATATACAGGAACTGGGTAATATCCGGGTTTTTGTATGTTTCCTATAATATGATTGTGGTGGTTGCGGTATTATCTACTATCGGAAAAAACATCAACACGAAAAAAGCAATTAGCGGTGGATTATTAGGTGGAATAGGCCTTGGTATTACAGCTGGAGTTATGTATTGGGCCGAACTAACAATATATCCTGAAATTATAAACTTTAAAGTACCTATGTTATATATGGCCGGGTTAATAAGTGACGGTATGAAAAGTATTATGGGTATATTAATTTGGGTGGCTATTCTAACTACGACGGTAGCCAATGCACATGGCTTTGCAGCCCGGTTGTCAGAAGTAAACAGTAATATGTATAAACTAGTTGGTATTGGTGTAACCATGCTGTCTATACCCATAGCAAGGTTTGACTTTGATCAATTAGTTGGAATTATATATCCTCTTTTTGGTTATGCAGGCTTATTATTAATTATTATTTTAATATTTGGTCCACCTCTAAAATATTTACGGTTGATTATAATAAGAGTAAAAAATGTCTGGGGGGGAAAATATTGAACTGGTTGGACTGGGTATTTATTTTAATCATAATATTTTCTACCATTAGAGGACTTAGTACAGGTTTTATTGTTGGGGTATCTAGTTTTGCAGGGTTAGTTTTAGGTATTACATCTGCTATTATAGGTTACCGGTCATTGGCTGTTTATCTTGATAACCAATGGGGATGGGGGAATAGTATTTCCGAATTGATTTTAAATTATTTACCTCCAACCTCATTACAGGATTTAATAAATAAAATATCTATAGTTAATTTTCAGCTAAATAACCAAAATAAGCTAATGTCGGAAAGTTTAAATAACGTAGCAGACCAATTAGCAATTAATATTCTATATTTTATATCATTTTTCCTAATACTAATATTTGTATCTTTATTTGTGAAGGTTGCTTTGGGATTTTTCTCCGGCGCCGTGACTCATACCTTTCTTAGACCATTAGATTATTTGGGTGGGTTAATATTAGGATTAGTTCGTGGTTTGATTATTGTTTTAGTTGTAGCATTCTTTTTGGAGCCTATATCAGCAGCTAGTGTGATAGCTAGCCAAGAAAAAACTGGCTTTATTTATCTGGCTACAAACCGCTCTTTAATTATTCCATATGCTTTGGAGTTGCTGAACATGTTTAACCTACATTTACCTTAATAACCTTTTGGAATTACTTAAAGTAACTGGATATTTGAATTTAGATATAAATAATCAGGTCATAATAAAAACATTAATACGTCGGGAGGATATCTATGACTGAAAAAAGTAGGTTTGCTTACAGTAAAAAAATTGTATGGGATTATTTAAATAATCAGGAAAAGGAAGAAGTATTCCATATAGGTGAAGATTATAAGCGATATATAAAGATGGCCAAAACGGAAAGAGAAACAATAAAAATTACAAAAGAGTTTGCCGAAAATAATGGTTATGAACCAATAGAAAAAATAACCGGTCCGTTACAGCCTGGAACTCGTATATACCAAGAAGTTAAGGGAAAAGCAATAGTAATGGTTACTATAGGCAATAGTCCCCTTACAGAAGGGGTAAACATTATCGGTGCCCATGTGGATAGTCCTCGTTTAGACCTAAAGGTTAGTCCTTTATATGAAAATAATAATTTAGCTTTAATAAAAACTCATTATTACGGAGGAATTAAAAAATATCATTGGCTTTCGTTGCCACTGGCTTTACATGGGGTAATTATAAGAAGTGATGGAATAAAGATTAATATTTGTTTGGGAGAAGATGATAGTGATCCTGTTTTTACTATTACAGATTTATTACCTCATCTAGCGAAGGATCAGTTGGATAAAAAAGTATCGGATGCTTTTCCAGGTGAGAGCTTAAATGCTCTATGTGGCAGCTTACCTATTAAAGATAATCATATCACGGATAGGGTAAAGGAGTTTGTATTAGAGTTATTAAATAAGCATTACGGTATTATTGAGGAAGATTTGTTTAGCGCTGAATTAGAGTTAGTTCCTGCATTATCTCCTAGAGACGTTGGTTTGGATCGAGCTTTAGTAGGTGCTTACGGTCAGGATGACCGTGTTTGTGCGTATGGTTTATTAAAGGCTATGGTTGGGGTTGAACGTCCGGTTAATACTGCTGTAGCTGTTTTTGCTGATAAGGAGGAAATTGGGAGTGCTGGTAATACCGGAATGCAATCCAGTTTCTTTCTTGATTTTATGGCTGAACTGCTGGAAAAGAGTACCGGTAATTATAATGAATTGCTATTGCGCCGGTCTATGAGGTTATCGCGGGCGTTGTCTGCAGATGTTAACGCAGCGATTGATCCTAATTTTGAAGAAGTTATGGAGAAAAACAACGCTACTCGATTGGGTAGTGGTCTTACTATTACTAAATATACAGGTTCGGGTGGTAAAAAAAATGCAAATGATGCTCACGCTGAATATCTAGCCCGGGTGAGGAAAATATTAAATGATCACAATGTAATCTGGCAAACAGGTGAGTTAGGAAAAGTAGATCAGGGCGGCGGCGGCACAATAGCCTATATGTTAGCAAACCTAGGTATTGATGTAGTTGATTGCGGTGTCGCCTTATTAGGCATGCACTCGCCTTATGAAATTTGTCATAAAGCTGATATTTACATGATGTACAAGGGTTATCAGGCTTTTTTTAACTCCTAACAAATTTAATTTAGGCTAGGTGGTTGGCTATGTTGATTAAATATAATGTAGGAGATATAGTAAAAACTCGTAAACCACATCCTTGTGGTGGTGACGAGTGGGAAGTAATGCGTACGGGGGTTGATTTTCGTCTAAGATGCATTAAATGTGGTAGGGTACTGATGCTCCCAAGGCCAAAGTTTGAAAAAAGCGTTAAAAAAATTATTTTTTCAAAGGTAAGCCAAAATGGTAGTGATTAGTTATTAGCTTGCCCAATCTAAATATCTATGTTATAATACTAAAGCCAAAAATGGCAAAAAATTATATTCTATGGACCTACCCTGCTCTACTGCATAGATAAATTGTTGAAACAGTGATTTTGGCACAGACGCTGTTATAAATGATAATATCTATGTTTCAGTAGGGCCTTATGTCCACAGGGAGGAGGTGAAGATCGTGCGTCAGTATGAATTAGTATTTATTGTTAGGACGGATCTAGATGAAGAGACTACCGATGCTTTAATAACTAAAGTTAGGGGTATCGCGGAAATCAATGGCGCCGAGGTTACTAAGCTTGAGAAGTGGGGTAAGCGCAGGCTAGCCTATGAAATCAAGAATTCACGCGAAGGGTTTTACGTCATAATGAATTTCAAAGGTGAAGCAGCGGTAGCTGCTGAGTTGGACCGTATACTAAAGATAACCGAGAATATATTGCGGCATATGATCGTTCGTGAAGATGAAAAATAAATAGCCTTTATATAGAGATTTAAGCACATCAAGGCGGTGATTTTTTATGCTAAATAAAGTTATTTTAATTGGTAGACTGACCCAAAATCCTGAACTTCGTTATACACCCAGTGGAATGCAGGTTGCTACATTCACCTTAGCTTTGAATCGCATCTACAACAACCGGCAGGGAGAAAAGGTTGAGGATACTACTTTTATTGATATTGTTGTGTGGCAAAAGATTGCTGAGAGTTGTGCCAAGTATTTGAGCAAGGGGAGTTTGGTAGCAGTAGATGGGAGATTGCAATCTCGCTCTTATGACGATAAGCAGGGTATACGCCGTAAAGTAGTCGAAGTAGTGGCTAATGACGTGCGTTTTTTGAATTCTGCCAAGGATAGTCGTGGCTCGGTCGCCAGTGGTAATAAAATCGCCGAAGATGAGCATTTTGCAAGTGAAATTAGCTTTAACGAGGAGGATATTCCGTTTTAGGAGGGAATTATATGAGGCGTGAACGTGGGCGAAGGGGTAAAAAACGTATTTGCAGTTTTTGCGTCGATAAAATGGAAAATGTTGATTATAAAGATGTACCGCGTTTAAAAAAATATATTACTGAAAGAGGTAAAATTTTACCTCGTCGTATATCAGGTAATTGTGCTCGCCACCAGCGCATGCTGACTTTGGCTATTAAAAGAGCCAGGAATATAGCAATTTTACCATTTACAGCAGAATAAATTGGAGTATATATGGGGGACATTGATGTTCCCCTTTATTTATTTTTAAGGACTGGAATGTTGATCAATAAATAACAGCAGTGTACCCGGCACTACTATGAAGGAAAAACTATATATGTGCAGAACTCTTATTAAATTGTGTGAAAGTGCTTAAAAAATTAATAGGGGTGGGTTTTTGCATTTGATTGAGAAGTATTCAGGTGCAATGGAAGTGATATTGGCGGCCACCGTTATGGCATTATTGGGATTACTGGGTTTGTTTATTGGACCGTTTTATTTTTTTGCAATGCTTTTTTTACCTTTGCCCCTGGTTTATCTTATATTAAAGAGAGATTTATTATATGGCCTATATTCAGTGATATTGACTGCTCTTATATTATTAATTGCTTTTAATAATTTTAAGTCGGCTGGTTTATTGATTTTGCAGTTTGTTCCTCTTGGTTTATTAATTGGCTTAATGTTTAAAAATAAGCTCACGGTGTATAAAAGTATGACGGTGCTCTTTTTTTTGGCACTGCTAATAGCTGCACTAAATTTGTTGTTCAGTTTTGTGCTCAGCGGTACGGGTATCTCACAGGTTACCGAGGAGTTTAGAGTCATTATGGAACAAATGGCTCAGTTTTATAATCAAAATGGTTTGCTGGATGAAGCGAATAGGCAGCAATATTTAGATTTTACAGAGCAAATTATATATCTTGTACAAACTTTATTACCAGGAAACGTGGCAGTATGGAATATTATAATGGCGATGCTCACGTATTTTATTGCTAAACATTGGATGCAAAAGTTGGGTCTCATAGTAGCCGATAATTTCCGTTTTACCAAGTTGCAAATACCTTGGTATTCTATATGGTTGATAATAATTGGATTGGTGTTTACTCTGCTTGGCGATGAATTATCCTGGCAACTTATGGATGTAACTGGAAAAAACATTTTGTATATTGCAGCCTTTATTTTTTTTGTATTAGGTTTAGCAGTTATATTATATTATGTTCAGTTATGGAGAATTTCTAAAGTAGTGAAGTTTTTTCTTATGGTTTGCTTATTGCTCTACTTGCCATTTACAGCAGCAATAGCAATAACCATTGGTATGATTGATTCTGTAGTTGATTTGCGGCGTCAGCAAATTGAAGATGATGGAATTAAAGGAGACTGATTATGCAAGTTATTTTGTTGGAAAATGTTAAAAAACTTGGTATAAAAGGGCAAGTGGTAAAAGTTGCCGAAGGTTATGCCCGTAATTATCTTATACCCAAAGGCCTGGCAGTAGAAGCATCAAAGGGAAAATTAAAAGACTTGGAAAAACAAAGTCAGGTACAAGAAGCAAACAGGAAAAAATTAGAAGATGAAGCCAGGAAACTTGGTCAGCAATTGGAAAACCTGAAATTGGTCATGCAAACCAAAGTGGGTGATGCTGGTAAATTGTTTGGGGCTATTAATAATAAGGATATTGCAGAATTTTTGTATAATAACTATGGCTTTTCAGTGGATAAGAAAAAAATCATATTAAAAGATCCCATTAAAGCGTTGGGTGAATACACTATTATCATAAAACTTCACCCAGCGGTTCAGGCCCAAATTAATGTGGAAGTAGTTCCGGAGGCTTAACACTGACAGTAAGGAGACTTGACAGCAATGAAAAGCATTCTTGAAAAAATTAAAGGTAAAAATGATTTGAGCGCCAAGTTCAGAGAACAGGAACAATTGCGGCGGCAAGTTAATTCATTATTTAATTTGCTTACCGATTTGTACGGCTCGGATAAAATTGTTTTGCGGGCTGGAAAATTAAATGTTTTGCAAATGATGCGTTCTGATATATTGCCTGAACAGGTGCTTGCCTTACAGAAAATTGTCTTTGAAGATCCTACTATTGAAATTGTACCGGAATTTGAAGATATACCTGGTATACTGGATGAAATTGAAAATGAAATTGCCGATATAATTGCTCGTCGCACTTTGGAAGATGAGTTAGAAAAAAAAATCAACGAACGTTTACAGCAACGGCACGAAGAATACGTTAGTGAGATAAAAATGCAAATAATTAAGGAAAATGCCGGTCCCGAGAATGCCCAGACATTGAAAAAGTTTGCTGTTTTAGAAAAACTTGAACAGAAGCATTTGGTTAGATCTGTGCTAGATGTGTTGAGGCCTTCTGGTTTTGATGAAGTTATAGGCCAGGAGCGCCCGGTCAGAGCGTTGCTTTCCAAACTGACATCACCATTCCCTCAACATATATTACTTTATGGACCACCAGGGGTAGGTAAAACAACTGCGGCAAGATTGGCTCTTGCAGCAGCCCGGGGCTTAAAGCATAGTCCCTTTGAGCAAGATGCATCTTTTGTAGAAGTAAATGGGACAACATTGCGCTGGGATCCGCGGGAGGTAACTAATCCTTTGCTGGGTTCTGTACATGACCCTATTTACCAAGGGGCAAGACGTGATTTGGCAGACAGTGGTGTACCTGAACCCAAACCCGGTTTGGTAACGGACGCTCATGGTGGTGTATTGTTCATTGATGAAATAGGCGAGTTAGATATTATTCTACAAAACAAGTTATTAAAGGTGTTGGAGGATAAACGTGTATTTTTTGAATCTTCCTATTACGACCCTTCTGATAGTAATATTCCGAAATATATAAAGAAACTATTTGAAGAAGGTGCTCCGGCAGATTTTATATTAATAGGCGCGACTACTCGAGGGCCGGAGGAAATAAATCCTGCTTTACGTAGTCGTTGCGCTGAAATATTTTTTGAACCTCTAACTCCTTCTGATATTTATAAAATTGTACAGCAGGCTGCTCAAAAGTTAAATGTAACTATAGATGACCATGTAGCTGATATTATAGCAGAATACACTATTGAAGGCCGCAAGGCGACGAATATTTTGGCGGATGCTTATGCACTGGCATCTAACAGGTCGTTAGAAGATCAAAACTTAGTAATTAAAGCAAGTGATGTTTACGAAGTGATTCAGGTAAGTCGTCTAACACCTTATGTTATAAGGCGGGCTTCCGAAAAAAAAGAGGTAGGCAGGATTTTCGGACTTGGTGTGGCCGGGTTTGTTGGTTCGGCTCTGGAAATTGAAGCGGTAGCTTTTCCAGCTCGGCGCCAGGAAGGAGGATTAATTCGTTTTAATGAAACAGCGGGCAGTATGGCCAGGGATTCTGTATTTAATGCAGCCTCAGTACTACGCAAGTTAACTGGTCGTGATATATATGATTATGACGTACATGTTAACGTTGTTGGCGGTGGGCGTATTGATGGACCTTCAGCCGGCGTAGCTATATCGCTAGCTATTTATAGCGCTTTGGAAAACTTACCGGTTCCTCAAAATATTGCCGTTACTGGTGAACTATCCATTCAGGGCATGATCAGGGCGGTTGGCGGTGTGCCGGAAAAAATATATGGTGCTAAGCAGTGTGGTATTGATACCGTATTTATACCTTTGGAAAATGAGAAAGATATTCCTTTGGATGCTAAGGGGATTAAAGTTAAAACGGTACAGACATTTGAAGAATTAATTAATCATGTATTTCCTTTAGCTAACTAAACAAGTAATTGACCTTTGACGATTAGGTGATGATGGCTATGTGGGAAAAAGTGCCCCCCCATAATATAGATGCCGAGCAAGCTGTGTTGGGCGCACTTTTTTTGGATAACAACGCGATTGCAATAGTAACACGTTTTTTACATCCGGAAGATTTTTATGTGGAAGCCCACCGAGTTATTTATCAAACTATCCTTGATTTAGAGGAAAATGGTCAGGCTGCTGATCTGGTGACAGTGACTGACCAATTGCGCCGTCGAGGTGATTTAGAAAAGGTGGGCGGAGCCACCTATGTGGCAACGCTAAGTAATATTTCCCCAACTGCTGCTAATGCTGAACATTACGCCCGCATTGTAGAGGAAAAAGCTCTTTTGCGCAATTTAATTAACTTAGCAACCAGAATTGCTGGCATGGGATATGAGGGCAGTGAGGATGCCGAAAGGTTAATGGAAGAGGCCGAAAAAATGCTGGTAGAGCTAGGCTCACGGCGTACTTCGGTATTGTTTATTGAAATCAAGGATATACTAATGGAAACCTTTAAACACCTGGAACACCTAGCTAAACATAAGGATGAAATACATGGGGTGCCCACAGGTTTTATTGATTTAGATCGTCTTTGCCAGGGATTGCAGCCGGGGGATCTTGTGATTGTGGCTGGACGTCCTTCTATGGGTAAAACCAGTTTTGGGATGGGTATAGCTTATAACGCAGCGGAACGAATTAACAAACCAGTGGCTGTATTTAGTTTGGAAATGTCCAAGGAGCAACTGGTGCAAAGAATGCTTTGTGCTGAAGCCATGGTTGACCAGCATAAAATACGCACAGGTTCAATTGGTGATGAGGACTGGGATAAGTTAACCCAAAAAGCTCGGGAAATTGCTAAACTTCCTATTTTTATTGATGATTCTGGTATACTTACCGCTCGTCAACTCAGGTCAAAAGCTCGTCGTTTACACATGGAAAAGGGCTTGGGTTTGATAGTTATCGATTATTTACAGTTAATGCAAGGTAGTGGTCGTACAGAGAATAGACAACAAGAAATTGCCAACATATCCCGTTCATTAAAGGCTTTAGCTAAAGAGCTTAGCGTGCCTATTCTGGCATTAGCTCAGTTAAGCCGTTCTGTAGAACAGCGACAGGATAAAAAACCAATAATGTCTGATTTACGAGAAAGTGGCAGCCTTGAGCAGGACGCTGACGTAGTAATGTTTATCTACCGGGATGAATACTATAACCCTGACACTGAAAAAATAGGCATTGCAGATATAATTGTGGCTAAGCAAAGGAACGGCCCCACCGGAGTGGTAGAACTTGCTTTTTTAAAAGAATATACCAAGTTTATGACAATGACCCGGCGCAATGAATGGGAATAATAAGAATATTGGTTAATTTATCTTGACATAAAAAATATGATTTGATAATATTCTATTGTTGTGCGCTAGTATACCGTTAATAATACTCGTAATAAAGCATGTAATTGACTAACTCAAACACAGCACTTGTTTGGGTTATTTTTATGTAGATGTGTACAAAATATTTAAAGGAAAAACGGGGGGTTGACCAGTGACACAACACTATGACGTGATTATTGTTGGTGCAGGTCCAGCTGGCATTTTTGCTGCTTTGGAGATATCTGCAAAAAAAAGTGATTTACGGGTATTAATCTTAGAAAAAGGTCGCGATATCAACCAGCGAAATTGCCTCTCCCGGGAGAAAGGCGGAAGTTGCTTTAATTGCAATCCTTGTTCGACCGTTTGCGGTTGGGGAGGTGCTGGTGCTTTCAGTGATGGTAAGCTAACCCTTTCATCGGAGATTGGTGGCAGCCTAGATCAATACCTGGGCGAAGAAAAACTTAACGAAATGATTAAGGAAGTTGATCAGACATATCTGCAATTTGGTGCTCCTAAACATGTCTATGGAGTGGAACATCAAGATGAGATACATGAATTTCAGCGTCAGGCTATAATTGCTAACTTAAAACTAGTACCTGTAGCGATTCGACATCTAGGCACAGGACGTTGTCAGGAAATCTTGAAGAATATGTATGAATACCTAATAAATAAAAATATTGAAGTTCGAACTCAAGTAGCTGTTGAGCAAATCATTACTGAAAAA
Source organism: Sporotomaculum syntrophicum (assembly GCF_009932395.1). Classification (GTDB taxonomy): domain Bacteria; phylum Bacillota; class Desulfotomaculia; order Desulfotomaculales; family Desulfallaceae; genus Sporotomaculum; species Sporotomaculum syntrophicum. Next base: position 172,333 of record NZ_LSRS01000002.1, read on the forward strand.
TCCTTTGTAAAGGGTATTCGCACTGCTGATGGTGAAGAATTCACTAGTGACTATGTGATATTAGCACCGGGGCGGGAAGGTTCTGAATGGCTAGCTCAGGAAGCCAATCGTTTGGAACTGCAAACTGGAAATAATCCGGTTGATATCGGGGTGCGTGTGGAAGTACCGGCTGCTATCATGGAGCAATTAACCAGGGTTTTTTATGAATCCAAACTGATTTATTATTCCCAGACGTTTGACGACCGGGTGCGTACATTTTGCATGAATCCAAATGGTCAAGTCGTAATAGAGAACAACGATGGTTTGTTAACTGTAAACGGACATAGTCATGCTTTTAACAAAACGGATAACACAAACTTTGCTGTCCTAGTCAGCAAGACGTTCACTGAGCCATTTAGGGAACCTATTACCTATGGTAAGTATATAGCTAGCCTGGCTAACATGTTGGGCGGTGGTGTAATTGTACAGCGGTTAGGCGATTTACTGGATGGACGGAGATCTAATGTGGATCGTATTAAAAAATGTCTTGTGCTACCTACCCTTAAAGAGGCCACTCCGGGGGATCTAAGCCTGGTATTTCCTTACCGGCACTTGGTGGCCATTGTGGAGATGCTCAAAGCACTGGATATTATTGCTCCTGGGGTATATTCCCGCCATACATTATTATACGGCGTGGAGGTTAAGTTTTACTCATCCAGGTTAGCTCTAAGTAATAGTCTTGAAACACGGATTAAAAACTTATTTGCGGCAGGTGATGGTGCTGGTGTCACAAGGGGTTTGGCTCAGGCTTCGGTGGCGGGCATGGTAGCTGCCAGGGAAATTCTTAGCAGATTATAAGGGGGATACCTGATGTCTACGGTGGTGTTAATTGGAGCGCAATGGGGAGATGAAGGCAAAGGTAAAATTACTGACTTTTTGGCTGAGCAGGCCGAAATGGTCGTACGTTACCAAGGTGGTAATAATGCTGGACATACTGTAGTTGCCGATGGCCAAACATATAAATTGCACCTTATTCCTTCGGGAATTTTATATGCAAATAAACACTGTCTTATTGGCAACGGGGTAGTAATTGATCCCGGTGTATTGATAGAGGAATTAGATACTTTAGAAAAACAAGGGATTAGTACTTCAAATTTGCGTATTAGCCCCCGGGCACATGTAATTTTCCCTTACCATAGGAGCATTGATATTGCCGAAGAGGAAAGCAAAGGTAGCCGTAAAATCGGTACTACCAGCAGGGGTATTGGTCCAGCTTATGCCGATAAGGCCTCCCGGGTGGGTATTCGTATTGTAGAGCTTATTGACCAGGATGAGTTGGCTGAAAATTTACAAAATACTTTAGTAGCTAAAAACAAAGTACTATCCCGTCTTTACGGGGTAGAGGATATGTTTGATTATTATGCAATGATGGAAGAGTATAGAGAATATGCCGACCGTTTAAAACAATACGTAGCGGATGTTTCTGTGCTGGTAAATGAGGCTATCGACCGCGGTGACAAAGTGTTATTTGAAGGTGCCCAGGGTACTCTATTGGATCTTGACCACGGAACTTATCCCTATGTTACCTCCAGCCATCCAGTTGCTGCTGCAGCTTGTCTGGGTGCTGGTCTTGGGCCTACCAAGATAAATACCGTGATAGGAGTAGCTAAGGCTTATATTACCCGGGTGGGTGAAGGTCCATTTCCCACAGAACTGCATAATGAACTAGGTGATATCATCCGGGACCGGGGCTTTGAGTTTGGTACCACCACCGGTCGTCCACGACGCTGTGGGTGGTATGATGCGATAATAGCCCGCTATGCAACTAGGATTAATGGACTGACTTACCTTGCCATTACTAAACTGGACGTTTTGTCTGGTCTCGAAAAGATAAAAATATGCACAGCTTACCGCTATAAAGGTGAGATTATTAAAGAGTTTCCGGCTAGCTTAAAATTTCTGGCTCAGTGCGAACCAGTGTATCAAGAGTTTTCTGGTTGGCAGGAGGATATTTCAGGGGTAACTAATTTTAATGAACTACCTCAGGCGGCCAAAGATTATCTTAAATGCATTGAGGAATTATCTGGTGTTCCAGTGGCTATTGTAAGTGTCGGTCCTGAAAGGGCACAAACATTGGTATTAAAAGAAATATTCTAGCTTAATAATTTAAAATGCAAATACATTTAGTTACTTGAAGCGGTAGTTATTCTGGTATACTCCTATATAGTATGACATGTAATAATTTCGTGAGAAGGGAAATATCTAACCCACAGGTAAAAAAATAAATAATGATTGTGATAATAAAAATTATTGACACCTTAGTTAATATGCTGTAATATATACAACTGTAAGACAAAAAGTGAGCCATTAGCTCAGTCGGTAGAGCACCTGACTTTTAATCAGGGTGTCCCGCGTTCGAGTCGCGGATGGCTCACCACAAAACACGGCCCCATGGTCAAGAGGCCTAAGACACCGCCCTTTCACGGCGGTAACCCGGGTTCGAATCCCGGTGGGGTCACCACTAGTAAGCCACCTTCCTAGTAATAGGTAGGTGGCTTTTTTTTTAAGTAAGCAATGGAATCTATTGCAGTTCAAGTAAGACCGTTTTATCTACTCAAACTACACTATCCTTTAAACTTAAACCTGCACAACTTGTTATCCTCACTTCTACAATATCCAACATAAATAAAACGCCTACGACACACAGCCATCAATATTTGCATATATTAGTACATGGTTTTAGCCTTTAATGGTGAAGTCCTACTTCGCTGGTAGCTTGAACCTAAATTAAGACATACCAAATTTTTGTATAATCTTAGCATTTAGAAATTATTTATTTGGGGGTGGTATCGTAGTACCTGTTTTAATGAGCAACTTTATGATGCAGATATAAATTATGTAAATTAATTAACCAGTTATCGGTGGTGACATTATTGCTGTTACCGGCACTGTTAGCTACGCTTTGCGGGCATTTTTTTACGGAATGTACTTTGCAAAAAACAAGAGAAGGAGTTTTTGGGGGCTTATTCTCCATGCCTTTTTTTGGGCTTTAGCCCTGTGCCAGGTCTTTGTCTGCTTGGTTTGTTTGCTCCATGGAAAGCATCATTTCTTTTTGTTACTCACGCCGTAATAGATTTTGTAAAAATGAGCCAAACCCATGACAATCTGAAGTTATTTCATGTTGCAAATATCATTGACCAACTACTTCATTTCCTAACGGTTGTTATCGTCTTCATAGCATAAAATATTATGTATTTTATGGAAAAGACTATTAATTGATTACTACTAGCCTAAACGAAAAAACTGATATGGCAGCACATTCTTCCTCTAGCTACAATAATATACTTTAAAGCACCTTATAACCTATGAAAAGAGAGTGACGAAACTTGTCTATAAGAAAAAAACGAGTACTAATAGTTGGTGCGGGCTTAGCTGGTGGTATTGTAGCAGAGGTGTTAAAGCAGAAAGAAGATAGCGATTTGGAACCAATTGCATTTGTAGATGATGACCCTGCTAAGCAAAATACAGTAATACATGATCTCCTTGTTTTAGGAAACAGGCAAAATATTATAAATATCGTTGAAAAGTTAAATATTGAACACATAATTATTGCTATGCCATCAGCACCTGGTGAAGAAATCAGCAAAATAGTAGACATTTGTCAAAAAACCAAAATTCAGATAAAAATCCTACCGGCTATTTATGATCTGATTACTGGAAAAATTAAAGTTAGCGATTTACGAGACGTTGAGATCGAAGATCTGTTGGGTCGTCCTGCAGCATTATTAAATATTAATGAGATAGCCGGTTATTTACGAAATCAGGTTATATTAATCACTGGCGCAGGTGGCTCTATTGGATCCGAAATATGCCGCCAGGTAGCTCTATTAAGGCCAAGATTGATTATACTTCTGGGTCATGGTGAAAATAGTATCTATGAAATTGAACAAGAATTAAAGACAAAATTTAGTAATATACCGATTATTTCGATAATTGCAGATATTCGTGATTACCATCGTATTAACGAGATTTTCACTATGTATCATCCAACAGTGGTTTTTCATGCTGCGGCACATAAACACGTATCTTTTATGGAAAAAAACAAGGCCGAAGCTATAAAAAACAACGTATTAGGAACAAAAATATTAGCTGAAGCAGCTAGTTTAAATAATACAAAGATCTTTATACTTATTTCCACTGATAAGGCTGTTAATCCAACTAGTATTATGGGGGCTACCAAAAAAATAGCCGAAATGATACTTCAGGGTATGAATGAAACTAGTCCTACAAAATTTACTGCTGTAAGATTTGGCAATGTACTTGGGAGTAGAGGCAGTGTGATACCGCTGTTTAAAAAACAAATTGCCCTGGGAGGTCCGGTTACAGTAACCCATCCGGATATGAAACGTTATTTTATGACTATATCCGAAGCTGTACAACTGGTGATTCAGGCTGGAGCTTTAGCGCAGGGAGGAGAAATTTTTGTCTTGGATATGGGTAAGCCTATATATATCGTGGAGTTGGCTAAAAAGTTAATTAGTTTATCAGGATTTGAGCCGGATAAGGATATCGCCATAAATTATACTGGTATTCGCCCGGGAGAAAAATATGTTGAAGCTCTTTATTCTGATCAAGAACAGGTCCTACCAACAAAACATGAGCGCATTTTTAAGGTAACTCCGCAACAGGTGAATTTCACTGAACTAAATAACATTATAGAAATATTAGATAAAAACGAATTTACTTATTCTGAACAGGAGATAAGTAAATTCTTGATTAATTTTGCAGGCTTAAAGCAAGACCTGTAACTTTTTTGGGGCGAATAATATCTGTTAATCCTATGTGGTTTAGCCAGGCCGGTAATCGGTATAGATTTAAGTAAATAAAACAACTCGATAACCGGAGAAAGTAATTCATAAGAAAGTTAGTGCTAGAAGGTGGTCTCTTACGATGATTGAACGTTTAAATAATCGCGCTTATGAGTTGATCTTATATATTGTACTAGGCATGTTAGCCTGTCTTTTGGTGTTTGATAAAATGGTTATTTTTTCAGTAGTAGCGCTTATAGCATTAATAGTATTTATATTAGCTGATGGTTATCGTATTCCTCCTGAGGATCGTTCAATACTATTAAAATTGGCTCTAGGAGCTTTATTAATAAGAATTGCCTTTATTATTGTTACCCAGATAGCTGATAACCCATTTTTAAGAGCGGATGGTATTACTTATGCGCGTATAGGTAATGAAATAGCTCAAACTTGGAACGCCGGCGATAATTATATAATTGAAAAGCTTAACTATGGTTATTACTACTTTAACGCTTTTATATTCTATGCCACCGGCTATTATCCGGATGTTGTGCGTATAATTAACAGCATTATAGCTATTGGTGCAGCATTGAACCTTTATTTTATTTCCCTGAAATTAAGTGGTAATAAAGCAGCTAAACTCACCTTTGCGTTAACGGCTTTTTTCCCTTCTTTTATTGTATGGTCAGCTCTTAACTTGAAAGAAAGCCTTTGTGTTTTTTTAATCACCTATATTGCTAAAAAAATTATTGAACTTATAGAAAATTTTAGTTTTTATAAGTTAATTGCTATAGCATTAGCGCTGTTGCCCTTAATTACCTTGCGGTTTTATGTAGGCATATTAGTAGGTGTTGTTATTACTGTCGCTTATATTTTTACAGCGATAAATTTTAAATTGAATATAAGAATTGCCTATACCTTGCTAATACTTTTAGTAATGGGTTTTGCTTTGTCACAAATGGGTTATGGTTTTCTAGGGATAGACTATCTGATGAGTCAAAACCTTGACACTATTGCAGAACAACACAATGCAGGAGCGATAGGTGGTTCAGCCTATTCTCAGGAGGTTGATTTTAGTTCACCTTTGAAGGCTTTATTGTATCTACCACTGGGGTTGTTTTACTTTATCTTTGGTCCTTTACCCTGGCAGTCAATTGGGTTATTACAGATAATAAGTTTGCCGGAAATGTTTATGCTTTATATTTTGTATCTGTTTGCAGTGCCGGGCATTATTAATTTATGGCAGCAAAGGCGGGGTGAGTGCCTCTTCCTATTAATCCTTATAACTAGCTTCACTTTGATTTACGCTCTAGGTGGATCGAATATGGGTGGAATTTATCGAGTTCGTTTTCAGGTGTTATCTCTGCTGTTTATTTTTATTAGTCATGGTATTTGTGGTTATCGCCCTCAATTAACTCATACACCTGTGAAATTGGGAGGAGATTAACTTGAAGGTCCTAATTTTCTTATCGTCCTCAGAAAGAGGAGGAAGGGAATTAAATACTATTCGGTTGATACCATATTTGCGTGAACGAGGAATAAAAGTTGAGGTGGTTGTTTTAGATTGCGGAGGATATGTCACTAAATGGTGCTCAGATAATGAAATAAACTGTCAACCTCTCGGCTGTTGGCCAAACAAGTTGAATTTATTAGCAGTTATATGGCGGTTTTTCCTATTATTAAAAATAACTAAATTTGATTTAATTCAAGTTTATGGCTTTACAGGGAGTATGGTCTGTCGCTTTGTTGCTTGCCCATTCAGGATTAGGGTTGTGGTTGGCATAGTGGGGTCCGGGCATTTTACCGGTTTGAGACCACTATTTGAACAAATAACTAAAAGACTAGTAAATTGCTACGTGGCTAATTCAATAGCGGGGAAAAACAAATTATTGGAAATTCTTGGAACTAATATTCCAAGGGTTGAAGTAATTCATAATGGGGTGCCTGAAATAGAAGTCTTAAGCCCTGATGTGGCAAAGAATTGCTTCACGGTAGGTACAGTTGCTAATTTAAGGCCTGAAAAAGGCTACGATATCATGCTTGGCGCGCTGTCTAAAATTAAATCAGATCTGGGTGATCAACTTGATATTACATATCTTATAGTTGGCGATGGTGCGTTAAGAAAAGATTTGACAAAACAAATTCAAAAATTAGGATTGGCAGACCAGGTTTGTTTATTGGGTATGGTTGAGAATGTTGCTGAGGTGCTATGTAAATTAGACCTGTTTGTGCTACCTTCCTATTCGGAAGGGCTGCCTAATGCCCTGCTGGAAGCCATGATGGCTGGTAGATGTGTGATTGCAACGAAAGTTGGAGGTGTACCGGAGATTATTGAAGATGGATATAATGGTTTGCTGGTGGAACCTGGTAACCCTGAAGAGTTATCACAAGCTATTCAGAAGGTTATTTTAAATTCCCAATTACAAAAAAGTATGGCGTTACGAGGTAGGGAATTGGTTTGTAAAAATTATACTCTGTCACATCAGGCTGAGTCGACCATAAAAGTCTGGAAAGCGGTATGCTGTCAGTATAAGGAGGCGAGCTAGTGAAGGCTCTAATATTATCCGGGGGAAAAGGAACACGCCTGCGTCCTCTTACCCACACCACAGCAAAGCAGTTAATACCGGTGGCCAATAAACCGATTATTTTTTTTGTCATTGAACAAATAATAGATGCAGGTATAACCGATATTGGGGTAATTATTTCTCCTGAAACGGGAGATAAAGTACGTCAGTTAGTTGGTAATGGTAAGCGATGGGGGGCCAATATAACTTATATTTTACAAAGCGAACCTTTAGGTTTGGCCCATGCAGTTAAAACAGCCCGTGGTTTTTTGGGGCAGGAACCATTTCTTATGTTCTTAGGTGATAACTTAGTTCAGGGTGGAGTAAAACACCTGGTTAATAACTTTATTCAAACTAATATCGATGCAATCATCCAGCTCAAAGAGGTTGAGCATCCTCAACAATTTGGTGTTGCTGTATTAGGTGAAGATGATCAAATTATTAAATTAGTTGAAAAACCAAAAACTCCACTGTCTAATCTTGCTTTAATCGGGGTTTACTTATTCAAATCCAGTATATTTACAGCTATTGACCAGATAAACCCCTCGTGGAGAAATGAACTTGAAATTACCGATGCGATACAAAAGTTAATTGACCTGGGATACCGGGTAGAAGCTCGTCGATTAGAGGGGTGGTGGTTGGATACTGGTAAAAAAGATGACATATTAGAAGCCAATCGCGTGGTTTTGGATGAATATATACGGCGGGAAAACAAAGGTTCCGCTGATCATATGAGTAAAATCTTTGGGCGAGTTGAAGTTGGAATTAATTCGCAAATAACTAACAGTACAATTCGCGGGCCGGTATGCATTGACGAAGGTGTAATAATTAAAGATTCATTTATTGGCCCATTTACTACTATTGGAAAAAATTGCATCTGTGAAAAGATAGGGGTTGAGCATTCAGTGATTTTAGACAATTGCCACCTGTATAACGTAGAGCGAATCGAAGATAGCCTAATCGGTTATAACGCACAGGTAAAAAAAGGTGGTGCGCAAGGGCAAGCAGTACGCCTCTTTGTGGGTGACGATTCACAAGTTATGGTTTAAGTTCGTAAAGGGGGCTATGTGGTGAACTATATAGAAGGAGTAATGGTAAAGCAGTTAAATTTGATACCCGATGAGCGTGGTTACCTTATGGAAATGCTGCGGCGTGATTGGCCTGAATTTATGACCTTTGGGCAGGTCTATGTTACGGCGTCTTATCCGGGTGTAATTAAGGCATGGCATTATCATAAACTGCAGTGGGATCATTTTGTTTGTGTAAGTGGTATGGCCCGGGTGGTGTTATATGATTCACGCCAAAACAGTGCTACTCATGGCGAGGTGAATGTCTTTCACATAGGTTGTCTAAACCCAGTGTTGCTAAAGATTCCTCCCGAAGTGTATCACGGTTTTACTGCAGAGGGCACTGAGACGGCATTAATTGTAAATTTACCTACAGAAGTATATAACTACGAACAGCCGGATGAATACAGGCTGCCCTATAATGACCCATCTATTCCATATAACTGGGAGGTATTGCATAGGTGACAATATTAGTAACTGGTGCCTCAGGCATGTTGGGTCAGGATGTGGTTGCAGAATTCCGGTCTCGCAATGCTAAGGTAATTGCTAAAGATCACCTAAGCCTGGATATAACCAAATTAGAACATGTTACTCAAGTAATTAGCAGGTGTAAACCAGCAATTGTAATAAATTGTGCTGCCTATACAGATGTAGATGGGGCTGAATCGGAACCTCAAAAAGCTTATTTGATTAATGGTTTAGGTCCACGGAACTTAGCTTTAGCATGCCGTAAGATACAGGCAGTTATGGTACAAATTAGTACGGATTATGTGTTTGACGGTAAACAAAAACATCCTTATGGAATTTACGAGCCAACTAATCCTTTAAATATTTATGGTAAAAGTAAGCTCTGGGGTGAAAGATCTGTTCAGGATATTCTGAAGTCTGTATATATAATTCGAACTAGTTGGCTATTTGGTCTAGGTGGTAAGAATTTTGTCGAGACCATGCTCGGATTGGGTAACAAGGATAAGTCAATTCAAGTAGTCGATGATCAGTTCGGCTGTCCTACCTTTACTGAGGATTTAGCCCAGGCGGTGGCTGATTTGGTTCAGACTGATTGTTATGGAATCTACCATATTACTAACCAAAATCCGACTAGCTGGTTTAAGTTTGCTGAAACCATATTTCGTAAGTGCAATGCCCAAAATAAAATCATTCCATGTCAAACAAAAGAAATGGACCGCCCGGCTAAAAGGCCTGGCTTTACAGTGTTGGATCCCTTTCCCATGCGAGAAACAATAGGCTACCTGTTACCCGGGTGGGATAATGCATTATCCAGATACCTGGCTAAAAGGGGGAAGTTATAAAGATGAAGATATTGGTTACTGGTGGCGCCGGTTTTATTGGCACTAATTTTATTAAATACATTATTGAAAAACAACCGGCGTGGGAAGTTATTAACGTTGATAAATTAACCTACGCCGGTAATTTGGAAAACTTGGCAGATTTGAATGATCAAGCAAAATATAATTTTTATCGGGGTGACATCTCGGACAAAAAATTTATGGAGCCTTTTTTTAAGCAAGGCTTAGATGCTGTAATTAATTTTGCCGCAGAGTCACATGTTGACCGTAGTATTCAGGATGCGGAACCCTTTATAAAAACTAATATCATGGGCACGCATGTTTTATTGGAATTGGCCAAAAGTTATGGACTGAATAAGTTTATTCAAGTATCCACTGATGAAGTTTATGGCTCTTTGGGAGCTAAAGGCAGTTTTAATGAGGAATCGCCCCTTAGTCCCAACAGTCCATACTCAGCCAGTAAGGCTTCGGCGGATTTGTTATGCCGCTCTTATTATACAACCTACAATCTACCGGTATTAATAACCCGGTGTTCCAATAATTTTGGCCCCTACCAATTTCCAGAAAAGCTTATATCTCTAATCATTACCAACGCATTTGAGGACAAAATAATTCCAATTTACGGTGATGGATTGAATGTGCGCGATTGGCTTTATGTAACGGATCATTGCCGGGCTCTTGAATTTGTACTGTTAAAGGGATTGAGTGGAGAAGTATATAACATTGGAGGTCATAACGAGCACAGTAATTTGTCATTGGCCAAAAAAATATTAAACTTACTTGGCAAGCCACAGAGCCTGATTAAATTTGTTAAAGACCGTCCTGGCCATGATAGACGGTATGCAATAAATAGCACTAAGATAACCAGTGAACTAGGTTGGCAGCCTGCATACACTTTCGATGAAGCTCTAGCTTATACGGTTAGCTGGTATTTAAAACATCAGGATTGGTGGAAGCGCATTACATCAGGTGTTTACCAGGAATATTATAATCAAATGTACAACATGGTTTAGGGGGGCTAACGGTGAAAGTATTATTTCTAACCAATACCCCTATTAATGGGCCATCTGCAAGATATCGGGTCTATCAATACTTACCACTCATTGAGCAAAATAATATTCAAGTCGCCACTCATAGTGCTTTGACCCCTTTTCTTTTCAGCAAATTCTCTCCAGCAAAAGGAAACTTAAATAAGTTTATTTATTTTTTTTTATCAGCTCTTTCGAGAATAATTGCTCTTTTTAGGCTGCCTTTTTATAATGTAATATTCATTCAAAAGCTTGTGCTGCCCCATGTTTTTCCATTACCTGAATTTTTGCTTTGTAAATTAAGTAAAAGGTTATGTAAAAAGGTTATATTTGATTTTGACGATGCAATATATACTGTATCAGAAGTTCGGGAAGAAACATTAATCGAGAAATTTACTTACCCAAGGCGGGTACAAAAAATCATAAGCCTTTGTGATAGCATAGTAGTTGGCAACGAATATCTTGGTCAGTTTGCAAGCAATTATAATAAAAAAGTTTATGTCGTGCCGACTTCAATTGATCTTACGAAATATCCTATGCGGCTATCCGATAAGCAAAAAAGATCTCCTGTTATCATTGGCTGGATAGGCACACCTAGCACTGCTCCATATTTGAATTTAATATCATCAGCTTTAAAGGAAATAGCTACGCAAAACGATATTATTTTCAGGGTTATCGGTGGAAGTTCTATCGAATGTCCGGGTGTAAAAGTTGAACAATTGCCCTGGTCTTTGAAAAGTGAAGTAGAAGATATCTGCTCGTTGGATATCGGGGTAATGCCACTGACCGATGATCCATGGACTCGAGGTAAATGTGGACTTAAATTATTGCAATATATGGCTGCAGGAGTACCGGCAGTAGCTTCTCCAGTTGGGGTAAATAACAAGATAATTTCGGACGGGATAAATGGTTATCTGGCAAAAAATAATGAAGAATGGGTGGCTAAAATTAAAAATTTAATATGTTTTCCAAATGAACATTTTGAAATGATTGAACTTGCCCGTAAGACTGTTGAAGACGAATATTCTATTGAAGTAAACGTAAAAAAGTTAATAGATATATTTACAAGGTAATATATCTATTGATACCAATTAAATTGGATAACTATGGTGGTACCGCTAGACTGGATTTGCAATGGCTTAAGCCCACATCGTTTTTACCAAGAACGATAGAGGCTGCTATACAACAAACAATTAGCTTGTTGAATAGCAGCCTCTTTTGCCACTATCGTTTAGTAGTTTCCTTTAACAAGGGGCTTATGCGCAGCCCAGTACAAGTAAAATCCATCATATACCTTAACATTAGGATACCCTAGCAACCTATCTAAAACAAAATAGATAAATGATGCTCTTTGGGCGTTATTGGAATATACAATCACTTGCTTATCTGGAGTAATTCCTTTATCATGAAATAGTTTTGTTAATTCTGATGCGTTCTTAAAAGTCATGTCTTCGTTAATTAAGTGATCCCAGGTTATATTTATTGCTCCTGCTATATGGCCCTTACCGCTATATTCTTCGGCTGAGCGCGCATCAATGACAGTAACTTTATCCGGTTGTTGTAAAGCGTTTGCTACATTTGCAGTTTCAATAGTGGGATAGATTTTTTGTTGTTCATTTGATAAATTAAATTTTCCTAAATAACCTCTTCTTACCCTTCCTGTATCCAATGCGTAACCCTGTGCTTGCCATTGCTCCAACCCACCGTTTAAGATCTGAACATTTAGCCCATACATATTCAAAAAGAACCATAAGGCTGCATGGTTGTAATTATCACTGTAAACTACGATATGATCTGTGCTGCTTACTCCATATTCCCTAATTGTTAAACTAAGTAACTTGGGGGAAGTAAATTTGCCCCGCCGGTTCGGGTCATTAAGTGCTTTGACGTTAAAGCAAATTGCTCCAGGTATGTGACCTTGTTCGTAAATATCCCTGGGTCTGGTGTCTATAATGGTTAAATTGGGCTGGTTCATTATTCTATATAGTTGCTGTGCACTGATTAAGGCTTCCGGGTGGGTATAAGGTGTGGTATTTAAGTTGACTTTTGATTGGCTTAATGCATTTGAGTCAGAGTTTTTACTGCAGCCAAAGAGTAAACTTGTAAGCAAGACTAAGATTAAACCCCAGATTATAGTACTTTTAACCTTCAATAGATCCCCTCCTTATTCAAAAGAGTAAAAATTTTCTATAGTCACCTCCCGAGTTTATTTAACATGTTATTAAAGAACGTTGTCTTATAGTATGTTATAAATTTAATATTGCTACTTACAATAAATAACTACTTTGGTAACTATTAAATAAAATAAATATATACCTGTCACTCGCATAGCGTTATTTAGTCAGGCTCTAATATTAAGCTTTATTTGACAATCATGTAATAAAAGTAAGCTTGTTCTACATATAAATAATATTAATTAACTTACCATTTGGTAAATAATTGAGGGGTGATGAAGCTGAGAAGGGGTATTTTGATTTTAATAATGACTTTTTTTTGCGTTTTCATGTTTGTTTTCACGGTTTCTGCTAAGCCACTGAGCGATATATCCGGACATTGGGCAGAGGATTATATTAATCAACTGGCGGGTAGTTCAATAATGGGGGGGTATCCTGACGGAAGTTTTCGCCCTGATGCTAATGTAACACGGGAAGAATTTGTTAAATGTCTTATCGTAGCGTTAAACATTCCCATAAATAGTTCAGCAAAATCCTCATACGCCGACGTTTACAGAACATCATGGTCCTATCCATATATTGAAACTGCAGTTGCAGCGGGTATATTGGTACCGGAGGAAGCTGTCAACGGTATGTTGCGGCCACAAGAACCGATTCCCAGGGTAGAAGTTGCCAAGTTGGCTGTACGGGCACTTGGCCTGCCAATAAAATCAAATTATGCGGGTTATGACGATGGTATCAATATTCCGTCATCATACCGTGGGTATGTTGGTGTCGTAAAAGAGCGCCATTTAATGTCCGGGTATCCTGATGGAACATTTCGAGCCTGGAATCCAGTTACCAGAGCCGAAGCTTGTGTAATTTTGATACGGCTGATATATGACGCAGGAAAAGGTGCTGGACTTGTAACTATATGTTATGATCACAACCAAGCTTCAATATTCGATAACGCTTATCCATTGCATCAAAAATATGGGTACCCAGGGGTCAACTATGTCATACCTCCTCGAGTGGGCGATCGTGGAATGATGACTCTGGAACAATTACGGGAACTGGAACGGGCAGGGTGGGAGACCGGCTCTCACTCAAAAAACCACCTGGATTTTAGAGTTTTAAAAGAACGTGAAATTAGGCAGCAATTATATTTATCAAAGGATTGGCTGCAGGAAAATGGTTTGCAGTATGCTAGCTTTGCATATCCATTTTGGTTTGATACAGACCCTTACCCGGTAGTTGGTGAATATTACAAATCTGCTGTAACATGCTTTGGAAAAAGCATTAATACAGCACCAATCAACCGTTATAAGCTGGAAAGGTTTATGCTGGATGAAGGGTTGTCAAATGATGAAATGACAGATCTACTGGATCAGGCGGTTATTACGGGGGGATGGGTGATTTTTTACACCCATTCTGTTGAAGTAGCGAATCAAATCCCTGCCAATCATGGAACTAACCAGCAGAGGTTGGAGTATTTATTTCAAGAAATTAAAAAACGTGGCTTAACTGTCGTGACTATTAGTGAAGGAGTTAAATTGAAATGTAATGAATGACAGTAAGTTTTTAATATTAAATTATTCAAATAAGGGACACCCTCTGTGGGAGGGTGTCCCTTATTCGTTTAACAGTACTTACTCTATTTGGCACACTTAAAAAATATTAAACATAGAATATCAAGAATAGAGAATGTCACACGGGGAGCCTAAAGAGAGATTATATGATCAATAACAAAGAGGATGATGCTAAAAAAACTTCATTAACAGTGGCCCGCAATGGTGGAATAGCAATTGTTAGTTCGTTACTAAGCAACGTTATTAGGTTTCTTACGCAGGTTTTACTGGTTAGACTACTTGGTTCTGAAAAGTATGGTTTATATACTATAGGTTTTAGCATTTTTACCATAGGCAGTCAAATTTCACAAGTAGGCTTGTCAGAGGGCATTGTAAAGTTTGGCAGTGTGGCTAGTAAAGAAAAAGATCAGCTTCGATTAAATGGTTTAATGAGGCTGTCGATTGTGCTTACAGTTACTGTTTCCATTTTGATAGCGGTAGCTATATTTATAGCATCGCCGCATATTGCCAAATATATTTTTCATAAAGCTGAACTTGAGCCGGTGTTAAGATTTTTTGCCGTTTCTATGCCTTTTTTTGTATTCTCCGCTGCTGTAGCTGCTTTATTTAGGGCCACGCAACGTATCTTCTACTATTCTGTGTTTCAATTCATATTAGACCCGCTTATTTATCTGTTTATTGTTTCTATATTTTGTGTGATTGGCTTGACTCTTGCTAGTGTGCTTGAAGCTTTCGTTTTAGCCTGGTTTTTGGTCGCTGTGTTTGGCGCAATAGTTGTTGCTAAAGTCTACCAAGTTTTTTCTCCTAAAAGCAAAGCTATCTATGAGCCTAAGAAAATATTCCGTTTCACAATACCCGTGTATGTATCTAAGTTTTTACCCCTTATAATGAACCATTTTGATAAGGTCATCTTAGGTAATATGGTGTTAGCCAGTGATGTTGGGATATATAGCGCAGGAGGTAAAATTGCAGCTCAGGTTGTGATTTTTATGCAAGCATTCAACCTAATATTTTCCCCGATAATTGCTGAATATTTTCATGATAATAAAATCAAAGAATTGAATCAGCTATTTAAAACAGTAACAAGATGGACGCTTATTTTGACCATACCGTTTATTTCATTCATTGTGATTAACGCTGAATTAATTATGAATATGTTTGGTTTAGAGAGTGCTATCGGTATAGATGTATTAATTTTATGTTGTCTTGCGCAATTT
This sequence comes from Sporotomaculum syntrophicum, assembly GCF_009932395.1. GTDB lineage: Bacteria > Bacillota > Desulfotomaculia > Desulfotomaculales > Desulfallaceae > Sporotomaculum > Sporotomaculum syntrophicum. Next base: position 188,045 of record NZ_LSRS01000002.1, read on the forward strand.
GTTAGTGTTTGCACCGGTCCCCTTGAATATATACTGATCATGGGTAAGCAAGATTTAGATTTAATTAACAATTGTTTTTTTGTTGTTATGAATATTACTTTAAATATTTTTTTTGTGGGTAATTATGGTATTTGGGGTGCAGCCATATCTCTTGGTTTGTCTATGATAATTATTAACCTGGTTCGTTTAATAGAAATATATGTTTTATACAAATTATGGCCTTATTCATTAACCACTTGTAAATGTTTTTTGGCTGCATTTATAGCCTATAGTCTTGCAATAGTATTAAATACATTAACATTTTGGGGTAGTTATTACTGGCTAATCAGCTTATTTCCGCTTTTTGGGGTTTACGCGGGACTGCTTTATTTAATGGGTTTTAATGTTGAAGACCGTGCAGTTTTAGCTTTAATCAAGAGAAAGGTTGGTGGTATTTTGATGAGTCGTAATACCCCTTAATGAAGGTTGTTAGTTTTGCCAAGTAAATTTGGATGATGCAAAAGATTGCTTAGATAGGTTTATAAAAGGAGAGGGTTGTAAATGTGGTCTTGGCTGATTATCCTATTAATTACTTTGTGCTGTTTTTTTTGCTTTTTAAGTGCTGTGCAGCTGGAATTAAAAAGACCGAAAGCTAAGATATGGATAATATTAACCTGTCTGATGATTTTTGCAGTGGTAGGGACCTTATTAAGTGTCCCCTCTCCAGTTTCAAAAGAATATTCTTATGAACCCAAACCAGCCAAAATCGAATTAAAATATTTAGAACCTATTGAAGAAGAATTACCGGAACAGGACGAACCACAAAACCAAACTATTGATGGTAAAAAAGATATAGATAGTATTGATTATTTAACTGAAGCGATCACAGACACACAAGCTGAGGAAACTCCTAGTCAAGAAAAAAGAGTGTCTGTTATGGTTAGCGAGCTAAATGTTCGGTTAAGACCACAATACAATGCTTATATTATAGGAAACGTCCAGCATGGCCAAATTTTAACAATTTTGGAGGATTCGGATAGTTCGGACTGGGTAAAAGTAAGAATTAGTGATGGCCTAACTGGTTGGGTGGCGAAAAAGTATGTTAATTACTTAAGTGATTAACTCTAATTTACAGTATGTTGAGGAGGTAATCTTTTGAGGGCTCAGGGATTTTTAAAGGCACTTAATGAATTGAAATTCGCAGTGGTGTTAGTGCCCGTTTTGGCTATAATATTTAGCGCTGTGATGAGTTTTTTTGTGTTAACACCCGTATATAGGTCTTCTACTACTTTAATGGTTTTTAAACAACCCACTGCTGCTGAACCATATGAGGTTAGGATTGGAGCTATTACCTTAAATCAAAAGCTGGTTAAAACTTATAGTGAGTTGGCTCAAAGTACGGTTGTTTATGAGGAAGTAATTAAGCAAAACAACTTGAATATGACTGTTGAAGAGCTAATAAGTAAAATTACTGTTGAGGTATTAGGTGAAACAGAATTATTAAGAATATCGGCAAATAGTACTAATCCAACACTATCTGCAATGTTGGCCAATGAAATTGCGAGGATATTATTGGAAAAGGTAGCGGAGTTTATGGTTTTAGACAACATTCAGATTATAAATACTGCTTCACCTCCTAACAAGCCTGTATGGCCAAATCATACATTGAATATGATACTCGCAGGAGTAATTGGCTTGCTACTGGTGGTTGGTGTGGCATTATTAAGAACGAATATTAGAAATTCCCGGGAAAATAATGATTCAGAATTAATTATGCAAGCTGCTAATCAAGGAGAGGAATTTCATTTAAAATCGGAAATAGACTTAGATGGGCACAAAAATTAATAAAAAAAATGGAGTGGCATTAGAAAATGTAAAGTCCGAGCCTGTTGGTAGAAATGACTCAGGTTCGGACTTTATCTTATTTTAGGAAATTGCTAATTCAGGTTAAAGTACTCCAAAAGCGCGCGCTTAAGGGAACGAAAAATGGGCGCGCTTTTCTTGTTTTTACAGCTGGAAAGCTGACCTGCTTAGTAACACTATTTGGCTGCAAACCATATGATAACGTAATAAATGGTTGCAGGGGGAGTGCTAATGAGGTCATACTCCGCAGAAGAGGAGGTAATGGGTACAGGTTTTTTGATGAACAGTACTAGGGTTCCGCGGGTAATTCATGTCACCACTATAGGTATTACCTCTTATCGGGCTTTACTGGCTCAATGTCAGCTATTTCGGGAAAAAGGTATGGAAATAGGGTTTGTATTTAGTCCTTCTCCTGAAAAAAATCTGTTACAGAGCCTTAGGTTTCCTGTAAAAGAGATATACATGGACAGGAACATTAAACCCTTATCCGATGCTAAGGCTATTTTGAAAATGTTTCATTATTTTAAGGCCGTAAAACCGGATATTGTACACACTCATACTTCCAAAGCCGGTGTAGTGGGCAGAATAGCAGCCAAAATGGCAAAGGTTAATTATATTGTGCATACTGTGCACGGATTTCCATTTCATCAAGGAATGCCCAAGTTAAAATTTTTTGTTTATAAGCAGATTGAAAAAAGTATGGCTCGTATTACCGACATTATGCTATCTCAGAGCCAGGAAGACATTATTAATGCCCGGGAGCTTGGAATTAAACCCCGTTCTGGCAATTTGATCCACATTGGCAACGGTGTTAATCTTGATGAGTTTTGCCCCGCTCGATATTCGCTTGACCGGCGGCAGCAAATCCGAGAAAGCCTTGCGATAAAGGAATATAACCCGGTGATCACGATGATTGGCCGTGTTAACCGCGAGAAAGGATATCACGATTTAGTGGAAGCATTGCGGCAGATAAATGATATGCCCTGGCAAGCACTGTTTATTGGTCCTGATGAGGGATTTCTAACCAATCTAAAAAAACAAATTGACGATGCTGGATTACAGCAACGGATTTTATTGCTTGGTCAACGTAGTGATATCAGTGATTTACTGGCAATCACAGATGTATATGTGCTGCCTTCCTACCGGGAAGGACTGCCTCGTTCTTTAATTGAGGCACAGTCCATGGGGATACCTTGTGTGGCTACTGATATTAGGGGTTGTCGAGAAGTCATTTTAGCAGGCAGCACAGGGTACCTGATTAAGCCGGGCGATAGCAGGTCTCTGAGTGAGGTGCTGCGCAAGTTGTTGTTGGATGACAGACTCCGCTTGAAAATGGGAAGTGCGGGCAGAACTCGTATGCAACTGTATTTTAGTGAAACGGAAGTAGCTCGAAAAGTTATGGCGGTTTATGAGCGGTTATTAGGGGCTGACAATGCTTTAGAAGAGCAAATTTTTCAATAATGTATTGGAACCTGGGTGGTGTTATGGTGGGAGATTATTATGTATTGGGCCTAAAGGAACGTAAGCAGTGGATGGAGGAGTTTAATAATTTAAATAATATCAAGCCTGACTTGCATTATAAACCCGAATACTTACAATTATTTGTCGGCGAGGGCGAGGCCCGGTTGTTTATATATAAGGAAGGAAAGGAAATTATTTTTTACCCTTTTTTGTTAAGAAAAGTTAATTCTATTCCCGGACTAACAGATAAACTTTCGATGAATTTATACGACATTACCAGCCCTTACGGTTATGGAGGACCACTTGTTACAACGACTGCCGGGGATAGTGTGGTAAAAAACTTTTACCGGTGTTTTGCCGAATATTGCTCAAGTAGCAACATTATTACGGAATTTATCAGATTTCACCCTGTATTAGGTAACCACAACTTGGTTAAAAACTATGTAGCAGTCGAAAGAGTATCATCGGTGGTTTGTGTTGATCTTACGGTCTCTAGTGAAGAAATATGGTCGGGTTATAAACGCAACAATCGTAAAAACATAAAAAAAGCCTATCGAGAAGGTTTAAAGGTATGCATAGAGGAAGCACCGGTGGGGTTTGAAAATTTCTTAGATATTTATTACCATACTCTTTCAAGAAACCAAGCTAAAAGTTTTTATTACTTCAACACCGAATTTTTTGAGCGATTACACAGAAAGTTAAAAGGTAATTTTTTATATGCCCATACACTATTTAATGGACAAATAATATCCACAGAGCTGCTATTGTATAACGAAATATTTATTCATTCATTTCTTGGCGGAACATTAGAACAATATTATGAATACCGACCAAATAATATTTTGAAGCATGAAGTAATTAAATGGGCAAAAAACAAAGGGATAAAATACTTTTTACTTGGCGGTGGTTACCAAGAAGATGACGGTATTTTCCATTATAAACGATCATTTGCTGTTAATGGAGTGTTAGATTTTTATGTTGGTAAAAAGGTGCACAATCATGCCGTTGTAAACCAGTTGGAAGAATTTATGTCTTCTAAAGCTCCCAGGGAAAACATTAATTATTTTCCCAGTTACAGGAGGTTCTAAATATGGCTATAAATAACACAAATCAAGCTTTAAAGAGAATCTTTGATGTAATATGTTCGTTGCTTGTATTGCTGCTGTTTAGCCCTATATTTTTAGTTATTTCGTTGATTATAAAGATTACTTCTCCTGATGATGTTTTTTTTAAGCAACAGCGTTTGGGTTTAAACGGGCAGGTTTTTTGGATGTATAAGTTCCGCAGCATGGTGCCTAACGCAGTAAATATGGGGGCCGGGATGTTCGTTGAAAAAGATGATCCCCGAATTACAGCCATTGGAAGGTTTCTCAGGGCAACTAGTCTTGACGAGCTTCCCCAGTTGTTTAATATCTTACGCGGCGAAATGAGTTTTGTTGGTCCCAGGCCTGCCCCGTTACATCATTTTAAAATATATGATGAAAGGCAAATAAAAAGATTAAGTGTGAAACCGGGTATAACCGGATGGGCCCAAGTTGAGGGACGGTTGGCTCTTTACTGGCCTCAACGTATCGAGCTAGATCTCTGGTATATCGAAAACTATTCATTATGGTTGGATCTTAAAATCCTGTTCAAGACAATTTTTGTTATATTACTGCGCCGTGGTGATACCGCGCAAGCAGACCGCAAAGAGAAGGACCCGTTTATGAAATTATAATTATATCATTACATGGCATAGAAGACATATTTCGACTGGTTAAAAGAATAAGATATATTATGTAAGTTATAAAGATCCGGGAGGATGATGAATTGAAGATATTAATTATTATTGTAGGTATTATATTTCTCCTGGGCTGGTTATTCCTATATAAAAAATATTTCAGCCGGCAAGAGAAAAGTGTAGAAAAGCTGATGCCAACACCTGGCGACAAAGAGGGTAAAATATTCTCTGTAGCACCGTGGGGCGACGACAGTAATGATGGCTGCCAGACTAATCCATGGAAAACGTTACAATACGGTGTTAGTAATTTAGTACCGGGTGACCGGTTGCTAGTGCGCGGGGGCATATACAACGAATATATATCGTTTAAAAAATCCGGCAGTAAAGAAAACCCCATCATAGTCAGTGCTTCACCAGGTGAGGAAGTAGTACTTGATGGAGGGGGCATAGGCTGGAAGTATGGTATTAATTTTGAGCACGGAGTAGCTTTCGTAAATATTTCGGGCTTTAAAGTTAAAAATTTCCACGGTGCAGGAGTTGCACTTTGGGGAGATAATAACTCTGTAAAGTGTCATGATTTAGAGGTATTTGGTTGTGGCTCGGGGGCGCAGGTTATATCGGCTTCAGATTTATTTATTGAGGATTGTTATTTTCGTAATAATAGTGGTCCTGGCTTTGTGGTTTCCCCGGGGCCTTTAATAACAGCAAAAATTATTAAAACCCGTTCATCTAATAACGATAGTCCTAAGCTACCGGATGGTTTTACCTTGGATAGTGGCGAAAATATTATGCTGGAAAAGTGCACAGTTGAATATAATAGTGGAAATGGTTTTAGCTGTTCAACTTCAAATACCACTTTTAACTCGTGTATAATTCGAGATAACGGAATCCATGGCATAAAGTGCTCAGGCAATAGTTACCGGGTAATAAATTGTATAATTGATAGTAATGGAATGGCCGGCATTGCTTTGCATGGTGGAGAAGATATTAATTTATGCAACAACCTTATTGTCAATTGCGGGATAAAGGGCGATTATGGACTGATCGCTGCTCCCCTCTCTGCCGCGATATCCACCAGGTTAACGATAATCAATAATATTTTTGCTTTTAACTACGGTGGTGTTCATTTTGGCAATGCAGCGCTTGTGGAAAAAGAGGATAATAATATTTACTGGAGTCGTCCAGACGCAGAAATATCGACAAGTAATCGCAAATATTCCAGAGATGAAATAAATGGGCGTATATGGTTCAAAGAAACAGACCGCGGGGAGTATAGTTTTTGTAAAGATCCATTATTTATTGACATTATAAGCCGGGATTATCGCTTGGCTAAAAATAGCCCTGCTATAGACCGTGGTACAAAAAACTGTGCACCGGAGGACGATATTAACGGTCATATTCGACCCCAGGGACAGTATTATGATATCGGACCATATGAAGCGGCAGAAGGCAGCATTATTCCACCAACCGCTAAAGTTGTATATTGCCCTACCTATTCTACAGATACATCCAGTTCTTTATATTTTACTGTTAGGTGGGATGCCGATAATGAAGTTAACGAGGTTGGAGGATTTAATGTGCAAGTTAGGGAGGGAGCCTGGGGAGGATGGCAAAATTGGCTCACTGAAACTGGTGCAAGGGAAAGTAATTATTTAGGTGTTTGCGGTCAAGTATATTACTTCCGTGTGCGTGCAAAAGATGATCTTGGTAACTGGGGAAAATGGTCCGATAATGCGTCGACCGTAATTCCTCTTGACGACCAAAGTCCGTTAATTAAATATGATGGCACTTGGGAAGTGGTTAATGATGAAGGCGCTTTTTTAAATACACTGCATTACTCTTCAGTTGTCGGAACTACGGCTTCTTTTAGATTTACAGGTAAAGAAATAGCCTGGATTTCTAATCTGGGGCCGGACCGGGGGCAAGCTCTGGTTTATATAGACGATATCCTTCGGGAAACGGTGGACCTCTTTAGTCCGGACTGCCAAATGCGCAGGTCTGTATTTAAGACCTTTAGTGATGGCAACCCACATACAATACGCATTGAAGTGGCCAATACTAAGAACGCTCAATCATCGGGATATCGAGTAGATATCGACGGTATTGCTGTAAAATTATAGTTTTGATAGATAGCCAAAAAACAAGACCCAGGTGCATAAGAAGCCTGGGCTTTGTTTTTTGTACTTTAGGAGATTATCTAAGTACTTAAAAAGTGCGCTTTCTTGCTTGGTTTTTAGATAAGGGCTAATAGTTTATGAGCAAGATTGGGTATAAAAAATTGCTCCATAACCAATTCATGAGCTTTGGAGCCCATTTCAGCGCATTTCCCTGCCGGAAGCGTAGCGAGTTGCATAATTTGTTTCGCCATAGATGTACTATCCTCAGGGGCTGAAACTAAACCACACCCGTATTGCTTCACCATCCTCGCTACATCACCGGGTGCAGCGCATAAAACCGGCAAACCTGTAGCAAGATAATCAATAAATTTATTCGGGCTAACTGCATTATAAAATGCCCGAGCATCCTTTAAAGTGATAATTCCGGCGTCGGCGGCATGGAGTAGGTCGGGGATTTCATTTTTCGGAACAGGATCTAAAAAACGCAAATTATTAAGCTTTAATCTGTGAGCTTGGGCTTGCAGACAAGGTTTTAATGGTCCATCTCCAACTAAAATAAACTCAATTCCCGGTTCCCCTTTTAACTGGTTAGCTGCATCAAGGATTGTATATAGTGCGTTGGCCGGGCCATGTGCGCCCGTATAAAGTAATGTAAAGCCATTAAATCCATGTAATTGCCTAACCTCTTGGCGTGTTCTCCGGGGGACGAAGTGATCTGGATGCACACCATTGGGTATATAAGTTATGCGATTTGCGGAAACCCCTTTTTCTTGTAAATAAGAAATGGCTCCCTGAGCTAGAACGATAATGTGGTCGGCGTGGTGATAAAGGTACTGTTCTACACAGCGCATAATCCAAATTATTGGGTGTTGGGGGTGGATTTCCTTCATATCGATGAGAGCCTGTGGCCATAAATCACGTACCTCTAAGATAAAACGGCAGCCCAACTGCCTGGCCAGGTAGTATCCCGCCAATGCTGCAAATGGCTGTGGGGATGAGCCAATAATTAAATCAGGGAGAACACCTCGCTGAAGACCGGCGCGGTAAACATTATAGCTAAAATTTAACATACCAATCCCCCGGCGCCAACCATTGCGTTGGTGGAGACTTGTTTTGATCCACACAAAGGAGATACCGTTTACCAGCTCCTCTAACCATAACTTGCCTTTCAAATTACGTATATGCCGGCGTAAAGCCAGGTTTACATTGGAAGCGAATATACGTACGGTATGCCCTGATTTAACTAATTCAACGCTCAGGTCGTAATGTCGCGTTCCGCCAGGTAGGTCCGGGGTAATGGCATACTGGTTAATAAACCATATTTCACTCATTAATCTACCTCCCATGCAGCCAACTGAAGCAAGTTCTTGATTCAGGGGGAGATTCAACTCCCCCTGAATTTTAGAACTGCAAATGCATGACTTAGTTGGCGTTGTATGCCCACTTTTTGAAGTGGTAGACTTTCGCCAAGTTAGTCAGGTAAAAGCCACATGCCTCTTGTATCAACTACAACTTTCTTTTTGAGTATATTTTCTTCAATATTCTTAAAGGTATCATGAGCAACCAGCAGTACTACCAGGTTAGCCTGTGCTAGACCTTCTTGCAAGTCGACCAGTTTAACTCTATCGTGATTAGCTAGTGCCTTTGGCAGTGCATCAATATGTGGTTCGATGATTAAGATTTCCCCCACATTTTCATCAAGTAGTTGCTTAACTATTTTAAGTGCCGGGCTTTCTCGCAAATCATCTGTATTTGACTTATAGGTGAGTCCAAGGCAAGCGATGACCGGTTCTTGAAAAAAGGCGGCCTTACTTTTAATTTGAACAATAATTTGGTTGGGCATACAATCATTTATCTCACGCGCTGTATGAATAATTCTAGCTAATTCCGGTGCTGCATGCTTAATAAACCAGGAATCCTTGGGGAGGCAGTGTCCTCCCACGCCGGGACCGGGATCAAGTATACTCACTCGTGGATGACTATTGGCCAGTTTCAAAAGTTCCCAAACGTTGATCCCCAAATTAGCACAAATTAGCGAAAGCTCGTTGGCAAAAGCAATGTTTACATCCCGAAATGAATTCTCGGTTAATTTGGTTAATTCCGCTGTACGCGCGTTGGTTATAAATAATTCTCCGCAAACAAAATGCTTATAAAATAGGTAAGCTTTTTGTCCTGAAAGCTGGTCTATACCACCGATTACACGGCTGTTTTCTACCAGTTCTATCAAAGTACGGCCAGGTGAAACGCGTTCTGGACAATGGGCTAAAAATATCTGTTTTTCTTTGTCTATCCTTGAAATGGTTGACGTAATTGAGGGAATGATGAGGTCGCGACGTAATTGGCTTAGCCAATTGGCGATCTTCTCAGTTGTACCTACGGGAACCGTTGTTTCAATAATAACTAGGCAGCCAGGTATCAGGTAAGGTGCAATGGCGTGGATAGCCTCTTTTATATGTGTAATATCGGGTAAATGTTCTTTAGTAATTAGGCTTGGCACAGTAATAATAAAAATATCGGCGTGTACCGGCTCCAGGGAAGCCACCAGGTTACCGCTTTGAACAGTTAATTTTATTAGGTTACTTAGTCCGGGTTCGTGGATATGAGGATAACTATTATTAACGGCATCAACAACTTTTGGATTCTTATCTACACCATGAACGCTAAAGCCCTTGGCGGCTAATAGGCCGGCCGTGGGTAAACCAATGTAACCCAATCCTAAAATACATACCTTTTCCATAGAGGACTCCTTTGGCAATGGTTAAGCTTTAAATTTACTGTATGCTAAAATCACCCAAATTGTTATTTTGTTTTTCATGTTTGTAGCTAATTCCAGAGTTACGCGTAATATATCTAGATATAGTCTTTAAGGGGTGGGAAAATGAAAAAAAAGTATGCGTGATGAGTTCGGTTCACAAATGGGACGATAACAGGGTGTTTAAAGAGTCGTGCTCGCTGGCTAAGCAGTACCGGGTTGATTTATGCGCAGTGGGGGATTTTTCTTACCGCCGGGTGCAGGGGGTTGATGTTTTTGGCCTCCCTGACTTAAAAAAACGCTATTATCGTCCGGTTAACTGGTTCCGTTTGTTCCGTCATGCCATTAATGCGCAGGCTTGTGTTTATCATTTTCATGATCCGGAATTAATCCCACTGGGGTTAATCTTAAAATTGTTCGGGCGGAAAGTTATTTATGACGTACATGAAGACTACTTTGATGCGATATTACACAAGTATTGGCTACCAAAGCCGGTTAGAAGGACAATAGCAGTAGTATTTAATGCCCTGGAGAAGATGTGCAGCAAATTTTTTGATGCCATAATTTTTGCGGAAATTACTTATAGTGATAGCTTCCAGGGAACGAACAATCTTAAAACTAACATACTCAATTATCCACTTCTTACTACCCACTACGAGCCGGTAGACAAAAAAAATGGCCAATGTATCAATTTGATTTATTGCGGCGGGATTAGCGCCATCAGAGGTGCTGAGCAGATCATTGCAGCTATTGCTCTACTGGTTAGAGAAGGAATAAATGTCCATTTATTTTTAGTTGGACCTTTCTTACCGCCGGCATATGAAGCGAGTATAAAGCAACAGATAACCAACCACCGATTACAAAAACATGTCACGGTTACCGGTAGAATTTCACCCTCCGAACTGTACCACTATTACCGCCAGGCGGATATTGGTCTAGCCTTACTTCACCCTGTAGAAAACTATCTTAAATCCCAGGCTACTAAATTATTTGAATACATGGCGACCGGTATTCCTATCGTAGCGTCTGATTTTCCGCGCTGGCAAGCCTTGCTCCAGGATGTGGGGGCGGGGCTAACTGCTAACCCTTTCGAGCCGGAGGAGATAGCTGCAGAAATTAAGCGGTTGATAAATGATCCTCAATTGAGATTGTATATGGGCAGGAACGGTAAGCGGGCTTATGTAGAGAGATTTAACTGGAATAGCGAAGAAATAAAACTGTTGTCTCTATACGAGAGTTTGTTGCGGGAAGAGAACAGAGCTTAAGAGTTTAACAAGTGAGGAGTAATACAGTGAAGGAGTTTATAGTAAAATATTGGATAGAAGGAGCATTTTTATTATACATTGCTGCGCTTGTTGTCAGTGTTGCGCTAAATTCATTAATCCCGGCAATTGCGATGACAGCTCTTTTTTTAATAGCAGTTATTTTATGGCAGCCCCTATGGGGTTTTTGCCTGATGGTATTTTTTATTCCCTTGGAAAACGTAACTTTATTACTTCCAGGTTTAACATTGCACAAAGCAATTGGGGTAGTCACGTTTATTAGTTGGTTACTCCATTTAATTGTGGGTAAAAAAGCATTTAAATTAAACGGGTTCGTTGTGCTTTTGGTGCTCTATTTGTTGTGGTGTTTGCTTACTGTTGTTTGGGCCATACAACCTGAGCGAAGTCTTTCCAGAATTGTATCCTCGAGCCAATTACTGCTTATGGTTGTGCTCGGTTACAATTTAGTTGATAACAGAAAGGAACTATATTTAATCTTAGGAAGTTTTCTGCTGGGAGCATTTTTAGCATCATGTCTGGGGATTTATAATTCCTATTTAAATGGATTTGCCCTTAGGGCCGATATCGGCAGCATGACTAAGCCAAACTATTTTGCTCGAGTAGCAGGGTTAGGAGTCATTTTTAGTGCCTATTTAATTATAGCTTCGAAAAATAAATTTATCCGTCTATTCAGCTTAATTGGTTGTAATATATTAACGGTTGCCGTGCTATTATCGGGTTCCAGGGGGGCCTGGGTGGCGTTGTTGTTAGCAGCGGCGGTAGCATTGTATAGTGCTAAAAAAAATATAATAGAATTTATAAGAACACCAATTGTCTTAAAAAGCTTACTGGTGATTATTCTTTTTATTATAACGTTGGGTCCCCTAATTACAAATCACACACCGCCCGTAATTACTCAGCGTTTACAAACCGTTGCCGGCACAGCGACCCCAATAGATATTAGCGCAGGTAGGCTGGACATTTGGTTGGTCGGGCTTGAAATCGTCAAGGATAACTGGGCCTGGGGTGTTGGTTTGGATAATTTTCCTTATGCTTTTACCGAGTATCTACCTCGGGTCGATAACATACGTGCTGACATAGGTTTAAATAGGGATCCCCATAACATAATTCTAGCCAACTTGGCAGAATTGGGTTTACCCGGTTTACTGATCTTTATGGCGCTTCTGGTTTTTCTGTGGAGGCTGGGAGGGAGAACTGAAAAACTAGAAGATTCTTTATTATGTAGGGTAACAGTTGTTTTCCTGTTTATAGCCGGGCTTACCAGCACGGATCATTGTAGTAAATACTTTTGGTTTGGTATGTTAATTCCTATAATTGTATCTCAATTCTATTATTTTAAAAACAACGACCGTGACAAGAGTATGGCTAAGGTTATATTTCTAACCGCTATTTTTCCGAATCGGTTTAACCCCAATTACGGTATCTTTTCTTTGCGCCTGGTTCAACATTTAAAATCAATTGGAGTTCCTGTTACTGTTGTTGCCCCTGTTCCTTATGCTCCACCGTTTTTGTGGTTAAAAAAAAATGGATGAATATGGGACGTATTCCGCGGCAGGAATGTTTTGACGGGGTGGAAATAGTTTATCCCCGTTTTTTCTGTTTGCCTGGAGGGCGGTTGCACTACTGGAACATGCTTTTTATGTTCCTTGCTGTTTACCCGGTGATAAGAAATATTAACCATTCAGGTATGTTCAATGTTATTCATGCTTATGGTGTGCTACCGGCGGGGTTTGTCGGCCAATTAATTGCCCGAAAATTAAATGTGGTTTCAGTAGCTACTGCCATTGGATCGGATATCAATGTCTTGGCCCGGAAATCAAACAGCTTGCTCGCACGTACCAAATCGGTACTGGTCAATACCGAGCAAGTTGTGGCCGTAAGTAAAGCTTTAGCGTTAATAGCGGCTAAATTAACAGGATTAAATAGTAATATTAAGGTTATATACGAGGGCGTAGACACCGGTATGTTTGATGCCGGTTTTATGGACCGTAATCAATTGAAGCGAAAACTAGGTTTTAGCGAGGATAAACGCATTATTTTATTTACCGGCAGGTTGGTCCGCGAGAAGGGTGTTTATGAACTGCTAAAGGCTTTTTCTCATATTTGTGGTAAGTATCCGGAAACAGTTCTGGTTTTTGTAGGAACAGGCCAAGAAAAAAATAGTTTGCTTGAACTGGCAGAAAGAAAAGGCTTGCAAGAAAGAATTATTTTTGCTGGTGAAAAACCACACGCAGAATTGGTGTTTTGGTATACAGCCAGCGAGGTTGTTGTATTGTTAAGCTACAACGAAGGTGTCCCCAATGTGCTAAAGGAGGCAATGAGTTGCTGCCGACCGGTTATAGCGGCAGCTACGGGGGGCATCCCGGAACTGGTGGTTGATGGTAAATCAGGTATTTTAGTTGAACCAGGTAGCGTTGCTGAACCTGTAAGAGCATTGGAGAAATTATTGGAAAACCCTGAGCTGGGGGTAAATATGGGGATGTATGCCAGGCAGGTATTGTGGCAGAGAAATCTAGATTGGACACGAACCGCTGAAGCTTATCACCAGGTTTATCTGATGCTATTACAAAAACAGAAGAAGAGCAAATAAATGCTCTTTTTCTTCTGTTTTCTGTATTCTCGAGGCTTAATTCTTTATTATTTTACAGTCTGAGTTATTTGGATATTATCAAAACAGTGGAAACCTTCTTTATCGTTGGTTAATAGATATATTCTGGTTTTTGCTGCGTTAGCGGGAATGGAAATGAGCTTGTTGACTTCCTCCCAATCGCTTCCTTGATGCATATGTTGTATATCGTAATACTCAGGTAATTTTTGGCCCTTGGCGTCAAAAAAAATTATGGAGATCCTGGCCGGTCCCACCGCTGTTCCTTTTTGGGTTGATGCTTGCACGTTATAACCTGCTCCGGAAAGCAGGTTCATATCTTGTTTAATTAGCCAGTTGTTGTTATTTATTATATAATGGTTTCCATCCTTCTCTTTGCGTAAAGCGTAAATGTTGTTCCAACCGAGCCCGCCTTGTTCGAAATCCCCATTTTTAACCATATTTTCCTTGGTAATGCTTATATTTGAACCTTCCACGCGATTAGCATTTTTGTTTGCAGGATTGGCTTGCTGATTGTTGAGATTGGCATAAAGCAAATAGAGTATGGTTAGTCCAAATATAATATTTACCACAATTAATATTATATACTTGTTGTCCCTAATTTTTTTCCCCCCCTTTTACATAAAGTTTATATAACTTCGGAACAGACGATACAATATAGTATGCTTGAAACGTTTTTTTGCACATAATTTTAGGGAATTTTGATTTATAAGCCGGTTATTTTTCCGGCTTTTTGCTTTCAGTCAAGATAGATAATAATTCTTGACTCGCTTACTGGGGGCCGCTATTTGCAAACAAATTGTTCCTGCACTGCATATATTAAAACGTGTAAACTGCCCAATATGGCAAGCGTAATTTTCTAAAGTAAAAGAAAAGGAACGTTGCAGGTTCGTCACGTTCCTATAAAGAGCAATTATCGTTTATTAAGATCATGGTATAAGGAGCCGTTAACGCGTTTAGCCTTTGGCAACCAAAGATATATCGTCAAAATGGCAGTTGCCGCTGCCGCCGTTTACAGAAAGATAAACTCTAGTGGTGATGGCGGTGTCGGGAACTTTGACGGTCATTTCGGGCATGGCTTCCCAGCCGCTACCTTTGTTGCTGTAAGTAAAGGCATATGGAACCGTATTGCTGCCGTTGCTGTGGAAAAATTGTATTACTATCCTGGCACTTTGTGCAGCGGTCCCTTTTTTGGCTTTCGCGTTTAGTGTATAAGTACCGGGTTTCAGGTTCAGAACTTGGAAGAAATCGAAGTTATAGGTGTTGGTCAGGTATTTGTTGCCGTTTGCTTCGCTGTTAATTACCGCCGAGCTCCGGTTATTTACCCAGCCGGTCATGCCTGCATTGAAGTCGCCGTTGGTGATGAGGTTATCTCCGGTGTTGGTCACAGGGTTATTGATGAGGCAGGTTACCGGTTTTGAAGTAGAAGTATTACCCATACTGTCTTCAGCTGTGGCATGTATATAGTAAGTGCCGTTCTTAATATTGGCAACGTCCCAGGTTAACTTCCATGTGCCATTTGTTTTGGTACCTTCACTTAATGTGGCTTCTCCGATGGTTGTCCATGTATCCTGGACCCCGGTGGCATAGGCGATAACTACCCGGCTTACTCCTGATTCATCACTGGTGGCTATATTAATGGTTGCGGTGTCCTTTAATTCAGAGCCTTCAACCGGTGCGGAAATAACTACATCCGGACCCTGCTTATCCGGTACCGGTGTGGTATTGTTTTCCGCAACCAAAGATATATCGTCAAAATGGCAGTTGCCGCTGCCGCCGTTTACAGAAAGATAAACTCTAGTGGTGATGGCGGTATCGGGAACTTTGACGGTCATCTCGGGCATGGCTTCCCAGCCGCTACCTTTGTTGCTGTAAGTAAAGGCATATGGAACCGTATTGCTGCCGTTGCTGTGGAAAAATTGTATTACTATCCTAGCACTTTGCGCAGCGGTCCCTTTTTTGGCTTTCGCGTTTAGTGTATAAGTACCGGGTTTCAGGTTCAGAACTTGGAAGAAATCGAAGTTATAGGTGTTGGTCAGGTATTTGTTGCCGTTTGCTTCGCTGTTAATTACCGCCGAGCTCCGGTTATTTACCCAGCCGGTCATGCCTGCATTGAAGTCGCCGTTGGTGATGAGGTTACCCGGAACAGGTACCGGTTCGGGAGTGGGGTCTGACGGATCAGGCTCCGGGTTTGACGTATTATTACGGGCAAATGCGTAATTTAACAGGGCGACTCCTTGTAGTTCTACGGGGTGCACCGATGATTTAGCCGCAAGGAGTTTATAAGATACGTCAAGCAGGGACGGAGCCCAGGGTTCAAACCATAGCCAGTGCGAAATTGCTCCCGGCATACTGGCGGTGCCTGTGCCGTCGAGATAATTGGCAATTGAGCCGTCCTTTTTAATTAATACCTTACTGGCGGTATTGGCAAATTTTTGCATATCCGCGTTATTAAATATGCCGTTTCTATAAGCGAGGTAAATAAACTCATTGTCTAGGACACTATGATTAAGGTCTTCAATAATACTGCTGAACCGAGAGTCATCAGGGAAATAATTCCAAACATAAGCATTGGATGACGTGTTAACACGCAGGTATTTTTTAAAGTAATTGGCGATTTTTGTGGCCTTATTCAGGTAAGCCTTGTCCCCCGAGGCCTCATAAATAGACAACATGGCACTACCCTGGGCCAGATTCATATTAATAGGCCTGGCCAAATGTATGGTATTACCTTCTACTATCCAACGGCTATTAACTTCAAGGTATTGGGGTTTGGCACTCATGTCGTGAGCGTCTATGGCATCTTTGGCGGCTTGCAGGTATTTATTGGCTTTGGCACTATATGTTGATAAAGACTGGTCTTTTTTAACAATCGTTGCAAACTGCGCCAGCGGGGCTGCGGTAAGTCCGGTTTGTACAGCGTAAATATAATAGGTCTTATAGTCAGTATAGTAACCGCTACGCCAGGCAGGTAGACTTAATCCACGGTAGTCGGTTACCCCCCGGACGCTGTCCCGGCGGGCCAGCACGCTATCGGCATGCTCAATAAATTTATTGAGGTATTGCTTGTCTTTTGTTGCTTCATACATTAGTAAATACGATCTCATAATATGACTTTCGTCCCAGGCAATGAGACTGTCATCAACCCTTGTTTTATACCAGTCCCATTTGTTTGTATTATCTAGTCGATTAAATAGATTCTGTAAGCTCTTTGCATCAATTGTTGCAGCCTGTGCTAATTGAACGAAAGACATGGAAAATAAAAATATTAATGTCAGGAAAATGTAAAAAAAATTCTTTTGTTTCATTAACTATAATATCCTCCTTTGTTTTGGTAATCCATGATGAGTATTAAATTCGACATTTTCCACTCTAATCCTGTCAATTTATGTTTTCCAATTTAACCCATTGCTTGGTTCTTTTGAATAGTATCATAAGCATGTTCATAAATGCTAAACTTTTCCGAGGTAACGTTTAAACAACCTCCATATAATGGTGGTGTTTACGATTGATAGTATAGTTAAAAAAAAAATAGCCGCCGGTAGTATCTTTGTGCTAACAGGGCAAGTCTTGGAAATTATTCTGGGCATAATTAACAATGTTATTATTGCCCGTGCATTTGGTTCGGCAAATTTTGGTATTTACACACTTTTTTTAAAAATATGTAATATTGCAGGCTTGTTAGCGCGGGTGGGAACAAACGATGTAATTGTAAAATATGTAGGAATAACTTCCGGAGTAGGGGACTGGAGTAAATTAAAGGGGTATATACGCACTGCTTTTCAGATCATGTTCATTGGTTCAAGCGTTACGATAATCTTTATCAGTATGATAAGCCAATTCCTGGCTACAAATTTATTTACCTCACCCTGCCTATATAAAGTCTTAATTTTTTCTGTTCTAATAATACCCTTACAAAATAGCTTACTGCTTACCCGAGAAATATTCAGGGGACTACTAGATTTAAAAACAGCTTCATTTTTACCTGCCGGGCAGCAGTTGGTTTTTTTCGGACTACTTGTGTCAATCATACTTCTGGGTACGCACAATGTGCAAAATATAGTAATCGCATTGAGTGTGGGCATATTTTGTGCATTAGTGGTAGCCTTGTTTAGGTTAAGGGGCAGGTTGTTAAAATGGCATGCTAAGCCGGAAAAAGTAAAAATGCAGGGACTTTTACAGGAATCAGTACCCATGATGCTAACCAGGGGTTCCCTTTTGTTTATGTCCAGTACCGATATCCTTGTACTGGGCATCTATGCAAGTCCTGCTGAAGTAGGTATTTATGGAGTAGTTAATGCCTTGGCTGCCATTACGGTTTTTTCGTTTGACATCGTCAACCAGGTTATACCGGCCATGATTGCCCGGTATAGTGCCCAAAAAGATTTCAAAACATTGTCATACGTGATCAGGTATGCCTCAACCCTTGGCGTTTTGTTTGCCCTTCCGGTTTTTATTCTCGTAACATGTTTTGGTGAATTTATACTGACTAATATTTTCGGCACCCAATATGCTGGAGGGATTATCGCGTTATATATATTACTGGCCGGCCGGTTCTTTACTTCCTTGAGCGGTTCCACCGGGTATTTGCTGCAAATGACAGGGTTTCATACTATTTTGACCAGGATTAGCGTATGCTGCGGGCTATTAAATTTGCTGTTAAATATTGCCCTGGTACAGCAGTATGGCAAAGAGGGTGCTGCCGGGGCCACTGCGATTTCTCTCGCCTTACAAAACTTTATTGTGCTGGTTATTGCTTATAGGAAAACCGGTATTTGGGCCCTGGCCTCAGTAAACATCGGTAAAGATATAGTGAATCAGGTTTGGAGTTATTTAAAAACTGCCACCGGTAATACAAAAATTAATTGAATTATACGAAGGTGATACTATGCGTGATATGTATACCAGTGGGTTATATTTAAAAAAAAACCGACATGGCATGTTGAAGATTCTACCTGGAAGGCCGGTCAAATATTACAAATGCTCAAGCGCAACGATTTATTCCCGGATACAGTCTGCGAAATAGGTTGCGGTGCGGGAGCAATTTTAGAACAACTTCAACTTCAATTAGATAATAATTGCGTTTTTTACGGGTATGATATTTCTCCCCAGGCAATTGCCCTTTGTTTAAACAGGGCTAATGATAAACTTCATTTTAAGCTTAAAGATATAACCAAAGAATCAAATGACGACTTATTTGATTTACTGCTTATTATAGATGTTGTTGAACACATTGAAGATTATTTTGATTTTCTTCGTAAAATAAGAATAAAAGGTGAATATAAAATTTTTCATATTCCCCTTGAGATTAATGTGCTCAGGGTTTTGCGTGGGTACCCTATGATTAACTCCTGGAAAAATTCCGGGCACATTCATAATTTTACCAAAGAAACAGCTTTGCAGTCTTTAGTAGAAACGGGTTATGAGATTGTTGATTACTTTTATACATGCAACTTTAAACGGTTATATATAAAGTACTGGAAAACGTGTATTTTGCAAATGGTACAAAGAGTTGCCTTTGCAATTCATAGCGATTTGGCAGTTCGTTTATTTGGTGGATGTTCATTAATGGTGTTAACAAAATAGCCAAGTTAGTCAGGTAAAGTACTCAAAAGCGCGCGCAATGTAACTGAAAAGGCGCGCTTTTCTTTGTTTCAAGTTATTTAATTATTAACGGTATTGTACAGGGCTGTTGGGCAGCAGAGCCCTCTTGTCATATTGTGGTAGGACGGTTGCTTTGCTGTAGGGGGATTGTCCTTTAGTTGTAACATCGTATTTTATTCAATCATATTTTAGCTAAAAGATAACTGTAAATTATCAAATGGAGCGGAGGTAAGTGATGAATTTACAAAATAGGACTGTGTTGGTAACCGGTGGTGGCGGGTTTATGGGTTCCCATCTTTGTGAGGCACTATTGCATTCCGGGGCTAATGTGAGGGTAATTGACAATTTTGCTTCAGGCCGGCCGGACAATTTGGCTGATATTATAGAACGGCTCGAGTTAGTTAAGGGCAGTGTGGCTGATGAAAAAAAAGTCCAGTTAGCCTGCCGGGGTGTGGATGCTGTAGTGCATACTGCCTTTCCCATGGCCATGCGGGAGCGCTCTTTAGACACAGACGTAATGGTGGATTACCTGGCCGGTCTGTTTAATTTGCTGAAAGAAACGATAGCCAATAACGCATTGTTTGTTTATATATCTTCCATTGCGGTATATGGCAATCAGCAATATGTACCTGTTGATGAAAATCACCCTCTGGAACCAGTTATGTTGCACGGGGCTATGAAGTTAGCGGGTGAGTGTCTATGCCGCACATTAGCTCACAGTCATGGTTTAAAGGCGGTAATTCTTAGGGCTGCGGATATTTACGGTCCAAAAAACACCCGGGTTTGTGTACCGGTAAGATATTTAATAAATGCCCTGGCGGGGCAGCCTTTGCGGGTATTTGGGTCAGGCCGGCAGTCCAGGACGTATACTTACGTGGATGATTTTGTGCAAGCTGTGCTTGGTGTATTAGTAACCCCGGAGGCAGTGGGCAAGGTGTTCAATATTGCGGGAGAGCAGGTAGTTTCAATGTATGAATTAGCGGAGCTAGTTAAGGAGGTTACCGGGAGTAACAGCTCCATAGTATTGGAAGAAAATGTAGCTTCTGATGATCGCCGATTGGAAATAGATGGCTCTTTAGCCAGGCAAGCGTTGCAATTGACTCAACCGGTCAGTATGCGGGAGGGATTGACCAAGACCAGGGATTGGCTTTTGCAAGTCCCTGGTTTTTATCAAGAAGGATAAATTAGTCATTTAATTAGTGAGGAGTTTCTGGTGAATAGATGCAAGTATTTATATCATGATACCAGTGCTATAATATTGCCTTGTTGAAAGGGCCTTTAAAATGTACTGGTACTGGGCACGGATAATGACTCCTATATCAATGGCCCATCCTAGCAGGGGCCCTGGCGAGCCCTAGACCAAAAAAGTATTGCAAACAATTCGACAGCAGATGTCTTTGGTTAAAAAAAATAATTGAAGGGTAAAAATATGATAGATCGCCGAACTAATTGAAGACCGTAAACCGTTTTTTTGTTTTCGTACAAGTGGTGTTAGATAGGTGATTACACGATTAAAAATTGATAAATAAAACCATGTGCTTATCAGAGGGCATACAAAAAAACCACCTCAAAATGGTGGTTTTTTTACTTATCCTTAATTAACTGTAGTAATAAATACGTGACAATCTTACAACAACTGGAGCGGGTGACGAGGATCGAACTCGCAACCCTCAGCTTGGGAAGCTGATGCTCTACCATTGAGCTACACCCGCATGTGTTTAGCATATACTATTATATTCACTGCGCATCTAGAAGTCAAGGGTGTGTGTCGGCACATAACCTGTATAAAGATTACAAAATTAAGTTGCCCTGCCAAGGTTATAAACCACAGCAGATTTTTTCTTGTCATTGGTTCATTTATAAATGTGCCAAGCCGTGTTGTGACACTTTATATGTATTTATCATATTTTGGAGATATCAAGCTGCAAATTTATGTAATTATTGCATTGAAAAAGGAAATAGGTGAGAATGATGAGTTTATATCAGAAAATTATAAATAGACAAGAGAAAATCTCTTTGGTTGGTTTAGGTTATGTTGGGATGCCTATTGCAATTGCTTTTGCCAAAAAAGCTGAGGTTATCGGGTTTGATGTCAATACAGCTAAAATTGCATTATATAAGTCTGGCATTGACCCTACAAACGAGGTGGGCAACGAAGCTATTTTAAATACAACTGTAGAATTTACTTCAGACGAAAAAAAACTAAGAGAAGCTAAATTCCATATTGTTGCTGTGCCAACGCCGGTAAATAAAGATCATACACCTGATTTGTCTTTAATTGAAAGTGCCAGTCATACACTGGGCAGAAATCTTGCGAAGGGTTCAGTCGTGGTTTATGAATCTACAGTTTATCCCGGTGTGACTGAAGATATATGCGTACCTATTCTTGAGAAGGATTCAGGTTTGAAATGCGGCGTTGATTTTAAAATTGGTTACTCTCCAGAACGCATTAATCCCGGTGATAAGATGCATCGCTTAGAAAACATCGTGAAAATAGTTTCCGGCATGGATCAAGAGACGTTGGACACGGTGGCCAATGTCTATGAGTTAGTGGTGGAAGCCGGTGTTTATCGAGCTCAAAGTATAAAAGTGGCTGAAGCAGCTAAAGTCATAGAAAATTCTCAAAGAGATATTAACATCGCTTTTATGAATGAGCTCTCGATCATCTTTAATAGGATGGGTATTGATACAAAGGCTGTTCTGGAAGCGGCCGGAACCAAGTGGAATTTCTTAAATTTCTACCCCGGGTTGGTTGGGGGTCACTGCATTGGTGTTGATCCGTACTATCTGACGTATAAAGCGGAAGAAATGGGCTATCACTCTCAGATTATTCTTGCGGGTAGAAAAATCAATGACAATATAGCCGCGTATGTGGTCGAAAATATAGTTAAGCAAATGATTAAAGCAAACAAACAAATTAAAGGCTCGAAGGTAGCCATTTTGGGTGTGACCTTTAAAGAGAACTGCCCGGATGTAAGAAATACAAAAGTGGTAGATATTGTCAGGAGTCTAGAAGAGTATGGAATGGATGTAAAAATTGTTGATCCAATAGCGGATCAAGAAGACCTGTGGCAAGAGTATAGAATTAATGTTTGCAAAATTGAAGAAGTAGTAGGTATGGATGCTGTTGTATTTGCTGTTGCTCATGATGAATTTAAGTCCCTGGACTTAAAAAACATAAAAAAAATGTTTAAATCCCGATCTCTTGAAAGTGTTGCAGAAGCGACTGATGCTCAGGTTGGTTCAAGGCAGGATAACTGTGTGTTAATCGATATTAAAGGAATCTTTAGTAAAAAAGAAGCAGAGGGTTTGAATTATTTATACTGGAGGCTGTAAATTCGTCATGGGCTATCAAGATATTACTTTTTCCAATGGGACAGTTTTTCTTGTAACTGGCGGAGCAGGCTTCATTGGCTCTAATCTTTGTGAGGTGTTGTTAGATAAAGGATATAGAGTCATCTGCCTGGACGATCTTTCCAACGGGAAACATGGCAATATATCTCCATTTATGAGTAATCCAAACTTCACATTTATAAAAGGTGATATTCGCCATTTGGATACCTGTATACAGGCTTGTATAGGTGTCGATTATGTGCTGCATCAAGCTGCATGGGGCAGTGTTCCTAAAAGTATTGAAATGCCTTTATTATATGAGGAAATTAATATTAAAGGAACGCTCAATATGATGGAAGCGGCAAGACAAAACGGCGTGAAAAAATTTGTTTATGCTTCTAGCTCTTCTGTATACGGTGATGAACCCAGCCTACCTAAAAAGGAAGGAAAAGAAGGTAACCTGTTGTCACCCTACGCATTAACAAAACGCGCAAATGAGGAGTATGGAAAATTGTATACTAAGTTGTACAATCTTGATACCATTGGTTTGCGTTATTTTAATGTATTTGGTAAACGACAAGATCCCAACGGAGCGTACGCTGCAGTAATCCCTAAATTTATCAAACAACTGCTTAATAACAAACGACCAATTATCGACGGTGACGGGAAACAGAGTCGTGACTTTACTTATATTGAAAATGTGATTGAAGCGAATCTCAAAGCTTGTAAGGCCTCTCATGAAGTGTCAGGTCAGGCATATAACATAGCTTGCGGCAGTAAAGAGTATCTTATTGATGTTTACTATGAACTCTGTAAGGCATTAGGTAAGGATATCATGCCAATATTTGGCCCCGTGCGCAAAGGTGATATTAAACACTCTAACGCTGATATTAGTAAGGCAAAAGAACTACTGGGCTATGAACCGGATTATAGTTTTACTCAAGGTTTGGCACTAACCATTGATTGGTATAAGGAGAACTGCGATTGAACAGGTTTCCGGATAAACACATAGTGATGGAAGTGTAAGTATTAACTTTTTTGGCCTGGTATCGTATAAATGACTTGCTTATTATTACTTGGTTGGCATATAATTTTATCAGTCAATTAAAAGGGGGAAATATTTTGGGTAAACATATTAATACGATTACCGGGCGTACGCTCCAAAGCACTGAAAGCAGCGGTGGTTGCGGCGAGTGCCAGACTTCTTGCCAGTCGGCTTGCAAGACATCTTGTACGGTTGGTAACCAGGCATGCGCTAATAAAAAGAATAGCTAGACTAACCTGATCCCTTTACGGGATGAGGTTTTTTTTTGAAGGGAATGAACGTTAATTGATTCATGCATTTTCTTTTGACGGCACCAATATTGTTTTGGATGTTAATAGCAATGCCGTTCACGAGGTAGATGAGCCTACTTTACAAATAATTAAGGATTATGAATCCAGCTCAGAGACAGAATTAATTAATCAATACAGCCCTATATATGGTGAAACCATTGTAAGGGAAATAATTCAAGAAATAAGAGATTTAAAGAATGACGGGCTGCTTTTTTCTCCGGATCCTCTGCCGGAAGGATATTTGCCTCCTGAGGGAGAAACCGTTAAAGCGCTCTGCCTGAACTTGGCTCACGACTGTAACTTGCGCTGCCGCTACTGTTTTGCCGGCCAGGGTGATTTTGGGGGGCAGCGCGAGCTGATGTCTGCAGAAGTAGGCCGGGCGGCGCTTGACTTTTTGATGTGTGCGTCCGGCAACCGCCAACATGTAGAGGTGGATTTTTTTGGCGGTGAACCGCTGATGAACCGGGCGGTACTAATGGAATTGGTGGAATATGGCCGGCAGCAGGCCAAGCAATCGGGCAAGGAAATCAAATTTACCTTAACCACTAACGTTACCTTGCTGGACCAGGCAATGCAGCAATTCATTGGTGAGCATAACCTGGCGGTGGTCCTTTCTATTGATGGGCGTCCTGAAGTGCATGATCGCATGCGGGTTACTGCTCACGGAGAAGACAGCTACCGGCGGGTAATGGATAAAATAGTTGATTTCACGTCTTCGCCATATTGCCGAGAATATATCGTTAGAGGGACATTTACTCGTAATAACCTTGATTTTTGCGCAGATGTGAAGCACCTGGCGGAGGCGGGTTTTAATCATATTTCGATGGAACCGGTGGTAGCCGGAGCTGAAACTGACTATGCTTTTAAGGGTGAGGATATACCTGCTTTGCTGGAAGAATATGATAAGTTAACCAGGTACTTATTGGAAAGACACCAGCAGGGACGCCCGGTGGATTTTTTCCATTTCAATATTGATTTGGAGGATGGCCCTTGTTTGCCCAAACGTCTTACGGGTTGCAGCGCAGGGTCTGAATATTTGGCGGTAGTGCCCGGAGGAACATTGTATCCTTGTCACCAGTTTGTAGGACGTAACGAATTTCAGATAGGTACAGTGTTTGATGGTGTAGTTAATAAAAATATGGCAAAAATATTCCGCAATGCGCATATATATAATAAAAACACTTGTCTTGATTGCTGGGCCAAGTTTCACTGCAGCGGTGGCTGTCATGCCAATGCGTATACCTTTAATGGAGATGTGCTAAAGCCTTACCATCTTGGATGTATATTTGCCCGCAAAAGGCTGGAGTGCGCGCTATATCTAAAAATTAAAACTCGCCGGTAAATACTGCGAAAATTATTTTACAGAAAAAAGGGAGCCGCTGAGCATCCCTTTTTTGTTCAGGGATTAGGTTTACGACATACAATATCGATGGTATAATGAATGCTGCTTAATTGAAGAATATTGACAATTTGTGTTGAATTATACAAGGGAGTGGTTGGTATTCGAAGTCGTTTAACTCAACTAGTTAAAAAATTAGCATTTCTATGGCCGGGAGTAATTGGTTCCCGCGGAAAGATAAGAACATTACTTGTGTTGTTGGGTATTCCTGTGCTTATTTTTTGTGCGTTGCTTAGTGTAACCCGCTGGGCTGTGGTGTGTGACGGTGATGTTTTGGTTGTTGTCAGCGAGCGCCAGATGGCTGAAACAGCGGTGAAGGACTATGTAAGTCGGTTAGAGAAGACAGCCGGGATGCCGGTAAAAATTCCGGAGGACGCCATTAAGTATCGCCCAATTTGGCGGTTGGCTGCGGCGGAAGATAAGCAGGCACTGCAGCGTTGTTTGGCAGATAAATTGAATTATCGGTATGAGGCATGCGGCATCTTTATAGACGACAAAAAGATGGTGGCAGTCAGAGATAAGTCCGTTGGCCAGGAAGTACTGGATAAAATTTTGAATACATATAGCCAGGGTGACCATTTAAAAGCTGAATTTAAACAAAAAGTAGCCTTGAAAAAGGTTTTGGTGGACATAAACGAATTGATGGAAGCAGACCAGGCGGTGGAGTATATCCGGTACGGGCGCACAGATGTTAAGGAATACCAAGTGCAGGAAGGGGATACCCTGTGGGATATTGCTGCGGCGGCAGAAATAACCGTGGCACAATTAATCGAAGCTAACCCAGGTTTATCCCCGAAAAAAATGCAAATTGGGCAGGAAATAAAAATTTCTCTCCCTGCACCATTGGTTGATGTGTTGTCTACGTATGAAAATATTCGGCAGGAAGAAATTGCCTACCCTGTACGGGAAAAGATTGACCATAAGCTGTACTGGGGTGAACAAAAACTCGTGCAAGAAGGCAGGTCCGGCATGCGGGAAGTGGTTTATCAAGTAACCTTGGAAAACGGTCAGGAAACAGGCCGGAAGGTTGTGCAGCAAAAAACTATCAAAGAGCCGGTGCCGCAGATTATTGTCAAAGGCAAAAAAAAATTACTGGCTTACCGTGGCGAGGGTAGACTAGCGTATCCAACTTCGGGGACGATTGTTTCACCCTTTGGTGCACGTTGGGGCAGTAGCCACCAGGGAGTGGACATTGCAGCCGATTACGGCACTCCAGTAGTGGCTGCGGAGGCCGGCACGATTGAATGGACTGGTAATAAAAGCGGCTATGGGATTTGTGTTGATATTAGTCATGACAGTGGTGTTATGACTCGGTATGCGCATCTATCCTCCACAGCGGTACAATCAGGGCAACGTGTGGAACGAGGACAGTTTATTGGTCGTATAGGATCCACTGGTAATTCCACCGGGCCACACCTGCATTTCGAGGTAATTATAAATGGTATACATAAAAACCCCACCTTATTTATATAAATTACAGGTAAAATTCAAAACAATGCAGTTTTCTATCCTTTTTATTTAATGTATAATATAATAGTAAAAATTGTGTTGAAATATAGTGGGGGAGGATATAGCTTTGGTTGAAAAAGCTAATAAGCAATCTTCAAGTAACTCCGGTTACTTTGCCAATTTATCTAAGAAAAAAAAGCGGCAAAAGATAGTATTCGGTATTCTCGCTTTTGTGCTTGGTGTGGGTTTAGTAGCCTCCTCAATGTTTTGGGCTTTTGGGGATAACAATTTACCTACTCAGATGGCAGATGTACAACAAACAGATACAGTTGAACAGCAAATTGCTGCCTTGGAAGCTCAGTTAAAGGAGGAACCGAAAAATACTACAATAATGGTTCAGCTGGCCAAGCTATACAGAGATAACGGTGATGGCAGGAAAGCCGTGGAGAATTATGTAAAAGCACTTAAAATTAAACCGGGTGATGTGGATATGCACAAGGAATTGGGCATAACTTATTTTTTAATTGGCGATTATCATCAGGCTGTAGTACAGATGAAGAAAGCCATAGAATTAAAACCGGAAGATGCTTATGCACATTATTACTCTGGCCAGTTTTATGCCTTTCGCAGTGACGATGGCCGTGATGTGGCAAGAGGCATTGCAGAATTAGAAGAATTTATACGTATTCAAAAAGAAGGACCTGATGTTGAAAAGGCCAAGCAGTATATCGAAGAATTAAAAGCTGGCCAAATTAAATAAACGGGGCCAGGGCTACCTGGCTCCTTCTTCTATAAATTACCTTGGGCATGCAGTTAAGTTGATTATATAATTGAATCATTAATAAATATAATTAAAGGAGAATTTGCATGTCCATGAAGCTGTTTGAAAATATAGATACATCGGCGTCGCCATTTTCCCATACAGCAAAGTTGCTGTCTTTTGTTTTAGCGATTTTGTTTATGGTCAGTACATTTATGTTGATTAGAGTACCGGAAAGTGTTAAAGGCTATATATACGGTGTCTTTCGTGAAGTAGCCCGGGCCCAAATGTTGTTACGTACTCATGGGTGGCAGCACATTGAGGATGATTACTTAATTATACGTTACCAGGGTGATAAAGAAGAAGCTAAATTGGTACATGAAACTGCCAGGCTTTTTTTCCAGCGCATCTGCAATGATTTTGGATTTTCGCCGGAACAAAAAATACCCATTATGGTCTATTCAACTAAAGAAGAACTAAATGCCAGTTTTGGCTGGCCAGCCAGTGAAAATGCTATGGGAGTATATTGGGGTGGCGTGATCAGAGTTTTGGCGCCACAGGCTTGGATAAATGACCGTGATCCGGACACAATGCGGCAAATCTTTCAGCAGTCCGGTCCTATGGTTCATGAAATGACCCATTTAGTGTTGGATTACGAGGCGCGGGGTAATTACCCTCGCTGGTTTACGGAAGGCTTAGCCCAATACGAGGAATATAAAATTACCAGTTTCATGTTTGAACAGCAGGATGAAATTTGGGAACAAGGGCTGTATCCGCTTAAGAAAATGGACCGTAAATTTGATTCCTTAATTGATCAAACGTTAGCATATCGACAATCGTTTTCGGTAGTGGAATATATTGTGGCAGTCTATGGTGAAGATGGGCTGCATAGAATTATTAGTAATTTGGCCAGGGGTTTAAACTTCCATGAATCGATGATAGAAGCTTTGGGAACGACTCCGGAACAACTCGAAATTCAGTGGCACGCCTGGTTGTCCAGGGAGTTGCAACAGCCTTTGTATATTAAGCGGGAGGATCAAGCTTAAAATGGACAAACTAATAATAAACGGGGGGCAGCCGCTGCAAGGAAAGGTACGGATCAGCGGCGCTAAAAACGCCGCTTTGGCTATTTTATGCGCATCACTTATGGCCGGCGATGAAGTAGTGTTGGAGAACATTCCTGATATAAGCGATGTAAGAGTAATGATTGATATAATTAAATATATAGGTGCTGAGGTAAATTGGTTGAGCAATTCATCGCTCAGTATTATTGCACCTGATGTTATTGTGGCAGATCCCCCATGCGCATTGGTAAAAAAGCTACGTGCTTCTAATTTACTGTTAGGACCGGTGCTAGCCAGGTTCGGCTTTGCCAAAGTCTCTTTGCCTGGTGGCTGCAATATTGGGGTCAGGCCGATGGACCTGCATTTTAAAGGGCTGGCTGGTATGGGAGCACAAATCCGCCTGGAAAGTGGATTTGCCGTGGGTCATATTTCAGACCGCTTAAAAGGAGCCCGCATTTACCTGGATTTCCCCAGTGTAGGTGCAACCGAGAATATTATGATGGCGGCTTGTTTGGCCGAGGGACAAACCGTACTGGAAAATGTAGCTAAAGAACCTGAAATAGTAGATTTAGCCAACTTTCTCAACTGCCTGGGTGCAAAAGTCCGGGGTGCGGGTACCGATGTAATTAAGGTTGAGGGAGTGCCTAAATTGGGTGGATGTGTGCGTTATGCCGTGATCCCGGACCGCATTGAATCAGGCACTTTCATGGTGGCCGCGGCGGCTACCCGTGGGCGTCTGGTGCTTGAAAACGTCATTCCTTTGCACGTGGAACCCATTTGTGCCAAACTGCGAGAGGCCGGGGTGCAAGTGGATGAGGATGACGATAAGCTTACCGTGGTTGCCGGTGGTAAATTGAATCCAGTGGATATAAAAACGATGCCCTATCCGGGTTTTCCTACCGATATGCAGTCACAAATGATGGCTTTTTTATCAACTGTTGAAGGTACCAGTATAATTATAGAAAATATTTTTGAAAATCGCTTTCAAATTGCTGATGAATTAATAAGAATGGGTGCTAATATTAAAGTGGAGGGACGTATGGCCGTGGTAGAGGGTGTTGCCGGTTTATATGGGACCAAGGTTAAAGCAACTGATTTGCGTGCTG
Source organism: Sporotomaculum syntrophicum (assembly GCF_009932395.1). Classification (GTDB taxonomy): domain Bacteria; phylum Bacillota; class Desulfotomaculia; order Desulfotomaculales; family Desulfallaceae; genus Sporotomaculum; species Sporotomaculum syntrophicum. The sequence goes on from NZ_LSRS01000002.1 coordinate 217,875, forward strand.
GAGCGGCTTTGGTAATAGCTGCGCTAATGGCCAAAGGTCAAACCGAAATATATAATACCCATTTTATCGACCGGGGCTATCATATGCTCGAAGAAAAACTAACCAATTTAGGTGTAGAAATTAAAAGAGAGCATTGCTTGACTTGAGTAACATATCGATAAAAGGCGTTAACTACGCCTTTTTATGCTTGGATAACGAATCTCAGGTTAGGTATATTGATGAAAGGGTTTTTGACATAACTATAATAAATTACGGTGTACATAAATAATAACAGAGGGAGTTTACTAAACATATGAAAAAGGTTCTGATTATGCCCTGCCTGGATATCAAGGAAGGCAGGGTAGTTAAGGGTGTTCAATTTGTCAATTTGCGGGATGCCGGTGACCCGGTTGAATGTGCCAGGATATATTGCGAAAATGGGGCGGATGAGCTGGCCCTCCTGGATATTACCGCTACCGTAGAAAAAAGGAAAACCACCTTGGATGTAGTGCGCCGGGTGGCCGAAGTCACTACCATTCCATTTACAGTGGGGGGCGGCATTGCTTCATTAGCTGATGCTGAAGCTGTTTTAGCGGCGGGGGCAAACCGGGTTTCGATAAGTAGTGCGGCTTATCGCCAGCCGGAACTGATAGAGCAGGCTGCAGTGAAATTCGGTTCGGAAAAAGTGGTTGTGGCAATCGATGCAGATAGAAACCCCGCTTTGCCCTCGGGTTATGAGGTCTACATAAATGGGGGTAATACTGCTACCGGAATAGATGCTGTGGAATGGGCTAAGCAAGCCGAAGCTAGAGGCGCGGGTATTATTCTCCCCACGAGCAAAGCCTGCGATGGTGCAAAAAGTGGGTATGACATACCTTTGATTAAGGGCATAAAAGAGGCGGTAAAAGTTCCGGTTATCGCCTCCGGTGGGGCCGGTAAGCTGGAGCATTTTTTGGATGCGGCTACAGAAGGTCAGGCGGATATATTATTAGCTGCTTCTGTTTTCCATTTTGGTGAAATATTAATTCAAGATTTAAAACAATACCTACAGGATAACGGTGTTGCTACTGTTTAACGTCCGTTGGGAGGCAAACGATGCGAATTGCGGTGGCATCTGTTGGTAAATTAAAAGAAAAATACTGGCGAGAAGCCATTGCTGAATATAGCAAACGTCTTGCAGCATATTGTCGTTTGGAAATAAGCGAAGTAAGCGACGAAAGCCATGCTGAGGAGCTTTCGGCTGCGGAAGTAGATATGGTAAAACAGCGGGAATGGGAAAGGTTATGCCGCCACCTGCGAGCAGATACCTATCTGGTGGCTTTGGATGTAAAAGGTGAGCCGGTATCCTCAGAGGAACTCGCCGAACGTATAGATAAACTTACTTTGAAAGGGCACAGCGATATTACTTTTATAATCGGCGGCAGCCTGGGTTTATCGGAGCAAGCTCTCAAACAGGCCCACTGGCGGTTGTCCTTTTCCCGGATGACCTTTCCACACCAGTTAATGCGGGTGGTTTTGTTAGAACAAATTTACCGCGCATATAAAATTATCCGTGGTGAACCATACCATAAGTAAAGTAGAGCAGATAGACGAAAAAGTGGCGGTTTTGGCTTGAGCAGCTGGCTCAAGCCAAAACCGCCAC
>NZ_LSRS01000002.1:221209-449076 GCF_009932395.1 Sporotomaculum syntrophicum
AGCCAAAACCGCCACTTTTTTTAATTAATGTATAAAAATAATGAGGTAGGTTAAATAATAAAAAGACAAAAACTAATGGAGGTGAATAACAGTTGGCATTTAACCTATCGCAAAAAGAGAGTATGCTGCTGCAAGACCAGCAGAAACACGAAGAGCTGTGCATACAAAAGTATCAAAGCTACGCCCGGCAGGCTCAGGATCCTCAACTCAAACAGCTGTTCAATTCGTTAGCCCAACATGAGCAACAACATCTAAATTCTGTTAATCAGCTGCTAAGCGGTCAGGTTCCTAACCTGCAACAAGGTCAACAAAATCAAAACCAGGGTCAAAGCCAATTTACACAGGCTATGAATCAGAACAATAACCCTGGCCAAGTTAACCAAAATGATGTTGTAATGTGTAACGATATGTTGGCTACCGAAAAATATATTTCCGGTACATACGATACAACAATTTTCGAATGTACCAATACCGATGCCCGTCAGGTATTAAACCACATCCAAAAAGAAGAACAGCAGCATGGTGAAGCTATCTTTAATTATCTACAAAGCCAAGGCATGTATAATGTGCAGTAAGCAATCATTATAACTAAGTCCAGGAATTTTCCTGGACTTAGCTGTTTTTGAGGTTCTGCTCCCCTCCCGCTTGCTCTTTTCTGGAAAACGGAGATGTTGTATAATATATTGATACGAAAAATGGCTACAGAAAGAGGAGTTGATTGTCATGGGAGAAAAAATTCAAATGATCGTTCCATTAGTAGAAATAGACGGCGACGAAATGACCAGGGTTATCTGGCAGGATATCAAAGAGGTTTTATTAACTCCTTACATAGACTTAAAGACAGACTATTATGATCTGCAACTGAAGAAGAGGGATGAAACCGGAGATCGGATTACGGTGGAGGCTGCTGAGGCTACTAAAAAATATGGTGTAGCAGTCAAGTGTGCTACCATTACTCCTAATGCCCAGCGGGTTGAGGAATATAATTTAAAACAAATGTGGCCAAGCCCTAATGGTACTATTCGTGCGATTTTGGACGGCACGGTCTTCCGCACTCCGATAATTGCCAAGAATATCAAACCCTTTATCAAAACCTGGGAAAAGCCCATCACAATTGCTAGGCATGCTTATGGCGATGTTTACAAAGGTGTGGAAATGAAAGTTAAAGGTCAAGGGCAGGCTGAGCTTGTTTTTACAGGGCAAGATGGACAAGTAGAGAGCAAGGTTATTCACAATTATTCCGGTTCCGGTGTTGTTATGGCGATGCATAACCTTGATGAATCCATTGAGAGTTTTGCCAGATCCTGCTTCAACTATGCGCTAGACCAAAAGCAGGACTTGTGGTTTTCTACAAAGGACACCATTTCCAAAATATACGACCATAACTTTAAGGATATATTTCAAGACATCTATGACAGGGAGTATCAGGATAAATTTACCACTGCGGGAATTGAATATTTTTACACTCTGATTGATGACGCCGTAGCCAGGGTGGTCCGCAGCTCAGGCGGTTTCATCTGGGCATGTAAAAACTATGATGGCGATGTGATGTCGGACATGGTTGCCGCTGCTTTCGGCAGCCTGGCTATGATGACCTCGGTTTTAGTATCGCCTGACGGTTGTTTTGAATATGAGGCGGCCCATGGGACGGTAACCAGGCACTATTACCAATATCTCCAAGGGGAAAAAACCTCAACCAATCCAATGGCCACTTTATTTGCCTGGACCGGCGCGTTGAGAAAACGAGGCGAGATGGATAACATACCTGGTTTAGTTCAATTTGCCACCGATCTGGAACAAGCAGCCCTAGACACAATTGAAGATGGAATCATGACCAAGGATTTGGCTTTGCTGGCGGAAGGAGAAAAGAAGACAGTCAATACCCGGGAATTTTTGCATGAAGTTAAAGCCCGCCTGGGACGCGGTTAATTCATGTGAAATCAAAGGCTCAACAGCCACTTATTGTTCAGCAGTTGAGCCTTTTTTCGTAGAGCTTCTTTGTTAAAGAATAATTTTTCTTGGCTGCCTCCAGTCTCAAGTTGGCTATTTCCAGCACTATGGCATTGTTATCATTTTCACCGCGGCTGCCCACGCTGCCGTAAGTTTATACATCTGCTCCCTTAACCCGCGGTTGTCGGCATATCTTATCACAGAAATATAAGTGGGTTCATTCAGAGTAAATACCCAACCTTTCAGGTTCAGTGCCCGGGCTGCCTCCGCAGCTGCATCCACGGTGGCTTAGGGCAGTCCGGTTAATTCGCCGGAGTCTTTCCTTTTCCTCATCCCCCAGCTCGGCGCCGTTTCTGGCGAATTTCCTGTAGGTGTTCTCCAGCAGTGTTTTTTGTTCGGCGGTAAGCTGGTTGCGGTCACAATTTTCGTATACATACTTCACTTTAGCAAAAAGCTTTTCGTTGAGGATGATGTCGTTGAAAAATCGGCCAGGATGGGGGGAACCTTCGCGGCTACCTCCTTATAAATTCTTTTTGGCTGTAGTGGTTTATTACCTTGATGGTTAAATTTATGGTATTTAGTTAAATTATCCTGCTGCAAGGCGATAAATATTCAATAAGTTCTTAGACAGGCCAAAGTATTATATTTAAAGGATTATGGACATAAATGTAGAACACGGAAATGGATATGCACATAATTGGTAATCTTTTTGGGCAATATATGGAAATATGAACCGGTATTGTTTCCGTACAATGCCCTGTTTAAGGAGGAAATTTCAAGATATGACGGCTCTGAACAACGAATTACCCGGCACGAATTTCATCCACAATATTATTAAAGAAGATTTGAAAAATAATAAAAATGATAGTCGGGTACATACCCGGTTTCCACCTGAGCCTAATGGATATCTCCACATTGGACATGCCAAATCCATTTGTTTGAATTTTGGTCTGGCTGAAATTTTCGACGGGTTATGTAACCTGCGCTTTGACGATACCAACCCTACTAAAGAGGAAGTCGAATATGTCGATTCCATTATGACAGATGTTAAGTGGCTTGGTTTTGACTGGGACGATAGGCTTTATTATGCTTCGGGCTATTTTGAGCAACTCTATGAGTACGCCCTTGACTTAATTAAGGCGGGCAAAGCCTATGTTTGTGATTTGAATGCCGAGCAAATCAGGGAATATCGCGGTACGCTGACAGAACCGGGGAAGAACAGTCCCTACCGCGACCGTTCGGTAAAGGAAAACTTGGATTTATTTCAGCGGATGAGAGCGGGTGAATTTTCGGATGGCTCACGGGTGCTGCGGGCAAAAATAGATATGTCGTCCCCTAATATAAATATGCGTGACCCGGTGCTATACCGCATTCAGCGGGCCAGCCATCATCGTACCGGTGATAAATGGTGTATCTATCCCATGTATGACTATGCTCACCCTATATCTGACGCCATTGAGGGAATAACGCATTCCATATGTACCTTGGAGTTTGAAGATCACCGGCCGCTCTATGATTGGGTGCTGGACAATGTTGCTGTTCCCTGCCATCCCCAGCAAATTGAGTTCGCTCGGCTCAACCTCGGCTATACCGTGATGAGCAAACGAAAACTACGGGCACTGGTGGAGCAAGGGATTGTGAATGGCTGGGATGACCCGCGGATGCCTACCATTTCCGGTTTGCGCAGGCGTGGCTATACACCGGAAGCGATCCGGGACTTTTGTGAACGAATCGGGGTAGCAAAAAGTAATAGTTTTGTTGATATAGCTATGCTTGAACACAGCATCCGGGAGGACTTAAATGCCCGGGCACCTCGAGTGATGGCTGTGTTGCGGCCTCTTAAAGTAATCATTGACAACTATCCGGAAGGCCAGGTGGAAATGCTGGAGGCCGAGAATAATGCCGAGCATCCTGAAATGGGTTATCGGCAAGTGCCATTTGGGCGAGAGCTATATATTGAGCAGGATGATTTCATGGAAGACCCGCCAAAGAAATTCTTCCGCCTGGCACCGGGCCGTGAAGTGCGGCTCAAACACGCTTATATAATTAAGTGTGAGCGAGTGGTAAAGGACGAGCAAACCGGTCAAATATTGAAACTGCACTGCACTTATGATCCCGATACACGCAGCGGTATGAGTAGTGAAAAGCGTAAGGTAAAGGGTACACTACATTGGGTTTCGGCCGCGCATGCCGTTAAAGCTGAAGTGCGTATTTATGACCACCTTTTCCTAAAGGAAAACCCGGAGGAGGACGAAGACTTTATAGCCAATTTGAATCCCCGTTCAGAGGAGATATTGACTAATTGTCTGGTGGAACCCAGCCTGGCGGATGTTCAGCCGGGAAACCGGTACCAATTTTTGAGACAGGGCTATTTCTGCGTCGATCAGGATACAACTGCAGGTCAACCGGTGTTTAACCGGATAGTCTCCTTAAAGGATACTTGGGCTAAAATACAAAAGGCAAGCAATAATTAGATTAAAGTGAGTTAATAAGGAGCTTCTCCAGGCAGATTGCCATGAATAGGCTCCTTATTGATTTTTTAATAGTAGGGCTGTTGACAAGTAATTCCTGGCATAGAGACACAGGTACACTAGTATTTGTTCCTTGGTGCATTTATTTGCTTAGTGGAGCGTTTTGATCGATATGCTCAGCTACATTCATCCAATGGCTTGCATCTATTTCAGCCTCTACAAAAATACCCTCCGGGTTGTACTCTTCACGGTAAACTTCCCCATGCCGGTGCAGCAGTGCGATCAGGTCTGTTCTGTCATAAGGCAGCCAGCCTTTGACCAGGTGTCGCTGGTGCAGTGTATTTTGGGAGATTAGTTCTTTTAGCTGTTCAATTCCTATGCCGGTTAGGGCGGATATTTCTACTGCTGGATAGGGGCAGGATAATTTAACTTGCTCCAGCAGTTGGTGGTTGATTGGCCGGTCTACCTTGTTGAATACCATTATGGTTGTCTTCTCTTGCACGCCTAAATTTGTTAAAACGCTTTCCACTGCCGTAATTTGTTCGGTAAGCTCGGTATGGCTGGCATCTACCACATGAAGCAGTATATCTGCTTCAACGACCTCCTCCAATGTGGCGCGAAAGGCTTTGATCAGATGGTGAGGTAAATTACGAATAAACCCCACTGTATCGGTTAACAGCACTTCCCTGTTGCCAGTCAGTTGCAGACGGCGGGTGGTTGGGTCCAGCGTGGCAAACAGCTGGTTGGCAGTAAAGGCCTGTGCCTGGGTTAGAGTGTTTAATAAAGTACTTTTCCCAGCGTTAGTATATCCTATCAGTGCCACTACCGGTATGGCTGACTCCCGGCGGTTTTGCCTTTGCTGGCGTCGGTGCTGACGTACCTGTTCAAGGGCCTTGGTAAGCTCATCAATGCGTCGTCTGATATGACGGCGATCTGTTTCCAATTTGGTTTCACCCGGGCCGCGTGTGCCAATGCCGCCGCCCAGGCGGGACAAAGCTGTGCCCAGCCCGGTGAGACGGGGTAGCGTGTAGCGCAGCTGGGCTAGTTCAACCTGCAGTTGACCCTCTTTAGTACGGGCTCGCTGAGCAAAAATATCTAGTATTAAAGTAGTGCGATCTATTATACGACAGCCAATGGCGTTCTCAAGATTGCGAGTCTGGGTAGGGGTTAATTCACTGTCAAATATAATTAGCTCTGCTCCCAAACGCTGTCGAAGTTGCGCTAACTCCTCCACCTTGCCCCGGCCGATAAAATATGCTGTGTTAGGCACGTTTCTGCGTTGGGCTACTCTAGCCATGGGAGTTGCTCCCGCAGTTTCAGCCAGCAAGGCCAGTTCATCTAGGGTATCCTCACTGGCGATGGTAACCAGAATGGCCTTTTCATCTTTCTGGATATCGGTTGGGCAAACGGATGCTGGAGGTTTTATGCGACCTTCGATGCTTTGAATTAACGATGAAAGATTAAATTTGGTCAATTGGACTGCAGACATCGGCCCGAAGTCTTTAAAGTATTTGGTTAACTGCTCCTCCTGGGGTTCCAGACAAGCAAAGCAGACCTCCTTTATTTTGCCTCCCAGCACTCCCATTGCCGCCATTACATCCAGGCGCAGTTCGTGAAGAGCTGCATAGTCCACCCGGCTTAATTTCCCGTTGCCCGAAGGATGGGTATGAATGCAGCGCAGACCTGCCAAGCGATAAGTACCGCGCCGCCTGCTCCGGGCTTGCAGCTGTACTGTGAGCGCGTCACCTACACCAACAGATACCACTCGCCCCTGCCGGTCAATAAATACGGCTAATTCGCGCTGGCAGCTGCTGGATATGGCGGCCATAATTCGTGCTATATCCAGCGAGATAATTGTGTTTTTATCTGCTACCAGGTCATAAATACTATGCAATAAATCCAAGTCAGACTTTTTAAGGCCCTGAGTATTTCCGTAAATGGGTTTTTTAAACAAAAAATTATCACACCCCAATGGTAAATCTTATTGAAAGTAATTATAACATAGCTTGATTGAAGCTAATAGTATACTTGACCGGCTATTGCCGCTTGCATGGATTGACCTGATGAAACCATGAACTGTATAAAATGGCGGTTTAAGGTATGGAATATTATTAAAAATCACGAATAGCATTACCTATAAGCAGGTTTTTGTTAGTCGAGTCAGATAAAAAGCACAAATTTGTAAATCGTGTAGCTTATTGCCAAAGGAGGTTTGGCTGTGCCGTTTGAGCCTAAGGAGCCGCAGAAGGAGATTAAATACGAGGAAACCAGGATTTACACCGATGCAGAGCTCAACAGCTATACTGACGAAGAACTAAATAATTTTAAAATAAAACATGCCATTCCTGATCTAGAGGAATTGGAAAATGGCCCGTGGCCCAGTTTCGTAGCCGATGCCAAACAGGAGGCTCTGCACAGAAGGAAACTAGCTGGTAACAGAATGCTTATTGAGCGGGACGTTGTTGAGGATATGCTTGGTCAGCTCCAGGATTCCTTTGACGATGGTGAAACTCACTGGAAACATGGTGGTATAGTGGGTGTATTTGGCTATGGTGGCGGGATTATCGGCAGGTATTCCGACCAGCCGGAGAAATATCCGTCCATAGCCCATTTTCATACGATTCGGGTTAATCAGCCGGCCAGCAAGTTTTATAATACCGATTTCCTGAGGACGATTTGTGACCTATGGGAATACCGGGGCAGCGGTTTGATGAATTTGCACGGTTCTACTGGTGATCTGGTGCTTCTTGGCACTACCACGGAGCAATTGGAGCCTATTTTCTTTGAATTGACCCATGTACTTGGCCAGGATATTGGTGGCTCGGGCTCCAACCTGCGTACACCTTCTTGCTGCATAGGTAAAGCCCGCTGCGAGTTTGCTTGTTATGATACACAGGATTTATGTTATGAGTTAACCAAGTATTATCAGGATGAACTGCACCGCCCGGCCTTCCCATACAAATTTAAGATTAAATTTGACGGTTGCCCAAATGGCTGTGTGGCGTCTATTGCCCGTTCCGATATGTCTTTCATCGGTACATGGAGAGACAATATCCGCATCGACCAGAAGGCAGTGAAAGCCTACCTGTCCGGTGAAGTAGAACCTAACGGCAGTGCCCACCAGGGCAGAGATTGGGGTAAATTTGATATTCAAAAAGAAGTGCTCGGGCTGTGTCCCACCAAGTGTATGTACTTGGAGGGTAATGAATTGAAGATTGACAACCAAGAATGTACCCGCTGTATGCATTGCATTAACGTAATGCCAATGGCCCTTAAGCCAGGCATAGACAACGGAGTAAGCATTCTTCTTGGAGCGAAAGCACCAATTTTGGCAGGTGCTCAAATGGCTACCCTGATTGTTCCCTTTATGAAAGCTGAACCGCCCTATGATAGCATAAAAGATTTTATTGAAAAGGTATGGGAGTTTTGGATAGAAGAGGGTAAAAACCGTGAGCGGCTAGGCGAACTGATGCAGCGTATAGGTCTACCTAAATTTTTAGCAACTATAGGCCTTCGTCCTGTACCGCAGATGGTTAAAAACCCGCGTGAAAACCCATACATCCTTTGGCAGGAAAAAGACGTGCCTGGCGGTTGGAGCAGAGATATTGATGCATACCGGTCCAGGCATAAGAGTTAGGGGTGTAATTGATGGCTTTATCTTTGGATAGGCTCGGATTATATGATCCTAAGGATCCGCTCAAAGACAGGTTAACAGACCTGGGACCCAGACATTTTTGGCAGTATTTTCCTCCGATTATTCAAAACAACTATGGCAGGTGGATTTATCATGATGTGTTGGAACCGGGTATTTTAGTGCACGTATCAGAAACAGGTGACAAGGTTTATACTGTCAGATGCGGTGCGGCCCGGTTTATGACGGTACAGCATGTTAGGGAAATCTGCGACATAGCCGATCAATACTGCGAGGGCTATGTTCGCTTTACTACGCGCAACAACATCGAGTTTCTGGTGGATAGCCTGGATAAGCTGGAAGCTTTAAAAAAGGACTTAGCAAATCGTAAGTTTGTGTCCGGCAGTTACAAGTTCCCTATTGGCGGCACAGGTGCCGGCATTAGCAACATTGTGCATACCCAGGGCTATATACACTGCCATACTCCTGCCACCGACGCTTCCTCGATGGTAAAAGCCGTTTCCGACGAGTTGTTTAAATACTTTCAGAGTATGACCTTACCGGCCAAAGTGCGCGTGTCTATGGCATGCTGCCTGAATATGTGTGGTGCAGTGCACTGCTCGGACATTGCTTTGCTGGGCAACCACCGTAAGCCTCCTATTGTTGACCACAAGGTTATTGATAAAGTTTGTGAAATCCCTCTGGCTATTGCAGCATGCCCGGTAGGTGCCATCTCTCCGGACAAGACTTCGGAAGGATATAAAACTGTTAAGATTAAGAAAGAACGATGTATGTTTTGCGGTAATTGCTACACCATGTGCCAGGCACTGCCTCTTTCCGATAAAGAAGGCGACGGTGTTACTATTCTGGCCGGTGGAAAAATATCTAACCGGGTAAGCATGCCCAAGTTTTCCAAGGTTGTCGTGCCCTGGCTGCCAAACAACTTCCCCAGGTTCCCGGAAGTAGTGGAAGCAGTGGTAAAAATATTGGAAGCCTATACTGCCGGTGCTAATAAGTATGAGCGGCTGGGTGATTGGGCGGAGCGGATTGGTTGGGAAAAATTCTTCGAGAAGACCGGCTTGGAATTCACTGATCATTTAATTGACGATTATCGTCTGGCCTATGATACCTGGCGAACCAGCACACAGTTTAAGTATACTACTGCTGCTTGGGGCACTTCAGGGATTGCTGGTGGGATTGAATAAGGAGAGGTGTTCTGCAATGGATGAATTGAAAAAAATTATTGTGGAGTTTGCCGAGACCAACATGAAAACCAAGTTTTATTTTAAAGATATTGAAAAAGCCGTGCGCAAAGTAAATTCCGACGTTAAAATGAGAGATGTTAAAAAGGCCTGTACGGCATTGATTAATGAAGGTACGTTGATTTATTTTTCCACTGGCAGCAGTACAATGTATGGTCTTAAAGGCAGAGGCATGACAGAGGATCCTGAACCATGAACATCCCACAAGATTCAAGAGAGTTTATGGAAGAGCAAATAAATATGCTCAAACAAAACCCAGAATGCGCTAATGCTCAATATAATCTGGGCGTTTGGCTTATGCAGCGGGGAAAATTAAACGAGGCCATTGATTTGTTTGAATCGGCAATTGCTAATAGCGGCCGGATGTTTGAAGCCTGCGTCAATCTGGGATACATTTATTTTCAGCTGGGTGAGCTGGATATGGTTGTCCAGGCTAATCAAAAAGCGGTAGAAATAGAGCCCCGGTATGCCAGGGGGTATGCTAATCTGGGTTTTGCTTATTTGCAACTGTCCCAACCGGATGAAGCTATTGCTGCGCTGTGCAAAGCTATAGAAATAAACCCTGATATTGCTCAGGCCTGGAGTAATTTAATAAACGCTTATATTCAAAAGGAGGACATTGACCAGGCCATTACAGTTGGTGAAAAACTGGTGGCTTTCGCTCCTGATTTTGCTCTGGGGCTTAATAATCTGGCTGTTGCCTATTATCTAAAAGGGAATTATGCCATGGCTTTAGCTTATGTTAATAAGGCCCAAAATCTTGGTTTTAAGGTGCATCCTGATTTTCTCAGAGCATTGGAGTTGCATGACCAACCATGACTCCACTTTAACGCAGTATAGCTTATTTTGCTATGTTCGCTATAGTGGTATGGGGACATCGGGTGGGGCAGAGCCCCACCCCAACGTATGCACGCAAAGCTTTGGGGGACGCTCGAAACGGCCCCGTGACGCAGCTTACCTTAAATTAAGTTCTTGTATTAGAAACATGTAATGAAAGCACTCTCTGCGTTACGGGAGTGCTTTTTAAACTTTAGGAAACTATGCTTGCCATATTTATGGCAAGCGCTAACGATTAAAGTACAGAAAAGCGCGCGCAGAGGGAACCGAATGAGCGCGCTTTTCTTGTGGCGCTGTTTCGTTAAGATGTTTATTCTAGCCTTGCCAGTGCTTGGGTTGCTAATTGGCCGATGCTAGATTGCTCAAAAACACCTTTTTCATATATATTTATTAGCCGCTGATCACCTCTAATTGCCTTTAGTGCTGCCCTGGTCTCTGTTGAACCCGGCCTTGAATTGGGTGTAGCCAGGTGTTTGATTAGCCACACCGCATTGCCCCGGGTTTGGGGATCGTCCAGGCAGGCAAACTTAACAAAGTAGGAGATTGTTTTAGTAATTAAGTCTGGCCTCACCCTGGCGATGACACCGAGCGCTCTTAACGCTGTTGGTCTGAAATTACTGTCATCTATCTCTAATATTTTGAATAAAAAGGGTAAGTAACCGCTAAATTCATCGGGTGAATTGGCTATTACTTCTCCGATTGCATCAATGGCTCCCCAGTTTGAAGTGCCGTAACCGGCATCGGTTATGGATGTAAACAGCCTTTGGAGAAGTCTGGATACCAAAGCCGGGTTATACTTGGCGATAGCTGCGCATACCCGGCCAAGTGCATCCGCGGTTTTTAAGCGCAGCAGTTCGTCACCTGTATACAGCATACGCTGCAGGCAGCTAATTATGGTGTTGTCATGAGTCGCTGTTTCAAGCAGCGGTTCCAGCTGATAGTTTTCGACCAGAGCTGCTATTTCTTGTTTATTTAACCTTAATCCTTTATTTTGTCTCACTGCAGCTGGCTGTGAAACAGTTTTCGACCTGGCCTTTGCTAATTTTTCTTGCACCCCTGGCCAAACAACCTCTTGAATGTCATTGTGCATCCTAATAAAATAAAGGGCGCCAGAAATACGCCTGCCCTCGTATGACCCTGCTGGAATGATATAGTGGCTTTGGATATCGTATTTTTCTAACAAATCTTCGCAGTAATCTTCACCGGGTAATAAATTCCACGCTAAGTCCCAATCCATGTTACAGGCAAATACTAGTGCTTCAGAAAATGCGCTACCTAAATTATGCCCGGTAGCATCGTAAGCATATACAGCGCCGCAGTTACAGGAACCCACCGGCATTTCGAGCGGTCTGCGCAGGCTTTGTTCAGTTGGCCTTGCAATGGGTAAACCACAGAAGGGACAAGCCGGTTTTACCCAACGATCGCTACTCGTTAATTCATTAATCAGATTGTCTTTACGCTCATTTATGAGCACAGTAAGCTCCCCTCTATTCAGGACCGGGTATCTCAAATGATATGCAGCTATTGCCGGTGCTGCATGATTTGCTGGTCAGTTTGGTTTTATCTCCGCCTTGACTTGATCCCATAATATAATTGGTACGGCTGATAACACGCTCGAGGTATTCCGCATTACACTCCGGGCATAGTGCTACAAATTCTTCCTGCCTTGTATTAAAGAGTTTTTCAAAAACATTACCACATATCAAACAACGGAATTCAAAGATGGGCATAATATTACCCTCTCCTTAAATTATTTTAGCTGTAGAAGGTTATATTTCTAATATATTAATCGTACGTCATTTTTAGTTCTGCAGTTTAGCGTCTAGAAACAAATAGTATAAATGCCAAGCTGTATAGTTATTAGGATATTGTTTGAACAGTGCATTGCGTGCAGTGCAAATTGGGTGTATAGTATTATTTTGAAAGAATGTAATATTAACAAAAAGGGGAAATGAAAATGTCTCAAGACGAAAAATGCAATAGCTGCAGTCAGAACACCGGGAGCTGTTCTCCGGATAAATGTGGTATTGATAAACTGCCCCAGAACGAATATAACAACATTAAGCATGTGGTTGCTGTGATGAGCGGCAAAGGCGGGGTAGGAAAATCTTCAGTCTCCGCCCTGTTGGCGGTTAGTTTGGCCAATCAAGGCTACAAGGTGGGGATACTAGATGCTGATATCACCGGTCCTAGCATACCCAAAATGTTTGGTGTCAGCGGTTTGCCCGAGCAGGGTGATAATATTATGTATGCTAAAGAGACGGACAAAGGTATAAAAATTATGTCCTTAAATTTACTGTTGGAAAATGAAGATATGCCGGTAATCTGGCGTGGTCCCGTTATTGCCGGAGCTGTTAAACAATTTTGGACTGACGTTGCCTGGGGCGATATAGATTACTTGGTGGTAGACCTGCCTCCTGGAACAGGTGACGTGCCCCTTACCGTGCTGCAATCACTGCCGCTTGATGGCGTGATTATCGTTACCTCGCCTCAGGACCTAGCCAATATGGTGGTGCGCAAGGCTGTAAACATGGTTAAATACATGAATATACCCGTGCTGGGGTTTGTGGAAAATATGAGCTACCTGAACTGTCCGGATTGCGGTAAGGAAATCCAGGTGTTTGGTAAAAGTCATGCTGACTCTCTAGCTAACACCATGGGGCTGCGCCTACTGGAGAAATTGCCAATTGACCCCGCATTATCTGAACTGAGTGATAACGGTCAGATCGAAAAGTATGGCCGGGAGTTGTTTAAAGGTTTGGATGATATTATTAATACTCAGGTGACCAGTATTTCCTAATTGTGGTGGAATATTAGCAATAATATAGTTGTTTTATAAACCGCCTGGAGCAAGGCGGTTTATATTTTTTATAGCTATATGAAGTCCACTATAGACCAGCTATTCTATCCTGGTATACAATTAATTACGGATGCATAAGAATTAACTAATTAAATCCGCCAGTTTAGTAATGGACCAGCAATGGTTCGTTATTTTTTATAGTGTAAACACAGTAATGATATGGAGGATGTTAAGGAGGTGAACGTATACGACTTTGACCAAGACTTCAACAAGTGCGAGGCTGAGTCTGTACCTGAGCTGTAAACAGATAGTATTAATATAAGCCGGATTATAAATTCGTAAACCAAAAGCTATGCTCCGTGGGAGGTATGTGTTTGAAGCTGCTTATTGGACAAATACTTCCGTATTTTACTGTAACAATATTCATCCTGGGTATGCTTTACCGTTTAGGGCGCTGGGCTGGTGCGCGTATTGTGCATAATATTACGCTTTCACCCTGGTTGCAGACCAAAGGTCAGGTTGTCCTTAGGGTTGGCACTGAAGCATTTTTATTTCGCAATTTGTTTATATATGATAAAGCATTATGGGCCGGTGCGTTGCTGATGCACTTTGCTTTGTTTAATATTCTTGTTGGGCATCTGGTCGGTTTTGGTTTCTTAGGTACCCAATTTACATTAATTCCCGTTTTGGGCATAACACCGGAACTTAGCCTGGAAATGTCGAATTTATTTGGTGCTATTTTTGGTATAGTATTATTTGTAGCTTTATTATATTTGCTTTACCGTCGTCTAGCCAAGGAGGCTGTGAAGCTGGTCAATAAGCCCAGCGATAATTTATGGCTGCTTTACCTGCTTGTACTGGTAGGTATTGGCAATATAATGCGTTTTGTTCCAGACTATCATATTGAGTATATATTAGTACGCGATTATATTACGGCGCTAATATTGTTCCGGCCCGTAGTGCATATGGAACTTCTTAACAATGGATTTTTCTTGGTTCACTTGCTGCTGGTGCAGATTTTATTGATTGTCTTTCCATTTAGTAAATTGATGCACGTATTCGGCATGTTTGCTGAACGGTATATTGTTAACCGAGTCTATCATGATCCAGCTCCCGATTTGCCAAATGTTGATGTAGTGGCAGCCCGTCAGGCCGGTCTGGGTGTACCTGACGGAAATACTGCAGGGGAGGGGGTTTAAGTGTGCCGGAATATAAAGGCATGGTACAGCCGGCCCGGGCCTCATTAACCGAGCTGCGTAAAATTCATATTGAGCCCGTACCCGATGAGTTAAAGCCGGAAAAAGCCGTTGAGTACCTGGACCAGCTGCGAAAAAAATTTCGCTCGTTTGTCCTGGCCATGGAATCCTGTACCAAGTGCGGCCAGTGTGCGGAAAACTGCCATACCTACCTTGGCACCAGGGACCCAAATAATATTCCCACCAATCGGGCGGAGTTAATCCGCAAGATATATAAGCGCTACTTTACCCCGGAGGGACGATGGTTTGGCAAACTGGTGGGGGCTGAAGATATTAGTTTGGATGTTCTTGAACAATGGTACTCCTACTTTTACCAGTGCAGCCAGTGCCGCCGTTGTGCCCATGTTTGTCCTTTTGGTATTGATACCTGCGAAGTAACTTTCATAGGCCGCCAGGTATTGCACTGGCTGGGTATTACACCTAAACTTCATGCTACTACAGGTGCTGCTATGGAGAAGTCGGGTAACCATTCAGCTCTGCCCAAACCCGGTATTGTGGATACCCTGGAGTTCATGTCCCAGGAAATTATGGATGAATTTGCCGTAGAAGTTGAGTTTCCTGTTGACAAACCAGGCGCTGATATCATGTATATACCTTCTTCAGCGGATTTCTTGTTAAACCCCTATACATTGATGGGGGCGGGCATGTTTTTTACTTATATTGGTGCCAACTGGACCATTCCCAGTACAGTCACCGAGGCGGGTAACTTTGGTTTCTTATTTGATCAGTATTCGACACAGCGAGGTAATGTTATGCGCCTTTTAAACGCTGCTCAGGAGCTGGGTGTTAAAAAAATTGTTTGGGGCGAGTGTGGGCACGGCTGGCGTGCAGCGAAAATGTATATCCCGACCTTGGCTGACAGGCCGGTACGCTGGCCGATTACCCATATCCATGATGAAGTAGCTAATTTGATTCGTAATAAAGAGTTGAAGCTTGATCCCTTAAAAAACAGCAAACCCGTAACGCTGCATGATCCTTGTAACTATGTGCGAGCTTGCGGGCTAAACGAAAATATGCGCGTAATAATAAAAGCCTGTGTAACCGATTTTCGGGAAATGAACCCCCATGGTGCGGATAACTTTTGCTGTGGCGGTGGTGCCGCTATTCTGTTTGACGACCCGGAAATGTATCAGCGTCGGATTATGTTCAGCAAACAAAAGGCCGAACAGGTGAAGGCTACCGGGGTTGGTGAAAATGGTGATGGTATCCTTTGCGCACCTTGTTCGATATGTAAAGCTCAGCTGTATCCTATGGTGGAAGAGCATAATTTGGGTGTAGAGGTAAAAGGGCTTATTGACCTGGTTGGTAGGGCACTGGTCTGGAAATAATGTTTTAGTGTCAGCGTGCTGTGGGCTACCCAAAGCAAGGGGTCGATGTGGTTAGTGGGACAATTCAGGCACAAGTCACCGCCGCGTTCTGTGATGATAATGCCGTGCAAGATGAAAGACGGTGATACAAAATGAGGTTATATAATATTCCTCGGGTGGTGGTGGCTGCGCCCCACGGGCGGTCCGGCAAAACAACGGTCACCATTGGGTTATTGTCAGCCTTAATTACTACTGGTTATCGTGTGCAACCGTATAAGAAAGGGCCTGATTTTATTGACCCCAGTTGGATGAGCAGGATAACCGGGCGTCCCTGCCGCAATTTAGACAGCTTTTTAATGGATTGTCAGGTGATTCGTACCTCTTTTGTCCGTAGCGCCCTTGATGTTGACATAGCGGTGGTAGAGGGAGCCATGGGCCTTTTTGATGGTGTGGATTTGGATGGCTCCGGCAGTACAGCCGAAATCGCCAAAGCCATCGAAACTCCGGTACTGTTGGTAGTGGATACCACCCGGATGACTCGCAGTGTAGCGGCCATGGTTTCTGGTTACCAGCATTTTGATCCCGGTGTGCAGGTGGCCGGGGTGATTTTAAATAAAGTGGCCCGCCCGCGCCATGAAAAAATTCTCAGGGCATCTTTAGAACAATATTGTGGTATTCCTGTACTGGGGGCTATTCCCAGGGATGAAATTTTTTGTGTTCCCGAACGGCACCTGGGACTTGTTCCCGCTACAGAGAATGATGAACTAGCAGAAGCCGTAATTAAACTCGGCAATGCGGTCGGTGGATTACTTGACTTGAACGGTATTCTTGAGGTGGCTCACCAGGCACCGCCGCTATCGGTGGAGATATCACCGTGTGATGCCCCGGTTATGCGCAGGCTGCGTTTGCAGGGGCTAAGCTCTGCTGCACCACGTGCCAGAGTTGCAGTTTTTTTCGACCGTGCGTTTACTTTTTATTACCCCGAAAACTTAGAGGCCTTAGTCGCTGCCGGTGCTGAACTGGTAGCAGTGAATACCCTGCGTGATACAAAAATGCCTGAGGTGGATGCGGCTTACATTGGGGGTGGTTTCCCTGAGATTAATGCGGCTGAAATCAGCGCCAATGTGTCTTTGCTTAGTAATTTACAGGAACACATTGAAGACGGCTTGCCTGTTTATGCCGAATGCGGTGGGCTGATGTTTTTAGGCCGCAGTATTTCCTGGCGGGGCGTTAAATATACTATGACCGGTGCATTACCCTATGATGTTACTATGCTGGATAAGCCACAGGGACATGGATACACTAGCCTGCAGGTGGAAAATAGCAGCCCTTATTTTTCACCCGGGGAAAGCGTAAGAGGTCATGAGTTTCACTATTCCCGGGTGGAGAACCTGGCGGAGGAAATTAAATTTGCCTTTCGGGTAACCAAAGGCTACGGCATTGATGGCCAGCATGACGGTGTGCTGTATAAAAATGTACTGGCCTGTTATACACACCTGCATGCACTGGCCACGTCCGGTTGGGCACCAAGGCTGGTAGCTGCTGGTGAAAGGTATGGGACAAAAAGATACAACCGCTCTTAATCGAGCCGGTTGTATCTTTTTGCGGTCATTTTGCCATAACGCTGGTTTCGTGTTAGTGGTCCATGCCGCCGTTATTCTTATCATAATCCGAGTTAATCATTTCCGCCACGAGACGCAGCGTGGCTACTGTATTGGTAATAAGAACTTCGTACAACAGTACTGGTAACACATCTTGCATGGTAGCTTTTATTTCACCATTGGCGACTTTTTGCTGGATAATTTCACCCGCCCGGTTTAAGGCTATGTTAACCATCTGGGTTATATCATTTTGCCTTATCTTAACAAATTCATCTACATTGATACTCCTCACCAAAAATAATTACCTGGTTATTAGTAATAGCCGTTCGACTATACGGCTGGCAGCAGATGTTGACACAATTTTTCAACAGACTGCCGAATAAACCAGGTTATCCACCTCCCCCTATACGGTTCCTTCTATGATAAAGTGTTACTGCGATATTATTCTGCCCGAATACTGCCAATCCTTGCTAGTTTAATAAAAAATTTTTTTACACATAGGATGTAGTTTTTTTAGGTAAACTATTGGCAAATAAATCAGGGGGTGCTGTTTTTGTCATCTTGTTGGATAGCAAGAAAATTAATGGCTGTAATGTTAAGTTTGATTATGATATCTTATACCGCCCTGATCTTACCGCCAGGTAGTGCCGTCCAGGCCCAGGAAAGAACGCTTTATTGGGGTAGCAGAGGTAGTGAGGTAACTACATTGCAGCAGAAACTTAAACAGTGGGGCTATTTTCATGGCTTCGCGGACGGTGTATACGGTTCCGCTACATATAAGGCCGTGCGTGATTTCCAACGCAAAAACGGTCTACGTGTTGATGGCGTAGTGGGCCCCAATACGCGGGCAGCTCTGGGTATGGTGGGCGGTCGGACTCAGTCCGTAAGCCAGGTCCAAAACGAACCTAGTGTTTCCAGGGGGTTTCTGCAAACGTCCAGGGATCTGCAACTGCTGGCCCGGGTTATTGAAGGTGAAGCTGCTAATGAATCGTATTTTGGTAAGCTGGCGGTAGGCGCCGTGATCATGAATAGGGTAAAAAGTTCTGCTTTCCCCAATACCCTGGCAGGGGTTATTTATCAGCCCCACGCGTTTGAATCTGTAACCAACGGTCAATATAACCGGCCACTTACAAAAGAATCTTTACAGGCGGCCAGTCAGGCTATGGCCGGGATGGATCCTACGGGTGGTGCTACGTTCTTTTGGAATCCGTCCAAGAAAGTGAGTCCCTGGATCTGGAGCAGGGATATTATCACCCGCATTGGTCGCCATGTTTTTGCCCGTTAATTGGAGTTAAGGTGCAATGATGTTAAAAACAGGAAAACAGAGGGAGGGTAAAACCTGTTTCTATCAGTTTCACGATTTCAAAAGAGCGAGACAATTGTTGACAAAATAGATCCTGGCTCATGATGTGTGAAACTGCCCCTCGTTAGTCGGCGAGGGGGGAACCTGAATAAAATATGTGTCTAGGTTTCGGAAACGAGGAATTGGCCTATGAAAAGATGGTTTGCTATCGTAGGAGTTTTAATTATTGCTGCACTGGGTCTTGGTTACTGGGGTTACCAGGAGCACAACTCCAAATTGATGTTGCAAACAGCTATAAACAATAATTACCAGCGAGCATTTTATAATTTAGCCGACCATGTGCAAACTATGGAAGTGCTGCTGGGCAAGAGTTTGGTATTATCAGGGCCGGAAAAAAATGCCCAGTTTTTTGAACAAATTTCGCAGCAATCCAACCAGGCGTTGGATAACCTGACCCAGTTGCCGGTGGGTGATGCTTTACTGGGTCGAACGGCCAAATTCATTACCCAGTTAGGGGATTACTCAAATACACTTGCCAGGCAGGTGTCCGAGGGTAAAACACTTACTCAGGAACAGTGGGCTACGGTGAACCAGCTCTATAACCAGTCTTCAGAATTAAACAAGGAGCTAGACAAAATCCATAATAGTATAGCGGATGGATCATTTAATCTATATGAGCTTGCTGTTACAAGCTCAAACCGGTTGGCCAAGGAAGGTCAAAAATTAGCTACTGGTAATTTTCAAACAATGGATCGGCAGATGCAAGCTTATCCCACCCTTATTTACGATGGTCCCTTTTCAGATAACATGGAGCAAGGGCGAGCCCGTGGTGTAACAGGTGCAAAGGTTAGCGAGGCTAAAGCCAAGTCGATAGCCATGCAGTTTTATGACAATCCCGGGGAAAAATATGTGCTTGCCCAGGTAACCGGCGAAGTGGAAGGCAGTATCAAGGCCTACCGGGTAGAGATAGCCAGGCGTCAGGGGAAGAGGGTGGTTGGTGAACCAACTGTGGCAGACGTATCCATCCAAGGTGGGCATCTAATCTGGCTGGTTACCCCTAAAAACGTAACCAGTGCCAACTTGAGTCTGGATAAAGCTCAGTCCCGAGCGGAAGCTTATTTGCGTGAGCATGGCTATCAAAATATGCATAGCAGCTACTACCAGCGCAACGACAATACTGTTACATTTAACTACGCCCTTATCCAGGACGGAGTCATTATATACCCGGATTTAATAAAGGTAACTGTCGCCTTGGATGATGGGCAAGTGGTAGCTTTTGATGCCAGGAATTATTTAATGTCGCATCATAAGCGCAGCCTGGACAAGCCAAAGGTAACTGAGCGTGATGCCAGCCTGCTGGTTAGTAACAGGCT
This sequence comes from Sporotomaculum syntrophicum, assembly GCF_009932395.1. Classification (GTDB taxonomy): domain Bacteria; phylum Bacillota; class Desulfotomaculia; order Desulfotomaculales; family Desulfallaceae; genus Sporotomaculum; species Sporotomaculum syntrophicum. Next base: position 241,001 of record NZ_LSRS01000002.1, read on the forward strand.
AAAATTAGAGGGGAAGGGCAGGCTAGCTGTTATCCCGGTGGGCGTAGAGAAAGAAATTCTAACCTGGGAGTTCAAGGGAACTCAAGGTGGCGAAACTTATCTGGTGTATATCAATGCCATAACCGGTGAGGAAGAAAATGTGCTCAGACTGGTAAGTACGTCAGAGGGTAAACTTACCCTGTAGTGGGTACCGGTACATCATTTTCTGTAGGTTTTTAAACCACATTTTTCAAACTACGTGTTATTGACACGCTAAGTAGTGCATGCTAAAATACTCCTAACGTTTATACAACAAAGCATTGAAGGGGAATAAGGGTGTTAAATACTTCCCCAGCGAGCCGGGAACTGGTGTGAGCCCGGTGGTTGTAGATACCCGCGCCACCCTGGAGCTGCAAGCTGAAATTAAAGGTATAGTAAGCCGAGCCGTTTTGCCCCCGTTAAAGGGCCCCGAGAGGATTGCACTACTAATTGCGATCAATCAGGGTGGTACCGCGAGAAATCCTCGTCCCTTGTCTTGTCATGGGACGGGGTTTTTTAATTTTTTATGCATAAGCTATCATAAGCTATAATGAAGATTCCCACCGGAAAGGGGTGATTATATGGATAATATTACCAGACAAATCTTGGACCTCCTTAGGGAAAATGCCAAATTGACACCGGAAGAAATTGCGGTCATGCTTAAAATCGACATGGTCGAGGTGCGGGGCATTATTAAAGATTTAGAGGATAACAAGATAATACTCAACTACCAAACGATGATTAACTGGGAAAAAATAGGTGAGGAAAAAGTCATTGCCTTAATTGAGGTGCGCATCACTCCTCAGCGTGATGTTGGCTTTGATGCCATAGCCGAGCGTATCTACAGGTTTCCGGAAGTGCGCAGTATGCACTTAATGAGTGGTACATATGATTTGGCGATATTTGTGGAAGGTAGCAGCATGAAGGAAATAGCCCATTTTGTATCTACCAAACTGGCCACGATCGAAGGAGTGATAAGCACTGCCTCGTATTTTGTTCTAAAGACATATAAACAAAACGGGGTAATAATAGAGGATAATGAGGAAGACAGGAGGCTGATGGTTTCCCCATGACGCAAATAAACTGGTCGGAGAAAGTAAACCCTGTGGTGCGCAATCTCCCGCCCTCAGGTATTAGAAGATTTTTTGATTTGGTTGCTGAAATGAAGGGTGTTATTTCCCTGGGAGTAGGTGAGCCTGATTTTGTAACTCCCTGGCATATCCGCGAAGCTTGTATATACTCGCTGGAAAAAGGCTACACCATGTACACTTCCAATTGGGGTCTTCTTGAATTAAGAGAGGCTGTCGCTGCTGATGTGGAAGGTACCTATAATATCAAATATAATCCACGTGATGAAATACTAATTACCGTGGGAGTCAGCGAAGCGATGGATCTGGCCATGCGGGTGCTGCTGGAACCAGGGGATGAAGTGTTAATACCTGAGCCTTCTTATGTTTCCTACGCTCCCTGTACTACCCTGGCGGGCGGGGTGCCGGTGTTCATACCCACGGGTATGGAAAATGGTTTTCGTATTTCAGCGGAACAGGTGCAGTCATTGATTACGCCCCGAACCAAGGTTTTGCTGTTATGTTATCCCAACAATCCTACCGGCGCTATAATGGACCGAGAGGAATTGCTAAAAATTGCAGAAGTGGCAAAGCAAAATGACCTGATGGTTGTTTCCGATGAAATATACGATCGGCTAACCTATGTTGGCCAGCATACATGTATGGCTTCACTGCCTGGTATGCAGGACCGCACGGTGCTGCTCAATGGTTTCAGCAAAGCTTACGCTATGACAGGCTGGCGAGTGGGTTATGCTGCAGGACACCCGGACATTATTGGGGCTATGACCAAAATACATCAGTATACCATGCTATGTACCTCCATTACCGCCCAGATGGCCGCAATGGAGGCCTTAAAAAACGGTCAGCCGGCCATGCGGCACATGGTGGAAAACTATAACCGCCGCCGCAACTTAGTGGTGCAGGCCTTCCGGGATATGGGGTTGCCTTGTTATGAGCCTGGTGGCGCGTTTTACGCGTTTCCCCAGATATCCGGTACCGGTCTTAATTGTGAAGAGTTTGCCGAGGAATTGCTTAAGCAGGAGCAGGTCGCTTTAGTACCCGGCAATGCTTTTGGTCCATCCGGTGAAGGTTTTGTTAGAGTCTCTTATGCTGCTTCCCTGGATGACCTCAGTGAGGCTTTCCGACGCATGTCCCGTTTTGTGCGCCGCTACGGCGTACGCCCAAAAATAATTTCAACGCCCAAACAAATGGCGAACGGACAAAGTGCTTAATTAACTTCTTATTAAAGAAGGAATTTTGTCAAAGTTCATAGAAACTAACCTCAATAACTAACAATACATTTAAATTGAAATTGTCAAACTAGGTAATATAGGAGGCTGAAGCTTTGAAGGAATTGCTTTCCGGCAACGTTGCGATTGCCAGGGGAGCCTTTGAAAGTGGTGTCGTTCTTGCAGCGGGTTATCCGGGGACACCCAGTACGGAAATCCTGGAGACTCTTGCCGGATATGAAGGCATATACAGCGAGTGGGCACCAAACGAAAAGGTTGCTCTGGAAGTAGGTATCGGCGCCGCTATGGCTGGAGCCCGGGCGATAGTGACAATGAAGCACGTCGGTGTTAATGTGGCTGCAGATCCACTGTTAACTGTGGCCTATACTGGAGTTAATGGCGGATTGCTGCTGATTTCTGCTGATGACCCGGGCATGCATAGTTCCCAGAATGAACAGGATAACCGTAATTACGCTAAATTTGCCAAAGTGGCTATGCTGGAGCCGTCAGATAGCCAAGAAGCTAAGGACATGGTTGGTTTAGGTCTGGCCATTAGCGAACAATTTGATATCCCTGTAATCTTGCGTACCACTACCCGGGTAGCACATTCCCAGAGTATGGTTGAACTGGGTGAACCAGTAGCCCGGGAAATTAAACCTTATAATAAAGATGTTAAGAAAAATCTAATGGTCCCTGCTTTTGGTAAATTACGCCGGACCAGCCTGGCGGAAAGATTGAAGAAGCTGACAGAGTACAGTGAAAATACTCCTGTAAACTATATTGTCCCAGGCAGTGATAAAGTGGGTGTAATTACCAGCGGGATCAGCTATCAGCTGGTCAGGGAAGTGTTACCCGATGCTGCGGTGCTTAAACTTGGCATGACAAATCCGCTGCCTGTTGAGCTGATTAAAAAGTTCGCTGCCCAGGTGGAAACTCTATTTGTGGTAGAAGAGCTGGAGCCTTTCCTGGAAGATCAAATCCGCATGTTGGGTATTAAAGTAACCGGCAAAGAATTGTTCCCGGAAACCGGTGAATATGATCAAGGTCTACTCCGGCGCTGTTTTGTTAAAGCCGGTGTCCTGCCCGCTTCGCCGCACACGGAAGATCCAGCTGCCGGGTTGCCCCAGGCTCCGCCCCGCCCGCCGGTACTTTGTGCGGGCTGCCCGCACCGCGGTGTGTTTTACACTCTGCGTCAGCTTAAACTAACTGTGACCGGTGATATTGGCTGTTATACACTGGGTGGTCTTCCTCCCTTGGAAGGGATCGATAGCTGTGTATGCATGGGGGCCAGCATTGGTATGGCCCATGGCATTGATAAGGCGGTGCCAAGCCTCAAGGGACGCACAGTGGCGGTAATTGGTGACTCCACTTTTTTGCATTCAGGTATTACCGGGCTGCTCAATGCGGTTTATAACAACAGCGACAGTACCATCATTATTTTAGATAACCGTACTACCGCTATGACTGGTCACCAGGATAACCCAGCAACCGGCCGTAACCTGATGGGCCAGGAAGCGCCTGAGGTGGATCTAACCATGCTGTGCCGGTCACTGGGTTTAAAACGGGTGGAAGTGGTAGACCCCTTGGATATGTCCCGTCTGCAGGAATTAATTAAGGCCGAAGTTGCTATGCCCGGTCCGTCTGTAATTATTGCCCGGCGTCCTTGTGCTCTGCTTAAGCGGGAGGTTAAGCCAGCTGTAACGGTAGATGAAGAAAAATGTATTGGTTGTAAGACTTGCTTGAAACTTAGCTGCCCGGCTATTGCGGTAATTAATAAAAAAGCGTTGGTGACTGCAGAAGCCTGTGTTGGTTGTAATTTATGCGTGCAGGTATGTAAAACCGGAGCAATGCAAAGGGGGCAGGCTGATGCTTAAACCTGTGAACATTCTTATGGTGGGTGTGGGCGGTCAGGGTACTATTCTGGCAAGCAAAGTGCTGGCTGCGGCTGCCCAGGCGGTTGGTTATGATATAAAAGTTTCCGAAATTCACGGTATGGCTCAGCGGGGCGGTAGTGTTGTCACACAGGTTCGTTTGGGTGAAAAGGTATATTCACCGCTCATTTCTGAAGGTGAAGCTGATGTTATTTTGGCTTTTGAAGAGCTGGAAGCATTGCGCTGGCTGTCCTATCTCAAGCCGGGTGGCAAATTAATTATAAATAACCAGCAAATTTCCCCGGTGCCCGTACTGGCAGGAGCTGCCGAGTACCCGCAAAATATCATTGCTCAAATACAAGCGCGGGGAATAAATGTGCAGGTGCTGCAAGCTCTGGATATGGCTATTGCCTGCGGCAACGCCAAATCAGCCAATGTTGTGCTGTTGGGAGCCCTTGCTAAAAACTCCCCCATTGAAGAAAAAATTTGGAAAGATGCCCTTGCTGCCACCATACCTCCGAACTTGCTTGAAGTAAATAACGCAGCCTTTACAGCCGGCTTCACTGCTGGTACTGCTGGTCGTTAAAAAGTTGGCTAAATTTGAATAGTGCCGCCTGCTATGGTGACGGGTATTAAAATTATAGTTTTGTAAAGATGGCATAGCTTGCCATCTTTTTTCTTTGGCCATATTTCGTCCGATAGCATTTCTTAGCGTAGTAACAGTGAGCTTTTATAACGATTTGGTTACAATATATTAAAAGCAACATTTATACTATAAACGAAAATAATCCCTTAAATCATATAAAGTGGATTTGATGTTATTCCGCCGGTACATTACATGATATACTATTTATGTTGTCAAAACGTAATACAAAAAGACAAAAATAAATAATTACTGAAACAGGACAGATCTAGCAACCGTATTAACAGGTCCTGTTAGTAGAGACTGTCCCGGCACCAAAGGAGGCTGCTATAAATTGGTTATTAGTGTAGTAGAAGAAATGCGCCTGGCCCTTGAAAAGGCCTTGGTGGAGGCTGTGCGTAAGGCGGTCGAGGTGAAGGAATTACCGCCGGTGGAATTGCCCGGCTTTGTGGTAGAGGTTCCCCGGGAGCGGGAGCACGGTGATTTTGCCACCAACCTAGCCATGCTATTGCCCAGGCAAGCCCGTATGGCACCAAGAAAAATTGCTGAAGTACTAATCCAAAACCTGCCCCACTCCACCCGCTGGCTGGAAAAAGTCGAGGTGGCAGGTCCTGGTTTTATTAATTTTATTTTAGACCCTCGATGGGTGCTGGAGGCAGTACCGCTGGCGGTAAATCGCCAGGCTGATTATGGCCGGGTGCAGCTGGGGGAGAACAAAAAGGTACAGGTGGAGTTTGTCAGCGCTAACCCCACCGGTCTATTGCATATGGGCAATGCCAGGGGAGCCGCCTTGGGGGACAGTATTGCCTCAATACTAGCTTTTGCGGGCTGGCAGGTTACTCGCGAGTATTACATAAATGACGCCGGCAACCAGATAGAAAATTTTGCGCTTTCCGTGGAGGCCCGTTATTTTGAACTACTGGGTCTGGAAGGCGAGGTGCCCGAAGGCGGTTACCACGGCCAGGACATCATTGATACAGCACGCCGTTACATAGAGGAACATGGCGACAAGCTTCTTAAAGTTGACCGCCGTGTTCGTTTGGAAACACTTGCGCAGTATGCTCTGGCTGAAAAAATTGAGGGGATAAAGAAAGCCCTGGCTGACTTTGGTGTAGTATACGATGTGTGGTTTTCCGAACAGTCACTGCATGATGCCGGCAAAGTTGACGAGGCTATACAGCGCTTGCGGGAACGAGACTTCCTTTATGAGCATGAGGGTGCACTGTGGTTTAGAGCCACCAGCTTGGGCTTAGAAAAAGACGAAGTACTGGTGCGTAACAACGGGTTACCTACTTATTTTGCTGCGGATATCGCCTATCACATGGACAAATTTAATCGCGGTTTTGACCGGGTAATTAACATTTGGGGTGCTGATCATCATGGACATGTGGCTCGGCTGAAGAGCGCTTTACAGGCTTTGGGCTATGATCCGGACACGCTGCAGGTGCTTTTGATGCAGCTGGTCAGGCTGTTTTCAGGTGGAGAAATTGTTCGCATGTCCAAGCGCACCGGGCAATTTATTACACTTGAGGAACTGGTGGACGAAGTAGGCTTAGACGCTGCCCGCTACTTCTTTATTATGCGCAGCGCGGATAGTCACCTGGACTTTGATTTGGATTTAGCCCGTACCCAGTCTAACGATAACCCGGTTTATTACGTACAATATGCCCATGCTCGCATTTGCAGTATTTTCCGCCAGCTGAAAGAGCAAGGCCGGCAAGCGCCCAACCCGAAAGATGTGGATATAGAACTGCTGCGGGAAGAAGCGGAACTTGCCCTGGCCCGTCGCTTAGCAGATTTCCCTGAAGAGGTCGCCCTGGCTGCCCGCCAGCTGGCACCGCATCGCCTCACACGATATGTGCACGAGGTGGCCGGATTGTTACACAGTTTTTATAACATCCACCGGGTTATCACTGATGATGTTACCTTAACCGATGCCCGTCTGCTGCTGATGGAGGCTACCAAAGTGGTTTTGCGCAACGCGCTGGCCCTGCTGGGGGTAAAGGCACCGGAAAAAATGTAAGTCCAGTGTCCAAAATTGAGTGTTGACAGTTTGGACGGGTCATGTTTAAAATATATAGGATTTGTGTCAAAAAAAAGACTACAGGAGGCTCCTATGGCCAAGTTCATATTTATTACCGGGGGAGTGGTATCGTCCTTGGGCAAAGGGATTACTGCCGCCTCCCTGGGAAGACTGCTGAAGAGCCGCGGGCTGAAAGTGGCCGTTCAGAAATTAGATCCATACATTAATATCGATCCGGGTACCATGAGTCCTTACCAGCATGGAGAAGTGTTTGTAACTGAAGATGGAGCGGAAACTGACCTTGATTTAGGTCATTATGAGCGGTTTATCGATGTGGATTTAACTAGGAGCAGTAACGTAACTACCGGTGGTATTTACTGGTCGGTCATTACCAAGGAACGCCGGGGTGATTATCTTGGTGCTACAATACAGGTAATCCCGCATATAACTAATGAAATAAAGGAGCGGGTACTCCGGGTTGCACAGGAGCTTAATCCCGATGTAGTGCTGGTGGAAATTGGGGGCACCGTGGGTGATATTGAATCATTACCATTTTTGGAAGCCATTCGCCAGCTGAAGAGTGACCTGGGTCGGGAAAATGTGATGTACATCCATGTCACCCTGGTACCCTACCTCAAGGCAGCCGATGAGCTGAAAACCAAGCCAACCCAGCATAGTGTCAAGGAATTGCGTAGTATTGGTATTCAGCCCGATGTGTTAGTCTGTCGTACAGAAAAGCCTCTTTCCCGAGAAACAGTGGAAAAAATGGCTTTGTTCTGCGATACCGACCTGGATGCAGTGGTGCAGGCAGTGGATGCCGAATATATATACGAATTGCCCTTGATGATGGAAGCCGAGGGTCTGGGTGATTTGGTTGTGCGCCGTTTGAGCCTTAACTGCGCTAACCTGCCTGATTTAACAGAGTGGCAGGCTATGGTGGATAAAATGAAAAATTTGCACCGGCATACTACCATTGGCTTGGTGGGCAAATATGTGTCTCTGCATGACGCCTATTTAAGCGTTGCTGAGGCACTGCGCCATGGAGGCCTTTTTCACGGGGCCGCGGTGGACATTCGCTGGATAAACGCTGAGGATCTGGAAGAGCAATCCGTAGATAAATTCCTGGCTGATGTTGACGGTATTTTGGTGCCGGGTGGTTTTGGTGACCGGGGTATTGAAGGCAAGATTAAAGCTATCCAATATGCCAGGGAGAAAAATATCCCTTATTTGGGTATTTGTCTTGGTATGCAGCTGGCGGTAGTGGAATATTCCAGAAATGTACTGGGCTGGTCCACAGCCAACAGTTCTGAATTTAACGCTACAACTCAATACCCGGTAATTGATTTATTGCCCGAGCAAAAGGAATTAGACCGAATGGGCGGTACTATGCGTCTGGGGCGTTACCCCTGCCGACTGTTGCCGGGCACCCTGGCTTACCAGGCTTATGCGGAGGAAATCATTTACGAAAGACACCGGCACCGTTATGAATTAAACAACCAATACCGCGAAGCCTTAGCCGAGGCGGGTATGGTAATTAGCGGCACTTTGCCTGATCGCTACCTGGTGGAAATAGTAGAACTAAACAAACATACATGGTTTGTGGCCACCCAGTTCCACCCGGAATTTAAATCGCGTCCCAACAAACCTCACCCGTTGTTCAGGGATTTTATCGGTGCAACGCTGGCATTAAAAAATACATAACTTGCAATCACCTGAGAAAAGGCATATGTCTCAGATTTCGTGCTAACATGATATGGACAATATGGCCAGATGCAGTATAATAAACAATAAACATATATTTTATTTGCAGTTAAGCTTTGGTGAAATATCCAAAGCTTTTTGTTTTAATGTCGTAATATTGTAAAGCGTTATTTTTTGACAAGTATATTTGGTCTTGCGCATAAGGCATACTTGACATATTTCGGCAGTTACTAAACTGTACTGACCCGCATTAACCTTGTATTGCTGGTATAAACCTAAAGTATCTTGGAGGAAGGATTGTGAACTATGCTCAAACGTAAAATAATAGCCGGTCTGATTATTGGCTTTGTACTACTCTCAATAATAATCGCTGCGTTATATGGAAAAGGCAGGGGGACCGATTATTATGGGAGAAGTGGTTCTGGGAGTGTGGTGGGTGTTATTCAAATCAATGGAACGATTGTCAGCGGTGTTGATTCCAGTAGTTTATTTTCTACAGTAGCCGGTTCTGAAGGCATCATGAAACAATTGCGACGAGCTGCCCAAGACCCTTCGGTTAAAGCTGTGGTGCTGCGGCTTAATACACCCGGCGGCTCTGTCGCGGGAGCCCAGGAAATAGCTCTGGAAGTGGACCGGTTGCGCCAGGAAGGTAAAAAAGTGGTGGCTTCCATGGGTGATGTGGCCGCATCAGGCGGATATTGGATTGCCTGTCGCTGTGATAAAATAGTAGCCAATCCCGGCACTATGACCGGTAGTATTGGTGTGATTATGGAAACGCAAAATTTGCAGGGGCTTTACGATAAGTTAGGGATAGATCCCGTGGTTTTCAAAAGTGGCCCGCATAAGGATATGGGGTCAACTTCCCGGGTGGTTTCCGAGCAAGAACAGCAGATTTTTCAGAGAATGGTGGATGATATATATCTGCAATTTGTCGATACAGTAGCTGAAGGCCGGGGCATGACTGAGGCCAGGGTGCGAGAAGTGGCCGACGGCCGTATTTTCACCGGTAGCCAGGCTTTGGAGAATGGCCTGGTGGATGACCTGGGTAATTATTATGATGCGATTGAGCTAGCTGCCGGACTGGCAGGTATCAAAGGAGAACCGGAGGTGATTCATTTATCGCCTGAATATCCCTGGTGGGGCATGCTTAGCGGTATGCCGACAGGGGAACTGTCTATTAATCAGTGGGACGGGTTGCTTTTACATAAAATACCGTTTGAGTGAACGCAATAGCGTGTACTTGCCCCAAAGGCTAAAGTATTTGTGGTTAGTGTATTAAGGGAGGAAATAAATGGATAGTAAACAAACAGATAAAACTGACGCCCAAATACCGGTGGATGGGTTGCCAAAAGCGTTAGTCACTTCCGATGCTTTGGATGAAGAAGGTGCAAATGTATACCTGACCGAACAAAAGGATAATATTAATCATGATGGCCAGGATAAAAGCGGCATTTTAGATATTATTTATGGTATTCTTTTTGAACCGGGACGGACTTTTACCCGCTTCGCCCAAAAACCACCCATTGTCTCTATTGTTATTATTTTCTTGGCGCTTAACCTGGCTGAGACATTAACAAGCCTCTACACCACCCCTGTTTATATAGACAGAATAAACAGTTGGCCAGGAATAGCCGGCACTAGCGTTAACCAGGCCATGATATCCTTTATGGTCGTAGTTGGTTTCTTGTTCAGTGTAATAAAATGGTTTTTTATGGCCGGCTTATTGCATTTGCTGGCCGAACTTTATGGTGGTAATGGTACGGCGAAAAGTGTTTGGGTGGTATATGGTGCAGCAGGCTTTCCTGCAGTATTTATGATACCGCTGCAAATAGGCACCAGCCTGTTAAATGCCGGCGGGTTGTACAATTTTATCGCGGGGTTGCTAACTTTGGGTTTATATGTCTGGTGTGTAATATTATTGATTATTGGGTTGCGGGAAGTACATCAAATCACTACTGGCCGTGCTGCGCTGATTGTTATAATGCCCTGGTTGATACTTTTATTATTGTTGTTGATAACTTTAATTTTTATCGGTACCACATTATCCTCCTTCGTTATGCAGGGTTTTTAGCGTTATCGGCGAAATATGTCTAAAGCAAGCAATGATTGGGGGAAGAATAATGCCTGGTCAAAATTATGATTTACTTATTGTTGATGATCAAGCCGGTTTACGCAGGCTAATTTTCGAAGCTTTAATTGATGATGGATATTTAATTGATCAGGCTGCTAACGGCCTAGATGCTCTGGAAAAACTGAGCAGAAATAAATATCGTCTTATCTTGTTAGATGTGAAAATGCCTGGGATGAACGGTCTGGAAACTTTAAGGGAAATCAGAAAACTGGATAGTGATGTGCCGGTGGTAATGATGACGGCTTATAGTGAATTGGAAATGTTGCAAGAGACAGATGCCGGGGCTAAGCCTGTTCAGCATATTAACAAGCCATTTGATTTAGATGATTTACGTTGTTTAGTACAGGGCTATTTGTCGACAAATTGTGTTATCGGCTAGTATACCATGGTGTACCGGTAAGAAAAAGGGTTTATATATTACTGTGTCGAATAGCCAATAAATGAGTAAACGCGTAGGGCAGGAGGATAGCCATGATTATTGTTACCGATACACAAATAGCCATGAGGTGCCCTGAATGTGGAAAGCTGGATTATTATAATTTATCTCGTTTCGAATTTAGTGGTAAAAAAAGAATCGAGGTTAAGTGTTCATGCGGTTTTGTTAAACTCATTCTAACCACTAAGGACCGCCAAAATTATTGGCTTCAGGTGCCCTGTGTGGTTTGCGAGAGTAAGCATGTGAGGTCCTTAAGTGCCAAAATGCTTTGGTCTGACGAAGTAAATTATCTTTTTTGCCATGAGACCGGCCTTGAGCTAGGCTATATAGGCCCTCATGATGAAGTTAAAGTGCTGGCAGCTGCTCAGCAAGAAACGATGGAAGCGCTTGGGGATTTTGATACGGACGATGATTATTTCAATAACTCGGAGATAATGTATGAAGTGCTTAACTGCTTGCATGACATTGCCGAGCAGGGGTTACTATATTGTCAGTGCGGCAATCAGGATGTGGAGGTGGATATATTCCCCGACCGCTTGGAGTTGCATTGCAAAGATTGTGACAGTGTAAATATTATTTACGCTGAAACAGATGATGACTTGCTGGTGATCAAAGAAGTGGGTTCCATTGAACTGACTCAAAACGGATTTGAATGCTTGGATAGCTTATCAAACACGACGAAAACTAGGAAAAAACCAAATCGCAAAAATAAATAAAATAATAAACACCCCTTTTGGGGTGTATAATATTTTTATGGAGAGTAGTTGTCCGTGCTGAATTAATGTTTTATAATTAGACTCTAGTTGTTATATATTTTAAAAATATCAAAAATCAGCAAGAGAGAATAAAGTATCTTTATCTTATAAGGAGGTTCTTGTATGAGTTTGGTTCCGGTAAGTGCATTACTGCGCCAGGCACAGGCAGAAGGTTATGCTGTGGGCGCTTTTAACTGCAATAATATGGAGATTGTGCAGGCTATTGCTGCTGCCGCTGAGGCAGAAAAAGCGCCGGTTATTATGCAAGCCAGCCAGGGGGCAATCCAATATGCCGGTATTGAATATATTACTGCAATGGCTAATGTTGCCGCATCGATGATCAGTGTACCTGTAGCGCTGCACCTGGATCATGGCACCAGTTTTGAGCAAGTAATGCGCTGTATCAGATCTGGTTTTTCATCAGTGATGATTGACGGTTCCAAACATGCACTACAAGAAAACATCGCTTTAACCAGGCAAGTTATTGCTGCTGCCAGGCCGGTGGGAGTATCAGTCGAGGGCGAGTTAGGTAAGATCGGCGGCACCGAGGATGATATCCATGTCAGCGATGCCGATGCATTTTTTACCGACCCCGAAGAAGCCCGGATTTTTGTGCAGGAAACCGGGGTAGACGCGCTGGCTATAGCCATTGGCACGGCCCATGGCCGCTACAAAGGTGAGCCCAAGTTGGACTTTGACCGGTTGGAAAAAATACGTTCCCTGGTGAACGTCCCCATTGTGCTGCATGGTTCTTCAGGAGTGCCTGATGAAGCCATTCGGGAAGCTATCCGCCTGGGGGTATGCAAAGTGAACATCGATACCAATATCCGGGAAGCTTTTGTGGATAGCTGTCGGAAAGTAATGACTGATTTACCCGATGAAATAGATCCGCGTAAAATACTGGGCCCTGCCCGCGAAGCGACAGTGGAATTAATTAGAGAAAAAATTAGAATATTTGGCAGCTCAGGTAAAGCTTAATGACACCGCATTGGCACATCAATAAAAGCCAGTGCTATGGGTTATAATGACATCAGGCGCTTAAATCGTCAGATAACCATTGTGGAGGTGTCAAAGATAAGACTTTTCATAGATACTGCTAACGTAGATGAGATTAAGTCAGCAAATGAATTGGGCGTAATCAGTGGTGTAACCACCAATCCGTCATTAATTGCTCGTGAAGGCCGGGACTTTGTTGAAGTAGTCCGGGAAATTACTGCCATTGTTGATGGGCCCGTAAGTGCTGAAGCAGTCAGTACCGAGGCAGGACCAATGATTGCCGAGGCAGAGGAGTTAGCAGCCATTCATCCCAATATAGTGGTAAAGATTCCTATGAATGCGGAAGGTTTGAAAGCTGTAAATGTGCTGGCCCAAAAAGGCATCAAAACGAATGTAACTCTGATTTTTTCAGCCAACCAAGCTCTACTGGCCGCTTTAGCCGGGGCGACTTACGCTAGCCCTTTTGTCGGCCGGTTGGACGATATAGGACATGATGGGCTGGAGTTAATCAAAGAAATTGCCAAGATTTATGAACTGCACGGTTTAAAAACTCAAATTATTTCCGCCAGCATCAGACATCCCCTGCATGTAACGCAGTCAGCGTTGGCTGGTGCCCATATTGCCACTGTACCATATAAAGTTTTACAACAAATGCTTAAACATCCCCTGACCGATTTGGGAATCGAACAGTTTTTAGCTGATTGGGCAAGAGTGCCAAAAAAATAAGGAGGAGTTTCAATTGAAAATTATAGGGCGCCTCGTAGATTATTACAACCGGGTAATGGACCTGCCCGATGCGCCCTCAAAGGTAGCCCTTGGTGCAGCTCTTGGCTTGGCCTTTGATTTTTTGCCGATTCCCATCATCAGTATTCCCATAGCCTTTCTGGTGGCGCGGTTACTCGGCGGGAATGGTTTGGCCGGTGCCTTATCGGCTGCTTTCTTTAAGTGGGCAGTACCTTTTTTCTATGTTTTAAACGTGGCTACCGGCAACCTGCTGCTTAACTTTGCATTGCCCGATGATTCGGTAACCGTTGCGGTGATGGATACACATGGACCATGGATGGAGCAGTTGGTGCAACTAGGTGTACCATTTTTAGTTGGTGCTGCGGTGAATGCATTATTGGCTTGGCTGGCTTTATATTTTATCGTGCGACGTTTATTGCTGCTAAGGCATTCCCGTAAAAGTGTTAAGCGCAATGAGATGAACTGTTAGACTATTTTAATTAGGTGGGATGCCCTTGAACAATAGTGAATTGGAGAATAAAACACTAGCGGAATTATATGCTCTGGCCAAAGATCTTGAACTGACCGGGTATTCCCGGCTGCGCAAGAAGGAATTGGTTGAAGAAATTGTCAGGGCGCAGATGGAAAAAAACGGGCTGCAGTATTCCAGTGGCGTGCTGGAAATACTTCCTGATGGCTATGGTTTTTTGAGGCCCGGTCACTTTTTGCGTAGCTACGACGATATATATGTATCCTCTTCTCAGATCAGGCGCTTTGACTTACGCACCGGTGATATGGTAGCCGGGCAAGTGCGCGGCCCCAAGGACACTGAACGCTATTCAGCGCTATTGCGTGTTGAACAGGTTAACAATGCCGACCCCGAGGAAGCTGCCAAAAGACTGTATTTTGCCGGACTCACTCCTCTATTTCCCCAAGAGCGCATTACCCTGGAAACCGATAAAGATAAAATATCCACCCGCATTATTGATTTAATTGCTCCCATAGGCAAAGGCCAGCGCGGGCTATTAGTGTCGCCGCCCAAGGCGGGTAAAACCGTGCTGCTTAAGTCGATAGCCAACAGTGTTACTGCTAACCACCCAGAGATATACTTGATTGTACTGCTTATTGATGAACGTCCTGAAGAAGTCACAGATATGGAACGTTCGGTGCGCGGTGATGTAATCAGCTCTACTTTTGATGAGCCGCCGGAAAATCATGTGCGGGTAGCTGATTTAGTGCTGGAACGGGCCAAGCGGTTGGTGGAACATGGACGTGATGTGCTGATCTTGTTGGATAGCATTACCCGCCTGGCCAGGGCGCATAATTTAGTGGTTCCCCCCAGCGGGCGTACGTTGAGCGGCGGTGTGGACCCGGCTTCATTACACAGGCCGAAGCGATTTTTCGGTGCTGCCCGTAATTTGGAAGAGGGCGGCTCACTGACCATTTTGGCCACTGCACTGGTGGAAACGGGCAGCCGCATGGATGATGTGATATTTGAAGAATTTAAAGGTACTGGTAATATGGAACTGATTTTGGATCGGCGCCTGGCCGAGCGGCGGATCTTCCCCGCTATTGATGTGCAGCGCTCCGGCACCCGTCGGGAAGATTTACTTTTTAGTAAAGATGAACTGGAGCTGAACTGGTATTTCCGTAAAGCCACCGCAGGTCTCTCTCCCATGGAAGCCCTTGAATACATCAGCGAGCGTATTAAAAAAACCAAATCAAACAGTGAATTGCTCCGTGCTTATTGCAATGTGCGCGGGCAAAAGCCAGCCAAGTCAGGGTCCGGCACCTCCTCCGTATTTTAAGTAGCAGTGTCTTCGGTGATGTATATGTATTAGCTTCTCCGGCAATAATTTTAAATGAAGCAAATATTTACTAATATTGTAGGAGAGGTTAATTACAAAATGCTTATAACAAGAAAGAAAACTTTAATTACCGCTGTTTTGGCTACCTTACTGGTAACCGGTTGCCTTGCTGCTTCCAACCAGCCTGCCCAGGCCAGGCTGGATGAGCTGCTAAGCCCCGATAATCCTTATCAGACACCGCTGGTGGCCGAACAAGCTGTGCAGCAAAACATCCAGGCGTCGGCTGTGCCTCGTACTTATGTTGTACAAAAGGGCGATACATTAAGCGAGATTGCTCTGCAATATGACATTGATGTTAACCAGCTGGCTGAAATTAATAACCTGCGCGATGATAATCATATTATTAAAGGCCAGGTAATTATACTTCCTGGCACAGCGATACCTTATCGGGTAGAGCGTGGTGAAACACTCAGCAGAATTGCATTGCGTTTCGGGTGTTCGGAAACAAGGCTGGTGGAAATGAATGAATTGCGTGACCCTGACCATATATTGGCCGGCCAGCAGATATTAATCCCGGCCGGTCAGGGTGGCGGAGACAGACAGGTTTCCAGCGGGCTGCCCTTGAACCAATTTGAATGGCCAGTGTTGGGCTGGATTAGTTCCCCATATGGGATGCGCGATAATGCTATGCACGAAGGTCTTGATATTGCGGCTGACCAGGGTCAGCCGGTACAGGTTGTCAAAGACGGGCGGGTAGTATTTGCCGGACCGCGAGGCACATATGGCAATACCGTCATCGTTGACCACGGCAACGGGCTGCGCACTTTGTACGCACACAACTCTCGTTTACTGGTGAGTGAAGGTGAACAGGTATCCGCCGGCCAGCGTATTGCCCTGGTGGGCAGTACCGGTCGCTCCACCGGCCCGCACCTGCATTTTGAAGTGCTGCTCAACGGCACCCCTGTTGACCCGGCCCTTTGTCTTGAACGCTCCTATGCATAGATTGGTTGCTATTAACGTGTTCATAAAAGTTAAATAGAAAAAGAGGGGTTGTCCTTAGTGGCAATCCCCTTTTGTTTATAAGGCAATAATTTTCTTGGTGAGTAAGTTGAAAACCACCAAGTGTTTTTTAATGATATTTTGATAACGGCTATCGCAAGGTCAGGCATAATTTCAACTTCATTTAAACCACAAACTGCTTTATACTTAATCATGACAAATAAAGACAGAAAATGTTGAAAAAGTGGGTGTGCCAGATACCATGCAATTATTGTATGCTGATAAACAAGGTCGCATGTATGATCACGGGCTGAAAGCTGTCGGGCGTATCGGTGATCGGCTGGTGGAAGTAATGGATGAAGATATGCTGGAGCTGCCTCCCGGGGCCTCATTGACGCTGTTGCCCGGCAGTGCTCCGGTGGGTATGGATGAACAGGGAACCTTCAAACTGCTGAAACAAGTGCCCGGCTGTGGTGATGCAGCCCTGGCCGTGGGAGCCTTGTTACCTCAAGGATATACCCGCACCTTACTGCCCGGTTACCAGCGCCGGACGGGCCAAATACTGCCCTTGTTGGGCTATGCGGCCGTAGCCTGGCGTGAAGGACGGGTTTATGTAGCTGCTGTTCGCACCGACGACCCGGACCGCTGGGACCCCGCACAATATAATTCAACAGCTTTGCCAGAGTTGGTGCGGAACAGGCTGGCCCAAGCACCTCGGAACCGCGTATTGGCTCAGCTGGCACACTGTGCCCTGGAGTACAGTTGTTATACTGCGCAAAATGTTTTTTACGGCCGCTGGGAGGGTGGACTGCCCGTGTCCCCGATCTGTAACGCCCGTTGTCTGGGTTGTATATCACTGCAGCCTGCCGAATGCTGCCCATCTCCCCAGAGCCGGCTGACCTTCCGTCCGACCTGCTCCGAGGCAATGGAAGTAGCTGTGCACCACCTGCGCTATGCTCCGGAGGGTATTATCAGTTTTGGCCAGGGCTGTGAAGGTGAACCGGCGCTGGCGGCGGACGTTATATCTGAAGTAATCGACGGGGTGCGCCAAAAAACCGGCCGTGGTACCATTAACATGAACAGCAACGCGGGTTACACCCGGGGGGTGGAGAAGATTTGCCGGGCCGGGCTTGATTCGCTGCGGGTTAGCCTGATTAGTGCTCGGGAAACAGTTTACCATGCATATTACCGGCCGCGGGATTACCGCCTGGCCGATGTGGCCGAATCTATACGGCTCGCCCGTTCCCTTGGGGTGTATGTGTCGCTGAACCTGCTGGTATTGCCTGGATTAAACGACCGTGAGGTTGAAATTGAAGCCCTGATTAAATTTATTGGTGACAACGGTGTGAATAAGGTACAGCTGCGCAATTTGAACATTGACCCCGACTATTTTTTCAGCCAGGTACCTGCCGATGGAGAGATTTGCGGAGTTGACCGGCTCATTACAACGTTGCGCAATATGCCTGGCCTGGAGTTGGGCAACTTTTCCAGGCCGGTTATTTAATGCTGGGTATGTAGCAATGTAATATTTTCTTGCTTGACAAAAATCGTTATGCTATAATAATCTAGTGTCTCAAAAGGAAACTTTCGTTAACTGCAATATCTGCCCATATATATTCTACCAGAAAGAGGTGAGCCATCATGAAGGAACAAATTCATCCCCAATATGGAGAAGCAAAAGTAACCTGCGTTTGCGGAGAGACTTTTATCACCGGTTCCACCAAAAAGGAAATTAAGGTGGAAATTTGCTCCAAGTGTCACCCGTTTTATACCGGTTCTCAGCGGACTGTGGAAACAGGCGGGCGAGCGGAAAAATTCCGCAAAAAGTACGGCTTGAAATAAGTCATATCAGCAGGGCGGGTGCTCTGCTTTTATTTTATCTATATGAGAATCGCTTAAATGGCCAATGGTGCGAGGTGTGGTGATTCTGTTGGAGTCACTAGTATTGGCCTGCAAGCGCTTTCTTTTTCAGCCAACCAGGCTAGGCGGAAGAGGAGGAGGCTTTTGCCGGTGGTAGCGGGCATCTCCCACGAGCTGTTTGAAAGCTGCAGCCAGGTATGAAGATAACTTTTTTTTACGCCTGATGGCCATGCCCGGTAGATGGGTGCAAGGGTTGACCACTGCGGAACCGGATGATGATATGGTGGAAGTGGCTATGACTGCCTTTAAGGCAGTGCTTAGTGAAAATAGAGGTGAGGTCAGTGTTAGATAAGCTGGAAAGCCTGGAAAACAAATATGAAGAATTAAGCCAATTAATCGCGGATCCAAAGGTAATGGAAGACCAGGGCCGTTGGCAGCAGTATGTAAAATCCCATTCCGATCTCAGTGATGTGGTTGCGGTATACCGCGATTATAAAAAAGTTCTGTCCGAACTTGAGGATGTTGGACAGATGCTCAGTGAAAAGCTGGATAATGATATGCGGCAGATGGTCGAGCTGGAACAGGAAGAACTTGCCGATAAAAAACAAGAAATCGAAAGACGTCTCAAGATACTGCTGCTGCCCAAGGATCCTAATGATGACAAAAACGTGATTATGGAGATTCGGGCTGGTACCGGCGGAGAAGAGGCAGCCTTGTTTGGCTCTGATCTGTTTCGTATGTATACCCGTTTTGCCGAACTAAAGGGGTGGCGCACCGAGATATTGGATTCCCACTTTACCGATATTGGTGGAATTAAGGAAATAGTTTTTCTTATTGAAGGCAAGGGAGCATATAGCCAACTTAAATTTGAGAGTGGCGTACACCGGGTCCAGCGTGTGCCGACCACCGAGTCGGGCGGGCGTATCCATACCTCTGCTGCCACGGTAGCGGTACTGCCCGAGGCCGAAGAAGTCGAAGTGGATATAAACCCCAATGATTTGCGCATTGACGTTTTTTGTTCTACAGGCCCCGGCGGGCAATCGGTAAACACTACCCAATCGGCGGTTCGAATTACCCACATCCCCACCGGCTTAGTTGTTTCTTGTCAGGATGAAAAATCCCAACTGAAGAATAAAGATAAAGCCATGAAGGTATTGCGGGCCAGGCTGCTGGACCAGGCCCAGTTTGAACAACAGCAGCAAATGGCCAGTGCACGTAAATCCCAGGTGGGCTCGGGCGACCGGAGCGAACGAATCCGTACCTATAATTTCCCTCAAAACAGGGTCACTGACCACCGGATTGGGCTGACCCTGCACCGGTTACAAGAAGTGTTGACGGGCAATTTACAGGAAATAGTGGACGCGTTAATTACAACTGACCAGGCTGAGCGTCTGCAGCAGGTAGATTGATATGGGTCTTACCGTGAGGGAAAGACTGCTCCAGGCAGCTAAATACTTACGCGACAAAGGAGCCTTTTCGCCGCGTTTGGATGCCGAGGTGCTGTTGGCTCATGTGCTGGGCCGGGATCGTGTGTACCTTTACCGGGAAGCGAGCCTGGTGCTTAATGCGGATAGCGAGCGAATATACCAGGCGCTACTGGAACGCCGGGCGTGCGGTGAGCCTGTAGCTTATCTTACGGGTCATAAAGAATTCATGGGGCTTGACTTTGCAGTTGGGCCCCATGTTTTAATACCCCGACCGGAAACTGAACTACTGGTGGAAAAAGCTCTTGCCATACTGGCTACTTGGCCAGGTCAGCGGCTGGCAGTTGATGTTGGTACAGGAAGTGGTGCAATAGCCGTAAGCCTTGCTAATATGGCACCGGCGGGTACTGTGGTACATGCTATTGATATATCACCCCAAGCCTTGGAGATAGCCCGGGCCAATGCCCTGCGCCATGGTATAGAGGTTGTTTTTCACCGGGGTGATCTGCTGGCACCCTTGCAAGGGGTGCTCGCCCCCGGCTCAGTAACCGTAATTACGGCTAACCTGCCATATATACCCAGTAATGCTATGGCGGGACTACCCCGGGATGTGCGTAATTATGAGCCTGCACTGGCTTTGGATGGCGGTTCTGATGGATTGGATGTATATCGTCGACTTATACCACAGGCGGAAACCTGGCTTTCTCCCGGCGGGCAGCTACTTATGGAAATTAGCCCGGAGCAGGCTGAGCAGGCCTTGGCTTTACTATCCCCGCCCCACTGGCTGGCCGGCGCATATCAGGACCTGTCCGGTAGACCGCGGCTTATCTGTGGCTTCAAACAATCAGAGCATTTACCTGATTAGCAACAACTAGTTAATTTGGCAGCGGTTGTATTTTTGGAACTTGAGACAGAAGTTTGGTATACTCTCGCGTTCTTTTATCGCCTGATCCTTTGTGGTATACTAGTCCAGTGAATGTACACACTGATCACGTTGTGTTTATTAGCCATAGCAGTTGAGCAATATCGCAGGAAAGGATTTATTGTGGAAAGAGCAGCTAATAAAACGCGTCACCTGGTAGTGGAACCCGGGCAGCCGAATGCCGCCATTATTCAGGAGGCTGGTGCCTTGCTACGGAAGGGGGAACTGGTGGCTTTTCCCACTGAAACTGTATATGGCCTTGGCGCCAATGCACTGAATGCTCACGCCGTAGCTAGTATTTTTGCGGCCAAGGGGAGGCCCGCAGATAATCCATTAATCGTACATACTGACAGTCCAAAGTCTCTGGAACGGTATATCGACCAATTTCCGCCGGTTTTGGCGCAGTTGGCTGCACGTTTTTGGCCGGGCCCTTTGACGCTGGTTCTGCGGTGCAGCCATGCTTTTCCCCCGGTGGTTACCGGCGGGCTTGATACCGTGGCGGTACGGGTGCCCGCCCATCCTGTAGCATTGGCTTTAATACGAGCGGCGGGGGTGCCGGTGGCTGCCCCCAGCGCGAATGTTTCGGGTCGGCCAAGCCCCACTATTGCGGCCCATGTGCTGGATGATTTATCAGGTAAGATTGCGCTGGTGCTGGATGGTGGACCTGCCGGCCTGGGCGTTGAATCGACGGTGCTGGATATTTCCGGCGATAGACCGGTTATTTTGCGACCCGGCGGCATAATTCAGCGGGATTTGGAAGCCGTGCTTGGCGAAGTTAAGATTGCCCCGGAGGTTGACGACGTGGCTTTAGCCGGTGACCGTCCCCGGTCACCGGGCATGAAGTATACTCACTATGCTCCTCGGGCTCCACTGGTACTCTTTGAGGGCTATGATCCCGGCAGGGTGGCAGCCGGCGTATTAAATGAAGCGATGCGTATGGCTGCGGATGGCCGCAAGGTAGGTATTTTTACTTATTGTGAAACAGCGTCATTGTATGATGGACAGGGCTATAGCGTGGTCGTGGCCGGCAAGCGCTCCGATCCCCGTACGGTTGCTGCTTCTTTGTATGCATCGCTGCGCCGGTTTGATCACCTGGGGGTGGAAGTGATCCTTGCCGAAGGAATAACCCCTGACGGGCTGGGGATGGCGGTGGAGAACAGGCTGCGCCGGGCTGCGGGAGGGCATGTGGTTACTATATAGTGCCAAAAGCAGATAAAATTAACTTCAGGTGCATAAATATATAACAAACTGCTACGGCAAACAAAATAGTTGGAGGAAATGCTTTGGAGTTACTCACATTGCTGGCGCTGGCTGTAGCCCTGGGCACCGATGCTTTTTCCATGTGCCTTGGCCTGGGACTAGCCGGCGTAACCCGCCGCCAGGTATTGGTGATTAGCCTAACGGTACTGGTATTTCATATTGTTATGCCTCTGCTGGGCTGGTATGCCGGCGAATTAGCGGGCGCCCTGGCAGGACGGGCCGCCGGTATTGCAGGCGCCCTGCTGCTGATATATTTAGGCGCAAAAATGATTCTTTCAGAGCTAAAGAGCGGTGATGCCGCTAATCCCAAGGTTGTGCTGGTAAATAACCTGGGGTTGTTTTTACTGGCCGCCAGTGTTAGTATGGATGCCTTGAGTGTGGGTTTTTCCCTGGGCACCAGGCAGGTTAATTTACTCCTTACTGCCGGAGTTATTGGCGCCGTGGCCGGAGTTATGACAGCTGCCGGTTTACTTCTGGGCCGTTTTGTAGGTGACAGGGTAGGTAAGCGGGCTGTGCTGGTTGGCGGTATACTATTAATCGTGATTGGAATATACATGGTTTTATCCTGATGGCTGGGAGGTGATGTCGGTGGCCAAAAAAAAGATACTTTTTGTCTGTACCGGTAATACCTGCCGCAGCCCCATGGCTGAAGAACTGGCCCGGCGGGCGTTAACAGAACTTTACCCGGAGTACCGGGACATAGAGTTTGCCTCTGCAGGGCTTGCAGCCTTGTCCAATGGAGGTGCTTCATGCCAGGCGGTTTGTGTATTAAAGGAGATGGGTCTTGACCTGAGCCGGCATAAGTCAGCCCGGGTAGGTCCGGAAGACATTGAGAGTGCTGTTTTAGTACTAACTATGACCCGTGCTCACCGGGACCATTTAAAACGTCTCATGCCAGGTGATGCAAATAAAATTTTCACTCTGGCCGAGTATGCCGGCTCCGGCAAAGATATACCGGATCCCTTTGGAGCCGGCTTAGCAGTATACCGGAGCGTAGCCGAAGAGTTGGACAAGCTGTCACGGGCCATGCTGCGGCGGTTTATCCAGGGGTTAAGCCTAACCTAAACGTTTTATGCTTCGTTAGCTGAGAGCTTTTTTGATTACTGGTGAAAATAATTCATTTTGGCTGAGTAATAGAGGAAACCGGGTATAATTGTAGAATATTTCTTAGTTAAGGCGGTCTTTTGTAGAACCATCATAAGGAAGTGTAGCTATTGCAGGTGGCTATTGGTAGTGATCATGGAGGGTTCAGGTTAAAAACGGAAATTATTAACTATTTAAAAGAACAGGGCATTGACTATCATGATTTTGGTACATATTCCACTGATTCGGTGGATTATCCTGATTTTGCCCGGGCGGTGGCGGAGGCCGTTGCTGCAGGAAAATTCGAGCGGGGAATTCTCTGTTGTGGTACAGGTATTGGGGTGAGTATAGCCGCCAATAAAGTAGCCGGCATTAGAGCCGCGCTTTGTCATGATACCTTTTCCGCCCGCATGGCAGGAGAACATAATATGGCCAACATTATAACCTTGGGGGAGCGCGTTATTGGCACTGGGCTAGCCCGAGATATCGTGGCGGCATGGTTAAATGCAAAATTTGCCGGGGGAAGGCATACACAGAGATTGGAGAAAATTGCGGCTATGGAAAGAGATGCCTGCTTCCGTTAGAGTTTGCCGGTGATACATAGTTTGCTAAGTTTAGGAGGATATTTTATGAGTTTTAACAGCCCGCTTGCCGAAGTGGATCCAGAAATTTTTCAGGTCGTAACACAGGAGCTGAACAGGCAGCGTAATACCCTGGAACTGATTGCTTCAGAAAATATTGTCAGCCGAGCCGTTATGGAAGCCCAGGGTACCGTGCTTACCAACAAATATGCCGAAGGTTTGCCCGGGAAGCGTTATTACGGGGGCTGCGCCGCTGTAGATGTAGCTGAGGCGTTAGCTATTGAAAGGGCCAAAATAATTTTTAATGCTGAACACGTTAATGTGCAGCCCCATTCCGGCTCACAGGCCAATACGGCTTCTTATTATGCCCTGCTTGAACCGGGTGATACTATTTTAGGAATGAGCCTGGCCCACGGCGGGCACCTGACACATGGCAGCCCGCTAAACATTTCCGGCCATTATTTTAATGTGGCATCATATGGTGTTGAACCAGATACCGGCCGGATTAATTACGACAAGGTTATGGATATTGCATCTGAAAGCAAAGCTAAAATGATAGTTGCCGGGGCCAGCGCTTATCCCCGGGAAATAGATTTTACCCGCATGGCTGAAATTGCTGAAGCTGTGGGTGCTTATTTGCTGGTGGACATGGCCCATATCGCCGGCCTGGTGGCAGCGGGTTTGCATAACAGCCCTGTGCCCTGTGCCGATGTGGTTACCACCACCACCCATAAAACATTGCGTGGCCCCCGGGGCGGTATGATTCTTTGTAAGGAAAAATACGGCGCAAAAGTGGACAAGGCCGTTTTCCCAGGTATCCAGGGTGGCCCGTTAATGCATGTGATTGCAGCCAAGGCGGTGGCCTTTGGCGAAGCGCTGCAGCCTGGCTTTAAAGAATACCAGCAGCAGATTGTTAATAACGCCAGGGTTCTGGCCGAAGCCCTTTCCGAGCGCGGTTTTGAGCTGATTTCCGGTGGTACCGACAATCACATGATGCTGGTTGATTTGCGCAACAAACATCTCACCGGCCGGGAAGCGGAACAAACATTGGATGAAGTGGGAGTCACGGTTAACAAAAACGCCATTCCCTTTGACCCGCAGAAGCCGCTTGTAACCAGCGGGATCCGGATTGGCACCCCTGCTGTAACCACCCGTGGTTTAAAAGAAGCCGAAATGGTTGAAATAGCAGAAATAATTCATCTAGCGCTAAGCTTTGGCGATGATGCCGGACGCCGGGCCCAGGCCAGGGAGATGGCTGCCGACTTATGCCGCCGGTTTCCTATCTATGAAGAAGGTGGCATTTATGCAGCGTCCCGCCTGGGATGATTATTTCATGGAAATAACCGGAGTGGTGTCCCGGCGTTCCACTTGCTTGCGCCGCCAGGTAGGGGCGATTATCGTATTGGATAACCGCATTTTAGCCACCGGATATAACGGTGCCCCAGCTGGTATGCGCCATTGCCTGGAAACAGGATGTATGCGGGAACAGCAGGGCATACCTTCCGGCGAGCGGCATGAGTTGTGCCGGGGGTTGCATGCTGAGCAAAACGCTATATTGCAGGCAGCTGTTCATGGCATTCCCATTGCTGGAGGAATCTTTTATGTAACCCACCAGCCCTGCATACTCTGCGCCAAGATGATAGCCAACGCCCGCATTGCCAAGGTAGTATACCGCGGTGATTACCCCGACCGGCTGTCTTTGGCTGTATTTGAGGAGTCGGGTATCGAGCTGGCACGGTACGAGGTTTAAAATGAAAAAAAAAATAATTGCCCTGCCAAAACTTAATAATTTAACTCCCTCCATGGAGTCCACTGCCCTTAAATTAATGGAAGAAGCGGGGGAACTGGCCCAGGCGATCGGTAAATTCCGCGGCATGAGCGGAGAACGCTCTGAACTTGAAGAAAGCGAAGTAATGGCGTGCATTACCGATGAATTGCTGGATGTAGCTCAAACAGCTGTTTCTATGATGTTCGTGCTTGAAGAAAATTATGGTGTCAACATTGATAAAGCCCTTGATGAGCATATGGCCAAGCTAATGCGTAAAGGATACCTGGTGGATAAGTAGGCAAGTCTAAAACTCCATCCAGGTTATAAAAATATGGCGGAATAACATGCTGCCAGCCTGAGAAGTGGTAGGACTTAATATGGTTAGTTTATGGAAGTTAAAGCCTGACCCCAAAATATTAGTTGTCTTTGGTACCAGGCCCGAGGCTATTAAGATGGCGCCCCTGGTGCGGTTGCTTAAAGCAGATGACCGGCTGGTGTGCCGGGTGGCGGTAACAGCCCAGCACCGGGAAATGCTGGATCAGGTACTGCAGCTGTTTGATATTGTCCCTGACCATGACTTAAATATCATGCGAGCCGGCCAGACTTTATTTGATATTACCGGGCGGGCTTTGGCCGGGCTGCAGGGAGTATTGGAGGCCGAAAAACCGGATTTAGTGTTGGTGCACGGTGATACTACCACCACTTTTGTAGCTGCCCTGGCATCTTATTACCTGCAAGTACCGGTTGGGCATGTGGAAGCAGGATTGCGTACCGGTAACAAATATTCCCCGTACCCCGAGGAAATGAACAGGCGTCTGGCCGGGTCGTTATGTGATCTGCACTTTGCTCCCACCACCGGTGCCAGGAATAACTTGCTGAGGGAAGGGGTAGACCCGAAGCGGGTTTATGTTACCGGCAACACCGTTATTGATGCCCTGTTGGCCACAGTGCGCAATGATTACCAGTTCAATGAGCCGCTGCTCAGGGAACTGGATTTTACTAAACACCGCCTGATCCTAATGACAACTCACCGCCGGGAAAATTTAGGTGATCCGATGCGGGATATTTACCTTGCTCTGAGGGATGTTATACAGAATCATCCCGATGTACGGGTTATCTTCCCGGTGCATAAAAATCCCGCTGTGCGCCAGGTAGTACAGCAGGTACTGGGGGATTCTCAGCAGGTGAATTTAATTGAGCCCATGGACTACGAACCTTTTGTTAATTTAATGGCCCGCTGCCACCTGGTGCTCACTGACTCCGGAGGTATGCAGGAGGAAGCGCCCTCGTTGGGCAAGCCCGTACTGGTGCTGCGCAATACCACTGAGCGTCCCGAAGCTGTGGATGCCGGCACCGTGCGCCTTGTAGGTACTGACCGCGCTGTTGTGCTGGCGGAGACCGAGCGCCTGCTCAATGACGCAGCTTACTACCGGGCTATGGCTGAGGCAGTTAATCCTTACGGTGATGGTATGGCCTCCGGGCGGATCGTACAGGCTATTAAGCATGCCTTTAAGCTAACTGACAGCCGACCCCAGGAGTTTGCACTATAAATAATAATCTTTGGTTGTGGATAACTTAATCATTGTTGGTATTACAAAACAGCAGAATTATTTATTGAATTAAATTGAAGAATTGCTAAACAAGAAGGTTGTTGATCTTGTCCGCTTTTTAGCTTATAATGATTAAGGATATTAAGAAAAAGTTCACAGATACCATGTATTGTAGATTGAATAAATAATTTATTAATGAATTATAAACAATTATATAATTCATTAATAATGATGGCACAGCTTTTGCACTTATAAACTCAGATGTTTTTTGGTGGCTTTTAATATCACCATTGCAGTATATTAATAATTAGGAGGGAAAAATTAATGGATTTTGGTTTAACTGACGAACAACAAATGGTGCAGGATATGGCTCGCAATTTTGCTGAAAAAGAAATTGCTCCTTACGTTGAAGAAGACGAAAAAAACCATTATTATCGCAGAGAAATCTTAACTAAAATGGGCGAGCTGGGTCTGCTGGGATGGACTCTGCCGGAAGAATTAGGTGGAAACGGCATGGGTTGGCAGGAAGGCTGTATTGCACTGTATGAAATAGCCAAGGTTCATACTTCCTGGAGACTGGCTATCAGTGGTAACAACTGGGGTCCGGCCATGACCATTAATGAATACGGTACTCAAGAACAAAAAGAAAAATTTATCCCTGGACTGTTAGAAGGTTCATTAGTAGGCAGCTTTGCCATTACCGAGCCGAACACCGGTTCCGACGTAGCCAGCATGAAAACCAACGCCGTTGACAAGGGCGACCACTGGCTGATCAATGGTACCAAGACCTGGATCTCCGGTGGGCACACTTGCGATGTAGGATTACTTTATGCTGTTACCGATAAAGGCAAAGGCAACAAAGGTATTTCCTGCTTTATAATTGACTATAACAATACCCCTGGCGTTGAAAGAATTCCCATTCACGATAAAGTTGGTATGTGGGCTGCTCCGACTTCGGAACTGATTTTTGAAAACGCCGTTGTTCCCAAAGAAAATCTTCTGGGCGAATTAAACAAGGGCTTCTTCATCTGCATGTGGCAGTTAAACAATACCCGTATGGGATGTGCTACCGGTGCTGCCGCCCTTTCCAGAGCCTGTTTGGATGGCGCTGTTCAGTATGCCACTGAACGTATGCAGTTTGGTGTACCCATCGGCAAACACCAGATGATTCAGGCGCAGATTGCTGAAATGATTATCGAAGATGAAGCCGCAAAGCAGCTTTGCATGCGCGCCGCATGGTTAAAAGACAATGGCCTGCCCAGCCAGCAAGCGGTTTCCACTGCTAAATTAGCCGGTTGCCAGGCAGCTGTTCATGGTGCCAACCTGGCTATGAAGATTTACGGCTCCTACGGCTATTCCGATGAATATCCTTGCGGCCGGTGGCTCCGCGATTCCAAGCAGTTTGAAACCCTTGAAGGAACCTCGAACATGCACCAGCAGATTATTGCCAACATTGAACTTGGTTTCGCACCTAACCGCTAGAACTAAAGACTTTATAATGATTAATTGAAATAACAAAGATAAATTTTTTAACACTTTTGTTAAAGTAATGCCACTTATTTATGAGCGTGACTACGAGCATAAATAAGTGGCTTTTTCTCTATCCAGACTGGTGAAATGTAACGTGTTTCATGTATTGCAAGAAAAATAATGGTTATGCAAAATCGCATTGTAATAAAGTTAATAAATTAAGAGATTTAGGTTAATATTTGCAAGAATGCATTACTAATGCATTCTTGCAGTACTATGCTTCAGCAATAAAAGGAATATTTTTGAAATCTGCGGAGTTGTTTGAATAGCTTGGGCACGGTTTGACGAAAATGTACTGCAATAGATTAATTCTGGCATGCTTATTGCGTGTTGAATAAGTTATGGTATTCGAACCCTAATTTACGGTATTGTGCTTTTTAATTCATATTTTGGAAAGGAGGTCCGGCAATATTTAGAGGGTCGGCTGCCGGGGTTGCACTCGGTTGAGGGCCTGTTAAATATATTGTCAAAAGCGTTTCAACCAATTATTACTAGACTAAATTTTTAGTATGATATTAGGCTGTATTGTGCAATATAAACCAAACAGCCAAGTTAAATATGAGGAGGACCATTAAATGGCAGAATTAAGTGCAAAGTATCAGGATTTTCTACGCAGAAGAGCAGAAATTATGGAACAGGGCGGCGAGGCAGCCGTTGCTAAGCAGCACAAAGAAGGCAAGCTGACTGCCAGAGAAAGAATCGAGTATTTCTTTGATCCCGGCACATTCACTGAAATCGGCACTTTTGTAAAACACCGTACCACTGAGTTTGGTATGGACAAAAAGAAAGTTCCCGCTGAAGGCGTTGTCTGTGGTTATGGTACTGTCAATGGCCGTATGGTCATGGTTGGCGCAGAAGACTATACTGCTATGGCAGGTACTTTTGGTGAATATCACGGTAAAAAATTTGCCAACGCTATCGACATGGCTAAGGAAATGGGTATTCCTTTCTTTGGTTTGAATGACTCCGGCGGAGCCAGATTGCAGGAAGGTATGGACACTCTGGAAGCTTATGCCTGGTTGTTCAGATCCCAGAACCTGGCTTCCGGTATTATCCCGCAGATTGCACTGCTGCTGGGTCCCTGCCTTGGCGGACAGGCTTACCACCCTGTTATGCAGGACTTCGTTATCCAGAGCCGCAACCACGGTTATATGGGCATTGCCGGCCCGGCCTTTGTTAAAGCTCAGCTTGGTATTGAAATCAGCTTGGAAGATCTGTGCGGCGTGCAAGCCCATGCCGTTAAGTCTGGTTGTACGCACATTGTGGGCGGCGACGATAAGGACTGCCTTGACCTGGCCAAGAAACTGCTTGACTACCTGCCCCAGAACAACATGGAAAAACCGGCCCGGAAGGATACCGGCGATGATCCTAACCGCTTAGTACCTGAGCTGGATGGATTTATCCCCGAAGAGACCTTCATGCCTTACGATATGCACGATGTTATCAATAAAATCGTTGATAATGGCGAGTTCTTTGAAATTATGGAAGACTATGCTAAAAACGCAATTATCGGCTTTGCTCGTTTTGACGGCCGGAGCACCGGTATCGTAGCTGCTCAGCCGAACTGGATGGGTGCTGTTATTGATTGTGATACTTCTGACAAGATAGCCCGGTTTGTGCGGTTCTGCGACCTGTTTAACATCCCGCTGGTCAATCTCCATGACACACCGGCTTACATGATCGGCCCCGATCAGGAGCACAAAGGAATCCTTCGCCACGGTGCCAAGATGCTGTATGCGTACATTGATGCTACTGTTCCTAAGGTATCCATCATGATGCGCAAATCCTTTGCGGGTGCTTATCTGGGGATGTGCTGTAAAGATACCGGTGCCGACATTGTTTATGCATGGCCGGAAGCTACCCTCACCATCGTGGGCGCCAAAACCGCTGCCAGCGTGATTTTTGCCAAGGAAATCAGAAATGCTGAAGACCCGGCTGCAAAACAAGCAGAGCGGGAGAAAGAATACAGCGATACCTTCGAGAATCCATACCACGCAGCAGCCCGTGGCTATGTGGATGATGTCATTCTTCCTTCGGAAACCAGAAAGAAAATCTGCGCTTCGCTGGCTATGTTAGAAAACAAGAATCCAGCCAGACCCTGGAGAAAATACTCCAACATTAACATGTAATTCGAAAAGCATTAGCAAACCTTGTCCGACAAGGGTTGTTATTGTAGCATAAAATAAGCTGTGCCGGCTATAGTGCATTAAAATTGCCAACAAGATAGTCGGCACAGTTTATCTAATAAACAATTCCAGAATTGGTTTGATTAGCTGTCCCAGCTTGAAAATGAGCATTTCCTATGTGTAGGAATTTATAAATATAGTTGACCGGGGTAGGGGCTTATTTAGCGGCTCTGTCTGGAAAAATGTTTTTGCATTGCCTGCGGCGTCCATTCTGCTGTGTAGAGTATTGGTATTGGTGGGCACCAGGCAGGTTACAAAACAAGGGCAAAAACAAAACGGATAATTATCAGGTGGTAAGTAAAAATGGTACAAGTTAATGCTCCCATGGTCGGAAAAGTGCTTTCGGTAGATGCAAAAGTAGGAGCCCAAGTTAAAAAGAATGACGTACTGGTTACCCTGGAAGCTATGAAAATGCTATTTAAAGTATATGCACCAAGCAGTGGTGAAGTGGCCGAAGTAAACGTAGGCTCCGGTGATGTAGTAAATACTGATACTGTTCTGGTAACTCTTAAGTAGGTCATTGTTAATAATTTCTTCTTACCTATGGGTATGCGGTAAGCCATAATAATACGGGCACAGAGGTCGAACTGCATAAAACTACCTGCTCACGCAGCTGTGGAACCCGATATAGATGCCATTGACGTATAATTAGTTCCGGATAAAACAAGTATAAACACAAGATTAAGCAGGTTGGTTTAAAGCATGGGTAGTTAACTGTTAAATGTGCCAATAACAAACGGATTGCTGTATACAGCAATCCGTTGTTTTAATATCAACACTTATATTTAAACCTTCGTTAGAGTGACATACCGTTGTTTTTGAGCCGGTTTACCTTGCGCACAATCGTTGACTGGTCCACCTGCAGTGCTTTGGCTGCTTTGTAGGTGCTGCCCAGCTCTTTTAAAGCGTAGCCAATAAGCTGTCGTTCCATCTCCAGCTGAGCCGTTTTTAAAGGGAGGATGCCCTGTACGGTGACTTTATTCGTTTCCTGGCGCTGGGGCGTTGTATTATTAAGCGGGATAGCCACGGACTTGATTACCGGTTCAGTGGAAGTGACCAGCAAGCGTTCTACGACATTCTTTATTTCCCGCACATTCCCCGGCCACTGATATTCCATTAGTTCCTTAAAAACCTGGTGGGAAAATTCTTTTTTCATACCGTACACTTTTTCAAAATGTTTTTTAAAGTTGTAGACGAGAGGGATAATATCATCTTTTCTCTCTCGTAAAGGCGGTATGGTAATTGGGACAACGTTGAGCCGGAAGTACAAATCCTCCCGGAATTTACCGTCCTGAACCAATTCCTCCAGATGTTGATTAGTCGCTGTGATAATGCGCACGTTTACCGGAATAGGCTTGGTGCCGCCGATACGGGTAATTTCTCTTTCCTGCAGCGCCCGGAGCAGTTTTACTTGAAAATGCAGCGGTAAATCACCGATTTCATCCAGAAATAAGGTGCCGTTGTCCGCCAGCTCAAACATTCCGGGCTTGCCTTCCCGGTTGGCTCCCGTAAACGCGCCCCTCTCATAACCAAACATCTCCGATTCAATCAAGTTTTCAGGTATTGCACCGCAATTAACAGTGATAAATGCACCATTGCTCCGCTTACTGTGTTTATGGATGACTTTGGCCACAACTTCCTTGCCCACGCCGGACTCACCCAGCAGCAGCACCGTGGAATTAACCTGAGCAAGACGCAGAGCCACTTCCACAACTTGTTTCATTTGAATGGACTTAACGATTAAGCCCGGCTGGTCAATTAATTTGCTGCGCAGCTGAGTTAACTCCCCGTGATATCGTTCGCTTAAGGCAATGCTTTCTTCCAGCTGATTTTTTAAATTGTTTAAATCCGACATATCTCTGGTATTGATTACTACCCGCACAATTTCACCCTTTAGATTGCGTACCGGGTTGCCGGTTACTAGCAGTTGACTATGGTTAGAGGTGAGCTCGGATAAGGTAACGGTACCATTTTGTGCAATCACGGCATCAACTACCGACTGTGAATAAACACCCTTGGCGGTTAAATCTGCCATGGTCATGTTTTGTATGGATTCTGCCGGAATGCCTGTTATGCGTTCGTGAGCCTTATTGGCACGGATAATTTGACCGTTGCGGTCAGTTATAATAATCCCGTCATAAGACGACTCAATAATAGCTTCAAGTTCTTTGTTTAATTGTTTAACTGAGCTTAACTCCTCAGAAATAAATTCGAATTCCGAAATATCCTGAAAAACGCCAATGGCTCCCACTATCTGGCCATTTTCAATAATGGGACTGCGGTTAGTAAGGTAAATGTGTGTACCTGAGGAGTACTCTACAGAAAATTTATAATGAGATTGGTAGTTGCCGTTTTCTAAAATATCTAATAGGCCACGGGGGATGATAACCTCCGAGAGATGCTTTCCCAAAGCCTCACTTTTTTTACGATGGGTTATACGTTCTGCTGCTAAATTAAATGTACTGATAATGCCGTCTTTATCAATGGAAACAATACCATTATGGGCCGAATCCATGATGGTTTCAATTTGCTGAAACATCTGGCTGGCTACTTTAAAAAGTGCATGTCCCACGTCGGAACGGTCCAGAATCCCTGTAACAACCCCGCTGTTGTCCACCACTGGAAAAACATTTGCCGGCAAAGTCCAGGCATCAGAAACAGGTGCCTCCTCTTTAAGAACATAGACCTCTTGCTGCATAATATCCTGAACTTTTATACTTTCCTCAAGCACTATGGGACCGCAATTAATTATTTCATTGCGGGATACGATTCCGATGATTACTCCTTGCCGATCTGTGACAGGAAGGCCAATGAGCTGTGTCTCTTTGATAATCCTCCAGGCTTCAAGGGCGGTTTGCCCCGGCTGGACAGTTATATTACAGGGGATCATGATATCCTGCACCAACATATTAACACCGCCTCTGTCTTACCTGTTAAACTTTAGCTTAACAGTGTTATATTATTATATTTAGTGCTTATTTACAATATAAATACCTTAAGAAGGCGAAGCTAGCAGGGTAGGTAATAATATTTTTTGGAGTAAGCTTATTCTGTGTAGCGACAATTAGTGAGTGCATTAAATAAAATTTTACATTATATGCAGAGATAAATTTATTAAAAATTTTAAATTTTTACTTTGTCTTTATTTTATATAACAAAATAAATTGAGTATATTTTTATAATAAATTAAAGGGTTTAATAAATTATAAATTTATAAAAAATGCAGAACTTCTGAAGGAATACATTTATTTATGTAGAAGTCTACTCATTACATAAGCTGTAAAATGAATAGCATAAAATATAATTCAAATGAAATTTTTGTCGTGTAATAGAGGTTTAAAGTGGAAGAACAGAAGAACAAAAAAAACGTAGCAATGGTGGCCATAGCTGTGACCGCCACCATTGGCACCGAGTTAGCTGTTACAACTCTGCTGGGTTTTTATGGCGGTAAAATACTGGATGATAAGCTAGGTACAGACCCCGCATTTTTAGTGGCTGGTGTTCTGACAGGCGTGGCTATTGGCATTTTGGGTATTATTCGTACCATGCAGCGTTTTTTTAAATAGGAGGGGATGAGGTTGTATAAACCGGCACCCATACGCAATATAGATGAGCAATTGAAACGTACAACCGGTATCATGGGCGTTATTATACTTTTGACTTTGCCGGGGTTGATCATTAATCCAGGGGATCCGTTAATACTGGGTTTTATCATCGGTGGTATATTTGGCATAATTAGCTGTATATTATTGGTAAGAAGAATGAACATGCTCATTGAATTGATGACGCAGACGGATATAAGTCAACAAAAGGCCAAGGCATTTATGCGGGCCGGCTTTTATCCCCGCATGGCGCTGATTGTTGGTATTATCGCTCTGGCCAGCCGGGTGGATTTTTTAAGCATATATGGTGTGGGAGCCGGGCTTTTGGTGCCCACCGTAATTACCGTGCTTGACGCCAATCTAGCACTGTATCGTTATTATACGGCTCCACGTGATGCCGTTGATAAAATATAAGAATAAAATTTAAAGGGAAAGGGGTGAGAAAGAGTTGTCTGAAGCCGCGGGTCACGAAGCTAGTCAAGACATGCTAGCCTTAGTGCACGAAAATCTAAACGTGTGGGGCTTTCCCCATGAAGCAGTGAATTTGGGGTTCGGGGCAGTAAACCTAAAAACACTGATCATGACCTGGGTCGTTATGGCGTTAATCATTATCTTTACGGTTGCCGCCACCCGTAACATGCAGTTGAAAAGGCCGGGCAAGTTACAATTAATGGTCGAGGAAATGTTTCAGTTTTTGCGAGGTCTAGCCTATGAAAACCTGGATCCCAAAAAAGGTGCCAGTTTGATGTGTCTTTTATTCAGCATTTTTATTTTCCTCCTATTTAGTAACCTCTGGGGTCTTATCCCCACCATGATGTCGCCAACGGCGGATGTAAATACCACGCTGGGTATGGCGCTGTTTGTCTTTATCCTGGTCCAGGTGTTGGGCTTATACTATCGTAGGGGTGGTTATTTTAAGCACTTCTTTGAACCATTTGTATTTTTCCTGCCCATTACCCTTATTGAAGAGTTATCCAAACCATTAACGCTGGCTTTCCGTCTTTACGGTAATATTTACGCCGGTGAGGTGCTTATTGCAGTGTTGCTGGGGCTAATCCCTCTGACGGCCACTATTTTCGGCGGATTCCTGGCATCGGTGATATGGTTATCATTTAGTATTTTTGTTAGCTGCATTCAAGCGTTTATTTTTACCATGCTGACCATCGCCTATATCTCCCAGGTAACAGCCGAACATCATTAGCGCAGTTGTTATTTAACTAGCGGATATCTCAATAATAAATTAGAGATATGCCACCATAATTTATGTTTTTAAAATTTGGATGAAAGGAGGCGAAAAATATGGATTTAGCAGCCGCTGCAGCAATCGGTACTGCTCTGGCCGTTGGTTTGGCTTCTATCGGCGCCGGTATTGGTGACGGTCTTGTAACCGGTAAAACCGTAGAAGCTACCGCTCGTCAACCTGAACTTAAAGGTAGCCTGATGACCTTGATGTTCATCTCTGTAGGTTTGATCGAGGCACTCCCCATTATCGCTGTTGTTATCGCTTTCATTTTGATGGGTAAAATGTAATGGGTCTTATCATTCTTAAGAATTCTGTGGCGAAAGGCGAAATAGCAGGTTTTGTCTAAAAACTTGCTTAACCTGCTATCGCCTTCCTTTTGTCCACGGGCCAGAGGAAGGAGGGTAATTTTTTGGATGCCATTGTTCAGGTTTTAAACCTCAATACTACATTGGTGGCGCAAGTTTTTAACTTTATTATGTTACTCATCTTCCTTCGCGTTGTTGTATATCCGCATATCGTCAGAA
Source organism: Sporotomaculum syntrophicum (assembly GCF_009932395.1). Lineage (GTDB taxonomy): Bacteria > Bacillota > Desulfotomaculia > Desulfotomaculales > Desulfallaceae > Sporotomaculum > Sporotomaculum syntrophicum. The sequence continues at coordinate 276,934 of NZ_LSRS01000002.1, forward strand.
TACTGGAAAATAGGCAAGAATTTATTGCTAATAATGTAGCCGCCGCCGAAGAGGATAGAAAACAAGCGGAGGCACTTCGCCAGCAGTATTTGGATGAATTGCAAAAGGCTAAAAACGAAGCTCAAAGCATCATTCAGAAAGCCGGTAAGGTCGCTGAGGAACAGGCCCATGAGATTATCGAGGCGGCCAAAGCGGAATCCAACCGTATTAAAGAATCTGCTTTGCAGGATATAAACAGGGAGAAGGAAAAGGCTGTTGCAGAATTGCGTGACCAAGTAGCTACTCTGTCTATTCTGGTGGCCGGCAAGATTGTTAGCGAAAAAATGACTGCCGATATACAGCGCAGCATGATAGATGAGTTCATTAAAGAGGCAGGGGATCTGCCATGCTAAGAGGAGCTGTAGCCGGACGCTATGCCGAGGCTCTTTATGAAATTGCGGTGCGGGAAAATCTTGTTGACCAGCTGGAATCTGAATTATTGGCTGTAAACAAGGTGCTTAATGAATCTGAGCCACTCAAGAAAGTAGTTTTGCATCCCCGGATTACTGCCAACGAGAAAAAAGAAGTGCTGGCTAGTTTATTTAAAGACCATATTTCTGAAATTATGATGAGTTTTCTTGGCTTTGTGTTGGATCGCCAGCGTGAACTGTTCCTGGCAGATATTGCGGAATACTTTACGGGATTAGCCAATAAAGCCCGCAACATAAGCGATATTCAGGTAACCTCGGCGGTTGAACTAACTGAAGAGGAAAAGAAAAACATGGACGCTGCGATGGCTAAAAGCACCGGCAAAAAAGTCAAGCTTACTTTTAATGTCGATCAGGAATTGCTGGGCGGAGTAGTGGTCCGTGTTGGTGACAAAGTCATCGACGGTAGCGTGCGCACCCGCTTGCAAACCCTGCGCGAGCACCTCAGACAAATAAGTTAACAGTGGATAGGGGTGAAACACTAGATGAATTTGCGACCAGAAGAGATCAGCGCGATCATTCGGCAGCAAATTGAAAAATATAAAGCCGAAATTGAGGTCAGTGACGTTGGCACAGTCATTCAGGTGGGTGATGGTATTGCCAGGGTCTATGGCCTGGAAGAATGTATGGCCAGTGAGCTGCTGGAATTCCCCGGCGGTACAATGGGCATGGCGCTGAACCTGGAAGAGGACAATATTGGTTGCGTGCTCATGGGACCCTACACCCACATTAAAGAAGGCGACACCGTTAAACGTACCGGCCGAATTATCTCCGTGCCCGTAGGTGACGCCATGATTGGCCGTGTGGTTAACTCACTAGGTCAGCCATTAGACGGTCTGGGCCCCATTAATACCGATAAATTCCGTCCGGTAGAGCGTATCGCTCCCGGCGTTATTGAAAGAAAATCAGTGCACGAGCCAATGGCAACAGGACTTAAAGCTATTGATTCCATGGTTCCCATAGGCCGCGGCCAGCGGGAATTGATTCTTGGCGACCGCCAGACCGGTAAAACTGCTATCGCGGTAGATGCGATTATTAACCAAAAAGGCAAGGACGTTATTTGTATTTATGTAGCTATTGGTCAAAAGAATTCTACAGTGGCTAATGTGTATCAGAGACTGAAGGACACCGGGGCTATGGATTATAGTATTATTGTATCCGCCACCGCGTCCCAGCCGGCGCCGCTATTGTATATCGCTCCCTTTGCCGGCGCTGCCATAGGTGAAGAATTTATGGAGCAGGGCAGGCACGTGCTGATTGTTTACGACGACCTCACCAAACAAGCTGCGGCCTACCGTGAACTTTCCCTGCTGCTCCGTCGTCCGCCCGGACGTGAAGCATACCCCGGTGATGTTTTTAACCTGCACTCCCGCTTGCTGGAACGTGCCTGCAAGCTTAGTGATGAACGGGGTGCCGGTTCCATGACTGCTCTGCCCATTATTGAGACCCAGGCCGGCGACGTTTCGGCCTATATTCCTACAAACGTCATATCTATTACCGACGGCCAGATCTACCTGGAGACCGACCTGTTTTACGCCGGTATCCGTCCCGCTATTAACGTGGGTATATCTGTATCTCGCGTGGGTGGTGCCGCTCAGATTAAAGCTATGAAACAAGTTGCCGGTACTCTGCGTTTGGACCTGGCTCAGTATCGTGAATTAGCCGCATTCGCCCAGTTTGGTTCTGATTTGGATAAATCTACCCAGGCTCGACTAACTCGTGGTGAACGCATGGTGGAAATACTTAAACAAGGCCAGTATGTGCCGATGGATGTTGAAGATCAGGTTATCGCCATTTTTGCCGGCGCCAACGGCTTTTATGACGACATGCCGTTAGATCAGGTTTTACCCTTTGAAGCAGGACTACTAAAATTTATCAAAACCAGCAAGGCCGATATACGCAAAGGGTTGACTGAAAAACAAGAAATTACTAAGGACCTGGAAGAAAAACTTAAGGCCGCTATCAAGGAATTTAAAGAAAGCTTTATTAAATAAAGTACCCGGCGAATGCTTTAGCGAGGTGGTGAAACAGTAAATGGCGAGTTTGCGCGACCTGAAGCGTCGTATTAAAAGTATTAGCAGTACCCAAAAGATCACCAAAGCCATGAAGGCGGTGGCTGCAGCAAAAATGCGGCGTGCCCAGGATAGTGTGCTGGCTGCCAGGCCCTTCGCACGGCGGGTGCGAGATGTTCTGGGCAGGGTGGGCTCTGCTTCCGTAGGCATGAAACATCCACTACTTGCCGTACGCGAGCCGCAAAAGGTTGCTTATATTATTGTAACTGCGGACCGCGGCCTGTGTGGAGGCTTTAACGCCAACGTTATTAAAATGGGTGTTCAGGAAATTAAAAAGCACCCGGACGCTGATCTTATTACTATCGGCCGTAAAGGCAGAGACTTCTACCGCCGCCGTGGGTACAACATTGCTCAGCAATATATTGGCACAGCAAAAGCTGACATCAGTCTGACCAATGAAGTTGCCAGGTTTGTCATCGACAAATACGCGGCCGAAGAATATGATGAGGTTTATTTGATTTACAGCCGGTTTGTAAACGTGCTAGTTCAAAGACCCGTAGTGCAGAAGATTCTGCCTGTTGAGCCCCCGGAAGGGGAAGCCGACGAAAAGAAAGTTGATTATATTTTTGAGCCTGATGCAGAAACGATCATGGATAGCATACTGCCCATGTATATACAAAATGCACTGTTCCAGTCATTGCTGGAAACTAATGCTGGTTTCTACAGCGCTCAGATGACGGCTATGGATAATGCCACTAAGAATGCTTCAGATATGATTGACAGGCTAACGCTTTCTATGAACCTTGCCCGTCAGGCTGCCATTACCAAGGAAATTTCCGAGATTGTCGGCGGCGCTGCCGCTCTGGAGTAAATTACGGGATGGCTTAAGTAACCAGCTATTAAAGGAGGTGCAAGAACCTGTTTCTTGCAGTTTACACGCTTTTGGTGTGATGGCCAGGCGAAAACTGCCTCCCGTTAGTCGGCGGGAGCGAAACCTTAATAATATAGTTATCTGAGGTTTCAAGAACCAGGTACGGATAGTTAATGGCTAACGTAGGTGAAGTTGTTCAGGTCATTGGCGTGGTGGTGGACATCCGTTTCCCGCCCGGCCAGGTACCTGATATATATAACGCTGTTAGAATAACCAGCGAAAAAGAAGACGTATTTGGTAAAAAAATTGATCTCACCTTGGAAGTTGCCCAGCACTTGGGTAATAATATAGTCCGTGCCGTAGCTATGTCTACCACAGATGGTTTAGTGCGGGGCATGCAAGCCGAAGACCTTGGTAAACCAATTAGTGTGCCCGTAGGTAAACCGATGCTTGGTCGCATGGTGGACGTGCTGGGTAGGCCTATTGACGGTAAAGGTGATATTGAAATTGAAGAGGAATATCCCATTCACCGGCCGGCTCCTGCACTAGTGGACCAGGCCGGCAGTACGGAACAGTTGGAAACCGGTATTAAAGTTATTGACCTTATGGTACCCTTCCTTAAGGGTGGCAAGGTAGGTTTGTTCGGTGGCGCCGGTGTGGGTAAAACCGTTGTTATTATGGAGCTTATTAATAACATTGCCAGCCAGCACGGCGGTATATCAGTGTTTGCCGGCGTGGGCGAGCGTACCCGTGAAGGCAACGACCTGTATTACGAAATGACTGATGCGGGTGTTATGCCGAAAACCACCATGGTGTTCGGCCAGATGAATGAGCCCCCCGGGGTGCGACTCCGTGTTGCCCTGACCGGTCTGTGCATGGCCGAATATTTCCGTGATGAGCAGGGCGCCGATACGCTGCTGTTCATTGATAACATTTTCCGTTTCACCCAGGCCGGTTCCGAGGTTTCGGCTCTCTTGGGCCGGATGCCTTCCGCTGTGGGTTACCAGCCGACACTGGCTACAGAGATGGGCCAGATGCAGGAGCGGATTACTTCCACTAAAAATGGTTCGGTTACTTCCGTGCAGGCTGTTTACGTGCCTGCTGACGACTTGACCGACCCCGCTCCGGCAACAACCTTTGCCCACCTGGATGCCACCGTTGTGTTGTCCCGTGAGATTGCCTCACTGGGTATTTACCCTGCTGTGGACCCGCTGGACTCCACGTCCAGGATTTTGGATCCCATCATCATTGGCCAGGAGCACTATGAAACTGCCCGTGGCGTGCAGCTGGTACTGCAGCGTTACAAAGAACTTCAAGATATTATCGCAATTCTTGGTATGGAAGAATTATCAGACGAGGATAAATTAACAGTGGCGCGGGCCAGGAAACTGCAGCGTTTCCTTTCTCAGCCATTCCACGTGGCTGAACAGTTTACAGGGTCTCCCGGAGCGTATGTAGCTCTGAAAGACAGTATTCGTGGCTTCCGGGAGATCATTGACGGTAAGCATGATGAACTGCCTGAGGACGCGTTCTACATGGTAGGCACCATTGAGGAGGCAGTAGCCAAGGCCAAAGGTATGGCAGGAGAAGGTGCATAAGCATGGCGGAAGAAAAACTGCAGCGGTTGGAAGTTGTTACACCCCAGGAAAGGGTATACAGCCAGGATATTAGATTTGTGGTGCTGCCCGGCGCTGAAGGTGAACTGGGTGTTTTACCCGAACATGCTCCGCTGGTCAGTGCATTAAAAACCGGCCTGGTGCGTGTGCAAAACGAAGGTAATACCTTAAAAATAGCGGTTAGCGGCGGTTTTGCAGAGGTGCGCAATAGCAAGGTGACCGTTCTGGCCAACGCTGCCGAGCGCGAAGACCAAATTAATATCGAACGCGCCAAAGCAGCCAAGGAACGCGCCGAACAGCGCCTGGCCGCCAAAGACCCGGATATCGATTTGATAAGGGCAGAGGCCGCTCTGAAGAGAGCCCTCAACCGTCTCAGAGCAACGGGTCAGGCTTAAACTTTTATAAACAAACTGCCGCAATGGTATTAGGTTAAGTATATGCGTTACGCGTAACTTATATTATTCAAGATTAATTTATTTAAAAAGGTTGGGAATTAGGCAAAAGCCGTAATCCCCAACCTTTTTTTTGCCATTATTGACACTCTTGGTGTCGGGTGTTACTGATAAAAAAGCTTAAATAAACATCAGTTGGCCTACCGAGGATTCGGGTATGTGCGGTGCATTAATTGGTAACAATAGGTAGCAGAAATTTGTTTTATATATAGGAGGAATAAGTTGGATAAGCTGTATTTAAGGGGTGGCAGGCCATTATTTGGTGAAGTACGGGTTAGCGGTTCAAAAAATGCTGTGCTGCCTATTATTGCAGCCTGCCTGCTGCCTATCTCCCCCTGTATACTGCATGATATTCCTGATTTGGCTGATGTGCATACGATATGTCTGGTGCTGCAGCATCTCGGTGCCAGGATTAACAGGCAAGGAAAAACGCTGGAAATTATTCCGACTGCCAAACCCAACACCGAGGCTCCGTATGAATTTGTGCGCCAAATGCGTGCATCATTTTTAGTTATGGGCCCGCTGTTAGCCCGTGCCGGTCTGGCCGATATATCTTTGCCGGGTGGCTGTGCCATTGGGAGCAGGCCTGTTGACCTGCATTTAAAGGGCTTTCATGCGCTGGGCGCCCACATTGAACATGGCTACGGAAGCATCCGTGTCAAAACCGGTCTTGGTGGGCTGTGGGGCAAACGAATTTACCTGGATTTCCCCAGCGTAGGAGCTACCGAAAACATTATGATGGCCGCGGTGCTGGCCGAGGGGCAGACTATCATTGAAAATGCGGCTGAAGAACCTGAAATAGTGGATTTAGCTAATTTCTTGGGGGCTATGGGAGCAAAAATTAAAGGGGCCGGCACCAAGGTCGTCAGAATAACTGGCGTGCGGGAATTACATGGTGCAACACATACTGTCATACCCGACCGTATTGAGGCAGGTACCTTTCTAATAGCGGGTGCGATCACCGGCGGTAATATTCTAGTTAGCAATGTGATATCCGACCACGTTAAACCGGTACTGGCTAAACTACGGGAAATGGGTATAACAGTGTATGAAGAATGCGGCGGGCTGCGTGTCATTGGTCCTGAGAAATTCAGTGCGGTTGATGTCAAAACCATGCCTTATCCTGGTTTCCCTACCGACATGCAGCCCCAGATGATGGCGCTGATGACCTGCGCCAAAGGAACCAGCATCATCACCGAAACTGTATTTGAAAACCGTTTCATGCATGTTGGCGAGTTAAAAAGAATGGGTGCGCAGATTAAAACGGTTGGCCGCAATGCCGTCATACAGGGTCCGGTTAAATTGAGCGGCGCCCCGGTTAAGGCTACCGACTTGCGCGCCGGGGCTGCCCTTGTGCTGGCAGGCTTATGCTCCCAAGGGATCACAGAAGTGAGTAATGTGTATCATATCGAGCGGGGCTACGAACACCTCGTGGAAAAGCTACAGGGTCTGGGCGCCGATATATGGGGGACAGATATATAGCTTTTAGCCAATGATACTTAGCTTGGCATTGTGCCTTCTTTCTCAAACCCCGAACTTGTTTAAGACAGGCTTGTTTAGGTAATAATTACCTATAAGGACACATATACTGCCCTAGAGACAAATTTCCTATATCACTGAGCAGGGGTAAGCAAGAAGGTGAGGATGACGTGCGCAGGCTATTTGTTATTACATTAATTCTGGTCATGGTACTGGCGTTAGGGCTGCCCTGGCTGGCTCAGCATCTGATGGAGCCCCGGGTGCAGGATGAGGGTACCATTGTGCGGTTATTCAGGCATGAAACCGGCAGGGTGGAGTTAATCCCGCTGGAGGATTATGTCACCGGCGTGGTGGCTGCCGAAATGCCCGCCCTGTTCCCTGAAGAGGCATTAAAAGCCCAGGCGCTGGCGGCCAGGACTTACATTGTTAAGCGTATGATGGCCGGCGGGGTAGTGAACAATCATCATGAGGGCGCCGACGTCTGTGATGATCCTACTCATGCTCAGGGATATTTAACTACGGAAGCTATGAAAGAACGCTGGGGAAAAATAAAGTACTACCAGTATTATTATAAAATCCGAATGGCTGTGGATAGCACAGCGGGAGAGATTATTACCTACCAGGGGCAGCCAATTGATCCTGTGTTTCATGCAGCCTGCGGCGGGCATACCGAAAACGCTGAGGACGTATGGAAGTTTGCCGTGCCTTACCTGCGCAGTGTGGCCTGTCCCTATGAAAACAATCCCGAATCGGTTCGCCAGGTAGCTTTTGTACGGGACCAGGTAGCAAAAGCATTGAACGTGGATTTTGAGTCTGTTTCAGCTTCTACCAACCAAAAGGAATTAATCCAGGTGGTTGAAAGTACTGCTACCGGCAGGCCAAAAACCTTACTGGTTAATGACAGGCGCTTATCCGCCTCGGAAATACGCCAGAAACTTGGACTGCGCTCTACAAATTTTACCTGGCAGTTGAAAGATGACCAAATTATTTTTGAAACAGTTGGTTACGGGCATGGTGTAGGTATGTGCCAGTATGGGGCCTGTGGCCTGGCACAGCACGGTAATGATTATAAAAAAATAATTAATCACTTCTATACAGGCGTTCAGATTAATAATATCAGTGATTACAGCTAAGATTAAATTCAGATTAGTTTATAGACATGCATCAAAAACCAGAGATGGGTCACAATAAATTTATGAAACCTTGACTATTAGCCAGGAAGGGAGATATATTTATGTGGCCCTTTGAGAAAAGATTGCGCGACCAAAATGCATTGGAAAAACACAGCCGCTGGTTAAGACGCTGGTTTTTTATTCTACCGGTGGTACATCTAATATAATGCCAAACAGGCAAATTAGGGTGGTTCGGCCAGACTACATGGCTGAACCGTTTTTTTTACATTGCCAGCCAAAAATACACGCAATAAACAATATTACAAATATTGCCAAACTTATCTGGCAAGTGTCAACATCTACAGGAGCATTTCTACCTACCACCTGCATATAATGTATTAAATGCCCGGGGAGGTAAGGCTATGCAGGAATACATCCAAAAGCGGGTGCTGGAGCTTTGTACCTATATTTTAGAAACGCAAGCTACTGTGCGCCAGGCAGCTCAGGTTTTCGGAGTAAGTAAATCCACCGTACATAAAGATATGACAGAAAGACTACCTTCATTAAATAAAGACCTGGCTCAACAGGTGAAAAAAGTACTGGATTTTAATAAGTCAGAAAGACACCTGCGCGGTGGAGAAGCAACCCGTAAAAAATATCGAAAAGAGGAAAAACAAAATTAGCATAACTGGAGGAATTTGTCCCATTAAGTAGAAGTATTACAATTTACAATTATACTAATTTCACTGCAGAGTCTAAAATGCAGTGAAAATTATAAATAAGATATCGCTTAACAATCCGAAAGGGGACAAGTTTAGATGCTCCATATGGGTGCCGATATAGGTATTGACTTAGGCACAGCCAATGTAATTGTTAATGTGAAAGGCAAAGGTGTTGTGCTAAAAGAACCATCGGTGGTTGCTATAGATAAATCCTCAGGCCAGGTTATTGCGGTGGGGAGCAAAGCCAGGCGCATGCTGGGCCGAACTCCGGGTAACATAGTGGCCATTCGCCCGTTGCGCGACGGCGTGATTGCAGATTATGATGTCACAGAAAAAATGCTGCGTTATTTTATTGGCAGGGCTAATGGCAATAAAATATTATTTAAACCCCGTGTCATGGTATGCATACCCTCCGGCGTCACCGGGGTGGAAGAGCGGGCAGTAAAACAGGCCGCAATCCAGGCGGGTGCCAGGCAGGCGTTTGTAATTGAGGAGCCGTTGGCCGCAGCACTGGGTGCCGGTTTGGATATAGCGCAGCCGGGCGGTACGATGGTGGTGGACATTGGTGGCGGCACCACCGATATAGCCGTGCTCTCCCTGGGCGGCGTTGTAACAAGCCGGTCTTTAAGATTGGGCGGTGACAAATTCGATGAAGCCATTGTTAAATATATCCGCAGGGAATTCAATTTGGCCATCGGTGAGCGAACCGGTGAGGATATTAAAGTTGAAATAGCTAACGCCTGCCCTGATGCTGCTCCGGTGCTTAACATGCAGGTAAGAGGGCGGGATTTGCTTAACGGGCTGCCCAGAGAAATAACCGTTACTAGTCATCAAATACATAGTGCGATAAATGAAAACTTGTCACAGGTAGTGAATACTGTGAAGGAAGTTCTGGAGGAAACTCCTCCGGAGTTAGCTTCAGATATCATGGATAAAGGTATCGTGCTAACCGGTGGCGGGGCGCTGCTGCAGAACATCGATATGCTTATAACTCGTGAAACCGGGCTGAATGTAATTATTGCTGAAGACCCGTTATCATGCGTAGCCTTGGGGACGGGACGTGCCCTGACCATGCTGGACGTGCTGAACTCAAAACCAAATAACCGTTTAATATCAAGCACACTAAAGCATAGTATGAATGCAGTTTAAAAAACTTTGTAAAAAAACATCAGGCAACAAAACAGGTTTATTTTAATTCGGCAAAATAACCTGTTTTTTTATTTGTTCAATTAGGAACAAAATTTTCTTGGGTAAGTCTATATAATCTAGGCATTAAATATATACCCAATTATTACTTAAGCTTACTAAATATTCATCATATAAACTAAAAGGAAATTATATGGTTTTTGTCGAAGATGGTGTAAGCTAAGTAATCAATTGCAAAACAACCAGTACATTGTACTCCTGATATGATCTAGAGATATTGTTTATTTAAGGAGGATAAAATGCGTATATCCAAGCGTTGGTTGCTAACCTTAGCGCTTTTAGTGATAGCTATGGGTGTGTGGGGCTGGCAGGAGTCACAAAGCCGGGAACCAAATATGAGCGAAAATGACCGTTCTGAAACAACTTACAATAAGGAAGCAAGTACCCTGGATACAAATCTGGTGATGTTTGCCCTGGAACCTGACCGGACTCTAACCGCTTCAGAGGAAGTTGAATTGAGTGAACAGGTTGACTGGTTAGGGCGCCTGGATGGCAAAACTCTGCTGGTGCGGGCGAGGGAGGAGCAAAAACAAGAGCTGGTGAATCTGCCGTATATTAAAAATGTTTCTGCTTACCTGCCTGAACAGAAGGCACCTTCCGGGCTCGTCGGCACTACCGGTACTTCAACATCAGATAACACCCCGGTAGAGCTAACGGTTACCCTTGCTAAACCCGGTGATAAGACTGCTGTTATAGACCTCGTCAAAAGCCTGGACGGGCGCGTGCTGGAAGGTGCCGGTGACAATGGTGTTTACCTGCGGGTAGAACTACCCGCTGGTGCAGTTAATGAGCTGGCCGCATCCTCCGGTGTACTGTACATAGAGAAGTATAACGTGCCTGAGCTGTTAAATGACCGGGCCAGGGATATTGTGGGGGCCAGGCCGCTGGCCATTCCCCAGTTTATCGCTGCAGCGGGGCTTACCGGTGAAGGCCAAACCATTGGCCTGGCCGACAGTGGTCTGGATGCCGGCTCGGTGAGCAACCTTCATCCTGATCTGGAAAGCTCAGCCGGCAAAAAACCCCGGGTGATTATGCTTAAATCATGGGCCGGGGTGGATACTCCCGCCGACGAAAGCGGTCATGGCACCCATATGGCCGGCACTCTGGTGGGGAGCGGTAAGGCATCTGCTGGCAAGTATTCCGGTGTGGCGCCCGGAGCCAGCCTTTACTTTCAGGGCATCGTGGACAAGGAGCAAAACCCGGCTCCACCCCTGGACCTCAAAGAGCTTTTTGAACCGGCCTATAAGGCTGATGTGCGCATCCATGTAAATGGCTGGGGTAAAAAGCAGAATGCCTATGTTAGCAGTACGGCTCAAATTGACCAATTTGTGCGCAGTAACCCGGATTTTTTAGTGATTTTCGGAGCGGGCAACTCGGGTGCTCAGGAGGGCACTATCACTGCCGAAGCCAATAGCAAAAATGCTCTGGTGGTGGGTGCAGCCATAAGCCCCCGGCCCGCCTTTGAAAAAGATATTTGTGATAGCGATGAAATAGCCGCCTTTTCCAGCCGTGGCCCTACTGGTGATGGTCGCATTAAACCGGAACTGGTTGCCCCCGGTACATCAATTATTTCTACCGCATCCCGGCTGGCGGAGGGTAACCTTGCCGGTAGACCAGACTATAACATAATGCAGGGCACCAGCATGGCCACGGCGGTGACCGGCGGTTCTGCAGCATTATTGCGCCAATATCTGGTTGAAAACACTAGGCATGCCGACCCATCCGCAGCCCTGATGAAGGCCGCCTTGATTAACGGGGCAACCGGCCTTGAGCAGGAACCGGAGGCAGCCGGATTTGGTTTGCTGGATATCGGTGCTACCACCATGGCCATAGAAAACGAACTCTTTGATTTAGTGGACGATAATGCAGGGGTAGCCGGCGGTGACAGCATAACCTATGAAAAGAAAATTACCCATTCCGGCGCTCCACTTAAGGCTACTTTGGCCTGGACAGATCCGGCGGCTGCTCCGGGCGCCAGGTCGGTGCTGGTTAACGATCTGGATTTAGAGGTTATTGGACCGGATGGTCAAAAATATTACGGCAACGATTTCAACAATAAGGGCCTACGAGATACTCATAACAATGTGGAACAGGTAAACATACCCTCTCCTGAACCGGGAACTTATAAAATTGTGGTGCGCGGCAGTTCACTGCAGCAGGACGCTTCACCGTCAAAGGGAATAAACCAGGACTACGCGCTAGTGTACGGGCAGCAAATGGCCAGGGAAACCATAACCGGTGAAAAACTAATAACATTACCCGAAAATACCATTGCGGCTGTTGACGACCGAATTTTGGCAGCAAGTAAAAAACTGCCGGCCGGTGCCGAACTTTACATGATTGGCCCTCCTGACCGACCCGAACGGGTTTACGCAGTTGGCCGTACCTGGCAGGCCAGTGGTGTTAAGGCATTATCTAAAGATGGCCGTACTATACTGGTGCGCATTAACGAAGAATACCGGGAAGGGGGGTATGCCATTGATACCCGGGCAAAGAATGTTCCGGGCAAGGCCATTCCATCAGGTGTCAGCGTTCATGCCGGGCTTAACCCTCGCACGCAGACGCTCTGGCAAGCCAATATTGTCGGCCGTGAAATTGCGGGCGTTATAAATGGAGTTGACCAGAAAAACCGCAGGGTGAAACTGCTGGATAACGAGGAAGTTTTTTCTATTGCAGACGAAGCGGTAATATCTTTTTCAGATATTGTGGTGGATGGGGATACCGCCGATCTGCCATTTGGTGCCTCCACCACTGCTGAACTAGAGAAAGTACTTTCGGGTATGCCGGTGCAAATTACCCTTGGTGCCGATGGTAAGGTATATAATTTAGCGGTAAAACGGCACCTGGCTGTTGGCCGGGTAGTGTCTGTGGAGCCGGGTGCGAAAACCATAACTATTTCACCAGGCAGAAGCTATCATATAAGGCCGGGTATTAATATAGACAGAGATCGGGTAAGCATTGAACTAAGTGATATTAGTGAAGGGGAACTGGCAATATTAGATCTGGTTCCCAACACCAACGAAGTATTAAACCTTACCGTCTATTCTGATGTTTTCTACGGCCGGGTTGTTTATGCCGAGCGGGATACCCTTTATCTAATGGACAATGCTAAGGGGTTCATAAATTTACAATTTAAACCGGGAAGTCAAGTGTTTCGCTGGGGAATGGCATCCGGAACTAGAATTTTAAGTCCGGGACAGTGGGTGCGGGTGATTACCAATCCTCTTTCCAAGGAAGTTTGGCGGGTGGATATTGCCGATGCATCGGACAAGGTTAGCTCAGCATTAAAAGAAGTAACAGGCAAAAGCATAACCTTAACCAACGGGCAAGTTTATCAGCTAAGCAACGTTTCAGTGCTCACCAAAAATAATTTGCCGGTGCGGCCTCGTGACCTCGTACCTGGTGAACCGGTTAAGGTAACTGCATTATACGGCCCGGCGGGTGAACAAATTGTAGCTGCCTTAGAGGCTCAAACACGCAAAGGTGTCAAAACGCCGGAAATTAAAATTATATCTACTATACCTTATGAGGATTTTTCACTAATTAGTGGTCACACTGCATCTTCCCGGCTTTACGTTGTATACCAGGCGGGAATTATTCGAGAGGTTGAGATTACCGGTTCCGGCGATTTTTACTATCCGGTTAAAGCCGGGGAGGCTGAAAACATCAGTCTGGTCGCTGTGGATGATAATAGTGGTGGTGTGACCGGTGTGCAATTGAGCCTGCCCCGCCTGCAAAAAGCCTTTACGGATATTGATAACCACTGGGCTGAAGTAGATATTCGCCAGCTGGTCTCCCGGGGGATGTTAAAAGGTTATCCGGACGGCACCTTTAAACCGGACCGGGCGGTAAACAGGGTGGAATTAACAGTGCTGGTCACCAAACTGATCGGGGCCGGCAGTTCTGAGAACGTTCTGCCATTCAAAGATGCACCTACCATCCCGCGCTGGGCGCAAAGTTCTGTAGCACTGGCCTTTAGCAGGAATCTTGCGTTTGGTTTTGAAGATAACACCTTTCGCCCTTATGATAGTATCACCAGGGAGGAGGCTGCCACTCTTTTGGTGAGGATCTATGACAGCATAAACGGGGTACCAGCTGGTCCGGCCGCACCGCAACCTTATAATGATCAGGAGAGTATTGCAGCCTGGGCAATGGCAGATGTGTACACTGCCCGCGTCCTGGGATTGATGACCGGTAAACCAGGCAATCTTTTTAGCCCCAAAGATGATATTACCCGGGCCGAAACGGCAGCGGCCCTTAATCATCTGCTAAATAAAATTATCCGGGGAGACAAAAAAGGGCAGTAACTTACTGCCCTTCAAATTGGATCTTAATTTACCGTTAATTATTTCTTAATTCTCCAGCCACAAAATAATGGTTGCAGTATTGCTTTCTTGCTCCCAGGTCTTTAATTGCGCTAATATACCGGCCATCTTTACCTCAAGCTGGTTTCTTTCCTCTAATGTTTGGGCTGCCGTCATTTGGGCTTCCAGTGATCGGTACTGTTCCACCTTTTCATTATACCGGCTATTTAAATCATCTTTTTGCGTATCCGCAGTAACTACCTGACCCAGTGTTTTAAGCTCGTCCTGCAGCTTCCCGGACCCTTCATGGTTAACTATCGCCTTTAAAGTCACCTGGCCACCGTCGGTCGTATTTTCCGATCCGAGCACTTCGTACTGAGCGCCGGAGTTATTGATGAAAGACAAAGCCTGGTTATGAGCATTGGCTAAATGTTCAACCTTAACCCTAATTAGAGTGCGTGCAATAACGTGATCCTGAGCTGTATTTAACAGGGCGTACTGTTCAGGGGACTCATTGGCGGCTAAGAATGTCCCGCCCTTTTGTTGAACAGTGTTACCAGGCTGTTTGTTGCTATCGCCGGAAACGTCACCACCGGCAGGTTCTTGCTCAACTTCAACTGCATTTGGGCTACTGGAGCCCACAGTTGCTTGATTGCCCCCTTGTCTAACAGGGGTTGATTGGTTACCTGCTGCTTCGTTATCAGGTTCTCCATTCGATTCAGCCGGCAAAATACCTGGTTTAGCAATACCGTTATTAGGAAGGGTTTTGCTCCCTTGTTCTTTAGAGCTAACCTGCGCTGTAGAGCCGTCGTCGTTATTGGCCACATGCCCGGCAATATTACCACCCATTTGCAAATACGCACCGATAGAACCCACCGTCATTAGTAAAAAAGTGGCCGCAACTGCCAAACTGCGCTTCCAGCTATATAAGAGCCTGCGCCAACCGGTTCTTTGTTGGCAGGTAAGTTGAGCCATTACTTCGTTTGCGAACCCGGGCGGTGCTGTTATATCCCCCAGTTCCTCTTTTAAAATGGCGCTGAGTTCACGCCAAAACTCCACTTCATTTTGGCAAACGGTGCAAGCTTTTAAATGTTCTGCGACTGAAGTGCTTTCATCATCTGCGAGTTCCCCGTCCAACCACTGGGGTATCTTTTCTTTTACTTCGCTGCAGTTCACTTGTTTCCACCCCCTTTATGCTGTTTCCCCTGGTAAGGTGAATTCCTCCCCTGCCAGACAGCCAGTTGTGTAATCTTCTCTTTTAATGACTGGCGTCCCCGGTTGATTCGGGACTTCACCGTCCCCAGGGAGCAATCCAGCATAGTTGCTATTTCATCGTAGGAATAACCCTGCATTTCCCTTAAAACCAGTACCGTTCGATGTTCTGGTGATAACTCCTGCAAAGCGTTACGCACCATATTGCGAAATTCCTTGTTTTCATAAGCGATCTCAGGATCTTCAACATCCGAAGCCACCAGGCGGGGCATTTCGCCCTCGGCTGTCTGTACCGGGTTGTCAAGGTAGACATCGGGTTTCCTTTTGCGCCTTTCATTAATGGAAAGGTTAACCGCGATACGGTGCAGCCAGGTACCGAAATCAGCTTCGTTGCGAAATCCGGGCAATGCTCGATACGCTTTTATAAAAACATTCTGCGCTAAATCCTGGGCATCGGCATAATTACCTGAAAGCTGGTAACAAAGCATATAAATTTTATCCTGATATAGGATGACCAGCTGCTCAAATGCCTTTGTGTCTCCCTTTTGTGATTTCTCAACCAGAAGCTTTACTTTATCCAAAGGCTTTACATTATCCAAAGGGATTGTTCCCCCTCAAATTTCTAACCCCGGACACTTTTTAGACACGCGTATATATTGAAAAGTTCCGGTGCCAGGTTTGTATTTGCTAAAAACAATGCAGCTAAATAGTTAATCTAATTAATAATTTACTTGAAAATTAATATAATTACAAAGGATACTAATGTCTATATGACCGATTATTTCAATTATTGAATAATACGCCGGGTTTATCAATTTTCCATATGTATTATACCGCTGCCTTTACTGCCAGGAACAGCGTTTTAGAAAAAAAATACCCTGCCTTGGAACTTTTGCTGATAACGAGGTGTCTAAAAACAGAATGCTAAACTAAGAGTTACAAAAAGCCCCATCTAAATGAAAAATAACTAACCAGTGGAACTTTTGCCTGTAAAGGCGTGTCTAATATCATAAGTTCGTATTTAAAGGAGAGTCGGTGGCCAAGCCACTTCTCTATAAAACCAGTTAGTTATTTAACTGCAAATGAATAAGGAGGGATGCAACACCAGGATATAAAGGCACCATCTTTTCCAGGCCGGTAGGCCAAAAATATTTTAAGGAGGGAATTAGATTTGCGTAAAGTACGTAACAAAAAGTTTTGCCTGGTAATGGCAGTGGTATTTGCCTTAACAATGGTATTTCCGTTTGCCGCATTTGCTTCCGATACTAGAACATTGAATATACCAACGGTTAATGATGATCAGGAAGCTCAATTAGGTACAGTATTTTTTGAATTTACGGCCGGTCAGCTTTCCAATGGTGATAGTGTAACAATGACCCTGCCTAGTGACTTCCAATTCTTGCAGGCCGGAAAAAGTAAAGACAATGTAATGAAAAATAGTGATTGGGATTCAGTGGGTAATGGTGTTTACGGCGAAATAGACGGCAACTATTTTAAGATTCCAGATACTTATCAAGGTGACACAAACGGTTTAAAGGGTGCATCCATTGATGTTGATATGCTGGATGAAAACGAAATTCAGGTAACCATTAATGGTGCGGATAGTGACCTTATTGACAATTGGGATTCGTACATGTACCTGTATCTTGGCAATGTATATATTGAAGACGGATTTGAAGGCGACATTGACTTAAGATTAAAAGCTCCCAGCACCAGTGGTTTTGAATCCGGTGACGTTACTGTAGGTCGCTGCACCGGTGGCGAAGTTGAAATAGAAGTAACCGATGCTCCTACTTTCAGCGATAGCGACACAGTAACTATCCGTATTGAAGAAGATGTGCCCGGCGCTCTGGAAAGTGAAAAAGAAAGCTTACAGTTTGTTCTGCCCAACGGATTTGAATGGGGCGTTGTGGAAAATGTGAAGGTATTCTGGGGCGAAGTACCTGGCTATAACACTAAAGATGAATTGGCAAATGCTCTGGAAAATGCATTTGATGCCGATGAAGATGAATTGAATTTAAACCTCAATGGTTTCAAAGAAAGCAAAAAAGCCATTGCTTTTGAAGTCGAGGTTGAGATTGTAGTGGAAGATGAAACCGATGCTGAGATTGGTGATATTACCGCTAAAATCTACGGTGAAAGCGATTTCACGCCAAACGAAGTGTTTGTTGGTAGATATGGACAGTTTGATTCCACCATTACTGCCGGTGAACCCACTACAATAGTAGCCGGCATGCTGGAACAGGTAATTGCCGACATCACTATTGAAGAATCCATCAAAGAGAGCTTAATGGACGGTCGTACCTTAACACTCACCCTGCCCTCCAACTATAAGTGGGGCAAAATTGACACGGACAGGGACAGTGGCTTAGGATTAGTCTTTGAAGGTTTCCCCGGTAAAGACGGTCAAACCGCTAAGTGGAAAATTGACGGCAAATCAAGCGATGCAGCCGAATTAGTGCTCGAAGAAATGGAAGTTGTTGTCGAGCCCGGTACCACCGGTGATCTGGTCATCGAAGTGGGCGGTACCTGTGGTCTTTCCGGTGAACTGACAGTTGCTAAAACAGTTGAAGCTGTAACCATAACCTCTGCCGGCGATGCAGCGATACTGGCCATCGGTAAAGCAGGTCAGGCCATTGGTGATTTAACTATTACCGAAAATACAGCCGGTGCTCTAAGTGAAGCTAAATTGTTGGTGCAACTGCCCGAAGGTTTCAAGTGGGTTAATTACAAGGATGTAGAAGTAACTGAAGGCGACATGAAAATTAAAACAGATAATATCACCACTGGTAATGACGACAGAGATATAGTAATTACTATTGATAAAGACAGTAATGTTGCCAGCACCCTTACCTTGAAAAACCTGGCAGTAACCGTTGACCGGACTGCCCCGGAAGGCGATGTTTTAGTAAAAGTTAAAGGCGACGCTGTTAACGAAGTAAATAATTGGAATGAAATTGATGATGTGTTTGATACTAATGGTCAAAACGGTTACGTTGAAATTAGCGGTTATCAAGCATTCGAGCTTGACGGCGGTAAAATCTTCCCCGAAACCGGTACCGCAGCCAAGACTGTTGCAGCTATCGTAGGAACTCCTGCTCCTTCCGACCAGACACTGACCACCACCATCGCTCTTGGTGACAATGGCAGCTACATTTCTGACGGCCGGATTATGGTTCAACTGCGTGATGCCGCTACTGCTCTGGGCGTAGCGCCGCAGAATATTTTCTGGGATAACAAAGCCAAGGCCGCTACCTTCATTAAAGGTGACCGGGTTGTACAATTGACTGTTGGTGACCCGCAGGTCAAACTGAATGGCACTAACCTGCCCACCGACAAAGGTGCAGAAATTAAAGACGGCCGGACCTTCGTATCCTTATCCGCAGCTGGTATTGCTTTGAACGCAGTAGCTCAGTGGGATAACGAAACCAAGACCGCTACCCTGACAGTTAAGTAAATAATCAGTTAAACAAGCCTGGGTTCTCGGACCCAGGCTTTCTCTTTCTATACATATTTATGAGCCGCCTGATATTGTTGACAATACAGTCAACTTTAGCTATAATTTAGCTGTTAAATAGTTAACTAAATTAAATAATGGTAAAGGGTGGTGGAGAGTGAGAAAACTGACCGTAATGTTCTTAGCGATGATCATGGTGTTTTTGGGCACAGCCTCAGCTGCTCTGGCGAAAGAACCTGCAACTCCTCAGTTGACTATAGAAGATGTTATGAGAATGGCTGTGGAAAATAGTACAGCCTTAAAAAGTGGTAACTTGGCTAAAGACCAAGCCTGGGAAGCCAGAAAAGATGCAGCAGATGATGTCAGTTTAAGACCCAGTGGCGGTGGTGGTCCCGTAAATGAAAAAGCGGAATCTTCGTTTACCAAATTAATGCAAACAAGCAATAGATACTTAACTCAAAGCAAATTATTGCAGCAAGAAGAAAAAAACGTTAAACTTGATGCCTACCAAAAATATATAAGCGTGCTGATATCCCAGGAAAAAATTAAAAACGCGGAAATTACGCTGGCTAAAGATCAATTGGCCGAACGCCTGGCAAAAATATGCGCGCAAGTAGGTACTATATCAAACCCGGAAATGGTTGCGGCTCAATCAACGGTGCAAGCATCTGCCGCTGCTTTGCAGGAGGCCATTGAGAATTTGGACAAAGCTTATGTTGAGCTTAATGCAGTAATTGGCTTATGGCCTGAAGACAGGCCAATCCTTCAAGACGAAATAGCCTTTGAGACATTTAAAGTGGATAATATAAATGCTGAGGCCAGCCGGGCTGAAACAAGCAGTGAAGCTTTATGGAGTCTTCAGCAGTTAGTTAACCTGCAAAAAATGGATTTAAGTTACTTTCGGTATGGCCCTGGTTCAGGAGCGCTAAGTTCCTACGATATAGAAAAAATTGACGTTGATATAGCTGAACTGAATGTTGAGGAAGCACGTAAGGAAGTTCGAAACGGTGTCTTTACATTATATAAAGATATCCAGGCTGCCGAAGAGCAATACAACAAAGTAAATGCCGCGATCAAGCTGATGGAAGAGACGTTAAGGGTCGCTAAAGTTAAATATGATGTTGGTATGGCCACTGCAATGGATATCAAAACAAGTGAAGCTGAACTGGCTTCATATGAGACTAATTTAGCGCTGCTAAAATATCAACATGCGATACTGGTAGCGAATTTTAAAAACCTCACTGGCAAGGAATTAGTTTAGTAATAGCTTATGTTTTATGTTTACTAAGACGAGGTTTCGTATTGTTGCTGCACAAATCCAATTGCTGTCCCCTAAGAAGAATTAAAGCGCTATTTTATAATAGCGCTTATCATTTGTCGGAAGCTTAAAACGTCAGTCAAATTATGCTGCTTTTGTGTAAAAAAATACGGATTCTCAAATGGCTATTGAAATAATATTACGGAGGTTAATATGCGAAGTTACATAATAAATATTTGTGCCGGTATACTCAGCTGTTTTTTAATTGCCTCTCCTGTTATTGCCGCACCGGCAAATACACAGGTGGACACGGTGGCATTAAAACTTAACGAAAGCCAGGCCAGGGTTGATGGGGTGCCGTATGAGTTAGAAACTGCACCACGGCTTAATGAAGGAATAACCCTGGTACCCCTGCGCTTCATTGCCGAAATCTTTGGTGCTGAGGTCGGCTGGAATAAAGAAGACAATCAAATAGCTATTCAACAAAACGATAAAAACATCATTTTGCAGCCGGGTAGTAACCAGGCTATGATTAACGGTGAGCCTCAAACTATATCCGGAGCAGCAACTGTAGTTAATGAAACAACGCTGGTCCCATTGCGTTTTTTGGTGGAGAGTTTAAACTATCAAGTGAGTTTTATACCCGAAACCAAAGAGATAAATATTAAACAATTAACACCTGCAAATATACCGCCCATAGCCGACTTCGTTATCAATAAGGAAACTGTGGCTCAGGGTGAAACGGTGGTATACGAAGACCAAAGCAGCGATCCGGATGGCGACCAAATCGTAACCGAAATTTGGACCGGTAATGAGCGGGCTTTCTTTGCCCCGGGTGAATATGAAGTAACATTAAAGGTTAAAGACAGCCTGGGGGCCTGGAGTGAGCCTTGTACCAAAAAGATAACCGTAACGGAAGAAGTTAAAATGGACCGTCTTACCTACAACCTGCAAAATCCTGTACCGGGGGAACCACTGGGCAACCTTAACATACCTGTGCTGCAGTTAAAACAATTTGACCCGCCGGTAAGCATGGACAGGGAACAAGTGCTTGTCAGCAATAGTCCGGAGGAAATCAAAGAAGACGGTATCCTCTACAGCGATACCCTTCGTGGGAAAAATCGACTGTATTTTCACCACATCAATGGTTCAAACGAGAAGAAGAGACTATTTCTTTTAGCTATAAATCAGGAAGACAAACCCGTAAAACTGGTGATTAAAAGGTGGGGTGTGGCCGGCCCGAGTGATGCTATGTCTGCGGGCAAAACAGCTGCTTACCGTTTTCTGGATTTTGATCGAAGTCAAGCTCGCACTTTAGTGTTGCAGCCAGGTGAACAAGCTATTATTAATGAAGGGATAGTTAATACTCTTGAGCCGGGACAGGTTATAAATGCAATGTTTGATGTGGAGGCAGATGGCGACCTGCTTTACTCCGTAGTAGCAGTTGGCAACCAGGAGCAGCTGTTTGAATACGACAATTTAACGATTCTACCCCGTGATGATAACCATATCCGGGGCACTTTCCCATTGGCCAACCGCTCTGTATCGGTACAGCTAAAAGGTGATGAGCCGGCAAGGCTTATCGTTGCCGACGGTAAAGAAGACAAATTTTTATACGGCAAGGATAACAATACCAGCACCATGGGACGGTACAGCTTGTTCAGTAGTGACACCGGTAATTACGGGGTGGTATACCGGGTTAGAATCGGTACCCAGCAGCGAGTTGGGGTAATATTCTCACCCCGGGGTGGCGTATTTGCTGGAGCCGGTTCCTGGGACGGTGAGGCTTTTAACTTGCCTAATAAGGGTATATTAAAGCCACAGACGGAATATGCCATGATTGGCGTTGTCGAGCCGGGTAAAGAAAAAGTGCTGGAGTTTATTCCGCCGGCCGGGTCCTTTTTACCGATTAATTTAATATTTATGCCATTTTAGGCTGCACTATATGATTAGATACAATCGGTTAAATATCACTGGAAGTAGAAGGAGGCCAACTATGCGCAGGTGCTTAATCCACTTAGTGTTTATAACCTTATTTCTTATAGCTGCTGCCCCTGGGGCGGCGGAAAACGAGGCAGAAACCGTCATCATGAAAATAAATGATCCGGTTGTGCAGGTGGACGGGATGCCCTATGAAATGCAAGTGGCTCCCAGTGTTAGTGACAGCACCACCATGGTTCCGCTGCGTTTTATTTTAGAAGTATATGGTGCTGAGGTTGGCTGGGATGCCGAGGCCAGGGAAATTTCCGTGCGGCATAATGATGTTGAGATCCGCCTTGAGCCAGGTGTAGCTGAGGCCATAGTAAATGGCGAAGTGCTGGCTATTACCGGGGCGCCGGTTATTGAAAATAATATTACGCTGGTACCCTTGCGTTTCCTGGCGGAAAAATTAAACTATCAGGTTGATTACCTGCCGGACACCAAAGAGATAATTATCAAACAGCTGCCCCCGCCAAACCGTCCGCCTGTGGCTGAGTTTGAATTTGAAAAAGATGTAGTACCCCAGGGTGAAACGATTTATTTCAACGATAAAAGTTATGATCCCGATGGGGATATTATTGTTGAAAGTAAATGGACAGGCCGGGAGAGAGCTTATTTTGCTTCGGGAGAATACCAGGTTACCCTGGAGGTAATGGATAGCCAGGGTAATTGGAGTGAGCCTTTTACCAAAACGCTTACAGTAACTGACGAGGTAAAGATGGACCGGCTTACTTATAACTTGCATTATCCTATCCCCGGCGAACCCCTGGGCAATATAACTAATTTCAATGTATTGGATTTGGATCAAGTTAATCCTGACGTAAGTATAGACAATCTGAAGGTAATGATTAGCAACAGCCCTGAAACAGTGCTGGAAGACGGTATTTTATTTAGCGATTTTTTTAGCGGCGAAACACGCTTGTACTATCATCATATAAACGGTTCGGGAGAAAATAAAAAAATAATCCCATTGCTCATTAACCAGAGCGATGCACCGGTATCTCTGCTTATTAAACGAGCAGGCATAGCCGGACCGGGTGAGGTGATGGCAGTGGGTAGATCGGCTGCTTACCGGTACCTGGATTTTAATGAGGCTGGCGCTAAGTATATCGAGCTGCAGCCGGGGCAAATATATAAACTTAATGAAGAAATCAATAGTCTGGTTCAGCCTGGTGCTACAGTTGACGGCATATTTGATGTCGACGCATTGGGGGAATTGCTGTTTCAAGTGATTGTCACAGGGGAACATTCTACTATGGAGGATTACAGACACCTTACTATTCTTAATAAGGACGATGTGCATATCCGGGGTACTTTCCCTGCTGCTAACCGATCTTTGTCAATCCAGCTGGATGGCACGGAGCCGGTCCGTTTAGTTGTGGCAGACGGTAATTATGATGAATTTTTAACCGGGCATGATAACCAATCCAATTTGCCGGGCAATGACTCTCAGCAGAGTAAAAACTTGGGCAACTGCGGTGTTACTTATAAAATTACCATACAGGCTCGGGAGCGAATGGGGGTCATATTTTCACCGCGTGGCGGCGTGTTTTCCGGGGCCGGTAAGTGGGAGAGTGACGGTGGAAAAGCATTTTACCTGCCCAACAAGGGAATTATGCAGCCCCAGACAGAGTTTGCCCTAATCGGCGTTATTGAACCCGGTCAGGAAAAAGTACTGGAATTTATACCGCCGGCCGGCTCTTTTTTGCCTGTAAACCTGATCTTTCTACCCTTTTGACTTTAATTATTGTTTCGACACTTCCCAGTTCTCTTAAGAGTACTTGGAAGTGTTTTTTTATTTCGCTCCCATGACTGCCAATTGACACCTCCGGGTAAAGAAATTATACTTAATCTTATAAATAATTAAATATGAAAACAATTACCGAAATACTCAGGCAAAGGAGGGATAATTTTAATGACTACCGAAAAAAGTAAAATTATTGCCCGTTACTATGACCGCCTGGATGAGCTGGGTCAAATATTTTTGCGCAGGCTGCACCAGGAAATAGAAGGTACTCTGCCTAATGCAATAACGGGCAATCAGTTTATGATGATGAAAATAATCAGCGTGCGGGGCCGGGCAACGGTATCCAGTGTGGCAGACGACTTAAGGGTGTCCCTGAGCGCCGTGACTGCCCAGGTTGACCGGCTATGCAAAATGGGGATGGTGGTGCGCAGCCGTTCGGAGGAAGACCGTCGCGTTGTCTGGTTGACGTTAACAAATGCCGGGCAAGATGTGGTTGATATATGTGACGCTGCCAGGCAAAGAGTCATGCAGCGCTACCTTGGACACCTGGATGAGCAGGATCTGTTACATATGATCAATATAAATGAAAAGATACTTGCACTGATGCAACAAGAGGAAAGGGAGGGCAAGACTAATAAACTAGAGTAAGTAGTTATATTCAACTAAATAATTAACTGACTGTTGTTAGGGGAGGTAGTTGCCATTAAACGTAAGGCATTATTTATGATAGCAGGTTGGCTGGTTATTATGTTTTGCCTGACCGGCTGCAATAAGGAACAGGCCGAAACTAAAGATGAGGAAGTTGTAATCCCAGTCCAAACCGCGGTGGTGAGCAAGGGAACCCTTAGTGATATTACCGTGGTCACAGGTAAATTGGAAGCCCTGGCCACCTCGGATGTTGTACCCAGCGGGCAGGGTGGTAAGGTTGCAGCGGTTAATGTGCAGGTGGGCAGCCAGGTTAGTAAAGGCCAAACACTGATTACTCTGGAGAATACCTCCGAGGCTACACTGAAGGCGGCAATCCACCAGGCCGAGCAAGGCGTGACCCAGGCTCAGTCGAACCTGGAAATAGCTCGCATCAATTTCGAACAGGCCTCTGCCAACTACGAGCGGGGCAAACAGCTCTATGAATCGGGAGCCATTCCCCAGGCAGGACAGGCAGGGTTTGAAACAGCTTATGAAATACCCTACAAGCAAGCCAAGGTAAATTTCGAGCAGGTAGCGCCTGCAGCGCTGGCCAGCGCCCAGGCAGCCGTAGCGATGGCAAAGGAGAACTATAACCAGCAGTATAACAACTCGTTTATTAAATCGCCCATCAGCGGCGTAGTAACCGCCATTAATGTTAATCCGGGCGAACTAGCAAGTGCTGCTGCTCAAAAACCCGTAGTAACCGTGGTTAACCTGGCTAAAGTAGAGGTGAACACCACCGTAACAGAGAGCCAGATCAATAAAATTAAACAGGGTCAACAGGTTCCGGTAAACGTCAGCGCGGTTTCCAGCCAACCGTTTACCGGGGTAATCACGAACATTGCCCTGGCAGCGGATCCCACCAGCAAAGCTTATCCCATTAAGGTGCAGATAGATAATGCCCGGCACTTGTTAAAGCCCGGCATGTTTGCCGAAGTACAAATTGAACAAACATTACCGGAAACTATACTAGTGCCCAGGGAAGCGGCGGTTAAAAGAGACAGTGCGGATATTGTCTGGGTGGTTAGCCAGGACCGGGTAAAATCCAGAGAGGTTACACTAGGTGCCAGTGACGGCAAACAAATTCAAATTCTCAAGGGGCTTAAGGTGGGAGACCAGGTGGTTACATCAGGCCAAAACATGCTCGATGAAAATACTAGAGTGTCAGTAAAGAGCCAGGTGAAGTAAGCTTATGAAAATTACCGACGTTTCAATTAAGCGGCCGATGTTGATTTTTGTTTGTGTAACCATAGTTCTCTTGCTGGGGGCAGTATCTTTTTCCAAGCTAAGCATTGATTTATTCCCTGAAATGGAATTGCCGGTGGCACTGGTCATGACCAATTACCAGGGGGTAGGTCCGGAGGAAATTGAAGAGCAGATTACCAAGCCAATTGAATCTGTACTCAGCTCGGTAAGCGATTTGGATACTATTACATCGACAAGTATGACGGGCAGCTCCACAGTCATGTTGATGTTGGACTGGGGAGCAAATATGGATGCCGCTTCACTGGAAATCCGGGAGAACATTGACCTGATTCGCGATATCCTGCCGGAGGAAGCGTCTGCACCGGTGGTTTTTAAAGCGGACCTGTCCATGATGCCCATAATATATTTAGCGGTAAACAGTTCAGACCCCATGCAGCTCAAGCAGACAGTAGACGAAATCATTCAGCCCCGGCTGGAGCGGGTGAGCGGGGTAGCCAGCGCTTATTATATAGGCGGCTGGGAACGGGAAATCCAGGTTCAGGTGGATCCCGTTAAGCTGAATGGCTATGGCCTGAGCATAAATACCCTGACCGCCGTCCTGGGCGGCGATAACAGGAATGTTTCCGCCGGCAGCGTGCAGGAGGGCCGCAGCGATTTACTGCTGCGGGTAACCGGTGAATTTCAAAACCTGGACCAGATCCGCAGGGTAGTGGTGGGCAGCTTCGGGGGAAGCCCGGTGTACTTGAGTGATGTTGCCCGGGTGGTGGACGGGCAGAAGGAAACTACGCAAATTGGCCGGGTTAACGGTGAGCCGGGCATGTTGCTGATGATCAACAAGCAAAGTGGCGGGAATACGGTAGCCGCTGCCGAAGATGTCAGGGCGGAACTGGAAAAGCTGGAGCGGGAACTTCCTTCGGTCGATTTTCGAATTATCATGGACCAGTCGGAGTACATTAATACGTCCATTAAAAATTTAACCAACCACGCAGTTATCGGCGGTATTCTGGCCGTACTGATGGTCTTGATTTTCCTGCGCAATTTCCGCAGCACCCTGATTATATCAACGTCGATACCGCTTTCCATTATCGGCGCCTTCGTGCTGCTCTATTTTGATAACATGACCATCAACGTCATTACCCTGGGCGGTTTGGCTCTGGGGGTAGGCTTAATAGTAGATGATTCTATTGTGGTCTTGGAAAATATTGTCCGGCACAACGAAGCCGGGCTGGATCCCCTCACCGCATCCCGGCAGGCCACGGATGAGGTGGGGTCGGCAGTTATCGCCTCGTCACTGACGGTGGTGGCGGTGTTTGTACCCTTTATTTTCGCTTCAGGTATGGCCGCTCAGCTTTTTACGCCGATGGCACTGACCATTAGCTTCTGCATCCTGGCTTCGCTGCTGGTGGCGATAACCGTAGTGCCGCTGTTGGCTTCCCGCTGGTTAAAAGCCCGCGCAGCTCAGGAAGAACAGGCAACCGGTAGTGAGGTAAAAACGCGGGGTGTGTCGCGGTTGTACAGTGTCTCCGAAAGATGGTTTAAAACACTGGACGAGAATTACCGCCGGCTTTTGCAGGCTGCCCTGAGGCGTAGAAAGCTGACGATTATAGTAGTTGTGATCACGTTTGTGATAACCCTGTGCGCTGTACCCCTGGTGGGGATGGAGTTCATGCCCAGTGAGGATCAGGGGTTTGTGACTATTGACGTGCAAATGCCGAAAGGCACCTCGCTGAATGAAACCGACCGGGTAATTACCGATATTGAACGGATGATCGAAGACAACCCGGCCATTGATAGTATTACCTGCCTTATCGGCAGCGGGGGATCAATGATTGAGGGCAGCAGCTCGGACAGAGGCCAATTGATAATCCAGCTGGTGGATAAGGCCAAGAGAAATGTAACCTCGGATGACCTGGCCACCCGGTTGGATGAGCAGCTAAAAGACATTCCCGGTGTGGATCTGAACGTTTCAGCCATGGAGCAGGGCATGGGGACCGGTACTGCGCCGATAGAAATTAAAATTAGCGGTGATGATCTGGATGTTCTGGCCCGGCTTGGTGAACAGGTGGCCGCTGTGGTAGAGCAAGTACCCGGTACCCGCGAGGTAGCCAGCAGCATGGAAGAGGGACGTCCTGAGCTGCACATCATTGTAAACCGGGACCGGGCAGCCATGTACGGTTTAAGTTTGGCCGAGGTGTCATCCGCCGTGCGCACGGCTATTGACGGTACTGTGGCCACCCGCTACCGGGTGGGCGGTGATGAGGTGGACATCCGGGTGCAGCTGCAGGAAACCGGCACAAAGTTTTCCCAAAGCGAATTGTCCGGCCTGAATATCACTACACCGGCCGGCACCTTGCTCCCCTTGAGCCAGGTGGCGGAACTAACGCAGGAACAGGGCCCCAATAGTATTTCCCGTGAGGACCAGGCTCGCATTGTGACGGTTACATCTCAGCTTGCCGGGCGTGATCTGGGCAGCGTTACCGAGGATATTCAGCGAGGCGTGGCCAAAATAGACATGCCCTCCGGTTACCTGGTGGAATACGGCGGTGAGCAGGAGCAGATGGCTGATACCTTTGGCACGCTGTTGCTGGTGCTGGTGCTGGCCATCATTATGGTCTATCTGGTCATGGTGGCCCAGTTTGAATCCTTAATGTATCCTTTTGTAATTATGTTTTCGGTACCGGTAACCCTGACCGGAGTTGTGTTTTCGCTGTTAATCACCCGCCGGACCTTCAGTGTTGTAGCCTTTATCGGTGTGATTATGCTGGTGGGTATAGTGGTGAAAAACGCTATAGTGCTGGTGGACTATGTCAATATTCTCAGGCGGCGCGGTCTGGAGAGGAATGATGCCATTTTAAAGGCCGGACCCACCCGGCTGCGGCCGATTCTCATGACGGCGCTGTGTACTTCCATAGCTATGCTGCCTATGGCCCTGGGGATTGGTGAGGGGTCTGAATCACAGGCACCACTGGCCACGGTAGTGGTGGGTGGGCTGCTTTTCTCCACGCTGATTACCCTGGTGCTGGTGCCGGTGGGATATACCTTAATGGATGACTTTAGCAGCAAAGTTAGGGCTAAGCTATGGAGAGGAAAAAAGGACATTAGTAAATCAGCATAGTTGAGCGGGAGAGAATTCCGGTTTGTGTCACAGGATGCGCAAAAACGCGTCCTGTGTTGTTCTAAACAAACATTTCCTGGTAGTGCAGGTATATATACAGTAAATAAGCTGATTAACCTGGCAGGCTCGTGTTAAGTGCGGCTATCGAAGTTCTTGTCCGGTCGGACGATGTCAAATTAGCAGAAAATTTATTGATAATTTAAAGTAATTCATGTATGATTATTCTATGCATAGATTAATTAACCAATAAAAGCGTTTATTTCTATTCTTATTTGTATTTTTGGCTCACTAAAAGCAACAGGCGGATTACCGCCAGGGACTTATCGGCGGAGACAATTTGCTCATACATATTAATGAAGGTAAAGGTATATTTAAAATCAATTAATTAATGTAATAATTTAACGGTTTATAAATAAATATAACTTGGATAAATACATTTCTGAAAAACTAGAGCAGTATATAATCAATTGCGGAACTTTTAATGGCTAAAGCGTGTCTAATAAGATGATTTGGATTAACATGGTATGTAAGGTAAATTTGCTAAGTATATTAATAATTCTATGGAAGGAGTGATGCATGAAATTGCATTATATATATGAAGTAAGGGAGGGATGCCTGGTAGTAATTTAGTTGAACAACAATATGGTCCGAGTTACCAAGTACCAACGAGAAGGAGGGAAACTTAAGTGTCACAAAGAAATAACAAATTTATGCTGATTATGTCTATTGTTGCACTGTGCTGCTTTATGTTTGCCGGTGCGGCAATGGCAGCCGACAATAATCTTGAGGTTAAGGCCACTGCTGATTGTTTTGGCCCTAACTACGCTTTAGCCAGTGGAAAAGCGACTTATGTTTTCGAAGCCACAGGGTTGAATCTAAACGCTAGTTGCTTTGGTTACGCCGATAACGTAACTATTGCGATCGATTTTGACTCTACTAATAAAGAGGGCGATTTCGATTTAAGCGCAACAACAGGGTTGACCGTGCCGGTTAAAGTATACACTAATGACGGAAACTGGTACTTTGCTCAGCCTACAGCTCAAATAGCTGGTAATGTGGTAACTTTAAGCATTCCTGCTATGCAGGAACTGGTCAATTCCGAAGCAAAAGTAAATACAATTGTGGTTGGTGATAAACTGCAGAACATTATTGCCACCGCACCATGCCAGGAAGAAACCTACTGTTTTAAAATGACGGTGAGCGGTTGCTGTAATGATGCCTTAACGAAAATGTTCCCTGTTTATTACTGGCCGGCCGGTGTTGTTGATGTTCAATATGCAGCCATTGAAGACGCCTGTAGCTGCCTTTACGTAACAGGCAAAGTTGTAAACTGCAATGGTGATGGCATGAGCAATGTCAACGTCGGCGTGCAGGTAAAAGCAAAAGACGATTGCAACTGGGAAACTATCAGTAATTTATGTTCTGGTAACGTCAAAACCAACGCTAAAGGAGAATTTGGTTGTGGTATACCAACAGATCAATGCGCTGGTGAATATGAATTCAGAATCGTTGCCGAAAGAAACGATGTAATATCGGGTATTGCTTGGAATAAATCGAATGATAAATGCAAATTCGTGTCGGAGCCGTATGGATTTAAACTTATCGGCAATGCACCTGTAACTGTTGCCTGGAAAGAATGCCCCACAAATCTCAAGTTCAACAAATGCAATGAACTGACTATTCAACTGTTGGATGATTGCGCATGTAAAAACCTGGCCACCAACGAGATTGCTCGGGTTATTAAATTAGACGCTTTCTACACAAATGGTGGTATCCCGGAAGTTGCCGGCCACTTTTATGCAACTGCCCAAGATTGCGCTGCTGACCAAAACCAAATCGGAAGTATCGTTATTCCTGCCGGGCAAAATCAAGTTACAGTATACCTTAAGCCCATTATGTCCGATGTCGCTATACCCGAAGCCGTAAGACAGGGAGGAACTGTAGACATCCCCATTAAGCTGGTAGCCAGTTCCGCAAACCTGACAAGTGCTGTATGTGATACTAACATTTCTTTAAACAACAATCTTAACCTGGAAGTTAAACCTCTGGCTACCAACGTTAACGACAAAAAAGCCCGGGCCGCCTGGCCTCTGGAAGCTGCAGTGTGGCTTGATACCCTAAGCATACCAGGCATGGGCGCAGCCGATAACTACAGTGTATGTGTTAAGGCTTATCAAGTTGGTGAACAAGGTGGAGAACTTAAAGACTTTGTGGTCAGCACAGAGTTAATCGCTGCTTATTCACCTGATGCAGATTGCATACCTTGTGATTTCGACAAATGCACCGGTTGCCAGGATTTATGCCGTTGCTTTAATGCAACCTATTGCACAGTTAAACAACACTTCTATATTTACGTTCCTGAAAGCTGGGCCGGTAAAACA
Organism: Sporotomaculum syntrophicum; assembly: GCF_009932395.1. Classification (GTDB taxonomy): domain Bacteria; phylum Bacillota; class Desulfotomaculia; order Desulfotomaculales; family Desulfallaceae; genus Sporotomaculum; species Sporotomaculum syntrophicum. Next base: position 308,218 of record NZ_LSRS01000002.1, read on the forward strand.
GTACAGTTTGAGGCTTCCTTCATGAACGAACAGCAAGTGGTTATTACTTCAAACGTAGTAGAAATTGCTTTCGTCACTCCTGTTGAATTGATGCGTGAACTGGACTTCGATAGATGGCAGCTCATTTCTACGCCTAAGTATCTGGCCAAGAAGTGCGTGGAAGCTAACGGTAATCCTGAAGCTTACGGCACTTTTAAAGACCTGCTGGACGCTAACGGAGTCAAATATTCCAAGATCATCACCTGGGATGAGACAGCCGGGGAAGAGATCAACAACTGGCGTGTAGTAGACCCAACCGAAGTTGTTGAACCGCTGAAGGCTTATTTTGTCAAGACCAGTCAGCGAGGCGAATTTGGCACCGCTGATTATGTGGCTGAGTATGTATTTGCTCGCGTAACTCATCCGTCACTGATGATGCCACAAGTGCGTAACCTTAACGCCGGTTGGAATCTGGTTGGTGTAAGCGTGAATGACACCAATAAAGAGGACGGAAGACCCTTATACAGACAGTCCGATGATATTTATTTAGCTTTGGGTTCCATGTATAAAGGCTCCAAGCTGGTTTGGAACCCCGGCCAATACCTGGGCAACCTGGCCGAATGGATCAGCTACTCCTGGGTCACCCCCAATGGTGAAGAAACCGACGAGTACGCAGAGCTATTCAATGGTGACGGTTACTGGGCATACCTGACCGAATGGCAGCAACTGGCCGCCAATATCGGGCAGGATCTCATCTACAACGGAAAATAATAATAAACTCATGCAAATCGATTAGTTATTCAATTGGGGTGGGTTATCTTGGTAACCCACCCTGCCAACTTTATAATAATAATGAGGTGCTAACATGACGGCTGGAAAATGTGCATCGTTAAGAATTGTCATCGCTTTAGCTCTGGTTTTCTCCATGTGCCTGGCCAGTGCGGCATTTGCTGAGCCAGCTGCCCCAACTATACCTGCATTTCCTGCAATTTATGACGGGACGGTAAAAGCAGCCGATGGCACCGCCATCGTTTCAGGCACTGTTAAAGCATATATTAACAACGAGGTAAAGGGAGAAGTTGCTATTAAAAGTGGCGCTTACCAGGACCTTATAGTAACAGGTGAGCAAGATCAAATCGTAACCTTTAAGGTTGTCGTTAACGGTAATGAGTACACTGCCATAAGCGATCCTGCTCAGGTAAAGTTCGCAATTGGCGCTGTTAGCGGGGATAATTTCCCCATGGTTAACCTTACCGTAAATCTAACCGGTGCGTCACAGGTTTCCTTGAGCGCCCCCACAGCCAGTCCGGTACCCGGCAAGTATTCCGCCGGCGTTAAAGTAAGCTTTAAATCTGCTACTACCGGCGCAAAAATTTATTACACTACCGATGATACCAGTCCTGTAGATAGCCAGAGCAAAAAGGAGTATACTGCGCCTATCGCCGTGACAAGCACTACTATTTTCAAGGCTGTGGCCGAGAAAGATAATTTGTACAGCGCCGTTAAAACTTTTGCGTATAGCATCGGCGCCGGCGGTGCACCTAGCAGCGGTGGCAACAACCAGGATGCTTCTACAGAACCTGAAGAGCCTGGTAGCACCAACGAAGACACCAATCAGGAGCCCCCGGCAGATAATAATATCGATGTCTCTTTTACTGATTTAAACGGTCACTGGGCAGAAGCAACCATTAAAGCTTTGGCCGGCAAACAAATAATCACCGGTTACCCCGACAACACTTTTATGCCCGGCAAGAATATAACCAGAGCTGAATGTGCTGTTATACTGGCCAGGGCGTTAAACCTGAACGCAGAAAGTGAAACGGTTCTTGATACATTTAGCGATCAAGCAGGTATTCCACAATGGTCCAGGCAGGCACTGGCTGCAGCCGTAAACGACGGCTTGCTGAAAGGCTATCCGGCTCCGGGTGGCGGAGTGGCTGTAAATGCGCAAAATAACATCACCAGACAGGAACTGGCGGTTATTATGAGCCGTATCCTGAACCAGAAACTTGGTGTACAAGAAAAGGCAGAGCTAACCTTTGCCGATAATAGCGCAATTGCAGCCTGGGCGTCTGAAGATATCGCCATAGCAGTGGCCAATGGGATTGTTAAAGGGTATTCGGATAACACCTTTAAACCCGGTAACAATGTCACAAGGGCTGAGGTTGCAGCAATGGTTTCCCGTCTGTTGGACCTGCTTGAATAGTATCATTTAATAACCGATAATATTGTGCTTTATTAAGGAGGGAAATTCATTGTTGCACAAGGACAAGTGTTCCTTTAACAAGACTACGCGAGTGCTGGTATTTATGTTGGCCCTTGTGCTGTGCGCCTTTGGCGCCATGACTGCAATGGCCCAAACCGACACCACACCGCCAACTTTCGATTATTCAACTCCTGCCGACGGAGCCACCAAGGTGGATTTGGCACTGCAGGTGGTATGCTGTTACTTTAATGAAAATGAGATTTTAGATGCAGAAAAATGCAAACTTGATTTGATAACCTTCAAGGATTCATCCGGTGAAGATGTGGTTTTAGATGATGTTTACGGTAAAGACATTCAGCTTAACCAACTGGTTATAACGCCTAAAGCCTGGCTTAAAGCCGACACCACCTATATTATCAATATTCCCTACGGAGCGATTCAAGATCACGCCGGCAACCCGGCCGAGGCTGTAACCATTACATTTAGTACCGGTGAGGAAATAGATCTTCCCGATACAGTTCCTGCGGTTAAAACAGGAGCTGCCACTGCCATTACAGGAACTTCAGCTACACTAAACGGGACAATTGAAAATAATGGCGGTGCTCCGGTTACAGAATACGGTTTTATATGGACCGCAGACAATACTAACTGGCAAACTGTAGTTATAGACACAAATGATTATACCGGCCAATTTAGTTATGATATAACCGGCTTAACTGCTGGTGGCAGCTATTCTTACAAAGCTTTTGCCAGGAATTCTGAAGGTTCCGGTTACGGCGACCAGGTAACCTTCGCAACATCTAATCCACCATCCGGTGAAAACAAGTCTCCAACAGTTAAAACTAACGAAGCAGAGGTTAACGGAAATACGGCCGCATTAAACGGCAGTATTATCTCTAGCGGCGGTGCGGATATAGCTGAATATGGCTTTGAATACAGTTCCGATTTCAGCACCTGGACTAAACGTGTAGCGGGCACGAACAATCATATTGGAAGCTACAGCGCCGATTTAGGCGAATTGTCGGAAGGTACAACTTACTACTATAAATCATATGCGGTAAACTCTGTAGGAACCGGCTATGGCTATGTCAGTGCTTTTAGCACGGCAACCGATGCCGACACCGTGATTTCGGCGCCCATCGATGTTGCCGGTGAAGCCGGAAGTCTGGTGCAGGTACCCATTAAACTTAATAGCTTGGGTAATGTGGCAGGTTTACAATTTGATATTAAGTGCGATAACGGCTTACTCACCTATGAGTCTTTTGCAGCAGGTGATTTTACCCCAGCGGATGAATTTTCCACCAACCTTAATGAACTGGAAAATGGCGCTGTCAGGGTATTGATTTACAACCCGCAAAATGACGCCAATATTGAGCAGGGTGAAGGCAGTGTAGTGGTGCTATCTTTCCGGGTAGCCCAAGATGCTCAGCCCGGTGACAGCTGTGCGCTCAAACTGAGCGGATTTGAGGCGGTGGAAAGCGACGCCGGCATTATTGAGAATGTTGTCGCCATTGACGGTTTCTTCGCTGTACCGCAGCAGGATGTAGTTGATCTGCCCACCGTGCAGACCCTAGACGCTGCTAATATAACTAAAGTTTCGGCTACCATAAAAGGTATGGTAGAAGCAGCTGGCAGCAGCGCGGTTACTGAGTATGGCTTTGAGTGGACCACCGACCAGGCTAACTGGACTAAGGAAGTTCTGGGCGATAGTGAGCCCTACGGAGCATTCAGCAAAGACCTGAGCGGATTGACGGAAAACACTACTTATTACTTTAAGTCTTACGCCGTTAATGATTCAGGTACTGCGTATGGCGCTGTTAAAAGCTTTACTACCCTCGAGGCGCCAACCGTTGAGGAACCAACTGCTCCGGTAGTTGAAACCAAAGACGCCTCCAGTGTAGATAGAACATCAGCAGTGCTAAACGGCCGTGTTGTCGGCAATGGCGGTGCTGCCTTGAATGAATACGGTTTCCAGTGGAGTAAGGATCAGGCAGAGTGGACCACCGAGCTAGTGGGCACGGAAGATGTTTCGGGTAACTTTAGCTTTAAATTAAGTAATTTGCAGTCCGGCACTACGTATTATTTTAAAGCTTTCGCCGGCAACGAAATTGACCGCACTTATGGGGATACGCTGAACTTTAAAACTAAATCCTCCAGTAGCGGTGGCGGTGGTGGAGGCGGCAGCAGCTGCAGCAGGCCGGTAGTCAAAAAATATGACCCGGCTAAGGATGCTAAAAATGTAGCTGTAGACGCCAAAGTATCTGTTACCTTTGATATCAAGGTGGCCAAAGTGTCGAACGATGCACTGGACAAAATCACCATCGAAGATGCCGACGGCAATGAAGTAGGTGGTATTGATGTAACCATCGACGATGACATACTGACCATTGACCATGATGATTTTGCTTTAAACACTGAATATACGGTCACCATTCCAGAGGATACGGTAAGGTGCTCAAAATCAAACTCTTCTTCATATTACAACAAAGTAATTAGTTGGAAATTTAACACCATAACTGGTCAGGCCGATAATGAACCCGGCATTAACTGCACCTTTGTAGATGTGCCGAATAGTCACTGGGCCTATGATGTTATCACTGACCTTTGCCGGCAAGAGATCATTTCCGGCTACCCGGACGGCACATTTAAACCCGCTAATAATATCACCAGGGCTGAATTTGCCAAAATAATCGTTGAGGCGATGGAACTGGCCGAGGAGAAGCCGGTCGACCCGTCCTTCACCGATGTAAGTAGCAATGCCTGGTATTACGGGTATGTTGAAGCTGCGGCCAAAGCCGGATTGGTGAAAGGTTACAATAGCGGGCAGTTTATGCCCAACGCCCAGATTACCAGAGAGCAAATCGCGGCTATTTTAGTCAGAGCTTTGGATAAGGAAAGCACTGCGTTGGCCAATGCATCTGCAGCGACCGACTTCGCCGATGATCAGGCTATTGCAGCCTGGGCCAGGGGCTATGTAGTAACAGCCGTGGCCGAAGGGCTGGTAGGCGGTTACCCCGACAACACCTTCGGGCCGCAAAAGAATGCTACCAGGGCTGAAGCGTCTGCAATGATTTCGCGTTTCTTGGAGAAGTAAAGAATGCTGCGGCGCTGTTATATGGACAGCGCCGCAATATAAGAATTGAGGTGAAATATTAATATGGGAAGAAAATTTTGCATAGCCTTGTTAGCCATTGCCATGGTTATGTTTGTAGCTGGTGCAGCTTTTGCCGCCCCGGTGATGCCTGCAGTCTATGATGGCACTGCAGTATATAATGATGCCGGTAAAACTCCCGTAGAAGCCGGTTTGTTGCGAGCTTATATTGACGACGAACTGGTCAGTAAGGATATTGACCCTAATTCACATATTAAAGATGGTGCTTTTTCTAACTTCCTGGGAGATATTAATGATGACAAAGGAGATGCGGACTACACAAAAGTTGGTAAGCCTGTGGTCTTTAAAGTGGTCATCGGCGGCCAGGAATATGATGCAATTGCTTCTGAACCTGTAATCTATACAATTGGTGATGTAAGAAACATTGAATTAACTGTCCAAACTGTGCCCCAGCCAAAGGTTGTACCGGCACTGCAAACCTTAAGTGCAACGGATATAGCCACAACATCAGCTACATTAAACGGCAAGATCACCTCTAATGGTAACGCAGCTATCACTGAGTATGGTTTTAAATGGGGTACAAACGAATCCTCTTTAACTAACAAGTTAATAGTAGGGGAAAGTAATTTAACAGGATTGTTTAGCAAGAATTTAACAGGCTTGGCTGAAAACACAACCTATTATTACCAGGCTTACGCCACCAACAGTGAGGGGACGGGTACAGCATCGGAAATAGAGTCATTTAAAACCACAACTAATACCAACACTACTATCGAGGCCACTTTTGATCTGCCTGAACTGCAAGGATTGCCTGGAGACGTGATTGAAGTGCCTGTAACCCTGGACAGTACGGGCGGCATTGCCGGGGTTGAGTTGGTTATCAGCACTTGTGATGAACTGCTGACGTACCAGGATATAGATGAAGGTAGTTTAACAGATGGTTTCATGGTTGCTTATAATGAGCAAAATGGCAAATTAGTAATTGCCGACTTAGACGGCGCCACTATCCCCCAGGGTACCGGGACTATCGCTGTACTAAAGTTCAAAGTGAACGATGAAGTTCAGAACGGACAGAGTTGCGAACTCCAGTTTAGCGGTGTTGTGTTGAGTGACACAGATTCTAAGACTGTAGCTGCCGGTAATATAAATATTAATAATGGTTCTTTCGTAGTAATTACACGTATCATGGGTGATGTTAACGGCGATAAACTTATTAACGTATCCGATGTGATAAAAGCTGTAAACTTTGCCCTGGAGAAGGAAACCCCCACCGCGGAAGAGCGATATGCTTCCGACATAAATGGTGACGGCAGGATATCTGTGGCTGATGTGGTGGCCATAATTAATTTGGTCTTGCAAAAACAAGTTTAATTTTAAAGATTCAGGTTTGGATTTAGCTAGAGAAAGCCCTTTCTAGGGTCTTTCTCTAGCTATAATATTTTTTAAGGGGGTATTTCATTGTTAAATATTAAATTTAAGCACGGAGCTTTATTAATTTTATTGGTTTGTTAGTTCCAGGTCTTTCAGCTTGCTCATTCCAATTAAGCTCTGATAATTATAAAGTAATAGAAAATGGGGGATTTGAAGCTAATCGTTTTCTGATGTTGCTTTTGTGGCTATTAGAAATCAATAATTGGATAAAAGGGAGGATCGTGCAATTATTTGTTGAATTAGAAATCATTAGTTTAACGTTTTGAGTGTTTATATGGGAATGTTAATGAATGACAATGGAGTGTAACGTAATGACTGCCAAAAAGAAAAGGGTCAGTTCAGTAACAGTTAAACAAACTTTAGATAATAAAGATTATCTTGAATTTGGTATGCTGCATCAGATAGCTTTCTGGGGTCTGGCCTTATTGCTATTTCTCCCGCCTTACTTACGGGGGCTTTTCTTTGCACCGGAGCAGGAAAAAACGCTTATATTTGCCACCGTGGTATTTGGGTTGACCTTTCTATGGCGCTGGCTACAAAACGATCATATATTTTTACGTGGGCCGATGGATTACTTTGCTTTAGCCCTGCCATTGATTTACATAATATCCACCATTACTGCGGTGAACAAAGGGCTGGCCATAGATGAAGTAGTCAAGAACATTCTATATTTCCTGGTCTACTGGTCTGCTTCCCGGCTAGTGCGCAATCAAGGTGATGTATATAAACTGTTACACGTAATTTATCTAAGCGCCATTGGCGTGGCTCTGGCCGGGCTGGCTACGGCTACGGGGCTGATACATATTAAGGACGGGTATAATGTTGGCCAGTTTGGTGGTTTTATTTCGTCTACTTTCCAGTATCATAACGCGCTGGCCGCCTATTTGGGCGCAGTTATCTTTATCGGGTTCTACCTGTGGTATAAAAGTTTTAATGAGCATACCACATATGGGTTTGATAAATTAAAAGCATTATATTTCCTTTATCTAATTGGTAATTTCTTTCTTTTGACAGTACTGTTTGCCTCGAAGTCCAGGGCAGGTTTACTGGTTTTTGCCCTGGTGTTGGTCATCTACTTGCTTGGCCTGGGCAGCCAAAAGCGGCTTTATACATTACTTACCGCCGGAGGCCTGGGCGCTGTAGCATATCTGGCAAGCAAGCAGTTCATTGGTTCGGTACAGAACGGGAGTAACTGGCAGGCCTGGCTATGGATTGCCGGCGGTATAATACTTGCTGTTGCTATACAAATGTTCATATGTTTAATACGCAATTTAGCTACCAACAAATGGGGGGATAGCCCTAAACAATATTTGCTGGCCTTTGTCTCCCTGGCTGGGATGGCTCTGGCAGCTGGTGTCATATGGCTTGCAGTAAAACCTGGTTTGATTGAGAAGATAACCGGCTTTGATTTCCTCTGGACGGCCTACCACCGCTTCTACTACATGGGCAGCGCCATTGATATGATTAAAGAACGGCCTATTCTAGGCTGGGGCGGCGGGGGCTGGCAAGAAGCTTACGAAGCCTTTTTAAATTTCCGCTACACCACCCGGCAAGCGCACAGTTATTATTTTCAGGTGGCAGTGGAGACAGGACTTACCGGCATGGCAGTTGTATTAGGCCTGTGGATTTCCTATATAACTTTAACCTTCAGGCAATTAAGAGATAAATTAAACGATATGTCGCACAAGCAATTGATATGGCTGTTCCTGGTAATGTTTTTAATGATTGGCGGTCACGCTGTAGTTGATTTTGATTTATCATTATCAGCTATAACGATACTCTTATGGTGCATATTTGGTGTGACAAGCGCTCTGGCAACCCCTCTGGAAGATAGGTCGGAAGCTAAAGCACCAATACAACATAAGTCAATAAAATATTTACCGCCGGCGCTTGCTACTATATGTATGGTCGTAATATTTTCAGGAGCCGCTGTTCTGGTGCAGGCCAATAGCCTGGGCAACAAAGGATACCAATTCCTTAATGCAAACGATATAAATCGCGGGATTGAGTACGTGGGCAAGGCCTCTTTATACAACCCACATAACTCAAATTATCACCTGGTTCTATCCCAGGCTTATGCTAAGCAAGGCAACCTGGCTATTGCTTTAATAGAGGCCAAATTAGCGGTAAATAAAAGTATGTATTCAGTTGCAGCCAGAAACAACTATATTCAAATTGCTTTGACTGCCGGACAGAATAAGCAGGCGGCAAGAGAAAACGAATATATCTATAAACTTACGCCTAATAGTATAGAGGCTTATGAAGGTTATGCCACTAATTACTTAAATCTAGGTATTAGTGAGCTGCAATCAGGCAACCGGGAGGATGCTAAAGCATATCTAAATAAGGCTTTAAATGTAAGCCTGCTCATCAGCCAACAAGAGAAACAATTAACCGATATCGATAAAGATTTGTGGGAGGGGCCATTGCTGGCGGACACTGAACGAATTTACCTTGTTAAGGGGCAGGCCGCCTATTGCTTGGGCATGTTCTCCGATGCCCTCAATTACTTGCAGCAGGCAGCTCAAGGCGAAAACAGCGAGATAAAGGGGCAGGCTCTTTTATGGCAGGGATTAGTACAAGATAGAAAAGGCAACCAGGCAGAAGCTGATCAGTTGCTTAATCAGATAAATCAAGTAAATCCCCAGCTAATGCAAAATTATCAGGCATTAAAGAGCATCCCTGTTTTATAAATGCCAGCCAGGGCTGGCTGGCCAGCTTCTTTCAGGTTAGAAAGGGTTTGTGGTAAAAGTGGGCTATGATAACGGTTTAGGCGTTGTGGGAGGGGCATACCCCGGGGCGATACAAAGTGCTTCCGCAGATATACCGGTGGTCACCTATAATAAACGCCAATCCTTAGCAATTCCTTTATTGATCACGACTGACATTGCAGCTTTCTGCCTTAGTATAATAATGGCATATCTAATCCGCGTAGAATTATTTCCGGTGCTATTTAACAACCTGCCCCGAACCTCATGGGAGTTTGTATATGCGCTTTGGTGGTTACCTATTCTAGGGTGCATGTTTTTCATTTTTGAAAAAGCATATTCAAGGCGAGTCCCCTTTTGGCAAGAAGCCGGACAAATAGTCAAAACAACCACATTAGCTTTTTTAGTAGCTGTATGTTTTGTATTTTTAACCAAACAGGGTAATGAAAACTCAAGGGCTCTGGTAATGCTTGCGTGGATATTTAGCTTGTTTCTGTTACCTGCTATGCGTTATTTTAGTAAAAAACTGTTGTTTAAAGCACATATATGGGAAAGGCCGGTTATTATTCTAGGGGCAGGTGAAACTGGAAAACTCATACTTAATGCCTTTAATCGAGAAACCTTCATTGGTTATAAACCGATTGGTTTTTTAGATGACGATATCAAAAAGCAAAAGCATCCGCCGGAACTACCGTCAGGTGAAAAGGTTCCGGTGCTGGGAGGCTTTGACGATGCTGAAATCATTATTGAAAAGAGCGGAGTACATGATGTAATTGTGGCTGCTCCCGGACTAACTGGCAACAGGCTGGTGAATTTGGTTAACAAGCTTCAGCGCAAGACATATAACCTTCTTGTAATCCCCGACCTTTTTAATATGGCTATGGAGGGTGTGGAGGTTCAGCATTTATTCAACGAAAGAACCCTCGTTTTAAAACTAAAAAACAATTTGAATGACCGGTTTAACTTGATAACAAAGACGATATTTGATTTTATAGTCTCTTTAATACTTTTTTGCTTACTTACTCCACTCATGTTAATCCTGGCCATTGCTATTAAGATAGATTCAAGGGGTTCAATTTTTTTTAGTGATACTCGTATCGGTAAAGATGGTACAGAATTTAAATGTTACAAATTTAGGACAATGTACTCCAACGCTGATAAAATTTTAGAACAATACCTGGCAGTAAACCCCCACGCGCGGAAACAATGGGAGAAATATGCCAAGCTTAAGGATTATGATCCCCGTGTTACCAGAGTGGGTGCCTTTATAAGAAGATTTAGCCTTGACGAGCTGCCCCAGGTGCTAAATGTTATAAAGGGCGACATGAGCCTGGTTGGGCCACGTCCTTATTTACCACGAGAAAAGGAAAACATGCTGGGGCGGGAGGATATATTGATTACCAGACCCGGTATAACCGGACTCTGGCAGGTAAGCGGGCGGAATGATGTTGAATTTGCTGAACGCCTGCGGCTTGATGTATGGTATGTTAGAAACTGGTCGTTGTGGCTGGATATATCAATATTGATGCGAACTGTGGTCGTGGTCTTAAAAGGTAAGGGCGCATATTAGATTTGAGATTATTATGGGAAGGTATATTAATACTATATCCTATATAGGAGAATCATTTAATGAAAATTGCGCTGGTGCATGATTGGTTGACAAACTATGGAGGAGCGGAAAGGGTGATTGAGAGCTTTCACAGTGTTTTCCCCGCGGCACCGGTTTACACGATTTTTTATGACCAAAGCCGTCTACCTGACAGTTTTAAGTATATGGATATCAGAACTTCTTTTTTGCAAAAGATTCCCTTCGGGCGCAAAAAACACCAGTTTTTTTTACAATTTATGCCCCTGGCAGTTGAGCAATTCAATTTATCTGAATATGACCTGGTACTCAGTTCATCTTCCAGTTGCGCCAAAGGTATCATCACCGGTACAGGTACTTGTCATATTTGTTATTGTAATACCCCAATGCGGTATGCTTGGGACTTTTATCATGAATACATAGGTAAAAAGGGACTACTGATGCGTAGTTATATTGCCTGGCAGATGAAACAGATCAGACAATGGGATCGTATTAGCGCAGACCGGGTGGATTATTATATTGCTAATTCCCACCACGTTGCCGGGAGGATTAAAAAACATTACAGACATGATTCCAACGTCATTTATCCACCGGTGGATACGGATTTTTACCATCCAAATGGCGATAAAAGAAATTTTTTTTTATGTGGCGGGAGGCTGGTAGGATATAAAAGAACAGATTTAGCAGTTGCAGCTTTCTCGCGTCTGCAGCTTCCCCTTTGGGTTATCGGTGATGGTGAGGAATATAAAAACTTGAAAAAGATAGCAGGTCCTTGTGTCAAATTTTTAGGGAAGGTTAATGATTCAGAATTACGCAGCTTGTATCAGCAATGCCGGGCTTTTATTTTCCCAGGTGAAGAAGATTTCGGAATTATGCCTGTGGAAGCTCAGGCATGCGGTCGCCCGGTAATTGCTTTTGGCAGGGGCGGAGCCCTTGAGACGGTGATAGATGGACAAACGGGTATGTTTTTTACGGAGCAGTCAGTTGATTCTTTGATGATTGCTGTTAACAGGTTTATTAACTCTGAATCCAATTACATTCAGGAAACGATTGCCGACTTTGCCAAACGTTTTGGTAAAGCACGATTTGAATTGGAAATAAATGATTTTGTAACATCTAAGTACAATGAATATAAAAGCAATCTTTAAGGTGGCATTAAAACATAATGAAAAATATGCTTATAGCCTTATGGCAATACCGCCACTTTATTAAGTCATCTATACGTGGAGAACTTAAGGCTCGTGTTGCGCGTTCGCGTTTGGGTACCCTTTGGTTTGTTCTGCATCCTTTGGCACAAGCAACCATTTTTGCATTGGTTTTAGCTGAAGTGCTTGGAGCTAAGTTGCCTAACATTGAGAACAAGGCTGCCTATCCTATCTACCTAATGTCCGGTATGGCGGCTTGGGGGCTATTTAGTGATATATTAAACCGCTGCTTGAATATTTTTGTCGAGTATAGTAGCACACTTAAAAAAATTTCTTTCCCCCGCCTGTGCTTGCCTATGATTGTTTGGGGCAGTGCTTTAATCAACCATATATTACTTCTGCTGGCAATCGTTGTAGTGTTTTTATTTTTTGGTCACACTCCCAGAGTAACCTGGTTTGTCATTCCGCTGGGTATATTGCTTATTTCCTTATTTGCCTTTGGCATGGGGGTTATGCTTGGCATATTTAATGTCTTTACCAGGGATGTTGGGCAGGTTATAGGTGTGGTTATGCAAATATGGTTTTGGCTGACTCCTATAGTATATCCATATGAGATTATCCCGCAAAACTTGCGTTGGCTTGCCGAAATCAACCTGATGGTTCCGCTGGTTCGAATTTATCAAGATGCCTTGCTTTACAATCAATGGCCTGATTTTACTACGCTGTGGCTGCCGGCTGTTGTTGCCATGTCGCTGTTCATGTTCTCATTTGTGCTGTTTCGCAAGGCTGGCCCGGAACTGGTGGATGTCTTATGAGTAATATTGTTCTTGATGTACAAAACGTGGGTAAATCCTTTGTTTCTTATCGTTCCAACCTGTCGCGTTTCCTAAGGTGGTTTGGACTTCCCGTCCGCCCCGTGCATGAATACTGGGCGGTAAGGGATATCTCTTTTACCTTACATGCTGGCGAGGCACTGGCACTTATCGGACAAAATGGGGCAGGCAAGAGTACCTTACTTAAGTTAATTACCGGTACATTGCGCAACACTGTCGGCAATATTGCAGTAAATGGACGTATCAGCGCGATTCTTGAACTGGGTCTGGGTTTTAATCCGGAATTCACCGGCAGGCAGAATGTCTATCTTTCCTGTGGTCTTTTGGGCTTATCCAACCGTCAAATTGATGAGATAATTCCGGCCATTGAAGACTTTTCCGAACTTAGTGAATTCTTTGATCAACCGCTTCGCGTTTACTCCAGTGGTATGCAGGCACGTCTAGCCTTTTCTGTGGCGACGGCCGTGCGCCCGGACGTGCTGATCGTGGACGAAATACTTTCAGTGGGAGATAGTTACTTTCAACATAAAAGCTTTGACAAAATAAGACAATTTAAACAGCAAGGCACTACTATTCTATTTGTGACTCACAGTATGAGTGATGTAAGGGCATTGTGTGACCGTGTCATTTTGCTTGACAATGGTAAAGTTCTTAAAGATGGTCCGCCGGACGAAGTTGTGGATTACTACAACGCGTTAATCGCGGATAAAGAAAACGCCAAGCTGAGCGTACAGCAAAGGCGGCAGCAAGATGGTTGGTTACTTACCCGTTCAGGTAATTTTCAAGCAGCTTTAAAAAGTCTGATATTGATGGACGAAGCCACTCAGGAGTCTGTTGAAACAGTCAGAGTTGGGCAAAGGCTAGTACTGAAACTCACTGCTGTAATTAACGATAACATTCCCCGTTTAGTATTGGGTTATATGCTTAGGGACCGAACAGGCCATGTTGTCTGGGGCACAAATACATGGCACACCCGGCAGGTAGTCAATAATCTCAAGACGGGGGATGAAGTAGAATTTTTTTTGCGTTTTACTTGCACTCTGGGCCCGGGATCATATTCATTTTCTCCCGCTCTTGTTAGTTCAGATACCCATCTTGAGGACAACTACGAATGGGTTGATAATGCCCTTGTATTTGATGTCATAAACACAGACAAAAACTTCTTCATAGGTACAAGCTGGCTTGACGCTGTTTTTCAAATCAGCCGGAGGTAAAGGATATGTTTGTTTCATATGCGCAAAATTTTGAAGATGTTATGCTTTGGCGTGCTCTTAAACATGTAGAAAATGGTTTTTATATTGATATTGGTGCTCAAGACCCTGTGGTTGACTCGGTGAGCCTTGCATTTTACGAGCAGGGCTGGCGTGGTGTTCATGTAGAGCCGTCAATTTATTACGCGGATAGACTTCGCATTGCACGTCCTGATGAAACTGTTATTCAGTCAGCCATAGGAAGCAGGAGCGGGGTGCTCAGTTTTTATGAAATTGATGCTACGGGTTTAAGCACCGGTGATGCACGGATTGCCGAAAAACACCGGGCTGCCGGTTTTACCGTTAAGGAAACAACAGTATCTTGCCTGACTCTGTCAGATATTCTAGAGCGCTACCAGGAACGCGAGGTTCATTGGCTGAAAATTGATGTGGAGGGTATGGAAACTCAAGTAATCCAAGGCTGGCTGCCCTCAGAGGTTAGGCCATGGGTAGTTGTTGTTGAAAGTACCTATCCTTTGAACCAGGTAGAAACTCATGAAGAATGGGAACCACTGCTTACTAAACTCGGTTACGAATTCGTTTATTTTGACGGGCTGAACAGGTTTTATGTTTCAAAAGCCCATAATGAGCTAAAGGAACGCTTTAAAAGCCCACCTAATTTTTTTGATAATTTTGCTTTGAGCGGCACAAGCGGCGTTTTTTGCGAATTACTAAACAATAAACTAACGCAGAGCGAGCAAGAATTTTATAACCAAGTAGAACGTGGTCGGGAAGAAAACCAGCGTTTAATGGACACCTTGGCCGAACGGGAGCGGGAGATCAATGAACTGCAGGCTTACGTTGAACAGCTTAACAATGACTGGAAAGTGGCCAAGGGAGACCTGGATGATGCAAATAAGCGCAATAACGAGCTGCATGCTCACGTTGAACAGCTAAACAATGAATTGAACGTGGCCAAGGAAGACCTAGATGCTGTAAATAAACGCGTTAACGAGCTGGAAGTTAGTCATACGCAACAAAAAACGATGGCGGAAGAGGTCAATCGTGAACTGCAGGCGGTATATGCTAGCTGGTCCTGGCGCCTAACTAAGCCATTGCGGTTGATGAACAAGTATATTAAAAGGCTCCCCGGGGTCATTAAAGCCTTGCTGTTATATGCAGCCGGTTTAACAATGCGTATTGCCCGGTGGTTTTTTGAAATTGCTCTAAGCTATGTACGACGACACCCCAAGCAGAAAGAGTTTATAAAAAAACATTTGTCTCGCTGGCCACTTCTTCAGGTCCGTTTATATAATTTCGCGTCAGTACGGCATGATCAAGCTTCAAAGCTAGTGTGCCTGACTTCCGCTGCTCCAGAAGGTAGCCCTGACCTGAGCGGTTGCCCGGCATCGGTTAGGAGTACCTACCTGCAGCTTTGGGAAGCCCGTGCCCATGCAGCTAAAAGCTGGGAAAAGGAGGGGCGTCCGTGAGAATAGTGCTGGATTTACAAGGTGCACAAACCACAGGTAGTCGTCACCGTGGAATTGGCCGATACTCTCTTGCACTGGCACAAGCCATGACACGCCTAGCTGTAGGACATGAGATCATCCTAACCTTAAACGGCAGTTTTTCCGATACTATCGAGCCCATCCGGGCGGTCTTTGACGGTTTGGTTTCTCAAGAAAATATCCGGGTATGGCAGGCGCCAGGTCCGGTAAGTGAAATAGAGACCGCGAATACCTGGCGGCGCCAGGCGGCTGAGCGTCTGCGGGAAGCCTTTTTGGCCAACCTTAAGCCGGATGTGGTTTTGGTCTCCAGCTTATTTGAAGGTCTGGGAGATGATGCAGTTACTAGCATTGGTGTTTTTGACAATACATTGCCTACCGCACTCACCCTATATGATTTGATTCCCCTGATTCACCGGGAACATTATTTGCAAAATCCGGCGGTGGAGGCATGGTACCAGCACAAGCTGGGTCATTTGCGCCGGGCGCATCTGTGGCTGGCCATATCTGAGTCGTCAAGGCGGGAAGGAATTGAGTATCTAGGTTTACCTGAGGAATGGGTGGTCAACATTTCCACTGCAGCTGATGCTTGCTTCCGGCCGGTTGAACTGTCGAACACTAAGGTTGAAGAACTGCGCAGGTGTTATGGATTGGCGAAGCCCTTTATCATGTATACTGGTGGTATTGATTATCGTAAAAATATTGAAGGTTTAATCCGAGCATATGCTAAGCTACCGCAAACTTTAAGGCAGGCTTATCAACTGGCCATTGTTTGCTCCATACAGCCTGGGGATAAACAAGCCTATGAATGTCTTGCTGCCTCCCAGGGGGTGGGCGCCGGTGAAATCGTTTTTACTGGTTTTGTGCCAGATGAAGAGCTACTCGCCCTCTACAACCTCTGCCGGGCCTTTGTTTTCCCTTCCTGGCACGAAGGCTTCGGCCTACCCGTCTTGGAGGCTATGGCCTGTGGGGCGGCCGTAATCGGTGCCAACACTTCCAGTATACCGGAAGTGATTGGCCGGGCGGATGCTTTGTTTGACCCTTTCGATGACGCTGACATATCTGCTAGGCTTGCTAAGGTACTAACGGACGAATCTTTTAATGCCGAACTTCGGCGACACGGTCTTGAACAGGCCAAAAAGTTTTCCTGGGAGAACAGTGCCCGAAGTGCCCTGGATGCTTTAGCCCGTTTACATAAAGCCCAGGAAAAATTGGACGGGTTAAAAAAATATTATCTGGTTAATAACAGACCGCGTATGGCTTATGTTTCCCCCTTGCCACCGGAAAAGAGCGGAATTGCCGACTACAGTGCTGAGTTGTTACCCGAACTTGCACGCTACTATGAGATTGATGTTGTTATCAATCAGCTGGAAGTTTCTGACCCCTGGGTAAAGGCCAACTGTCAATTGCGTAGCGTCGATTGGTTCAACGCGAATGCCGGCAGGTATGACCGGGTGATTTACCATTTCGGCAACTCACCTTTTCACGAGCACATGTTCGGGTTGTTGGAGCAACACCCTGGTGTAGTGGTGTTACACGATTTCTTCTTGGGCAATGTTATCTCCCAAATGGATAATGTTAGTTTCGATAAGTATATTTGGGCGCGGGCGCTCTATTTCTCTCACGGCTATTATGCTATTCATGACCGTTTTCAGTCGAATGCCATAGCGAATTTGGCCTTGAAATATCCCTGCAATCTGAGCGTTTGGCAACAGGCTAGAGGTGTTATTGTCCATTCCGATTTTTGCCGCCGCCTGGCGGTTCGGTGGTATGGAACAAAGATAGCGCAGGAGTGTCAAATAATACCCCTACTAAGGGTACCGGCGCGAGCATTAAATCGCGATGATGCCAGGCAGACGCTAGGGTTTGGGGAGTCTGACTTTGTGGTCTGCAGTTTCGGCCTGTTAGGGCCTACCAAGCTGAACCATCGATTGCTTGAGGTTTGGCTGGCTACCCCCATGGTTAAAGACAAAACTTGCCGACTGGTCTTTGTAGGGGAAAATCATGGTGGTGAATACGGAGCTGAGTTGCTTGAGGCCATTCGCAAAAGCGGTTTCGCTGATCGCATTAGTATCACCGGCTTCGCGCCTGCTGAGCAGTATCAACACTATCTGGCGGCGGCGGATGTAGCAGTGCAGTTGCGTACACTTTCTCGAGGAGAAACATCTGCAGCAGTTCTGGACTGTATGAATTATGGTCTGCCAACCGTAGTGAATGCTCACGGTTCATTGGCAGAACTTCCATCCGACTGTGTTGTCATGCTGCCTGATGAATTTACGGACCAACAGTTAGCACAGGCTTTGGAGACATTATGGCGTGAACCTCAACAACGTCAGACATTAGGCGAGAGGTCTTGCACCTATATCCATGCCCATCACGCTCCACGCCAGATGGCCGATAGTTATGCTAGTTCCATAGAGAGCTTTTATAACGGTCCAGCGGTAATTCGTTACCGTCTGATAGAGTCCCTTGCCGCCTTGGAGGGTGCCCCAAGTGAGGAATGCCAGTGGTTCGATCTGGCTCAGGCAGTGGCGGAAAATTTGTCGTTGTCTCAACCGCAACGACAGCTACTTGTGGATGTATCAATTTTGGTAACGCATGATGCTAAGAGTGGAGTCCAGCGGGTAGTACGCAGTATATTAACGGAATTGTTGGAGCACCCTCCGGATGGTTTCCGAGTTGAGCCCGTTTATGCGACAACTGAAGTTCCTTATCATTATGCTCGCCGTTTCACCCTGAAATTTTTGGCTTGTCCTGATGATATGCTCTTTGATGAACCAGTTGAGCTCTACCCTGGTGATATTTTTTTGGGACTCGACCTGACTTCAGGGATTATTCCTCAGCATACAGATTTTTTAGATAAAGTGCGTAGTCTGAGTGGATACGTATTTTTCATTGTATATGACCTTTTACCTGTTTTCTACCCGTACCATTTCCCTGCCTTAGTTAGTGATTTACACGTAAAGTGGTTGAACACAATTGCTCAGGGCGACGGTGCCCTGTGTATTTCCCGTGCGGTAGCGGATGAGCTGAACTCCTGGCTGGACAGTTCTCAGCTGCAGCGCCACCGTCCCTTTAAAATTGGATGGTTCCACCTGGGAGCCGACATTGAAGCTAGCCTGCCTACCACAGGATTGCCCGAGGGGTTTAAGGCCCATCTTGCTTTACTGCAAAATCAGCCCAGTGTTCTGATGGTGGGCACTGTTGAGCCGCGCAAGGGGCATTCTCAGGCCCTGGCAGCCTTTGAACTTTTGTGGGCGCAGGGCGTTGAGGCAAACCTGGTGATTGTAGGTAAGCAGGGATGGAAGGTTGAAGGATTGGTTGAACGGTTGCAAAGCCACCCGGAGTCAGGCAAACGCCTTTTCTGGCATCCGGGCATCAGTGACGAAGGGTTACTTAAACTCTATGAAAAGGCAACTGGCGTGCTGATAGCTTCAGAAGGTGAGGGTTTTGGACTGCCTTTGATCGAGGCTGCCCGGCATTGTCGACCTATTCTAGCCCGGGATATTCCTGTGTTCCGGGAGGTAGCAGGGGATTACGCCAGTTATTTTTTCGGCACTACACCGGAAGCATTGGCAGAAGCTTTAAAAGAATGGTTGGCTGCCCTGCAAGCGGGAACCGCCCCTGCCTCAGAGGGTATGCACTGGCAGACTTGGGCGGAAAGTACCCAACAAATAGTTGAATTGTTAACAGATTCAAACCATCCTAATTGGATATATCACTGGTTACCCCGTTCCAAAGTAAATGTGCCAACAAATAAAGTATAGGAGAGAGAAAAGAAACATGAAGACAGCGATAATCACCGGCATTACCGGTCAAGATGGTGCTTACTTGGCTGAGCTGCTGCTGGGAAAAGGATATATAGTTTATGGCACCTATCGCCGGACAAGTTCGGTAAATTTTTGGCGTATTGAAGAACTAGGCATAGCAAAACATCCAAATCTTAATCTAGTCGAGTACGATCTCACAGATTTGAGCTCAGCCATCCGTTTATTACAAAAAACAGAAGCTGCTGAAGTATATAACCTGGCGGCGCAAAGTTTTGTGGCCTTATCTTTCGACCAGCCAATCACTACTGCGGAGATTACCGGTCTTGGAGTGCTGAACTTACTGGAGGCTATTCGCATTGTTAACCCGCGGATTCGTTTCTACCAGGCTTCTACCTCAGAAATGTTTGGTAAAGTTCAATCGATTCCGCAAAATGAGGAAACGCCATTTTACCCGCGTAGCCCATATGGTGTTGCCAAACTCTTTGCTCATTGGAGTGCAATAAACTATCGTGAAAGTTATGATATTTTTGCTTGCAACGGCATTTTGTTTAACCATGAATCACCCCTGCGTGGCCTTGAGTTTGTGACACGCAAAATAACTGACGCGGCAGCTAAGATAAAGCTAGGCCAACTGGATTGCCTGGAACTGGGAAACCTCGATGCCAAACGTGATTGGGGTTATGCTAAGGAATATGTGCAGGGTATGTGGCTTATGTTGCAGGCATCTCAACCGGACACTTATGTGCTGGCTACTAACCGGACAGCAACGGTAAGGGATTTTGTGCGCATGGCTTTTCGGGCAGTTGGCATTGAGCTGACCTTCCATGGGGAAGGAATAGAAGAAACAGCCATAGACACAGCTAGCGGTAAAACGCTTGTGCGTGTTAATCCTGAGTTTTACCGTCCGGCCGAGGTCGACATACTGCTTGGTGATCCCTCTAAAGCCAAACGTCAGCTTGGTTGGGAGTCTAGAACCTCTTTGGAGGAGCTCTGCCGAATGATGGTAGAGGCAGACCTGCGCCGCAACGAAAGGGGGTACTCTTTCTGAGTATTGACAGACGCGCTTTTATTACAGGTTTTGGAGGCTTTACCGGTCGTTACCTCGTCGATGAACTGGGTGCAAATGGATATGAAGTTTTTGGTTTGGAAAACCGGCAAACCTGTATTAATGGGGCAGTAGAATATTTATGCGATATAAATGATCAAATGCGTTTAACAGAGATATTGGCGAAGGTAAAGCCGGATGTCATCATACACCTTGCCGGAATATCTTTTGCGGTGCATGATAATACAAGAGAGATTTACCAGGCTAACTTGTTAGGAACTTTATCCCTTTTAAAGGCGATTGAAGACAGCAAATGTTGTCCGTATAAGGTCATACTGGCCAGTAGTGCTCATGTTTATGGGAACCAAGCACAATCGCCGATTTTGGAATCCTGTATCCCTGCTCCGGTAAGTGATTATGCGGTTAGCAAGCTGGCCATGGAACACATGGCTAGGTTGTGGTTTGACCGCCTGCCAATCTTGGTAACGCGCCCGTTCAACTACACAGGTGTAGGTCAGACGGCAATGTTTTTGCCGCCCAAGATCGTTAATCATTTTGTCAGGCGGGCTCCGGAAATAGAACTGGGTAATCTTGATGTGGCCCGGGACTGGTCCGATGTACGGGACGTAACGCTTATCTACCGTCGCCTGCTCGAGTGCCCGGCGCATGGTGTAGTGGTGAATATATGTTCGGGTATATCGTACTCTTTACAGTATGTTTTGGAGACGATGATAAAGATTACCGGACACCAAATCAAAGTCCGTGTCAATCCGGAATTTGTGCGTTTAAATGAGGTTAAGGAACTTAGGGGAGAAAACAGTTTGTTGCAGTCACTCATTGGTAATATACCGAGGCGTCCTTTGCAGGAAACGTTAGCATGGATGTATGAATCTGAACTGTCCTTAACCGGAGCCATTGCAGGTGAAGCTAAGCAATGAGGGTAGTACTGGCCGCGGATGCAATCAAACCGCCCCTTACTGGTATTGGGAGGTATACTTGGGAACTAGCCACCCGTTTGCCAAATCATGCAGGTATTAAGTCTGTCCATTACTTGGCACATGGCCGTTGGAGAACTCCGGAGGAAATTAATGCGGTTGGGCTTAGATATGATACCGGTGGGGTGGGTAAGGGTTGTAAAATTAAAAATCTATATCGTTGTCTTGGGCGGAACCGGGTTGTAAGTGGAGTTTACGATATACTGGCAGCATTACTTACTAAAGCTAGTCTAAACAGAAAAGATATAGATATCTTTCACGGGCCGAATTATTTTGTGCCGGAGGTAGATGTACCCTGTGTAGTTACGGTACATGACCTCTCTACCCATATTAATCAAGACTGGCATCCAGCCCCCCGGGCTGCACGAATCAATAGATTGATGAGCAGGTCTGTGGCAAATTCCAAGCTGGTTATTACTGATTCCCAGGCAATCAGGACGGAGGTAATATCTTACTTTGACCTCCCGGAAGACAGGGTTGTCGCTATACCTCTGGGTGTCGATGTTGCTTTCAGGCCTAGAGCAGAGGCCGATCTTAGGACACCTCTCAGGAAGCTTGGCCTGCAGCCAGGCGGTTATTGTCTTTGTGTTTCAACCATCGAGCCGCGTAAAAATATATTACGCCTGATCAATTCATACCGAAAGCTTCCCGCTTATGTTCGACGTTGTCAGCCCCTTGTGTTGGTGGGTGAGCCCGGGTGGAACAGTCAGGGCATTCATGAGTCTATTATGCAAGCTTGCCAGGAAGGATGGCTGAAATATATGGGTTTTGTTTCGCAAGATTTGTTACCCTTGCTTTATGCAGGTTGCAGGCTATTTGTCTATCCCTCCCTTTACGAAGGCTTTGGGTTGCCCATTGCAGAGGCCATGGCTAGCGGAGTTCCCGTACTGACATCTAACCGTTCGTCAATGCCGGAAGTAGCAGATGGAGCTGCGTGGCTTGTTGAGCCTGAAAATGAGAATGATCTGCGGGATGGCTTATTAGCGGCGATAGAAGATGAATTCTGGCGTTCTAAAGCTGTTAAGGAAGGCCTTCGTCGAGTGTCGGAAATGAGTTGGGAAGTTTGTATTGCTAAGACAGTTGAGGCTTATCGTGCTGCACTAAACAAATGAATTCCAAGAACTTAAAGTTTTTTTAATATATGCAATCAGGAAAAATGGGAGGACTACTTATGAAAGCTGTTATTTTGGCCGGGGGCAGCGGTACCAGGCTGTGGCCTCTTAGTAGAAACCAGTATCCGAAGCAGTTTTTAAAACTAAGAAATATGGATAAATCTATTTTCCAACTAACACTTGAAAGATGCCTTAAGCTCGTTGGTCTGGCGGAGATTTACATAGTAACAAACATCAACTATAAGTTTTTAGTGCTGGGACAAATTGAGGAGCTTGGCTACAGATTCGACGTGAATCATGTTTTAGTCGAGCCGTCAGGCAAAAATACGCTTCCGGCTGTTTATTATGCTATCAAAGAAATTCAAAAACAGGGTGATGATATAGTAGTAGTGATCCCGTCTGACCAATTGATTGACAATGAAGAGAAATTTATCCGTACCATCAAGCAAGGTGAAAATATAGCTGGGAAATATTTAATTACTTTCGGGATACGTCCAGACAAACCACATACAGGTTACGGTTATATTAAGCCTGCATTGCCTTTGGAGCAAGGTTATACAGTAGATGAATTTAAAGAAAAACCGGATTATGAAACAGCACTATATTACGTAGAAAATGGTTATCTGTGGAATAGTGGTATGTTCATGTTCCATACGGATGTTTTTACAGAAGAAATAAAACAGCATAACCCAGAAGTTTATGAGGCTTTTAAATCAAGCGATATTGATGAAATATATGAAAGAACACCTAGTATATCCATAGATTACGGTGTCATGGAAAAGACTGAACGGGTGGCGGTTATTCCTTTAAATATTGGGTGGAGTGATCTGGGGAGTTTTGATGCTTTATATGAAAGATTTAACGGAGATGAAAACGGAAATATTACTTTTAATGGTGACATATTAATTGATTCATCAAATAATCTTCTCTACACCAATAAGGATAAAACCGTAGCGTTAATTGGTGTTGAGGATTTAATTGTGGTTGATCAAAAGGATGCGTTGTTATTATGTAAAAAAGACCAATCACAAAAAGTTAAAGAAGTAGTTGATAGGTTGAAAAACACTAATAGCCCAAAGGTGGATTTTCATTTGACCACTTACCGGCCGTGGGGTTCTTATACTATTTTAGAGGAAGGGCTATTTTATAAAATAAAGCGCATCACTGTTTTGCCGGGGAAAAAACTAAGTTATCAACTGCACCACCACCGTAGCGAACACTGGATCGTGGTCAAGGGAACAGCCATGGTTACCGTAGAAGGTGTAGAGTCTTTTGTGAGAAGCGGTGAAAGCACTTTTGTAAAGTCAGGGCTCAAACACCGTTTGGAAAACCCTGGGAAGATTTTGCTGGAGGTAATAGAGGTGCAACTTGGTGAGTATTTGGAAGAAAACGATATAGTCAGGATTGATGATGATTTTGGCAGGGAAACTGGTAATGTTTGATATTAAGGTGGTTTTTAATGACTGATTACATGAAAAGATACCTTCATGTGGTAGGGGGGTTACTGGGCGCCCTCGGTGTAGTTTTTGTTGTTATAAAACTGGTAACGTATGCTGATCAGATTAAGTTTTCAGAGTTTGGTGTGAGCACCTTACTTGCATTGCTTAGTCTGGCAGTGGTTTATGGATTAGCTAGTATCATACTGGCGTTTGCTTGGCGTGATCTTCTTAAACATTTGAATTTAAGAGTAGACACCCGTTGGGCTATATGGACACATGGCACTTCGCAGCTCGCAAAATATGTGCCGGGGAATATATTCCACCTTGCCGGGCGACAGGCAATTGGTGTAGCAGCAGGTTTGCCCGCTTGGCCGCTGGCAAAGTCAGCAATTTGGGAATTAGGTACATTATCAGTTACCGGCAGCTTGTTTGTTCTGTTAGTTTTACCTTTTTTTGTGGCGGAAATAACGAGCTTGTTAGCTTTGTTCATCTTCTTCGTTTTTTTCTTGGCTTGTGTATGCGTTATCTATCGCTGGTTTAGTCCTTTGGTTGCGAGGGCTATGAGTATTTATGCTGTTTTTCATGTGTTATCTGGAACCGTTTTTTTTGTGGTCTTATGTATTATTCTTCCTTCCAACTTAGAGATCAGCGCTCTGTTCGCGGGAATTTGCGGTGCTTACGTTGTTGCCTGGTTGGCTGGATTGGTGACACCGGGCGCACCAGCCGGCGCTGGTGTTCGGGAGTTTGTGTTATTTGCCATTTTACATACTGTAGTCAGTGAGGCTGATTTACTTGCTGCCATTGTACTTGGGCGAAGCGTGACGGTAGTTGGAGATGTAGTTTATTATTTTATCGCGCTTGGCATGCGGAAAAAGGAATTTAATGCCAATGCTGACGGATTATCTTCAGTTAAGTACGACGACCTGTAAAAGTGTTATTAGACAGACATATCATTTTTTTAAGGGGTAAGATATGTTTATAAAGAGTAAATGGTTAGCGTTTGGGGCTTATGTCACTGTGTTTCTGATAATTTTATCGATATATGGTACAATTCCATTTTTATCGATACCAACATTAGGACAAGTAGTATGGACTTCAGGTTTTGCAGAGTCTTTTGTAAATGCAGATTGGCCCTCCATTAAAGCAGTAAACTTCGGTTTGCCCGATAAAGCTGCAATTGCATTCGGTCTTGCAGGTGCATTTTTGCAAAGTGCATTCATAGCAGTTTTTGGCATGCACCCGGCAGATGCATATGCATTGGGTGCAGTTGTGTGGCTTGCCTTGTCTCTCTGGGGGGCGATTAGGCTTTGCCAGTTTCTAGGCACCAGTTTTGTGCAAGGTTCATTTCTGTCGTTAATATACCTTACTCTACCAATTGTTTGGTGGCATGATAGGTATTCAATGCTATCTTTCGGTTTTGCATTACTGCCGCTATATCTGTATATCGCATTTATGGTGATCTACCGTTTGCCTGAAATAAAAATATATTCTAAAGATTGGTGGATTACAGTCTGTACGTTTGCCGCGGTTTTTTTACTTTCCGTGTTTATGGATGGGTACACATTTGTAATGTTTTTTGCTGCTTGTGGGCTTATTTGGTTTGTAGCATTTATTCGTAAAGATGTTACAAGAAAGTTACTTGTTTTTCAGTCATTGCCGGTCATTTTACTTTCTGCGTTGCTTTCCTATTTGCTTTACACGCTTTATGTCGGGACTTCCGAGTATTCTCCATCCCCTATGAGTTTCTTCCGTGGATGGGGAGTTGATCTGGTGATGTTGTTAATTCCAAGTCAGGGGGTTGGATGGTTGTGGGACGCACTGGGAATAAGCGTTCCACGTAGTAGTAGTGATTTCTTTGGCGATGCTTCAGTATGGATGACAACCTTTGCACTTCCTTTAATTATTGTTGGTGTAACTGGCTATTGCTTGGCGAGAAAGAATCGTTACGCTCTTCCATTGTTGCTGGTAGCTTTAATAGGGTTTTATTTTTCGCTTGGCCCGTCTTTAAAGGTAGATTCTGTTCGTCCTGTTGATGAGAATGGGAAGGTTCTGGTACAAGGACAGTTGATGCCTCCTGAGGTTGCAATAATACCAACAGGTAATGCGGTCATTTACGAACATGTGCCTGGTTTTAATAGTATGCGTGCAACATATCGCTGGTCGGGGTTGATGTTTACAGCGCTTTGGGGTCTTACAGTGCTCTTCGTAATATCAATCTCGTTAACAAATATAGGTTTTTTAATAAGTAGCATAATTATTGTTTTTTTAATTGTTTCTAACCTTCCGGATGTCCCGAACAGGTTAAAACAGGGAATGAATTATCACAGTGCAATGCACCAGATGGATACTGATTTTGTTCCTTTAGCCGATTATTTGGGAAAGGGGGCAAGAGTCCTTTTTGCACCACCGGGTAACGATTTTATCGTAAATTATTTGGCCGCAACTGGTAACTACCGTGCATTTAATATTGGAGGAGACAAAAATCTTGAAATAGCTCGAAAAGCTTGGCCTCAGCCTATTAAACAAATGCAGCTTTTCAGTCCGGGTCCATATTTTGTCGAAGAACTGAAAATTATTCTTTTGAATGATGTAGTTGACTATGTGGTTATACCATATTTCGATATGCTTTGGGGTGCACATGCTTGGCCTCCTAATAGAAATGAAATTATAAGTCGGAAGGAACAGTTTTCGCAAATGGTCGATATGTTTGAAAAAGACTCTTTGTTTAATGTAAAGAATGAAAAATTATACACATTAATATCTCTTTCCCCAGACGCTAATAGGCAACACATTCAATCTGCCATCCGTGAGGTCTCTATGATATATGATTGCCAACCTCCGCAATGCTTGAACTGGGAGGCAAAACGTGAAGATATTCCGACGCAAGTAGGGAAGCGGGTATCGGGTGCAGTGCGTTCAACCGGCCAATCCGGGTTTTTGGTATTTGGGCCCTATAAACCAATGAAAGCAGGAAATTACATGTTAGAATTGCGCGGTATAATCCACTCAACTAACGGAAGGGTGATTACGGATGTAGTAGGTGATAAAGGGCAGTGCACTTTTGCACGCTTTGAAGAGTTGGATGGTGTGAATTCGAGTAATGCGAGCGTTTTGCTGAACAAAGCAGTGGTGTTGGATAAAGCGATTAGTGATTTGGAGGTCCGGGTTTGGGTGGACGAGTTAGCGGATATTGAGTTGTACGGTTACTCGCTTCGTCCTGTTGATTAAGTTAATACATTTAAAGGGCTGATTTTGAATGAAAAAACTCATAGTGCAAATCCCCTGCTACAACGAAGAAAATACATTGCCTATAACAGTGGCTGATATACCCAGGTTTATACCTGGTGTTGATAAGGTCGAAATAATGATTATTGATGACGGAAGCTCTGATAGAACAGTAGAGGTTGCAAGAGAAATCGGTGTGGAGCATATCATAAGTTTTCCAAAAAATAAAGGGCTGGCAAGGGCTTTTGCAGCAGGATTGGATGCTTGTTTAAGGTTAGGGGCAGATATTATCGTAAATACGGACGGAGATAACCAGTATAACGGTTCGGATATTCCCAAACTGATTAGGCCGATTATAGAGGGTAGAGCCGAGATAGTAATTGGTGATAGGCAGGTAGAAACCATAGAACATTTTTCTAAAACAAAAATTTTATTGCAGAAACTTGGTAGTTGGGTAGTTAGAAAAGCATCATCCACAGATATTCCCGACACTACAAGTGGGTTTAGGGCTTATAGCCGTGATGCTGCTTTGCAGATTAACGTGACATCAGATTATACTTATACTCTAGAAACTATTATTTCTGCCGGCCATCGAAGAATGGGAATAGAATCCGTTCCCATATCTACCAACGAAAAGCTTAGGGAATCGAGATTATTTGGTAGTGTAAGAAAGTATGTATCACGGTCGGCAACAACTATTATTAGAATATACACCATGTATCAACCATTAAAAGTCTTTTTAAGTATGGGTATCTTCTCCATGATTCTTGGTACAATAATTGGTATTAGGTTTTTATTTTTTTATTTTATAGGCCAAGGAACAGGACATATCCAATCCTTAATTCTTATGGCGGTACTTCTTCTTATGGGATTTCAGTTAATTATTTTTGGCATACTAGCTGATTTAATAGCTAACAATAGAAAACTTAATGAGATGATTTTAACGAAAGTTAGAAAAATAGATGCAGATATTGATAAGGACAATTTTTTATATTCAAATAATACTACACGTAAAGGAATAGAGATTTTGGGGTCTAGTTATAATGAAATTGCCTCCGCAAAAGATGAAAATAAAAGTTAGCTAATATTTGGAGTGATTTAAAGTGTATAAATCAATTGAGGCCTGCCGCACTGCTTTTAAGGCATATGATATTCGGGGTAAGGTCCCAGAAGAATTAAATGAAGAAACGGCATATCGCATAGGGCGAGCTTATGTAGATCTCTTTAAAGCTAAAAAAGTAGCGGTGGGGTATGATGTGCGAACATCTAGCCCGACCCTTGTTAATGCGCTTACCAAAGGCTTAATGGAAAGCGGTTGTGATGTTATGGATATCGGTCTATGTGGAACTGAGCAGATTTATTTTGCTACATGTTATATGGAACTTGACGGTGGCATCATGGTGACAGCCAGTCATAATCCTCAGGACTATAACGGTATGAAATTGGTTCGTTCCGGTGCCAGGCCAATTAGTGGGGACAGCGGGTTGAATGAATTGATGGAAAAAGTGATTTATGCTCCTTACACGCCAAGTCTTGTTTCTAGCGCCGGTCTTGGGGAGCATATTCACCAGGATATTATGGCTGAATATGTGCAGCACCTTTTATCATACTTGGATCTATCCATTCTTAGCTCATTCAAAGTAGTAGTGAACGCTGGAAACGGTTGTGCAGGGCCGGTCGTTGATTTATTGGAACAAAAACTGCCTTTTCAATTTATAAAAGTTAACCATGAGCCTGATGGAACATTTCCTAATGGTATTCCCAACCCTTTATTGCCCGAAAATCGGGAGGTAACAGCAAAGGCGGTACAGGAATCGGGAGCGCACATTGGTATTGCTTGGGATGGTGATTTTGACCGGTGCTTTTTGTTTGATGAACAGGGTAATTTTATTGAAGGTTATTACATAGTTGGTTTATTAGCTAAATTTTTTTTACAACGTTACCCGGGGGGCAAGATAATACATGACCCTCGTTTAACTTGGAATACTGTGGAGTTAGTACGAAAACACGGTGGTCTGCCTGTACTCAGTAAAACCGGGCATGCTTTTATTAAAGAGCGCATGCGTTTGGAGAATGCTCTATACGGCGGGGAAATGTCGGCACACCATTATTTTAGAGACTTTGCTTATTGTGACAGCGGCATGATTCCCTGGCTGCTGGTTCTGGAAATGATGAGCCGGGACGGAAAGTATTTATCAGAGTTAATTAGAGAACGAATAAACCGTTTTCCAGCAAGTGGAGAAATTAACCGCGTGGTAGCTCAACCAAAAGAGGTTATGCGATGTGTAGAACAAAAGTATGCAATGGGGAAACCAATTATTGATCGAACAGACGGATTGAGTATGGAATTTGATACATGGCGTTTTAACTTGCGTATGTCAAATACCGAGCCTTTGTTAAGATTGAATGTTGAATCAAGGGGTGATTATAATCTCCTTGAGCAAAAGACAGATGAACTCCTGGCATTTATTGATTCTGTAGCTGAGCATTGATACGAGCATTATTCTATATTACTGTTTTATTATTGGCGGTTATGGAACAACTTAGCAAGCTCCTACGTCAAATAATTAAATAGTGAATTTTTAAGGAGGAGTTTGCTAATGAAAAAAAGATTTGTGGTTCTAGTTATTGCGGCATTTATGTTGTTTGTTTTTGGCAGTATGGCGGAAGCAACGGTGGCCAACAAACAAATTCAAGTTAATTATAATAACGTAAAGATAGTCACTAATGGGAAAGCGGTTACTTTAACAGCCGATCAAGAGCCATTTTTATTGAACGGGGTCACTTTTGTGCCTCTGCGCGCTGCAGGACAAGCATTGAACAGCACTGTGAACTGGGAAGCTTCAACTAAAACCGTTGTTATTACCGGGAACAGTAACAATAACGCGAGTAACACCGATTTGCTTGTACAAATAGCGCAAAAGAATCAGGAGATTGTCGCCTTAAAAGCTCAAGTCGCTGCTTTGCAGGCGAAATTAGACGATGAAGATACTGATGAAGATTATGATCTAGATAAAATTGAAGATAAACTACTGGATCAATACGGTGAACTGGAAGATGTAAAAATTGATGAAATCGCATTGAAGGGTGACGATGATTTTGTGAAAGTTGATGTCGAAGTTGACCTTGACGATTATAAAAAAGAGTGGAAGGATTTAACCGAACGGGAAATTAAAAACTGGGTGGAAGACCTGGTGGAAGAAATCCAAGCTAAGTTAAATAGCAATACGGTAGTTGACGGTATGATTTACAGTACGGATGATGAAGATTTAGTGGAATTCTACAAAAGAGGCAAAAACCGGTTGGATGTATATATCATAAATAATTACAAAGGAGTTAATGCCTCAAAGGTAATAGATAGCCTGGAAGGTGACAGGTATTCAGTAGAAGGTATTAGATTTTCTATAGGTGAGCTTGATTATGAAGAGGATAAAGAACTTGTTAACGTGAACTTTGAAGCCGAAGCAGCCGATGTCGCGGAAAGATGGGATGAATTAAACAGAATCGAGATTAGTGATGCTGTGGATAAAATTGGCAAAGCTATAGCCGGCGAGTTTGAAAATGAAGACGTTCCGGTTGAAGCAGTGAGGTTATATTTCTATGACGAAGATAATGAAAGACTAGGCAGTTACCGGTATAACAATAATTAAAGAACACCATGCCCTGGAGTCTCCTGCTTGGTTGCGGCGGGAGGCTTTTTACCTTGCAGGAAATGAGGCGGTACTGTCGAAATAGGGAACCGTATATTTATTAATGGAGGTTTGATATATAGTGAGAAATATGAAGTTCAAAGCACTGCCGTTAACCCTGCTGCTCATTGCGGCAGTCGTCATTGGATATGCCGGTTTGGCGGCGGCCGACAGTGCTGATCCGGGTTCCATCAATGACCCATTGGTCACCAAAAGCTTTGTAGTTAAGTATGTGCAGGATTACATAGGTGGCCAGGCTTCTCAAGGCGGCTCCGGTTCTTTAGCCTGGACGGTGGTTAATCTGGAAGCTGGCCAGGAATTCATCGGCAAGGCCGGGACCGAAATTATTGTGCGCAGCGGCAGTGCTGTGGTGGTGGATCCCAGCAGCGGCGGCATCCCTGACCTGACGGATGGTAAAAACGTCATGGCCGGCCAGGTGGTGGACAATAATCACCTGCTCAGTGTACCCAGATCCGATGGCCGTGGTATCCAGGCACAAAAACCGGCTACCATCATGTACCGTGGCTTTGAATCTGAGGCAGCGGCTCTGGTTCAGTAAAGAGAAAACCTAAAAAATACACCGGTGTCACTATGTACAGTGCCCGGTGTTTTTATGAATGCTTGGGTTGGCCGCCGGCGGATATAATAAGGCATGAATAAATAATTGCGAATCTGCCTTTGGAGGTATTGTTTTGAACGAAAGTAAATGGAAGGCCTTGTTAATCGGGATTATCCTGGTAGCGCTGCTGTCTGCCGGGTATACAGCCTGGCAGAGACATGGGCTGGAAGAGAATAATCAAAGTGTAGCTATAACAGTTGTTTATGATGAAGCAGCGGCACTGGCCCGTATGAATGGCCAGAGCGTAGCGAGAGTTCTTAGTAAGTTCAAAGAAAATGGAGTAAGTACGGTCTTAGTTAAAGAGCCCACTGTCAGGGATGCCGAAGCTAACGGTGAACTGCTGCTGTGTACCGGAGGCGAACTGCTCTTGCCGGGTAATGCGAGCCTCTGGCAGCAGTTTGGAGAGGAGTTCAGGGCGCAGATTAAACCTGATTGCCGGTATTTGCTTCTAGGTGACTCCGCAGTATTCCAAAGGGTGCTGGGCCAGTTGCAGGCCAAGCAAGTAGCGGTTCGTTCCTGGGCTGGTGGAGAAGGGACGAATATTTATATTATCGAGGTAGCTTATCATTGGGGCTTGTTTGAACAAATGGGTCTGGGCTTCCCGTCCGGTGCATTAGAGGAAATAAATGCAGCCGGGTTAGATACAATGGTTCAAGTGCGCTCATGGAATCAAGTAACCCCGGCCGGATTGACCTATGTTTTGCGGGAGCTAAAAAAAATACCTAATCTTTCCGGGATATTATTTAATGATCCGGTACTGCCAGGTTACCCCAAAAATATCAGGCTGCTTTCGTATTTAATTTTAGAGCTGGATGTTCCCCTGGTGCAGATTGAGTTTACCACCCAGAAAGGCCTGGCCAACCTGGGACTGCTGCTGGATAAAAACGTGGTCAGGCTGCACACGCTGTCCCTGGAGGAAGATAACAAGAAAAATTACGATATTGCTGAGATGGTGGACCGCTTTAACCTGGCGGCTGCGGAACGCAATATCAGGGTTTTGCTGCTGCATTCCTACATGAAAAGCGATGAGCCGGATATGCTGGCCTTTAACCTCCAGCTGGCTCAGGCCACACGGGACAATCTCGAAGCCGAGGGACTGCAGGTGGGAGAGGCGTCGGAGCTGCAGCCCATGCACAATTCACGGCTGGTCCTGTTTGTGACCGGGCTGGGGGTAATTGCCGGGGCAATGCTGCTGGTGATAATGTTGGGCTGGAACAGGGCAGCCATGGGTATTGGTTTGCTGGGTCTTCTGGCCTGGACCGGCATGCTGGCCGTTGAGCTGGTTACCCCGGCTCGTAAAATAATGGCCTTTATCGCGGTGGTGGTTTTCCCCACCCTGTCCTTGATGGTGAATGTAAGGCAGGGCGGGACTTCGGTGGGCCAAAGTATCCTGATGCTGTTGCGCACTTCAGTTTATTCACTTGTTGGGGCTTTATTGATGGTGGGCTTGTTGGGTGATATCGGCTTTATGCTGAAACTGGACCAGTTTTCCGGTGTTAAGTTGGCCCACGTGGTGCCATTACTGCTGCTGGTGGTGATCTTCTTCTTTAAAGTCGCTAAGGATGGCGGCGGCTGGCAGCGTAAACTGCAGGAACTGCTGGAAGAGCCGGTTCTGGTCAAGTTTGTCCTGATTGGCGGGTTGCTTTTAGTGGCGCTGATGGTTTATGTCTCCCGTACAGGCAACGAATCCGCGGCGATATCTAACTGGGAATTGCAGTTTCGTGCCTTGCTGGATAATCTGCTCGGCGTGCGTCCCCGCACCAAAGAGTTTCTGCTGGGACACCCGCTTTTGCTGCTGATGTTATACTTGGGGTACCGGAACAACAAGTATCTACCGCTGTTGCTGGGCGGGGCTATTGGTCAAATTTCCCTGGTCAACACATATGCCCATATCCACACACCGCTGGTTATTTCATTACTGCGCAGCCTGCACGGCCTTTGGCTGGGAATACTTATCGGCCTGATACTGATTGCTCTCTGGCGCTTTGGCGAAGCCCTGCTGGTTAATCACCGGGGCCGGCTGCGAAGGGATTAATGGCCGGTGATGAGAAGTGGAAGGGTTAATATAGATATCAAATAATATACAAAGGGGGAGGTTAACTTAAGAAAGTCTTGGTCGTTTATTAGCGGCGTTATTGTTGGTGCCTTAATTTTTGGTTCGGCGGTATCCTTTACCAGTGAAGCGAAAAGAAATGTCCAGGTGCTGTTCTCGAACATCAGAGTTGTGGTAGATGGCGCTCTTTTGCTCGACACGGATGAACCCTTTCTGCTGAATGGTCGTGTATATGTGCCTCTGCGCACGGTGGCGGAAGCTCTGGATAAAGAAGTCGCCTGGCAGGACAACCTGGTGTTGATTGGCAGCGGCAAACAAGGTTTGCTGCTCCCATACCTGGCTCCACCCTCTGTCCATGGCGTCAATTGGCGGGTAGGCGAGTCACAAGTTAATGGTACTGTCTATGAGCAGGGTTTTCATGTAGTGGGCATGAAGGGCTGGAAAGAGGCCGATATGACCTTTAATGTAGGTCAGAAGTATATTAAGGAGATTAGCGGTTCTATTGCTCTGGATGATGGAAATAAGGAAAATGTCCAGCCGGTTAAAGTGAAAATTATGCTGGATAAAGAAATAATCTGGCAGGGCACCCTGAAATCAGGGCAAAAGCCCATCCCGATCACCATTAAGCCGGCAGTTAAATCCAGGCAAATAATTGTCCAAATGGACAATTTAGCGGAAACCAGGATAGACTTTATTGGCTTTAAAGCTAAATACTAGGCAATTATGGGGAACACACATCAGTGTTCCCTGTTTTTTTGCAGCTGGCGAGGGGTTGCACTTTTAACACTTTTCTTTTTTCTACATAACTTTTTAAGATCATATAAGCAGTGCCATTGGTAATAATCCCATTATTCTCTTTAATCTGCTCCAGCACCTGGTTATCAAAGAAATCCTGCTTTAATAAAAATTGATAAGCCTGCTCCTTAGTTAAATTCTTTTGGTCTAAATACTGTAGCAGCATGTAGGAAATGTCCTGAAGCGTTAAAGCATTGCCTTCGGTATAAAGCAGTGGTGGTTTTATATCCACAGCGGTAAGCTTGGTTAGCCAGTGCAGCAAGTTAATAAACTTTGCCTCACTCATTTCCTCATCTAAATCATATTCATTCTCATAGCCGCCAAAGACCAGACCGTAACTTCGTACCAATTTTAAACCCGGGTAAGCCCAGTGCTTAGTTTCCGGCGCCTGGTACTGGAAGGGCTTGAGCTCCATCCCCTGTTGGTTTAACCGCTGCCGCAGTTCAGTAAGATAAACTTTGTGCTTACTGAGCTCGCTTACTGGAACACCCTTATCGATACTCAACGCGGCGGCCACTCCGGCGGCCTGGCCGGCGGCCATCCCCACCGGGAGCACCCTGGCGCTGCCGTGAGCCAAAGAATCAAAGCTGGCAGCCCGGCCTACGACCATTAATCCATTTATATTTTGAGGAATTAACGCCCGGAGTGGTATTCCGTATTGCTTCGGCACCCCGACGATAGCCCCCTTAAAGTTTGGGTCCAGCGCCTGAATATCAATGGGGTAGGAACCGCAGGCTATCGTGTCGGGAAAATCCCTGTTTTCCAAAACATCATCCACTGTCAGCCGGTACTCACCATAAATATGGCGTGATTCCCGGACATAGAATTCGGGCGCCAGAGCCACCAGTTCAGCGTGGGCGAAGCCGGGAATATGCTCTCTGAAATACTCAACAATGAGCGGCAGCTCCTGCTCGGCCAGCACACGAGCCGAGGCCAGCTGTTCCTTATCCAGCGGGTTGATATTGTACACATGCAGCGCATTCACCAGCACCGTGCCATCTTTTTGCCGGCCAATGTTTAAGCCCCGTATCCCTACTTGTTCATTACTGGGCCGGTACTTGGACATCACCTCGCCAAAGCCCCAGGCGCTGACCATGTTGATGCCGACATAGTGGGTGCCCGTTATCCTCTGGAGGGCAAGGTTAAAGCCTAATTTAAGCCAATCCAGTCTGGAGACCCCCTTCAGTTGGAAGACTGGAGTAACAGCCATATTTCTTGTCTCATAGCCCATATCACTTTGGCCAAAGCTGTAGGCTGCACCGGCCAGGGCTGCCAGGTCGGCATCCTGGGTGGCATCAATGACGATGTTTGCATTGAAAGGCCGCTCACCGCCGCCTTGTTCAGTGACCAGAATACCGGTAACTTGGCTTTTGCCGGCTGTGTTGGGAGCTACGACAGGCTTGATTGTGGCCGCACCGAGCAAAACATGAATATTGGGTTCATTTTCAACCAGTTGATTAAATACTTTCAAGGCGGTACCGACATCAAAGGAATCGCCTTCTACCTGCTCGAAGAACTCAAGAAAAATTCCTTTATTTAAAATCCCTCCCCCGGGAGCATAGTTCATATCAATGGTATTTAACCAGCCACGGGTCATTAAGCCACCCAGCACTGGACGGGTATCCACCAGCAGTGTAGCTAGCCCATTCCTGGCCCCGGACACAGCTGCGGCAACCCCTTCAGGGTCACTGCCCACCACAATTAAATCGTAGTGCCGGTCCCGGGCTGCGGGTGCATCCGGCGGTGTCGGAACCATGGGTGCAGGCTCCGGACGCCTGTCCAATAAAAAATATAAGCCTGTAACTGCAGTGATTAGCAGGACAGCCCATAATATGTGACGCTTCATTTGCTCACCTTTTCATAACAATATCCTTTTTTACTCCGTCATTATATAACATAAAACCTTTATTTGATAGAGTCGGTTAGCCTGCTTACATAGAATGGTTTCGGCTAGGACAAGCAAATGGGCAGGAAATACGACAGACTTGTCGAATAAAAACTAGAACCTGTTATCTTGCTCAAATTTTTTTACGCAACAAAATACTGCCTAATACGTCTAAAATTATATACCGGGTGATATGATGAGAGTTGAACTACTCAATGTGCCAGTTGACAGCCTAACCATGGAGCAATGTGTTGAACGGGTAGCGGAATTAATCAAGGCCGGGGGCCCGCGCAGGGTGATTACCCTGAACCCCGAAATCCTTTACCGGGCTGTGCAGTTTGACCATACCTTGCTGGAGCTAATCAACCGGGCCGACCTGGTTACTGCCGACGGGGAGGGCATCGTCTGGGCCGGCCGGGTGGCGGGCTTGCCGTTCCCGGAGCGGGTTACCGGTATAGACTTGATGCTGCGCCTGGTGGAACGGGCTGCCGCCAAAGGGTGGTCCATATACCTGCTGGGGTCCGCGCCCGGGGTGGCTGAAGAGGCTGCGGCCAATTTAATCCGCCGTTATCCAGGGCTGCAGGTGGCCGGGACCCGGCATGGCTATTTTAAACCTGATGAGGAAGCAGGCCTGGCGCAGGCCATAAAACAAGCGGCGCCGCAGCTGCTCTTTGTGGCCCTGGGTGCGCCGGCCCAGGAAAAATGGATTGACCGCCATATTGAGCACCTGGGTTCTATGGTAGCTATCGGGGTTGGCGGTAGTATGGACGTAATCTCCGGCCGGGTGGTACGAGCGCCCCTGTGGATGCGGAAATTAAAAATTGAATGGCTGGGCCGGCTGCTCAAGGAACCGTCGCGCTGGCGGCGCATGCTGGTGCTTCCAAAGTTTGCCTGGCTGGTGCTGAAAACCTACCGATTCAGCCGCAAATAAGGATAATTTTAATTGAAGAAAACCCTGGAAAGATATATTATGTCGGTGTGGGTTATTTCACCCGGTTAACTATTTGGGTGGTGGCAAAAGGGAGGCGTGTCTGCAAGTATGTCTGAAAGAAAAAGAAGGAAACTAAAAAGCAAACTGCGCCTGGCAGTATTTTTAATAGTGCTGGCCGGTCTGTTTGCCGGTGGCTTTGCGGCTGCGAACAGCTTGCTTTGGCCATTATTAACCGGCAAATCCCTGGTGGACTTAAGTGACGATGATGCCGGAGACTTGGCCAAAATGCCGGGTATCAATGTGCTGATGATGGGTGTCGATGAACGCAGCGATGATGCAAGCCAGCGTACAGATACCATAATCCTGGCTAACATCAATAACAAGGAAAACAGGTTGGCGCTGCTCTCCATCCCCCGCGATACTAAAGTAGATATTCCGGGCCACGGAGTTAATAAAATCAATGCAGCTAATATTTTCGGAGGCCCCGAGCTGGCTATGCAAGAGGTGTCCGAGCTTACAGGCGTGAATGTGGATTACTATGTGCTCACTAACTTTAACGGGTTTAAGGATATCGTGGATGCCCTGGGCGGGGTTACGGTGGATGTGGAAAAGAACATGGATTATGCTGAAGGGCTTTATAACGGTGTCTACGATATTCACTTGACCAAAGGAGTGCAGAGGCTTAATGGTACCCAGGCTTTAATGTATGCCCGTTTCCGCAATGACGAGCTGGGTGATATTTCCCGAACCCAGCGCCAGCTTAAATTATTGAAGGCCATCGGCAATGAAGCGATGCAGCCCAGTTCAATCGCCAAGCTGCCCAAGCTGGTGCCCGAAATCTATAAAAATGTAGATACCAATTTAGGGCTGTCGCAAATGATTGCCCTGGCCAAGGCAGCGAAAAATTTAAATAACGTACAAATAGTCACCCAAACCATGCCGGGTTGGTTTTTAGATGAACACGGGGCCAGCTACTGGTATGTTGATCCTTCAACGGCCAAGCAGGTAGCCACAGCTTTATTTGAAGAAGGCAAGGTTGTTGAAGTGGTGCAGGGGGCACTCAAGGACGGCCAAAAGCCCACCCAGGTGGCCCTGGAAAATGTTAGGCCGGTTGAGCAGGCGAAGGAGAATGATTCCGGGGCTGAATCCGGCAATACAACAAATAACAACTATAAATACGACTATGACACCCAGGATTATGACGAGCCGTATACCGGCGAATATATAAATGAGGACAGCAAAGAGGATCCACTCACTGAAGGCGATAACGGTGGAGCATATACAAACAATGAGCAGCAGTCGCTGGAGGAACCGGTTACAGACATATTTGCTCCTGCCTTACCCGAGTCAACTAACCAGCCGGAACTTGAACCGAGCGAGCATGTAGATGTCATTATTAATACTTATCCATAGGAGATTAACAGTAGAAATTAGAATTACCACACTCGCCTGTGATTTGTCATGAACGGGTGTGGTTTTATTTTAGCAATAAAGTTAAAGAAAAATTTGTTAAGTTTTCTTTAATTTGCAGGGGAAAAAAAAGGAGTGTTGAATTATTAATTAATATTGCTATTATGATTCTGTCGTAAGATTAACTGCTTACATAACGGCCAGTTTTAAAAAATAGGCGTTGTTGGAGAGCGGACACTAATTCTATGAAAGGAGAGAGGTTAATTGTTAAAGAAAAGATTTATGGTGGTACTGGTAGTGGCATTCTGCCTAGCGTTAACGGCAGGTGGCGGCGCTTGGGCGGCCTCTTTTAGTGATGTGCAGGGACACTGGGCTGAGGATATAATTGATGAATGGTCTTCACTGGGGATGATCAATGGTTACCCGGACGGCACTTTTAAGCCGAACAGGCAAGTGACCAGGGCAGAGTTTGTGACGTTGATTAACAGGGCATTCTGCATAGAAGAAAGCAACACTGATCCAGGTTTCACCGATGTGCGCTCAAGCAATTGGTATTACGAGGACGTGGCTGTCGCCAAAGCTGCAGGCTATATTGAGGGTTATCCTGATAATTTATTTAAGCCCAACAATGGTATTTCACGACAAGAAGTAGCCGCTATTTTAGCCAGACTGCTGAACCTTGATGAAACCACCGATGAGTTGGATAAACTCACGGATAAGGACAGTATTGCCGACTGGGCGCGGGGCTATGTCGGAGCTAATGTAGATAATGGTGTATTTATCGGTATGCCTAACGGCGCCTTCCAACCCGCAAGGGGGATCACTCGTGCTGAGACACTGGCCGTTCTAGACAGGGCTTTAGATGACAGAGTCCCTGGAGATTGCGACGGTGATGGCAGCAGTGACGGCAGAAGTGAAAGCAGCGATGAAATAATAAACGATGATGATAACAGTGGTATTGAGGGAACTGTGATTTATAACGGCGAGCCGGTAGAAAACGCAACAGTCAAGGTTTATAAAGCAAATAGCAATAATGTGCTTGAAACAGAATATACCAACGAAGATGGCGAGTTTGAATTTAAGCTAGCCCCTGGTAAGTATGATATTACAGCCAGCTCTAGTAATAGAAAAACTAGTAAAAACGATATCGAAGTAGAGGAATCAAAATACACCAATGTAGAACTAAAATTAACCAGGACTAGTTCAGGCGGTGGCGGTAGCTACAGCACAACACCTAAATTAACAGCCGCAACAATTACAATTAATCCCCAGGGTGATAATAACGATAACATAACGATACCCGTAACCCTCAACAGTGACGGTTTGAAGGGGACAATTGATTTAAGCGAATATGGTGATTATGATTACGTAATCGGCGGTACGGTAACTTGCAGCGAAGTCGCGGAATTAAAAGTAACCGGTATTAATGGGGATTATGGTGACATGCTTAACCTGGTGCAGAGCAAACTCCAAATTCAGACACTGGCAGCCGGTAAAGAGGAAAAATTGGATCTGCTTAAATACCTTGACGAGCTTGATCCCCAGGATGACGGTATAAGTATGTGGTACCTGCGTACCCTACTGGGCAAACAGGCAACCATTAAAGGTACGCTTGCTGGCAATAGCAGAACCGTAGACGTTAACTTAACGGTAATTCTTGATAAAGCTGTCTAAGCCTAAATAAAAAACGACAAGTTCCAGAATGCCCCTTGCCGGTTTTTTTCCCCAGGGGCATTTTTTAATGGAGGGACAACATTGCCACGGGAAAAACACAAAAAGAGAAGAAAGCATCGCAGAAGCATTAAAATACCCAGGTACTGGTGGGCGGTTGTGCTGGCCGTGGTTTTATGTATAGTGGCGGTGGGCCTGGTTAGTTTTAGCAATACCAACCGGTTTCAGCCTATTTCCTATATTCCTATGGAGCATCTGGTCGCTCTGAGTACAAGTGAAGACACAGGCGGCGGTTATGTATTCGGGTCCCCCCGGGGATCAACGCCCCCGGCATACGGCCAGGGTGAAATGGTGGCGGATTTATACGAGCCTGCCCCGAGCGGTCTGACCAGAGAAGGAAAACTGCTGTTTATTCAGAATAAATATCTTAACCTGTTCAACAGGCTCGAAACCGCTTACCGGCAGGAGTTGCAGCGGCTGGCTCAGTCTGCCTGGCAGGACTACCAGGCCAGCCGGAGTGGCAATCTGGATATATCCGTGCCTGCCCTGGCCCGGCAGTATATCGGTGCAGCCCGCAGCCTGGAAAAGCAAGCCGATGCGGAATTTGCCGGCCTGCTGGCGATTATGAAATCCGAGCTAATGGCCGATGAACTGCCCACGGATTTAGTCCAACAGGCGGAAAATGAATACGAGCGGCAGAAAAGTGAAACGCGCAAAGAAATGCTTAAACAGGTGGCGAGCTTAATAAATGATTGACCTGCATATACATATCCTTCCGGGAATCGATGATGGTCCCGCCACCCTGCAGAAAGCCGCAGCCATGGCCCGCCTGGCCCTGGATGCGGGTACCAGTGCGGTTGTGGCCACTCCCCACGTGGCGCCCGGCCTGTATGACAACGACAAAGCAGGCATACTGGCAGCCGTGCAGGAGTTCCAAAGTCACCTGCAGCAGTGCGAAATTGGTTTACATGTGTACCCCGGAGCAGAATACTTGCTGGAGCCTGACCTGGCGGAAGGACTAGCTGCAGGGGAGGTGCTTACCCTGGCGAACAACGGCAGGTACCTGCTCGTGGAACTCCCGGCCATGGGTATACCGGTATTCGCGGAACAGGCTCTGTTTGAAATCTGCCTTCAAGGGGTAACACCCGTCATAGCCCATCCCGAGCGCAACGGCGACTTCCTGCGGGATCCGGGCAAATTGCTGCCCCTGCTGGACCGGGGGGCTCTGTGCCAGGGAACTGCGCGCAGCTTTTCCGGTTTATTCGGGAAACGGGTGCGCCAGGTAGCTTTAACTTACCTGCGTGAGGGTTGCTACAGCTTTATCAGCAGCGACGCCCACGGTGACGGTGCCCGCGGCCCCGCCTTGTCTGATTTCCTAATCACTGCAGGGGATTATGACCCGAACGTGGGCGAATTGTTAACTGCTATTAATCCCAGGCTTCTGCTTAGCGGTGCCCCCTTGCAGGTCTCACCAAAACTTATACAAACCAGCGGGTTAAAAAAGCGCGGTTTTTGGAGCCGGCTGTGGAGTAAATAGGGAGGACCAGGCAGGAAAAATAATATTTACCGTTGAAATATACAGTTAAGCAACTTGGGGGAGTGAACTACCTTTGGAAGAAAAACAGGACTATGTTGAATCCGATGTTATAGACTTGCGGCAAATTTTGGAGGTTTTACGAAAATGGCGCTGGTTAATTATCGCTATAAGCTCTGTGGCGTTAACTATCAGTGTGGTTATGAGCTATTTCGTGATTGATCCGGTATACGAAGCCAAGTCCATGCTGGTGGTCACTATGCCCGTTACCGACCCCACTAAGTTTGGAACCACAGGTCAAGCCAATACAGATGACCTGGAATCGGTAATCAGCACCGTATCCCGCATGCCTGTTATGACCATGAATACCTATGTGGGACAGCTGACCAGCGACACCATGTATGAGCGGACAGTCAAAAGATTAGGTCTGGATAAGCAGGGCTATAGCGGTAAAAACCTGGCCGGCATGGTTAGGGCCGAGGTGGCCAAGGACAGTAACATTATTATGCTCAAGGTACAGCACACCGATCCCCGGCTGGCGTCCGATGTGGCTAATGGCTTGGCAGAAGAATACCTGGCCTACCTTTCGGAAGAAAATGAAAGAAAGATGACGCAGTCTACAGAATTTTTAAGCGTGCAAAAAGCAGAGACGGAGCAGCAGCTGAATAAATTACTAACCGAGATGAAAAATTTTAATGCCGGTTCCACCAGCGTTGAGTTCATGCAGAAGCAGTTTGAAATCCTGACCACAGATTTGAACACCTACCAGAACAGCCTGGACGCGGCTCGGGTGCAGGTTGCACAGCTGCAGTCAGCGGTAAACAGCCTGCGGGACAGGCTGAACTCCACGCCGCAGAAGATTACCACTAAGTATACCCAGCCGGCGGATACTTTTGTACCTGTCGATCCTGCTGCTGAAACTGAACCGGTTCAACCACCGGCTACTGTCGTGACTGAGGAACAAATTAACCCGGTTTACCTTTCACTAAGTGAACAGCTCAGTGCCAAGGAAACCGAGCTGGCAGAAAAAAAGGCCCTGTTTACGGCTAACCAGAATACCGTTACCCGTCTGAAGTCTGAGCTGGCTGCACTGCAGTCGCAGCTGAGCAGCAAGCAAATTGATCAGCAGAAACTTCAGAATGAAATCAACCGCCTGCAGGAAACACAGAACTTGCTGGCCCAAAAGGTTACCCAAACTCAGATTGCCCGGTCTATTGATATGGGCAATACCACCATTGATATAGCTTCACCGGCACTGGTACCATCCAGTCCGGTTAAGCCCAATAAACAAATGAACGTGGCGGTGGCTTTGGTGCTTGGCTTGATGATCTCGGTAGGTCTGGCCTTTCTACTGGAATTCATGGATAACACCATTAAAAGCCCCGATGATGTGCAAAAACACCTGGGCCTTCCAGTAATGGGCACAATTCCATCTAGACAGGCGGAAGGCAAATCAAGTCGCAGGTTCTTCAGGCTGCGCCGTAACTGACATGTGTTGAATTCAAAGAATAGCTACAAGTATCTTATTTCAAGCCCGGGGTCTTGCCCGGGTTTAATTAACTAAATCCCAATGAACCAGCGAGGTGCAAAAATGGGACACAGAATAGTCATATCCGGTTATTACGGGTTTGACAACCTGGGGGACGAGGCGGTGCTCTTTAGCATGCTGCAGTCACTGCGCAGGGAGATACCCGGTCTGGAAATTACCGTGTTATCCAACAACCCGGCTATTACCGCACGGGAATACGGTGTTGAGGCAGTAAATCGCTGGAGCATGCGACAGGTAGCCGACGCCCTGCTGCGCAGTGAGCTGCTGATCTGCGGCGGGGGCAGCTTACTCCAGGACGTTACCGGAGGCAAAAGTCTGTTTTATTACCTGGGTATCATCTGGCTGGCCCGTATGCTCCGACGCCCGGTGATGTATTACGCCCAGGGTATCGGCCCGGTAAATACGCCCACCGGGCGTCGGTTGGTAGGTATAACTACCCAGGGCGTACAGGCCATTACCGTGCGTGATGGCGAATCCCTAAAGGACCTGCGTGCAATGGGCGTGCAGCGGACCGTTGAGGTTACCGCCGACCCGGTACTGGGGCTGCACCCCGGCGATATTAACCTGGCGGAGGGTGCGGGGATACTCGCCCGGCACGGTATAATCCCGGGTAGCCCGTTGGTGGGGATAGCTGTGCGTCCTATTCCCGGCCGTTCAACCTGGGAAACCAGGCTGGTGCAGGTCTGCGATAACCTGGCCAGGGCGGGGATGCAGGTGGTATTTATCCCCATGCAAATCCCTGCAGACCTGATCTTGTCTAAGAGGCTGGGTGCGGCTATGCTCGATCCCTATGTCATCATCGAAGAAAAATTAAACGTGTCCCAGATGCTTGCCCTGGTGGGCAACTTAGACCTGCTGGTGGGCATGCGCCTGCATGCTCTAATTTTCGCTGCGGTCAACGGTGTGCCGCCCCTGGGCATTGTCTATGACCCTAAGGTGGAGCGGTTCCTGAATCGTCTGGGCATCCCACATGCAGGTCAGCCCGGGGATGTGCGGAGCGACGACCTTACCCGCATGGCCCAGAATTTTTTAGCCAGCCGGAAGGAACTGCGGGAGCAGATTTCCCGCCGGGTTCTCGACCTGCGGAGCACATCCGAGCAAACCGCCAGGATAGCTCATCAGATATTAAAGGGACGGTCTTAAACATCACGAAATTAGCCAATAATATATGGGGTCAGGCTTTAACTTTATTAAACTAACTGTGCACGCTCTAAATCAAGGAGGATTACCCAAAACTATGGATATTAATGAAATTATGGAGGTA
Organism: Sporotomaculum syntrophicum; assembly: GCF_009932395.1. Lineage (GTDB taxonomy): Bacteria > Bacillota > Desulfotomaculia > Desulfotomaculales > Desulfallaceae > Sporotomaculum > Sporotomaculum syntrophicum. The sequence continues at coordinate 352,898 of NZ_LSRS01000002.1, forward strand.
TTGCCCCACCGGTATCCTTTTCTGCTGGTGGACCGCATTGAAGAAGTAGTGCCCGGTGTAAAAGCAGTAGGCATAAAAAACATATCTGCCAATGAACCTTATTTTCAGGGGCACTTTCCCGGCTTTCCGGTGATGCCCGGGGTACTGGTAATCGAGGCTATGGCTCAGGTTGGAGCGGTGGCCGTGCTGAGCATGCCGGGGTTTACCGGCAAACTGGCACTGTTTGCGGGGATCGACAAAGCCCGCTTTCGGCGCCAGGTGATGCCCGGTGATGTGCTGCGCCTGGAAGTGGAGCTGCTCAAGGTACGTAGCAGCCTGGGCAAGGGAAAGGCCGTGGCCACCGTGGACGGAGCACCTGTAGCTGAAGCGGAGTTGATGTTTGCCATCGTAGACCGGGAGTAGCGTTGCATGTCCCTTTATGTAAGATAAACGCCGTGAAACGAGGAAAAGTGGGACAAACCCGGGCAATTTTCTAGCTAATCAATAAATTAGCCCGAATATTGACTGTTTTTGTTCTTTATGCATATAACACTAGATGCTAAAATAACCATAGCTACGTGTACGTTGACTTAACTGGATGTTGGAGGGATAAAATTGGCCTACTATATATTGCCCCTGCTGCTAGCCCTAATAGCGGGATACCTGTTAACTCCTGCGGTGCGGGTGCTGGCATTAAAAGTTGGGGCGATGGATCTCCCGGACCCGCGCAAGGTGCATCGCAGTATCATGCCCCGCATGGGTGGTCTGGCCGTTTATCTAGCTTTTGTCGCGGCGGTGCTACTATTTCGTGATTTGACCCCACAGGTTTGGGGGCTGCTGGCAGGGGCAACATTAATCCTGCTGGTGGGAATTCTGGACGATATCAAGGGCCTTTCCGCCCGGGTCAAGCTGGCCGGTCAAGTTTTAGCCGCAGCGGTAATCGTGCCCTTTGGCATTCAAGTTCATTTTATAACTAATCCGTTAAATGGTGAAATGATCTTTTTAGGGGTGTTTAGCATCCCGGTGACCATATTCTGGGTGGTGGCGGTCACCAACGCCGTTAACTTAATAGACGGCCTGGATGGTCTGGCCGGGGGTGTTTCCGCCATTGCCGCCATGACCATGGCGGCGGTAACCTGGACCCAGTGGGGTTCCGGGGGCATGGAAAATATTATGCTTACGCTTACCCTGGTGGCGGCACTGATTGGATTCTTGAAGCACAACTTTTTCCCGGCGAAAATATTTTTGGGTGACACCGGTTCGTTGTTCCTGGGCTTCACCCTGGCGGTCATGGCCGTTACAGGCCTGACCAAAAGCGCTGCGGCTGTTTCCGTGATTATTCCTCTGGTTATACTGGGCGTACCACTGCTGGACACCTTTTTTGCGGTGGTCAGACGTTGCCATGAGCGCAAGCCCATCTTTGAACCCGACAAGGAGCACCTGCACCACTGCCTTATGGCCATGGGCCTCAGTCACCGGCAGACGGTGCTGACTATATACGTGCTCAGCGCTTTCCTTGGCATCACAGCGGTAGTCTTGAACATGGTGACCAATCACCAGGCCCTGGCTATGCTGGTACTATTGGCAGTGGTAGTGATTTATCTGGCTAACCGGGTGGGAGTACTGGGCAGAACGCAGCAATCAGGCTACAGCTTAAGTACCAAAGAAAATACCCAACAATCGAGGAAAATGTAAGCTAGGACAGGCAGTTGCCTGTTCTTTTCTTATTCCGGCTTAAACCGGGCAGCGCCGCAGACTGCCGGTAATCCTGCCTATCCCTGTTAAGGCTTACCAGGTAGTCCTTGTACATATCCTCCCGATACAAATCTTCCAATTTAATTAACTTAATCTTCTTAATTTTCATTGACCGTAGTTCTCCTTTGGCGGATAATGAATAAACAAACAGTCCGCAGGTAAAATATAGCTTGTACAATATATGAAACATACTGGATAAAAATACTTATTTTTGATAAAATTTGTATATTGTAAAGGCTGAGCAAATTGGTAGGAGGTTGATTTTGGTATGCAACAGATTAAATTCGGTACAGATGGCTGGCGCGGCATTATTGCGGACGACTTTACCTTTGAAAACGTACGAATTGTAGCCCAGGCCGTGGCTGAATACGTGAACGGCCTGGACATTGGCCACAAGGGCATTGTGGTGGGCTACGACAACCGATTTCTCTCGAGCCGGTTTGCGGACACTATAGCGGACGTCATGGTTCAGAACGGCATCAAAGTTTACCTGTCCAACGGACCGCTGCCCACCCCGGTGACCGCCTTTGCCGTTAAAGTGCACGACGCCGCCGGCGCGGTGATGCTCACCGCCAGCCACAACCCGCCGGAATATAACGGCTTTAAATTTATCCCCGATTATGCCGGCCCCGCCCTGCCCCATATCACCGAGGCCATCGAAGAAAATATCGCCCGGCTGCAGAGCGGTGTCGGCAAGCGAAAGTTCTTTTTCCAGGAACAATCCGCGGAACTGGCACCGGCCCGGCCCCGGGTGGCCGAACGCATCATGATTGACCCGCGCTCCGAATATTTTGAGCACCTTGAGAAGCTGGTGGATATGAAGGCCATCGTCGAGTCCAAGTTGAACATCATGGTGGATGCCATGCACGGCAGCGGCATTGGCTACCTAGACGCTATGCTGGTGCGGGCCGGCATTACTGTGGAACAGCGCCGCTGCTCTCGAGACCCGCTGTTTGGAGGCGACCTGCCGGAACCCACATGCCAAACCCTGGCCTGTAGCTGTGACTGGGTGAAGGAAGGGCATGGCCGGCTGGGGCTGGCTATGGATGGTGACGCCGACCGGTTCGGCATCATCGACAGTACCGGCGATTACATTACTCCAAACCAGTTCTTTCCCGTGCTCTACCACCACCTGATTACTAAAAAAAGTTTGCTCGGGCCGGTAACACGCACGGTAGCTACCACCCACAAGCTGGACCGTATTGCGGAAAAACACGGGCAGGTAGTTTACGAAACTGCCGTGGGTTTCAAATACATCGGCCAGAATCTTCTGGAGAAGGGCTGCGTGCTGGGCTGCGAGGAAAGCGGCGGCCTGTCCATTAAGGGGCACATTCCAGAGAAGGACGGCATCCTGGCTGGTCTGCTGGCGGCGGAAATAGTGGCCGTTAACCGCAAAAGCCTAGCCGAATTAGCCCGAGAACTGGACCAGGCGTATGGTAAATTATGCAGCGACCGGCTGGATGTACACACCACACCGGGTCAAAAGCAAGACGTGCTGGATAAGCTAAAAAGTTTTGCCCCGGCGCAGGTAGCCGGAGAGGCGGTAAAAGATAAAATCACCTTAGACGGACTCAAGCTGGTGCTGGCCAGTGGGGAATGGACGCTGGTGAGGGCATCGGGCACCGAGCCATTGTTCAGGATCTACGCCGAAGCAGGGGATGAGCAGCGGGTCCAACAAATTCAGGGCGATATGATGCAGCTAATAGGCTTAACCAGGTCTTAAAAAGGCAATCAAAAGCGACATACCTTTTAATAGGTATGTCGCTTTTTATTTATAAATATTGTTAAATAAAAGAAGGACAATTGATATTTTATGCCGAAGTAATATTCACCAATAACTAGTATATATTTTACATATCATCCTTAATAAAGAGGTACATATAATGGCCGATCAAACAGCTACGGAGCTGCTCACAACCGCATCAAAGTCTCCTTTTGCGGAAGCTTTCCGTACCCTGCGCACTAATATCAATTATGCCAGCCTGGATGAACCCTATCAGATTATTCTGGTGACCAGCGCCGGGCCGGGAGAAGGCAAAACCACAGTCACCTCCAACCTGGGTGTGGTGATGGCTCAAGTCAATAAAAAAGTATTGATTATTGACTGCGATCTGCGCCGGCCGAGTATGCATAAGGTATTTGGGTTGAACAGCAGCGTAGGGGTCACCCAGGCGCTGATCAATGATGCCGATCCGAAAGTCCTGGCGCAGAAAACTCAAATTCCAGGCTTATATGTATTAACCAGCGGCCCCATTCCCCCCAACCCGGCAGAACTAATGGGATCCCAGCGCATGCAGGCACTGCTTTCCCGGGCCGTGGAAGGTTATGACTTCGTGCTGGTGGATTCACCTCCCGTGAACATGGTTACCGATGCTGTCCTGCTCTCCTCCATGGTGAGCGGGGTGCTGATGGTGGTGCAGAGCGGCGATACCCGCATCGATCACGCCAAGGAAGCCCTGAATAAGCTGAACAAGGTGGACGCCAAAATGGTTGGTGTAATACTGAACGATGTAGATACCTCAGCCGGTAACTACTATTACTACAACTACTATTACTACTCCAACAATAAACCGGACGCCTCGTAAAATAACATGCTTTGAATAAATACCTGTCATATTCACCTTATGTATTTTTGAGCCTTTAGATATAAACCAAGAGGAGGATATTACTTTGCCCATAGATTATCCTGTCCCTGGTGCACAAGACTGCAAAGCCAGTCGGCTGACCAGGGAGAGAAATAATATTGAACTGATTAAACAAAAATTGGTTAATATTGGCTACAGCAGCGGCGAAATAGAATATTTGGTGCAACAGTTTGCCGGGAAAGCCAAAATTAAAGATCTCAGTGTAGAAGACCTGCGGTCGCTAAAAGAATCACTGCAGTACCAGCTGGAACTGGCTAAAAAATGCTTGGAGATACCGTAAATAAGAAGGAGGCAGGCTTGGTTTGCCGGTGAACGGATTGTTAAGAAAAATTTTACTCATGCTATGCGACGCTATACTGATTAATTTCGCCATTATAGCGGCTTACATGCTGCGCTTTGAAAACTTTAATTTAACCAGTTCTTATCTAATTAACTACTACAAAATAGCACCGGTCATCACACTAATTTACCTGGCCAGCCTTTACCTAATGAAGTTGTATAATCGGGTCTGGGCTTATGCCAGCACCGGTGAGCTTTTTGCCATCGTCCAGGCGGTATCCCTGGGTTGTCTGGGCACAGTTGCCTTCACTTACCTATCTGAAACACTGCTCCCCCGGAGCGTTCTGGTGGTGTCCTGGGCCTTCATAATTTTGCTGGTGGGCATCTCCCGGCTGGGTTGGCGCATTCGAATGGATTACAAAAAAGGATATGGCCGCCAGGGCAAGCGCACATTAATCGTCGGGGCCGGTGACGCCGGCGTACAGGTAGCCCGGGAACTGAAAAATCACGACAGCGGCTTGCTGCCTGTAGGCTATATCGACGACGACATGAACAAGCAGCACCAGAGTATACTAGATATCCCGGTGCTGGGCACCCGGGACCGGATAACCAATCTGTGCAAGCAATACAGCATAGAAACCATAATTGTTGCCATTCCTTCCGCAAATGCATCGACCATTAGAGAAATATTCGAGTTGTGCAAAAATACCACATTGGAAGTAAAGACACTGCCCGGCCTGTACCAGCTCATTGACGGCGAGGTATCCGTCAGTAACCTGCGCCCGGTGGCAATTGAAGATTTGCTGCAACGAGAGCCGGTGAAACTAGACCTGGAGGAAATATCCGGCTATATCAGGGGAGAAACCGTATTGGTAACCGGGGCCGGGGGGTCCATAGGCTCAGAGCTCTGCCGGCAGATAGCGCGGTTTAGACCATTAGAACTGATCCTGCTGGGCCACGGAGAAAACAGCATCCACGGTATCTGGTTGGAACTGGCCGATAAGTATCAGAAACTACCCTTGAGGGTAGAAATTGCCGATGTCCGGGACAAGGACAAGATAAACCGCATTTTTATAAAATATCGGCCAGGACTGGTATTCCACGCTGCGGCGCATAAGCACGTGCCCCTGATGGAAATGCACCCGGACGAAGCTGTGAAAACAAACATACTGGGTACCAAAAACCTGGCTGAGGCCGCGGACCGCGCAGGCACTAAAACCTTTGTGCTGATTTCCACTGATAAGGCGGTGAACCCCTCCAGCGTGATGGGAGCCACCAAGCGGATGGCCGAGCTCGTTGTCCAGCAAATGGACCGGATCAGCGAAACCCGGTTTGCAGCCGTGAGGTTTGGCAACGTGCTGGGTAGCCGTGGCAGCGTCGTGCCTATATTCGAACAGCAAATAAAAAAAGGCGGCCCGGTTACCGTCACCGACCCGGAAATGAAACGTTACTTCATGACCATACCGGAAGCGGTGCAGCTGGTCATCCAGGCGGGCTCAATGGCCGGCGGCGGTGAAGTATTCATCCTGGACATGGGGCAGCCTGTGAAGATAGTGGACCTGGCTAGGGATATGATCAGGTTGTCCGGTTTAGAGCCGGACAAGGATATAAAAATAAAATTTACGGGCATCAGGCCTGGGGAAAAGCTATTCGAAGAATTGCTCACTGCCGAGGAAGGTTCTTCTGCCACTAAACATAAACGAATTTTCGTGGCCAAGCCTTGCCTGGTGGATATATCTACCCAGGAGCAGCAACTGTTGCTCCTGTCCCAAGACCCTACCAGGCTAAAAGATAGCGATGTCTTTAATGCCCTCTCGGCGATATTGCCTAACTTCAAGAGTTATCGAAAGATGGTAGGTTAGTTTGGGGTCAGGCTTAAACTTCTTTAAACTAATTGCAATACCTAGATAATTGAATGCGTAATGATAAACAAACATAATATGTCTATTGGCAATAGTGTTGATTCTTAATTGACCACTTATATTCCTCCTGCATTTTGTAGGGGAATTTTTTCATTTTATGTTCATCAAACTAATATTGGCATCGAAATATTTTCTAAAGTATAGTTGCTATGGTTACTACGATTTGTAGGACAAGCCTATTGCTTGCCAGAAATTCTTGATGGTGTATTTTATTCTCTTTAGTAGGAGTTCTGGCATTGCCGGTAAGGGTTCCATATTTCTGCTTACCGGTTCCTTAAGATATTAACTGAGCGTCAGAAAGATGATAATGACTTATTAAGAAAATTAAGTGCTGAGGTATACGAAAGGCAGGCTATGTCCGGCTATTTGTTCTTAAATAACGGTGGTCATTGCTACGAGGCATGGTATGATAGTATGAGTAAAGCTAGTTACGAAACCATATCTTAATTTGCTTAGGCAAGGGAGTAAGGTCTGGAGGGATTTGACAACTATATGAGCAAGGGCTTGTTGATATTGCTTAGACGAACATTAAAATTTGTTCTTTTGCCTTTGCAGGAGCAGTGGCTTTACTTACAAGCCTTTGTCCTGGCCGGGGTTGTGCGGCTGGCAATTATCTTGCTGCCTTTTCGCTGGCTAGCCGGGTTCCTAGGTAACCAGGAGTTGGAATCACCTGCTGAGGAAGACCATGAAAAACTTAACGCAGCCAGGCGGGTTGGCAGGGTGGTAGAAACTGTGTGCCGGCATACGCCGTGGGAGAGCAAGTGCCTGGTCCAGGCAATCGTGGGCAAGATCCTACTACGGCAATCTCGTATCAGTAATACACTTTATTTAGGTGTGGGTCGGGATCCGGAGGACAAAATGGTGGCTCATGCCTGGCTGAGATGTGGTGATATGATATTAACTGGCAACTATAACTTGGATAAGTATGCCGTGGTGGGTAAATTTACCGATGGTGGGTTGGACAACGAGTGAACGTGAACGTAAAGGGCGGGTAATGAATGGGCATGTTTTTGGGTTACATCAAGGAACTGTATGCCTTATCGCCAATTAAATTCCTTGTCAACGGACTATTGATGGTTATGCTCGGCGTGCTGGAGAGTGTCGGAATCTTAATGGTGATACCCTTGCTAATTGTAGCCGGGGTTATTCCTGGTGTGGAAGCTGCCAGTGGTTTAATTGCCTGGATTGATAATTTTTTGCGTGCTCTTGGTGTGATTCTGACGCTGCCCCTGGTGTTGTTGTTATATGTCGGTATTATTGTAGGTCAAAGCTGGTTGCAACGTTATCAGACTCTGCTTAATACGGGAATTCAGCAATCGTATGTTGTTCATTTGTCTACTCGGTTGTTTCGGGCGGTAGCCTATGCTGATTGGCAATATTTGGTTTCTAAGGCTAAGTCCGATATATCTAATGTCTTGATTACTGAATTGCTGCGGGTGCATAGCGGCATACAAGTTTTTTTGCAAATGATCTCGGCGGCCACGATTACACTGTTGCAGGTTGTGGTTGCTTTTCTGGTTGCACCCGGTCTGACCTCTTTGGTGCTGGCCAGTGCTATTGTGTTGCTTGTAGCTTTACGTGGTTTTGTGAAGAAAGCTCGCAGAATAGGGGAGGAGTTGTCGGATTTAAATCAAGGTTTATATTTTACCCTGACCGAGCATTTAAACGGCATAAAAGAGATCAAAAGTTATGGTATTGAAGAGGCTCAGGTTGCCAACTATAATCGTGTCCGGGTCATGATGAAGAATAATATAATTAACTTTGCCCGCATACAAACCGGGCTGACTATGCTGAACAAAGTGGGTTCAGCGGTTTTGATCAGTGTTTTTTTATTCTTCGCTATTGCCATATTTAAGCTCAACCCCCAGGAGTTTATCGTGATTACGGTGATTGCTGCCCGTATCTGGCCAAGGGTTTTATCCTTGCAGTCAAGTTTGCAGCATATCAATTCTGTGCTGCCAGCTTTTCATGTAGTTAAAAATTTGGAAAATCAGTGCCTGGCTGCCCAGGAAAACTTTGCGGAAGATGGTGCGGCTACCAAACTGCAATTGCGGCGCGGGGTTGAATTCCGTCATGTTTCCTTTGGTTATGCCGAGGAGCGGGCCGGTTTTGTGGTTGAGGAGGCGAGCTTTGAACTGCCTGTTGGGACCACTACGGCTTTTGTCGGCTCTTCGGGGGCCGGCAAAAGTACTATGGTGGATTTGCTCATGGGGTTGCTCAAACCGGTTAAGGGTGAGATTTTAGTTGATGGTGAGCCTTTGGACGACAATTTGCGCTCCTGGCGGCGTTCCATTGGCTATGTGCCTCAGGAACCGTTTCTATTGAATGCAACTATCAGGGACAACCTGTTGTGGGCGTGTCCGGAGGCTACGGAGGAGCAAATGTGGGAAGCTTTGCGTTTGGCCTCTGTCGAAGCTTTTGTACAAAGCCTGCCGGATGGTCTTGGTACCGTTGTAGGTGACAGGGGTGTACGTTTGTCCGGCGGCGAGCGGCAGCGTGTGGTTCTGGCCAGAGCGCTGCTGCGCAAACCATCCGTGCTGATCTTAGATGAAGCCACCAGTTCATTGGATTCGGAAAATGAAAAGCGCATTCAGCAGGCCATTGAAAGCCTGCAGGGCAAGCTGACCATCGTAGTTATCGCTCACCGCATATCTACTATTAGAAATGCCGATAATATTATCGTGCTGGAGCAGGGGCGGATTATTGAAATCGGCAATTATCAATCCTTGATGAACAACAAGTATAGTCGTTTCTACGCTTTAGCCAATTTAAGTGAAACCGCCCCCTGAGAAAGGGAACGGTTTTTGTTCCTGATTGCCGGTTAGTAGTCAAACTTGCTTGTTTTGCTAACGAGCTGAATTAATCCCTTATCATTTAGTTTATTTAAAAACGCCAGAACGCTCTGCAGGCAGGCTTTCTCATCAACCTCGTATTCTATTAACAGTTCCACAACCACCTCATGGACTGTACGCGGTTTTTCGATGAGCTCCCAAATACGGCTGCCAATATCGTCAAGTCCGTAATATTTGCCGCTTTGGATGTTGAGCATTGCTTTTTCCTCGTTACCTATATCAACCGCCACCAGACCAGGCATCTGGCTCACGATGCTATTCTCGCCAATAACTATTGGTGTCTTCAAACTGTTTCGACCTCCTTGTCTACAATGTGCCGTTTTAGATCCTCTTCAATGCAGCGTACCTGTTCCGGCAGAGAAAATACTTTTAGCGGCCTGATTAGCCGGGCAATGGCAACCAGCCTGGAAACTTCCGCACATTGTTTAAAGTGCGCCGCTTTCAACCCCAGCCCGTCCACCAGGTAGGGACGGTAGGTATTCTTTAGCAGTACGGCCAGCTTGTCAAAACTGTTTAGTGGCTGCAGGGTGACTTCCCGGCATTCGGTGGCCTGGATTTCGTATATAGCGGCCAACGGCAACGGTGACGGCCAAAAACTTTGGTGTGCAGGTAGCGCAAATTTATCTTGCCCAAACTCGGTGTACAAGGGTGTTAATGATTCAGTCTCAAACCCGATGGCTTCAGTACTGTCACGCCAGAGCTTTTGCTGGGGATAGGAGGGGTGTACAAGTGCGCTGCCGTCCGGGGCTATGGTTATGGCTACGATATCATCGGTTAAAAAAGGATAGCCTTTTTGGCGAAAAGCCGCCAGTAGGGATGATTTGCCGGCTCCGGATAACCCGGTGAAAATCACGGCTTGCCCGTGAGCGGCCACTGCGCTTCCGTGCAAGGGCAGGATCTCGCGCTGGATAAGCAGTGCGCCAAAGGCAGTGCCCAAAAGATACAGCCGCACATTTTTTCCCGGGGCGCCTTCAGACGGCTCCACTACAATCCTGTTGCCCTGAGAAACATAAAAGCCGGCCACGTCACGGACATGGAAGATGAGTTGTCCCTTGCCTATTTGGTAATTTACACCTTTTTGGACGGGATTTGCTATTTTCTCCGGTACTGTACCCAAAATAATTGCGACCTCCGGCTGGTCCTGGGGGAAAGCCGCCGGCAGCAGTTCCGGTAAGTAAATTTCCGATCTGACCCGGATTCCAAATAACTGATAATGATGCATCTTAATTCCAACATTCCTTCATCGCCACATAATTATTATTATCTTAGTATGTTTTTTTATAATAGACAACAGATGTTAAGAAATTTATAGAAATTGTTGCTCATGCCGGTTAATAATGACTTTACAGTTATGGAGTAATGTGCTATTGTTCAAGTAGTTAAAGAAATTGTTGGGTGAAAAAAAAAGAAAGGGGTGCTTGCGATGACTAAAAAAAGCTGGCATGAGCCCGACATATCGGAAATTAAAGTAAGCGCTACCAAAAGCGGAGGCGAGGGCACATCGGAATGTCAACAGGCATACGGTAGCCAAGAATGGTTTTACTACGGTACTTGTAAAAGCTAATACTCACACATAATTTAAGTGCATCAAGCGGTTGGTCAGACCAATTGCTTGGTTTTTTTTATTTGTCTGCTTCGGCTAAGATTTGCTGAATCTCATAAAGGGGACCGGTCAGGCGTGCCGTTAAGTTTTGTATGTGTAAATTTTCTTTCAGCATGGGCAATGCTTTATCGAAATGATCCCAGTCAATATATTCCGCAAACAAGTCACGTTGGAGCCGGTTAACGGTTAAGATTAAATTGTTCACTTCATTATATCTTTTTTTGTAGTAATAATTTGATCTGGCGATATCGTTTTTAGATAAAAAGTTGCACACTTCAGTCGGTAATATATGAGCAAAGGCCTGGCGGTAGATATAGCGATTTATGCCTTGTTTGAGGAACAGAGTTCTGGGGATCGACATGGCAAAGTCAACTACCCGGTGATCTAACAGGGGGTATAAATGCTGTACATTGTAATGAGCACCCAGCAAGGCATTCAACTCGGTGCGAACCTGGATATCGCCTGATGCAATATCTTTCACCGGATTGACGCGATAATATAGAATATCTTCTTGGCAGCGGGGCTTCAGCCTTTTGGCGAAATTTTTGTTGAGCAATATGCAATCGTTTTTTCCAGGCCGGCGGAGACGGCGGAAAATATTATACTTGCCCAAATAATTCAGAGGAGCAAATAACTGCAACACTGCATTATCGAAAATTATTCTGGCTAATCGCCGCGGCGAGCCATTAGCCAGGTATCTGGCTTCTTGCCAGAAATGCCGCCAGTAACCATTGACAAACATGCCGTACATGCTGTAGCGATAGCTGGCTGCCTCATCTCCTCCCTGGCCGGACAGGATCAGCTTGACACCCTGTGCCGTGAGGTACTGGTATTCCTGATTAAATTCATCCAATGCGGCGTAGGTCAGGCGCAGTTCGCCGAAATTTCTAGCAAAGGGTTGGCGCGGGTCAAAATACTGCACTTGCAGTCCTTCTTGATGGCAAACTAATTCCACTAGCTGTCGCTCGTCGTTCGGCTGCTTGTCTACCATTTCATAAGGCGGGGACCAGGAAAACAACACGATTTGTTTATCTTCCTTTAACAATTCCCGGCGGGCTAAAATGGTTACCACGGAGGAATCAAGACCGCCGCTAAGTTCGGTGCCCAGCTTGGCTCGTTTACTTACCCTGATTTTGACCGCGTCGGCAACAATATCATACATAGCCCGGGAATAATCTGCTTCTTCAGCTAAAATTATTTTGTGCCGGCCAGGTGTCCAGTATTTTTGTATATCTATACCGTGAGCATTAGCTTTCAGTAAGTGAGCTGCCGGCAATCGTTTCAGCTGGGCAAAATAGGTGGCTTCAGGGGCAAGATGATAGGTACCGGAGAGCCTGGCATACAGGGTAACCTCATCGAACTGCCTGCCCACAAAGGGCAGGGCTAACAGTGCGCGCTGGTCGGTGGCAAAAGCAAAGCTGGACCCGTTGTAGAAATAAAACAAAGGGCGCACACCCAGGTGATCTCTGCAAATCAACAGCTGCCGGTTCTGTTTATCCCAAATAGCAAACACAAAATCGCCGTTAATATATTTGGGGCACTCATTGCCCCATTTTTTGAAGGCCGCCAGCAGCAATGACAGATTACTGGCCTGGCTGTGCGCATGCAGCCGGGCAATTAATTCCGGGCGGTTATAAATTTGCACATCGCCTGTGACTACAAAAGTCTCATCGCTATACAGCGGTTCCTCTTCCGGTGACTGGCTGATCGCTATATTAAGACAACCGCCCAGTCCCAGGTTGTGGTCAAGTTCACTGGCCTGCTTATCCCGCCCATAATGTCTGAGTTTGGTTTCCAGCTTCTGCAGGTGCAGTAACTCTACTTGCTCACCGGTGAGGTGTAGGATACCAAAAATTGCACCCATCTTAGCTCCACTAACCTCCCTTTGCCTGGCTTTTTTTGTTATCAACTAACAAGTATTTACTGTTTCAACTAAATTGTAGTATTTACCTGATGATAATGATAGACTATAGGTAGAATAAAAATCAACTCTTAACCCTGTCATTGACATAACTATTGGTACAAGCTAAAATTCTTCTAGTTGAGCAGTTTATAGAAGTGAGGGAATTGATTAGATGACGTTTTTAATTGTCGCAGCACATCCTGATGACGAGGTTTTAGGTGCAGGAGCTACTATGTATAAGCTGGCTCAAGAAGGTCATTCGGTTAATGTTTGTCTGTCAGGTAATGTTAATGCGCGAAGTTACTGCTCTGATCCAGAGGAGATAGATAAAGAGGTTAACAGCGCTATGCGCATCTTAGGTGTCGAAAGAGTTTTTCAAGGTAACTTTCCCAATATTCAATTTAACACGGTTCCGCACCTTAAGCTCGTTCAATTTATAGAAAAAGCAATCGTTGAAACCAATGCCCAGGTTATTTTCACTCATCACCCGGCTGATTTAAATAATGATCATTTACATACTTCCCTTGCCTGCCAGGCTGCTGTACGATTATTTCAAAGAAGGACTGATGTAACCCCGATCAAAGAATTGCTTTTTATGGAAGTGTCATCAGCCACAGACTGGGGGTTGAATAAGGGCATGAATCAGTTCACGCCAAATACCTATATCGAAGTGGGCGAAGCGGGAATGGATAAAAAACTGGAGGCACTTGCCCAGTATTGCGGTGTAATGAGAAATTACCCGCACCCTCGCAGTGTAGAAGCGCTTAAAGGACTTGCCGCTTATCGTGGCGGGCAGGCCGGCATGGTTTATGCTGAAGCCTTCGAGAGTGCTTTTAGGCGTGGTTTATAAAATGAAAGCAGCATTTGCAACTTGCGTGCAATTAGGCTTAAGCTGTATTGAGGAAATATATCGCATTGGTGGCAAGCTGGACTTACTGATTACCCTAAAGAACGAAAAGGCAAAGCAAAAGTCCGGCAGAGTTTATCTTGATGAACTTGCCGCCAAGCATCATACGCCGCTGTTAAAAATCGATAATATTAATGAGCAAGCAACCATTGCGGCTTTGCGTGACCTTTCAGTTGACTGGTTATTTATCATTGGTTGGTCACAAATTGCCGGCCAGGAGTTGCTGGCAACGCCTGCCTGCGGTTGTATCGGTATGCATCCCACGCTTTTGCCCGTTGGCCGGGGCAGGGCTTCTATACCCTGGGCGATCCTTAAAGGGCTTAAAGAAACTGGGGTAACGATGTTTAAATTGGATGCAGGTGTTGACACCGGTGACATTATAGCTCAAGGGGTGATTAGTCTTGATGAGCAAACCACAGCCACAGAGCTCTATCAAAAGGTTGATGCTATGCATAGGAAACTTATTGCCGGTTACTGGAACGACATCATGAGTAATAATATCACTCTGACCAAACAATGCGAAGCTGACGCTACCGTATGGCCGGGCAGGAAACCTGAGGATGGCGAAATCTTTAGCAGTATGACCATGGCTGAAGCCGGTACCATGGTTCGGGCGGTTACACATCCCTACCCGGGTGCCTTTTACCGTTTTGGGGGGAAGGTGCTCCGGATTTGGTCGGCTAAGGTTCAGGCGGAGAGCGATGGCGACAGTAACTCGATTAAGCTGGCGGATGGCTACCTGATGCCGCTTGATTATGAAATTGAGGGATAAGATGCTTGATGTTCAGAAAGCCATTAAACGATTATTTGACCTGGTGATTGCGCTGCTCCTTCTGGTAATATTCCTGCCTGTCTGGTTTGTTATCGGTTTACTGATTAAAGCAACCTCTCCGGGGCCGGTTTTTTTTATACAGGAGCGCCCTGGTTTGCATGGACGGCTGTTTAAAGTGTTTAAATTTCGCACCATGAGGCCGGGGTCTGAGCGTATGGTAAAGGGACAAGAGGTTATGTTGGACGATGATCGCATTACTTCGATTGGTAAATTTCTGCGTAGGAGCAAAATTGATGAAGTCCCGCAGCTGCTCAATGTTTTAAAGGGCGAAATGAGCCTGGTGGGGCCGCGCCCTGAAAGGGTCGATTCTCTGGCGGATTACACAGATGAGATTTGGCAGAGGCTAAATGTAAGACCGGGGCTAACGGGATTGGCACAGGTCAGCGGTAACATCTATCTGCCGCTGGAAGAGAGATATAAACTCGATGTGTATTATGTTAAGCATTTCAGCTTGTGGTTGGATTTCCGGATTATAATGAAAACCTTTGGTGTGGTGCTTAAGGGCGAGGATAAATACATTAATTATAAAGGAACATTCAATTTGTAGCGAGTTGAGGAACGTTACCGTGAGAATTATGCTACTAAACCCTCCATTTCTTAATAAATATTCAAAGAGCTCCAGAAGTCCTGCGGTCAATAAAAGCGGGACGATTTATTTCCCTCTTTGGTTGTCCTATGCGGCGGGCGTTTTAGACCGGGAGGGGCATGAACTGCAGCTGGTGGACGCACCTGCCAGGTGTTTAACTAAGGAGAATACTTTAAAAAAAATCGAAGCTTTTCAACCGGAATTGCTGGTTGTTGACACATCCACACCGAGTATTAATAGTGACCTGGCGTTTTGCCGGGCTGTCAAAGAGGTGCTGCCGGAGGTTAAAATCTGTCTTGTAGGTACTCATGCGTCGGCTTGTGTCGATGAAATTCTGCCTGAGCATGCATGGGTAGATTTTATTGCTCGCCGCGAGTATGATTATACGCTGAAGGAACTGGCGGAAAAGCTGCATAGTCCGGAACAATATGCCGAAATAACCGGTCTTAGTTATATGTCGGAGGGGCAGGTGGTTAATAACCCGGATCGGGATTATATCCGGAATCTCGATGAGCTTCCCTTTGTCAGTGAAGTGTATAAGAAGTATTTGGATATAAAAGATTACTTTTATGCTCATGTCAGCTATCCCACAGTGAGTATTTTTGCCAGCCGGGGCTGCCCCTCAAGGTGCTTTTACTGTATGTACTCCCAGGTCATGTTCGGCAAGCAGTATCGCAGGCGCAGTGCCCAAAACCTCTTTGACGAGTGCGTTTATATTACGCAAAACTTTCCCGAGGTCAAGGAAATTCTTATTGATGATGATAATTTTGTTGTCGACCAGGAGAGTGTTAAAGAATTTTGTCGGTTGATGATTGAAAACAAGGTTAAACTCAAATGGATTGTACAGGTTAGAGTTACTTTACAATACGAAACGATGGTGGTAATGAAAAAAGCCGGTTGCAAATTAATCGTTGCCGGCTTTGAAAGCGGTAATCAGCAGATTTTAAATAATATGCATAAAGGCATTACGCTGGAGCAGTCCCTAAAATTCAACCAAAATGCACGGAAAGCCAGGTTGCGAGTGCATGGCTGCTTCATGGTGGGTAATCCGGGTGAGACTAAAGAGACCATGCTGGAGACACTGGAGTTTGCTAAAAAACTGCGCCTGGATACTGCGCAGTTTTTCCCTTTGATGGTTTACCCGGGAACCAGGGCTTATGACTGGGCAAAGCGGAATAATTATCTGCAAGCTGCCAGTTACGATGATTGGTTAACTGCTGAAGGGCTGCACAACTGCGTATTGACTACTCCGGAGGTTTCCAGTCAAGAGTTGGTGGACTTTTGTGATTATGCCAGGAGGAAATTTTACCTCCGAACGAAGTATATTGTTATGAAATTGGGTGAAGTACTAACCAGCCTGGAAGACGCCAAGAAGACCTTTAAAGCCTTTGGTACCTTTAGAAAGTATTTATTTGGACGGGGTAAAGCATGGTAACGTTGTTGTATGTCATTTTTTTTGTGGCTGTTTTCGCTCCCCTTTACACTTACGCTATATATCCGCTGATTTTGAAAGCACTCCCTGCCCGGTCTTATGTCACGGACAACAACGCGGTTCCCCTGGTCTCGGTGTTGGTGGCTGCCTACAATGAGGAGTGCGTCATTGCGGATAAAATAAAGAATATGAGTGAGCTGGACTATCCTGCTGAGCGGATAGAATTCCTTATTGGCTCGGACGGCTCCTCCGACCGCACGGTGGAGATTGCCCGGTCCTGCTCGACTATGCCGAATTTAAAGGTTTTTGATCTTCCCCGGGGGGGTAAGGTGCAGGCTTTGAACGCGCTGCTCCGGGAGGCCGGAGGAGATATTCTGGTTTTCACCGATGCCAATACTTTGCTTGACCGCCAGGCGATCCGCAAGTTGGTGAGCCGTTTCGGTGACCAGGCCATCGGTCTGGTCAGCGGTCTGCTCCATTACAGCGTAGACGAGAATTCGGGCCAAGGCGCGCAATCCCTGGGCACTTACTGGAAATACGAGAACTGGGTTAAAATGCAGGAGTCCAAGCTGGGCCGTCTGTCCGGCGCCAACGGCGGTCTTTACGCCATGCGCAGGGGTATTGTTCCCGAAATTCCACCGGGCATCGTTAACGACGATTTCTATATGGCTAACTACACCCTGCAGGCTGGCTGGGATGTGGTCATGGCGGAGGAGGCCGTAGCCTATGAAAAGCCTAACGATGCTATGAGCAGCCAGTTCAAACGCCATGTCCGGGACGGCGCCGGACACTATCAAGCCATGGCGGTTTTTTGGCGCATGCTGCTACCCCGGAAAGGTTCCTTTTCCTACGTGTCCCACCGGGTAGTTAAGTGGCTGGTGCCCTTTATGCTCATCGCCGCTTTTTTCTCGAACCTAGTCCTGAGCTTTTTCAGCCCGGTGATGCTGGTGGTCTTTTGGCTGCAGGTACTCGGCTATGGGGTATTACTTCTGAACTGGTTTATTAACCGCCGCGGCGGAAGGCTCCCGGGTATCGTCGGGAAGCTTATTCAGATGGCCTGCTATTTTATAGCGGTGAATATTGCTCTGCTGGTGGGCTTCTTTAAATACCTCGGCGGTAAGCAGAGCTCAACCTGGGAAACCCAAAGGGCTTGAGAGCATGAAAATTGTCTTTATTATAAGTAATTCCATGCAGGGAGGTGCACAAAAACACCTCCGGGATATGTTTCGCACCCTGTTAGGGCTGGGTCACGATATATACTTGATTGCTCCCCGGGGTTGGCTGGTGGACGAGCTGAAGGATACCCCGGACCGTCTCTTTATCACAGGTTTGAGCTGCTTTACCACAGGCCGGGTGAGGAATATGCTTGATGAAATTCAGCCGGATATTGTGAATACCTTTATTCTTAGCGGCGGCATCTATGGCTATCTAGCCTGGAAAAAGAAAAAATACGGGCATATCTTTATTACCGTGAATAATCCCATCATATATGACGGGATTAAGCCAATAAACCGTTTTCTGTACCCCCGCTTTTATCGGTGGCTGGCCAGGGGCTGTTCCGGTTTTCTGGTCAAATCCGACAAGGTGCGGGACGAGGTGCGGCAGGTGATTCGCAACCGCGTTCCCACCATGTCGGTAATAAACGGCATTGACTTCACTATTTTTGACCGCAAGCAAACTTATCCCGATCTGCGTTATGAGTGGAACATCCCCCGGGATGGGTTTATTGTGTCCAGCGTGGGTGCGCTGGAGGTTCGCAAAGGGCACTGCTACCTGATTGAGGCCATTGCCAGGCTGGCTGCCGAGCACCAAAATATTTATTGCTGCCTTGTTGGTTCCGGCAGTGAGGAGGCCAACCTCCGTGCCAACGTTGCCAGGTTGGGTGTTGGAGACCGGGTGCTGCTGCTGGGTAATAGAGCAGATATTAACGCCGTCCTGAGTAATTCCGACGCCTTTGTCCTGCCTTCCCTCCATGAGGGGCTCCCCAACGCTCTGCTGGAGGCTATGGCTATGGGGCTGCCCTGTGTTGCTACCGACGTGGGCGGTGTACGGGAGTTACTCCCGGATGCCGGCCTGGGCAGCGTAGTGCCGCCCAGGTCCGCCGAGGCCATTTACCGGGAACTGAACCGCTACCTGGCGGACCCAGAGCTCCGCAGGAGTACCGGGGAGCGGGCTTGTGAAAAAATTAAGGCTGAATATTCTCTGAAGGCGGCTACGGAAAATCTGCTGTCCGTATACCGGCAATGTATGGCCGGGGACCCGTAGGAGCGTGGTGTCGTGAAACGAGTCCTGATTATTTCCAATACCATGGATGCTGGCGGTGCTGAAACCTTTCTAATGAAGGTTTACCGGTACATCGATCGTAACGTATTGCAGTTTGATTTTCTGGTAAACCGGCCGGGACGCAACTTTTATGAGGATGAGATCTTCGCTCTGGGCGGTAGGATGTACCGTGGTTTCTCAAAATCCCGCTACCCCGTAAAGTCCTTTAACCGCATCCGCCGGCTGGTGAAGTTCGGGTGTTATGATGCTGTCTTGCTGGTGGCGGTGCACCCGGTAGCCTGGCTGGATTTACTGGCGGCAAGGATGGGTGGGGCCAAAATCCGCCTGGTGCGCTCCACTAATTCCAGCTCCGGCGGAGGTAGCGTTGCAAATCTGCTTGCAGTACTTTCCCGACCTCTAGTAAGGACCCTGGCAACCGGCATGCTGGCTCCTTCCGATCAGGCGGCTGGGTGGCTGTTTGGGGATAAGGCAGTTAAAGAAGGCAGAGTGACCATCATCACCAACGGTCTGCCTTTAGAGCAGTACCGCTTTGACCCGGACATTCGAGCCCGAGTACGAGATGAGCTTGGCTGTAAAGATGCCTTTGTGGTAGGGCATATAGGCCGTTTTAATAAACAAAAAAACCATAGTTATTTGATAGAGGTATTTGCACAGCTCGTGAGCCGGTGTGAGAAAGCCTGTCTAATGCTGGTTGGCACCGGGGAACTTGAGGGCTCCATCCAAGAGTTGGTCCGAAAAAAAGGGTTGGCGGAGCGGGTTCTCTTTTTAGGGGTACGTTCCGACGTGCCCCGATTGCTGATGGCTATGGACGAGCTTATTCTCCCCTCCCTCTACGAGGGGATGCCCAACGTGGTTGTGGAGGCACAGGCCACCGGCCTGCCCTGCCTTATCTCCGACACCATTACCAAAGAGGTGGTACTCACGGATTTGGTGCAGCGGCTTCCCCTGGCTGAAAATAAAAGTATCTGGGTCAAGGAGAGCCTGGCGTTGGGTGTCCATGACCGGGGGTGCTACACTCGTATCCTGGAAGTAAAGGGATATCATATCCAGAAAACTGCTGAGCAGGTCACTGCCATGCTGCTGGATGGATGACAAAGGAGCAGACAAAAGACATTATGAAAATCAACACCAGCTTCAATTTCAACCTTAGCTTGGATTACATACTAACCTGTTTTATGCCATTTTTGTTTGCCATGCTCGTTATTTTTGATTTTCCGCCCAATATCCGGCGGGCCGATTACAGCCAGCTGGGGAATACGGTGATCAATGGCCTGGTTATTCTTTTTTTCTGCATCACAGCGGTGTATTTTTTCAAGCGGTTCCAGTGGAGCATACGGAATGTTCTCGCTTGCCTGTTCGTGGCGGGGTTTTTTGTTTACCAGTCCGTCCATACTTATTCCGGCCAGTTCCAGTTCAGTGTCTCTACAGCGTTGACGGCCCTGCTCATCTGCGAGTTCCTGCTGCTGGATACATTTAGTAAGTTGAAGGTGTTCCATTATTTTCGCAAGATCATGGTGGTGTTGCTCTTCCTCGGCATCCTTGTCTACGGGATGCGCATGCTCCTGGGCACAGGGCTCTTTGAAAAAGCCTATTTTTATAGCAAGGTCCTTGCCGCCCACGGTTACTACTACTTGCATTTTAGCCATTTTTATATCCTTGAGGGGGGTTACGTCAGTCGGATGTGTGGCCCTTTTAACGAGCCCGGTGTGGTTGGCACCTTTGCGGCCCTGCTGCTCATTGCAGACCAGTTCAACTTAAGAAAAATAGGTAATCTCATCTTGCTGGTGGCGGGTGTCCTGTCCTTTTCCCTGGCCTTCTTCATCCTTTGCGCCGGCTATGTGGTGTTCTGTGCGATTACGGAAAAGAGGAAAGACCTGCTGGCTATGATCATGGTTGGGTTGTTCCTGCTGGTGTACCTGTTGCCCTATCTGCGGTCGGTCAACCCGGTAGTTGATGAGCTGGCCGCTCGTTTCGAGATTTCCGGCAAAGGTCTGGCGGGCGATAACCGGACCAACAGGGCTTATGATGCCTTTTTTGCCGTGTATATGCAGACGGAAGAGCGGTGGTTGGGCCTGGGCACCGGGGTAAACGATAGGTTTGGGGCTACTTTATCCTACAAAGATTTGATTATTGACTACGGACTTGTAGGCTTTGCTTGTCTAATGCTGGGGTTGCTGCTATTACCCATGGCCGGTAAATGGGGGGAGCGCAAATGCATCTATTTTGTCCTGCTGTTCTTGATCTCTATCTACCAACGCCCCAACGTTATGACGCTGAGTTATCTGGCGCTTCTGTTCGGGGGCGTAGAATACATTTTCGCCCGGAGCATGGAGATGTCTGATGCAGAGGCTTCGGTGCCCCTTTGGCTATCTGAGCAACCTGCTGGCCTGCCTTTCTCAGGTTTAAAGGAGTAGCAGGCATATTGGCGAGGTGGACGAGCATGAGGTTAAAAGTTATGCACTTGATTTCCGCCATGAATCAGGGCGGTGCACAGCACATCGTTCTGGACTACCTCAGACATCTGAAAGATGACCCTGCGGTGGAGTTAAAGCTGTTTGTGCTGGGGTATAAAGGGGATTCTATCTATGATCGGAGCTTGGTCAATGAGCATTTACCTGTGGAATATCTCAACAGCACCGGCTCCCGCTTACGCAATCCCCTGCTGCGGGTCTTGCAGAACTGGATCAGGCAGCTAAAAGCCGTCAACCGGGCAATCAGGATGTACCAACCGGACATTATTCACACCCATATCACCATTATTTTAAAACACGCTCTGCTGCCCACGGTGCTCAATCACGTGCCGCTCCGTTTCAACACTTTGCACAGCGACCCTGTTGTCTATCGAGGCCTGAACCTGCTACTGGTTAAATACTGCCTCCGTCTGGGAGGTTTCGTCCCGGTGTGTATCACGGAGGAGCAGGCGGAGAAGGCAAAAAAACGTTATGGTATCCGCAGCTATGAGCTGCTCCGCAATGGTGTAGATATTGAGGCCTTGCAGCGTGCCCGCATTTCCCGGGACGAAGCCCGGGAGCGCCTGCAGCTGCCCCGGGATGCCTTTGTGCTGGGCAGCGTGGGCCGGCTCGATAAAATTAAAAATTACGATTTTCTTCTGAATGTGTTTGCCGGTGTGCTTACCCAAAAGGAGAACGCGCTGCTGGTGCTGGCAGGTGACGGTGAGGAACGGGCCGCTCTGGAACAGCAGGCACAGGTGCTGAACATTGCCCACCGGGTGCTCTTTCTGGGTAACCGGGAGGATGTGGCGGTTGTCTACTGTGCGCTGGATGTATTTGTTTTGCCCTCCCGCCATGAGTCCTGCTCCCTGGTAACTCTGGAAGCCCAGACTGTGGGGACTCGTTGTGTAGTCTCTGCGGGTATCCCGGCTGAGACCGCCGCCACCCCCCTGGTCCGGCGTCTGGCTGAGCATGCCTCTATGGAAGACTGGGTGGCCGCTATCTTGGATGATGGCTATGCGGGGAAGGTTGTTTGCCCCCTGTCGGTATACGATGTGCGGGAGACCACGGTTAGGCTGAAGGCAATGTATTTAAGGTATTGGAGCAATCGTGACCATGGCTAAATATTTTATCATCACCATCGACACAGAGGGCGATAACCAGTGGGACCTGTCCAGGGGCATCTCCACAGAGAACGCCCGGTATCTGCCCCGTTTCCAGGATCTATGCGAGAAGTATAGCTTTAAGCCTGTGTGGCTGACTAACTATGAGATGGCCAAGGACGCTTTTTATGTGGAATATATGAGGGACTGTCTGGTCCGCGGAGTTTGCGAGGTGGGTATGCATTTGCACGCCTGGTACAGCCCGCCGGAGTATTCTCTGCCCAGAGTCAATCAGGAACGGGCTTATTTGATTGAGTATCCCCCGGAGATTATGGAGGCGAAGGTCAAATTCATGACAGAGCTGCTGGAGGATACCTTTCAGAGGCAGATGGTCTCCCATCGCAGCGGCCGCTGGGCTTTGAATGAAACCTACCTGGCTCTGTTACATAAATATGGCTACCAGGTGGACTGCTCAGTTACCCCTCATGTGAGCTGGGCCGGCAAACCGGGTTGTACTGGAATTCCGGGGAGTGATTACCGAGCCGCGCCTGAACGGCCCTATTATATCTATACCGACCTGCTGGAGGTCCCGGTTTCCATTCGTAAAATAAGATGCTTTCAGCTAAAGCGCGTCCTTTCCCTGCGTGATTTTCTGCGGGAGTGTCGAGACTACATTAAGGGCAAGGAGCAGTGGTTGCGCCCGGATAAATTTCTTTCGGAAAAGGGTATGTTGCGCTTAGTCGAGATTATCTGCAAAGAGGATACGGATTACTTGATGTTTATGATGCATTCCTCGGAGCTGATGCCTGGAGGCAGCAACACTTTTACTACCAAGCAGCGTGTGGAGGAGCTATTTGTCTGTATGGAGCGGTTGTTCTCTTATATAGGACAAAACTATCAGGGCGTGACGTTAAAGCAATACCGTGAGCTTACCGCAGCTCGGGAAGGAACACGGAAGAATTGTGAAAAGACCGGCAATTAACTCGCCCCGCCAGCTGGTGCGAAGGGTAATGGTCAGCGATTTCTGGTCTACGCTTATCCGGAATACCTTCACCAGCCTCTGGGGGACCGGCGGCGCTAACGTTATTAACCTAATAACTCTTCTGATCATGGTGAATATGCTGGGTAACACCAATTATGGCCTATTCGTGCTGGCTCAGCAGTATATGGTTATTGTGGACAGCCTGGTTAACTTTCAGTCCTGGCAGGGTGTGATCAAGTTCGGCAGCGAAGCTGTGGTGGACAAAAACGACAGTCGCCTGGCCTCCATCATCAAATACGGCTTCACCATTGACATTGTCAGCGCTGCTGCCGGTTTGGCCGTGTCCTTAATGGCCATACCTATCGTGGGCAGGCTTCTGCAGTGGGATGCCGGTCTGCTCTTTCTGGCTGTAATCTTTTCCCTGGAGATTGTGGTCCACCTCGGCGGCACCCCCACCGGTGTGCTCCGATTGTTTAATAAGTTTAACCTGGTAGCCATCCATGCCGTTGCCCTGGCCTTCGTACGCCTGGCGGCGGTTGCCATTTATGCTCTGTTTGCAGAGGTTAACCTGAAAAGCTTTGTCATTCTTTACGTCTGCGTGGATTTGGTCAAGCACATTGCTCTGCTCGCCATCGCCGCCCATATCGTGTCTCAACGTGTGGGCCTGCGGAAGGTGGCTAAAAGTAAATTGGGCTACGCGGGGGCGGGCTTTCTTCGTTATACTTTGTGGTCCAACATTGGCTCTACCGCAGATATTCCGATTAAATATTTTGATGTGTTCATCATATCCAAGATTTCCGTAGAGCTGGTAGCTATCTATAAGGTGTTTAAGCAGATTATTCAGGTGTTCTCTATGCTTACTACTCCCATAGCCCAGGCGATTATGCCCCAGCTGGCCGAGCTGATCGCCCGTAAGGAGGATGTCCGAGCCTATCAAGTAGTGCTGAAGCTTCGGAATTTCATTCTGACGGTCCTGCTCCCGATAACGGTGCTGTGCAGCATCGTGGCAGAACCTTGCTTCCGGGTTATTCTGGGGCCGGAATACGCTGAGCAAGTCGTGATGTTTATCGTTCTACTGTTGATCAA
Source organism: Sporotomaculum syntrophicum (assembly GCF_009932395.1). Taxonomy (GTDB): domain Bacteria; phylum Bacillota; class Desulfotomaculia; order Desulfotomaculales; family Desulfallaceae; genus Sporotomaculum; species Sporotomaculum syntrophicum. The sequence continues at coordinate 377,497 of NZ_LSRS01000002.1, forward strand.
TGATTTTGCCCTGTCTTATGTGGCGCTTCATCCCTTTTTTGCAGCGCTGGGTAAGGTGAGAGAGGATTTCTTCATCATTCTGGGCACGAATATCGTTTATCTGGTGGTAGCCTTTCTGTTGGTGGGTATCCTGGGTATCTACGGCATAATTCTCGGTACCGCGCTGCAGTACGTGCTTACTATTTATTCTAAAACTTACCTGATTAATAGGAGTCTGAGCCGGCTAATCTAAAATTGCCCATTTAGAAGGGTTTGAGTAATGTGTTGTTTATGTTATATAATTAATCAGCGCCTACTAACTAAATGAGGATGTAGCCGGAGAGAGATGGTGTGCGAGGTGCGGTTTGATGAGTCAAGCTTTTGATGATACTATATATTTATTTGCATGTGGAGCAAGAGGTTACGAGCCTGTGCTAACCCATGATATAGACGTTGTAAAAATATTCAACCTGGCTGTCTCTCAAGGTATTTGGCAAACTACCTTTATGGCGATAAAGAACCTCTATAAGCAAGGCCGGCTTGCCATCGACGAAAAAACGTTTGTTCAATGGAATAATGAGGTTGCAGTTAATTTAATTCACGTTACACAAAAGAATAGGGCAGTTAGCAGGGCCATGCAAGCGTTGGAACAAAATGGTATTCAATGTTGTCTGCTAAAGGGTGAAATTCTGGCAACTTTATACTATCATCCAATTAGCAGGGTATCCAATGATACTGATTTATTAATAGAAAAGAAATTAATCAAGAAGGCTGTGCATATTTTAAAACAATGCGGTTTTGAGGTTATACCCGAGGAGAAACCTTCTTATCATGTTTGTTGTAATCACCCTCAGGCCGGACTAATTGAATTGCATCATCGTTTATACGACGAGATTTTTGAAGATGTCTGGTTTGATAAAATGAGTTTAAATAGGGAGGCCTACAGACAATTAAAAACCAGTCAGGGTAATTACATAACCACCCTTGGTATAAACGACGGGTTGATTTTTGTTACACTCCATTTAATCAAACATTTTTTATACGAAGGTGTGGGCATAAGACAATTAATGGATGTTCTGCTCTATATGAGTTATTATAAAGATGAAATTGATTGGGGTAGGTATGATAATTTACTCGCTTATTTGAAATATGATAAATTCATACGTAACGCGATTGGTATTGGGGTGAAGTATCTCGGTTTTGCTGAAGCTGAGCTGCCCCAGAGCCAGTACGATAATGTGATAATGCAAAAAATTCTTCTTGATATGGAAAATGGGGGGTTGTATGGCAAAAATGAAGTCGAACGCAAAGAATTTTATAAAGTATATACTGAAGAACGATTTAAAAGATTTAAGCAAGGTAGTTATAAAAATTACATGTATGAGCGGATGAAACCACAAGTGTTCAAAGCGTTGTTCCCTGCTCGAGGGAGGTTGTTAATAAATTACCCCTATGCGAGAAATAATCAGCTGCTGTTATTGGTTGCCTGGTTGCATCGGCTATTGAACTTTTTTTGGGGCCTATTTAACAAGGAAAAAGCAATTAAAGAGTATATTGGCTATCAAAGTCCGGTCTTAAGCAACGAGGTAATTAAAAAACGCATGGATATCATCAGGGAGTTAGATATGGTTTAACTAACCAATTACTATTAAAGCATATTTGCTGGTAAGAGGGGGCCTGATTTTTGGAGCAGCAGAGACTAAATGCCGGGTTCAGCAATACAAAAGTTAGAGAAATCAGCCTTGGGGAAATGTTGTCCGGGTTGTTTAAGTGGTGGTGGGTGACTGCCCTTTGTATTGTTTTAGTTGCCCTGGCGGCATATTCTATTACTATTTATACCTATGTTCCGGTATATACTTCGTCAGCTAGCCTGGTTATTATGGCTAATGAGTATGTGGACGAGCAGGATGAGAGATTTATCAATGATATTGAGTTGTCGTCAAAACTGGTTAACACCTATACCACCATATTGACCAGTAACAGGGTAATGGAGTTAGTCGCCCAAGAACTTGATCTGAATGTGCCGGCTGCTGTAATCAGATCATATGTTACTGTCGAGCCGGTGGTCGGTAGTGAGGTGCTTAACGTAATTGTTGACCATCCTGACCCTGAACTCGCGGCTAAAATTTGCAATGCCATTATGAAAGTAGCGCCTAATGCTATTTCCGAAACGGTTTTAGTTGGTTCAGTCAATGTTCTGGACGAAGCTAAAGTTCCCGAATTGCCTAATCCACCGGCTGTTTTTCGTAATACCGGGGCTGGTGCAATACTTGGCCTGATGCTTGGCCTGGTTATTGTTTTTCTCCTTTTGTTTTTTGATAATACCATTAAAAGCGGTGATGATGTTAAACATAAACTTGGGCTCACTTTGTTGGGCAGCATCCCGTATCATAGACACCGAACGAGGAAACGCCAGGGAGCTTTACTTGTCACCTCTGCCGACGCGGGGTTTGGGTTTGTTGAAGCTTACAAGGCTGCGGGTACGAACCTTAGATTTGCTTCTGCGGCAGCCAAAGCCAAAAAACTGCTGGTGACCAGCACCCTGGCAGGGGAAGGAAAGTCCACTGTATCGGTGAATTTAGCCATTACCATTGCCCAGACCGGCAAGTCGGTTCTATTGCTGGACTGCGACCTGCGCAAATCCAATGTTCACAGGTTGTTGAAACTAGGTACTGTCGAGGGTAAGGGTATAGCTTCTGTTTTAACAGGGGATGCCGAACCTGAGGAATGTATTGTTTATGTACAAGAAAAGGATATTTATGTTATGCCTAATACCTCTGTTGTGACCAACCCTTCCGAACTGCTGGGTTCAGAAAAAATGGCTGCCCTGTTGGCCATGTTGGAAAAGAAATTCGATTACATTATTTTAGATACGCCGCCTTCATATTTGCTTACGGATGCTGTAACCTTATCGGTGTATACCGACGGGGTAATTCTAGTGGTTAAACAGGGTTATGCCAAACTGGATATGATTAATTTAACCAAAGCTGCTATTGAAAATGCCGGGGTTCGGATTATTGGCTGTATCCTTAACGGTTTACAGTACAACCGGGTCGGTACGTTTAATAATTACCGGTATGATGAACGGTTCTTGGGTAAGTATTACAAAGAATATGCCGTGAAGAATAGAAGGGGTGCCGACAAGAAAGAAGTCGCTGTGGCAAGTGACAATGATTAAGCTGTGGATGCCCGGATAGCGGCACCACACACTTTTTCTACCGCCAGGCATACATCTTCCATATCTTGCTCTGTAAGGGTTGGATGAATTAGAAACATCAGTGCAGTTTCGCCCAACTCTTTTGCTGTTTTGAGTCGCTCCGGCGGGCACAGACCGGCTCTGGCAAAGGCCTTTTCCAGGTAGATTTCACTGCAGCTGCCGCTAAGGCAGGGGATACCTTCCGCGTTTATCGCGGCCATGATGCGGTTTCTGTCCCAACCATCTTTTAAGCACTCCGGCCGGATAAAAACGTAATATTTGTAATAGGCATGTTCTATAGTTACAGGCGGGATAGTTACTCTTAAAGCAGGAATGCCGGAAAAGCGCCGGTTAAGCTGGGCCGCATTACTCCGCCGCTGCTTAAGCCAGGCGGGTAGTTTGCTAAGAGCAACGCGTCCAATGGCAGCCTGCATTTCGGTTAACCGCCAGTTAGTGCCGAAGGATTCATGCAACCAGCGAAAGCCGGGCGGGTGTTGGCGGTGGAAAACCGCCTCATAACTTTTACCGTGATCTTTAAAGCTCCAGGCTTTCTCCCAAATATCCCGGTTGTTGGTGGTTAGCATGCCACCTTCCCCGCCGGTGGTCATAATTTTGTCCTGGCAAAAAGAAAAAGCGGCTGCATCTCCCATCGACCCTACCGGGCGTCCTTTGTAAGTGGCACCGTGAGCCTGTGCGCAATCTTCAATAACGAATAACCCGTGCTCTTGAGCTAAAGCTAAAATTGGGTCCATGTCACAAGGCCACCCGGCCAGGTGCACTGCAATAATCGCTCTGGTCCTGGGGGTGAGGGCGGCCGCAACCGTTTGGGCGGTGATGTTCTGACTCACCGGGTCCACGTCGGCCATCAGAGGTAGAGCACCGCGCATCACCGCGCAGCTGGCCGAGGCTATGAAGGTTCGGCTGGTGACAATAACTTCATCCCCGGGGCCGATCCCCAGGGCATATAAGGCCAGTTCCAGGGCTAAGGTGCCGTTGGCCAGGGCAATGGCGTACCGGCAGCCGGCAAACCGGGCGAATTCCTCTTCAAACCGCCGCCCCTCCTGGCCGGTCCAGTAGTTCACCAGGCCGGATTTTAACACGGCAGAAGCGGCTGCAATTTCATCTTCAGCAAAGTAAGGCCAGGAAGGGAAAGGTTTAGTGCGCACAGGTTCTCCCCCGTTATAGGCCAGCTTGGACATGTCATCAATTCCTCCACATAGATCATTTTTATAACAGATATATGCGGAATTATAGCTAGTCGTTACTGGGGCGCCATGCACCAAATGTGGTGGCCCGGCATAGTATGAATCCGGGAGGTGGCCCGCGATGCTTAAAATTACTGAGCTTAGCCGCAAGGATATTATTAATATCAAAAACGGCGCCAAATTGGGTGCGGTGAGGGATGTACATGTTGACCTGGCCGATGGTAAGGTGCGGGCTATTGTTTTGGAAGGCCCGAAGAGATATTTCCGGCTGCTGGGCGCCGGCGGGGATATTATAATACCGTGGGAAAAGATTAAAACAATCGGTGTGGATGCGGTACTGGTGGAGCTGGATTAACGGCAGCTGCCGTTTATTAATTTGGCAGGGGATATAAAAAAGGAGCTCACATATGTGAACTCCTTTTTTGGTGGGCCATTAGGGACTCGAACCCTAAACCTGACGATTAAGAGTCGCCTGCTCTACCAATTGAGCTAATGACCCCTGCTGCCATATTAGTATACCATAACCTTTTAAAAATGCAAAATAGAATTTTTTTATTACTTTGGTTTAATTAGTGTTTATGTATAACTATGTCGTTACTTTGTTGACAGTAATTTCTACCCTTGTTAGAATAAACATGGTTTTTGTCATAGCGGGGAATGCTAATGTAGCTTATTATGTAACGATTGTTCCGGACTGCATGTTGCTAATGCAGCCACAAAGGAGGTATTTTTTTTGGCTAAGCGTCTTTTTACTTCTGAGTCGGTTACCGAGGGGCACCCGGATAAGATAGCTGATCAGATTTCCGATGCTATTTTGGATGAAATAATCGGGCTGGACCCCTTTGCTCGGGTCGCTTGTGAAACCTTTGTGACCACCGGCCTGGTGCTGGTAGGTGGGGAAATTACCACTAAGTGTTATGTGGACATTCCCCATGTAGTCCGGGAAACGGTGCGTGATATTGGTTACACTCGTGCTAAGTATGGGTTTGATTGCGATACCTGTGCAGTACTTACTTCTATCGACGAACAGTCTCCGGATATTGCCTTGGGAGTGGATAATGCTTTGGAGGCACGTTCCGGTGAATATATGGATAAAAACCTTGAGGCTATCGGCGCCGGTGACCAGGGGATGATGTTTGGTTACGCTACCAATGAAACGCCGGAATTAATGCCTCTACCCATTTCTATGGCACACAGCATGGCCCGCCGGCTGTCTGTGGTTCGTAAGAACGGGGAATTAGCTTACCTGCGGCCGGATGGGAAAGTGCAGGTGACAGTGGAATATAAGGATGGCCGCCCTGAGCGGTTGGATACTATTATTGTCTCTACTCAGCATTCCCCCCGGGTGGAATTGGAGGTTATCCGGAAGGATGTTATTGAACAAGTGGTTAAACCCATGGTGCCCGAGGGTATGATTGATGCGGGTACCCGCTTTTTGATTAACCCCACCGGGCGTTTTGTGGTGGGCGGGCCTCAGGGAGACACCGGGCTCACGGGTCGCAAGATTATTGTGGATACCTATGGCGGCATGGCCCGGCATGGCGGCGGTGCTTTTTCGGGCAAGGATCCCACCAAGGTTGATCGTTCGGCTAGTTATGCCGTGCGTTATGTGGCGAAAAATATTGTGGCTGCCGGTCTTGCGGACAGGTGCGAGGTTCAGGTGGCTTACGCTATTGGGGTGGCTCGCCCGGTGTCGGTGATGGTGCATACCTTTGGCACCGGCAAGGTGGATGAGGAGAAGTTAATGCAGGTGGTGCTGGAGGTGTTTGACCTCCGGCCGGCAGCCATTATCAGGGATCTGGATCTGCGCCGGCCAATTTATAAAAAAACCGCGGCATACGGCCATTTTGGCCGCAGTGATGTGGCTCTGCCCTGGGAATTAACCGATAAGGCAGTCATATTACGCCAGGCCTTTAACTTGTAGCAGTTTGTACTATAACGTTTTTACGGTAAGCTACGCCATGGGGGAGATGTCAAATTATATACACTGAATAATTGGCGTTAATAACGAGCCGGCGGGGCAGAGCCCCGCCCAACATTTTCATCATGTTGACACCAAGCTGGCCGGAACATGTAAGGGTGGGGCTCTGCTCAACCCGAAGGAACTGTTGTACAGCGTACCGGATGGCTCGCGTGCAACATTTTTTTATGCGTTTGACCATTTGCCAACCCTGGTGGAAACGTTCCTCGGTTAACCGCTGTGCACCATTTTGCATATGGTGGTGTATAGAAACGATGGGGGGCGGCTTTATGATCGCGGTGTATGTTGTAGCTGGATTGTTTCTGGTCTGGCTGGTGGCGGTGTTGTTCAGAGTAAGGCAAATGGCGCCGGCCCACCGGGCAGCAGGAAGGCAACGCGGCGGTGAGGTGTGTGATGTGGCTGGAGCCGTTGCTGGTGCTGGCTGCTGCTCCGGTGGTGGCGCCAGCTGTGTAGCGCGGCCGCGAAGCTTGGCGGTGCTGTTGCAGGATCAAGCGGATGGGGTGGAATTCCTGGTCAACAGACTGGCAGCGAACTTGTGTTGCTGTCCGGGGCAGCGGGTGGCCCTGGTTGACGGAGGATCCGCGGATGCCACCGGATTAATTTTGGAGCGCCTGGCCAGACGGTATAACATGGAGTTTTACCAGTTGACCGGGGATGAACCGGTGGTTGTCCAGGAGTCGGTGCGCCTGCTGGATTTGCGTGGCATTCCCGGCCAGGATTTGCGACGCTGTGATTTGTCTCTGGATGCTTAAGGGAAGCCATGGAGACGGTTTGAGCATTTAACGTGGACATTCCTCGAAGAGGTGTTTTCCCATTCTGCAATGTAGTGGTGGGGCTCTGCCCCACCTGGTGGGATCGTACCCGTGGCGTATAGTGGGCATGGCGAATTGAGCGATAGTACTTTGTAGTATTAAAATACTTTGGCGGGATAATATGCCTGATAATACGGAGGTATTCAAGTTTGTTTTGTCGAATTCATTTTTGACCGGATGATCAAATGCTTAGAAACGGGTGAAATGTTTGCGCAAAGTTAGGCGACTACCATTTACTGTGTATACTTGTCTGGTGATTGGGCTGGGAGTTGGGCTGCTCTGGTACACTTTCCCCCTGCTGAACCTGGATTTAGGGCGGGAGTTGCTGGTTATGCTGGCCTTTGGCGTGCTGGCTGAATGGCTGGCCGTAGTTACCCCCCAGGGGCAGTTGACCGGTGGCTTTGCTGTTATGCTGGCCACTTATTTGATTTACGGGCCTGTGCCTGCGGCATGGGTAAATACTTTGGCCGCGCTGTTGGGGCAGGGGGTGGTCAACCGCGGTAATCCATTGCGTACTACGCTGTTTAAGGCCGCTCAGTATGTCCCCGTGGTACTGGGGGCTAATTTTATTTATGTGCTGGTGGGAGGGACAACTGATGAGAAGTTGGCCTGGAGCAATGCGTGGCCACTGGTACTGTTTATCGGTGTATATTACTTTTTAAACCAGTTGTTTGTGTATACATATAAATTACTCAGGCGGGATGAGAATCTTTTGCTGCACCGGCCCGACATGCTGGGAGGGGAAGGTCTAAACTATCTGGTGGCGGTTCCTCTGGGCTTATTCATGGCCTGGTTATATATGTATATCAGCATCTATAGCGCTCTGCTGCTATTTATTCCCATGCTGGCGGTGCAGTTTGTTTTGCAATTTTATTTGCACCTGCAGCTGGCAAACCGGGAATTGCGCTTGGTTTACGAGGCGGCCAGGCGGCTTGGGGGTAGTTTGAACTTAACGGAATTGTTTGATATCTACCTGCGGGAGACGCGGGAGCTGGTTAATTTTGGTGACGGAGTGATTTACCTCTGGTCTGAGGAACAAAAGTGCTTTGTGGCTGAAACAGCTCTGGGCAATCACGCTGAGCTGCTCAAGGATTCAACAGTGCAGCGGGGCGAGGGTTTTTTGGGCAGGGTTGCCGAGGGCGGGGATGCGCACCTGGTGGACGATACCAGGGAGGATGAGCGTACCTCGGGTGATATGGGGCTGATCCAGCTGTACCGTTCGCTGCTGGTAATACCTTTGGTAGCTGAGACCGAGGTGGTCGGGCTGATGGTGTTGGGTGACAAGCGGTCCGGTGTATTTGAGGAAGAACATGTGCGGCTGCTGACCATCCTGGGCGGGTTCTTTGCCATGGCCTTCGCCAATGTACGCTTGGGCCGGCGGCTGGACCAGGCGGTGATTACCGACGAGCTTACCGGACTGTACAATTACCGGTATTTTCGTCATCGAGCCCTGGGCGATCTGGAACAAGCCCGCCGGTTAAATGAGCATATCTCACTGGTGATGTTAAATATCGAAAATTTTAAGCAGGTGAATAACCGGTACGGCCAGCTGGCGGGGGATATGGTGCTTGCCGGTGTAGCTAATGTAATTTGCGGGCAGGTACGGGACTGTGATCTGGCGGCCCGTTACGGCGGGGATGAATTTGCTGTGCTGTTGCCGCAAACAGGTCCCACGGAGGCTAAGCACGTTGCGGACAGGTTGCGTCTGGCTGTGCGAGAGTGCGTTTATGAGGCCGGTGATAGCCGTATTCTGGTGCGGGTTACCACAGGCCTGGCTACTTTCCCGGATGACGCGGCCGATCTAGATGCTCTCTTCAAGATTGCTTTAAAGGAGCTGGAGGGGGAGCCCCAGGCTAAGTAGAATATTACCGGGTGGTCATTTTTTGATGTAAATGCACTGTATGGATGGTGATACAGGTGTGGCGGGAGTTGCTGCAGGCGGTTATCGAATTGCTTTACCCATCGCGGATGCAATGCCCTTTATGCGGTGCGTACCGCCCGGACGAATCATTGTGCCCGGACTGTCGGCAACTGCTGGCGGGCTATACCGGGGAAAGGGTTTGTTCTCTGTGCGGGGCTTTTCTGGGCTCTACGGGGGCAGGTGGCCGGGGTAAACTCATCTGCCCGACTTGCCGGTCTGAGAACCGCTCCTTTGACTTAGCCCGCGCGTCAGCCCCTTATGAAGGACCGGTGCGGGAGGCGGTGCTCCGGCTAAAATACCGGGGTAGGAAGCCGCTGGCCCGCCCGCTGGGTCAGGTGATGGCGGCAACGGCGCGGCGTGAAAAAGCTTTTGCCCGGGCAGAGGCATTGGTGCCGGTGCCTCTGCACCCGCAACGTGAACGCGAGCGGGGCTACAACCAGTCTGTGCTACTGGCGAGTGTAGTAGGGGAAGCGCTGCAGCTGCCTGTGCTGGAACAGGTAGTAGTTAAGGTAATAGAAACACCTTCTCAGACCGCACTGACAGGCCGGCTAAGGCGGCAAAATCTGCAGCAGGCTTTTGCAGTTGTTCATCCCGGGCTTGTCAATGGGAAAAATATTCTTATTATTGACGATGTTTTTACCACGGGCAGTACTATTTCCAGTTTATCCCACTTATTGCGACAATCCGGGGCAGTAGGTGTTATGGCGCTGACCTTCGCTGGAACGCGGCAAAACGAGAAATAGTGACATGATTTTAAGTAGCTGTATTTATATTGTGACAAGCTTCCCTTTTTATTTTAAGATAATCACAGCTGCAAACCCTTGAATTATTTGTTATTAACAGACTTATCCACATTATCCACAGGTTTCGGGACAAAAACAGGTTTCAACATAGTAATGATTTGACACGTTGCGACACGGGTTATAGCTTTAGCTTGACATTCGTGGTAAGTGTTGACAGGCATTAGGTGATGTGGTACAGTAGTTTTACGTGAGTTTTTAACACGTGATTATTTTTTAGGAGGAATGTTTTAGTGTTAGGTAAGGTCAAGTGGTTTAATAAAGATAAGGGTTACGGCTTTATAGAGCGGGATGACGGCGGCGACGTTTTCGTACACTTCTCGGCAATCCAAGAGGATGGCTTTAAAACCCTGTTGGAAGGCCAGGAAGTGGAATTCGATATAGTTGAGGGTGCTCGTGGTCCACAAGCTGCTAATGTGGTTAAATTATAGTACACCAGGCCTCGGCTATAGCCGGGGCTTTTATTGTTATTGAGCATAAGTTGAGACTAGCTTTCGGGCTAATATTAAATATATTCACTTGTTAGAAAATTTTGCAGGAATTATTACAATTTTCGGGAATAATATTAGATACTACTCGCTCGAAAGGAGTTGGGAGTTATGAAGGTTTTAGTTAGAGGTAGAAATATTGAGGTAACAGGTGCCCTGAATGATTACGTTGAAAAACGGGTGGGTAAACTGGGTAAGTTTCTGGATGGCGCCAATGAGGCAACCGTGGTTTTAACCGTGGAGGGTGTTTCGCGCAATGAAGGTGCATCGCATCGTGTTGAGGTAACTATACCGTTTAACGGTATGATCCTGCGCGGCGAGGAAGCCACCGGTGATATGTATTCTTCCATTGACCTGGTTGTGGAGAAACTGGAAAAGCAAATTGAGAAATACAAGGGAAAACTGTCTCGCCGCCGGGCTGCCGCTGATAGCAAGGTTAATGCTGAGCCACGGGTTCATGAAAATGAGGATTATGAAGGTATCCAACTGGCCAAAACCAAGCGTTTTGCTTTTAGGCCTATGCATGTGGATGAAGCGGTCATGCAGATGAACCTGCTGGGCCATAGCTTTTTCGTTTTCGCTAATGCCGAAACCGAGCAGGTTAACGTAGTATACAAGCGTAAGGACGGAAAGTATGGCCTGATTGAGCCGGATTTTTAAAGACGTTTGCATTCGAAAATTTTATACTCTTTGCTTGGAAATGCCCGCCTTGTTCTTATAAGGCGGGCTTGTTTTAGCAAGGGTTGCAGCCAATTGTCTAAAGTAGTAATATTATAGTGTATATTTATGGGAGCCATATGGTTCCCTTGCTTATTTTTTGGAAAGGTGATAACTTATGTTAAATTTTTTACGCAATTGGTTAGATGATAATTCAAGGGAAATAAAACGATTGCAAAAAATTGTTAACCAAATAAATGAACTTGAAACTCAAATGAGCGTGCTATCCGATGCGCAGCTGCAGGCCAAGACCCCTGAGTTCAAAGAACGACTGGGCCAGGGTGCGACGCTGGATGACCTTCTACCTGAGGCCTTTGCCGTGGCGCGGGAGGCATCCAAGCGGGTGCTGGGTATGCGCCATTTTGATGTACAGCTACTGGGCGGGATGGTTCTGCACAAAGGCAAGATTGCCGAGATGCGCACAGGTGAAGGTAAAACGCTGGTAGCTACGCTGCCGGTGTACTTAAATGCCCTGCTGGGCAAGGGTGTACATGTGGTCACGGTGAACGATTACCTGGCCAGACGGGATAGCGAGTGGATGGGCCGCCTATATAAATTCCTGGGTTTGTCCGTTGGCTTGATTGTGCACGGCCTCAGCTGGGATGAACGCAAACATTCATATAACTGCGATGTTACTTACGGCACTAACAATGAGTTTGGCTTTGATTACCTGCGAGACAATATGGCACTGCAGGCGGATCAGCTGGTGCAACGGCAGTTGCATTATGCCATTGTGGACGAGGTGGACAGCATCCTCATTGACGAGGCCCGCACCCCGCTGATTATCTCCGGCCAGGCGGATAAAGCCACCGACCTTTATTTTACCTTTGCCAAGCTGGTGCCGCGGCTGCACCCTGATACCGACTATACCGTGGATGAAAAGGCGCATACCGTGGTGCTCACCGAGGAGGGGGTGGCCAGGGTTGAGCAGATGCTGGGGGTGGAGAATCTTTATGATGATGTGCACATGGAGCTTACCCATCACCTGAACCAGGCCTTGAAGGCCCATGCCCTGATGAAGCGGGACCGGGATTACGTGGTCAAGGACGGTGAAGTGATCATCGTTGATGAGTTCACCGGCCGCCTGATGTTCGGGCGCCGTTATAGCGATGGATTGCACCAGGCCATAGAGGCCAAGGAGGGTGTGCGGGTGGAGCGGGAGTCCCAGACTCTGGCAACCATCACCTTCCAGAACTATTTCCGTATGTACGAGAAGCTGGCCGGGATGACGGGTACGGCGGAGACAGAGCAGGAGGAATTTCGTAAAATTTACAACCTGGACGTGGTAGTGATTCCCACCAATAAGCCGATGGCTCGCCGGGAACTGCCTGATGTGGTGTATAAAACTGAACAGTCTAAATTTAAAGCTGTGGTTGAAGAGATTGCCCAAAAGCATGCTACCGGGCAGCCGGTGCTGGTGGGTACCATATCCATTGAAAAGTCCGAGGTTTTACACGAATTGCTACGCCGCCGGGGGATACCCCATCAGGTGCTGAACGCCAAATTCCATGAAAAGGAAGCAGAAATTGTCGCCCAGGCCGGCCGGCTGGGGGCGGTGACCATAGCTACCAACATGGCGGGGCGTGGTACTGATATCGTGCTGGGGGGCAATCCCGAGTTTTTAGCCCAGGCAGAGTTGCGTACCCACAGTGCTTATGATCCCGAAGACCCCATTGCGACGGGGAAGTTATACCAGCAGCTGCTGGCCAAATATGAGCAGCAGTGTGCAGAGGAGCACCGCCGGGTGGTGGAGCTGGGCGGCTTGCATATTATCGGCACCGAGCGTCATGAGAGCCGCCGGATTGACAACCAGCTGCGGGGCCGCTCGGGACGCCAGGGAGACCCCGGGTCCAGCCAATTCTTTAGTTCCCTGGAGGACGATTTGATGCGGCTGTTTGGTTCTGATAATATTGCCGGTATAATGGATAAACTGGGGTTAGAAGAGGATGTGCCCATTGAGCACGGCCTGGTCACCCGCTCTATAGAAAGTGCCCAGAAACGGGTGGAGAATCGCAATTTTGACACCCGCAAGCATGTGCTGGAATATGATGATGTTATGAACCAGCAGCGCGAGGTGATTTACCGGCAGCGTATGCAGGTGCTGCTGGGCGAGGATCTCAAAGATGTGGTGCTGCAGATGATTACCGATACGGTAAGCGCCGCGGTGGAGGTTTACGCGCCAAATGGGGTAATTCCCGAAGAGTGGGATTTGGAGGGCTTATTGACCAATGCCGACCAGGTTTTCCTGCCCGAGCACGAACTGCAGGTGGAGGACCTGGAGGATATAGGACGTGAGGCGCTGAGAGACCTGCTGCTGGAAAAAGCGCTGGCCGCTTATGAAGCTCGAGAGGCCGAGCTGGGTGCGGAATTACTGCGGGAGCTGGAACGGATGGTGCTGCTGCGCATGGTTGACGAAAAGTGGATGGACCACCTGGACGCCATGGATCAGCTGCGAGAGGGCATTGGACTGCGAGCTTATGGCCAGAAAAACCCCCTGGTGGAGTATAAATTCGAGAGCTACCAGATGTTCCAAAACATGATCGATGCTATCCGGGAAGATGTGGTGCGCTACGTCTTCCGGGTGAATGTGGTTCAGGCTCCCCAGCAGCAGCGCCAGACGATCGAGAACAAGTACCAGGACGAAGCAGTACCGGTACCCGTGCGCCGCGAGGTTAAAGTTGGCCGCAATGACCCTTGTCCCTGCGGTAGTGGCAAGAAGTATAAAAAGTGCTGCGGCAAAGTAAGTTGAGGGAGGGAAAACTTTGTTTATTGAATTGCGCAGAGAAATAGAACCTCTGAAAAAACGCCTGTCGGATTTGAGGGTTTCTCTTTGACATAACCGGAAAGGAACAAACCATAGCCGAGCTGGAAAATGAAATGACCTGTGAGGGGTTTTGGGAAGAGCAGAACCGGGTCCAGGAGGTGACTCAGACAGTCACTCATTTAAAGGAACGTATCGCTGCTTACAATGAGCTGGAAGCAGCCCTGGAGGACGTGGAGGTATTGCTCGACCTGGGGGAAGAGGAAGACGAGGAAGCCCTGGTGGAGGAGGCCGCTGATGCGCTGGCTGATTTGAGGCGGCGGGTGGCCGACCTGGAGATGCAGGTAATGCTTAACGGGCCACACGATGACAGCAATGCTATTGTAGCATTGCATGCCGGAGCGGGTGGTACGGAGGCCCAGGACTGGGTGGAAATGCTGTTGCGCATGTTTACCCGCTGGGCGGAAAACCATGGTTTTAAGGTTAGTATTCTGGATATTCTACCTGCTGACGAGGCAGGTATCAAAAGCGTCACCTTTGCGGTAACAGGACCCAATGCCTATGGTTACCTGAAGTCCGAAAAAGGGGTGCACCGACTGGTGCGCATTTCCCCCTTTGACGCGGCCGGGCGGCGGCATACCTCTTTTGCTTCGGTGGAGGTGCTTCCCGAGGTGAAGGATGATGTGGAGGTGCAGATTGCCCCCGAGGACCTGCGCATAGATACCTATCGATCCGGGGGGGCCGGCGGGCAGCATGTGAACAAGACGGATTCGGCGGTGCGCATTACCCATATCCCTACAGGCATTGTAGTGCAATGTCAGAATGAGCGATCCCAGATCTCCAATCGCAACACCGCCATGAAGGTGCTTACAGCCAAACTGATGGACCTGGAAAATCAGAAAAAGGAAGCTGAACTGTCCCAGATGCGCGGAGAGAACAAGGAAATCGCCTGGGGCAGCCAGATTCGCTCCTACGTGTTCCATCCCTACTCGCTGGTCAAGGACCACCGAACCGGGGTGGAGATTGGCAACGTGGACGCGGTGATGGATGGTAATCTGGACGAGTTTATCACCGCCTACCTGCAGGAGCAGGCTCGCAACGGGTAAGGTAATTACTGGCTGTTAATAATATTGCATAGAACAACTCCCACTGCCTTTTGAGGCACCGGGAGTTGTTTTTACTTTAGGAAACTATGCTTGCCATATTTATGGCAAGCGCTAAGGTTTAAAGTATTGAAAAGCGCGCTGTTTATAGAAAAAACGTTTCTTACTTGTACACGTTCGATATCTGCAGATGCTCGGTTTCAATTTCGGACAGGGCGCGGAAAACCTCTTTGACCCTGGGATGACGGGCGGCGGAGGCGGATTCCAGGTAGTATTTAATGGCCCGGTGTTCCCGCAGGTGGGCTTCCTCGAATTTTTCCTTGTCGTTGTCCGGGCAGCTTTCCTCGGTGAAGGCGGGCATTTCTTCACCCATCATGCGGGCAAGTACTTCGGCGTGCTCCATTTCCTGCTTGGCCAAGCGCTTGAAAATTGCCTGGTTGAAGATGTTGCCGGCTTTGTTAACACAGCATTTGTAAAAGGTCCAGTTGCTTATTTCAAACCCAAGGGCGGTACGGCATTTTTCCAGGTCTCCCTGGTCAAGGTCCAACTTGTCGTAGTCGATCCATTCTGCAGCATGGACCATTTGACGGCCGGCCGCTCCGCAGAAGGGACACCGGTCAGGTACCTGCTCTCCAAGGTATACTTCTCCACACACCTGACAGCGCATGGGTTTCATCATTTTCTATCACCTCAAGGTTATTTTTGGCCAGAACACCAAAGGGTATGCATTTCTTTCCCCTTTTATCGACAGCAGGGCAGGATCTTTTCAAATAAACAAGAATATTATGGATGATGTTGCGGAGATAAGCCACTGATAAGTCCGGTTTGGACGGAATATGATCAAGTGGCTGGGAAAAGATAACCTTATATCGGGCCAACTGCGGGGAGATTTTAATGTCTTGGAAAATACTGACTAGATTTTTTTGGGTTACGGTGGGCGTGGCAATTACGGCACTTGGCCTGGATATGTTCCTGGTGCCCAATAAAATTGCCGCCGGCGGCACCAGCGGTGTGGCCACCATATTGCATTATTTGCTCCATACCCCGGTGGGTATGACCATGCTGGCGCTTGATGTGCCGTTGTATGCCATGGGTATTTACAGGCTGGGGTGGGCTTTCGGGCTGCGCTCCTTGTATGGCTCGGTTGCTCTGGCGGTATTGGTGGACGTTTTTAGCCTGTTTGTTCCGGTGCCCACACAGGATCCCCTTTTAGCCAGCCTGTTCGGGGGTGTGCTGGTGGGCCTGGGGCTGGGCTTGGTTTTCCTCTTTCGGGGGACCACCGGGGGTACCGACTTGGCCGCAGCAATTTTGCGCACTTATACGGATATCAATATCGGCCAGTTGCTTTTTTTACTGGACGGTGTAGTGGTAGTAGCGGCAGGGGTGGTTTTCCAGTCCTGGGAGCTTTCCTTATATGCGTTAATCAGTATCTTTGTAGCAACCAGGGTGATTGATACTGTCCAGGAAGGTATCAGCTACACCAAGGCCTTTTTTATTATTTCCGACCACACGGAAATTATTGCCGATAAGATTTTGCATGATTTGGACCGGGGCGCCACAGCCCTGAAAGGGCGGGGGCTGTATACAGGCAACGAACGGGAGGTGATCTTGAGCGTGGTCAACCGTTCAGAGGTTAGCCGGCTGAAGGATATTGTCTACCAGGTTGATCCCCGGGCGTTTATCATAGTAGCCGATATGCGGGAGGTGCTCGGGGAAGGTTTTAAGGGGTATGGCCATGAAAAGTAGAAATTGATCGGAGGTTTACGTTGATGAGTGGACAAGCGGAAAAACTGGCTAAACTACAGGCTCGGGCCCGGCAGATCAGGCGTGATATTGTGGCTATGGTGGGAGCGGCTGCTTCCGGCCACCCGGGCGGGTCACTGTCGGCAGCCGACATTGTAACTGCGCTGTATTTCGAGGTGATGCGCATCGACCCTCAAAATCCAGCCTGGCCGGAGCGGGATCGTTTTGTGTTATCCAAGGGCCACGCTGCGCCGGTGCTCTACGCCGCCCTGGCCGAGCGTGGTTATTTCCCGGTGGAGCAGCTAACCACGCTGCGTAAAATGGGCAGCCCGCTTCAGGGACACCCGGATATGCGTAAGGTGCCTGGGGTGGAGATGACCACCGGGTCGCTGGGGCAGGGGTTGTCCGCGGCCAATGGCATGGCCCTGGCCGGCAAGCTGGATGGCAAGGATTACCGGGTGTTCGTGATGCTTGGGGACGGTGAATCGGAGGAAGGGCAGGTCTGGGAGGCCGCCATGGCTGCGGCCCACTATAAGCTGGACAACGTCATCGCCTTTTTAGATTACAATGGCCTGCAGATCGACGGTCGCTGTGATGTGGTGATGTCCTATGAGCCTTTGGCTGATAAATGGCGTGCCTTTGGCTGGGCGGTGCAGGAAATCGACGGGCATGATTTTGAGCAAATTTTGTCGGCGATTGAACAGGCCAAGGCAATCCGGGGCAAGCCTAGCATAATTATCGCTAGGACCATCAAGGGCAAAGGCGTTTCCTTTATGGAAAACGAGGCGAGCTGGCACGGCACGGCGCCCAAACCTGAGCAGGTGGAAAAGGCGCTGGCTGAGCTTTAGGCGATAGCCTGCAGAGCTTGGACAACGTTATTGTTCAATAGGAGGTTTGCATAAATGACCAAGAAGATAGCTACCCGGGATGCATACGGCGCCACGCTGGTGGAACTGGGGGGGAAAAACCCCGCCGTGGTAGTGCTGGATGCGGATTTGTCCAAGTCCACCAAAACCTATGATTTCGGTCAAAAGTTTCCCAGCCGGTTTTTTAATATGGGAATTGCCGAGCAAAATCTGATGGGTACCGCTGCAGGTCTGGCCGCAGCAGGGAAAATTGTATTTGCCAGTACCTTTGCCGTCTTTGGCACCGGGCGGGTGTACGACCAGATAAGGAACAGCATTGCTTACCCGCAGCTTAACGTAAAAATTGGGGCAACTCATGCCGGTCTTACGGTGGGTGAGGACGGTGCCTCCCACCAGATGCTGGAGGATATTGCGCTGATGCGCTGTCTGCCAAATATGACTGTATTCGTGCCCGCCGACAGCGTGGAAACCAGGGCGGCTGTGCTTGCTGCAGCGGAGATGGACGGGCCGGTGTATATCAGAATGGGACGTTCCGAGGTACCGGTGCTGCATGACGAAGCCAGCTTTAAATTTGTGCCCGGTAAGGCCGTTACCCTCAGGGAGGGCAAAGACGCGGCTATCGTAGCTTGCGGTATTATGGTAAACGTCGCGCTGGAAGCGGCGGAAACCTTGGCCGGACAGGGCGTGGATGTGCTGGTGCTGGATATGCATACCATAAAGCCGCTTGACGTAGAGGCGTTGGTGGCAGCAGCCCGGGCTGCGGGCGCCGTAGTCACCGCTGAGGAGCACAGCATCAATGGCGGCCTGGGCAGTGCCGTGGCCGAAGTACTGGTAGAGAATTACCCGGTACCTATGCGCCGGGTAGGCGTGCGGGATACCTTCGGTGAATCCGGCAAACCCCAGGCTTTGCTGGAGAAATATGGCCTGACGGCCGGCGATTTGGTCAGTGCGGTGCAAGAGGTGCTACAGCGCAAGTTTAAATAGTGATCAGGTACAGGCAATACCGGTTGTGCGCTAAGACACTAATATGTGCTAACAAAAAATACCCTGCGGGGTATTTTTGTTTTCCTTTTGTTGCAGGATTTGCTTATCTGCTGTCGAAATGCCAAATTGTTAAAGGAATTATTATTACACCTGTCGAAGTAATTTACATAATCACCGAAGTTTAGCAGATGAGGTACAACATGATTCAATTATACAACGTTTCTAAAACATATCAGAACAAGGTGCAAGCCCTTAATGGAATAACCTTGCACATTAATAAAGGTGAATTTGTTTTTTTAGTAGGACCCAGCGGGGCAGGTAAGTCTACCCTGACAAAATTAATTTGTCGGGAGGAACTGCCCACCCACGGGCAGGTTATCGTAAATGGCAGAAGCCTGCCCCGAATGAAGAACCGGCAGGTGCCTTACCTGCGCCGGAAGATGGGTATGGTGTACCAGGATTTCCGGCTGATACCTAATAAAACAGTTTTTGAAAACGTAGCCTTTGCTTTGGAAATAATTGGTGCCTCGCGCAGTGAGATAAGGCAGGCAGTGCCGGAGGCGCTGCGCATGGTGGGTATGGAAAAGAAGCTCAACATGCGTCCGTACCAGCTTTCCGGGGGCGAGCAACAGCGTACTGCCGTGGCCCGGGCTATTGTGAACAACCCGGCGTTGATTCTAGCGGATGAACCGACGGGCAATCTCGATCCTGATACTTCATGGGAACTGATGAAGCTTTTTATGGACATCAATAGCCTGGGTACTACGATACTAATGGCCACCCATGCCTGGGATATAGTTGATGAGATGAAAAAGAGGGTGGTACAGCTGGAAAATGGTGTTATTGTCCGGGACGAAGAAGGCGGGGTTTACGGTCATGATCATTAACACCATTTTCTATTATTTTCGTGAGGCAGCGACCTCCTTAATTCGCAACAGCTGGCTGACGGTTGCTTCGGTAGGCACGATTATTATCTCGCTGCTGATTCTGGGCAGCTCAGTGCTGCTGGTGTTGAATGTACGGGAGGTGGCGTCGGATTTAGAGTCCAGTTTGGAGATTACTGTGTTCCTGGATGATGGTTTGGAGCAGGAACGGTTGGAGCAATTGGAGGAAGAGATCAAATTCGTGCCCGGGGTGAGCTCGGTTAACTTTGTTACCAAAGAACAAGCCCTGGAAAACTTAAAAGAAAGTTTTGGGGATAAAGCTGAGCTGCTTAGCGGTCTGGAGAAGGATAATCCCCTGCCAAATTCCTATACGGTGAAAACCAGGGAGGCTAATATGGTGCCCAGTGCAGCCCGGCAGTTAACTGAACTGGAGGGTGTTGATCAGGTGCGCTATGGGCAGGGAGTGGTGGAAAACTTGCTGGCTTTAACTCACTGGGTTCGCATTTGGGGCACGCTGGCCCTGCTTGTACTGGGTGTAGCGGCGGTACTATTAATCGCTACTACCATTCGGATGTCGGTGTTTGCCCGGCGGCGGGAGATCGGGATTATGAAAATGCTGGGTGCGACTAATATTTTTGTGCGCATGCCCTTTATGTTAGAGGGGATGATTATCGGGCTGACGGGTGGTTTTGTTGCTGCAGTGATGATTCATTTTGGTTACGCGTCGCTGCTGAACAAGGTCATGATCTCCTTGCCTTTTATTCATTTAGTCGATGACTCAAATAGTATATACCAGGTGCTGGGTGCCTTGTTAGGTGCGGGTTTTTTAATCGGCACCCTGGGCAGTGCAATTTCATTGCGCCGGTTTTTAAAGGTTTAGCGTGGCTTAGCGGAGGGATGGCGCGCAGCATAATTATTTCTTTATCAAGCTGGTAATTAATTGGAATAGATAATGTGGGGAGGAGCTATAGTGCGTTCGGTGGGTAATTCTAGCTGGAAAACTAAGTTTATTGCGTTAACACTGGGTACTGTTATGGTTCTGGGGTGTGGGACGGCGTACGGTGCCAGCCTGCAGGAATTGCTGCAGCAAACCAGGCAGAAAATTAGTCAGATAAAACAGCAGCAGGAGGACAAACAGGAGCAAATCAAGGATTTTACCAGTGAGGCGGCTGTGCTGGACCAGCAGATTGCGCAGAAGAACCGGGAAATTAGTGGTTTGCGGGCTCAGCTGGATGTTGCGATGGCCAAGCTGGCACGAAATGAAAGAGAAATAGCCGTGGCTGAAGAGGAACTACAGAAAAGCACTGATGAATTGCACAAACGTGTGCGGGGTATGTATATAAACGGTAATGTGCAGTATATTGAGGTGTTGCTGGCGTCCAGCAGCTTCGGCGAGTTTTTGAACCGCTATGAGATGCTTAAACGGGTGGTAGACCGCGATGTGGGCATTGTCAAAGAGGTGGAGGCGCGCAAACAGGAATTGGAAAATATGCGCCAGGCGCTGGCTAAGCAGAAGGAAAATATTGCTGCTTTAATGCGGCAGCAGGAGGCGGCCCGCCAGGAGCTGGCCTCCAGGAGCGCCCAGAAAAAGCAAGTAGTCGCCCAGGCTAAGCAGGATATGACTAAATACCAGGCTGAAATAGACCGGCTGGAACGGCAGGAGGAGGATATTATCCGGCGCATATCTATGCAAAGCATGAGCAGCGGCCAGCCTGTGGCCACCGGTGCTTATTGTTGGCCGTTGCCGGGGCATACGTCTATTTCGTCACCGTTTGGTTACCGGACGCACCCCATCTTAAAAACTTCGCGGCTGCACAGCGGCATTGATATTCCTGCTCCCACAGGAACAACAGTACTGGCAACTCAGGGCGGGCGGGTGATTAATACCAGCTATATGAGCGGTTATGGTAACGTGGTCATGATTGATCACGGCGGCGGAGTCGTTTCGCTGTATGCACATTTATCTGCCCATTTGGTGGGCAATGGCGCGGTAGTTGCCAAGGGACAGGCCATTGCCCGGGTGGGCAGCACTGGTATGTCCACCGGGCCTCACCTGCATTTTGAAATGAGGGTCAACGGTTCGGCCGTTAACCCTAGAAATTATGTGTAAAACGCCTGCGAGGGCGGCTGACTTAACCAGGGACAGTTGTCTCCATCCGTGAGGCGGGCTGTCCCTTTAAAATTTGTTGTAATTGTTCTGCTCTATGTGTAGTATAATATGGTATATAATTAATTCCGGAAAATGGCAGGTGGCTGTGGCTATGAATGGATACTACAGGGATAGAAGTGGCGGCATCTCACGCTGGTTGACGGTGCTGGCCATTGTTTTTTTTGCTTTCTTTGTGTTGGTGGGAGCAGTAATTGGCAGTAACTATCAGCACCTGGGCAATTTACTTAAAGTGATATCCCTGGTGCGCACCCAGTATATCGAGCCGGTACAAGTTACCGAGCTGGTTGACGGGGCTACTCGGGGCATTGTGGATGCGCTGGAGGATCCCTACTCGGTCTACCTGGACCCACAGACCTTTAAGCAGCTGCAGGAGCAAATCACCGGCAGCTTTGGCGGCCTGGGCATACTGGTGGGGTTGAATAAGGAGGAAATGCTCACCGTAGTACGGGTGTATGATCATACGCCTGCTGCGGAAGCGGGTGTACAGGCAGGCGATATCATTACCGGTATTGATGCGCGTGATGTGCAGGGGCTGGATTTGGATACCGCTGTTGGCCTGATGCGCGGTCCGGTGGGCAGTAAAATTAGGCTCAGCGTGCTGCGGGAGGGACATGCGGAACCACTAGAGTTTAAAATAACCAGGCAGGAAATAAGTGTCCCCACCGTGGAGGGAGAACTGCTGCCCGATTCTTCTATTGGCTATATAGCCATCAGCCAGTTTAATGAAAAAACTTCAAATGAAATGATGCAAATACTGGGCAAACTTAAGGGGCAGGGAATGCAGGGAATTATTTTGGATTTACGCGATAATCCAGGTGGTGAATTAACTGCTGCTACCCAGGTGGCGGATAATTTTATTCCCAAGGGGCCCATAGTGTATATTGATTACCGGACAGGTAAGGAGGAAATTAGAGAAGCAGACGATGATTATCTCAAACTGCCTCTGGCTGTGCTGGTCAACGGGGGCAGTGCCAGCGCCTCTGAAATCCTGGCCGGGGCTGTTAAGGATACTGAAGCAGGTGTTTTAGTGGGCACCAAGACCTTCGGCAAGGGCATTGTGCAAACAGTGTACACCCTGGATAATGATGCCGGCCTGAAGCTGACCACAGCCCGCTACCTGACGCCGAAGAAGAAGGATATCCATAAAAAAGGCGTACTGCCCGATGTGGTGGTGGAAAACCTGCCTGACCAGCCCGGTGACGAACAGCTGGATAAAGCTATTGCGCTGGTGAAACAGAAATTATAGCTGCCGGCAAGCGTTTGAGGTGAGTGCAATGTTTCCTTTTGCTGATATACTCCCTTTGATTATTGTGAGTATAGGGGCTATGCTGTGGGAGCCCGTGTTCTGGGTGGTGGTGCTGCTTATTGGGCTTCAGTTCTGGCGGATGCACGGCATGCGGTCAAGTATTTATGGGGTTGCGCTGAAATCCTCCCTTTGGTCTGAGGTGGGCACCATTATTCTGACAGGGTTGCTGGGCGGTATATTGGGCAGTTTGCTCATGGTGTTCATAGGGGTGACCCTGGCCGAGTCCGGCTTAATTTACCTCTGGCCGCTGGCCATCCTATTGATGCTGGTGGATGCGCGTTTTCTTTGTTTTGCCTACGCAGGCGGAATACTGGCTCTTTCCCATCTGCTGTTTGGCTTTCCCCGGGTGAATGTCTCCCAGGTGCTGGCTCTGGTTGCCGTGCTGCACATGGTGGAGAGTATGCTGATCTTCTTTAGCGGGCATCTCGGCGCGGTGCCTGCTTTTTTTCGAGATCGTGCTGGGCGGGTGGTCGGCGGGTTTACGCTGCAAAAGCTCTGGCCGATCCCCATTACAGCCCTGGCTGTTATGGTGGGTGTTGCTGCCCCGCCGGGCAGTGTGGACATGCCCGAATGGTGGCCCTTGATTCAACCCGGTGGGGAGGGTACTGAGGATATAGTCTATACTCTAATGCCTGTGGTGGCGGCGCTGGGCTATGGTGATATGGCGATTTGCCGGAGCCCGCGACAAAAAGGACGAATATCTGCGGGGTACCTGGCACTGTATAGTTTGCTGCTGCTGGTTCTAGCGGTGCTGGCCAGCCGCTCCCTGCTGCTGGGAGTGCTGGCTGCCCTGTTTGCCCCCCTGGGCCATGAAACGGTCATTTACATCGGACGCCGGTTGGAGATGGAGGGGGAGCCCATCCATGTACCCCATGCAGGCGGCCTGGCGGTGCTGGATGTGGTACCGAAATCTCCTGCCTGGCAGACCGGGCTGCGTTCGGGCGATTTGCTGGTACAAGTCAACGGCGTGCCGGTGCACAGCCGGGCGGATTTAGCGGTGCTGATGTACGCAGAGGGCCCAGCCCTGGAGATGGTCTATGTTAACAGCAAGGGGCGGCGTATTCGGCGACGGCTGCTGGTCCAGGCTAATGAACCGCTGGGTATCTTACCGGTACCCGAGGGTGACGAGCAGGAAGGGGTGGTGGAATTAAGTACCGCCGGGCCGCTGAGTCGTTATTTTACTGCGCTCTGGAGGCGGCTGGGCAATTAAGAGCCGTTAGGGCCGGCTACAAATTCGGCGTTGACAGGCATGTTTTAGCATGTCTATAATTTAACCAGGAATTGGGGTCAGGCTTAAACTTTCTTAAACTTATTGCTGCTGTAGCTGAATAACTTGTAAACAAGCCCGCCGTTGTGTTGTATGTCAGCTACCGGTGGGCTTTAGCTTTGTTTCACCTGGTTGCCGGTTCAGTGGCAAGGATTTGGCGTTGGTTTGCAGAAATTGTACAATATATAAGAAATGCATTGAGGTGCTAATATAATAATGAGACGGCTTGTTAAGGAGAGGCTGTGATATTAATTGTCTAAACCAATGCGTTTTGTAACCAGCAACCCGCAAAAAATATCTGAATATGAGCAGTTGCTAGCTCCTCATCAGTTTATCCCGGTGCGTTTAAATGTCCGACAACCCCAGGGGGATAACCAGCGGGAGGTGGTGCGGTGCAAGCTGCTGCTGGCCTACACCGAAAAAAGGGCCCGGTTGTTTGTGGACCACACAGGAATCAGTGTAGTAGCCTGGAATGGTTTGCCGGGAGGTATGACCAGGGAAATTTGGGGACAGCTGGGTATTGCCGGTTTTCTTCGACTGCTGCAGTGTGATGTTAACCGGCAGGCTACGGTACGCACCATTATCGGGTATTGCGACGGACGACAAATTTATACTTTCGAAGCCGAACTGGAGGGGGTCATCGCTGCTGAGCCCGATGGGTTGGCGAACACCTGGGAAAGTATATTTATACCTGCCGGATATGACCGGACGCTAGCTGCGCTGCCTCTGGAGGAGAAATTGCAAATATCGACCCGAGGTCAGGCAGCACAAAAATTTAAGGAGTTTTTATCCCAGCAGGCGGTGAGGATATGGTAAGCTATAATAAACTGATGGACGAATTGGCCCAGGATATCCTGGAAAAGAAAATCATTCCCTTTGTGGGGGCCGGTCTATCCCGTAACCTGGGGCTGCCGGAATGGGATGTTTTGATAGCTAAAATAGCGGAGGATTTGGATATAGACCCGGAGATCTTGTCTATCCACGGAGACTCCCTACAAATTGCCGAATACCATATCATCTGTCACGGTGGTAGTAAAAATCGAATCAGCAAAATCATTGACCGCAATCTGCGTTCCACGGAAGTGAATATTGCGGCCTCCGTTGTGCACAAGTGCTTGGTGGATATGCATTTCCCTAAAATATATACCACTAATTTTGATGAAGTGATTGAAAAAGCCTTCCGGTACCATGGAGAACCCTACTATGTGATTGCCACTCTGGATGATATACTGGCCGCCCCGGACAATGTGACCCAGATCGTCAAGTTTCACGGTACCCTGGACCTGGACGAAACGTTGGTGATCAGTGAAACCGATTACTACAACCGGCTGGACATGGAGGGGCCACTGGATATTAAATTACGGGCGGACCTGCTGGGCAAAACCGTGCTTTTTCTGGGCTACAGCTTTCGGGACCTGAATATCCGATATATGTGGAGCAAGCTTTTTAAAATCATGCAGGCTAATTGCAAGGCGTTCATGGTGACCATGAAGCCCAACTATGTATTTGAAAAGATTTACGGTGAAAAAGGTATGAAAATTATCTGCCTGGACTCAGATGATTTTAACGCCGATTTTACCGAATTTATGGTGGATTTGCGCAGCCGGGTGCAGAAGGGCTAGGCTGAGCTGAGTAAGTGAGCTAAATGAAGGTGTTAAATGGTGAAGGATAAACTTGAGCGCTGGAATCAGGCCAAGTCAGTTTGCCTGCGCTGCAGTGCCTGCCCGCTGGCGGACCGGCGAACCAAGGTGGTTTTTGGAGAAGGAGTGCTGACGGCGCCGGTGATGTTTGTGGGTGAGGGGCCCGGGGAGCAGGAGGATTTGCAGGGGAGGCCCTTTGTCGGCCCGGCCGGGCAACTGCTGGACCGGATGTTGGCCGCCATTGGCCTGAGCCGCGACCAAAACGCCATGATTTGCAATATCGTCAAGTGCCGCCCGCCCGGCAACCGGGAGCCCACTGCTGAGGAAGGCGCTCAATGCCTGCCTTTTTTAAGAGCCCAGGTGGATATCGTGCGGCCCCGGATTATTGTCTGTCTGGGAGCTACTGCGGTGCGGCACATCCTTGGCCCTGAGGCCCGGATCACCCGGGTGCGGGGGCAATGGATCGAGCGCAAGGGGTTCTGGATTACCGCCACCTACCACCCCGCCGCGTTGCTGCGGGATGCTTCCCGCAAAGGACAGGCCTGGTCTGACCTGCAAGCTATTCGTGCTAAACTGGCGGAGCTGGGTTTGATCCCGCCGGAGTCTGCTGATACATAGGTCTATTTGACAAGACGTTCCGTCTGCTTATGGGTGACCATGATTTACCCCTGCTAAGGTAACACAGCCTAAAGCCTGTAGTTTGTGCCGGCTTTAGGCTGTGTTATTGTTAATAGCTGGTTGTATTAGTCTATTGTTTAGTTATACATGCTATCACCTGGTCCTTTCACCGCAGCTCTGGTAGTTTGGCTGGTTTCCTCCCCTGCCGGCAAGGTTTTGCCGGTAGCTGCGCCGGATGGCGGCTCTAATTGCCAGGCGGTAATTTTGTCCTGTTTAGCCAGCTTTAACATGGCCATGTATTGCCTCTCGCTGGCTTTGATTTTGTGTATGGTACAATCAATAAAATTTTGATCGCTGACAAAATCAAAATCATACTTGGCTAGCTGCCATTCCCGCCGGGCGGAATTAACTGCTTCCAAAAGTCCACAGGGCTCTTTTTTTAAGGGTGATAACCAGGTTAGAAAACGATCAATATATTCTTTAAAATATTCTTTAAACACAGTGCAGTCGCCTCCCAAAAAATACCTATATCAATAAATATGCGCTTGCTTGCTATTTAGCACCTTTATAGCCGGCGACTGCTCCGACAACCTCTGCATAAAGACTTGCGAAGCAGCACAGCCTAAATAAAGCTTAATAATAACGTTAAATCAGCGCGAAATAGGCATAGAGTACAAGCTGTGCAAAGTAATCCATAACGCGTGCTGCTGAGATGGAAATATATCCCGGAGGTGGGTAAATGGGTGGACTCAGGTGCTTGGGGTGGTTAAAGCAAACCAGTGCTTTGCTGGTGATTGCTGTGCTGCTGGTATTGCCGCTGTTTTCTACGGGTTGCGGAAATCAGGAAGCGCAGCGCAAGCCTGCCGAGGCGCCGCTAAAGATTGCCTTTGCTGTGGCTGATCTGAACCGGGATGGCAACAAGACCATAAAAAAAATAGTGGATGAGCAAAAAAAACAGGCGAACGCCGATATAATCTGGCTAGATGCCAAAAACGATGCAGGTGAACAGCAAAAGCAGCTAAGTGGGCTGGCCGATAAAAAGATCAAGGCAGTGGTGCTGCAACCGGCTGATCCCGGTGCTGCCCAGGCGATGGTGGAAAATTTAGCCCGGTCCGGTATTAAGGTGGTAGCGCTGGAGAGCCTGCCTGTAAATACCCCGTTGGAGGGTTATATTGCTTCTGAACATGCTATGGTGGGGCGGCTGCAGGCCCGTTATGTCCTGGAGGCGCTGAGGCGATCTGCCGAGACCCGTGAGGATAGCCAGTTTACTCTACCCAAGGCGGGTACTATTATTAGGCCCGGAGAGGCTGAAAGTGAGCCAGCCCAAGAAGGACAGACAAGTTTGGCTAACGAAAGCGGGCAATCGCGTACAACAAGCAGTGGCCAGGGCTTGGTTTCCGGGGTGGTGGATTACACTGTGGTGGCTCAGCTGCCCACCAAGAGGCCCTTGAACCTGGTTATTTTGCAGGGGGACCCGCGCGACCAGACAGCCCGGGATATCACCGCTGCCAACCAGGCGGCTCTGCAGGGGCAAGAGGAGATCAGCATTGTAGAGGTTTTTGCCCACCCCCGCTGGGATCCAATTACAGTTCCCGCCAACCTGGCTGAGGCAATGAACAAGCATGGCCGGATTGACGTCATTTTGGCTAATGACAGCACTCTGGCTATGGCCGCGGTAGAGTTTTTAAAAATGGGTGGCTATGAGAAAAGTGTTTTAACTGTGGGCGCCGGAGCCGATGAAAAAGCCTCCCAGGCGCTGGTCAGAGGGGAACATGATGCAGAGGTTGACCTGCAGCCCGAGATGCTGGGTCGGTTTGCCCTGGAGGCGGCTGCAGGTCTGGCGAAAACCGGCTACTGGCAGTACGGTGAAAAGGTGAACAATGGTGATTACAGTGTACCTGCACGGATTGTGCCGGCCCGCCTGATTACCGCTAAAAATGCCTATTTGCTTGAAGAACGTTGGAAAGAGTTAAAGAAAGCCCGGGAAAAAGAGGGCGGCCAGCAGCAGGAACAGGCCCGGCCACCGGGTGAAGAACAGAGCGGCGGACAGGAGCAGGGGGACCAGCAAGGCCAGCAGGGCCAACAAGGTGAACAAAGCCAGCCGGGACAGCAGGGCAAAACAACGCTGCGCATTACTACCCAGGATGGTAAAACGATGGAAGTGCAGATTGAGGGCGAGGTTAAGAAAATTGAGTCTTCCCAGGGCGGTCAGCAAGGCTACGGGCAGGGCAGTGGTGATAACCGGCCGGAAGAACAAAGCCAGTAGGAGCACCTGCAATTGCCCGAGCAAGTGTTTTCAGTTGTTGCATTTGTATAAGCCTGCCATATGGTGAGTGAGCTGTTGTTATCTGGACAGCTCGCTCTTTTTATTTCATCCCTGGCTATAATGCTAGATTAATGCTAGATGGAAACGTTACTTGCTGCTGCTCAATCAGATATATTTTCGCGTTGCCTTGTCAGGATTTGTTACTATATTGAACTGTTGACCGGTGTGATATAATACACCCGGGTGATAATAATGCAATTTGAATTAAAATCTTCCTACGTGCCCCGGGGTGACCAGCCTAAGGCGATCGATGAGCTAGTCGAGGGGCTTAATGACGGACTGAAGCACCAGACGCTGCTGGGGGTAACCGGCAGCGGTAAAACATATACCATGGCCCAGGTAATCCAGCGAGTGCAGCGGCCTACGCTGGTACTGGCCCATAATAAAACCCTGGCCGCGCAGCTGTGCAGCGAGTTCAGGGAGTTTTTCCCTAACAATGCGGTGGATTATTTCGTTAGCTATTATGATTATTACCAGCCAGAGGCCTATATAGCTCACACCGATACCTACATTGAAAAAGATTCCTCAGTAAACGACGAAATTGACAAGCTGCGCCACTCGGCCACCTGTGCCTTGTTTGAGCGACGGGATGTGATTATCGTGGCCAGCGTATCATGTATCTACGGCCTGGGTGACCCCGAGCAGTACAGCACCCTGGTACTGTCCCTGCGCAAGGGGACCGAATACGACCGGGACGCTGTGCTGCGCCGGCTGGTGGACATCCAGTACGAGCGCAATGACATCAACTTTACCCGGGGTACCTTCCGGGTGCGGGGTGATGTGGTGGAAATATTTCCGGTAGGCAACTCGGAGCAGGCTATCCGGGTGGATTTTTTTGGCGATGAAGTTGAGCGCCTACTGGAATTTGACGTGCTAACCGGGGAGATTATCGGGGAGCGACAGCACGTTTCGGTTTTCCCAGCCAGTCACTATGCGATTTCCCGGGAACGCATGGAGGTGGCCGTCGCCAGCATTGAGGAGGAACTGGAGCAGCGCCTGTCCGAGCTGCGCGGGCAGGAAAAGCTGCTGGAGGCTCAGCGGCTGGAACAGCGCACCCGTTATGATATCGAGATGATGAGGGAGATGGGGTTCTGCAGCGGTATAGAGAACTATTCGCGGCATCTGACCGGGCGGCAGCCTGGCCAGCCGCCTTACACGCTGCTGGATTATTTTCCTGATGATTTTTTAATGATAATTGATGAATCCCACGTGAGCATTCCCCAGGTGCGAGCTATGTATGCCGGGGACCGCTCCCGCAAGGAATCCCTTGTGAACTACGGCTTCCGCCTGCCTTCGGCTTTTGATAACCGGCCCCTTACATTTGGGGAATTTGAAGAGCGGCTGGGCCAGGTGATTTACGTTTCAGCTACCCCCGGTCCCTATGAGCTGGAGCACAGCGACCGGGTAGTGGAGCAGATTATCCGCCCCACCGGCCTGGTGGATCCGGAATTGTTTGTCCGGCCCACCCGGGGTCAGATTGACGACTTAATCGGTGAAATCAACCGGCGGGTGGCCAGGCAGGAGCGGGTGTTGGTCACCACCTTAACCAAGAAAATGGCCGAGGACCTTACCGATTACTTGCGGGAGTCAGGTATTAAGGTGCGATATATGCATTCAGAGGTGCACACCATTGAGCGGATGGAAATAATCCGTGACCTGCGGCTGGGCACCTTTGATGTACTGGTGGGGATCAACCTGCTGCGGGAAGGCCTGGACCTACCCGAGGTGAGCCTGGTGGCCATCCTGGATGCCGACAAGGAGGGTTTCCTGCGCTCCGAGCGTTCCCTGATCCAGACTATCGGCAGAGCGGCCCGCAACGTAAACGGGCGGGTGATTATGTACGCCGATATGGTCACTGACTCCATGGCCCGGGCTATAAGCGAAACCGAGCGCCGCCGTAAACTGCAGACTGAGTTCAACCTGGCTCACGGCATTACGCCCCAAACCATTATCAAGGCGGTGCACGACGTTATCGAGGCCACCAAAGTGGCGGAGACCGCCGCGGTTTACGATACCGCCATTGAGGCGAAAAAAGGCCGGCTGAGTAAAAAAGAACTCAAAGCACTGCTAGCCCGCATGGAGAAAGAAATGCAGGAAGCTGCCCGGCGACTGGAATTCGAGCAAGCCGCCCAGCTCCGCGACGCCATCATCGAACTACGGGGTCAGGCTTAAACTTGCTTAAACTAACTGTAATATTGCAATTATGTGATATTGATTGTTCGGACAAGTGCTAATGTGGAACTGAATGATTAATTATTTGACAATTTATTTTACCGGTACTAATTAATTGGCTTAATCTAGCTGCCGAACCTTGATTCCAAAAAATACCTCTGATATAGTAAGGAAATAAGTAAGAACTAATGCATGCTGTTCCGGTGGTATTGAGCAAGCCACCGGTAGTGCTGAATAGAGCATAGATGCGGGAATAGGCTACAAAGCAGATGAAAGGGGAGTTTTACTTTGCAGGCGGAACTGGTGAAGCTGACCAGCAAAGGGCAGCTTACTTTACCCAAGGAATACCGGGATAAATTGTGCTTGGACAAAGGGTCCCACTTGTCGGTCACAGTCAAGGGTGATACATTAATGCTAAAAAAGGTATATGAATTGAAGCCGCTCAGTGATAATGATCCCATCTGGGATATGGTGGGGATTTTTGATGACCGCAGCCGGGCCGCCTTTGTTTCCATGGAACACGACAGCTGCGTGGCAAATGGGGAGCTGGGTTGATGGAAAAGATACTGGTGGATTCGGGGGCGGTTTTTGCTCTGCTGTGCAGGGATGACCAAAACCACTTGGCTGCGGTGGCCGTTTTGCAGAAAATGCAGAGGCAGCGGGCTTTGCCGGTATTAACCAATTATCTGCTGGCGGAGACTCATGCACTGCTGGCTGCTCGCTTGGGAGCGGATGCAGCAAGGCTGTGGCTGCGAAGCAATATTTGGCCGGTGGAGCGGGCTGGAACGGCGGATGAAAAGCGGGCGATGGAAATATTGCTGTCCGGCCGGGGTGGGGACTGTACTCTGGTGGATGCGACCAGCTTTGCAGTGATGGAGCGGCTGGCTATTAGCACTGTCTTCACCTTTGACCTAAATTTTGCCCATTACGGCTTTAGACTGGCGGAGACGGCGTAGCTGAACAGGGGGCTCCTCAGACTTTCCTTATTTCCTTTTTGCAGACCATCAGATAACTTAAAAACAGCATAATTATCGCTGTCCAGTACGGGTGAACAGCCGTTTGCGTTTGCAGTAAGGCCAGCAAGGCCAGTAAAAAGCCTGCGATGGTGATGGGCAGTCCAATATAAACACCGGAAAATTCCAGGACATTATAACGGGCTAGCCGGTAAGCTCCACAGGTAACAAAAATCACGGTCAAGATAAAGCCCAGCACAAAATATTCGGTGAAGCTAAGCAAGAAGAGAGAAACGGCCGGGGCAATACCAAAGGTAATCAGGTCGGACAAGGAATCCAATTGCTTGCCCATTTCGCTGGTTAGCTCGTACTTACGGGCAACATGCCCGTCCAGGCGGTCGAAAATCGCGCCGATGATGATGAGTAGTCCGGCCAGGGTAAAATTGCCTAAAGAAGCGGTTATAATTGAACTTAAACCCATGGCGATATTGCACAGGGTTAAAACATTGGGTAGCTGGGTTATGGGTGAGTTGCCGTTAATCATTCTTTAACACTCCAATGACGGTTATTCCTGCCCGCACCTTTTGACCTTTATGTACGACTATTTTGGTGCCGGCGGGTACAATAATTTCCGTGCAGGAACCAAATTTAATCAGCCCGAAAATTTGCCCCTGCTTTAAATAATCACCTTGCTGATTATAAAACACAATGCGCCTGGCCAAAAAACCGGTAATCTGGTGGATTAGCACTTTGGTATCACCGTTATCTATGCCCAGGGTGTTTCTTTCGTTAAACTCTGAAGCATGACTCTTAAAAGCCGGCAAATACTTGCCAGGTCGGTAGGAGGTATAAGTGATTTGCCCACTTATCGGGCTGCGATTGATATGCGCGTTAAACAAGGATAAAAAGATTCCGACTTTAATTGCCCGGCCATGGATAAAGGTTTCTTCATCAATTTCTTCAATGGCTTGAATAGTGCCGTCTGCTGCCGATAAAATGTGGTTGATGTTTGGAGCCACTCGGCGGGGGGGATTGCGGAAAAAGAACAGCACAAAAAGCAATAAAAGCGCGGGCAGTATGGCCATGATAGGGCTAAGGGTATAAATAAACAGGCTGAGTAATACTAATATTACTAAATATTGTATACACTCCCTGACTAGCATACCTTTTATAGTCCCTCCGCATATAATCTTATACAGATAGCTAATTAGATTTGCCTTAAACCACTAATTAAACCATACGTTTATTTATTGTATCATAACACCGTGCGATTTGATGTAGTAAAATGTTATCTGGATTCTTTTTTTTGTCGTTAGTCTACCCGGTATTCGTATCTAACCGAGCTAGTTTAGGGGGCAAGGTGCTCATACTGTTTGTTATTAACGGAGGCTTTTCATGCAGGACAAAATTGTGGTCAGGGGCGCCCGCGCCCATAATTTAAAGAACATTAACGTGGAAATCCCGCGGAATAAACTGGTGGTGATTACTGGCCTGTCGGGTTCAGGCAAATCCTCCCTGGCTTTTGATACTATTTACGCCGAGGGCCAACGCCGGTATGTAGAGTCTCTGTCAGCCTATGCCCGGCAGTTTTTGGGTCAGATGGACAAGCCTGATGTGGATTATATTGAAGGTTTGTCTCCGGCCATTTCCATTGACCAGAAGACCACCAGCCATAACCCCCGCTCCACCGTGGGTACAGTAACCGAGATTTATGACTATCTGCGGCTGCTTTATGCTCGTGCCGGGCGACCCCATTGTCCCAAGTGCGGCAAACCAATTACCCGCCAGACAGTGCAGCAAATTGTGGACCAGCTGTTGGCTATGCCTGAAGGGACCCGACTGCAGCTTTTGGCTCCTGTGGTGCGTGGTAAAAAGGGTGAGCATGTTAAATTACTGGAGGAAACCCGTAAAGAAGGGTTTGTCCGGGTACGGGTGGACGGTGAAGTACTGGATGTTAACGAGGAAATCAAGCTGGATAAGAACAAAAAGCATACCATCGAAATCGTGGTGGACCGGGTGATCATCCGCCCGGGCTCAGCCAGGCGGTTGTCTGACTCACTGGAAATCGCCCTTAAGCACGGGAATGGGGTGGTCGTGGCGGCGGTAGTAAATGGCGAGGAGATTGTTTTTAGCGGAAACTTTGCCTGCACCGACTGCGGTATCAGCATTACTGAGATCACTCCGCGGCTGTTTTCTTTTAACAGTCCCTTTGGGGCATGCCCGGAATGCACCGGGTTGGGGATTAAACTGGAACTGGACCCGGAACTGATCATCCCAGATAAAAATTTGTCGATTCGTCAGGGGGCTATCGAACCCTGGATGAAGAGTTTAAACGGCATGCGCTACCTGGAGGCTGTGGCGGAACACTATGATTTTGACCTGGATACCCCGGTGAGGTTAATGGACCCGGCTCACCTGGATAAACTGCTATACGGCACGGGCAAGGAGGCTATTCAGATTACCTTGTCCAACTCCACGGGCATTCTGCATAGCTACCGGTTACCCTTCGAGGGTGTAATGAATAATCTGAACCGCCGATATAAGGAAACCAACTCGGACTGGATGCGGGAAGAGATTGAAGGGTACATGAGCACAAAACCCTGTCCGGTCTGCCACGGTGCCCGGCTTAAGCCTGAAGCGCTGGCGGTTACCCTGGGGGGTCTTTCGATTAGCGAAGTTACTGCCATGCCGGTGCTTGATCTGCGCGACTTTTTGCAGGAAGTGGAGCTGAGCGAGCGGGAGCGTCTGATTGCACGGCAGGTGCTCAAGGAAATTGTGGACAGGCTTAACTTTTTAATCAACGTGGGCTTGGATTACCTGACTTTAGACCGGGCGTCGGGTACGCTCTCGGGCGGCGAGGCCCAGCGTATTCGGCTGGCTACCCAGATTGGCAGCGGCCTGATGGGGGTACTATATATTTTGGACGAGCCCAGCATTGGACTGCACCAGCGGGACAACCGCCGGCTGCTGAAAACGCTTATGCACCTGCGGGATCTGGGCAATACGCTGATCGTGGTGGAGCATGATGAGGAGACGATTTATGCGGCTGACCATATTATAGATATTGGACCCGGTGCCGGGGAACACGGCGGTTACCTGGTGGCCAGTGGCTCGGTACAGGATATCATGCAGACCCCTGAATCCATCACCGGGCAGTATTTGAGCGGGCAAAAATTTATCCCGGTGCCCAAGGTGCGCCGTCAACCCGGCAGTAAAACCCTTACTGTGGTGGGGGCCAGGGAACATAACCTAAAGAATGTTGATGTGGTCTTTCCTCTGGGGCTATTCATCTGTGTCACCGGTGTGTCCGGTTCGGGCAAAAGCACACTGGTGAACGAAATTCTTTATAAAAAACTGGCCTATGAGCTGCACCGGGCAAAGGCGAAGCCGGGGGATTGTCGGGAAATCCTTGGTATGGAGCACCTGGATAAGGTGATTGAGGTGAGCCAGTCGCCAATCGGGCGTACACCTCGCTCCAACCCGGTTACTTATACCGGTGTATTTACCGACATCAGGGACCTTTTTGCCCAGACCCCCGAGGCTAGGGCACGGGGCTATCGGCCGGGCAGGTTTAGCTTTAATGTTAAGGGCGGTCGTTGTGAGGCCTGCCGCGGGGACGGAATAATTACCATAGAAATGCACTTCTTGCCTGATGTGTACGTGCCCTGCGAGGTGTGCAAGGGTAAACGCTATAACCGGGAGACGCTGGAGGTTAAGTATAAGGGTAAAAGTATTGCTGATGTGCTGGATATGACGGTAGAGGAAGCACTGGAATTTTTCCAGTATCAGCCGAAAATTCAGCGCAAGCTGCAGACGCTGTTCGATGTGGGGCTGGGCTACATCCGCCTTGGCCAGCCTGCCACCGAGCTGTCCGGGGGAGAAGCCCAGCGGGTTAAGCTGGCCACCGAGCTGTCCCGGCGTTCCAACGGCAAGACATTGTATATCCTGGATGAGCCCACCACAGGCCTGCACATCGCAGATATCCATCGCCTGCTCAATGTGTTGCACCGGCTGGTGGACGCCGGGGATACCGTATTGGTGATCGAGCATAACCTGGATGTGATAAAAACGGCGGACTATATCATCGACTTGGGACCCGAAGGCGGCCATCGGGGCGGCGAAATTCTTGCTGTCGGCACCCCTGAGGAGGTAGCCCAGTCACCGATTTCATATACTGCTAAGTATTTAAGGGGTCAGGCTTAAACTTTCTTAAACTTATTTAGCAAAATCACTTCATAAAGGAACGCCTGTGCTATAATGAGGTAGCAAATTACTTTGTTGGGAGGGATTATGATATGCCCCGCCAGCCAAGGTTGCATCTGCCTGGGGCTTTTTATCATGTTATGGCTCGTGGCAACCGTAAACAGCATATCTTCCAAGGAAAAGAGGATTATATAACTTACTTGCGGTTAATGCGACATTATAGCCAGCGTTACAATGTCGAGGTGCACGGGTATGTGCTGCTGCCCAATCACGTGCATATGCTCCTAAAAATTGGCAATGTCACTCTTGCTAAATTTATGCAGGGCATACAGCAGACCTATACTCAGTATTTCAACAAAGAGCAGCAGCTGGTGGGACATGTGTTTCAAGGGCGTTATAATAGCATTTATGTGGACAGGGACGAGTACTTGTTGGAGCTTATCCGTTATATTCACCTTAACCCGGTAAAGGCCGGGCTGGTTGACGAGCCCTCAGAATATATTTGGTCCAGCCATCGCAGCTATTTTTATAATGACCAGTCCTTTGTTAAAACAGACTTTATCAAACAGCTGCTGGCCCACTACGGTGGAACGGTAATAGATGATTATAAATTAACACCTGAATCCATTAACCGTCAGCAAAGCCCTTCTAATGTAAATCAATATAACTTAGAGGCTAGACAACCAATTATGCTATACAAAGGCTTGGAGGATATCATGAGACAGTTATGCAAGGAATTGGAAATAGCTCCTGCAATAATTTTAGGGGCCGGCCGCGGTAGCCGGGCAGTGCTGGCTCGGCGATTGTTTGCTTATCTGGCCTGCCGCTTGGCCGGCCATCGTTTGCGTGACGTAGCCAGTTATTTAGGCTGCAGCGAAGTAACCACTTCCAAGTCAGTTAAATGGGTGGAGGAAAATCTGTCTGCTGAGGAAATAGATGGGGTCAGGCTTAAACTTTCTTAAATCAACCATGCAAACCATATATTACGATAATATAGTTACTTTAATAAAGTTAAAGCCTGACCCCTTAGGGGGTGGTGGAAGTGCGTGATAAGCTGGCTCAGCTGCCTGATAGTCCCGGGGTGTACTTGTTCCGGGACGGCAGTGAGCAAATTATCTATGTGGGTAAGGCGGTATCTCTGAAGAGCCGGGTGCGGTCTTACTTCAGCTCTGCGGCTGAGCGTGATGCCAAGGTGCGGGCGATGATGGGGCGGGCCAGGGATTTTGAGTATATCACCACCGATTCCGAGGTGGAAGCTTTGATTCTGGAGGCTAACTTAATCAAGGAGCATCGCCCCCGGTACAATATCAGCCTTAAGGATGATAAAACTTATCCTTATCTCAAGGTAACCACCAATGAGCAGTACCCCCGGGTCTTCATTACCCGGCGGGTGATTAAGGACGGTGCCCGTTATTTCGGCCCATACACCCATGTGGGAGCGGTGCACGAAACTCTGAAGCTGCTAAGGCGCATTTTTCCCCTGCGCACCTGCAAGCAGCAGGTGCTCGCCCCGCGCAGCCGGCCTTGCTTGAACCAGCATATCAAGCGGTGCTTGGGTCCTTGCTGTGATTTGGTTACTCCTGAGGAATACCGCAAGCTTGTGGACGGGGTACTGCTCTTTATGGAGGGCAAACAGGAGGACCTGGTGGAGGGGTTGCGCCAGCGCATGGAAGAGGCTGCAGTTAACCTGGAGTTTGAGCGGGCTGCCGAGCTGCGGGATCAGCTGCTGGCCGTGGAACAGGTGATGGAACGACAAAAAATTGTGTCTTCGGATAACAACGACCGGGATGTGCTGGCCATGGCCCGTGGGCAGGATGAGGCCTGCGTGATGGTGTTCTTTGTACGGGGCGGCAAGCTGATCGGTCGGGAACACTTTATGGTGGAGGGCACCGCCGATATGAGCAGGGATGAGGTGCTCACGGCTTTCCTGAAACAATATTACCTGCGGGCTGAATTTGTGCCCCGGGAGGTGCTGGTGGAGAATGTGCTGGCCGGGGAAGTCGAGGTGCTGGAGCACTGGCTTAGCGACAAGCGCGGCGGACGGGTGTACCTGATCAGGCCCCAGCGGGGGGATAAAAAGCGCCTGGTGGATTTGGCGGGACGCAATGCTCTGCTTGTGTTGCAGGAGGTGGAAACCGGGCGGGCGGTGCGGAAGGACGAACTCCAGCAGGCGCTGCAGCAGCTGGCTGAGACACTGGAATTAAAGACTCTGCCTCTACGCATGGAATGCTATGATATTTCCAATACCCAGGGCACTGAGTCGGTAGCTTCCATGGTGGTGTTTGAGGAGGGCAAACCGGCGCCCCATCAGTACAGGCGGTTTAAGATAAAAACCGTTACCGGCCCGGATGACTTTGCATCGATGCGTGAGGTACTGAACCGGCGGCTGGCTCGAGGTCGAGAGGAGCGCGAGCTGGTTAATACAGGGCAAATGTCCAGCCGGGATGCCAAGTTTCAACGCTTCCCCGATCTTCTGGTGGTGGATGGTGGCAAGGGGCAGCTTTCTTCTGCGGTAGCGTCTCTTGAGGAACAGGGCTTTAGTTACCTACCTGTTTGCGGGCTGGCTAAGGAGGAGGAATTAATCTTTCTGCCCGGCCGGGCCGAGCCCGTGCGTTTGCCCGAAAATTCCCCGGCCTTGAAAATGTTGCAGCGGCTGCGGGACGAGGCGCACCGGTTTGCCGTGACCTACCATCGCCGTCTGCGGGTCCAGCGCAACCTCAAATCGATGTTGGAGGAAATCGACGGTATCGGCGCGGTGCGCCGTCGGGAATTACTCAAAGCTTTTGGCTCGGTGGAGAAAATCCAGGCTGCTGCCCTGGAGGAGCTTGTTGCGGTGCCCGGCATGAACCAGCGTGCCGCTCAGGCGGTATACGATTTTTTTCGGAACTAGGGCCGGCAAGGAAGGCAATTAACAGATGGCTGCATAGGGGTTGCAAATGATTAAGCGCATTAATAACTGGCGGCAATCTCTATGCCTGCATATTCAGGGGACGTTTTAGATGTGCCTGTCTTTGGAAGCTATCCTATGGGCTTCATGCATAAAAATCAATACAGCATTAAAACCCATCTTTAATAAAACAATGGTTAGAGGCATAGGTCATTTAGGGGGCAATAAAATTGAGTAAAGGCCAATATAAATTGCTGGCTGTGGATTTAGACGATACCATCCTGAATTCCCGGTTGATAATCCCCGATTGCTCGCGCCTGGCCGTTGAGCAGGCGCGGCAGGCCGGGGTGCGAGTGATATTGGCAACTGGTCGGATGTTCTGTTCGGCACTGCCTTTTGCCCGGGAACTGGGGGTGGAGGATTATTTGATGACCTACCAGGGGGGACTGGTGAAGCATGCCGTGACCGGTGATGTCTTGTTACACCGGCCGGTGCCCCTTGAGCTGGCACTGGAGGTAAATGAGCTGGTGAACCGGTATGGCTACCATGTTAATATTTACCTGGATGACGTGCCCTACATAGCGCGGCAAACCAAGGAAAGTGAGCTGTACACTTCTATTTCCCGCATCCCCATGGAAGAGGTGGGCGACCTTGGGTCCTTTCTCCGTGAACGGGCTCAGGACCCCACTAAGATTGTGGTGGTTACCCGGGAGGAGTTGATTGATCGCTTGCAGGAAGAGGTACAGCCACTGTTTGGGCATCTCTTGCATATTTCCAAGTCCAAACCTCATTTTCTGGAGTTTTCCCACCCGCAGGGGAACAAGGGCGATGCTCTGGCGGCCATTGCCGGATACTACGGCGTGGCGCGGGAGGAAATCATTGCAGTGGGGGACAGTTACAATGATCTGGAAATGCTTGATTATGCCGGGTTAGGGGTAGTGGTGGGCAATGCCCGCCCGGAAATCCAAGCCCGGGCTGATTACGTGTGCCGGAGTAATGATGAGTGTGGTGTGGCTGAAGTGGTGGAGAAATTTATTTTAAACGCGTAAAGTTCAACTTTTAGCCTGCATATTGCCTGTAGTTTTTCAATAGGTATAACTTAAAACAGATAAGCCTGACCCCTATTGCAGTTTGGTGGTCAGGCTATATCTATATAATGCTGGTATGGAAATTAACAGTTAGTTTAAGAAAGTTTAAGCCTGACCCCATTGTATCGGGCTACTGCTTTTTCGTAATCTGGGCGCTTTTGGCTGTAGTCTTGCCGTCCCATTAGTGCATAGGTGATGTTTTTGCCTTCTTCCACACCGGGCTGGTCAAAGGGGTTGATGTTGTAAAGGTTAGCCGTGTATACCACCAGGGCTTCATAGAAATATAACAGCGCGCCCAGCGTTTCCGGGGAGACCTCCTTCAAGGTAATCCGGTAGCAGGGCCGGCCTGCGCCCACCAGGGTCATTTCGGTGGCCAGCTGTTCAATGTCCAGCTGCTCGCTCATGGTATGTCCGGTGAAGTAAGCGTATTCTTTCTCTTCCGGGAAGGCTTCCGGCAAAGTGATATCCACAGGAAAACTGTCAATCTTGACAAAACCCAGCACTTTATCTGCGGGGCCTTCCTTATAAAGCTGTAGTATGGAATGCTGATCCGTGGCTCCAAGACTGGTCAGCGGCGTGGTGCCAGCGTAAACTACCTGGCCGTCCAGATTTATTTTTTTGCCCAGGCTTTCCGCCCATAATTGCACAAACCACAAGCCGAATTCTAACAGCAGGCTGCTGTAATTAAACAGCACGTGGATAGATTTACCTTTCCTGGCCAGTTCATAAAGGCAGGTGCCCAGACCAAACAGGGCGTTTTGCGGTAAAGGGGTGTCAATGATGGATTGATGCACCGTTGCCGCGCCGGCCAGTAGCCGGGTGCTATCAACACCGGTAATTTCAGCGGGCAGAAAGCCCACTGAGGATAAAACAGAATAACGGCCGCCCAGGTTTTTGGGAATATGCAGCAGGTGGCAGCCCAGCTGTTGGGCAATATGATTTATGCCGTTGTCACCGGAGTCGCAGATAATCACGATGTCCTCCTTGCGTCCGCCGGCGGCCTTGTATTGGTCATAGAAGAAAATAAATTGCGCTGCGGTTTCCGGGGTGGAACCAGATTTACTGGTATAAATGATAGCGGTTTTTGCTATATTAATCACACCCAGCACCTTGGTGATCAGTACAGGGTCCAGGTTATCCAGGATAAACAGCCGGGGCTGAGCATGTTTTTCCAGGTTGTAAAAAGGGCCGTGCAAAAACTGCAATACTGCTTTAGTCCCCAGCGCTGAGCCACCGATGCCCAGGAGTAGTATATCATCGTATTTTTCACCCAGGGTTTTAGCCAGATTCTTGATATGGGGGATGGCGTCGGCCTCGCCGAAGGACAGGGTGATCGGTGAGGTTTTATCCTTAAGCGCAGTTTGGAATTTGGCGAAGGCAGGCCCGTATTGGGCTGCAAACTGCTCAAAGTCAGCCCTGGGTATAAAGTTGGCCGTGTCTTGCTCACTAAATAAACTACCTATATCAATAGTAATCAAGCTTTGCATTTGTTCACATCCTTATTATTAGTTCTGTTTTAGTATAACCGCAGGATAGGAGGTTATTTGCGCAACAAGCTCGGTCTAAATTATTGTAGCTGTTATGCTTTAATTAGGATTTATCTGTCAATTATTATACTTGATTTTTTAGAATTTTTAAAGAATAGGTTGGCAGGAATTTAACACTACTTGTATAAGATGGTATGGCAGGTTAAATTTATGTCAGGACAACAAAATATATTACGACACTAGCAAAAAGTTTTGTAGTGGGGTAAATATAGTGTTATCGTGAATAAATTGTTTTGGGTTGAGATATGTTAAAATATCAGCAGTGTTAACTCAAACAGGAGTACCGGTGCTATGCAGCTGTTTGCTGATTGGCATGTACATACTAGTTACAGTGACGGGCGGGCTACGCTTGAGGAAATGGTGGCGGCGGCGGCCAGCTGCGGGCTGGATGAGGTGGCAGTTACCGATCACGGCCCCCGAGCCATGTTTATCGGTGTTCGGGAGGCCGGGGTTTATCAAGAGCTTAAGGAACAGGCTGCCCGGCTGGCGGAACACTACCCGGTGCGAGTGCTGGTAGGTGCTGAGGCTAATGTGATTAGCTTGTCCGGGGAGATCGATTTGCCGGCGTCCATCATTAAGGAGCTGGATATATTGGCAGCCGGGCTGCATCCCCAGGTTTGGTGCCTGCCGTGGTGGCAAACAGTGACCTGGATTTTGCCCAACCGGCTGGGTAAAGCAGTAGGGTCAATTCGGGAAAAAATGCGTGAGGCTAATACCCTGGCGCTGGTAGCTGCAGTGCGCCAAAACCCGCTAACTTTTATCTCTCACCCTGGTTTAGGTATGGCTGTAGATCTAGACGAGGTAGCCCGGGCCTGTGCAGTAACCGGATGCGCCATGGAGATTAATACCGGTCACCATTATGTCCGGGATAAGGTGGTGTTATCTGCGTTGCGTGAAGGGGCTCGGCTAGTGGTGAACAGTGATGCTCATGTCCCTGGGACAGTGGGTAAGTTG
Source organism: Sporotomaculum syntrophicum (assembly GCF_009932395.1). Classification (GTDB taxonomy): domain Bacteria; phylum Bacillota; class Desulfotomaculia; order Desulfotomaculales; family Desulfallaceae; genus Sporotomaculum; species Sporotomaculum syntrophicum. The sequence continues at coordinate 420,068 of NZ_LSRS01000002.1, forward strand.
GATATTGGTATTAAGCTGCTGGACAAGTACCGGGTACCGCCGGAGCAGGTACTAAATGCCCGCCCGGCTCCCCAAAAGGTAGAATCCAGGCTACCAGTCTTTACAGCTATAGCCGGGCGGATGGTGTCACCGCCCTCGTGAATCATGTAGATGAAACTAGTCAATTTATGTTGAACTAGTTGATATAAAAGGGGTTAGTTTCTATTGAGTGCACATATGGTTATCGTCACCGGCCTGTCCGGTGCTGGGAAAACTCAAGCGCTACGCCACCTGGAGGACATGGGTTATTTTTGCGTGGATAATTTACCACCTACCTTGATTCCCAAGTTCGCCGAACTCTGTGCGCAAACCAACCGCGGTATTAGTAATATGGCTCTGGTTGTAGATATTCGGGGTGGGGAATTTTTTCAAGCCTTGTCCGAAGTGCTGGAGCAGTTGAAGCAGTACGGTATTAAGTATGAAATATTATATCTGGAGGCCTCGGATGACGTGCTGGTAAGGCGCTATAAAGAATCACGCCGTCGTCATCCCCTTGATACGCATGGCGAAGTGCTGCCTAATATCCATGAGGAACGGATGTTACTGGCGGAAATCAGGGGACAGGCCGATAAAATTATTGATACCTCAAATTTAAAGTCCCAGGAACTCAAAGATAAACTGATTGATCTGTTCAGCAGTGAAACAGCAAGTTCCCAACTGTTGATTTCCGTGATATCCTTTGGTTTTAAATACGGTATCCCCCTGGATAGTGACCTGGTCATTGATGTTCGGTTCTTGCCCAATCCTTTTTATGATCCGGCGATGAGGCCATTGTCCGGTAATGAACCGGTGGTACGCGATTTTGTTTTTAATTCGCCGGTGACCATCGAATTTATGGAGAAATTTACCGACCTGGTGGAGTTTCTCATCCCGCGCTATATTGACGAGGGTAAGACGACATTAATGATTGCGATCGGTTGCACCGGTGGTATGCACCGCTCCGTAGCTCTGGCCAACCGGCTGGGTGAAATACTCCAGAACAAGGAGTACCGGGTGGCGGTAATTCACCGGGATATTAACAGGGTTAGTTAGGCGCAGCTGTAAGCTTAAACAGGCTAACAGCTGGCGGTATATATAGTGCTATAAAGAGATCGAGTAGGGCATCGAGATATATTTTCGGTGTCTTTTTTACGCCAATGGTACAGCCAGGGTAAGTGCCATGCAATAATATTAGTTGCCCAATGAGTTGCTTGACGCTGTTTGGTTTGCGGTATACTATGAAATAATATGAAAAACCAGTGTATTAGTTAAGAATTGTTTGAGGAAGTGTCAAGCATGCCAGGGCGACAAGTATATTTGGACAACAGCGCCACCACCCGTCCTTACCCGGAAGTGGTCCAAGCCGTGGTGGAAGCGATGGAAGTGTATTATGGCAACCCATCCTCGTTGCATAAAAAAGGCGTTGAAGCCAGCCGGGTACTGATCCAGGCACGGGAAGCGGTGGCTGCTAGCCTGGGTGTGGGTTCCGGTGAAATTGTGTTCACGGGCGGGGGCACCGAAGCGATTAATTTAGCCCTCAAGGGGGTACTGCCCGGCCGGCGGGGCAGGCATGTAATAACCACTGCAGTGGAGCACCCTGCGGTTTTAAATACCTGTGAGCAGTTAAAAGCGCAGGGTGTGGAGGTCACGGTGCTGCCTGTTGACGGGCAGGGTGTGCTGGAACCCGGGCAGCTTCAGAAAGCGTTGCGGGATGATACTTATCTGGTGTCCGTAATGTATGTGAATAATGAGGTGGGCGCGGTGCAGCCGTTGGAGGAAATCGCTGCAGTACTGGCTGATTTACGCCGGGGTGGGCGCAAACTCCTGTGGCATGTGGATGCGGTGCAGGCTTACGGAAAACTGTCCGTGCGACCCAGGGAACTGGGTGTAGATTTGCTGTCGGTGAGCGCCCACAAAGTGCATGGACCTAAAGGGGTAGGAGCGCTGTATGTAGCATCCCACACGCAGTTGCAGCCTCTGCTGGCAGGTGGCGGGCAGGAGCATGGCCTGCGTTCGGGTACGGAAAATGTGCCCGGCATCGCTGGTTTTGGTGTAGCGGCCGCAATAATTGCCCGGGAAGTTAAGGGAGTAGCCGGAAAAATTTTCTCTTTGAAAAAAAGGCTTGTCGATGGTATCATGGCAGCTGTTCCAGGTGCGGTTTTAAATGGCCCGGCGTGCCGGCAGGACAACCCGCGCTGTGCTCCGCAGATTGCTAACCTATCCTTCCCAGGCCTGCGCGGGGAGATACTGCTGCACTCCCTGGAGGAGCGGGGTATCTATGTTTCCACCGGTTCGGCTTGTGCCAGCCGGAAGAACCCGGGCAGCCATGTGCTCAAGGCAATGGGCGCCACAGGGGAGCTGCTGGAAGGGGCGTTGCGGTTCAGCCTGTCACCGATGACTACGGTGGAGGAAATTGATTACACGGTGGAGCAAACAGCAGCTGTGGTCCGGGAACTCTATGCTTTATATAATTAGCCGGCGTGGTGTACCACGGGACTTTGGGGATCAGATCTATTGTAAACACTGGTATGCTTTTCAATTGTGAAAGGAACGATGGACCATGTATAATATATATATGATTCGCTACGGGGAAATCGGGCTGAAGGGCAAAAATCGGCCGGCCTTCGAACGCCGGTTGATGGATAATATATATCGTGCACTCAAAAAATTGAGGTCGCCCTCCCGAGTGCTGCGGGTGTATGGCCGCATTTTAGTGGAAAGTGAAGCTGAGCCATCCCGGGTGCTGGAAATATTAAGTAAAGTCTTCGGTATTGTGGGCGTCAGCCCGGCGCTACGCCTGCCTCTGGAGGAGGAGGCTATTTGTGCAGGGGCGCTGGCGACAATGAAGGATGCCGCTGCCCGCATGCTGTTGCCTGCCGGCGTGGCGTTGACTTTTAAGGTTGAATCTAGGCGCTCCAACAAGCAATTTCCTCGCACTTCCCCTGAGCTGAATGGTCTGATTGGCGGCTATTTGCTAGAGCATTTTCCCGGACTACAGGTGGATGTGCATTCACCCAAAATTAAGGTACAGGTAGAAATCCGGGAAAAAAACGCCTTTGTGTACGCTGATGATATACCAGGTGTGGGCGGACTTCCCGTTGGGGCGAGCGGCAAGGCTTTGCTGTTGCTTTCCGGGGGTATTGACAGCCCGGTAGCCGGCTGGATGGCCATGAAGCGGGGGATTGAAATTGAAGCGGTGCATTTTTACAGTTTCCCCTTTACCGGAGAGAAATCCCTGGAAAAGGTGCGTGACCTGTGCCGTATTCTCACCAACTATACGGCCAGGATTAAAATCCATATCGTGCATTTTACCGATATCCAAAAGGAAATCCAGAAGAACTGCCCTGAGGAACTGCGGGTGACTCTGATGCGGCGCATGATGTTTCGCCTGGCCGCGCGGATTGCGGATGAACAGGGGGCGCTGGCGTTGGTTACAGGGGAAAGTGTGGGTCAGGTGGCCAGCCAGACGCTGGAAAGCATGCGGGTTATAAACCAGGTTGTCGATATTCCCGTGCTGCGCCCGGTTGTGGGCATGGACAAGCTAGAAATTGTAAGCCGGGCACAGGTCATCGGAACATATGAAACATCGATACTGCCTTATGAGGACTGTTGCACTTTATTTTTACCCAAGCATCCGGCCACCAGGCCCCGGCTGGAACAGGCGTTGGAGGCCGAGCAAGCTCTGGATATTGTAAGCTTGCTGGCCGGGGCGCTGGAACGAACAGTGGTGGAGGAGGTTCAGCAGCCCCTGCTTTAAGCCTGTTGTGTAGTGTATTGTTGCCAGGGCGAGTGCAAATGCTCTCTTAGAACAGGGCATTTATACGAGTGGTGCGCTGGTTTTTCTTTGGGAGGTGGGCCACGTTGAGTTTTTCCACACTAACTAAGAACGAACTGGCCAGGGTGATGGACCCAAGGCCTTGCTGTAAAATGGCCGAGCTGGTGGCACTAATTAAAATGGATGGTTCTTTACAGGTGAGCAGAGGCCAGGTGTCTTTAAATATATTAAACCATAACGCTGCGGTGGCCCGTAAGTTGTTTAAGCTGCTCAAAGAACTCTTCGGTATCCATGCCGAGGTGTTGGTGAAAAAAAAGATGCGCCTGCGTAAAAACAATGTTTATTGGGTGCGCATACCCCCCCAGGATGGCCTGCGGGAGATGCTGATACGGCTTGGCCTGCTCAATTCGGACGGATATCTGCAGGAGGGGTTGCAGCAGGATTTAGTTAGTCGAAATTGCTGTCGGCGCGCTTACCTGCGGGGAGCTTTTTTAGGCGGCGGGTCGGTAAACAGCCCGGGCGGTAATTATCATATGGAGATTATTACAAGCAAAGGACGACATGCCACCGACCTTTGCCGGTTGATGCAAAAATTTGGCTTGTCGGCCAAGATAAGCCGGCGCAAAACCTGGTTTGTTATATATTTAAAAGACAGCGAGCAGATTGTGGAGTGCCTGAACGTGATCGGCGCCCACTCGGCGTTGCTTGAATTTGAGAACACCAGGATATATAAAGGGATGCGTAATCAGGTCAACCGCCTGGTTAACTGCGAAACAGCCAACTTGAATAAAACAGTGGATGCCTCACTGCGCCAAACAGAAAGTATAACTCTCGTAGCCCGGACAGTCGGTATAGATAAATTGCCCTCCGGGTTGAGGGAGATCGCTGAGCTGCGCTTGAAATTTCCTGATGCCACTCTGAAAGAACTGGGTGAAATGGCTAACCCGCCGCTGGGTAAATCGGGGGTTAACCACCGTTTGCGTAAGCTGGACCAGATGGCCGAAAAGCTGCGTGCTGGTGAGCCGAGGTTATAAACTGAATTTTTTATTATTGGACGACCTGTAATTTTTACTTGAGCAAGTAAATATAAAATTACAGGCAGGATTTTTGCTAATGAATGTCGAAGTAATGACTTAATAAAAATTAAATAGTTTATTGAATTGGGGGTATTTGGCTAAATGCGCATGGGTTATGTGCTTGATGTTGTTCAAACTCAAAAACTAATTATGACTCCCGAATTGCGCCAAGCCATTGCTATTTTACAGTTTTCTTCCTTGGAACTGGGTACGTACGTGGAACAGCAGTTGCAGGAGAATCCTATGCTGGAAATAGGTGAAGATTACGAAAATACTAACCTTGAAGAACCATTATCTGTTGAAGCCGATATCGGCGGCAAGGAAAAAGATAAAGATAAAGAAAATGAATACGATATAGATTGGCAGGATTATTTCCAAGATAGTAGCGATCTGGGTATGACTCCTTCTGAATCCTGTCGGGAACATAATGATTACACTTATGAAAATTATATCAGCATTGCACCGAATTTAATGGAACACTTGATGCGTCAACTTGGTTTGGTGAAGATTAGTGAGCGGATAAGGGTCATTGCTGAATATATTATCGGTAATATCAATGATCATGGGTACCTTAGTTGTTCAATTGACGAAATAGCTCAAGAAGTTAATGAACCTGCAGAGAAGGTGTTGGAAGCCTTAAAAATTGTACAAACCTTCGATCCGCCTGGCATAGGTGCCCGTACGCTGCAGGAATGTCTGCTGCTGCAGTTGAATTACCTGAACTTTGATGACCCGCTGGTCTGTGCGGTAGTAGATAACCACCTTACGGATCTGGCCGACGGCAAGTACAACCGCATCGCCCAGGTGCTGGGTGTATCGGTACAAGAGATCCAGCAAGTGGCTGATTTGCTAAAAACCCTGGACCCTAAACCCGGGCGCAATTTCAGCAACCAAAATGATAATCGTTATATTGTGCCGGATATTGTTTTAAATAAAGCAGATGGCGAGTATGAAATCATCACCAACGACACTTCAGTTCCTCGATTAACGATCAACAACACATACCGTGCTGTGCTGGGCCAGAGTAAGGGTGACAGCCAGACTAAAAAATTTGTGGAGAATAAACTAAATGCTGCGGCTTGGCTGATTAAAAGCATTGAGCAACGCCGTTTGACTTTATACAAGGTTACTAAGTGTCTGGTTGAATTACAGCGTGATTTCCTGGAACATGGGGTAAAATATTTAAAACCGCTAAATCTTAAAACTGTGGCAGATATTGTTGGTTTGCATGAGTCCACTGTATCTAGGGCGACCTCGAATAAGTATATTCAGACTCCCCAGGGTGTCTTTGAAATGAAATACTTTTTTTCTTCCGGTTTAAGCAGCATTGAAGGTTCCACGGCAGTTTCTGCCGAAAGCATTAAAAAAACCTTACAAGAGATTGTCGACCGGGAAGATGCTAAAACGCCTCTAAATGACCAGCAGATCGCCGATATGTTTAAAACGCGCGGCGTGAAGATTTCCCGGCGTACAGTAGCAAAATACCGCGATGAGATGAATATACCTCCTATAAGAAAAAGAAAACGTTATTAATGACGAGAGAAGGAACCGCCTAGCGGTTCTTTTTTTTTGTAGGTTTTTGTTTTTTGTATACAACAAAAAGCAGGAACTATTATCTAAATTAGCGAATAGAGTATAACATATTTGATTAAATAATACCAACTGATGTATACTATTAGAAATAGCGTTAATGCAGCAGTAACGAAATAAGCCGAAAAAAGTAAAATTAATGAAAATAACGCGGCACGGTAAGATGCATCCGATAAAGAATTCAGGGCATACTAAATAAGGCGATTTACCACACGTTCCTTCCGCTTTTTCTTAGTACCCTCACTTCTTATGCAGATGCACTTTCCGCAATGGTGATAAAAGAAGACTCTAATATTATTTCTTAAGGAGGGGGATTTTATGGCCAAAAAGACGATCAGGGATGTGGATGTATCCGGCAAGCGGGTGCTGGTGAGAGTGGATTTTAACGTTCCCTTGGATAAAAATGGTAATGTTGCTGATGATACTCGAATCAGGGCTACGCTGCCTACTATAAAATATCTGCTCGGCGAAAAAGCTAAGGTAATCTTAATGTCGCATCTCGGCAGACCCAAGTTTGGGGAGCATAATGAAATTTACCGGATGGATGTCGTTGCTGAATGCCTGCAGAGGCTGTTAGAGGTTACGGTGCACAAGGCGGATGATTGCATTGGAGAATATGCTCAGCGGGCGGTAAAGCAGCTTAAGGAAGGTTCTGTGCTAATGCTCGAGAACCTGCGGTTTCACCCCGAGGAAAAGAAGAACGACCCTGAATTTGCCCGTCAGTTGGCCTCTCTAGCCGATGTAATGGTTGATGATGCCTTTGGTATGGTGCACCGGGCTCACGCCTCCAATTACGGGGTTGCTCAATATCTCCCTGTGGTGGCGGGTCTGTTAATGGAAAAAGAACTTAACATGCTGGGGCAGGTGTTAAAATCTCCAAAATGCCCCTTTGTAGCCATTATGGGAGGGGCAAAAGTTTCGGATAAGATCACTGTGATCAACAATTTATTGGATAAGGTATGTACTTTATTAGTTGGCGGCGGTATGGCTAATACCTTCCTTAAAGCCAGCGGTCTGGAAATAGGAAAATCATTTTTAGAAAAAGATAAAGTTGAGCTGGCCGGGCAATTGATGCAAAATGCTCGGGACAAGGGTGTAGAACTTATATTGCCCGTGGATGTAGTAGTGGCCACGGAAATGTCTCCTGATGCAAATGTCCAAATAGTTCCGGTTAACGCTGTGCCGATAGATAGCATGATCTTGGATATAGGACCTGAGACGGTGAAAAAGTTTACTGCAAATCTCAAAAACGCAGCTACGGTATTGTGGAATGGTCCCATGGGGGTATTTGAAATTGAGCCTTTTGCGAGTGGAACCATGGAAATTGCCCGTGCACTGGCCGATCTTGATGCAATCACCATCATCGGCGGCGGTGATTCGGCGTCTGCAGTGGAAAAAGCAGGGGTAGCTGATAAAATTACCCATGTTTCCACTGGCGGTGGTGCGTCGCTTGCTTTTTTGGAGGGCAAGGAACTGCCTGGTTTGAAAGTGATCCAAGAAGTGGACCGGAGCGAGATCTATCCGCATTATCCTGAGGAGAGTGTAACATGGGCGAACCCCTCATAGCAGGTAACTGGAAAATGTTTAAGACCGTCGGTGAGGCGGTCGATTTTGTGCGTGAGCTGGCGTACAGGGTATCCGGATTGCACGGGGTGGAAATGGTGGTATGCCCACCATTTACCGCCCTTGCGGCAGTGTCCGGGCTGCTGCGGGACCTGGGAGCGGGAATTGCCGTCGGGGCTCAGAATATGTATTGGGAGAACGAGGGTGCTTACACTGGGGAAGTTGCCCCTGGCATGCTAAAAGAAATTGGCTGCCGTTATGTTATTCTTGGCCATTCCGAGCGCCGGCAGTATTTTGGGGAAACTGACGTCATGGTAAATAAAAAAGTACATGCTGCGCTGGCACACGATTTAATGCCTATTGTTTGTGTTGGCGAACGGCTGGAGGAACGAGAGTCCGGTACTACTGAAGCGGTTGTTCGCAAACAGGTGGAAGGCTCCCTGGCGGGGCTTAGCGCTGTGCAGGCGGCCAAGCTGGTAGTGGCTTACGAGCCGGTCTGGGCTATTGGCACCGGGCGCACGGCCTCTGCCTCGGATGCCCAGCAGGTAAACGAGTTCATCCGTGGCTTGTTACGCAGCCTGTTTGGTGAAGTTGCGGCTCAGGCAGTCCGTATCCAGTATGGGGGTAGTGTTAAGCCGGGCAATGCTGCTGAATTAATGGCTCAGCCCGATATTGACGGGGCACTGGTGGGCGGGGCAAGCCTGGAGGTTGACAGCTTCACCGATATTATCAAAAATGCTGTTGCTGGATAATGAGGAGGAAGATATTTGGCTACCAATAAACGCCCCCTGGTGCTCTTTATTTTAGACGGCTGGGGCCTCTCCGAAAATCACCAGGGTAATGCCATTGCCTTAGCTTGCAAGCCCATCATGGACAAACTGCTCGCACAATATCCTCATACTTGGCTGGGCACTTCCGGTGAGGATGTAGGGTTGCCCGAGGGGCAAATGGGCAATTCCGAAGTGGGACATTTAAACATCGGTGCCGGGCGAGTAGTTTACCAGGAATTAACCAGAATTAGCAAGGCTATTCGCGAGCGCACTTTTTATGATAACCCGGTGCTGCTGGAGGCTGTTGATAAGGTGCGGGAGCGTCAATCAGCCCTGCATTTGATGGGTTTGCTTTCAGACGGTGGTGTGCATAGCCATATAGAACATTTATATGCCTTACTTGAACTGGCCCGTGACCAGGGTTTGTCACGGGTATTTGTGCATGCTTTCTTGGACGGCCGGGATGTGCCCCCGGCTAATGCGCGAGAATACATAATCCCCCTTACCGAACGGATGAAAAAAATTGAAACCGGCCAAGTGGCTACAGTTATGGGGCGCTATTATGCTATGGATAGGGACCGTCGCTGGGAGCGTACTCAATCTGCTTACCTGGCGATGGTGCTAGGTGAAGGCTATCAAGCACCATCGGCCTTGGAAGCATTGGAGCAGGCTTACGGTCGTGGTGAGACCGATGAATTTGTTAAGCCTACCGTTATAGTGGATGAGCAAGGCCAGCCTGTTGGCCGGGTGGACAATGGCGATGCGATTATTTTTTATAATTTTCGGCCTGACCGGGCCAGACAAATCACCCGTGCTTTTGTTGATATTGATTTCGATGGTTTTGAGCGGCCTGCTGACCGGCCGGTGGTGCATTATGTTTGTATGACCCAGTATGATAAAACCATTGAGGCACCGGTAGCCTTCCGTCCCCAAACACTAATTAATACCCTGGGTGAAGTGCTTAGCTACCATAAGCTTAAGCAACTGCGCTTGGCAGAAACAGAAAAATATGCTCATGTCACCTTCTTTTTTAATGGCGGTGTGGAAAAACCCAATGAGGGTGAGGATCGAATTCTGGTACCTTCACCCAGTGTAGCTACCTATGATTTGCAGCCGGATATGAGCGCTGAGCAGGTAACCAATGTTTTGCTGGATAAAATAAATGAACAGATTTATGACGTGATTATTGTAAATTATGCCAATCCAGATATGGTTGGGCATACTGGAATATTGTCCGCTGCCATTAAAGCTATAGAAACAGTAGACCGGTGCATTGGCCGGGGTGTACAGGCAGTGCAGCAGGCAGGCGGGATCGCACTGATCACAGCCGATCACGGTAACGCGGAAAATATGGTTGCTCAAAACGGGGAACCTTTCACCGCCCACACAACCGATCCAGTTCCCTTAATCCTGGTCAGCGAGGAGCATAAAAATGCCAAGCTGCGACCCGGGCGATTGGAGGATCTGGCTCCCACTGTGCTGCAACTGCTTAATATAGCAAAACCACCCGAAATGACTGGCCACAGCTTGTTGGAGGCAGATTAGTGTCCCCGGGTGTTGAAAGTAAAAATATAAATAAGTTACTATGTTCGCAAGGAGGTAAATTAAAATGTTAACTACGATACTTGATGTAATGGCCAGGGAAATACTGGATTCAAGGGGCAATCCCACAGTTGAAGTAGACGTGATTTTGGAGGATGGCACAATGGGTCGGGCTGCGGTGCCCTCTGGTGCTTCCACCGGGGCTTATGAAGCGGTAGAATTGCGGGATGATGACCCTCAGCGTTACAATGGCAAGGGTGTTCTCAAAGCTGTCGAAAATGTTAATGAAACCATTGCCCCGGAAGTCATCGGCTATGACGTGACCGACCAGGCAGGTATTGATTTAACTATGATCGACTTGGATGGCACTCAAAATAAAGGCAATCTGGGCGCTAATGCCATCCTGGGTGTTTCCATGGCTGTTGCTAAGGCTGCTGCAAAAACACTGGGACTGCCTTTGTACCGCTACCTGGGTGGGACTGGAGGCAGGTTGCTGCCCGTGCCCATGATGAACATTTTAAATGGCGGCAAGCATGCCGATAATAATGTAGATATTCAGGAGTTTATGGTCATGCCTGTGGGAGCCTTGAATTTTGCTGAAGCGCTGCGCATGGGCACAGAAATTTTCCATACACTAAAAAACGTATTGAAGAAAAAAGGCATGAATACGGCAGTAGGCGATGAAGGTGGTTTTGCTCCCAACCTGGGCTCCAACGAGGAAGCTTTGGCCTCACTGGTGGAGGCTATAGAAGGAGCGGGTTATCGCCCCGGAGAAGATGTGGCTCTGGCCATTGACGCTGCGGCTACCGAAATGTTTAAGGACAACCGGTATGTGCTGGCTGGTGAGGGAGTTACCTATACGTCGGCTGAAATGATTGATTTTTACGCCCGTTTGGTTGAAAAGTACCCCATTATTTCTATCGAAGACGGTTTATCCGAGGACGATTGGGAGGGATGGCAGCAGTTAACTCAGCGTCTGGGCAGCAAAGTGCAGATTGTGGGGGACGACTTGTTTGTCACCAACACGGAGCGGCTGGCCAAGGGTATTGAAACTAACACAGCTAATTCCATCTTGATTAAACTAAACCAAATCGGCACGATTACAGAAACGCTGGATGCCATTGAAATGGCTAAACAGGCAGGCTATACGGCAGTGGTATCTCATCGCTCAGGTGAAACTGAGGATGCTACTATTGCCGACCTAGTAGTCGGGGTAAACGCGGGTCAAATTAAAACCGGAGCTCCTTCCCGTACCGACCGGGTTGCCAAGTACAACCAGCTGCTGCGCATTGAGGATGAGCTGGGCGGGACAGCATTATTCAAAGGCCGTCGGGTATTTTATAATTTGCGTTAAATTTGACACTCCCCGGGCGACATTGTCCTTCTTCTACCGGACAAGTGTTGCTTTATCCACTCCGGTATATTAAAATGTTTATGTTAAAGGGGGGAGTGAAATTTTGGCTGTTGGTGAAATTATTCTAACTGTTTTACAAGTAATCCTGAGTATAGGTCTAATCACAGTAGTTTTGCTGCAATCAGGTAAGAGTGCAGGATTATCCGGGTCCATCGCCGGTGGCGCTGAAACTTTCTTCGGTAAGAAAAAAGGCCTGGATGATTTTCTTGCTAAAATTACTGTATTAGTTGCTATTGCATTCGCTGCTGTTTCACTAATTCTTGTAGTTTTAGCCAGATAAAAAATCCGGGGTTTCCCCGGATTTTTATTTGAGTTTATCGCAAGGCAATATTTACTATGTTTATTTAATAATGTTTGCACATTATGTTATAATTTATATTTATAATGGTATTTTTCAAGGAGGTGAATGTAGATTCACTGACATTTTAATATTTTATTGGGAATTTTATTAAAGTATTGCTTATTTTTAGAGGGAAGAGAGGGTATTTATAAGTGGACTTTGATATTAAGTTGGCCTACTATGCTGCCGGAGCAGGTGCTCTGGCGCTGCTGTTCGCCCTTTTCACTATGTCTCAGGTTCTCAAAGAGAGTATGGGCACACCTAAGATGAAGCAGCTTTCTGAAGCTATTCAAGAGGGTGCCATGGCGTACATGAACCGCCAGTACAAAACACTGACTCCTTTTGCAATTGTAATTTTTATATTATTATGGGCAGCTGGATTTTTTATTGAACAACAACCAGGTTCTCACTTGCCTGTAGGCCCGGAATCAGCTATTTCGTTCCTGGTGGGCGCAATTTGTTCAGCCATTGCCGGTTATATTGGTATGAATAGTACTACCAAATCCAACGCCCGGACTGCTGAAGCTGCCCGCAGCTCCGGATTGAACAAAGCTTTACAGGTATCTTTCCGGGCCGGCGCCGTTATGGGACTTTCCGTGGCCGGTTTGGGCTTGTTGGGTGTTTCCGTGCTGTTTATTGTCTTTAAAAGCCCGCTGATTATTAACAGTTTCGCCTTTGGGGCATCCGTAATTGCATTCTTCGCCAGGGTCGGTGGCGGTATCTATACCAAGGCCGCTGACGTAGGCGCTGACCTGGTGGGTAAAGTTGAAGCCGGTATTCCGGAAGATGACCCACGCAACCCGGCGACTATCGCGGACAACGTGGGTGACAACGTCGGTGACACCGCCGGTATGGGAGCCGACTTGTTTGAATCCTATGCAGCTACCACCATTGCGGCGATGCTGATTGGTAACACCTTGTTTGGCTTTTCCGGTGTTATTTTCCCGCTGCTGGTAGGCGCTGTTGGCATTATTGCCGCTATTTTGGGTACCTTTACTGTGCGCACCACTGAAGGCGGCAACCCCCAGGCTGCTTTGAATGTAGGCTTGTGGAGCACTAACCTGATGACTTTGATTGGTACCTGGTTCGTGGCCAAGGCTGTTTTCCCTGCTGAAAAAATTGCTGAACCATCCGGGGTGGCTTTCGGCAATGTTTCATTTGGTATTTTTATGGCTGTGGCCGCTGGTTTGGTTGTAAATGTGGCTGTTGGCTGGCTTACTGAACACTACACCGGTGCAGATAAGACTCCGGTATTAAAAATCGCTGAAGCTTCCAAGTCTGGACCGGCGACCAATATCATTCATGGCCTGGCAGTGGGTTTGGAATCTACATTCTTCCCCATGCTGGTATTTGCCGGTGCTATTTACTTCTCTTTTTGGGCTGTGATGTCAAATGCTCCCGAAGGACAAGCCGGCCTGTGGGCTATTTACGGTATTGCCATGGCGGCTATGGGGATGCTCTCCACTGCCGGTATGGTGGTGGCTATGGACTCATTTGGCCCTGTAGCCGACAACGCTGGTGGTATCGCTGAAATGGCTGAGTTGCCCCCTGAAGTTCGTGAGAAAACTGACAAGCTGGATGCTGTGGGTAACACCACTGCAGCCATTGCCAAAGGCTTTGCCATTGGTTCTGCTGCTTTAACTGCTCTGGCTTTGTTCAGTGCCTTTGTTGACGGTGTTAAGCATAACCCCAATATGCAGGATGCTCTGGCAGTTACTGGCGGTGACTTTATCGTTAACGTGACTGATCCTATGGTATTGGTTGGTATTTTCATTGGCGGAGCGGTACCTTTCCTAATTGGTGCCCGCACAATGCGTGCTGTAGGTGAAGCTGCTTTTGGAATGGTGGAAGAAGTACGACGCCAGTTCCGGGAAATTGAAGGAATTATGGAAGGTACCGGTAAACCAGACTACGCTCGCTGTGTGGACATCGCTACCCGATCTGCTATTAGCAAAATGATCTTTCCCGGTATTATCGCCGTTGCCGTGCCGCCTCTCGTAGGTTTCGGTCTTGGCGCTATGGCGCTGGCTGGATTCCTGACCGGTCTGACCACCACGGGTGTATTGTTAGCCTTGTTCCTGGCCAATGCCGGCGGTGCTTGGGATAATGCCAAGAAGTACATTGAAGGCGGTGCCCTGGGCGGCAAGAAGATTGACGGCCAGCCCAACCCGGTACACCAGGCCGCGGTTATCGGTGATACTGTAGGCGATCCCTGTAAAGACACCTCCGGTCCCGCAATGAACCCGCTGATCAAGGTGGCAGGTACTATTTCACTAATCCTTGGTCCTCTGCTCACTAGACTGTAAAATAAAAAAAGCTGGGCTTTGTGTCCGGCTTTTTTTATGGGATGTCAATAGTAGATTCGAATTCTTGAAAGGATTCATTTATTACTATTTAGCGCTGGCGCGAACATGGCTAACCAAGCTGCGGCAACCAGCAGGGCTAAAGTAATAAGGCGCCAAATGCGAACACCCTTTCCGCGCATGTTCAGCTTGCTCATGGGGATCAGGCTGGCAGCGAAGATAAAAGCAATTAAAGCCAAGAAAAACGAAAGTTTATTCTCCAAGGCAATACCTCCCATGGTTAGCTTGATTAAAGTTGATTATAAGGCTTTTTGTTCTGAAATGCCAGCACCGCTGCTGAAAGGTAAATTATATGGTGCATTTTTTATGCAAGCATGAGCATAATAAAAATTAACTAGATGAGCGGAGGGGTTATTTTTGGATTACAGCGATCCTGGGGAACGTTACCAAAAAGGCATGACTTTTGATGAGAAGATAAACTTTGCTTATGAACTAGAACAGGAAATTGAAGAGAATAAAGATGAGCTTGCCCAGCTAAAAGAGCAGGGCGATGCTGATGCGCGTATCGAGGATTTATCAGAGCGCATTAATAAAAATGAGATATTATGCCAACAAGTGCAAAACGATATTCACGGGCTATAGCAATTTGCCCGGAAAGGTAAAGTACTACTTGTCGTCCAATTGGACGACTTTTTATTTGTCGCAGCCTATATTTCCCCCATTGTTAATCAGGTAACTATTGCCATAATAGGTTATAATATATAAGGATATTGTACGTGGGGGGTGGAGCTTCTGCAAGATAGAATTAAAGACAATAACAATATGTGTTTTGGCTGTAGCCAGGCTAATCCCATTGGCTTAAAGCTAAAATTTACACTGGACGGTGAGATTTGTCGCACCGAATTTGAAGCCAAGGAAGAACATCAGGGCTGGAATGGTTATATGCACGGCGGTTTAATTGCTGCCTTACTGGATGAAACAATGGCCTGGTGGCTATGGTTTAATGATATTTCCATTATGACTGCGGAAATGACCACTCGGTATAGCTATGGAGTACCGATTAACACAAGACTGGTGGTGGAGTCGTGGTGCGAGGAGGTAAAAAGAGGACGGCTGTACTTAATGGCCGGCCGGATTATCCTGCCTGACGGGAAAGTTGCTGTCAGAGCAAATGCCAAGTTTATGAAAACTGAACTAAAATAATTATTAAAGATTGGAGACTTAGTGGATGACCAGAGAAGAGGCTTATGCAGTCTTAAAGCAGCATTTAAAGAATAAAAATTTAATTAAACATTCACTGGCAGTAGAGGCTGTAATGCGTCATTTAGCCCGGCATTTTAACGAGGATGTTGAAAAATGGGGCCTTGCGGGATTGCTGCATGATATTGATTACGACCGGACTAAGGACGACCCGCACAGGCATAGCCTGGAGGGCGCATATTTGCTGGCGGAACTCGGGTTGCCGGAGGATGTGGTATATGCTGTGCGGGTTCATAATGAGGCCCATGGCCTGCCTCGTAATTCATTAATGGACAAAGCCTTGTACTCAACCGACCCGCTGACCGGGTTAATTGTTGCTGGTGCGCTAATCAAGCCGGAGAAAAAGCTGTCGGCTATCGATGTTGACTTCCTGAAAAAGAGGTTTAATGAAAAGTCATTTGCTCGTGGTGCCAATCGCGAAATAATTGCCTCCTGCTCCGAAATTGGCCTGGAATTGGGTGCGTTTCTCGGGCTGGGGCTGGAAGCTATGCAGGATATTGCCGATGAAATGGGACTCTAGGTAGTTGACAAACAATAAGATGATGATATAATTTATAATTACCTGGATTACAGAATGCATTTCTCATTATGTTATAGAAATTGGACTTAGCAAGCCCTTGCCTAAACGACTGGCAGGGCTTTGATTATCGAGGTGTTGTTCATGCCGGCCAATACAATTGTAAACCGTAAGGCACGTCACGAGTATCACATTGATGATACTTATGAGGCCGGTATTGCTCTGTCCGGTACAGAAATAAAGTCTATCCGGGCCGGTAAGGCCAACCTTCAAGATAGTTATGCCAGGATTGAAAATGGTGAACTGGTATTGTATAATATGCACATAAGTCCATATGAGCAGGGCAATCGGTTTAATCATGAACCCAAGCGGCCGCGCAAGCTACTAATGCATAAACGTGAAATCATGCGCTTGTTTGGCCAAACCAGAGAAAAAGGTTTCTCTTTGATTCCTCTGAAGGTGTACTTTAAAAATGGCAAATGGGCTAAAGTAGAGTTGGCCCTGGCCCGGGGCAAGAAACAGTATGATAAGAGGGAAGATATTGCTGCAAGAGATGCCAAAAGGGATATGGACCGAGCAATCAGGGAAAGGCAAAAGCAGTAATATTTAAATTATTCGGGGGCGAAATGGTTTCGACGGGGGAAGTTGTGGCAGGATAAGCGAGCCGGGGTTCCATCAGCCCGTTAAACGGTGGAACAGTTAATATAACTGCCAACGAAGAAAATTACGCTCTAGCTGCTTAATTTGCAGCTAGCATCCCACCCGCACTTGCCTGTGGAGCGGATCATGGGGTGTCATATGAGCAGGCTTACCTTTTAGCCAATTCTCGGAGGCTAAACGGGGACATTTATCGAGATAGTTCCGGCGAAGCCTGGTTGTGGGCGCCAACGGAGCGAAGTTTAAAACACATCCTATGCTCGTAGAAGGTCTTGTGGCTCTTCTTTCGGACGGTGGGTTCAACTCCCCCCGCCTCCACCATTGGTAACCAAAAATAATTTCAATACAACTTCGATTTCATCTTCAAAAACAGTCACATTATTTACAAACTGCTGCACGAGGGGCTTCAAAAGCTCCTCGTTTTGTTTATCACTAAACCTTTCATATAAATCCTCAAGATAACGTTCAATATCCTTTTTGGTCAACGTAATTGCTGTTCTGGCTTCTATTTTGTCCAATTCCTGTTGCAAAAGGGCCGCTTCTTGCTCACGCTTGGATAGCTGTTCCAGCAATGCTTCCGATGCCTGTCCCCGTTCTATTACCTGCAGTAAGTTGTTTATTGCCACCTGTACTCGTTTAAATTCTTTCTCCAAGTGTTTTGCTTCGTTATTTGTTTGGCTAAAGAACTGGCTATAAAAATCAATTATTTTATTTACCAACGCAGGTCGTACAGCAAGGGAAAAAATGGATTTATCAATTTCGTCAAGGACAATGCCTTCCAATGCGTTTTTTCTGATGCGCCGGTTGGTACAGGTTCTAGTCCGGTCACGGGCACCGCATTCATAATAACTGTAACGTGTGCCGTTATTGGTGGCCGTGTTGCCTATGTAAGCAGTGCCGCATACACCGCAAAACACCTGGCCGGTAAGCAGGAATGTTGTTTTAGCCTTTTGCCTGGCCTTTTCCGGGTTATGTTTACGTTTAAGCATCCGTTCCTGTACCCGGTTAAACAAATCTTCGTCGATTATGGGTGGAATGGCCCCGGAGATTCGGATAATTTCATCCTTTGATTTTTGCCGGCGGTTATTTTTTCGCCCGTCTGCAGTCCTGCCCTGGCGTTTGTTAAAAGTGTAAACGCCAATGTATTTTTCGTTTTTCAGGATTTCGTGGAGGGAGTTTTTTCCAAACGGACCGCCTCGTTTTGTGCGGTAACCAAAAGTATTCAATTCGTCGATAATCCTATCGTAACCAAAACCGTTGTCATACATTTCAAAGATAAGGCGCACGGCTTTTGCTTCGTATTCATTAATAATATAATGTCGCTCCGGGTTGACATCCAGGCCCAGTGGCGGGGTGCCGCCGCAGTGCTTGGCCTGCAGGGCGGTTTCCTTCATGCCTTTCATTGCTTCCCGGCCCAGGTTTTTACTGTAGTATTCGGCTAGCCCTTCCAATAAACTTTCCAGCAAGATGCTTTCCGGGGAGTCGTCCAGGCGTTCCAGTACGGATTCAATCTTAACTCCTGCCCGGCGCAGTTCCCGCTTGTAAAGCGCACTATCGTAGCGGTTGCGAGCAAACCGGTCCAGTTTGTGAATAATCAGGGCATCAAACAGGCCATCCCGTGCATCCTGGATCATTTTTTGGAATTGGGGCCGGTCGTCAGTCAGGGCCGAGCGGGCTTCGTCGGTATATGTTTTAGTAACGATGTACCCCTTGTTTTTACAGTATTCCGTACAGGCCCGCACCTGAGCGGTTATACTCTCCTCCCGCTGGTTGTCGCTGCTGAACCGGGCGTAAATTACTGCTTTCACGGTATATCATCCTCCTTTTCACTCAATTCCCATACCAGCCGGGTTAATCGCTGCAGGTCATTGGACGATGCTGCCTCGCTAATTAAATTGCTGTATTCTTCAGCCCTCTCACCCAGCTGGAGAACGAAGGAGAAGTAATTGGCCTGGTACTCGTGTTTGCCGTAATAGAAGGTGTTTTGCAAAATGAAAAGAAAATTTGTCGAAGGGTGCAATAAAAAATGGCCCAACTCGTGTCCGCAGACAAATTCTTGTTCTGCTTCCGGTAGGCCATCGTTGATGAAGATCATTTTGTTGTTGCCTAGTGATAAGGCCAATCCCTTGATTTTTTGAAAAGGCACGTACAAAATTTTAATACCTATGTCCCGGGCGATTGTCGAAGGTTTTTTCCCGCTCTTGGCAAGTATTCTTGCCTCTTTGTACAAGGCCATAGATAAAAATCACTTCCTCTTGGGTTGCTTTGAGGCGGTTTTTTCCTTTTTTATGGCTTCCCATGCCGCACGCAATGCCAACATCACATCGTCCTTGATGTCATCGTCTAACGGGTCCCCAAAAATGCGCAAATTCGTCTGGTTTCTAATAAAATATTCCAGTTCAATGGCCGCGGGCGGGTTATCTTTCTCCCACCAGGGTGAGTTATCTTTTTCATAGTTTCCCGTCAGAAGGTAACTGGGTGTTGTGTTAAGTTTTTCCGCCAAATTTAACAAAATTTTATAACTGGGCTCCCTTTTGCCCGACTCATAAAAGGAAATGGTTGATTCCCCCAAATCACAAAGTTTGGCCAGCTCTGACTGGGTTAATTTCCTTTGTTCACGCAGTTTCCTCAATCTCGCCCCAAACTCATTTTCCACAGTTTCACCCCCCACTAACAAACGCATTGCAATATGCAAACTACATACATATTATAGTTTGCTATTTGCCAAAAAAACAAGTGTTTTCTTTGCTTCTTGGCAAAATGCAAAATTTTTTGTTTTCATTCATTGCATATCGCCAACCAAGCTGTTATAATTTAGTTAGTTGGCGAATTGCCAAGTCGGAGGTGTCATAATTATGCTGACTAATCTAAAAAAAGTACGCATGCAGAAAAAATTTTCCCAAAAGAGAATCAGTGAAATGATTGGTATATCTGAAAGCTACTACTGCCAGCTGGAAACGGGAGTAAGACGCATGTCCCTGCCCATTGCCCGGAAAATTGCCGTTGTTTTGGGCCAGAGTATGGACGACCTTTTTATGTCTGTAAACTTTGCAGATTGCAGAGAGGATAGGTCGGCCATGAATGACCGGGGTAACTCCGGCGCGAGGTAACCATGCAGGTGGTGTTATACAAAGTTATAGCTAAACGCACAAAAGATGGGTTTAAGACCGTCAAACGGGAGGTCCTTGGTGCAACCGGAGACGATCCCAATGCTTACCTGGACCGTTTGGCCCGGATACTGGCGGTAAATTTGAACACCCAACACAAAAGGGAGGTGGACAAATTGTCAAAGGCGGCAACCGAACCCCGGGCGCAACCCGGTGCTTAAAAGGCCGGTGTGTGCGGCAAATCCAATTAATTGGTTACTAATTTAAAGGAGGAATAAACAATGGCCATCCAATTCCACCGCGCCCTGCGCAAGAAGGCCAAGCTGCGCCTGGCCATCGCCGGTCCCGCCGGCAGCGGAAAAACTTACAGCGCCTTGCTTACGGCATTTGGCCTGGGTGGGCCGGTCGCCCTTATCGACACGGAACGCGGATCGGGAGAGCTCTACGCCCACCTGGGTGAATACGACGTTTGTACCCTCACCGCTCCCTTCACACCGGAAAAATACATCGAGGCTATCCGGGCGGCAGAAAACGCCGGCTACCAAATTACCATCATCGACAGCCTCTCCCATGCCTGGGCCGGCCCGGGCGGCGTGCTGGATATCCACGGTTTCGCGGCAGATAAAGGCGGCAACTCCTGGAGCGCCTGGCGGCAGGTGACCCCGCGTCACAACGAATTGGTGGACACCATGCTGCAGTCCAGGTGCCACATCATCGCCACCCTGCGCTCTAAGATGGAGCATGTCCAGGTGGTGGAGAACGGCAAAACGGTGGTCAAAAAAATAGGCATGAACCCCATCCAGCGTGACGGGCTGGAGTACGAATTCACGGTTTTCCTGGACCTGGACCACAACCATACGGCCAGTGCCAGCAAAGACCGCACCGGCCTGTTCGACGGGCAGGTGTTCAAGCCCACACCGGAAACGGGTGGTAAACTGCTGGGATGGCTGGAGGCCGGTGTCGATGCACAGCCTCGCGCCGAACGACAGCCTAACCTGGTGGTAGTTGGCGGCGTACAGGCCGAAGCAGCCGGTGCTGCAGGCGGTACCAGAGGATATACGGGACTTGCAGCGGATAACAACGGCGGCGGTATTCCGGTCGAACACGGACCGGCTGCGGCGGGTAATCCGCCGGCCCCGGAGCGGGATAACTTCGGGCAGCATGCGGTAACTTCGGGTCGAACGGTTAACCACCGTGAACCCTACACGCAAAATACTGTTCTCGCCGGCCAGAACCAACCCGCCAGGCAATCACGGACAATTAACCAGGCTCTGGCCACTCCGGCGCAGGTTAAAAAGATATTAGCCTCAGCCGGAGAAGCCGGGCTGGGGGAAGATATGTTGCACCAGCTTGTTGAGCGGGAGACGGGCAAAACGTCAATCAAAGAACTGGCCAAGCCGGAGGCCAGCCGGATGATAGACCTGCTCTTGAGTATGGCTGACAGCAGGGCAATCTCCCAACCCGAGCCGGCACCGCTTCCACCCAGAGCGGCAAACGGCAGCAGGATGCGGCTGTTTTAGCGAACCAGGGGACATTCCTCTTGCCCCAAGCCTTGAACCAGAAACAAGGCAAGAGGTGCCCCCATCGAATGAGGGGCGGCATTTGCCGCCCCATGCGCTAACGCGCACCTTTTTGCTGGTGGCAAAAGCTAATTGAACATAACCACATATTACCCACAAAGGAGGAACAAGTTAATGCGCATAAATAAACTGGCCATCCAAAATTTCCGCAACCACAGAAACAGCGCTATTGAGCTTGACAAACTGAATATATTCGTGGGACGCAACAACAGCGGAAAATCCAGTATCCTGGCCGCCATTGAATGGGCTTTGACCGGGCGCAACCTGTGGACGGACAAAGCCGGCCGGGGAGCAAACGAGCTGATCAACCGGAGGAGCAAAGACTGCCAGGTTGGGCTGGAAATAGCTGGCCTTGGCGGCGTGGTACGAGCCATGCCGCCCCATACCCTGGCCGTTGGTAAAAGCCGGAACATCCAGGAAAGCCAGGCAGCCATCTACCACCACCTGGGAGCGGACGAACAGCTTGTTAGACAAGCACTGAATACCGGCGCTTTTATCACCATGACACCCGCCGAACAAAAGGCATTTTTGTTTGCGTTGTGCGGTATTTCCTGCACAGCGGAGGAAATCGCTGCCGCAACGGTACAGTACCTGTGCGGGGTCGGGGTACCGGAGAAGCAGGCTCGGGAAATAGCTCGCAGGGTAAATACCCTGCTGCCCAGGGGCTTTGGCGGGGATCCAGCCATTCTGGAAGGCATGGAGAAGCGAGCACGGGAAGAGCGACGGGAGACGAAAAAGGACCTTGAGCGGATCCGGGCCGCACTGTCTGAAATGGAACTGCCCAACTTCCCGGACAGTATTGGACCGGAGGATAAAGAGGCTGTGGAAAGACAGCTGGCCGGGCTGGAAGCTGAAAAAAACGAACTGCTTAAGGACTACGGTTCGCGTCGTGCAGCGGAAGAGAATATCGCCAAAGGCCGGGAAAGAACAGGCCGGTTAGCACTTGAATTGGATCGGCTGGGTGAAAAAGACATATTGGAGCGGGAATTGGCGAGCAAGGAGCAGGCCAAACTGGCCGCAAACGCAGGGCTTCTCAGGCTGAAAGAACAGCTGGCCCAGATGGCGGGCACGTCGGCCGAACTTGACAGGGAACTGGCGGCACTGCAGGCCGGGTGCCGGACCAGACAGGCAGTGGTGGAAAAACTGCGGTCATTTGACGGGCACTGTCCCCTGGCCCCTAAGCTGATCGCCTGCCGAATGTCGGGCAGTGAAGTGGCAGGACTGGTCAACCAGTTAGAAACCGAAAACGATGCCGAAGCCCAGAAAATAATCAATCTTAAGGCCAGTATCCAAAAACTGCAGGCGGGCAAGCAGGATTTGCAGCGACAAATTGAACGTGCTGAGAAAACACTTGCCGAGACTGACACTGCCCAACAGGAGCTGCGCGGGCGGATCTCCGCCATCGATCGCGCCCAAAGAGAGCTGGACAGCACAAGACAGGAAGTGGCCGCCTGGGAGGAAACGCTGCATAGGGGCGGCGCAGACCCCGAGGAAATCGACCGCCTGCAGGAACGCATCTCCCAGGGCCGGGAGATCCTCCGCCGGCTGGAGGTGGCCGAACACGGGCGCCGGCAGGCCTGCCAGCTGCAGCAGGACTTGGAGATGCTGGAAGTGGAACTGGCCGTCACCGAGCATATGGTCAAGGCCCTTGGCCCGGACGGCATCCGGAAAAGCCTGCTGGGAGACCGTCTGGCCGGGTTTATTAGGGAAATCAACACCATGCTGGCCGCCTGCACCGACGGACGCTACAAAATCACCTGGCAGGACGATTTCACCCCGCTGGTACATCAGGATAGCACGGCCCTGCCCATAAAGTTGCTCTCTAAAAGTGAACAGCTCCGGGTGGGCATCGCGCTTCAGGCCGCTATCGCCAAAATGACCGGGCTGAACTTCCTGGCCGTGGACGAAGTGGACATGCTGGACCAGGACAACCGGGACCTGCTCACGGGCACCATGCTGGGTATGCTGGATAAGTTCGACCAGATTATGTTGTTCTGTACCGTGGGCGATGTAATCCCTCAAAATCCCGGACTGCCAAGGGTAAAGATGTTTTGGGTAGAGGACGGTATGGTCAGCGAGCTGGGCGGCGAGCGCGGCAAGTCTGCCGTGGTAGGGAGTGTCGCCCATGCCGCAGTTTAAGGAAGTAGAAAAGCTGGGCGAATTACTGGCCGCCACCCTGGCCCAAATGGGCATGGTGGCCGGCCTCTATTCCTACCTTGACCTGCTGGAGGGCATCTAGCGCGTGGAACTGAAAAGCTGATCAATCTTTGCGAAAACGGCGCGGAAATCTAATAATTGGCTCGGTGGGTGAAATATCTGCAAAAACCCCGCACCGAGGGACGGATATTTTTACAACCCAACGGTGGTACGTCATGAATACCACCGGCATCGAGTTCACCAGCGGTCGGCCCATCGAACTTGCGACAGGCGGGGCTGGACCCGGTAAACCGGCGGAATTTGTAACATAAGTCTTGCGGGGGCAACCACCGGGAAAGGAGTGAAACAACATTGGAAAAGATGACCCGTAAAGAGCGCCTAGTGCTTGGGCTGATCCCGATTGGCTCTAAACAGGCCATCCATAAACGCCGGCTGGCCGAACTGACCGGCTTAAGCGAGCGGGAAGCCCGGGAAATCATCTACCACTTGGTGGTAGAGCACGGTCTACCCATAGGCAGCAGCACCGAACCCGGTGCCGGCGGTTACTTCATCATCACAAGCGCCGAAGACATGGAGATAGCCACCCGGCACCTGAAGCCCAGGGCGGCAAAAATATTTAAACGCGCCCGGGCACTGGAGAAATTGGCGCAGCAAATGTTCAACCGTCAATTAAAGCTGGTGCTGGAGGAATGAATAATTGGGATGATAAAGCCGCCTGTGCTGTACTGGCCTTTACGGTAGGATATGTTTTAGTGAGGCTGTGCGCTTTCTTGATTTGGCATTTCTAGCGGTATAACCATGAGGGCGTTACAGCAAAAGAACTCAGGAGGACTGTACGTGAGTAAAGCATTACATTCAGACATACCCCCAAAAATAGATATGGACGATGGCTACTTTCCGTTGGCCCGTACTGCTATCCTAACCTTGTCTAAGACCAGGCTATCCGGCTCGCAAAGGAGCATAATTGACGTAATTTTTACCCAAACATACGGCTATTACTGCGATACAAGCCCCCACGAACAGCGGGCCAAGAAACGTCATACCAGGGCTCAGATATCCCATGAATACTTTATGACAGCCACTTGGATGGGCAAACAGGAAGTGAGCCGCGCCATTAATTCTTTAATTAAATGGCGGATTATCGGCAGGGAAAAGAATACATCACCCTATACCTACTGGTTCAACGTCCAAGTTGACGACTGGGCACCTGACTGCTGGCGGGTTAGCAGAATAGCGAACAATAAGCAAAACAGCGAACAGTCAGCAGCAGTTCCGCGCACAGTTAGTAGTTTGCAGGATAGCGAACAATTAGCTAGCCAGCTAACCAAAAGTTCGCAGGATAGCGAACCAGGTATTCGCAGGACAGCTAACTGTTCGCAGGTCTCGGCCCTAGGGCCGCAAGGCGTGTCGGGTATCCTAAATAAATATATAAATAAAATAAATAAAAATAATGATGATGATAACAACAGCGGCAGCCAATTGGCAGCCCTGTTTGAAAACGAATTAGGACGGCCATTGTCCGGTTATGAAATTGATCAGCTGGAACAGTGGAGCAAGAAAACCACTTATGACTTACTGGTTGAGGCGCTAAAAAAAGCAATCCAACACGACAAATTCTCATTTGCCTATATCCAGGGCATTTTGAAGAACTGGCATAAGGACAATGTCCTAACACTGGCTGATGTGCAAAGACACGATGTTGAATTTAAAAAGAAAGGTGGCGTAATCCGTGGCCCAACAGGAACAACTGCGAAACCCGGAAACGCTGGAGGATATCCTGCTAGGGATAAAAATGCTGGTTTTAGAAGACCGCCAAACAAATACGACAGTATCGACTTCTCCAAATTTTACTTCCAGGGATGACGGGCAACCCAAATGCGCCATATGCCGGGACCGCGGTATTGTGGTTGATATTGAAAAAAACTGTGCTGCGCCGTGCAGCTGTCAGGCCGACCGCCGGCGGGAACGACTTTTTAAAAACAGCAAAATAACCCCTGGTTTCAAGAGTAAAACCTTTGATAACTTTTGCAGCCAGAACCGTCCGGTTGTAATTAAAAAAATGCTGCAAAGCGCTTGGCATTACGCTGCCAATTTTAAGCTATTACAGGAGAACAACTGGCTGGTACTTCTTGGTGAGCCGGGTTGCGGAAAAACTCACCTGAGCTGTGCTGTTGCTAACCAGCTGCTTGAAAAAGGCATATCTGTACTGTATTTCCCTCATGTGCAAGGTATGAACGAACTTAAAGACACTCTGCGGGCCGGAGAGGAAAGCCTGGAGGCGCGGCTTTGGGATATGCGCAAAGTCCACTTGCTTGTGTGGGACGACCTGTTTAAGGCGCGAAGAGAACCCACTCCGTGGACGGTGGAGATTGTATTTGATATTTTAAATTACCGCTACCTGAACATGCTTCCCACTATAATATCAAGCGAATTAACACCGCAAAATTTACTAAGCATTGACGCTGCCATTGGTTCCAGGATTATGGAGCGAGGCAGGGGACATACAATGGTGGTCAGTGGTATCGAGTATAATTACCGGATTTTATGAGGGGAGTGGACACATGGAAGAGTTATATAACATCATCAAAGTAGACATTACCACCGGAGAGGTGCTGGAAAATAACCTGCTCGCCTTTTGGCGCACCCAGGCCCGGGGCGATGATATGCCGGGTGCCGCGGCATACCCGGCATGGCACGACCTTTCAAGGCCAAAGACAGAGACACTTATTGCAGAGCGGGTTAAGAATTATAACAGCAACCGCCGGCGGCAAAATAAAAACTCCTGGACCGATGCCGAGCTGTACCAGTTAGCTGTGTTGATAGTGCTGCAAAAACAAAAATTCCACCAGGCTGCCGCCCAGCTAGCCAAAACACCAGGTGCATGCCGGCAGGTCTTTAGACAAATGAAAAATGCGGGAGTGATTTAATGGTTTCATTTGTAATTCCAGGCCGCCCGGTGCCTAAGCAACGTCCCAGGGCGGGCAAAAACGGGAGAATTTACACCCCGAAAAAAAGCCGTGACTATGAGAAAACCGTTGGCTGGGCAGGCAAGCAGGTGTTTAAATACCCTTACAATGGGCCGGTGAGCCTGCAGGTGAAAGTTTATCTTACTGATTCCCGCTCCCAGGGCGACTTGGACAACTATATCAAAAGCATTCAGGACGGCCTGAATAACATAGCCTGGCGGGACGACCGGCAGGTCGTCCGCTTAAAGGCCGGATTATACGTGCGGCCCGGGGCGAAGGAACGGGTGGAAGTAATGATACAGAGGTTGTGAATGGAGTTAATGAAGTGCACAGTCTGCCTCAAAGAATGCCCTTTGGTGGCCTGGTCACCGGACGGCGAGTGCCCGCATTGCGAAGGCAGCGCATGGTATTGTGAAAGGTGTAAGGCAAGGTATTGCATGGGTGGCGAGTAATGCCGCATTAGCTAAATTATATTGAAAAAGGAACTCAGCACAGGGAGTGAGAATAAATGAGTATAGCCGATTTTAGGGCCAGGATCAAAAAAATAGAAATAGTCAATAAAGTATTAGCTGACGGCTGGGCTCAGGCCATCCGGGTGCAGCTGGACGACATCGAATTGACCAACGAAAACTTACTGGAGCTTCGCCAATTCAGACCCAACGAATCCGTGGACGTGGTAATTAAATCGGTCCAGCCCAACCTGTTTGAAATGGCGGCCCGGAACAATAATAAAGCCCAGCCCGGTACCGCTCCAAACCGGAAACCGGCACTGGACGAAACAACAGACGACGAAGAATTCCTGGCCTTTACCGAAGAAAATGAGGACAAGCCGAATGGGAAAGTAGTGCATGAATTTAAAGTATAAAGGAGTGCGGACATGAAGATTGAACTTGAGATGGAGGAAATGTTTTGTCTGATGAACGCTTTAAACGTAGCCCGTTATTTTTATGAAAAACTCAACCAGATAGACCGGGCTGCAGAGGCCCAGCAAGTACATGACTTGTTAACTAGTGCCCGCGAAATACATGCCCATGTGCACATGGAGCAAATGACCGAATTGGGTAGGCAAGATTATCAGGAAATATTGCGCAAGCGAGAAGCCAGACTAAAGGGAGATGGAAAAGTAATTGAGCTATACCAGTTTGCGCCCTTTGACGAAGACGATCCCAACGAGGTTAGCGCGGACCAAGAGATAAGCAGAATAGCCCGGGAATGGGCAAAGGATCAATCCAAAGAGTAACAACCCCCTAGTGGGGGTATTTTTTTGGTCCGCTCCCGGTAACGTGGCCGGCCTGGTGTTGCCCGGTTTCTGGCAGAGGTCAACATTGCTTTGGCATAGCTGCCAGATGGCACGGGCCTATTTTCCAGGCAGGTGCCCGTCTTTCTTTGCCAATACCTTTACTTTTTTGTTGTGGGGTGTTCATCAATAAGGTGCATAAGTTTCCGCATCTGGCGGAAAAGCGCGCGCGAAGCGCGCGTAGGGGCCGCAGCTGCGGCCCCCGTTCCCGGGGCGGCAACGCCGCCCATCTGGTAGCACAAGGCCATGCGCGTATACTAGCCCAGCGCGGGGCGGGTGTGCGGGACGATACAACTATCGCGCGGACAGGGCCGCGGGCTAAGCCGGCGGCCTGTTAGATGAGGTTAGGTGATGCGCGCTTTTTGCGCATGACCTAACCGTTCCTTTTTGAGGACTCCAGAGGAATACATGCAAAGACCCGTTAGCTGGCCAGTGTGCCGGCAAAGCCAAACCGGTAAGTTAGGCCCCAAAGCGGCTTTGCCGGCACTCTGGCCGACATGCACAAGACCTCGAAGCCAAGCATGCACAGTTAAATCAAGCCACACATGATCAGGCCCGACCCCAGAGATTTGATCCCAGAGCTGGGCCTGGTGATGTGTGGCTTCCTTTTGAAGACCCCAAAGCTGGCCAGTGTGCCGGCAAAGCCAGACCGGTGAGTTATGACCCCAAAGCGGCTTTGTCGGCACTCTGGCCGACATGCACAGGACCCCGGAGCCAAGGCATGCATAGTTACAGCAAAGTCACAGGCTTTGCGAAAGCAATGCCTGTGACTTCCTTTGACCCCAAAGTTGCGACCCCGAAGTTATCGCCTCCGTGGCTGCAGCGGTAGCTTAGGCTACCGACTTACTAGGCGCAACACGCTCCGCAACAGCGGAGCGGGACAAAGGTACGACCAAAAAAGGGCGCCTTAGCGCCCCAGCCTCGACAGCTGCCTGTGCGCGCTGCGCGCCGCTGCTGCCAGCCCCAGTTCCGACATAGCCGCAAAAGCGATGTGCTTGCAGAGCACCCCGCGCTTGACTGCATCTTCACAGCCGCACCGCGCGAAGTAGCGCCTGCCCCGCTGCCCGATAACCACCA
>NZ_LSRS01000002.1:450946-467996 GCF_009932395.1 Sporotomaculum syntrophicum
GGGCTGGGGGTTGAAGTACCCCAGAGCTGGCCAGTGTACCGGCAAAGCCAAGACCAGTGAGTTATGACCCCAAAGTGGCTTTGACGGCACTCTGGCCGACATGCACAAGACCCCAGAGTCAGAGCATGCACGTTCAATCAAGCCACACATGACCAGGCCGACCCAAAAGATATGACCCCAGAGCTGGGCCTGGTGATGTGTGGCTTCCTTTTGGAGGCCCCAAAGGAATACATGCAAAGACCCCAAAGCTGGCCAGTGTGCCGGCAAAGCCAGACCGGTGAGCTATGACCCCAAAGCGGCTTTGCCGGCACTCTGGCCGACACACAAAACCTCGGAGCCAGAGCATGCACGATTAATCAAGCCACACATGACCAGGCCTGACCCCAAAGATTTGACTCCAGAGCTAGGCCTGGTGATGTGTGGCTTCCTTTTATATTGAAGACCCCAGATTCACCCAAAAGCCATAACCACGAAGTTGACCATCACAAAGCAACACAAACACGATAAGTATTCACGATTTAGTAGTAAACTAATAAGCTCTGAACATCTAGTTCAGAGCTATACTAAGGATTCAAGGTGTTATACACTTTTATAGCGCTTTCTAACATTGTGATAGCTTTGGGCAACTGATCCCACATTCTCTGAAGAAAGGTTAATCTTAATGTACCCTCTTCGCTTTTCTTTTTTAGGTCTCCTAAAATTTCTGTAGCATCTTGTACTTCATCTATACTAAGTCCGGGAATTGTTTTTATCTCACTCAATAATTTTTCGTATGTTTGAGCTTCTTGTGCTCCCCAATTAACGGTTTGGCTTACAGAATCGCCCATGTTAACTGCGCTTCCATTGATGACATTCCCCGTAATTTTCATTTGTCGATCATTGATTTCAATCACACCCCCTTCATATACATTTATAGCTAAAGCCTCTGTTAGTTGACTAATAGATTTTTCGCCAGAAAAAGATAAAATTAAGCCATTACCATCGTTAGGCAACTTGTCCGATTTTTTTTTTAAGTTGTTGCCGATAATCCTCATTAAAACGGAAGGCAACAAATGTTCTATCAGGATCGGCTTGGTACTCTTCCCCACAATTGTGGCAAGTAAAAAACTCTTCTTGATCTATATATTCATTTAAAGGAAACGTCTCACCTTTATGGTTATTCGGACAAAATAAAATTTTATATGGTGTTAAATAGTACGGAGACTTTGATATAAGATAATTGAACGTCTCATAATAAAAACTCCTATCCAGACCGATGGCGATTAGTACATTATTCACAGTAAAATCAATAATTGGAGAATTATTAAGAGCCCACTGTTGTAAAAGTTCATCGATTTCAACAACGGGCAACATTTTAAACACTCCCTTCTAGAATTTGTTCACCTGCAGTAATTCGTTCCTGAGTGGTATCAACATATCCTTGGGCTTTCTTTTTTTTGTTTCTTTCCACGTATACTATAATAAATGCGTCAAGAATCTGATCTATCACTTTTTCTGAAACCAAACCAGAAACAAATTTAAAACCACCGCTTAAAATATTTATTTCAAATACAACATCAAAATCAACTTGTCCTACAGGATCCGTGAATTTCAGTGTACATGTTTCATCCAGAGTATCATCCGTAGATAATTTCAATTGGCTATTAATAAGATTTAGTATTTCATTAAAGGTTTTGTCTTCCCTTAAGTCAACATCCTTAATCCCTTCTAACCGCATGCTACCAACTGTACTAGGTATTGCTATATGCGAGGAAGATAATTTCGCAGAAAGGAGTTCAGAAATCCTTTTCGCTTCTTCCTTTGTAACAGAAGTTAACCAAGCCCACTCTTCCTTTTGCATCTTATTGGGAAATCCAAGTAAGTCCATTATAAATTCCAGGTAATGATGTCTCACATAATAACTACACCTTAGCTCAACTAACTGTTCACTGAAGTGAATTACTGCAGACGTCACATATGCATACGGTTCTCTAGCGCTTTTCCACCCGCGTTTTCGGTTTGTGTATTTTTCTTCAACCATTCTAATAAAAACATCGGCCCCATCTTGAATTATCCCGCACAGTTTAATTTCCGATGTGTATTCCGGTTCCCAAAAAGTACCCACTTGTTCCCGCAATATTTTCTTCTCCTGAATAAGTTTCTCGATAAACTTTTCAGCATTAGCAGATGAATTGGGGAAGATTCGTTCTGGTTTACACATAGTTAATGCTTTGGTACCTTCAGCAAAACGAAATTCTTTATCGAAATATTGAAGTGTATCAGTAAGACCAGCCTTCTCTAATTCATTGATCAGCTTATCTAAGGGCTCGCCTCTGAACTTGATCTTCTTTTGTTTACAAAGAGAACCTAGGATTCTTTTGGGAATATGATACATTCCCTTGTACCTCCGAATTAATGTAATTAAGTAATATTTAGGAGAAATGTATCAAGTTATCATTACCTCCTGCCCATAATATACCACTTTTTTAGCATAGAAGACGTAATAATTTGTCGAAATATATTTATTTATAGATCCCGTTACTGGTATGCTATTTGCTTAGTTCCCGTTTTCCGAGAGTATAACGCCAATATATTAAAGTAGGTAAGGCTATGCACGTAAACCATCTAAATTAAAGCATTTTCCAGCACTGGGGCGGGAACATCATAAAAGGCGCAGCCACTGTAAGTGCAGTCACAAATCCTGTAACTAAGACTGGATATGCGGTGCGACCAAAAAAAAGTCGCCTTAGCGCCCCACCTTCGACAGCTGCGCGCTGCGCGCCGCCGCTGCCAGCCCCAGCTCAGACATAGCCGCAAAAGCGATGTGCTTGCAGAGCACCCGCGCTTGACAGCATCCTCGCAGCTGCACCGCGCAAAGTACCGCCTACCCCGCTGCCCGATAACCAACATGTACCTCTTGCTGCCATGCAGTACGAAGCCTTCAACCAGCCCCTCCTGCCGCACTTCACACTGCCACTGCCAACCAGCCTGCAAACCCGCCAGCGCCCTGCCGAACCTGCCATCATCAACTTTGCCTAATAGTCTCCTTAACATTTTTCTCCCTTCACTTTACCCTTGACTTGCTGCAATAGCCCGGGCTGGCCGCCGCACGGACAGAGCGCGCGGGACTAACACGTCGCGACGACGGAATAGGCCTTGAGCCGCCGGACCTACTTCGATACACTACCCCGGCGTAAGGCGATGTATGCTGAGAAGAAACGGGTGGAGAAGACAACCGTGGAACATTAAAGCCCCCCGGTCCCCATGAATGGGGGCGGGGGGCTTGGGGGGTTGGGGGTTGAAGAACCCCCGAGCTGGCCAGTGTACCGGCAAAGCTAGGACCGGTGAGTTATGACCCCAAAGCAGCTTTGCCGGCACTCTGGCCGACATGCACAGGACCCCAGAGCTAGAGCATGCACCTTTAATCAAGCCACACATGACCAGGCCCGACCCCAAAGAATTGACCCCGGAGCTGGGCCTGGTGATGTGTGGCTTCCTTGTACTATATTGTCCGAAAATAAACTATCTAAAATGCTACTCATAGTATGTAGACATATGAGTAGCATTGGTAAAAATATATATATGAGAGAATTACGCAAACCAAGTATAAAAATTAGACAAGTATTAGCTAAGAATATACGTGATTTACGCCAATCAGCAAACCTGTCGCAAGAAGAATTTGCTGAACTTTGCGGCCTTCACCGTACATATGTGGGAGCAGTTGAACGTGCCGAGCGAAACGTCACCTTAAGCACATTGGAAGCATTTGCAACAGCTCTTGGGGTTTCAGTGGCGGATTTGCTTAGAGAAAAAGGAGTGACACATAATGGTTAGCCTAAATCCTCACCGCTTTGTCGAGGCAATTTCGCAAAGCGGTTTGTCAATTTATGACCCGATTGAAATTGGTGATCCTGATATCTGGATACCTACACCAGAACTTGAATTTCTGTTAAATGAAGGTTTGAGAGGTATCTCTCTGGCAAACTTACCCATAAGAACTCGATCTAAAGTAGTAAAACAGCAAGTGTGCAATTCGCTAGGCTATCCTATTCCGAAATCTTTTAAGAAAACTCAGCCTAGATTTCCAGGTCAATCGTTTGATATCTATGTCCAAAAGTCCAATAATCTTCAAATATGGAACGAAGAAGTATCTATAACCCGCCGTTATGTACTAATTCAAGTCGCCTCTAATAATATAATAACTAACGTTAAGGTCGTTACCGGCGACATTCTCGCTGATCTTGATACAACAGGAACTCTTACACAAAAATACCAGGCCCGGTGCATAGTTGGCAACCAGCAAGCAGAGCTTATCTCGGCCAGGGATACAGGCATTATAAGTCCTTTTGTATCTTCGACTGTGGACCTCCGTGCCGTTACTACGCCGATCAGCTACCCCCAAAGAGGACAATTGCTTCCCATAGACACCATATTTCACCGGCTGAGTGGATTAGTGGGTACAAGCTTTGAAAATGTTGGCTTTGATCAGGAACGCAACCGAGGTGCCGCACTGCATCAACTTGCATGCAATACTCTCGGTTTTAGCACCTATCAGGATGATGGGCGTTTTCCCGACATACGCCATCAACTACTTGAAATAAAGCTTCAAACATCGCCAACAATTGACCTTGGCTTAATTTGTCCTAATAGTGTTGAAGCCCTTGACGTTCCTAAAATACAAGGACAGCAGATTCGCCATTGCGATGTTAGATATGCCGTATTTTATGCGCAAATAGAGGATAAGCATGTGACATTAACACACTTATTTGTAAGCACAGGTGAGGATTTCTTCAGTAGATTTCCACAATTCCAGGGTAATGTGCTCAATAGGAAACTTCAAATTCACTTACCGGCAAGATTTTTTTCAACGTAACCCAAAAGCCACCCATACTAATCTATCAAGTTCTTTTGCCAATATATCGGCCTTTTGTGTACCAATGCAATTATAAATCTCTTTGGCCATTTCTATGATTGCTATTCCAGTAGGGCTTTTAGGGTCTGGAAGCGGAAATTCATTTACATATTGCGTTATGAAGCGTCGACGCTTAGCATAAAGCTTATTATTGAAACGATAATCATAAAATGTCTCAATAAAAGTAGAATTACCTACTGCTACAGCAAGCCAGAGAAGGTCCGTTTGATCTGATTTTTTACTTATTAACCAGTAACAATCACCATTAACCACGGAACCACTCTGGTCAATCCAGAACGTGGGTTTTTCTGAAATATCCCGGAACACCAGTTTTATATTGTTCCAGGCAGATGGATCGTGTGGTACCCAAATTTCGTACCACTTGCGGCCAGTATCAGTGACATATTTACGCTCCTCCAAAACTGCACGATGCATCTCAAGATATATA
This sequence comes from Sporotomaculum syntrophicum, assembly GCF_009932395.1. Classification (GTDB taxonomy): domain Bacteria; phylum Bacillota; class Desulfotomaculia; order Desulfotomaculales; family Desulfallaceae; genus Sporotomaculum; species Sporotomaculum syntrophicum. The sequence continues at coordinate 456,286 of NZ_LSRS01000002.1, forward strand.
CGGTCTCGTTTGTAAAAAGATAAATCTACAGCTTGCCGTTTCCCATTAACCACCTCATGAGGATAAAGAATTTGGTAACTTTTATTTCCTAATTCTAGGGCCTTAAAGCGCCGTGCGATGTAATGATTCGTTAAAGGTCTCAGCAATTCTGGACGCTCATTATTAAAAAAATGTTGCCAATCTGATCGAATGAATACTTTATCAGCACATGTTTTAACCCCAACACGGATCTTACCAATATCTTGGAAAGTATTCCAAGTATGAGCATTTACCGTGGCTAACCATGAGTCACTTGTCTTTGTGGCTATACGCCATACCGCATCGCGTGGCCCGCTTATGTTTAGATAGCCGTGTTGTACCAAGAAACACCTCCCATCTTCAAGCTTCACGTGTCCCTCCATCGAAAGAGCTTCCACAGGGTTTTGGGCATAGGATTCACTAGTGCTGTTAGTTTCATAGATGGAAGTGAAACCAGGTTTTTCGGACACGAGCTGACTATTGCAACCCTCTAGTAAAAGAACGGAAGGAAGTACAGCAGCATTGAAAATTTTTGTGTCTCCTAAATCCCATATATAACGAATGTTAAAACGATCTCTAATTAATTGACGTACGAACGCACCAGACTTTGTGGTCATAAACCGGTTAGATACGATGATGCCAGCGACTCCTTGTGCTTTTAGCACCTGACTAATACCTACAATGAAGGCATGGTATAAGTCAACGCGACCCGATAGTTTAAAGTGCTGCGCAAGCAACCTAGACTGGTTTGCACCAAGAATTTGGGTCCTTACGTAAGGAGGGTTAGCAATAATTAAATCGTAGCCTTCATCAGAAGAGCTATGTTGATCCATTTTTTCATAACGTTTTAGAACAAATTCAAGAAAATCCTCTGTGTAAAGGTGCAAATCTATGTTTGGGAACTTTCGCTGTAACCTGTCCATAGTAAAGTTGAGAGCCATCTGATTAGTTTCGAATCCTACGACCTCAATCTGTAAGATATCTTTTTGTGTTAATAATTCCAATATACTGTTTAAAAGCTCGCCAGAACCAACCGCAGGATCAAGTATCCGAATTTTATTTTTTAAGCTGAGACATTGAGTTGTTTCAAGAATTTTCTTTGCAACAAAATCTGCAAGTATTTTAGGAGTGTATGTAGCACCAATGGCTTTTTCATGGGTAATTGTATTATATCTCCCATTTGGTAACACTGGGTAAGTCATATCTGTTCCCATCATCTTATCTCCTCAATAACTTTATATTGCTACTTATAGTATTCATTACCCTCCTGTATGTGTCAAGAGTATAGTTAGTCTTTTTTTAAGCGCATTAGCATACTACATGGAATCTAAAAACATAAAACATTTTCTTTAAGTCGGGCCGTGTCTCTTGCATATAATGACATGTTTTATTTATATTTATATCGCCCATATACCGGTTTACCGGATACTTCTTAGCATTGGCTACTACCTTTTCCCGTATTGCCGTGGACAGATCTATTCCAGTGGAGTTAGCCAGTGAGAGGCAATAAATAACTACGTCAGCTAGTTCCTCCCGCACCCGCTCATCTGGTATATCGGCAGTATCGGTACCATCAGTCCATTGCAACAACTCCATTAACTCGGCAGCTTCAATGGCAATGGACATGGACAGATTCTTAGGTCGTATGAACTGGTTCCAACTGCGCTCTTCCACAAAAGCGGCTACAAGGTCTTTGAGCTGCTGAATATTAGTAGTTATATCAGACATTGATAAACCTCCCTGATTTATAGGTAATACGTATTTTGTCAGCTGGTGGTTTTATACAGCAATCGTATTTAAATACTGTATTTCTTTTTTGTACCTTTATTTTAATTGATAATTACTCCAGCTTAGTTGTTCAGTCCTCAATTAATTTTTCATATTATCGGGACAATACTTTGTCACAAACAACAAAAACCAGGTAATTTACCTGGCTTAAAAACATTTATTTCCTTTTTAAATATTCAGGCTGCGTATGCACGTCGTGATGATAAAAATTGAATTTACAGGATAGATACCGTTTTCATAGCTAATCAAAGGGATAAGAACTTATTTTATCAACCAACCCAACTAGCGTATTCACCAAGTCTCACATCAACATGAGTAAAACCAGTATACCTCCCCAAACCGGGAAAACCTATCTTTTCAGAGACTGCCGCAACTTCAAGCGGGGCTGCGTGCGCCACTACAATATCCGCCGCATTACCCAACAAGTGCTGGCTCTGACTGGCGCCGCCTACTGCACGGTTGTGTACTGCACAGCGGTAACCGGAGGTGATAACTATCGGCTTACCGCCCAGGCACTCGCGCAGCTGCTCCAGCATTTGCACCAGACAAATGTTCACCCGCACCATGTGGCAGCAGCGGCAGGCGAATTCTGCTTCGGCGAAATGCGGACTTAGCTTGCGCCCGTGCTGAGGCCGGTGGGGCAGCAGTAGCTCCAGCGCAGCTTGGACTTGCTGGCCCGCCCTTCCATCAGGCTCCAGCCCGCAGTAACGTTGCAGTTGTACAACTGACCGCCGGGTAAGCGGGCCGAAGACGGCATCCGCCGGGCCGGGGTCAAAACCGGCAGCTGCCAACCGCCGCTGCAGTTCCTGTACTTGTGTACCCTTATCTCCTATTTGCATCTATTTCCCCCCCAGCTACAAACGCCCCTGTGCACGGTACATTTCCCGGCCGCCTTCTACAATTTGCTGCACCTGCTCCACGTCTATATTCGACTGCTTGGCCACCACCATCGTCAGCAAGGTGATCGATTTTTCCAGGTCTCTAATCAGCGGCTCCAGCCGCACCAGCAGGTAGCCGGCCACCACCATTGGAAACCCGTAATTCGCTGCCAGTTTCATGACTTCTTCCATAAGGCATCACTCCTTCGCCAACTGTTTATGAGTACACATATCCACATGTTGGCGCCCTTCATCGTGTTACTATTGCTATTGTAAAGTTTATTTTGCTAAATACCTCGCATTAATAAAATAGGGATAGCTCTTACCACGCTATCCCCACTTATCTTATCGTTAATTCCCTACTGCTCATAAAGGACATTGACGGTCCTGTCGATAATCTGTGCGCTGTATTTGGCTACAAGGTTGCCGCCGGCAGTATTGAATATGTTTTTGGTAATAATCTGATCCATCGCAGTGACCACTTCCGCTTGGGTCAAAGTATCCTTGGGGTTATCCAGCGAAATAGTAGTCCGGGTCCCGGCCTGATTAACAAAAGTCATCTGTAAAGTTTGAGTAGCAGCCATACCGGCACCTCCTTTCCGTTCAACTTATCGTGTATAGTTAACTAATTTTTTTTAGCCATTGACGGTATTGCAACGGGACTAATGCCCACCTTTATATTAAATGGCTTCTTCCAACACTGCGCTGTCCACGCGCAGCACCGCCGTAAGGGTATACTCCTGTAATTCGACCAGGGCCTGGGCCACATCGAAAATGTCCTGATCTGCAGCGTCGGTTTTTACGTTGCTGAGGCTCTTGGTGCGGTAAATAGGATCACCATCGCCGTCCAGCCCGGTTTGAAATTGCATCCGCAGTAGCGTGCCGCTGGGGATCTTTTCAACTGCCATTTATTTCACCTCCCCCTCTTTACTTAGTTATGGCCGGCGGGGGGCCGATTCCCCGCCGAACAATAGAAAAAGGCCGAAAATTCTTTCGGCCAATTTAAAGGTAACATAGAAAATTGCACTAATCAAGCAAAATATGCTAATTGGAGCCTGTTACTGGGAATGTCGATTGTTCATTAAAGAAAAACATCATACGTTTTATTCTTGGCACTCTTGATATTTCGAACTACAGTGATCTGCTCTTTTAAAATATGTCGTTCAGTATTTTTTCCGCTTCTTCCTTGGTTTTTCCCTCGGCCATTATTTCTTCGATCATTTCTTTCTTTATTGTTTCGAGCATTTTTTGTTCCGGCTCCTTGCTTTTTGCCATTTGTGGCAGCTTCTTTCTCTTTATTAATATGTTATTGTAGCTCTTTCATTTCCGCCTTAGTCGCCTTCTTAGGCTTAACCTTCCCGCCCGTTTATGCCCGTTCTCCGGTGACGGTGTGCAACGTATCATTAGGATAGCTCTTTGTTGTCAACTTCCAACTGTCAAAGACACATTCCCTGATATTATCCACAGCCCCAACGGTATATCTAACCCGGCACCTTATACCTTCCTCTATGTATACGGTGTCGCCTTTTTGGCCGGTGCTAATTTGGGGCAGCAGCCGGGCTATGGCTGCTCTATCCACCGGGCGCAGCCCCAGTACCCGGGCCAGGGGCCTGCCGTTTTCCCCCACTAGCAGCTGGCCGCTGCCGGGTGAGTAACCCAGTACGTCCATATCACGATAATAATAATTCTTTATCTTTTGCCACAGCTTGCGCCGGCCGGGGTAATACAGCGAATCCTTGGGCTTGGCTATGATACCTTCCAGACGGCGGTCAACTACCTGGTTAAAAAGCAGCGTTCCCTGACCTTCTACATAAATGTTCTTGGTGAGCAGCGGCCCGTCGGCCACCGTTTTCTCCAGTAGACTTTTTCTCTCCAGCAGCGGCAGCCCGGGCAGTTTTTGCCCGTTAAGCTGCAGGATATCAAAAACAACCATCGTGGCGGGCAGCTGCCCGGCCAGTTGGCCTGCCTGGTTAGGGTTTGCGGAAAAACGGCGCATCACCCTGGTAAAGTCCGGCCGGCTGTTATTCATAATGACCAATTCGCCGTCCAGGATGATGTTGTCTACTCCGGGGAGGCTCAGGCCGTGGAATTCCGGAAACCGGTCGGTAATTCGGTTGCCGGTTTTGGTGTACAGCTCTACTCTGCCGGAGCCAAATTTTGCGTGCAGGATTAGACGGATCCCGTCGGCCTTGAGTTCAAATATATACTGGTCATCGTCAAAGGGTGCCTCCCCTTTTAAAGCCAGCATGGGTTTTATCCTGGTAAATAGCATGGCCCGGCCTCCCGCTGTTTGATTAATTATTAACAGGTGAGGCGATGGCTTGGCAACCGTTTGTTTTAAGCAAGGGAGGAACTTTTTAGTATAGTAACAAAATTACCTGTTTTAAAGTGTGAAATGGATATGCTATATGTCTCAGCTGGCGCAAGACAATTGAAATTAAACCGAAAAGTTAACTTTTTATAACAACAACTAGATAAAAATAAAGAACCACCGGAAATTCAAAAAGCATTGCTAGAAGCAGAAAAAAGCGGGGGCTTAAATAAAAAATCACAAACTAAGATCTATGCCCTTCTCAAAAAGCCTTGGTAATTGAGAAAAAAGCGACCACTTCCTCGCGGTGTCGCCCCCCAAAACTTTGACCTACCTACTATAAACACAGCAAAAGGTTGGGAAAAAAGGAACGTATCCTATGCTCCAAATTCATTACCAGGAACCGGAGGCAGATTACGCACTCGGCGGTCTCTTTCAAGCGTGCCATAATACGGGCCAGGCTATAGCTGCGCTTCCCTTTTCCAAACTTGGATTCAACGGCATTACGCTGGCCTGCGTCCTGTCACTCAAGACGTCTTTGCTCTTTCTGTAAAATCTTATCAACTGATGGCAGGCCCAACAGCCTTGGCCCTCTTAGGCGCATATTGTGCAACAAAGCAAGAGAAAAGCCTGATGCATTCCTATCTTTCCAATTCATTATTAACCTATTTCTATCCGACCAAGGTATTTTTATGATATTATCCTCATACTTGCACCTAAATTTACCATGTTGTGTTTTAAGCACGGTTTGGCCCCGATTGGCAACGTAGCCTAGTAGCCTAACTCTGCTAATATACTTGTTTCGCCATCAAATATGTAACAGTTATAGGCATATTATTCAAGGTATAATCACTTGATTGACCAAACGGCTGCCCATTAACAATAATATAATTGCCTTTTAATTTACTTGTTGTCCCAAAATAGTCAACTGCAACAATATCAATTCCGTTGCTTATCAACATTTGGGTGAACCCGGCTATTTCTTTGATGTAGATAATCCTACCGCTAATTTGCACGTTGATTCCGTCATACTTAAAAGGTGCCTTGGCCAGTTCACTTATACTTATTTTTTGGTATTCATTTACAACCGGTTGGTAATTTTCAATTGTTAACGGCGGTTGTGGTGCGGCTTTTTGTGTCTCATTGTAAGATTTTAAATGTTTGTCAGAGAAATACACCCGATTGGCGGGCAAATCAATTACGATGCTTTTTTCGAGTTCGACTAACGCGCTATAACCTCCCGTACTATCGTATACGGCCCTCCAGTATTTATCATCCTCAGGGTCGGTAAATACACCCCAGAATGTGCAGAACCATTGGCTACTTTCGTATTTTACTATAGCGTATAGGGAATCTGCAGCCATATTAAGGGGTTCCAGATAAAAAACAAAATAGGACTTCCCTTCAAAAATTGTAAAACCACAACGGTTAATTACAGTTTTTAAATCGCTTGAGGAATTACCTTTTACCTGGTTATGCACTGCCTCCGCCGCTCGGAGTATTTCATTACTCACGATTAGTCCTTGGGATAAGGCCTTGCATACCAGGCTTTGGTCACGTTGGATTAGATTGCTGGACTTGATATTGATCTTAGCCCTAGGGCTATTTAGGGATATGCCGGTTTTTGGATCCCAAACGACTTCCGCCCCCAGGGATTCCGCACATACCCGTAAAGGTACATATAAAGCGCCCTTATAGTTGAGTACGGGCACAGGTAGATCTTTCTCTACGCCATTTATAGTGGCAAGAAAACTGTTTTCCTTAAATATAGTGGGAGAAGTTGTGTTTAGCCCCACGCTCTTATCTGCTTTATTCCAGGTTACTTGATAACTAAAGGCCTCGGATATGATCCTTATTGGTACCATTGTTATTCCTCCGAGTGATATGCCACTTGCCTCGTTTGCAGTAGCCGAACTTGGGCATATCATGCAAAAAAACACCAAAAGTATTGCTGTATATTTTTTCATTTTAAACCCCCCGCTATAGATATCGAATAGCAACTAGAGAAACATTTTTAGGAGCAATAATTTTTGCACCATTTTTTTGCCACTATAGGCTTTATACCGATGTGCCCCTTAGGAACCAAGGGTTTGCATCGATGGTTAAAATTATACCGTAAACAATATAAATATTACTCTACAACGCACAGCCAGTAGAGCTTTAATACGTTCAAAAATATATGGTATACGAATATTAGTTATATGCCCACCCAGTTGCATAGCCTCTGAAGAGGAAATAGTTTTTCCTGCGTAAACTAAACCATTATCCGTGTCCCATTTATTCAATACAATGGTGGCACTCTCTATATCGCAATCCTTGCAGCCTTTATCACAATCTAAGCAAATCTCGAATACTAACCCCATATTCAACGCATTGTCTATGGCTATTAAATAGCGATCGTTTTTATTAATTAAACCTTGTTTGAATCACCAAAAATCCCAGTCTTGGTGATATTGCAGATCGTAATTTTCGCAGTTTTTTGGGCCCAAACCACGCTCAATTTTAAGCCCAGAGAATAATTCTGTCATGGTTAGAGAAACCTGGGACGTAGCGTGTTGATATTGAATGTGCCAACCATGACGCAAGGAAATTAAATTTTGCCTGCCGATGGTGAACTGTGCTCTTTGTTCCTTTGTTAACGCTTCCGCTAATTCCTTCCCTAATTTGGTGCGCCAAATCGAATCCTTTATGGTTAAAAATCACTATGTTTTAACCCTGGATACTCCATATTTGCCCCCTCCCGATAAATAAGTATTAACTTTAAAAATGAAATAGCAACGCAAAACATGATGACCGTTTCAACGCTGCGTTGCTGTTGCTAGCTTTCGACAAACCTACAGGAAAACCCTACCATAACAAAGTATTTTAAGAGAAAAATAAAGATCCACCATCTCCATTTCAACGTGGATAGCCTTAACTATACGGTGGAGATAAGTGGAGGTAATAAAAACACCTCCAACCTAGAATAGCCAACATATGGGGCAAGCCATTTATAGGATCAAGGGCCATAAAAAAAGACATCAACGACATGAACATTGGCTTTAAAGTTAACAATTAGCGAATACAACGGTATATGTGGGAAATGGGCATCCGGGTTATCTACCCGGGCCCCAATTTAAGCAAACGAAACAGGGACCAATACGTCTACATGCTAAGGAATGTAAAACCAGCCCACCCCAACCACATTTAGGGAATTGACATTGCCTACGTAGCCATGCAAGGCTGCTGGATGTACCTCGTAGCTATACGCTATTCTTTTAATTGCCATCCAATTCTTAAATGGTATAATTAGTTGTAATACTATGGAATTTCCAATTGCAACATTATGGATTTTAACTTGCAACTCAAAAAATAACTTTGTGGACAATATATCCCATTGGAATTGATTACCTAGAAACGAAATCATATGAATAAGTGGGAAATTTAAAGAAAACCTCAATTTATGAGGGAGGAGGGGGATAAAATGAAAAAGGTTTTACAAATCACAGGTTACATATTAATTGCAGTTGGAGTTATTTTTATATTAATTCAAATTCCCGCTTTAAATGAAGAACGAACGGATATGGTGTATTGGCGAGAAGCTGCTGCTGAACATTATGATAATAATCTTATTGAACAACGGTATTTATCAGTAAGAGGCATTTACATTACTCATGTAGGAATTACTTTGGGAACATCAGTAGCCGTTGTTATTTCAGGCATTTTCTTTTTAGCATTAGCAAAAATAATCGAATTACTTACTGATATTAATTCTAAAATGAAAATGGTTTTAGAAGATGATGTTTTAGAATTAATAAATGATTAATTCGGAGGGTCATCAGATGCTAGTGAATTTAAATTGTCCAGTTGAATTACTAGAATACCAACTTTATAAAACGAAAAGTTCAGAAAAAGTTTACTGTTCTTTGATTATTAATAATGTGTCAAACAAAGTTGTTAAAGGATTGAAAGCTGAGATTTACTGTTTTGATCAATTTGGTGATCCGATAAATAAAGCAGAAAATAGCTTTAAATGTAAGATAGAGTATAAAAACGGATTATATCCAAAACAAAACCGAAATTCTGATAAAAAAATATTATTATCAGATTTCCCGAATACAAGAAAAATTGAGGTTGATATAACGAAAGTTCTATTTGATGACAACACTGTTTGGGATAAGGGGACTTCTCAAATAGAAAAAGTTGAATTAACAGGCATTGAAGATAAAAGGATTTTGGCATATGTAAATCATATAATTGGGAATGATGCAAAATACTTTGCAAAAGAAGAAAAGAATAGATGGATATGTGTTTGTGGAAGGTTAAATGAGGAATATGTAACTAAATGTAAACGTTGTGAAAGAGAAAAGGATTATGTTCTTACGAATTTTAGCAACGAAAATAAGATCTGTTCAGACTTTAAATTATATGAGGAAACACGTCTAGAAGAATTGCAAAAGCAGGCTATTGAAAAAAAGAAAAAAACTATAAAATTTGCCCGAATTACGGGATCTCTCTGTGTTTTATTCTTGGTAGCAGGATTCCTGGTTATAAATGTTATTATACCAGAAGTGGCCTATAAAAAAGCATTATCTTTAGCTGATGCAGGAAAATATAAAGAATCTATTACGGCTTTGGAAAAGTTGGGGGACTATAAAGATTCTAAATTAAAGATAAATGAAATTACCTATAAGAAAGTCTTAGTTCTTGCTGATGAAGGAAAATATAAAGAGGCTATTACCACATTAAAGGAATTAGGGGACAGTAAATACTCAAATTCCAAAATAGGTGAAATTGCAAAAAAGGCGTATTCGCAGGGGAATTTAGTACTGGCATGCTATGCTTGGAAAGCCATTGGTGAATACAATCAAATAAGTAAGTATGGTGGTTTGATAAAAGCAGGTTTTTGGCATACAGTTGGCTTGAAAAGCGACGGGACCGTGATGGCAGTTGGAGACAATATATATGGGAAATTAAATGTATCTGACTGGCAAGACATCGTTGCTATAGCGGCAGGTAGTGGTCATACGGTCGGCTTGAAAAGTGACAATACAGTGATTGCAGTTGGATACAATGAGATAGGGGAATGTAATGTAGCTAACTGGGTAGACATTGTTGCCGTTATGGCGGGTAGTCGTCATACGGTCGGCTTGAAAAGCGATGGAACCGTGGTTGCAGTTGGAAGTAATGATTTAGGTCAATGTAATGTATCTGACTGGCAAGACATCGTTGCTATAGCGGCAGGAGGTATTCATACAGTTGGCTTGAAAACGGACGGTACGGTGATAGCTGTTGGATACAACAAGTATGGGCAATGTAATGTATCTGACTGGCAAGACATCGTTGCTATAGCGGCAGGTTATCTTCACACAGTCGGCTTAAAAAGTGACGGCACGGTGGTCATTGTTGGAGACAACGAGTATGGACAATGTAATGTATCTGACTGGCAAAATATAATGGCCGTTGAAGCAGGGTCAGGTAGTTTTCATACAGTTGGTTTGAAAAACGATGGCACCGTGATTGCAGTTGGATATAATGAGTTCGGGCAATGTAATGTATCTGACTGGCAAGACATCGTTGCTATAGCGGCAGGTGGTCTTCATACAGTTGGTTTGAGAAACGACGGGACCGTGATTGCAGTTGGTGACCATGATTATGGGCAAAAAAATGTTTTAGACTGGCGCATTTTCTAACTGTAGTAGAAAAATTATGGCACAGCATTTTGGGGTTGTTTCAATTTTATGTAATGTAATTAATTTTTTTGATGCAAGACTAAACCCACAAAGCATGGTGATGGTTTAACTACAGCCGGAAGGATAGGACAAAGCTGGAGATTGACCCGAGCGTCCGGACTGCGGGCTAAACGCTGAAGCCGGTTCTGCTTAAATGACCGGTTTCTACTCTTCATCGGCAGCCCTAAAAAAGGATTAAACTCAATTACCCGACTTTCAAGATAATTCGGCGAACTTCAGCCGGATAAAGGTGGCTAAAATAAGCCCGGTTCTCTGTCTATGATGTATAAATCCGTGGATACTTTTTTGTCCATTTCCCGCCAAACTCCTCAACTGAGTAACATATCAGGACTTAACCTTTTAATTTTGCCTATACCTTTTAATTGCTCCTTGGTTGCCAACCAAGAGGGGTGCAAAGACTGTGATAATGGAGGCGAAGGCAAGACAGACTATCTCACACAACAAAATCTACAAACGAAAGAAAGGCCTTCCGCAGCCAGCCCATGACAGCAGAAAGCCCTTATATCAAACGGTTTCTGCCTCTTTGCCAACCGGCATTAGGGTAAGAACCGCTTATTTGCATTGTATCAAAGACGGTACGAACATAGACCTGTTATGAAATACTGGCGGTTTGTTTATTGAATTGTTTCCGAGAACTGATTAAAGCTACAAATTGCTGCTGACATGTTTCCGAGAACGGATAATTCCATAAAAACCATGCTCGACCTATTCCCGGGAACGGGAAAACAACAACCAGGCCGCCAGTTTTGCCCGCGGTCCCACGCGCGCTACCATGCACGCCCATCTACCTGATAAGGAAGCCACACATCGCCAGTCCCAGCTTTTGAGTCAATTCTTTCGGGTCGGGCCTGGTCATGTGTGGCTTCTATTGTACCGTGCATGCCCTGCCTCTGGGGTTCTGTGCATGTCGGCCAGAGTGCCACTGCTCCGCTCCGCTGCGCAGCGACACACTGGCCAGCTCACGGGTCCTTCAACCCCCAACCC
>NZ_LSRS01000002.1:470048-473412 GCF_009932395.1 Sporotomaculum syntrophicum
TAACTACCTACGCATGTTATAGCGAATTCGTCGCCGCGGCTCCGCCGCGACGTCGAGCAACGGTGAGTGCTGCCGGCCACGACAGCTGCCGGGCAGCCCAGCCCCGGGGCATGCCGGTGTCAAGGGTCCGCTTCGCCCTCCGCAAAAAAAATTTCATTTTGGGTCACAGCTTATAGGTTGAAATTTTTTTCGCTCCGGCCCTTGACGCCGGCACCGGCGGCGGTGTGACAAAGAAAACGGGAGGTTGGGAAGATGTTAAGAAAACTATTAGGCAAGGTTGACGATGGCAGGTTTGGCAGGGCTCTGGCGGGTTTGCAGGCTGGCTGGCAGTGGCAGTGCGAAGAGCGGCAAGATGGGCTGGTTGAGGGGTATGTGAAGCATGGCAGCAAGCAGTACATGGTGGTTATCGGGCAGCGGGGCAGGCGCTATTTCGCGCGGTGCGGCTGCGAAGATGCAGTCAAGCGCGGGGTGCTTTGCAAGCACATCGCTTTTGCGGCTATGTCGGAGCTGGGGCTGGCAGCGGCAGCGCGCAGCGCGCACAGGCAGCTGCCGCAGCTGGGGCGCTAAGGCGCCTTTTTTTGGTCGCTGCGATAGCTTACTCATTTCCGGGGATTTGTGGACACCAGGGCGTAGCTATGGCAAGGGCAGCTGTGACAACATACCCGGCAGCTAGTAGCCAGCAGTGTTGCCCCGCTCCAGCATTGTGTTTGCGTTGGGAGCGGGTGTTGGTGAAAAAAGGAAGCCACGCATCACCAGGCCCAGCTTTGGAGTCAAATCTTTTTAGGTCTGGCCTGGTAATGCGTGGCTTGATTGAACGTGCATGCTATTTGCTCTGGGGTCCTGCGCATGTCGGCCAGAGTGCCGGCAAAGCCGCTTTGGGGTCATAACTTATTGGTCCTGGCTTTGCCAGGCACTCTGGCCAGCTCTGGGGTCTTTGCATGTATTCCTCTGGTGTCCTCAAAAAGGAACGGTTAAGTCATGCGCAAAAAACGCGCATAACTTAACCTCATCTAACAGGCCGCCGGCTTCGCCCGCGGCCCTCTGCACGCAATAGTTGTATCGTCCCGCACACCCGTCCCGCGCTGGGCTAGTATGCGCGCATGGCCTTATGCCACCAGATGGGCGGCGTTGCTGCCCCGGGAAAAGGGGCCGCGGCTGCGGCCCCACGCGCGCCTCGCGCGCGCCCTTCCGCTGGTTGCGGAAGCTTATTGAACTTATTCATGAAACTTAACATTGATATATAATGACTAATATTTCAGGTAACGGATGATGGCTATTGAAAATAAAGTATTTACTTTAATATTGAACCGTTATATCATTTATGAGGAAGATGGGGTATATATTTGGTTACCGTAAGGTATGGCCCGCCTCCACCATACATAACGGTACTAAAGCGAGTTTCTGACAACTCGCTTTTTTCGCTGCCCCTGTTTCAGCTTCCTTAGCCCGTAAATTAGGCTGCACTATCCTAACTCGCACTATGGAGCGTAGACATCAAATAGGTTTCGATTCATACGATCGCTTTTTCCCTAACCAAGACACTATTCCCAAAGGTGGTTTTGGGAATTTGACAGCCCTACCTTTCCAGTGCACACCTCGTAATAGTGGTAACAGCCTATTTATAGATGAAGATTTTAAACCCTATCCGGACCAGTGGTTATTTCTTTCCAAGCTTAAAAAAGTGAGGACCAACGAAATCGAAGCCATTGTTCAGGAAGCAACACTTAAGGGTAATATTTTCAGCGTACGTAACAGTTTTGTCGATGATCCCTGGACTCTGCTGCCATCCGGGCATAAATTTGATGTACCTGTTTTAGAATCTCTCCCGAAAACCATAAAAATTGTACAGGGTAACTTGATTTATTTGGAGAAAGAAAAATTACCTCCTGCTGCTATAAACCGCTTGATGCGTATAGCAGCTTTTCAGAACCCGGAATTTTATAGAACTCAGGCTATGCGGTTGTCAACTTTCGGGAAGCCCAGGATAATCGGGTGTTCGGAAGTATTCTCTAAATGTATTGGTTTGCCCCGGGGTTGTTTTGATGATGTGCTGGAAATATTCAAAAAGCATAAAGTTGAAGTAGAGGTCATAGATGAACGTTGTCCTGGTAATCCAATTGGCGTCACTTTCCACGGGGAGCTCAGTTACCCACAGCAACAGGCTGCCAATGCTTTGTTATCTCATGAAAATGGGGTTCTGTCTGCTACCACTGCTTTTGGTAAAACTGTCGTCGCGGCCTGGCTGATTGCCGTACGGGATGTTAATACGCTGATATTGGTTCACCGCAGGCAGCTTATAGACCAATGGCGGGAGCGATTGGCAACCTTTTTTGATTTACCGATAAAAAACATCGGACAAATTGGTGGAGGCAAACATAAACCTACCGGCATTGTCGATATTGCCATGATACAAAGCTTGTATCATAAAGGTGTAGTTAATGACCTAGTGGCCAATTATGGTCAGGTGATTACTATATAGCCCCCTAATAGAATTGGAGAAACTACGTGTAATACATTAATATATTATCAGGGGGTAGGTTCTAATGAGAAACAAGCAATATAGTCATGAATTTAAAGAATTAATTATAAAAGAATGTCAAGAAACAGGTAATGTTGCCTTGGTAGCCCGCAGGCATGAAATGTCAGCTAATACTATTCATACTTGGTTAAGTAAATATCGAAAAAACGGCTCCGTAAAGACACTGCCAAAAGCAAAAGATGAACGCCAAAAAGCTATGGAAAAACAGCTTAAAGAAATTAGTACTGAGAATGACAGGCTAAAACGCCTTCTTGCTGATAAAGAGCTTGAGTTGGCTATTCTAAGAGAATTAAGAGATATTCAAAACCCTCGGTAGCCGACAGAGTCGCTATAGCTAAAAGGTGGATAGATAAGGGCTATAAAGCTTCTCTGGTCCTTGGCTCTGTCGGCCTGGCTTCATCCACCTACTACAATAAAACCAAAAAAACTAAAACTGCCGTTAAGGAATTACCCCAAAATAAACCGGGGCGTAAGATATCAAAGTACTCACTAAACCTAGAAGGTGAGCAAATTTCTAACGAATTGATTAAGCAATACATTAAAGAAATAGTTACCGGAGATGGTTTCCCTTACGGTTATAAAAAAATTAACGCAACCCTAAAAGAAGATTACCAGCTTGTCATAAACCACAAGAAAACATATAGGCTCTGTAAAGAACTTAATGTATTGCGCCCTCAGAGAAAAATATACCTAAACCGCCCGAGAAAGCTGGCAAAACGAGAGGAAGTAACTGCCCCGAACCAACACTGGCAAATGGATCTAAAGTATGGTTATATTGAGGGTATGGACAGATTCTTTTTCCAGTTATCACTTATAGACGTTTAT
>NZ_LSRS01000002.1:475349-528669 GCF_009932395.1 Sporotomaculum syntrophicum
TATCACTTATAGACGTTTATGACCGCTCAGTAATTGACTATCATCTTGGATTAAGCGCTACAGCCAAGGATGCTTGCGCAGTACTTATAAATTCGCTTAATAAACGTGGTTTGAAGCCCGGCATGGAACTTCCGATAATAAGGACCGATAACGGCCCACAGTTTATAGCTAAAAAATTTGAAGAAACATGCTGGAAATGGAAATTAACTCACGAAAGAATCCCCGTTAAAAGTCCTAATATGAACGCCTATATTGAGTCCTTTCATTCTATTTTAGAAGATGAATGCTATAGCAGAAATGAGTTTACTAGCTTTACAGAAGCCTACAGGGTCATCAGTGAATACATGGATTATTACAACAATCGTCGTAGGCATGGCAGCATTGGGTACATTGCACCTGCTAAATATTATAAAGCTGTTATGAGTAACCAGATTCAGATATCAGTGAAGAAGATGGTCGCCTAGCAGCCGTTCATCGCAGACCCTTTACATGGGGAGGGTGTCCGTGTTAGCCTGCCTTTGGCAAAGGGCCGCAAAAGCATTAGCTGCAGCGGGCCCTGGTCGGCCCTAAGAAACACGGACACCAGGGGCCCCCATGTCAAGGGCGGCTGCCCAAGATAAAACGTTGTATTCTATATAAACTTAAGTTTTTAAGTGTATATTCTCCAATTTTAGGGGTTCAAGCCGATTATTGATGAGTGTCATCACGTATCTGCATTTAGTTTTGAGCAAGTATTAAAGCAAGTCAGAGCCAAGTACGTATTTGGGTTAACGGCTACACCTATTAGGAAAGATGGCCATCATCCGATTATAATGATGCAGTGTGGTCCCATACGCTTTCGGGTTGATGCAAAGAATCAAGCGGCCGCCCGTCCCTTTAAACATGTGGTTGTCCCAAGGTATACAACATTTAAAATGCCTTCAGAAATCTCGGAACCAAGCATTCAGGATATTTATGCGGCTTTAATATTGGATGCACAGCGAAATAACTTAATTTTTGATGACATCCTGACGGCCTTAGAGGCAGGCTATACTCCCCTATTGTTGACAGAACGAACGGAGCACGTAGATTATTTTGGTAAGCGCTTAAAGGGTTTTGTTCGTAATGTTATTGTTTTGCGGGGCGGTATGGGAAAAAAACAAAGAAAGGCTGTTGCGGATAAGATTGCTAGTATACCGGATGATGAGGAACGTGTAATTATTGCCACCGGGCGTTTCATTGGTGAAGGTTTTGATGATGCCAGGTTAGATGCTCTTTTTCTGGTAATGCCCATTTCCTGGCGAGGCACATTGCAGCAATATGCGGGGCGATTACATCGCTTACACAATAACAAGCATGTGGTTCGTATTTATGATTACGTTTATATCCTTGAACCTATGTTAAAACGTATGTACGATAAACGTCTTAAAGGCTATAAGACGATGGGTTACAAGGTTTGGGACAAGGAAGATATGTGTAACAAGCAATTTGAATTTATGTTAAATTTGTAAAATCTCATTTATCTATAAATCTTAAAGAGTGATGCTTACATGACAAAGGATGAATTATTAAATCTAATCTATGAAGTTCAGTCATTTAAAAGCGAGCAAGATAACATAGAAGTTAAATCCGCTGCCAAAGGTGCCCCCAAGATCTATGATAGCCTTTCTTCCTTGAGTAACCGACCTGGGGGAGGTGTCATAATATTTGGATTAAATGAGGAGCGGGGTTTTGAACCAGTAGGGATCTATAACTTGAGCGATTTGAGGCAAAATGTTGGGGAAGCTGCAGCGCAAATGGTTCCTCCTCTGCGTCTTACTTTTACTTCTTTAAAATATAAGGAAGCTATAATTTTATGTGCCGAGATACCTGAGTGTCCCATCGAGCTTAAGCCTTGTTATTATAAACCTGCGGGGCTGCACGGTGGTTCTTATATTAGAGTGTCAGACGGTGACCGTAAAATGACCGATTACGAAATATACATGTTTAAGAGCGGTAGAAGCCAGGCGACGGATGATATGCAGCCAGTTTTCAGGGCTAAACCGGAGGATTTAGACGAAAAGGCAATTGAAAAATATGTTTTAAAAATTCAGGAAAAGAGGCCGGGTTCCCGGCTACTTGTTTTACCTTGGGAACAGTTATTAAAATCTTTAAATATACTAACTGAATACGAAGGGAAACTGGTACCAACATTAGCCGGTATGCTGATGTTCGGCACTTTCCCGCAACAGTTTTCCCTTCATTGTTTATAGCCTTTTTATTATTTGCCGGTACTAACCAAGACGAAAAAGGTCCTAGGGGAGAAAGGTTTTTAGACAATCGTAGGTTAGATGGTACTTTGCCCGAAATCATTGCCGAAGCTGAAAAGGCAATAGTTTATAATATGCGTCGCAGCACTGTAATAAGTGGCTTGTGGCGCAACGATATTGATGAGTACCCACGAATAGCCTTAAGGGAGGCTATAATTAATGCCTTGGGTCATAGAGACTACAGCCATTATGCTTTGGGGACGCATATTCAAATTCGTATGTTTACGGATCGGCTGGAGATAGAAAATCAAGGCGGGCTTTATGGTCATTTATCTGAGGATACCATTGGTATAGATGCACCGGCAACCAGAAATGCGGCACTAATGCGTATGATGGAAGATATGGACTTGGTGGAAAACCGTGGTTCAGGCATTCGGACCATGATGGAGGCCATGCGCGCAGCACATCTAGCGCCACCTAAATTTACAAATAAGCATACTTCCTTTAATGTAACGTTTTTTAACCACACTTTGTTGGATAAAGAAACGTTAGAGTGGCTAAACAAATTTAGCTTAATCGATCTTAATGATAATCAACGATTTGCTCTTGCTTATTTAAAAAGAAATCCTTATGCCCCCAAATTAACTAATCGGGATTACCAACGTATCAATAGCGTGGAAAGTGTTCAAGCGACAAGGGAGTTGGGGGATATGGTAAAGCGGGCAGAGGTGCTGCTACAACACGGTACTCGTGGAGGTGCGTATTATACTCTCAGTGACTGGGTCTTGGATAAAAACCAGCAGATAGAGCCGACCCTTGAGCCAAAGTTATCGGAAAAAGAGAAAGAAATATTGAATTATGTAAAAGAGCATGGCTTTATTACTAATTCTTTATGCCGGGAATTGTTAAAAATTGATATAAATGCGGCAAATTATCTTTTAACAAGTATGAATAGAAAGTATTTATTAAAACGTACCGGAAAAGGTAGATGGACAAAATATACTCTGTAACCAATATAATTTATCCTATTTGGAGTCTATTTTGAAATATATTTGGAGTCTATTTTGAATTTTATACGGATCAGCAAAAGGGTGGATTCTCGGCGATTTGTTGCCGGGGCTTTGTTATTAATAACCGCCTTATTTTTTTATGTTAACGTTGTCACCTTGTCATACACCAAGTATCATTTAGGTGCAGGAACTACCTCTTTCTCGCCGAAAATTTTGGATATAGAGGGATTATTAACGTTAAGTTACCATGCCTTCATAGTAATACAAATGTCTAATAAATGAGGTATCTTATGACAGGTGTTCGCAAATATGCGGATCTTACTTGTACGGAATTTAATAAAATTAATACACATAAAGCAATATGTTTAATGACCGTCAGTCCTTTAGAAGTTCATGGACCGCATTTGCCGCTGGGTACAGATGTTTACATAGGGGAGAAGTTGCAACAAGAGTACTGCAAAGCTTTACTACAACGGTATCCCGACTTTGAACTTTTGCTTTTACCACCGTTATTTGCTGGTTGTGACTCTCTGCCAGTTAAAGGATCCATTACTATAAGAGCAAAAACATTAGAGAGTTTTTTGCTTGATATGGCCGGCCAGTTGTCTAAAATGGGATTTAAATATTTGGTTATCTGTGATAATCATGGAGGGCCAAGTCATCAGATTGCAATGGAAGTAGCATCGCGCAAAGCTTGGCATTGTTATAATTTTTACCTAATTAATCCCTTTAACGTCATTTATCGCATGATGGTGCGACATGATAAAAAATTTTTACAAATGATTAACCTGGCATCTGGTAATTGTGGTGATGATGCAGATGCCCATGCCGGAACCAATGAAACATCCCTAATGTTAGCAACAAACCCGGAGCTTGTAAGGGATTATTTAAATGTTTCCTCAAGCTTTTTAGCAAGAAAGAAAGGGCTGAGTGCTGCAGTTGGGTGGCTGGGGAAAATATTTAATAAGATGGGTTTGGTTAACATAAGTGCAGATTTAGAACATTTAGCCAATCTGGTAAATTGGACAAGGGATGCAAAAAACCAACCATATCTTGGCTCTCCAAGTAAAGCAAATGCCGATGATGGTGAGAGGATGACTAAAGGACATGTTTCCATTGCTGTGGATCTGATAGAAAAATCCATCTCAGGTCAAAGACCGTTTACTAAGCCCATGCTATGGTGGTTGAGGTTATTTAGAAGGTAATTAATTGGATTTATGATATGATGCCACAGCGAACCCCCGTACCTGAAAATGATTATGTTACTTTTGTTAGCTACGCTATCCCGGCTGGAGAAGCCGTTAGGGCAGCTAACTTTCGCGAACTACTTACTTTTTTCAAGGATGACAAGGGGCGGCCCGACATTCCGGGATCCTGTGTCAAGGGAGCGGTACGCACTGCACTGGTTGCTCAACTAATGAAAAACAGCCAATGTGGATCAATAAGTAACCTGATTTTCAATAATCTCCCTATCTGCCAACCGTAGCCCAGCTCAGATAACATACTTACCGGTTTTGGCGTATCAGCGGGAAGTGCTTCGGGTACGGCAAAATTAATTTTCCATCCCGACGAAGGGAAAAAACTGCAGGCCGGGGATGTACTGGTGGCCCCGTCAACGGACCCTGGCTGGACCCCCCTATTTTTAAAGGTTTCCGCTATTGTTATGGAGACAGGAGGGTTTTTGTCTCACGGCTCCATTGTGGCCAGAGAGTACGGCATTCCTGCGGTGGTAAACATTCCAGGAGCAATGAAGGTAATTAAAGATGGTCAGTTAATTACTGTCGATGGTGACGGGGGAAAGGTATATCTGTAGTTTTGCTCATTATCACATCCATAATAGGAGATAGCCATGGAATTATAATGGACAATCTATAAAACAAAATTAAAAGGACATCCTTCTTAGGCTATATTTTATCGGTAGAAACATGCCGGTTTTGCTCTTATATTTGATATACTCCGGACCAAATTCCTCTTCCATGTACTGCTCTTCTTTTTTAGCCAGCCTGTAATAAAGAACAACTAGAATCGGCCACATTATTAGCAGGGGAATGGTAGCCCATTCAAATATCATGCCCAGCGTTATAAGCAGGAAGCCGGTATACTGGGGGTGCCGGATGTAAGCATAGATCCCACCGGTTACCAGTCTGCCTTTCCCCGCTTCTTTACTCCAGTAGTGTTTGTGGATATTTCTCCACCCTAAGATAATCAGTATACCGCCTATTATATATAGCGCCGAACCAAAATATGTTCCCCAGTAACCAATATACTGCACCAGGGTATGGCCCCATAGCACCCCTTCTGGTAGAGTATAGCCAAAAACCCAGGTGATGACATACATACTTAATGGTATGCCAAACATTTCAAAGGCCAGCGCCACCACAAAAGCCATAAAAGCCCCGGCCGGTTTGATCTGGCTTTTTTTATAAAACGGAATAAAGGCCAGGAACACTCCGAACATAATGATCCAAACAGCGACCGCCCACCATTGCCCAAAGTGGCTCCAGATATCTTCCATTACCTTTTCAGCTCCTAGTTTAAAATTTTAACCTTTAGCTCTGGTCCCCCTGCCGATAAAATGCATGAAATTGATTTAATTATTTTGATTTGCTGCCGTTAATTAAAGAGCCCTTTTTGCTTTCAGGGCTTGTTTAATAGTTTGTTTTTCCACCCACCTTCCAATAATTTGCTTATACCAACTAATTCTGGTGGGGTAAAAATAATCTGCCTCAAGCCAGCCCTGCTCCTTGTAGTAGCGATAATCCCGCGCCAGTCCCGCCTCAATTGAGTGTACAGCTCGTACGGAACGGAAAATAACCACTTCTTTTAAGCTGGGGATAGAGTCGGTATTGCTGGTGAGATAGCTAAAAAACCTTTGGGCGGCCTTAGCTGTCTCTAAATCGTATTTTTGCTGTTCCGCCGGCAGCGGTTTTTCCCAGGCGACGGTAAGACCAAGCCCCGGGCAGGTCTTGAAACCCCAAAAGCGGGCTACCTCAGCCAAATATTTCAGGACGCCTTCATAGCCGTATACTCCCTGCGTTACAATCGGCATAAAGGTTTTATGGAAAAAACAGGGACGATGAAAAACATAAGCCAGGCGGTCCAACAGGTTTTTTAACAGTGCTGTTACCTGCAAAGAATACACAGGTGAGGCAAAGATCACTCCGTCGGCCTGCATCATCTTCATAAAAATATCTGTTCGTTCGTCTTTTAATGGGCAGTATTCTTCACCTTTTTCCAAACAGGCCCCGCAGCCCCGGCACGCTTTTAAATCTACATCTTTTAGAAAAACATATTCAAAATCTATATTGCCTAGCTTTTTTAGACACTGTTCAAATTGTTTTACTATACCCAGAGTTCTTCCATTGCGAGGACTGCCAATGATAGCGACAACTTTTGCGGACAACGAAATCACCTCTGTAATAAATTAACCAATGTTCTTACCTATGATTCTAAAGTAAGGTCCTGTTGGTAGGTAGTGCAATACGTCATGTCTTTGCAGGGTAAATAGTCATGTGAGGGGGGTAGCTTTTGTTTATCCGGTCACATGACACTCAGTATAAATAAAACATGACTTATTGCACTACATGATAAAAAGCCATCCCTTTAAAATATAGTTAGGCAGGTAATTATAGCTGATATAATAACTTGAATAAACGAAAGGATATGGCTGAAATCGTATGTATAAGCGCTCTTTTCTGCAGGAGGTTATTTATAATGCTATAATTATGAAAGAAAGAATCAAGGAAAGCGCGGGGTTTTATATGAGTGAACAGCCCAGGGCCTGGCAGTGGCTGGATTTTTTACTCGCTATGGTAAGAGCCGGGTGGTTTTTCATCCTGGTCATTGTTTTCATCACAGATCCGGATCACACTGGTATGTCCTTTTACATCATACTGATTTGGCTGCTGGTTGCTTTTATTGTGCCACAGTTGTTCTGGCGGCCCGGTACCATTAATACAGTGCTTTACCCGCTCGCAGAGTTGGTTTGTACCGGCGGGCTGCAGGTGTATATTTCCCTTATACTGCACAAAGATATTTTTGTTCTGGCTGTGCCCTTGTTAACTACGGGTTATTTTATTCATAAAAAGAACTTATGGTTAATTTTAACTTTTTTTATCCTGCTGATTCCCCTGGCCAACTTGGCTTTCCCCGGCAGTCCCTGGACAGATATACTGCTGGCGGTATTACAAAACCTATTAATGCTGGCCTTGGGTTATATATTTAGGCGCATGCTGAATGCCCACATTAAAATGAAACAGCTGTTAAGGGAAAACGAACGGCAGTATCAGCTCATCCAGGAACAAAACCAAATGCTGGTGGCATACGCTAAGCAGGTGGAAGAGTTGACCCAGCTGGAGGAGCGCAATCGTATGGCCAGGGAATTACATGACACGGTGGGTCATACTTTCACCTCTGTGATTATGGGCATGGATGCAGTTAGTTATTTAATAGATACTGCTCCGGACGTGGCCAGGGAAAAGTTGGATGTGCTGCGCCAGGTGGCTAGAAACGGCTTGGCTGAGGTCCGGCGGAGTATTCACGAGATTGCTCCTAAAGGTCAGGAACTGCCTCTTTCTCAGCATATCGCCCGGATAACCAATGAATTTTCTTTGCATACGGGAGCAAGCGTCGGCATTCATATTGAAGGGGAAGTTCATGATGAGGTACTACCGGTGAAGATGACCCTGATTCGCTGTATACAGGAATCGCTGACTAACGCCCTGCGGCACGGCCAGGCCAAAAACATAACCATCAACCTGAAATTTACCGCTGGTGAGATAATATTATCCATAGAAGATGACGGCGTTGGTGCCGATGGGTTAAAGCCGGGCTTCGGCCTATCTTCCATGCAGCAGCGCCTGGCGGCTCTGCATGGAACGCTGGAGTACTGGTCTGAAAAAGGAAAAGGAACCCGGATTACCTGTTTAATACCGACAGGGAGGTAATACTGTGAGCAGCTTGCGTATACTGGTTGTAGATGATCAGGAACTGATTAGGGAAAGCCTGTCCATAGTTTTAAATATGGAAGAAGATATTGAGGTTATCGGTATGGCTGAAAACGGACGCGTTGCTGTAGAGCTATGTGAGCGGCAGCAGCCTGACGTCGTTCTGATGGATATTCACATGCCGGAAATGGATGGCATTGTAGCCACGCGTTTGATTAAAAACAACTGGCCTCAGATACGTGTGATTATTCTTACCACCTTTCAGGAGTTGGATTATGTTGTTGATGCGTTGGATATCGGGGCTGAAGGCTATTTGCTTAAAGCAATTCACCCTAAAGACCTGGCAACAGGCATCCGGCTGGTGAACCGGGGCGGAACGCTGATTTCTCCTAATATGGCCAGGATGATGGCCAGCCAGTTAAAACAAAACGAGCCCAAAAGCTTAAATCACGGGTTAAGTGAGCGTGAGCAGCAGGTATTGGAGTGCTTGGCCCAGGGTCTGAGCAACCGTGAAACTGCGGAGAAGCTCTTTCTGTCTGAAGGTACGGTTAAAAACTATATTTCCAGTATCTACAGCAAACTAGATGTCCGGGACCGACTGCAGGCGGTAAAAAAAGCCAGGGATGAAGGTATTGTACGCAATTAAAAAAAGTAAATTTTACTGGGTGATAAGAACAAATGAAAAAAAATAAAATGTCAAAACCCATTCTTATCGGATTAGTTAGTATTATATCAGTAGCAGTTATTCAGTATTTACCTGCTTTGATCTTAAAATCCCCCGGTATGCAGGAGATAGCAGGGCAGTATGTAATTGTATACTATCAGAAAGGTGACGAAAAAGGAGCACATGAAGTTTTTGATTTGTTGGAATCTACTGCAAAAGAGATAAGAAAAAAATTAAATTATACAGAAGCTGCCAAAACGAAGATGTATATATATAAAAAGCAATCAACTTTTCAAATGAAAAAAGCAGGTCTTGTTACGTTATTATTTGCGCCGGAATGGTATGTTGGAGATAATAAAGGTGATATAGCCTTAATGGTTTCACCATATGCAAAAGTATCAGGACATAATCATGATAGTATTTTGTCGGCTGCACCACATGAGATGACGCATACCATTAATTACCTTATAAACCCTGAACTTTCATACTGGATTGATAATGGTGTTGCAGGATATCTATCAGATCAAAAGCCACAAGAAAACTTTATTGAGAAAAATAATGTTCCTTCTTTTGAAGATATTTGTTTAGAAAATGAAATAAAGTTTGGAAAAATTGGCGGGTATGAATATTCATACTTGTATATTGAGTACCTTGATAAAACGTATGGCTGGGACAAAGTGGCAAGTATTGTTAAAGGAATATCCTACCAAGAAGTATTTAATAAATCAGAAAAAGAAATTTATGATGAATGGGTCAGGTCATACTGGTATTTGTCCTAGCATTGACCCTAATAATATAACTAATCAAGGACGTTAATCGATATAACCCAAAGATATAAAAGGCAAGCCTCTAACTGTGCATACATCGACAAGTGGTCCGCCTCCACCATAATTTGTCCGAAAACCCGCTATTTTTGTGATATGCTCCCCGTCAAGTAGACAACTAAAAAACAAAAGATTTTCTGCCCGATTCGTCGGGCAGTTTTTATGCTGCTATTTTTGTCTGATAGTACTTGGACGGTGTTAATACCCCAAGCCTGCGCTGAACACGCTTATTACATAGTAATCCATGTAGTCGTTTATCGCTGCAATTAATTCCTCTTTTGTTTGAACTTTCTACCATAATACATTTCTCTCTTCATAACTCCCCAGAAGCCTTCCATCAGTGCATTATCTATGCAGTGAGCTACTCTGGACATACATTTCTCCGCTATTCTGAAGGCGTCTGCAAATCCAGTGCTTGGTGAGGACGGCGATAATTATAAAAGTTCAGTTAGCCGGCAATTCTTTGTCTGGCTTCTCGGGGATTGGTGTACAATCTTGGGTCCATTATACTGGCTATTAGCTGTAGACCGTCTCCTCTTGCGTGCCATTTCCTTAAACTAAGCGTTAGCTTATTATATAAGAATAATCTTGTGGGGGACGGTTATATTAATGGTGGTAGAAAATGAAATTGAGGTACAATTAAGCGGGTTGCTTAGTGGAGCTCGGAAAAGCTGGTCAAGAAACATTTCGTATTCTTCAGAAAAAACAAGGTGAAAGACATGAAAATATCAACAATCATTAATAAAACGCCGGATATAGGAAAATCGGCGGTGGCAAAGCAGCATAAATTAACGATAGCTGAGGCGGCAAATTTATGGAACAAACTGTTGGCTAGATATGATTTAATAGAAAGCATTTTGATATTTATGAACTACGTTAAAGATAAGGATTTGCGAAATGAAGCGCAAATCCTTCTAAAAAAAATTAGTCAGCAGACACAACAATTGGAAAAGGTGATGGCTGAATATTCGGTTCCGTTAACGCCACGGCCCCCTTCAGAAATTAAGATCTTGGAGGACATAGCATCAATCACGGATAGATATATCTTCAGCAGGATATTTAACGACATTAAACGGTTCCTGCCGGTCGATATGGTTGCCTTTATACAAAGTACGTCTTCACAAATGAGGAATTTTTTTAAAAAGTTTTTACTGGAAGAAATGGATATATACAATGGCCTTCAAGATCTCGGCCTGAAAAAAAACTGGTTGCAAGCTCAACCTGAGTACAAAGGTAATAAAAGCGGTGGGCAGGAAAACCCTACCATCATTGAAGCAGCCCAGATGTGGGTTAAATTGTCCGCCAGGTATGATACGGCCGAATTTACCAATCATATGAAAAATATTGCCACAGACCCCGATTTAAGGGCCGCTATTAGCATTGGCCAAGATACACTCAAGAAACAAAGCTCGGAGCTGGAAAAGATGATGCAAAAATACGCAGTGCCCTTGCCCGGAAAGCCTCCCGAAGCGGAAATTACAGCCCAGACTAGCGATGCAGTATCGGACAGGTATATCTACAGGCAAATTTTCAGGGGTATCCAATCCTTTTTGCCGATACATATGATTGCTTTTCAAGAAAGCATCAACCCTGCAGTGCAGAAAAAGTTTAAGGACCTGCTAACCGAGGAGATAGATATCTATGATAAATTCATTTCCTATGGAATATTAAAAGGCTGGGTGTTTAAGCCACCCTCCTTCAAGGGATAGTCACGACGGCGTAAAAAGTTAACAGTAAGAACGGCTTTATGCCGGGTAACTATACAAGTTTTTCTCGGCAGTGGAGAAATATAAACACGAAAAGGTATGATGTTACCGGCACTTAAGATTGCTGCATGGTTCGCCAAGCCGTTAATCGCTGGCAGCGGGCTTTTATTATAGCAGGTGTTTTCAACGGGTAGACATCCATGCCGCGAGCGGCACCATCAGAGGGATGAAAATACAGGAACTTTATGTCATTCCGAGCGCAGCGAAGAATCTTTAAATCTATCGCCAACGCAAGATCCTTCGCTAGCGCTCAGGATGACAGTTCGAAACACGGGGACTGCCGGTTGAGGAGTGATTATCCTTAAACGGCGGTTTTTCTATAATTGACAATATGCGGAGCAGTAGTACAATATTGATAACAATGTTGTTAATAAGGATGATAAGGAGGTGTTTGCTATGGTTGATGTTAATCAATTACTGGACGAAGCTATAAAAGAAACTGATAACCTTCAAGAAAACGAGATATTTCTGATCAGGGATCTGTTTAAGGGTTATGTCTGGAATAGAATCCCGGTAAAAGACAGGCTGCTTCTTGGAACGTTATTTTTAAACCAAGTAAATAGAACTGGTGGAAATATTCAGGCTATAGAGAAGACATCTTCGAATCAGCAGAGATATGAAAAAATATGCAAGTAAATTTTAAATAAAAAGTGAATTCGTAGCGGTTTGTTTCTAATAGTCATATAAAACGTTTAGTGATACTTACTCTTTTTTGAATGTTTTTAATAATGATTGGGGAGGTCGATAATATTGAATAAAAACATTCAATTAGGAATAGGTTTTGCGACTGGACGTAAGAGTTTCCGAAAGGTTCTAAAGACTTATGTTTTCAACTGGCGGGAATGTGGTTTGTCTGAAAGAAAAGATATCGGTCTAAACCTTCTAGTTGCTTATGATTTGAAGTATTCAAATACTAAACCGGAAGATTATAAAGAAATAAAAAAAGAAGTGCTTGATTTAATAGATAATGTCTATTTTATTGGTAAAGATGAGATGAAGGCGGAAGTTCAGCATCTTGTAAACAAAAATGTTATCAATAATAACGAAACTTGGATTTTTGGAAGTGGATATGCGGCTCAGCGTAATTCTATTCTGTATACAGCGATAAAAAACAACATAGATTATCTTATTTTCTTGGATGATGACGAATATCCACTGGCAGTAACCAGGACACGCCCGAATGTTGTATGGAGTGGTCAGCATGTTATAAGAACTCACTTGCGCTATATCAGACAGGCTGATATCACTCATGGCTACCATTGTGGGTATGTATCCCCCATTCCTTATGTGGAATTTAATAGTG
Source organism: Sporotomaculum syntrophicum (assembly GCF_009932395.1). Lineage (GTDB taxonomy): Bacteria > Bacillota > Desulfotomaculia > Desulfotomaculales > Desulfallaceae > Sporotomaculum > Sporotomaculum syntrophicum. The sequence continues at coordinate 488,091 of NZ_LSRS01000002.1, forward strand.
TTTTGACCGAGAATGATTTTGCTATGTTTATAGAGGCTATAAGCAACGATATAATTAATTGGGATTCAATACGAATGATAATGAATAATGGCGGTATTACTTATGCTGATACGCAGGTGCTTACCAGTGAGGCAGTAAAGGAGGTTAAGGAAGTAAATCATTGTAAATTTATTTCCGGAGGGAACCTCTGTATTAACCTGACTGATCCCCTTAGAGTCAAGCCCTTCTATAATCCGCCTGGTGCACGAGGTGAAGATACTTTTTTAAGTGCCTGCCTGGGCGAACACAAGGTGATGCGAGTACCGTGTTATACATTCCATGACGGATTTTTTACCTATAATCATTTGCTTGATGGAGTATTACCTATCAGCCTTCGATGCGTTGAAGCAGATTCAGAGCAATTTATTACTCGCTTCTATAATGCTTGTATTGGCTGGATTCGGTATAAACCACTTCTGCTATATATAACACAACGAAATGTCTACGAAGACAAAATCGAACTGATGAGACAACAGCTAAGCGAAACATTGCCTAAAATATGTAATTATTTTAATAGAAATGAATTTATGAACATAGCGATAGAATTAGATAAATATCACCGTAACGTTAAAAAACATTACATGGAATTTCTTGAGATACAACGTATTTGGGCCAAAATATGTAATTATCTATACTCTAATAATGGACGAGCTTCTAAATTGTTGAAAACGGAAAATATTGCGGAATATATGACCAGAGATTTTCATCGTAAAAAAACAGTAAGAAGTCAATATACGAAAATTAGGGGCCGATATAACTATTCTGATAAGGTGAAACACGTAACTACTATGAAGTAGACTCAGGTTGCCTTTATCATAGATAACGGTACTAGAGCGAGTGTCTGACAACTCGCCTTTTTTTTGGCCAAATAATATGTTAACGTATTATGCGTACTTTCTCCAAATCTATTAGGGGGCTATATAGTAATTTCCTCTCCCCGGCGGAGCAAGCCTTAAAGTGACATACATAGTTAAGTGTTCTTTAATATGGATATAATATGGATATAGAATTTGAGTCTATCTCAAATTCTATCCAATCGCATAATTTGTTCTACTATCAAAGCAGCACTATAGGTTGCAGCTTTTTTAACCAGTGGGGTTACACTGCCATAAATAACGACGGGAAAAGTCCACTCCAGCATGGCTAAAAGATAGGGAATAATATCTGTTTCAAAGATTACTACCGTTTTGGCATATTTTCTTATCTGGCAGATCATATGATAAACCTTAACAACCTCGGGGTCATTTCCACGGTAGACGAATGGCGGCATTTCATCTAATGAATTTACCTGCGCCAGGGCCCGCTCGAATTCCAAGAAAGATATCAAATCTTCATTGTTTCCCAGCCGGGTCATCTCAAATTTAAAAATAGGTTCCAAACGGGCGAAATCAGATACTATGTTTCTCGGCCCGGTATCGGAGAAATCAATAATATAAACATTGTCGCGTTCGTCCAGCAGGATATTTTGCATATTTAAATCCCCATGATTGATACCCGTATACCAAAGGCGGGATGCGGATTGCCGGGCAGGATATTCTTTTTGTAAAAAATTATAGGGATTAGGAAGAACCACACCTAATTCGGGACAATCAATCATGTCTTGGTGAGCCGATATTCCCAATTCTTTTTCCGCTTCTTCAAGTATCATTGGAAATCGCACCAAAGGATTATGCTCCTGATAAGGCTTAATCATTTCCCAGCAGGGTTGACCGTACCAGGGTTTGAGGATATGAGTAAATATTTCATCAAAAAGCGGTATTAATTCCCCCACCGGCTTTTCTTGAAAGCGATTAGTCAGCCAGCAAAGATTGCTATCCGGTCCGCTGATACCCAAAAAGTTATATCTCATCCCAGTGGTATCACCGCACGTGGTTTGTCCCATAATGGTTGTGGAATTGTTAAGAATATAACCGTGCACATATTTTTGATGGTTTTCAATTTCTTTTTCGATCAAGGAGGTTGGTCCTATCTTTAAAACTGTAGGCAACATGCGTCGATTAGCATTATCATAAGCTGTTACGCGAAATGGTTTACCAAGACTAAATCCTCCGTGTAATGGTTCTAGAACTACTCGTCTGGCATCAGAATAAAGGCGACGGGTAATAATTCCCCATTCCTCCGGGAAAGCAATCCCATCCCCTACTTCAATCTGCAGTTGTTTCTCCTCCCCGGAGCGGATTTGTCCGGGTATAAAGAACCAAACCCTCCCTTCAGTAAGAGTCATATTTTTATCGGCTATGCACACATCTTGCATTAATTCCAGATCCGAGCAATACTTTAAGACCTCCCCAGGCTCCTGAATATTTTGCCAATCAATGATATTGGCAAAAACAAGAACATTTCCCCAGAAGAATTCTTCTCCCGGCTTTATACCCTGCTGAGCCATTAGCGGTGCCAAATACTCATCTGTTTTCCAAGCTGCACTTGCTGCCATACCAATAAGCAATATGGTTTTGTTGCCTGAAACTTCCCGGTTATGTAAATGGTTGTTTTTCAAATCTTCACGGTTTTGATAATAGCTCCCGTTTACCGTCTGCGTTCGGCCAACTATTACCATACCCAGGAGATCTTTATTCTGATGTGGTTTTTCCTGTAATTTCTCAATTATCAGTTTATGTATATCTTGTAAATTAACCGGTGCACCTGGCGGAATATCCAATCTTCCCCACGGCTGTCCACTAAAACTTGCTGCAGCAGCTATATACGTTTCTGCCTCCCGAGGGTCATTTACTACCATAAAATCCGGTTGATTATAACCATCTGCAGGCATTACTCCGATCATTCTTTCCAGAGCTAAAAATGGCCCTAATCCTTCAAAAGCGTCCACGCGGTCAAAACCTAAACCTCCTATGCCAAAAGCCACACCAAGATCTTCCAGACTGGCTGGAAGAAGATTAATGCTATCTAAATTATTCCGTGAGGGCTTTTTTAACGGATTCCAGATATCGAGACAGCTTTCTTTAGCTGATAGTATTTGCCAGGTACATACTCTTCCCAGAGCCGCAAAACTGTTAGGTCTTTCTGATAAAAGCCTCATATTTATTTGTTTCATGGCTTCGGCCATACCTTCAGCCTGTCCAAATAGCTGAAGTACGCCGGTAGTCTGTAACACTGATTTAACGTCACGGGTTAATCCCATTAGTATTAATCTTCCGTCAAGTTTTGCTAACTTCTTGCCGCATTTAATCAGGGACCGAATTCCGGCGCTGGATAAGTAGGTAACATTTGTGAAATCTATAATCCATTGATTTTCGTTTTTTATACCTTCCTTTAATTTTTGCTCAAAAAGTTGGGCTCCCAGCCCATCAAACCGCCCCTGTAAACAAATCTGAAGGATACCTTCCTCAATGAAGATAGAAACTTCAAGCATATTGAATACTCCTCCCCATGATAAAACCATATAAGTAGGGTAATGTTTCTGCTAAAGGTTATTAAATAATATTCTACAAAAAGCACGGATAACCTTGCAATTGCTAAAAACCGGCAGGATATTTTGATTATTTGTTGAAATTTCATCTATATCTTTTTATAGCAAGAAGGAAGGCGGCATAAATACATAACATTATCGATTTAGGCATAGAGTTAGTAAAAAATATGTCGGTGGTCATAGTATTAGCCTATGTTTTAACCAGGACCAGGGCTTATATAGCCATAATGACTAAGAACGAAATTACCATTAAGCAACAGCTTGGCATGATTCTGATATTTGGAATATTCTCCATTTACGGAACACTAAGCGGTATAGATGTTATGGGGGCAATTGCTAATATCCGTGATCTGGGACCAGCCATTGCCGGACTAATTGGAGGGCCGTGGGTCGGTATTGGCGCTGGTCTTATCGGCGGAATACATCGCTATACGCTGGGTGGGCCTACCTATATCCCCTGTTCCATTTCCACTGTTTTGGCAGGATTAATTGGCGGTCTTATCTATCAGTATCGGAAAGGTAAATTCGCCAGCATTACTTGTGCCGTAGTGTTTATGGCTCTGATGGAAGCCTTGCACATGGGTTTGACTCTGGTAATCGTAAAGCCATTTAGTCAAGCATTGCTTATAATTCAGAATGTAAGTTTACCTATGATTATTACCAATACTTTGGGTATGGGCATATTCGCTTTTATCATTCACAATTTAATGAAAGAACAGGAAACTCAGCATACCAAGGAATTAATTGAGGGGGAATTGAGTGCAGCCCGCGAAATACAGATGAGCATTGTTCCCAAAATCTTCCCGCCTTTTCCAGAACGGCCGCAATTCGATATATTTGCTGTTTTGGAATCTGCTAAAGAGGTGGGAGGGGATCTCTATGACTTTTTCTTGCTGGATGAGGATCATCTCTATTTCACCATAGGAGATGTCTCCGGAAAAGGAGTTCCGGCTTCCCTTTTTATGGCGGTTACCAAAACCTTGATAAAAGCCAAAGCCGACATCAATCTGGGTCCTGATGAAATATTATACCGGGTAAATAACGAACTTTGTGAGGATAATGACTCCGGTATGTTTGTAACCGAATTTCTTGGTATTCTAACGATTTCAACCGGAGAAGTGATTTTCAGTAATGGCGGCCACAATACACCTTATTTACTCAGGAAAAATGGAGAAGTAAAAGCTTTGCCCAAAATACCTGGAATGGCTTTAGGAGTTATGGAAGATGTTAAATATGTTTGTGCCAGCATCAAGCTTAGCGCAGGAGATAGTCTGGTGATGTATACGGATGGGGTAACAGAAGCAATGAATCCTGACGGGGAATTTTTGGGCGAACAACGACTGGAAAACATATTACGGCAATTTGACGGTAAAACTGCCAAGGATGAGGTTAATTACATTTTGAATAACACCCGACAATTTGTAAACGGAGCCAGCCAGTCTGATGACATAACTATAATGGTTATAAAATATCTCAAGCAAAAACAAGTGGAGTATCGCGTGAAAAATAAGCTAGAGGAAATACCCATCCTGGCTGCAGACGTAGAAGATTTTGCTGCAGCTAATAATCTACCTGCCCAACTAAATTTTCAAGTTAACCTTTGTCTGGATGAGTTGCTGACCAATACCATCAGTTATGGTTTCCCCGAAGGTGGAGAACATGAAATCCTGGTAACAATTGACCTGCAGGAAAAAATGCTGGTTATTACTATTCAAGACGATGGGATGGCGTTTAATCCCTTAAAACAGTCAAAACCGGATCTAAGTCTAGGCATTGATGAACGGGCAGTTGGTGGCTTAGGTATACATTTAGTACGTAATTTGATGGATAAAATAGAATACCGTAGGGAAGCAGGAAAAAATATTTTGGTAATGGAAAAACAAATAAAGTAATAAAAGAATTTTAAAGATAATCAAAGAGAAAAAAAGTCAATTAAAAGCTAAGATAAGGAGAGTTTACCATGAAGATTACAAAAAATGCGCAGGGGAATACCACCACTCTAGCCCTTCAGGGCAGACTGGATACAGTAACCAGTACCCAGCTGGCAAACGAACTAAGTGCTATATTTGAAGAAGGAGCGGTCAATCTCGTTTTCGATTTTACCGCACTGGAATACATCAGCAGTGCAGGGCTGCGTGTGATTTTGACTGCACAGAAAAAGATAAATGCTCAGGGAACGAAAATGGAAATTGTTGGGGCAAATGAGTCGGTGAAGGAGATATTTGATATCACGGGATTTTCCGGAATTATGAAAATCAATTGACAATCTGTCTAATTGTACTGCAACAGCGGGTTCTTCGGAACTCGCTGTTTGTATTTTATAGAAAGAAAGGGGTAAAGCACTATGAACCTTTAGCTCGTTGTGCTTTACCCCCCTTCTTTGCCTGAGGTATTATTCATGCTCTTGTCAGCTAATCCAGTGTTTCATTCTCTACGTCAAAATCATAGCTTGCCAGAAAATATGAATATATATTATACAATTTGACGTGAACTATTTCCGGCTCTGCGTCGGCATCATCTTGAAAGGCTTCGGCAAGTTCTTTACACATGGTTCTTACGTCGTCCTCAATAGCTCTGTTATTCAGGTCATCCCATTCATTAGCGGATATATATTCCCGGGATTTTAAAACGACCGTTACTTCATCATTTTCGTCGTAATTAATTGAAGTAATTTTGAAATCAATATTACTTACATTATATTCGTTGCCTTTTAGCTCATCCTCTACGTCGTTAATATCATTTACATTATCATCATAATAATTTACGATAAGATTTCCGGTCCCGTACTTAGTAAATTTAACCAACACGTCATCTTTATCAATGTTGATTATTTTGCCTCTAACAATGGTATCCTCGTCAAGTTCGTCTTGAATTTCGTCGACCAGGTTGGTTAAATAGTCCTTGATATCACGATTATTTAAATCGGACCATTCATCCTTGTATTCGTCCAACTCAACCTCGATCTCAACGTCTAAACGATCCTCGTCTCCTGATAGCTTGATATTTTCTACAGGTACCTCTTCAATTTCGGAGTATTCGTCTAGTAGCTCGTTTTCCAGGTCTGTAAGATCAGTATTATCCTCTTCATCTACATCGTCTTCATCTTCTTTAAGGTCCTTCAAAATTCTTTCCAGGATGGTAGCCATTTCCGCTCTGGTTATATAATTGTTGGGTAAGAAGTAGTTCCCCGGTGCGCCCTTAATATAGCCTGCTTGATACATCGCCAGGATGTAGCCGAGATCATCTTTGCTAATTAATATTTTATCTTTAAAATTTACTTTATCGATATCAACTGGAGTTAAAGCTAGTACTTTAGCAAATATAACACAGGTTTGAGCTCGAGAAGCTTGTTGTGCGGAATTGAACCGGTTCAGGTTTAAAATTTTTAAATTTATGGCCTTTTTAACTGAATCCCTGGCCCAACTGGGGACTTCCCGAAGATTTTCACTGTAAGTTGTATCTTTTTTGTCATTGCTATCGTTGTCTGCTAATCGCATCAGTAGTGCAATCATTTCTGCCTGGCTCATGTTTTTGTTGGGTTTAAAAGTACCGTCATCGTAACCTTTGAACAACTCCATATCTGCCATTCGTTGTATTGAGGCGCTGCCCCAATGATTTTTAGTGTCCCTGAACTTAGTGCCCTTAGCTGAGATTTTGCCGTCTACCATAGCCTTGTATTGCATCTTATACATTTGTACGGTTTGCGCTTTGGGTTTAGTCTTATCCTTTTTGGCGTTGCCGGATTTAGCCCATGCTGCGCCGGTTGACAAGGCTGTTGTCAGCAACATTACCAGCATAATAGTAAAGAATTTTTTCAAGTTTATCCCTCCCTATTATTCTTATACTAATTAATTCGCAGGCAGCTATATTTTTGGGGGGGACAGACGATGATTGCTGTGCATCAATTAATAAGAAAATGCCCAAAATTCGCAAAATTAAAAATATAAACTCATTTTGCGTTGAAAACAGACCAAAACTTGCTAAATCAAGGTGTTATGCGTTTTGACGTGCCTTATTTGGTGCTTGTACTATATAAATATAATTTTCATTTAAATAAGGAGGTTGGGTCTATGTTTAATATTGTTCCTTTCAAGAGAGGTTTGTTGAGAAGAGGAGAAGACTTTTTTGACCATTTCTTTGATAGTGACTTCTTCGCACCGGTTCCTTTTGAGAAATTTGGTTTCGGCTTCAAAGTCGACATTAAGGAAAATGAAAACGCCTATTTAGTAGAAGCCGACCTCCCGGGAGTAAACAAGGATTCCATTAACATCGAATTCGAAAACAACTATTTAACAGTCTCAGCCACAAGAGAAGACACTACTGAGGAAAAGACGGAAAACTACGTTAGGAAAGAGAGAAAATACGGCGAGTTAAAGAGAACTTTCTATGTTGATGATGTGGATGAGGAAAAAATAAAAGCCTCCTTTGTCGAGGGCGTTCTTAAAATTGAACTGCCGAAAGCCAAAGCAGAAAAGGCGGCGACGAAAAAGATCGAAATTGAATAAAGCATTGTAACCCTAGGGGGATTGAGTTCTGTAATTTACAGGATTCAATCCCCTTTCTCTTTGCTTGGGCGATATCTTTGCTTGCTAAAAGGCGGGTGGAATAAGCTGCTAGCTGTCGCTGTATTTGGCTATATAAATACTTTTATTAGCAATAATTTTCTGCAGGGCCATGATAAATCGGTCTACTTCCAAAAAGTTGTTATACAGTCCAAAGCTGGCCCTAACCAGGCCGGGAAAAGGTATGTCCGGGTTATTGCTGTAATAATCCAGGCATTCAGGAGTTAAATTCAACAGCCTCTGAGCATAAAGATGTGCGCAAAACAAGCCATTTCTTACCGCAATCCCATCCTCACCGGATAGTATTTTGGCAGTTAATTCGTGATGTACGCCTCTGATGTTAAAGGGAATAATTCCCACTTTTCTTTTTCCCCGTTGACTGTGGGTATAGATTTCGATATCTGGCAAGTGTTTTAGTCTTTCCAATGCATAGTCGGCCAAAGATATTTCATGTGCTTCAATTCGTTCAAGGCCGATACTTGTCAAAGTTTTAATCGCTGCCGTTAATGCTACTACGCCAATAACATTGGGAGAACCGGCTTCATCTTTTGCCGGGGGATCTTCCCAAAAAATATTTTGATGTGTTGCGAGTTTAACATCTCCCCCGCCTTTATATACAGGCTCACGCCGGTCAAAAAACTCCCGGGGACCGATTAGTACCCCTATCCCGAAGGGAGCATACATTTTATGTGCAGAAAAAACCAGAAAATCAATATGTTCCGGTGATTCTATCGGTTTCATATCAACCGCTATATGTGGAACTAATTGTGCGCCGTCAATCAGCACCTTCGTGCCGTATTGATGAGCCAGTTTGGCAATTTCATGGATCGGGTTAACATATCCTGTTATGTTCGAGGCTCCTGTAACTGTAACCAATTTTACTCTATGGCGGTATTTTTGGAGTTTGCTTTCCAGGTCATCTAAGCACAGCCTGCCGTAATTATCTATATCTACATAATCAACCGTAAATTTGCTTCTCCAGGGTAGATCATTGGCCAGGTGTTCCATCCAGGTTGTAAGGATAACCTGGTCCTTATGGTCCGGAACATCTGCACACAACAGATAAGCTAGCATATTGATAGATTCCGTAGTATTTTTGGTATAAATAACTACATCTTTTTCTTGGTCAGCTTTAACAAAATCTTTAATGGCCTGCCGGCCACCTTCAAATATTTGGGTGGATAAAATCGATTTGTAACCTGTCCCCCGGTGCACGGAGGCATACCAGGGCGCAAAATTATTAATTTCTTGCATTACCGCCAGGAAGGGCGGGGTAGACGCTGCATTATCAAAATTTACTGCAGTTGTAAATTTATGCTCAGCTATCGGCACCTCAGTATCTATGCCGACAACCAGATTTCTTAACTCAGTTTGCGTTATGTTTTGTTGCAAAGGAATCATCTCCATTGAAAGACATTAAAGCCTGGCCAATTTCGCGTTTCGCATTTCGCATTCCTTCCAACATATTATGATGAAGGATGTCATAATGTTATGCTAATAATTGAACTGCTGCCGAAATGGACACAATTATTATGTATTTATCACCATGGTCCAATTACCTAAAGGTTGAAAAAAAATACAGTTTGGGTTATTATAATTTTTATAAATTATTAATAATCAGAAAGGGAATCTAATGGAAACGGATCCGGAGTCAGCGAGTATATTTGTGCAATTAACCGTCATTGCTATTCTTACCATTATTAACGCCTTTTTTGCTGCTGCCGAACTGGCAATTGTATCTATAAATAGAACTAGATTGAGAATTTTAATTGACGAAGGCAATAGTAAAGCCGTTTTATTGCAGAAATTAATAAAAGAGCCCACAAAGTTTTTATCAACTATTCAGGTTGGAATTACCTTTGCGGGCTTTTTCTCTAGTGCCTATGCGGCAACAGGTATTGCTGATGACCTTGGTTTGTTGCTAAGCAAATTTGCTATCCCTTATAGCCAGGACTTAGCGCTGATTGTCGTGACGCTTATTTTATCTTACGTTATTCTTGTGTTAGGTGAGCTGTATCCTAAAAGGCTAGCCTTGCAAAAATCAGAAGCCATTGCGCTTTTTGCCGTGAAGCCGGTAATGTTTTTTCTAACACTAACCGCACCTTTTGTTAAATTGCTAACATTCTCCACAAACTTATTAATCCGGCTCACGGGTGTAAATAATCCCGACCTGGAAGAAAGGGTGTCAAGAGAAGAAATTAAATCAATGGTTGAAGTCGGGCAAGAACATGGTGCAATCAATGAAACAGAAAAGGAAATGATTGATAGCATTTTCGAGTTTGATGACAAATTGGCAGAAGAAGTAATGACACCGAGAACTGATGTTTATTTAATTGATATTGACGAGCCATTGTCGGAATATGTTGACGAATTGTTGCAGCAAAAGCATTCCAGAATTCCGGTTTACGAAGGCGATAGTGATAACATCATCGGTGTACTCCACATCAAAGACTTTATTATCGAAGCTCGCCGGGTGGGTTTTGCCAATGTTGACATTAGGAGCATTCTCCGACCGGCCTATTTTGTGCCTGAAAGAAAGAATATTGATGATCTCTTTAAGGATTTACAAAACTCGAAAAAACAAATCGCAATTTTGATTGACGAGTATGGTGGTTTTTCCGGTATTGTTACCATTGCAGATGTAATTGAAGAAGTAATGGGGAAAATTGAAGATGATGATACTTTAGACTCAGATGCGGATATTAAAAAAATCGACGACAACACCTACTTGGTCAAAGGTCGCTTGCCTGTTGAGGAATTAAATAAAGAATTATTATTAGATCTCGAAGATGATTCAGAAGACTATGATACATTAAGCGGGTTTCTAATCATGCTGCTGGGGTTCATTCCTAATGATGGTGAAGAGTATACTTTGGAACATAATAATGTTGTGTTTAAAATTGAAGAAGTAAAAAACAAAAGGATTGAAAAAGTAAAAATTTGCAAAATCGAATATGCTTAACGTACAGAATACCAAAGGTATTCTGTCTTTTTATCATAACGTTTGATGGTGCAAGCACTCTCTCTGGGGGGTGCTTTTTTAGTTGGCTGAACACCTTTTTTTTAACAAATGCATATTGTAATTAATGCATATATAAAGGTGCCAATATTTTTATGCTGGAATGTGTATAGATTTATTTTTAATAAAATTTACAAAGGAGGTTTATGTCAATGACTGATGCTACTACAAATCTTAAGCAGCTTAAAGACTTTGTGGCCATTTTTGTAGAAAACTCCCGCTTAAGAGAGTATCATAACATGGAGCCATCACTGCTCATTGACATTGAAACCGCCGATTTATCTCATGAGCGGGTGCGGGATGAACTGATCGGCCTAGTGATTTACTGCCTTTCACTAGCTAATGCCGCCGGCATAGATTTGTCCAGCGCCATTAGGGAAAAGGTAGTAGAAATATTAAAGGGTACACAGTAAATTAGATTATTTGCCCTTTTGGGCTGTTCTTTACGAAGTTTATAATGTTAAAATAGTTTAAACCTTGTACCCCCCCAGGTTGCTGTAGGCAGAGATGCAAGGTTTGATTTTGCCGCACGCCCCTTGGTAAGTGGGTGCGGCTTTTTGATGTTAATTATTGGTACAGATGGTTGTTACTCCCTAAGCCATCATGTCTTTAATGGAAAATCTGAAGGGGTTGAAATCCGTGTCGCTGTCATAGTAATCCACGTCTTCTATCTTTTTCACCAACCCTACTGCGGCATAGGTAAAGGGAGTAGCTAAGGCCTCAAAGGCTATTTTAAAAACGTAGTTGGATACGATCATGTACATTAACAAGTTGGCCGGTATTATTCCTGTAAAGGCGATAACTACGAATAATACTGTGTCTACTGCCTGGCCCACTATGGTGGAGCCAATTGTTCTGGTCCAAAGATACCGCCCTTTAGTGGCGATTTTCATTTTCGCCAGGATAAAGGCATTAACAAACTCACCGCCCAGGTAAGCAATCAAACTTGCGATTACTATTCTTGGAATTTGGCCCAATATGGCCAGGTAAGCCTCCTGCTGTTGCCAATCATTGGCAGCAGGTAGTATGCCCACCAGCCAGTACATCAAAGACATAAAGACACAAGCCAAGAATCCGGTCCAAACTACAATTCTGCTTCGTTTATATCCATAAACCTCGGTTAAGATGTCCCCAAAGATATAGGTTAGGGGAAAAAGAATCGTCGCGCCGTCAAAATAAAAAGGTCCAAGATGAGTGATTTTAACTGCTACAGTGTTTGAAACCAACAGCACAGTAACAAACAAGGCCATGATGATGGGAAATAAACGCAACTAAACCGCCTCCTGTTTTGTTAATCCGGGTGGCCGCGACCGGAAAACCTTGTATTTGATTAACTAGACTGCTTCTGACCGACAAAAACAACTTTTATCCTATCACAGGATAAGATATTCGTAAATATATTATCAAATTCTATTAAAACGTATTATGACTAAGGAACTTTAATGCCTTCATTAATCAGCCAGGGTAAGGTTACTTTGGTCTGAAAATCTACTGTACAAGGTCCGTCATTTTTACTGGGACTTGTTATACAAAGTATTATATAGCTTGTAATATGGAGCAGTTCAATCAAACCGGTACTAATATTATGGCTTATCAGCATAAGCTGTCTCAATACATCTTAATCCCATTATTAGGTATGCTGAAGCTCTTTTATGCATTAGCTAATACACTTAGACTTATATATCATTAAATTGCTAGATGTTTTACAAATAATAATAAAAGGGGGGAAAAATCATTACCGAAGAACTTAAAGATAAAAATCGGGAAATTAAAAAACAGGAAATTTTTGATAGAGTAATAAAAGGAGATATAGAATTCATTAGACTGCAATTTATCGATGTTTTTGGTGTTTTAAAAAGTGTCAATGTTACACCGGATGAACTTGAGGATGCAATGGAGGGCAATTTGTTGTTCGATGGTTCTTCTATTGATGGATATGCTCGAATTAATGAGTCCGACCAGTGTTTGGTGCCAGACCCCGACACCTTTCAGTGTATGCCTTGGAGGCCGACTGAAAAAGGTGTAGCTCGTATGATTTGTGATGTTTACAATCCCGATGGGACGCCTTTTGAAGGTTGTCCAAGGTGGATATTAAAACGCGCACTAAAAGAAGCTGAAGATATGGGTTATGAATTAAATATGGGTCCTGAAGGCGAGTTTTTCCTTTTTCACACTGATTCAGACGGGGGACCAACTCTTCATATTCACGATAAAGCAGGGTATTTTGATTTAGCGCCGATAGATCATGGTGAAGATGCCAGAAGAGATATTGTGCTTACTATGAAACAAATGGGTTTTAGAATAGAGGCCTCTCATCACGAAGTAGCTCCCGGACAACATGAAATTGATTTTAAGTATGGAGAGGCGTTGAAAACTGCTGATCAATGGGTTACTTTTCGCGACGTGGTTAAAAATATAGCTAAGAAACACGGTCTTTATGCCACTTTTATGCCCAAGCCCTTTGCAGGTGAAAACGGTTCTGCCATGCATTGCAACCAGTCATTGTTTCAAGACAATAACAACGTCTTTTACGATGCCAACGGCGAGTACCAATTAAGCAATATTGCCTTCAATTATTTGGCCGGGTTACTTAAGCATGCTAAAGGTATGACTGCTATTGGAAATCCCATAGTGAACAGTTACAAAAGATTAATTCCCGGTTATGAAGCTCCCACCCATATCGCCTGGTCAAATTCTAATCGCAGCACTTTAGTGAGAATTCCTGTCCGGCGGGGTAATGCAACCCGTATTGAGTTAAGAAATCCCGACCCTGTTGCTAACCCTTACCTGGCTTTTGCAGTAATGTTAAAATCAGGTATCGAAGGCATAAAAAACAGGCTCAAGCCACCACCGCCGGTTGAAGAAGATATTCATAATTTATCCGAGAAACAAAGAAGGGCTTTAGAAATAGAACACTTGCCCCGGGATTTATTTGAAGCTCTAAAAGAGATGGAAAAGGACCCTCTTATAGAACAAGCAATAGGGTCACATTGTTACAATCGTTTTTTAGAAGGTAAATATAGAGAATGGTATGAATACGCCGAACAAGTACATCAATGGGAAATAAGACATTACTTGGCTAAGTATTAGAACATTAACTTTACTAAGCTGCGTGGTGTTGCTAACATGAAAAGGAGATCGTGATTATCTATTAAGCAATAGGCGTGCATAATGGTATCATGCTGTTCATATGCTAGCTTAAAATACTACCGGATTAATATTAATCGATCACCGTCCATCCCGTTTTTATTTGATTGCTATTATAAAAGGTTCCGACCCTAAAAGGAGGTTAATAATGAACAAAGGCAATCTGCCCACTCGCAAAGAAATCCCCGACCAGTATAAGTGGCGGTTGGAAGATATTTATGTCTCAGTCGAAGCCTGGGAACAAGATTTCCGCCGGGCGTTGGATCTGGCCACCAGGATTGAGTCTTACAAGGGCAAGCTGGGCGCATCGGCCCGTACATTGTTTGAGGCGTTTCAACTGCAGGACCGGCTGGAAGCACTTAATGAAAAATTGTACACTTACGCCCATATGCGGCGCGATGAAGATAATACCAATCCCGTTTACCAGGCTCTTTCCGACCGGGCAGAAAGCCTGAGTGCCCAGGTCCAGGCTGCGGCTTCTTTTATGTTGCCTGAAATATTGACTGTGCCGGAACAAACTCTTGAGCAGTTTTTACAAGAAGAAGCCGGGCTGGGGTTATACCGGTTTGTGCTGGAGAAACTGGTGCGGCAAAAGCCGCATGTACTTTCTGCGGCGGAGGAACAGCTGATTGCCCGGGCGTCGGAAGTAACCCAGGCTTCCGCCAACATATTTAAAATGTTCAATAATGCCGATCTGACTTTTACTCCGGTGAAAGATGAAGAGGGCAACGAGGTGGAGCTTACTCATGGCCGCTACTTGCAGTTTATGGAAAGCAAAGACCGCCGGGTACGCCGGGAGGCTTTTGATTCCCTGTATGGTTCATACAGCCGGTTTCGCAATACGCTGGCGGCTACCCTGGGCTCGAGTATCAAAAAAGATGTGTTTTACGCCCGGGCGCGCCGGTATCCCTCGGCACTTGAAGCCTCACTATTTGTCGATAATGTGCCTGTAGAGGTATATGATGAGCTGATTCACACAGTGCGTAAAAATTTAGAACCTTTTTACCGCTATATGCGACTGCGGAAAAAAATGCTCGGTCTAAGCGAATTGCATATGTACGATATTTATACTCCCGTGGTTAAAGAAGTGAACTGGCACATCACCTACCCGGAAGGGGTGGAGATGATGCGAGAAGGCCTGGCTCCCCTGGGTGATGCTTATGTGGAAACAATGATTCAGGGCATCAATGAGGGTTGGGTAGATGTGTTTGAAAACAAGGGAAAGACCAGCGGTGCATACTCTTGGGGTCCATACGGCACGCATCCTTATGTATTGTTGAATTATCAGGATAATCTGGATAATGTATTTACCCTGGCCCACGAGATGGGGCACGCGATGCATTCTTACTACTCTTATACAACACAGCCCTACGTTTATGCCCATTATAAAATATTTACCGCTGAAGTAGCCTCCACAGTCAATGAATCATTGCTGGTACAATACCTGCTGGAAAAAGTAAAAGACCGGGATAAGAAGATGTATCTGCTAAATCATTATCTGGAACAATTTCGGGGCACTGTGTACAGGCAAACCATGTTTGCCGAGTTTGAAAAAATTACGCATGAGCGGGTGGAGGCCGGGGAAGCGCTAACACCGGAGTTGCTATGCAGTATTTACCATCAATTGAACCTTGATTATTACGGCCCGGATGTAGTGGTGGATAATGAGATTGATATGGAATGGGCCCGAATTCCCCATTTCTACAACGCCTTTTACGTGTATAAATATGCAACCGGTTTTTCGGCGGCAACTGCTCTAACGAGCCTAATTACTAGGGATGGGCTTCCGGCGGTTACTCGCTATATTGATTTTTTGCATCAAGGGGACTCCGACTATCCGCTGAATTTGTTAAAGTCGGCCGGTGTGGATATGACCACTCCGCAGGCAGTGCAGGAATGCCTGGATATGTTTGCACGCCTGGTAGGAGAATTGGAAGACTTGGCGGTAGGCAGGACAGTGGATTAGGAGAGAGATTTATTTGCGCACGGGCGGTGCAGCCCGTGCTGATTGTTTTTAGCCTGCATCACTGAAAATGGCATTACATAGTTCCAACGGGTGGTGGACGAGAGCGTCAGGATGATAGCCGGCCAGCAGTTCTTCACTATCATAGCCCCAGGTGACGGCGATAACGCGCACCTTATTTTTTTGACAGGCGATAATATCCCGGCATTCATCTCCAACATAAACTACCTCTTGACTATCTAAAGCTTGTTGGGTTAAAAAATCTTTAATAGCTTTATCCTTGCCAAAAAGGCCTCCGGATGAGATGATATTGTCGAATGAGCTAATTTTATTGTGTCTTAAAAAAGCGTTAATGTTTTCCGCCGAGTTGGAGGATATAATGCTTAACGCAAGCCCGCTCGCCTTTAGCCGGTCAAGCACCTCTTTAATGTCGCTGATGATGGGCAAAGAGGCTGTGGCCCGCCGGTATTTATCAGTCAAATCCATCTTTAGCACGGGTAATTTGTAAAAAGCGAGATTAATGAATTTGCATCTCTGGGGGATGGATAACGAGCGCAGGTGAGTATAGTCACTTTCTTTTATTTTGCGGAGCTTGTATTTGGGAGCCAGTTCATTGAGCAATTCCACGGCCAGGTAGCGTGACTCCACAATTGTGCCGTCAAAGTCGAAAATAACGCATTTAACCACTTTTTACCTCTCAGTTGTCATATTGTAATTAACTTGCATGACACTTTCAGTATAGCTTTTCCGGTTCCAAAACATTTTGCACATTTAAGTAATACTCAGCAAAGTATAATTTATCACACCTCTTTCAAAGATCAAAGACCTATTTAGGTTATTTTTGCCAGGGATTTGGAATAAACTTTATTTTCAGCGTATGATATAGTATATCATTTCTTGCCTGGGCTAAGTCCTTGCAGGAGTGCATTAATTAATTGGCGAAGAGTAGATTAATTAATGAAAGCACAACGATGTATGTTTACATGAAGGGATGGCAAGGGCATGGGGCACATGGCGGGCAAAGATATATACCGCAGGCTGGGCGAAAAAATCGATAACCTGACGATAAAATCCCCATGGAATAAGGCTTTGCACATGGTGCTTAAAGAGCTGTACTCTGAACCGGAAGCAGACCTTGTGGTGCAGATGCCTTACCAGTTATCCAGTGTGGATAGAATCGCCGGCATTACCGGTGTTGAATCGGCCGAACTGCAGGACAGCCTGAAAGCTATGGCGGAAAAGGGACTGGTGCTGGATCTGTATCATGAGGGACAGTATTACTACATGCCGTCCCCTCTCATGGTGGGCATATTTGAGTTTACCATGATGCGAACCGGTTCAAACTATAGTCCCAAGGCAGCGGCCGAGCTGTTTCATGCCTATCTGTCAGGTACTGACGACTTTTATCGGGCTAATGCCGGCGACGGGCAGCAAATTGCACTAACCAGAGTTATGCCCTATCCTGAAACAGTGGCACCCGAAGATGTGGTGGAGATTTTACCTTACGAAAAAGTCGAGGCTATTGTGGAAAGCCATGACCAGTATGCTATAGGTACCTGCGCCTGCCGGCATGAGAAACAGCACATTGGCCAAAAAACCTGCGCCACTCCGCTGGACACATGTACTTCTTTTGGCTACGCCGCTGATTATTTAATTAGACATCACATGGCCGCTCAGGTAAGCCGCGAACAAGTGTTGGAAAACCTAATGCGCTGTAAAGAACTGGGACTGGTGTTTTGCGCCGACAATGTTAGAAAGAATATAACCTTTATTTGCTGCTGTTGCTCCTGTTGTTGCAATATGCTCCAGGGTATCAACAAATTTGGGTATACCGGCTTTATCAAAACCTCTAGCTTTATTGCTACAGTGGCCGTTGAAAAATGCACCGGGTGTGGCCGGTGTGTCTCAGCCTGTCCGGTAAATGGAATTAATTTAGTTAAGAGAGCATCCTTTGGGGCGGTGGAAGAAAATACAATTGCCCGGGTGGATGAAACAATTTGCTTGGGATGCGGGGTATGTGCTACTCAATGTGCCCGGGGTGCACTGCAGCTAATAAAACGTCAGCCCATCGTGTTGCCTCCGGAAACTATCTTTGAGCGTAACATACTGGCCTGTTTGGAGAAGGGAACCTTGCAGAACTATCTATTTGATAACCCCGGCGCGGTTACTCACCAGGTGATGCGGGGTGTGTTAGGTGGAATATTAAGGCTTTCTCCGGTGAAGAAAGCGTTGGTGGGAGACTTATTTTGCTCTGTCTTTATCAAGACATTGACCACTGGGGTAAAGCTTACCGGCAGGGGATGGATAACCGAACTATAAGATATTGACAAAACTTTGCAGAATATTTGCAAAGGAATAAACATTTTTATGTGGAAACAATAATTAGCCAAACTACTGCGAAGAAGGTGAGTATATGATTGAAACCCATTTTCGTAAAGGCACCCAAACTATTAAATTGGGACTTATTAAAGTGGTGCATGACTTGTTTCCCGATGATGCTTTAAAAACAGCTTACTCAATCGGGGAGGGGGTTTTTTGCAACCTGGCCGGTTCCCTGTTATCTGTAAGAGAGGTAAAACAAATTGAAATAAAACTAAGGGAATGGGTTGAGCAGGATAGCCCGATCCAATTTATTGAACATAAGGATGGGTATTATCACTATCTGGTAGGCGACATGCTGATGAAAGTAGTTTACCCTGCCCACACCACCACTGCTCTGGCCGATCCATTCACGATCACCCCTTTTTCTTATGGTTTTATTATCGACTTTTCCGATCCCGTAAAAAGAGGGAATAAGCCTATTGAACCGCCCGTTTTGTTGGCTAACAATTATGAAAAGAGCCAGCGCTGGTTAAAAAATATCGGCATTGAATTCTTTTCCGATATAAATAAATTTATTCTCTCCGGAAATAGTATGCAATTACTTGGTCTTGCGGAGGCTGTGCATGAAAAGAGAATCTCCGATATTGCGGATATGATTATTCAACAGCGCCGTGCTTTGCGCGTGCTGCTTATTTCTGGACCCTCGTCATCAGGGAAAACCTCTTTTGCCCAGAGAATTGCCACGCAGCTGTATGTAAATGGATTAAAGACTGTTTCCCTTTCCATGGATGACTACTATTTAAGCCGGGATAAAGTTCCTCGTGATGCGGATGGCAAATATAATTTTGATTGTATTGAAGCGCTTGACTTGCCGCTTTTGCAGCAACATATTGAACAGTTGATTAATGGGGAAACCATTGAGGCTCCGGTACATGATTTTATTCTTAGCCGCCGGGCTAAGCAAACTAGAACCATGCATGTAGGACCTTCAGAAATTCTCATTATCGAAGGAATTCATGCCTTAAATCCCATATTGGTTCCAAACATAAATAGAAATTTACTTTTTAAAGTTTATGTCAGCTGCCTCGGCGGGCTTAATTTCGACCTGGTTAACAGAAATCCCACCACTGAAATTAGATTGCTGCGTAGATTAGTTAGGGACGATCGATACAGGGGCTCTCACCCTGAAGAGACTTTAGATATGTGGGCTAGCGTGCGCAGGGGTGAGGAAGGCATTTTTCAATACCAGGAAGACGCAGACGTTATGTTTAATTCAAATTTGCTCTATGAAATGAACGCCCTGCGTCCTTTTGCCGAGGAGACATTGAGTAAAATACCTGATGATAGTCCTCATTACGAAACAAAAGAGCGCCTGATGAATTTATTGACTTTTTTCGAACCGATGGAAACTGCTAAAGTTCCCTTTAACTCCATTTTAAGGGAATTTATTGGAGGCAGTATATATTTCAGCTACTAAAGCGAAAAACTGAGTCGATGCTACATTGTTTCTTATTTAAATGGGGTATAAAGGAGCGCGGTCAACAAGTGAGCGTTCCTTTATACCTCATATTTTTAGGTATACCTCATATTTTTAGGGCTGTTTTTTTGATGCATAAACAGGCAATAAGTATAAATTACGCTGTAATAAGCTTAACGCTCGTAAAAAATCACACAAAAATATGACATTTTGACATCATTAAGAATAATGCCGACACGTTGTGAGCAAGTGTCGGTCATTTGCTTTTTGATTCTTGCCTAACCGACCGATTATTTAAGTTTAAATGATTAACGGTTGGCAGATTAGATGCTAGGGCTAAGGCTTTATGTTATAATGTGCTGCAGTAAATTTTTTATGGAGGGATGAATTTTGTCATTCAAAGACATCCATGATTTGACCAGGGAGCAGCTCCTTGATTTTATAACAGATTTGAGCAAACGCTGGCTGGCACTCGATGGGCTGTGGTTTCAGGCTGTGGAAAAAGAATACGGTTTGAATAAGGCTATTGCAGTGGATACTGCTGCGTGGAGCAAATTTACAGCTCTAGAAGCTCAGCGAATCATGGCCTTTCTTGGTCTGCCGGCACAGGGCGGTCTGGATGCGCTGGAGCAGGCTTTAAAGTTTCGTTTATATACTTTTTTAAATAAACAGGAAATTATCCGCCGGTCGCCTGACAGACTTGTATTTCGCATGCAGGATTGCCGGGTGCAGGCAGCCCGGGAGCGCAAAAATATGCCGCTATTTCCCTGTAAGCCGGCGGGATTGGTGGAATACAGCGGCTTTGCCCGTACTATTGACTCTCGCATTAGTACCCGGTGCATTTGCTGCCCGCCGGACAAGCCCGATGCAGGCTGCTACTGTGCCTGGGAGTTTACAATTACCGAGTAACATGTACAAAAAAACAGCTAAACGCCATTAATTTTTTTATTTTCTAACACAATTTACTATAGACGTTACACCGGGGGTTTTGTACAATAATATTTGCTGGTTGCTTGACCGGTCAATGAAGGGGTAACCCCTGCGAAATTTTATGAATTATGGGAGGTATATAATATGTTTAAGGTGCAAATCAACCAGGATAAGTGCCAGGGTTGTGGGGAATGCGTAGAAAACTGCCCGGCTGAACTTCTGGCTATGGATGGCGATAAAGCTACTGTGGTCGGCGAACCTGATGAGTGCTTGGGCTGTGAAACCTGTGTAAGCATTTGCCAGAACGAGGCTGTTACTGTTAGTGAGGTATAATATAAACTTAAATATTTTAGCATAATAAGCTCATATCCGACCGGATATGAGCTTATTATTTTTTTGTCAGAATAATATGCTTGACAGTGCAAATTTTGTCTTAGTCATCGTTAAATGAAGTCATGAAGCGACATTATAAATCGTTGTTATGCTACTCAAAAACACTTATTATATTCATTGGAGGTGGATACAGTTTGTATTACATTGCAGGGGTAACTGAAGACGGCATAGAGATGGGCTGTGATTTCGGATTTGATATGATTGAGCGAATCATACTGGATGATATTTTCATGGAGATACCTTTAAAGGTAATGGGCGATTTAATTGCCTGGAAAAGGTTTTCGTATTTTGGGGACAAGCCCGAGGTTAATGCTGATGATTTAGTTGGCCAAAAAGCTCAGCGCCTGCAGATAGAATATGGGATTGATGTTTTGCGGGAGAACTGCCAGTCGGTAATAGTTGACAGAATTCCTTTATTAGCAACTTTAAAGAGAATACGCATTAAACTGTGGAATCTGCCGGGCTGGCAATGTGGACAAAATATAATACCAATCGAACTGTTTAAGCATATCGTGCTATATCACCCCCAGTTATTGCGCAGTCTATTAGGTGAAGAAAAATACGGGCTCTGGGACCATGCTGAGGACCGGGGGCGGGCTCTTGGTGTTTTAAATAAATTCATTGACTTCCTGGAAGGTAACCCCGGCCTGCAATATATTGTATTATATAATGAATTGACTTGCCCCCACTGGGATGCTTCGGGTGAAATGCAATTTGACAGCAGTGGCCGGCTGGCTGCTTTTAATTATTTTGGCCGGGGTAACGGCCAATCATATAAATATTACCCGGAGCTGGAAGTATGGCAAAGAACTTAGCCTGGCAGGACTTGCCCTTTTAATAAAAAAGTATATAGTTATAATGAATACGTAACTTACAGGAGGCATGAAATGTGGACAGGCTATGGGCACCGTGGCGTGGCGTTTATGTGGTTAATAAATCCGGAACCGAATGTATCTTTTGCGAGAAATTAAATGCGGGGGTCGAAAAGGATTTTGAAAATTATGTACTGTATCGCGGCGACAATGTGTTTGCGTTGCTGAATATTTATCCCTATAATAATGGTCACTTGATGGTGGTACCAAACCGGCATGTAGGTGAAATTGAGGAATTGAAACTTGAAGAGATGCAGGAATTGTTTACGGTTATTCAATTAATGGTCAGAGTGCAGAGAAGCGCGCTGTCTCCCGATGGTTTCAATGTGGGGATGAACCTGGGTAAAGTAGCGGGGGCTGGCATTCCCGGCCATTTACATATACATATAGTGCCCCGCTGGGGTGGCGATACAAATTTTATGCCTGTACTAGCCGATGTGAGAGTAATTCCCGAGGGTTTGGAGGCCACCTACGCCAAGCTCAAGCAGGCATTGGAGCGGATAGTATAGTACAGTAGATAGCAAAAGGATAATATTACAAATAAACAATTCTTGACTTAAAGCAATGCGTATGATAAGATCGTTCTTGCGTTAAGGAAGAACGCAAATTTTGTGGTGGATGTAGCTCAGCTGGTTAGAGTACCAGATTGTGGCTCTGGGGGTCGTGGGTTCAAATCCCATCATCCACCCCAGTTTATTGGGGCGTAGCCAAGTGGTAAGGCAACGGGCTTTGGTCCCGTCATTCGTTGGTTCGAATCCAGCCGCCTCAGCCAAAGCGGCCACGTTGTGGTCGCTTAATGACCTAGTAGCTCAGTCGGTAGAGCACCTGACTTTTAATCAGGGTGTCCCGCGTTCGAGTCGCGGCTGGGTCACCAGGAAAAGCCCCGTGATTAATCATTGCGGGGACTTGCTTTTTTTTAATCCAGTTTGGTTTGTATAAAGCTTTTCGTTGGAGTTAATAACTTTATCCGGTTACCTAGTCAGCCGTTATTATAATGAATATAAAAAAACAAGTTGCTAAAAGTAGCAACTTGTTTTTTTTTGTTCCTGTGTCACTAAATAGTGTCACACATACTCGTAATTTTGTCGGGCATTATAAAGACATCACCAGTAATTAAAAATAATTAACGAGGAGGTTTTTATTTTGGCACAAGGACAAAACAGGAACAGGAAACTGATACCGCAGGCAGCTAATGCTATGGAGCAATTTAAATATGAAACTGCTGCCGAATTAGGTATTCCCAATTACCAGGGTTATCTTGGTGACTTGCCTTCACGGATGAACGGTGCTGTTGGCGGTAACATGGTTAAGAAAATGGTTGCCGCTTATGAGCAAAGCCTGGCTCAGGGACAACAGCCTCCCACTCCGCAGGTAACCAACCAGCAGCCTACTCCCTAAGGAATGAAAACCAACCGGCCATTACAAGGCCGGTTTTTTCTGGTCTACCAAAATTAAACCATTGTTCGGCTCGTTAAATCAGCTTGACTTGTACAATATTTTCTGCATTACCATAAAAATTATGCATGCTCAGTTAAAAAATCTATTATGTGAATTTTATTTTAGTATTTAACTTGAGCACAAATAACCTTTATTATGCTGGTTTTTTATGCTTTTATGCTAATTTGTGCTGATATGTTGTGTGGATTAAGTTAAAAATGTTCCGTGTATTGTTGTTTTTGTGATAATATTTATGAATAACATATAATAAGATTATATATAAGTTAGAAGCAATAAATAATTAAAATTAGATGTTGGGAGGCGTTTGTTTTGGCTTTTGAAGTTTATAAACCAAGGTCGTCTAAAGATGATGTGGTTGCCTTCACTAAACATCATATTAGATTAGGAGTAAAACTAGCCGGTAAACTTGGTGGTGACCGGGTTGAGGTAGCTTATGACAGGGATACTCAGCAATTAAGAATTAAAGCGGTAGACGATGGCGGGCTGTTGCTTAATAATAATAAGATCGGGGCTCGGGGTATCTTTAAGTTTTTTGATCTCGAAGGTAAAAAGGGTAATTATGAAGCCAGGTTTGATCCTCAGGAAGCAGCTATTTTTGTAGATATGAAAGAATAGTGTTTCTGCTTAGGGGGATAAATAATGCGAACTGGTATAGCTAACTTACCTTTACATGGACATCATTGTCCCCGGTGGCTTTTCGAGCGCATGGTACGTCTGAGCGCGGCTATCGTTGAGGCGGTGGTGGAGGAATTCGGGCCGCGGGAAGTGCTGCGCCGCATGTCTGATCCTTTTTGGTTTCAGGCTTTTGGTTGCGTAGTGGGCTTTGACTGGCATTCATCCGGGCTGACCACGGTGCTCTGTGGTGCCTTAAAGCAAGGGATGGCTGATAGACAAAAGGATGCCGGTATATTCTTTGCCGGAGGCAAGGCAATGACGTCACGGAAAACGCCCCTTGAAATAGCTGCTTATACCGACAGGTATGCACTGCCGGACAATGTGGCTAATTTGCAGTATGCCAGCCGCATGTGTGCCAAGGTTGATTCGGCGGCGGTGCAGGATGGCTACCAAATTTACCAGCATTTCTTTATGTTTACCGGCGATGGGAGTTGGGCGGTGGTTCAACAGGGCATGGATGGACAAAGTGGCTGGGCAAGGCGTTATCACTGGCTGAGCGACAATTTACGTAGTTATGTCGAAGAGCCGCACGCTGCTGTTTGTGGTCAAAATGGATTAAAGGTGCTCAATATGGTAGCCAGGGAGAGTGACCAAGCCCGCAACGTATCGGTTTTTCAAACTAAAGAGAAGCCGGAAAAAATTATTTCGTCCTTAAAAAAGATTGCGGCGCTACCCCGGGAGCAGTTGGCCAGATTAGATTTACCTGCTGCTCACCCGGTGCCTCAGGCAGGACGTATCGAAAAAACCTTGCGTCAACTCTATGATTTGGCTCCGCAGAACTATGAGCAGCTATTGTCTGTTCAGGGAGTCGGACCGGCGACCGTGCGGGCTTTTGCCCTGGTTGGTGAAGTAGTCTACGGAGTAAAGGCCAGCTTGAAGGACCCGGTGCGCTATTCTTTTGCCCACGGGGGTAAAGATGGTCACCCCTACCCGGTGGATCGCAACAATTACGATCTCTCTATAAATATGCTGGAAACCGCCCTGCGGCGGCTGCGAGTTGGCGAAAGAGATAAAATGGATGCTCTACGCCGCCTGGCAGTTTTGCAAAAAAACTTTACATATTAAACTGGAGGTTTTCGATATGGATAATCGTCAAGCGCTTAAAGAGTTATTGGATACCCTGGCTTTTGAACGCCGGCCGGTAGTGCTTTCTTCCGGTAAAACCAGTAATTATTATTTTGATGGCCGGAAGGTTTCCCTTAATCCCCAGGGGGCTTATTTAATTGCCCAAATCATTTGTGATATGCTTGAAAACGAAAATATTGATGCTGTGGGTGGCTTGACCATGGGTGCGGATCCCATTGTGGGTGCTCTGGGGCCGGAGGCTTACCGTAGAGGTCTTGACCTGTCTTTATTTATTGTGCGTAAAGAAGCTAAACAACATGGTACCAAACAGCAAGTCGAGGGGCCGCCCCTTAAACCGGGTCAGCGGGTGGTAATTGTTGATGATGTTCTTACGACTGGGGGCTCAATAATCCAGGCGGTGCAGGCTGTGCGGGAAATCGGTTGTGAGGTAGTCAAGGCTATTGTCCTGGTGGATAGGTTGGAAGGTGGTACCCAGGCTTTGGAAGAGATGAACGTTCGCGTAGAGTCTGTGTTTACTGCGGCTGACTTTGGTCTTTAATTAAGCCGCACAAAAAAACTAAACTTTCGTCTATTAATTGTTTAAAAGGCTAAATAAGAGCTCATGATGTATTTATGCCGAGATATTTTGGCAAAATGAACAATTTTGTTGTTTGACTTGTTAAATAATAATACATAAAATTACATCGCGAGCCTAAATTTGGGGAGGCGAATAATATTTTGTCACCGAATTCCTATTATGGAAGCGGGGGAACCATTTTAGGGGTGAAATGCGATTAGCATGGGGCTAACACTTCGGTCCTAACCCGTCAGCTAACCTCGTAGGTGTGGAAAGTGAGGCACCATGTTAAAGCGAAAGGCAAAGTTGTTTTTTACTTCAGTTGCGCTCGGTGCATCTTTATTAGTGTCACCAGGTATATCTTCTGCGGATACATATTACACTGTTAACCAGGGGGACAACCTCTGGAGAATTTCCAGAATGCACGGCACATCGGTGGAAAACATTATGTTCTGGAATGGTATGACTTCTAATATTATTCATCCAGGTCAGCAATTGGTGGTAGCTTCTGGTGCGGGTACAGTGCAGGACAAGCCATCCACCTGGACAAGCCAGGCGAATCCGGTCCAAACCGTGTCAAGAAGTAGTGACCGTGTCACCGAACTAATTGATTATTCCAAAACTTTTATTGGTGTGCCATATGTCTCTGCAGGTATGTCGCCCAGCGGTTTTGATTGTTCCGGCTTTACCAAGTATGTATTTGCTCACTTTAACATTAATTTGCCCCGTACTGCTGCTGAACAGTACAACGTAAGTCAGGCTGTAACAACAAATGAAACCAAACCCGGTGATTTAGTGGCTTTTAAAACAGGTAGTTACATATCGCATGTTGGCATTTATTTAGGCGGTGGCAAATTTATCAGTGCCACCTCCAGCAGGGGAGTTGCTATTGCTTCGGTATCTGATCCCTATTGGAAAGAGCATTTCTTTGGATATGCAAGGGTCATTCCTTCATAAACATTGCCGAACAGTGTTACTTTGATTAATCATTAAGAACGATCATATAAAAAAGCTCACCTACATTCGGATAGGGGGCTTTTTTACTTTCAAGATATCGTGCCCGCAAATAGTGACTATGATTATAGTAGACAATTTAAGTTGTTCAGCAAGAAAGGAATTGTGCGATGAACAGTAAGTAATTAGCGAAATTTTATGAACGGTCGAATCCAACCCCGACTGTAGGCTGTGATTTAACAGACTGGGATTTTTATCTCCAATATGGTTTTAGGCTCAGGACAATTAACCAAAACCTCAACCACAAAGTAATTATAGTATTTTTTTATGGCTGTTGCCAGGCCAAAGGTGCGCAGTCCATATTTGTCCAGTGTCTGGATCAAGTTGCCGTATATGCTTGCTTCCAGCATGATACGGTCGTTCAACTCAGTATGGCTAATGCCGGCCAATACTTGCCGGACATATTCGCTGAATTCATTAAGTGCAGGTGTAAGGGGGGAAATATCATATTCAATATAATCTTCCACCATGTCGATCATATGATCATCTCCTATGGTAATATATGTAATATATTACCATACGTGGAAATAAATATCTAGTATTAAATTTATAACCCATGTTAATATTTTTATTAATTTAAGTGATTTTTTTATCTATGATTTTGTATGTTAAAGGTGTAATAATGTATTATGTTTATATATTAATCTGTGCTGACGGCACTTATTATACCGGTTATACTACAGACCTGGTCAGGCGGCTACATGAGCATAACCGGGGGCAGGGGAGTAAATATACCAGAGCTCGTTTGCCGGTGGAACTGGTATATTATGAGGTGCTGCCGGATAAAAGCAGTTCGCTGAAGAGGGAAATTGCCATTAAAAAATTGTCCCGGCGGGAAAAAATAAGGCTGGTAGATAAATGCCAATCCAACTAAGCATTAAGCCTGCACAGAAACGGTAGTGTGACTAGGTTAAGCAGTTGGGAAGGTGGATAGGTGCCCGATGATAATTATCAGTGCCTGCTTGGTTGGCGAAAAGTGCCGGTATACCGGTGATGGTTTTGATTACACCACGCTTCGCCGGTTGGTGGAGGAAGGTCTGGCTGTGCCTGTTTGCCCGGAGGTGCTGGGGGGCTTGCCTGTTCCAAGGGATCCCAGTGAAATAAGGGGAGGTAACGGCTTTGATGTGCTAGATGGCAAGGCCCGGGTGAAAACTAACCAGGGTGTGGATAACACGGCTGCCTTTATGCGAGGAGCTGCAGAGGTACTGGCAGTAGCCCAACGATACAGTGCTTGCATGGCTATTTTAAAGGAACGCAGCCCGTCCTGTGGCAGTAAGATGATTTATGATGGCACTTTTACTAACCACAGGGTTCCCGGTTGTGGCTGTACCACGGCACTTTTGCTGAGGGAGGGTATCCGGGTTTTTTCAGAGGAGAACTATAGTTAGCCGGGGAAATAAGTTACTACCGGGTAGCCGAAGGTCATATGCTGGCTTGACTGGTTAAAAGTATAAGTTTATTAATCTTAGCTTGGAAAGTTGGTCGTGGGAAGGAAGAACTAAATGTTTATTAAAGACGAATGGCGATTAATTGAAAAACATCAATTAGCTGAACAGCCCTGGTTAGTGAAGCAATTGGCCGGATTGGCGGAAGGTCCCGGTGCTTTGGAAGAAAGGGTTGAAATCTTGCTGTTGTTGTGCCAGCTCCCTTTAAACAAACAAGCAGTAGCGATTAGCGCTTGTATAGACAGGGACAAGCTGTGGGAAGATTTACTAGACAGAGAAGAATATGGCGCAGCGCTTAATTTATTGCACAGCGCTTTAGCCAGGTGGCTGCCGGATATCGGCGAATTCAGCGATTTAAAGTGGTTGTTTTCCGGGTTGCTGCAGGTGAAAAGGCAGGCAGTCGGTAAAAAGGCCAGGGTGGTGTTTAATACAGTATCCGGCAGCCAGGTGTGGGAGAGCGCTGCCATGCTGGAGGCATTGATAGAGGACGCCCTTGGTGCCGCAGCGGAAGCCTGGGTGCGTTGTCTGCGTGGTCCAGGGGGAGGCCACCGGGTATTGGAAATTCCCCAGGCATTGGCAGACCCGGATCTGGCGGAGTCGATAATTAGTGAACTGGCCCGTGACCCGCAGGCACTGACCCTGTTATTGGAGGATGTGCGCCCGCAGCCGTCAGATGTTGGGCTTACTTTGGAGCAGTATGTCGCGCTTCTAGAAAGTGGTGTTGAAGCCGCTCGTTATTGTCTGGATACAATTATGGCCGGTATAACCGTAAGTAGTGAAAAGTAAAGCCACAACAACAGCTTGGCTGGTGTTTATATGGTTATATCTCTATGCAGCAGGTATCTTTTGCAAAAAACACCTGCTGCTGCCTTTATTGTTAACCTAAGGTTACAATGATTGTTTACGCATGCGCAGTGATTTGGGGGTTACTTCCAACAGCTCATCGTCAGCGATAAATTCCATGCATTGTTCCAAGCTCATTAACCGATGTGGTGTTAGCTTGGACGAGATCTCGGAAGTAGAACTACGCATATTGGTCAGTTGTTTCTTCTTGCAAACATTAATCACCAAGTCCCCTGGCCTGGAGTTCTCACCGACGACCATGCCCCGGTAAATCGGCACCCCGGGACCGATAAACAATTCACCACGCTCCTGGGCGTTTTCTAAACCGTAGGCGGTGGAATCACCGGTTTCAAAGGCCACCAGTGAGCCTCTGGTGCGGGTTAGAATTTCACCCTGGTAGGGCGCGTAATGATGAAAAGCATGGTGCATAATTCCCAGCCCCTTGGTATCGGTCATAAATTCGGATCGGTAGCCGAACAAGCCCCTGGTAGGTATATAAAAGACAAGACGTACCTGCCCGTTGTCCTTATGCTGTATGTTAACAATTTCACTTTTACGGGGGCCTAAACCCTCCATAACGATGCCCACATAATCTTCCCGAATATCCAAGGTTAATTCTTCAACCGGTTCGCACCTTACCCCGTTGATAAACCGCTCCACAACCTGTGGACGGGATATTTCAAACTCATAGCCCTCCCGGCGCAGGTTTTCGATTAAGATGGACAGGTGTAGCTCTCCGCGCCCGGATACTAGAAATGTATCCGGTGTCTCAGAAGCGGTCACACGCAGGCTGACATCTGATTCCATCTCTCGAAACAGTCTCTCACCTAGTTTGCGGGAGGTTACGTAAGTGCCCTCTCGACCGGCAAACGGGCTTTTATTTACGTGGAAAGCTATTGCTACAGTTGGTTCATCAATGCTGATAAAGCTCAGCGGCACCGGGTTTTCCGGGTCGGCGATGGTGTTGCCGACATTAATATCTTCAAGGCCTGTTACAACAACAATGTCCCCTGTAGTGGCTTCCTCCACAGGTACTTTCTTAAGACCGCCAAAAACAAATAATCCCGAGACACGCTGGCGTTTAATTTCATCGTTAGACTTAATAACGGCTACATCCTGCTTGAGTCTGATGGTACCGTTTTGAATGCGTCCTACCGCTTGCCGTCCCACGTACGTGTCATAATCAATCAACGTGACCCCCAGCTGCAGGGGGGCTTGAGGATTTCCCACCGGGGCGGGAATTCTATCTACGATCATGTCAAATAGCGGCTTCAAATCTGTCCCGGGGGTACCAGGGTCTAAAGTGGCTGTGCCGGCGCGGGCGTTGGTGAAAATTACTGGGAATTCCAGCTGCGCATCGCTGGCTTCAAGCTCAATAAATAAATCCAATACCTCGTCGATAACTTCTTTGGGGCGGGCGTGAAGCCGGTCAATTTTATTGATTACCACAATAGGCGCCAGACCTGCCTCCAGTGCTTTGCGCAGTACAAAACGGGTTTGGGGCATAGGGCCTTCAAAGGCGTCCACCAGCAGCAGCACGCCGTCCACCATTTGAACAATGCGCTCTACCTCGCCGCCGAAGTCGGCGTGGCCGGGGGTATCTACGATGTTTAATTTGTACTGGCCGTATTGCACAGCTGTATTCTTGGCCATAATTGTGATGCCCCGCTCCCTCTCCAAATCGTTGCGGTCCATAACGCGTTCCTCTACCACCTGCTTTTCATGGAAAACGCCGCTTTGCTTAAGCATCCCGTCGACCAGGGTAGTCTTACCGTGGTCAACGTGGGCAATAATGGCTAAATTGCGAATTGTGTTTTTATCCATGCTGTATATCCTTTCCAGGCATCTTTCGTTGGTTTTTTTACCTACCTGATATTACTCTTTTTTAACATTTTTTTCAACAGGCAAGCAGGGCGGCGTAGATTTTTAGATGTATATTTCTCAGAATGGAACGGAAATAAAGAATAAAAACTCTTGAAGCTGTTGCAACAACTTCAAGAGTTCAAAATGTCCCCCGGCAAAAGTAAATTTCTCCTGCTTTATAAAGCTATCTTCCTGATTTCCTTCAGGTTATCCAGCTTATACATCTTAAGTTGCTGCTCGGATATGGTGTACAGGACATCCCCAATATATAACGAGCGGCTGACGGTGTCATAGAAACTTGCACCGTTTTGGCTGACCCGGTGTTCCAGCTTGCCTCGTAGTTTGATGCCCTTTTCGGGTGAGATGTCAAACACATAAGTCCCCTGCCATTCAGGGAAGTAGGGCAGCATGCGTTTGGTATCCATTGGCATGATGCGCCATGTCGAGCCGTAGCTAACTGGTATAACCAGCAGGTTCTTTTCCTTGCTAAACAATACCGCCCGGTGGTCGTGGCGTGCCGCTGAGTCCGAATCATCCCGGTCAATTACATACTTGGCTATTTCCCGGGGCGCTGTGGGATTTGTTACATCAAACAGCGCAATTTTTACTCCCTGTTCGCGGGTAGGCGGGGGCATAATCATGCTCTGCTCGGTAAAGGGCTGGGATACTGGTACTGTAGTAACCTCCCGGCCAATACCAATTAAGTGGTTATCGTCGTAGGGCTGCAGGTAATCCGAATAACCTGGTATTTTTAGCTGACCCAGCAATTTGGGCTGCTCCGGGTTGGCCAGATCAACCACAAACAACGGGTCGGTTTGCCGGAAGGTTACCAGGTAAGCCCGGTTGCTCATGAACCGCGCCGAGTAAATCCTTTCTGTTGGGGCCAGGCCCAGCAGCTGCCCGGTTACTTTCATTTTATCATCCAGTACATAAATATTGTTCCGAGTGGCGGGCGCAGTAGTGGACAAAAACCCCTCCGAGGTAGTGGCGATGCGGAAATAACCGTTATACTCATCCATAGAGAACTGGTTTAATACGCGCCCATTTACTTCGCCCTGGCCACGGTATTTCACTTGGCAGTTTAATAATGCCATTTTATGGATGACGGTTTTATTTTGTTCTCGGCCTATATCTTGTTGGAATTTGTACATGATACCCCTTATTTTTTCTTCCATGGCAGCTGCTTGTAGGTAGTTCATACTGCTTAAGTGTTCTTCCAATATACTTTCGGCTTGCCGTGTCTTTTCCGTGTAGCTGTGCTCCGAATCCCGCACAGCCCTAATTTGCCGGGCGATATCAGCCGGTACTAGTTCAGCCAGCCCGTCCAGCAGCTTTTGGGTGTGGAGGGCGTAATCTGGCATTTTATTGCCAGTCAGGTATAGATGACCAGTGGATGCAAATATATTTTGAGAAGTACCGGTTAAAAATGTTTTGCTTTGCACCTGGTTGGTATTATCTTGCATATTTAGAGATAGTATCAGAGTATAGTTGTAGGCATTGTCAGGGTTATTGAAATAGTGGATGCTTGAGGCATCAATGGTACTCTCTTGACCGTCAACGGTTAGCTCGGGCAATACTATTTTATTTTGCCGGCTGGCCGGTTCGTAGCGATAAGTGGGGGCGTTTACAATTGCGTATACCTCGGAGCCAATCATCCGCGAGGTGAGGTAATAACCGCTGCATTTTACTTCCTTGACCAGTACTGGATTTTCCCGGTTGGCCACGTTATACTTATGCATGAACATAAGGTCATTCTCTTGGCTGCTACCGAAAACTAATAGCGTGTCAACGTTAATAAAAGCTTCCACAGGTTGCCCTTCAAAGTGTATTGTGGATAGTTTTTTACTCTCCGCAACCGGGTTAGCTTTTATAATAGTTAGCTTTTGGCCGCTAATTACGTACAGGTATTCACCGTCTGTTTTCACTTTGTCTGCTTCGTCTACTCCCTGCACCTGGTTATTGGTGCTGGAGTAATCGGTTGTGCCGGTGGTATCCAATGCTTCATTCTGATAATCAGTCCTCTTGTTTTTTTGCGCGGCTTCTGGAGGGGCCGCGCCACTCTGAGGAGCTGCACTGTCCTCAAGGATCTCTCCGTAGCGTAGTATGCCAAACTGACGGGCTATTAACGTATTTTGCTCAATGTAATCAACAAGCTCTTCATAGCTTTGGAACGTGGCCGGCTCTGCGGCCGCTGATTGGTTCGTCCCGGCAGAGAAACTTGCCAGTAAAACGATCATTGATGTCAGCATGGCCAGCAAACCGTACCAGGCCTTCCGTAACGACATAACCATTACCTCCTTATTTATTTGCTTTTTACATGCTGACGAGAGTAGCTGGGAAAAAGTTCCCTGGTAATAAGCCATTAAAGTGGTGAATGGCTCAGTGAATATATTTTGGACAATAGGGCTTTCTAGATTAGTGCACAGTGTTTAGAACATAAAGAAAGACATTTTTTACGCTACTAACATAAAATAGTACAAGTAGACAATTAATTAACAAAAGCTGCCCGCCGTAAGGTTTGTTGCGGCGGGTTTATCTTTTAGTATTCAACAATAATGTAGCTATAAATGTATTACAAACAATAATATCTAAATTTTTTTCTTAATTTACAAAATTCGATTATATTCCCGAAGGTAATTTGACGAGTGATGTATAATAAACCATCTCGAAGGAGGTAAATAACGCTTATGAATAATCCATATTTATTGTTTGCTTTGCGCATTAGTATATTGTATTTCGTTTTTGGCCTATTATGGATGGTCGTGTCTACTTACCTGCTTCGCTCACTTGTCGGTAATGAACAGCAGTTAATGCAGTTTTATGCCTACAATAGCTTGGCTTTCGTTGGAATTACCGGTGTACTACTATATTTGTTATTGCGCCGCTATTTACAGGTACGCGATCTTGACGAAAAAAAACTACGGGAGTCTGAGGACAAATATCGCACGGTTTTTGAAACCACGGGCAGTGCTACCATGATCATTGAGGAAAATGCCATCATATCTATGGTAAATACAGAATTTGAAAAACTTTTCGGTTATTCCAGAGATGAATTAGAAGGTGAAAAGAGTTTAATTGAATTTGTGGCTCAGGAAGATGTCGAGAGAATAAAAGAACACCACTGGAAGCGCATGATTGATCCAGACTCTGTGCCCAGGAGCTTTGAGGCAATGCTTATTGATAAGCAAGGCAAGGTTAAAAATATTGTCATGATCGTGGCCATGATCCCGCGGACCAAGAAAAGAGTGGTCTCTGTCTGGGATATCACAGAGCGCAAGCAACTGGAAAATGCCTTGAAGCAGCAGCACGACCACCTTGATGAACTAGTCAAAGAGCGTACGGCTGAATTACAGCAGGAAATCACCGAGCGCAAACGGGCGGAGCAGGAATTAAAATATCGATTTGAATTTGAAAAGCTGATCACTACGATTTCAACCAAATTTATTAACCTGGCGCCAAATGATATTGACAGCGGCATAAAGAATGCTTTGGGGGAAATTGGTCGGTTTGCCGGGATGGATCGCTGCTATGTGATATTGTTTTCGGATAAAGGGACCAAACTAAATGATATCTATGAGTGGTGCGCCGACGGCATTGACCCGCAAGTGGAAAGACTACGGGGAACATCTACTTATAAATTTCCGTGGTGGATGGAGAAATTACGCCGTTTGGAAAACATTGTTTGTTTTAGGGTACTTGATCTTCCGCCGGAGGCTAACGCTGAAAAAGAAATCCTGCTGGCCCAGAGTGTTAAGTCAGTAGTGTCGGTGCCTTTAATCTATGGCAAGTCAATGCTGGGCTTTCTGGGCTTCCATGCCGTGCGGTCAGAAAAAAATTGGCCGGATGAAATTTTTGCACTGCTCAAAATAGTCGGGGAAATCGTGGTTAACGCCCTGGAGCACAAACGGGCGCAGCAGACGTTAGCGAAGAGCGAGGAACGTTACCGGGGCATGGTCGATCTATCGCCTGAAGCGATTGCCGTGCTTAGTGAAGGCAAGATTGTTTTTGTAAATAACGCAGCTGCCAAACTTATCGGGTTAAACAGCCCGGCAGAAATGATCGGCAAACCGTTGCTGGACTATATGCACCCGGATTCCCGGAAAATTGCTAATGAACAGGCATGGCGGGCGTTGGAAAAGGGAAGTACTGAGCCCTTTATTGAAATGCAGTGCCTGCGGAGTGATGGGACAGCTCGTGATGTGGAGGCAGCGGTAGTGCCATTAACCTTGTCGGGGGAAAAGGCAGTGCAGGTGATTGTGCGTGACATCACCGAGCGTAAAGTATTAGCACAGGAAATGGCCCGTCTGGACCGGCTGAACTTAATTGGAGAAATGGCGGCCGGTATCGCTCATGAGGTTAGAAATCCCATGACTACCGTGCGTGGCTTCCTACAATTATTCAGAGGTAAAAAACAGTTTGCCGAATCCATTGAATATCTGGACCTGATGATTAGAGAACTGGATATGGCCAATGCAATTATTACCGAATACCTAGCCTTGTCTAAAAATAAACCGGTAAATCTTAAGATGCAAAACCTTAATGCCATCATCGAAGCCCTATTCCCGTTAATTCAGGCAGACGCTGCGCTGTCCGGCAAATATGCTCAAATTGAACTGGGGGATATTCCGGATTTGCTTCTAGATAAGAAGGAAATTAACCAGCTGATGCTCAACTTTGTACGCAACGGACTGGAAGCCATGTCCGCCGGAGGTGGCCTGACTATCAGGACTTACCAGGATGATGGAGCGGTAGTTCTGTCGGTGCAGGATCAGGGTAAAGGGATTGAACCTGAAGTGCTCGATAAACTGGGAACCCCTTTCTTTACCACTAAAGAAAGCGGGACAGGCCTGGGGATGGCTGTATGCTATAGCATTGCCGCCAGGCATAATGCAACCATTAATGTGCAGACCAGCCCCCAGGGGACCACTTTTTATGTGCGGTTTAATTGCGCTTAAAGAATACTCGCCGTTACAACCAAATTCCGCCAACCTGGCCAAATATAACAGGCAGCAATGAATTTGTCACTATTGCTGCCTGTTGACACTATTTTTGATAAGTATAAAATGTGTTTGGAGGTAGGTGGAATGAATATAGTACAGCCAAAACTGTGGACGCAAGATTTTATTATTATTTCAGCAGCGAATTTTTTTATTGGTTTGACTTTTTACTTGTTGATGACAAATATCGCTGTCTATGCTCTGGAAGAATTCGGTGCTTCTAAAAGCATAGCAGGTCTTGCTTCTAGTATCTTCATTATTGGCGCGTTGGTTTTCCGCCTTTTTGCCGGCAAGTATATTGAGGTTACGGGACGTAAAAGAATGCTTTACGGAGGATCAGCCCTATTCCTGCTGGCGGCGTTGTCTTATTTTCCTGTGGAAAATCTGAACTTTCTTCTGCTGGTCCGATTTATCCACGGGGCTGCTTATGGTATCTGCGCGACAGCCATGGCTACCGCTGTAATGGATATTATCCCAAGGGAGCGCCTGGGGGAAGGTACCAGTTACTACACCATGAGCTTTACTTTGGCTACGGCCATAGGGCCTTTCCTGGGCGTTTTTATCAGCCAGCAGCTCGGTTTTACTATGGTATTTTTAATTTGTACTCTTTTTTCCGTAACCAGCACGATTATACCATTATTTGCACATATTCCTGCAGCCAGGATTAGCAAAAAACAGCTAGAGGCGATGAAAGGTTTTAATATAACCAATTTTTTTGAAGTAAAGGCCATACCTATTTCCATAATTATCTTCCTGATGGGTTTTTCATACTCCAGCGTTATGTCATTTCTCACCACTTATGCTAGTAACATTGATTTAATTGATGCGGCGAGTGTCTTTTTTCTGGTTTATGCGGTATTCATCTTAATTTCCAGGCCGTTTACCGGCCAGTTATTTGACTTAAAAGGAGCCAATTTGGTAATATATCCAGCACTAATCATCTTTGCGCTGGGTCTGGTGTTGCTTGGTTTAACCAAGCACGGTTTCACCCTGCTGTTAGCAGGAGCAATAATTGGACTTGGTTATGGGACGATGGTATCTTGCTGCCAGGTTATTGCCGTGAAGGAATCACCCCGGCATCGAGTCGGGCTTGCAACATCAACTTATTACGTCTGTCTGGACGGAGGGGTCGGGGTTGGGCCGTTTATACTGGGATTTCTCATTCCGCTGGTTGGTTTTCGCGGCATGTATTTAGCACTGGCTGCTTTGGTACTGACGTGCATCCTGTGGTATTATCTACTGCACGGCAAAAAAGAGTCCCGCAGGCGCAGAGACGACTATGCCGCTTCCTGCTGATAAAAAGACCGGTAGTTAATACACAATCTTTATCATGCTCTTTGAATAATGCCACAAGCCAATCTTTTTCCGGCGTCACCCGCCGGCTGGGTTCTGTAATCATCGGGGTTTTGATGAATTATGATGGCTTTGCCGATAACCTGTTCCGGCTTGAAAGCAACGGTAAAGAAACACATATTGGCACGTCCCTGGTTGGAGAATAAAACGGGGAAATCACCTGCATGGTTTCCGTGGGGTTGGTTAGAGGGGTTCCAGTGTCCACCCGCCGCCTGAAATGGATCTGCCGGATCACCAATTTGGCAGTTGCCGAACATATGGATATGAAACCCATGGGGACCGATGGGATTTTCTCCGCCTGCCGCAGGTTGATAAGGAGGAAGCCCGCTTATATCCGCGCATACCCACGTACCATTCGGCACATCATACAAGCTTACCGTGCCGGCGATTTGCGGTCTTAATGGGCCTCCATATATATTTGCTACAGCTACGGGAGTACTTAATGGCATATTAATTGTTTGGCCAACTTTGAGTTTGTTGGCATTAATACCAGGATTAACGGCTAGTATATATTCTAATGAAATACCATGCTTTTGGGCTAAATTATATAAAGTATCTCCACTATTGACCTGATACTTAAATGTTCCAGAATGGTTATTGGCAAACACTAAGATCACCTTCCTAGCAAAGCTTCACTGCCACGATGGCAGCGCAAATTTAAAATTATAATACTCGGCACGATGGGTAATGTTACTATATTAAATTGAATAGGTTGGTTTGCATGAAAATAATCAATAATCAAAACTTCATTACTAACCGGCAAATTTTAGACATTATCC
Source organism: Sporotomaculum syntrophicum (assembly GCF_009932395.1). Taxonomy (GTDB): domain Bacteria; phylum Bacillota; class Desulfotomaculia; order Desulfotomaculales; family Desulfallaceae; genus Sporotomaculum; species Sporotomaculum syntrophicum. The sequence goes on from NZ_LSRS01000002.1 coordinate 526,311, forward strand.
AGTTATTAGGAAAAGAGTATGCGCCGCATACTATAGTGCTTTATGAAACCCGGCTAGATATGTTTAAGTTTTTTCCCAGGTGCTTTAATTTTGCCTTGGATGAGTTTAGTGGACAACTGGAAGGGGTTTATGAGGAATCTACCGATACAGTATATATATTTATTTTTGTGCAGACTGACGATGGGGATGATGTACATAGTCGGCAGTTATATTCGCTGCATGCTCTAATGCATGAACTTAGACACCGGTTTCAAGCTGTTACAAATTATTTAACCTGTGACGATACTCGAGCGGAACAAGATGCTGATCAGTTTGCCACCAGCTTTATTAATGAGCGATCGCGCCAGATTAGCAAGATTATGAACTGGCCAGATGAATGGACCGTTGAAGAAGAACGTTAGAAGGCCCTGCAGGTTGAACAGGGCCTTCTAAGTGTATCTACTTAGCTTAATTAATCCACAAGGTTAAAGCACCAGTTTTGCCCGTTATTATTATCCCAGTTGCAAGCGCTGTCCTTAAAACAGAAGTTGATGTTACTGCGTTCCATTTGAATGGTTTTTTCCCAGCCATTAGCAGAGCGTTCCATTCGGTGGTCATAAACATTGTCCCAATAGCTCCCTATACCCGTATGCAGGTATACCTGGGTAGCTCCTGATTTAGCAAGTAAGCCATTGTAACAAATAGTTATATCTTTTCTGTCAGGATGCATAAATTTAACCGAGATGCCTGCCCTGGAATCATAATCTCCTCGCCCATTATTGGCTTTCAGTTGATGCATACAAACACCTCCAAATTATTTTGTATTTTTTCCTCGTGAAATACTGAGTTAGTTTTCCCTAAAGCAAGTGCTATAACACTTGTAATAATTAAATGAGCTTGGATATACAGGGAACAGAACATTTTAATTTGTAAATGGGTTAAAGTGCTATTGCAAAAAGCATATATTAGTGGTATTATTACAAATGTCGCCGCTACTATAGCGGTACAATAAACAAAACTAGTTCAATATTGGTAATAATTTTGGACAAGTTGTTGAGATATTCCACAAATTGTCTTTGACAAGATACACACAAAATGCTATAACGAAGTTCCAATCACCAAAAAACTAGATGGTCCTTGAAAACTAAACAGTGCAAAGAGATGTAAAACGAACGCAGTCGTGAATGGTCCATAGCGACCAATATGAAACGACAGCAACCGAACCAAACCTCGTCAAGCGAAAGCAAAGCGAGAAATAAAAAAAGAGAGCAAAGATTAAACTCTTTTGAATAATAAATGGAGAGTTTGATCCTGGCTCAGGACGAACGCTGGCGGCGTGCTTAACACATGCAAGTCGAACGGTCCAGCACTCAACTCAGTGCTTATCTTGTAATAAAAGCGAAACATCTAGTATAAAGAGATAACGCTTAATACAAGGTAGGTAACGAGTTGAGTGCTGGATAGTGGCGGACGGGTGAGTAACGCGTGGATAACCTACCCCGTAGCCTGGGATAACGCCGGGAAACCGGTGCTAATACCGGATACGTTCACTTGATAGCCTTATCGAGTGAAGAAAGGTACAAACCGCTACAGGATGGGTCCGCGTCCCATTAGCTAGTTGGTAGGGTAACGGCCTACCAAGGCGACGATGGGTAGCCGGCCTGAGAGGGCGACCGGCCACACTGGAACTGAGACACGGTCCAGACTCCTACGGGAGGCAGCAGTGGGGAATCTTCCGCAATGGGCGCAAGCCTGACGGAGCAACGCCGCGTGAGTGAAGAAGGTTTTCGGATTGTAAAACTCTGTCCAAAGGGAAGAAACAAATGACGGTACCTTTGGAGGAAGCCCCGGCTAACTACGTGCCAGCAGCCGCGGTAAAACGTAGGGGGCAAGCGTTGTCCGGAATTACTGGGCGTAAAGGGCGTGTAGGCGGCCCTGCAAGTCAGACGTGAAACCTATCGGCTCAACTGATAGCTTGCGATTGAAACTGCAGAGCTTGAGTGCAGAAGAGGGGAGTGGAATTCCCAGTGTAGCGGTGAAATGCGTAGATATTGGGAGGAACACCGGTGGCGAAAGCGGCTCCCTGGCCTGTAACTGACGCTGAGGCGCGAAAGCGTGGGTAGCAAACAGGATTAGATACCCTGGTAGTCCACGCCGTAAACGATGGGTGCTAGGTGTTGGGGGTATCGACCCCCCCAGTGCCGCAGTTAACGCACTAAGCACCCCGCCTGGGGAGTACGGCCGCAAGGCTGAAACTCAAAGGAATTGACGGGGGCCCGCACAAGCGGTGGAGTATGTGGTTTAATTCGACGCAACGCGAAGAACCTTACCAGGTCTTGACATCCCCTGCCAGCTGCAGAAATGCAGTATTTTATCTTCG
>NZ_LSRS01000002.1:529931-581845 GCF_009932395.1 Sporotomaculum syntrophicum
TCGGTAGTCGGTGATAGAGTTACCTTAGCTAAACTACTACTTGCTTGGCTGTACAGTTTTGAGGGAACAACAAGTTAAACACAAGGTGCCTGGCACCGTTAAATTAACTTATTTACCTTATACAAATAGTATATAAAGTTTTCCGGTGACCATACTGGAGAGGATACACCCGTTCCCATCCCGAACACGGAAGTTAAGCTCTTCGAGGCCGATGGTACTTGGGCTTGTCCCTGGGAGAGTAGGTAGTTGCCGGAATTAATTTTAATGAACCCCCTGGTTTTGTGCCGGGGGGGTTTGCTTTATGTATAATAAAGCTTTACATTTGGAGTTAATATTTTTACAATTATTTTAATTAACTAGGATAGTTTTCTGAATTATTGAAGAAGAGGTGGGATAATATGAAGAAGCTGGTTTTATTGGGTGTATTTGCTGTATTTTTTATGTTTGCTTCGACTGCTGCTGCATCAGAGATTAAAGTGCTTACCCAACCTGCAGTAAAGGGCGACTCGGTTAGCTCGCTGGGTACTGTTCTAATTAAAATTACAGGTGGGGCGTTAAAGAATGGCGATATAGGATTATTTAGACTTCCTGAAGACTTTAGGTTTTGCAATGAGGATGAATCTACAATGACCCAGGGTGACTGGGTAGAACAACTCAGTAACGAGGCAATAATGGTGGGTAATGCAAAGAATTATGTTAAAATTCCACGCAAGTATGGTGGCAAAGAAAACGCTCTTTACGGTCAGGGGAATTTGTCTGTAACCCAGCTTGATGAAAATGAAATCATGCTCAAAGTGAACACTACCCCGGACATTTCACAGGATAGCTATATTCTGCTGTACCTTGGTGCAATTTACATAGATGAAGATGCAGGTGAGATAATAATGTCTATGCGGGCACCGTCGGGTTCCGGGTTCCCGTTCCCTAGCACAGATAAACTGGGCAGAACAGGGGGAGCAAAGGTAAAGGTAAATGCAGATACAGAACAAGATGATGCTCAAAAAGACCAGGCTGATGTTGATAAAACTGCTCCAGCAGAAAAACCGGTAGCTGAAGAAGTTGAAACTACTGGAATTGATAAAAAGATTATAAAATTTGCCATTGGAAGCATGCAGGCTACTTTGAATGGCAGCACTGTTAGCTTGGACGCGGCGCCATATATAAACTCCAGTGGTTTTACAATGGTACCGCTGCGTTTTATTGCTGAAGCGCTGAACGTCCGAGTGGAATGGCTACCAAACTTATCCCAGGTTAATATCTATGGTGATAGTAACATACTAATAAATGTTGAAACAGGTGCTGTTTACATCGATAACAGTATTCATCAATTACCAAGCCCACCGGAGGTTATAGCGCCGGGCAGAGTGTTTGTTCCGTTGCGTTTTGTAAGTGAAACTCAGCACGCTGAGATAGACTACGAAAAAAATCACAAAGTTATTACAATTAAAAGATAGGGTTTAAGGGACGGAGCTATGGATTGGTCTTTTTTGGATCAGCTAAGCGTTATCGCGTATGTTGTTGACGCGCAGCTAAAGTTAATATACGTTAACCAAACCGCTGCCAAGCGCCACAAGCAGGCAGGGATGCTAATCGGACAAAGCATTTTGACTTGCCACAAAAAAGAGGCTTCAAAAGAAAAAATTAGGCAAATGGCTGATGAATTCGCCAGGGGGAGGCGAGAGCCGTATAATTATTCGCTTAAGAAGGGTGGCAAAGTGATGCATAAAGTTATTTTGCCTTATTATGACGAGGGTGTTTTTGCAGGTTTAATTGAATTGATGTATTTTGTTTAATATAGATGCCTGCTTAGGTGAGTATAAAATATGGGCCGGATACTGATGCTATCGTCACCAGTATCCGGCCCATTAATATTCTCTTTGCTTAGGCACTTAAATCCTTAATTGCTTCAACGATCATTTCTACACCCAGACCGCCGTGGAACCGAGGCTCGCCGTTAATAACAGTAAGGGGCAGCTTAACGCGGTTTAATATCTTTTCTATCTCGGGATAGTTACTCATTTCATCGGTGCTGACGTCAACAAAACTGGTTTCCACATTGTCACCAAAAGCATACTGGAGTTTGCCCGCCAGCTCAAGCGCCTCATCCTTCATAGTTCTATCTGACCCACATCCAGTGGGATCTGATCCGCATCCGGAGTCAGAACATCAACCGCCGCCGGTGGATACCGGAGCGTCGATACCAAATACATGAACTTGTATCTTTTGCTCTGCCATAATATTACCTCCCTAAATTTTTTGACTATATAATAGCCAGTTCTGGTTTTATGTCTCAAGTTTAGTATTACATTATTAATATTATATAATACTGGCACAAAGTCAACATGTTTTTCTTATAGCGGTTGCTTTTTTAATAAATTAAATTAATGACTGAAAGGTAGGATTTTACGCCTTGAGGGTTACCCATTTGGTTTCTTGATAGACAAGGACAGCGAACTGAGGTAAAATTTACTCAGCATATACAACAAGGCATGAAAGAGTTTATTGGCTTTGAGCAAAAGAGAAAGAGAGTAGAAAATGTAATGAGCATCTACTGGAGTGAATTAATCAGGGGATTGGACCCCTATGTGCCCGGCGAACAGCCAAGGGATCGCCAATATATCAAGTTAAATACCAACGAAAATCCTTACCCTCCGTCGCCGGCTGTTCTGGAGGCTATTCGTGAGCACACCAACCAGGACCTGCGGCTTTACCCTGACCCCAATGGAGACATTCTCAAGGCGGCGGTTGCGGATTATTTTCAGGTGGAAAAAAATAACGTTTTTGTAGGCAATGGCTCCGATGAAGTACTAGCCTTTGCTTTTATTTCAATTTTTAAACAGGCAAAGCCAATTCTTTACCCGGACATTAGTTATAGCTTCTACCCGGTTTACAGTAAGTTTTTTGAGATTGAGGCGGTGACTGTGCCGTTAACCGCCGATTTCCAGATTGATTTGGCAGATTACCCGGTAGATAACGGCGGGATTATTTTCCCCAACCCCAACGCGCCTACCGGCCGTATCCTACCACTGGAGCAAATTGAAGCCTTGCTGCAGCGGAATACTGCTTCAGTGGTGCTGGTGGACGAAGCCTATATTGATTTCGGCGGTGTAAGCTGCATCCCCTTAATAAAAAAATACCCCAACCTGCTGGTGGCCCAGACTTTATCCAAGTCCAGATCACTAGCCGGCCTGCGCATCGGTTATGCCGTTGGATCGGCAGAATTAATCGAGGGGCTGGAGAGGGCTAAGAATTGCTTTAACTCCTACACCCTTGACCGGCTTGCGCTTGTGGCAGGTGCCGCGGCTATGCGTGACCGGGATTATTTTGACACCACCTGCCGGGCGGTTATGGCCACCAGGGAATGGGTGGTCAGTGCACTAAAGCAGCTTGGTTTTGAGGTGGTGCCTTCGGCAGCAAATTTTATTTTTATTTGCCATCAGAACCAAAGTGCGGAGGAGCTGTTCAGCGAACTACGGCTAAGAGGAGTGCTGGTCCGGTATTTTAAACAGCCGCGTATTGACAACCACTTGCGGGTGACTATCGGCACTGACCGGGAGATGCAGGAATTAGTCAGGCAGCTGCAGGCTATTTTAGGGAGTAACTGAGTAATTTATGGTAAGCTACGCTTTTCGGGGGACAGTACGTGCTGTCCCCCGTGGCGTAGTGGGCATATGACAAGTTTATGAATATATGGCGCGGCTACTCAGATAATCTAACATTTTCTCTTTCTTAAATACACCGTCTTCCGAGATCAGACCGGTGATAAATTTAAATGGAATTGCTTCAAAACCCTCTTCTATTTTATCCAACCTGCGGTCCAATGAAAACTTTAATGAATCGCAGATTACATAAACAGGCACCGTGGGATTATGAACAGCGGCTGTCTCAGCCAGTTTTAGACTGGGGTAACCGTTAAGTACCGAACCGTCCTTAAACACGGTGTCAGCACCAAGCAATACTAAATCCACCCCATCCAGCGAATCCGGCAAGATATCGTCAGGTATAACCCGGCAATTTAAGCCATCCGCTGCAAAGCGAAGACGGGACTGTTCCCCATAACTAATAGCGCCTGCTTGAGACTTCATTACCAGCAGCAACATTGTTTTTCCTTGCAGTACAGCATTGTGGATGGCATCTACTAAAGTGGAACTATAACTACAGGTGGCAATGGTTGTACCGGTGTTAATAAAATTTGCGGCATTGATTATGCTTTGTTTTTTATTGACAATGACATCCTTTTTTAGTTGGTCCAGCGCTTTCATACAATAATTTTGCAGTTCGGGCAAGGTACTGCTCAATTCAACACAAGTTTGCAACTGCTGCTGAAAACGGTGGACAGCATTATAAATAGTTGCCATTGTTGGCCTGCACTTGGCTAAGGCAGCAATGACCTCCTGCAGTTCACTGGTGAACAGTTCCGGAGTAGCTGCTTGACTGGTTTTGACCGACTTAGCGAGTGCCTGCAAAGCCTGAACAGCCAGTTCGCTGGCTCCACTAGTCCGGTTTGTGATAATAGCGTCAATATCGTCGAGGAGCGGCTTCATCATTTGACCTTCTCCCAGGCGGCGTATAAACCGGGTACCGTCTGATGAGAGGGAATTTGGTCCGGGTGAACCCAAAGATACTCGGTGTTTTCCCAGTCGAGCACGATTTTATCCTTATTTTTTATGTTAAACCGGAAAGGATGCACAAACCATTTTCTATCCAATTTATTATCAACAATTTGCAGTACCTCACCTTCTTTTAGTAAGGTAACTTCATCTGAACCTAAACCAACCTCTTCATGAATTTCCTGTCGGGCTTGTTCTACGGCACTTACCCCAGGTTCGATAAAGCCGCTAACCCCCGCCCAGCGTTGCTGGTAGGTGCCAACCTTGTTGCTTCTTTTCAGGATAAGTACCTGTCCGTCATTTTCCAAAAAGCACGTAACCACATGACTTTCTTGCATTAATAGCACCTCTATCCTTTATTTTTGCAACATAATCGCTAAAAAGTATTTAATGGTTAAAATATTATATCTATTGTCTGCCGGGAGTGTCAATCAACCTAGCACATAGCACATACATCTATTTATACCGTTAAATAATATGCAGAACAAACAGTAGCAATAAAAAGAGGGACAGTGTATGGTAGATTAATTGACTTAGAGTAATGGCAAATGCTATATGTAATTTTTAAAGATCGAATGCCGGGCAAATTTTTATCCAAGTTATACGGAAGGAATTTTATAGGTTTTCATGAAGATTATTAACCAGGCTTAAAGGACATATCAAAAGTTAAGTAGTAGATATGGAGCGATAAGATGAGTGTATTTGAAATCGTTATGCTGTTATGTTTCGGAGCGGCCTGGCCATTTTCCATTTATAAATCCTATAAATCCCGGTCTATCGAGGGAAAAAGCTTGCTGTTTTTACTGGTAATTTTTACGGGGTATGTGTCCGGCATCTTACACAAAATTTTCTTTTTTTATGATAGCGTGATTTACCTTTATGCCTTTAATATGGTTATGGTGGGAACTGATATTTTATTGTATTTCCGTAACAAAAGATTGAGAAATACGGGTCAACTGCGGGGCGATTAGGGAAAATATTTTAGTAGTCAAGAAAAGACCTTGGTTTGGTTAAGCGGGTAGCTCTGAATATACTAAGAAGAAGGGGAATTAGCATGAGTATTGGGGCATTTTCGATTAGTTTAACGGTTAAGGACATTAATACGTCTAAAGCATTTTATGAGAAACTTGGTTTCACTGTTATGGTGGATGACAAAAGAACACAGCAACTTTGCCACAGGAATGACTAAATATTGACTTTTCTGAGTTAAGAAGTAGTTAAATTTAAGTTCAAATGTTAGAATATTGTTAACAAAACAAATATTAAGTAATTTTTTTCGCTATCGAATATTAGGTGCATAAATGACTAAATTAAAAGGAGAGGAGGATATTATCGTTGATTCAAGATAAAGAAAGTTTTAAAAAAGCTTATCTGGATACTTTCAGCCGGGTGGAAAGCAATCCTTTGGAATTGTCAAACAACTGGGAAAAGTATCATGCCTTAGTAAGTTTAGTTAAGGAAATGATGAACAGCTATTGGGTAAATGCAGTGAAGACAAATATTGAAAAAGATCAGAGACGTATCTATTATTTATCGATGGAATTTTTAATTGGTAAAATGCTTGCTTATAACCTGATGAACTTGGGCTTAGAAAACATTGTACGGGAAGGGTTGGCCGACTTAAATATTAATTATGATGAACTGCTTCTCCAAGAAGAAGAGGCCCCCTTGGGTAATGGCGGGTTAGGTAGGTTGGCCGCCTGCTATTTAGATTCTATGGCGCAGGAAAAGGATGCAGGCTATGGTTTTGGTTTTGGGATCCGCTACAAATACGGCCTCTTTACCCAGAAAATCGTAGATGGCTGCCAGGTGGAGGTACCGGATCCCTGGCTTAAGGATGGTTATGTGTGGGCTACGCCCAAGCCGGATCGGATGATCACGGTTAAATTCAAGGGCAATGTACGGACTGCAATGGATGGCAACCGAATTATTTTTATTCATGAAAATTATGAGCCGGTATTGGCTGTTCCTCATGATATATTATTCTTAGGTTATATGGATACGTCCAAGATTAACTATCTCAGATTGTATAGTGCCGAACCTGTGATGCAGGATTTTGACCTGTTGTCTTTTAATCAGGGCGAATTTGCTAAAGCAGCTGCTTATAGAGCAGAAGTGGAGGCCATCAGCAACATACTATATCCCGAAGACCAGAACCAGGCCGGCAGGGAGTTGCGCTTGAAACAGGAGTATTTTCTTTCTGCAGCCAGTGTTGGTGATAGCATTGCATACTATAAGATGATTTACGGGTCGCTGGATAAATTTGCGAAGCGGGTGGCCTTCCATATTAATGATACCCATCCTGCCGTCAGCATCCCTGAATTGATGCGCATTCTGATCGATGAGGAAGGAATGTCTTGGGAAGAAGCCTGGGAGATTACCGTAAACGTCTTCTCTTATACCAACCACACTATTTTGCCGGAAGCCCTGGAGTGCTGGCCGGTGGATCTATTTCGTGCTTTATTGCCCCGCATTTATATGATTATTGAAGAAATTGACCGTCGTTATCTACAGGATATCGGCAGCAGGTATCCAGGCGACGAAGAATTGCTCCGGAAAACCGCTATAATTGCTGACGGCCGGATTAACATGGCCCATTTATCGGTAATTGGTTCTCGTTCGGTGAATGGGGTTTCTCGCATTCATTCTCAAATACTGAAGGAGAATATTTTTGGCGCTTTCTACAAAATCACCCCGGAGAAATTCCATAATATTACTAACGGTGTAAGCCATAGACGTTTCCTGCATTATGCCAACCAGCCTTTATCCGATTTAATTTCCCAAGCCATCGGCGTCGAATGGATTAACCAGGCTACTGAATTGGATAAACTGCTAGCTTTTAGTAACGACCGGGGTTTTATGGAACAACTGGCCAAAGCGAAATACAAAAACAAAGAAAGGTTGGCCAAATATATTTTTGAGCGGCAAGGGGTGGCGATTGACCCGTCTTCAATGTTTGATATCCATGTTAAACGTTTGCATGGGTATAAGAGACAATTACTTAACGCTTTAAAAATCATGGACCTTTATAACGCTATAAAAGAAGGGAAGACGATTCAACCCACCACCTTTATTTTTGGCGGAAAAGCAGCTTCGTCATATCAACGGGCCAAAGACGTTATTAAATTGATTAATTCCGTGGCGCAAATTGTAAACAATGACAAACAGGTGAATGATTATATACGGGTGGTGTTCTTGGAGAATTTTAATGTTTCGCTGGGAGAAATTGTTTACCCGGCGGCAGATGTCAGCGAACAGATTTCCACTGCCAGTAAGGAGGCTTCCGGTACGGGGTGCATGAAATTTATGTTCAATGGAGCAATTACCCTGGGCAGCCGGGACGGGGCCAATTTGGAAATACACGAGGCTGTGGGGGATGAGCACTTTGCGCTGTTCGGGCTAACCGCTGCTCAGGTAATGGAGCTTAGTGTAGCCGGTCGTTATAACTCCTGGGATGAGTATTCCAGCACACCACGCCTAAAAAGAGTAATAGACCAGCTGGTGGATGGGTTTTTACAAACAACCTATGATTTTCATAGCATTCGTAATGGTCTCTTGTGGGAAAATGATTGTTTTTTTGTATTAAAGGATTTTATGCCCTATACCGTGGCCTGGGAAGGACTAAATCAGAAATATGCCGATCAGGACCAGTGGCTGCAAAGCTCATTGTATAATATTGCTAAAGCCGGCATATTTTCCAGCGACCGGGCCATCAAGGAGTACCATCAACTAATCTGGAACCGCAAAGGACCTGTAGTTTAATCTTTTATGACCCGATGCAAAGACCTTATCAATCATTTCGCCTTTAAGTATAAATTAATATGACAAATATTGTACCGGCTATTGACAAATTTGATAGATAATTCTTACAATAAACTCAACATATCCACAAGTACTTTATATATGGATGCTATAAGCCTTTCAAGCTTGGGAGAAGTGGAAAATTATTTATTATATAACAATTTTGGATATGACTGCGCAGGACTGGTTTTTTAATATGATTTTCTTAGTAGACTTGACTCTGAGATTGCCAGAAGGGGGGCTGTACTATGTTTGAAAGAATAATTGTTGTGCCTGATTTATCAGACGACTCCTTGGCCTTAGTTGAGCGACTTGGTGCATTAAAGGCTTATGGGGTTAAGGAATGTCTTCTATTACATTGCCTGGATGCCCGGGTAGCTAATACTGTCACTCTTTCGTATATTTCTTCAGTGATGGAAATTAACCTCAAGGCGAAGAAAGAGGTTCTTGAAAAGCATGGATATACTGTTGAAACCAGAATTGCACCAGGTTTGGCTAGAAAAATGGTCAACAAGATTGCCCTGGAGGAGGATTATTCATTAATTGTTGTTGGCGCCCATAAGCATTCTTTTACCAGTGAGACTCCTTCAGACGGAGTCGCCTATGATGTAATTCATTATGCTCGGAAGCCGGTGCTGGTCGTAAGGTTGGAGGACGAGTATGAACCGGATACGGCCGGTAGTTTTAGTATCAGTGATCATATCTTATGCCCCACCGACTTTTCCGAAAATGCAGAACAGGCTTTTGAATACTTATTGGGCATGGCTTCTAAAGGCGTTAAGAAAATTACTTTAATGCACGTTCAAGATCAAACTATTAGCAAATACTTGGGAGACCGTCTGGATGAATTAAATCGCATTGACGATGAACGATTGCAAAATTTGAAACAGCGGCTCCAATCTATTTCGAATGCCGAGGTAAATACAGAAATAAAACATGGCAATCCTTCTGTAGAAGTATTAAAAACCGTCCAGGAAATTGGTGTGCAGCTTGTCATTATGGGGAGTCAGGGAAGAGGATTTGTGAAGGAACTTTTCCTGGGCAGTGTCAGCCATAATATTGTGCGGCAGGCTGATGCGTCCGTATTATTAATCCCGGCCAGGAGGGAGATAGCTGCTGCAGTTAATGACGGTGGTGGTTTAATGTACGGCTAGAAAAAGTAAAATGGATGCTTTGTCATTAAATAGGCTGTGGTTTATGTGCCTGATTGGAAAAAACTGCAGGGAAGCTTTGGCAGCCTCGACCCTGCAGTTTATTTATATTAATCGGGGGGATATGAGCAACCGGCAGCAGTAAAAGCACTGTAGGCCGTTACTTCAAAGAACTTACGCAAGCTCCGGGATAAAATCAAAACCTAACACAGAGCCAAGGCTTTTGGCTATTTCACTGCTTGTTCTGCCGTTTCGCTTAAGATAGTCCTCAAACTGCTCTCGATCTATTTTATTAATATCAAAATACTCGGCTTCCCCCGCGCCGAAGTAAAGGCCGCATACACTGGCCGCCGGCTCCATCATGAAACTTTCCGTTAAAGACACACCGATGCTGTGGCCGTTTAAAAGAGCAAATAGTTTCTCTTTTTCCGTATGGTCCCTGAGTGAGGGGTAACCGAAGGCTGGACGGATACCGGTATATTTCCCCTTGAACAAATCCTCCAGAGAAAGATTTTCATTTGCCCCATAACCCCAGTAAACCATCCTAACCCTTTGGTGGAGCAGTTCGGCAAAGGCTTCGGCCAGCCTGTCCGCCAGCAGTTTCACCATTAAGGCACTGTAATCATCGCCTTTAGCTTTTAAATCTGTTGCATATTCCCTGGCTCCAAGCCCGGCGGTGACAATGAAACCCCCGAGATAATCCCGCAAGCCGCCGGTTTTCGGTGCCAGGTAATCTGCCAGACACCTGTATCGGTTATCTTGACTGGCCTGCTGTCTCAGCAGATTAAAGGTGGTCAGCAGACGATTGTGGTCCAGGGGGTCGTATACCTCAATATCATCACATGCTGAATTAGCCGGAAAGATGCCAAATACAGCATTGGCAGATATAATATGCTCTTTTTCCAGGGTATCCAGCAGTTTATGGGCATCGGCCAAAAGCTTGCCGGCTTCCCTGCCATACCTGGGATCCTCTAGAATTTTTGGATAAACCCCTCGCATATCCCAGGCCGCAAAGAAAAAGGTCCAATTGATAAATTCCCTTAGCTTGGCTATGGGGAAGTTTTCTAATTTTTTAATGCCTAAGAAGTGAGGGACGCTGATTTTAGCCTCGGACCAGTTAATTTCAAATCTGTTTTTTCTAGCTTCGGCCAGGGGAATTGTCTTTATTTCTCTCCTGGCATAAGCTGCTCTGATTTGCTGGTATTCCTCATTTATTTCAGCTAGATATTTTTCCCTCCCGGTTTGGTCAACCAGCTGCCTGGCTACCTCGACGGCCTTGGAAGCATCAGGTACATAGACAACTCCTCTGGAGTACTTAGGGGCAATCTTTAAGGCCGTATGTACCTTGGAGGTGGTTGCACCTCCAATCAGCAGCGGCACCGTGAAGCCTTCTCGTTCCATATCTTCTGCCAGATGGACCATTTCCTCCAGTGAGGGAGTGATTAACCCGCTTAGGGCGACGATATCTGCCTTTTCTCTTTTGGCGGCTTGCAGGATGGTTTCGGAGGGCACCATAACCCCTAAATCGACCACTTCAAAGTTATTGCAGGCAAGCACTACAGCCACAATATTTTTGCCAATATCATGGACATCTCCTTTAACCGTTGCAAAAACGATCTTGCCCGCACAGCTGCTTTTGTTGCCGGCTTTTTCTGCTTCAATATAAGGCAGTAAAAAGCTCACCGCTTTTTTCATTACCCGGGCACTTTTGACCACCTGGGGCAGAAACATTTTACCTTCGCCAAATAAATTGCCCACCAGCTTCATGCCATCCATTAAGGGGCCTTCAATAACCCCTAAAGCCCGGTCGTAATTTTTCCTGGCTTCTTCAATATCTTCGGCAATATAATCGGTTAATCCCTTAACCAGGGCGTATCTTAATCTTTCGTTGTAATCCGCAGTTCTCCAGGCTAGCTTGTTTTCACTTTGGGCTGCCTCAACACCCTTAAACTTTTCTGCATAAACCATAAGTTCTTCCGTCGCCGTAGTGCTTTTATTTAAGACCACAGCTTCCACCTTGTCGAGCAGCTCCGGGTCTATCTTATCGTAGATCTGCACCAGGCCGGGGTTTAATATCCCCATGTCCATACCGGCATTGATCGCGTGGTAGAGGAATACAGAGTGCATGGCTTCTCTAATCACATTATTGCCCCGGAAGGCAAAGGACAGGTTGCTTATGCCGCCGCTAACCTTGGCATAAGGTAAATTTTCTTTAATCCACCTGGTGGCATTAATATAGTCTACTGCATAGTTATTGTGTTCTTCAATGCCGGTGGCTATGGCCAAAATATTGGGGTCAAAGATAATATTTTCCGCCGGAAACTTAACGATATCCACTAATATGTGATAAGCCCTGTGACAGATATCTATTTTCCTGGCCAGGGTATCTGCCTGCCCTTGCTCATCAAAGGCCATCACAACGACACCGGCACCATATTTTTTGATAATCTGTGCCTGAGCAATAAATTCCTTTTCTCCTGCTTTTAAGGAAATGGAATTGACAATCGCCTTACCCTGAATGGCTTTTAAGCCTGTTTCCAACACGTTAAATTTGGAAGAATCAATCATCACCGGTACTTTGGCTATGTCAGGTTCGCTGGCCATGAGCTTTAAAAAAAAGTCCATTTCCTTTTCAGCATCTAAAAGCCCGTCATCAAAATTTACATCAATTATTTGGGCTCCGTTTTCCACCTGTTCCTTGGCTATAGACAGGGCTGCTTCATATTGCTTTTCTCTGATTAGCCGGGCAAATTTAGCCGAACCCGCTACATTTAACCGTTCACCGATGTTGATAAAATTATTTTCTTTATTTACCTTAAGCACCTCGAGGCCGCAGTAAATAGTAACCTTTTCAAGAACGGGTATTTTTCTTGGCTGAATATTCCGCACTGCCTCGTGGATAGCCTGAATATGCTCCGGTGTAGTACCGCAGCAGCCGCCGACAATGTTCAGGTGGCCTTCCTCAGCCAGCTCCTTAACATGCGCAGCCATTTCCACCGGTGTCTCATCATATTCACCAAGGGAATTAGGGAGGCCGGCGTTAGAATGGCAGCTGATATAAAGGCCTTGGGTTTTGGACAGCTCTTTTATAAAGGGCACTAATTCCCTGGGACCAAAGGCGCAGTTTAAGCCAATGCTAAATACTCGATCGTGTTTTAAGCTTTCCGCAAAAGCTTCCAGGGTTTGGCCGGTTAAGATTCTGCCGCTTTTATCGGTAATGGTTCCGGAAATCATAATGGGCAAATTTATTGACTTTCTGGTCAGTATCGTATCAGCGGCTATGATAGCTGCTCTGGCATTTAGCGAGTCAAAGATGGTTTCGATTAATAAAATATCCACCCCGCCATCGACAAGACCCTCAATTTGCTCTTCATAAGCCTCTCGCAGCTCGTCAAAGGTTATATTCCTTAGACCCGGATTTTCCACATCCGGAGATAAAGAGGCAGTTTTATTGGTTGGACCTATAGAACCGGCTACAAACCTGGGCTTAGCTAGTTTCTTTTGCGTGTACTCATCTGCGGTTTCCCTGGCTGCTTGAGCTCCATAATAATTTAGGTCATAAACCATATGCTCCATCGCATAGTCTGCCTGGGAGATTCTATTGCTGTTAAAGGTATTGGTTTCAATAATATCGGCTCCAGCCTGTAAGTAGCTCCGGTGTATCTCTTTAATCAGCTCCGGCCGGGTGATATTTAAAATATCGTTGTTGCCCTTTTGACTGCGTCGGCAAGCTAGGCCGCCGCTAAAGGCCTCTTCCCCCAAACCCAGCTTTTGTATGGCTGTCCCCATGGCGCCGTCCAGAACTAATATCTTTTCTTTTAACAAAGCTTCTATTGGGTACTTCAATTTACCGCCTCCTTTTATACCAGGTTCCCTCAATAAATTAGAAACGGAGGAAACACAAAAATCATTCAAAATGTCAGCCGTTAATTTCTTGCGTGTCCCGTATTCATTCCATTTTGTTTTAGTATTCTAATTCTAGTTGATTTTTTTAAGGAGAGCAATTTATGATTATATTTCCGGGCAAATTAATTGTTCAACAGGATTTATTAACATGTTGAAAAACCGAACAATCATGGTAGATTATTCTACAAACCTTAGCAATTTAAATGAAACCGAAAAATTCAGGCCCGGGTTAATCAGATAACCGAGTATTGGAGTAATTAAATAACAAAGCTAGCTAAATGAGCAGTACAATGCTCTGTCGTATAAAGCGTAGTCAAATGCAAAGCCGGCCACACTTGAGCATTGGCCGGCTTTTATTGTGCATACTATAGGCGGGTTATTGATTGTTATACTGCTGCTGTTGCTGTTGTGTTGCATGGGAAATAAAGTTTTGCGGGCTGCTGGGTAGTTGATACCAGCCTCGCTGGGACATGTAGTTGTAGATTTCATAAGACATTTCAATGCAGTTGCGGGCCATGTTGGCCAGCGCTGTGCGAATATGGGGCTCTGAGCATTCCAGGGCAGCTTTGGTAACGGTATCGGCACCGTATTTATGGAAATGCAGCGCCCCTTCAGCGATGGAACGGTCATTGAGAATGCCGCTTGAGTTGCTCTGGCTGCCGGTTTGCATGCCCATTGGCATACTCAGCTGGGATTCAGCCTGAGTGGGCATCGTCGCACCCATGCCATGGCTGCCGATACCCTGCTGCATAGTGTAAGTCATGGTGCTAGCTTGCCCGGTGCTGTATTGCGGCGCAGACCACTGGGAGCCGTAAGGTGCGGTTGCGGAAGCGGATGTGCTTGTGCTCATAGTGCTGCCGCCAGTAATGGACATGGAGGTAGGCAGAGGAATACTACTGGTGTCCATCCCGTGACTTTGCATTATTTGGGTCAGTCTTTGGAAACTATCCAGAGTATGCCTTTGCTGGCGGTCCAGTAATGAGCGTAGCTGCTGGTCCTGGCAGCTATAAATGTACAGGTTGTAATGGTCTATCATGCTGGCGTTACTCCGCAGTACTTCACTAACGACTATTGCGTCATGGATTCCCGTGTTCATGGATTTCCTCCCTTTGCATAATTGTAAAGCTATCTTGTTTATTATTCAGGTATTAGGCGTAAATTATGCACACCGGGAGGATATATTATTGAAATGATAGGTATAACCAGTAATTGGCTTGATTGGTGGCCAGTACAACATTGTAATAAATTGTTATTTAAAAATAAATTTAATCCCTGCTCACCGTTAAGTATGAAAAGCATGAAAAAGATTGGGTTTAAACGTATTTTAAGTTAGGCTTGTATTTTATACTGCTAATTTTTAACAAGAATTTTCGTAATTGTTTGAGCAATAATCGGTTATTACTAAAACATGATTTATATGTTATATAAGGAGGTTAACGTGGATGAAGGCAACTGGTATAGTTAGGCGGATAGATGACCTTGGGCGAGTTGTTATTCCTAAAGAAATTAGACGTACCATGCGCATCCGTGAAGGCGAACCGTTAGAGATATATGTAGATCGTGAGGGAGAGGTAATTTTAAAAAAATACTCTCCCATTAATGAACTCGGTGAGTTTGCCAAGGAATATGCAGATTCCCTGCATGAAGCGCTGGGTCATGTGGTTTGTATCGCCGACCGTGACGAAATAATTGCTGTCTCAGGTAACTTCAAAAAGGAACTAATCAAAAAGCCCATCAGTAGTACGCTTGAGGAGATCATTAATAACCGGCAGACCAAGACAATTGAAGAAGAGCACAGCCTGGCTGTGGACGAACGGACGATGTTTAAAAACAGTGTCGTATCGCCCATTATTGCCAACGGGGATGCCATTGGTGCCGTAATCATTACTACAAGCGGGGATGAGCGCATGGGTGAGCTGGAAAGAAAACTTTCAGAAACCGCAGCCTCATTTTTAGCCAAGCAAATGGAAGAATAAACGCCTTGCGGGGCGTTTTTTTTTGGGGTTTATTAAGCTCATTGCGGCTAAGCTAATTTAAGGCAGATATAGCAATGGCCTTGGCATAAACTTTCAAGGTGTCCGAGGCAATCTGCCGCCAGTTAAACTTAACGGCTACATTGCGCTTGGCCCGCCTAGTAAAATGTTGGGCTAGTTCCGGGTTATTGAGCAGTTCAGTAGTGTAATGGGCTAGCATGGCGGCATCGCCGGGCGGCACGCAATAACCGTCTATGCCATGCTCAATCACATCACGCAGCCCCCCGGTGTCAGATACCACCACGGGCAGACCTGCGGCCATAGCTTCAAGCGCAACGATGCCGAAGGGCTCGTAAAGGCTGGGAATAACAGCCACATCACACTGGTCAAGCAGTTTGTTGCGGTCTTCATCATTGACAAAACCAACAAAATGCACCTGGGCGGCTACGCCCAGGGACTTGGCTTGTTCGGCCAGTTCCTGCTGATAGGGGCCCTTGCCGGCGATATACAGTTTGACCGGCCCGGCTTTTTGTATAATTGCCGGCAGCGCCTCAATTAATACCTGTACACCTTTTTCCGGCACTAACCGACCAAGGAAGAGAATGTTTTTACCCCGGCCTGACCGGGAGAGCGATTTTTCCCGGTCGGGTAAGATGTTTTTTGGATCAACACCGTTGGGTATCACGGCAATTTTATCAATTGGCTGGTTAAATAAACGGGCGATTTCCTGGCACATATACCGGCTGCAGCCGATTAATAAAGTGGCCTGCTTGGTTAGCTCCTGCTCAAGGCTGTGGATATGTTTCTGCAAATCGGTGTACAGGCCGTGGTTACGCCCGTATTCGGTGGCGTGGATGGTGGCCACTAGAGGCAGCTTCATTTGCCCGCAAATTAGTTTGCTGGCTTCGACCACCAGCCAATCGTGGGCGTGGACCAGGTCAAAAGGCCCAAACACATCCACCAAATTTCCGGCCATTTCCGCCATGCCGTTATTCATCTGGCCCACCCAGTTTATGAAATCGTCCGAGGTTAACAATTCAGGACGGATGCGGTGCACGTGTACACCTCTGTAGAGGGAATAGCTACCTCTACTTGACACCGGGCAGGTGATGACGTGGACTTCATCCCCCAGGGCTGCCAGGGAGCAGGACAAGTCATGAACATGCCTGGCTAGACCGCCCACCGTTTGGGGCGGGTATTCCCAGGATAACATTAAAATACGGTAACTGGCACGTGCGGTAGACGGCCGGCCGACCATATCGCAGCTACTAAAGACATGATAATCAATATCCGGTAAAAATTTGGACCTGGCTTCGATTTCCTCAAGTAAATCTATTTGAATATTACCGGTATCCACCATGCTTGCTAGTGCGTTGAAGCGGCCGATATGGTTGGTAAACCGTTGTTTGGCGTATTCCACAGCTGTGCCCGAATGAATGATGAAAGGCCAGTCGCTGCTTTGAGCCAGCAATAACTCCCGGGCTGCCTGATTTAAACAGCGTATTTCTAATTCTTGCGCATTCCGGTGTCCGTCAGCTAGATCGGTCATTTTTTCCTCAGCGTGGTGCAGGTGTTTGTATATCCAGTCTGTGGATGGGTTAAGCCAGAACTGGTTATAGCCGCCTGCACCCCAGCTGCACATGGGCAGTTCTACTACCTGGTTATTCGGGTAAGCTTTAAGATATTCGGCCGGGGTGACCATGCGCAGGGAATCACTGTCGGCGGCCTCCCGACAGAGGAAATTAAGCCAGTCCGGACCTTCGAACCACCAATGCCCGAATAGTTCGGCGTCATAAGGTGCCAGCACCAGTGGTTGGCGGTGCATTTGGCGACCTGCCTTTTTCAGTTGCTCATAGCGCTGCTGTATAAAATCCCTGGCATGCTCGGCTGCCCGCTTTTTTGCCAGGTCAGGCCGGTAGGGCTGTTTGTCCGGATCACTGCCGGTGATGCGATGATATTTTAACCCTGTGTCTACCCGGATATTATTGCCGGGCAGATAGGGACCAATATAATCCAAAGGCAAATCGTAACCGATATCCCGGTAAAATTCCCTGTATATGGGATCACCCGGGTAACCGCTGTGCCTGTCCCATACCTGCCGGGATGACTCAGGGTCACGGCCGAAAGCAGCCACACCAGCGGGAGTGCAGACCGGAGCGAAAGTGCCGAATATCGAGGTTGGCCTGCTGTTGTATATACCATGACTATCCACAAAGAAATAGCTGACCTGATATTCCCGTAATAGTTCATCCAGGCCGGGGGCGTAGGCGCACTCGGGCAGCCACATGCCCGCTGGTGGATGGTCGAAATGGCTGGCATAAAGCTCTAGAGCTGTTTGGATTTGCGCGCGCCAACTGGAGCGGCAGTTCATTAATGGTAAAAACCCGTGCGTTGCGCAGGTGGTGATAAGCTCGAGACAACCTTGTTGTTGCAGCTGCTTAAAGGGGTTTATTAAATTGCCGTTATACCGCTCATACTGTTTTTTTAACTCGGTAAGTTTTTTTAGGTAATATACGGACAGGGATTGATACTGGGGAGCATTCTGTAAACGTTCCTGTTCCAAAACGGCCAGTTCAATGGACTTTTCCAAATGCCTAACGTAACGTTCTTGTAATATTGGGTCAGTTAGCATAGTGATCAAAGTAGGGGAAAGAGAAATCGTAAGGCGATAAGGCACCTTGTCCTTTTGCATTGACTCAAAAACATCTAATAACGGCAGGTAACATTCGGTTAACGCTTCGAATAGCCATCTTTCTTCCAGCATTTCGGGAGCTTCCGGGTGGTGGATATAGGGGAGGTGCCCGTGTAAAACAATAGCCAGGTAGCCGATATGCATAATCTTTTCTCCCTTATGATGTAGTATTGTGGATGCCCATATAAAAGGACATTTGGTTCAGTATTTCGTTAACAGTTATATCAGGTTTGGAGGTGGTGGCAGCGATATTCCCCGGCAGGTGTCCCAACTTCATAGATTGCCATTGGGCCTCCCTCGCTACCCCTAGTGGTTCGGCAGGCGGTACACGGACGCTATTGGATTTGAGAAGGCTGTAAAAAACTCCGTCTTGTTCCCAACCCATGTCTGCCTGGTATTGACTGTCCGCCGGCAGGTCGTTAAAATACCAGTTTTCAGTCCCTACCGGTAAAGCTGCACTTGTTACCAGCCTTGGCTGTTCAGTTGGCTGCTCCGGGGCCAGGGCAAATAAGCGCACGATCAGCTGGTGCCCGGCAACAGCCTTCCATTGGCTGAAGGCCAGTTCCCAGTATAAAAAAACAGTATGCGGGGTGACTACCATTAAAACCATTTTGTTTTCGTCATACCACCGGGGCAGTTCCATCCGGTCAATGGAGCTTAACATAAAAAATCACCTTCCATAAGAACAGTAGATTTGTACCCGCACGTTTGGCATGGCTGTAAACTTGTATAAATACTAATTTAAGTATAACAAAATTTATAGAAAATATATACAGTAAAGTGCAGAGGCTGTGTAAAAATAAAATATTATGATAATATTGTCTTATTATTAATTATAAGTAGACTGTTCATATATTAATATTAAGGTCTAAAATAGAAAGTGATATTTATGTGAGTGGAGTGATAAAAATGGCTTCCTACCGCACTGTGACGGTCATTCCCCGGATGCCCGGGGAAATTGAGCGCCTGAGGGAATTGGCTTATAATCTATATTTTAGCTGGGATAGTTCTGTTGTCGACTTGTTCAAGGCAATTAACCAGGAATTATGGGAGCAGGTTTACCATAACCCCGTGAAATTCCTACTGCGAGTAAGTGAGGCTGATTTGCAAAAGGCAGCCTCTAGTGAACAATTTCTAGCCCAGTACCGGCAGGTGATGAACTCATTTGATAAATATATGCAGCAGCCGACCTGGTATGATACATTTATTGCCCGGTGCAGTTGCGACGGGCAGGAAACCAAAAAAGAGCCCGGCAACGATAAATCAAATACTACCGGCAGAAATTTTTTAATCGCCTATTTTTCCGCAGAATTCGGCCTGCATGAATCCTATCCTACCTATTCCGGCGGTCTGGGGTTGCTGGCCGGGGATCACTGCAAGGCGGCCAGTGACCTGGGGCTGCCTTTTGTGGGCGTGGGGTTACTGTACAAACACGGGTATTTTACTCAATTAATTAATCGGGAAGGACGCCAGGAAGCCCATTACCGTTATCAAAATTTTAATAAACTACCGATTACTCCTGCGCTGGACAGCAGCGGCAAAGAAGTGGTTATATCTGTCGAATTGCCGGGGCGGCAGGTAATGGCCCGGGTTTGGCATATGAAAGTGGGCAGAATTAACATTTATTTCCTCGATGCCGATATATCGGCCAATAGCCAGAAAGACCGTGAGCTCACCGGACTGCTATACGGCGGAGACAGTGAGACGCGTATTGCCCAGGAGATACTTTTGGGTATAGGTGGTGTGAGGGCATTGAGGGCGCTGGGGTTGGCACCCACTGTTTGGCATATTAACGAGGGGCATGCTGCATTTTTATTGTTAGAGCGGCTGCGGGAGCTAGTGGAGGGACAAAATCTGCCGTTCGGCGTGGCGAGGGAGGTGCTGCGGGCGGATACATTGTTTACCACCCATACTCCGGTGCCTGCCGGACACGATATTTTTAGCCAGGAAATGATAGACCGCTATTTTAGTAATTTTTACGAAAAGCTGGGCATAACCCGGGAACAGTTTATGCAGTTAGCTCTTGATCAGGAACACGGCGGCTTTAATATGACTTTGCTGGCTTTGAGACAATGTGGTTTTAGTAATGGGGTTAGCCGCTTACATGGTGCTGTCTCCCGTTCCATGTTTCATCACCTGTACCGGGATATCCCTGTGGAAGAAGTGCCCATCGGTCATGTTACTAACGGCATCCATACCTTGACCTGGTTGGCTCCGGAAATACGTGATCTGTTCGACAAGTATTTGGGGGAGATGTGGGAGAGAATGATTGCCGGTTCCTCAGATTGGGAGCAGGTGGAGGACATACCCGGACGTGAGCTGTGGGGCATCCATATGGACTTGAAAGAAAAGATGGTACTGTTGGCCCGCCGTCATATCCACCAGCAACGGGTGCGTAACCATGAAACGCTGGACCGGATTAAAGAGGTGGAAAGTTATCTGCGCCCCGAAGTGCTCACCATTGGTTTTGCTCGTCGTTTTGCTACTTATAAGCGAGCCGGCTTGTTGTTCAGGGATAAAGAAAGACTGGCCGCGCTGGTCAATGACCCCGAGCGCCCGCTGCAGCTGATTTTTGCCGGCAAGGCCCATCCTGCAGATAAGCCTGGTCAGGAATTAATCAAGTTAATTAACGATGTCACTGAAGATGACCGGTTTAGAGGTAAAGTTATCTTTTTAGAAAACTATGATATTAATATTTCGCGTTATTTGCTGCAGGGGGTAGACGTGTGGCTAAATACACCCCGCCCCCCGATGGAGGCAAGCGGTACCAGTGGTATGAAGGCCGCTTTAAATGGCGTACTCAATTGCAGTGTTCCTGACGGCTGGTGGCCGGAGGCATATAATGGTGAAAACGGTTTTACCGTGGGCAGCGATTGGGAGTTTCCGGACGATGATGACCGGGATGAACATGATTTTTATGCATTGTATGCGCTGCTGGAGAAGGTAATTATACCGGTATACTACGATCAAACAGCCGGTTTGCCTAAAAAATGGGTAAATTGGATGAAAAAGTCCATTAAAACCATAGCCCCCTATTTCAGTACCAGGCGGATGGTGCTTGAATACACTAACAACTATTACATGCGGGCCAGCGAAAGAAGCCAAATATTTTGTGCTGAGGGCTATAAGGTAGGTAGTGAATTATACGAGTTGAAAAAGTTTTTACGAGAAAATTGGCACAAGGTACAGATAAGCAGCGTAGAAACCAGCGGTGACGAAAATATGTACCCGGGAGAAAAACTAACGGTACGTGCTACTGTTGAACTGGGCCCGGTGTCCCAAACACAGGTATGCGTAGAAATAGTGTACGGTGAGGCTACCAGGAGGGGCGTGAAGATGGTAAAAACCGCCCCAATGTATAAGGAGGAAAACACTAATGGTGAGCAGCAGGGGCGGCTTGTTTACACGGGAGATATCAGCCTGCCCCAGGGAACCTATGCCTACACAGTACGTGTTCGCCCCTACAGCCCTCATTTTGCCCACTACTTTGAATTGCCTCTGGTTTGCTGGGCAGCATCTCTGTAAATCATTAGTCCAGTCTAATAACCAGGAAGCAGCCGGTTAAATCGAGAGGTGCTTATGAAAGAAAAGTCGTTACAGCAATTGTACAGCCTGATTATCAATTGTCGATGCCCGTGCCCGGGTGAAAGGACAGGTGGCTTACTGGTCAGGGATCACGGTAATCCCGGCAAGCGCATTGTTTTTTTAGGTGAAGCACCCGGGGCGGAGGAGGTCAAGCAAGGCATGCCCTTTGTCGGCCAGGCGGGGCGAAATCTGGAAGGCTATCTGCAGTTGGCCGGTCTGGAGCGTAAAGATATCTTTATCGTGAATACTGTAAAATGCCGCCCTACCCGAAACAACGGGCGGGCCAACCGCAAACCCGGGGCCTGTGAAATAAAATCTTGTGCCCATTGGCTGGATGAAGAGTTGGCGATACTATCACCCGGGGTCATTGTTACGCTGGGTGATGTAGCCCTGAAAAGGCTGGGCGGCGGTAAAAGCAGGCGGATAAGTGACTGCCACGGCCAACCTTTTAAACTGGAGAGATATACTGTTTTCCCTATGTACCACCCGGCGGCAGCTATTTACCGCCGGGCTTTAACTGAGGTAATCGAGGGGGATTTTAAAAAGCTGGGCAACTGGCTGAGAGGTTAAACACAAGGAGGAGATGAAAAAACTTCATCTCCTCCTTGTGTTTTATAACATTAACTTATTGAATTTCAGCTAGATTATGCCGGCCTCAGCAAGGGCTTTCATTTTTTCATCGGAAAACCCCAAAAGACCCCGGTAAATCTCATCGTTGTGCTGACCCAGCGTCGGCGGCGGGCTGTCCACACTGCCCGGAGTTAACGACAATTTGGGCACAATACCCGGCACTCTAAACTTACCCAGACCGGGGTACTCTGTTTCTACAAACATTTCCCGGGCTTTTATTTGCGGATCCTCAACCATAGTGTCCACGCCATGCACTTTGGCGCTGGGGACACCGGCTTCGGCCAGGATTAAAACAACCTCTTCGACTGTCTTATGACTCACCCAAGCCTGAACCGCTTCATCGACGTCATCGACATTTAAAACTCGAGCCGAGGGTGTGGCAAAGTTCGGGTGCTCAATTAGCTCTTCCCGTCCCATCGCCCGGCATAACTTATCCCACAGATTATTACTGGTAACCCCGATGACCACATAACCGTCCCGGGCAGTATAAGTATTATAGGGTGCCACCCAGGCAATGCGGTTACCCACCCTTTTCTCTTTTAAGCCCAAGAGGTCGTAATTGGGCACCAGGTTTTCCAGAATCGCAGCCACGCTATCCACCAAAGCGCAGTCAACATATTGTCCTAATCCTGTCTTTTGCTTATAGTGCAATGCGGCTAAAGTTCCATAAGCGGCAAACATTCCGGCCAAAGAATCGGCTATAGCATTGCCTGTCCGCATGGGCGGGCCATCCGGCATGCCGGTCATACCCATTAAACCTCCGATAGACTGGGCAACATAATCTAAGCCGGTCCTGTCTCTATATGGTCCGGTTTGCCCGTAGCCTGAGATGGAAGTCATTATAATGCCCGGGTTAATTTCTTTTAATTGTTCATAACCAATGTTCCACTTGGCCATGGTTCCCGGCCGGTTGTTTTCTACAACGATATCGGATATTTTAGCTAAATCTCTGAAAATTTGCTGGCCTTCCGGTGTGCGCAGATCTAAGGTAATGCTTTTTTTGTTGCGGTTGTTGGAAAGAAAGCAGGTGCCCACGCCATTAATCTGTGGATAGGAGTGACGGTGTTCGTCTCCAAAACCCGGAAGCTCGATATGTAAAACTTCCGCTCCCATGTCCGCCAGTAATATTTCTGCATAAGGACCGGCCAACATCCTGGTTGCCCCTAATACTCGTATTCCTGATAAAGCCTTCTCCATAATCCTCTCTTCCTTAATACAAATTTTTTCTTTAAATTACCTTAAGTTCTTTCTAATCGACGAAATTCCTCTTTTTCAGATATGCCAAGTATTTGAACAACACGATCAGGGAAACAGCTAGTCCTCTGGACTCTAGCTCTTGTTGGAAGCCTTGCGGTTTTTTTATTGTATTTAAAAAATGTCGAACACTGTGTAAAATAGTCATACATTGTAAGAAAGTATGACAGACAATGACATAACAATCGCATAAAAGCCGGGCGCTGGTATGCTTTCTTGTAATTCGGTTTACAGGGATATTAGCTGCTGTGCTCCCTATAGTAGCAAAAAATAGTCGTAATAGCTTTACCATTGCCGCTGCCAGGACAATTCATTGCCTAACTCAAACAATCCGGATGATATAAATGATCTTACTAAAAATCTAAAAAAACAAAGGCTGATAGAATGCAAAAGGAACAAGATTTGCAGTAAGAAAAGTTATGCAAATATTAAAACACAGACTTTTCAGATATACATGATTTTTCTCAACAATTTGGAAGTTAGACAGGAAGTTAGAAAATTATTTGCCGAGGGAGGTGGGGTCTATGGCCTAATACATTATATCATATGTATACATTGTGACGGCGCACCGACGAAGAACCGTTATCTAAAAGCATGTTAAGAGTGGGGTTATATTTTATTGTCACAGTTCGATTAGGATAGCACAGAAGGGTGTGGTTAAAAAGATAAAGTTGCTGAATAACAATGTTTGTGTTACTACGTAAACTTAAGAAAGTTTACGAGATGGAATTCTATATTTTAAAAAGGAGGATATTATATGTCAGGTCCAGCGATGGGGGCAATGGCTGTCATTATATGCTATTTGGCAATAACCCTTGGAATAGGGATATATTCAGGCAGGCAATCAGCAAAATCATCTGAAGGTTATTTTTTAGCAGCCAGAGAACTTGGTCCTTATGTTATGTTTTTTACTTTATTTGCAACCAATATTAGCGCATTTGCCTATATGGGCGCTCCCGGCGGAGCTTACCACCTGGGGGTAGGGTTCTTTGGCTATCTGGCCACTACTACAAGTTTAGCAGCTGTATTCTTTTATGCAATTGGTTATCGCACCTGGCTGCTTGGCAGGAAGTATGAGTTTATGACAGCGCCTCAGCTTTTGGGGGCGATATATAACAGCAGGGGTGTAACCCTTGTTATGTTATTAGCGTTTGCTGTCTTTACAGTAGCCTACATGTTGGTGCAGCCTATCGGTGCCGGTTATGTGATCAACGCAATAACCGGGGGGGCTATACCAGCTTATGTAGGGGTGTTAATGGTTTTAATATTTATTACGATTTATGTTTTTATGGGCGGGTTAAAGGCCACTGCTTACGCGGACTTGTTTCAAGGGTCCATTATGATAATTTGTGTTGCACTGGCGTTTCTCTTAATTGTCTTTAAGATCGGCGGTCCTACAGAAGCAGCTCATAATTTAATGGCTATCAGTCCGGAGCTATTTGGGAGGGGTAATTTCTCGCTTGAGCAATGGATTAGCTTTGGTCTTGTTATTGCCCTGGGTGTGCCTGTATTCCCGCAGCTTTTTACAAAGTACCTGGCAGCCAAGAACCCGGATTCTTTAAAGACTACCATGACTCTTTATCCGGTTGCCATGATCGTTATTTATATACCTGTTTTATTCCTCGGTGCGTTTGGAACTTTAGTTTTCCCGGGCCTTGAGGGTAAGGCGTCAGATTCAATAATTCCGATGATGTTACAAAACTTTTACGCGCCGTGGGTTGGGGCATTGGTATTATCAGCCGTACTGGCTGCTATTATGTCAACGACGGCCTCTCAATTAATTACCATTAGCACAATGATATTAAAAGATTTTTACATTCCATATGTCAACAAGAATCTGAGTGCGGACAAAGAAGTGACAGTTGGACGTGTTTTTATCTTTGTCTTAGCAATTTTGGCCTGTTACATTGCTCTTAATCCGCCGTCTGCAATATTAACTATTGTAACCTGGGCCTTTACCGGGTATGCTGTATTAACCCCGGGAATTTTGGCCGCTTTGTATTGGCGGGGGAGTACCGCAACTGGTGTTATTTGCTCGGTATTGGCAGGCGAGGCAACCGTGGCGCTATTTGCCTTCGGTATAATTCCGGCGTCGGTTCTTGGCAACTGGCAAGCCTGTGTCCCGGCAGTTATCATTAGTACAGTAGTGTTAATAGTTGTAAGTTTAATGACAAAACACAGCCCGGACGAACAAAGAGCAATCGATGATAAACATGGTTTCATGGATTCAATTTTCAAAAGTCAAAATGCATAATATTAAGGGATTAATAATTAGCTGATTAGAAAAATGTTTAATGTATAGCAAAAATTGTTTTTAAAAGGAGGTTATTCTTATGACAGGGAAAGCAATGTTTTGGTTTATAATGATGTTCCTTCCCTTTGTATTATATGTTGACTTTTGGCAGTGGGACACAGTTAACCCTATAGTATTCGGCTGGATGCCCTGGCATGTATTTTATCAAGTACTCCTAAACATTTTAATGGTTGTGATTTTTGCAGGATTTTGCAAGTATCATTGGCCCAAAAATCCATTTAATGATTAATTTAATGATTAATAACAAGTTCACGGAACGCTCAATAGTATAGCCAACGCTTTTGGAACAGGACCATTTAAGTGGTCCTGTTTTTTTTTGGTGGTTCGGTAGGACGCAGTCTAACGGGTGAAAGGCCTTATTGCGGGTTGATATAGTGCCAAGCACAAGGGTGTCCATCGCAAGGTGGGATCTAAAGGAAGCCGGGGGCAAATGCTTGACCCGCGAGAGTACACGAACTTAATTTGAAGCGGTATATGCAGGATTAACCGGCAGCAAATAACCAAGTCCAAAGTCGCCAGGGAGTTCCGTGCGGTAAACTTGGGCGGGTGCATGGGCGAATCATGGGAGGCTTGCAGGAAACGCCGGGTAGCTTGGTAACGGTAACCTAACCGTCGTTGAGGCGGAGCTGAGAACCCGCAGGAGTCGGCGGAATTTCTAGTACGGCAGCAGGGGATGCCCGGAACCCGGGAGGACGAACTCAAAGGAGAGAGGAGCACGACATGTTCCTGCAAAGCAACGACGGCAGCCAGCTCACTCACTGTTTATATGGCATAGTAACTTTCTTTGCCAATGGCGTACCAAAGCCTATTACCGGCGAGCCTGTTCCTTATAGCCTGGACATGGAACCTGACAGTGGCGTAAAGGACATTGCGAAGCGCCTGGCTCGATGGACTCGCCGGCGCCCGCGCATGTACGCATGGGAAGCACCAGCAGAGTGTCCGAACCGGGATTCGGTAGCTGCGTGACGAGCCATCGCTGTAAAGAAAATTTAGTCTGCAAAGGCAGATGTGTAATAAAAATGCTACTTGACTACTCTATTTATACGAAAAAATAAACAAAGCAACTCTTTTTCCGTGGAATTTTGGCGATTACACCAAAACCCCAGAAAAAAGAGTTGCTTTGTTTGGGTTACCGGTATATCAGAAAATAGTTGAAACTGGTCAAACACAATCCCGGATAGGTCAATTTCCCTTTAATAGATTTTACGCACTCTTTATTTTGCCTTGTTAGAGCTGTTCAGACAGCATAATTTTGGTTATTGTCAATATTTAATATAGAGTAAATTACTACCCTAAAGCAGCAATAAACGCACCCGCCGCCACAGCCGTGCCGATAACACCGGCCACGTTCGGCCCCATAGCATGCATCAGCAGGTAGTTTTGCGGGTTGGCCTCCATGCCCATGTTCTGGACCACCCGGGCCGCCATGGGTACGGCAGACACGCCGGCGGCGCCGATAAGCGGGTTGACCTTGTTCTTGACGAACAGGTTCATTAGCTTGGCTATCAATACACCGCCTGCCGTGGCAACAGCAAAGGCTACAACACCCATGGCAAATACGCCGAGGGTTTTGGGGTTCAAGAAAGTTTGTGCAGTCATGGTGGAGCCAACGCCTACACCAAGGAAAATGGTGACTATATTCATCAGGGCATCACGGCTAACCCCGGTCAGCCGCTCCACCACACCGCTTTCCATAAACAAGTTACCCAGTGCAAACATGGCAATCAGCGGGGCCGCCATGGGCACCAGCAGCATAATAACGATGGATATCAGAATGGGGAAAATAATTCTTTCCGTCTTGCTGGGTGTGCGCACCATATACATAATCATTTCCCGTTCTTTCTTGGTAGTCAGTAACTTGGCAACGGGCGGAATGATTATTGGCACCAGCGCCATGTATGAATACGCGGCCACTGCGACCGTGCCCAGCAAGTGCGGGGCCAGATTGGCAGCAAGATATATGGAAGTCGGACCGTCGGCACCGCCGATAATACCAATGGTAGCCGCCTCTTGCGCAGTAAAACCGATTAATATAGCGCCGAAAAATGCTGCGTAAACACCTAACTGGGCTGCCGCACCCAGAAGCAATGTTTTGGGATTGGAAAGCACCGGCCCAAAGTCCGTCATTGCGCCCAGACCCAGAAAAATAAGGGGCGGGATTAGTTCATTAGCAATACCGTAATTGTAAAAGATATAAAACAGTCCGCCTTCATCTAAAAGGCCTGTCCCGGGGAAGTTGGTGGCAAATATACCAAATGCGATGGGCAAAAGGAGTAACGGCTCAACCCCCTTCTTAATGGCCAAATATAAAAGGACAAAGGCAATCAGCCACATAGCAACATGACCGATGGTTAATTGCATAAGCCCTACATTGCTAAAAACCTCAATGATTTGATCCATGCTTAATCCTCCTAATTATTATAGCTGTTAAATTACCCACTTTGTTTTTCAGATTGTTTTTTTGTTATACTGTCCAGTACACTGCCGGTAATTGATACGGCAATGTTCAAAATAATCAGCACCGCGAAAACAGATACTATTCCCGATACCGCCACCATTGTGACTTCACCCCAGTCAACCATAAATATATACCTCCTTTCTTTAAATTAAATTAAATATTCACAAGGATACACTTAAAAATGCCGAATTTCGATGGTGTGCTTCAGTTGTTGACTGGATATCTATATCTGAGCCCCTGAAGCTCATAACAATAATTGCCATCACACTATACATGTGAGGCTTTCACAATGTTCAGAATTTAATTTATAAGGTACCTTACTAAACACTTATTGCTTTTGTTTAAATTAAGCAACTTTAGTGCCAGACATGCTATTGTTTTGCTGATACAAATACAGCCTGCTTCAAATGAAATTCGGCCGCGACAACCGTTGATTAAGAACAGGCCGGTTTTTCATGTAAACAGCCTGCCTGGATAAAGGCTTAACGTAAGATATTTAATGTATGGTCTTAAACTAGATTGTATGAGGAAGTATTTACTCTAACAGCATGAAATAACTGAAGAGCTGATAAAGGTTGGTTTAACAGTCTAGATAAGGAACCGGAAATTTAGCCTTAGGGAGATGTCTAATATGGCCTAAGGGGGTCGGTGGGGTTTTAATGATTTGCTGTGGTTGCAAAGCCGGTCGGCTTGATTTGTTAAGTAGTTATTTAGGGGATACACATAGATTCTTGCAGAAAAGGTCGAAAGCTACAAAAAAATTGTCGTATTTACTGACAGTGTATGTTAAATTTACATAACTAAGATAAGGCAATTTCCTATACCTAGAATCGACTTTTTTGCTATGGTACGGGCCGGGCATAATAAATCCGTTGATGTCGTCGTGTTTTAATAATAAATATATCTCAAAACTACTGTTGAGAGAGAAATCTATTGCATCTAGCACAATAATTGCTGAATTAATATAAGTAAAAATTCTTAAAAGTTTAAATTCAGCATATATTATGGTAAAATAATTCAGTAGGATGCATCAAGAGAATGCTGGTCATGGAGATTATGGTCGTTGCAAGGTAATTGTAGTGGCCTTATTTTATTTCGCATGATCATAAAAGACCTTGGGAAGTTAAGATATTAAAATCATTTAGAAATCAGGTGATATGTTATGAGTTCTCCCGTTATAGATTTTCATATCCACACCGTGCATTATGATTATTATACCGAAAGCTGCATGGAATTCTTTCAAAATGCGCGGTCCGGGGAAAACTGGCAGGAATTTTACGATCGGTATAGCAATCCGCAACAATTTGTTGAATATATGCACGCTAATGGTGTGGATTACGGAGTTGTTTTGGCCGAGTTGTGTCCTGCAGCCACAGGTGTTTGCCCCAATGAATATGTAACACAATTCTGTGCGGGACAGGAAAGTCTTATCCCATTTGCCAGCGTAAACCCTTTCATGACCCCGAGCGCAAAAAAGGAACTAAAACGCCTTGTATCCGACGGTTTCCGGGGTGTCAAGCTTTATCCAACTTACCAGCAATTTTATCCTAACGATAGCCTTCTTTACCCGTTATATGCCGAGGCGGAGTCGCTGCAAATTCCGGTGATGTTTCATACCGGGTCCTCGATTTTTAAAGGATCAAGGCTGAAATATGGTAATCCTCTTTATCTGGATGATGTGGCTGTTGACTTTCCCGATCTGCCAATAATATTGGTGCACAGCGGCAGGGGATTTTGGTATCAAAGCGCATTTTTCCTGGCCAAACTACACAAAAATGTCTACATGGAGGTAGCAGGGTTGCCGCCGCAAAGGTTGCTTGACTATTTCCCGGAACTGGAAAGGGCGGCTGATAAGGTTTTGTTTGGCACTGACTGGCCAGGTATTGAGAGTATTCAAAAAAATATTGACACCATTCGGGCTTTGCCTTTGACCGAGGTGACCAAGGAAAAAATCTTGGGCGGAAATGCCGCAAAATTATTAGGATTGCTTGTATGATTTATTTTTGAATTAAAGAGGGCGTGCAAGTTGTTACTTGCACGCCCTCTTTAATAGTTTTTTTGTTTGTATGCTTGCAGTTAATGTTATAATATGAAAGTAATATAAGCTAAAAAAATGTCGAAGAACTTCAAAAATTAATGAAATTGGTGTAAAATTAGTCGTATAAGCTATTTAAGTCACAATAATAATTTAAAAATTATAAAAATTTAGCTTACCCCGGTTGGGCTGTATTTCACAAAGAAAATTAAGGTGGATCCCATGTTCGAGATAAAAACAATTATTGTCGATTAGTTTTTTAAGTGTCAATTGGATTGGAGTGAGTTTATGAAGGCGAAAGAAATCATGGTTCCGACTACAGTTTCTCTTAATCCTGATGATACTGTAAGAGATGCCCTGCTTATATTTCGGAAGACCAGGATGACAGGAATCCCTGTAGTTAACCAGGATGGACTGTTAATCGGTGTATTTACCCGGATTAACTTGCATGATTGCCTTCTTCAAGGAGCAAACCTGGATACTGTTATAGAAGATTATTACCGTCGGGATGTTATGTACTTTCGCGAAGACAAAACTTTTAACAATCTATCGGAGTTAATACTTTGGCTGCGTAATGCTAAAATTGCCCAAACTCCCGTGGTTGACCTTGAAGGAAGACCAATCGGTGTAATTACCCAGCCCTTTGCAGTTAATCACCTGCTCGATCATATTGAATTTTTATATGAGGAGCTATCCAATATTTTTCAGCAAGTGCCGTGTGGGATCGTAGTTACTGATGAGTTTGGGAAAATAAATTTAGTCAGCAGTTACACTAACCGAATTTTCCCGGATGTTAAGATTGAAGGGCATATCAATAAATTATTACCGGACCTGCCGTTTAACGAGATCATCTGTGGAATTTGGAGAAGCCCGCAAAGAGTTAATTACCGATCCAAAATTTTAATTGTCAATGCTATAACGGTTATTCATGCCGGAAGAACCAAAGGTGCAATTTTGATCATCCAGGATGCCGCTGAGATTGATGCAGCTAAACAATGTAATAAGGATGAAGCAAACCAGCAGATTGTAACGGACCGTTCTGATGAATTATTAAAGTTGAATGGTACCAAATATACTATAGACAGTATTATTGGCAAAAGTACGGTAGTAGCCGAAATAAAAAGGCAAATTATGCAGGTCGCACCGAGTTCTTCTACGGTACTTATTTCCGGTGAAAGTGGGACCGGGAAAGAATTAGTGGCTCAATCGATTCACAACGCGAGCAACCGCTACAAACGCCCTTTCATAAAGGTTAATTGTGCTGCGATATCGGCCGAGATTGCAGAGGCTGAATTGTTCGGTTACGAGGGAGGGGCATTTACAGGTGCTCTTAGACATGGAAAACCGGGGAAATTTGAGCTTGCCGATGGAAGTACTATTTTTTTAGATGAAATTGGTGATATGCCTCTGTCTTTGCAGAGCAAATTGTTGCGTGTGATCCAGGAAAAAGAAGTAGAGCGTATTGGCGGCATTAAAACCAAAAAAGTTGATGTGCGCATTCTTGCCGCCACAAATAGAAATTTATACAAGCTTGTAAAAGAGGGGAAATTTAGAAATGACCTCTATTATAGATTAAATGTGTTGGTTATAACCGCACCGCCCCTAAGAGAACATGTTGAAGATATACCTGATTTGTTGGAACATTTTATTAAAGTATTCAGTAAAGAGTCCGGAAAGCAAATTAATGGTGTAACGGACGAAGTTTTGAAATTTTTAACAAGCTATAATTGGCCTGGGAATATACGGGAATTAGAAAATATGCTTGAACGGGCTGTTATTTATAGTAACAATAGTATAATTCAATTAAATGCTCTTGGTATTGATGCGCAGGATATGATGAATAACAACGTTGATATAGAATATGGACTAGCTCTATCTAAAGTAACAAAAGACACCATAGAAAAAGCGCTTGAAATTACAGGGGGTAACAAATCAAAGGCGGCAAAATTATTGGGTATTAGCCGGGCTGCTTTGTATGACAAATTAAAACGATAAAATTTGACACATGTATGATTGTTAGACAATTAAGGTGTGAATTAATCCCGTATTTACTAAGACTTTAACTAAAATATATATGGTATAATTCTTGCTTTTAGATTAAGTCAGCAGGTTAAGATGACTTAAGACTTTGCAAGTCAGGAGTTTCCGGGGTTGTCAATACATGACTAACCAAGTTTTTGACAGCTTGCGGCGGCTTGATAAGGAACGGTGAGGATAGCCATGTATAAAAAGAAAAGCTATACACAATCTGAGGGTCTGGTACCGGCTGGAATGACTGCCGGCGATTATTTTGAGCAGGCTGTATCATTGGTACCAAACAAACCGGCTATATTTTATAGTAATAAAGAAATTACTTACCGGCAATTAGATGATTTAGTTAGCCAGTTGGCCGAATCATT
Organism: Sporotomaculum syntrophicum; assembly: GCF_009932395.1. Lineage (GTDB taxonomy): Bacteria > Bacillota > Desulfotomaculia > Desulfotomaculales > Desulfallaceae > Sporotomaculum > Sporotomaculum syntrophicum. Next base: position 562,740 of record NZ_LSRS01000002.1, read on the forward strand.
ATTAAATCTTGGGATTAGACATGGTGATAATATTGCCCTCTTTTTGCCTGACTGTCCGGAATATATTATTGCAAGTCAAGCTATCTTAAAAATTGGAGCAGTAAAAGTTCCTTTAAATATAAGCTTCAAGGAAAAAGATTTGCAATTTGCCTTGCTGCACAGCAAAGCACGGGCGATTATTATGGCTTCGGAAATTGGTGATTTTTCCCTTGTGGATTTAGTCGCCAGTCTTCGTTTTCAGCTTCCGGCATTGGAGCATGTTATTGTGAAGGGCAGGACAAAAGCAGAAATGATTTCGTTGCGTCAACTGCTCACCGGCGATAACAATGCCAAAAAATCTGTGGAAAATTATATGCGGGATCACCCGGTGGATCCGGACGATATTGCAGCCATTGTGTATACCTCTGGAACCACCGCTGCTCCCAAAGGGGTAGTGCACACCCATAACACAATCTATCGCTTGGCCTATTCAAGTAACTATATGCGTGAGGTAGTGGACAATGAGGTTTGGCTGGGAGTGCTGCCGCTTTCTTCAGCTGTCGGGGTCATGTATCTCGAAACATGCCCGATTATTAGCCGGTCTTCATTAGTGCTTCCGGAAAGCAATGATCCGGAGGCTGTTTTAAGGTCAATTCAGAAATACAAAGTAACTTCTCTTGTGGGTATGCCGTTGTCTTTTGTCAGAATAATGAAACACCCTCATTTTTCTGATTATGATGTTTCTTCGGTGCGTGATATTTACTTTTTCGGAGCAACTGCACCTAAAGAGATTCTTATGGAACTACAAGAGCAATTTAAATGTACACTGACTATAACTTATGGCGCTGGTGAGTATGGTCATGCTACTATGGCCAAGTGGTCGGAACCCTCAGAAAATATGTTAGCAACCTCCGGCAAGCCGATTTACGGTGGCGTGGAAGTTAAAATTGTTAATAGTAATGTGCAGATTGTTCCATGTGACCAGATTGGCGAGATCTATGTCCGGGGTTTTGGCAATGCATTGGAGTATTGGGGTGATTCTAACCGCACAGACATTACTTTCTGTAATTCGGGATGGATCCATGTTCATGACCTGGGGTTTATGGATAATGAGGGAAATGTTACCGTCATTGGGCGATTTGAAGACATAATCGTCCGTGGGGGATATCATATTTACCCTTGTGAAATAGAATCATACTTGTATACTCACCCCAAGGTGGCTGACGTAAGCATTGTCGGTTATCCCGACCAAAAACTTGGCGAGAAAACCTGTGCCTTCATTATTCCTAAAGATGATGCGACGGAGATAACCTATGAAGACATTGCATCCTTCCTCAGGAGCAAAATAGCTGAGTATAAGATTCCCGATCAGATTAAGATAGTATCTTCTTTTCCTGTAACGATTAATGATAAGGTACAAAAGTTTAGACTGCGGGAAATGTTGCTCAGGGAACTTACCGATAATAATAATTAGAAGGTGAGATCCTTTCTGTCCATCAGCCGGTCGTGAATTTGCTCAAATAGCAAACCCGTGCAAAACCATAGTGGGGCCATGTCCAAGCGAATCAGGCCGTCTATTACCCAGCCTTCCCGATAAATCCACGGGCTGGTGCCAATAATAGTGCGAATCAAGCTGCCTGTGCTAAACTCCACCGCCCAGATGACCAGCACCCAGATCATCCCCCTCAGGTACCAGTGCAAGGGACGGATGCGGTTGTGCAGCGGCTCAAGAAACACTGCCAGCCCGTAAATAGGCAGCATCCACAGGTAAGTATGTGCTGTCAAACGGGGGTTGCCCTGCAGTCCGGACATGAAACCGGTAAAGAGTACTTCTAAATTCAAGCCTAACAGGCCATAGATAACATATTTGGTAATCATGATTATATTTTGTACGTCTTTGGCCGGGTTATGCAGCAAATAAAAAAAGGCAATATAGAAGCAACAAGACCAGTAAGACTTGTTGCTTCTATATTGCCTTTTAAACATATAAAATGTACTTTTTAATACGGTTTGATTAGTGTAAACTGCAAGCTTAAAGCCGGACTTCCGGTTATTGTTGTTCACCCGGTTTAATTGCAGGCCTGAACATGTTAAGTGCTCCCAGCAGTATATGGGCCAGGCCGAAACCCAGAATACCGGCTCCCCAATAACCGCCTACATACCAACCAATCAAAGATACAATTACTCCTAAGCCAACAACGACCCAACAGGTTGTAATACCTTGCATAAAAAACGCCCTCCTTAATAGGGATATATTACATTTATTGTCGGGGAAAGTGTTTTCTATACATGATTAGCTGGGTGAACTAAGAAATTTTTTGCAGGTCTTCAGGTTGTTTTTGACGCCTGTTCTGCATCTCATCCATATAATCGGTTGAGATTAAGTATAAATTGACCCACAGGTCATGTTCGTTGTTTTTTCCATCCAACTCGTTAGCCAGTATTTTAAATTTTTTCTCTACCCGATCTTTAAACGCAGAAAACTCGACCATTAAATCCACAACTTCACGTTGACTGTAAGAGGCGCCCTCTTTAATTGTTTTAGCCAAAGTATTCGTCCCCCCAACAAATATCTTTACCATATTATAAATTAAAAGGTAAAATATGTTAAGGGGTGATATTTGTCTATTTAAATAGGTTTAAGTTGAATAATATTACTTACCCAACAATGATAAAACCCAGAGGGACAGTTCATGACCCTCTGGGTTAAGCATAGCCTGGGTATTGCTTAGAAACTGCTGTAATTGCTGGATAAATTGGAAAATTGGTTGTTCATGCTCATGCCGGATAAATTTTGGTTCAGCCGGTTGGCCAGTGCTTGCTGAGCCATTTGGCTGATTTGCTGGTTCTCGGCAAAGCTTTGGCTTTGCTGGTTGCCGTAACCTTGAGAACTCATCATGCTAGGTGAAGCATACCCGCTGAAGGGTTGGTTATAGCTTTGGGTATATCCCGACTGCATGGGTGAATAATAACTACTGGCGTACTGGCGTTGCTGCATTGGCATGCTGGAAATATAGTTGGGCTGATAATGCTGGCTCGAGCCAAACGAGCCGGTAGTTTGACTGGGGGCAAACTGATTGCCGAAAGTGCCGAACTGTTGGCCATAACCGCTTATGCCGGTGCCAAATTGGGAATAATTTTGGGATATTGATTGGCTGGCCTGCTGGGCCGCACTGCTGACGCTGTTCAGGTCACTGCTAATTTGGCTGCAAATCTGCTGAATTCTTTGTAACTGCTGGGAAGCGGTTACTTCGTTCTGCTGCAAGCGTTGTAGTTGTGAAGCGTTGTTTTGTTCAAACTGCTGCAATTGGGAAGTCATTGAAGTAATGTTGTTGATGTCCTGGCGCAGTCTTTGGATTTGCTGTTGCAATTGATAAATTTGATCCATAAAATTACCCCCCTTGGAATAGTGTTGTTTGAAGCAAGTTCTTAATTCAAGGGGAGATTCAACTCCCCTTGAATTTTAGAACTGCAAATGCATGACTTAATTGGCGTTGTACTCCCATTTTTAAAAGTGGGAGATTTACGCCAAGTTAGTCAGGTAAAAAACTTTCGAACATATTATGTGCCAAAATTCTACTATTATTTAAGGAAGTTAATGGAATATTTTTAGTATACTTTTGCAACTCCGTATAATAACGGCCAGTCTGTAGGACTTAATATAAAGCCTTGAATTTGGGGTGAGGTAGCAGCGTGGTGCAGGCTATGGTTAAGGATCAGCCAGGGTGCGTCCTGGTTGATGATTTGCTGCGCCTGGTGGTAAATTTGCTGCCTGGTTTCCGAGTCAGCAGTGCGACGGCCGCTCGCCAGTAAGGTTTCCAATGCTTTGCCGTGGTAACGGGTGATATTCAGCCCGTTATTGATCTGGTTTTCCGCTAGCAGGGTAGATAGGAAATTATCCGGGTCACCATTGTCGCTGATCCAACCATATAGAAAAGCGTCCCCCTCCCGGCGGGTCAAGGCCTGTTTGAATTGCTGCCAGGGATAGGCCTGAACCTTTACAGTAATGTTATGCCCGGCCAGCGACTTGGCCAGAGCTTCAGCTAAAACTTTACCGCCTCCGGGACTGTAAGGGCGTGGCTCAGTATAAGTAATTAGCGTAAAAGACAGACCTTTATCAAATCCGGCTTCCTGTAAAAGTTGGGCAGACTTATCCGGTTCGTATTTAACTTGTGTTAATTTAGTGTTATAACCAAGTACGGACGGCGGCAGTGGTCCATGAGCCGGGCGTGTTTCCTGGGGCCATAAATTTTCTAAAATTTCCTGGTGGTTTATGGAACAAACCACCGCCTGGCGTACAGCAGCCTGGTTAAACGGCTCGCGGTCGGTATAGAAGCCAAGGTAGCCGATATCCAGGCCGGTATCCCGCAGCACCGGATACCCCTGAAAACGCAGTTGGGCAGTTTGTGCAAAGGTGAGGTCGAGGGCGATATCAATTTGGCCGCTGAGCAGCTTTTGCACTCGCTGCTCGGCTGCTGGTTCGCTGATAAATAATATTTCCTCTGTCGGCGGCGGATCATTCCAGTAATCGAGGTTGGCCTTTAGCAGTATGCCGTTTTCTTCTTGACCGGCATAGCTAAAAGGACCTGTGCCTGCCGGGTGGGCGCCTAATTTATCAGTGGGCAGGTGTGAGGTAGCCGGGCTGACAATTGGTGCCGCCATAGGCATGGCCAGGTTGTTTAATAATGGCGCATATGGATATTTTAAATGAAACTCAATGGTATATTGATCAATTATTTTTATCTTTTCTAACGGGGCGTAAACAAAATCAGAGTAGGTGGTGGCATCCTTGGGCCGGTTGGCTATTTGTTTTTGTACACTGGCTTGCACTGCCGATGCGTCCAGGGCGATACCGTCATGAAAGCTGACTCCACGGCGCAGGTCAAAGGTGTAAATTAACCCGTCTTCCGATACTTTCCAGGACGTCGCCAGGCATGGTTCGATTTGGGCGGTGCCTGGCTTAAACCGCACCAGTCCTTCAAATATGTTGGCTATTAACCGGATTGAGCCGGTATCGGTAGCGACTGCCGGATCTAGTGTGGATACGGCGTGCTTTTGTGCAATGATAATGCGTTTGCTGTCGGATGTTTGCGTGGTGGTTGGCATATCTTTACCTGTTTTTGATTGAACCAGCAAGGTGAATGTTAATAGGCAAAGAAGGCTAAGAACAAGCAGATTAAAAGGCTTTGTCATGTTTATCATCTCCCGTGCAATGATTGCTGTCTGCCATAATATACTAATACTGTAAAATTATTAAATATCCTTTTAAATTTATGAGAAAAATAATAATAAAACATAAGCCGTAGCCAGTTATTGCGGTTTTTTTATGCTATGTGGCTACACGCTGATGATATATGGTAAGATAGATACATATTTAAATAAGAAGGGAACACAGATATGAGCCAAGTGCGTTTTGGTCCGGCAGGAAATAGCGATTCTTTTTATGAGGCGGGTTTTAAGTCCTCTCTGGACATGCCCAGGTGGCTTGCCGGCCTGGGGCTTAATGCTTATGAATACCAGTGTGTGCGGGGGGTACATATAAAGGAAGCAACTGCTGTAAAATTAGGTGAGGCAGCCCGCGAGTATAATATAGCGTTAAGCATTCATGCGCCGTACTATATCAGCCTGGGGAGTGCGGACCCGGGGATCAGGGATAAAACCCGCAAGCACTTCCTGGATTCGATGTGGGCGGCTAAGTGGATGGGGGCGCTGACAGTGGTGCTGCATCCGGGAGGAAAGGTGGGGGATGACCGGCCTGCTGCTTTAAGCCGGGCTAAAGAGCACCTGGCAGAGCTGCTGGATATTGCGCGGGTTGAGGGGCTGGGGGATATCGTGGTGGCACCGGAGACCATGGGTAAGCCGGCTCAGTTAGGTAATCTGGATGAAATTTTGGAACTGTGTACCGTAGAAGGCAAAGTTATGCCGGCAATTGATTTTGGACATCTTCATGCTGCCGGTGCGGGTGCCTTGAGCGAGGCGGCCGACTTTAATACGGTTCTGGACCGGATTGAGGCGGCTCTGGGTGTCGGGGCGTTAACCAGCCTGCACATCCATTTTTCTCAAATAGAATTCACCCGGGCCGGGGAGCGCCGGCATCGCACCGTGCTGGATGAAGGATATGGTCCTGATTTTACCCATTTGGCCAGGTTAATTACTGAACGAAATATGACCCCTACAATAATCTGTGAATCTGCCGGACGGCAGGCTGAGGACGCGCTGGTTTACCGGCAAATATATGAATCCATGCAATAAAAAAGGACGCTGTTTTGCGTCCTTTTTAAGTGGTGTAAAGTAGATAATTTTTTAGTGTGTTTCCACATCCTGTGCGCCATAACGTCTCAGCGTGTCGGCGGCTTCGTTAATGCGGTTGTCCTCGGTGCGGACAGAAACTAAAATGTTGCCTTGCTTAACTCTATCCTCATAAAACTGGCTGCGCTCCTGGGGGATACCCCAGTCTACCAGACCGCCGGCAATGCCACCGGTGGCGGCACCGGAAAGCAGACCGGCAATGGGGCCGGCGGCAATCAGCGGTCCAATGCCCGGGATGGCCAGTGCGCCTGCACCCACGGCGAGACCTGCCAGCCCGCCCAATACCCCGCCGGTGGTGACGCCATCAGTGACGCTATTGTTACCCATAGTGGTGTATTGATTATTTTCTCTGTTTTGCCCGTCCCTGGCAATGATAGATATGTCTTTGTCAAATCCCTTTTGGCGCAGCTCGGCTACTGCTTTTTCAGCTGCATCTTGGTTGGGGAAAGTGCTTAATACTGTTTTCATATTGATAACCTCCTTTAACCAGTACTTTTTTAATATCTCACGCTGTCCGGGATAATATGCGTAAAGGTATAAAAATAACGTTAAATGTAGAATTATACGGTTTATTTTTTTCCAGGGTTTGATATAATAAACTTTGTTGTTTTGCAAAAATTAGTACTGGAAGGGGATTATCAGCATGTTACCGACCCCAAAGAAGTTTTTTTTAACAGCCGCTGCCGCGGAAGGTCATAGCGAACTAACCGCGTTTGATAATGCATTGCTGGCAGGTAAAATAGGCAATATTAACTTGCTCAAAGTAAGCAGTATCTTACCTCCCGCTGCGGAATACGATCCTGATTTAGTCATTCCACCCGGATCACTGGTACCCACTGCTTACGGGTATATTTGCAGTGATGTGCCGGGCGAGCTGATTGCTGCTGCGGTAGGAGTGGGTTTTTCTGAGGACACCTTTGGCGTGATAATGGAAACTGCCGGGCGCTGCAGCCGTGATGAGGTAGTGGCGAAAATTGAATCTATGCTCCGGGAGGCCTTTATATCGCGGGGTATGGAGTTAAAGGATATGAAAATCGCCGCCGTAGAGCACCGGGTAGAAAAAGTGGGCTGCGCACTGGCGGCTGTGCCGATGTACTATTAAATGGTTCAGGAGGGATAACAGTTGGAGGTATGGTTCACTGAAGATCAAACTAATGATTTACGGATTGGCTGCAGGGTGAGGGAGGTCCTGTTCAGTGACGTTTCACCCTTTCAAAAAGTAGCGGTTCTGGATACTGTTGAATTCGGGCGTATGCTTACCCTGGACAATGTAATCCAGACTAACCTAAAGGATGAATTTGTTTATCATGAAATGATTACCCATGTGGGTCTAAACACCCATCCCAATCCCAAAAAAGTGCTGGTGATCGGCGGCGGGGACGGGGGCGCAGTACGGGAAATAGTTAAGCACCAGGGCATTGAGCGGGTTGTACACGTTGAAATTGACCAGATGGTCATTGACGTGGCAAAAAAATTCTTTCCCGAGTTGAGCTGCGGCTTTGCCGACCCCCGGGTGGAAATAGTGGTGGATGATGGTATCAAACATGTGAAGGATAACAAAGGTGTTTATGATATGATCATCGTTGATTCCACCGACCCGGTTGGCCCGGCGGTGGGTCTTTTTAGCGAAGAGTTTTATCGCAGCGTTTTCGAGGCGCTGACCGGGGACGGGCTATTTGTTGCCCAGACAGAATCGCCTTTCTTCAACAGTGAGCTAATTAAGCAAATAACCGCCACTGTTAACGGTATATTTCCGGTGACCAGGTTATACTGGGCGGTGGTCCCAACCTATCCCGGAGGCTATTGGACCTTTACTATGGGCTCTAAAATGTATGACCCTAAGACGGTGGTCTTGGATGAAGCTAAAATTGCTGCCCTTAACACCAAGTGGTATTCGTCTGAAATTCACCGTACTGCTTTTATGCTACAGCCCTTTGTCAAGGAATTATTGCCGAGATAATAATATCGGAGGGTTCGGATAATGGACGACCTTTTAGAACGCTGTGGCGGTTTTATGGGGGCTACTACTGACTATCGGCTGTCACGAGTGGTTCTGCTAGGTGCACCGATGGATTTTACTGTTAGCTACCGGCCGGGTACCCGCTCCGGACCTCGACGCATCCGGGAGGTTTCCATAGGTTTGGAGGAATATAGTCCTTACCAGCATAAAGATTTGAAGAATTACAGCTATTACGATGCCGGCGATGTACTGCTGCCCTTCGGTAACGTATCCCAAAGTCTGCTCCGGATGGAGGAAGTGATTGGCCGTCTTCTAAAGGACGATAAATTCCTGCTGATCTTGGGCGGAGAACATTTAATTACCCTGGCACCGGTTAAGCAAATGGCTAATAAATACCCTGACCTGACTGTGTTGCATTTTGACGCTCATGCCGACCTGCGCAGCGATTACCTTGGGGAAACTATGTCCCATGCCACGGTGATGCGCCGGGTGGCGGAGGTGGTAGGCAGCCATAACCTATACCAGTTCGGGATCCGATCCGGCACTGCTGAGGAATTCGATTATGGGCGGGAAAACACCGGGTTTTACTCATTTGAGATACTCAACCCGCTGAGGAAAGTAGTTGACCGGCTACACGGGCGCCCGGTTTATGTGACCCTGGATATCGACGTTGTTGACCCGGCTTTTGCTCCGGGTACGGGTACGCCTGAGCCGGGCGGGTGCAGTTCTTCGGAAATTATCGCGGCGTTGCATATGCTTAAGGATTTAAATGTGGTGGGTATGGATTTGGTTGAGGTTTGCCCGGTGTATGACCAGACAGACCGCACTGCATTGCTGGCGGCCAAGTTGGTGAGGGAGGCAATTTTGCTGTTTGGCAAAGAAAATTCCATTTGACATAAAAGCATTTTTTTTGTATACTTAACATTGTCAGTGAACTGGGTGCCTTGGTAAACCGGTTCAAAGCAAGTGCGGAGCTGTGGTGTAGCGGTCTAACATGTCGGCCTGTCACGCCGAAGATCGCGGGTTCGATTCCCGTCAGCTCCGCCAGTATAAGCCACGATAGCTCAGTCGGTAGAGCAGAGGACTGAAAATCCTCGTGTCGCTGGTTCGATTCCGGCTCGTGGCACCATATGCGGAAGTAGCTCAGTGGTAGAGCATCGCCTTGCCAAGGCGAGGGTCGCGGGTTCGAATCCCGTCTTCCGCTCCAGTTTATAAAAGAATAACCTGCCAAATGGCGGGTTTTTTTTTGCCTTACTAGCCTTCCCTTTCTTTACTTTTCCCTGCCCTCCGTATGCGCAGTCACAGATTAACCCGCGGTGGAATAACATGTTAACTAACCAAATAAGGAGGTATGGTCATGTTATTCTACCAAGTCGAATGGCTGCGGGAAAACAGGCTTAAGTTATGCTCAACACTAAAGAAAAGGGTATTAGCAGAGTATAAACCTATTAAATTTATACCGTGTTTCCTGCAGGATTGGGTGTATAAGTTAAAAAGAAAGCTGCACAAGCACAAGGTGATTATTCAGTTCGATCCCTTGGTCAGGAATGCGGGTAGCCTGCGTACACTTTCCAGCATACTGGGGTTTAAAGCGAATAGAGAGCTGGATATTATTAATGCCGTGTCCGCTGAACTTAGCACTGAGAAACTGGAAAAAGTGGCGCAGCATAAGTCCGTAGTAAAGGTCTGGTATGATTATGAGGTAAGGGCGCTTTTAAATATCGCTGCCCCAACAGTAGGTGCCCCGGATTTGTGGCAGTCTCCGGGTGAAGTACCATATACTGGGGCCGGGGTAACGGTAGCGGTTATTGATACGGGAATTTATCCTCATCCTGATTTAGCTGGCCGGGTTACCTATTTTAAGGATTTTGTAAACAATAAAACTGAAGCTTATGACGATAACGGCCATGGTACTCATGTAGCCGGTTGTGTTGCCGGGAATGGCAGTTGCTCGGCCGGCAAATTTCGGGGCACGGCGCCGGGGGCAAATTTGATAGGCCTTCGGGTGCTGGGCAAATACGGTTCGGGTAGTCTTTCCACCATCATTCATGCAGTGCAATGGTGCAGGGATAACCGGGAGCAGTATAATATTAAGGTAGCTAACCTATCCCTGGGAGGTGCTGCAGAGCAGTCATATAAAGACGACCCGCTGTGCCAGGCGGTGGAAGAACTCTGGCGTTCGGGTGTGGTTGTTTGCGCTGCTGCCGGTAACGAAGGTCCTGACAATAATACCATTGGTAGCCCGGCCATTGACCCGATTGTGATAACCGTAGGAGCTACTAATGACTTTAATTCCACTGATATAAGCGATGATGAAGTGGCGGATTTCTCCAGCCGTGGACCAACCGTTGATGGACTTGCCAAACCAGACCTGGTGACACCGGGCACCAATATTATTTCTCTGCGCTCGCCTGGTTCGCATTTGGATAGAAGTAACAATGTTTCCCGGTATGATGATAACTATACCGTCTTATCCGGTACCTCGATGGCTACCCCCATTTGCGCCGGTGTGGCGGCTTTACTGCTGGAGGTTAAACCGGATCTCAGCCCTGACCAGGTTAAGGAAATTCTGATAAGCTCCAGTCGTCCCTTTAATCAATATACGGTCAACGATCAGGGGGCCGGTTTGGTAGATGCAGCGGCGGCATTAAAGCTAGTACCAGAAGAGCAGCCCGCGCCTACAGCTGATTAGAAAGGATGCGTTCTTTATGCATCCTTTCTAATCAGTCCTTTTAATGGTGATCTGTAACTTGAACCATTTATAATGCCTGGTTCAAATTACCCCCTTGACTGACCGGCGGTAATTTGCTAATATTATTATTGCCGATGCAGAGGTCAATGAAATAAGGCGACATAGCCAAGTGGTAAGGCAGAGGACTGCAAATCCTTTATCCCCCGGTTCAAATCCGGGTGTCGCCTCCAATTTTTTATGAGAAGGATTATAACGTTTTTTAGCGTTATAATCCTTTTTTTATATGCTCCTTAAACAAGACAATTTGGCACACGAAGTTTTGAAAATGAACGATAATTTAGCATCAAGCCAAACACTGTTTTGTAAAGTCCTTAGCTAGGGATTACACCATAGAGGTTAATAATAAAGTGTGAGTGACAGTAACCCAGGTGTTATCCTTTTTTTCATCCTCAGGCTAATCATTCTTCCATCCTATTGTGTGATTATATTTGTTCCTTATTTCCTCTACAATACAATTGTCGTATTCTAGTAGTTACTTCTAATGTGGGTGAGAGTGGTGTAAGTGATCGTTATGCTTAAAAAAGCATAACGATCACTTTAAAATAATAGTACAACAATATTTATAGTTTTATAATTATGAAAGTACCTGTTAAGACGACTAAGGGTTATGCTTAAAAAACATAAGGAAAGCATTTAAATTAATAAGCAGTAAAACTGTGGTCTTTTAAGATAGTTTGGCAGAGATGTTCAAAAGATTGGGTGGATGCCACTTCTCATAATTTATAATAAAAACAAATACTTAATAATTTATCGGTTATCTTCTGCTTTGTTATTTCTGGGGGTGACAACTTGATACATGTTAATAAGAAGATCGCTGAAAAAGAGACTATTCCAGCAGTGTTACAACAAAAAATAATTGCTGCAATAAAAAGTTTAAAATTTGGTTCAGTCAATATTATAGTTCAGGATGGACAAATAATTCAGATTGAGAAATTGGAGAAAGAACGTTTCAAATAATTTTGTTTTTTAGTTCCGATTTATTAATTTGATACTCTGTTTTAGTTAGTTGACCAGACAAACTGGAGGCTAAGGAATTGTTTAATTTAACAATTCCTTAGCCTTTTTCAATTAATAAGGTAGATAAGAAGTTTAACTAACTGCAGTTTGCTCTAAAACAAGTTGAACATCTTTGACGAACCTATCGATTACTAAAGAAAACATTAAGGGAGGGGGGTATATAGTAACAGGACTTATCTTCACCGGTCGTAATGCCTAAATGTTCGAATGGTTAAAATTTTGTTGCGTTGATGCCAAATGGATAAAAAAGTTATAGAGGGGTTGAAAAATGAGATACGCAGAGACAGGCTATAACTTAGAAATTGACCTTGCCACAGGTAACATTGAGAAGGTCGAAACTGACCCGAAATTAATGGCTACACACTTGGGAGGCCTTGGTACCTCCGTCAAAATGCACTGGGATAGGGTACCACCAGAGACTAAGCCGTTTGATTCTGGGAATCTACTGATAATGAGTGCCGGTCTTTTTTGCGGTACACCTGCCCATAGTGCTAATCGTACCCTTTTTACCTTCATTTCTCCTCAGACGAATTTGCTTGCCTATCCCATGATGGGGGGGTTCTTAGCAGCGGAATTAAAGTATGCCGGTTATGACAAGGTGATTTTCCGCAACAAGGCTCCTAAGCTTGTTTATATATGGATAAATAACGACAAAGTAGAAATACGTGATGCCTCTCATTTGAAGGGTAAAGGTGCTCTTGAAACGCAAGAACTTATTAAGGAGGAGCTAAACGAGCCGAGAGCTCAGGTGGCCGCTATCGGCCTGGCTGGTGAAAACCGGGTTTTCGTGGCTTCAATTGAGCAATCCAGGTCAAGCTCCAGCCGGGGCGGTGGAGGCGCCGTTATGGGTGACAAAAACATAAAGGCGATAGCTGTCCGGGGAACAAAAAATCTTTATCTTTATAATGGTGCTAAATTTATGGAGCGTTTGCAAGAAGTGACGGATTATATAAAATACCGTAACGCAAATCCCATTCCACAAGTAATGACCATCCTATCCGGGATTGGGTCACCGCAGGAGATGAAACACACTGATGAGAAGTGGCATACTGAAAGTTTTGCCTGGGGAAATGCTCGCGAACGGAGAAAGACTTTCTGGACTGAAGAAATTGAAGAGAGTTGGACGAAGCTTCAATTAAATACGGTGAAGCGGCTTATTAGCTGCTATAACTGCCCACAGCAATGCGGTGGCTTAATTGACTACAAGGGTGTCCCGGCATACATGATGAAATGTTTTTCGAAACTTACTTATGCTATGGGGGCTTATGTAGACGACCTGAGTTTTTCATTTAAAATTTGTAAGCAAGCCTTTGAATATGGGGTGGACTCATTCTCAACCCCGCAAATTTTAGCTTTTGCTGTTGAGCTTTATGAAGATGGTATCTTTACTGATAAAGACTTTGAAGGCTGTCCGTCTGATAATGAAGGAAGATTTTTCTGGTTGCTTGACCGTTTAGCTCATCGTGAAGGAATTGGGGATTACCTCGCTGACGGCACTTATTGGGCAGCTCGCAGGATCGCTGCAGATCGCGGCGATACCCGTGCGTTAGCATACGATCATAATACTACCAAGAAGCATGAACAGATGAATATCAAGCTGGGTATGCTGGATCCTCTGTATTTCCTTATGTATGGCACCAATGAGAAGTTAAGCATTACCCAAATTGAAGGGAATTGGCCCCAGGCACCTTTCGAAAAAATGGAGGATAGAATTGAATTCGTTAAAGACTGGCCTCAGCTTCCTGATGAAAAGTTTAAGAAATATTTCTTGGATTGGGAACCGCGGGGAGAAATGGCAAACCCATATTACCCGACTCCACAAATTGCTAGTGAAATTGTAGATTGGATGGAGATGCTACACAATATTGATGACGCCCTTGGAATTTGTGCCGGTATGTCATCATTTTGCCTAAAGCCACCTTATCATGTACATGTTTTCCCCAAATTGATCTCGGCAGCGACTGGTATGGAAGTAGACGAAGCCGCGGTAAAAAAAATAGTTAATAGAAGTCGGAATTTGCACAGAGCTTTTAATATTTTAAGAGGCGTAAAGAGAGAAGATGAGAAACCGCCGGAAGACCATTGGAAGCGTAGATTTCCCGAGATTGAGGAAAACCTCTTAACTACGTATTACCATTATAAGGGATGGAATTATGATGGTGTTCCTACTAAAGAGAGATTGCATGAGTTAGATTTAGATTATGTGGCAGATGAGCTTCAAAGGAGAGGGGTGTTAAAGGATGAGCAAAACTAAGAGGAAAATCAAGACTATCAAAATTGATGCAGACAAATGTAATGGCTGCCGGGCATGTGAGATCGCTTGCTCTGGTTTTCATTCTACGCCCAAATATGACATTATTAATCCGGCCAGGTCACGTATCCAGGTGATTACTCACCGGCTAAAAAATATTTGGCTGCCTGTATTTGCCGGTGAATATACTCCTGCCGAATGTATGGGTAGAGATATCTATGTGATTGATGGAAAGGAATACGGTGAGTGCGCCTTTTGTAGACAACCATGCCCATCCAGGGATCTGTTTAAGGAACCGGATTCCAAACTGCCGCTTAAATGTGATATGTGTGAAGACGATCCGCCACAAAAAGAGCCCCTTTGTGTGCAAGTCTGCTTAAATAATGTCCTGGTTTACGAGGAAAGAGAAGTTGAAGAGGACGACGTCTTTAAGTCCGACATGATGGAGATGAGCATCAAATCTGTAGTAGACTCATATGGCTTAGATAATGTGGTAGCCACCTTGGCTCGCATGTCGGAGAAGAGCTAACATGAAAGCAAAAACATTAGTTGAAAGAAGGGGATTATGTGGATACTGAAACCCCCATCAAAGAAGTAATAGAGGAGATAAAAGAGTACGGTGGCTATCCGGTTAAATACTGCTATCAATGCGGAAAATGCGATACAGTCTGTCCCTGGAACAGAGTAAGAGTATTCAGCATGCGAAAACTGATCCGCGAAGCCACCTTTGGTTTGACCGAAATTGAAAACGAAGAGATCTGGCGCTGCACCACCTGCGGTAGATGCCAGGAAGTATGCCCCAGAGAAGTCAAGCAGATACAAAACATGATGGCAGTGCGTCGAATGGCCACGGGATATGGCGTATTCCCCGAACATATCAAACCAGTGCGCGCTGTAACCGCCGGTCTGGGCGCAGAAGGCAACCCCTTTGGCGAACCGCGCGCTAACCGTGCCGACTGGTCCAAGGGCTTGAATGTAAAGACCTACGAAGAAGGCATGGAAGCCCTGTATTTCCCCGGCTGCTACCTGTGCTATGACCCGCGTTTAAAGAAAGTAGCAGTAGCAACAGCAAAAGTCCTCAACGCAGCAGGCGTGGAATACGGAATCCTGGGCGAAGAAGAGAACTGCTGCGGAGAAAGCATTCGCAAAACCGGAAACGAAGAAATGTTTAAAGAACTGGCCAAAGCCAACATAAAAAGCTGGATCGACCACGGGGTAAAGAAAATAATAGTATCTTCCCCCCACTGCTACCATACCTTTAAGAACGAATACCCTGAATTTAATGTAAACTTTGAGATAGTGCACATCTCCGAATACATCAACCAACTAATAAAAGAAGGCAGACTACAACTCAAAAAAGAATACGCGAAAAAAGTAATCTACCATGACCCCTGTTACCTGGGCCGTCACAATAACATCTATGACGCCCCCCGGGACGTGCTAAAGAACATACCTGGCCTACAACTAGTAGAATTTGAAGAAAATCGGGTAAACAGTCTCTGCTGCGGCATGGGCGGTGGCAGGATCTGGGTGGATACTCTCATGGCCGATCGATTCGTTAACCTAAGATTAGAACAAGCAGTAGCCCTGGGAGCACAAGAACTGGTAACCACCTGTCCGTACTGCGTCACAAACTTTGAAGACGCAAGAGTAAACATGAACTATGATAACACCATCGAAATAAAAGACCTCACGGAAGTTCTCCAAGAACTAATATAAAGCAAAGAGGACAATCCTCCCGCAGAGGATTGTCCCTTATATGGGCAAAGAGGTTAAGGTACCCATGCGCATGCATAGTATCGGATATGAAATGAGGTGATAGAAAGTGGAGAATGAAATAAAACAACAACTTAAACAAATATATACCAGCCGTTCAGAAGGCAATTTTGGCGATGTAATGGTAGTAGGTGGCGGTATCAGCGGCATTCAAGCCTCGCTCGATTTAGCTACCGCCGGCTTTAGAGTATATATGGTGGAAAAGTGGCCGAGCATAGGCGGTCATATGGCCCAGCTCGACAAAACCTTCCCCACCAACGACTGCTCGATGTGAATACTCTCGCCAAAGCTGGTCGAGGTCGGCCGGCATCCAAATATAGAAGTTCTCACCTATACTGAAGTTGAAGATATTGTAGGAGACCCGGGAAACTTTAAAGTAACACTGCGTACCAGACCTAAATATATCAACGAGGTACAGTGTACAGGTTGTGCTACCTGTGTAGAATACTGCCCGGCACAATACCCGGACCAATATAACCAAAATATATCAAATAACAAAGCCGTACATGTCTTCTTCCCACAGGCCATACCCCTGGTAGCATATATAGACGACAGCTGCCTTTACCTTAAAGAGAACAAATGCCGACTCTGCGAAGGAGTATGTGAAAACAACGCAATAGACTTTACGCAAACAGATAAAATTACCGAAGTAAATGTCGGGGCAGTAATTCTAGCCAACGGCTTTGAACCCTATGACCCCTCTGTCAGAACAGAATATCACTACGGCGAGTACGCCAACGTAGTAACCAGTATGGACTTTGAACGCCTGCTAGGCGCCACCGGACCATACGGAGGTGAAATACTGCGAGCATCAGACAAGAAACATCCCCATAAATTAGCCTGGATTCAATGCGTTGGCTCCAGACAGGTTATCCCCGGCGGTAACAGCTACTGCTCAGCTGTCTGCTGCTCCTACGCCCAGAAGCATGTAATTTTAACCAAAGATCACGACGCAGAAGCAGAATGCACAATATTCCACAACGATATTCGCTCCTATGGTAAGGACTTTGAACAATTCTATACCAGAGCATCAAGTTTACCCGGAGTTCGCTTCATCAGGAGCTATGTATCAATAACCAGGGAAGACCCGGTAACCAAGAACGTCACCATCCGCTATTCCACTCCTGATGAAGGAATAAAAGAGGAAGAATTTGACATGGTGGTGCTATCCATTGGTTTGAATCCACCTTTGGAAGCCCACAAAATTGCTGATACATTCGGCATTGAATTAACCGGTCATGATTTTGCCAAGATCAGTCTCACCAATCCCATGGAGACCACCAGACCCGGAATCTTTGTCAGCGGAGCCTTCCAGGGCCCGATAGACATCCCGGAATCTGTTTTCAGCGCCAGCGGAGCGGGCTCCCAATGCGGTGAACTCCTCGACTACAGACGCGGCAACCTGTCCACAGAAAGGGTATACCCGCCGGAAAGAGATGTATCGGCTGAGGAACCAAAGATCGGAGTATTTGTCTGCCATTGCGGTGCCAATATCAGCAGAGTAGTAGACATTCCTTCAACAGTGGAATATTGTAAAACCTTGCCTAATGTAGTTTTTGCAACAAATCAGGTATTTTCCTGTGCAACAAACTCGGCTCAAGAAATAACAGATATCACCAGAGATCTAGGACTCAACCGCGTAGTTATCGCGGCCTGCTCCCCCAGAACCCTGGAGCCTTTATTCCGTGATACCGTACGTGAGGCCGGTATAAACCAGTATTACTTCGAATTCGCCAACATCCGTGAGCACGACTCCTGGGTCCACGCAAAAGAGCCGGAAGAAGCCACCAAGAAAGCCTGGGATATCATCCGGATGTCCGTGGCCAGGGCAGCCCACCTAGAGGCCTTACAAGAATTTGACCTGTCAGTAAATAAGACTGCCTTAGTGGTTGGCGGCGGTATCGCCGGTATGAACGCAGCACTATCCATAGCCAAACAGGGACACCCTGTCCACCTAATAGAAAAGAACGCAGAGCTCGGGGGTATCTCAAGAAGAGTCCACCACACCCTGGAAGGGCTGGATGTGCAAGCTTACTTGCGTGAACTAATCAGCCAAGTATATCAACATCCCATGATCCGTGTCTATCATAAAGCCACCATCACAGAAGCTACCGGTTACGTAGGTAATTTCGTGACCAGGGGCGTATCCGAAACAGGCAAATTTGAAATAAAACACGGAGCCGTCGTACTGGCTACCGGAGCTGAATTATATCAACCCACCGAATACATGTACGGCGAAGATGAACGGGTAGTAACCCACCTGGAACTGGATGAACTAATAGCCCAACAAGACGAAAAAGTCATGAACGCCCAAAGTATAGTAATGTTACAATGCGTAGGCTGCCGGAATGAAGATAGAAAATATTGCGCCCGCATCTGCTGCAGCGAGGCAGTCAAAAATGCACTGTCCCTAAAAGAGCAAGATCCGGAGAAAGATGTCTACATCCTCTTTAGAGACATGAGAACATATGGATTAAAAGAAGATTTCTACCGTGAAGCGGCCGACAAGGAAGTCAGGTTTATTCGCTGGGAGCCGGAAGACCCGCCTGAGGTAGAAGTCGGTGAGGATGATGAAGGTGAAGAATGCCTGGTAGTTACCGTGACCGATCCAGTTCTCGGTAAGAAACTTGAACTATACGCTAATATAGTATCTTTGGCGGCTGCTATAGTTCCCTCCGCAGACACCAAAGAATTAGCCGACTTATTTAAAGTAGTGTTAAGCCCGGACGGGTTCTTTAAAGAAGCCCATGTCAAATTAAGACCGGTTGAATTTGCAACAGAAGGCGTATACCTGTGTGGATTGGCCCACTATCCCAAGCATATACCGGAAACAATTAACCAATCATATGGAGCAGCTGGTCGTGTCTTAACACTCCTCTCCCGTGATACAGTTGTTGCGTCCGGCTCTGTATGCGTGGTAGATGAGAAGAAATGCATGGGCTGTGGGGCCTGCGTTGAAGTCTGCACATATGGCGCCCTGGTGTTAAATAAGGCCAAAAGGGTTGAAGTTAACCCGGTACTGTGTAAAGGATGTGGCCTCTGTAATACCAAATGTCCGCCAG
>NZ_LSRS01000003.1:0-2822 GCF_009932395.1 Sporotomaculum syntrophicum
GGGTTTTGTTAAAATCAGGCACTATGGCTTACTTGCTAACCGGAACAAAAAAACAAAGCTTAAACTGTGTAGAAAACTAACTTCTAGCCCTGCTTACAAACCCAAATTTGAAGGTCTTACAACCATTGAGATTCTCAGTATCCTGTTAGGTAAGGATGTAACGGTTTGTCCGGTATGCAAGAAAGGTAAAATGAAGGCGGTACGCTCGGTATACCCAAGGCCTTATCCATAATAGCCCATTAATTGAATAAATTTTCAAAGACCCATTTGTGGGGAGGGGGCAAGTATATACAATTTCGGCTGGTTTTATTTAAAAAATACGAGATGCTTGAGAAAAATTGGTATAAATCAGGTGGTATTACAGCTTAAGAACCAGAAGAAAAAGATTGAATTCCCATAGCTGGGAGCAGAGCGACTTCATTCTTCTATGGCAATTGAAAATTTTGCGAGGCAGCTATTGTGCGTAATCAAAGTTTAAGACTCAAAATCAGGGGTTACCTGACATTGAGTCGTTTTTTCTCCCGCAAAACTTCCAATTGGACCCTTTAAGAACCGTCCCCTTGTGTTTTACCAAGAATACTATATCTTTTAATAATCCAGGCAGTAAGACCACCGAAGACTATATGAGGGAAGAATAATAATAAATTTGGCAATGGTGTCAAAAGGCTTGCTCTGGTAATATCAAGAGCCATAAAAGCACCATAAAGAATCAAATATACAAAGGCTCCAAATCCTACACCTTTAATCACAGCATAATCAATACCTGTTTTTTTCAACAATAAATAAATTACAAATCCAATAACAGCAGCCATTGTGTAATCAGCTATAAAACCTGTTGCTAAGGAAACCGGGCTATCAATAAAATCTACCGGAACAAAATACCCTGCTGCAATGTGAATGAAAGTATATTTCAAATAACCTAAATAATGAAAAGTCCATGCTAATACAGTTTTAGGAATATTACCAATTATGCCAGCTATCATACCAGTAATAACAGAATCTTTAATAATGATAGGCAAATCTTTAACATGTCTGGATTTTAAGGCTGGACTAAGTTCGGAGGCATGTTCGTAATGATTAGAAACCTGCACTTTCTTAGCAATAACTTTATACTTTCTAGTTATGTCATTAGCCTTTTTTTTGCGGCGAAAAGGAAAAATAATATACTCTCCTCCTTTGAGCGGGTGAACGATTATTTTTTTGCGGACAGACCATGTCCGGTAGAGAGCGGCAAACAAGAAAACATTTAAATTAACTTAAACAAGAAAAAGACAGTTAATAAACCGACAATGAAGTGTAATAATAATTCCCATAATACAGCCTTTGGACTAATGTTATATTGTTTTTATACCCAAAATTTAGCTGTCAAAGATTGATGTAAAATTAACCAATAAATTGCGCCTACACCCATGCCTATAAGATATGGGGAAGTGTTACCTGAGAATATTATGGCTTGTCCAACAACAATACCAAAAGTAGCACCCATTATGAGGTGTCCGATTAATCCAACTGCTCTTGCATCAAAGGTATGTAATTCTTCCTGGGGGAGCAATACTGAGGCGCAATAGATAATTATATTGTTTTCAATTTTTTTGAGACGCCAAAGTATGTTGTCTACAATTGTAGTCAAGAATGTAGCTATTACCCCCGAGGATGCAGTGTCTAGAAGAAAATTATTAAACATAAACTATACCCATATATCTTCTTTCCGGGCTAGATACTGCAGGATAAAACCTACTGTTACCCCCCATAGAGAAGATAATACAAATGATGCTAGAACCATCGTTGGTGGTAAGGTTTGATAAAGATGTGGAGCAATTAGGCCGGGTAATATCGCTGTATGTATCGGCCAGAGAACAGCTCCAATACCTAATCCTTTTAACCATGCATAGTCATCACCCGTCCAACGAATTACGTAAGAGAGTATAACACCAACAAAAGTACCCGCTATCATAAAAGCAATTATGCCCGATATCATGGGCATCGTTGTTAAGGAAGTACCAGGAGGTGTTATCAGTACAGCAGCATAGTGTACAGCTGTGGATGGTAATATATCTGTAATATAAAGCACCCAATTAACAATTCCGTATAACACTGTCGCTATTAAACCGGCAATAGAACCGCGTACTATAGTGTCCAAATCTTCACTTCCCAATTAGATTGTTATATTATCATAAAATCCCCAGTTAAAAGAAAATAATACTAACGACTGTAAAATCGTTACGGTTTCCCCTTCATTGTTTATGGATGTATGATAAATCTATCATTTTCTACCCAGTTTTTCATTTGACACAAAGGAACCGTTCGAGACCACTGAAAAAGTCCATATAAAACACAAAAAGCATCCCCACCTATAGTATAATTAAGTCGCTACAACAAAATATACCGGGGGATGCTTTTTATGCTAGTTGAAACCACCTATAAACAAGGCAGCTTCTACACTGAATTATACCATATAATACCGGAGAATCACATATTAAAACGTATAGATTCCGCAATATCCCTTAGCTTTGTCAATGAACTATTAGCAGATAGATATTGCAAAAACTTTGGCAGACTTGCCAAAGAACCAGAAACGATGATGAGGATCCAGTTCTTAAAATATCTATATACTCTATCCGATGTACAATTATTACAAGATTTTCATATTGAAGCTAACACCATCAAAAAAGTACCCGAACGCATCATGAAGCAGTTAGCTAAGAATATATTTAAAGCTAAAGGTCAGGAAGAATATGCAATACCTGATTACACGCAGATAGAAGATCATGCTGAAGCGAAACAAGTTATGAAAGATTATCTGGAAGACCTGATAGAACGAG
>NZ_LSRS01000003.1:2827-11221 GCF_009932395.1 Sporotomaculum syntrophicum
ATCCATAATAGCCCATTAATTGAATAAATTTTCAAAGACCCATTTGTGGGGAGGGGGCAAGTATATACAATTTCGGCTGGTTTTATTTAAAAAATACGAGATGCTTGAGAAAAATTGGTATAAATCAGGTGGTATTACAGCTTAAGAACCAGAAGAAAAAGATTGAATTCCCATAGCTGGGAGCAGAGCGACTTCATTCTTCTATGGCAATTGAAAATTTTGCGAGGCAGCTATTGTGCGTAATCAAAGTTTAAGACTCAAAATCAGGGGTTACCTGACATTGAGTCGTTTTTTCTCCCGCAAAACTTCCAATTGGACCCTTTAAGAACCGTCCCTTTGTGTTTATTTTGATGAACATTAGAAATACAAGTATAATAGAAGTAAAAATCATGCAGAAATCTCAAAGGTCAAAGACTTCTTGCATGCCTTTCGCGACCCAGCTCTGTGGGTTTTAATATTATACAAAAGGAGTGTATTATAATGGAAGCCAACAAAATCGCAAAAAATGCAAAGTCAATAGTTCTGGACAACGGCATTGAACTGACTTATTGCGAATTAGGCGAAGAAAACAATGAGGTAATGGTGTCAGGGGCGTTCTATTTTCACACTTTGATGCCCGTTTTAGAAGGCCTGGCCAAGAGATTTCATGTCTATGGAGTAGTGATGCGTTTCGATGGGCCGACCACCCAGCATAACAAGGACGGTACCGTGAACTGGAGCAGGCAATGGGGCGACGACGTCTATCAGTTTACCAAAGCTTTGGGCATCAAAAAATTCCATTATATCGGCAAGTGCCACGGCATTAACCCGGGCTGGTTTTTAATCAAGGAGCATCCCGAGGTCTTAGACACATTCTGCAGTTTTTTTTTGGCACCGCATCTCTGCAAGCAGAACAGCAATCAGTGGTTTGATTTAAAGAAAGAGGGGCCTATAAGCTTGCTGAGCCGCGCGATGAAAAAACAGGAGCTTATTCCTATTAAGCTGGAAGAACTAAATACTCTTGGCTCTGATAAGATGTCCACTCCCGGGATCGAAGAATATGTCGCAGCCCCGGAAAAGATTTGGGATTCCATTGAGGAATGCGAAGAAACCTTAAAGAACGTCACGACTCCGGTTTGCTTGATGTTTGGAACAGATGACATTTTATTCCTGGATCACTTTGACAGCAATATTAAAGCGCTTATGACAATACAGGGATGTAAATGTATCATCCTCCAAGGTGAGCGCCATTTGATGGAAATAGACTGCCCGGACCGTGTTGTCAGCGAAGCGTGCTTCTTTATTGATGAGAGCAGAAAAAATTATACCCATAATCTTGGAACGGTCGGCCCCTTCAGTGATATCCGATAAATAAGCCATCACGGTAGGCAATGTTGCAGAAGATATCATTCCTGACAAAGCCCGGAAAGCGATCAACAAGGGTATATTGCCCGCTATACCAAAGAGGAAGAACGTCAGACCATAACCACCTAAACCAATCAAGAGTACAGGCCGCCGGCCTATTCTTCCGGTAACCTTCCCCAAAACGGTGCAAAGAAAAACTGCATGATTGAGTAGGCCGCCATAAATATTCCCAGTGAGAGAGCCCCTCCACCGAGTCCGGTAAAGAGGAACGGTAAAATAGGGATGACGATTCCAAAGCCAATCATCACCAGGAATTGAACGGTAAACAATATGATCACGGGGCGAACAATTTGTTTTTGCATAGCATCTCCTATGAGTGTTTTTCAATGTGTGCTTCTAATATAGAAATCAGGTATTGATCCCTGATAAGCCGGGGAATCTTGACCTGGGTTACGGAAGCTCCCCGTTTAATAAGTTCCTGGCGAACTTTTTGGAAGGTCCCATGTTGAACCAGCTTTACCTCGCAAGGGGAAATCCGGTTCCCTTCAACCCCGGCCCCATAACGTGGATTTGCCTGGGTAAGGCAGCTTTCCAAAGTATTACGAAAAGTTGAGATTTCCTTAAAGCCCCTCCGATCGGGCGAAATCTCCAAATAGAAATTATAGTGACCCGTAATTGTGCCTAAGTCCAGGGTGGTTGTGTAATCTTCAATTGCAGTATTTGAGGCCTTAAGTGCCATGCTGAGTGCCTGCTGTACTGCTGCTTCTGAGGTTTTCTCGCCTGTTAAATTTAACAGCTGCCCTTTACGGCAGATGAATTCAACAATTGGACTGGTGTTATAAATGCCTGCCACCTTAATTATGTCCCCCAGACGATAACGGTACAATCCCGCCCAGGTCGTCACAACAATTTCGTAGGCCTGCCCCACCTGAAGTTGGTCCAAATCAAAAGTCGAGGGCTCATCCAGTTCACTGTCCTCAAGCGGAATAAATTCAAAATACGCAGCACGCGGGGCAATAACATAAGTTGGCTGATTAACCTCAGGCGCCAACCCAATCAAAGCTTCTGTCGCACCATAAATCGCTGAATTGATTGGTGTATTTCCAATAAAGTACTTTAGCTTATCCTCATAGATGCTAAAACTGCCTCCACAGACACAGGAGACATAGCTTAACTCCGGCCACAGACGGGAAGCGATACCTTCCATCCCCCGCTCCAGTTCTTTCTGTATTTCTGAGCCCCGTTGAGGATTTGCCTTTAATTTTTGCTCAAGAAACACTTTTATCTCAGGGTCGAGGTATAACTCCCTGGATATATGACCCTGTGTAATATCCTCAGCGAGCTGGCTCCCCTTTTGAGAAAGTACACCAAACAGTTGAACGATACCAGAAGAAAAGGGAGACATCAAATAGGTTAGATTTTGTTCAGTCAGAGCAAAAAGCAAATGGAGGTAGTTTGCCGTATCTTGTTCAGGGATAGCAAGAACCTCCGGGGGAGAAGTCCAGAAATAAGGAAGCACCTTTCTCATCGATTGAGCCCCGCCGGAAGTTGCTGCACCAGTTGGGATTCCGCCAGGGGTGCTCCCCGATTGAAGCATATTCATCAAAAGCAGGCCCTTTCCCCCTTTTCTCGCTGCTTTAAGAGCCTGCCTCAAAAGTCCATGCTGAAGAAATATCATTGCCATATTAACTGACTTGCGTGAATGCGCTGTCATCGGGATTTTTTTTTGTTTCCCTGTCGTCCCGGAACTAAGGCCAAAATACATAACCGGGTCGGCAGTCAAGACCTTTTCTTTACCGGCTGCAATCTCGTCAATATAAGGCTCATAGTCTGCATAGGCGGTCAGTGGCACTTCGCGTTTAAATTTGACGGTATCATGGATTTCTGAAAAACGGTACATCTGTCCGTAGACCGTTTCTGAATTTACCTTGAGGATCTCTTGGAGTGTTTCACGATTCACTTCTCCAGCCCGGAGAGTATCATTCCTAAACTTCTTGTAAAAAGCGTCCGCGGCCAACGCATATATCCAATTCACAGCCCGCTGCATAATTCCCATACTTTCACTCCCTCCCGCCTAACTCCTCTAACACCTTCAAGAACTTTTCTAATGATTGGTTCATTGCTATAATCTCGGGCAGGCCAATTTTATTTATGATATCCCTGTGTTTTTGTTTCTGCTGCTGTTCAAAGGCCCGAAGCTGAGATACCCCTTCTGGTGTGAGCTGGATCAGAACAAGCCGCCGGTCTTCTTCACTTCTGGTCCTGGTAATGAGCCCTAATTTATAAACCCGGTCAATAAAACCGGTAGCCGCCCCCAGGGTGATTCCAAACTGCCCGGCTATTTCTGAAGGAGTCAAGGTACTTTCCCGTTCTAAGAGCTTAAGAAGATACATTTGATGCGGGGAAACCTGGCTGCCTTCAGGCGTAAGATATTCTTGATACTCCTGCCATACTCTCCGAAAAAGGGCACCTGATTTTTCCAGGATGTCAGCATCACACACAAAATTTTCGCCCATTGTTAACCTCCGATATCAAAGCACTGAAAAAATTATAAGCCCCATAAATAGTTTATGTCAATAACTATTTATGGGGCTTAGTTTAAATGCAAAACTGCAGTTTCCAACACTGTTTATACTCAATCCAGCCACTGGTCGGCGTGGTGACCGCCGATCCAATACCAATGAGGATGATCTAATTGCCACAGCTCGCTGTTTCTATAGTTTTCCTGCTCTCTTTCAAGAATTTGATTGTCCCCACCGAAGGACACTTCACGGATAATCTCCAATTTCCCATTTATAAGCGCCTTTTCAACTAATCCATTCCAATCTGCATCCAATTCATTCGTAACAACGAATTCACCATCTATAAATTTATAAATCGTGCCACCCCAATATGCCGCACTTGAGCCTCCGGCTGAATAAATACACTTATTCTCCGCATCAAGCGCGGGATTACAAATTTCAGAAAATGATTTTGATTTTACAAACGATGATGCTTTCGTATCCCACAGCCAACAATCATACCATGTATTGCCGTGTGCGCCACCGAACATGTTAAGAATAATCACATCCTTATATCCGTCGAAGTTCACATCCGCAACGTGGAGTCCCATCGTGCCCATCATTTCATTGAGAACGTAGTAACCGACTACCTTACCATCTGATATTTCCGAAAAATCGGCAGAAAGGATGGATTCGCCGTTTTCATCATACACATTAAGACCCATAACATAGCCGAACATCCCTTCATCTGGTTCCTGCACCACCCCCGTCGCAACAAAACGATACTCAGGCATACTCTCATGCAAACGGGCCTTAATTTCGTATGTATGTAGTCCTGGCTTAAGATCAGATGTATCCGTAGGTTCTAATACCGTGGGAGGTGTTAGTGATTTGATATTACTTTCTTCGACACCTGAGGCAATGTATGTACTTTTCGTTTCGTCTGCTGTAGGAACATTACAGCCACTCACACCCAAAAAAAGTATAAGCAAAGTCAAAACATAGATGCTATTTTTCATGCCCATCACCCTTCATATAAATATTTCAAGTTCAAAACTGACTGATAAATTCCTGTTTTTCTTTTTCTAACTATCCAGATAATTATTCCAACTACTATAATACATGATCAAACAGGTTTACATAATTTAATCGCCAGATAAATAGCTATAGAAAGAGGTGCTGCCAGGTGAATTAATCTGATAGCTTTTTTTATACTTTAGGGAATTAAATATAATTTCTTGGCATAATTATTTTAATTTAGGACAAAAGTGGAATATGACTTTAGTTTAAGATAAGGGGCAGATAACTATGCACAAGGCTTTACTAGACGAAATGTTCAACCGCCTGCCCGAGGGTGCCGTTACCGTCAAATATTGGGACGGAACCGACAAACAATATGGAAAGGGTAATTCTCTTTTTACCATCCACTTGATGCGCCCCCTGACCGGCTTAAATGCGGCCAAAGACCCGCTGCTGGAGCTGGGTGAAGCATATATGGACGGAACCATTGAGGTGGACGGGGATCTGACAGAGGTACTAAGATGGGCTTTCGCCAATCAACACATGCTACTAGCATCCCCTTCCGGCAAACTAGCCCGGCAATTGTTAGCTAAAATAAACAAGTCCACTTCTTTGACACAGCAGAAAAAAGATGTGCAATTTCACTACGACCTGGGCAATGATTTCTACGCTCTGTGGCTGGATGATACTATGAGTTACTCCTGTGCTTATTTCCACAGCCCTGAGGACAATTTGACCCAAGCTCAACTGCAAAAGATTGATCATATCCTAAAAAAACTTCAGTTAAAACCCGGCCAGACCCTGCTGGACATCGGCAGCGGCTGGGGCTGGCTAATTATCCGGGCCGCCCAGCAGTACCAGGTTAAAGCTTTAGGAATCACCTTAAGCCGGGAACAGTATCAAAAGACCAAAGAGCGTATTGGGGAAACAGGTCTGGAGCATCTGGTAGATGTTGAGCTACTCGATTATCGCCAGCTGGCGAACAGTGGCCGGATATTCGACAAAATAACCAGTGTAGGGATGCTGGAGCATGTAGGCAAAGCCAATTTGGGGCGGTTTATGGCGGCGGTGGATAGTCTTTTACAACCGGGGGGTCTGGCTCTGGTGCATTCAATTACTAAAATGACCGAAGGTCCTGTGAACTCCTGGATTATAAAGCATATCTTTCCCGGCGGTTATATACCTTCCTTAAGGGAACTGGTCTGGCTATTGCCGGAGTATGATTTTCACCTCCTGGATATTGAAAGTTTGCGGATGCATTATGCCATGACCCTGGATCGCTGGGCGGAAAATTTCGAACGGCATATAGACCAAGTACGCCGGCAACGAGGCGAGCGGTTTGTCCGCATGTGGCGGCTATACCTGCGATCCTGTGCCGAATCCTTCCGGTCTACCGGCCTGGATGTGCACCAAATTTTGTTTTCTAAAGGCCTGAACAATAATTTATTTTTGACTAGAGAGCATATTTATCAATAAATCTTTTTGTGTAAGACATTTGAAGTACTGGAAAGCGCGCGCGAAAAGGAACCGAATGCTCGGGGAAATTCCGAAAGCCTAACCGGCCTTCTGAAATTTCCCAGAACAAAGAACGGTTGTTGTCACCGTCCCCTTGCCACGTTGGCGGCTAAAGAAATTTTCATTCGATCAGATCCAAAAGATACCCATAGCCTTCCTTTACCATCTCGTCTTTCGGAATAAACCGCAGAGATGCACTATTAATGCAGTACCGCAATCCACCCGTTTCCTTGGGACCATCGTTAAACACATGGCCTAAATGGGCGTTCCCCACGCGGCTTCGAACCTCTGTCCTGTGCATTCCATGAGAAGTATCCTGTTTTTCGTGAATAACATACGGATCAATCGGTTTTGAAAAGCTGGGCCAGCCACAGCCGGATTCAAATTTGTCACTCGAGGCAAAAAGCGGCTCACCGGTTGTGATATCCACATAAATTCCGGGTTGAAAGGTGTTCCAGAATTCATTCTGAAAGGGAGGCTCGGTGGCATTTTTCTGCGTCACCTCATACTGCGTTGCAGTCAGCGTTCTACGCAGCGTATCGGCGTCCGGCGCTCTGTAAGCTGGAGGATTCACAATTGACTTTGCCGCCTTTTGGAACTTGGCCTTTGGAATATGACAATAGCCGTCGGGATGTTTATCCAGATATTTTTGATGATATTCCTCCGCGGGACTAAAATTGCGTAGCGGCTCTACCTCAATCGCAATGGGCTTGCTGTATCGCTCTTGCAGCTGCTCAATGGAGCGCTGAATTACCTGCAGATCCTTGTCATCCACATAGTAGATACCGGTCCGATACTGCGTACCGTGGTCACCGCCCTGCCGGTTGACGGAAACAGGATCAATCGATTCATAATATAGCTCCAGCAAAAATGCCAGAGGAATTACCTCGGGATCATAGACGACGCGTACGGCTTCAGCATGCCCCGTATTCTGGTAGCACACCTCTTCATAAGTGGGGTTTTCCGTCTTCCCGTTCGCATAGCCGACCTGTGTGGACAAAACGCCCCGAATCGA
The DNA here is from genome assembly GCF_009932395.1 of Sporotomaculum syntrophicum. Classification (GTDB taxonomy): domain Bacteria; phylum Bacillota; class Desulfotomaculia; order Desulfotomaculales; family Desulfallaceae; genus Sporotomaculum; species Sporotomaculum syntrophicum. The sequence continues at coordinate 10,223 of NZ_LSRS01000003.1, forward strand.
CGAAAGATATTTCTCGGTTCCCCAAAAGCAACCGCCCGCAAGATAAATTTCTGACATAGAGTACCTCTTTTCATGATTTGTATTAGCAGCATTCGCATCTGATTGAAATACCGTTTTGTTTTATTTTTACTTTGGTGCTATCCATTTATTCAAACGATGCAATTATGTTAAGCTTGTCCAGAGGATAACAGCTACTCCCGGGCGGTGATCAGAAAAACCCTGTGCGCTGCGGTGGCCAGGGTCTATGAACCGGGCGTTAAGTTTGACTATATCCTGGTTTTAAACGGCCCCCAGTGTATCGACGAATCTACCTTTTTTGCCAAGCACATCACCCCACCCAGCGCGCCTTTCCTCTAAGCCTCACATCCAATGCGTAAAACCGCTATACCTTCCCACCCCGGCAAAGCCTAACTATTCAGCGGCTGCCGCCACTTCACGCGGGGCCACCCCCGTCACCGCAATATCCGCCGCGTTGCCCAGCAGGTGCTGGCTTTGCCTTGCTCCGCCTACTGCACGATGGTGCGTGGCGCAACGGTAAGCGGAGGTAATCACCACCGGTTTGCCGCCCAGCTGTTCCCGCAGCTGTTCCAGCAGGTGAACCAGGCGCGGGTTCACCCGCACCAGACCGCAGCAGCGGCAGGCGAATTCTGTTTCAGCAAAATGGGGGCCGAGCCGGCGACCCGGTTGAGGCTGGTGGGGCAGCAACATGGCCAGCGCCGCCAGGGTCTGCGGGCCGGCCACGCCGTCAGGCTTAAGCCCGCAGCATTGCTGCAGCTGCTCAACCGCGCGGCAGGTGCGGGGGCCGAAGTCACCGTCCGCCGGGCCGGGGTCGAAGCTGGCAATCGCTAGCTGCTGCTACCAGGGTGTTTGACAATTAGATAATCGGATGCATCAAGATGTTTTAAAGGCACTCGTTATATAATAAGAGAAGTGCCTTTGCTTTATCAATTACCAGCTAAAGGGATCAGTCTATACATGGTAGAGCCCTGTTACACTCTT
>NZ_LSRS01000003.1:12772-46149 GCF_009932395.1 Sporotomaculum syntrophicum
CTACCAGGGTGTTTGACAATTAGATAATCGGATGCATCAAGATGTTTTAAAGGCACTCGTTATATAATAAGAGAAGTGCCTTTGCTTTATCAATTACCAGCTAAAGGGATCAGTCTATACATGGTAGAGCCCTGTTACACTCTTTATTCTCGACTTACAGGGCATTTATTCACGAACCCCTTTTTTTAAACTCTACCATGTTTTCTCGTTGACACAAAAGAACCGTCCCCTTGTGCTCCCGGTCTCAACAACCAGCCCTTTCTTGCTCCACTATTTCCAGAGCATTGGTAAACTGTTCTAAACTTTCCGCCTCAATTGCCACATAAAACAACTTTTTAATCAAACCGTCATCATTAATTTTTCGTAACCTTGTCTCCAAAAACTTGTCTATTTTTATACCGGTATTTTTTTCTAAGGTCTTTGTAATAGCGAAAATAATACCGTCAATCTGACCTTCTATTTTACCTTTAGCTTTACCTTTAGCTTCCCCTTTAGCTTCCCAATGCTCACGAATGCCATCAAACAGCGGAGAGTTTTCCATTTTACTCACCTCGATTACCTTTAAAATAATTTCTTTGGACAACTTAAGGGAGCTCATTACAGCCAGGCCCAGAAAAAGGTTGGCGCGGTCCTGTTCAGATGCTACTTCTCTCTCAAATCGCCTTGAACACGCTTCGAGAACCTCCTGTGGTGGATCGGAATGCCGCATTAAAGGCACCAGGGGCAGCAGCCCAACCGGAGCTGTGTGTATAAAATCCCGTCCATCCATTTCACTTAAGTTGAATTGCCGGTAGTTAAAATTTATTACAGTTATGTCCAGGCATTCATATGTATAACATTCTTCCCTGTGGCCCCGGCCGGTTAAATTTATCAGTACCGGGTAAACCGGCCTCTTATATGTCCTATGGTGCATGGCCGTGTATTCAAGCAGCCTTAAGGGTATATTTCTGTCAGGCCTGGTTTGTATTTCAATTAATAATACATATTCATAGCCGCTCTCAGTGACTTTCAGCAAAATATCTGATGTGCGCTGGGTGGCCACGGCTTCCTTTTCCAGGCGCTCAATCTTCTCTACTTCCGCACCCGGCCCTCTGGCTATGGTTACAAAATGTTCCGGGTATTGCTCGGCCAGGGCCTTTAAGATTAAATCATATTCAGCCAATCGCAGACACTCCACATTTTTTATATTATATCATTTCATTTAACCATGACCCAAGCTATCATTTATTAACGCCTGTGACTGTATGTATAAATTTCGTCCTGCTCTTAAGCTATTCCTTTCCATTGGTTCTTACATATGCCCGGTTTTTTTATCTTAGGGCTGCTAACCGAAAAGCAGCGGCGTGGTCATTATCCCTATTGGTTTAAAGAGTAGCCATAGTTCCTTTATGCTCAATCTTTACGGTATGCATACCACCAGCCAGGCCATTAGTTTTCACATCCCCTGTTGCACCACAGTACATTGATAATTTATTAGGTAGATTTTTTGCACCATTACACCAATCCAAAATACTTCTCAAAGAATTTCATTAGCTTTTCAATAATTCCCTGCTTTTTCACAGCCCTGCCACCGCCAAAGCGGGATACGGGGGGCATGATTTTATCGACGGCAGTACCTGTTGTTTTCAGCATACCGTCTCGGAAAGCATTGTCGATGAAACGACGGGTTTCTTCAGGCTTTAATTTTTCTTCTTTAATAATCGCTGAAATATCTTCTTCCCTGCGCTCGTCCAGGAATTTGCGCCAGTCCTCATCTATCTTTGTCGATACATTGACTTGCTCAATAAAACGCTCGATAAGCTCTTTCTTGCTGCGGAGTTCAATGCTTGAATTAATGGCTTTATCGATGGTTGTGAGAATCGTTTTATCCTTGCAGTTTGATTCTTGATATTTGGCCACAAGCATTAAAATATAGTCAATATTTACCTCTATCTGCCGGATCAATTCAATCTCAAAAATTATGTCATCATTGATGGTTTCCTTGTCACCAGCGGCGCCTTTTCTATATTCCTGGTACAGGTCGATATAAATGCTCTGATAATCCTGAAAATCCCTTTCAGACAGAATTTCATTCCCTGCAAAGTCATCGAAGGAGGTAAGGATATTTCTGAGCCGAAGAATTGCTCCATATAGCCGGATAAAGTCTTTTTCCGTTTCTTCCCCAACAATAGGTCGGCCGAGGGGATACCGCGTGGTAAGAGTAGCAATCAGTTCTTCGTAGCCCGGCTTGTACTCGCCTTTTTCGTCATATCCCATATAGTATTCTTCAAATGTTTTAAGCAGTACAATACCGCCTGCATCCTTATTGCCAAAAAGAGCAATGGCTTTGTCTGTTTCTTCTTTTAAATCCCTGAAGCAAACAATATTCCCATAGGTCTTGACGCTGTTTAGGATACGGTTGGTTCTTGAAAAGGCCTGAATCAGTCCATGCTGCCTCAGGTTTTTGTCTACCCATAATGTGTTGAGAGTTGTGGCATCAAAGCCTGTGAGAAACATATTGACCACAATCAACAAGTCAATCTCCCGGTTCTTTACGCGAAGGGAGAGGTCTATATAGTAATTCTGGAACTTGTCCGAGGAAGTGTCATAATTGGTGTTAAATGTTGCATTGTAATCCCGGATCGCTGCTTCAAGAAAGTCCCTGGAGCTCCGGTCGAGGTTTTCCATATTAAAGTCCTCTTCAGGCAACAGTCCATCAGGCTCTTCCTCATTGGCACTAAAACTGAAAATGGTTGCGATGGTAAGGTTACGGTTCTTTTCCGCTATCTGCTTCTTAAATTCATTATAGTACCTAATTGCCATTGGGATAGAGGCGGCGGTAAATATGGAGTTAAAACCGGCAACACGTCTTGTTTCACGCTTTTCTATCATTTTCATTGGGTTATGCTTATCTGCTTCTTCCCATTTGGCAGAGAATGTATAAAAACTGCTACGCTTTGTCTTTTGGTCGAAATGTTCAAGAACGTAAGCAACAATTTCTCTGATTCGCTGTGGATCCGCCAGGGCTTTTTCCCGGTCGATGCTATAGACTTGCTTATCATTAATGTGGTCAGGCATCTTGATGGTATTGATAAAATCTATTCTGAAAGGTAGCACATTCCCGTCATTAATGGCATCCACAATGGTATAAGTATGCAGTCTTTCTCCAAAGGCCTGCTCGGTTGTACGGAGCAGCGGGTTACCTCCTGAACCGGCATTGGCAGCAAAAATCGGTGTTCCAGTAAAACCGAAAAGATGGTAATGCTTAAAACTCTTCGTGATGGCCTGGTGCATAGCGCCAAACTGGGAACGGTGGCACTCGTCAAAAATTAGTACCACGTGTTTCTTATAAATATCATGCTGTTTATTTTTACGGATAAATATATCCAGCTTTTGTATCGTGGTTACAATGATTTTGTATTCATGAGGGTTTCCTTTTCCGTCCCTGTCTTCCAATTGTCTTTGCAGAACCCTTGTCGATGTATTTCCATTGGCAGCCCCCTTTTCAAAGCGGTCGTATTCCTTCATGGTCTGGTAATCCAGGTCTTTACGGTCAACGACAAACAATACCTTGTCTATGTAAGGCAAGGCAGAAGCCAGCTGGGCTGTTTTAAAGCTGGTCAAGGTCTTCCCGGAGCCTGTTGTGTGCCAGATATATCCTCCCGCGGCGGTTGTACCCATCTTTTTGTAGTTGGTTGATATGACAATACGGGACAATATGCGTTCCGCAGCAGCGATTTGATAGGGACGCATAACAAGGAGCAGTTCCTCGGATGTGAAGACACAGTACTTAGTCAGAATATTTAAAAGTGTATGCTTGGCAAAAAATGTTTTGGTGAAGTCCATAAGGTCAGGAATGATTTTGTTGCTGGCATCCGCCCAAAAGCTGGTGAACTCAAAACTGTTGCTTGTTTTTTTACTCCTGCGGCGCTCATTGCTGCTTTGTTCCTTGATATGAGCGTTTCTTGTGGTGTTGCTGTAATACTTTGTATGGGTACCATTGGAGATGACAAAAATTTGCACATACTCAAATAAGCCAGAAGCCGCCCAAAAGCTGTCCCGCTGGTAGCGGTTAATCTGATTGAAGGCTTCACGGATGGCAACGCCCCGCCGCTTTAGCTCCACATGGACAAGGGGAAGCCCATTGACAAGTATCGTCACATCATACCGGGTTTCATGCTTACCGCCGGCTTCTTCGTATTGATTAATCACCTGCAGGCGGTTGTTGTGGATATTCCTCTTATCCAAAAGATAAATGTTTTTCGTCGTTCCGCCATCCCGTTTTAATATCTGGATATAGTCATCCTGGATTTTACGGGTCTTTTCGACAATCCCCTCGTTGGTATTGGCGATGCATTCTGTAAAAAACGTGTCCCATTCACTATCCGTAAAGGTGAAGTCGTTGAGAAGCTCAAGTTGCTTCCGGAGATTGGCTATCAATGCAGCTTCATTGTGAATTGCCAGGTATTCATACCCTTGCGAAGTCATCTGGCGGATAAACTCGTGTTCAAGCTCGGCCTCGCTCTGATACTTTTCAGGGCGGACATTATATTCAGCTGCATATTCGGCCACAACCGTAGCTTCGTCGGTGCTGGCAACTATGTTGTATATACTCATGCCGACAACTCCTTGAAGGTTAGTAGCTTATCCCTGTAATATTCATATTGCTTATGCCGCGCTTCGATTTCGGCGGGCAGGCCGCTGGTCAGGTCGTTACACAGGGCGTCAAAGCGGTCGAGGATGGCGACAATGCGTTGTTGTTCTTTGAGGGGAGGAACAGGGATTTTAGCCCTGCTTATATTATCGTTATATAACCTTGCTATAGTTCCGCCAGTAGATACTGACCAAGGCTTCATTGCATAACAATAATAAAGATATTTATTTAATACTTTACTTTCATCATTATCAATCCATACAATATTAGAGTCTTGGTAATAAGCAGGTTTTCCATCATAAATAACTGTTCTTCCGATTGTTCCAGCGGCAGATATAAGAATATCGCCTTTTTTAGGGAAAGAATATGCTTTTCGATATTCATCATATTTTTCCTGTGAAATAAAAGCATCTGGTTCTTTTTCAAAGGTACCTATTTTAAAGAATGGAACATCACCCACTGGACTTGTTTCTGCTTTCATAATACGCTTACACATGCAAACAGGCCCAACTTCCCCCAATGTCATCCATTTGACCGCAGGGTTATCACCAAACGTCATCAACAAATCCCTGTAATACTCATACTGTTTTCTTCTTGCTGTAAGCTCTGCCGTAAGTTCTGCTGTCAGCTCTGCTGTAAGCTCCGTGAAATTGTCCAGAATGCGGACAATTTCCTGCTGAACAGGTAGTGGAGGAAGAGGGATTTCGTATCTTTTAACATCAGTATCAGAGATTGCAGGATAACTTGCTCCTTTTTGATATCGCTCAACATGAGTGAAAAACGATGTAGAAGCAATTTGATGGTAAATCCATTTTTGAAGTACAATACTTGCATTTGCTCTTAAAACGCAAAAGCCTGTACTGCAAATTTGACCATTGTAATCATCATTTACAAGACAGTACCTTTTCAACATTGGTCTTGTTGCACCCAAAAGCACATCTCCTGTTTGAATAATTTGTTGTGCTCTGCTTGGAGCATTATCAACATTAATGGTCTGGGTTTCCGTTATCTGGTGAGTATTCCTATCAACGGATGTCAAATCAACATACTGAAAACTTTCGTACTTACTTTCACTCCACTTTATGTTCGTTACTTTTTCAACACAATCCCCAATGGGAACAAACTCTACCCCATTTGGGCAAAATTCAGCAATCAATTCATCCAATCTGCTCATTTGCCCACCTCTATTTCCGCAATAATCTTACCTATTTCTTCCCGTAAAACCTGCTCTCTCGCCACAATTTTCTCAATCTCAGCATTGAGGGCGACAATATCAATCTTCTCCCTGGTGTCCTCCTGTTCCACATAGGTAGAAACAGACAGGTTGTAATCTTGTTCAGCAATTTCGCTGTTTGGCACAAGCCTTGAAAAATGCTTTATATCTTTCCTGTCTTTAAATGCGTTAAGAATGGTCGCAATGTTTTCCTGGGTCAGCTTGTTGTTATTCGTAACCTTGACAAATTCCTTTGACGCGTCGATGAACAGAGTGCTGTTTTCTGGTTTAGACTTTTTCAGCACCATAATGCAGGTAGCAATGCTGGTACCATAAAACAGGTTGTCCGGCAATTGAATGATACAGTCGATATAGTTGTTGTCAATCAGGTACTGCCTGATTTTCTTTTCAGCGCCGCCGCGGTACATCACGCCGGGGAAACAAACAATAGCCGCTGTCCCGTTTGTCGCCAGCCAGGAAAGGCTATGCATGATAAAGGCAAGGTCTGCCTTGGATTTAGGAGCCAGCACTCCCGCCGGGGAAAAACGGGGATCGTTAATTAAAATCGGGTCGCTGTCGCCCTTCCATTTTATGGAGTAAGGCGGATTGGAAACAATGGCTTCAAAAGGCTCATCATCCCAGTGCAGCGGGTCTGTTAGCGTGTCACCAAGGGCAATATCAAACTTGTCATAATCAATATCGTGCAGGAACATATTGATGCGGCACAGGTTGTAGGTGGTGATGTTGATTTCCTGGCCGAAAAATCCCTGGCGTACATTTTCTTTTCCTAAAATTTTGGCAAACTTCAGTAGCAGAGAGCCGGAACCGCAAGCAGGGTCATATACCTTATTGACTTCAGTTCTTCCTACTAGCGTTAGGTGAGTAAGCATCTCAGAAACCTCCTGTGGCGTATAATACTCACCACCGCTTTTCCCGGCATTGGAGGCATACATACCCATCAAGAACTCATAGGCATCTCCGAAGGCATCTATGGTATTATCTTTGTAATCGCCATTGCCCAGTTTCATTTCTGCAACGGTATTCAGTAGTTTGACCAGCTTTTCATTGCGCTTTGCTACAGTATTGCCCAACTTATTGCTGTTAACATCGATATCGTCAAACAAGCCTTTGAAATTATCTTCGCTTTCCGTTCCCTGGGCGGATGCTTCTATGTTGCTAAAGATCTGCTCCAGCGTTTCATTTAAATTTTCGTCGTCCTTGGCACGAGTCCGGACATTTCCAAAAAGCTCGCTGGGTAAAATGAAGAAGCCTTTTGTCTTAACCAAATCCTCTCGTGCCTGTTCCGCCACCTCGTCGGGCAGCTTGGCATAATCGAATTCAGTATTACCGGCTTCCCATTCCCCGGCATTAATGAAGGCTGTAATATTTTCAGATATGTAGCGGTAAAACAGCATACCGAGGACATATTGTTTAAAGTCCCACCCATCTACGCTGCCCCTCAGATCATTGGCCATATTCCATATCGTGCGGTGTAATTCCGCCCGTTCCTGTTCTTTTGTGTTGTTTTCCAAGTCACTACTTCCTTTCTCCAGCCGCATCCGGCACTAATTCCATTATGTCTTCAAAATTAACATTAAGTGCCGGACATACTTTTATTAGAACATCCATGCCGACGTTTTCATTTTTGAAAGCTTTGATATGGACGATGTACTTATACCTACGGCTACTTGTTAGTCTTCATATCGCGATCAATCAATAACTTCCAGAGTCTTTTTATAGCTAACAAGCAGTTGTTCCGCCATTTTTAAACCTTGCCAACATAACATAAATATGTTTAATTATAGCAATATAACTTCATAAATAATATGTTTTATTAATAATTCAATTTTTCAGGTAATTTAATAGCTGGATGTAACAAAACAACATCCATTCTATTTCCTCAACCCTCACTAATTTCAGGCTCAAATTTTACCCAAAAAAAATACCCTCGTATGTTCCCAAGAACACGCATCAAGGGCTCAAGCTGGGTTGACAGATTTATTTACATTTATGAAATTCAGTATTTTCAAAGCTTTTTGGACTTTACTTTTTAGACATCAAACAAATTTTCTCTACTTGTGATAGTTAGGTTATTTAGGGAACAAGTCCAATAACAGCGAAAACGCCTTATTTTTCAGGCTTTTTCAAGCACCGCCCAAAAGCCCGACATCTAATCTATTGTTTCTCCTAAGTAGGCTATTTCGCTTCTTCGAGCAAAACGATATTCCGATTAATACCCATGGTCAACATGTTTCCATTTACCGCCATCTGTTCTTACCAAAATCCACATCCAATTGTCGTATGTGCTATTTGGATTTAAAGAACCGTCTCCACCTGATCCGTCTACATCAAAAGAAGACAATAAAACTATGACTTCATCCGCATCATTTCTATCTGCCCAATCTTGATAATCCTTGGAAGTCTCGTCACCAGCATAATAGATTTCTTTTAATGTACAGCCCTTCCAATCTTTATCAAACTCTTTTTTGATAGTTTCAATAGCGGACTTAATATCATCAGATGTATAAATCGCTGATTTTACATCTTCCACATTGACATTCTTACCATTCCCACCACATGCACTCAAGCTAAAAATCATTACCACACATATCAGAAAGATGATTATTTTCTTCACGTTCGTTACCTCCATAAAATTCGTTATTTCTTTTTTGAAAAGCGGTAATTAAAGCCTGACCTGTTTACAGCTTTAGTTATTATCTTTTAACAAAGGGTTTCAGTCAGTCAAGGCTTTTTGACTGAAATATTCATCTGAGTCAGTTGTTTGCTCTTGTGGCTCATTTGTTTCAGATTTCGATTATTTCTTAGTGAGATTGTCTCTGGCCTCTTCGCAGTTGTTCAAAATTTCAGCGACGATTTTACATGATCCTATTTCACCGCAATCGCCGCAGGTTTCAACAGCTTTTCTGAGAGCACATTTTCTAACTTCGCACATACTGTCACAAAACGGTGTTTTCACTCCGTCTATGCGGCAACCCATACAATTAATCATTTCTGCCGTGATTGGTGCATTGTTCAGTTCCGCCCAACGTTTTGCCGTCGTTTCTCTTAACGCGTCATCGTTATTTATCGTCGCTATGTACGCATCACATTTTTCACAATCCAAACCGCAGTATGCAATCATTTTTTTCATCGTCTTTCCTCATTTCTTATATTTTGTTTCCCGGAACTATAGCAATCACGATCCTGATATTGATTCATACCCTGCAAGACCCCTACTTACCCTGCAAGAGATAGGCAAGCGGAGGAATAATTAAATTGTATCAATCCCTGCATATACATATCATATTCCTTATTGACTTCAGTTCTTCCTACTAGCGTTAGGTGAGTAAGCAGCTCGGAAACCTCCTGTGGCGTATAATACTCGCCACCGCTTTTTCCGGCATTGGAGGCATACATACCCATTAAGAACTCATAGGCATCTCCGAAGGCATCTATAGTATTATAATTCTCAAAGCAAGCCCAGCATTCTTTTCCTGCAAAATATGCTTGTATTTTCTTACAGTCTGCAGTCCTCCTGAATTTTTACTCACACACTTTGAAGGATATCATGATTGGAAACAAGATAATCCTTCAACTTCATGATACGGTCTTCAGTATCGATCCCATCTTCATTCTGATTAATAGAAATCCTCTCAAGTTCTTCCCCTGTAACATTTTTTTTAATCAAATAGGTTGCATTTTCACATTCAATATATGCATTCTCATATTTTAACTTCTGCCCCATACTATCTCTGGACAGATGCGCCTCATCGGCTATTTTGAGATACGGCATATAAGTGTTTTCAGACCATTTTGACTGGGTTTGCATAACCGAGAATAAGTAACGAGCTTCAGCGTATTTGCTGTTTGAATACTTTCCATAGCTCCCTGGTCGGAATTGCTCATATTTTATGTAATAATACCTCCAATCGTACTCGTTCTTATCACGTTTTTCCTACTCCCATTGTCCCGCCAATCAAAAAAATGTTTTTCATGCTCAAACTCCTATGAATTCCGATTTATCGCTTTAATCACGACACGTAATTATACCAACATCCAACCTGACCACACAACTATCATATAGAGCCTTTATGGACTTGTTCCCAAGAAGTGAAAAAATGTTATTTTGCTCAATGGGTTTCACATGCATATGTGTGAAAAATTTCCTCCATTCTTTTTCGCTACATCAGGCAATAAAAAAAGAGGCTATGCTTCTCATAAAAAGAAAAACATAGCCTCATGTGCTTCTGCCTGACGGCAGCTTTATAAAATTGTGTTGGGGTTATATAAAAAATAAAGGCATTAAGAAGCCTTTGATTTATTGATTTTTATAAGTCACAAATTGCCTCAAGCCAATTTGTGACCTCTTCCGGTATAATAGCACCGTTTACAGCAATGCCAGGCAGAATTCTGGATTTAGAACATTCTTTAGCTATATCATTTTCAATTTGGCAAAATCCACCGCCGCCATGAGTGCAAAAGGGAATTACTGTTTTGTCCGCAAAATCATGTTGTCTAAGGAAGCTCAACACTGGCGGGGCTATTGTTTTAAACCAGTTAGGTGTACCTATAAATATTGTCCGGTATTCATCAATTGACTCGTTTCCAAATATTAGCTTAGGACAAAATCCTCGAGTAATTTGATTTCTTACTTCTTTAGCAGCAGTATTATAGTCAAAGGAATAATTGTTCTCCGGAATTAATTCTCTTAAAGTACCACCTGTCTGTTTTGCTATTTCTAATGCTAAATTCTTTGTGTTATGGAGAAGCGAATAATAAACAATCAATGTATCGTTCATGGTTGCTATACCCCTTGTAAAGTTCTAATTTATTCGGTTGTTTATGAATAATTCCATGTCACATCTTTTTGCATTTGCACATTATACACATTATTATAGTATCACACTATCACCTGATGCAAAGTGTTTTACTCTCAACATGCCTTGAGTAGACAAAAATGATGTCGTATCAATCTGGTATCCCCTTGGCAGAGGGGTATCTCAGAATCATTCACCTCCTTGATAAGCCGTTTTTTCCATCGATTGGAGCCTGCTTTTGCTTGCCCATCGCCATCGTTTCGCTGCCACCGCCCAAGTCGGCAAAATCGCCGGTAGCCCCTCGTTTCTTACAAGCCCCGCTGTCGCCGCGTACACGCAACTCTCAAAAAGCTCAAAAAGTTTATTCACCTTTTGTTAAGCCAATGGCCTTTCCATTCTCTTTATCAAATAAATGGATTTTATTTATGTCTATATAAACAGGCACTTGCCCAGATATGTTTTTAGCTCTTGAACTATCCATTCGAGCAAGCAGCATTTGTTGTCCGCAATTAAGAGTGACAAAAGAATCTGCGCCGTGCATTTCGACTGCTTCCACCGTTGCATAATTCTGGTTCATGTTATTTGTAATATGAACATCCTCACAACGCACGCCCAAAACAGCAACCCGTGCATTAACATTCAAAATAGGCGCAACAATCTCACAATCACCCCATTTTAGGGTGTTTCCTTGGATTTCAACATCAATAAAACTCATAGCTGGTGTACCGATAAACCCTGCAACAAACATATTGGCAGGGCTATTATACAAGTTCTCTGGAGTGTCCGCTTGCATTATAACGCCATCTTTCATAACGACAATTCTATCACCCAAGGTCATAGCTTCGGTTTGGTCATGCGTAACATATATAAATGTTGCTTGCAGACGCTTATGCAATTTTGCAATTTCAGCCCGCATTTGCACACGGAGTTTAGCATCCAAATTAGAAAGAGGTTCATCCATAAGAAAAACTTTGGGTTCGCGCACGATAGCTCGCCCCATTGCTACACGTTGTTTTTGCCCTCCCGAAAGTGCTTTGGGTTTTCGTTCTAATAGCTCTTCAAGCTCCAAAATTCTACTGACTTCAAAGACTTTTTTTCGTATTTCTGCTTTAGGCACTTTGCGCAAGTGTAATCCAAAAGCTATGTTGTCGTAAACCGTCATATGGGGATATAAGGCGTAACTTTGAAAAACCATTGCGATGTCGCGATCTGCAGATGGCACATCGTTCATCTTTTCATCACCGATATAAAGCTCTCCTGCACTTATGCTCTCCAACCCCGCTATCATGCGGAGTGTTGTGGATTTTCCACAACCAGATGGCCCAACAAAAACAACGAACTCTTTGTCTTGTATTGCTAAATTAAAATCACGAACGGCAACAAACCCGTTATCATACGTTTTGTTTATGCCTGAAAGCTCCAATGATGCCAATACCAACACCTCCAATAAAAAATGCAAAAGCTGAATCTGAATATAGCGAAAGTTTCTGTAAAGCACTGATTTTTCCACCAAATGCTAATGTCGATATGCCTTCTAGCGCATTGGCATATTTACTCCAACTTAGGAATATTTGCGCTGATTGTAGCATTGCATAAATTCCTATACCAATTCCCATTAAAGCACCAATCGCAAATAGCATGATTTTTTGCACTTCACACGATTTTATAACTTCGCCCAAATATTCTTCTTTGTATAGTCTTTTGACTTTACGCACTGATTCCCCGATAACTTTTACACCTTTTATCGATAGAAAACATGAAACCACTAATGCTATAAGCCACCATGCAAGTGCGAATTTTGATTTAATAACTTTTGCAAACTCGCCTAAATTAGCTAAATAAAAACTATTCTGACTAACTCCTAAACTCTTCAAATTCGCAAGCGTTTCCTCCTCCGTTTCGATAACTTCTATAAAATTGGATATACTCGTATTGGTCAAAATCGCTGGAACATAAACTGCGGTTTCCTCTTTATTATCCTTGATAACCCCTACAATGACATACATTTCATTGTTCAGGCTAATTTGGTTACCAGCGATGTCAAAAGTTCCAAAACTTTCCATAGCTAATGTTTCATTTAACACAGCTACTTTGCGTTTTTCTTGCTGAGCATTCAGCGTAAAAAAGCTGCCACTCGTCATTGCGTAACCCATAATGTCATTATAAAAATGGTTCGTTCCGATTTGTCTAGCATCAATGTTGACGGCAGCCTTAACCCGAACTGTATCGACTATTTCGTATGTTAATTTAGCTTCTGTTTCATCAGCTTTTTCAATCGAAACAGCTTCATTCACCTGCGGGCAAGCGAAAAACAAATTCTCGTTCCCTTGCGCAGCCATCCCTAAAACAAGCAGGGCTATCAACGCTGCCCCGCAAATAGTTAAGGCGATTACAGCCAGGTTAATCCTCGGCAAAGAAATCACCACCGTTTTTAAGAACTATCGTATCCCCCTCACTAAAAGGCTTATTGCTCGACAGAACTACTGGCTCAAAAAAGCCTATATCATTTAATATAACTGTGTTCGTGTTGTCTGAATCGCCAATGTATATCGGCAATTTTTCAGTATAATACTCATCGCCCAATACACCTTTCCTACGGCTGATTTTGTAAAGGAAGTAACCCGAGCTATCCTGCTGAATTGCTCCGTTGGGCACAAGTTTTTCTATTTGTTCACCCTCTTTGGAGAATGTTATGGAAAAGCTCTCGTTAGGCGTGATATTCCCGTCGCTAACAGTGATACTAACCGCCTTTGTTTTTTCATCTGCAACAATTCTGTCAACTGTCCCCTCAAAAGAGTGGGTGGAGTTAGTGAGTTCGCAAGTGTCGCCAACCGCTACAAAACTGTTTTCAAGGGGTATACTGCATTCTATCGTGAATTTTTCACCTATACCTATCGTCATAACAGACTGGTTTGCTGTGACAATATCCCCTTTGCTAATGGCAATTTCGCCTACTATTCCAGCGGTTTCTGCTTTGATGCTCCCGTTGGTTGATAGAATGTCATTATATCGCGCAAGCTGAACGTCATTGTTTTTGAGGTCTAATTGCTTGCCTTTAATGTCTTGATTGTATGTCAGCATCAGGTTTTTCAAATCCGCCACTTGCTTGTTATACTTGTCTATTGTGGATTTTAAATTATATTCCGCCGTTTCCCATTCCACCTGCGCTATTGCGCCTGCTTGATACAAACTGTTGATGCGGTCGTAATTGTCTTGTGCTTTTTTTATCTCGTATGCCTGTTCTGTTTCCAATGCTGTCATGTCTGCTTTGGCTTTTTCGATTTTTATATTTATAGTTTCAATATCAAGCTCTAGTTTGGCGCGGGCAATTTTCAATTCTTTGATTTTATTCATTTCATCATTATTAACAGATAGACGCACAAGCTCCTGCCCTTTGTAAACAGTTTCGCCTTCCTTAACTAGCACTTCCTCAACTTTTCCCGCAACTTCTATACAAACGGACTCTTTTTCTGCCCAATTTGCAATACCATTAGCAGTTTCCGTTTTGTTTAGTTTCCCGTTAAAAGGGATAGTTGCTGTGATTTGTGGCATGTTAAATGAATATATTGTTTTTGACAAAAACAAACACAACACTAAAATTGCCAAAATTGTTATTCCTATTGCTTTAATGTTTAGATATTTGCTCATTTATTTTACTCCCGAAAGTTCTATGCCTTTTTCTAGATTCCGCTGCCCCATTGCTAAAAACCACAGTGGCAGAAACATAAACACACAACTTGCAGCAAAAATTAATCCTATTTGTCCATCAGCAATTCTTGACAAAAACACCGAAAGGGGTTCCTTATAATAGTCTTTGATAAAGACAATAACTTGTTCAACCAAATTCCAATATTCGATGAAGACCAGCATACTAAGTGCGGCGATACCAGATTTCATCTGGGGCAGGACGATGTGAAGGAATATATACCAATCGCTGGCTCCATCAATTTTTGCCGCCTCGAAGTATTCTTTGGGTATCGCTTTCATGCTCTGCCTAAGCAAGAAAACTCCAAAGGGAGAAAAAATCCCGGGAAGTATGATAGCAAGGTAACTCGTTTTTATATTCATCCAATCCGCAATTATATAATTGGGAACTAAAACAGCTTGGAGCGGCATCAGCATTACAATTATATAAACGAAAAAAAATTTCTCTTTGTGTTTCCACTTCCAAATTGTGAAGGCATATGCACAAAGCAGAGATACCGCCGTATTGCCTAACACAACTGGCAAAGTGATTTTTATCGAGTTCATGAGCAAAACTATAAATGTAGGCTGTTCAAATAAAACAGCTATATATTGGCTAAGTGTAACACTTGCCGGAATCAACACGAATTTAACAAATTTTTGTGTGATGCCCCCTACTAGATCAAAAGTTGATAACTTTGTGGTATAGTTCAGCCAGATTTCCGCTTCACTCATAAACGAATTGGTAATCGTTATAAGCAGAGGCAGAATAAATATAACGCTTAAAACTATTAAAATTGCATAGTTCTTCCTCATTCGGCAACCCTCCGCTCTATCTTAAATAACCCCATAGTTATCAACGTTATCCCTATCACCAGAACTGTCGTTGCCGTGGTGAGTTTCTGATAATTTAGCGAACTGAACATATTGTTCATAAAATGCTGCAACATATAAATGCTCTCATGCGGATAGTCGCCGGTAATTAAATATATTTCCTTAAACACCTTAAACGAGTTAATGACAGACATCAATGTGGTAAGCACGAACGTGGGCACGAGATAAGGGAGTGTAATAAACTTAAAACTCTGCCACTTGCTCGCGCCGTCCATGCTTGCCGCTTCGTAATAATCTTTAGGTATGGAACTTATTCCGGCAATCAATAACACGATATTGTATCCCAGATTCTTCCATATAAAAATCAGAACTATAACGAATAACGCCCAGCCCGTTTCCAGCCAATGTATTGCCGATCCACCCAAATTCACTATTATCCCATTTATAAAGCCATCGTTTGCAAACATCATTTTCCAAAAGAACACCATCGACCCCGAGGGTATCACAAGCGGGATAAGGAATACGAGCGTGAATAACTGCTTATATCGTTTTACATTCTTTATCACCATACTGATTCCAAGCGAACATAGTATATTTAGTGGTACACAGAGCCCCATAAAAATCGCCGTGTTTCGGAGCGCCTTCTGGTAGGAAGAGTTTTGGAATAAACCTATAAAATTTTGAAACCATACGAACTGCCCGCCTACCGGCTTATCCAAAAATGCGTAACCCAGTGAGATAATAAAGGGGAAGATGAAGAAGATTATAAAGCCTATCGCGCTCGGAAGTATAAACCATATTGCTTGGTCTTTGACTTTCTTCATAAGCCCTTATTCACCTCTATTCGTTTAAATATAACTCCACTTTGCTTTGAAGCGTTTTTGCAACCTCATCGGCTGTTTTTTCGCCCGTGAAGAAGTTTTTTACCTCCGTTATTACCATATTGTCTATTTTTTCATCGTGAACATCATATTTGTTCAACAACTTTGTGAACTTATCCAGCGTTTCCATGTAATTACCCAATGCCTGCTGCTGCTCGGGCGTCAATTCTTTCGATACTTCTTGCCCATTGCCTGCAAGTCCACTTGCTGCCGCACGCTTTTGCATCGCCTCACCGGTTATAAGCATAGATGCTATTTTTCCCTTTGCATTGTTGTTTATTGGGATACTATCTGGAGAACCCAAGCCACTTGACTGCATTTCGTCACTTGCTAAAAATTTTACAAACTCCCATGCTGTGCGTTTATTCTTTGAATTTGAATTTATGCCATAGCTTTGAGCGTATGAGAAATGAACCTCATCTTTATCATTTGATACCAACCCCGCTATTTCGTCATTTTCCGAACTGCCGCCGCTGCCGGCTAGTCGGATAACGTTGGTTTTTGTGCCTAAATTTCGTGTAAATTGATTAACCAGATTAAGACTGGAGTTAAACTTGGCATAGTATTTTTCTGCATTGTCCGTTGCGAATTTATCCAAACTCATTTCACGGGACGTCTCCGCCGCTGTCACATTTGCAGGGTTAATCCAACCGCTGTCTGCATAGCTCTTAACGGTTTCCAGCAATCCCGCAAACTCGCCGCCCGTGAAATCCACCTTTTTATTGATAATGTCTACAAAATCTGTATAGTCTAGTGAATATGCTTTTTCAAAGAAACTGGTTCCTTTTTGAACAGAGTACGCACTTTGGCCGAAAATTTTGTTCCCCGTGCTTGCAGACCCATCCTTTGCGGCATTGATCACATCTTGATAGGTAAGTTTATCCTGAGCCGGGAAGTCAGCCATCAGCGAACTATCATAAGTGAGATAGTTAAAGGTATAATCCATTGGGAAAATATACTGTCCGCCTTTGTAGGCAGTGGCATCTAAAATATTTTCCGTGTAATCGGCTTTATTGTAGTCGGGGTCGTTTTGTATGAAGTTGTTCAAATCTTCGAGTTGACCATTATCGGCATATTTATAATAGGGCAAAACATCCATAGCAAGAATGTCTGCTCCGCCGCCGCTCATAATTTCTGTGTTTACCCTGCTGACATAATCGTCTTTCGCTTGTTGGTCATTGCCGCCGGCTGTTACAACCACCAAAGTTTTACCGCCATCCTGCTGGGTTTTCACTTCGGGCATAGCACCTGCGCTCTCTACATTAACCTTTGTACCGGGATATTTTTCTTCAAATAGATTTGCCGCTTTCTCTAAATAGCTTTTGTATATTGTGCTGTCGTAACAAGAAACTGTTATCTCGCCTGATACATCGCTATCCATAATTTTTTTGTAGTCTGTCACCGTTTTAGTACCACAGCCAGCAAGCGTGGTTAATGCAATGGTAGCGACCAGCAGACCACTAACAACTGTTTTTTTCATAGTTAAACCTCCTAAGCCTGGATAGTAACAATTTTTTTGTGACCTTATTCTACCAGGCCAATCTAACTCCAATCTAACTTTTGCCAAAAAATTCGATGCTGTCCTGAGATTATGTTATGACACTTGTTTTAAAGCAAATTATTGCTTATATTAATATCATAAATTAGATTAAAGTTAGATTCGCATATTATAATGTAGTCGGAGGTGATTACTGTGAGCATACAAATTCTAGTCGTTGAGGACGACGCACGTTTGCAAGATATGGTTTGCAAATTTCTCCGCAAAGAGGGCTGGCTTGTCGATGCCTGCATTGATGGCAAGTTGGCGCTTGAGCGTTTTTATGAAAATAAATATGACCTTATAATACTAGACATTATGTTACCCGGTATAAACGGGCAGGAATTGCTTCGCGAACTGCGAAAAATTCACGACACCCCGGTGCTAATGATGACCGCGCTGTCGGATGATGACAATCAGCTACGCGCTTTCGAGGGACAAACGGATGATTATGTGACCAAGCCGTTCTCAATGTCGATTCTCGTTAAGCGGACGGAGGCACTTCTGCGGCGTAGCGGCGTTCTGAAAAAGGAAATTCAAGCGGGCAAGCTGATTTTGTACCCGGAAACCTACGGCGCGGAATATGACGGCGAGAAAATCTTACTTACACCAAAAGAGTTTGAAATTCTAGAGCTATTCGTACGAAATGCTGGGAAAATCGTTCCCCACGAAACGTTTCTGACCCGCATTTGGGGATATGATTTCGAGGGTAACGAGGGCATTATTCATGCCAGTATAAAAAAACTGCGGGATAAACTTCCGGAGAAGCTAATCCGCACAGTCAAGGGCGTAGGTTATTACTTGGAGGCAAATAACAATAAAGAGTAAAAAAAGATTTTTCGGTATATTCGGCAAAGTGTTACTTTACACAATGCTGATTTTGCTAATTGTCATCAGCGGTATGTTCGCGTTTTTTTCCACCCAGATCAAAGCCGCCGTCACCTTGACCCAACAAAAGCAAGCCGCGGAGGACTTCCTGCCCTTGATGACGCAGTTGAAGGGGAAAACCAATGAGGAAATCACCGAGTTTGCGCGGAAGTTCCACGCAGAAAACCGCTCGTTTAAGTTTCGTTTTCAGAGTGCAGACGGGGAGATTTTATTTCAAACGGAGGATTTTGAAATGCCGTCAGGTTTTGAGATACCGCCGGATTTTGACAAAAAATTTTCTGCCTCGGGAAAGCTCATTATCCGAAAAAACGACATAATCGTCAATGGGAATGCCACCGGCCCCACAGGCGGCATTCCGGAGTGTATAGTGTTTCTGTCAGCAGAGAACGGCGTAAAGCTATCCATTATCACGCCATTTACGGGCAGAACAGTTTACGGTGAAATACTTACTAAAGCGGCGTGGACCTTCGGGCTGATTCTCGTGTTGAGCTTTTTAACCGCTGCCTTATTCGCCTGGCTCATCGCCAGCCCGGTACGGCGTATCGCGGCGGATGCGC
This sequence comes from Sporotomaculum syntrophicum, assembly GCF_009932395.1. Taxonomy (GTDB): domain Bacteria; phylum Bacillota; class Desulfotomaculia; order Desulfotomaculales; family Desulfallaceae; genus Sporotomaculum; species Sporotomaculum syntrophicum. The sequence continues at coordinate 31,817 of NZ_LSRS01000003.1, forward strand.
GCAGTATGGCACAGTTACGCGACGTTGCGCCGCCGCTCCCGCGCAGTGACGAAATCGGTCAGCTTGCTGAAGATGTTTATTCGATGTACGTCGAGCTGAAATCCACTATTCGCAAACTCGAAACTGAGATGGAACACGTTAAGGAGATTGAAGAAAAGCAACGATATTTCTTTTCTGCCGCTTCCCACGAACTGAAAACACCGATAGCTGCAACAAGCGCAATTTTGGAGGGTTTGCTGGGAGATGTTATTGCTCCGGAGGAATATCCGGCGTATCTGCGCGAGTGTCTGAAACTGACTAAAGAGCAGACCCGACTTGTGTCGGAGATACTTGAGATAGTAAAGCTCGGCGATATCAACAAACGGGAGCAAGCGGTAGTAAACCTAAGGGATTGCGTAAACCATGTCCTGCCTCCGCTAATTCCCATTATTGAGGCAAAAGGGCAACAATTGACTGTTGAAATCGGCAAGGACATCTCTTGTACACTTGATACCGGGCTGTTTGCCAAGACTCTGTCCAATGTAATCCTCAATGCGGCGCAAAACTCGCCCGAAAACTCGGAAATCCGGGTTTGGGCAACGGAGCGAGTTGGAAGTGTTCGGCTTTCTGTTTGGAACGGCGACGCACACATTCCGACAGAAGCACTATCCGGGCTCTATGAGCCGTTTTATCGTGCCGATGCAGCGCGTACGGCAGGTAGCGGACGCAGTGGTTTGGGGCTAACTATTGCTCAAAAGGCACTTCAGCTACAAGGTTTCCCGTTCGCAATTGAGAACACCGGCGGTGGCGTACTGTTTTGGGTTGATATTAATTCCGCACGGTAAAGCGAAGCGATCCACAAAATGTTTACATTATAGTTTGATACGCGTTAGATTGCCCTCTTATACTTGGTGTATATTACAAAGTAAGGGGGCCATTTTTATGATTAAACTAAAAAAAGGAGCGAACAGCCTATGTATATCTTAGAAAACGGGTTCCGCAACGTCCTGCGGAACAAAGGTCGAAACATACTCATCGGCACATGATTTTCCCGTTATCGTCGTGACCGTCATCGCACTGATGATTAGTGGCACAGCAAACAGCATTATCGACGACTATAAGGGTCGGTTCAATTCGGAAGTCCGATTGCAGCCCAACGTCGACAAAGTACGCGAGGAAGCGATGAGCAACAACACTGACGGCTTAGTTCGTATGACAAAACTCACGAGCTAAATCTTCTTGGCTAATATTTAAATAACTTCTTAGTTCTTTAATAATTTCTGAGCTATTCATTATCAAAAACCTCCACTAGTACATTACATATATTATAACATCCGCAAGCAAAATTTGTAAAATTAAGTAAAAACGTTTGTTTCATTCTGTATATAAAAAGACCCCTCTCTGAACATCAGGAATCTCGGCGACATCGGCTATAAGCTGATCCATGCAACTCTGGCCAATAATCAACACGATAGTCGCCGATTAAAACATATCCTTTCGCAGGAAGGTTGCAGGGGAATCAATCTGCATATACAATGAAAATACTGGCGATTCTCATTTCCATCTGTTCGGCAAAGCTCCGTCTATAACCCCCACTCTCTCATTGGGCAATCATCCTGACAAGAGCAGCTTTGGACTTCAAGGTCAAAACAGGCCGTAAATCCAATGAATATTTAGTATTTGCACCAAGTGTGCTTAAACGCCGTAAAGCGCAATTCCAATTCAGGCATAGCCGCGTTGCAGTTCGGGTAATATATAGGACTGCCATATGAAATGTAATTTTTTCATAGACAGTCCAAGCATATTTTTACAATTTGTAACTTGAAAAAGATGTGGAAATTAGCCAAACTTCGAAATTGTGCGGCCGTTTTTTATGCACCTACGTCTTTCTTCGAATGCCGTGCAGAGCAGGAAGTTCGGGAATGTGAAATCTTACGTGTAAATGGTTTGATCCTGCTAATAACCGGTTAGGCTATTAATGGCTCTTTCCCGCCAGGAGGATAAGGCAACGGTGGAGACCGACCTGAGCGCCTGACGGGGTTCTGCCGGGGATAGCGGGGGTAGCCTTACGGGTTGCCCCTTATCCTTTACCTGCTATCCTTGAGGAGAACCAAAGCGATAAACTCATTCTTTTTATATGGCTAACTCTAACTGTAACCTATCACCAAAGTATATGGCAAGCTGTGAGATACAGCTATTCCACTCCCTGACCGGCATGGTCCATTTCTTAGCTGCTTCGACAGTAGCCAGGTAGATGATTTTTTTCAAGGCATCATCGGTAGGGTATGCAGTTTTAGTCTTGGTCACTTTGCGTAGTTGCCTGTGGTAACCCTCGATGATATTGGTTGTATAAATCATTTTGCGAATTTCGTATGGGTATTTAAAATAGGCTGTGAGTTCAAGCCAGTTTTTCTCCCAGGAACGAATTATGATGGGATGTTTTTTCTCCCAGTTTTCTTTGAATATTTCAAAGGCTAACTCTGCTTCATCAAGGGTTAACGCCTGGTATACTTGCTTAAGATCAGCCATCAACTCTTTTTGTTCTTTGTATGATACATACTTTAATGAATTACGTATTTGGTGTATGATACAAAGCTGAATTTCAGTCTTGGGAAAAACCGTGTTAATGGCCTCAGAAAATCCGGAAAGCCCGTCTTTACAGGCGATTAGTATGTCTTCTACACCTCTGTTTTTGAGTTCATTACACACGCCAAGCCAAAAACTGGCACTTTCGTTTTCGCCGATCCAGATACCAAGTATTTCTTTTTGGCCGGCCATATTAATGCCTAACACACTGTAGGCTGCTTTGTTTATTACCCTACTATCTTTACGAACCTTGAAATGAATCGCATCCAGAAAAACAATAGGGTAAACACGATCAAGCGTTCGGGACTGCCATTCAGTCACCATAGGTAATATTTTATCTGTTATTTTGCTGACCATAGTAGCTGATACATCAATACCGTAAATGTCACGCATATGGTCCTCAATATCACGGGTGGACATACCCTTAGCATACATAGCTATAATCTGGTCTTCAAGCTGATTAGAGGTCTTTTCATATTTGCCGATAATTCGCGGCTCAAATTCACCGTTTCGATCTCGGGGTATTTCTATATCCGTTTTACCAAACTTGGTTTGGATAGTTTTCTTGTTATAGCCGTTACGACTGTTACCGGTATTATTGCCATCAACGCTGTGTTTCTTATACCCAAGATGCTCTTCAATCTCAGCTTCGAATATCTGCTGGAGGGTGTCTTTAAACAAGCCTTTAAGCATCTCTTGTACATCATCTACAGTACGGCAATCCTTGGCTAGTTCCTTGATAGTTTTGTCTTGTAAGTCTTGCATAAATGGTCATCTCCCTTATTGGTAGTATTAACCATTTACACGTAACTAAATACGTTCTCATTTGCTCAGTTACTTGTATTCATTCGGAATAGGAATATTAAACCTCTCGCACAAAAGTCTTACATCATGAACATCATTTTCATCATGCTCATATCCCAGGTGAAATAAAACTTGATCTTCGGCACCAATACACTTTACCACTTTATCACCTATTTTCCCAATACCGCTGAATACACTTGAGGGATATGTTTCTCCCTCAAAAATAAGGTATCCTTTTTCGTTAAACTCAAATATATGAAGATCAATTATCCTGTCTTTAGCGTCTTTCCAAACCGTGTGAGAAGTAGTTGTATATGCTTCTTCAATTTCAGAAAAGCCTTTTTCTTTTATTATATCTATAAATTTTCTTCTATTGATTTTTTCCACAAATAAATCGATATCATTGTGCGCTCTTGTTTCTGTTTCTAATAGCGCATCAACTCCCCAACCGCCGTCGAGCCAAATATCAATCCCGTTATTGTCTGCATATGAAATTATCTCAATGGCATCCGCTTTATTTACCATAAAACCCTCCGTTCAAATTTAAATTATTCGCTTCAATAAACAACATTGTCTGGTGTGCCTTAATTCATTTAGCTTTAACTCCAAATATTGAACCCTCTCTACGATATCCAAGTTTTTCGTAATATAGATCGATATCGCTCATAACATAGACGGGTTGATCCGGAAAGTCTTGGCATACCCGTTCCATTAGGCTTTTTCCAATTTGCCTTCCCCGATGTGTTTTTCTTACGAGCAAATCATATATATAAACACCAAAACTATCATCTTCCCGACAGCGCGCATAACCGCACACAAGCGTTTCATCGCAAGCTATATAAATTATGCTCGATTCAAGTGCTTTAATATACTTATCACGGCCGACTACCCCATGGTAATCACTCCACTCATCTCCCTCATCAACAAGTAAGTCAAAAAGTAAGGATTCATCGGCTTTGCTGTATTTTTTAATCTCCATATATTCACCGCCTATTTTATGCTTTTCCTGAAATCAGCCAGCAAGAAAACTGCCTCAAATATTTCGTCCGAACACAAGTCAAAAACAATAGGAAAGTATTTCAGTTTTCCCATTTGTTGTGAATCCGATATCATTAGCTTAACCTCACTGTCAAGCGGAAGACTCAATACCTCTGCACGGGCTTTTTCGGGAATATAAATAGTCACCTTGAAAAAGCCGTCCCAAATCGATAGCCAAAAAATAGTTGTTTCATTTTGACCGCCTCGAACGCCCCTCCACTTGAAAAGTCCCTTTGCCAACCACGCCTTTCCGTCGTTGTAGTAACGCCAATCTATTTGAATATCGTGGCTTGCAATTTCGTTGATAAACTTTATATAGGCGTTGTTCGCTTCTCCAAGTGCCTTTGCAATAACATCACTTGACGGTGCGATATCAGGATTTCTGAGCATTTGTTCCGTACTTTTCATGCCAATAAACTCCCCAATTCTGTTTTCAGCATAGTATCAGCAGTATCCCATTTTACTGCTCAAATATAATCATAATTATGCCGGCTTAATGATTCCTTCTTCAAACAGAGCTTCAAATGTATTTACTGCCCCGCCATGCTCAACAATCTTTCCATCAATCAGCTTATCAATATCAACACCTGTCATCCGCAGCTTTTTGCCAGTGGGCTTCATGCCCAGCCACTCACCCAGATGTGTACCCTCCATAATAAATTCTGAGATTACTGTATCGCCGTCAGTGTATTGGCGAATAATTTTCATTTTCAAATCTGGGTAAGTTTTCCGAACTTCAATCATATGTTGTTTCATACCCTCTATACCTACCGGAATAATTCTTTCACCTATTCTTACAATACAGTTATCTGCAATGTAATCAGAAAGTTCATCAATCAAGTTGTTTGAAGTGATATATTCATAAAAATGTTTAATTATTTTCATATTATCCATGCCAATACTACTCCTTTCATCTGGTGCGCTTTTTTTACAATCACACCTTTTCCAATTCTGATTTTATTAGCTTAAGAATATAATCAGCACTTTCATCGTCTATCTTATGCAGAAAAGCCATACTTCTGCATTTCTTGTATTCCACTCCGTCCATTATAAAGGTATATCCTGCCGAACATATAGGCGAACAGGTACCGCCCACCAGCTTTTTACAATCACCTGATTTAATGATTTCCTTTTTCATTTTATCTGGGAAATCATTCAAGATAGCATCATAGGCACTTATACCTGCGGCATAAATCCTTATCTTTATGCCTGTTTTCCTAAAAACATAATTCAATAATGATTTCCCTGAGCCCGGAAGCATATATGTGGTAACATATCCGTTCTTTGCAGGTTCAATCTTTCTCTTGCACTCTTTCCCCAAAAGATAATCGTCTAATTCAAGAACAAACTCCTGAAGATTCGGCGGAACCTCGTTTAAAAATAGTGTAAACTTTTCGTTCATAATTGGCCTCCTTATTTTTAGTTTCCGCAATGTTTGTCAAACATCCAACCTGACCACACAACCTCAAAAAACTCCGAAAAAACATCTAACCCGACCACTCACGAACGCTGACATCTAACCTGACCACTCGCCAAGCACTGACATCTAACCTGACCACTTGACTATCAAAAACCGCTCTTATGGACTTGTTTCCACGAAGCGATATTTTCATGATTTTACTCAGTGGGTTTTATACCCATATGTGCTAAAAGCCTTGATATATAAGGGTTTTCGGTACACTCACTTCTCAGCCCTTGTTATCAATACTACCGTCTCAACGTGCCCCGTCTGGGGGAACATATCCACCGGTAATACATTCTGTAAAAGATATAAAGCTGGTACTTATATCGTTTGTTCCTGGCCAGTTGACTGGATAAAGGAAACTTAACAACCCTTCCAGGCACCGTTAAACCAGAGCACCAATTGTCTTGAGCGACAGACGCTACTGGGCTGCTTCAACACCACAACCTCAATGTACTAACAGTTTATCATAAACAACAGAAACCAGGTATTTACCTGGTTTTCACAACATCAGTTACTTTATTTTGGCTACATATGCAACACCCGTAGTAATGATGGAGCCTTGCTTACACGGCATAATTAAAGTATGAAATACTCATCTAACTGTTGGCTCTAAATCACCCCACCCAACGCGCCTTCCCCCCTGCCCGCACGTCAACATGCGAAGTTCTGAAAATTAAAACTCCTTGACCAGTTGTTCTATCTTGTTCGGAAAGAAGTATTTATTCAGGTATTCTATTAGCAAGAGGTTTTGGCGATGATGGTCTGGGTTTAGTTGTTCCGAGATCTTATAAGTATCTTCTTTACATTATTATACTGGTGGGTTCCAAACATACTTCTTTATTCCACTGTTTACACTCCAAACCTGTGCATGTCTAGGGTACCAGCCTTTGCCGGCGCAATTTTGAACATAAAAAAGGTTCTTTCCTTTAATGATATTAATAACCTGCTTGATTCTACTTTTGTACTGCCTTGTCAACCCAAATGTATTACTGCCCCAAGCTACAATAACTTCATCTACCTCATTGACTAAACTTTTAATAATTTCATTATTTTCTGTTCCGATAGCTATATGTTCCTGGCCATCTTCTATCATACCCCGAATCTTGCCAGAATCCGTTGAATAATACGAATACAAGTTTATTATATTAACTTCGGAATAGCCCTCACTATTGCAAAATGTTAAAACTCTGTCAATAGTAAGATCAGAAAATTCCTTATTAGCCTTACTTGGGTTCTTCATTATTACTAAAACTTTCTTCCCTTCGTTCTGTAATGGTATTCTTAATAGATATCTATAATTATTTTCAATGTCCCCCTTGAACACTATGTCTTTTTTCCTAACAAATGATTTATAATGATAAATTTGCTCCATATTTAACTACCCCCATGGACAAATATATTATTTCTCCTACAAAATTACCACAAAAATTTTCGCACCATTTGCTGACGTGTTAATTTGCACAAATGGAAGCACCCCCCCATTTAGAAAAGGTGCATTAAAAAAGAGTGGGTTTGCTTACCACTCTAAGGCTTCAAGGCATCTAACTTATCTTGCTCAGTTGTGGGGTATATATATTTGTGGTCTGGATGAAATCGTGGCCGAGAATTTGCTGTATTGTAGCAATAGGAACATTTTGCTTCACAATGTTATAACTTAGGCTATGGCGGCACATATGAGCCGATACTTCAACTACTACCCTTTGCCCATATTTTTTAAGGATTAAGTTAATCGCATTTCGTTTCAAGGCTCCACGCTGCCCTATTAATAGTAAGTCAATGTCACTGGCTGGTCTAATCGCAAGGTAATCTTTAATTGCCTTCAGAACATCCTTATTAAGTGGAAGCGTCCTATTAATATTTCCTTAATTCCGTTTTCATAAAGCTATTTGCATAAGGCGTTGAAGCTGGCAATTTTAAGGACGCTTCAAAAAAAGTAAATTACAGTTGTGAAACTTGTGATGATAAAGTTATCCCTCACCAAGGTAAATTAAGGTAATGGCATTATGTACACACCCAACGCGCCTTCCCCCCGGCCCGCACGTCAACATGCGTAAAACCGGCATACCTTCCCACCCCGGCAAAGCCTATCTTTTCAGCGGCTGCTGCCACTTCACCCGGGGCTGCACCAGTTACTGCGATATCCGCCGCATTGCCCGGCAGGTGCTGGCTTTGCCTGGCGCCGCCCACTGCACGGTTGTGCGCGGCGCAGCGGTAAGCGGAGTTAATCACCACCGGCTTGCCGCCCAGCTGTTCCCGCAGCTGCTCCAGCAGGTGAACCAGGCGCGGGTTCACCCGCACCAGACCGCAGCAGCGGCAGGCGAATTCTGTTTCAGCAAAATGGGGGCCGAGCCGGCGACCCGGTTGAGGCTGGTGGGGCAGCAGCAGGGCCAGTGCCGCCAGGGTCTGCGGGCCGGCCACGCCGTCGGGCTTAAGCCCGCAGCATTGCTGCAGCTGCTCAACTGCGCGGCGGGTGCGAGGTCCGAAGTCACCGTCCGCCGGACCGGGGTCGAAGCCGGCAGCGGCCAGCTGCTGCTGCAGTTTTTGTACGCTGGCTCCTTTAGCACCTGTTTGCATTTATATAGTCATTCCTTTCACTTCATTTAAAATACAAATCATTCAAGATACAAGCGGCATGAAATAGGTTATGGGTAACGTGCCCGGCCGCACTCTACAATTTGCTGCATTTGCTCCACATCTATATTGGACTGCCTGGCCACGACCATGGTCAGCAGGGTGATGGACTTTTCCAGATCCCTGATCAGCGGTTCCAGCCGCACCAGCAGGTAGCCTGCCACTGCCATGGGAAACCCGTAATTAGCGGCCAGTTGCATGATCTCCTCCAGCAGGCTTCACCTCCTTGGTTAGTTGGTTGGGCAAGTTGGTCTCGGTTAGCTCGTTCGCGTTGGCAATATTACCCTTAAGAAGAAGGGTTTGCGATAACACTGAAGAAGTTAAGGTTAAAGTAAATAAAGGAGTTGTCCGGCATGGATCTAAACAGTATTTTGTACTTTTGGGGATTAATATTTCTTGCCGCGGGTTTCCTTTTTTTAGGTTCTCTTTTGCTGCAATATCTTTGGAATACAACAATACCGGAGTTATTTAACTTAAAGCCGGTAACTTACTGGCAAGCTTTCCGGCTTCTACTTATAGCCGGTTTACTATTTGGTGGTCCGAACTTAATAATTTGATGCAATGTGCAGGTCGGGTCTGCTGTCGCGCGTTCGAGGAAAAGCCGAAAGTTACAGGGCTGCGACAAGGAGGAATCGTCCCCGGTGTCGCAGGTCCCGCTTCTCCGGTAGTCTCTAGGCTTCATAAAGCACAGTGGTTGTGGTGTCGATAATTTGCGCGCTGTATTTGGACACCAGATCGCCGCCGGCGGTATTGAAAATGTTTTTGGCGATAATCTGATCCATCGCGGCGGTCACTTCGGCCTGGGTCAGGGTATCTTTGGGGTTGTCCAGCGAAATGGTGGTCCTGGTGCCCGCCGCGTTGACAAAGCTCATCTGCAAAGTTTGTTTTGCTGCCATTTTAAAGCGCCTCCTTTCCCCGGCTTAATTGATTAATCCATGCTTTATCCGGCCGGCCGGGAGCCGGAAAGCCTTTAATTAAGCGGCTAGATTTCTTCTTCCAATACAGCGCTGTCCACACGAAGCACCGCCGTTAAGCTGTACTCCTGCAGTGCGACCAGGGCCTGGGCTACATCGTAAATGTCCTGGTCTAAAGCGGTGGTTTTAACGTTGCTCAGGCTCTTGGTACGATAAACGGGATCTCCGTCGCCGTCCAGCCCGGTTTGAAACTGCAGGCGCAAAGTTGTGCCGCTGGGTACTTTTTCAACTGCCATTTAGTTCACCTCTCCCTCATTAGTTTAGTAATGGACGGCGGGGGGCCGAATCCCCGCCGCCCAACAAAAAAAGGCCGAAAATTCTTTCGGCCAAATTAAAGTTATCATACAAAAGTGACCTATTCAAGCAAAAAAAAGTTATACTCCTGTCTTTGACACTTAAAGGAGACAAAAAGCCTGAAATCCCTTGAAAATAGTGGGATTCAGGCTTTTTTATTCGTAAAAAAAAGCGTAATGTTATCTAGTTTTCGTTAGCTTAAAGATCTTTTTATATGCTTTAAAGTAACGATTTCGTAGTCTGTGCGAAAACTGAACGCTTCGTGTAAAACATCGGTAAAGTCAGTTCTGGTATCTATCGGCACATAGCCTTCTTTCTTTAATTCCTTTTTCCTCAAGTTTAGGAGTTATTAACTTGGTTAATTAAACTCCCCCGAATTTCAGAGCTGCAAAGGCATAACTTAACTGGCGTTGTACTCCCGCTTAAGCGGTCAGGGGACACACCTTTACACGAAATGTCCCCAATTACTGGGCAGACTCACGTCAAGCAAGTCAGGTTAAATTCCCGCACTACTTTCCCGGCTGCCGGTTGGCCGGCATCTTCCTAAGTAAAGGTCACCAGCTCTTCGTTATCCTCCCCGTCCTCCAGGTTTGCGGCGCCGCCGGGCCGGGTTATATCTGGCCGACGCTTTGCCGCCAATGCAAACAGGTCCGGCTGGACTGATTTAAACACCATGTCTACGGTTTCGCTGGGGCAAAACCGGCGCAGCTCCAGCATAGTAGTGCTAACATAAAAGTTGACCACCGCGAGAGCCCAATCCTGTATGATTGAAGTTGCTGAGACACCAACATACAGGAGGAAAAGACATGCTCGAAATGGTCGATATTGAGTATATCAGAAAAAGCACTTTATTGAAGGCTGTTCAATACGTAAAATCAGCCGTAACCTTAACGTAGAACGACAAACCGTTAATAAAGCACTTTTTTAATTGACATTACTACCAGCAGGTTGTCGCTGGCCGGTTCAGTATCTTCCAGGCTCACCCAAATAGATTGTGCCCGGCTGTCGGTCAACACTTTGTTGACGATTTCTATTTTTCTTGATCCGGGCTTGAAAATCCGCCCGGCTCATTTATGCGCACCCCCACGACCATTTTATTCCATGCCGGGCGGGCGCTGTTCTGACGCAACGGGGAAGTGCAGGCAAAAAGTCGTCCCCTCAGTACCGGTCTCGTAGTCGATCCGGGCGTTGTGACGGGCGGCGATACTGTAGCAGACGGCCAGACCCAGGCCGGTGCCGTGGTCTTTGGTGGTGAGAAAGGGGGTGCCCAGCCGGTCGATAATCTCGGGCGGCAGCCCGGTTCCTTCATCTTTAAGATACAGAATCACCTCGCCGGCTTCCTGCCTGGTGCCGATGGTCAGCGTGCCCCGGGGTGACATGGCGTCCATGGCGTTGCGGGACATGTTTAAAATCAGCTGCCGGATCTCATTCACATCGACGGCTGCTTCAGGCGGGCTGTTCAGGTCCAGCTTGACATCCATCTCCCTGAGATTGGCTTCCGACATGATCACGGGCAGCAGTGCCCGGACCACCTGGTCCAAAAGGTGCGGCTGCAAGTTAACGGGCTTATCGCTGTCCATGTTCAGGTATTCGGTGATGATCCCGTTCGCCTGGTCCACTTCTTCTATCATCAGGTCAAAATAGGCCCGGTCACCGGCGTACTGTGGTTTCTTGCCCAGCAGCTGCAGGAAACCCCGCACCGCCGTTAACGGGTTCCTGATCTCGTGACCGATGCCGGCCGCCATTTCGCCGATCAAGCTGAGCCGGTCCAGACGGGCCATCTCGGCTTCCATCATTTTCTCCTTGGTTACGTCTTTGGCTATGGAGATCCTTTGCTGCCGGCCGTCTATTTCGACAACCTCGATGGCAAACAGCACATTGATTAACTGCCCGGCTTTAGATCGCAGCACTGTTTCATGATTCTTTAAAAAACCTGATTGATGAATTTCTTGCTTGCGTTGCTCATACTGCTGCTCATCCGTGATGCAACCCAATTCCAGTGGAGTGCGGCCGAGCACCTCGGCACGGGTATAACCCAGCACCTCGGTGTATTTGGGGTTGATATCCACAAACCTATCAGTGGCCATGTCGATGATAACAATTATATCCGGGTTGTTATTAAATATCTTGCTAAAACGCTCTTCCGAATGGCGCAGGGCTTCTTCCGCTCTCATCCGCTCAATCAGGTCGGCGGCCTGGTGGGCCAGCAGGTCCACCAGCTGCAGGTCTTGTTCCTTCGGCCTGTGAGGTGAGCGGAGGTAGGTGGAGAGCATCCCCACTATTATGCCGGAGCGGCTGATCAGCGGGGTTGACTGAACTGCCCGCGCTCCCGCCTGTAGCATTACCTCCAGGGCAGGCGTACCGGCAAAGATGGGACTGCGGGTGACATCCTCCACGATCACCCGCTCACCACGCTGCAGAGCCGTCCCACTGCAACCGGTTTCCTGCTCCACAACGGCGAAGTAATCCAGAAAAGGTTGTTTAAAACCCCGGTATGCCATGATCCTGAGCGAGCCGGATTCAGCCTCCAGTAACTGGATATTGCCCATATCCGCGCCGGTAAAGTCAATGGCCAGCTCGAGGATATCGCCCAGAATAGCAGGTAAATCACTATTGTTAACATACGAGGTGCTGATCTTGTCCAGGCGGCTCATGGCGTATCCCTGCTCGGCCTGCTTCAGCTCCGTGATATCGCGGGCAATGCTTACCGCTCCGATGATGGTGCCGTTAACATCGCGTACCGGGGCAGCGTTGCTCTGGCGGTATTTCAACTCGTTATCAACGGGCGTGCGGATAATCTCTACCAGGTTCACGACTTTTTCCCCTTTGAGGGCCCGCAATGTGAAACATTCATCCAAGGGGCGAGGACTGCCGTCAGCACGATAAATTTCCAGGGAGGCTGCTACTTCCACCATATTAATCCCCAGGTAGCTGGCACCGAATGCTTCCTGAACTGATTGGTTGGTCATGGTTATTTTCCCGCTGCTATCAACAAACCATACCTCGTCGGGTATATTATTAACGAGCGCAGATAAACTGTCTCTTTCCATACGGACGGCGTTCAACAAACGCTGTTTATCCTCTTCCATTTGCTTGCGCTCGCTGATATCCGCATGCATGGTCAGGCTGCCCTGGTATTGGCCACGGGCGTCATAGAGCGGGGTTGTGTTGCACTGTGTCCAGACAAGGCTGCCGTCTTTATGACGCAATTTATATTCGCGGGCTATATTATGGCCGGCGTTGAGTCTCTTGCGGTCTGCCCGGGACTGTTCAACCTGGTCCTCAGCAACGTAATCCCAGCTAAACCGGCCCAGGAGTTCATCTTGGGTGTAGCCCAGCATATCCACCGTTTGTTGATTGACAAAGACTATGCGACCTTCGGCGTCACACTCGACGATGCCTTCCCCGGCCGTCTCGATAAAGCCACGGAATTTCTCCTCCGATGCGCGCAGCGCCTGCTCGGTTTTCGCCCGTTCCACTGCTTTCCATGTCCGCTGCGCGGCGTCCTTTAAAATAGCCAGTTCATAATCTGTCCACTTCCGCGGGCTGCTTTGCAGGACACCGAAATTCGCAACCCAGCGACCTTCTTTAATTAGCGGAACAGTCATACTTGCATAAACGCCGGGACTTGTGCCCGCTTCTCTTGCGGGCGGTTGCTTTAGCGGGGTCGTGGTTTGGCCTTCTACAATCAGGGGTTCTCCACGGCGTAATACATCCATGGCTGCTCCAAAACTGCTAACCGGAAAATCTCCTGTTATCTTCCTGGCGCCGCAAGGTACATAGCTATCTTCAATATGGATCGTACTGCCGTTGTCGGTAATCTCATTGTACAGAACCCGGTCAACGCCAAGATGCTCGCAGACAACCTGCGCCGCTGTCCGTTTAATTTCTTTGGCGTCTGAAAGCGGCCGCAGCATATCGCTGAGCTTGAGCTGAAAAGCTTGGCGTTCTTTACTTTTTCGGAGTTCTACCTCCATCTCCTTCCGCTTAGTAATATCAGTAGCCATAATGGCAAATCTGTCTTGATCGCCAAGGGGTAATGCCAGAACATTATACCAACAGCCGGTAGATACATCGAACAGCTCAAATGTTTCAAATTTACCTGTTTTTACAATTTCCCCATATTTGATGAACCATTCTGTTTCAATATCAGGATAAAAATCCGTGACTTTTTTGCCTACAATTTCGTGCTTGGCCAGGCCCATAATTTTCGCAGTTACAGAGTTGACATCCAAATAAGTGTTTTGCATAATCCATAAGCCAATAGAATCAAGGGTTTCAAGGCCACAAAAAAGGACTTCACCCCTTGTTTTGCCGAATATTACAAGTAGCACCTAATAACAAACGACAAAAACCAGAGGTGAAGTTACTTGTATATTCAACAACAGTGCCTGTTTTCCTTTGACGAAATTATGAAACTGCAACCGGAAACCCGGTTAGAAAAGATTTTTCATACCCTCGATCTTAGCCCCATTATTGATAACTTTGAGAAAAGTTCTTTAGGGCCTAATGGGTACTCTATGGCTGCAAAGTTACGAGCTCTGTTTGCAATGGTTATTGAA
>NZ_LSRS01000003.1:48392-55936 GCF_009932395.1 Sporotomaculum syntrophicum
CGCCTTAAAGAATACCTGAGCCTAAAAAACTTAAATGTGCGAGGGTTCAAAAAAGTAAAAGCGCGTGTCTTATTATCATGTATTGCAATGTTATCCACAGCGATGGTTTCAGTATTTGAGCCCAAAGTTGTAAAGCAGGTAGCTTAGGCGATACTGGTATTTTAAAACTCTCTATAGCTCAAAGGGGTATTTTTGTCCATTTTTGATTATCCACAGTTATAAAATAGCATTTAGCATAGCAACTTACCATAACTGTGTTAAGTTAATGCGATTGCAGTTCTAAATTATGGCATTGAATTTTATGCTACAGAAATTATGCAAAATGCTTAAATACAAATAGTCGATTGGCACTCCCTGGTCATTGTATAGTATTTGCGCAATTATTACTACTCCGGATATGTTATCAAGTAATATCCGATGGTACTCATTGTATTGCGCGGATCCATTACTTATATCATCGCCATTCATAATCGCTCCCTGCCTTCTACTCCATTTTTCACAGAATTACCAATCTTCGCCAAAGAAAATCTCTATTCCTTCGGAGAATAAATGGTATTGTGTCGAATGAAAAAGAAAGGCGGGAGGGGGGTGATTATGTTACCGGTTGGCCGGCATCTTCCTCGGTAAAGGTCACCAGCTCTTCGTTATCCTCCCCGTCCTCCAGGTTGACGGCACCGCCCCGGCGCTTTGCCGCCAATTCAAACAGGTCCGGCTGGACTGATTTTAACACCACATCAACGGTTTCGTTGGGGCGAAACCGGCGCAGCTCCAGCAGGTTGTCGTTGGTTAGTTCAATATCTTCCAGGCTCACCCGAATAGACTGTGCCCAGCTGTCGGTCAGCACTTTGTTGACGATTTCTATTTTCTTGATCCGGGCTTGAAAATCCGCTTGGCTCATTTATGCACACTCCTTACTCTAATATCCGCTGGATCAGCACCTCGGCCCGCTCCTGCACCCCGCGCCGCACGAATAAGCCGGCTTTCAGACGAATGACCTGCCGGTCATCGCGCCAGGCCACCTGGTTCAGGCCGTCCTGGATGCTTTTGATATAGTTGTCCAGATCGCCCCGGGGAGCAGTTAAATAAACCTTTACCTGCAGGCTCACCGGTCCATTGTAAGGTTTTTTAAACACCTGCCTGCCCGCCCGGCCCACGGTTTGCTCGTAAGCCTTGGTTTCTTTGGGTGTGTATATTTGCCCCTGTTTACCTAACCGGGGGCGCTGCTTGGGCACGGGACGCCCCGGAATCACAAAGGCCACCATTTACACCACCCCCGCTTTTTTCATTTTCTTGAAAACTTTCCGGCAGGCTGCCGTGGTCTTGGCCAGCCGGGCTGCAGCCTGGTGGAATTTTTGTTTGCGCAGCACTATCAAAACGGCCAGCCGGTACAGTTCATGCTCGGTCCAGGCGTTTTTGTAGCGGCGTTTTCGGCTGGTAAGGTTAAAAACTTTTACCCGCTGCGCAATCAGCGTCTCGGTGTTTGTTCCGGTCAGATGCTGCCTGTCCGGGGTGGTTTCGGACAGTTCACTGCTCCGGGCCTGGGCCTGCCAAAAGGTGTTCAGGTGGTTGGCCGTCACCTCACCGGTGGCTATATCTACTTGCACAAGGTTATCAAAATCCACAATGCTCCCTCCCCTAACTCAAATACAGCGACTCGAGCAGCTTTCTTTTCTCGTCGGCCTGCCTGTCCGGCGGGTCAGTTAACCGGTGCTCTACTCCGCTCTCCTCTACAGGGGGCTTAAGCCAGTCCAGATACGGCTTGTCCGGCCCCAGAAAAGTGGCGGCGTGTTTGATATAGCGCGGCTGCGTGCCCTGTCTTCGGCATTCGCCGGCGTAGTTTGCCGCGGCGTTTACCAGGTCTTTAACCAGGCTTTCCATAGTCAGACCTTCTGCCAGACCTTCCCTGATACAAAGCTTAAAGCATCGATAAGCCCGCTTTTTTTCCACTTGTCGGGGATAAACAGTCCAGAATTTCTCAAAATGGAGGTCAAACACACACAGATCTTTTTCTTTATCTTTCCTTTTCTTTAAAGTTTCTTTAACATATCTTTCGGCACCCTCCAGGCCCTTGCCCCCGTTGCCCTGCGGGGTTTGGGGAGTTGGTGGTTCACCAACCCCGGAGTTGGTGTTTTGCCAATTTGCAGGTTGGTGATTTACCAACTCGCGGGTTGGTGTTTCACCAACCGCCGCATTAGCTGTGGTTGGTGTTTCACCAACTATTTCGTCTGCTGCGGTTGGTGTTTCACCAACTGTTTTTTCCTCCGGATTTCGTTTCAGGGAAGCGCAGCGTGCATATTTGTAGGGGTGGGGCTCTGCCCCACCCGGTGGACTGCCCCCTGGTGTAGTAGGCATTAAACGACGGGCGGGACAGAGCCCCGCCCCTGCTTTTTCCTCCAGATTTCGTCTCAGGAGTTGTTTAAAGCTGTCCGCTCCGCCGGGCCGGGCCCGGGCAATGCGCCAGCAGTCATAGTCCTTGTTTAAGGCCACGCGATTACCGGTGACGGTCAATACGCCGCACTCGGCCAGCAGCTGCAGTTCTTTATTGATGTCGCTTTTATCAATGCCGATAATTTTGAAATCGGCCTGGCGTAAAACGGCGTAATCACGGCCGCACCCGTAGCTTAAACGGATTACCAGCAGGATGATGTTCAGCTGCCGTTTTTTAAAATTGGTTAGGATGATCGCTTCAAAAAGTTTGTTTGAAATGCGTGTAAATTCACCGGGTTGCGGGTTTGCCATGGAGTACCCCCCAATTACCTTAAATTAAGCAAGCGCACAGTCTCACCAAAAAATAGCCTGCCGTCAGGGCCAGCAGGGCACAGGCGGCTTTATCCTCACCCGGCCCGGCGGGATTTTCCAGACGGTTTTGTATTCTGGTGACCAGCTTGTTTAGCGCTTTCATTCATTCCTCCAAGTGTTCCGCCCGTGCATGCCGCGTAAGCCGGTTCAAGGCGCGGGCGGAGTCCGGCCGGCCGGCTTTACTGAAATACTGAAAAGCCGGTGCTTTCCCGGCCGGCCGGGTTGCTTGCACTGCTGCCGAGCTCGCTGATCCGCCCGTCCTCCACCCAGAACATCTTCACACCCGGCAGCCCGGGGTTCCGGGGCTGCACGTCGCCCACCGTGCTAAACAGCATGATCTGGTCGAACTGGTCCATGACATTCAGCAGCGAGCATGTGAGCAGGTCCCGGTTATCCTGATCGAGCATGTCAACTTCGTCCACCGCCAGGAAATTCAAACCGGTTAATTTGGCAATGGCCGCCTGGAGCGCTATACTCACCCGGAACTGTTCGCTTCTGGAGAGCAGTTTTAGCGGCAGGGGCTGCCGCTTACGGGTAATCAGCGGGTTGAAGTCCTCCTGCCATTCCAGCCGGTAGAGCCCCTCGGTGCAGGCGGCCAGCATGTTGTTGATCTCCCTGGTGAACCCGGCCAGGCGGTCACCCAGCAGGCTTTTTCTGATGCCGTTCGGACCCAGGGCGCCGACCATAAGTTCAGCAACGGCTAGTTCTTGTTCCAAAACCTGCAGGTCCTGCTGAAGCCGGTCGGCCTGCCCGCACCCGTGTTCGGCCACCTCCAAGCGGCGCAGGAACTCCCGGCCCCGGTCGATACGCCCCTGCAGGCGGTCGATTTCCTCCGGGTCGGCGCCGCCCTTGCGCAGCGTTTCCTCCCAGCCGGCCTCTTCGAGCCGGGCACTGTCCAGTTCACTCTGAGCCCGTTCCAGGGCAGCCGCCAGGCTGGTCAGCTCCCGTTCGGCGTTATCCAGCCGCGCCAGGGCTTGCTCCAGGAGCCTGATCCGGCGCTGCAGCTCCAGTTTTTCCACCTGCACTTTTTGGAGGTAATCCTTGAGACCGTTGATATGCGGGGAGTCGGCCTGGTTTTCAACCGCTAACTGACCGGCCAGCTCCGCCACTTCATTATCCGACATGCGGCAGGCAATCAGCCGGGGGGCCAGGGGACACTGCCCGTCGAAAGATTGCAGCTTTTCCAGCACTGCCCGCCGGTTCCGGTTAGAGGTCTGCAGCGCGGACAGTTTCCGGTCCAGTTCGGCTGCCGTGAGGGCCAGCTGCTCCAGCCGCTCTTTTGCCCCGTTTAATTCCGCGGCCAGTTCGGGCCGGCCCTTGCAGGCTCCGGGATTACCGGTTGCAGCAGTGCCGGCCGCCTCCCGGGCCAGCGCGGTTCTGGCCTCACCCAGGCGCGTTATTTCCGCCGTTAGTTGCTCAATCTTGGCGCGGCAGAGGGCGATATTCTTTTTCGCGGCCTGCCGCACCCCGTAGGCTTTGAGCAGTTCGTTTTTTTCCGATTCCAGTTCGGCCAGCTGCCCGGCTACCGCTTCCTTGTCGGACGGCTCCAGGCCCTCCGGCAAAACAGGCGGTGCCATTGCCGCCAGTGCGCTTTTGGCCCGCTCCAGGTCCTTTTTAATCCCCCGGCGCTCCTCCCGCGCCCGTTTCTCCATACCCTCCAAAATAGCCGGGTCTCCGCCGAAACCTGCCGGAAGCAGGGCAGTCACTTTGGCCGCCGCCTCCCCGGCCCGGTCCCGGGACAACCCGATGCCGCACAGGTACTGCTCGGTCGCAGCGGTGATGGTTGCCGCTGTGCAGGAGATGCCGCAAAGGGCAAACAGGAAGGTCTTTTGTTCGGCGGGGGGCAGATTACTAAAAGCCCCGGCGTTCAGCGCGAGCCGGATAAGCTGTTCGTCTGCGCCCAAATAATGGTAAATAGCGGCCTGGCTTTCCTGGATGCTGTTGCTTTTGCCCACGGCCAGGGAGTGGGGCGGCATGGCCCGCACCACTCCACCCAGTCCCGCCAGCTCCAGCCACACCCGGCACTCCCTGGCCTCCCGGCTGATCAGGTCGCCCGCCCCCCGGCCGGCCCGGTCGGTCCACAGGTTCCGCCCGGTCAGCGCCCATTCCACAGCGGCCAGAATGCTGGATTTTCCGCTGTTGTTAGGGCCGACAAAGATGTTGAGCCTGGCCGGCTCAATGACGCTGCTTTTTAAGTTGCGGAAATTCTGGATGGCTAATTTTTTTATGAACATCTTTTTTGGTGCCTCCTTTTACCTGACTAACTGGCGTAAGTCTCCCACAGTAATCGGGGACATTCCTTGTAAATGTGGGTCCCCTGACCGCTTAAATGGGAGTACAACGTCAATTAAGTCATGCATTTGAATCTCACCCTGAAATTAGGAAATTGCTTCAACTAAAACAGCCTTTTTTTGCTTGTTTCGGCCGGCTGGGGTAGCACAGCTGCCGGCGCCGGTTCAGTGATTTGTTGGATGGGGTCGCCTTTACCGGTGGTTGGTTCGTCTTCTTTTGGCGAGCACGGGGTAACAATGATATGGCACCGGTTATGCTCCATGGCCCCCCCCGGCTCGTCGCTGTCCGGCGTGCCGCCGGTGCCTGTCAGGACGCGGGATGGGCTGTCGATAATGATCACCCGGCATCCCGCCTTTTCCGCCGCCGTGATTGCTTCCGCGTATTTTTCCCGGGTGAACGGGGTGGCTAAACTGCAGGCGTCGTCTTTGCCCAGGTGGACGTACAGTTTACTTGCTTCGTGTCCCGTATCAATCAGGGCAACCGGCCCGTCCGGGCCAAACCCGATCACCAGGCGGTGAAATTCCGAAGTCATAAAATAATCCTCCTTTTATTAATTGCCTAGAGCGGCTTTCAATCGCGTGTCGTGATTGAGATCGGCAAAAAAAAGTTCATCTACGGTGACGCCAAAATGATCGGATAGTTTTTTCTGCACATTTTTACGCGGGTGCCTGTGCCCGCCTTCGATCATGGCGTAAGAACTTTGGCTGATACCAACCGCTTCTGCTATTTCCTTCTGCGTTTGGCCAGCTGCTCTTCTCAATTCGAGCATCCTTAAATTTTTCAACTGCTGCGCACCTCAATCCCTTCATGTGATTATCCTATGCCTTTATTATAATCGCATAGTGTGAATTGTCAAACCTTTTTTAATAAAAAATTCTCTTTTTGCGATTATCACTTTCCTTTTATCACGAGACGTGTTAATGTATTATTGAGGTGACCGCATTATGGCAACGTTTGGCGAACGGTTAGCGAAGTTAAGAAAAGAAAAAGAACTTTCCCAGGCTGATTTGGCCGGTTTATTTAAACTCGGGCAAAGCACCATCGGTATGTATGAAACCAATAAACGGGAACCGGATTCAACCGTTTTAAAGGGCTTCGCTGATTTTTTCGGCGTGTCGGTTGACTACCTCCTGGGCCGGGAATACACCTTTGCCGAATATTTGAAAACACTAAGGGAGGATAAAGGATTATCTCAAGAGCAGCTGGCCGGGGAATTAGGGGTCAGGGAAACCACCATTGCCGATCTGGAAACAGGCAAGGCCAGGCCGGGGCTTGATTTCATCAGGTTAATCGCCCGGACTTATCAACTGCACTTTAATGATTTATTAGTGCTGGCGGGCTATGGCGACATGGCCGACAAGTTATCCGAAAGCCGCAACTCCCGGCCAAATCAGGCCATAGAGCTTCTGGACCTCCTGGAAGACTCTGGCCCTGCGCGTATCACGGCCGGCGGGCAGCCTATTTCCGATGAACAGCGCATTGCCATCCTCCGTTCTCTAATCAACCCGGCAGGGGCCAGGGCTAAACTCCAGATACCGATCGTCGGCTACATCCGGGCCGGCATTCCCCTGCTCTCCGAGCAAAATATTGTCGGTATGCTGGAAATCCCTCCCGACATGGAGGGCAGCGTTGATTTTGCGCTTATCGTCCACGGCGACAGCTTGATCGGGGTGGGCATAGCTGAAAATGACCTCGTGCTTTGCAAAAAAAGCCCTCAAGCCATGCCGGGACAGATTGTGGTGGCTCTGGTGGATTACGACGATACAACCCTTAAGTTTTTCGTTAAGGAAAACGACCGGTATGTTTTGCGGGCGGCTAACCCCAAATACAAAGATATTGCGCTAAAACCGGGTGACCAGATTCAGGGGCATGTGGTTAAGGTTTTTAAAGACCCGCCGTCGATTAATCTGTACCGGGAATATATTTATGTTAAGGATGAGCATCTGGAAGAATGGAACCGGATCATTGAAGAGGCGGTCGGCTACGGCATCAAGCCGGAGCACATCCGCACCCTTATCGGGATGCAGCGGGATATGCTCAAGCAAATGTTTGGGCAGTGAGACACAAGGGGACGGTTCTTCTGTGCGTCTTTATAAATAACTAACATTCCAACTTCCCTGCTAATCGTGGGCACAAGGTGACGCACAAAAGTCGAGTAGATGCGCACCTCTTAAACTTTAGGGGACACTTTGTTTTCCCGGTTTCTCCCCGTTTCCTCTGGGAGTGTCACAATATTTGCCCCATGATTTAATTGGTCACGCACCCCTCACAGAACCGGACGTGCAGCTTTCCCGCATCCGGCTCTTCACACTGCCATTTACATTATGTAGCCGATACTTTTCCTTAGTTCATAGATATTAACGTATATTTTGGGCTTGGGTAACCGGTATTTAACCAGTAGTTTCGGGAAATTGCTCCAGTTATGGCTTCTCTTCTGGCTTCGTCTGTTTAAA
>NZ_LSRS01000003.1:58248-80316 GCF_009932395.1 Sporotomaculum syntrophicum
GATATTGCGGAATCTATACGTTTTAATATGTGATTCTCCGGTATTATATGGTATAATTCAGTGTAAAAGCTGCCTTGTTTAAAGGTGGTTTCAACTAGCATAAAAAGCATCCCCCGGTATATTTTGTTATGGTGACTTAATTATACTATAGGTGGGGATGCTTTTTGTGTTTTATATGGACTTTTTCAGTGGTCTCGAACCGTCCCCTTGTGTCCCTTGTGTCTACCCGGGCGGCAGCCACTTAACCACGTATTTTTGTGCACCGGTATCCCGGCCTGTCCAATACCCCTGCCATCGAGGGCCCCTCTGCTGTTGACCAGGCCCGCACCGGCCGGCGGCTGTGCCGCGCAGGGCTGCGTCCAACTTTGAGCCCACCGTCCACAGCCTGGGCTGCCTGGGCTGCCCGGGCGGACCTGCCTGCAAGCGGTCCGGTACGCTGCCCGCGCTGTCGATATCTGCATTAACAGCACAAAGATACAGGAGAAGCGCCACCAGCGGGCTGAAACCCTCCGGTCTTGAGCCAACTGCCGGGGTCGGTGCTTCTAAATTCAACAAATCCGCCTGCCGGGCTGCTGCACCCGCTGCTTTAGCCAGGGCCTCAGCCAGTGACCGGTACTCCAAAGAAATGGACACGGTATACAGGGAAGGAAGCGGTATGTCATAATCCAGCACCAGCCATAATTCGCTGCAGCCGGCGGCGGAGTCGTAAACCAGGCAGGCAAAAAAGCCGGCCAGAGCCCGGCCGTCGCAACGTAAACCCGGAGTTTCCAGATAAACACCCCATTCGGGCAGGTTAAACAAACTATCCGACGGCAGCTCCCCGGGGATGGGGGTACTGAGCACCGCCCGGTAAACGCCGGGGTCAAACCGGTAAACCCCCCGGGTTTCCCGCCAGGCGGCCAGGGCGCCAATAATGCCCGCGTCATTCTGCAGCGCATAACCTGCACAGCCGGTGATATCAATACCCTGGCCGCCGGCTTCGGCCTCTACTATGGCATAAGCAGCCGCCAGGGGCATAAAGCACCACTCCGGCCAGGATAAACCCCGGGCGGCTCTCAATTCATCCACCTGCTGCCAGGCGGCCGGGTATAATCTGGTGTAATACTCCAGGTGCTGTCCGGGTTTCATCTCAACCAGCTCCCATTCCAATTAGGTTCTGCAGGCTACTCACCAAAACCTGCTCTTACACTGCCCTTTTTATACCCGCACGGTTATTATTAGTATTCTCGTTAAGTGGGCCACTCCAGGCATTATTCCTGCCATCAAGCTTCTTGAAGAAGAATAGACTAATTTTACCAACAAATTGAAAGGTGTGATAAACAAAAAGCGTCGCTTTAAGACGACGCTTTTTGTTCTGCATCTTTTTATCAGGAGGCATTTTAGAAAAAAATTAAGGTTAATCATTACTCCTGTTAGTCGGATTTTTTATTGCCTTTAAATTCTTCGTACGCTTGAAGACAACTTTTCATCTTATCGGCATCGATTTCACCGCAAACTACCACAACCAGACTTTCCTCAATTTCGATTTCGCAGCCGCATGCTTCATTATTTCCAAATCCAATTTTATTTTCTACTTCAGGCTCACCGTCTTTTTGTTCCCGGCCAAAAAATTTCTTTTTAGGACCGTTTGCAGCCACATCGATATCACCGCAGAAGATCAAAACCAAGCTCTCCTCAATTTCTATTGAACAATTGCATTCCCTTTCGCAACCGTTTTTTACCTGTGCCATGTTAGCCCTCCTTTTCAATGTTAGACCCCTGACCTCTCTGGTCCTAAAACATA
Organism: Sporotomaculum syntrophicum; assembly: GCF_009932395.1. Classification (GTDB taxonomy): domain Bacteria; phylum Bacillota; class Desulfotomaculia; order Desulfotomaculales; family Desulfallaceae; genus Sporotomaculum; species Sporotomaculum syntrophicum. The sequence continues at coordinate 60,032 of NZ_LSRS01000003.1, forward strand.
TTATGCAGAAAGGGATAAAATAGATATTAAAATTTAAAATTTTCTATATTTCTTCTTTGTTAGAACAACCTGCTGAATAAAAAGGACAAGTGCAATTGGTCGATACCGGGCGGTCAGTCATGAAAAGTACTTTCGACGCATAATTGTTTTGACAACAATACGCATTCGGCTGTATAATTAATTAAGAATGTTCAAACATTAGTTTGCCAGTGCCTGGCCGGGTACCACTTTTCGGCTGTGCTCGTATTTGCAAATAGCCACGCTTTAGTTACAGGCTTTACCTGGCCCAAAGGTGATAAAAAACGGAGGTGCTTTATATGGATAGTCAACTGGTTAAGGCTTTAAAATTTAAAATGCAGCCGGTAGCGGTAATCCTAACCAACGACAAACCGGCTGAAGGACTGCATTTTAAAGAGGGCAGTATGAACGGTTGTGTAGCGGCCATGTTGACGGCCGTGAGCAGAAAAAACCGCCTGGGCTACTTCGACAGGAACTCCTTTGGCTGCCCGGGGGGCGGCACAGGGCTGGGCTTTGGTGACCGGTACGGCAGATTTCCCATTGATTGCCTGCTTTCCACGGGCAACCGGGAAGCGGCTGCCATGATGGGCAGTGCGGGTGCTATTATGGCCGAAGGGGAAAGATTTTATAAAAGTCCCGAGCTGGCCAGGAAATGGGTGAATACACTGCCCTTTACCGACGTGCCCGCTGAATATGTGGTGTTCAAACCCTGGGCACTGCTTACGGAACAAGATGAGCCAGCGTTAATTATATTCTTTGCCAATGCAGACCAGTTATCAGCATTAATCGTGCTGTCCGACTACAACCGGGGCACCAATCAAAGCATCACTGCTCCCTTTGGGGCCGCCTGCCAGTCCATCTTATTTGGCTATGCGGAAGCCGAAAAAGATCAGCCCAGGGGCGTAATCGGCTTTTTTGATATTGCCCAGCGCCTGGCCGTGGACAGGGAAACCTTATCCTTTACCGTACCTTATAAGATGTTCCGGGAAATGGAAGCGAGTGTGCCGGGGAGTTTCCTGGAGACCCATGCATGGCAAAAAATACAGGAGCGCCTGTGATGTCTTAATACCTGAACCGGATATGATTAAAGCAGCGTTTTTTAACGCTGCTTTTGTTTTACCTCTGCGACTCCAAGTTGCGATAAATTTGATTGAGAATCGACTTGGCCGCCTCAAGCTGCTCGGCCTCAATACCTCTGGTTGCTTCATTGAGCACTTCAAAGGCTAATGGAAACAGGATATCCTTAGCCTCCCTGCCTTTGGACGTCAGGTAAATCAAGAAGGACCGGCTGTCCTCAGGATTCACTTCCCTGGTTATATAGCCCTTGTTTTGCAGCTTAGCCAGCATTCTAACTGTGGTGGGCTGATCCTTGCAGGTCAGATCGGCCAATTCTTTGGGCGTAACACCCTCTTTCACCCACAGGCGGTTCAGGACAGCCCACTGCTCGGGAGTTAAATCATAATCCCTGAATTTATGCAGCAAAGCATTTTTCATTCTTGTATTTGTCCGGTTAAGTATGAAACCCAGGCTATTATCCGGATTAACTTTTTTCATCTCGTATCACCAAATCGTTCTATTGCCAGAACAATTATATGATGAAAAAATTACCGATGCAAGCTTTAATTACTTTTTTTTAAAACTCCGCGTTTTTGGGTGTCCGGGGGAAGGATATCACGTCCCGGATATTGCCCATGCCGGTTAAGTACATAATCAGCCGCTCAAAGCCCAGGCCAAAGCCGGCATGCTTGGTGCCGCCGTATTTTCTTAGGTCCAGGTACCACCAGTAATCCTCATGGCTCAGCCCCAGTTCCGCCATCCGCTGTTCCAGGTAAGCCAGCCTTTCCTCACGCTGGCTGCCCCCGATAATTTCCCCCACCCCGGGGACCAGCAGGTCCATGGCGGCCACCGTCTTTTGGTCGTCATTCAGGCGCATGTAAAAGGCCTTGATTTGTTTGGGGTAATCGGTGACGAAAACCGGCTTTTGCATATGCTTTTCGGCCAGGTAGCGTTCATGCTCGGTTTGCAGGTCGGCCCCCCACTCCACCGGATACTCGAACTTTTCCGGAGCGTTTTTAAGGATATCAATGGCTTCGGTATAGGTAACGTGGCCGAAATCGGACTGGAGCACGTTGGCCAGGCGGGCCAGCAGCGACTTATCCACGAATTTATTGAAGAAGTCCATTTCCTCCGGGGCGTTGTCCAGCACGTAGCCGATCACATACTTCATCATATCCTCGGCCAAGCGCATGTCATCCTGTAAATCCGCAAAGGCGATCTCGGGCTCAATCATCCAAAATTCCGCGGCGTGCCGGGGGGTATGGGAGTTTTCCGCCCGAAAAGTGGGCCCAAAGGTGTACACCCGGCCAAAAGCCTGGCAATAGGTTTCCGCTTCCAGCTGGCCGCTCACCGTCAAGCCGGTCTCCCGGCCAAAAAAGTCCCTGGTGAAATCCACCTGGCCGGCTTCATTCCGGGGAGTCCGGTCAAAGTCCAGGGTGGTCACCCGGAACATTTCCCCGGCTCCCTCGGCGTCACTTCCCGTAATCACCGGGGTATGTACATAAACAAAATTCCGCTCCTGGAAAAACTTGTGGATCGCGAAAGCAGCCAGCGATCTGACCCGGAAAACAGCGGCGAAGGTATTGGTCCGGGGCCGCAGGTGCGCGATGGTGCGCAAAAATTCAAAGGTGTGCCGCTTCTTCTGCAGCGGGTAATCCGGCGCGCAGGTACCCACTACTTCTATGCTTTCAGCCTTTAACTCAAAGGGCTGCTTGGCCCCGGGGGATTCCACCAGCGTCCCGGTCACGGTTATGGCCGAACCGGTGACCAGCCTGGCTACTTCGGCGAAATTGTCCAGGTTTTCCTCAAACACAACCTGCAAATTGGCAAAAAAAGTGCCGTCATTAAGCTCAATAAAGCCGAAGCTTTTGGACACCCGCACCGTTCTAACCCAGCCGTGAACTCTTATGCTCTTGCCCAGGTGCTTATCGGACTGTTTGAAAAGCTCTCTTATCACTGCTGTTTGCATCTTAACTACCCCTCCGGCATGGTTATTCTGTATGCTATGATACTATAATTTTATAGTCTTCCCCCGTTACCATATTACTACAATCTTTCATGCTTGGAATAATATAAATCAAAAAGCTATGTAAATTAAAAACCGTTAATGCAAAATAGAACATTAACGGTTTTTAATGTGACTCAAAATGCTGCTATTACTATTTTTCCGGCTTTTTAACTTTAACATTCTTCCTCATTTCGTTCAGTTCGCCAAACTCATAAAGATGCATAAAACCGGGTTCTGCACTTTGCCCTTTTTGTGTTGGAACGTTTGCTTGCCTGTTTACATTGTTGTTTTTATTATTCTTCAACTGGCTCACCTCCTGTAGTTAGAATGTCATAAATACAGGCGGTTTAACCACGGTAAGTGTTGGTTTTTATACTTTCGTTCCGCATTCCGCGCAGAACTTGGCACCGGGTCCCAGTTTAGCCCCGCAGTTCTGGCAATTGCTTGTTTTGTTCAACTTTGCGCCGCATTCCGGGCAAAATTTCGCGTTTGAGGCTAATGGAGCTTCACATTCAGGACAAGTGGCCCGAATAGTCTCGCTCCAATTTTTTTCAGCCAGTTTTCTGTCTTCGTCCGCCATCCGGGCATGGGCCCAAACTTCCTCAACTGAGCGGCTGGCCTGAGCTGCAGACATTTCTACACCAAGATCGGGAGCACATTCTTTGCATAAACCTTTTTTTGTATTCCAACATCGCTTTCGACAAACCCAGGAAGAGCAGCGCGGGCATTGCACAAAATCCGGCCTCAATTCCTGCATGGCCTCACTGAAAGCATCATCATGAGCTTTTTCCCAGGTAGCCGAACGAACCCTTTCACCGATATCCGATGCTTTGCCCAAAAAACCGCCAAAGATACTGCCGGCTGCGTCCAGCAAACTGGTGGCTTTGCCTGTTATCGACGGTTTAAACCGCGTGCGATAGCCGGTCCCGCACCTGTCACAAAAAAACTCAAATTGGAACCCCTGATTGGTACTCAAGTCATTATAATTTTTTGTAAATTCGATTTTAGTTCCCATTAGAGCCCTTCTCCTTATTCCATTTTGTTTATTTATTCGACATGAGAAGGGCCGATCCTTTGCTAACAACTAGAAATATTGCGGTATTCAGGAAAGCCGGTACTAGCGCATTTCATCACGCTTATCCGCTTTTGGTTGCTTACTCATTGCGTCCAGTCCTTCCGCAAACTCGTAAAAAGGTATAAAACCCGGCTCTGCTTTGTCCGTGTGTATTGGTACGGTTAAATTGTTTAAATCTTTACCCCGGTCGTTTTTTTTCAAAGCCAGCACCACCTTTACACATTTTTATTTGCTCCGGTAGACAAGGTGTTCCAGAAACATCACCGCAATAACTCCCACCACAAAACCGTTGCCGATAATTGGCCGCAGCGATAAGGGCATGGTACGCAAAACGTCGGCGGGGACAAAAGAAATAATAATCCCCAGCATGATCGGTAAACCTATAATCAGACCGTCATCAAAAGTAAACTTATTGGCGCCAAAAGCCATTATCAGCCCGGCTGCGACCTGGGAGCTCATCACGAAAACCATCATTATGCCAATGATCACGGCAGGGATACTGTCCATATAAGCAATGGCCACAGGCATGAAGGACAACCCCAGCAAACCGGCAGCCGTGGGCAGCAGGGTAAACCGCGAGGCACATTTGGTCGAGACTATTATGCCCGGGCTGAGTGAAAAATTAACCGTACCGATAATCCCCAAAAAACCCGACAGCATATTGGCCAGACCGGTAAAGGTCACACCTCTGGTAATACGCCCGGGCATATCCTTTAAATTTAACATTTCACCCACAGATTGAATGGAGCTCAAATCATTGATCGATAGGGCAATAAAACAAACCAGAAAGGATATCAATACGCCCGGCTCCAGTGAAAAATCCAGGGTTAAATTTTGCATAAAAGAGGCCAGCCAGGGATAATTGCCCGTATCAACAGCTGCCGGGGCCGGGGACAGCAAAGCGTAAGCCAGGGTTCCCAGGAGCATCGCCCAGATAATTAAGGTTGTTTTCCAGATGCCGGTTAATATTTTGTTGGCGGCAAACATGAGCAAAACCAGGCCCAGGGCAAAGCACAAATTAAATAAAGCCGGTACTGCGCTGCCCGGGGCGGGCAGGATCATATTCATGATCGTGGGTGTCAGGGTAAAGGCAATCAGCAAAAGAATAGTGGCTACCACCCGGGGGGTGAACAAATTCTTGAGCTGGGCAAAGAGACCGGAGATGCTTAAAAAAGTAAGGACCAGCCCCCCGATGAAAATAGAAGTGTATATGGTGGGTATTCCGCTGGCCTGGCCGGCTAATATGCCGATCAGCAATACCGCGGCCGGGCCGGAAATCAGCGGCAGGCGGTGCCCCCAGAGAACCTGGACCAGCATGACCAGACCGGTAAGGAAAAACAGTTTCTGCACATAGATTACTTGCTCCCCGGGGTTGTCAAAGTGCAGCACCGCCACCACCTGGCCGATAATAATAATCGTGGGAATGGTCAGCGCCAGCCACTGCAATCCGTAAAGCAGTAATTCCAGCAAGGGAGGGGCCTCATCCAATCCGTATTTTAAATCTAGCTTGTTCAATACATCACCCTCTCTCCTTATAACAATAACCATTAAGTTTATATTATCGCTTTTAGCCGGATATGCAAGTGCAGAGATAAACAAAGCCCGGCTCCCCGGTTTCGGAGAACGGGCTCTTTGGTGCAGCTGGAACCGCAACCTTTTAGGTTTAAATATACTACACCAGACCACCATGCACGGTGGGCAAAAATACCGTAATAATTGCCAAGATGAGCACCAGTATATAAAATCCTTTCATGAGACACCTGCCAATTCTAATAAATTTATCATCCTGCTTATTGTAATACTTGTTTATTAAATATACTTTAAGGAAATATTAAATATTTTTTAAATTTCCAGCTAAACTTAACAAACGAGACAATCGATTACAGCAGGACCATTTAATTTTATCAGATTGATAGGTTATTGGATACTTGAAAAATTTCTTAAATTTTGAATTATTATTTAATTTCTTCTTCCCGCTGTTAGCACGGGGGTGCCTGCCAGACACCGGCGGGAGCAGTGCTGCCGGTCCGGTCAAAATTCACGAAAAAATAAATTTTTTTAACTTTTTATTTGCTATAATGCGATCAAGCACTTCCTCATGAAGCTGCAAACCAGCGAATTTCTGTAGTGGAGAGGTGAAGCGCATGGCGCAACCGAACAAATTGCGAAAAGTTGGCGTTATCTGTGTAGTGTTGTCCTTCGTTTTCTATGGCGCCATACTGCTGGTACCTTTTTTGCCCTATCCCACCAGCAGCAAGGTGGCCATCACCTCAGGCCTGGTCGTGCTCGGCGAAGCTTCTTTTTGGATTGGCGGTTTCATCCTGGGCAAAGAATTGCTCACCAAATACAGGCGGTATTTGAGCCCCTGGCAGTGGTTCAAAAAAACCCCAGCGGCCGACCTGCCCGACCCGGTCAAAGACGAAACCAGGACACCCAAATAGTACTTTTATCGCGCATCAAAAGGCAGGCCATGCTTGAGATAACGCCAAAGCCGAACCATGGCCATGGTTGCGGCAAACCTGGTCATAGCTTCCCGCTCACCGCTCCAGGTTACCTTGCTTAACATCAGCTGGCCATTAAAATCCCCGGCCAGGTAAAAATTGTATTCGGCAACCTTAAACCGGGCAGCCTCGCCGGACTCCACAGCCACGGCCAACCCGATACCGGCGCCGAATTGCTCTCTGACCATGGCAGCCATATACCCGGCCCTCTCCCCGGGAGCTGCCGGTACTTCGCCCAACACCAGGCCGGCTTTTCCCTGCAGCCGCCAGTAGTCTCTGCAAACCAGCCCGGCGACAAAGGTATCTTCCCCGCCAGCGGCCGAAGATAAATCATAGGACAAATACCCGCCGGTAAAGTTCTCCGCCACGGCAATGGTTTGGCCCTGCTCCCGCAATAACCGGGTCACCGCCCCGGGCAGGGTATCCTCGTCGGCGCCAAAAATATGCGCCCCTATGCATTCATGAACCCTACTTTCCATGGCCGCAATCATTTCCCCGGCCAGGCCGGCTTCCCGCGTTTTAGCGGTAATGCGCAGGTGTATTTCGGCAAACTTGGCGGTGGGGGCTAGCGTGGGATTAGTGCTCTTTAATAAATCCCCTAATTTTTCGTCCAGCAGCGACTCGCCAATACCACAGCATTTCAGCACCCTGGATTTAATCACCCCCACCCGGCCGGCCAGTTTGCCGCGCAAGAAGGGGATAATCTGCTCCTTGACCATCATATTAAATTCCATGGGCGGCCCCGGCAGCAGCAGGTAAATCTTGCCGGCCTGCTCCAGCATAATGCCCGGAGCGGTACCAATGGGGTTGTCAATCGCTTTGCCTCCCGCGGGCACCAGTGCCTGCTTAAGATTATTAGACGAATAAGGTATCCCGCGCCGGTCAAAGAAACGCCTGACCATTGCCAAAGCCTGTTCATCCTGCACCAGGTCCATCCGGCATGCCTCGGCCAGCGCTTCACGGCTGATATCGTCTTCCGTTGGACCCAGCCCGCCGCCGACGATAATTAAATCAGCCCGCCCGGCCGCTTGCTGAATAGCCGCCGCGCAGCGCTGCAGGTTATCCCCCACCGTAATCTGGTGATACACGTCGATGCCCAGCGCGGATAATTCCTGCTCGATCACCTGCGCGTTGGTGTTAAGAATCTGCCCCAAAAGCAATTCCGTGCCCGTAAAAATAAGTTCACAGATCATTTACCTGCCCCCTGTGCTCCGGTGTGTAATTAATAGCCCTCAAGCAACAAACGCGGGGTTTATTTACCCCGCGCTTGTTACTTGTGATAAATAGACCTCTATCTTCCCCCGACCATATCCTGAAAAAGCACCAACTGCATAGTATATTTGAGAATAAGTTTAGTGAGTTGAGGTACTATGAGCGTTTTACAAAAAAAGTTATTGTACACCTTTCTAATTTTGACTGTCCTTATCGTTACGCTGGATAATATATTCCCTGGAAATTTACAAAATAACTACATTAAATATGCTGTGGTTCTCGCACTTTTTATGGTTACCTTGAGATTAAAAAAGAGATACACCGAACAAATTTTAATGAACATAGCTGTGTTTTTGATCGCTGCAGCTGATTTCTTTCTTGTTTTCTGCAATACTATTCCGGCAATAGGTCATGAATTGGATTATATCGGCGTACTTGGTTTTCTGCTCGCCTATTCCGTCCTCATCCCCGCCTTTAATAAAAATTTTTCACCGGGTTGGGGTGAGGTCCTGGCTGCAGTCCCGGTTATTGCCTTGTTTATACCAAACTGTTTAATACTTATGCCCTACGTCTCGGGGATAACAGCTTATGGAGCCGTCATATTCAGTTTAGTATTATGCTGCATGACCTGGACCGCTATCTGCACAATATTCAGGCGCTACTACACACCTGCCGTGGCCCGCCGTATAGCCCTGGCCGGTTTTCTCATGCTTGTCTGCGACCTTGGAGTGGCCCACAGTTTTCTTAATCCCGTTTTTGCGGGCCGGTTTGTTCCGTGGCTTGCCAATATAATTTGGGCGGCATATGTTCCAGCCTGGACCTTAATTGTACTGACTATTGCAGAAGAAAAATTATACCTTTCCAAAGCACATCATTTAAAAGAGTCTCTTGATGGCCTCGATTAAATCGGCTTCATTGGGCATATAGAAATCTTCCAACGGCTTGCTGTAAGGTACCGGAATATCCGGAGCGGTTACACGGAGCACGGGCGCCTTTAGCGCGTCAAAAGCTTTTTCCGCTGCCAGGGCGGCAATTTCACCGCCAAAACCGCCGGTGCGGGTAGCCTCATGCAGCACCACCAACCGGCCGGTTTTCCGAACCGACTCTAAGACAGTGGCCTCATCCAGGGGCACCAGGCTCCTCAAATCCACAATCTCCACACTGATCCCTTCCTGCTCCAGCTGACCCGCCGCTTTAAAAGCTGTACCGAGCGCTTTGGACCAGGTAACCACCGTCACATCCGTGCCGGGTTTCTTAATATCCGCCACTCCTATGGGAATTGTATAGTCTTCCTCGGGCACGGGACCGGGGACCCAGTGTAAAATTATATCTTCGATAAAAATAACCGGATTTTCGTCACGAATGGCCGACTTCAATAAGCCCTTGGCGTCAGCCGGTGTAGCGGGCATGACCACCTTAAGGCCGGGCGAGTGGGCTAACCAGGCTTCTAAATTATGCGAGTGCTGGCAGCCAGCTCCCATGCCTGCCCCGGTCTTAATCCGCACCACCAGGGGAAACTTGCTTTTGCCGCCGGATAAATAGCGCAGTTTGGCCGCGTGGTTGACAATTTGATCCGCAGCGATGGTAAAGAAAGGATTAAACATAATCTCCACCACGGGCAGCAGCCCCATTACCGACGCGCCCACCGCCAGACCGGCAATACCTGCTTCGGAAACCGGGGTGTCCTTGACCCGGCGGGGGCCGAATTCCTCCAGCAGCCCACTGGTGGCACCGGGACCGCTATGGATACTTACTCCAACACCTTCGCCGGCGATAAAAATCCGCTCATCGCGGCGCATTTCCTCGCGCAAGGCCTGATTAACGGCCTCTCCCAGGGTGATTTGCTGCATTTTTCCTACCTCCCCCCAAGTATTAGACATAAACATCTTCCAGAGCTTCCGCCGGCTCGGGCCACGGGCTGGCCTCGGCAAACCGCACGGCCTGCTCCACGATCTGTTCCACATCACTTTCCATCTGCTGGAATTCCTGTTCGGTAAGCACCCCGGCCTGCTGCAAGTCGGCCTGTAATTTTTTAATGGGGCACTTTTCTTTCCAGCCGGCAATTTCCTCCTGGGGCTGGTAAAGCTGCATATCGGCGGTGCCGTGGCCGCCCCAGCGATAAGTCTTGCACTCAATTAAAACCGGCCCGGCCCCGGACAGGCACTCCTCCCGGGCCCTTTGCACAGCCTCGTAAACCGCCAGGGCATCGTTGCCGTCCACAACCTCCCCGCGCATGGCGTAAGCCACGGCCCGGTCCGCGATATCCTTGACTTTAGTATGCTCCTCCTGCCGCTGGGCTCCCGAATAGACATTATTCTCACAGACAAATATAACCGGTAAATTCCATAGCGACGCCATGTTTAAAGCTTCGTGGAAGCTGCCTTCATCCGAAGCGCCATTGCCGAAAAAGCAAACCGTGACATAATCTTTATTCATATATTGCGCGGCAAAGGCTGTCCCCATAGCAATGGGTATGCCCCCGCCCACCACCGTAGTGGTGCACAGGGCGTTCACTTCCGGCGCTGCGATGTGCAGGGTGCCGCTTTTGCCCTTGTTGTAGCCGGTGCGCCGCCCGAATATTTCGGCCATAATTAAATCCGGCTCCGCGCCTTTGGCCAGCAAATGGCCGTGGCTGCGGTGGTTGGTAACAATTACATCCTCCGGCAAAAGAGCGGCCCCTGCCCCGGCAGCCACCGCCTCCTGCCCGGTGCAAACAATCATCATACCGCCAAATTTTTGGGGATCTTTGCTTAAAGCAACCAGTTTTTCTTCAAACCGCCTGATTAACAGCATCATCCGCAGGAGTTTCTTCTTTTCCTGGTTATCCATGGCAAACCCTCCCTATCTTTAATACCATTACCCGCACACAGCAAATCGTTCAGCTGTATTGTCCTAATTGTATACCATTTATCTGTTTTCGGGAATAAAGCTTTCAGATAATAATCAGCCAGGGAATCTATCCTATTTTTAATTGGACAATGATTCCACTTATTTTTATTAGTAACCCTGTCATTGCAATAGAAAAAGCCCTCGGGAATCCGAAGGCAAGGTTATTTGCCGTGTTCGAGTAAGCTGAAAATCCCGCGGCATTCATTGCCGTGAACCTGTAAGTATACTGATTGCCGGGCACAACAGTTGTATCGGTGTAGTTGACGTTGCCCGTGAAATTTGTTGGTAGTGTGACGAGCACAAAGAGAGCTTCCTCGTTGTCGGAGCGTTCACCACAAAACCGGTTTCAGTGCTTGAATTGTCCCACAGGTTAGACGAACGGTGGGTTCAACTCCCCCCCGCCCCCATTCATGGGGGTCGGGGGGTTTTTATCTCTTCCAAGGTTGTTTTTTCCTCCCGTTTCTTCTCATTATACCGGCGGCTTCCGATCCCCTTGGCCATCGTTGTCTTGTAACAACGCATTTCCGTGTTGGCATGATCGTTTTATCTTTCTTAGTGGGGCTAGCTGTGGCCAAGTGGCGCTGTGGATGCAGCCCGTCAAGGGTTCGTCAGAAAAAATTTTTTCAAAGAACTAAAAAATTTTTCTGACCGGGCAAAAAGCGCCCCGCCCTTGACTGGCTGCACCACCGCCGGTGTAACAGAGAAAAAATGGGAGGTTGAAAAAGATGTTAAGAAGGTTATTAAGTAAAGTTGACAACGGCAGGTTTGGCAGGGCATTGGCTGGCTGGCAGTGGGAATGCAAGGAGCGGCATGATGGGCTGGTTGAAGGCTACGTAGAGCACGGCAGCAAAAGGTACATGGTGATCATCGGGAAGCGGGGCAGGCGGTATTTCGCACGGTGCGCCTGCGAGGACGCAGTCAAGCGTGGGGTGCTCTGCAAGCACATCGCATTCGCGGCTATGTCGGAGCTGGGGCTGGCAGCAGCGCGCAGCGCGCACAGGCGGCTGCCGAGGTTGGGCGCTGAGGCGTCTTTTTTTTTATCGTGCCGATGTCCCGCTTCTCGCGTGATTGATTGTCTGTGTACCCGGTGCAAATGAAACCTATTTAAAATGATGCCAATAACGCACACTTCTTCAGTAATAGCGAGTAACGGTGTTTCCGCTTAAAGAATTAGGATATCGGCTATGGCCTTATTCGGTATTAATGCAAAGTTTAAATAATTACATATAAATTTCAAGAAAAGGTCTTATAGCAAAATTTAAAAATTTAATGAAGGAAGCAGAAAGCTAATGTCGAAGTCTTCAATCTAAATATAAACTTGGTTTAACCACGGTCTAAAATGCTTCACTCTGGGAGAGGGCAAGATGGACTTTTTTGTTGATATTGATGAGAGAATGGAAAATTTTAAAAAAGACATACAGACACTTAATAACCAAGAAGTCATCGAGAAATATTATCAGCATAATGCTCCAGCATGTTTATCTCATGATACTTATTTTGAGTTAAGAAAACTTATTCAAAACCATTTTGGCATAGCCCAGTTCACTGATATATTTATGGTTGGTTCAGGGCAACTAGGGTTTACAATAAAACCCCAAGAAAGGTACAGAAAGTTCGGTGATCAATCTGATATTGACCTTGCGATAATTTCTGATGAACTCTTTGAAAATTTTTGGAGAGCTGTTTATATTTATAAAAATGAAGGAAGTTATTGGCCTAAGGAAAACGATTTTAAAGATTATTTATTTAAAGGGTGGATTCGTCCAGACTATCTACCGCGCTCGGAAGCATTTAGAGAGACAGAGGATTGGTGGGAATTCTTTAGGCAGTTAACCTCTTCTGATAGGTTTGGGCCTTATAAGATTGCCGGGGGGCTTTATTTTTCAAGATTTTTTTTTGAGTCCTACCAATCATTAAATATTGAAGCCTGTAGAAGAGAGCTAATCGAGGTGTGATTTATGAGGACATCAGCTACTAATAGAAGACTTAGAGTATTGCTCTATTCAATTGCAGAAGGGACCCTAAAACCAAGACCAGATTTCCAGCGACGCTTAGTTTGGAATAATAAGCATAAAAATGCTTTTATTCGTACGGTTCTTGAAGAATTGCCTTTCCCAGAGATATATGTTGCAGCTGGTGAGGTTGATGATCGAACGGCTAGAGGGACTGAACTACTGGTTGATGGTCAGCAGAGAATGACAACGCTTTTTCAATATTTTAAAGGTTCTGCGGAACTTAAGCTTGAAAAAGATATTATTCCTTATGATCAGTTAACATCAGATTCCAAAATGCGGTTTTTAGAATATGAAGTTGTTGTAAGAGATCTTGGAGCTGTGCCTTTTGATACTATAATGACAATTTTTCAAAGGATTAATAGCACCAGCTACTCATTAAATGCAATGGAAATAAATAATTCAAGATATGACGGAGAGATGAAGAACTTAAGTTTTAGATTATCTGAGCATGTGTTCTTTGAAGAATATAAAGTTTTCAGTTCCACTGACATTAAAAGAATGCAAGATGTGAAGTTTTGTCTTACATTAATAATTACAGTTTTTTCAACGTATTTTCACCGTGACGATGCATTTGAAGAATTTTTGGAAAAATATGATGAGGAATTTGAGCAAGGTAATACCATATTTAAAGAATTAAATAGGGTATTAGAGGTAATCGATCAAATGAATATATCGCCAAATTCTAGAGCTTTTAAGAAGGCGGATTTGTTTACACTCATTATTGAATTGCATAGGTTAATGTTTAAAGATAAAATCGAAATCAATAGTACCATTTTGCGTGATGCCTTGATTTGTTTTTACGAAAAGGTCGAAAGTAGTGGAAAATTCGCAAATAAAGATGATCCGATAGGTGAGTATTATAGAGCTACATTGCAGGCTTCAAATGATAGGGGAAGTAGAATTACAAGGGGACGTGTTCTGAGAGATATAATTAAGGGAGTATGTTAAATGCGTTTTTTTAGTTATACTAGGGCGCTAAGGCGCCTTTTTTTGGTCGTACTGTGGCATCCCGCTCCACTCCCGGAGCAAAGTGGCCACTAGGGCGCAACTGCGTTTGTTAAGGTAGTGGCCAAGGTTAATGGCAACTGCCCGTTGCTGCCAAAATGGAACGCAACATCGGCAGCTGCCTCTCAGCGGGCAAGCAACAACAGCATACAGGGTTCGGGGCACGTTGTCACGTTCCACCTGGAGCGGGGCCGCAGATGCGCCAGGGGCAGCTATGACGACATAACGGCAGCTGCTGCAAGCACTTGCTGGATGCGCCTTTATTCTGCTTCTGGCAGGTACTATGGTGATGCCATAGCATCTTGCCATTTCACTGTAGCTCTTGTTTAAAACAGGGTCAAAAAGATCTGGCGTTGTTACTGCTGTTTTTGTGTTATCGGGGATGGTAACTTTGGGTACTCCACCAAAATATTCATAGGCTCTTTCATGAGCGTCCAGCCAGTTAAAGAGCTTGGTATCACTGTAAGCGTCAAAAGGATAAGCACTGGCCGGCAGTACGGCAACAAAAAGGTGGGCCGATTTTAGTTCACCTGTTGCTGGCTCTACAAAGGTCATTGTCTCACGGCCCAGTCAACCTGCATCTCTTCATTAATTGTTTATCACTATACTCTACTCGTTATACCTACTGCTTGAGCTCTTTTTTGCACTTCTGATACAGTAGATTTACCACAGTTGCACGATTTACCAATTTAACGTAGGGATAGTCCGATTTCATGCTTTAATCTTAGTTTTTCTTTTGCTTTGAACATTTCGAGCCTCCTCATCGGTTTGCTCCCTTTACTTGAACTTCAAGTTAAGGGTAACAGTTAATTTATTAACTCGACAAGGTGTCCGGATGTGGCCGGAATATACAGGGTTTAGACAATTGTCCGCGGTTACCTGATAAAAAGATTGGTATAGCGTTCTTCGATGCTATCTCAAGGAATAATCTAATCTAGTTTTACCAAGCGGTTATCAGCTCTCAATTTGCCTTCAAAAGGCTGTAAAAAATTTTTTAAGATAATATTAGTTTCCCACTTTAAGGAACATATTTTTTGCTTTCAGGTGCGCGGTTTATGAACTTTATCGCATTTACCATGAATATTATTTTGATAAACATGTTCCCTAATCCTTGATTTTATTGGTTTCTTATTCCTTCAGCAAGAAGCCTCATTAAATCTTTTTAAAGTATCTTCTATGATGTTTTTAATGGTTACTGGGTTTTGTGTATAAAGACCTGTTTCCCTTCTAAAACCTCTGTTGGGATCACCTTTGAATGATAACCAATTAAAGCTAGTTACTACTGCAAATTTTTCATCACAGACCAGTACTTTTTCATGAGTATTACCTAATTTATGAAGTTTTAAATATTTACCAAAAGATTTCGATAGATATTCTTTTAATTTTTTAACTGGGTAGGTGTCATTAGAGCTTCTTTCATCGCTTATACCGTACCCTATATGGATTTCTACTTTTCTTGTTAGTGCTGCCCTAATTAGTGCAAGTAAATCATCGTCCATTCCACCTCGTTCTATCCAAGGAGAAATAATTAATACTCTATTTTGTGCGTTCTTTAAGGCTTGCTCAAGTATTGGCCTATGTTCATATGTAGATAAAACCCTATCTCCTTTCTGAAATATTTCAAGTTGTCTCCTTGCTTCTTCAAGTTGTCTTTTAATAGTATGAATTGATGTCTGATCGGTTTTTTCTTCTTCCGCCTCAGCTAAATTTTTAGTTAGTATTTTAACTCGTTCTTCAGCCTCTTGGATTGACTCTTCGTTTGACTTAAGATCTTCGTTGTTAAATGATAGATTCTCAACAAGTAAACCATTACGGACAGATTGTTTTTTCACTGTACGTAAAACGCGTATTCCTTCCCTTTCCATCCGAAGTAATCTAGTCTCATATTCAGGTGCTCTTTGTGTTCTTTCGAACACCTGTACCATAACATCATCTTCTTTTGCCGAGTAAAAAACAAAGACTTTTAACCTCTTATATTCAAGCCAGGCTTTTTCAACTTCTATAATATCGAGTAGTTCTCCTGGGGGAGGTGCAATGTCTGTGTTTTCTTTCTGCATTCTCTTAATAAGTTTGCGTACATCATTGAATTCTATATCCTCCAACATTGGTTTATTCAAGTAAGGTTTGATAATTGGAATTTCAAGGTCCTTAACTTCTTTAGCCTTCGCCAATCCAGTCTTGTGAGGTTCCAACGATCCTGTTAATGCATCGAAAACAATAGGCAGTGACGTGATAGTAGGTTTTTTTACTTTTAACGACTCCATTACATCTTTTCCCTTTTCAGTAATAGAAAATTTAAGTGAATTACCTTCTAGGTAGCTCAAAACAAGTTCTTGTTGCGTTAGAGGCACAAGACTATCTTCTATTATTTCATTTGATAAGCCTAAAAAACCGCCTATATCACCAATATTATTTAATCCACAATCCAGCATTTTCAAAATATATTCTTGCACTACTGGCAGATTTTGCTCCGTCAAAATCGCAACAATTACAATTACTCTGTAAACTGGAAATGCAGCCTCATAGTAATCAACCAATTCATAACCAGGTATGGATCCTGATTGCTTTTTGGCTAGTTCATCTAAGTTCATTCGGCCAACACCTCCAAAGCACATTCTTCATTATTTTGAGAAATATAATTTAAGACGGGTAAGAAAGGATTTATACCGCCAATAATAGACCCTTTAGCCATATGGTGATCGCCTACTATTATTAAAAACTGTTTAGCTCTAGATAGTGCTACGTTAAGCCTTCTGTAGTCTTTGATAAAACCTAAACTTTTTTCCGTATTACTCCTTACCAAGCTATAAATAACAATGTCTGTTTCTCGACCTTGAAAAGCATCAACCGTATCAATTTCTAATTTCAATGACCGCCAGCGTTTTTTATCTTCAACATCGATTAATGTACGAAGTAATTGCTTCTGAGCTGTGTAACCTGTGATAATAGCAATTTCCTTTTTCTTACCACTTGCTTGATATTGTTTTTCTATTTCCTCTAAAAAGTTTACAATAATTTTTGCTTCGCACCGGTTTAACTTACTAGTACCATCAGTATGCTCAAACCTTTCTTCCAAATTACTTGTAGATAACCATAATACTGTTTTGGGCCACCATGTTAATCCGTGAGCCATCGCTTCCGCATTTGTTTTGGAAACAAGTTGTCCATCATAAAAAGCACTGCTTACTAATTTGCCGATATTAGGATGCATCCGATACTGCTCTAAAAGTGTACATTTTACTTCGTTTGAAACACTATTAAATAACTTTTCAAATAAAGTCTCCTCTAATTGTTTGCGATCCAGATGGAATTGTTTCAACTGTTGTGTTGTGAGAGAGCTATCAATAATGGGGGGGAGTTGTTTTTGGTCACCAACTAGAATAATTTTTTTGCCTCTTATAATAGGTACCAGTACTTCAGGTGGGGTTGCTCTTCCTGCTTCATCTACTATTACATAATCAAATTCTAAATTATGAATTGATGGAGTTGCTGCTATACCTAAGCATGTAGCAGCTACAACAACAGCTTCTTTGACGCAAATCTCTTCCAATTCGTGAACATTTTCAACTCTTTTAAGCCATTCTTTTCTAATGGCCTCTAATTTTGCGAACTTTTCTACTTTTAATTTATAATGTCCTGTTTTTAATTCAATTTCTTTAATAATTGTTTGTAATTCTGAATCCTTAAAAGAAATCTCTAGGGTCTCACATATTAAGTGACATGTCTCCAAACAATCTCTGGTTAATTCTTTTATAGTACTTAACTTTTTCTTCTCATCATCAATTAGTTTTGAGTATTCCTTTAAAACTCTATTTTTGCTAATTAGATCAAATATTTGTTCTCCTAATTGTATATAATCATTAATACTGTTTTCTATAAAATTTGTTAATTGTGATTGTTCTTCAATGCTTTCGATTACATCAATAAGCCTTCTGTTAAGTTGGGTTATTTCTAAATTTTTATTATTAATAATATCCTGTAGCTTTTTGGCTTCGACTAATTCTTTTTTTAAATTTGTGAGTTGTTCATTTAAAACGTTAATAATTTTGTTTTTTTTCTTTACTTCTTCTAATAATGTAAGGCTATCTAATATATCGTTGTTTATATTTAAGGTTAGTTTGAAATTCTGCGCAAAATCATTGCTTCTTTCGGTCGTCTTTCTTGCGAAAGTTATTAATCTCTCATCATATGAATAAGCCTCTGCACCTTGTGCGATTTTTTCTCTGCGACCAATCCTAATCATTGGTAATTCCGGGCAAATACTTGATATACGCATTAAAGCGTGATTTACAGCAACATTTGATTGAGAGGTAATTAATACTTTTGCCCGGCTATAAAAACTTGTAATTTGCGCGACTAATTCAGAAATAACTGTTGTTTTACCTGTTCCAGGAGGTCCCTGAATTAAAAATATGTCGTTGGCCAGAAGTGCATTTTTGACTGCCTCTCTTTTAGAAACATCCAAAGGATTAAAGAACTTTTTCAGCAACAGTGCCTCTTTGGAAATCTTGGCGATCTCAGGATTTGATAAAACAGTTGCAAGTTGAGGGTTGACATTTTCTTTATGTTTTAAAGCTTTTAATGCCCTCTGCTGTCTTGCAAGGATACTTGAAATCTGCCTATTGTCAACTATGACTTCTCCCTGGTCCGCAATGTCATCAATTATTATGTCCCTGTTTAATCCTATTACTAAGATATTTTTTCCATTTCTGCGCACTAAATCCTGATAATATCCCACAGGGATATATCTAGAAAAATTTTTATGCGTAATGAGAAGGGGCTGTTCTTCAGTAAAAGCTACCTCTGTTATATTGCCTATGTTTAGTTCTAAATAGTCTCCATCAATTGATAAATCTTTTGCTTTGTATTGTACGGAACGTTCGTTTTCTAGATAAACATTTCGTTGTAATTCTAACACTTTTTCCCACTGAGCAATCATATCTTTGTGGGTTACTTCAGCCTGTTTTTTTACCTGTTGTTCCCTACTCTTTGTTGCAAGGCTGTCTAACAAATAACGAACATTATATTCTTCGGGTGGGTAAACATCTCTAATAATATTCCAGTTTGCCTGAATCTCGAAACTAAACTCTCTGTCCCGTTCCATGTTAATTGGGTCGGGAACAAAAATTTTAGTCAATACTAGATGTTTGCCATTTTTATCATCTAGTTTACATGAAAGTTTAGTCTGTCTGCCAATTAAATTATATGACTTATATTTATTATCATAGAAGGCGTATACATCATTGCTTAATTCTTCTTCTAAAAACCTTTTGGCTTCACCAATATCTCTGTTTTTTATAAAACCATATTCATACAACTTATTTATTGCAGCATTAGTGATAGCAATATAGTGTTTTTCATTGATTTTCTTGTATTGTGTATGAAATTTCTTTAATGCTGTTAACGCTTGGCTGGCAGTATCATAACGTTCTTCCAATTGAAAAGAAACCATTTTAAATAGAATTTGTACTAGTTCTACATCAAGTGTTAAGCATCGAACTATTTCCTCAAGTTTATTCTCTTTTGAGGGGTCCTTTCCAGTAAGCATCTTATACAGAACAGCACCTACTAGGTAAATATCAGTTTTTGCATCCGCTGGTTTTCTTTCTAGCTGCTCAGGTGCTGCGTATGGTATTGATAAGAAATCTCTTACGGTTAGACCTGATGTTAAAGCTGTATAAACTTTGCTAACCCCAAAATCAGCAAGTTTGGGTTTTTCATTAATATCCATAAGTATGTTGGCTGGTTTTATATCCCTGTGGAAAACTCCTTTAGCATGGGCGTAAGAAAGTGATTCAAGCAACGCCATTACAATTTCTATAGCTGTATCTATTGCCAACGGATCACCAGAAATATAATCTTCAAGGTTATTACCTTCCACATATTCTAAAACGAGATAATAAGCCTCATTGTTATCATCATAACCACAACCATAAAAAGAAACTATTCCAGGATGATCAAGCTGTTTTAACGCATTTACTTCTCTATTAAAAAATTCCTTTAGGTATTCATCGGTCTCTTTACCTGTTTTCAAAGTTTTTACTGCTACTAAAGGCGAATCATCTTGAGACAGGTCTTTTGCAAGATAGACCTCCCCCACAGCACCAGAACCAAGAGAACGTAATACTTGGTATTTTTCACCTATAAAATTCATTATTAACCTCTAAAATAATTAATTAAGCATTTTGCATAATTTCTGTAGCATAAAATTCAATGCCATAATTTAGAACTGCAATCGCATTAACTTAACACAGTTATGGTAAGTTGCTATGCTAAATGCTATTTTATAACTGTGGATAATCAAAAATGGACAAAAATACCCCTTTGAGCTATAGAGAGTTTTAAAATACCAGTATCGCCTAAGCTACCTGCTTTACAACTTTGGGCTCAAATACTGAAACCATCGCTGTGGATAACATTGCAATACATGATAATAAGACACGCGCTTTTACTTTTTTGAACCCTCGCACATTTAAGTTTTTTAGGCTCAGGTATTCTTTAAGGCG
>NZ_LSRS01000003.1:83128-85112 GCF_009932395.1 Sporotomaculum syntrophicum
GGTATGAAAAATCTTTTCTAACCGGGTTTCCGGTTGCAGTTTCATAATTTCGTCAAAGGAAAACAGGCACTGTTGTTGAATATACAAGTAACTTCACCTCTGGTTTTTGTCGTTTGTTATTAGGTGCTACTTGTAATATTCGGCAAAACAAGGGGTGAAGTCCTTTTTTGTGGCCTTGAAACCCTTGATTCTATTGGCTTATGGATTATGCAAAACACTTAATTAAATAGGAAAAGACTATTTTACAGATTCATCAGTAATCTTGTAATCATTACAAGCTATAAAAGATCTATACATATACCTTGGAACACTTGGGTTATATGTTACTTCTATGTTTCTAGGCTAATATATGGAATACCTTTATACACTAATTAAAGATAAAATAGATTTTAAATTTTAAGCTGTTTTTGACAAACTGGAGTCTGGCCCAGTTGTTACCATATAAACAGGATTTAAATAAATTCCAAATAGTGAGCCTTTATTTGCCTTTAAAGCAATGTTAGGCCACCAATATACGGGAGGATACCTATGAGTGAAGTTACAATTAATAACATGTGGGTCGGTGGAGATTGCTAATTTGACCGATTATCAAGATAAAAACACAGAGAAATTTCAGATCACATCAGATGTATTAAACAAATTTGAAGTTTTATTAAACTTAGAGAAAATTAAAAGCGCTTCAATCAATCCAGTTTAGCTTTATCCTGAAATAGATAAGGTGACACAGACGGAACTACGAGTGAACAATTGCTTTAAACCAGGAAGTATAAGATTGGCACTTCATAACAATAATCTTGAGTATTTAATTGAAAGTTTTTTTCGGCAAAGGTATTTATCTCAACTTGAAAGTGATACTTTGACAGTAATATTTCTATGTTGACGTTGTCCCAATACAGGAATAGAGCCAAATGGGAATTTATGATTATACAACGGGCTAAGTATTTATACTATGCTAACAAGGAAGCCACACATCACCATGCCCAGCTCTGGGGTCAATTCTATCGGGTCGGGCCTGGTATGTGTGGCTTGTATTTAACGTGCATGCTCTGGCACCGGGGTCCTGTGCATGTCGGCTAGAGTGCCGGCAAAGCCTACTCTAGGGTCATAACTTACCGGGTCCGGCTTTGCCGGCACACTGGCCAGCTCTAGAGTCATTCAACCCCCAATCATGGGGCCGGGGGGCTTTTAACACTTCGCCGATGGATCCCGCTCACCTCCCGCTCTTTCCATTATACCGCCGCCACCGGCGACGGTATGGTCAAGAAAACGGAGGCTGAGAAGATGTTAAGAAGACTATTAGGCAAAGTTGATGATGGAAGGTTTGGCAGGGCGCTGGTGGGCCTGTAGGCTGGCTGGCAGTGGCAGAGCGAAGTACGGCAAGATGGGCTGGTTGAGGGGTATGTGATGTATGGCAGCAAGCAGTACATGGTTATTATTTCGAAATTATATACTCCATCTATTCAATGCAAATTTGACAAGCTCATCTTGCCTAGCACTAATTTCAATTTCAGTCCACTCATTGTACTTAATTAAGCATTTTGCATAATTTCTGTAGCATAAAATTCAATGCCATAATTTAGAACTGCAATCGCATTAACTTAACACAGTTATGGTAAGTTGCTATGCTAAATGCTATTTTATAACTGTGGATAATCAAAAATGGACAAAAATACCCCTTTGAGCTATAGAGAGTTTTAAAATACCAGTATCGCCTAAGCTACCTGCTTTACAACTTTGGGCTCAAATACTGAAACCATCGCTGTGGATAACATTGCAATACATGATAATAAGACACGCGCTTTTACTTTTTTGAACCCTCGCACATTTAAGTTTTTTAGGCTCAGGTATTCTTTAAGGCGACCAAAGCAGCGCTCGACGGATGTACGTTTATTGTATATTTTGGTCCAGTTCTTACTGCCACGATGGGGAGTGTTAAACCGTCTGGGGTCATCTTTAACCCGTGTTTTCACTACTAGCCCGTAGT
>NZ_LSRS01000003.1:87747-180950 GCF_009932395.1 Sporotomaculum syntrophicum
GGGCTAAGATCGAGGGTATGAAAAATCTTTTCTAACCGGGTTTCCGGTTGCAGTTTCATAATTTCGTCAAAGGAAAACAGGCACTGTTGTTGAATATACAAGTAACTTCACCTCTGGTTTTTGTCGTTTGTTATTAGGTGCTACTTGTAATATTCGGCAAAACAAGGGGTGAAGTCCTTTTTTGTGGCCTTGAAACCCTTGATTCTATTGGCTTATGGATTATGCAAAACACTTAATTAAGTCTCTTTCCATTGCCCACGGTGAATTCCGATACACCTTTTCATTTGGCGAAGCATTAGGAATTCCTTTTTTATCATCGAAACCCTTGTTTTGGTAATGACTATTCCAATCCGTCAGGCATAGGTTTCCCAAACGGTTGCGGTTAGCCAAAAACTGGTCGTAATTAAAACGCTGGGACCAATAAGGCACAGCTAAGGTGTTATCACCCTTGGGTAATATGTGTTCTATCGTTGATGTCTTTTTACGGGCATAAAATTGATTCCAATCAATAGATAGTGGTTGTTTGGCTAAATAACGTTCGTATTCATATAAGAAGTATTTAATTCCATCCCAATCATAAAAATCACGGTCTCTGTCTGATATAACTGTATTAAGTTGCTTATCAGTGCAGTAATACTGAATCATTTCTTTAAGTTCATTTATACAATCATTGGAACTGCAGGTGTTATTCATTACTTGTGCCGCGATTCTATACGCCCAGCTAAGACCAGTATTGGCGTATTTCTCCAATACAATCAAACGAAATACGAAAACCTCAGCAAGTCGAAGAATTTCACATAATTCGTCAGGTCTATTCCCAAATTGTTGGTACGCAGCCATTAGCAAGGGCATTACAGTAGCAGAACGCCCTATACGCCGTAGGTTTAGCGTTTTCTCTAACAATTCGTCATAATGTGTGGGTGCAAACTGAAAAGCATGAGTGTTTTGAGGGTTTAAAAGATCACGGTAAGCTCTTACAGAATTGCGCAGACTTTCAAGATAATTTTCGACCCCATTAAAAATTTCGATTGACGATTTACCGTTTCTAAGGTTAAGGGTTTTCTTTACCGCCTTATGTATGTCAAATGTTCTGTCTGGTCGATTTTCCTGGTACCATTCGGCGCCAGGATAAATTGCCCAATGGTAACGTAAAAATTGGTCCTCGTCAGCATCCGTCCCTGCATCTACCATAGCCTGCAAGACTTGATGCCAGGTGTCATTAATTTCTCTTGTTAATGTTCTGAGAGCCCGCTCATCATCGCTTACCTTACCACCAATATACATTAAATAGTTCTTAACTTTTTCTAATTGCGTTAGCTGCTTTCCACGTGCATTCATAACTTCGAACATAATACCTACATCTGCCTCATTTTCAACTTCATAATAGACAAAACCTAGTTGACTAGTAATTAGTCCAACTAAATAAAGTAAATGATCAAACCATTGCTGGTTATCCTGTATTTTACTTTTCCTGCTGTTAAGATACTTACGAAACTCCTCTTTAGCGTTTAGTAAATTCCTATGTGCTGGGAGTTCAGGATCAGGGTTTGGTTGATCACAAATAATATGATCAATAAAAAAACGATTAATGCTACTGTTTAGAGAAAGTTTTTGCAAACGTTCGTCGCCAATATACTCCTTTTGTAGGTTGTTCGATGTCTCTTTTGCATCAGGGATGTCTAGTTCGGCTAGTTGCTTAAGTTCCTTTACAATGCAGTTCAGCAAAATAATAAGAGTTGTTAATCGCTGCTGACCATCAACTATGTCGAGAATGTTTATCTTTTGCCCAAGCACATTTGCTGGCTCATGCTGCCCTTTGTGCAGTACAAGTGTTCCCGTATAATGCTTTTTATCTGGTCCCAATCTTTCAAGGTCTTCAATATCGTTCAATAAATCTTGTATTTGTTCTGTTTCCCACGCATATCCTCGCTGATAATCTGGTATCTGAAAGGCTTTATTTTTAAAAATATCTTGAAGGGTTTCTAATATAACCAAACCTTTACCTCCTTTTGTTTAATATTAGCGGCTGTTGACCTAGAACTGTGACTCCTCTTTGGAAAATTGTAAAATTTTATATATATAAATTTTCCGTATAAAATCTTATTTTCCTTTAGTTGCAGCGATTAATTTTGCCATAGCACTCTTACGGAAAACAAGAATGTTTTGACGTTGGGAGCAGGCAGCAGCGCGTCCATCGGCAGTTGCCAGTTGCCCTTCGATTGCCTGGTCAGGAGGTATCGCTGAGCAGGTTGGGTACGAACTAACGCGGTAGGAGCGAGCCGCTTCATGATCACCGGTACAGCCACATCTTACCGGCATTTAAAATGGAACTAGCGTTACAGCCTTTTTGAGGGGGCTAAGTGCTTTTATGCAATGCTTTTTCTGTCGGCAGCTAGTGTTAGAAAAAAGAAGGAAGCCACATATTACCGGTCCCAGCTTTAGGATAGTTCACTAGGGTCGGGCCTGGTAATGTGTGGCTTGATTTACTGTGAGGGGCTGAAAAAGCTATAAACAAAGGGTTTCCCGACATTGGGCTTTTCTCTAGGCTACTTTGCCGGAGGTGAGAATGTTGGGTACCCCTTATTTTTATTGTTTGCGGTAACATATCAACTGCCCTGAAGGTTATATATTTGAGTTAACAGATTAGATAATGGCCATTTTTGAGGGGGTTGAGGAGACAGGATAGATGTATAATTTCTGTTTATTATCCTTTATGTGATAAAACACATGATAAAAATATGATAATTATAATAATAACTTTTCCACTATTACATTCAACTGATTGGATATGTTGGAAAAGTCAGCATTCAAGTCCAAAGTTTTAACGCTAATACGACTGCCACCAATAATATAATCGTTGTCTGGTACAATATCTTCATCAGTTTTGGCATAAAGCAAAAGGCCGCTTACATTTCCCGAATGAGCAAAATCCATGTTTTTTACATAAGTAAATATCTGATACATATTGTGAGAATGGAGTGTCCGGCTGTTGAACAGGCTGTTTGTCTGCATGGTGTGCTCATAGTATTTTGTATCTATAATGAGGGTTTTGCCCTGATATCGAAGAGTTATATCTGATTTCATAGCAGGTAAATATTCAATTTCCCCACCGTCGACATCCCAGTCAATAAGGGCGGCTGAAGCATTAAACTGGGGATAATGCCTGCGGTAATACTCCAACACGAATTTTTCGTAAAGCCTGTGCATACGCTGGTCGTCTACGTAGCGCGCCAGCTTTCGGGAGCCGTCCTGCTCGGTCATGAGCATGCCTTCATTCACCAGATAGCAGATATTTAGCAGCATCTTGTAAGTAGTGTTATTCCTGTGGTATCTGATACCCGACCATTGAATTCTGCTGGGGTCTACTTCATCAACATTGCTAAAATAAAGCATTGCTTTCCTTAAGGCTTTTTTATGCTGCGCTGATACTTCAGGGCAGCGTATCAAAAGCATGGCAGTAGTTTTGAGAATTTTATTCATGTAGCTGTTTTCTGTAAACTCATCATAATCACAGACCAGTTTCTTTTTAAGTAAAGAATTTTGTACAATGGAGGCAGAGACATTGATTTTACCTGCAGGTGAAATAATGGCTTCTGTTTTGTTGATATACTCCCTGCTCAAGCCTCTTTTAATTTGGTTGGCGATACCTTTGGCAAGGATTGCCGCAAATAAATCGGAGGCATATTCGAAATCTTCGGTTGTTACCCGCTTATAGCCCTCTTCATTTAAAACATGAAAAGCATAAGCAAGCATGTAGTATATATTCTGAATTCTAATCATACAAAGCCTCACTCAGCCTTTTTGCCCACTGTTCTATTTTGGATGGTTCATCAAACCAATATTCGCCTAAAAGAGGCAACAATTCATACTTAACAACGGCTTCCAGCCATTCGTCGGTTACCTCACTATTTGTGCACAGATAACCGTGACCAATTCTGAACCCACTGCCAAGGGATTCATCCTTGCTGATAAAGTCATTCAAAGCCTTAATATGCTCAACCAGGACATTAAGCTTGGGATTGTTTGCTTGTTGAATAATTGTTTTAAACCCTTCAGAGTCAAAAGCAGGCTCAAGTTCAAAGAAAGCGAATCTTCTTCTCAAAGCATAATCGATTATGGCAAGGCTGCGGTCGGCAGTATTCATCATGCCGATAATATAAACATTCTTGGGAACGGAAAATAACTCGTTGGAATAAAGCAGGCGCAGTTTTTCACCGCGTTTTTCCTTTTCTATAAGCATCATCAGCTCACCAAAAATCTTGCTTACATTACCGCGGTTGATTTCGTCAATGATAAAGAAATAATCCCGTTCATCGTCATCCTGGGCTATTTTGCAGAACTGGTAAAAAGGCCCGGGTGTAAGCTCAAAACCGTCTTTGGATGGACGGAAGCCCATAATAAAGTCTTCATAACTGTAACTTTGATGAAATTGAACCATCATAACCCGGCTTGTGTCTTTTTGCCCCATTATGGAAAAAGCCAGTCTTTTGGCAGCAAAAGTCTTTCCAACGCCGGGTGCTCCTTGCAGGATAATGTTTTTCTTGGTTTTTAAGAGGTTAACCAATATACTGTAACGTTCGGTATTCATGAAAACTTCACTGAGGAAGTCATCTTCGGTGTAGGGATCGTACACAATTTCTTTTTCTTCGATAAGATCTGCGGAGTCGTCATCAATGAAGAAAGCTTCCAATTTTTGCACATATTCGGTATAAGGAGTAATGTCAGTAAGGGTTTTCATAACGGCTTGCCCAGGATGTTCCCATTCGCCGTTATGAGTCCATTTGATTTTGCGAATATGTCTATACTCATCGCGCCCGGCATCAAAAATATAGTCGGATTCAACTATGCCGCGGCCAATAACTTTACGCATACCTTTTTTGGCATAAACAATGTCGCCAGCTTTAATCTCGTTGGCAAACTGCCATGTGGCAAGGGCTGAGTTCGTATACGAGTATTCCGCACCGTACAGTTCCTTCATTTTGGTTTTCATGGCATCCTTGCTGGGGTATTGTTTCAGGTCTCCCATTTCATCCCATCCAATGCCCATGATTCCTTGAGAATAAAACTCTTCCCATTTGGAAGAATTGCTGCCGGGGGCATAAATCCAGTATCGCCTTGGTGAAGCAGATGGCGTGGCTTCTTCTGTATTCTTTGGTTCCACACGCTTATAGGTGCCATTGATAATGCTATCTATGGTATCAGCCTGTTCGGTAGTTAATTTAAAGTTTGTAGCATTGGGGAAATTAATTATACTTACATTCTTCAGCCGTTCATCTGCCAATAAATCTTCTCTCTTAATAATAGCATCCGTTATTTTATGCGTCAGTTCAATATCCACGACAGGACTTTCTCCTGTATTTATTTTGTCGGAAACAGCATAGGGGTCAGGCTCATCGTTTTCTCTGATTTCCGGGTCACAGAGGATAACTCCTGAAGCAACAATGCCACCCTCAGGGCCTGAAACCCATATATAAGCGCGATCGCCTTTTTTGATCTGGTTTTGGTATTGTTTTACGCTCCATATTATAATATCAAGATCTTTAACGGCACCGATAACATCATAGTATTTGGGATTACCCTGAAAAATCCAACCCAATGTGCCTTTGCTGGCTGAAATGTGATTTTTGTTCTGCTCTTTCAAAGTAGTTATAGTCCACGCTGCGTGGGACAGTTCGGGAAAACTGTGATGCGGGCTGTCGTTCTTTGCAAAAACTTTTTTGCATACAGAAATGAGCTCCAAATAGATTTTTGCGCTTGGAAGCTGCTTCAAGTTAGAAATTTTGGTAATACTCGCGGAATAAGGAGAACCGTCTTGTGTCAGATAACTCCTGTTACGTTCATCAAGGTTTAAGTAGGAAAAGGGTCGTATCCAATATAGTCCCATAGTCAAATTCCACTTAATTCCAAGCTGTCTTCTTACCTTATCATAACAAACTATAAATGTTGACTTGGAGACTTCTGACGGATTGTCTGCATAGTTTATTCCGGCTTCAAACACGTCCCATAGGTTGGAAATATCATCTTCTTTTCGTTCACTTTTATAGGCGAAAAACCAGGCTTTCATATTATTTATTACCGGAATGCCGTCAAATTCTGTCGGCACTGAAGCTTTAACACCAAGTTTACTGCCGATGCCTTTCATCAAGGCAATGCGGTTGTCATTGGATATTCCTTTATTGAAACAGCCAAATACGGTAAACGGGCAAATATCGTCAATCGACATACCGTCCTTTTCTGTAAACGGATATCGCAAACTTAAATCTTCATAAACGCCTTTTAGCAACTCAAGAAGTTGAGGACGATTACTTTTATATGGCAACAGTTTGTCAGCAAACTCCATATAATAAGAAGTCCAGGCAAATTGATATTTTATTTGAATATTTGAATCCATAATCCTTGCACCTCTATTTTATCTATTTACAGGCAATCCGTATTTATGAAACGTCCAATCAATTTTTTCCCGGCTTCGCCCGCGGCCATGTCAGCGCAATAGTTGTATCGTCCGCATACACGCCCTGCGCTAGACTAGTATACGCGCATGGACTTGTGCCACCAGATGGGCGGCGTTGCCGCCCCGGGGAAATGGGCTGCGGCTGCAGCCCCACTACGCTAAAGCGCGCCCTTCCGTTGGGTTGCCGTAGCTTATTGAATTTATTAATGAAAATTAATAATTTTATTTAATTATTATATATTTGAGGTAATGATGCCGGTTATTGAAGATAAAGTATTTACTTTAATATTGAATAATTATATCATTCATGAGGTAGATGGGGTATATATTTGGTTACCTTAAGGTACGGCACGCCTCCACCATTGGAAACCAAAGACACCTTGAAAGCAATTTCAATGGTGTCTTTTTTTACTTTAACACTTTTTCTACAAATTCCTCCACTACTCGTTTACATACAATTGGTCGCCAACCAACAAATCTTTTTGATAATGGAACAAATAATTTATTATCTTATCTTCTGTCAGTGTATCCTGCTTTTTCCTTAAATTTAATTCACGGAGCCTTGCTTCCAACCGCTGCTTTTTTAATTTCCAGGGATTTTATTTTCTCTACAATCGGGCGAACGGTCCCCCCGCCCTCAGCTATAGCTTGGAGTAGGTTTGAGATTTGCGTATCGATATGATTTTTTTCCTTGTTCAAGGATTGAGTTTCATCTTGGTTTCTACTAAGGTTGTCAATGTAATAATCATATACTTTCCATGCCAGTAGAGGAATAATCTCCTCATTAAGCAGTTGCTCATGGAGTTCCTTTAAAGGCTTCGTTGATATAAATAACTACAACGATATAGCCTCTTTTTTCTGCATAATCTTTACAGGCTCTTATCTGAGCGATAATTGATTCGTGACGTTGGTTATCACTTGAGTATCTAGCGTAAATAACTATACGAATAATTTTCATAGCTACCTCCGCCGCTACGCTACTCTTAATGTAAAAGTAACTTTAGCTATACTACCGTGATCTTTGTTACACTGGCATCCAGGATTTTGTCCGCACCCCCTCTGGCCTAATCTTAGGGTAGTATTAACATTGGGTATCCAGAAGTAAGGGAGAATTATGTATTTCTCCTTTGTTATGTAAGTGAACGTCCTAAAATCAAGCAACACATAACGTAATTCAAGTTTTTCTAGTGGCTGATGTGTTAAAAATGTACTCAAAAATGAGCCCTTTTGTGTTAATATCAATAGGGGAAAATAATATGATGAGTAACAGCAAACCTGAAAAATTATGGGGTAAAGATTATATTATCGTTATGATTGCATCTGCCGGAATCAGCTTTTGCAATTATTTTTTCTTTTCCACACTGCCGATCTATGCGCAAAAAATTAGCGGAACTGTCGTTTATGCCGGCCTGATGACCGGCGTTTATACTTTGGCTGCTTTGGCTACACGCCCATTTTCCGGAAATCTTTCCGATAAATTTGGACGAACTAAGTTATTAATATTGGGTGCATTTTTATGTACAATAGCCTGCACCTTATATAACTTTGCAACCATTATCAGCTTACTAATATTCATAAGAATTCTGCATGGTATTGGTTTCGGTATCCATTCAACTTCCGGTGGAGCCGTTGCAGCTGATGTTATTCCAAAATCCCGCATGGCAGAAGGAATTGGGTATTTCGGACTTTATGGTACGATTGCGGCGGCTGTGGCGCCTGGAATTGCCCTTTCTATAATAGAAAACGGAGAAATACAGAAATTTAGAAATCTATTTATTCTTGCAGCGGTGGTCTCTTTTATAAGTTTAATATTTGATTGTTGTATTACATATGAACGCAAAAATAAAAACGCTTTAAACAATGAAATCTTGTCGCCAACTGAGACTGAAAGCTATAATGAAAACCTTCCCAAAACATTTCTTGGCTTTACGTCTATTTTGGGTCTACGATTTTTACTACTATAGCCCTGATCGTTTATTTATCAGATGTTGTTAAAAGAAGCCGGCAAAAATGCACCCCCATTCATTACGTATCGGGAAGATAGCCTTTTAGAGTAAATAGCTATCTAATGCCGGGGTTGACCGACTCTGGTACTGCTGGCCAGAAGTATATTTTCCATGGTTTTAAAGAGTATCTGGCCGTTTTGCGGCTAAGCCAAGAGCTTTGTCACTAAGCCTTTAACTGCTTAATCAAACTCTGAAGTCTTTGGATGGTCGAGTTGATCCTATAGATAATGCCGTTTAAGTAATTCGATAATCGCCTATGATGAAAGTGAAGAATCCGGGTGGTATATGTATGTTTATGATTTCAGATAATAAACACAAGATTTGCTTTAATAAAGGGCAAGTGTTGATTCTTGTGCTTATTACCATAGTTTCCATGTCTCTTGCCGGCTGTAGAGCTAATAATAGTGAAGAAATTTCTCCCAAAGAAAGCCAATATGAGGAGTCCGAAGTACCGATAACGCAGAACAGCCCACCTTTAATTGAGCCGGTAGAACAGGCTAATACTGAACCAAGAGATGAGGATTTGGTCAGAATACTTGATTACATTCCGTCTGTATACATTGAACTGAAGTATGCTACAACCGATAACTTTACAGGTAAGATCATATACGATTTTACTGATGCTTCTCTGCGTTATGGAACAATAAAAAAACTCAAAGCCGTTCAGGAAGAACTGGCTGAGCAAGGATACAGCTTAAAGATATGGGACGCATACCGACCAGTCAGTGCTCAGTTTACATTGTGGGATGTCTGCCCCAATCCTGTATATGTTGCGAATCCCAACACCGGTTATTCAAGTCACAGCAAAGGGAACACGATAGATGTTACTCTGGTGTTATCTGATGGAACAGAAATTATGATGCCTTCATGTTTCGATGACTTTTCCGAAAAGGCAGACAGAGATTACAGCGACGTTTCCGATGAAGCTGCCGCCAATGCGGCATTACTTGAAAATACGATGTCTGCTCATGGTTTTAACTGCTATTCCGGTGAATGGTGGCATTTTTCAGACAGTACAGCGTACACGGTACTATGATTTCAAGGATGGTCGCATGAAAAAGAAAAGTGTCTTTATGATTTCTGGTCTGATCGTTTGTGTTTGCCTTCTTGCGGGTGCAATATATCTGTTTAGCAGAATATTTCCGAAGGCTGAGCCAATTGGATATCCCGATGTCCAGGACATTGTTTCTGTTGCGTTAGGCTCCGGCAAACAGGAAGTGTGAAAAGGTCAAGAAAAGCGCAATATTTTGCCGGAATAACCGGGCCTTTATCAGTTATTTTGCCGCCGGCTCGATATGCGCAGAAGGAGGTTCCCGCATGAGCGGCAACCTCCTTCTTGGCGTCCGTTTGTTTGATGCTATTTTAGGTTGATGGTCCAATTTCCGTTTATTTCGAAATTCGGCCAGGAGACTTCCAAATCCGCCGCATCTATCTGCTTATTGAACTCAAGCGTCATAATAGCGGTGTCACCGTTAAATTCCGAGTCAATCTTCTTGACATCGCTGTTATAAACCTTGAAGGATTTGGTCTTAACGAACTCTTGATTCCCCGTGTTAAGTTTAAAAGTGAGCCTTGCCGAAGTCGGGGAAAGCCGTTCAACACTCTGGACTACTGCCTTCTGAGCAATTAAATCAACTTCGCGGTTGAGGGTTTCCATACCGTTCTTGGGGATATTGATGCTAAGGCTATCCACTTTTTTTTGATAACAGGCCTGAAGAGCAGGTAGATTGACGGCAAGGCTGGTGCCTTGGGGTGCTTCGGTTACAAAAGTAGTAATAGGCATGGTTTTAGCATCCTGGGGTTTTTCAAGTTTATAATTGCTGCCTTTTTCATCCGTCGCATAAATGTCCCCCACCTTTAGCCCCGTACCGGTACTGGTTAAGCGGTTCTTGCCCAAATTCTCCATGGTTAACCTGGATATTTTATTCTTTGATTCCCCAAAGGCCTCGAGCTTCATGTCCTGGTCTTTAAAAGATGCTATCAACTGGACGGCCAGTTTGCCGTCCCGCTCAATGCTGCTGGCCCCAACTGTGACCAAATCAATCTTATTTGCGTTAGGTGCGCTCTCCGTCAACTTTTGGGTTCCATCCAGGCTTTTGGCTTCCTCCAAAGCTATGGTAAAGGTTTTGCCGCCGAGCAGCAGGTTATATTCCTTGGCCGGTATGAAATTGTAGTTCTTTTCTTTATCGTTCAAAAGCAGCAAGAAGTATTTGTTATCCCCCTCCATGGAGTTTCCGCCTGAGGTATATTCGACACCAGAGTTATTTTTGGGTACAACTTTTATACTGTAAATAGCTTCCTCACTCAGGTCCGAGGTCAATTCCATCTCCATCCGGTCGGAGGCCACCATAAAGCTGTCCACTGTCGTTTGGTCATCCAGTTTCAGGCGCTCGGGAAGATAATAGGCCTTGCCGTCAACCATGGTTGAATATACCGGGGTTTTGTTGAAAAATAATTTTATGGCCTGCGATATCTCATCGGCATATACCACATTGACGCAAACAAAACAGGCGCATACCGCCGCTGCGTAAGTCAGACATTTTCTGAGACGTGATTTTTTATTATGCCGGGCAAGTTTCTGAACTGCTTTTCTTTTAATCGATTCCATATCGAAGTCAACTCCTTCCATAAGTTTGTCTATCTCTTTTTCCGCCCGATCATCGTCGAGCCGGTTCAACATCCAGATAATCTTGTCTTCATTCATATTTCAAGCCCTCCTTTATGGCTTTTCTTCCCCTTAAGAGCCTGTTGTCTACGGCCGCTCTGGACAGATTTAAGAACCGGGCAAGGTCATTGATCTTTTCACCTTTAATAAACCTTCTGATAAATATCTCCCGGTCAGGTTCCGCAAAGGTGTTAATTATATTCATCACCTGTTCCAGATCCTGCCTAAGCATTACCTGTTTTTCCAAGTTTACATCATCCTCCATCTGGACATTCGCGATGTCTACAAGGCTGTTGCTGCGTTTCCTGCGTTTATAGGAAAGCGCTTTGTACTTGGTTAGAATAAGCAGCCAGGTTCTGAAGCTGCCTATTTCTTTATCAAATTCGGTAATCTTGATCCAGGCATCAAAAAATACATCGGCAACGCATTCTTCAATATCCTCTTTGCTATGCGATACTGCCAGGATGTTCCAGGCAAGGCAGTATACCATTTTTGTATATTTGCTGATCATGTATTCATAAACTGCTGTATCCCGGTTTTCTATCCCCCGTACAAGCTCAGCCTCCGAGTATTCCAAATATCCCACCTCCTCAAAATCTTTTCATATACTACTACGTGTGAAATATGGAATATCTCTTAAAAAATATTAAAGCAGGTTCGCAAACTAATGAGAACCTGCCCAGGACGATGACAAAAGCCCGCTAAAATAAACAATGGATTAAAATCATTTGTTTAATAGCGGGCAGGAGCAGCGGTAGCATTTGTCATCATTGATGTCGTTTAGAGTGGAGCAGGCATTGCAGAATATGATGTCGTCTTTGGATTTATCGTATTTTTCCAGAGTGCCCAACCCTTTGTGATGACGCACCTGATCACCGATCTCAAAATAATTGAAAATGGTATCGTCATCTTCCTCAAATTTGTTTATGATCTTGCCCCGGTCGGTTTTGAAAACGATCGTGTACAAAGTATATCTCTCTGTGTAGTACTGACCGTTGCTATCTTTGTTGCGCCGGGTCTTTTTCTCGATTTTCTTATCAATGACCACTCCATCCCACTGCTTGATCCTCATTCGACTGATAGTCGCCAATAAAGCGATGGTCAGAAACATGCCCCCAATGCCCAGTCCGATATAAAGGGCCTGAGGATTGTCCATTTCAGAACTTGTTTCTCCATAGATGAAAAAACCAACTATTACAATAACGGCTAAAATTCCGGCAAAGATGAAGGACCAGGCGGTGGCTTGGCGCCGGTAACTGGCAAAAGCCGGGTCATTGATCCGCTCTGAATAGCCAATCCGGTTCTGATTCCCTTCGGTTTGTTCTATACGTGTTTCGTGATCCGTTTGGCTTTCTACTGTCTGGGTTAAAGGATTACCACAGTTAGTACAGAATCTGACGCTTTTGTCAGAATCAGCGCCACATTTCGAACAAATCACATTTTTCCTCCCTATCTCCCTGGTTCCCATTATTTATGGGCTCGTACTCGCCCGCCAGGTGCGGACCTACCGGCCTCCGTAGCTGCCGCCTCCGCCGCCGCCACCTCCGCCGCCGGAGAATCCACCCCCGCCGCCGGAACCGGATGAAGACTTGCTGACTGCCTTTTCAGCAGATTTCAGAGCTCTTTCGAAAGATTCGCCTATCCCATCGAAGGAATTGGTCAGGGCATTCATGCCGGTATGATGGGTTCCATACATCATCCATCCTTGACCGAAGCGATAATCTCCCTCCTGCATATTGGGGAAAACTACTTCCAACTGCTTGATGACTTCTTTGGCTATGCCCAGTGTGACCGCAAAAACCAGATAATGCTCCCAGATGATAAGGCTGGGTATCTCATAGCGCTGCATCTCTGAAAAATGTTCCAGGAATCTTTTGAATGCTGCCCAGCGCACATAGTCTTCCTGACCGGTCACGGAACGTCGTTTGAAAAAGAGTGGCACCACAAAAATAATAATGCCGGCAATCATCATCGCCCAGCCGATGGTTCCTATCCTGGCTGCCAGGACAAAACCAAGCACAAAGAGCGCCACCCCACCCAACACAGTGAAAAGCGTAATATTACCCAAGCTGTCAAAGAAATTGTACTCTTCGCATTTAGCTATAATGTCGGAAGTCCAGCCACTCCACCAGAGATGAAATTTTTTGCCATTCTTTTTAGCGTATTCTTCAATATCGGTCAAATATATATAGTCCTTACCGCCGCCGATATCGTTTTTGAGATAATCGATAAGTTCTGCTTCATGAGGCCTAAGTACTGCTTCTTCCGGTTTTCTTAAGCTGGCTGGTTCCGGTGCCGGCAGAAAACTGAGCAGGAAGGTAGTGACTTCTTTGCTGCCCAGAAGCTTGCGCTGCTGTACGGTGTCCTCCTCGAGAAAGAGGAACTTCCGACGGGCTAAGTCCATGATGGTAGCCGTGATATCATTGGACTTCATGGTTTTGAAATTCCACAGTACACTGAGCTCCGCCGGGCTGTATGATGCGGGCAGATCCCGATAATAATCGCCGTCAAAAACTGTGGGGTGTTTTCGCCCGTATCTGCGCCATAACATAAATACACTGGCTAAAGCCGCTAATATAATGCCAGCGCCAACACCCATTTCCACCCGGGCCATGGCCCGTTCCTTATTGGCCTGCTCAGCCCAGCCCTTTTCCTCGGATAAGATCCTGACCAGAGCCGGTTGAACGTCATAGGCTTCCGCCGGCGCCCCGGCAAACAGACTGACGGGCATGAGAACCCGTCCTTCCATAAATGTATATGGAGGCAGATCATTGACTTGTAACACGACTTCATTGGGGCCGGAAAATTCCACTTCCCCATTTAAGGGTCCGTGCCCCCAGATGCGGATATCTTCCCCTTGCTTGAATTGTTCTGCACCCGGCGGTAAAGTCAGGTTCACCTGTACATAGGAAATCTTATTGCCGTTGGCTTCCCCGATGAATTTGCGATAGAGTTCTGCCGTATCCTGATAGATTTTAACCGCATTGATCACCCGGTAAGAAACGTCGAAGGTGCGGACCTGATCATTTGCGTCGATGCTCCAGTCAATGAGAATGTCCCCGCCTTCTGATTTGGTCAGGTAGGTTCCCGGGGGTCCGTATTCGGTGCCGGGATTAAATTTATATGGCTGGCCGTTTTCACTGACCTGTACTTCGACAATGGGGGTGTTCCCCTGGGGGATCTTCACATAAAAACCGTTCCAATGTCCGGAAAAATCAACCGTGATCCTTTCGGTGACCTGCATGGATGCATCGGGCAGCACCTGGGCATCCACAATGATCTGATCCATGGTCAAGGAGCGATCCGCCAAGGCCGGAGTCGTCATAACGGCCAGGACCAGGAACAAGCCCATTAAGAGGCCGGAAACCGTGGTTGGGAAATGGCGGGGAGACATTTTTCGTATCATACTAGCATCTCCTCTTTAAAACTCCACTTTCACAGCCTGACGCGCATTAGGTTCTCCCTGCAGGTTGAAGTAATCCACCATGGCAAATCCCAGCAGACCTGCTACCAAGTTAGTGGGGAATAACTCGAGCATGGTGTTGAACTTCTGCACGGTGTCATTATAGAATTGGCGGGCAAAAGCGATTTTGCTTTCGGTATCAGTTAGTTCGGCCTGCAGTTGCATGAAATTAGCATTGGCTTTTAGCTCCGGATAAGCCTCAGCTACGGCAAACAAGGAGCGCAGAGCACCGGTCAGCATATTCTCCGCTTGCATCTGCTCTTGGATGTTTTTTGCATTCATAGCCATGTTCCGGGCTTGAGTTACACTTTCCAAAGTCGACTTCTCGTGCTGGGCATATCCTTTGACAGCGCCGACCAGATTGGGAATCAGGTCATAGCGCCGCTTCAACTGTACATCCACCTGAGCCCAGGAATTTTGCACCCTCTGCCTCAGTTGCACCAGTTTGTTATAGACACTGATCAGGAATACGGCTAATAAGATTACGATAACACCCAGAATTGTTAATCCAATCATTTTCCCTTACCTCCTTTTGGCGTTTCGCCTACATAAACATGGAAAAACCCTCGATCTCTCTCGGTTCCTTATTAAACGGCACCCCGGCAGCCTCAATGGCTTCCGTCACCCGGTCAAAATTGTTGATGATCACGCCGCCCATTTGATCCGAAAACCAGATATAGATTGGTTTGCTAACGCTGCGCCCTGTAATCCTTAACCCTCCATAGGAAGCGGTATCTGCCAGTAAAGCTGAGCCTGCTGGCTGGGTCGAAGATGCGCGTCCGCTAATCAAGGATAGAAACGCCAGGGCCAGGAAAAGTCTTCGAAACCATCTCGGGTTTCTCAAGACCACCAGATCAACACCAGTCATCTGGTCAAAGCACATTTCTCTTACACCCTTAAAAGTAATCAGGTACAGGGCCTGCGGTGTAAACTCGATACGGTAGGAAGCATACCAGGCATTGATGTAGAATAGGTAGATAGCAAAGCAAGACATAAGCCACATAAAGAGGGTTATCGGCCACAGACCTGTGACAGCCTGAACTGTTCCGCCATTGATCAAGAAGGGCAGTCCGTAAAAAGGAGTAAAGAGTATCACCCCGGCCAGGTCTCCTGCTACCATACTGCCGGCCGAATAGCCGATGTCATCAGCTTGATTTTTCCGGCGGGGCAGCAATATATAAAGCAGCAAACCTAATACCATGACTATGATGCCAACGGTACGATAAGGATGGTAAAGCCACCCCGGAGCAGTACGGTACGGGCTGTACATAGCTCCCACACTGGCCTGGTAATCATGGTATTTTAAGCGCAGATAAATAGTGCCACTGCCGTTATTGGTACTGATATAGGCTGTTTGGCCGTCACCTTCCTGCAGCCCCCATTGTAGATAAGGGAGCTCATCCGGTTTGAAAAAGACCGGGACCGGTCCCGTCGGCTTCCAGAAGTCATCCTTGTCTTCTTCACTGACGCGGTCACCATAGAGGGAGAGGCCATAGTTCCCTTCGCTGGCCAACTGTACTTGGGCAAAAAAATCAGACCACTGAACGCTATCTACGGCCACCACTTTTCCACCGGTCTTAGCCTGGATATACTCTTCCAGGGGCAAGGCACTGAGTCGTTTCTTCTCCTGGGTGGCCAGACTTCTGACAGAACCCAATTCACCGGCCTGCTCCTGTTCCCAATCTATAGCTGTTGCGCTGATCACAGCCGGTGCCACATAGAAAAACAGGGCCACCCCGACCAGTATGCCTAATACCAGGGCTAATCGCCTCCAAAGTTCCATCGCACTTGCGGTGGCCGTCATGTTTAACTCCTCTCCCCTGCTAATAACTCTGGGTACGGTCATCTTTGATATCCTTATAATTCGGGCACCATTTTATAATAGTGCTGGCTGCTTCAGCTGGATCTATTTTAGTCATAGCAGTCATTTTATACCAAACCATATTCCTCTCCCATATCGATGCCCACTTCCACATCTGTGACCCGAACCGATTCGTTAGGAACGGCCCGCCCGCTGATTCGATCTACTATCCCTGACATTCCATCGGGATAATTAACATAGAAAGTACACTTTAATCCTGGTTCGGACAAATAAGTTGCTGCCCGGGACAAATCAGCCTTAGGCGTACCCTGGGCAGGCACGCCGGGTGCATTCTGTCCGCCGGCATTAGCGGCCGGGCTGCCGTTTTGCTGGGTCACTGGTTGCCCAGGTATGGCATTACCACCCGGATCATCCTTGGAAAGCCACCAATAGACACCTCCGCCAGCCAGGAATAACACCACCAGCACCGAAATCATGATGACCAGTGCATTTTTGCTCCCGGATGGATTAGTTCCCGGAGGAGCATAGCTTCTGCCAGGCATGGGCCCGGGGCCTCCTGCTGGCGGTGCTGATGGAGTATAGGGCGGAGCCGAATTCTGGGGCGGTTGATAGCTCTGCTGCCGGGGCTGTTGATAAGCTGGTGCTGCAGGAGGTGGCGCCACAGGCTGGCTTGGCTTGATCGGCACAGCAGATGCCGCAGGCTTTTCTGTCATGGAATTGATATCAAAGCCGCAATCACCGCAAAACCTGTCTCCTGGTGCAAGCGACGCCCCGCAGCCGGGGCAGAATTTTAATTCACTCATATCGGTTCACTTCCTTTTATATTGCCGTTCCACAGCTGGTACAGAATTTTTTGCCGGGTTTCAATTCCGCCCCGCACTGCCCGCAGAATTTCATGACCGGGGCTTGCCTGGGCGCTGCTTGGACGGGGGCTGTTCCACCGATGGCTTTTTGCAGAGCCTCGATCCATTTCATCAATGTCTGGACCAGTTTTGGCAAAGTAATGGCCTGATGCCTAAAGCGTGCATCTCCTCCTGCCCCGATCTCAAAGGAGAAGAGATGATTGGCAAATGCCGTAGGGGTCATAAACATCCGGGAAAGGCTTTTTTCCTGTCCATTGACCAATGCAGAGGCCTGACAGCTAATGGATCCCAACCAGCTGGTAATAATCTCGGTACCCATGAGACGCGAACGCTCTCCTAAAGTCAGGACATTCTCATCACTGGTCAAAAACCCCAGTTCCTCTACTTTCTTAATGTGCTCGGGTTTCAGGGCGATATTGATCCCCTTGAGTCCGGCGGTGATCTCAAACATGGTGGGCAAAAGCCAGCGTTTGTCCCGACTGGCCAGAGAACGTCTCAGCAATTGTACAAAATCCTGGGTACTGATGGCCAAATCCAAACCACCTCGATAATCCAGCATGCTCTCCAGGTAGGATCGCCGGTAAATGTCAATGCAGTGCAAGGCACAAACCAGGACTTCCATGGGGAGAACCTCAGGGAACACCGGCTGATAGTTGCCGGCAGCTTTGGAGGCATAGATATCTGACCACCACTGTATAAACGATTCTTCATTGTCAAACAGCATCAGCAGAATATTACCGTCACTACCCTTAAAATGGGCCAAAACATCATTATCGTCCAGGGAAAGAAAAGCATGATAGGTTTCTTCAGCCGAATCGGCTCCCCCACTGACATTCTGCTGCACGGTTCTTTCCGCCCGGTTCAGGGCTGCCGGATCTGCCAGGACTTCATCCGGAGTCCTGCCACCACGATTCAGGGGCATATGATCCGGTTCACCCGGCATATCGTCTCTGCCACCCGGCGGTCTTCCACCTGGTGGTTCACCCGGTCCATCTCCGCCTCCGGGTGGTCTTCCCGGTGGTTCACCCGGGACATCTCCGCCAGCTGCGGATTTCGCCGATGCGTCACTGATATCATCTC
The DNA here is from genome assembly GCF_009932395.1 of Sporotomaculum syntrophicum. Taxonomy (GTDB): domain Bacteria; phylum Bacillota; class Desulfotomaculia; order Desulfotomaculales; family Desulfallaceae; genus Sporotomaculum; species Sporotomaculum syntrophicum. The sequence goes on from NZ_LSRS01000003.1 coordinate 106,098, forward strand.
CAGCCTTTCTGGGCACCTGCACTCCATCGACATCAGCCTGAGGGCCGGCTTTACCAGTTCCCGGAACCCCATCCGCATCAGCCTGAGAAGCGACCTTGCCTCCGCCGCCCTTGGCTATATCGTCACTGCTAGAAGTGGCAGCCTTGCCCCCGCCCCTGGCCATGTCATCAGTGCTGGAAGTGGCTGCTTTGCCGCCGCTTTCGCCCACATCTGTCCAACCTTCAGCCGAAGATTTGGAAACCCTGCCGGCCATATCTCCCGTACTATCACCGACGGTTTTCCCGGCGCCTTTGGTGACATCATCGAATGAATCCGCCACTGATTTCAGACCATAATCCATTCTGGCGCTTTCCACAATCTCCTTGGCCGCCTTATCACTGCCTATATCCACCAATCGCTTGTTAATCTGATCCAGGGATTCCTCGGCCGATTCTTTGCTGATCATACCAAGTGCCTTGCTATACATCTGATTCTTAGCATTGACTTTCAGAATGGCAGTTTCAACAAAATCAGCTGCCTTATTAGTAAAGGCCGGGTATCTTTCCATCATCTCTCCCATAACCTTACTGCCGGCTTCACCGGCCAGCCATCCCATTTCCTCTCCCAGGACATATAATCCAACTGCTTTGGAAACTGCTCGGAAATCTGATTCTCCTTTATCGATCTCATCCTTGATACGATACATCGCTTCTGCTACATTCATAGCTCCATCCAATACAACCCCGGCACCGCCTCCAGTAGCAGTCGTGATCATAATTCTAGCTCCCATGCCCAGCCAGGATGTACTGCCATCCGCCTTTTCGCCGGTTATTACTTCCTTGGCGGTTGCTGCATTGGCTTCTAAAGCCCAGCCCAGGTTTTTAAACCAATCTTCTTCCCAGCGTTGTCCAGTATCGGCAACAGTCTTGCCCAGAATGCGATTATCAATGACCCGGCGGATCTTATCCATTTTCTCCTGATCCAGTTCTTTGCCGGCCAGCATATCATCTTTCAAGCTTTGGATCGCCTTGTCAACATCCCCGGGCCCTCCGGGTTCACCGATGTCATATTTATCTGCTACTTTTTGCATTTGCTCCAGCTTGCGCCAATCTTCCAGGTTCTTGTCTATGGCTTTGCTGGTCGCATCCTCGCGTCTGGCCATCTTCTCCAGCTCAGCAGCCGACAATTTCTTATCATCAGCTACTTGATCCTGCCATTTATTAAAGTCATTGATATAGGAATCCAGATCTTCATTGCGGATCTTGCCGCCGGTCAAGATATTCTCCCATTCCCCGGTTTCAGCATTGTAATCTAAAACGTAATCACGGCCGTCTTTACCGGGCAGGGTGATGGTATCGCCATGCTGTGGTCCTGAAACCGGCGGCATGTCAGGAATCGTGTCCTGTGGAATCTCCCCTTCTCCGGGGTATGTGTCCGGGGGTACATTCCCTGCATCGGGAATATCTTCCTCGGGTATGGGCAATCCTGAACCCGTCTGTCCTTCCGGTGCTGCCGGAGTATCCTGATCTATCCCATGATTCTTCAAGGTATTCATGGGATCTTCCGGCCCAATTACACCGGTGTCCTCAGTAACCGGAATACTCGGTTTTTCCGTCTCCGGTTTGGGGATCTCATCGGTCCATGGCTTGGCTCCGTATTTTTCCACAGTCCGATAATACGGTTCTCCCAAAGGCGGTTTGGTCGGTTTCCAGGTATCGGCCAGATTTCTCCCCCCGATTATGTTACCATACTCATCCATTTCTACTTCAACACTGACTATAACTTCACTATCCGAAGTAAAGGGATTTTTATGTTCTACGGAAGTGACATCAAAAGGACTATCCTTATATGGATTCTCTGACCAGTGTCTCCCGCTCTTATTATATCCATCAGCATTATAGCCGCTCCAGTGATAACCGTCCTTGTCATATCCCTGTTTGTCGTAGCCCCAGGGATCGCGGCCGCTGCGGTTATATCCTTCGAAATCAAAGCCGTCCCTATCATAGCCGTCCCGGTCATAACCGTGCTCATTAAAGCCATTTTTGTCATAGCCGTCTGCATCATAACCTTCTTTGGACTGGCCTTCCCGGTTATAACCGTCCCGATTATAGCCCTCGGCATCGTAACCGTTCTTATCGAAACCTTCACGATCCCAGCCGTTCTCATCAAAACCGTTCCGGTCATAACCTTCCCGATCCCAACCATCTTTGTTGAACCCTTCTTTGTCAAAGCCCTGTTTGTCAAAGCCTTTAGCATCAAAACCCTGGCGGTTATAGCCGTTTATATCATAGCCTTCCGGGTCGAAACCATTGCGCCCGTAACCCTCCCGGTCATAGCCTTCTGTATCGAATCCGGCTTTGTTGAAGCCTTCCCGGTCCAGTCCTACCCTATCAAAGCCCTGACGATCGAATCCTTCCTGGTCAAATCCAGCCTTGTCAAATCCTTCTCTATCAAAACCTTGTGCATTAAACCCGGCTTTATCGAATCCTTCTTTGTTGAACCCTTCGCGATCATAACCAGTTTTATCAAAGCCGGCCTTGTCGAAACCTTCCCGATCATAACCTTCGGCATTGAATCCGTTTTTGTCAAAGCCCTCCTGGTCAAAACCTGCTTTATTAAAGCCCTCCCGGTTGAAGCCTGCTTTGTCATAGCCCTCTTTGTTGAAACCTTCTTTGTCATAACCTGACTGGTTAAAGCCCTGCCGGTCATAACCTTCAGCATCGAACCCGGCTTTATTGAATCCTTCACGGTCAAAGCCTTGCTGGTTATAGCCCTGCCGGTTAAAGCCTTCGGCATCATAACCGGCCTTATCAAATCCTTCTTTATCAAAACCTTGCGCATTGAAACCGGCCTTATCGAAGCCCTCCTTATCAAAACCAGCTTTGTCGAAACCTTCTGCATCAAAGCCATTGGCATCAAAACCATCTCGATCAAAACCTTGGGCGTTAAATCCATCCCGGTTGAAACCATCTTTGTCAAAGCCTTCAGCATCAAAGCCTTCAGCATTGTAGCCCGCCTCATTGAAACCGTCATGGTTATAGCCGTCACGATCATATCCTGCCTGATTAAACCCTTCCCGGTCATAACCATCAGCATCAAATCCGTTTTGGTCATAGATTCCATCAGCCTCGGCTGCGGTGGCCGGTTCTGCACCTGGTACCTCTGCTTCTCCTTCTCTGGCATCGATAGCCTGCGACTTAATTTGATCAGCTTTTATCTCCAGATCAGCATGGGCCTCCAGGGAACTGGCGTCACGAAGAACTTCTGAGTCTTCAATGTCCGTATACAGGCGTTCAGTTTGGTCAGCAATTGGAGCTCCTTCACTACCTCCCGAAGCGGCAAAGTGCTCTCCCCCTGCTTCTCCTTCCCGGGCACTAAAAGCCTGCGGTTTCATTTGTCCGGCTTCCATCTCCCGGTCGGCATTGCCTTTCACAAACAGGGCTGCTTCGTCTTCCGTTTCAATGAATACCCCTTTATCACCACTTGCTCCTGTAGCGGGACTTTCAAACATATCATCGGTATCAATACGGATAACCGGTTCTCCTCCTGCTTCCCGGATATCGATAGCTTGTTCATTCATATCTATAGTGTCGATAAATATCTCCGGTTCAGGATCACTGATCAGGGGTTCAGGCTGCACGAACGGGCCGGCCGCTGCCTCGTTCTCAATAAATATCCCCGGTTCGCCGGATGCGCCTGCAGCAGGGCTTTCAAACATAGCGTCGGTGTCGATATGGATGACCGGTTCTCCTCCTGCTTCCCTGACATCAATGGCCTGCTGCTTCATGTCAGCGGTATCAATAAATATCTCCGGTCCCGGCTCACTGATGGAAGGCTCCGGCTGCACGAAAAGTTCAGCTTCGCGCTCTGTCTCGATATAGGTGCCCTGATCAGCCGGAGCTCCCTGTATCGCGCTGCCATGGTACATATCCGCAGTATCGGTCAGGATCTCTTCTCTGCGCCGGCGTCCAAACTGGCTGGTAGCCTGGGCCATCCCCGGTGCTCCTGAGCCGGTTCCAGGGCTCCCGCCAGCTCCGGGCGAAGATCCTCCGCCAGTGGGATACATGGGCGTTCCACCCGCGGGCGGGATAAACCCTCCGCCGCCCAGGCCGCCTAAAGCACCTAAGACTGTCGCGATCAACCCGGGTACGACCACACCTGTCACCGCTTCAGTGGTATTGGATGGTCCGGGGATATTACCCACTGAACCGACTCCGGCCGGACTGTCACTGTGCCCAATCGGATAAGATCCAGGCGTCCCTGCATCTCCGGGAGCAGTTCCTCCCAGCCAATAAGGAGTATGGCTCCGCAGAGGGTAGTCATGGCAATACTGAAGGCTAATCGTTCCCCTGACATCTGCTTGATGGTATATACGGTAGGTCTGAGTGCCCATAGGACACCGGTAACACCAAAGGCTACCGCGGTCTTCCAGCCAAAAGCCAGGGAAAAGATCAGTCCGCTCAGGGCATAGACGAAGGTAGCTGAATACCCCAGGGCAAAGGTAGATATGGCCCATTCCAGGGTGTAACCCCGCTGTCCCGCCTGGGATAAGGCCCAGACCATAACCGCCAGCAAAGCTATGCCGACTGTGCCGTAGAGAAGTCCCAGCATGGTGATAAGGATAACGGTACTTGCTCCGATCTGGCCGGTTTTCAACATATCCAGACCAGTCTGCAGGAAAAACAGTGTAAATGACAATCCGGATACCATTACTGAATAAGGCCAGGGTATTTTAGTCATTTGGGTTTTTATTACTTCCCCGGGGTTGATCATCATGTTGAGTGCTGTTTTCCAGCGAGGTATATCCATAGGTGCCGCTGTGTTCATGGCGTATTTATCCCTCCGTTATTATTTATGGTAATTCGAACTGAACGCTAAATTTTTCACCTAATTCCATGGCTAGCAGGCAGGATAGCTGATTAAGATTGGTGTGAGGTGCAAAACTACCCGTGTATATACCGTCAGCTATGACTTCGAATTCTCCTGCTGTCAGATAAATAGATTGCAACTGGCTGGCTTCTATTACCACACAGCCATCATCAGTGCTATCCTGAGGTGTCAAAACCAATCGGCCCTGGCCAATAGTGAGATAATAAGACCGGGTTCTAAAAAAACCCGTTTTCAACTTAACTTCAAAAGTCATCCAAACCACCTCACTTAAATTGTATCAAGCATCACGCCCAAAATAATGAGCTGCACTCCAATTGGCATTGCTAGTTTGTTGGCATGATTCATGCCAAGGCAGAGGGAATCTTCCAGCATTTATGTAGAATACGGCATGTCGGGATATTGGAGATTTTTCCAAGGAGGTTATACAATGGCATGTAGATTTAAAAATTGTGATTTTCTGAGGCTATTTTTTGTTACACAAATATTGTAAATACAGGATTACATGAATGTAGAAATATTGATTTAAAAGGCATCAAAATATATAAACAATATCCCAAAAGTCAAGCCGCGGCTGAATTAGTTGAAGTCTTGCGTTATTTAATAGCATGTAAGCATGGTAAGTCATTCAAAATAATTTGACCCGGCCCTTAGGGCCGGGTTTATACTTGACTTAGAAGGGGGGATGGCAGTGGAAAACCGTATTAAGATCGGCGATTTTGTTAAGCTGACCGGTAGCACATTAAAAACAGTAAACTATTACCATAAAACCGGTTTGCTGCCTGCACCGCAGCGTACTGACGGGGGATACCGCTTGTACGGGCTGGAAGAGCTGAACCGGATGCGGTTGATTAAACATTTAAAATCCCTGGGCATGGATTTAAAACAGATCAAGGAAATAATCGGAGGCTCGAATAATCAGAGAACGTCAGGGGAAGTCTTGCAGTCCTTGCGCAGCGAATTACTTAGCGAGAAACAAACCCTGGAAGAACGGATAGTTAAAATTGATACTATTCTAAGTAATAATGCTCCTTTACTGGATGAAGACTGTTTCGAGTCCGCCTCCTTTCAAATGATCACCGAGATACTGGGGGCGGATCAAATTGAGAGATATTCGAATACCTGCCCGGAAATTTATAATCAGCACCGCAGGTTGTCCGGTATCCTGGATGATTTCCAGTGGTGTGATGATTTCCGGGAGGGTTTTCGTATCCTGGCCGAATATTTTAAAAACCACCCCCAACAATATGAACTGGCATTGGAGTCAGGTCAGCGTTGGGCGGAAATTTCCCACCTTGATGAAGATGATCCCCGAATCGAGGCTTTCGCTCGTGAATCGGTGGCTCTGGTAAACAGCATGCCTCCAGTAAAAGAACTGTATCGCATGCAACCAGCGATGAATCGGCCTCTGGAAAGCCTATATCAGGAAAAGGTCGCCGGAGTACTGACCTCTGCTCAAATCAAGTATCAACAGCTTTTTAAAAAGCTTCTCTTAACCGATGACGAGTAAGTGGGTTCTCAAAAATAATTAGTCAGGAGGCATATATTATGGGGGACAATAATAATTTGCCAGCATCTAAAGCCTATTCGGTACCGGTGATAATCATGGTCGTGGCGGCCCTGCTGTTATTTCTTCCTGCGGGTTCCATCGAGTTTTGGCAAGGATGGATTTGGCTGGCAATAATTTCTGCAATGACATTTTTTATTACTGCTTTTTTCATTAAACGAAATCCGGGACTATTAAACCGGCGCATGAACGTCAAAGAAAAAGAACCGCAGCCTGGTATCGTCAAAATCTTGTCTTTTTTGTCTTTACTCATCTACATTGTTCCCGGATTCGATTACCGGTATCACTGGTCGGCAGTTCCGGTGTGGGTTGTAATAGCCGCCAATGCTTTGGTTTTATTTGGATATATATTCATTTTCATGGCCTTCAAGGAAAACAGCTATGCTTCACCTGTTATACAGGTGGAGCAGGATCAACAGGTTATTCAGACCGGTCCTTACGCCGCTGTTCGCCATCCCATGTATACGGGACTTTTATTAATGCAACTGTGCACTCCGCTGGCCCTTGGTTCATATTGGGCATTGATATTCGCAGTGCTTTTCATACCTGTGATCATATTCAGGATCAAAAAGGAGTAAGAAGTTATGCTGCGGGATCTGCCCGCTTATAGAGATTATTTATATAAGACGCCTTATCGCTTGATTCCGGCTATTTGGTGAACGGATTGAAAATCCATTTGAATCGATAGAACTGCGCATGGTTCATAAGATACTTAAAGATGCTGGGTATGTTCCGAATTGGATCGAGCTGAATAATTCAGGCGTGAGAACCTATATTGCACAAATGTATCTTAGTAGCTGATAGATGAATTGGCAAAAGGCAAATCTATGGATAAAATGCTTCGAGGGAAATAATGAAACTCCGATATTACTCTCCCTACTTTAATTATAATACAAAGAAAATAGAAAATGCAGTCTTATAATACTTGATATATGCCAGTATACTGAATATAAGTAATGCAACTCTGGTAATAATTTACTTATCAAGACTTATTAATAAAAAGGCGAGAGCTATTATGGATATAGTACAAAAACATGATGAGCAAGAAGTTTTTAATGTTGGGCCATCAAAAATCAGAATGGTTTACCAGCGTTTTGGCGACTCCGCTTTACCGCCAGTATTCCTGATTATGGGTGGTGGAGCGCAGATGATTAACTGGCCTGAAGGATTCTGTATGGAATTAGCGAGCCGCGGCCTGCATCCAATACGGTTTGACAACAGGGACACTGGACTTTCTACACATTTTACGGATGCGCCTGTTCCAGACTTTTCTGCGGTGCAATCCGGAGATTTTTCTACAGTGGCTTATACACTTTCTGATATGGCAGCAGATACAGTGGGACTGATGGATGCTCTCGGATATGATAGTGTACACCTTGTTGGTGCATCGATGGGCGGAATGATTGCTCAAACAGTTGCTATAGAGTATCCGGAAAGGGTTCGTTCACTGACATCTATGATGTCCACTACTGGAAATAACACAGTAGGGCAGCCAGACTGGACAGCATTGGCCAATTTGGGCGCACCACAAATTGATGACCGGCAAGGCTATATAGAGTGGCAAATTCGATCACTCAAAGCGATCGGGTCTCCAAAGTATCCGTTAGACGAGGTTTATGCTGCCGAAATTGCAGGACGTGCATGGGATCGTGACCATGATCCGTTAGGTATGTTGCGGCAGGCTGTGGCAGTTCTGAAATCTGGTGATCGTACAGAAAAGCTTCGCTCTTTACAGGTACCTGCGCTTATAATTCATGGTGAAAGTGATAAGATGGTTGATGTCAGTGGGGGACGTGCCACAGCCGCAGCCATTCCAAATGCCGAGTTGGTAATCTTTGAAGGAATGGGACATGGTCTGCCAAAGCAATTATGGGCAGAGTTCGCTACTCGAATTGCTGATCTTATACATCGAGTGGAATCCTCCCGGTAAATGCGTCAATATAAAAGAGCCGATCAGGCAGGAAATTCGATATTTGGATAGGTGATTGATGAATTGGCAAAAGGCAAATCTATGGATAAAATGCTTCGAGGGAAATAATACAATGTGATTTCATTAGATTGGAGATAATATTAGATGAATATAAAATTTGATCCCAATAACATTGTTATTAAACTCTGTATGATGGGGATGAGTTTAGAAGATAGTGGGAACGTAGAAGAAGCAAGCACGATGTTTCATAAAGCATGGAATGAAGCAACAGATGATTATGAAAAATTTATTGCAGCTTATCATTTAGCTCGTCAACAAAAGAATATTGCAGACAAATTGAAATGGATGGAAACATCTTTACAGTGTGCGTTAAAGATAAATGATGATAATGTAAAGAGTGCATACGCAACGTTATATGCAAACATTGCCCAATGCTATGAGGAGTTGCATGACTCTGATAATGCAAAAAGAAATTATGAATTATCTGAATTATATAAAGGTGCGCCTTCTGATAAAGGTCCGTTTTATCATGGGACTAAGGCAGATTTAAAGGTTGGTGATTTACTGACAGCGGGTGGAGTTTCAAATTACGAGCCTGAGCTTCAAATGAATCATATTTATTTCACAGCTAATCCCAATGGTGCAGGACTTGCAGCGGCATTAGCAAAAGGAGAAGGAAGAGAACGGGTTTATATAGTAGAACCAACAGGTGAATTTGAAAACGACCCTAATGTTACTGACAAAAAATTTCCAGGTAACTTAACACGTTCTTATCGCTCAAAAGAACCTTTAAGAATTATTGGTGAGGAAACGGAGTGGACAAAACTGACAACTGCGGATCTAAGCAAATGGCGTAAAAATTTAGCAAAAAGTAAGGGCGAAATTATCAACTAAATTCCACGTCTTGGCAGAGTTCTGGTTATTGTCAACATTGTACCTCAAAAACAGAGGGGTGCAAGATATCCTGATTACCTGTAAAGATGGGCTTTCCGGGTTTTCTGAGGCCATAAACACACATTCCCTTTATTTACCGGTATGACGAATGTACTTTAGCTTAAGACCACTAAATCTTGCGAGCAATATTCTCATAAAATAAAACCGGCCGGAAAGATGCCGGACTCGGGCTAAAATATATCATATAAATATGATGTATTATCAAAGCAAGGTGTTCAGGGGATTAATTTATAACTCTTGAGTAGTTATTTATTCCACTGTACTTTTAAAGCCCTAACTGACAGTACCATCCCTGTTACAGTTATTATGATTAACCCAACAGCAACAATACTAAGTAATAGTGATACATCAGCATTTCCTATCCTTCCAGCATGAAGATTTCTAACAAATCTCATTATGCTGCTTCCCTGACCGGATGGTTTAAAATGCCTAGCAGGAGGCAACATCACTTCCCTTTCAATGTCCTCAACCACCAGGTCTTGCCCTATAACGGGCTCCTCACGCATTACTCGTTGTTCCGGCGCTGGTTTATCGATACCCATAAGATGGGGTTCAAGCATTAGAAGTCCCGTGATAGCCTCAATTAGTATCAAAAAAGAGGTCAATAAACCAATCCATAAATGAAGCTGTCGAATTTTTCTCATAAACTATTCCCCCAGTACAATTCTTTACTCGCTTTTAGTATATAAAGAGAATCCTTTGCTCCCTTTTCCCCCAGTTTCATGATAGCGCCTTTTCCGTATTTCTTTTCAATTTCCCCAGTGCCTTTTCCAGTGCTGATTCTATGCTGTTTTCTTGTAATTTAGCCTTAGTTAAAATAACCCCCTCCAAACAATTGTTGGTTTATAGTATAACCCAACTTTCGCACCTTAATAATAAGGCTTAAGCCTCGTCATACTTAACGGCTTTCACGCATCTTCATTTTCTCAACCACTGCCATGTGATGTTCCCTATTTTCTGTGGATCAGACGGCGTAAAATGCCGAGCATGACATCATCTGCCGGTATTTCACAAGTCTGATCGGTGTTATGAGTTGTAAAGGTGACTGTTGTGTTTGACTTGTACCCTGATTTTAAATCTTGTATACATCAACTTAAGGTTGGATCACATCTGCTATTAATTTTGCTCATAAAAAAAAGCCTGCCTTATGGCAAACCCGTATTTATTAGTAATAGTTAAGACTCTTTTTTAGTTTAGTGTTCTGGAACAATCCAGTGTTTTAATCAAGCATGTTATCGCCCCAATCCTTGATCTGATATTCCTTGACTGCGCCTTCCAAGTAAAATGGATCGTTCTTAGCGAATTCCTCTGCTGCGTCCCGACTACGGAAAAGCGCCATATTTCCCCCTCCCGGATCGGTGAAAGGACCAACTCCTACAATTTCGCCGCGGGAAATGAACTGGTCCAAAAATACTTTATGGCGAGGATAGATGGCCATGATCTCGTCGCGGGTCTTTCCTGCGCTGATGCCAATAACTGCAAACAACATCATTTCAACCCCCTTTTCAACTAACCTTTCCGTCCCTTTTTCCCGATAAATAAATTTAGCATAAATGAGTGACACAGTTAAATTTCAGACCGTTAGCATGGCAAATAGCTGTGGACAGATATAGTAAAACAACCCAATAAATATAGATTATCCTCTAAAAGAACCTTACTATCTTGAACCAAAGTTTATAGATATTGGTGTAGAAACATAACAATGATTAATCATTAGACTAGATCTTTATAATTGTAACTGATAAAGCAGGGGGAATGTTTTTTGTCAGAAACTCAATTTATCTTTTAATCCTACGCACGGTATATTGGATTTCAAAAATAGGATCCAGCTGACCAGTGTAAGCGCAGAAAAAATTGTAATCAATACGCCCAGACCTACTACTATATTTCCCCACGGCACAGAAGCTATTGTCATTCCGGTGGTTCCAAATACCGTGAACAATGTATTTATTAATGAAGACGCTGATCCAATGTCACTTTTCTGCTGCTCCAATAGTAAATTGGTACTGAACGGCCTGGTTATAGCAACAGATAATGACATCAGAACAAACGACAGTAAAAATAATATCGGAGCCACGGTTCCAATTGTCATTACCAGAACCCCACTTAAAGTTGATATTCCAAAAAATAGTAGTGTAAATACCTTCTTATCCATAGCGCTTAAGAACCGAACATATATGAATGGCCCGAAAAGCGTAAGTAAAGCATTGGCCGCAAAGAAATAACTGTAACTTTGAGCACTAAGGCCAAAGTAATCCTCATAAATATAGGCTGAAGTTGCAATATAGCCCATAAACGGTATCGCACTTAAGGAAAATATTACTGCAGGTATAATAAATCCTCTATTTTTCGCAACAATTAACAAGCGCCCGATGGAGCCTGCCAATGTGCCTTTATACCTTTCTTCCTCTTTCAAGGTTTCCTGATATAATATGGATAATACTAGGCTTATTATGCTTATAACAGCCAGAGTCCAAAAAGTGCCTCTCCAATTAGTAAAGCGTAAAATCAATGATCCAACTACCGGAGCCAGCATTGGGGCAAGTCCGGAAACAGCTTGGCAAACAGCCAATATCGACTCTCTTCTTTTGCCTGAGAACGAGTCCTTAATGATAGCTATGGAAACGGATGTGATACCGCCCGCCCCTATCCCCTGAAGAGATCTGGCTAAAATCAGGAAATATATATTACTAGAAAGTGCACAAACGATACTACACATCATATATACAATGCTTCCCATTATAAGAACAGGCTTACGGCCATACCTGTCACTCAGTGGACCCCAGAACAGCATTCCAACAGCGTAAAAAATGAAGAATGCGCTTAATGTCAAATTAGTTATTGCCGAGCTACTTCCAAAATATGTATTCATCTGGGGCAATGCAGGCAAGTACAAATCAGTAGAAAGCGGTATAAACATATTCATTAAGGCGATAAAAGCGATAAGTCCTTTATTCCCCAAATACACTTGGCTGGTGTCTGCTGTCAGGTTACTTTCAGCATCTATTTCATACATAGCGATTTGGGTTTCAGCTTCTAGCATAGGTATAGATTTGATCTCTTCATTTTTTTGTTGCATAATAATTACTCCTGCTATAGTTTATGTAGCTCGCTACATAAACACCCCAAAATATCGGAGTCTTTTAACTCCACCCGATTACTCTTGAATATTTGCATAGACTGATTTTAATAATGATTTTAATTCCTGGATCTGAACCTCTGTAAGTCCTTGCAGTAGTTTTTGTTCAGTTGTCTTTCTAAAGTCATCCATTGCCTTATAAATAGAAGCCTCATTTTCCGTAAGATAAATATTTTTAATCCGCTTATCCTTTGAGTCAAATTCGCTTGTTATCAATCCCTTACTCTCCAAGCGCTTCAAAATCCCAATGACGGTAGGATGAGTTACCTCAAAATAGTCTTCAATATCCTTCTGTGAGGTTTTTTCCCCCATACGTTCACGCAGATAAATTAGAATTCGTGCTTGGGATAATGTTAAATTATACTGTTTTAGATGTTGGTTAGCTTCCTTTTCGATGCAATCAGAAATAAGTTTTACCAATGGAAATATATCGTCAAACATTAGCATCCTCCAACAATATAATGTAGCACGCTACAATTATATTGCAGAACAATAAAATCGTCAACCTTCAATACAAACCAAAGACACTCCAAAGAGAGTCTTAAAGGTATCTCTCGCGGGATCATGAACGCGATAGATGAAATACGCTCTTTTTCCAGGTCGCGGTGTGAGATTATGGTGTTCTGCGGGCATGCTTTAACGCATTTCAGGCATCCTATGCACTGTTCACCCTTGAAAGCATTTTTGCACACCCCCGCCTTAAAATCGTTGAAAGATTGGCCAGGGGTGTGCATTTGTATCATTTTGTTTCATTTATTCTGCTTAAACTTAATAATTAATAAGCGGTACCAGTATACAACGAAGCAAAATAAGGAAGTTAACTATTGCGTAACGATGGGGAATGGTTGAGCATTAACCCAAGCTGACTCGCCTGCGCTGCTAAACGCCTGGATTCTGAAGTAATATGGCGTGAAGCGCGGTATGATGGTTAGGAAGATGGTGGTGTTGGTATCAACTATACTGGTCACCAGGTTGTTTGTAAAGGTTGCGTTGGTAGCTCCCTGAATTCTGTAGCCGCTCTCATTGTCGGAATTATCTTTCCAGGTCAACGTGACCATGTCGTAGGGGCCAACTGCCAGTCGTTCAGCTACCACATCGGATGGTGCTGCGGGTGCAGTGAACAGATTTATGTTTGCCGTGTTCGATTAAGCAAATTATTTTGGTATAGATAACAATTGCAGATTGTTCAATATGATAATATGGCTCGGTTTTAGCTAAATAAAAATGAGATTCCACAATGCTATTGAACTAGATGAAAAATATGTAGACGTAGGAGTAAAAAGATATACCGAGTATGTAGGCTTTTATGATGAAGTTTTTCTATTAAGGGATGGAGAGAAAAATACCCTATGCAGCTTTGAAAAACAAACATAATACTTTGATTTACCGATAAAATTGTTTGAACAATAAGTTAAAATATGGTTAAATGCACTTAAAAGACTGCGCTGCAAAACGAATGCAGGCCGGGAGGTGCAGAATGGTAGTAATTCACATATTGAGAAAGGAGTTTCAAAGACGAGGAGGAATCCTAAAAACTACGGAGCTTAATGAACTAGGGCTTTCAAGCCGCCAGATAAAAAGGCTTTTAGATGATGGAGTTGATAATCATTAGACATAGACCATTGTCAGATCTACAGAGTAATGAAACGGCATGGCTAGCTTAAGGCAGTGCTTAAGAACAGGGCAGTGAGCGACAAGACAGCAATAGCCTCAAAAACATTGACATAACCTACAAAGAGCTAGCTAGTAATTCAGATTCATATTTAAAAAACAATTCTATAACGAAGAACAGTATTAGGGAGGCATCGTTGCAGTGAAGAAATTCAATAACTATTTGGTCTGCATAATCGCACCTTTATTTGCGTTTACATTTTTTTTCGGGATACCCTCATTGGTTTATTTCAACGAAGTAAATTCTGGCGAACAGATATCTTCATCGTCTTCTTCCAGCGCAATAAAGTCTGCTGAACAATGTGTGTATGATTTTTTTGAAGCAGTTCAAAAAAATGATTATGATACTTTGAAGAAAGTATCCACAGACAAAAGGATGAGCGAAGATATACGAAGAAATACTCTCAAGATGCAACATGAAGATGGATTGCTTCCAGAAAAACCACCAACTATACTATCTAGTGAGAAGCGTGGCGAAGACATGGTTATCGTTAAAGTTAGTTATGTTTTGGATGGTGAAGAGCGCAAAATGATCTACCCCGTGATATTGGTTAACAACGAATGGGTAATAGATCTTTCTAATGCTCTGCCAGAGGGGGCAGTTGTTCTGTCAGATAATGTAAGCATAAAATAAGCCCCGCCTTGCAAACATGGTGGGGCAGGATATAAACTACTTTTAGCTAGGCTGTCGTAATCATCGTCCTAAGATCCGTCAATTCATACCGATTATCGCCTATTACCGGTTATCGATGTTCAGGCATTGTTCGATAAGATTCCTGATTTTTATTACCTCGTCAAATGAGGTGGCCAAAAGGAAATCAGTTATATTGATATTGCATTCATACTTGCCTTCTTTTAACCGTATATAAATGGAAAATCTCACTTTGTCACCGATGGCGTCATCACTGACCAGATTGCTGTAAAATACCCATTGGGTGGCTGTGGGCTTAGGTTCGGGCGCATTGGCTAAATCGCTCCGGATAAGTTCCTTTAATCGACTGATCATAGCGTTATAATCGGTCGGCATGATCATTCTTCCGCCATATTCGCTGGGTGCGCCAAAAATCGCCTCAATAACATCATCGGCCTCGTCGGATATGTACCAAACCGTCCTGCTGTGTTCATAGGTTTCATCAAATAGCTTTTTCATTGTCTTACCCTCCTCCAATTCTCTTATTATGCTTGTTTGCCTCTAACAAATTCATAAGTTTTTCAATTGCAAAGAAACCGCTTTACAAAGACAAACTGCTGTCCCGATCGAGTGCTACATTAAAAGCAAGAATAATGTTACGCAAACCAAATTTGGTGGGGTTTTACCATATTTGTTATGTTTTACCCGGTATTTAAGGGTATTTAAAGTTTGTCTATAGGAGCTAAGAAGGGTATTAATTGCTGAAATTTAACAGTTTCTATGCTATACTGATTTGCATAAACTTTCTAAACTAATATAATAACATGTTTATTGTTAAATGGTATACTGGTATGGGAGTTACTTTTATGTTTGGGTTGAAACTATATGATTAAAGACTTTAGTTCCTGGAAAGAGTACGAAGGTGCCTCTGAAGGTAGTGGCCGAAGCGAAAAAATTTGGTTGGTTAATCCTGCTAACGGGGATATTGGGCTGTTTAAATTCCCTAAAACAGAGCATACCACCGAGCATTTATCGGAAAAGATTGCCGCCGATATCGCCACACTTATCAAAGTTGAATGTATGAAAGTGGAACTGGGTAAATATGATACAAGGTTGGGTTCCTTAAGTTATCGAATAAACAGGGATGATGAAAATTTAATCGAGGGAATACAACTAATTAACAAATATTATCCTCTTTATAACGAAGAAACTTTGTACGATAGTGGAAGAGATGAATATTATTCATTAGAAATGATTTTCACTCTCTAAAGGAATATAATCTTCAAAAGGATTTTCTTGTAATTCCCATATTCGATTTTCTTATAGGAAATACCGATAGACACCAAAGTAATTGGGCAATTCTTCAAAGGGGTAAAAACATTAAATTATGTCCCGTATATGATAATGGATCTTCTCTCTGTTGCTATATTTCAGAATCACAGATAGATAGTTATCTAGGGAATGACAGGCTTCGTTTTCAATCACTGGTTGATTCAAAGTCCAAATCGAGGATTAGGGTAAATAAAAAAATAAAAAAAGAACCGACCCATTTAGAAGTACTTAATTTTTTGCGAGTTAACCATTATCAAGACGTAATTGACATCGTTAAAACAATAAAGAATAAAGTTAATGAGCATAATATAGATAGCATATTGGATAAATATTGTAATTACATGAGTTCCAAAAGAAGAATTTTAATTAAAAAATTTCTTCTAGAAAAGGTTAGATTAATGGCAGGACTATTCAATCTGTGAAAGGAGGAATAAACGTGTCAACTAAGGATGGAAAAGATTTTATTTATTTGATTTGGAAAGAACCCGGCACCAGGCGGAACTATATTGTTGGGCAACTTTCTAAAAACAGTCAATATGAATTCTCTTATGGACACGAGGTAAAAGAAGCCATCCAAAAAGGGTTTGAACTGCTGATACCTTTTGAGGATATTAATAAAGTTTATAAAAGTGACACGTTATTTCCCGCCTTTACCAGTAGGCTGCCTGATAAAAAAAGAAGGGGTATTGAAAAAATTCTTTCAAAATACGGCCTTCAAGAATACGATGAGTATAAATTGCTAAAAAAAAGTGGTGCAAAATTACCAATTGATAACCTGGAATTCATAGATCCGATATTTAAAGATAGCGGTAATATCAAGAGAATTTTTTATATTGCTGGTGAAGGCGAGGATTGCAACAAAGCCCTTTATTTAGAGGTTGGGCATAATTTGAAACTCGAATTGGAGCCTAAGAACCAACACGATAAGTATGCTATTAAGATAGTTGATTCAAGGGGAAACCATGTAGGTTATATGCCGAGGTACTACAGTGAAAGCTTGACAAGTATCCTTAAAAAAGGAGCTCGGTATAAGTGTACTGTATTGGAAGTTAATAAAGACAATGAATGTGTAAAAGTGGAGTTGGAACTTTACACCAAAGCCGGAAAGGTTAAGAAAATTAGTTAATCTAGAATTAATTTATTAAAGAGCACTCCAACTATATTAAGTACTCTTTTTGGTATAAACGCGTGTAGCGGATATGAAATAGAAGCAAGCTGTACCTGAGTCAGCAAGCTCCCTGTTGTCGGGTAAAGTGTGTCTGGCACTTACGAGTTATTCTCACGGGTCGCTATCCACATCTTGCCCAGTATAATAAGAGCAAAAACAACGCATGAGGTTTTGACTATTCAGGTATATCCGCCGTAAAAATGGTGGGATTAAGGCCATGGAGCGCTGTAATTTTAAGAAAAGACTAGGAAAGTTTTCGACTGTGCATACATCGACAAGCGGCCCGCCTCCACCATACATAACGGTACTAAAGCGAGTGTCTGACAACTCGCTTTTTTTTGGGTAATTTGGTTACGATGTGGGAAGATTAGCTTGCCGCAAACTCTTTGGTATTAAGGGTTTGCGGCTTTGATGTTTTTGTTACCAACCTGTTACCGTCTTAAATAGATATTTGTCCCGGCCACGTATGCGAACAGTGTAGCGGTCTCCTGAAACCCAGCTTTCAGAGCGGCTGCCGTGCGGACTTCCAGTTCCCGGTCGATGCTGTATTGCCGGCCGTCTTCCCAGGTGAGGAATCTGCCAGTACAAGATGTGGTGTTAGATGTAATATATAGAATAGCCGGACATTGTTAAATTAAAATTAACTTATTAGATCTAAGATATTACCAACTAGTTGTTTAATTGACCTAGATGCTAGCTCATAATTTCTTTTAAATTTTTCTCTTGAGACATTGCTATTACAAATTGGGGCAGCACCAAATTTCAAGGCGAACATGCCAATAAGCAATGATTCAATTTGGTCAACTTCGCTAAGAGACGTCGAAAATATTCTAATATTAAATGAATACTTTTTTGATTGGTAATAGTTATGATAAAACCATTCCAGGCATTGCTTACCCTCAATTAATTTTAAACGATTATCAACCGTAAAATGGTGTAATAACCTCTCGGCTAAATTCTTTGCCTTTCCAATATAAAATACTTCGTTAAAGTTATAAGGGTATGGAATAGACGTATTATCAAATTGGTATATGTATATACCCGACTCAAAACCTTCACATTTCTTAGCCCAAAAATCCCTCTGTTTTAAATCAGATTGCTTGTAGGTGATTATATTCCTTATGATTCTATGCTTTATGCTTGGGACATTGGTTATTTGCCCAGCTTGTGTGTTATCTGGCTTAACAAAAGTTTGCTCCTTTAATGCAACACGTGGGGAATTGATTTCTAAAGAAATAGCTGAACCACCGTAATAATTAATTGCTTTAGTGACAATATCACGAAGTTTGGTTTCAGAAAAATCCCTTATGTTGACCCAACCCCTGGAATCAGCTAGTTTCGAATAATCAGGTAGGTCAACACCATAAACATAGCCATTTCCCGTATGGGAAAACTCACGGGCAATTTCTTTTCTATGGACATCCTTGTATTTCAGTTTGTAACTACACCTGCCGTAAGAATCAATCTTCTCTTCCAATTCTGAAAATGATTTCATGATCTGTCTTTTCTGTGACTGAGAAAGATACATGAAAATATCCCCTTTAATTAAACCATGTTAGTGCTTGTATCGGTGGTAATTTCCTCACTTTGATAATTCATTGGCTTACGGGTCTGAAAATCCGGGAAATTATTTTTTTTAAAGGTTTGAGATGAGCCGTGGCTCACTGCCCATAATTTTATATTTAGCTTCCTTGACGACAGTTCCGTCTGCCCTGGTTTTCTTAAAAACAACCAGGTCGTGGCCGTCACTTGTTTTACTTTGAGAGGTTTCGTAAATATATCTCACGCCATCTTCAATTTGCTCTCTACTACCAATCCAGTACGGGCAGCTATTTAGAAACGAATCATACTTAGTTAACTCTGAGAATAGCTTATTCGAAGCCTCCACGTTAATGTAAACTAGTTGTTTGGCCACATGACCTGCGTTCACCTCCGCAGACCGGCCAATACCGGTTAAATATTTCGCCGCCTGCTCTTCCTGCTGCCTGATCAAGTCGGCATAGTACTTTTCACTAGCCAGCACTTGTGCATGCAGTTTGGCGGGAAACATCTTCTTAACGGAATCGGTATAACCGGCCCCGTCCACCGGCTCTTTATATTCACATATGGAGTAGATTCCCTGTTCATTTCTAGAAAAGGTCATCACGGTTGGGATTGCCCCGCTGCCGCTTATTTTGGTAAATACCCCGTTTTCAAAGCCGAACCACCCCACACTGGCAACGGTATATGCCTTAACCGTTCCATCCCGCTCTTCTGTGTCTAAAATGATATGGCCCTCAGTGATACACTCCCCGTCAAGGTAGCCTTTACCCTGGTCCTTGATGGCAGCACTGACCGCCTGCTCAAGATTCCCGGGCTCCGCAGCTTGTCTTTGTACGCCAATTACAATACCGGGCGCAGGCTGAACTTGATACATCGAATCAGCGCACCTAATGGTGACGAGCTTTTCACCCGCATTGTTCCCCTGGGGATCAAATATTGTTACAGTTACCTTAGTGTTCTCAGCGCCATTTATTTGCCCGTCCTTACTAACTGGTGACCAGTAAACCGAATTGCCATAAGAAAGCTCAACTGTTTTAGCACCACCGGACAGTTGACCGGTAGATGAGTCCCATTTAAACAACACCCCATTATCCGCTGCATAACGAACCTTCCCCACAGGATTCCGGTATTCCGCCGCAATACGTATGCCCGGGGTACTGGACATGGCCGGTGTATATTGCTCCGGGAAAACCAACAGTTTAAAGGCCAGCTGGTTTAAAAAATCACTGAACACCTTGATATCCCTGGAGTATTCCCATGGGTCTTGCTGGTAGCTTTGTTGAACCCCGGTTCTCGTATACTGGTATTTTAACTGATTGTTTGCTTCGGCGGTGTCACTGGCTATATTAAAGGAAATTTGCTCCACATTTTTAATCAGCGCAAAAATTATCACCGCATTATCGTGGAGGGTTACATCTATTAGATCTGTGTATGTACCAGCGTTGCTAATATCATAATTAACCGTTAAACCATAGGGTTTATGTTCCGTGGCCAGTGATATCCCTTTCTTATACTCACCCAGGGGCAGTTTACTTAAAAGGTTGCCAATATTACCGGCATCCCCGATATACTGAGATCTATGGGCAAATAAATCACCCGGGTGATATTCTGAATACGTATTGGCCCCTATGTCATGGCGGCCATTACCGTCACCGATTACGTTAGTTAATAAAATACCGCCCAGTATCAAAATACACAGCATCCCGGTTATTAAGATAACGCTCCTTTTGCCTGTAAAAAAACCTGACCCCTTAGTCATTTTTAACCCACCTCCCTAACATATTTTAACACAAAATATCATGGGCTTCCCACCGCATCATCGAAATCACTCACCACAGGTTAACCGACCGGCAGCTCGCCTGCGATGAGTGGAGAGAGGGAACCTTAATCCAAAGGTTCCCTCTTAACGAGCTCAAATTCTCTTGACCACTTCCCCGGCTGTCTTAGATCTCCCGCCGGTCCACAATGCGCTTGGCTTTGCCTTCACTGCGCGGAATGGTCCGCGGCTCCACCAGCTTAATGCGAGCTGAAATGCCCAGCACACTGTTGATGCGCGAATACAACCGCCGCTCCAGATTCTCCAGCTTGCGCACCTCATCGTTAAACATTTCCGCAGACAGCTCAACCCATATTTCCATTTCGTCCAGAGTACCCTTCCGGTCCACCACCAGCTGGTAATGGGGCTCGGTTTCCCCGAACTCCAGCAGCACGCTTTCAATTTGCGTTGGGAACACATTGACCCCCCGGATAACCAGCATGTCGTCACTGCGCCCGGTTACCCGCTGCATCCGCACGTGGGTACGCCCACACGGGCAGGGTTCCGGATTAAGGACGGTGATATCCCTGGTTCTGTAGCGTATCACCGGGAATGCTTCCTTGGTTAAGGAAGTAAGCACCAGTTCTCCCGGTGTACCATAGGGGACCGGTTCTTCCGTCTCGGGATCAATAATTTCAGCAATGAAATGATCCTCGTTAATATGCATGCCGTGTTTGTCCTGGCATTCCATAGCTACCCCCGGCCCCATCACTTCACTGAGCCCATAAATATCCAGCGCGATAATATCAAGCTTTTGCTCCAGTTGTTCCCGCATGCGTTCCGACCAGGGTTCAGCCCCGAAGATTCCCGCTCTTAAAGGTAACTTGGTGAAGTCGATCCCCCGGTTAATGCCTTCTTCAGCCAGGTATAAGGCATAAGAAGGCGTGCAGGCCAGCATGGTGGAACCGAAATCTTGCATGAGCATGAGCTGCCTGCTGGTGTTACCGCCTGAAGCAGGCACAACCGTAGCTCCGAGGCACTCGACACCGTAGTGGGCGCCCAGACCGCCGGTAAACAGGCCGTAGCCGTAACCCACCTGCACAATATCCTTTTCGGAGCCCCCGGCCATCACCAGCGCCCTGGCAATTAAGTTTGCCCAGGTATCGATATCGTTTTTGGTGTAGCCCACAACGATTGGTTTACCGGTGGTACCCGAGGAGGCGTGCAGCCGCACCACTTGCTCCCTTGGTACGGCAAAAAGCCCGTAAGGGTAATTATCCCGCAAATCGGTCTTTACAGTAAAAGGCAGTTTGCGCAAATCATCCAGTGAATGTATATTTTCCGGGGTAATGCCCCTTTCCTTAAATGCCTGCTGATAAAAAGGTACATTTTCATAAGTTCTGGCCACAGTGGCCTTTAGTCTGGTTAACTGCAGATCCGCCAGTTGATCGCGAGACATGGTTTCGTATTCAGGATTCCAGTACAACACGTTTATCATTCTCCTTTTCACTATTTTAGCCATCCGGGCATCATTACATTAATTTATTTAATAAAAAGGCCACAGCTTCCGTTAGGGACGAAAGCTGTGGCCTTCCGCGGTACCACCCCTATTGGTTATGTAAAATAACCCACTCTAAGAGTATGGCTCTAACCTCCTGCTAACAGGCGTACCAAATAAAAAACTTTTCATCCTCAATAAGGGACGAAAAGTTGTTCGCGGTACCACCCTTGTTGGCCCAAAGGACCCACTCATTAGCAGAGTACTAGTAATATTATTCATACTCCCTTCCTTTTAACGGTGGAAGTTTCCGTCCGAGCCTACTTGCAATTTGTTTCAACCCGGCAGTTCGGGGGAGAACTTCAACGAATCATACTTTAGAAGCGTTCGCAGTCTATGACGCTTCCTCCCTGTAAAGCTGTGTTACGCTTACTTTGCCCCTTCATTACTTTTAGCAGGAACATTTTGATGATATTTTATCATATTCTTACCAAAGGTCAACAGATTTTTTTTGTTACCTGTCACCCCATTTTTTGGCGTTTCTCACTTCTTACGTCCAGGGATTTGCCGACATTGAGTTTTTTTTCTCCAATAGAACTTGCAACGAACTCTTAGAGCTGCCCTCTTCCTTCCCGCTGCCGCTCCTGTCCGGCTTAAGATCCGCTATCCTGTGCACCACCCGGGCCCCTTCCGGTAAAGCACCCAGCGCAACCCGCTCCCAGGGCATACCCAGCACCGGCTCCAATACTGCTATCGCACCCCGGTCATCACTAGTGCGGATTAGCCTGCCGCAGCCCTGTTTCAATTTTAAGCCCATTTCCGGATAATCCACCAACGAAACCGGATCAAGCTCCTGTTCCAACACCTGACGCCTGCGGGCTTCGATCAGGGGGTCCCGTGGCGGGAATGGCAGCTGCCAAATCACCAGTAGTGACAGCGGTTCACCGGGCACGTCAATACCCTCCCAAAATCCCGACCCAACTAGTACCGATGATGTATCTTCCCGAAATTTTCGGATCAGGTAGCCACGTTCCCCGCTATCCTCCCAAAGAAATGGAAAGGACAGCCGGTACTCTTGCAAAGCCTTTCTAATTCTGCGCACTTCGGATGGAGCATTGGTCAGTACCAGGGCCCGGCCTGACCAAAGGCGCAGTAAAGCCACCAAGCGCCCCAGGGCTAAAGGAAACCGGGATATTTGCCGCTGCTCCGGGAATCGCCTGGGCAAGTACACCTGCACCTGTTGATCATAATTAAATGAACTGGCCACGGAAGAGGTGGACGACTTTAACACTCCCACCGTGCGGGCAAAGTAACTAAAGTCCCCGGCTGTACTCAGGGTGGCGGAGGAAAACACAACGGGCAGCCCCTTAGCAAAGAGGTGTTTGTTCAGTAGTTCGCCAAGATCACGGGGCACCACCCAAAAGCTTCCATCGCCCCGCTCAACCCAAACAATAACATCCTTACCCTCCTTACGACCAAACCGGCGCAAAGCCATAATTGACCGTTCCACCCTGGCCTCATAGGACTGCAAGCGGGTATCGGAAAGGGACTGCAGTTGCAGCTCTTGCTCGTTTTGCAGCTCAAAATACAAGGCCTCCAGGGCACGCTGCATGGTATGAGCCGCCTTCAGCAGCTGGTCACTTATCCGGACGATAAACCGGTCGGATCGCTCATCCTCAATGGTAGAGTTATGTAAAATGTTAAAGAAACGGGCAGTGGCCGCATCAGTTGCCACAACAGCCGCCAGCAAGGATGTCCTGGCCCCCTGGATCTTTTCCAGGGCTAAGAGCATGCTGTTAATATCCTCCTCGTCAACCTGCCGGCCTGCCCGCATGGCGGCGGGGAGCACAACCTTGTGACCCTCATCAAAGATCACGGCTGCATAATCAGGCAACAGGGGCAGCTTGCCATCGGCAATTCTTTCTTCCCTCGTCCACAGGTCATCAAAAAAAATCCCGTGGTCGCAGACGATCAAATCCAGGGCTGCCCGGTAATGCTCCCTGGCCTTGACAGGCTTGCAGTACCCCCGGGCAGGACATGTATCACAGGACATATCCTCATCCCAGGCCACCTGCGCCCAGACACGGTCCGGTACCTGGGGCAGCTCGGAGCGCTCTCCCCGGCCGGTCTCCCCGGCCCAGCTAAGCACTTTATCCAGCGTTTTATCCGGCTGTTCCCAAAGCGGGTTATTAAGCTGGTCAACCTTGGCATCGCAAATATACTGCCGTGGATCCTTAGCCATCCGGGCGTCGATATCCAAGCCGAGCAAGCTCGATAGCTTTTCGATATCGCCCCCCGGCCCGGCCAGCTGTTCCTGTAGGACCGTTGAAGCACAGGCAATCACCGCAGGCCTTCCTTTAAACCTGGCATAAGCAACTGCAGTCAGCAGATAAGCAAAAGTCTTACCGGTGCCCAAGCCCGCCTCGGCAAAATGTACTTTTCCCTTGCACACGGCATCCGCCAGCTGAAAAGCGGTAAAGATCTGTTCCTCACGGATTTCATACCCGTGCTCCGGCAGCACATCGTAAAACACATCGCCAATCCACCGGGCCAGCTTGGCCCGGAAATCATCTTTCCCCCGGTACGCAAAGGGTACCTGGGGTCTTGCCGGGGAAGACATACTGATCACCGCTTTCGACAATTTACTATTAGTGTAGCGTATTTACCAAAGGATTTGTTTATTATTTTTAACATTATTACCATAAATCATAACCCGGCCTTACCAATAAATACACCGAATATAGCCAATTAGTTCTCTATCAATACATAAACTGGCGGGTATCCTTGTGCTCGCGTTGGCACTACGGTATTTTTTAAACAAGTGGTCGGCCTTATACAAAAAGTCTTCCTAGAAAACCTAAGAACAAAAGAACGAAAGTAACTATCATTACAAATCTACCGATAACCAAATTATATTTCTTATACAGCATATACCCAATAAACATCGGGGTTAAATAGCTTATAAAAATGGATATTTGTTGGGGTATATTACTAATGGTTAGAATGTTTAAAATAAATGCATATGATAAATAGGCAATAAAAAGGCCTCCCAAATTCATAAGAATGCTATATAGCCTTTCTTTCAATTTGCTAATCTCCTTTTTACTACAGCAAGATGATTTATATAAATCCATTTGGCCAGAGCATTTCCTGAAGCCTTAAGTAAACATAGTTGTGTTTTTTTGACTTTGTTCAAAAAGCATATAACCTAGAAAGATATTTAATAATAAAGTGATTATTAAAGAATACCTAATCTTATTCAAGCTAATATCACCTTCACATACAAAAAAATAATTGTCAACCTGGCATTCTCCCCCAACACTTCTCAATTGCAAAGTAATAACCATATTTCTAGGTTGTGTAAATGAAAGCAGATGGGTATTAATTAGGCAGCACTTGAACGGTCCCCATAAATAATATGGTTCCCGTTAGCTCATCCCTGATGGCAAAGAAGAACGGGCGGTCTATAACCATATTGACTATCTGCGGTATCCCTTTGCATAGTAATTCTACGGAAGTTGCCGCGGCAGCCTCCGAGCCTTCCTCGTTTACCTCAATAAAGGTTTTATGTTTGACATCACCGATATAGACTACCGGAACCGGCGGTATTGGGCACATATTGCCGAAATCGGCCTGTTCGCTGTCAAAAGCAACTTGCATCCCCAGGGTTTTTAACGTGTCCTTGAGGTTCACTGCATATTCGTATTTAAAACGCGGCAAAACAAGCTGCACCGTAGTTTCCGTAAATTGAGGCATCCACTTTTCCCAATTAGCGGCGTCGAGATTCCGGTAGAACTCCGCAAGACCGGATTCCTGTTCCGGAAGAAAAACGTACATACTGACCCTTTGGTTACCATAGGGAATCCGCACGCTCCGGAAGTTGTCACCCTGGTAGTAACCGTATTGACCCGTCCGGGACATCATGAGCAGTTTTACTTGCGTACCGTCCGGCAGATTAAATAAGCCTGCCTTGGTTTCCGATGGGTCAAACTTATCCGCCCAACTTCCTTTAAAATAAATAGCGTTAATTAAAAATAAAGCATCGTTAGCCTCAATGCGCTCAACAATATTGTCGATCTTGCCGCCGGTATTCTTTTTAACCCAGTTATTAATGGCCTTCGCAGCGCTGGGATGGGAAAAATCCAGGGTATTAACTTCAGCGGCATAATAATCCCTGTTTCTCCCAATAAACTCAGGTTTAAAGTCAATGTCTTCACTGGCCCAGAGCGAATTGGCAACGGTGAGCTGCACCCCGGGGTCGGGATTTTCCAGTATGGTCTTCAGTTCGGCATTAGCCCGGTTCACCTCTTCCAGGCTCATTCCTTGCAATTCCAAGACTTTGGCCATTGCTTCTTTAGTTGCGCCGTCCGCTCCGTTATAAGTCATCGCCAGCGCCATAGACACGCTTGCAGGCGAAACAAAGATATTTTGTCCGGGGTCTCCTTGCGCCAGTTCATGGAAAAGCTTAAAGCCAAATCCCGTATTTGCAGCCACCAGTCGCGGGTCCACCGACTCAGCGGGCGCCGGTTTTTTCACGACTACCGGCGTGGAGCTTGCACACCCCACGGTGAATAAGCCTACAATCAAAAGGTGTATTATCGAAAATAAAATCCAAGGCCGCAATTTTATCACAACCAATTTCCCCTCCTTCCTAATCTTCTCTATAACTAAGACGTAAAAGTTTACAAACGTTTTCCTTTCCTGATTAACTTATCCAAATAATATCGGCCTTGTCAACCTGCCAGGTATTGTCCTTATAGATAATTGTAGTTACAACACCAATAGTTCCATTGCCGGGTCGGTATTTTGAACCCTCGATTTGAACTTTGGTGTCAGATTTAACCTGACTAACTTGGCCGTAAGTCATGCATTTTGCAGTTCTAAAATTCAGGGGGAGTTGAATCTCCCCCTGAATTAAGAACTTGCTTCAATATCAATTTTTTAATACTTAAAAGGATTCCATCTAGTGTCAGACTCTTCTCATCAAACAATCCTTTTTGCTTTAAGTCATCAAAAGAAGCTTCTATAACTGTGACCTTGCATTTTTTGAAATAATCTAAAATGGTAGTTTTGTCTTGAGCACTTATATTAAGGCCGGTCATATCAATAGCGATGTATTCCATATCTGAATTTAGTCCTGCATCAAAGCGGCATAAAGGAATCAAAAGCCAGAGTGTATATTTGAGGCAAGTTTTGCTCGGCCTTTACTTCTTTCATTCCCTGGTTGTATCCTGAGAAAACAAATAACATTATTATTGCAATGCCTATCATCCAAGAGGACGTTTTTTCATAGTTCAACCCCCCGAAGTAGTAGTGGGTGTAAGGGAATGTGCTATCTGGAGGATATATTTGCCCCGCCTGGATAGTTGTTATTTAGTAGTGAGATTTTGGTAATTGCGTTCCAGCATTGCTTTTAAGGACGCCTCCAAGTCCCCACCTTCCTCCATAACAGTTCCCGTCCAAAGGATGCCTATAAGCGATGTTTTGCCGCCCTTCCGGGATATAACCAGTTGCGGGCTGCCCATGCTGCAGGTTTCCATAAGCCATCCGGCTTCATCAACCTGCATACCACCGGCCAGAACCACTTTACTCAAATCATCCGGCAAAAGGCGGTATTCCAGTGCGTAAACATAAATGGGCGTATCCGCCAACTGCTCAAACTTCTTAACCAATGCCAGGCGGGTTATTTTACTATCGATGATCTTTACACTGCTTGATTCAAAACCCCGATAATGAGCAATGTCGTTCTTGATAAACTCCCATGCGATACTATGCACATCATCCGGTGCTGCTGCCTCCAATTCCGGTTGGCCTGCTTGATTTATTTGCACCGTTCGGCTCACGGCATCCCATTCTACTTCTGCGCCAAACGCTTCAGAAACAAACCTCAGCGGAACCATAGTTCTTCCCTGAATAACTTTAGCCAGAGCATCTAAGCGGATAACTTCTTCGTTAAGAAAACCATGCGTTGCTAATGTTTGCAGGCGTATTCTGGTTTGTCCTTTAGTAGCAATGATAGTTTCAGTCGTTGCATCATAATTTACCATAGCACCTAAAGCTTCAAAAACAGTACGAAGGGGCACCAGTACCCGATCGTTTTCAACAACCGGTTGGACATCAAACTGAAGTTGCTTACCGTTTAAAATTACCGTAATTGGTTGAGCCGCCATTACACTACTAGGTAAAGTAGCCATTAATAATATTCCACTAACAAAATTACTAACCACTTTCTTAGCAAATGAAAAACCTCCCTTTTAAATTTACTGGTAAGACGGTAGAAACCAATATTTGGTTCCACTATACTCACTCTTTACCATAGCTTTTTGGGCTTGTGTAGCTATACCGGTGCTTGTTATACCCATTGGCAATTTTAGCATTAAAAAGAAGGGTTTGGGGTAAAGCAGAAGAACTCAAAGTTAAATAAAGGGGTTGGTCCGGCATAAATGCGTTAATCGATTTTTTGTACAGTTTGGGATTTATATTGCTGGCTGCAGGTTTACTTTTTTTAAGTGCTTTTTTGCTGCGCTACCTTTGGAATACAACCATACCGGAGTTATTTAACTTAAAGCCGGTAACCTATTGGCAAGCTTTCCAACTTCTACTTATAGCTGGTTTACTATTTGGTGGTCCGAACTTAATAAATTGATGCAAAGTGCATCACAACCGCTGGATAAGAACCTCCACCCGCTCCTGCACCCTGGGCCGCACGAACAAGCCCCACAAAAGAATAAACTTACCGAATGAGGTTCGGGCATGTCGACTCACCATTTTAAGCTTGCTCCTCTGGATAGCACTGGCAAATTCATGTCGAACTACCGATGATAGCCCTGGTCACATAAAGTTTTGGCCTGTATAAATCGTCATTTGACTGACTTTAAGGAGAAAATTAGATATGGATACTGTGCATTATATTTTAAGATTTCTAATCATTTTCTTAATAATGATAATTATCATAAGAATTTTTATGATCGCAGCTAACTATATTGGCAAACAGGTCGTAAATTTTTTCAAGACCTATTATTTAAAAAAAGAAGGTACAGGTAAAATCGCTAAAAAGTATAATATCCAAATTTTACTTTGCACGACTGTTCCTGTTAAGTATCTCTGTTTCTAATAATTGAGTATCCTATGATATTTTTCGGTATATCATAATTGAAGTGCTACAAGTCTCCAATCTTCTAAAAAATATTTTTTCAAGTTGGGTCTTCTTCGTACAGCTAATGGATGGTATGAGACCACTATACTTAACAGATTATCTTTATGAATTTTGCCTCTCAGATTTTTAACTTCGGCAGATGGATCTCTAAAATAATATTGGGTTGCGACATTTCCCAGGGTC
This sequence comes from Sporotomaculum syntrophicum, assembly GCF_009932395.1. Classification (GTDB taxonomy): domain Bacteria; phylum Bacillota; class Desulfotomaculia; order Desulfotomaculales; family Desulfallaceae; genus Sporotomaculum; species Sporotomaculum syntrophicum. Next base: position 135,491 of record NZ_LSRS01000003.1, read on the forward strand.
ATGACGATTTTAGGCTGCATCATATCAATTTGTTCCCATAAATACCCCAAACATTGCATTCTAGCCTTATGCTTATCGTAAGAACGAATAGGCCTGCACTTTAATATATAGCTAACATATAATTGACCCGGTTGTATTCCGGCTTCATATGCCGCCAATTGCAAGGTTTCTCTGGTGCCACATAGAAAAGGTTCGCCAAATTTGTTTTCCCTTGCCCCAGGATTATCTAGAATAACAAAAACCGGCGATGATGGATTACCTTCTCCCCAAATTACGCGAGTTCCATGAAATGATAACTCGCATTTTTGGCAATCAAGTACAACGTGGGGTGGTATATCCTCCGGCAATATTTTGGGTAATGGTTTGATCAATAGATATACAGCCCCTTTTTAACTTATATTAAAATAGGGTTTTAAAAAGGGCTATATTTTATTCGTTTTGGAAGCAGTAATGCTCATTGGCATCTAAGCCTATCCCGAAATTTGGACTACTCGTTCAAAAAATGAATATCGTGTTCCGTGCTTTCGTCCGTATCAATCTGGAGGTCTTCCGGTATCCGCAGATAGAAAACCATATCACCAAAGAAGTGGTCCATTCTATCCATAGAATAACCCCTGCCGGTAAACTGAGCCATGGTGAAGTCATGACAGAACCGGGCCGCTTCCAGATGAATCCTTTCCGGCTGAAGTATTTCTAACTGATTGCCTTGCAGCCGAATATCCGGCGGATTAGCCAGCGTTAAACGGTTTGATGATTTGGGGGCGTAACTGAATACCTCCAGCTTGCCGTCGCGGACATCTTTTCTCTCCATGACAATGGGAGTAGAATACCGTTCATAATCCGGGGCTGTTATTTTCAGGCGTTCTTCCTGATAGTCAAAACTCCACCGGGCAATGATCTCCGCGCCTTCGTAATCGTCCAACCGGCCTTCATTGAACGCATCGTAAAACGCATTGATCTGGGAGTCATGATAAGAATACTGTCCCGGCCCGTTCTCAATAACTTCGAACGGCTCCGGCGTACTAGGTTCCGCAATCGCGTAAAACACAGGGACGGTGACAAATAAAAGTGCTATATAGAAGCCGACCACCAGGCGAGCCTTACCCGGCGAAATGCGGACTTTGCTGAAGGCAGAAAACGCAAAGATAATCAGCAGAAGGATCAATAGGTTTATAAACGAAGCCACCAATGTCATTTCCTGACCTCCATTCTATTGAAAAACAGAATTACACATCCAAAAACGATGGCCGATACAAGAACAACCTTTAGGGCGAAAAGCGCGTGGGAACCTTCTGTGGAAAAAAACTCAATAGCGCTGTTTAGTGTCCTGGCCTGGCCGGTACTTCTGGCCTCCACAAACAATGTGCCAAAAAACAGGCCCGGTAGCAGCACGACAAAAGCAGGGTGCCGTTGCGTCAGCATGCCGATGAAATACCCAATGATGCTGAGAAGCGCCGCATAGAGAGTGGCGGCGAAGATGCCGCTTAGTAAAGCCGGCGGCGCAATCCAAAAGGCGGGACCGGTATCTACCCCGCCATGGGAAAGGAGCATTACCACACGCAACAGTAGTCCGCATAATGTGGCAGTAACCCCGGCGATGACGGCGGCGGTGAGTAGAAAGGCCAGGCTGGAAAGGTGACTGCTCAGTCGGTTTGAAACAAAGGTAAAATCCGTTTTGAATCCGTTATTAGCCATACTGATTCCGATACTAAAGGCCCAGATTAAAGTAAAGATGATGATCACATCGCCGGTGAAATATTTTATAGTGTAAGACATGCCCTGGCTGCCACCCCCCGAGCTGCCCACGCCATTAAGGGAGAAGAAAAACGCCAGCAACTGCACCGCAATCAAGGCGAAGAACAGGCCCGCATGGGCTTTTATCTTATAGTGATACTGTGTTTTCGCCACGGCAAGTACGCTAGTTTCGGTCAAAGACATCATCGATCCCTCCTTTGTTCCGCGCTGTCAGGTACATACAAAGATCGTCGGCGGCCACCGGTGAAATCGCCACGCCTTCGAGGCGGGCCTTATGCAGTTCCTCTTCTGCAAATTGGTTGCGGACAGCTATATACACGCTGTCCTTTCCCAGCTTTTTCCGGTGCAAGACCTCGGCTTTTTCAGCCATCTTCGCAATAGTTTCCTCTTTGCCCTGCAGTCCGACGGCGTATTCTTTCAACTCATCGATAGGCATATGCAGGCATTTTTCGCCGTCCTTGATCAGTAGAAGATCATCTAAAATGTCGTTGATTTCATTCAATAAGTGACTAGATAGAATTACGGTGCGCGGACACTGCATAAAGTCTTTTAACAGTGCACGGTAAAAATCTTTCCGTACCGCCGCGTCCATACCGATGGTGGGCTCATCAAAGATGGTCAGCGGACAGTGGGCGGCAAGACCGAGAATCACATTAAAGGCGCTGCGCATACCTTTGGAAAGCTTACTGTGATATTGCCCGGGATGCAGATTGAAGTATGTAAACAGCCCCACGGCTAATTTATGATCCCAATGCGCATAGAAGCGGCCTGCGGATTCCAGAATTTCGCCGAGATTCATTGATGCCGGCAAGACCATGTTTTCATCCACAAAAATCATGTTGGCGGAAACCTTGATATTGTTGAATGGGTTTTCCGAGAAAACCTGAATACTGCCTGCATTAGGGAGAAGGTATCCGGCAATCAACTTCAAAAGTGTGGTTTTTCCGGCGCCGTTTCGTCCGATTAACCCCGTGATTTTATTAGGTGCCAGTGTGAAAGACAGGTTTTTGACCGCCGTGGTTCGCCCGAATGTTTTTGTCAGCCCGCTGCAATCAACGACATTCATTGTGATCCCTCCTCCTCCGTTACCTGAAGTTCTGCCGCTATTAGCATGTTAATTAGATCGTCCCTACCGACATCCAGGCGCTTTGCTTCGGCGACCAGCTCCAACACCAGTTGCTTTAGATTGCGTTCTATTCGCTTGCTGCGTATGGCCGCTCTGGCATGGCAAGATACAAACATGCCAAGCCCCCTTTTTTTATACAAGAGTTTTTCGCCGGCCAAAATGTTCAACCCTTTGGCAGCGGTGGCCGGGTTGACGTTAAACATGTCCGCCAATTGGTACTGGGAATATATTTTTTCATCGCTCGCAATGTTGCCGTTTAGAATCTCCATTTCCAGCCATTCTGCAATCTGTACATAAATCGGCTTTAGACTGTTTGTATCCAGCAGCAAACGATCACCTCCCCGCCACCTGCCGGTAGTATAGTGCATTACTCTTGTAATGTACTATACTACAATTTTTGTTTTGATGTCAATAAAAAGCAGCTGATAATCATCCTATCTCTCTCCTAAAAGATCGCGGTTTGACGAGCAGCATCTTCTACTAATGTTTTAGGACAATGGCGTTCTTGCGCATGAAAGATGTATACATTGCTTCGTCTATGAGTATTCGTCGTTCGGCTTGTAGGATATCTTTGCTTTGGTTGATGTACATAAAGTTTAAGTAACGATTCCCGGGAGACTTCCTCGGCATCGTGTTGATGCCTTGGAGTGAGCCGGCGAGTTCATACAGCTTGGTCCCAACTAAGCTGGAATAATTCCCGTATGCTGCTCTTCTTTAAATTAAAAAATCCCTTATTCCCACAAAGGAAAAGGGATTTCTATATCTGAGCTAAAACGTCATATTTAAACCAAGTGACTCAATTAGAACACTCATTTGCTTTCTTTTTCCCTTCATAATTAGAACTTACGTAACTGCTTTAACCTACCTCGCTGCAGAATGTTTTTTTGATAGCTCGTTTTGCCCCCGGGTGCGGGGCTAATTGTATTTGCAATTCCCACCGTCCCGTATTTAACAGCCGGGTTACCGCTGTTTTTTCTATACCGGTCATCTCTGCTATCTCGACATAGCCCAGCCCCAATACTTCTCGCAAAACCAATACCAGCCTTACTTTAAGCGGCAGCGTTAAAAGGGCATTTTGGACATTGTTTGAACTATTGTCTTTGGTTGGCGGGCTACTTTTAGTTTTAGATAAGTTTTTACTCAGGCTGGATGTGGGTTTATTTATGTATATCAAACACAGGCTTTTTAAAGCTGTGTTTAAATTTATATTGCCGTTTAATGCGTTAAAAACGTCCCTTATTAGATCTTGGGTTTTCCTGTGACTGCCGGTTAATCTGTAGCCTGTGTTGTAGAGTAAATTTACTATTTGATCGGAAGAATCACTCCACTTAGACATTTCTCTCAGTTTGGGCATGGCCCCTTCTCCTTCTCGGTTAAAATTCGGTTTAACATGTGGCATCAAGTCAAATATTCCTCGGGCATTCTGCCCCTTACACTTCTTAACTGCAAAGCAACACTAACTACCACGTGGTTGGGGCGGGCGGGGCTTAAACCCCGCCCGTTGGGCTCCAAATGGGACAAACCTCTGCGAGGTATGTCCCATTACCGCTTTTGGCTTAACTGCCGTGATAGTTAATCTTTAAAATGTTCTTTTATAAAATCAGGAACATTATGGGCCGCAAAACTGCCGTAAGCAAAATTCCTTTTATCTCCTCCATAAAAACCAATAATATAGCCTTCAGTATTTTGGCTGAAAAAATCATCTAAAAACCATTGATCACGGTATTCCCTCAGGCAAGTTTCAATTTGGCTTTTATCTCTGATTTCAAACCGTTCAATATTATTAGCATTTGAATTTCCGGTTTCCATAACATATCCCGTTTTTCTTTTTTCTTCCCATTGCTCCCGGCTTTCTATCTTCTCTACAACTACATAAGCTATTTCTTCAGGAAGAATTCTCGCTTTTTGGTAATAACCTTTCTCCTTAAGCCATTTTTCCAACAGGGCATCAGATTTACTCCAAGTAGCATTGATTTGCTGATCACCATTATGTTGTTGAACAATTTCAGCCAGCCTTGGATAATTGTTTAACTTATTATTGGCAATCAACATGCTTACATTGGCCCAGGGCACTTTTTGCTCGGTCATCTGTTCATAAGTTTTATTCAGGACATCTTGTTGCATTACTTCGATCGCTTCTTTTATTTCAACCGGATTTAAGATAACCGCTTCTTTATATGTGTCGGTACGCATATTCGGGCGCAAGGTGATTTTCTCCACGTCGGCAGGATTGACTTGCAGAACATCATAATGAGCTTGCTTATATTCTTTTGCTTCATAAATAGGTTTTAAATACCTGGCATACTCGTCATAAGTAATTTCATAACCTCTGGTCATTGTACTTCCATCACTTAATTGATAAATAAGAATGGCACTTCTTTTTGGCTTTTGGCTCTTGGTCAAATAATTAGAATTTTTGTCTTGCACAAGTTTTTGGTGCAGCTGATAAATGTTCTGTACATTGTTTGGCTCGGAGAAGAAACCCATTTGATATTTCTCTAAATTGGTATAATAATAGAAACTATCACTGAAATAAACTTGTTGGACCTCCGCAAGCGGCGGCAGCCTCTTTTCATAGCCCGTCAGATCAAACCTGATGCCCAGGATTAAAACCAGCATGATAGCGCCAAAAACTGCATAGCCTTTAAAATTCTTTACTTCTCTAAAGAACCCCAGGGATTTTTTCAACATTATTTCAGCAACCACATAGCCGGTTAGGGAACCAATTAAATAGCCAAAGACAACCCAGGCAGTAGTCTGCTGAGTTTCCTTAAAATAAAGCCCTCCCAGCAGCATAGTACAAAAAGTAACACCGTATTTAAAGATATTATGCAACTTAGCAAAAGCAATGGATTGGTTGGCGTTTTCTAAATTCCTCAGCTTATAAAGATATTCGGCCAGGAATAGCAGAGCCAGGCAGATTACCAAATAAACCACTATTTCGCCACCGCCCATCTGCCGCTCATTCAGGGGATTAAAACCATGCAAAACCCTTGGAATCGGGGAAAGCCTTTCCAATTGATAATCCAAATTAAACTTAAAACCATAAACAAAAAAGTCAAGATTGGAGGTAAGCAAAATAGTTATGCCCGCCGGGAAAGCTAAAAGAATGTATGTTAAAACACCTTGCACTGCCGAAATGCCAACGAGCATGCCAACAAAGACGCAGGTTAAGAAGATGGTTAAGTTCATTAGGGTAGTAATACCCATCCAACTGAAAACATCGTAAATACTGTAGTAATTACCCAGGTCAAGCAACAGGTTTAAGGTAATTGCAATAATGCCGGTAATCAATACCGGTAAGATTAACAATACAACCCCGACTAGAATATGGCTTCTGTAAATAATGCTTCTTGGCACCGGAAGACTGTGCAACGAATCGGCTGAAATCTGGACCTGCAAATAGCGGAATATTAGCATGGCTAATACAACCGGTACTGACAAAATTAAAATACTTTGTATTTCCTGGTTGTTAAGCAAAAATAAATCCTTCAACGCACTTTTGTTGATATATTCATTGCTAAGTATCATGATTATATTTATTGGGATCACAAAAGCTAAAGCCAGAGTGTAGAAAACCGCTACCCAGCTGTATTTCCTGAAATCATTCAATAAAAATCCTTCATTAAAAAATGATGTTTTTAATTTCATAGCCAATCCCCCCCATCTCGTAAATAAATATTTCTTCTAGTGTTAGAGGTAAAATATCTAATAGCACAGGTTGGTATTGGTAACTATCTTTAATAATTTCTTCTTTTTTCCCTCTTATAATAAACAGTAGGACACTACCTCTTTTTTCCTGGTATAAGACATGCTTATTGCCAAATATACTTGCCGGCAGATCACCTTGGAAAGCAACTTGAATTTTATGTATGTCTGATTTCAAAGCATCCAAATCCTTCTCCACAACCGACCTGCCTTGATGCAAAATACCTACACAATCGCATAGATCTTCAAGCTCTCTTAAATTGTGGGAGGATATTAATACGGTCATTTCCCTAGCGGCTGTATCTTGAATAATTAAATTTTTGACTTTCTGCCTCATAACAGGGTCCAAACCGTCCAATGGCTCATCTAAAAGCAAAAAATCAGGTGTAATAGATAAAGCAAGCCAAAAAGCAGCCTGCCTCTGCATACCTTTGGACATTTGCTGTATTTTTTTATGCTCATCAAGCCGAAAAGCATCCTTTAATTTTTGGTATCGTTCCTCATTCCAGTTGGCATAAATTCTTTGATAAAATTTAGCCATATCTTGAACAGTATATTGTGAGAAAAAATATAACGAATCAGGAATAAAGACGGTTCTAGATTTGATGGCTATATTTTCAAAAACCTTTTGGTTATCAATCAAAACCTCTCCCAGGTCCTGGCGATAAACTCCGGCCAATATTTTTAATAAGGTTGTTTTCCCGGCGCCATTTGAACCCACCAGGCCATAAATGGAACCTTTTTTAACTTTAATGCTAACATCGGTCAGCGCCGCCGAATCAGCAAAATTTTTGCTGATGTTTTTAGCTTCGATCACTTTTTGCTCCCCCCTTAATCATAACGTCAACCTCGGAGACGATTTTAATAATTTCTTCTTTTGTCATGCCTAAATAAATAACTTCAGACAGAATTTTAACCAGTTCCTCCCTTAACCTGGGTAATTTCTCATCGTTGCCGTCGCGGCCAACCCGGGCCACAAAATTTCCCTTACCCGGCAGGGAATAGATATAACCTTGACTCTCCAGTTCTCTGTAAGCCTTTTGAATGGTGTTGGGATTAATTGTTAGCCGGCTGGAAAGTACCCGCACCGAAGGTAGCTGTTCATCGGTCTTTAAAACTTCACTTATGATCAACTCTTTTAATTTATCTACTAGTTGTTCATAGATAGGCTGCCTGCTTCTTAAATCAAGTTCAAACATTAAAACCCTCCCTTCCGTTCCATCTGTACCATTAGTGTTAGTACAGTTATTATATAAATAAATCCACCGCTTGTAAATAGCGGTAGATTATAATTGTTATTTCTATCCTTGCATAGCTCCGGTTCTGGATAAAGGCTCATGAACACCTTCTTTCCTGGTAGTAATTCAACAGAAGTGATTCAGCATAAAAAGCAATTAATAATTTTTCTAAAAAAGTGCTAAAAGCGAAGAGGACAGATTTGTTGACCTGCACTTTATCAACAGCCCGCCCCCTTACATAATGTATTTTTATATTTTAAACTATTGCCTGTTAATCACAGGCACCTCATCTGAAATTACAGCGCTAACCTGCCCGTAGCTTTGGTTGGCAATTTTTTTCACCTTCACCAGCGCATTAACGTAAGCTCTGGCGCTGGCTTCGATGATATCGGTGCTGATGCCCCTGCCCACGATCAGTCCTCCATCTGAAGCACGCACCTTAACCGTGGCCTCGCCCAGAGCCTTTTTATCCCGGCTGACGGACTGCAAAGTATAATCTTCCAGCGTCACCGGCTCACCCACCAGGCGGTCGACGGCTCTGAACACGGCATCCACCGGGCCGTTGCCGCAGGCGGCATCTGTCACTGCCTCACCGTCCAGCTCCAGGGTCACTGTGGCCGTTGCCCTGGCCGCCCCGGCAGTGGTTACGGAAATCTGCTGAATGCTGATCTCGTTGTCTTCTACAATATTGCCCCCCACCAAAGCATGTAAATCCTGGTCAAAAATCTCCCCTTTTTGATCGGCCAGCTGCAGAAAGCTTTGATACAGGGTTTCCAACCGTTCCGCCTCCACCTGGTAGCCCAGTTCAGCCAGCCGGTACTTGAAGGCATGCCTGCCTGAACGGGCGCTGAGCACAATCCTGTTCTTGGGCACCCCCACCACTTCCGGGTTGATTATTTCATAAGTAGTTCTTTCTTTTAATACACCGTCCTGGTGAATACCGGAGGCGTGCATAAAGGCGTTGGACCCCACAATGGCCTTATGGGCAGGCACCGGCACGCCGGTGATCCTGGACACCAGCCTGCTGGTGGCGGAAATTTCGCGGGTATGCACTCCGGTTTCGATCCCGTAACGGCTGCGTTGGGTATAGATGGCCATGATTACTTCTTCCAGAGAAGTGTTGCCGGCCCGCTCCCCGATGCCGTTGATGGTACCCTCCACCTGGCCCGCTCCGGCCATAATCCCGGCCAGGGAATTGGCGGTGGCCATGCCCAGGTCATTATGGCAGTGGATGCTGAGCACCGCCCGGTCGATATTGGGGACATGCTCCCGGACATATGTCACCATTTCACCATATTCCCAGGGGGTGGCGTAGCCCACGGTATCCGGGATATTCACCACCGTCGCCCCGGCTTCAATCACCTGCTCCAGCACCCGGGCCAAAAAGGGCAGGTCGCTGCGAAAGGCATCCTCGGCATAAAACTCCACATCACCTACGTATTTTTTGGCATGTTTTACGGCCGCCACAGCCGTTTCCACCACCTGGTCGGGGGATAGTTTCAGCTTTTGCGCCATATGGACCGGGGATACCGCTATGCCGGTGTGAATCCTGGGGTACTCGGCCTCCCGCAACGCTTCGGCACAGCTATCTATGTCACCCTCCACCGCCCGGGACAGGCCGCAGACAATCACACCCTGCAGTTCTCTGGCCAGCGTGCGCACTGAAGCCAAATCCCCGGGCGAAGAAGCCGGAAAACCGGCCTCGATTACATCCACGCCCAATTTCACCAGCTGCCTGGCTATCTCAATTTTTTCCTGCACATTTAAGGTTATACCCAGTGACTGTTCTCCATCCCTGAGGGTGGTATCGAATATATAGAGCTTGCGCATTAATTATCTCCTCCTCGATTAAATTGGTTTTGTTGACTAACGCCGTAAGGTCACTAAGGTCGGGTTCCATCGCATACCACCCCCTTGTAAAAATTAAAAACCCTTCGCCTCTACAATGAGACGAAGGGTTAATCTCCGTGGTACCACTCAAATTAACGGCACTGGGCCGTTCACTCAAAGGATACGGGACGCCATACATCCGATATCCCCTTCCTTTTAACGGCGGAAGACTCCGTCCGGACCTACTTTCCCAAAGGATTTCGACCGGCTACTCCAGGGAGAGTTCAGCCGCCTGCCTCGACTGCCTCGCACCAACCGGCAGCTCTCTGCACCAGCAAACCGCTTACTATTCCCTATCATTATCATTTTGCTATATTATTGTTGATTCTACCAGCTAAACAAGTGTATGTCAATAGGTTATGCAGCAACATGTGTTACAGTGCGTCGCAGGCAACTTAATTTTATTTTGAGCAAAATGACATGATTAGTTATAATCATAAACTCGCTGCAAAGGTGGAACTTTTTAAATTATATCAAGTCAATTTAATTAAACATTAGCAGGTAGCTGGGCAAAATGCCGGAAAGGATGTCTTCTTATGAACAGGTTATATAAAACTATACTATTAACCCTAATTGTATTTATAGCCGGTACCTCAAATATCTGGGCAGAGGAAACTGCAGGCAAACCCCTCGCTGAGGTTTTTGACAGCACAGTAATCATCCCTTTTGATTATTATGATAAGGTTTTTTTAAACGGGCAGAAGACAGACGTATACGAGGATTATAAATTATTCCAAAAAAACGGCCGAGTGCTGGTGCCCATTAGGATGATGAGCTACCTGGCTGCTGGGGTAGACAGGGAAAACGGGTACTGGCAAGTAGTATGGGACCCGCAAAAACCGGATGATGTGGTGTTGACGAATTTCAAATCAGGAAAACAAGTTAAATTAAAGGTCAACAGTAAAACAATGTACATCAATAACCAGCCACATACCCTGGATGTAGCCCCCCAAAAGATTGAGGGCAGAATTGTCCTACCCCTGAGGAGCACATCGGAAGCACTGGATAAAAAAATTACCTGGTTTGACGGTCTGATTTTCATCAGCAATGATGTGATCGACCTGCAAAGCCCGAAAACTTTAGAGATATTAGACAAGGTCAAGGAAAAACTGACAGACCCGAGACAAGAGCTGAATTATGAAAAAAGAGTTTCCCCTGTAGCGAAACACGGGGACACGGTTTATTACATCAAAACTCAATATAACCAAGACGGGCTAACCGAGGCATTGTACAAAAAAACCGGCAGCCAGTCGGAGGTGAAAATTGAATTACCCGGGAAAGAAAAGTTTGTGAATAATAAAATAATCAACAACGAACTTTATTATATTTCCACCACCAACAGTAAAAGTGAAATTCATTATTATAATTTTTTCGGCGATGAATCAAGAAAACTATGTGCTCTGGAACAGTGGAACCCGGACGATGGCTGGCTGGGAGATATTGTATATACCAATAAAGATTTTTATATTATACTTCATTCCGGCGATTTAACCATGGGCTCAGAGACCTTGTATAAACTGGAAAACGGCCGGTTAAAAGAGATTGCCGGTGCTAAAGGTTTCATTAAGTTTGCCGTGGCAGGAGATTATCTTTACTATGAAGATTTCACTCCCATGTTTAATGCAGCGGACAATCTTTACCAAGTAAATATACAAACCGGAGAAAAGAAAAATTTGGGGGAAAAGGATTTTGCCTATGGTATACTTAGAACAATAGATGATAAAGGAACCGGCTATTCCGGCAGAAGTTCTTTTTATGTCCAGGATGGTTATATATATACCTTGGGATATCAAGAAAGCGATGAAGCGGATAAATGCTCGGTATATAAACTTAGCCTGAATAACCAAACTCAAATTAAGCTTACTCCCCCGGCCAGGGAATTTTGGCTGGTTGATAATAGTATATATTATATCGACCTGAGCACAGGTTATTTGGCCAGAGTGGATTTAACAGGAAATAACCATCAAATTCTGGCTGACCAAGGAATTATTGATCTTAAATTCTATAACGAAAATATTTATTACACCGCAGTAAATAATAGCAACGCTAACGCCCGGTCAGGAAAACTTTATAAATACAATATTCCCGGCGAACAGACTACACAGTTAAGTGAGCAGTCGGTGAGTGAATTTTTTGTAGGCAAAGCCGGGATTTACTACAAGGCGGAAGATTACAACTTAGGATTATACAAAATCGATATCAAAGGCCAAAATTTATGCCTTGTTGGCGACAGTATAGATACCTGTCTTTATACCGATGCTGGAATGGTCTATACCCTGCGTTATATTGAAGGGGTATACACAACTAAATAAGGGAGATACAAAGGGGACCGGGTTGGTCCCCTTAATTTATAAGTAAATGACATAAATTAAAGCCGCCAGCAAGATACGGTATATAGCAAAGGGAACCAACTTAATGTGGTTAATTTGGAACGAACTCCGTCAACCCCTCAACCATGCCTAAAACAGCCGCTACGAATAAAACCCATATATCCATTACTTTCCTCACTTAATATATTCTAGCCCCTGCTTCGCAACCGCATCCCTATTCCTCTTTCCACAAGGGCATTTCTACGGTAACCTTGAATAAGTCACCATCAGTTTCAACTTTAAACCTGCCTCCCTGCAAACTGGTTAAGCTTTGTGCAATGGAGAGACCCAGGCCTGCTCCCTCCGTCGTCCTGGCCAGATCCCCCCGGACGAAGCGCTCGGTTAGTTGCTCGGGCGGGATATCAAGGGGATTAGCGGATATGTTCTTTACTATTAATACGCCACAGGATCCGGTTTTAGCCACGTTAATGTATACCCTGGTACGGGACAGCGAATACTTCACTGTATTGGACAACAGATTTTCAACTATCCGCCACATATGTTTACCATCAGCTGCAATAAATGTTTTATCGGCAGTAATATGCACATCCAGCTCAGCCTTTTGAAATTTTTCCTCATATTCACCGCACGCCTGCATAACCAGCTCGTGCAAGTCAACCTTTTCAACACTTACCGCAAGGTTACCGCTGGAAGCCTTGCTGGCTTCAATTAAATCTTCAATCAGCTGCTTTAACCTGGCAGATTTTTCCTCCAATATATTCAGGTATTGACAAGCTTTTTCATTGTTTAAATCCTCCTGCTTAAGCAAGTCAACATAATTTATCACCGAAGTCAGCGGCGTTTTTAAATCATGGGACACATTGGTTATCAGTTCGGTTTTCATCCGTTCCCCTTTTATGGCTTCAGCTACGGCTTTTTTTAATCCTCCCTGGATGCTTTGGATATCTTTAGCAAAGGACGCAAATGCAACAGCTACTTTAGTGTTATCCAGGGCATAGTCCAAATTGCCCACCGAAATTTCTTTGGCGGCCTCCATAATCTGTGACAATGATAAAAGGGCTTTAGCTGCAAAATAAACCGCCGCAATATTAAAGGGGACAATTAAAAAGAGAAAGATAAAAAATCCCGCTCCACCGGAATTAGCAGCTAACGCAAATAACACACCGTTTATTGCCCCATACCCCAAAAGCAGCAGCAAGGTCCATTTCTTAAAAGTTTTACCGCTAAAGCATACAGCAAAAATTTTATAGATTAAAGTATTCCTTATAAGCTGCCCGCTTTTAATCTGCCTGATCATGGATAATACGTAGGTCAAACCTATTAACATGTCTATACCAAAAACCAGAGCGATAATAATTATATCTACTGGAGATGAATAGGAAATCTGCGCTGCAATGGCTATTGAGATTATCGCAGCCAAAAAAACCAGCATAGAGTACACATCGGTATACAGCCTGTCTATAAATGAAAGGTTTATTTCTCCCTCCGGCTCACGGCGTCCGGTAACCATAACCAGGTAAATAAAAGCTGCGATTGTTAAAATTGTTGCTAACACCAATATGATGGTTGCATTATTGGATAGTGCTTTATTTTTAGAATAACTCATAAAAGCATCATAAAACACGTCGCCCGGCTTTAACGGTTCAATAACAGCGGCATAAATCTCATATTGGGCACCCTCCAACATTTGCATTACATCAATGCTAAAAAGATTATTCGAGTCAAATGTCCCCTGGTTATAATATACAAGAGAAGGTTGTTTTTGTATTAAGGCCAGCGCGTCTTCAGCCCCGGCTTTAATATTGGTAACTGTTTCTCCCGTATTGGTATTCTTAAAATAATAGGCAAAATTTACTGATTTGGAAAGCTTCTTTTTGATTTGGTAATAACGCTGCAATTTTTTATTTATAGTCTCTTCTGTATCGCCCGAAGATTTAATGTTGGCCTCGCTTTTTAATTTAACATTATATTCCACGGCATCGCCAACCAGCGTGCTAAATTCATTCTTAAACTGATGGGTATCATAATAACTTTTACTATTTACAGTTTCATGGAAATTCAAAAGAAACACAACGCTGCCCACAGCGCACATTATGCCAAGCCATACAACGATAAAAGCAGCAGTTTTTGCCCACGCTGAATATTTAATACTTTTCAATTTTGTATCCAATTCCCCATACCACCTTTAAATATTTCGGTTCCCTAGGGTTAATTTCAATTTTTTCCCTAATACGCCGTATGTGTACCGGAACGGTATTCTCCGCCGAATAGGAGGGTTCATTCCACACCTGCTCGTATATTTGCTCTGTGGAAAATACATGGCCCATATTTTTCATAAGGAACAGCATAATACCATACTCAGTTGCCGTCAGTTTGATAGCTTCTCCATCTACCCGCAATTCTTTGGCTTCCGGGTCAAGTTCCAAACCGCCGGTTCTTAAAATACTGTTATTAGCGGCCATGCTGCCCAGCGCTGTATAACGGCGCATTTGTGACCTTACCCTGGCCATCAGTTCCAGCGGGTTAAAGGGTTTGGTCACGTAATCATCGGCGCCAAAATTAAGCCCGGTAATTTTATCCGTGTCCTCTGATTTAGCGGATAATATAATGATGGGCACGTTTAGTTCCTCACGAATCTTGATGGTAGTTAAAAGCCCATCCAATTCCGGCATCATAATATCCAGTAAAACCAGGTGAATTTTCTGTTCCGACAAAGCCTTCAAAGCCTGCCTGCCGGTATAGGCTTTTACCACCCCGTAATCCTCCTGCTTCAGGTATATTTCTAAAGCATCAACTATGGCGGTATCATCGTCACATACTAAAACATTGAGTTTGTCCATTTCAAATCACCCCATTAACTGTTTTATTCTCTAACACAAAATCACCTGCCTTTTGAATAATTCTGGCAGGTGATCTTTACAAAACACTTGATCAAAATATTAAGAATTTCTTAAGATTTCCTGAAACATAGGGATAGCCCCACTCATTGCGGTGTTGTTAATGCAATGTGATATACTGTAAAAATAGATTTTGGTGCGTGTGAAAAATAATCAATGCTGATAGGAGGGTTCTCCATGCAAGCGCAGATAGATTGTTTATACTGTTACTTTAAACAAATTGCCAACTGTATGGATATCGCAGGTATCGAAGAGGACAGGCAGTACCAGATTCTTTTCGACCTCATGGATGACATAAAAAAGATGGACCGGACCAGGACGCCCGCGGAAAACACAACCGAAATGCTATTTAAATTATACCGTGAAATTGACAACCATGACCCGTATAAAACAAGTAAGGAGAAATCAAACATCCTTGCCCTGGAACTTTATCCGGCATTAAAAGACTACCTGCAAAAATCCACCAATAAACTTTATGACGCTTTAAAAATAGCCGTGGCCGGCAACATTATCGATCTGGGTATTAAGAAGGATTATGACATTGACGCCAGCCTGGAATACAGTTTAAAAGAAGGTTTCTCCAGAGACGATTACCCGAGATTTGTGGAAAAGCTGGCTGCCACAGACAGTGTGCTCATCATTGGGGACAATGCCGGGGAAATAGTTTTTGACCGGCTGCTGGCTGAAGAATTAACCGGCCGGGGTAAAAAAGTTACTTATCTGGTTAAGGACAGCCCTATATTAAACGATGCTACTATGGATGATGCCAGGCAGGCCGGTTTGGACCAAATTGCCACGGTGCTCACCACAGGTTCCCCGTACCTGGGCCTGCCCCTGACCAAAATCTCCAACGAAGTGAGGGATCTGCTTGAACAGTCAAGCCTGGTCATCTCCAAAGGCCAGGCTAACTTCGAAACCCTTGAGCATGAAGAACTGGCCAAAGGTAAAATATTTTTTCTGTTAAAGATTAAATGCGCCTGCGTTGGTCAAATAGCTAATGCTAAGCTGGAAGATATTGTATTTATGACCAGGTAAGCCAAAACAAAAAACTGGATAGGGTTAATCTAACTATGTTTTCAGACTAATTGTACTGATTATTGGTTATTTATACCTCCAAACTTGTAAAATTTAAGAGTAGCTTATCAGATTAGCAAGGATTTTTGGGAATTATGTCGAATTTATAGAGGCTAGCCTTTACTGCAACAAGAAAGGAGCTACTCCTTTGCAAACCATACCGACCGGGATAAATGGCTTTGATAAACTTGTTTACGGCGGAATTGTTCAGGGCAATTCAGTTTTAATCGAAGGAGTACCCGGAGCAGGAAAAACTACCTTCGGCATCGAGTTCGTCTATCGCGGTATTACCGAATTTAACGAGCCGGGGATAATTGTTACCTGTGAGGAACTACCCGAATCTCTATATCGCGATGCCCTTAACTTGGGCTGGGACCTTCAGGCCCTTGAAGCGTCTAACCAGCTGCGTATTTTATGTACCTCTCCGGAAGTGCTCAATGACCCGGAAATTAACCTGATTGAAGAGGTTGTGCGCGAGGTAGGCGCCAAGCGCATTCTGGTGGACAGCATCAGCCATTTTCGCAATGTAATTAGCGATCCAATCTTGCTGCGCAGGTCAGTTTATAGCTTTTGCAACGGGCTGCGCCGTTTAGGACTAACCTCATTATTAATCAAAGAACGGGAAAGCGACGGACAAAGAGATTACGCCTTTGAAGAATATGTAGTGGATGCGGTAATTCGCCTGGAAAACAAGGAAACACCGGGTCTGCACCGACTCCGGGTGCTGGAAATCTGTAAAACCCGTGGTCAGGAGCATATCCCCGGCAAACACACCTTCCGTATTACTGAGAAAGGCATCAAGGTTTTTGCCCTTGGAGCCATTGATATAAATAGTACAGCTACAAAGGATGGTAGTATTGTGCACACCGGTGTGCCCGGACTGGATGATTTATTGCGGGGCGGGCTGCCAAGGGGCGTCAGTGTGGCAGTAGCCGGAGGCTCCGGTACCGGGAAAACTGTAATGAGCCTGCAGTACCTGATTAAGGGAGCCCTGGATTACGGGGACAAGGGCATATTTTTATCCCTTGAAGAAACCCCGCTCCAGTTATTGGACAACGCCCGGCACTTTGGCTGGGACCTGGAAGCACTACAACAACACAACTTAATCAAAATTTTATACTCATCTCTTGCAGAGATGGAAATAGACGAGACCATTATCAGTCTGAGCGAGCAAATCCAAGCTTTTGGCGCCCGGCGTGTGGTGCTGGATTCTATTTATTCATTCATTTCTCGTATCGATAACATATCCGTGCTGCATGAAAAAATATATTATCTAGTCTCCTTGCTCAACAAGCTCAACTGTACCACTTTATTGATCAGTCCGGCCTGGGAAGTTGAAAGCGGCGGGAAATTAGAGGTCATTCATTCGATAGTGCAGGGTAGCATCTTACTTAAGTCAAAGATGTTACAAAACCGCCGGGTGAGACAGGTGGAAATTTATAAAATGCGGGGAGTAAACCATGCCATGGGCTATCACCTGTTTGAGATTAACTCTTCGGGTATACAGGCTTTCCCCAGGTTAGGAGGATAGCATTATGCATAGAGCCTATTTTGGAGTTGAGGGGTTGGATCGCAGCCTGGAGCAAGGACTGTCGTATGGCTCCCAAATTATGATTGAAGGTGATTCCGGTGTCGGTAAGACGGTACTGGCAGGGGAATTCATTAAAGAGGGGCTGCGCTGCGGCGATACCTGTGTCTATGTGGCCTGTGATGAACCTCCCGCAGTAATGCGTGAACACCTTTTAAGCTTTAAAGTAGGCACTCCAGCCTATGAAGAAACAGGCCGGCTGGTATTTATAGATGCTTACGAAGAAGAGGAGAGTAAAGAAAAATATTGCCTCACCGATCTTCGCCACCTTGAGAAGTACCTGGCCCTGGAATCGGAAGTGCTGCGCAGCTTTGCGGGGCGCAGGGTCAGGTTGGTGGTGGACAGCTTAAGTACTCTGTTAACCAATTTAGTTATTCCGGAGGTTATTGACTTTCACCGGACACGTATCAAACAGCTTAAGAAAAAGGAAATCCTCACCATGGATATCTTTGTCAACGGGGTATTAGATCCCCGGCTGATTACCATCGCCGGCCACCTGTACAATTTTATCCTGAAAATGAACTTTACAGGCTCCAGATATAATCCCGTACGGCAAATGAAGATAGGTAAGATAAAAAGCCAGCAATATATCTCCTCTACCCATACGTTTACCATTAGCCCCATTTATGGTATTGTGGTGGCTGCTGATACGGGGGTGTACGAATGAGTGATAACGATATAGCCAAGAAAATAATGAATTATATGTTCTTAAGCATGGGTAATACCATGAATCAGGTGCCCTTTAGCGGCCATCACTGGATGGAACATTTTGTCATCGGGTCAGTCCAATACTTTATCGACGAGTACTGGGATGATGCCAAACTGCCCTCCAAGAAGCCCCTGGATATCTGCATAACTTATCTGAAAATTATGGACAGCGTAGGTTTCCTACATGCCGTGGATTTTTCAATAGAGGAAGCCGGGGAAAGCCTGCTCATGTCTGTTCAAACTAATAAGTGCGTTTACCGGGAGTACTGCCAGCGTACCCGGGAAGAAGGCCTGTTTCTCAAGAATTGTATCCGTCTCAGTACTTTTCAGGCTATTTTACGTCATGTACTAGGAGAAAATAAATATTTTACTGCAGTAGATATCGCTGCGGACGGGTTCTGCTACGGCAAGCTTATACCCAGCACCCGGCCGAAAGAAGAGATCGTTACCAGGGAAAATTATATCATTAAAATGGCAGGACACCGGGCGTTTCTGCTCCGCCAAAAAACTTATGCTTCCCTGATGAATTCCATCAGAGAGCACGCACCTCAAGTCTTAAAACACGTACTTTACGATGCCGGGTACCAGTCGGGACTCACCCTGGCCGGCAAGGCCCAGGAGTCTATTCTCAGCCCGCAGGAATGCCTGCAACGACTTCTTGAGGAACTAACCAATCTAGGTTTAGGCAAATTAGAGCTGGTTTCCTACAGTCAATCCCAGGCCAGAGTACAGATCCGGTGTCACGACTCCTTTTGGGCCGACACCGCCAACGTATACGGGCATCTATACCGTACTCCACAGGTGGAATGTGATATGCTGCGGGGGGTTTTAGCCGGCTCTCTCAGTGTCATCTTCCAAAAGGATATCATTTGCGAAGAAATGGCCTGCCAGTCAATGGGTGCAGATTACTGTGAATTCCTTGCTTTACCCCTGCCGCAGCATCCGCCGGAGGAGGGTGGCAACTCATGACCTCGGATTTGGATCAAACAACAGACCCAGTTACGCTAAGTATACTCCGGATCGAGTTGCTTACTTTTTTTCAAGCCAACCCGCATACTCGGGATACAGCAGACGGTTTAGCCCTCCGCTTGCACAGGCCCAAGCACGAGATCGAAATAGCCCTGACTACCCTGAGCGCCCTGGGCATTGTGGAGATAGGCGGTACTGAAAAGACGACCATTTACCGCCTGCGCAACGGTGACCTGATTAATAATTACTTTATGGATAAATTATCCGAAAAACCATTCTAAAACATCTTTATAATAACCTGGAATGGTTTTAGCCGAGTGGAGGACTAAGTTAATGGTGGATATTGCAGAAAGCTGGTCAAGCCTAGCCATTGCCAACTTAAAAATTGGATTACTAGTGATTGATAAAAATGGCCGGATATGCCTGTTCAACCAGGCACTGTCCAGGTTGACCGGGATAACAGAGGACGAGGTTATCGGCCAGCCGCTTAACACCCCCAATAAATTATTGCAAACCCTCACCACAGGCAAGGAATTTCAAGACTTGAACCCCAGGGCAGTGCTTCCGTTTACAAGCCTTGCTAATTATTTAACCAGCACCCAGCTCATCAGGGACAAAAGTGGTTACCCGGTGGGTGCCGCAGCAGTATTCATGCCCGCGGAACGGCAGCATGAACTGGAAGGGGCGGTTATTAAAGCTGAAAAACTGGCCATATTGGGACAGATGGCGGCGGAAATGGTGCACGAAATTCGCAACCCCCTTACCGTTATCGGAGGCTTTTTGACCTTATTACAGAAGGACTTGACAGGAACCCCCAAAGAAAAACATGTAAGCATAATCAGAGCTGAGTTAGAACATGTTAACAACCTCATCTCAGATTTTCTACAGTTTTCCAGACCTGGATATGCCAAACGCACCCGGTGTTCCATTGTGCAAATAATCACCGATGTGACCATGTTGGTTGAAAATGAAGCATCCCTCCGTAAGTTGGAGATCAACCTGGACCTGGCCGGAGACATCCCGGACATTTTCGGAGACAGTGACCAGCTTAAACAGGTATTCCTTAATATCTTTAAAAATGCCTTTGAGGCTCTTTCCTTTGGCGGCAAGATATTTGTACAATCTTCCTGGAACAGTAATGAAAGAATCGTGCAAGTAATCATCAGGGATACCGGCATGGGTATGGATAAGCAAACTATGACCAGCATGTTTAACCCTTTTTTCACCACCAAGGAAAACGGCACCGGCCTGGGCTTGTTCATCATCAAAAAAATTATTGAAAATCACGGCGGCAAGATCGAGATTCAAAGTGAACCGGGAAAAGGTACAATAGTGACGGTGTTATTACCGGCCGGTTAATGCGCGACTAATGCTCGAAACATCCTGGTCTTGTTATTTTAAATAATATGATGGTAAAATATTGAATATGGTTTAACAGTATCATAACTAGTTCCTGGCAAACCGCCCCAGACCACCAGCCCAACCCAAACCTAACGTTGAAACGTTTAGAAAGGGAAACTAAAATGAATATCTTAAAAAGAATAACAGTTGATCCAGAAGTATGTCACGGCAAGGCATGTATTTCCGGATCCAGAATTCCCGTATCTGTGATTTTAGATAATCTGGCTGCCGGTCATAATCGTGAAGAAATATTAAAGAGTTATCCTTCTTTAAACTCTGCTGATATTGATGCAGCTCTAGCTTATGCAGCCTTACTTGCAAAAGAACGCCATATCGCCCTGTAGGTAAATTAAAATGAAAATTAAATTTGATGAAAACCTACCTATTGACGTAGCCGATGTATTAGCGGCAGCAGGTCACGATGCTGAATCTGTTTACTCGGAAGGTCTTGAGGGCATTCAAGATAGGGAACTAATTACTATATGTAAAAAAGAACAGCGTATTCTAATTACCTTGGATTATGACTTTTCAAATATTTTAATCTATCCTCCTGAAAAGTATGAAGGAATTATTGTTTTAAGGGTTGAACAACAAAATAAATAAAACGTGATTAATTTAATTAAAAAGTTATTACCTATAATATCTAAAGAAACAATTTCTGGGCACTTGTGGATCGTGGAAGAAAATAAAATTCGGGTAAGAGGTTATACATAATACAGCTGAGGCACGAGAGAATAAAATATTATTTCCGATAACGGGAAATATGTAAAAAAATATAACCCCCTGCCTGTGAGCTGCTCCCTGTCAAGTAGACAGATGAAAAAATGAAACCGTTTTCGTTGGGCTCCGTCAATGACGGGGTCCATCTTTTTATGCAGCTGTTTCGAGCAACTGCCGATAGACAACACCTTTGTCTTTGAGGTCGAGGATTGCGCTCAAGTAGAGCTTGGCATTATCTTTATACTTTATTCTGTAACGTCTGTCAGCATTAATTTTTTGCAACCGGCGACCAAATGTTGTCGCTATCTTAAGGTATGATATTAAAAAAGGAGGTGGGATAATCAGTAAATTAATAGACCCTATGACAGGCGAGGAATTTAAGCCGGACCAAATAATTAGGAAAAATAATACTCTGATTTGTTTAGGCCTTACCCCGCAGGAAAATTCTTGTATTAAATCAATCGCACATAAGCACAGATTAAAGGTAGTAGATACAGACATTTATTCCGACCTTTTTGCTCTGCCTTCGTTATGCGTTATCCTTAATCCAAATACCTTAAGCCAGGAAGAATTAAAGACTCTAATTGATTTCTGGAACGAGACAAACGAATCTTGTTTTAGTGTTTTTTTTAGCTGCCAACCCAAAAACTTATTACCTGCAAGATTAAATACCAGGTTCATCTGCACTTTGAATGATATTGTTGCTAATAATTCAGTTCTGGAATTAAAAGTAGTCAGGCATATAAAAAGAATTAATCGTGAAATTAAACAATCTAAAATATATGAAGCCAAAATTGTCAGATTACTCGGTATCCTAAAAATACTGAACCAAAACAAATTTGTAAAGACGATGGACCTTGTGAAGAAATACAAGGTAAGTGCTAGAACCATTCAACGTGATATTTCTCTACTGGAAAGAACTGGTGAGCCAATCTTTTATGACCAAGCAAAAAGAGCGTATTCTTTGTTGGGCCAAGAAAATATTTACTGGGGAAATGATTAAAAATGAGGTGTTGAAATGGTATGGAATCCGCTTAAATTAGAGAACATCTTTCACTCAGAAATCTCAAGTAGTTTATTATTAACTGATTTATTGGATACTAACGATAACTGTATAAAGTTCCTTTCTTATGTTCATTCTCAGAACCCTAATTTTTTTTGTCCTGCCGGGTACAACAAAGAATTATTGAAGAGGGAGCATTTTATTAAGGATAAAGGTTCAATTGATATTTTTATTCAATTGAAAAGTTCAACCGGAGAAGATGTTGCGATTCTAATAGAGGTAAAAGTGCATGATTATCAAAGTTCCACTCGCGACCAGATTAAAACTTATATGGAAGCTGCCCGGGCTCAGACTCAATCAAATTCGGTTTATCTTATTTATCTGACGCAATTTACGGAAAGAGACATAACACCGGATTTTATAACGCCAGGTACAGTTGTAGAGTTTAACAGTGCAAGGAAACAGTATGGTTCTAGCATTTGTCACCTTTCTTGGGTAGATTTCTATAGGTTCTTACAAGGCATTGATCTAAATAAATTAGATCCAACATTGAAATTACTGTTAGAGATGCATGAGGCCTGGATTAAGGACAAGTGCGATAAGGATTTAGAGAACAATATGCAGCCGAGCGGAGAACCAAGGTTATTAGACAATTTATTCCCTAAAACCCCAAGTAAACTAAAAGAATTATTATCATTAGGGTATGTGCAAAAAAACAAAACTGGTGATGTGCTAAAAATTCCACTCACTAAATTGGATGCCGATCAATTAGTATGGTTGATGAATGTTATCAAAGACTATACTGATGGTCCTGATGTTGATAAAACTCAAATATATAATACTAATCCTGAAACAATTAAGGCTGCTAAAGCTTTTTTGAAAGAAGTTGCAGTATCTGACAACGGTTGGCCACTATTAAGTTTTTATGCTGAGCTATTTCACTATATAAATGTTACTAAGCATATTGATTTTTATAGCTCAGGCAACACCGGTTTTTCTATAAAACTGGCAACTAAGGACTTCAAGAACTTAAGCTTTTGCACATTATGGAGAAGTAATCGAGAAGTTGTATTTAAGCTTACTCGATAAACGGGCTGGGGGGATGATTTTGAAGGCATGGCTTTCAATTGGGGATAAGTGTCTAGAGCTTTCTGAAATAAATACTAACCTCATCAAAGATAGGCCTGGTTGGTTAAGAAAAATCTCCTTTGAGTATTTAATTGATTTGGATGTAACTTTGCTATATATCAATGGAATTGACGCAGACAAGTTAACTGAGTTGGCCTATGATAGTAATTGGTTTTCCGGTAATTTCATTCCTTTTAATAAAGGGCAAACGCCTTTAGATCCTATGTCAAAAAGGATTTTTCTTTCGACAGCTGACATTGATTTGGTATCATCAATGGGGCTTAAAAGTTATCTTAATAAACCATTGAGTAACGGCCTGTGTCCAATGATTATCCAGCTAAAACAGGCAGAAATAGATAGTATGACTATTGACCAGGCAGTTAGTTGTAAACAGGTCTTCGAAATTTTCCAAGACGTTAAAGTTCCTGGCGATTATAATTATTTTGGAAATAAAAAATACAGTATCTATGTTGAGAAATATGCCTCACTGGGAATAAAATTAAGTGGTCCGATTAATTTTGATTCTTTGCACGAGATAAAGGATATCTTCAGACAAATGGGATGGAGGAAAATTGCTTCAGGTAGCTATAGCCCGTGGGACAGTTTCGATATTGACCTTGATTCGATTAGACTTATTGAACAAATATCGATACCGTACCTGCTGGGAACCGACATCGTTGTAAAATATTAATTGGGGGAGATAAAAACTAATGGCGATATGTATAGATTGTGATCTGCACAATGCTGATTGGACTAAAATATCATGGGATTTACCTGCATACAAGTCAGAGGAATTTATGGATTATCTTAGGATTTCGCAAATGACCTTAGAAGATTTCAGAAAATTACCTGTTTATAAACATGCTGTACGCAAAGGGTTAATTATTGATGACGAATGGCAAGGCAAAAATAAATAGTATGGATTCCAGTGGTCTTTGCCATGAGCCAAAAGGTACTGTCTACACAGCCATGGAAAAATTGATAGAAGCGTTCATTGAATCAATATACATTTATGAGATATTAACAACCCCATTTCGCCTACGTCCAGGCGCAGCACAAAATATTGGATATACCCGAAAAAGTTGTATATTCCGGCTTATCCGGATACATACAAATTACTAAAACCCTTGACTTATCCACGTTCTTTTTATGCTTTTGTTCTACTTTGAACGTCTCTGAAATAATTGGCATATGAGAGCAATTCCGGTCTCCGGCACCAAAAATTTCTTATTTAATATTAATGCATCCTCGTTTAGATGGGTGCATTATTTTTTTATAACGGCTAATATAAAAAGACTACTAATAATGTTGAATATCAGCATGATGTCATTGCCGAAAACAGACCGGAACTCCATAACGCCCCGTTTCAGGTCTTCCCGGCTCTGCCACCATTCCCCGGCGTTGAAATCATCTCATCTGTATACCTAGCCTGATACAGATCCACCGCCCCTAGCATCCGTTCAGGCCCGTTGTCTATAGAATATGGCCACCCCATCCTATTATCCAGATAACACAGTTAGTTTAAACAAGTTAAAGCCTGACCCCAGATTACGAACCTAAAATTCCAATAGCAAAAGGACCCCGATTTTTTCTGTCAAGGTCCTTGAACATCTATATTTGCTTCCGGAGTTAGTATTGCACCCGTATGCGAACACCCCCTTAAAGGTGCGCGCGGTCTTTTCTCCGCTTATTTAACGATAGCATATGGCCAATCCTTAATTCCGCCGAAATCATAAATTGCTGTATAACCCATTTCAATTCGTATTGGCTGCCTTGGCACTGCGCACTCCGGAGCCGCAATAAACCAGGATCGTGGCATCTTTGTCAGGTAATTGTGCCGCTGCTAATTTTTCAATATCGTCAACAGGAATTAACAGTGCGCCTTCAATATGCCCGCTGGCAAATTCATCAGCACTGCGAACATCAATAACAGTTACCTGCTTCCTTTCATTTTCCATCATTGCTTTAGCTTCTTCAGGAGTTATTTTTTTATACTCGACAGCAGAAGTTCCCTTAATGGTGTCAGTATCCGCATCGCTTGCCGTACCAGCTGTGCTGGCTCCGAAAAGGCCGTTAACAACATTCGCTGGAATCATGACCCGGTCGTTGACTATTCTGGGTGGCACAGATATTGGTCGTATTTCATCATTTACACTAACAAATTCGCAAGGTATACAGGCTATAACGATCGTATTTTCTTTAGTGGCATAAGCTTTTTTGGTGACTTTGTCCCAGGTCACGGCAGCACCAAGTTCCTCGAACACAGCTCGGAATGGCACCAAAACAGTGCCATTATCGACGATGGCAGCTGAATTAACAGCCAATACTTTTCCGTTAACTGATAAAGTTACATCAGTTAGTTCCTCAGCGCATACTGCTGGCAAGAAGGTAAACAGCAGGTAAATTCCAAGTAAACAAGAGACTACTTTTCTTTTCAGATTTGACATATTAACCTCCTCTGTTTTGTTAATTATATCTAAAATCATACCATAAACAAAAATCATAATAATTATAATATTTGTTTATTTTGCAAATTTTAGCTCTTTATGGTAAAGTAATAAGAATTAGCTGGCTACGGGAGATAATCAGCCTGTAGCAAGTCGTCAGGAATCTACTTTGCCTTCTGTTTAATCTGCGCAGCATTATTTATTCGCCCAGTGCTGTGTAAACACCGGTACTATTTTCAATATATCTGATAATTGCCAAATTTGCAATCCAAAAATTTCACAAATCCTATTGTTTTGCTGATTATTAACGGGTACCGGTATACCGGCTATTGATAAATTTACATGGAGAGCTGAATTGAAGGATATCACCGGCAGTTGAGAAGGTGACCAAAATCAAAACCGCGTATCCAACTGATGATTCTTTAAGGAAGATAATTTACCTGGCAACGGAATCAATACCCTGAGTTTTTAAAGAATTCAAGGGACAGTCTACCATACCGGCAAACTGTCCCTTAACCTTAAACCTGAAGCATTATTCAGCTGCTTCGGACGACAGTGAAACTCCAGAAATTCCAACATAGCTTCCTGTTCTGTGGTTTAATAATATTAGCACAGAATAGGGAGCTGTTTTATTATGGCACGAAAAGCAAAAAAGAAAAAATCAGGAATACGCATATTTGCAATATTTCTGTTGACAGTTATCATTGCCGCTTTGTTTTATATTGCTCTGGGAAACCATCAGATATTAGAGAAAGAAAATGATGTAACACCCGATTCTTCCGACGATAGAACAGCGCCGGTTTCTTCGTTAAAAATAGAACTTGATCCCTCTGTTGCTGTATCTTCAGACCAGCTGAACAGTACTAATGCGATTCTGATTCGTTTAAAAGATCGTACCATCCTGATGCAAAAAAATAGTGAAGAAAAAATCTATCCTGCTTCTTTGACTAAAATGATGACAGCCATTGTTGCGATAGAAAATTTACCTGATCTGGAGAAAGAAATCACACTTACCAATTCTACATTTCAGGGGCTGTACGAAGCAGATGCATCAATGGCCGGTTTCCAGCCGGGTGAGCAGGTCAGGGCAATCGATCTGTTATACGGAGTAATGCTGCGAAGCGGCGCGGAGTGCTGTATTGCACTTGCTGATCAGATTGCGGGCTCAGAGCAGAATTTTGTAAAAATAATGAATCAAAGGGCGGCAGGTCTTGATATGGACGATACCCATTTTGAAAATTCGACAGGGCTTCACAGTGAAAACCATTACACAACAGTAAAAGATCTGGCTGTTCTTCTATGTTATGCTTTGCAAAATGATATTTTCCGGGAGGTTTTCACGTCGTCACATCATTTCACAAGGCCTACTAATGTGCATCCTGATGGGATAACCTTTTACAGTACCATGTTTGAAGACCTCAATAATCAAAACATTACTGGTGGGGAAATTTTAGGAGGGAAAACCGGCTATACCAATGAGGCCGGTCTATGTCTCGCGAGTCTCGCCAAAGTAGGTAAACAAGAATATATTCTGATTTCAGCCGGTGCAAAAGGAGATCACTATACGGAACAGTATAATATTACCGATGCATTAGCTGTATACAACAGTATCGGAAAATAATAACCTGATTGTTTTGTAGAGTGGATAGCTTCATGGCTGTTTTCCACATAGTTTTACATCACCTTCCAGCTTTTGTGGTTTGCATAAAGTTAATTACTCAACTTTCCAGTGGCTGATTTTCAACTAGACGTTATTTTTCATTTAGCAACGGTTAGCAATGGCAACGTAAGTATTCTTTAATTTTGCGGCCGGTCCCTCAGCCTATCTGGCCAGCAGCGCCACGTCGAAATACTTCCGTTTAAATGATAGGGCTACATTAACCAGCCAGATCATCACGGGTACTTCAATCAGCGGGCCGATGACCGCAGCTAACGCTTGGCCGGAATTAATCCCAAACACGGCCACCGCCACAGCAATGGCCAGTTCAAAGTTATTGCTAGCCGCGGTAAAAGAAAGGGTAGTGGCCTGCTCGTAGTTGACCCCCAGCCTTTTGCTCATGAAAAACGAAAACATAAACATAATCAAAAAGTACAGGATCAGTGGAATAGCAATTCTAACCACATCCATCGGCAGGGCAACAATATAATTGCCTTTTAAAGAAAACATCACAAAGATGGTAAACAGCAAAGCGATTAAAGTTAAAGGGCCGATTTTAGGCATAAACTGTTTGTCATACCACTCCTTACCCTTCACCGGCATGACGGTAAAACGGGTGACTACACCCGCTATAAAAGGTATACCGAGGTAAATGAACACGCTTTTGGCCACATCGGCCATGGAAATGTGTACCTCCAAAGACTCCAGGCCAAACCACCGGGGCATGATAGTGATGAAGAAATAGGCGTAAATCGAGAAGAAAATCACCTGGAAAATGGAGTTAAGCGCCACCAGGGCTGCGGCGTACTCTGCATCGCCTTTGGCCAGGCTGTTCCACACAATCACCATGGCAATGCAGCGGGCCAGGCCAATTAAGATCAGGCCCATCATGTATTCAGGGTAGTCCTTCAAGAAAATGATGGCCAGAAAGAACATCAGCAGCGGGCCGATGATCCAGTTCTGCACCAGACTCAGTCCCATGACCCGGCCGTTGGTAAACACTTTACCGATTTCCTCATACTTTACCCTGGCCAGGGGCGGGTACATCATGATTATCAACCCGATAGCAATGGGAATATTGGTGGTGCCCACCTGAAACCGCCCCCAGAAATCAGCGATTTGCGGGTAAAGATAACCGCCCCCCACGCCAATGGCCATGGCCAGGAAAATCCACAGCGTTAAATAACGATCTAGAAAATTTAGTTTGCCGGTTACTGAATCCGTCATATTTTTCATCTCCGATTTTTTAAATAATATTTATTTACATTTCTTTAACCGCAGCGTATTATATACTTATAATCGATTATACAATTATATTCTTGCGAGGTAAACTATCAATGAAAAATATCGTGGAAATTTTAAAGGCGCTATCCGATGAGACCCGCCTGCGGATTATCAACCTGCTTTATGGTAATGGAGAGTTATGTGTCTGTGACGTCATGGAGGTACTGGACATCACCCAGGCTAAGGCTTCGCGGCACCTGGGGGTCTTGCGGCGGGCAGGTTTGGTTACAGACCGCAAGAGTGCGCAGTGGGTTTACTATACCCTGGTCTCACTGGAAAAAATCAAATTCCTGGATAGCATCGTTGTTGATCACCTCAGGCAAACCGAGCCTTTCGCGGCTGATTTGCAGAATCTGGCTAACTGGCAGGAAGTCAAAAGCCGTGGCCCGCATAAATACTCCAATGGGCCGGGGTGCTGCGGGCAGCCGGTGACCTTGTGCAGCATCAAGCGGAAATCCGGCGGCATTCGCGCTGACCACGGTTAAACCGCTAAGGGGGGTGCTCCGGTGTCAATTTTCTCCTGGTTAAATGATCAACTGCTCAGAATGGAGTGGCTGTCCGACCTGGTGGCTTTATTGGTGACCAACGGCTTCGGCCTGGATATGCATACACGGGTTGGCGGCAGCATCCATTTCTACATCTATGATGTGATTAAGATATTCATCCTGCTCTCGGTTTTAATATTTACTATTTCATATATCCAGAGCTTTTTTTCACCTGAGAACACCAGGAAGACCTTGCGCCGCTTTACCGGTATCAAGGCTAATACCATGGGGGCACTTTTAGGCACGGTCACGCCATTTTGCTCCTGCTCCTCTATTCCCTTATTTATCGGCTTTACCAATGCCGGACTGCCCATTGGGATCACTTTCTCTTTTTTAATATCATCACCTCTAGTAGACCTGGCTTCAGTGATCTTAATTGCCAGCATTTTTACCTGGAAAATTGCTATCGCTTATGTAGTGGTTGGCATTATCCTGGCCGTCATCGGTGGGACCATCATTAATAAAGCAAAGATGGAGAAGTATGTTGAACCGTTTGTTTATAACAATGCTTTGATTGATGTCGAACAGGAAGAACTGACCACCCGTGATCGTTTTGTCTATGCCGGCGGGCAGGTGCGGGATATTATAAAAAAAGTATGGCTGTACATTTTTATCGGTGTCGGCATAGGTGCTGCCATCCATAATTGGATACCTGAGTCCATTATCAATGCCCTGCTTGGTCAGGACAAATGGTATTCTGTACCGCTGGTGACTTTAATCGGTGTGCCGATGTATGCAGATATTTTCGGCACCCTGCCCATTGCCGAGGCGCTGGTGGGCAAAGGAGTAGGATTGGGCACGGTGCTATCCCTGATGATGGCCGTAACCGCGCTTTCCCTACCCTCGCTGATATTACTGAAGCAAGTGGTAAAAATGAGGCTGCTGGTATTATTCACGGGGCTGGTCACCGTGGGCATTATTATTATTGGCTATACCTTTAATGCTTTTGCTTATCTGTTCATATAGATAGTGCAATCTACAAAGGCAGTGCCATTAAATATAATGTAAATAATGTCATTGAAGAACGCAGAGAAGAATCCTTAGAGCCTTCTCTACGCTCAGGATGACATCAAGATAAAATAAAATTAAAGGCTGGAGGTGTAATTATATGGAGATAAAGATATTGGGAACAGGCTGCGCCAAGTGCAATGAGCTGTATAAAAGAGTCTCGGAAATAAACAGTGAGCTGAACCTGGGAGCCGAAGTGAAAAAGGTCGAGGATTTACGGGATATCCTCGCTGCTGGGGTGATGAACACACCCGCCCTGGTAGTTAACGGCAAGGTTAAAGCATCCGGCAAGGTGCCCAATAAGAAAGCTCTGAAGAAATACATCGAGCAAGAGCTATAGAGACCGTTCCAGATTTTGTGTAAACCTCAGGCAGAAGTAAATAAGAGCATCAGCTTGGAGGTTTTAATTATAGCCAAGAAAAAACTGCTGAAAATGCTGCAAGATGCTGGAATTAATGATGTTGCAAGCGTTCAATAACTTGAGCTATTACGGATGAAAAGGAGGTGAAATTTTTGGATAAGAAGGTGCATGCACTAATCGCCATTGGAGCCAGTATTGCTGCAAACTGTCAGCCTTGATTAAATCATCATTTCAACGCTGCCCGTAGGGCAGGAGTTGGCGAAAATGAAATTAAAGAGGCCATCGCTATAGGAAAAATGATTCGCGGAAAGCCGCAAGAGCACATGCAAAGTTTGCTGGATGAGTTGGAAACTGAGTTAAACGGCATTAAATAATCCTATAAGCCGAAATACAAAATTAGGGACATGCCCCGGGAGGAGCTATAGCAAAGCCCCTGATGTTCAACCAGAAGGGGCTATTATTTGGTTACAGACCTCCATTTTCCGTTGCAAGCCGGTAGTTGCTTTTTGAATTACATACCGGCGGTGGATATGCCGGCCGGATATTTTTAAATTGATATTTTGAAAAGAAGGCGGGTAAACAGATATGAGCTGTAGTGATCCTAATGCATCAAAAATATATAAGCTAGACGTTGGCGGAGATATGATAGGATTGGCAGGAGTAGAGCATGCTTTTCTTGAGGTAATGAAACTTGGCTTAACGGGTGATGAAGCTGCTGACAAACTATTAGAAATTGTTGGCAGAAGGAACTTTATCCCTGAAACTGCTGAAAGGCAATACAAATATGCTCTAATTTTGGCATTTAGACATTATAAATCTGATCCAGCTTCCGGGAAAAAGGCTATGGAATTTGAACCGTTACCAGTTTGAGATACATGATAGTAACCTATTCTGTTTTGGTAAAACAGAATTAATATAGTAGACTCGCTCAATTAGGACCGTTTCAGATTTTGTGTAAACCTCCATGCAGAAGCTAAATAAGAGCTCCGCTTGGAGGTTTTTAAAATTACCATTGTCTGCCGGGTATGTAAATAGAATATTAAATCCCCACTTTGCACTTTATAATCAAGGTGGGGATTATGGTACGGATATGAGAGTACTGCACATATTTATATGCCTTATTTTAGCAGTATTTACAATCACTGCATTTATGTTGATAATCTATCACATTGCCTAAACGGTCAAATTCTAGATGGCAGCAGTCCAAAAGCATTTCCTTTAACTTACCCCTGGCCCTTTGCACTCTGGACTTAGCCCCGGACATCGATAAACCCAGGCGCTCCCCCAATTCCTTCCGGGTTAGCTGCTGGAACTCCGTTAAGATAAGTGCCTGTTTATATTTCTCGGGTAAGTCCTGGACCATGTTTTTTAAGCATTGTGCAATTTCCTCGTTGGCGGCTTCCTCCTCCTGCACATCACTTAGTATTGCATCCGGTAATTCTTCAGAGTACGAAGCAAATGCATACCGGCGCGTTCGATAATAATCAGCTATGGCGTGCATGGTAATTTGATATACCCAGGCCTGGACTTTGCCGGTTTCATTTAAATTACTAATGTTGTGGTGTATTTTATAAAACACATTTTGCAGAATATCCTCGACGTCTTGCTCGTTATCCACCCGTCTTTTTATAAAACTCTTTAATGGTTGACTAAAATTTTCCCAGATGTTCTCAACACATATATCCATTACCTTCACCCCGCTGTAGAGTTTTCCATTAGTTAAGCTGCACTTGTTTGCTAAGCTCCCTACGGAGCTATTCGTCACACCTTCCTCACATCGGATTAACTTAACTCCTGTCCACCGGGTCCATGTGGATGGCCAGGCCCAGCACTCCCTGAGCCGTCTCCAATACGGCTTCCGACAAAGTAGGATGGGTGTGGATGGTTTCCACGATACCTCTGATCCCTATCTTGTTTTGCATAGCCAGGGCTACCTCGGCAATAAGATCCCCGGCATGCGGCCCCACAATATGCCCGCCCAGGAGCTGTTCGGTCTTACTGTCCACCACCAGTTTAACCATACCCTCCCAATCGCCCATTGCTTGGGCCATGCCCAGCGACCTAAAGGGGAAAGTGACTGATTTGACATTATACTGTGCTTTGGCCTCTTCCTCGCTCATCCCCACCGCAGCGAATTCAGGGGTGCTGAACACACAGCGGGGCACCACCCGGTAATCCATAGCCGCCGGGCGCCCCAGTGCGTGCTCGGCGGCTGTGATCCCTTCGGCAAAGGCTCCGTGAGCCAGCCAGGTTTTCCCGGCCAGATCGCCTGCTGCATATATACCGGGCACTCCGGTGAGCATGTGTTCATCCACCTGTAGTGGCTTACCGTCCACCGGCATGCCGATATTTTCCAGGCCAATGTTCTCTGCATTGACCTTTCGGCCTGCAGCCAGCAGCAGCTTTTCTGCCGACAGGGTGTCACCCCCGGCCAAAGTAACGGTAACATTTTGGTCGCCCTGCACCTGCTCCACCCGCGCCCCGGTCAGTACCTTGACCTTGCGCCGTTTGAGCAACGATTGCAGGTAAGCAGCCGCTTCGGCATCCTCCCGGGGCAGAATGCGGTCTTCTCTTTCCAACAAGGTGACCTTGCTGCCCAGTTCAACCATAATCACCGCCATCTCCACGCCCACAGCCCCGCCGCCCAGCACCAGCAGCGAAGCAGGGGCAGCGGTCATTTCCAAAATATCGTCGGTAGTCAGCACTCCCGGCTGTTCGCCGGTCAAGAAGCCGGGGCGGGACGTCCGGGAACCGGTGGCCAGCACTACTTTGCAGGCGTAAACTTTGGTTAGCCCGTCCTCTTCGTTTACTTCAAGCACTCCGGGCTCCAGCAAACGCCCTATCCCCTGGTACAGGTCGACCCGGTTTTGCTCAAATAAATATTCGATTCCCCCGCGCAATAGTTCTACCACCCTGTTTTTACGGGCAATCATGGCCGGTACGTTGGGAATAACGTTTTCCACATTGATCCCGAAAGATTTGCTCTTGCGGGCCAGGCGCAGCACTTCCACCGAGGCTCTCAAAGCTTTGGTGGGAATACAGCCGCGGTTGAGGCAGACCCCGCCCAGGTATTCCTGCTCCACTACCGCCACCCTGCCGCCGAGCTGGGACGCACGTATGGCGCCCTGGTAGCCGGCCGGCCCGCCGCCCAGAAAAACGACATCATAACATTTGGGGGCATTTTCCGCCATGTGGTTACCTCCTTGCTTTGTCCATTACACTGCTCCCCGGTTAATTGACTTTTTTAATGTTAAAGGGCACCAATTCATTTTCAATGCGCAGACAAGCACCGTAATTGCGCTCCGTTTTCCGGTGGGCCAGGTTTTCGGCTATGATAACAGCATAATAATTTAAAGGAAAGGGTAGTGGTCTGCTCGTAATTGACGCCTAGTTTTTTTACTCATGAAAAATGAAAACATGAACATGATTAAGAAATATAAGATCAGCGGAATAGCAATCCTAACCACATCCAGCGGCAGGACAACGATATACTCGCCCTTAAAGGAGAACATGACAAAATGGTAAACAGCAAAGCGATTAAAGTCAAAGGACCGATCTTGGGCATAAACTGTTTGTATACCACTCCTTGCCTTCACCGGCATTAAGATAAACCGGGTGATGGCAATAAAGGGTATACCGAGTTAAATAAACACGCTCTTGGCTACCTCGGCCATGGAAATGTCTATTACTAAAGACTCCAGGCCGAACCACCGGGGCATGATGGTGATAAAAAAGTAAGCGTAAAATGAAAAGAAGATTACCTGGAAAATGGAGTTTAGCGTTACCGGTGTAGCAGCGTTCTCCGAATCGCCTTTAGCCAGCGTGTTCCAGA
The DNA here is from genome assembly GCF_009932395.1 of Sporotomaculum syntrophicum. Classification (GTDB taxonomy): domain Bacteria; phylum Bacillota; class Desulfotomaculia; order Desulfotomaculales; family Desulfallaceae; genus Sporotomaculum; species Sporotomaculum syntrophicum. The sequence continues at coordinate 170,160 of NZ_LSRS01000003.1, forward strand.
CAATCACCATAGCTATGCAGGCGGGCCAGGCCGATCAGGATCAGACCCACCATGTATTCCGGGTAATCTTAGCCCCCCTTTTAGATGATTTTAGCTTTATCATCCCGATTAAATTTCTTAACGTATTCCCCGTACAAAGCCTCGGCATACTTATCCTTGACCGAACCGGGAATATAATTATAAAGAGCAGCTCTTTTTACCAATTCGGCCATAGCATCTTCTTTAGATAGCGGTTCCATTAAATGCACTCCGGCTATAATTTGATCTAGACCGAGCATACCTACCATGCCGGTATCTAGTTTAATCATATTGACCTTTGGGGCCTTGGGGTCACAACAATTAGCCAAACAAATACACCCCTTCCTCTTTATTCAATCAAGTCTTTAAAATTTGAATCGCCCCTAAAAAACCAGCCATTAATAAAACTCAATATCCTTGCCTTCATCTAAAAATTTTTTAATTACTTTCTTAATCTTTTCTTCCATTAATGGGAAATAGGTTTTAGCATTCATTAGTTTCTGCTTTTCCTCAGCCCAGTTGGTAGGTTCAATTTTGCATATCCAGCCTTCACCATAGGGGTCACGGTTGATTTGTACCGGGTCCTCTTCCATGTTGTCGTTCACATCTTTGATCACGCCACTTACCGGCGAAGTTAAGCCCACAACTGTTTTGGCTTTTTTAGTGGGTTTTTTGGCTTCCAGAGTGCCTATTTCCCCACCCTCTTCAACTTCACTGCCGGCTTCATTAATTTCTGTAACCATTACCATGCCGCCGGTTGCCTGCAGGTAATCGGTAACTCCTACCGTAATTAACCCGTTATCTTCCTCTTTTGCCCAGCACTCATCCTTGTGGTAAAGATAATCTTCCCTAACCCGGAAAACAAACTTATCATAGACAAATTCCAAATACCCTTTTTCGCTCATCTGTAAATGCTCCTTTTTCATTATTTTTGTTAAGTTGTTCCTTAACGGAGTCGATGAAAATTCCGGCCAGTCCGCTCCCGTACTTATATAAAATGTTATTTATATATTAAAGTGAAATATGTCATATAAAAATTTGCTTATATAATAATTACCTACCACCATTCATGTCAACAGTAGCTTTAACGTATTACAACCATCCGCTAATAACAAAACCGGCAGGTGTAAGCTAAAACAAACAGCTCATTAATTGTTCCGAAGTCAGCCCCCTGATGTATTGCGATGCGTCAACCTTTTCCAGCAAAGACTGTAAACCGGCCTCTTCGTAATGCCGGCCGGTTAAAATGGCCTCTAGTTCCTGCACCGTCTGTTGCTCAAAGAAATCACCATAAAATTTACACTCAGTAATCAGCCCGTGGCTGATATTGAAATGCAACGTCAGGCTGCCCCCCGCAAAGGTCAATTCTTTTTGGTAAGCAAAGGCGGGTGCACTGCCGAAATTCCAGGCCCAGGTGCTGTACTTATCTGCCACCAGCCGGTTAACCGCCTGGATATCCTTTGCGGTTAACTGATACTCCTGATACGGCCGGTTATGGTAAGCAATAATGCTTTCAGCCAGCAGCTGCTTAAAGGTGGGCAGGTTCAGGCCGCCCGGCAGGTAGGGCTTGAGGTTGGTCACCAGGCTTTGCACAGATCTTACCGCTCTGGAAATGTATTTCTTTTTCGGCTTTAAAGCCTGGCCCAGCACGGTAAGATCGCTATCAAATAAGATGGTGCCGTGATGTAAAAGAGTGTTCTTATAGAGATACTGGGCGTTGCCGGAAAATTTCTTATAGTCCACGCAAATATCATTTCTGCCGTTAAATTCTGCCCGTACGCCCAGAGTACTTAAACAATAAATAATCGGCTCGGCCAAAACAGAAAAATCAGTAGTAGCAAAATTATCACGATTAAGGAGAAAAGTGAAATTAAGGTTGCCCGGATCATGATAAACCGCCCCGCCTCCGGTAAGCCGGCGCACCACCTGGATGTTGTTTTCCTGCACATAGTGGTAGTTGATTTCCGCCAATGCGTTTTGATGCTTACCAATAACAATGGCAGGCGCATTTTGCCAGAGTATCAATTTGTCATCGTCAAGGGCCGCCTGTTTTATTAAATACTCTTCCAGGGCTAAGTTAAAATAGGGATCGTTGCTGTTGTTGATAATATTCAGCATGGTGATACCTCCGCTTGGCAAGCTACGTCGCCAGGAATTATATCTGCAGCAAGCTTAAAATATCAAATTAAATAAATATCCGGCCAGAATAGCCACAGTTACTATGGTAACCACAAATGCAATGATCAACTTGCGGCGAAAAATGGAGGCCAGGATAATTACCTCCGGGATACTTGCTCCGGCACCACCGATAATCAAAGCTATTACCGCCCCGATACTCATACCTTTGCCTATGAGCACGGCACTGATGGGTATGATGGTTTCCGCTCTGATGTACATGGGTATGCCAATCAGGGCGGCTGCCGGTACAGCCAGTGGATTGCCGGGGCCGGCCCATTTCATGATCAGCGAATCCGGCACAAAACCATAAATAAAGGCTCCAATAGCCGCGCCCAGCATTAAGTAGAGAAAAACCTGTCGGAACAATGACCAGGCCGCCTCACCGGCCCGCTTAAATTTAATTTTCATAGTATCCGGTTCCGGTTCAACAGTTAAGTCAAGTACCGACATCTCTCCAGCTGTGCCGGCGCCCTTTTGGATATACACTTTTTTATACTGGTCGGCCAGCCCCATTTTTTCCCACAGCATGCCGATAAAAACAGCAACTATAAAAGTGATAGCGGCATAAGCAGCGGTAACTTTTATACCCAACAGGCTCAGAAACAAAGCTATGATAACCGGATTTAAAAGCGGTGAAGCAATTAAGAAAGACATGCTTGCTCCAAAGGGAGCACGGGCGTTTAACAGTCCCACCAGGACAGGTATTGTAGAGCAGCTTCAAAAAGGAGTAAGTGCCCCCAATGCGGCCCCTATTATATTGCCAATGAATTTTTTCTGCCTGGTCATTACTTTCTGGATTGTCTCAGGCGGTATAAATTCTTGCAGCAGCCCAACCAGGAAGGAAACACCAATAAATAACAGGATCAGTTCCCCGGCGATGACCAGAAAAAATCTACCGGCTTCGGCTAAATTATTTAGCTCAAACATGTAACCCCCCACCTCCCACAATTAAATCCCGTCAAGATTATGATAATTAACTTCTTGTAAACCTGGCTTGAAAAAAACCAACGGTATCGTGAGAACTTACTTATCCATCGAAAATACCGACATCCCGCCTCCCCCCTGTGGAAATTTGCCCTTCAACAGGTTCTCCTGTCGATGTGCGGAGTCTACCAGGATTTCCAAAACGGTTTTAACATTCTCGACCATCGCAGCATCCTGAGCTTTCAGCATTTCAGAGACATAATTAGAATACCGTTGAACTATTTCCAAGGCTGTTTCTGCCCCTTTGGCAGTTGTATTTACACAGCACACACGTCCGTCTATTGAAGATATCTCACGTTTCACATAGCCCTTGTTTTCTAAACGATCAATGATTTTACTGGCCCCGCTTTTGGTAAAATTTAAGGCATGCCCTACTTCCTGCACAGTGATATTTTCCGCATCATTTATTCTTTTCAAAGCCATATATTCCACTAAAGACAGATCCCCACAGCACTCGCCATTAATGCCGTGAGCTCCAAAATGCCAGGATAATTCTTGGATTAGGTTGTAAATATGCACAAAATCTTTATGCATAAGAGTTAGCTCCTTAATAAATTTTAGTTTCCGTCATCAACCATTATAGCGGGATTTAATTTCCGGTGTCAACTATTATATTATAATTATCTTTAAAAAAGAGCAGGATAACCTGCTCTTTTGCTATTACACCTCAAGACCAATAATCTTCATCTAAGCTAAGGCATTGGTCGATTTGGAAACCCCGGGCTTGAGGCGATAGTCAAATGTAATTTCATTACCGCATGTCAATGTTTCATTTAATTCTATAAATTATGTATCTAATAATTATGCAACTCACACAATCATCAACAACGCCATTACTACCATCCGAAGGGAACCCGGTTATAAAGTTTAAGGCACACAAACATAAAACTAGAATAATTAACGTACCAACAGGCATAATGCGTGCAACATTCTATAGTCGAAAAACGTCTAATTTAAGAAGAAATATACCATTGGAGGTTAATTATGAAATTCAGGAAATTTTGCGCCGCCCTAACCATATCTACCCTGCTGGTGGCTCCCTCCCTCTGTTTTGCAGAGGACACCACAGAGGCCGGGACAACAGTGACATCTACCAAGCTGCAATTAACCCTGGGCAGCAGCACTGCGCTACTGAACAATGTGCCGTACCAGCTGGAGATACCGCCGGTAGTTGTGGATGGGGTATCATATTTGCCCATCCGCTTCGTAACGGAACAGGCTCTGGGTGCCGCAGTGCAATGGGAAGCAGCAACTAATACGGTGCAAATAAACAAAGGTGCGACACAAATCAAATTTTCCCTGACCACAGGACAAGCCATGGTCAATAACCAGGAAGTAGAACTAAGCAGCCCGCCTTTTGTCAAAGACGGGCGCACCCTGGTGCCCCTGCGTTTCCTGGCCGAAAATTTTAATGTTCAGGTTGATTTTGATCCATCGGCCAAGACCATAACCATCACCAAGCAAAAGACAGAGGGAGCAGAAGAAGAACCCATTAACCTGCCGCCCGTGATCACCTCTCTGGGACTACAGAGTGATGTGCTTAAAATCGGAGAAGAGGCCAAATACAATTTTTCTTATGATAATGAAGTCGGGGAAAGCATCACGGCCCAGGAGTGGAGCTACCGGCTTTTGGATGACACCCAGGTCAGGACCGGACAACCACGCGCCTTTTTCCGGCCGGGTACATATGTTTTATCTTTAAGACTCCGGGACGCTGCAGGAAACTGGAGTGATACCGCCACCACAAACTTTACTGTAGCCAATGAAAAGCTGATGAGTGAGATGGTATTTAAATTGTCCCGGCCGGTTTACGGTGAATTATTTGAAAACCTGGACAATGTTAAATTCAATACCTTTACTGCCAATGCCAACACCACCTTTGAGCGGACCGGGACAGTCCTGCATCTGAGCAACAGCCCGGAGATAGTGAGCCAGCCCGGTATCCTTTACCAAAGTGAGGCATCCGGGAACTTTAGATTATTCTATCACCACGCAAATGGCGCCGACGAAAAACAGTATTTATACGTCATAGCCGAAAACAATAATCTCGTGCCCGTAACCCTGAAAACAATTAAGTCCGGTGAAGGCGGCCCGGTTAATGATTACATGAACCTGGGACAGGCTGTATCGATGCGCTACCTGAGCTCCCAGGGAGCACCGGATATCACGATTAACCCCGGTGAAAAGCTTATCTTAAACCAGGGCATGCGCTTCCTGAATAAAGGCGAAGCGGTCACCGGCATGCAGGACTACCAGGCAGATGGCACCATTACCCTCAGCGTGATCATGGGCCCGGAGAAAGCGCCAGAGCCTGAGCCAACCCCGGAGACTGATCCGTTAACATACCCGAGTACCCCGGCCGCGGGCGAGTCATCCATAGATGATACCGGGGTAAGCTCAGGCAACGCCGGTGAGTCACCCACAACGGGCGGTGACAGCGTAGCTAACCGGACTTCCGGATCTGCGGACAACTCGGGTGCAGCAGCGGAATCTGCTCCAATTACCGGCTCTAATCCAGCAGACAGCATGCTCCTTCCGGAGCCGGATAATACTGAAATGAGCCCGATGCCTCCGGTCAAAACACCGGCGGAAATATTAAGGGAAAAGATTGATTACCTGTTATCCCTGCCTGTTCTGCCCCGCAATCAACAGCAGGTGCGCGGCGTTTTCCCCACTTCCGATTGCCTGGTGAACATCCAGGCCGGCAGCAATGCTGAAAAAATCACCCTGGGTCTGGAAGAACCCGGCCACGACAGCTGGGTGGAAGGGATAGACCCCTTGACCGGGGAAACGATCCGGAACATCGGCAATTACGGTGTAATTTACCGGGTTAAAATCACCGCCCCGGAAAAAACCGGCGTGATGTTAAATCCACGGGGCAGCATATTTAAAGCAGCCTTTCAAGCAGCTGACGGTCAGGTTTATAAAGTCCCGGAAACCGGCCACTTTACCGGCCTGCAAAAAGCCGCCATACTTGGCGTACTTGAAGCCGGCCAGACTAAGGAATTTATCTATACCCCTCCCAGCGGCTCCGACACCCCGCTGATTATCGCTCTGCTGCCGGAAAACACCTGGTCAACTTTCGATCAATAAACAAAGGCGCACAGGTCTAATCTCAGGCCTGTGCGCCGGCGTTTATTTAAAGGCTCCTTTCATAATGATTAAGCTGAATAATTTGAATAAGTTGATCAAACTATTTAACTGTACGCCAATCTGATACCATTAAGTATTGCTTTTCAATTAATAATATAAATGCTAGAATTAACGGTGGCAACCAAGATAATTTAAGTTTATTGTCCAAAGGATACACATAAATCACCAGGCTGACTGCTTGCTGACTTCGTTTGACAGGAGGGGAAATATGCCAAAACGGACTGATATCAAAAAAATATTAATTATTGGCTCCGGTCCAATCATCATCGGACAAGCTTGTGAATTTGATTATTCCGGAACCCAAGCCTGTAAAGCCCTCAGGAAATTAGGTTACCAGATTGTTTTAGTCAATTCAAACCCTGCTACCATCATGACCGACCCTGAAATGGCCGATGTAATTTACATTGAGCCGTTAAATGTAAAGAGATTGACGGACATCATCGCTAAAGAACGGCCCGACGCCTTGCTGCCCAATTTAGGCGGTCAGTCGGCCTTAAACTTGTGTTCTGAACTGGCCAAGACCGGGGTTTTAGAACAATATGGGGTTAAAGTTATCGGCGTACAAGTCGATGCCATTGAACGCGGCGAGGACCGCATTGCCTTTAAGGAAACCATGAACCGGCTGGGCATAGAAATGCCCAGAAGCAAACCTGCCTACAGTGTAGAAGAAGCAGAGCAAATAGCCCAGGAACTTGGCTATCCGGTGGTGATCCGCCCGGCTTACACCATGGGAGGCACCGGCGGTGGCCTGGTTTATAATATTGAAGAGCTGAGAACCGTAGCCAACCGGGGCATCGCCGCCAGTTTGGTGGGCCAAATCCTTGTCGAGGAATCCGTGCTCGGCTGGGAGGAACTCGAGCTGGAAGTAATGCGGGACGCTAAAAATCAAATGCTGACGGTGTGTTTTATCGAAAACATCGACCCCATGGGTGTGCATACCGGCGACTCCTTCTGTGCAGCTCCCATGCTGACCATCAGCCCGGAGTTGCAACAGCGTCTGCAAAAATATGCCTATGCGGTTGTAGAGGCCATTGAAGTTATTGGCGGTACCAATGTCCAGTTTGCCCATGACCCGAAAACCGACCGGGTGGTAATTATTGAAATTAACCCCCGCACTTCCCGTTCCTCCGCACTTGCTTCCAAAGCCACCGGCTTCCCCATCGCATTAATTTCAGCCATGCTGGCCGCCGGCTTAACCCTCGATGAAATTCCCTACTGGCGGGATGGCACCCTGGATAAATACACACCTTCCGGCGATTACGTGGTCATCAAGTTTGCCCGCTGGGCCTTTGAAAAGTTCCCCGGTTCCCAGGACAAACTTGGAACCCAGATGCGGGCCGTCGGTGAAGTGATGAGCATCGGCAAAAACTATAAAGAAGCTATGCAAAAGGCCATCCGCTCCCTGGAAATTGGCCGCTACGGGTTAGGCTTTGCGAAAAATTTCAACCAGCGCTCCCTGGAGGAGTTACTGGCCTTAATCGCTGAGCCCACCAGTGAACGCCAGTTTATTATGTATGAAGCGCTGCGCAAGGGTGCAGATATCGACCAGCTTCACCGGCTGACCCACATTAAGCCCTGGTTTATCCGGCAAATGAAGGAACTGGTTATGCTGGAAGAGGAAATACTTAAGCATAAGTACGGGCACCTGCCCGACGAATTGCTGATTCAAGCTAAAAAGGATGGTTTTGCCGACCGTTATTTAGCCATGCTGTTACAGCTGCCCGAACAGGAAATTCGCCGGCGCCGTATTGCTCTGGGGGTAGTCCAGGGCTGGGAAGCCGTTCCGGTGAGCGGCGTTGAAAACGCAGCTTACTATTTCTCCACCTATAATGCTCCTGATCAAACCAGCGCCAGCGACCGGCCGAAGGTGATGATCCTGGGTGGCGGCCCGAACCGCATCGGACAGGGCATTGAGTTTGACTACTGCTGCGTGCATGCAGCCTTTGCCCTGCGGGATATGGGCTTTGAAACGGTGATTGTCAACTGCAACCCGGAAACGGTATCCACCGACTATGACACATCGGATAAGCTGTACTTTGAGCCATTAACGGTGGAGGATGTACTGAGCATCTACGAAAAGGAAAAGCCCCTGGGGGTAATCGTGCAGTTCGGGGGACAAACACCCTTAAATATAGCCGGTGAACTGGCCGAAGCCGGGGTGCACATTTTTGGCACTACCCCCGATACGATAGACTTAGCCGAAGACCGTGACAGGTTCCGCCGGATCATGGAGAAGCTGAACATTCCCATGCCGGAATCCGGGATGGCGGTGACCCTGGAAGAAGCCCTGGCCATTGCCAAACGGATTGGTTACCCGCTAATGGTCCGCCCATCCTATGTATTAGGGGGCCGGGGGATGGAAGTTGTTTACGATGAGGAAATGCTCCGCGATTACCTGGCGGCCGCGGTGGAGGTGACTCCGGAAAGGCCCATTTTAATTGACCGTTTTCTCGCTCATGCCATTGAATCGGAAGCCGATGCCATCGCCGACGGCACCGAAGCCTTTGTACCAACGGTCATGCAGCATATTGAACTGGCCGGTATCCACTCCGGAGACTCGGCCTGTGTAATTCCGCCGGTGAGCATTCCGGCCAGGCATGTGGAAACCATCATAGAATACACGCAAAAGATCGCCAGGGAATTAAACGTGGTCGGACTGATGAATATGCAGTACGCCATTGCCGATGACCGGGTTTATGTACTGGAAGCCAACCCGCGGGCTTCACGGACCGTGCCTTTGGTTTCCAAGGTCTGCAACATCCAGATGGCCAGGATTGCCACGGAAATTATGCTGGCCGGCCAAACCGGCAAAGAGTCCCCGGTGAAAACTCTGACCCGGAAAAAGATACCCCATTTTGGTGTTAAAGAGGCGGTTTTCCCCTTTAATATGTTCCAGGAGGTGGATCCCTTACTGGGGCCGGAAATGCGCTCCACCGGGGAAGTGCTGGGCATCGCTGATTCCTTCGAATTAGCTTATTACAAGGCCCAGGAGGCGACCCAGTCACTATTGCCCACCTCGGGCACCGTGCTGATCAGCGTCACCGATCAAGATAAGCCTGAAGCTTTGAAAATAGCCAGGCTGTTTACCCAGCTGGGTTTTCGCATTAAAGCAACAGAAGGCACGCACAAATATTTTAAAGCCAACGGGATTGCCTCCGAAGAGATTAAGAAATTAGCCCAGGGACGACCTAACATCCCCGACGGCATTAAAAATAAGGAGATCCAACTGGTGATCAACACCCCATCCGGGAAACATAGCCAGCATGACGACTCCTATATCCGCAAGACCGCCATTAAATATAAAGTACCGTATATAACTACCATAGAAGCGGCTCTGGCCAGTGCCAGGGGCATTGCGGCTTATAAAGATAACAGCCAGGCTAATTTAAAATCCCTGCAGGAGTATCACGCGGATATTAAATAAGGGAATTCGTGCAAAGGCATCTCAAACCGAGATGCCTTTTGATTACGCCCGGCGGCATTACAGCCGGGCTCAGACCAATAAAAAGCGCCCCTGGTTGAGGCGCTTTTGCACTATCTATTTTTAACTAGTTAGCCAAAATATATAAATTAGACAAGCAAGCCCATTTTCTTAGCTTCAAATGTCAGCCAATCCCGGAAATTTGGATGGGCAACGCTGATGATTAACTTGGCCCGTTCCTGCATGGATTTATCACGCAGTTTAACACAGCCGTATTCGGTAACAATATGGTCAACCAGGGTCCTGGTGGTGGATACAATGGCACCGGGGCTCAAAATGGGCACGATTTTGGAGATGGTATCATTCTTTGTGGTGGAGTTCAGCACAATAAACCCTTGCCCTTCCGGGTTCAAGGTGACGCCGCGGGCAAAGTCCAGCTGGCCGCCAATACCTCCCCAGATTTTGGTGCCAATGCTTTCCGAGCAGCACTGGCCAAACAAGTCTACCTCGATGGTCCCGTTGATGCTGACCGGCTTATAGTTCTGCGCGATGACAAAGGGATTGTTGGTGTAATCAACCGGGTGGAATTCAATGGCCGGGTGATTGGCAATGTAATCGAAGCATGCCCTCTTGCCCTCCACGATGGTAGCAATAACTTTGCCCTTGTGAATTGATTTCCTGCTCCCGTTCAGGCAACCGCTTTCCATCATTTCATTAATGTAGTCGGTGACCAGCTCGGTGTGCATGCCCAGGTCTTTCCGGTGCAGCATGTATTTGCAAACCGCAGCGGGAACACCGCCGATACCTACCTGTAACGTGGAACCGTCTTCAATACGCTCGGCAATCGGAGCGGCGATTTTTTCGTCCAATTCAGAAATAGTGGGTTGTTCTAGTTCAAATATCGGCGTATTATCGCGAATAATATGAGTCACCTGGGAAATGTGAACTTTGTTATAGCCACCGGTCCAGGGCATATTGGGATTCTCTTCCACAATAATGGTTTTGGCCACTTCTACACAAGCAGGAGAATAGTCGCA
>NZ_LSRS01000003.1:182956-184649 GCF_009932395.1 Sporotomaculum syntrophicum
GAAATAGTGGGTTGTTCTAGTTCAAATATCGGCGTATTATCGCGAATAATATGAGTCACCTGGGAAATGTGAACTTTGTTATAGCCACCGGTCCAGGGCATATTGGGATTCTCTTCCACAATAATGGTTTTGGCCACTTCTACACAAGCAGGAGAATAGTCGCAACCTAAACCATAGCAAAAATAGCCGTGTTCATCCATGGGGGTAACAGTGGCCATCCACACGTCACAGCCGCCCTGCCTGACCATGGCGGGCATGTCACTGAAGTTAAAGGGCATATAGGTGGCATAGCCGTCGTGAACCATCTGCCTGATGGGAGTAGTCACAAATAGGGATTCTACTTTAATATTCTCAGCAAAAGATGGATCCACGTATCTGTGCTTGCGCCTGGTCAAGAATTGCCTGACCCTAACGCCCTTCAACTCATCCTTCCGGTCGGCTAAAGCTTCCCATATTGCAGTGGGCTCGTTAGCCTCCGAAGGTGTGTAAATCAGGTCTCCAGATTTAATTGACTGAGCTGCTATCTCCGGGGTAGTCAGTTTCTCCTTATACATCTGCTGTACGTTCATCAGTTTACCTCCCTTTTATCTTTAGTTAGTTATAAATTGTTTAAATGATTTTGAACTACTGCCTGCTGAAAATATAATTAATAATATTCAGAAATTAAAAAATTATGTATCAGCTTAATATTGTCAGGCAGGCTTTAAATCAAAAATTTTTTAATCATTGCCATAAACTTACCAACATCTAAGTTTCAGGCACAAAAAAAAAGCGCCTTCAACAAGGCGCTTTTCTTGTTAATCAACTAGACTATGAGGCCCATTTTCTTGGCTTCATGTGTCAGCCAATCCCGGAAATTAGGATGGGCAATGCTGATCAGTAGCTTGGCCCTTTCCTGCATGGACTTATCACGCAGTTTAACACAACCGTACTCGGTTACGACATGGTCAACCAGGGTCCTGGTGGTGGACACAATGGCACCGGGGCTCAAAATGGGCACGATTTTGGAGATGGTATCATTCTTGGTGGTGGAGTTCAGCACAATAAACCCTTGCCCTTCCGGGTTCAAGGTGACGCCGCGGGCAAAGTCCAGCTGGCCGCCAATACCTCCCCAGATTTTGGTGCCAATGCTTTCCGAGCAGCACTGGCCAAACAAGTCTACCTCGATGGTCCCGTTGATGCTGACCGGCTTATAGTTCTGCGCGATGACAAAGGGATTGTTGGTGTAATCAACCGGGTGGAATTCAATGGCCGGGTGATTGGCAATGTAATCGAAGCATGCCTTCTTGCCCTCCACGATGGTAGCAATTACTTTGCCCTTGTGAATTGATTTCCTGCTCCCGTTCAGGCAACCGCTTTCCATCATTTCATTAATGTAGTCGGTGACCAGCTCGGTGTGCATGCCCAGGTCTTTCCGGTGCAGCATGTATTTGCAAACCGCAGCGGGAACACCGCCGATACCTACCTGTAACGTGGAACCGTCTTCAATACGCTCGGCAATCGGAGCGGCGATTTTTTCGTCCAATTCAGAAATAGTGGGTTGTTCTAGTTCAAATATCGGCGTATTATCGCGAATAATATGAGTCACCTGGGAAATGTGAACTTTGTTATAGCCACCGGTCCAGGGCATATTGGGATTCTCTTCCACAATAATGGTTTTGGCCACTTCTACACAAGCAGGAGAATAGTCGCA
>NZ_LSRS01000003.1:186718-196005 GCF_009932395.1 Sporotomaculum syntrophicum
GAAATAGTGGGTTGTTCTAGTTCAAATATCGGCGTATTATCGCGAATAATATGAGTCACCTGGGAAATGTGAACTTTGTTATAGCCACCGGTCCAGGGCATATTGGGATTCTCTTCCACAATAATGGTTTTGGCCACTTCTACACAAGCAGGAGAATAGTCGCAGCCTAAACCATAGCAAAAATAGCCGTGTTCATCCATGGGGGTAACAGTGGCCATCCACACGTCACAACCGCCCTGCCTGACCATGGCGGGCATGTCACTGAAGTTAAAGGGCATATAGGTGGCATAGCCGTCGTGAACCATCTGCCTGATGGGAGTAGTCACAAATAGGGATTCTACTTTAATATTCTCAGCAAAAGATGGATCCACGTATCTGTGCTTGCGCCTGGTCAAGAATTGCCTGACCCTAACGCCCTTCAACTCATCCTTCCGGTCGGCTAAAGCTTCCCATATTGCAGTGGGCTCGTTAGCCTCCGAAGGTGTATAAATCAGGTCTCCAGATTTAACTGACTGAGCCGCTATCTCCGGGGTAGTCAGTTTCTCCTTATACATCTGCTGTACGTTCATTAGTTTACCTCCCTTTTATCTCTTGATGAAATTTAAGTTTATTAAGTGATTTTACACCACTTAAAACTTGTCCAACGAATCGCCATATTTCCCGAAATACCGCCACCTTTCGACTCGCAATTGACAATTTTCAGAAAGTATTTAATTATATGATATAATAAAGCAAATAAAAAAACAACGACCATTTAGCTAAAGTTGCTAAATGGTCTTATTTTAGGTGTTAACGGTTGTAATGTACATGTTAACAGTTTTATTAATTATTACAGACTAGAATCTGTCTACCAATTAAGACAGGGTCTACTTAACAGTATGCCTTCCTTACCAGCATAAAAAAAGCGCCTCAAATGAGGCGCTTTGAGTATTAACAAATTAAACGATGAGACCCATTTTCTTAGCTTCGAAAGTAAGCATATCGCGGAAATTAGGATGGGCAATACTGATCATCAGCTTGGCCCTTTCCTGCATGGATTTATCACGCAGTTTAACACATCCGTACTCAGTAACGACATGGTCAACCAGAGTCCTGGTAGTGGATACAATGGCACCAGGAGTCAGAGTTGGCACGATCTTGGAGATGGTATCATTCTTGGTGGTCGAAGTCAAAACGATAAACCCTTGGCCATCCGGGCACATAGTGCAGCCTCTGGCAAAGTCAAGCTGGCCGCCAATACCTCCATAAATTTTGGGGCCCATAGATTCGGAGCAGCACTGGCCAAATAAATCAACCTCAATAGTACCGTTGATACTGACCATTTTAGGGTTTTGAGCGATGATAAAAGGATTATTCGTATAATCCACCGGGTGGAATTCAATAGCCGGGTGATTAGCGATATAATCAAAACATTTTCTGGTGCCTTCGACGATGGTAGCGATAACCTTGCCTTTATGAATTGTTTTTTTGCTCCCGTTTAAGCAGCCGGTTTCCATCATTTCGCCGATATAATCGGTGACCAGTTCAGTATGCATACCCAGGTCTTTCCTGTGGGTCATGTACTTGCATACTGCAGCGGGAATACCGCCGATACCTACTTGCAAAGTGGAGCCATCTTGAATACGTTCAGCGATCGGGGCAGCGATCTTTTCATCCATGGCAGAGATCGTAGGTTGTTCTAATTCAAATAACGGTGCATTGCTCTCACAAACTGCATCCACCTGGGAAATATGAATTTTATTATAACCACCGGTCCAGGGCATATTGGGGTTAACTTCCACGATAATTTTCTTGGCCACTTCAACACAAGCAGGAGTATAGTCACAGCCTAAGCCATAACAAAAATACCCGTGCTCGTCCATGGGAGTTGCAGCGAGCATCAGTACGTCACAACCGCCCTGTCTGACCATGGCGGGCATGTCGCTGAAGTTCCAAGGCATGTAGGTGGCAAAACCTTCGTGAACCTGTTTTCTGATCGGTGCGGTAACAAACATAGATTCAACTTTAATGTGCTTAGAATATGAAGGATCTAAATATTTGTGTGCGCGCCTGGTTAAGAATTGTCTAACTCTAACACCTTCCAACTCTTCCGCCCGGTCAGCAATAGCTTCCCAGAGATCAGCGGGTTCATTAGAAGCCGACGGTGTGTAAATTAAGTCACCCGACTTAATTAACTTAGCCGCTTCTGCCGTGGACATCATTTTTTCTTTCAACATTTGTTGTGCGTTCACAATCATGCTCCTCCCTTAAATAGGTTATTAATATTTGTTTGAATAAGCGTTGAATAGCAAGTTATAGCGAAATAGTATTAAATTGTTTATTATCGTAAAAAATTGTTGCAAAACTTCGACCATTCACACAGGCAATTCCCAAGTGGTATTAATTTAACCTTAAACGGTTGATTTACAGCATCAAACAGCTTTATTGTTCGCAAAAAAAGTCGAAAATATGTCTTATTCAAATTTATGCTGGTGCAATATTGCACCAGCATAATCAAAGTTGCACCACTTCGGCTTGCTGGTATTATTCCATATGTAAATAACTAATTAATAAAAACTAGCAGCAGGCTTTCTAGCACGTGGTAAATTACCGCAGATATGATATGATATATTTGTTTTACCACAACACATGGGGAAGTGATCAATTGGATACAAAAAGTGACAATGTACACCGCCTTGAGTTAGGCTGCAGGGAAATCCTGCTCATCGGGACCGCCCATGTTTCCCCCAAAAGCGCCGCAGAGGTTCAAGAGGTTATCCAAGCAGAAAGACCCGATACAGTTTGTGTGGAATTATGCGAGTCCCGCTATCAATCTATTATCGATGCCGATAAATGGAAGAACACAGATATTGTAAAAATAATTAAAAATGGCCAGTCATTGCTGCTGTTAATTAGTTTAATCCTCTCCTCCTACCAGAAAAGATTAGCCCGCCAGTTTGGCATTCAACCTGGCCAGGAAATGATCCAGGGCATCACCTCCGCCAATGAAATCGGTGCTAACCTGTGCCTGGCCGACCGGGATATTCAAGTTACCATGCTGCGGCTGTGGCGTAGTTCCGGTTCTTGGGAAAAAATTAAATTATTTTTCCAAATTATTTTGAGTTTGTTTAACACTGAAGATCTCAGTGAAGAAGAAATGGATAAAATGAAAAGCCAGGATATGTTAACCGCAGCCCTGGACGAGTTATCCCAGGTTTCACCAAAATTCAAGTCCGTACTCATTGACGAAAGAGACCAGTACCTGGCGGAAAAAATAAAAACTGCCCCCGGTAACAAAATCGTGGCAGTATTGGGAGCCGGACACGTGCCCGGCATTAAAAGGGAACTTACTCGTGATCATGATCTTACCCGACTATCCAGCGTGCCACCAACTTCCCGCATTTTCAAAATTATTACCTGGGCTATACCGCTGCTGATCATGGCACTGATTATTTCCACTTTTACTGTAGACAGAACCACAGGGTTTGAGCAGCTAACCAGCTGGGTCGCCTGGACAGGCACCCTGTCAGCCCTGGGGGCTTTAATAGCCCTGGCCCACCCCCTGGCGGTGCTGACAGCATTTATTGCTTCACCGTTCACCACTCTCCATCCCCTGCTGGCAGCGGGCTGGTTTGCCGGTCTTACCGAGGCAGTGATTAGAAAACCTAATGTGCGGGATTTTGAAAACTTGTCCGAGGATATTTTTTCCCTTAAGGGCTTCTGGCGTAATAAGGTTACCCATGTCCTGCTGGTAGTAGTGCTGGCCAACTTTGGCAGCAGCATGGGCGTGCTGCTCGGGGGAGCGGATGTGCTCAGGCGGTTTTTTCATACTTTCTTTTAACCAGGCTATTCCTTTACCTGCTGACCTTAAGTCTTTTTACCGCCTGCTCCAGCCCGTTTACCGACAGCTCATACATGGGAAATAATTGACGGATCATGTTAATGGAACGAGCCCGGTAGTTCATTCGCTCATCCCATCCCCCGGCTGGTATCGGATTGAGCCAAACATTATGGCTGAAATGTTTGGCAAACCGCTCCAGCCAAACCACCCCGGGATCACTATTAAGCTGATCATAATCAATAGCCCCGTTGACCGCCATTAGTTCACTCTCAGCCATACTGGCGTCACCAATAATAATTAGCCGGTAACTATCATCATATTTTCGCAAAAAATCATACGTGGTCAGCGCCTGTTCCTCGCTGCAATTGGGTTTCTCATAAATGTAATCATAAATACAATTGTGGAAGTAATAAATCTTGAGCTCCTTTAAATGGCTGGAGCGTTTAAAAGCTGTAAAGAGCCGGCTGCAAAGATTGATATGCATATCCATGGAGCCGCCGGAATCCATCAGCAGCAATATTTTCAAGTTGTTTTTGCGCGGCCGGTCCCAAACCAGCTCCAACCGACCGGCATTCCGGCAGGTTTTATCAATTGTCAGGTTAATATCCAGCTCATTCTTCAGGCCTTCATGTTGATTGGTCAGCTGGCGTAAGACCCGCAAAGCCGCTTCAAACTTCCTGACGCCAAGAATCATATCACCTCGAAAGCCACGGTAGTTCCTCCTGGCTGCTACTTGCATAGCCGTAAAATTGCCGGGCGCACCGTCCAAGCGCACCCCTTTTGGGTTAGAACCACCGCGCCTCGAGCCGCCGCCTTTAGTTGCCTTATTGCCATCCTGCCGAAAGTTAGTGTTAACGATCTTCCTTGTTTCAGCCGGATTGCTCTCCACGGGCAGCGCTCGTAACTCCTGAGCCGTTACCTCGGGCGGCAACCCATTGTACAACCAGGCTAATGCTTCATTAACCAAATCTGGCGGTGTTTCAATGCCGCTGAAGTAATTTTGGAAGGCCAGGTCATAATTATCAAACTGCGTTTCACTTTTGACCAGAATAGAACGAGCGACCAGGTAAAATTCGTCCAGGTTAGCGATCCCTATGCCCTGGTTTAAGGCTTCCATCAAAGTCAGCCACTCGTTTAAAGATACCGGTACACCCACATTTCTCAGTTCATAAAAAAATTTAACAAACACGGGGCAACACCTCCATCAGTATTGGTCAATCAACGACATTAGATTGGCAATCACGGGATGCACGCAACCTCACAGGCTTTTTATATATCCGGCTATTTTCCTTCTTGCCCCGTCCGCGACCGGCTTGTAGAGTAAACGCATTCCGGCGCATTTAGCCATTATTATTATTTCGACAAAATAATGGCTATTCCTCCCCCTACGGCTTACTCCAACCGGCTAAACAGCCGTTTTAAGCACCCGTTGCCCGCCGGAAGGCAACAAAAAGCAACGTACTTTTAAAATTTTGTAGCCGCATTTCTCTGTCTCAAAATGCGGCTACAAAATAATAACTGTATACTTTTTGTTAGCTCCTACATGTTGGCTAAAAAGTTACATTAAGGCACTATTGGCATAATGAATTCAATGAAACAGATGCGCTGTGTTAACCTTACACCCCTACTCCACTGTTACGCTTTTTGCCAGGTTTCTGGGCTGGTCAACATCACAGCCCCGAGCTACTGCCATATGGTAAGCCAGCAGCTGCAGCGGTATCACTGCCAGCACCGGGGCCAGCACCTGGTGGGTGTCGGGTACATACATGACATGGTCGGCTTCCTTGGCCACCTCTTCCAGCCCGCGCATGGCCACCGCCAGCACTGTGGCATCCCTGGCCTTGACCTCTTTGATATTGCTGAGCATTTTATCAAACAGTGTCACCTGGGTGTTCAGGGCAATAACCAGGACATCCTGAACAATCAGCGCCAGGGTGCCGTGTTTAAGCTCACCGGCAGCGTAGGCCTCGGCATGGATGTAGGAGATTTCCTTGAGCTTTAATGAACCTTCCATAGCCACGGCGTAGTCCAATCCCCGACCGATAAAGAAGACGTCGGCACAATCACGGTATTGCCGGACAAAAGCTTCAATACCATGACTATCTTTTAAAATTGCGTTCACTTTGTCAGGTAGCTCGCGCAGGCCGGTGATAATCCCCTTCAGCTCCTCCGGCTTTATAGTGCCGCGACCCTGAGCCAGGTACAATCCAATGAGGTACATAGCAACCAGCTGGGTAGTGTAAGCTTTAGTTGAAGCTACGGCAATTTCCGGGCCGGCCCAGGTGTAAAGCACATCATCTGCTTCTCTAGCTACCGAGCTATCCACCACATTGGTCACCGCCAGCACCCGGGCACCTTTGCGCCTGGCTTCCCGCAGTGCTGCCAGAGTATCGGCGGTTTCACCGCTCTGGCTGACCACAATTACCAGGCTATGCCGGTCCAGCAGCGGATTGCGGTAGCGAAATTCTGAGGCGATATCCACTTCCACCGGAATACGAGCAAGTGATTCAATAATATGTTTGCCCACCAGCCCGGCGTGGTAAGCAGTACCACAGGCAGTAATGAATATTTTATTAATGTCCGGCAGCTGTGCTTCCGGTATATTTATTTCATGTAAAGTTATACTGCCGCCGTCTGCGGCAATACGCCCGCTCAGTGTATCCTTGATGGCCCGGGGCTGTTCATGGATTTCCTTAAGCATAAAATGGGCATAACCATCTTTTTCGGCCTGTTTGGCCTCCCAATTAACGGTAAATACTTGCTTCGCCACCGGTTGGCCGGCCTGGTCAAATACCTGCACCTGCTCCCGGGTGAGCACAGCTATTTCCCCGTCCTCCAGGATATAAGTCCGGCGGGTATAGGCCAGCAGGGCCGGCAAATCAGATGCCAGGAAGTTTTCCCCGTCCCCCAGTCCAACCACCAGCGGGCTGTCATTGCGAATCGCCACCAGCCGGCTTGGTTCATCCAGAGCCAGCACCACCATCGCGTAAGAACCGGTCACTTGCTTGAGTACCTGCTGCATCGTTTCCACCAAATTGCCCGTGTAAAATTCCTCAATTAAGTGAGGCAGCACTTCGGTATCAGTCTCCGAGCGGAACACATGCCCCCGGGTAATGAGCCACTCCCGCAGGGGAAGATAATTTTCGATGATACCATTATGCACCACCGTAAACCGGCCCGAGCAGTCCAGGTGGGGATGTGAATTGGCATCGCTGGGGCGACCGTGAGTAGCCCAGCGGGTATGCCCGATGCCCACTGTTGCCGTGGGCATGGAGACGCTCATTTGTTCACGAAGTATAGCAAGTTTGCCCGCTTTCTTCTGCAGCTCGATGGCGTTATCCTGAATAACCGCAATGCCGGCAGAATCATAGCCCCGGTATTCCAGCTTCTGTAACCCGTCCAGCAATATGGATGCTGCCTGACGACCACCGATGTATCCTACAATGCCGCACATATAAATATAACCTCCGTAACTAGCACTTAATTAATAGCCTTTAATCAGCCGTACAAAAATATACCTTTTTGACGGCCCGGAAGGTCGGTATTTCTTTCTTCCTAAGTCACCCGGTACCCTTTGTCCCCGCAGTTACCCACAGGTTTTGTAGTACCTTTGACGGTCGTGACCGGACCGGGGAGTACCCGCCGAAATTTCGATTAGCTCCCACCTCGTCAACCCGGGTAATCCGGGTTCTGGCGCTTGTTATTATGATTATTGAACCGCCCGTTTCGGGCGCGGCTGAAATGCCATTACAGCCGCTTAATTAACCCTACCAGATCATCCACAATCGCCTGCAACTGCTTCATATCCCGTCCCTCAGCCATTACCCGCACCAGCGACTCGGTGCCGGAGGGACGCACCAGTATCCGGCCCTGACCGGCCAAGCGCTTTTCCATTGCCGCAATGCTCTGCTCCAGCAACGAACTGGTCATGACCCGGTGTTTATCTGCAACCTGAATATTTTCCAATATCTGTGGCAGGCGTTCCATTTGCCCGGCCAGCTCGGCCAGGCTGCGCCCGGTGGATTTTACCACCGCCAGCAATTGCAGCGCGGTAAGCAGGCCATCACCCGTGGTACTGTGCTTAAGGAAGATAATATGCCCGGACTGCTCGCCACCCAAAGCAGCTCCGCTGCGCAGCAGTTCTTCCAGCACGTAGCGGTCTCCCACTTTTGTTTCCAGAACCTCGATGCCCGCTTCCTGCATAGCCAGTTTCAAACCCAGGTTGCTCATCACCGTGACCGCCACAGCATTTTTAGGCAACTGATTTTGGGCTTTCAAGTGCCGGGCGCAGATAACCATAATCTGGTCGCCATCAACCAGGTTACCCTGATGATCCACGGCAATCAAACGATCGGCATCTCCATCGTGGGCCAGGCCCAGGTCGGCACCGTGCTGCACCACCGCTGCCTGGAGGTTTTCCGGGTGGGTAGAGCCGCACCCGGCATTGATGTTCACCCCGTTGGGGCGGTTGTAAATAGATACTATATCTGCACCAAGTTCTTTCAGTACCCGGGGGGCAACCCTGTAGGCCGCTCCATTGGAGCAGTCGAGCACTATCCTCAGACCGCTTAAATCACCGGAAATACTTGTTTTAAGATAAGCAACATAACGGTCATCGGCATCTGTCACCTGTTTTATCCGGCCAACGCCGGGCCCTACCGGCGAAGGTAATTCGGCATCATCGCTGCGCAGCAGTTCCTCAATCCGATCTTCTTCTTCGTCGGTAAGTTTATAACCGCCCGGCCCGAAGAATTTAATGCCGTTATCTTCCACCGGGTTGTGCGAAGCCGATATCACCACGCCCGCAGCAGCGTTTAGTTCCCTGGTCAACATGGCTATGGCCGGGGTAGGGATCACCCCAACGGATAAGACATCCGCCCCTGTGGAACAGATACCTGCGGACAGAGCAGCCTGCAACATGTCCCCGGAAACCCGGGTATCCCGGCCTACTACCAATCTTACCGGACTGTGGTCTTTGGCCAGCACGGATGCCCCGGCACGGCCCAACTTATAGGCCAATTCAGGAGTAAGATCCTTATTGGCCACCCCGCGCACGCCATCGGTACCAAACAACCGTGTCATTAATACAATTACCTCCTTAAATAAAAATAATAAATTAAAGCTCCGGCTTGATTATATCATGCTGACATAATACACGGTTATTGACCAAGCTTCAATTTATTTGTTATAAACCATATATTTGTCCTTAAAGTAACAATAATTATAACTTTCACGTTATCCTTATGTCAATTTATTATATGACTCGAGTTTGACAGTTTTCCATCATTTTTCGAATCTAACCTCCAACAAACCCAGTAAAATCAAGGGTCAATATTAGAGAAATTCAAAAAGTGTAGTGCCACGTTTTCCATATAATAACTTTTAGCATATGGATTGCCATGCTATAATTAAGGTGCCATGTATGCTAGAACAAAAACATTTAAAAATAAAGACGGTTCAACAAGAA
>NZ_LSRS01000003.1:198354-385621 GCF_009932395.1 Sporotomaculum syntrophicum
ATCTGCTTCTTAGCTTTTGTTTTACAGGTTATGCTGGCCAAACTACTTAAAGACAGCAAGCATAGATTTAAAGATTTAATGCTTGACCTAAGGAAACTACATGCTGTTAAATTTACCATCGGTCAGGAAGAGTTTATTTTGCGCACAGAGTTAAAGGGCAATATCTTTGATATTTTTAAGGCTGTTGGTAGCAGACCGCCAAAAAGGATACTAGGATACAAATCTACCATATAAAGGAATATTGTAGTGGTACGTCTATTTGGTGTGCCCGGAAACCGTTGATATTACTGAATTCCTTTGGATAGTGCTGTCAAACTTGAGTATGAATGAATACATTACTTAGATACAGGGATAGTAACTTAAATATTAACCCAAAGGAGGATTGCTTATGTCCGATAAGCTCCGACTACCCTAGCTTTACTCGGGCCGGCCATGGGCCGCCTACATATATTATTTTTACCCGAGTTAAGATATTCATTGCAATAATTTCTAAAAAATTCTACACATTTCATACTTACGGGATTATAATCTAAAAAAACCTGAAAGTAACGGTCGAAAAAGCTTACAATGAAAACAAAAAACATTGACCTTAATTAAGTGCTTTGTTATCCTTTAAATGGCAGATACACAATATTGGTATAACGGTAATCCACTAAACAGCGAAGCACACATTTACTTGGCGGAAGGCATACGGGAGGCGAAACTATGACTAAGTGGCTGTATCCGGGTATGTTTTTTAAGCGCTGGCTTTTTCTGGCGCTGTTGGGGTGCGGGCTGTTATTAACCGGTGTAACGCTGGTGGTTTATTCCTTCACTCCTTACACAGGATTTTTTTTAGAAAAAATGATTAATAATATAACCGGCCAGAGCGGAATGCTGCTGCCAAGCATGGTTATTATGGTCGCAGGCGCTGGGTTAATGGTTTACGGATTATGTAAGGCCATGTATTCAGTAATCAGCGCGGTCACGCCAGGCGGAGACAAACTGGTGGATGTGATTTATCACCGGCGCCGGCGAAAGAAGGGACCACGGATAGTGGTTATCGGCGGCGGCACGGGAACTCCGGTTTTATTGCGCGGTCTAAAAAAATATACGGACAATCTGACAGCCATTGTTACGATGGCCGATGACGGCGGCAGCTCCGGACGGTTAAGGGATGATTTGGATATTTTGCCCCCCGGCGATATCCGCAACTGTCTGGTCGCTTTAGCCGACCGGGAACCTCTGGCTAAGGAACTGATGCAGTATCGTTTTGCTGCGGGGGAACTTAAAGGGCATAGTTTAGGCAATCTTGTACTGGCGGCTATGTGCGATATTACCGGCGGCTTTGACCGGGCGGTGCACAGACTCAGCCGGATGCTGGCGGTGCGAGGCCGGGTAATCCCTGCTACTTTGACCAATGTCCGGCTGTGCGCGGAAATGGAAGACGGCTCGGTTGTTTGCGGGCAATCTAAAATTCCACAAAGCGGCAAGAAAATTAGGCGTGTATTTTTAGAGCCTGGTAACTGCTATCCCATCGAGGATGCTTTGCAAGCTATCGAGGAGGCAGATGCTATTATAATGGGGCCGGGGAGTCTTTATAGCAGCGTTATGCCCGGGCTGATGGTGCAGGGGATTTCCGAGGCTATAGCCCGTGCCCGGGCCGCTAAAATTTATATTTGCAATGTTATGACCCAGCCCGGTGAAACTAACGGTTACTCTGCTTCCCAGCACTTACACGCTATCTTGAAGCACGCCGGTGCAATAGTGGATTATGCTGTTGTAAATACGGAAACCGTACCGGCCAAGTTGGTGGACTGGTATAACAGGGAGGGTGCCGCGCCGGTTGTGGCGGATCTCGAAGCTATTAACGCTTTGGGGGTAACTCCTATCTCCGGTGAGCTGCTGCAGGAGGGTGGAGTAGTGCGTCATCACCCCGACAGGCTGGCTCATTTACTGATCGGGCTTATCAATGGTTATCACCACCAGCCGAAGCACGCGGTGTATATAAACAATTATCTCCAACCCAAACATGTTGCTGGTGAGTAGAAAAATGAGGCGTGGGGGTAAGACAAATACTCTGTGTTTTTTTACTTTAGTAAATTATAAGCACTGAAATGGGCGCGCTTTTCTTGCGGCAGGCTCGCCATAGGCTATAACCGGGCGGGTAAAATAAATATGGCCGGTCGGGTATTGTTTGCTTTATAAATAAGACTGGGAAGTGGACAGAGTGGATTTTATAATTGAACTACTGGATACGCATGGACCTTTAACTGGGAGGGTGCTGCTGGAAAAAACAAAAATGGATGAGTTTAGTTTATGGAAAATTTGTAATAGCAGCGAAAAAATAATAACTATAACAATTGGCAGGAGATACCTGAGGCTTGATAAGCATGTTAAAGGATACGCCAGACTTTCACCATCCATCATCAGGGAGTTTTATGATTATACTATTATTGGCACCGCCAAAACCTTTTCGGAGATGTCCACCAAAGCAGAATTACTACATCAAGAGATCGTAAAAATAAGTAAAAATAAGCTCGAACTTGCCCGAGAGGTTATTAAAAAGATTTGTGAATCCCATAAGGATTCACAAACCATCAAAAATCGTGCTTGTTTCATTATGGCAGGTGATGTAGCTTACAGCATGGCCCACTTGGAACCCAGGCCTGAAACATCTACGGGAGAACTGGTTAAGGGCTCAGATCTGGATATTGTGGTAGTAACCCAGGATCTATCCGACAGTATAATTCAAAGCCTTGATTTAGCTATCTATGACCAAAAAAACTATCTTTTGAAAAATCCCAGTTATAAAGAAGAAATTGATTATGTTATCAAAGACATGGCCAAGGTACATGAGCAATTAAAATTCGACTGCTTTGAATCCATGGTAGCGGCAAAGATTCTTGATGAAGGAATTTTTCTTTATGGTAACCTGGATATTTTCCAAAAGGTTAAGCAGTTGCTCTTTGAGCAGCGCATACCGGATAAAATTGCAGACTTAGAAGAAATGGCTTTTGATAATCGAAATAACGCCATAAACTTTCTCTTAAAATATGAAGGAACACTTTCCGATGAAGATAATATGCAACTTTTTTATACCAAGGAAGAAAAAGAAGAGTTTTTTTAGTCTAGCAAAAACCATAATCACGCTTTAACTTTTCTACATGCATATAATACTCCAAGTTATTAAGGCTTGAGGCAGCATCCCTATCCAGTACAACGGTAACTCCCCCGCTGTGCAGTTGGATTGCCGAAGCCGTGATTTGAGAAGTTATGGGACCTTCAATGCTTTTGGCCACCACATCCGCCTTCTTTTTCCCATTGGCCAGCATGATGATATTCTTCGCCTCAAGAATAGTACCGATCCCCATGGTGAGGGCGAAATGCGGCATATCCTCCCTGGCTATGCCGGCTTTTTTATAAAAGCTTTCATAATTGTCATCGAGGGTTTGTGGGGTTAAGGCCTGTAATCTTGTCCTTGAGCCCAGCGATGACCCCGGTTCGTTAAAGGCCCAATGACCGTCACCGCCTATACCCAAAACTTGTAAATCAATTCCCCCGGCTTTGACAATCTCATCTTCATACCACCGGCAATACTTTTCAGGTTCTTTGGTCAGCCCGTCGGGAACATGTACGTTTTCCGGCTTAATATTAATATGCTTAAAAAGGTTCTCGTACATAAACCTGGCATAACTCTGATCTAAATCGAAGGGTTTATTCAAATCAATACCCACCCCATAGTACTCATCCAGATTGAAAGTTTTAACGTTGGAAAAATCGAGTCCTTCCTTATGCATTCTGACCAGTTCCTGGTAGGTTCCGATAGGTGTGCTGCCGGTCGCCAGCCCAAGTACGCAATTGGGCTTGGCTTTTATATAACCTGCAATTACCTCGGCTGCATACCTGCTCATTTCTGCATAACTTTCTCTTACTATAATATCCATGTTATCTATTCCCTCCTCAATTAGTTATTAAATATGTAAAATATTCTCTATTACAGGTCCTGGCAACCCAACTACACGCTCTAAGCTTTCACCACCTTTTAACTCTAATTAATATTTTTAAATTTAACGATACATTTTACCATAATAATTCAACTTTCTGCTAGTCTGTTATACGGGTTTGCTAAACTTTCCCGATATCTATCTATTCATACATTAAAGTATTGATACGGTTAATTCATTCGAAATATGGCATTTTCATGAAATAAATACCGCGAAATCGCCCGGCACGGGTTTACGACCCTGCTTGAAACAATTGTGCTGCCGTTCATTTTAAATTAAGCGAAAAAAACGCCCGGGGCTGCCCCCGGACGGGTTTTACTGTCCAGTAATGTTTTCTGGGTTTTCTTGCTCAGGCTCCTCCTCCGGATCCGGCTGCGGCTCAATTACCTCCGGTATAATTTCCACAGCAATATGCACCTGCTTGGGCTGTAACGAGATAACCCCGTTCGGCGGAACCAGCCCCACTTCCCTTGACACATCTTTAGTCACCCCGGAAATATCAACAGCCTGCGCGTTTACTTCGGTAAGAGCTTCAATTACCTGCTTGGGACCTGTTACCTGCACCGTAGCGGGCAGCACCGCTACCTCCCCCACCAAATATCCTTCCGCCGGCGCACCGGTAAGCTCGACCCGCACCGGCAGTTCTTTGACCGGCAACGAGGTCACCGGCACAGTTACCAAAACCCGTGAAGGACTGGCGGTAACACCTTTAACCCCGGTCTGCACAGTCACCTCTTTGACCAGGTCGTTCTCCACACCGGACAGGTCTACTGCGACACCAACGTGATTAATTCCCGCGAGAAGTTTACCCGGCCCCTCCAGTGTTATTGTCTGGGGCTGCAATACAGGCTTACCCTGGACCAGGCCACGAGCAACTTCACCCTTCAGGTTAAGCGTCACCGGTACATTTTTTTGGGTTATTTTGTCCGCGGCAACTCTTACCACCTTGGGGGTGACTTGAATCACCTCAACCCCCGGAGGGGCAGTAACCTGTACCGGCAGTTGTTGTTCACCTTCCGTAATACCTCTCAGGTTGACCTGGGCAGTGAAATCACTCAACCTCAGGGTAGCACTGAGATTTCTGGGGATCTTAGCTTTTATACTAACTTTGCCGGGCAACCCGCTGAGCACGTAACCTTCAGGTTTTCCCTGGACAGTTAAAGGTACTTGGTAGGTATGACTGCTCACCGGATTTTGCTCGTTAGTCACATATACCCAAAGGAGCACAGCCATAAAAAATGCAATTAGGCGAATGGAATTATCCCGCCAGCGGATCATCATAAGCACATCACCTTTTTTGCCAGAGTGAGGAAAGCGCACTGCGTGTGGTAGTAGGCTTGAGGAACTTAACCAGCAGGTCATGCAGTTCCACTTCCGTTAAACGCCGGTAAAGGATCCCTTCCAGGGTCAAAGACACAGCTCCTGTCTCTTCGGATACGACTACCGCTACGGCATCTGACTGCTCGGATAGCCCTACCGCAGCCCGGTGTCTGGTGCCCAGCTCCCTGCTTAAATGCCGGCTTTCGGATAACGGCAAAACACAGGCCGCCGCAGCCAGCCTATCCCCCCGGATAATTACGGCACCATCGTGCAGCGGTGACTTGCTTATAAATATATTCATCAACAGTTCGGCTGAGACAAGACCATCCACTTTGATGCCGGTATCAATAAGCTCCTGGAGGCCGGTTACGCGTTCCAGCACAATCAGCGCTCCGGTCCGGCTGGCGGACATATTCTGGGTAGCCCGAACCACTTCGTTGATTAAGGCACTCCGATCGTCTTCAGCCATCTGGGTCAGCGGGCGGACAAAGAAATCGCCGCCGCCCAGTTTTTCAAGGGCACGGCGCAGCTCAGGCTGAAACACAATTGGCAGTGCCACCACTAAAACCGTCATCGCCTGTCTTAGCAACCAGTGTACGGTATTTAAATTTAGCAGGCTGCTCACCGCGGTGGCCACCAGCAGCACCGCCAGGCCTTTGATTAACTGCACTGCCCGGGAACCCTGAATCAGCATCATCAACCGGTATAAGACAAAGGCTACGATTAAAATATCAATAATGCTGACAATATTAAATAAGTCTAAATTAAGATTCAGGTTCTCCTTTAGCCCCCTGAGATATTCCATGCCATTGCCCCCGATTTATTCACTTGCTTAACTATTTTAACACATGGCCTGGATAAAAACGAGTGTTCCAGTATTATTAAGCTTATCCCGGCACTCTAATATTTCCTGTCCAGCCTTAGGGCTGTTTCTCCAACCAACTCTCCGCAGCCAGCAGGGCTGCCCGGTACACATTTTGCAGTGGCACCTGTTGGTCCCGTGCCCTGGTCAGGCAATCTTCAAATTCCGGGGAACAGCGCAGCGGTCGCATCCCCGGCTCCTCCCGGGCCAGTTTAACCCGTACCGCACCATAGCTGGTCTGCACAGTGATAAGTTCCCGGTGCAGACACCTGCGACGCTCGGTGCGCAGGCGCACCCCCAGAGTAGAGGTTTCGGAAAAAATTATCTGCAATAGGGACTCCTGCCGGTCTTCCCGTGCGACTACTACAAGCATTACCCCGGGCCGACCTTTTTTCATGATGATGTGCTTCAGGTAGACATCCAGCGCACCGGCCTCCAGCAACCTGGCCATCAGGTAAGGATAGTACTCCGGGTTCATGTCATCAATAGCGGTTTCCATAAGCAGCACTTCTTCGCTGATTTTCCCTGCCTGTACATTGCCCGAGACCGGCTCGCCGAGCACGACATTAACCAGGGCTTTAAATATTGGTTCAGCTAAATTAACGCCGGGCTTTCCACCGGTCTTACCTCCCTCTGCCAGTTCTGCCCCGCAACCCGTTGCCCGCAAAATAAGCCCGGGCATTTGCAGGTCAGGTTTGGCCAGGCCCTTAAGTATGGCGGCACCTGTGGGGGTAATAATCGTTGCCTGGCCTGCTGCAGGACCAACGACAAAACCATTAAGCAAGGCAAGGACATTGAAAGACTGGCCGGACAGCCCGCCACCGGCACTGTCCAGGGGCAGCGGCGCAACAAATAGCTTAGCAGCCTGCAACGACTCCAGTGCCAGCACCGTACCCAATATTTCCACCAGCAGCTTGTCCGACAGGTAAACCGGTCCTGCCAACCTGGCCTGGTAATAACTGCTCAACTGCTCCATAACTTGAGCAAACCGCTCCAAAGCACCAGCGTCCAACCCCCTGGCTTTGAGCTCTTTGACCAAACCTTCTGCCGGGTATTGCTCACCGGCGAGTGGCTGAACCTTAACTCCGGTATACAGCAGCCCGTGCCCGCTGCACCCGGTAAAAGCGCTCAACCGCCCCGGCACCAGCTTTAAGTCCGCTAACCGGCTGTTCATCTCCTCAACATCTGCACCCGCCCCGATTAAGGCAGCCAGAGCAGCCCCGGGGCTAAAACCATATCTGCAGTTAAAATGAGCTACCGTCATTGGCTCACCATCCCCGCTCATAAAAATTTTCACCTATTACACCGGTTACTCCTGCACAAAATCTAGCCGGCCAATATACCGGTAAAGCAAGTAAAAAAAGCAATGCACGCCACCGCCTCTTTTAGGCCGGGGCATGATTGCCGGAGTTTCTAGCCTCTTTAAGTATTTCGTCTAAACTGCCGCTACGCAAACCGTGCAGGTCCAAAGTTACATATTGAAAACCCAGGTTCCGCAAGCAGCTTTGCACCTTAGACAGCACCGGCGGGCGCAAAAGTTCAGCCATTTGTTCAGCAGGGATTTCAATCCGAGCTATACTGCCATGATGCCGCAGCCGGACTTCAGGAAAGCCGGCCTCATGCAAAAACCTTTCCCCGGCTTCGATTTGCCTCAGCTTTGCAACTGTAATCGGGCTGCCGTAGGGAATGCGCGAGCACAGGCAGGGCGAGGAGGGTTTGTTCCAGACGGGTAGCCCCAGCTCTCTGGCCAGCTGCCGGATTTCCTGCTTGGTTAACCCGGCGTCGAGCAGGGGACTGAGCACTTGCAATTCCCGCACCGCTTGCATACCGGGTCGGTAATCACCCGCGTCGTCGGCGTTGGAGCCTTCGGCTACCGCAGCCAGTCCCTGTTGCCCTGCCAGGGTTTGAAGTTGACTCAAAATAATCCGTTTACAGATGTAGCAGCGGTTGGGGGGATTGGCACAAAAAGCAGGATTATCCAGTAAGCCTTCATCCTCAAAGACCGCTAACCGGCAGTTTAGGTGGGCGGCTAATTCCTGCACCCCGGTTAATTCGCCGGCCCCGTGTATAGCGGCATGGAAGTTAACGGCCAGCACATTACCCGGCCCCAGGGCGTCAATGGCCGCACCAAGAAGTAGAGCGCTGTCCACACCGCCGGAAAGGGCTACCAAAATACTTGGGTAGCCCCGCAAAATATCCTTTAACAGCCGGTATTTTTGCTTGGCCAGCAACTTGCATTCACCTTAGCTTAACATTTATTACGGATAAACCCGTTAATGATTTGGTCGGTGGCCAATTCACCTTTGTTTTCCAGCCGCAGCAAACCATAGGCAATGCTATCCACCAGCGCTTCCCAGCTGGCCTCAATGATATTGGGGCTTACCCCTACCGTACCCCAGGAGCTATGGCCGTCACCGGATTCCACCAGCACCCGTACTACTGCCCCGGTACCTTCTTTTTCATCCAGTACCCTAACCTTGTAGTCATTGAGCTGGAAGCTGGAGATTTCCGGGTAGAATCCTTCCAGCGCTTTGCGCAGCGCGTTATCCAGGGCGTTTACCGGGCCGTTCCCCTCGGCAGCAGTGTGCATCACCTGGCCGTTGACCTTAATTTTTATAATCGCCTCGGAATAAACCGTTCCCTCACGCAATTCAATTAACACTTTCAGGCTTTCCAGAGTAAACGGCTCCTGGTAATCATAAAAGGCCTTGCGCACCCGCAGTTCAAAAGAGCCCTCGGCACCTTCAAATTGGTAACCCTGATTTTCCAATTCTTTTAACTCATCAAGTAACTTGCGGTTATCTTCTTTCTCTAAACCTAGCCCCAAGCCCAGGTCAGACTCCTGGTATTTGTACACCAGGTTACTTAAGCCGCTCAGCTCGGAAACTAGCACCCGGCGCCGGTTGCCCACCTTTTCGGGTTCGAGATGCTCATAGGTCTGGGGGTTCTTCAGCAACGCGTTCACATGTACCCCGGCTTTGTGGGCAAAAGCACTGCCCCCCACAAAAGGCTGGTTATTCATCGGATGCATATTGGCCAGTTCGCTGACAAACCGGGACAGATCGGTGAGCTCCGCAAGACTCTCCTCCGGCAGGCTGGGTATATGACACTTAAAGGCCAGGTTAGGTATGATGGAGATCAGGTTGGCATTGCCACAGCGTTCCCCATAACCGTTAATGGTGCCCTGCACCTGAATTACCCCGGCCTGGACTGCAGTTATCGAGTTAGCCACCGCCAGCTCACTATCGTTATGACAGTGTATCCCCAGGGGCAGATCAATCACCTGCTTCACCGCAGATACCAGATCAAAAATCTCGTTGGGCAGGTGGCCGCCGTTGGTATCACAGAGAATTATCCTGGCAGCACCGCCTTTTTTAGCCGCCTGTAATGTGGCCAGGGCGTATTCCCGGTTGGCAATAAAGCCGTCAAAAAAGTGCTCGGCATCATAAAAAACTTCCATTCCCTGCTGTTTCAAATAAGCAACCGACTCTTCAATCATGTTCAGATTGTCTTCCAGGGTGGTCATCAGGGCATGTGTTACATGGAAATCCCACGTCTTTCCAAATATAGTGGCAACCGGGGCTTTGGAACGGACAATCTGCTGCAGATTTTCATCCTGGTCGGCGGCTGTACCGGATTTTCTGGTGCTGCCAAAAGCACAGATGCGCGCGTTTTTAAGTTGGTGCTCCCTGATCAGCTCAAAAAAACGCAAATCTTTAGGATTGGAACCAGGCCAGCCTCCTTCAATGTAATGAAAGCCCAGTTCGTCAAGCTTGAGGGCTATTTTAACTTTATCCTTGGCAGATAAGGATATACCCTCTCCCTGGGTTCCGTCCCGCAAAGTTGTATCGTATATTTCCACTCTTGGCAAGTCTATCTCCGTTCCTTTCATCTAAAAAAATTAATGACTGTTAACACAGGGCGGGAAGCGACACCTTTCCCGCCCTATGGCTAAAATTTCGCTATAAAAATCACAATAACACTATATATCAATAGGATTAAGTTTAAGAAAGTTTAAGCCTGACCCCAATTAGCTCGGCCATTTCGCGGGTACCTACTTGTTTCATGCCTGGCTGCATAATATCGGCGGTACGGTAGCCTTCGTTAAGCACGCCGGCCACAGCCTGTTCCACGAGGCCGGCGGTTTCGGGCATATCAAAGGAGTAGCGCAGCATCATGGCCACCGAAAGAATGGTGGCAATGGGGTTGGCCTGGTTTTGTCCCGCAATGTCCGGGGCGGAGCCGTGAATGGGCTCATACAATCCAATCTTACCACCAAGGCTGGCCGAGGGCAGCATGCCGATGGAACCGGTCAGCTGCGAGGCTAAATCGCTGAGGATGTCGCCAAACATATTCTCGGTGAGCATGACGTCAAACTGTTTGGGATTGCGCACCAACTGCATGGCGCAGTTATCCACCAAAATGTGGTTCAGTTCCACGTCGGGATATTCCCCGGCCAGAGATGTCACCACCTCCCGCCAAAGGCGCGAGCTTTCCAGCACATTGGCTTTATCCACCAAAGTAACTTTGCCGTTTCTTTTGCGGGCCAGGTCAAAGGCCACCCGGGCTACCCGCTCGATTTCCCCTGTGCTGTACTCCATAACATCCACTGCTTTAACATTGCCGTCCGGCAGCGTTTCCCGGTACTTGGCGCCAAAATAGATCCCTCCGGTGAGCTCCCGCACCACCATAATATCCAGGCCGTCAACCACTTCCCTTTTCAGAGTGCTGGCATCGGCAAGGGCTGAGAAAACTGTCGAAGGCCGCAGGTTGGCAAAAGCCCCCAATAGTTTGCGCAGGGGCAACAGCGCACCTATTTCGGGGCGCTTCTCCACCGCCAGGTTATCCCACTGGGGACCGCCCACCGCCCCCAGCAGCACCGCATCCCCCTCCAAGCAAAGCTTTTGGGTTTCTTCCGGAAACGGGTCGCCGGTAGCATCGTAAGCGCAGCCCCCAAAGAGAGCCTCCCGGGTAACAAACTGTACACCGGCGCGCTCCTGTACCGCCTTCAGCACCTGTACGGCTCCGGCCACTATCTCGGGGCCGATACCGTCACCAGGCAATAGCGTGATTGTATACATTTACTTCACTCCTTGATACTGCGATGTAGCTGGACCGCCCCGGTGCAATCACTCTTGAACAGCCCAACAGGGCACATTAGGCCTGGTCTGTTGGCCGCAGTCTCTTCGCTACGTAATCGATCAGTCCACCGGCATCGATGATTTGCTGCATAAATTCAGGTACAGGGGTGGCCTGGTAGGTCTCGTTTTTAGTTAGATTTTTCACTATCCCCCGGGCCGCATCAACCGCCACCTCATCACCTTCCTCGATAGCCTCCGCTGCTTCGGCGCACTCGAAAATAGGCAGCCCGATGTTAAAGGCGTTGCGGTAAAAGATCCGGGCATAAGACTTGGCAATCACACAGCTTACACCTGCCGCCTTGATGGCGATGGGGGCATGCTCCCGGGAACTGCCGCAGCCAAAGTTCTTATCGGCCACAATGATATCGCCGGGCTGCATTTTATTGGGGAATTCCGGGTCGGCATCCTCCATGCAGTGCTTGGCCAGCTCAGCCGGGTCAGAGGTATTCAGGTAGCGGGCCGGTATAATCGCGTCGGTATCCACGTCGGCGCCGAACTTCCATGCTTTTCCTTGCAATGCCATTTACTCCACCTCCCAGGGGGCGGCAATGCGGCCCAGCACCGCCGAAGCGGCAGCCACGGCCGGGTTGCACAGGTAAACTTCACTTTCCGGATGCCCCATCCGGCCCACAAAATTGCGGTTAGTGGTAGCCAGGGCCCGCTCGCCCCTGGCTAAAATGCCCATGTGCCCGCCCAGGCAGGGCCCGCAGGTGGGTGTGCTCACTGCCGCGCCGGCATTGATGAACTGTTCCACTAATCCTTCCTTCATGGCCTGCAGGTAAATCTCCTGGGTGCCGGGAATGACCAGCAAACGCAGGTTATCGCTGACCCGGTGACCTTTAAGCACCTCGGCAGCCAACTGCAAATCCGACAACCGGCCGTTGGTGCAGGACCCGATTACCACCTGGTCAATGGCCACATCAGTGGCTTCACTAACCGGGCGCGTGTTCTCCGGCAAGTGCGGGAAGGCAATCTGGGGCTCCAGCTTGCTCACGTCAATTTCTATTACCCGGGCGTAGTTCGCATCCGGATCGCTTTGGTAGAAGGTATACGGACGCTTGGCCCGGTTTTCCACATAGGCACGGGTGACCTCATCCGGAGGCACAATCCCGTTTTTGGCCCCGGCTTCAATGGCCATGTTAGCCATGGTCATGCGCCCATCAATGTTTAGAGCCTCAATGGCCGGGCCGGTAAACTCCATGGCCATGTACAGCGCCCCGTCTACGCCGATTTGCCCGATGATGTACAGGATCAAATCCTTGCCCCCCACCCACCTGGGCAGTTCGCCATTAAATACAAATTTAATGCTTTCCGGCACCTTGAGCCAGGTTTCCCCCAGCGCCATGGCCGCCGCTAAATCAGTGCTGCCCACGCCGGTGGAAAATGCCCCCAGGCCGCCGTAGGTGCAGGTATGGCTGTCGGCACCGATGACCAGATCCCCCGGGCCCACCAGGCCCTGCTCGGGGAGCAGGCAGTGCTCCACACCCATCCGGCCTACTTCGAAATAGTTTGTGAGCCGGTGCTTACGAGCAAATTCCCTTAATTGCTTGGCCTGTTCAGCGGACATGATGTCCTTGTTGGGCACAAAATGGTCGGGCACCAGCACTACCCGCTCCCGGTCCCAAACTGTCTCTACACCAATACGGTCAAACTCCCGAATGGCCACGGGGGCGGTTATGTCATTGCCCAATACCAGGTCAACTTTCACATTGATCAGCTGCCCGGGTTCCACCCGGTCCATCCCGGCATGGGCGGCCAGTATCTTTTCAGTGATGGTCATGCCCATCATTTGTCACCCCTATTTTTCTCATAAATCATTTTATTTACCGCGTCCACATAAGCCCGGGCACTGGCCTCCAATACATCGGTGCTGATGCCCCGGCCAATGTATTTTTTATCCTGGCTATCTTCGGCTATCCGCAGGGTCACCTCACCCAACGCGTCCTTACCTGACGTGATGGCGCTAATGCTCCAGCTGGCCAGGCTGCAGTTATAGCCCGTAATTTTATCCACCGCCTTGCAGATGGCGTCCACCGGGCCGTTGCCACAGGCCGCTTCCTCACGAATTTCCTCATCCTTGACCAAGCCCACTGTGGCAGTGGGCACCACGGTGGTGCCGCTGCTGATATGCAGGTAGGACAGTTCATAGGCCGCCGGGACCTTGAGGATTTCATTTTCCACGATTGCTTCAATATCCTGGTTAGTGATATCCTTCTTGCGGTCGGCTAAATCCTTGAAACGCCTAAAGGCCTTGTTAAGCTCTTCATCATTTAACTCAAATCCCAGCTCAATCAGCCGGTTACTAAAAGCATGCCGCCCGCTGAGCTTGCCCAGCACCAGGTTAGTGTGCAAGCCGACCATGGCCGGGTTCATAATCTCATAGGTGGTGCGCTCCTTGAGCACTCCGTCCTGGTGAATGCCCGATTCATGAGCAAATGCGTTCCTGCCCACCACCGCCTTGTTGGGCTGCACCTCCATGCCGGTGAGCTTGCTCACCAGCCGGCTGGTGCGAATGATCTCCCCGGCTCTGATACCGGTCTCCATACCGAAGCGGTCCCGCCTGGTATACAAAGCCATGGCAATTTCTTCGATGGAAGCATTGCCGGCCCGTTCACCGATACCGTTGATAGCCCCCTCAATTTGACGGGCTCCGGCCACTACAGCTGCCAGAGAATTGGCTACGGCCATGCCCAAGTCATCGTGGCAGTGCACGCTAAAGATTACCTTTTCAGCGCCCTTGGTACGGTCTATAACAGTGCCAATAAACTCGGCATATTCATCCGGGGTGGCATAGCCTACGGTGTCGGGCAAATTAATAGTGGTAGCCCCAGCGTCAACCACAGCCTGCACTACCCGGCACAAAAAATCAACATCGCTGCGGGATGCGTCCTCAGCGGAAAATTCAACATCGGCAGTGTAACTTTTAGCCCGTTTCACACCGGCCACCGCGGATTCAATAACCTGCTCTCTGGTCATGCGCAGTTTATGCTGCAGGTGAATGTCCGAAGTGGCGATAAAAGTGTGAATGCGCGGCTGTTCGGCTTCTTTAACGGCTTCCCAGGTCCGGTCAATATCCTCGAAATGAGTGCGGGATAATCCAGTTACGGTTACTCCCCTCACTTCACGGGCAATGTTCCTTACCGCTTCGAAATCACCCTGGGAACTGATGGGAAAACCCGCCTCAATGATGTCCACACCCAGCCGGGCAAGTTGTCTGGCAATCTCCAACTTTTCGCTGGCATTTAAACTCACCCCCGGGGATTGTTCCCCGTCCCGCAGGGTTGTATCAAAAATATACACCCGGTTGTTCATGTGGATCCCCCCATACTAACAATCGATAGCTTCACTGATAGCTTTACCGGCCGGCACCATTGGACTAACCCATTCCCCGGCGCTAACCAGACAATTAATCAAAACCGGCCCCGGCTCAGCCAAAGCCTGAGGCAGCAGCGTATCCACTTCTTCTTTGGTACGCAGGGTATAACCCTTAATGCCATAGGCTCGGGCCAACATTTCAAAGTCCGGGTGGAACTTGAAGTTTACCGCCGTGTACCGGCCTTCGTGATATACCTTTTGTAGCTGGCGTACCATACCCAGCACGTAATTGTTTAAAATAATCATTTTCAAGGGCAGCTTGTTTTCTACAATGGTGCCCAGTTCCTGCATCGTCATCTGGAACCCGCCGTCACCAGCCACCATGACCACCTGTTCACCAGGCAGTCCGAATTGAGCGCCCATGGCAGCAGGCAGTCCAAACCCCATGGCACCTAAGCCTCCCGACGATATTAAACCGCCGGCCCGTTTAAACCTGTAATATTGGGCTACCCACATTTGGTGCTGGCCAACATCGGTGGCTACCACGGCCGTGCCTCCGGTGATTTCAGCAAGTTTTTCCACCACATATTGAGGTTTCAGCTTGCCCTCCACCTCGTAGCGTAGGGGATACTCCTCCCGCCAGGCGTTAATCTGTTCCAACCATGTGGTGTCGGTTCTTTTTTCCAGACGGGGCAGCAATTCCTGCAGCACCTGTTTCACATCGCCCACAATAGGTATATGCACAGCTACATTCTTACCTATTTCTGCCGGATCAACATCCACATGAATAACCCCGGCCTGGGGCGCAAACTCGCTGATCTTGCCGGTCACCCGGTCGTCAAACCGGGCCCCCAGGGCAATGAGCAAATCGCAGTTGGTTACCGCCAGATTGGCGGCCCTGGTGCCATGCAGGCCCAGCATACCCAAAAACAACGGGTGGTCACCGGGAAAGCTGCTCAACCCCTGCAGGGTGTTGGTAACCGGCGCGTTAATGGTTTCAGCCAAAGCTAATAACTCGTCGCTGGATCGGCTGCGGGTGATACCGCCACCGGCGTAAATGACTGGTTTTTGCGACCGGGCAATCAGTTTAGCCGCCTCGGCTATCTGATTGTGATGCCCGCGAAAAGTAGGCTTATAACCACGCAAATGCACTGTTTCCGGATAATTAAATTTGATTTTAGTTTCAGCTATATCCTTGGGCAGGTCAATCAGCACCGGGCCTGGCCGCCCGGTAGTGGCAATATAAAAGGCGTTTTTTATCATCCTGGGTAACTGGGCAGCGTCTTTAACCAGGTAATTATGTTTGGTGATCGGCAGGGTAATGCCGGTGGTATCCACTTCCTGAAAGGCATCGGTACCTACCATGCCGGTGGCCACCTGGCCGGTAATGATCACCAGCGGTACCGAATCCATATATGCGTTGGCTATACCGGTGACCAGGTTAGTGGCACCTGGTCCCGAAGTGGCCACCACGACCCCCACTTTCCCGGTGGCCCGGGCATAGCCGTCCGCTGCATGCACCGCACCCTGCTCGTGCCGCACCAGCACGTGCTTAATGGCTGAATCATGCAGAGCATCGTATACTGGTAATATAGTCCCACCGGGGTAGCCGAAAATGAGTTCTACTTGTTCTTTTTCCAGGCACTGCACCAAGGCTTGGGCAGCCGTTATTTCCATGGCTAATCCCCCTCAAGCAATTATTTATTTCAAGTTAAAAAGGGTTATATCTATCTTCTGGTCTTTTTTAACCAGGGCATCAACGCCCGAATCTCCGCGCCCACCTCTTCAATGAGACTTTCTTTCTCCTGCTTACGAATGGCGTTCATAAAAGGTTTGTTGGTCTGGTTCTCCAGTAAAAATTCCTTGGCAAAGGTGCCGTCTTGAATCTCAGCCAGCACGTTCCGCATTTCCTCCCGGGTTTCCTCGGTGATAATGCGCGGGCCCACCATATAGTCGCCATATTCGGCAGTGTTGCTCACCGAATAACGCATTAAGCTCAGCCCGCCCTCGTTAATCAGGTCGACGATTAATTTCATTTCGTGCAGGCACTCAAAGTAAGCCATCTCAGGAGCGTAACCTGCTTCCACCAGTGTGTCGAAGCCGGCTTTAATCAGCTCGGTGACACCGCCGCACAGCACGGCTTGCTCGCCAAATAAATCGGTTTCGGTTTCCTCCTGGAAGGTGGTTTCAAACACACCGGCTCTGGTGCATCCGATGCCCTTGGCATAAGCCATGGCGATGTCCCGGGCTTTACCGGTGTAATCCTGCTGCACCGCAACCAGACCCGGCACACCTGCGCCCTCAGTGAACATCTGGCGCACCATGTGGCCGGGGCTCTTGGGGGCTACCATGATTACATCAACATTGGCCGGCGGCACAATTTGGCCAAAGTGAATATTAAAGCCGTGGGAAAACATCAAAGCCTTGCCTTCAGTGAGATAAGGCGCAATTTCCTCAGCATAAACCCGGGCCTGTAATTCATCAGGCAGCAGGATTTGGATCAAATCTCCCTGGTTGGCCGCCTCGGCCACAGTCATTACCGTCATACCGTCGGCTTCCGCCTTTTCCCAGCTGTCGTCAATTCCCTTGGCCAAGCCCACCACTACATCCAGGCCGCTGTCCTTCAAGTTCTGAGCCTGGGCATGCCCCTGGCTGCCGTAACCCATCACAGCAATCTTTTTCCCCTTGAGCATCGCTAAATCTGCATCTTGATCATGAAATACCTGTACCATAATTATAAACTCTCCTCCTTGGCACCATTTTCCTGGTAACCTGTATTTTTTGTACCTCTAACCATAGCAATTTTTCCTGTGCGCACTAATTCTTTAATGCCGTAAGGGCGCAGTGTTTCTTCCAAAGCATTTATTTTACCGTGATTGCCTGTGCATTCCAGGGTTAGGGTCTTGCGGCCCATATCCACAATGCGTGCCCGGAAGACATCACAAATTTGGATTACTTCGACCCGCTGAGTATGATCCGCATTTACTTTTATTAACACCAGTTCCCGGTCAACATATTCATCAGCGGTAATATCATTTATTTTAATTACATCCACCAGCTTGTGCAATTGCTTTGTGACCTGTTCCAGCACCCGGTCGTCGCCATCCACCACAATGGTCATCCGGGACACTTCGGGATCTTCAGTGCGTCCCACCGCTAAACTATCAATATTAAAGCCACGCCGGCTGAATAGCCCGGCCACCCTGGTCAGAACGCCCGGGCTGTTTTCCACCAGCACTGCAAGGGTGTGCAGCATATCCTACCCCTCCTATCCCAGCATTTTATGAATGGGTTCACCGGGAGCTACCATGGGATATACATTTTCCTCCCGTTCCACCGGGATATCCAGCACCACCGGTTTGTTCACCCCCAGGGCTGCCTCCAGGACATCCCGCAACTCAGATTTATTGTTCACCCGCATGCCCACAGCGCCATAGGCCTCAGCCAGCTTGACAAAGTCGGGGTTTTTTAGCTCGGTATATGAATAACGGCGATTATAGAACAACTCCTGCCACTGCCGAACCATACCCAAAAAACCGTTATTGATAATTGCTATCTTTACAGGCAAATTATAGTTCACCGCAGTGGCCAGTTCCTGGATGTTCATTTGGATACTGCCGTCCCCGGCGATATCGATCACCGTTTCATCCGGGCAGGCCACCTGCACGCCAATGGCTGCCGGGAAGCCAAACCCCATGGTACCTAAGCCCCCCGAGGAAATGAAGGTCCGCGGCTTAGTAAAGGTGTAATACTGGGCGGTAAACATCTGGTGCTGGCCCACTTCCGTGGTAATCCGGGCATTGCTCCGGGTAACGTTGCAAATCTCCCGGACAACCTCCTGGGGTTTCAGCTGCCCGTTGGTCACAAAGTCCAGGGGATGTTCCTTTTTCCACACCGTGATTTTATCCCGCCACTGGGTAGCCACCCGGGGCTTTAAACGATCAATGATCTGGCGCAGCGCCAGCCGGACTTCGCCAACTACGGGTATATCCACGCCCATATTTTTACCTATTTCCGCCGGATCTATGTCAATATGCATAATGGTAGCGCCGGGGGCAAATTCCTCAAGCTTGCTGGTTACCCGGTCATCAAAACGCAC
The DNA here is from genome assembly GCF_009932395.1 of Sporotomaculum syntrophicum. Lineage (GTDB taxonomy): Bacteria > Bacillota > Desulfotomaculia > Desulfotomaculales > Desulfallaceae > Sporotomaculum > Sporotomaculum syntrophicum. The sequence continues at coordinate 217,078 of NZ_LSRS01000003.1, forward strand.
CCCAATGCCAATTAACAGATCACTTTCACTGACTGCGTAATTGGCGTATTTGCTGCCGTGCATACCCAGCATACCCACCGACAGCGGGTGGTCACCCGGGAATCCTCCCAAGCCCATCAGCGTAGTGGCCACCGGCATGAGCATCATTTCAGCCAGCTCCAGCAGTTCTCCGTGAGCCCCACCACTGACCACACCGCCACCGGCATAAATAACGGGCCGCTCGGATTCTTCAATTGCCCTGACGGCCCTGGCTATTTGTTCGGGATTTGGCTTATGATTAAATCGATATCCCGGCAGCTGCACCGGGCCGGGATCCAGGTGCTCGGCCATGCCTGTGGACACGTCCTTGGGCATATCGATGAGTACCGGCCCGGGCCGGCCGCTGGTGGCGATATGAAAAGCCTCCCGCACCGTCCTGGCTATATCCTTGGTATCTTTAATCAAAAAATTATGTTTAGTGATAGGTAAAGTTATCCCGGTAATATCGGCTTCCTGAAAAGAATCCCTGCCCAATAAGCTAGTTGCCACTTGCCCGGTTATCGCTACCACCGGCACCGAATCCATATAGGCATTAGCAATACCGGTTACTAGATTAGTTGCCCCGGGTCCCGATGTAGCCAGGCACACGCCAGGTTTACCGGAGGCCCGGGCATAGCCATCGGCAGCATGGGCTGCACCCTGTTCGTGCCGGGTCAGTATATGTCGAAGCTCAGAATCATAAAGCACATCATAAATCGGCAGTACTACCCCGCCCGGGTAGCCGAAAATAGTATCCACCCCCTCGGCCAGGAGACTATCGACCAGGATTTGTGCCCCGGATTTTTGCATACCCCTTCACCCTCCGGAAAATAATTTAGCAGCTGGCCTGTTAACTTGCATAACAGGCCAGTGTTCTATGCAGGCTAACTGTACAGGATTTGCGACCGGTACAGTATTTTTTATTAAATAACAAAGCTATTGCTTTATAACTTCTTTAGCACAGCACCGCGATCAGATGAAGTAACCAGCTGAGCATAACGAGCCAGGTATCCTTTAGTCACTTTGGGCTCCGGCTTTACCCACCTAGCCATCCTGGCGGCCAGTTCCTCGTCGCTGAGCAGCACATCCAGTTTGTTCTCGGGAATATTAATCTCAATCAGGTCCCCGTCCTGAAGTGCGGCAATGGGGCCGCCATCAGCGGCCTCAGGAGCCACGTGACCGATAGAGGCACCCCGGGTGGCCCCGGAAAAGCGCCCGTCGGTAATCAGAGCTACATCCTTATCCAGCCCCAATCCGGCCACAGTAGCGGTAGGGGTAAGCATTTCCCGCATCCCCGGACCACCCTTGGGCCCTTCATACCTGATCACGATGACATCACCCTTTTGAATTTGCTTATCAATCAGCGCCTGATAAGCCTCATCTTCGGAGTTAAATACCCTGGCCGGGCCGCGGTGTTTGAGCATTTCCGGATCTACCCCGGCCTTCTTCACCACCGCCCCGCTGGGGGCTAAGTTGCCCCGCAGTACGGCAATACCGCCGCTGGCACTGTACGGGTCGGCTACGCTGCGAATCACCTCGCCACGTTTAATGGCAACCCCCGACACATTTTCGCTCAGGGTTTGGCCGGTGACCGTGATAGCACTGCCGTCGGCAAACCCGTGGGTAATCAGCTCGTTAAGCACCGCCGATACGCCGCCGGCCTCATCCAAATCAAGCATAAAATGCTCGCCCATGGGACTCAACTTGCACAGGTTGGGCGTTTTTTCACTAACCTGGTTAAACAGGTCCAAATCTATTTCCACTCCGGCCTCGTGGGCAATGGCGGGCAGGTGCAGCACCGTGTTGGTGGAGCAACCTAAAGCCATGTCAAGGGCCAGGCCGTTGGCAAAAGCCTTGGCGTTCATAATATCGGATGGGCACAGGTTTTCGCGCACCAGATCCACCACTCGCATGCCGCTAAGCTTAGCCAGACGCCGGCGGGCCGCAGATACCGCGGGCATTGTGCCGTTGCCGGGCAGGGCCATGCCAATAGCCTCGGTCAGGCAGTTCATTGAATTGGCGGTGAACATACCGGCGCAGGAACCGCAGCCCGGGCACACCGACTCTTCAACCTCAGTCAGTTCCGCCTCGGTCATGTTACCGGCCCGCACTTTGCCAACCGCCTCAAAAATATTGCTCAGGGACATATCCCGCCCCTGGTAGCGACCGGGCAGCATTGGGCCGCCGCTGACAATAATGGTTGGGATATCCACCCGGGCTGCGGCCATCAGCATGCCGGGAATTACCTTATCACACGAAGTAATAAGCACCATGCCGTCAAAGGGATGGGCCATACTCATCACTTCGACTGAATCGGCAATAATATCCCGGCTGGCCAGGGAATATTTCATACCGGCATGGTTCATGGCAATCCCATCGCACACCGCAATCGAGGGAAACTCGATGGGAGTACCGCCATTCATCCGGACACCGGCCTTAACTGCCTCGGTGATTTCGCGCAGGTGCATGTGTCCGGGCACTATCTCGTTATATGAATTGCATACTCCAATGATTGGCCGCTCCAATTCCTGCTCAGTTAGACCCAACGCCTTGAACAGGGAACGGTGGGGGGCTTTTTCCAGTCCTTTTTTCATGGCATCACTGCGCATATTTAATCCTCCTATCAGAGCTGATAATGCTGACAACGTCTATTCAAATATAACTGGTCCGTCTTCTTTGGTCAATTCCCGGAAACCCTTGAGCAGGCTCCAGAATACTTCGCCGGGCTTGCCGGTGCCGATAGGCCTGCCATCCACCCGCACGCAGGGGATTAATTCCGCCGCCGAGCCGGTCAGGAAACATTCATCTGCATTATATACATCATGCCGGTTAAATAACTTTTCCTCCACCACCATGCCCATGGCTCGGGCTACTTCCATAACGGTATTGCGGGTAATTCCTTCCAGTAACCCCAGATAAACCGGCGGAGTAATTAGCTTGCCGTTTTTAACCAGGAAAATATTATCACCGCTGGCCTCAACCACATAACCCTCCTGGTTAAGCATCAGGGCCTCGCCAGCACCGGCTAATTTAGCCTCCATTTTGGCGTATATGCTGTTCAGGTAATTGAGGGACTTAACCCTGGGGTTGCAGGCCTCAGGAAGATTACGACGGGTAGCCACGGTAACCATCTCCAGACCATTCTCATACAATTCATCCGGATAAAGCTGGATGGATGAGGCAATACAGAACACCGTCGGCCGGGGACAATTTTGGGGATCCAGGCCCAGGTCACCCTTGCCCCTGGTTACCACCAGGCGGATGTAGGCATCCCGCAGGTTATTGCGACGCAATGTTTCCAGCACCGCTTCCTGCATTTCCTCAATGCTGATGGGAATCTGCAGGCAAATAGTGCGGGCTGATTCATATAACCTTTCCAGGTGATCCTGCAGTTTAAAAACATGGTTATTATAAGCCCGAATGCCCTCGAAGGCACCATCTCCGTACAGCAAACCGTGGTCAAATACCGATACAACCGCTTCTTCCTCAGGTACATATTTACCGTCCAAGTAAATGATCAAACCCATAATTTCACACTCCTGCTATAATTCAATAAGATTTATCTACACAATCCTTCACCAATCATGGCCCAAGCTTTTACCGGTAGCTGACCGGTTATTTGCGGAGATTGATTTCACCTCCCGTGCTAACTGAAAAGCCTCTTAAAATAAATAAGACCCGCTGATATTTTCCAAGAGTGGAACCTATCCGCTTGGGTCTTTTATCCCCACGGTGTAACCTCCGGCGTTTCAGCCCCGGCGGCCTGTACCGCTTGGTCCAGTCCCTCGCAATCGAGGCGGAACCCTCAGGTACACTTCCCTCCATGAACAGTCTATCAGCTAATTCTACCGCAAAGCTAAACCAAGGTAAATCATATGCCACAAAAAAACCAAAGCCCCTCATCCCTGGTGAATAAACACCAGGGACGAGAGGCATTCAATTCCTCCCGCGGTACCACCCTGCTTGTTCCCGCAAAATGGCGGAAACCTCTTGAGTGTGTCAGCGACACAATGGCAATAACGGGCCATCTGTTCCCGACTCTGCCTACTAGGCGACTCCTTTCAGCAAAGCAGTTCCGGGGCGATGCCTCCACCTGTTCCGGCACTGGTTTTCAGCACCCCAGCTCTCTGTGGCGCGGCTTGCAGGTATTGCTCCCCTTCATAACCTTTAATATAAATTTCAGTATACAGTAAACCAAAATCAAGGTCAACCATTTTTTCACTTATTTCATCGCATATTGCATCATTACCGTAAAAACACCCAGCAAGGCTCCCAGCAGGGCGCCCAACCAGGTAATGGCCACCAGCTCCTTGCGCATGATGCTCAGCAGCATCTCTTCTACCTGCAGCTCATCCAGCTCCTCCACTCTGGCCCGCACCATGCTCCTGATATCAATAAAGCGCATCAACCCCGGCAAAACTCTTTGTACTAAATAGCGGTAAAGCCTGGTGGCCAGGCCTTCCGGTTCGGACACAAAGCCTTCAGGCAGGCAATCCAGCAACCTGCCCAGGGGAAACTTCCAGGCGGCAGCGACTTCCCGCCGCACCAGGGCCTCCGCATACTGAGCCGGTGTATCCCGCTCCCAGAGGTCTTCCACCAAACCTTCCACAAAGACAGTTACTTGTTTAGAAGCAGCCGGATTTACCTGGTTAAGCATTTCCCGCCAGGTTAAATTACGGTTATTAGCTAGTATTTCCCTGATTCCGCCGGCCAGCCGCTCAAATACAGCCGGTTCACGCAGCTTAGCCATACCCCAGGCAGCAATTTCAGCCGCCTTTTCCCGCTTACCGTCCTCACCCAGGCCGGCGGCAATATCGGTTATGCTTTTACCCAGAGCTTCCTCAGCCAACCCATGCAGCATGCGCATAAATTCCTCCCGGTTTTTAGTATTAGCAAAAAACCGGGTAATTTCCGCAGCCAAACGCTGCACCAGCGTATCCGCGCTATTGCCCATCAGCTGGAATATTCCGTTGATAAACCGTTTAACCGCCGAGCTTTCGAAGAATCCTTCAATCCGATCTTTAATCGCCTGCCTGGCCGAGGGGGAATTAATAAACTGCTCAATAGCCTCAATTATACGGGGAGCCTGGTCATCAATAAACTGGTGGATGCCCTCGTGCACCGCCCCGGGCAAGTAATAGCCAATGGTTTGGGGGCTGTTGAAGAAATTTTCAATATGAACGGCCAGACGGCGCTGCAACTCCTGCTGCACGGCCGGCTTTTGCATTATGGCTGCGGGCAGCCGCTCCAGGGTTCCGGCGATACCTCCCCGACCACCCGCGTCAACCATGGCGGCCACAGTCTGGTCCAGCAGGTAATCTGCGGCCTCTTTAGCCAGCTGACTCATCGCCCGGCGCGCTGATTCACCCCGGACATACTTTAAGGCCAGGCCGGATACCAGCTCAGTAAATTCCGGCAAAAAGGACAAATCGTCCGCCGGGCTGCCCAGCACTTCACCTAAACTGACTTCCCGCTCCCGCAACCCGGCCATGCTACTGGCCAGAAAGCCTCGCATCTGTTCCTCCACTTCAGGCTGCAACAAATGCTGCACCACCTTTTTCTCGGTGAGCAGCATACCGCCCACCGCCTCTCCAATAGCCCTGGCCAGGCGTCCCTTACCACGGGGGATCACACCGGGAGTAAAGGGCAGACGCATACCCCACAGTCTCTTTTCCTGCAGGGGCCGGAACAGCATACGAATGGCCACCCAGTTGGTAATATAACCGATCACAGCCCCACCCAGCACCGAGAGGGCCATTTGCTGCCAATTCATTGGGATACCTTCCTTAACTTTGCTTAATAAGCCTTATACTTAGCAAGCCGCTGCCGGGCTGTCTGAATAACCTGTTGCACCGCTTCCGGGGCCGGGCCACCGGTAACGCGGCGGGCCGCCACGCAGTGAGCCACGCCGATGGCCTCATAAACATCCGCCTCAATAGCTGAAGAAAAGCTATGCAGCTCCTCGAGGCTCAACTCGTCCAGAGATTTATGCTGCTCCAGACAGTAAGCCACCGACCGCCCCACAATCTCATGGGCCTCCCGGAAAGGCACACCTTTTTGCACTAGATAATCCGCCAGGTCGGTGGCATTGGTAAAACCACCCCGGGCAGCCCGGGCCATGTTATCCTTTTTGACCCGCATAGTGGCCACCAGGGGCCGGAAAATTTTCAGACACTGCTTCACAGTATCCACCGCATCAAACAAGGCCTCCTTATCCTCCTGCATATCCTTGTTATAAGCTAGCGGCAGCCCCTTGAGCATGGTCAATAGAGCAGTTAAATCTCCAAATACCCGACCGCTCTTACCCCGGATCAGCTCAGCCACATCCGGGTTCTTCTTCTGGGGCATCATACTGCTGCCCGTGCTGTAAGCATCATCCAGCTCGATGAAATCGAATTCCGCTGAAGACCAGAGAATAATTTCTTCACAAAACCGGCTCAAATGTACCATAATCAAGGACCCGGCCGCCGCAAACTCAACTGCAAAATCCCGGTCGCTCACCGCGTCCAGGCTGTTCTCAGTAACCCCGGCAAAATCAAGTTCCCGGGCTACGAACTCCCGGTCCAGGGGGAAGGTAGTGCCGGCCAGCGCCCCGGCTCCCAGAGGCAGCACATTTACTCGCCGTCGGCAATCCTTTAGCCGCTCAATATCCCGGCTGAACATCTGGCAGTAAGCTAGCAGGTGATGGGCCAGGGTGATGGGTTGCGCCCTTTGCAGGTGCGTGTAGCCCGGCATCACCGTGGCCAGATGTTTTTCCGCGATATCCAGCAGTTCACCGATCAGACCGGCCAGCAGCTGTCCCAACCCGTCCAGCTCATCCCGCAAGTACATGCGCACATCCAGCGCCACCTGGTCGTTGCGGCTGCGGGCGGTGTGCAGCTTTTTGCCCACCTCACCAATTCTTTCAATTAACAACTGCTCCACATTCATATGAATATCCTCGGCGGCCACGGAAAATTCCACCCGGCCTGCTTCGATATCGTCCATAATACCGGTTAGACCGCTGACGATGGCCTCAGCCTCCGGCCGGCTGATAATGCCCACTTTTGCCAGCATTTTGGCATGTGCCATACTGCCGATAATATCATATCGGTAAAGGCGGCAATCAAAGGAGATAGAAGAATGAAAATCATCCACTATCCGGTCGGTTTCTTTTTGAAAACGCCCGCCCCACAACTTAGCCACTGCATCAACCTCTTTCAAATTTATATATGGTACACAGGCGATTCATTACCTGTGCTGCTTCATTTTGCCAAGAAATATGCTAAAATATTATAACATAGCTATAGCAAAGTTGGAAAAAGGACGAAAGAAAATATTAAATATCCGGCATAATCTGCTGTTTCGGCCCATATACTTTTTCCTGAACCAGCTGGCATTATTAGTTGTCCCAATCTCCCCTGCCAGGTTCTAGCTAAAAATTAATAGGTGCTTATTTAAAAAAATGTTATACTAATTAACCATTATGCACGATATATGTTAAAATAATAATTAATTAAACTGTTGTTTATAAAGGAGACGACATATTATGGAAAGAGAACTGACGCTGGAATTGGTGCGCGTCACCGAAATGGCCGCCCTGGCCTCCGCCCAGTGGATGGGCCGCGGCTGCAAAAATGAAGCCGACGAGGCCGCCACCAACGCTATGCGCACCGTGTTCGACTCAATAGCTGTGAACGGTACCGTAGTCATCGGCGAAGGGGAAATGGACGAAGCTCCTATGTTATATATCGGTGAAAAGGTAGGCAACGCTGAGTCACCGGAAGTGGATGTGGCGGTGGATCCCCTGGAGGGTACCAACATTCTGGCCAAGGGACTGCCCAACGCCCTGTCGGTGATTGCCGTTGCAGATAAAGGCAATCTGCTGCATGCTCCGGATATGTATATGGATAAACTGGCCGTGGGACCGCGGGCAGCCGGTCTGATTAACCTGGACGATCCAATTGAAAAAACCCTGGAAATTGTAGCCAAGGCTAACAATAAACGCATTGTGGACTGCACGGTAATGATCCTGGATCGCCCCCGGCACCAGAAGCTCATTAAAGCGGTACGCAAAGCAGGCGCCCGGGTACGCCTCATCGGTGATGGTGACGTAGCCGCGGTACTGGCTACGGGCTTTGAAGAAACGGGCATCGATATTTGCGCCGGCATCGGCGGTGCCCCGGAGGGCGTAATCTCCGCAGCAGCCCTAAAAGCCCTGGGCGGTGATATGCAAGCCCGCCTGGTACCCGAAGATGAAGCCGAATACCAGCGCTGCCTGAGCATGGGCATAACAGACCCACATCGCATTTTAACCCTGGACGACCTGGTGTGCGGAGACGACGCTATATTTGCAGCCACCGGCGTCACCGACGGCGAGCTGCTTAAAGGAGTGCGTTTTATGGGTGGTGAACAAGCTGAAACGTACTCACTGGTACTGCGGGCTAAGAGCCGTACAATACGCTTTATCAACACGATACATAACTTAAAATATAAGCCGCACTACGGACTGATTAAAGATAAATAAGTTTATTATTATCCTTTCTGACCCCGCTGATACTTTCCAAGGACAAAACATATCCGAACAATGCTTAGAGGGAGCGCTAAAGGCTCCCTCTAGTCCCTTCAATCATACCGGTTATCCAAATTTCTTTCAGCCTTTCTTATTCCAAAAACCCCGGGTTAAAGCTTGCTTTTAAAAAAGTATTGCTCCGGTTTTTTTATATTTTAATAGTAAATAATCGAAAGAACGATTCTCTCGATTTTTTACAGTAGTGAGACAAACCACACTCATTTGAATTACCCCGGAAATCATCCGTTTCCTATACTACCATAATAAAGACAAAATTAAAAAAATTGGTTATAATTAATTTAGAATTTACGCTAATCTAAATCACATTATGGAAATAATGGCGAGAAAAATATTTTTATACTGTCCATTGTTGTCCCGAGTAACCTGGACAGCTTAGCCTGCGAAAAAAAGCAAAAACAATTAAAAATATGCCCGCGCAACCGTTCTTCTTTCTTGTTGAATAGACTTAAACCAGGCTTCTATTTACAAACATAAATTCTATTCACTTGTCATGGCCCTTTTTAGCTCAGTGCTACTCCTGCCGATAACTGCGCACAATTAATATGCATCCAATATTCACCACGTATAACGCTTCTTGTTTATAAACACCGTAATTTATTTTGGCAAACTCACTACACTTTTGTAGTTTATAAGATATCTACCCTGATTTATTAGAAATATTAGGAATAAGCCTCTAAATAGTGGTGGCAAACTGTCCAACTCTTGTCAACACTCTATGAAAGGGGTGTTAGAATTGGAAATTACTAAAGATGCAAATATTTTCAATTGCATATTATTTTATCTTATAATATATGGGATATTTACTTTTTTAATCTTACCACGAGTAGTGAAAGCAGTTAACAGAACAGATAACCTGCCGCAAATAAGGGAAGCAGTTAAAAAAACAGATAACGAGATTACTGTATTGAAATTGGACGATAAAGATAAGATTGATATGGTTATTGATAATGTTTGTGGATGTATTTTGCCCTGGTCGAAAGCATATGTCCTAATTATAAATAATACAAGACATTACTTTTGCAGTTGGGATTGCAGGGAAAAATTTATTAATTCCAACAGCACATTATACAAAACTCCATTTAAATCCTAATTGTCCTTCTTAACCCATATATAAGATGCAAGCAGGGCGTTAAGTTGCCCGTTATTGTTGTTTCTGACCGGTAAAGCAAGCTGCTGTACAAAAAAACTGCGCAACATGGGGCAAATCTGGACAGGCTTAATAAAAATGCCTATAATTGGTGTAAGAAGCCAGGCTCAGCATATCTTTTGCATGAATGGCCGGATACAATACGCCGGTAATTATTGGTCAGAAAGTATAGCGCCACAATAGAAAGGACGAGGTTGATAAATGAGTTTTTTAGAACTAGCGCAAAAAAGATACTCGGTTAGAAAATATGAATCCAAGCCTGTGGAAGAGGACAAGCTGGTCAAAATCCTTGAAGCGGCCAAAGTTGCGCCCACGGCGGTAAATTACCAGCCGCAGCGTCTCATTGTCGTGCGCCAACCTGACAGGCTGGCCAAATTACAAAAAGCAGCCAATATCTACGGCGCCCCGCTGGCCATCATCGTCTGCGCGGACTACAACGCAGCCTGGAAAAGACCCCATGACAACAAAAACTTCGCCGATGTGGACGCCAGCATCGTGACCGATCACATGATGCTGCAGGCTACCGAACTGGGCCTGGGAACAGTGTGGGTAGGCCATTTCAAGCCGGACGTAATCAAAACGGAATTTAACCTCCCTGACCAGGTTGAGCCAGTCAATATTTTGGTGATCGGTTATGCCGCCGTAGATAGCGTCCCCACGGACAGGCATACAGACCGCAAACCGCTAACTGAGACGGTATTTTACGAAACCTTTTAGCACCTGCCGCCGGCCAGCAGCCCCGGAGGTAGAAAAAATAATCGCCAGTATTGAGCCAAAACAACCCTTGCCCTTATCAAATGGGGTAGGGGTTTTTTGTTTTTTAGGATATCCCAGCGGCGGCAAGACGCGGGCACTTGCACACCGGTTTGCCTAGCTGGTCAACGAAATAAGCATCCTGCCCGCCAGCATTCTCTGCGTCACCTTTACTAATAAAATGGCATGCATCCTGCTTGTCCGGCTCATGGCAGAGTTTTAACCGGTCACAAAAAACGAAAGCAATCTTGTAACTCAATCACATAATACATATGCTTTTTGGTGAACCTTAACTTAGTTATCTGCCTCCTGCCGCCGCCCCGCCGGTAGTTCAATCAAGTCACACGCCGGGTTGTAGCCAGGACAGCCGCGCTAAATTCTTTGTAAATACGTGAAAAATAGACTTTATTACGCCTATTCCTCCAAGGAACCCAACTTAATTAATTCCAATGTCGAGTTTTGGGTTGACGAATTTTACCTGACAACCTAAAATTATAATAAGTGTTGTCAGGTGTTTCTGTAATATTTTTTCTTGAGCGGGAACTTGCCAAAAAAATCAAATGGAGGGTGTAACATGAAAAAACCAGGGCGCTTATCAATCTTAATAGCCGTGCTTTGCGTATCTTTTGTGGTCATGCTGACGGGTTGCTCATCACCGGATTCAGAGAACCAGGTGGACAAACAAAAGGCTAAGATTGTACTTGCCGATCCCCAGTGGGACAGTGTGCAGTTTTGCAATGCGGTTGCGCAGTATATTATCGAAAAGGGTTACGGCTACCCAACAGAAGTTATGAGCGGAGCCTCTGCAATTGTTTTCGAGGGAGTAGTTAATGGAGATATCGACGTTGTTCTTGAGGCGTGGACCGAAAATTGGCAGCCTCGATATGACGAAGAGATCAAGAAGGGCACTGTTCAGGAACTCGGTATAAATTATGATGATAATGAACAAGGGTTTTATGTGCCGACTTATTTGATCAAGGGAGATCCGGCCAAGAATATTGAAGCACTGGCTCCTAACCTGAAAAGCGTGCAAGATTTACCGCAATACTGGGAGCTGTTCAAGGATCCTGAGGACCCATCCAAAGGGGTTATCTACGGTTCCCCGGCAGGCTGGGAGGCGGACAACATACTCCAGGCTAAAATCAAAAGCTATAACTTGGATAAACATTATAACTACCTCAACCCGGGTTCAGACACCGCACTGGCCGCTTCCATTACTAAAGCTTATAAAGAAGGCAAGCCGTGGCTCGGCTACTACTGGTCACCCACCTGGGTCACGGGTAAATATGATATGACTCTACTAAGCGACAATCCTTATTCGGAAGAAGCATGGAATAACGGCTATCAAACAGAATTTCCTTCGGTGAGGGTTGCCATTGCTGCCAATAAAGATTTATCCAAAAAAGCGCCGGAGGTTGTTGACTTTTTGAAAAATTTTCATACCAACAGTGCGTTACTAAGCGACGTCCTGGCTTATATGCAGGACAATAACGTTAAAGCCGATCAAACAGCGATCTGGTTCCTGGAAACCAGGGAAGATGTCTGGGTACCCTGGGTACCGGAGGATATCGCCACTAAGGTCAAAGCAAGTCTGTAATTATATATTTTAAGCAATAAGGGCAAGGCCGTGTCAAATTGCCGGCTTTGTCCTTTTAGTTAAGGAGAATGCTATGAGTTATTTCCCCGATAGTTTGCGTATTGATTTAGGCATGTACATCGACAGGGCTATTGAATGGTTAATGCATAACTTTGGCGGCTTCTTTGACGCGGTTTCAGCCGGGATCATCTGGTTCCTCAGGCAAATTGAAGAAATCATGTTCTTCGTGCCCTGGTGGGCGGTATTAATTGTCATCTTTCTGATCACCTGGAAAATAATCAACACCAAGGCTGCTTTAGTGTACAGCTTTATGATTTTTTTAGTCGGCTGCTTGGGCCTGTGGGAGTCGATGATCCTAACGCTGGCTATTGTACTCAGTTCAGTGGTATTTTCCATGGTTATTGGCATACCACTGGGGATACTGATGGCGGCCAGCGACCGTTTTAACGCCTATACCAGGCCGGTACTTGATGCGATGCAAACCATGCCCAGTTTTGTGTACCTGATTCCCGCTTTGTTATTGTTTGGCATGGGTAAAGTCCCGGCGGTTTTTGCCACGATGATTTACGCCATTCCCCCGGTGATGCGCTTAACGGATCTGGGCATCCGCAATGTGCCCAGGGAAATGATCGAAGCTGCCCATTCCTTTGGCTCTTCCAATTCGCAAACCTTGCTCAAGGTTCAGCTGCCTCAGGCGCTTCCCACCATTATGGCCGGGATTAACCAGACCATCATGATGGCTCTGTCCATGGTGGTGGTGGCTTCTATGATCGGTGCCAGAGGCCTGGGGCTGGACGTGTTGCAAGCTATTCAGCACATTGATATCGGACAAGGCTTCGAAGCCGGTGTCTGTATCGTTTTCCTGGCCATCATCATTGACCGGCTAACCCAGTCCATCGGCGGTAAATTTAAGTATCCCAAATAGGAGAGAAAAACGATGACAGTAAAACTACAGGTCGAGGGGTTGACCAAAATATTTGGCCATAACCCCCGGGCTATGTTGGAAAAAATTGAACAAGGTCTGACGAAAGAAACTATCCTCAAGGAATTTGGCCACACGGTGGGGATTAATCAGGTTTCCTTTATGGTCAATGAAGGCGAGATCTTTGTTATTATGGGACTGTCCGGCAGCGGCAAATCAACGCTGATCCGCTGCTTAAACCTGCTGAACAGGCCAACTGCAGGCAAAATCAAGGTTGATGGCGAGGATATTGTGAAATATGACGGGAAAAAACTGAAGGCCTACCGGCAGCATAAGGTGGCAATGGTGTTTCAGCATTTTGGACTCTTTACGCACCGGAAGGTGATCGATAATGTTGCCTATGGCCTGGAGATAAGGCGTGTTTCCCCGACTAAACGCAGGGAAATGGCCCAAAAGGCTATTGACATTGTAGGGTTAAACGGCTGGGAGGAGATGTATCCCAATGAACTTAGCGGCGGGATGCAGCAGCGTGTAGGCCTGGCCAGAGCCCTGGCCACCGATCCGGAGATTCTCCTGATGGATGAACCTTTTAGTGCACTGGACCCGCTAATTAGACGGGAAATGCAACAGGAACTGCTGGACATCCAGGCCAGGCTTAAAAAGACGATCATTTTCATCAGCCACGATATTAATGAAGCCTTTAAGCTTGGTGACCGGGTGGCCATTATGAAGGATGGGGTTATCGAACAGTTGGGCACTCCGGAAGAAATATTGGCTCAGCCGAAAAACAACTATATTAAGACTTTTGTTCAGGATATCGATCGTTCCAAAATATTGCAGGCTAAGAACATCATGGTCAGGCCTAATGCACTGGTTTCCCTGAAGGATGGACTTAAAGTTGCCATCAAGGAAATGGAGCAGGCCGGTATTTCCAGTATCTTTGTATTGGATCAAGAGCGACGGCTGCAGGGGTTGGTGACCATCGATGATGCTCTCAAGGCGCTTAAAGAGCACAGACAGATCAAAGATATACTGCAGCACACTTATTCGACAACTGGTCCGGAGACTTATATGAACGAACTGATCCAAATAGCCACAGAAACCAAATATCCTATAGCCGTCATCAATGACGAGCAGAAGTTACTTGGTATTATCGCGCGGGTAACCGTGCTTTCCAACTTAGTATAAATCGTTCAGGCTGAGTGCAACAGCCCTGCCTCCCCTCAAGGCTCTGTAATGTTAAATTACTGTCCCGACCTGCCTGCCGCCGGCAGGGCCACAAGCAAAGCCTGCTGCCCTTAACTGCTTGGCCAACCGGCGCGCTTTCCCCCACCCAGCCAAAGCCCGGCTTGCCATGGCTCACTTACGCCCACCCTTGGTTGGGTGACCTATCCGGCAAAACTACTTTCCCAGGTCTACTTGGCTTCTCCTTACCGTCCGCTCTAACTCGCTGCAGTCAATTTGATAGCTGCTCCCCGGCTTCCCTTTCAGGCAGCTGTTCCATGTACCTGAAAAAACCTTATATATTAGTATTGGAATTTTGGTTCATAGCAGCAATATGACCACTACACCCGGGTTTTAACCCTGTTCCAAGCGGGTTCCAACCTGATTCGTTTGGTGCGCTTGAAACAGCAAGTGACTTGGACTAGCTTATGCCGGTGGTCGCATATCTCGACTCCCCGGTTAGACTCCCCCTGGCTATCAGGTATTGCCTGGCCTGGAAGACCAGACTGGCAATAAATTCGTCCCGGTTAGTGTTGTCCCGGCCATCGTAGTAAACCGTGATAATGGGGAGGCCGGTTTCTCTGCTCAGCATGCCCTGATGCGCCTCCACCACCGAGGAGGGCATACAGGTAAATGGCGCTACGAAGATGGCCCCGCCGATTCTTTCACGCCCGGCTAAGGCTACAGCGCGGCCAATGGTCAGGGGCGGCTCACCGGCCGTATGCTCCGGGACATATTTGGCCGAGTACTCCCTGATCTTCTCCGCGGTGGGTTCTTCGCAGTCATGCAGCAGACCGGCTGCAGCTTGCTCCAGGAGGCGCTCATCGCGCTGAGATATCCAATGACTCGTGGCGTAGCCTAATTTACTCAAGTAACCCGGCAGGCTTTTTTTGTAAGCATAGTCTTTTTCTGCCTTGGTATATTTGGCGAAGGTGTCGTAACTAAAAAACTCGGTGGCCGGGGCTAAAGAAACCTCTCCTCCGGCGGCTTCGATCTGTTCAATAATGCCTTGATTACAACGGTCATCCAGGCGCACGTAGAATTCACCGGCCACCATGATCCGCGGGCGCAGGGGCTCGTTAGTACGGGGAATAGCGGCAAACTTCTCTGCTGCTTCCGCCAGTAAATGCTCCAGCGGCTTAAGATGGTTGCCGGCAATACAGCTGGACCAGTTAACGCGATGGCTGCGGGCAATAGAGTAAACCTGCTCACAATAGGCGTTAAAAAGCGCCTCTGTCGCGCCTTTATTTAGCTCATAGGGCCGGATTTGATGCAGCATTTTATATAAAATATCGATAGCCAGCAGGTTGTCAAAGGTTGCGACTACAAATTCCCGGCCAAATCTTTTGCCGATATCGTCGGTTTTAAAGGCTAAAATCCTCTGGGCGCCATAACCCGCACGGTTAACCAGCATGGACTGGGTCGGTGCATAAAGGCCGTAGCGGCAGGGGCCGCAGGACCAGCCCTGAAAGAGTACAACGCCCTCTGCCGCAAGGTTGGGGTGCTGTTCGGTATACTCCAGGTAATCCTGCATATTCTGGATAAACGGCAGGCATTCCTCGCCGTTACACCAGCGTCGGGCCAGGGTTAGGTCTTTATCGGTACCCCGGTCGAGCAGCTCAGCCTCAAGGCCATAGTTTTCAAACATGGACTTGAAAACTGCGGCGTGCTTAGAAGAGTTGGGGATGAGCACCTTGTTAAAATCCAGGTCGTCGGCTTTAGTCGTCCTGGCGCTGAAAAAGGGCGCCACCACGCTTCTCTTCCGGAAACGGCAGGTATTCTTGAGCGCCTCCAGCCGGGTAATCATACCTGCCGGAGCGGTGTGCTCGTCAAGGGTAAGCCGCAAATAACCTGCCACATTGTCTAAATAATGGCGGAACATCGAGTTAGGGCCGCATCGGAAAGGATCCTGAAGCACCAGGTGCAGCTGCGGCAAGCCGCTTTCCTCAGACCTTTCATTCAAGAATTGCGCCGCGAGCGCAGCCGACAGCATATGCTGAAGCTGAGCGGCGTAAATATTGTCCATATCGGCTATCTTCTGCTTCATATAGCTTTCAAATTCCGCCCGGCGGGCTTCCAGGTAGGGTGAAGGGATGCGTCCCTCGTACCAGCCGCGCAGGTATTCAACAAGGAAATCCTGGGGGATCGCCAGCAAGCCCCGCTGTGCAGCGTAAGTCATCACGTCCTTGGCCACAAAGGGGTCATACAGGGTATAGGAGCGACCTAAGATCAGTGTGACCACAGTTTCCCGGTAATCGCGCAGCCCTTCGATAATCCTGCGCCCTTCCTCTTCCATAGCCCGATGAAAATTATGCAGGGCCCGGTAGCTTTCGTCTATGGCCTTCTGGTACACTGCCTGGCTGAAGTTTTTCCCCAACAGTTTTTGGGCTACCGGCAGCAATTGCTTCCCGATTCGCTCCTGCCCCGCGCGGTAATTCAGCTGGGCCTGCAGCACCTTATTATCCGGAATATCCAACGCATGCACAGCCACCCCCCTGATCATCATCAGCAGCGGGCAGCTCAGCGTGTCCGGCCAATCTGTTGCCCAGGGGAGCGGCTCCCGGTCCATTACCTCGGGGATGAAAATATAATCCAGGTCCATATTAAGCAGCTCCCGGTAGTGCCCGATTAATACCTCGATGGGATAGCACATTTCGGTAGCCAGCTCCATCTTGCCCTGTTCCAGCAGCGCTTCCCCGGACTTGCCGCTTAGCACCACCTGGACGCCCAGTTCTCTGAAGAAAGCCGCCCAAAAAGGGTACAGCTCATGGTACAGGCCGCTGCAGGCAATGCCTACCTTAACCCCAGACTTGCACGGCTCACCGGCCGCCTGCTGAAAAATTTGCTCCCGGACATGCTGGTAATTGGGCAGATCACCGGTTTGCCTCTGCTTAGCCAATTCCGAATAACGGCCGCAGCGGTCACCGTATACAAATTTTGACCCGTCCATAAATTTAATTACGTCAAGCTGGCAATTATGCTGGTGATAACAGGGCGCCTTGCAGGGCCTCTTTTCCAGGGTATACTGGTTCAGGTACTTCAGATTGCGTAAGGTTTGAACAGGCCGGCCCCCTTCCAAATGCAGCACCCTGGCCATCAGCGCCGCACCCCTGGCTCCGGTTAGTTCGGGAAAGGGCGGAATATAAACCTGCCGGTCACACTCCGCAGCAAAGGCAGAGGCCAGGGCATGATTCTTGGCCGTGGCGCCGGTAAACACCAGCCGGCCTTCCAGAGCCCGGTTTTCGACGGTCTTATTTAAATAATTACGAGCCGAAGAATAAGCCAGGCTGGCCAGCTGCGCTTCCAGAGGCAGCCCACGGGCAGCAGCGGAAACCAGAGAAGACTGGGAAAGCAGGGTACAGGTATCCCCCAGATCAATGGCGTAATCAGCATGGAAAGCTTTTTGGGAAAACTCCTCCTTTATGTTCACCCCCAGCAGCTCAGCCAGGTTTTCCAGAAAGGTTCCGGTGCCGGCGGCACAGACCGGATTCATGTTATAGTCAAACAAGATACCGTTTTTTATCTGAACAAACTTGGAGTCCTCCCCGCCGATTTCAATAATAGAGAGGGTTTCATCCCCAAATAGGCTCTTCACGCCTTCCGCCTGGCAGGTAATCTCGTCCACGGCATACTCCGCGTTGAGTATTTTCTGGGCCAGAAACCGCCCGGACCCGGTTGTACAGGCGACGATGGGTGTTTGCTCCTGCAGCAGGCTGCCATACCGCTCCTCGACTTTTTTAAGCAGCTCCAGCAGCTGCAGCGCAGGACGCCCGGCCGTGGGCAGGTAAACGCCGCCCATCATGTTACCCCGCGCATCCAGCAGGGCGCACTTGGTGGATACCGACCCGCAGTCCACACCCAGGTACACGGTGGACAAATCGTAGGCCTGGTCCGCAGCTAAAGGCTCGCTGTAAGTGACCACTCCTGGTTGAAGCGGGGGCAGCGGTTTTTCCGGCACATAGCCGCTCACAGCTAACCGTTCCGGGCTCAGCTCATCTAAAGGCACTTCCGCTCCGTATTGGGCAGCCCCGAGGGCTAAAATATACTCGTGCTCATCAGGCACCTCAATAGCAATCGCCCGCTCCTGGCAATAAACCCCTAGGTGTTTGAGAATGGCCTGGTTGTTAGCCACACCGCCCAGCACCACCAGTTTCCCAGGTCCTTTGAGCCGGTTTTGGGCCACCCCGGCCACCACCAAGTCCACCAGGGCTTTGGCCATACCCGAGGCAACGGCCATTTGGGATGCGCCTTCGTTAATGGCATGGGTCATATCGGACTTGGCAAAAACAGCACAGCGGCCTGATATTTTCACTGAGGACAGGGCTGTTAAAGCCATAGCCGCAAACTCCTGGTCACTGTAACCCATCCTGGTGGCCTGCTGGTGCCAGAAGGAGCCGCTGCCGGCAGCGCAGTGACCGTTGCGGTTGAAAAATGTGACCGCTCCGCTCTGGTCAAGCTCCAGGTAATACATACTTTCGTGACCTAACGAAAACACCGCTTCGCCTGCAATTCCCCGGGCGACCAGCCCGGCCTGCAGCGCCTCCACCTCGAGAGTGGGGCTGATGCCTATTCTTTCAGCTACCAGCCTGGCGTTGTGACCGGTTAGTCCGAGTCGCACCACGGGAGCACTAACCTGCTGCAGCAAAAGATTAAGACATTCCCTGGCCACAGCGGCAGGATTTCCGGCGGTGGGGCGGTAAACCTTTTCCACCCGTGCACCGTCCAACAATACTCCTTTAACGGAAAAAACACCTATATCAACCCCAAGCCGGGGCGTAATATTGGTTTGTTTGAACAGCATGTCCATGTAATTACTCCTCTGCTATAATTAGATTAAATTCGAGCTTTTCATTGTTTTCTTCTTCAACCATATAAATCCCTTTATATTATAATTTCAAACAGCAAATTCTCAAGAACTTAACCGCTACTTGCCAGCCTTTTAGCCTGGCATCGTCCCGGTCTAATCCTGCCGGCCGCCGCTTTCATTGTTATGCCATATGTATACCGCCCTGCTTTAATCAATTGATTTATAGGCTATAATAAGTAAAAACATGGTTATTTAAACGTACAGGCGAAATTCACAGCCGTAAAAGTAAATCAGCATATATTTACCCTGTGTTTGTCCGGGAGACCCTGCAAATATAAATTAAATTTAGGATATCGTAGATGAAGAACACGTTTATACCGGAGGATTAATAATTAAAGAAATTTTATGCTGAAGTTGCTCCAAGAAGTGAAAGAAGAGATCCATTGGACTAGCTAGCTAAATATAAGCTTGGATGCCCAACAGAAGCAATTAAACAAAAGGAGGACCCATGAAAAAGATGTCTCTTGGCCTAGAAGAGGCCCTGCGTTTGACCCTGGAGAACATCCAACCCCTGGCTGCAGAAAACATAGCCCTGGCTGACAGTGAAGGCCGGATCGCGGCCTCAGATCTCCATGCCCTGGTGGATTCACCGGCCATTGATACCTCACGCAAAGACGGCTTTGCCGTTATAAGCCGGGAAGTAGCCCAGGCCACTGCCGCAAACCCTGTCCGGCTGCGTCTACTAGGTTCCATGGCCGCAGGCGGAAATAATGATTTTCAAGTCACCCCGGGGACCACTGTACGGGTATTGACCGGGGCTCGCATCCCGACGGGGGCTGACAGTGTGGTGTCTGAAGAATTTGTACAGCTGGCAGGCAGCGAGGTGCTGGTGGAGAAATTTAGCGGTCCCGGCAGGAATATCCGGTGGCGTGGCAGCGACGTGGCCCTGCATGAGTATATTCTCCAGGCAAACCAGCAGATCACTCCCGGCGTAGCCGGTCTCCTGGCCGCGGCCGGCTACAGCACAGTCCCAGTCTTTAAAAATCCCGTGGTCGGGATTATCGGTACCGGCGACGAGCTCGTTGAGCCTGGCCGGCCCCTGACGGAGGGCGGGGTTTACGCCAGCAATATCATAACCCTAGCCGGCTTCTGTCATAAATATCAAATGCAGACCCGGCTGGCGATTGCCGGAGATAATTATAAAGACATCTACAACACTCTTCAGCTAATGGTGGGCAAAACAGATGCCGTGCTCACCAGCGGCGGAGCTTGGACCGGTGAACGTGACCTGATGGCGCAGGTGCTTGCGGAGCTGGGCTGGCAAGAGGTGTTTCACCGTATTCGTATGGGGCCCGGCAAAGCAGTGGGTTTCGGGCTGCTGGATAGAAAACCTGTCTTCATCCTGTCCGGCGGGCCATCTTCAAACTTAATGGGCTACCTGCAGATCGCTTTGCCCGGCCTGCTCGCCCTTTCCGGCCATGCTAACCCGGGCCTGCCCAGGATAAAAGCCAGACTGGCCGTGGACCTGAAGGGTGAACCCGACTGGACCGATTTGTTCTACGGCATTCTTGAACATGCCGGCGACGGGCTGCCGGTGTTTAACCCTATAGGAAAACACGCCCCGGTGACCGACATCGCTAAGGCCACAGCCATAGCCTCAATAACTGAGGGACAGGAGCATCTCAAGGCAGATGCAGTAATAGATGTGCAATTGCTCAGGTAAATAATTCTGTTTCAGCTTAAAATAAATTATATTTTATGTTAAATTCATTTGTATTTCAGCTTAAATGTTTATGCTAACAATGACACTTAAGTTATCTTTCTTTTTAACTGCGTTTTTAAACGCAGTTTTTTTGTCCCCGGTCATTAGTGCACCGAAATCGTCGGCTGTTTATCCAATCAAATTTACAGCTATCAGCACCTTACCCTCAACGAGGTGCCATGCCCGCCGATGAGTCTGGTAGCCAAATGCACCTCTCCTATCTAGATATAATACATATAACTATTACCTGTTTTATGTTTTTGGGCTTCAGTTACCAGATCATTCAACGTAACACTTCCCATTGCTTTTTTCAACGCCGTTTGCAGTTTATCAAAAGCCACCAACCGCATAGCTGCTTCGATTTCCGGAGCCTTTTTTGAAACAGTTTCTTCCGTTGGCTCAAAAAGCGTAAGTTCAGTGGCTGACAAAACGTCCAGCAGGGTTATTTCCCGGGGCATCCGGGCAAGTTGGTAGCCTCCCTGTGAGCCCTTGGTTGAGGTAACAATGCCTCCCCTTTTAAGCAGTGAAAAAACCTGTTCCAGGTATATTTTGGATATGCCAAGTTTTTCAGCAATGCTAATTACCGTGATGTACTCTCCAGCCTGGTAATGCTCAGCCATACTAATCGTGGCCGCAAGAGCATAACGTCCTTTGGCCGATATTCTCATGTTCCATGCCCTCATTTCATACCTCTAATATATGTATTAAATATATTTAAGAAGTTCGCCATTGTCAATAACTTTATACTATAGGCGATATTAACTTCCGAATATCTTTAAAAAACTATTGCAAAAATAGAAGTGTAGCTATAATATAATACATATATAACATATATGAAATAATAATTATCAGGAGGTAATCTCATGGCACAGATATATAAAAGCTTAACCGATCTCATAGGGAATACTCCTCTACTGGAGCTAACCAACTACGAGAAAAAACATGCTCTGCAGGCTACAATTCTGGCCAAGCTGGAATATTTTAATCCTGCCGGCAGCGTTAAGGACAGAATCGCCAAGGCTATGATTGATGACGCGGAGACCAGGGGTTTATTAAAGCCAGGTTCGGTGATCATTGAACCAACCAGTGGGAACACAGGCATCGGCCTGGCCTCAGTCGCAGCAGCCAGGGGCTACCGGGTTTTACTCACCATGCCCGACACTATGAGCGTTGAACGCAGAAATCTGCTTAAAGCGTACGGAGCTGAGCTCGTCCTAACGGAGGGCGCTAAAGGCATGCAAGGCGCCATTGACATGGCTGACGAACTGGCGCGGAAAATCCCACAAGCCTTTATCCCCGGACAATTCGTCAACCCGGCCAATCCCAAGGTGCACCGGGAAACCACCGGGCCGGAAATCTGGGCAGCTACCGATGGTAAGGTTGATATTTTTGTCGCCGGTGTCGGCACCGGGGGCACGTTAACTGGAGTTGGTGAATTTTTAAAAGCCCTTAATCCCAATATTAAGGTGGTAGCGGTTGAGCCCTATGACTCCCCGGTATTGTCCGAAGGCCGGAGGGGGGCACACAAGATTCAGGGTATCGGAGCGGGCTTTGTTCCCGATGTTTTAAACACGTCAATTTATGATGAGATTATTCAGGTGCAAAGCGAAGACGCTTTTGCCACCGGCAAAGAGCTTTCCAAAACAGAAGGCCTGCTCGTCGGCATTTCATCAGGTGCCGCAACCTGGGCAGCGACCGAGCTGGCCAAAAGGCTTGAAAACGCGGGCAAGACCATTGTCGTACTCCTGCCGGACACAGGCGAAAGATATCTTTCCACCCCTCTTTTTGAGGAAGAATAACTTAAATAACCTGACATCACAGAGTTAAGCCCCTGTTCGTGTCAGGTTGTTTTTATTTGGCCGTCAACTTATGTATTAAATAAAATCAAACATGCCTTTAAGCACAATATAAATGGCAGGAATGTTAATTATTAGTCCTAACAAAAGCAAAAACCGGTTTTCTATCCACTTCCCTTTAAAGTCAGCAAAAAAATTTACAACGATACTTATAATAGCTCCACTTTTAAACAAGGTATAGTAGCTTTCTACTTCACCCCAGGGATAAAATAATAGAGATATATATCCGACAAGGGGTATGATTAGAGCTAGCCATATACCAAGCAACATAACCAACTCAAATGGTTTGAACTTTTTCATAAGCTAATCCTCCCAGCTTAATAAAGTCAGTTAGTAGATGAAAATATGGATTTTGTTGTAATCCTTGTCCTGCATTTGCAATCTCCTTATTTTAGATATTTGGGCAAGGACTACCTTTATCTCTATTATAAGGGTTTTTTCTTTGTTAGAGAACAGGATAACTGCACTATTAATTGAATATGGCCTGTTCGGCTTTGGTCAATTGGTTGAGTCTGGCTGTTACCTTTTGCATAACCTCATCATCTAGATCCAATATTTTTTATTTAGCGTTCGATATTCATGCCAACGATTGCCTCCTTTGCATTAATATAAAAATCCGCATCCTAAAACAGGTGCGGACTTTACCATCATCCTCACAACTACCGGTTATAACGCGAAGCCGGCATTGTAATTTTACAGGCAGGTCTCCTGACTCAGGTTCATCGCATTTTTTGTCCCTTCCCCTAAATAAAGGTGGTATGACAATTGCTCCCCAATACAGTGGCGGGTCCGTCCGGGAATCTCACTCTGCTCCCTATTCTCCAACTTGGTTGGCACCTGTAAAATAAAATATTTATTTGTTAACTGGTATAACCCTTTCATCATAACAAAAAAATATTATTTCATTCAAATTGTTTAGGGTCGCATGATCAAATTCCCTTTGTTCCACTGCCTCCCGCCGGTGTTTTTAACTCCAGCGGCAAACCCGCCACAACAAATATAACCCGGTCGGAGAGCTCGGCAAGTAACTGGTTGACCCGTCCGGCTACATCTCGGTATACCCTGCCCAATTCATACTCGGGCACCAGACCACAGCCCACCTCATTGCTGACCATGATTAAATGCAGTTGTCTATTGCGCGCCACCTGCACTATTCCCCTGGCCTGGTCAATAATATAATCTTCTTTGGCATCATCCAGCAACAAATTAGACATCCAGAGAGTCAAACAATCTATCAGAACCACCGCCCCCCGGGGGAGCGTAAGCAATACGCCCGGCAACCGGTGGGTTTCCTCCACCGTACGCCATTTGTCCGGCCGGCGCAGGCGATGTTGTCTAACTCGCTCGGCCATCTCATCATCATGCACACCGGCGGTGGCTACGTAAACCACCGCCCCGTTAGCTGCCCCGGCCAGTTTCTCAGCCAAACTGCTTTTGCCGCTGCGGGCACCACCGATAATCAAAGTTATTTCTCCTTTGGCCAAAATTGACCCACCTTCATTAAATTAGATTGTAAGGACCAGGCAGTTTGTTCGGCGTTTCTTAAACTTGACACGAAAAACACTAAGCAATACAGTTCGCCAAATGTTCGGGCTAACCTTTATTTAAAGCCGGCCAGTTAACTTAATTACCAAATTGGCGTTTTAATGATAAACACCAGGTCTGCGTCATAAACATTTTCGGGATATGAACCGGCTTTAGCCCACCAATTTACCGAAAATTAATTTTCTGGGAGATGCTTTTTTAGAAGGTTGTTCCAATCCCCAAAATCTGAAAGTAATTCTGGTTTTCCCACGGACCTGGTCTATTGTTTCTTTATCAAGGAAATAATAATCAATGAATTCTTTAACAAAGTTGGGGCTCCTGTCCGTTTCTGCATTCCCCTCATGTACATAACCGTATTCGTCGCTACGCCACAGAAGATCTGGACCGGAGGTTGTCATCGCCTCAAAATAATTTCTGGTATTCCCGCGGGCCAGGTCAATCTTCTCGTTGTCGGGGAAATAAAAATCAATCAGTTCGTTAACCCAGTCGGGACTCTTGTCCGATGTCGTATTCCACTCATGCACATAGTCAAATTCGTCGCAACGGCATCTTTTCATAATAAAGACCTCCTCCTATAAATTATAATATTTAGTAAAAAAAAGAAAGCTGAGAAGAGTATCAACAGCTTTCTTTCATAGAACCCTGTATGGCGCACGGATCGTTCAGGCTTTTTGCCTGATTACACAAAGTTATGCAGATGATTAAACTAATTAGAACATTCAATAATACCTTACCAATTCCTTCTTCTCTAAAACTAGAGTTCTTTTGATGATTGATTAAGTCTTTTAGGTCTAATATTTTACAGGGATTATACTCATCCAGGGGAGAAAAAACCCCTATTGCTCTCTTTGGTTTCAACTCTTTTTTATTATTTAACTTACTCTTGATATTTGCTGTCATGTTTTGATAAAAAAACTGTTGATGTTCCATCATAAATATCACCATATTTAAAATATGTACAATAGCATCTTCCACTATTAATGACTTTATTGATGGCTGCACAACGAACTATATACTCATTGTGCAGCCATTTTCTCTAGCTTAAACTTTCCTTATCTCTGATAAGGAGTTATAACCCATTTCAAGCAGTTATCCTTTTTATTGCCAAAGACATCATAACCGGTGACAATATCGTTTAAGGGAGCCCGATGGGTAAGCAGGAAGTCGGTGCTGATTTTCCCTGCTTGAATTAGTTTAATCAATTCCGGAATCCGGTTGGCATTAACCAGACCCATACTGATCTTAATGTTCTTTATCCAAAGCCTGTTCATGGGAAGTTCCTGGGACTTTTCAAAAACGCCGATTAAGGAAACGTTACCACCAGGTCTTACAGCATCTAATGCTATCTCATAGGTAGCCTTAAAACCATTGGCCTCAATAGTTCTGTCAGCTCCTCTACCTCCGGTTAATTCCATGATTTGCTCAACGGGATCTCCGTTCAGGGGATTGACTGCAACATCAGCTATACCTTGAGCTAACGCGACATCCAACCTTTGCTGGTTGATATCAACAGCAATTATCTTGGAAGGCCCCCATAACCTAGCTGTTGTCATAGCGCACATACCTACAGGTCCGCAACCTATCACCGCTACAGTATCACCCGGTTCAATCGCGGCGTTTTCCGCACCGAAGTAGCCGGTTGATAGGATGTCACCAACGAGTAGTACATTTTCCTCTGTCAAGCCATCGGGTATTTCAAACAACCCCAAATTGGCATGGGGAACTCTAACATATTCTGCCTGGCAGCCGTCAATCATATAACCGAAAATCCAGCTGCCGGTGGTGCAATGAGAATAAATGCCACGCACGCAATAGAAGCACTCACCACACTGCGTAACACAGGAAACGGCAACTTTATCCCCTACTTTGGAGTTTCTGACGGCAGGTCCTATTTCGACAACTTCCCCCACAAACTCATGGCCAATTATTCTTCCGGGCTCAACTTCCGGCATACCGCCGTGCCAGATATGAATGTCTGTTCCACAAATGGTAGATGTAGTAACTTTAACAATGGCGTCATCCGGCTCAATAATTTTTGGTACCGGCACATCCTCCAAACCAATCTTTTCTGGTCCGCGATAAACCAAGGCCTTCATAGTTTCTAGCATATTTGTTCTCCTCCCTATTTTTATGTTTATATTTATCTTCAAGGTTGTTTTCGTAATAATTATTTAAAAAACTATCCTCATTTTCTGAAAATATAAAAGACCAAGGTTATTAAGGAACAATCTACTAGAATTTCCTTAATAACCTTGGTCTTCCGCGAACCACCCGAAGGTATTTCGATAGCCTACCAAGAATATTTACTATTCAATTAGCCAATGTGCCTGGGTTTAAGTAAAAGAACGATCAAAAATCAAAGTATTCATCCAAAAATCCTTGTCCGGTTCCATGCCGCCTATATTATGGATTACCTTGGCACCTAATTTTTCCTCAAAATATCTGATGTTGTCCTGAAAGTGCTGCAGCGCTACGTGAGATCTTGCTGCTCTAATTGTTCTCCTTCCCGAGGGGGTCTGTGCAATAAACTTTTCCGGCTCCGTTAAAAAACCTTCCCCCCTTATAACCAGCATATCTTCGCAAATAGTAACTTTGGTATAGTCAACGCCTTTACCTAATTTCTGTTTAAAATATTGCTCCATATGTAGCTTAAATTCATGCTGCAATTTTTTGCGTTGCTGCTCGCTCAATTTAGGTTTAGTTTTTTCCCTACTGAAAGCATTAATTAAGTTATCCCCCACCTAATTCGCCCCCATAAATTACACTATTTAGGATAAGACAAATAAATAAGAACAATTTTGTTAAGGGATAATATGATTGCAGTTTCCCTAGAAAATTTGGTCTTCCACAGACCACCCGAAGGTAATCTTGTGATTACCATCAATTATTTGAAGCATTTTCTTTGCATATACAATAATATATTGTCGTTTATTTGTCAATACTGTCGAATGTTGCGTTAGTCAAAAAAATTGTACAGTATTTCTGTAACAAACCCAGCTTTGAGTCTAAACGACTAATTACACCATAAATAGCTGTAACAGAGGGCTTGTTTTGTACCGGCTTAACCTTAGTATGTTTTTCATATTCCGGATAAATCTGTGATAGTTATCTCGCAAACAGGAGGCTAAATATGGCTTCCTGTTTTTTTACTAGCATTGGATCATATCAATGCGGGCTCAACTCCACCGGGGCATAAAGATAATTCAAATCGCCGTGCAAAATCGTGCGCAGTTATGCACGCAAAAGTCTCACTGTCACAACTGTTGACAAAGTCTAACTGCTCAGCCTACAATAAAAAACAACCATACCAACTACTCTTTTGACAGACGGTTGAGAACCTGTCAAAGGTGATAATAATGCCAGCTCAGAGGAAGGGACAGCCGATACAAAACAGTTTTATATAATTCACATAATGATGCAAATTACTATCTTGTTGATTAATGAAAGGAGATTACTTTTTGAAAACAGATAATGAGCTTAAAACTCTAATTAAGCAATTTGCTCAGGATGCAGGTGCAGATATTATCGGCTTTGCTCCAGTCGAGCGCTGGGATGAATATAACGAGGTTCCACCTGACTTTAGGCCTCAGTCCTTATGGGAACCAACCCGTTCCGTAATTGTAATAGGAGTTTCAATGCCTTTGCCCATCGTTGAAACAACTCCTTCATTCTTGCACAAGGAGACTTATGTTGCCGCGAACCGAACGCTGGATGACCTGGCCTTCAATCTGGTTCGTTTTCTGAATCGGCAGGGTCAAGCAGCTTACTTCTTTACTAGAGATGGATTTGCCAGCCTCCGTCTCTTGAAGGACAGGCCCCGGGCGGCTTTTAGCCATGTTATGGCCGCAAAGTATGCGGGACTGGGAACAATTGGGCTTAATAATTGTCTCCTTACCCCTGAATTCGGACCCCGTGTGCGGTTCGTGTCTGTCTTCACTGCTGCCGTTTTAGAACCTGATCCTGTAATCGTAAAGGATTTATGTATTAAATGCGAGGCCTGTGTTAAATGTTGTCCGGTAAATGCCCTGACTTTACGTGAGGATCAAGTTAAGGGTGACTATGATGTAATGGCCTGCATAGACAGGCATATTGAACTAAACGTTGATAAGGTGTCTCCTTGTGGGATTTGCACAAAGGTTTGTCCCATCGGTAAAGATCGCAGCTTATACACACAGAAGGGCATCATGAAAAAATACCTGCAAGAGGATGAAGCCCTGTCTATCAACCCTGATGATCCGGTATACAAATCATGGACACATGTTCGCAACTACGGGAGTTGGAACAAGGACTACCCGCGCAACAGTAAACCCAACAAATAATTAGTAAATATTGGGGGAGGATTTGATTAAACATGACCATTAATAATCTTGAACAGTTTTGTCAGCAATTCAAAGCATTGTTGGATCAAAAACCCGAGTGGCCTGAACTACTGGTAAACGGCCGGGCAATGTTAAGTGAGTTGGTCAGTAATCATGATTGGTTCAAGGACACCTTGTCTCGATTGGTCTTGGATCAGGTCTTCTTACAAAACCAATGGCAGTCCATTGACCCGAATGATATTCAACTTTATTTTAGTCCTGACAAAGCTTTTTCAGTACGAGCTTTTATCTGGGAGCCCGGAGTTTGTTATCCCATTCATGACCATGGAGCCTGGGGAATAGTTGGAGCACATATAAACCAAGTGCGAGAAAGAAAGTTTGCCAGGGTGGATGATGGGTTAGATGTTAACCATGCTGAAGTTAAACAGATTGCCGATGCTACCTTATCACCCGGGGAAACCACTTTTGTCTTACCACTGCATGACGGGATTCATCAGATGCAAGCTCTAAATAACCAGGTGGCGGTAAGTATACATGTCTATGGAACGCCAATACGCAAAGGCTTTATCCATTATTATGATCCTCATTTCAATACTGCCATACGAGTCTATCCACCAGCCATCAACAAGAAAATGCTGGCCATTAAAACCCTGGGATCCATTTCCGAGGATTGGGCTAAGAAAGTATTATTGACTGCACTAAACTCAGCGGAACCGAATTATGTTCTGAATGAATGTAAGTATTCCCTGGATAAAATGGGGGACAAATAACGTCATTTTCATTCAGGCATACCCCATAATGAGAATGCTTTAATATTTTTATGCAAAAAATATGCGACCCTCGTGGTCGCTTTTGTTGTTGGCAGTATCCGCCACCGCGATATCCGCCGCATTGTCCAGAAGGTGCTGGCTTTGCCTGGCCCCGGCTAAAGTTATTTCGCTCAAACCGAATTTTCGCGTATATCAGGTTTTATAAAGTAGTTGCTGATTACAATGCAGGATAAGAAAAGTATCGCTACATCTATACCGCTTCGTAAAAGCATCTGTGACATGTAACCATTATAAATCAACCCAATAAAGCTATTAAAAATTATCCAGTTTACTCCTATAGTTTGTACAAGAAGTTTGATGGACAGCAGTAATTTGTTCTGTTCTCTGACTAGTACCGGGTATAAAACTAAATAACAATATCCCAGTACCATGCCAAATAATATTGTCCATATATAACACGGAATAGGATATGTATTGCAATTACCCGTAATTATACCTGTTTCATAGCCAATTACCCGCTCAGTCAAAAAAGCAAGCGTAATAAAGATAACTACTTTGATTTTTTCTGTTCTCCTTAAGGTTTGTACAGGTAAACAGGTGTTCGCATTGTCCAATGTAAAATATGCTACTGTCCCACATAGTAGCAGTACGGGTATTGCATCGCCCACGCCTATAAAGAATTGATAGCTAACGAATGCAACCCCCCATTCTCCAAAAGGAGAGCCCTCAACAACTACTTCCTGCATTCCAAAGAAATATAGTATTGCAAAGGCTAACCCAAAACGAATTCCAATTTGCAGTTTGGGGACATTTGACTGATTTCCCAAATATCGCATTACCACGACACAGTGTGTAAATAGTAAAACAAAGTAGGAAGCCGCAACTACAGGAAATCCTAAAAGCTTAACAAATACACTATCAAAATTCTCTGTATTTACACCGGCAGGCATAACAGCATGAAGTATTATCGCAATGGATGCAGCAAGTATAATAGCTAGTGTGTTTACTATAATTGCATTATTTGCGACGGCATCCTTTTCTATCATTGCACATCACAATCCCTCATTAACACTGGGACGTCTGTCTCAGATGAAACTTGTGTTACGTAATGTTTGCTTACTTAGCATAAATTCTGTAAAAACAAATAAATAATGTCTGCCATTCAAAGTGACAGACGTTGCGAAACAGGTTGATACGGCTTGTGAAAGATAAGGCCCCCTATGTTAAACACACGCGGGAGCCTACTACCATATATAAATATAATTTTACTTACCCTGCCAGACCGGTTGACGCTTTTCCATAAAGGCGGCCAGCCCTTCCTTGGCATCGGCAGTAGCCATTAGTTCATTCAGGTAAATATTATCGATGGCCTTTAAGCCCTCGACAAAGCCTTTATTTAAACCGGCCTTGATAGCTTTTTTAGTACAGGCCAGCACTACCGGGCTCATGGTCATGAACTTCTGCAAGAACTTCTGCACGCCTGCTTCAAAGGAGTCAGCGGGCAGAACAGCGTTGACCAGTCCCAGTTTATCAGCCTTGGCGGCATCGAAAATCTCACCGCTTAAAACCACTTCCATGACATGGGGCATGCGGGTTAAATGGGGAAGCCACACGACAGCAGTGGGCGGGAATACCCCGACCGCTATTTCCGGCTGTCCGAACCTGGCTTTTTCCGAGGCTACCACCATGTCGCAGGTCATAACCACTTCATAACCACCACCGAGCACTAAGCCATGAACAGCTGCGACAATAGGTTTCTCGTTTTCATACATGTTAATGAAAAGACGATCCAAAGTCTCAATCATTTTGTTTACTTTATCAGGTGTATGATCGGCTACGTCTACTCCCGCGGAAAAAGCTTTGCCTTCGGCATTTAACAGGATCAGTTTCGCCGGTTCCTGCTTGGTCCAGGCAAAAGCGTCGGCTAATTCCGCCAGCATAGGTATCGTTATTACATTCAGCGGCGGCTTGTTCAGGGTAATGGTAATTAAACCGGCTTCATTTTTAACTTTGATAAAATTGTAGCTCATATAATACCCTCCATGTCCAATCATGTTTTTGTCATTTATAAAATCTAATCAATTAGTTCAATTAAAACCCCGTGGTAGTCTTTTGGATTTAAAAAGGTAAATTTGCTGTTCCGCCATTTTCTTGGTGTTTCATCAAGTATCTTAATGCCCTCCTTGTCTAATTCCTTAATTGCCTCAGCCACATCGGGCACTTTAAAGGAGATTAAAAAGACGCCTTCCCCGTTCTTCTTTATAAACTTGGCTACTTCCCCGTCTTCACTGGTTGATTCCATTAGCTCAAAGGCTACCTCGCCGACCTTAAAGCGCACAACGTTAATTTTTTCCGGTTCATCCACATAGGCATCCACCTGTTCCAGCTGAAAAGCTTTGGTGTAATGTGCCACCGCTTCCTTGAGATCTTTCACGGCAATGCAGATATGGTCAATTTTTTCCGGTTTCACCAAGGTCTACCCCTCCTTAATTTCAAAATTGCCACAAAATTACCTTAATTTTAATTGTATCATCAAGAAGAGCTAACTTACAAGTTAGAAAATCAGCAACTCACAGAACACGTCCACATCGGTAAGTCCTTCATGTGTGTCTACAAAAATCAATCATGAGGCAAGTCATGAATTATAACCTGCAGGAAATTGCAGCCATTTGTTGAATCTAGACACCTAATAAATGTTATGCGAAAGCATGGTAAAGAGTTGAACGCGGGTATCCATCTTCGTCTTGTGTTTTATAAAAAGTGGATTTTAATGCAACGTTGTGGCTGAACAAACAAGCTAATTAATCTGTCAATAAAAGGAGGTAAATGGATATGCAAAGGAAAGGAATAGTCTGTGCATGGTTAATTAACATATTGCTGCTTATCGCTGTTATATCCGGTTGCAGCGGTAATACCGGGCAAGCAGGGCAGGATCATATAAAAGGGGAAGTAGCCCTAGCTTCGGATTTTGCTACATATAAAGATGTGCCGGTTAACTTTTCCACGGCCGCTCTGGACCCCTATGAGGTAGATCCGGAGCTAGCCAATGTAACTAATAAGGAGATGTTTCAACTCTCTCCGGAGGCAAAGCGGTTGCTGGTGGAAAACGGATTTGTGGTGGTGCCCAACCAACACCACCGGGAGTTTTTCATGCTCTATGAAATCAACCTGTATGATCCGGTGCCCAGCTTTATTACCACTGATTCAATGCTGCATAATTACCATTTGTTCTTCAGTCACCTTCTGCGGGTTATTGAAAAGGAAAAATTGGCTCCGGAATTAAAAGAGCTTACCGCAGCCATGCTCAACATATCCCAAAAACAATATGCCGCCCTTAAAGGAAGCGATTGGGAGAACGCCGCCCGTAGAAACGTTGGTTTTTTCGCCGTGGCCGAAAAGCTCTTAGATCCCCAAAAAACTGTTCCATATCAGGTAGAGCAGGTTGTGGAAGAGGAACTGCGGCTAATCGAAAACAGTGCCGGCATCTGCAACTCACCTTTAATGAATATGGGGCAGGACCTGAAGAGTCCGGACACCCTGCAAGAGGATTACTCCCAGTACATTCCCCGGGGCCACTACACTACTGACGAGCTGCTGCAATCATATTTCAAGGCTATGATGTGGTATGGGAGAATGACATTCCGGCTCAATAGTGAGGATGAAACCAAATCTGCTGTTTTGATAACTTCAGCTCTTGGTCAAAGTGATTTAAAGCAAAAATGGGATAAAATATACCAGCCCACCAGCTTTTTTGTAGGCAAGGCCGACGACCTGTCCTACCCGCAATACCGAGAACTGTTGGACAAAACCTTTGGTACCGGGGCTGGTTTAAAAGACCTGTCATCCGACGATAAAAAATGGGCCGCCTTTATGGAAGCGGCAGCAGAGCTGGAACCCCCGGTTATCAACTCCATTCCCATTTTTGAAGAGGATATACAACCCGATCGTGAAGGTGCAATCAAAGGCTTTCGCTTCATGGGGCAACGGTTTACCCTGGATGCCGCCGTTTTCCAGCGGCTGGTTTACCGCGATGTTAAAGAAAATAGCCAGGGCGAGCGCAGAATGCTGCCCAGGGGTTTGGACATCCCGGCAGCCATGGGCTCTGAGGAAGCTTACACCATATTGAAAAATGAAGGGGCAACACAGTACGAGGGCTATCCTGATAATATGAATAAACTACGGCAATACATCGCCGGTCTGGATAAAGGGATTTGGACACAGAACCTGTACTGGGGCTGGCTTTATACCCTTGAACCTCTGCTGCAGGAAAAAGGGAAAAGTTATCCCTCATTTATGCAAAGCCAGGCCTGGAACAGGAAAGACCTGAATTGTTTTTTAGCCAGCTGGACAGAGCTCAAGCACGATACTATCCTTTACGCCAAACAAATTTATGCTGAAATGGGCGGCGGTATGGCTGGAGTGGATGACCGTGGTTATGTAGAGCCCAACCCGCACCTATATGCCCGCCTAGCCGCATTGGTAGACATGACCCGGGATGGTCTAGAAGCGCGGAATCTTCTAGCTCAGAAGGACCGGGACAGCCTGGACCGACTGGAGCAACTAGCCCTTACCTTAAAGACCATATCGGAAAAGGAACTTTCCAATATACCCCTGACCGACGAGGAATATGAACTAATCCGTTCCTACGGGGGGCAGCTGGAACATTTCTGGCTGGAAGCACTGAGTGACATAGGGGTGGACCACCGCTCGGCAATAGATGAAAATCCTGCGGCACTAGTGACGGATGTGGCCACCGATCCAGGGGGTCGGGTACTGCAGGAAGCCACGGGAAACATCTTTGAGGTTTATGCTGTGGTGCCTGTTGATGGCAGCCTGAGAATTGCCAGGGGTGGTGTTTACTCCCACTATGAGTTTTCCTGGCCGCTCAGCGACCGCTTAACCGATAAAAAATGGCATGAACTGTTGAACTCAGGGCAGACACCACCCCTGGCCGGGTGGACCAAAACCTTTATCGCCCAATGAGAGTCCCACGGTTGCTATTGATCCTCCTGCCGGCGGTAGGTCTGCTGTACTGCTCCTGCGCCTGTACCCCGCAGCAACATGCCGGCAGCGGGAATTTCCATGACATGGCGGCTTTTAATGAGTACCGCATGCAGTTGCCGGAGAAACATGAACCACTGTGCCTGGTGGCTGTGGGAGATATCATGCTCTCCCGGTACGTGGCTCAAAAAATAAATGAACACAACGACCCGAACTACCCCTTTGCCGGCGTTAAATGGTTTTTGCAAGATGGGGACATTGTCTTCGGCAACCTGGAGGGGCCGTTAACCCCGGGTCGGGAAATAAAGATTCCCGAGATGGTTTTAAGAACCGACCCCTGTATGGCTGCAGCCCTTAAAGATGCCGGTTTTAATATCCTGTCACTGGCCAACAACCATGTACCGGATTTTGGCGAACAAGGGATACAGGACACCATGTGTTACCTGGACAGCACTGCAATCTACTATGCCGGTGCCGGTAACAATGAGCAAGAAGCCTTTGCCCCGAGATATATGAAGGTAAAGGGTGTAAAACTTGCTTTTTTGGCTTTTAATGATTTGACATTTGTACCGGATTCCTACATGGCTGATGATGGCCCCGGCACAGCTGTTTTGAAACCTGAAAAAGTCGCTGCTGCCGTCAGGGAAGCGGCTGATAACGCCGATTTCACGGTGGTATACCTGCATGCCGGCATTGAATATGCTTCTAAACCGGACGATACCCAGGTATATTTTGCCCACCTTGCCATAGATGCCGGGGCTGATCTGGTGTTGGGCAGCCACCCGCATGTGGTACAAAAGATTGAACAGTACCAGGGGAAATACATCCTATATAGCCTGGGCAACTTTATTTTTGACCAGCTTTGGTCCCGGGACACCCGGGAGGGTATTGTCGCCAGGATATTTATCAGTGAAAACAGTGTGGAAATGATAGAATTCCTGCCAGTATATATCAACGATAATGCGCGTCCCGTTGCTTTAAGCGGACAGGAAGCACAGAGGGTGCTGGAAAAACTGGGATTGCAACTGGATATGCAAACCGTACCGGCCTGGGATAATGAAAAAATGACTTTCACAGCAGCTGAACAATATATATTTCAGGCCGGTAAATCCCTGCCGGAATACAGACTGGTGCAAAGCCGGCAGTTCGACATGGACGGCGATGGCATCCTGGAAGAATTTAGTTTAAGAAACGGAAGAATAACGGTACGAAGCGCTTCCCGCACTCTCTGGCAATCACCAAACGACTGGTGGGTGGACTATTTCTTTTTGGGGGACGCCAATAACGATGGTCTACCGGAGTTTAGCCTGCTGGTTTGGAAAGAAGGAAGTTTCGGTCCCCACAGGCCGTTTTGGCTAGAAGAGGATGATACCGGCATTAAAAACCACCTTTTTATCTTCAAGCTGGAAAAAGGTGCCGTTAAACCGGTGTGGCAATCATCCAACCTGGATCATCCCAATTACCGCGCCGCTCTTACTGACCTTAATGACGATGATAAAAACGAGCTGGTGGTTACCGAAGGCAGTTATACCGACCCCGCCAGAAGAGAAGTGACCTTATGGGAGTGGAACGGGTGGGGTTTTTCCCGCATTACTTTAGATTCTGAGTCCGGAATCTAAGAGCCTGCAATAAGAAGGTAAAAATGCAACCGGGGCATTGCAGACGTCAATTTCCATACATTTTAGCAGCGACTCCGCTTTATTTAGGTCAAAATCACTGTATTGTTTACTGATTTTCCGGCAGGCCGGTTTACCGCACACAGTTGCTTATCCTCTATTACCATTATCAAACCTGCCATAAGTGAATAATCCCTGGCTAGTACTGTTTCCGTAATCGCTTTCTTTAACCGTGGTTTGATATTTTCATCCCTTGGGGCGTTTCATTGCCTCTAGTTTCTTTTCTTTTGGCATTTTTTCTATTGCATATCTTAATGCAGTTCTGGGCATTATTTCTCTCTTGCTTAATATATACCGATATACGTCCTCTTCATAATTATTACACGTGGATTTCAACATCCAGCCGTAACCTTTTTGAACCAGGTCATCGGTGTCTAATAACAGTACGTCTGCAATTTTAAATATATCATTTTTAAAAAGGCCTTTCTTCGTCGGTATGATAAGCGATACAGCGGATGCACGCCTGACCCATCTGTTTTTCGATTGGGTCCACTCTTTAAGTTTTTCTATGTACGAAGGATACATTTCCAGAAATGTCCCAATGGTATGGTTGCAAAGGGTATCACATGATGCCCAGTTTGTTACGTATTCGTTTACCCATCTTTCAAATACAAAAAAGTCATCTTGGGTATACTGCTTATACACTTCATATGACCAGTTGCACGCGATAAAGGACTCTTCCAGCATTCCTGACTTCCATAGCTGCTCACATAAATTAAAAATATCTTTTTTGGGAAGGTCTTTGATTATTTTAAATGCCTTTTTTGATATCTTGGTGACTATTGCGGTTTTAACGCCGTAAAGTTTAACTTCCTCCTTAAAGAATCTTTTACCGCTCTGCTTTGTCGTCTCATCAGCATTTTCCAGAAGTTCCTGCCTTATCTGCTCTATAAAATTTACCACTTTATCTCCTCCCAGCAGCGGATGCCACGCTCACCTAAGACAAAACAATATTTTTTCTATGTTCGTCGTTAAGTTTTGTTAGCAACATCCCCAACTTACTTACAGGGGCACTACGGTAGTAAATAACCGTCTTTACTGTCTATTTGATGATCGGCTTGATCATGAGGACACAAGGGGACGGTTCTTCTGTGTCACTGGCTAACCTTTCGCACAATGTCGAATGTAAAACCGGTTATCCTGTGCAATTTGCCGCAGGCTTAATACGATATTTATTCACGCCTCGCTCTCAAACTCTACCTTTTTTTATTTGACACAAAAGAACCGTCCCCTTGTGCTTCATTATTAGCATCTGCCAGCTTATCAACTAGCACCCTACTTTTTCTAAGCACAAAATAATATTCATTATCCACATATTCCATACCGTTATTTGAAATTCTCATATTTTTTAACGGTATACTATGGTTTTGCAGTGTTTTAAGCAGTTTTTCTCCTGTACTTTCTTCAACCTGATATTTCCTTCCCTTTCTACGGATCAGTGCTTCCAGCCTGACATCTGAGTCCTGTAAAGCATCCTGTGCATCATTGTGATGGTTGTTGGTTAGGATAATCCCTCCGGGTTTTATATACTTTTTGCAGGATTTTGTTATACCTCCCGCGTAGATTGCAATCAACAAATCATAGTTGTTCTCTCTTAGTGTAAGCTGATTGCTATAATCATTGTGAATAAACTTAATATAAACCGATTGTTTGTAGTTTTTATTGCTGTTTATTCTATTTATTATATTTTGTGTATCTTGAAAAAATTTCCTTGCCTCTTCGCTTATATCGACATAAACGACATGCTGAAAATAGAAAGAAGGCGTTATATGTATAGAGCAACCGGGATATAAGACGGTATTGCATTTATATTTTTTTTTAATTAACGCGAACAAATCTGCCCGTTCAAAACCCAAATCGGCGTAAAATCTTCTGTAAGGATCTTTAATATTATCCTTTCGCATAAATTTTCACCCCTGCCTAATGGTGTTTTACGTCAGCCTCTTTTTTAACTGTAGTACATGCTATCCCCTCCTAATAGGTAATCATTTGCGTACACCGAAATAATGCTATTTTTTTCCCGGCCTCATTTGTAACGGTGGCATCCCAAACTTGCGTTGTTTTACCGATATGTTCCGCAACAGCTTCACAATATATTGTTCCTTCAAGGCAAGTTCCGAGAAAATTACTTTTCAATTCAATAGTGGCAAAACCGCCGGCAGTTTCAGGGAGGTTAATGTAAGTTCCCCAACCACATGTTGTATCGGCTAAAGCAATAATTGTCGCGGCATGCAGATAACCGTTTGGAGCTAGATGTTGGAGAGTTACTTTCATCCGGCTCTTCAGTTTTTTTTCATCAATTTGCAATATTTCTAATCCAAGCATATCCGCAAGGCAATTTAGACCGGGTTTATTTATTGTTTCTAAAGTAATCTCACGTTTCATTAATTATTCCTCCTCACCAACTCTTGTCCATTTAATTCAGGTGCAATTTAAGTATGCATTTTTGTCTTTTTAAAATATTCAGACTATATTTTACCATAGCCGGCCGGCCTTGAATACAAATAATATTATTTATGCCATATAAAACTTCAATTAACCAATTGATACTCCGATTCAATATTATGATTATTTATGCTAAACAAATTTTTTTACTATTATCATGAATAATCATATATAATATGTTTGGCAGAAATCCAAGCTTTAATAGTCAATCAGGAGGGAAAGAGCTTATGTTTGATAATATAATCGATACTATTGGTCGCACTCCACTCGTTAAAATAAATAAATTAAATCCCAAACCACATATTCCGCTATACGCGAAGTTAGAGGGCTTTAACCCAACAGGGAGCATCAAAGATCGTATTGCCATAAAAATGATTGAACAGGCTGAGGAATGCGGCGCTCTCACTCCTGGAAAAACTATCATTGAACCTACCTCCGGTAACACAGGGATTGGTTTGGCTATGATAGGTGCCGTAAAAGGATACGCGGTTGAAATAGTTATGAGTGAAGCGGTTTCGGTTGAACGCCGCAAAATGATTGAGGCTTTCGGAGCCAAAACTACTCTAACAGATCCAACCAAAGGAACGGATGGAGCCATCATGAAAGCTCATGAACTTTGCCGTACCTATCCCGATAAATACTTTATGCCCAACCAGTTTTCCAATGAATATAATAAGCTGGCCCATTATGAAACCACCGCACATGAAATCTGGGAGGACACCGAGGGCAAGGTTACCCATTTCGTTTCCGCTCTTGGTACCTCTGGTACTCTCATGGGAGTAGGAATGGGCTTAAGAGCCAAAAATCCTAAGATACAGATAGTTGAAGCTCATCCTGTTGTGGGCCATTATATCCAGGGTCTAAAAAACATGCAGGAGGCTATAGTCCCGGCAATATATGATCCCACCCAGATCGACCACAGTGTGATGATTGAATCCGAGGATGCTTTTGCGATGGCCAGAAATATTGTAGCGCAGGAAGGTATCTTTGTTGGTATGAGCAGTGGCGCAGCCATGGTTGCTGCATTGGAATGCATAAAAAATATTGAAGAAGGTTTTGTGGTGGTAATATTCCCCGACAGGGGCGAGAAATACCTGAGTACAGGATTATTTCACCTGACTCATTGATATGCATTACCCGGGTCGTGAGAACGTAATTAATTGCGTTCTCACTTGATCTTACATATTACTTGGCAAATATATGTCTGCCTATTTTAGTAACCTCTCTTTGCTGCCAACTCCAGGGACTGTTAGACTTGGCCGGGTTCCAAAAAAACAAGCAGCCTCCGGTAGGATCTTCGCCATTTAAAGCATCTATGGCTGCCCGACGTGCATCTGTACTGACAGGTCGCCCGAATTGCCCGTTCTTCACTGTCTGAAAAGCACCGGACTGAAAAATTACCCCTTCCAAGGTAGCGGGATAAATACCGCTGTGCATTCTGTTTACTACCACAGCCCCTACAGCTACCTTACCCAAAAACGGTTCATCGGCCGCTTCACTTTCAATAAGGGCGGACAGCAGGCGTATATTTTGCTCAGTAATTTCCCTTTCCCGACTAGCCAATGCGGCCAGCAATGCCCTGGTTTGATTGTCTGCCACCCCGCTGACGCTCAACTTTTTTTGTTGTTGAAACTTTCGCACCGCCGCAGTGGTTTTACGGTCATAGAATCCTGTAACCGATCCATGATAAAAGTCGGCTGTTTTTAAGTCCCTTTGTATATTGGTTACATCAGACCCACGGTCTCCCCAGGATAATACCGTCCTACCTTCTTTCTGCAGGCTCCAGCCTGACACCAGTAGCAACACAACCAGCAGCCCTCCTCCAAATGCCTGCCATAATTTGTTTTCCCGCATCCAACCTTTGGGTAGTTTGCACTGGTCTAAGTACATGAGTACACCTCGCTTAAGTAAAACACTTATTGTTATTATTTTTCTTAAACATTAAGCGATATGCACTTTTACAGATAAAAGCCAATATTTATATATACCTTAAACTTGTAGCGAGTGTTCCTGTTGTAAATCGGTATTGCATTTAACTTATTGATCTTCTTCCCCAACAGGATCTACATGTATGTTTACCCGCGTATTTTGGAACTCTTCCCACATAGCCTTTTTAAGACAGCCGGTAATTTCATGTAATTCTAAAGCCGTAGTATATGGGTCAACAGTAATATGGAAATCAATATGCCTCATATTTCCCGATTTCCTAGTCTTAAGCTTGTGGAAACCTTTGAATTTATCACCGTGTTTTTCAATAACTGCTATAATTTTGGCCTCTTCAGTATCAGTCAACTTAGAATCCAAAAGGTAGTCAAAGGCATTTCTGCACAAATCCCCTGCTTCCTTGACGATTAGCAAAGCTACCAAAATAGCCACAATCGAATCAAGTTGTGAATGTCAATTAAATTTTTACAGTTTTCGATAAATAATTTTTTACACCTATAATTTAACAAATGTGGATAATGGGTTAGGTTCTCAAATTATTCCGGCATGATAGAGCCACCATTCCGGAAAAGGAGAGCCATTACTCCGGTGTTAAATGAGGCACACTTCTATTCAGGGAACCACTTAATATATTTACATGGCGGTCTCCAGAGGGAGGGTAAAGTTTCTCTATGCACAACAACCAGCCGCCGCTTGCGGTCGGAGCGAAGCGGAGAATCTTGATTCCATGTGCTAGGCTTAATAAACCCGACCGTAGCCAAGTGATTTGTTGGCGTATATCCGTCGGTCGGGTTACCTTTTAATCAGCACATGGAGTCAAGATCGGCGGTCACGATTTTATGATAATTATGGTCTAAACATGGTTCCGCTTTATTGGGTAAAAAGCATTACCGTCTCATTCATATCAATTGATTCCATTTGCGTTTCACAGTAAGGACAAGGAAATGGGGCACTTGACAAGAATCTTGTTGATTCAAATGAATCCATTATTTCTCCACAGTCAGCACAATGCATTTCAAACATGTGTTCAAGTATTTCTTCTTCTGCCATCACAAAAAGGACATCTTCAACAGTCTCTACCGGGCATTGTAGCAGTTGGGCTATCTTTGTGGGGTAAATTACGGTTACATTGTTAGCCAATAAGATTTTAATAATGCTCTGAATGTCACGTTTAAGTTTATTCATGATATTTCTTTCCCCCATTTAATCCTTGAATATCCGTTGTCTATGTTTCATGCGGTAGCTGTCTTTGTCATGAATGTTGATGATTTCGCATTTATGAACAAGCCTGTCCAATATTGCTGTTGTTATGGCCGGATCTCCAAGAAGTTCTCCCCAATCTTCCGGTCCTTTGTTTGACGTAATAATTATAGAGGTTTGTCCGTATAGCTTGTTTACTAACTGGAAAAAGAGGTTCGCTTCATTTTTTTCTATCGCCATGAACATTAGATCGTCAATGATGACTAAGTCAGAACCCACTATCCGTTTGATGCTGTTTCGGGATACACTTGAAATTTCTTGGGTTTTTAACGTATGGATTAAATCGGCCATGGTTATAAACCTGACCTTGTAACCGCTGTTTATGGCCTCTATTCCCAGGCCGACTGATATATGCGACTTCCCGACGCCGGGAGCCCCTAAAAATATTAGATTGAAGCCTTTTTCCAGCCAGGTCAGTTCTTTGAGCTGATTAAATTGCCGCCGGCTGAGTGTCTGCTGTTCTTCCAGGTTAAACTCATCTAATGTTTTATATTCTGGGAAACAAGCTTGTTTCAGCCTTTTTTCCAGCTTCCGCTTTTCACGGCTTTGAATTTCTTTAAGTAGGATTTGTTCCAGAAATTTTTCGCGGGTTTGGGATTGTTCAATGGATTGTTCGATCAGCCCACTCAAGGCTTCTGCAGCATGATGCAGATTGACTGTTTTCAACAGACTCATTGTATTCTCTATATAACTGTCCAACTTATTATCCTCCATGGTTTTCGCTCATAATCTTTACGTATTCCGATATATCCCGTATTCTGGGCTTTATCCCTATTTTAACTGAAGCTGTCTCGGTCAGTCCCGTAATCGGGGGGGTTGAAGCATTTTTTTCTTGGGTCACGATAGCGTAGTGTTTAACTGCATCTCGAAAATCCACCGCATTGTTTAGTCGATGACTCATACAAAAATCCAGCGCTTTATCGATGGCAATTCGGTCTGTTGTTTCTAGTGAGGCCTCGATAAGAGTAAGTTGATCACGGATATACCGGGGTTTTTCTTTGTGGATTTCCTCGAAAAAAGCCCGGGCCTTCTGACTATCTGAAAACTTTTCAGCAAC
The DNA here is from genome assembly GCF_009932395.1 of Sporotomaculum syntrophicum. GTDB lineage: Bacteria > Bacillota > Desulfotomaculia > Desulfotomaculales > Desulfallaceae > Sporotomaculum > Sporotomaculum syntrophicum. Next base: position 259,753 of record NZ_LSRS01000003.1, read on the forward strand.
CCTTTTCATTAAGGAGTTGATCTTTGGGCTTCTATCCCGTAAGTGATTGTTATTTCTGACCAAGTTCCCTTTAGTATAAGGTATTTCGAATTTGGCCAGTTCCTTTTCAGTTTCTAAATCAAAAATGATAAGGTGTTTATTCCCGATCTTGGTTACACCTACATAGGTACTGGGACCCTTGTATGTGCCTCGTGGCACGGTATACCGGTTTCCCTGGATCGGAACGGTATTGTCTTTTCTAACCTGATACGTTATACTGAGCGTACGAGATTTGGAAATTAATTTTTCCGTAACCGGTTGTAAGTATTTTTTCTCTTCAAGAAATACTTCGGCCGGAATTTTTCTTGTTGTCGCATGGACCTTGCCATTTCCCCTCCTTTTTAGCCATTTCAAGCAATCTTCATTCCAGCGGTCAATTCCGTGGAGTACTCTGTGACTGGCAAAATTATCCTTAACAAAACCCACCACCTTTTCGACTCGTCCTTTACTTTCGGGATCTGCTTTACGGCACATGTATACGGAAAACTTCCGCTTTTTCAGATATGAAGCAAATTCCTTGGTATAAATCAACTCTCCATGGTTTTCACTAACAAGGATAAGATGATCTTGGTCATATACGGCTTCTTGCGGAAATCCCCCAAAATACTCAAATGCATTTTCATGAATCCCGATGATATCCGTAGTGTTAAACGGACGGCCCTGCCATTCGCAATATTTATATCTGGAGTGGGAGAGGACAAAACACATTACGTATATCGTTATGACATTTCCTTCATCGTTAATGACTTTCTTCTCTCCAAAGTCTACTTGCATCTGTTTGCCCGGGGGAGGGTCTTCGACGGCTTCATATTGCCTAATGCCAGGCTCTTTGGGTATGTTGTATTCCTCTCTGATTGACCGGACATAATTTCGTAATGTGGGTTCGTTGAAGACTAAGTTTCGGTATTTTTCCTCTAACCAATCGTAAACCTGGGCAGCTGTCATGGCGGGGTATTGTTTGAGCCAGGTGATGATTTCCTCTCGATAAATATCGGGTTTCTTCTTTCGTTGCCGCTGATTCAGCATTTCCTGCTCAAATTTTTCAGCACTCATATTCAGATATTTTATTACCGTGGGTCTGCTAATCCCCAGCATTTTAGCAATTTTTGATTTGCTGAACCCTTGTTGTTTTAAACGATAAATATCAATATGTGAATCGTCAAATTAAAACTGATATTGTAAGCACTTTATTTTGGAGTAAAATGTACCTTTTTAGTCAAACTAGAACAGCTAGACGAATAAAAAGTGGATTACCCAGTCAAATTAGAACAGAAAAAAAGCGGCCGTTATCGAACCGCTTAGAGCATGGATTTTATAGTTCAATATCTCGGTTTGCTTCATAAACAACCTCATCGTCTAGTGAACGCATCTGGTTAGCGCAAGCATACATAAGACAACTTGTTACAAGGCTGTTGACCAGCCGGGGAGCCCCTTTTGTAATAGAAAAAATAGAATCAAAGGCACTGTCTGAAAATAAATTTGTATCCATGGTACCAGCATATTTCAATCGAGAGTGGATGTAATCCTTCAATTCCTCCTTCTTCAACCCTTGCATATGATATTTCACATTAATTCTCTGGCGAAGTGGAGTATTGATACCCATCTGCAGACGATTCCTAAGAGATGTTTGTCCGGCAAGAATGAGAATGAAAGGATTTTCGCTGTCCATGGAAAAGTTGAATAAGATGCGCAGGTCATCCAGGACCTTGTTGCTAAGGCTTTGAGCTTCATCTATGATAATAACGGGAGTTATCCTTTGATCATGATAGTAAGAATTAATTAGTTTTTGGATCTGCTCAAACATAGTCACCTTCTTATGAGTCGGTTCTTCACCTAGCTTTAAGATGAGACCACGATAGAAATCCATGACAGTAACCGTTGTCAGTGAATAATAACAGGGCTTGTATAATCCAGGATTAAGCCCCTTAGAGAACCGACGCAGAGCAGTGGTTTTTCCGGAACCTGCCTCTGCAGTAAGAAGAAAGATACCGCGTGTAGCCTGTATATATTTTAGTCTTGACTCTAATTCAAGGAAATCGGAACCTTGAAAGAGTTCTGATACAGGTATTTCCTTCGTAAAAGGATTGTATTTCAGACCAAAGAATTGAGTGAACATCATGAAGTCACATCCTTTTTATTCATGGCTGAAAAAGAGATCGTGTTTTTCGGTAAATTAATTGCAGGAGTAGCTTCCGGTGTATTCGTGACGGAATCTATGCTTTTGATTTTCTTAGCAGCAGCTGATGGCCGACCTCGACGTTTCATATTGGCATTATCGGAAAAATGAACCTTTTTGGCCGTGCCGATGCATTTGTCATCGGAATAGAGGAAAACTTCTTCAAGCCCTCGTTCAAGCAGATCAGGGTCATAACGAACATCAACCTTCCTACCGGCAAAGACAGGTGAAGTCTCATACAGAATACAGTTAATGCTTAAAGTAGCATCATGTTTGATAGTACGAGATGTCTTTACAAGAAATTTCTCGTTAAACAAAGAAAGGTTCGTTGGCAGAATAACGGATTCAGCTTGAGCCAGGAAACAGTCAAGGGGCGACATCCCCAGGGATGAATGGGACTTTTCATTATAATCAGAGGACAGCCATTCCCAAAACAAGGAATTCAGGTGGTCAAGATCCTTTACCTCATCTGCTATTAAGGTTGAAAGGAAGCGAAGGCGGCAGCTGCGGAAAAAGCGTTCAATTTTGCCCTTGCTGGTCGGAGTGAACGGCGACAGATCTGCCGGCAGGAAGAAGCCGTCCTTGACCATCATGTCATAGATGACGGTTGCGGGAGCTTTGGGATATTTGCAGCATTTCTCGGCTAGAGCATCGGATATCTCAGTAGTGACCTTACGGGAACCACCTTTATCAGTTCTCGGCTTAGGTTTTAAAGCATCAATACCAAGTCGGAGATAGTCCGAGTACCAGGAGGAAATGGTCTTTGGTGAATAATTTTTAAGACCATAGTGGGGCATGTCAATCACAGAGGAAGCCACTTGGGCACAATATTCCCCCTGATGTTCCACCTGCCCATTTAACAAAGGACTGATGATGGAAAATTTCTTAAGTGCAATAGCATTTCGGGTTACTTCATCAAGCAAAATAATGCCTCCTTTCATATAGGGCAAGCCTATCATTATCGAAAAGAGTAGCAAAGGAAAAAATAGTGTTGGAAAGAAACCCCGGGAATACTTCTCATTATGAGCTGCATGTGATATATTTTAAATTGCTGAAAGGGTTAAATATGTGCAAGACCCATGTGAGAACATGTCCATAGAAACAGTGTACGGGGTTGGAGCCGTTGTTTCTATTAGGTTGAGCGCATCTTTAACTCTTTTTCTGTCATAGACAGAGTCGGATATGGGACCATCAGGATGAAACTGGCGTACGAGATCCATCATAATGCGGTTGCAATTTTTAAGGATTCGTTTCCGGTATTGGTAAAGAAGCTGTCTGGTAAAAGGAATCCCATGATTGAAGACAAACTCCCGGATGAAAGAAACCATGGTGCCGGACCAACCAAAGAATCCGGCCAGAGAATAATGAACGAATCCCATGGAATACGTTCTTCTAGGGTGGCAGAACCATGGCAACAGGGATACGGTTCCGCCACAATCCGGACAGATGTAACGCCGTATCAGAATGATTCCTTCAAAACCTTTAGCAATCAGATATCTACGATAGAATCCATGAAGATGGAGATGCTGCTTATGGCATTGGGGACAAAACGAATGGGTGAGATCAGGAAATGGGAAAGACTTATCCTGACTTTTATATACATTGGGAGAAACATCAACCTTAAAAATTTTCTGCATCATGAAAAACTCCTTAAATAAGAATACGGTCTTAAAATGACAAAACATCATCACATAAGAACCGTACCTATTTTAATATAGCTATTTAATTTTGACTAGATCTTGGGGGTTTAAGAGATATTAATTTGACGCTTTACAATCAATATACATTCCCCAACCTTCTTCATTTTTCAAAGATCAATTCCCCCTTTTGTAGCTCTTTTTTGATTATACAAAAGGGCATTTGTTCTTTGTTAATCTTTTATTTAAACCTGCTGGATAGGCCATTAAACTTAAATGAATTTCCAGCGGTTTCAATACTTTTTTACATTTATTAGGGGAAAACTGTCAAATCTTATTTATCGTTTTCTGTCAAATTTATTTTATCATCTACACAAGTATCAGCAATCCGGTTAGTTTAATCAGCACAAGGCCAACTGCTACCCCCAAAGATGTGTAAACATCAGTTTTCAAATGCAGGGCATCTGCCTCCAGAGCCATCGAATCCTCTTCTCGAGCAACCTTATATAACTTCCTTGAGACCAGCAGATTTACCAGGGAAGCACCTAACATAACAGCAATAGCTAGGTTGGCATGTTCAAGTTGAATTGGCTCATAGATTTTCTTGGTGGCTTCCATCAAAATCATTGCAGCAGCAATAAAAATTAAGAGGCCTTCAGCTATCCCTGAAAGGTGTTCAATTTTACCGTGTCCATAAGGGTGCTGCCGGTCGGCAGGTTTGGCGGATTGTCTGACGGAAAAGAACGCTATTAATGAAGCAACTAAATCCATTCCTGAATGAATGGCTTCCGAGATGATACTTACTGAACCGCTTAATATACCTGCTATAACTTTAAAAATGATCAATGTTGCATTGGAAACTATGGATAATAGCGCAAATTTAATCTTTTTATCCCAGGACCCCACCATAAAACCTCCTAATCTAAAAAAACATCTGTAGAACATTATACTGTCCCACAGATGTTTTTATCTGCTGCCGTTGACCGGCCCGGCTACATGAACCCCGCAGGGTCTATAACCTGCTCAGTTTATACTTTAAATTTATATGCAAATAAATTATTAATTATATTAATCCTTACAAGTTATGTTGTCAAAAACAATTTATTGCTCTTGCTTAAATGCAGCAGCGGAATTATTTGTCACATACATGTTGGCTTAATGCTTATTTTCCATTATGGGGGTTAATTCACTCAAGATTGAGTAAATCTCCGGTATTTTCCTCTCTACATTAATTGGCTTAAAAGCCTTATCTGTCCATGCATGCATGGTTTCACCCGAAGCAAGCAGCTTTTCTAATTTGGCATTCGTCACTTTATAGGCAAAGCTAATTCTTACACGAGAAAGGTTATTAATACTTGTTAATACGGCAATCTCATCTTCATATTTGGCCGGTGCAATAAATTTACAACTCATTTCATACAATGGCAACAGTATCCCTTTGGCCTCAATAGTGGAATAAGCAACCCCGACATTTTTTAATAAGTCTGTTCTTCCCATCTCAAACCATACTGCGTAATTGGCGTGGTGTACAATGCCCATCTGATCTGTCTCGGCATACCTTACTGTAAAAATAGTTTTTGTTTCCATGATACCCTCACTTGTTAAGTTTTTTGAGCTGCTAAAAAATGTTTTGACGGCTGTTCATGTAGCTTTAACATGAACATGCTTTCACGCTGGAAGAAAGTTTATTCCACTTCATAGCAAACTTAATTTCACCAGTGTTTTCATCAATTTGTTCATTCTGAATAGAGAACTCCTCTCTTAAATAAAAGTTCACTGCACGATTGTTCTTTTTATAAACTTGCAAAAACAATTGATCGTATTTTTCTTTCACATGATTAAGTAATTTTTTTCCAATGCCTTTTGATTGACACGCGTTGCAAACAAAGATTCCAGCAATGTAACCATCTATTAGTCCGATAAATCCCTTAACAATTCCTTTTTGCTCATACACAAATATTGTAGCGTTAGAAATCATTACTTTTACTGCATCAAAGTTACCTTTCCAATAGTTGCTTTCAATAAAATCATGTGCCAAAATGTTTGTGTCTAGCCATAGCTTCATTACTTCTTCTATATCATCTTTTCTAAAGTTTCTAATCATAACTCCTCCTGCCCCCTTTCTCAAATTCTACCCGCCTTTCATTTGACACAGGCGTCGAGTAGATACGGGCCTCTTAAACTTTAGGAGACGCTTTGTTTTCACGGTTTCTCCCCGTTTCCTCTGGGAGTGTCACAATATTTGCTCCATGATTTAATTGGCCGCGCACCCCTCTCGGAACCGTGCATGCGCTATTAACGCACACGGCTCTTCCTATCACCATTATAGAATATAGCTTATATGATGCCGTAGATTATAAATGTTCACGCGGATTTTAGCTCTGGGTAGCGGATACATGCTGTATGTCAATTGATACTTTTCCCAGTTAAAACTCCTGCGCTGACTACGTCTATTCAGCCATTTGAATACGAATCTTTTGACTTTGTTATAAAACCTATCAACCATAATCCTGTTGTCGGTAACTGCATAGTAATTGTAATAGCCTTCTATCTTGCGACCCAATTTGCCCATTAATTCTTTAACCGGTAGGTGCCGGTTTACCTTTATCCAGTCGTCGACTTTGAGGAGACTAGCCTTGTACTTCTTTCGGCTGGTTTTACGCTTAACCCGGAATTTACCTTTCTGGCTTTTACTACAGTAATGCGTAAACCCCAGAAAATCAAAGGTATCCGGTTTCCTCCTGCCTTCTAAATGACAGAGTTGTGCTGCGTATCTGCCAAAGTTAATAATTCTAGTCTTATCCTCGGCGATTTCCAGCTTAAACTTGGCAAGCCTTTCTATGAGTGACTGATAGAACATTTTGGCTTCTTGCTCGTATTGGAAGCAGCAGACAAAATCATCGGCATAGCGCACCATGTATGCTTGTCCACGACAGTTCCTGCGTACAACCTTTTCAAACCATAGATCAAGTACATAGTGCAGGTATATGTTGGAAAGTATTGGCGAAGCTACGCCTCCTTGAGGCGCTCCGATTGGCGTATCATATTTTATGCCGGCCTCTACTACCCCGGATTTTAGCAGACGGCTGATAAGCCGGTGTATATTCGGGTCAGTGATGCGGTGCTTTAAGAATTTCATCAACCATTGGTGGTCGACATTATCGAAGTAGCTTCGTATATCGGCATCTACTATATAATTGATTTGGTCTCTTTCGATATAGTGATTTAGTATCTTTAGTGCATCATGACAGCCACGGTTAGGCCGAAATCCAAAGGAACAGTCCAAGAAGTCCGCCTCATATACGGCATTTAGTATTTTGGCAAGGGCCTTCTGTACTAGCTTGTCCTCATAGGCGGGTATGCCCAGTGGCCGCTTCTTATTAGTCCCTGCTTTGTCGATGTATACCCTTAGTACAGGCATTGGGCGATAGCTGTGGCTTTTAAGCCGGTTAACTAGGTCTTTAATGTTTTCGCTTAGTTTTGTTTCGTATTCTTCTTTGGTTACTTCGTCTACCCCGGTTGCTTTGTTGCCACTCATTTCAGTATGGCACAGCAATAGCATTTCTTCATTTATGTAGTGATATAACGAAGTAAATTTCTCGTTCGGTCTCATTTTGGCTACTTCTGTTATCCTAGCAAGCTTTGTTTCCATTTGTTTATCTACCCCTGTGTGTAGTAAATGTGTCCCTTGATAGGGCAATGATAGGTCACCGTCTTCCCTCCACGGGCATTACCCCGCTTCCTTGGTAATATACAGTGATCCGACTTCCCGACCGCCATTTGGCTTCCTTACTTTCTATCGCTTGTAGGCCATACTCCCATTGTCATGGAAGAGCAGACGGGATCTCCCGAGTTGCCGCGTCATAACATTGTGTAACGTGCCAAGGGCGTCGACCCCGGGGAAGCCATGTTCGTCTAGCCTATTGCGTCGAACATGATGTTGCTTTCTGTACGGTCCAACACATCAGCCTTCCCGATTAGGGATTTCGAGGCTCATTCCCATTCAGTTCTCTGACTTTCGGCCCGCTACCTTGTTTGCCTACGCTTAAATGCAAATGTTACCATTTACACTCCAAGGCTAACTACCAGTGGTCGGCTCAACCTTGCTGGGTGGGATTCACACCCACTATATGACGCGCCATTTCTCGGAAGCACGAACCGTCCCCCTTGTGTTTTGTGATAATATCACTGAGTAATTTTAGTAGGCCATATATACTAATAAAAAATTGCTTGAGGAGGCATAAGCAATGAAAGTTCACGAAAATATGCTGCGCAGGGTTAATCTACAGGCCTATACCTGGGTCGTTCTACCACTGGTGGCCATAGGCGGCTGGTTTTATCCCCTTTTAGGGTTCCTGCTCTTAGGCTGTATGTTGGGCGCAGTGGGCGTTTCCTTTTTCCGTGGTCGCAATTGGTGCGACTGGATGTGCCCCCGGGGTGCCTTTCTAGACCTGTTCCTAGGACCGATCAGCAGGAAAATTACCATTCCTTCTTTCTTTAAGCAAGCGGCGGTAAGAATCTTTATGCTGCTGCTGATCTTTACAGTGTTGGGGGTGCAGTTTTACTTGGCCTGGGGTGACTTGCAGGCTATGGGGTTGGCTCTGGTCAGGGTGCTAACCGTTACCACAGTGGCAGGCATATTGCTGGGTTGGAGCATCCATCCCCGCACCTGGTGCCACATCTGCCCAATGGGCACAGTTGCCCACTGGATCGCCCGGCGTCAAAAAACCCTGCAGACCGGCAGCAGTTGTATATCCTGCGGAATTTGCGCTAAAGTCTGTCCGATGCAGTTGAACCCGAATGAATTAGATAAGGAAAATTCTGATGAGTACAGCGATTGCCTGAGGTGCAACTCCTGCGTAAACAGTTGTCCCCAAAAAGCTTTATCATTTGAGGGCAGAGCAGCAGTTAATCGCCAAAAAGCAGCCTGATTATCGCCCTATCTCTTTAAGCTTGGGCAGATTCACGATGTGGATCTGCCCACGGGATAGTTTAATGATGCCGTCATTCTCAAGATATTTTAAGATGCGGCTAATTACTTCCCGCGCAGTCCCGAGATTTTTGGCAATGCTTTCATGGGTCATGGTCAGGATATCGGAGGTTTCTAAAACCGACTGTTCCAACAAAAAAACAGCTATCCGCTGCCGCATATTTTTAGAAACTATTTGCTCCATAACCCACATAACCTCAGAAAAACGCTCTGCAACAAGTTCCATCGCAAATTGCTTGGCATAAATGTCTCTTGCGGTTAAATTGCCCCAAAAAACCGCCGGAATAAAAAAAAGTACGCTGTCTTTTTCAGCCTCAAGAATCACAGTAAAGGTTATGTTCTTGAGTACGCAGGAGGCAGAAAGAATGCAAATATCATTGTCTAGCAGGCGGTAAAGTGTAATTTCTTTACCATCCTCCGTTTCAAAAAATGCCCTTAGCTGGCCGCTTTTAACGATTACCAGACCGTTGCACTCTGTATCCCGGGTATGTATAGTCTCTCCCTGCTGATAGGCGGATTTTGAGGCCGCGTCAAGAACCCTGCGCTTATCAGCCTGGTCTAGTTTCGCAAAAAAAGGTAAATGCTCTTGCAAGTATAAAACATCGCCATGATCAATCACCCGGCAAGACCTCCAAAAAATTTTCCAGCCACGTTCCTATGATAGCGCCGATAGCGACGGAAAGGATAAGTAATGTAAATATGCTGTATTATATCACAAATAACCATATGAAGAGCGCCAGCAACTAACTAAATGGTTTATATGAACAATACCCTCGATATGTTCCCATGAACGCATATCGAGGGTATATGTTGATGAAGAGAACGATATCTTCCCCATTATAGGATTTCTACATCGCCCTTCTTTGACTGCTGTAAGCCCCAATATCCTAGCTAGGTAGGAAATGTTTATTCCCTGAACAAGGCAGAGATAGTTACAACGCCTGGCCACATAGATTAGCAAAAACTGTCCCCTGTTAACAAATTGTCTGCTTTAAAAATTCCGGTTGCCATCCAAGAAACGGGTATTGGCTACTAAAAAGCCCTGGTCTGCATCCCAAACAACTTGCCACTACCTGGTTTGGCCATCTCAGACAGATGGATTAATGGCCTGACTGGCATTTAGCGATTAATCGTATCTGGGTTTATTGCGGAAGTAATGCACTATTTTCACGACCAACGCGATTACAAGCCCGATGGCTAATAAATTAATCAACAAGCCAAGGATGCTGCCAAGTATCCCCAGATCGCCCAATAAGCCGCCGAGCAGCATACCGGCTAAACCGCCGATTAATAAGCCTTTCATCAAACCGCCGTTAAAAAAGCCAGGTTTGGCTACCGTGTTCGGTTTTGATGTAGTATTCGTAGCTTTACTAGCATTCGTTGGCTCTGTTTGTTTTAAGTTGTTGCTTTGAGCCGGTGGCGTGTTGGAATTCTGGCTGCTAGCAGGAGCTTTGAAAGACCTGCCCTTAGCAGCATCAGCAACGCTGGTGATACTTACGATACTAAACGAAAAGGCAACGGTTAACGCTAACATAATCATAGATAACTTTTTCCACATCACATTATCCCCCCTCCATTACAATATAGTATTACATTATACAGCATGACAAGCAAAATAAGAATAGTTCTCCTTTAAATAAAAAGACAAGTCATGCATTTGCAGTTCTAAAATTCAGGGGGAGTTGAATCTCCCCTGAATTTTAGAACTTGCTTCAATTAATGGTGGAATAAACGAATTCCTGTAAAGCACATGGCCATACCATATTTGTTACATGTTTCAATAACATGATCATCACGAATCGATCCACCTGGCTCGGCAATATATTTAACACCGCTTTTATGGGCACGTTCAATATTGTCGCCAAAGGGAAAGAAAGCGTCCGAACCAAGTGATACCTCCGTCATCCGCTCTAACCAGGCACGTCTTTCTTCTCTGGTGAACACTTCAGGTTTAACTTTGAAGATACTCTGCCATTTACCTTCTGCAAGTACATCCAAGTATTCATCGCCAATATACAGGTCAATGGCATTATCTCTATCTGCACGTCTGATATCATTTAAGAATTGCAGGCCAAGTACTTTTGGTGACTGACGAAGGAACCAGTTGTCGGCCTTGTTGCCGGCCAGTCTCGTACAATGAATTCTTGACTGCTGTCCAGCACCAATACCGATGGCCTGTCCACCTTTGGCATAGCATACTGAATTTGACTGGGTATATTTTAAGGTAATTAATGCAATAACCAGGTCAATCTTGGCTGAATCAGGAATTTCTTTGTTCACTGTTACTACATTTTTTAGGAAATCCTTATCAATCTTTAATTCATTTCTTCCCTGCTCAAAGGTGATGCCAAATAGCTGCTTATGCTCAATTGGCTCAGGACGATACGAAGAATCAATCTGGATTACGTTGTAATTACCATTTTTCTTGCTCTTTAAGATTTCTAAAGCGTCCGGCTCAAATCCTGGAGCAATGACACCATCAGAAACTTCTACCTTAATGAGTTTTGCTGTTGCAACATCACATACGTCGGAAAGACAAATAAAATCTCCGTATGAACTCATTCTGTCAGCGCCTCTTGCTCTTGCATAAGCATTGGCAAGTGGTGTTAACTCGCCCTCATCCACCCAGTAAATCTCTCTTTCAACATCCGTTAAGGGAAGTCCAACTGCCGCACCTGCCGGTGAGACATGTTTAAATGATGTTGCTGCCGGAAGTCCTGTAGCATTCTTTAATTCAGATACTAACTGCCAGCCATTCAAGGCATCGAGGAAATTAATATATCCCGGCTTACCATTTAATACTGTAACAGGAAGCTCACTTCCGTCTTCCATAAAGATTCTGGATGGCTTCTGATTAGGGTTACATCCATACTTTAAAGCTAATTCATTCTTCATGGCAATGTCTTCCTCCCTAAGCTTTGTTTGCTATCTTATAATTCCATTCAGCAGCTCAAAACCATTCTCAGTAAATAAAAAATCAATCACCTCACTGTATAATAGAATGGCTGTGAATATAAAATTCTTCCTGACTTGGCTGGAATTTCTTTTCCATTTTTTCCAGACTCTCATCATAGCGCCCGGCTTCTTGTTCGTCTATCTTCATCACAGGGCTGTCATAGTAAACCCATTTCCTGCCGTCCAAAGCTTCCGGCTTCAGTTCTTTTACCATCATTGCTGCTGGGTATGTTCCATTCTCAAGACAGATATTGTACTTTTTACAGCTCTTAAAGCCAACACTTACATAATTGCTTGGGTTTCCAAATATCACAATCACATCATAGCCAAGTGCAACCGCTTGTGCAAAAGAATGCTCCATAAGCATTTTCCCGTAACCCATTCTTTGGTATTCCGGCATAATGCAAACCGGACCGAAGGTAAGGATTTCTTTTTCTAACCCAGACTCATCAACCAATTTTGCTTTTGTGTACATGATATTCCCGATGATCTGATTATCAACTTCAATCACCAGATCCAACTCCGGCAAAAAGTCTTTGTGGGATCGCATAACATGAACTAAATAGTGTTCAATGCATCCCGGAATATATAAATTCCAAAAAGCTTTCCTTGTGATTTCTTCTACTTTCTCATAATCTGTTTCTTGTTCATTCCTAATCTTAATCATTTTGTTCATTCATAGACCTCCGATAATTTACCCTATAATAATTGGTTTCACTATGTACTTTGAACCATCATTCCCCATATATCGCCAACACCCGCCTGGCATACTCGCAAATATCATCTTTCAGCCAGTCCGGTTCCAGCACTTCCACCATCTCGCCCCACTGCATGATCCAGGTTTTTAACTCGGCAATACCGCTAACCTCGAAGGAGATCACACCCCACCGTCGGGCAGCTCCTCTTCAATAACCTGTGAAGGGTGGTAGATCAGATTTTTAACCCGGTTCGCCAGCGCCGGGTTAAAGTTTAACCTGCCCCGACAGACCTACTTCGTTCAAGTATAGCATTGGCGTTAGGCATGTTAAATCCAGCTTTTTTTGCATTTTATAGCTTAGTACAGTTTATATTTTAGCCGTTAAATCAGCCTTTTCGGCTGCCTTCTTTGCGAACCACCGAGAATTTCTCAGTAGTCCAATCTTTCCCCAATTCCTTTTTTATCATATATTTTTTAGATGTAAAGAAATATTATCAGTAGAACAGTCCAAAAAATCAGCCATTACAATTCACTTCAGGTTATTCGAAACCAACAGCCCTAGAAAATATTATAATAGTATTCATCCAAGTTGCATAAAAAAACCTCCCAGGGGTCAGGCTTAAACTTTCTTTAAAAGTGCCTTTGGCCGGTAGTTTTAACAGGAAATAAAGAAATACGAAAACCAGGGGGCTTGACTTATTTTAGCACAGGTCACAACACCCACTAAACATACATAGTTATAGTATATTAAATAGTTATCCAACCTTGCTTATCAGAATAGTATTCAGAGGTGATCTTATTGTCCAATAAAACCGAAAACACAAAAATTCCGGAGAACGACATTCAGCAAAAATGCTCCTGTATGTCACACTTTCCTCAAAGGCCAAATTTCCTATTTCTTATGGTTGACGAAGAACGATTCCCACCAGCCTATGAAAGTTCAGAGTTAAAAGAGTGGCGCAAAAGAAATCTCGTTACCCAAGAGCTATTACGAAGAAACGGTGTAGAATTCATGCGCCATTATACAGGATCAACTGCCTGTTCACCAAGCCGGGCGACCCTTTTCACCGGCCATTACCCGTCTTTACACGGCGTCACCCAAACCGACGGAGTTGCCAAAGGTGCCTTTGACCAGGACGTTTTCTGGCTTGACTTCAATACCGTGCCTACAATGGGAGATTACTTCCGCACCGCGGGTTACCGGACCTTTTACAAAGGTAAATGGCATATCTCCCAGGAAGACATCTTGATACCCGGGACAAAGAATTCCTTTCCCAGCTATAACCCCGTCACCGGAGTGCCGGACCCGGAAGGGGAAGAGATTTACCGGCAGGCTAATCGCATGAACAGGTTTGGTTTTAACGGGTGGATAGGACCGGAACCCCACGGCATCAACCCGCGTAATTCCGCATCATCAGCGGCTCACGGTCTAAGCGGCCGGGATGTTGTATTTTCCCATGAGGCTGTTAAATTAATAAAAAATCTTGAAAACGAAAAGCAGGCCAATCCTGACCATAAAATGCCACCCTGGCTGATTGTATGCTCTTTGGTCAATCCCCACGATATCACCCTATTTGGCGCTTTAACAAGATTGAACCCGCAGTTTAATTTCACAGTCGACCCTACGGTTCCCAACGTCCCGCCGGCGCCAACTGCCAATGAAAATTTAAACACCAAGCCACGGGCCCAAAGAAGTTACCGCATTACTTATCCGGAAGCGTTTCAGCCTTTAGCCGACACTAACCTCTATCGTCGGCTTTACTACCAACTCCAAAAGAACGCCGACCAAGAAATGCTACGGGTCTTTGAAGCTCTCAAAAAATCTCCATTTTATGAGGACACATTGGTCATTTTTGTTTCTGATCATGGCGAATTACTTGGTGCCCACGGCCTGTTCCAAAAGTGGTACTGTGCTTATGAAGAGGCAATTCATGTTCCTTTTATTATACACAACCCCAGGCTATTCACCGGGCGCAAATCAATTGACATGCTAACCAGCCATGTTGATATACTACCCACCATGTTAGGGCTGGCTGGAATCAATGCAGGAGAGGTCCGGGATATCCTGCGCCGCACCCACAATGAGGTACACCCGCTGGTTGGGCGGGATCTCTCACCGCTTGTTCTGGATGAGGGAGAGCCCGAGCGTGCAGGGGAACCGCTCTTCTTTATGAGTGATGATGATGTCACCAGGGGGTTAAACCAGGTATCGGCCTTAGGCCAACCCTACAACTCGGTGTTACAGCCAAATCACATTCAAACTGTTATCGCCAACATTCGGATCGGGGAGGGCGAACAAACCTGGAAGTATTCCTGTTATTATGATAACCCCCAATTTTGGAGCAATCCCGGAGTCAATGATGAGGTTACCCGGCAGTTGGATGGCTCTGAGAATGTGCTGGATGAAATAAAAGCCTCTGTTTGTAAAACAACTATAAAGACACGTCCCGTACCTGAGCAGATTGAAATGTATAATTTATCTGAAGACCCACTGGAACAAACGAATCTGGCCCATCCCCGCTTTTCAACCCCCGAAACAAGGGTTATTCAACAAACGCTGGCCAGGATCCTAGAAGAGCAGTGCCGACAAAAACGCCTTGAGCCGGCTAGTGGCACTGTACCGGGAATGCCGTCATGCAGTATATGCGGCCCCAGTAATCCCCACGTTCCTGGTTTTTAAATGAATTGTCTTAAATCTTAACCACTTTTTAATCATACAACCTTACGAAGCAAATACGGTATGGCACAAGATCAACAACGAACAACGAAAATACAGAACTTGAGCCATACCGTTTTGAGCGGATGAAGAAAAAAACAAGTTTATTCTTTATTAGATTAACCATATAGCAATTCAGCTATATGCTTCCTTTTCTTATTATCTCCCCATATTAACATGTCTTTCTAAGCACAAAATAATATTCATTATCCACATATTCCATACCGTTATTTGAATTTCTCATATTTTTTAACGGTATACTATGGTTTTGCAGTGTTTTAAGCAGTTTTTCCCGTGTACTTTCTTCAACCTGATATTTCCTTCCCTTTCTACGGATCAGTGCCTCCAGCCTGACATCTGAATTCCGCAAAGCTTCCTGTGCATCATTGTGATGGTTGTTGGTTACGATAATCCCTCCGGGTTTTATATACTTTTTACAAGATTTTGTTATGCCTCCCGCATAGATTGCGATCAACAAATCATAGTTGTTTTCTCTTAGTGTAAGTTGCTTGGTATAATCATCGTGAATAAACTTAATATACGCCGACTGCTTGTATTTTTTATTGCTGTTTATTCTATTTATTATATTTTGAGTATCTTGAAAAAAATTCCTTGCCTCTTCGCTTATATCGACATAAACGACATGCTGAAAATAGAAAGAAGGCGTTATATGTATAGAGCAACCAGGATATAAAACGGTATTGCAATTATATTTGTTTTTTATTAACCCGAACAAATCTGCCCGTTCAAAACCCAAATTAGCGTAAAATCTTCTGTAAGGATCTTTAATATTATCCTTTCGCATAAACTTTTCACCCCTGCCTAATGGTGCTGTAGTACATGCTATCCCCTCCAACTTTATTTTAAACTATGACATAATTACTTCATGCCGAACAATCCTTTTGCTACATAAACATTTCCACTTTTCATTCTAGTATCAGATAGTAATCTGCCCTATCCCACTTCCTTAAACCTGTTATACCTAACCTCTAGCCTGTTTTGATCCGGCCAGAGTAGCTTGCTTTTTGGCAGAATTATTTTCTGGTCATGCAATTGCTGAATGCCATGCCTTAACATTGGGCCATCTGTCTCTGATAATATATCTTCACGCACCTTAATCTTATAGTCCGGAGTGATACCGATAATATTGCTGTCAAAGGCCGCATGGTGAATCTTGCACAAGGATAACCCGTTGTTTACTACGGGCTCACCCAATTCAACAGAATCCGGTATTATATGAGCAGCATCAAGAAGCTCAACATGTTTAAGTTTGCATAAAGCACATTGCGAGCGGTATGCCTCTAGAACCCTCTCACGGAAGGATTTCTGGTGTAACCTCTGTCTTATTGTTGAAGTAATATAGCTTCGCTTAAAATATGTACTGTCTTCCATTACATAGCCAGTTGGCTCATTATGTAAAAATAGCTGCGCAGCACTTGGATCATCCGCAGCAATGGTAAATGACAAAGCTTTAGGGTCATCCCCCATTACAAATACCGGCCATACTGCCAGGTACTTACCTTTAACTATGCCATGAAAATAAATTAAAGGTATTTGCTTGAACATGGCTTCTCGCAAGCCAACATTATCACGGTGATTTGGGTCTGTACCCCGGTAGCGGTAGACGAGGAAACCGTCATCATTAAAAAAATCGTCATAAGGTCCACTGTAAGTAGTAGTTAAAGACAGTGGGATTTTTTCGAATACTCTGGGCTTCCATATACCCTGGCGTCCGATAACTGTGACACGTTGGCCATTATAGATAAAGCCTTGCTCAAGTAGTTTACGCGGGAGCACATCTCCATGTATAAGCACTTGCTCCTCTAGCCATTTAAACGCGGCAAGCCTGATTTGTTCTTCCATATTAGTCCTTCTTCCCTCTCCTACCCCACGTACACATGGTCATTATGCCATCTTAAAAAATCTTTTGACGGCATCTCTTGGCTGCTGTCCGGTACCACAATAAGTTTTTGGCCATACAGCTAAAACAAGACCGCTATAGAACTTCCCATTTACTGATTAATTATTTTCGTCACTAAAGAAATCCATATCTATCCGTTTGATTTCATACACTGTTTCCGTTGTAACACCAAGATTATATTCAATCATTAGATTAGTAAGCATAACGCCATCAACTAGAATAACCTTTGTGGTATGCTGTTTTTTTGCGTATGCAAGTGCCTCACTCGAAAATTGTGCTGTGGTAACAAATAAACCTTTAGTCGCACCCTGGCCCGCTAATGCCCCCACAAATTTTTGAATTTCCGGTCTACCTATAGATTTATTTATATCCCAACGCTTGGCCTGTATGTAAATGAGGTTAAATCCAAGTTTATCCTCTCGAATAATACCATCAATGCCTTCATCACCGCTTTGACCGACAACAGTTCCTGCATCTTTTAGCGAACCACCATAGCCCATCTTTTCAAGAAGTTTTACTACCAAAGCCTCAAAGAATGAAGGTTGTTGTTTCATAATTTCAGCGAGTAACTCATCAGCTAGATTCGTATTAATCATTTTGAATGCATTATCTAATAAATCCTGTGGAGTGTCTTCTGTATTATCTGCCACAGGGATATCATTTCCATTAACATTTGGATTTTTAAATAAGCGAAAACTCTCGTAGCGCATGAGAAGATCATTATTTATGACGGCAGGATTCTCCGCCAATAACTTGCTGCCTTCTGTAGTAATAACAAACACTCCACGTGAAGGACTATCGATCAACCCAGCCTTTTTGAGATAGGTGCTCGTCCACCCAATCCGGTTGTCAAATATTGCCTGCTTTCCACTTGGAAGTAGTTTTTTTTGTTCTTCTTCCGTTACCGACATAACAGTAGCTATAACCTTTTTGATCTCTTGGCTTTTATGCGGTTGTCCGTCCTTCAAGCAATCAAGAAAAAGACGGTACATTTCATTGTATTTGGGTATTGCCATTCTGCATTGTTCTCCTTCTCTACTCAATTCAATTGCCATTTAAGGCTTAGCATATTGTTATCTCGCAACTTCAAACATACAGGATGGGGCTCACGAGGTGGTCAACTTTTATGCTAGCATTACTAGAAGTCGATGACAAGTATTCTGACAACAGGGAGCAAACGGCATGGCGTCAAATAATAAGGTAGCCTACCGAGTTGGCATAGAAGTTTATATACAGCGGTTCGGTGGTTTTTTTTAATGTATGAGTGCAATGAAACTTTTTAAACAAAATTAAAAGAGGACCAGACGCATCCAGTCCCCTTAAGTGTAAGCCGAAGCTATACACCGCAATTCTTTTATCATATGATACTACATTCTAATTTATTCGTAAAGTGCTGAAATGGGATTGAGCAAATAAGCACTCTTGTCCAACATATGGCAATGCTGAGAATAACCTGAGCGCCTGACAGGGTTTCTGCCGGGCATAGACATTCTACTTAATATGTTAACCTAGAGGTTAAAACATTAAACATTTGGGGTGGAACCTTAGATGTAACTTTTTAAACTATTTACTTTCTTTCTAAAATCAGACCCCATTATTGATGTGTGGACTGGTATTGGAATTATATTCCTGAGTTTTTCCGATTCAGCAAAGAATTCCCGTATAATTTTTTTCAATTCTGTTTTAGTTATATTTAATTTTTTTAATAGGAAGGTTAGTATGATAAAATAATCAACAATGTTATCAAAACTGATATTAGTTATACCAGTTTCACTTTGCAGGTACCCCTTTAACCTTGAAGGCGGGTTCGTCTTTTTAAATCTACAATCAAAAACTACAGAATTATGAGCTACAGCATTACGAAGTTCTTTAACTAGAAAAATTATATCCTCTACAATCCTCCCGTTTTGGTTATGGGAAGTGGTATGCATCCCTAAATCTTTAGCAATAGCTATTCTTACGTCTTGGTTTAAACAATGTAGGAAAAAGCCGAATTCCCCCAAACTTATTACTTCAAAAATGGCCCAAAGAGGTATTGGTTTATTACTGTGGAAGAAATGTGAAATAACAGCCTTTTTTTCTGCATAATTATAACTTATTGCCTGGTTAATCTTGTTTCTCAACTCTAACCTTTTCTTCATCTTTTCCCTATAATTTTTGTTCCCGGTATTTTCCTTTTTATAATCATTTAATAAATGGGAAAACACATAATCAAAATCAACTGGTCCCATACCAATTAAGGTATTTAATGTATAGTTTTTGATAGCCGTTTCAACAAACATAATCCTTGGGTATAGGATAGTCTTTAAATTAGTATCAAATTCGTAAACAGCAATTATTTCATCAAAACTTGTATAGGGGATTTTATTTTGTGAGTGACCAATAAAACGATATCCTTTGTACCCATGGTAGTACCCCATGTTTAGTAATTCTTTCTTATTTTTACTTCCTTGTATAGTAACACCATGATTATCTCGTAGATGGCGCATTAGGCCATTGGTTGTCTTTCCCTTTACCAAAACAAATCTCTCCCATAAATTGCGAGGTTGTTTTTTAAAAAAATTGTACCCTAAAACAAATCCCTCTTCTTTGCTTCAACTTCGCGCTGCAAACGAGATAAAACGGTAGCAATATCCAGATTTCCCTTGTGTTTTTTCAAACTTTCCGCCAGGCGAAATGCTGAATTAATAGCCGAGCGTACGAAAATGCGTGGCACTCGTAACATGACTTTATCACCGACGCCGGGCACCTGGCAGCTAAACAGTAAATCTTTTGAGCAGGCCCTCAGAATATCGCCCGGCAAATCGCCCACCTGCAAGTATTCGCGCTCTTCCAGCATAGCTTCAATTTCGCGTAAGATGGGCCAAACCAGCGCCCCTTCTTCCATGCCTACTGCCCTGGTTTTTAGGAGATCCTTGATAATTGCCAAGTTAAGCATTTCGTGTATTAAGGCGGCACGTTTATTATCGCGTTCAATGCGTCCCGCTGCTAGATATGGTGCAAACTCTTGCCGAGCTAACCGGGCCAGTTGTTGCCGTACCGGTTCTACCTCGGCTTCAGTTAAAGATTCGTCTGTAGCTAATTGCAGCCCCTCGAGGTCACGCCAGGACCTGATAAACTGCACCTTTTTCTCACCGGTGGCGGTATAACAAGCTGCCGCATAACCAACCACCTCAGCATCTGCCAGACCGGGCACCGGAACGGCAACTCTTCGACAACAGGCAAGCAGTTCAAAACTGCATAAATGTTCAAGGATAGTATCAAAGATGGGGTCACCATAAGAGGCAAAATGCACTCGCCAGCCGCCATCGACCAGGCCTTCGTCATATAAGGTACGGGAGACTGAAAGCACTGTATCACTGGGAACACCTGCTATTCCGGATACAGATAGCGTCTGGCGGGTGTCTTGCCCGGAAATACGGCACCCCAGGGCTTGCAGATATAGAGATTGGCTTAACCCTTCCCAGATTGCCGATAAGTTTACCGGAACAGGGTATTGCTCACCAATTGGGGACATGCTCGTATAAATCTCGTACAGCTCTTGGGGATGCATCTCCACACTCTGGGTATATTTGCGCTGCAACTCCAACTTTTCCTTAGCCCTGATCATTAACTCCTCCTGGGACAGGGTCCCCTCGGCCAGCCAGCGAAACTCATCCGGTTCTACGGGCAAGAGGGATATCTGCTGGGTACCCACAATCATGTTTGCTTCAGCCAACCGGGCCAGCAAGCGCCCGTAAACTATTTCCTCCGCACTATCAGCATAGCAGAGGTTAAGCACATAAATATCCTGATGCTTCTGGCCAATACGATCAATACGTCCAATGCGCTGCTCCACTTTCATGGGATTCCAGCCCAGATCAAAATTAACCAGCAAATCAGCAGTTTGCAGGTTCAGGCCTTCAGCCGCTGCGTCAGTACAGACAAGAATGTCTATCTCTTCGCGTAAAAAACGCTCCTTAACTTCTTCCCGGTCAACTTTGAGCATGCGACCCGTGCTTGGGTCAAAACACCGGCCACCCTGCCCGGAATAAGTGCCCACCAGCATACGTGGCTCTGCTTGAAATAGCCGCCTAACAATATCTTTGAGGGTATCATAAAAACGAGTGAAGATAACCGTTTGCTTAATTCGTCCGGTTCTCCGGTCCTTGCGCCGGTCCAGTGTTTGTAAAAGCACCTTAACTTTTGAGGAATCACCAGTTAATCCTTCCAGGGCACCGAGCATAGTTTTAAGCTGCTTTTGCTCCCATTCCAGGTCCGGCCGGGTACGGTTGAACAGTATTTTATCTGCAACCAGGTCATCTTCATATTCTTGGTCGTAGACAAAGTTCTCGAACGTAGCCTCTTCTTTATCACTATCTGTTTCAAAGACAAGCATGTTGCTCAGCGTTGCCTCAACTTTATTCAAGCGTCGTTCCAATGTCTTACGAAAGGCATATAAACTAGAGGCAAACCGCAAGCGTAAAAAGCTAAGCAAAAAACTTACCATTTGCCCGGTTTTTTTATCACCATGTTTAGTTAATTGTTTGGTTAAACCGTTACAATAATCTTCAAGCTGATCATAAATAAGCTTTTCTAATGGATTAAATTTAATTCCCTGTACCGGTAAGATATGACGCCTGGCCAGGTTTTGCTGTAATTGCCCGTTATCCCGGTAAATCTCCAGCAACTGCCGGGTATGCCGCAGCATCACCCGGGAAAGCGGGGAGACGCTGAAAATTAAGCGGAACATCAGCTGTCTATCCCTGCCCCGGGGTATATGCCCGTACTTTAACCACTGGCGCACAGTGGCCCGCAGGCGCCCGGCGATAACGTTGTCTTTAATAAAGCGCCATAACAGGGGATCCTGATTACACACTGCCTGTACCGCCCGGCACAGAAAATCCCATTCCTGTTCGCCCTGCTCTTGCCCGTGGACAAGTTGGCCTAAGATTTCATAATACTGCAAAATAAGTGTGGGGTCGTATTGAAAAGCGCCTACCCGATTGGTGAGCGCCAACAAATCACATACTTCCACAGGGTCAATTTGCATGGGCGTAGCTGTGGCCAGCCATAAACTGCGTGTATTTTTACGGAGATAATCACGGATGGAAATGTAAAGATGGCCAAAATCAGGATGTCCTAAAATGCCCTTCGCTGGATTACGACGCCTGGCCGCGTGCGCCTCATCAACCAAGGCAATGTCAAAAGTACCCGTGTTTCTAAGGGCTGTGGCGCGCTCACGGCGTGCCAACAGTCCAGTTGATATGATGACCAGATCGGGCTCGTAAATGGAGCTAGCCGGTCTTTGTTCTTCCACCGGTAATATGTATTGATGGGCGATATTGGGTGTCGTCTGGGTAAGCCCAAAAGCCAGCAATACCTTAGAGGCCATCTGGCGGTGCCACTGCCGGGTTAAGCTGGCCGGTGCCGCAATAAGAATACGTTTTACTAAACCGGATAAATAGAGGGAACGGAAGGCCAACCCCGCTTCAATGGTTTTACCGAGACCTACCTCGTCGCACAAAAGGTAAGAATAAGGCCAGGTTTCAATTAAACGGCTAACCAC
Source organism: Sporotomaculum syntrophicum (assembly GCF_009932395.1). Taxonomy (GTDB): domain Bacteria; phylum Bacillota; class Desulfotomaculia; order Desulfotomaculales; family Desulfallaceae; genus Sporotomaculum; species Sporotomaculum syntrophicum. The sequence goes on from NZ_LSRS01000003.1 coordinate 282,432, forward strand.
TACAGCCTGGTGCGGCCAGGCTTCCACCGGTGCCGTTGCCAAACCGACAAAGCGGCCGCCAGGCATACGAGGTGCATCCTTGATTATTGCAAACCTCAACCGCTCTATAGCCGACGGAGACTCGGTTTCTTGCCGGGCAGCGATTGTTCCGTCAACCTCTTTAGGCCGGCTCATTCCTTCAGCCAGTTTAATTAATTTGCTCTGCACCGCTTCAGGCAGGGTTAAAACCGACATATGGGGAAATTTATTAGCCCACAGGTTTTCGAAATCACGGGTAGCCTGTTCCACCCGCAGCCGGTCCGTTTTCCCCCACCAGTCACAGTGCAAATCGATATTCTCGGCGTTTAAAACCAACGCTGTTTTAGATTCGTTAAGGGTACCTGTTGCGTATATACTGTTGCCACAGGCATCTTTTAAAATAAGCCATTTCTCATGGACATAGCCATCATCTACAGCATCCCAGGTCAGGGGTGTGCCTGTTTTCCCGTGTACTCGGAAGGCTACGCGCACTTCTAAAAAACCATGCGCTACCATCCAGGCCAGCAGAGTTACTCCGTTACGTACCCCCTCCGGCCATAAGGCTACGTTTTCCAGCTCACCATTTAATTTGGCAGTTAGCCGCTCCTCGTCTCCGTTTAATATAGCTTGCACATCTCCGGGCTCCAAATCTGCGCCCACAATCAGGCGCATTTTACCCTGCCGGCCCACAAAGGCAGAGAAGCCCAGTGAGGCGGCCGCCAGTGAAGAAGAGCGAAAGTAGCCGGCCACCCGGTCATACCGCACTGCCGCACTCAATGCCGGTATGTAGAAATCGTGCAGCATATCCACCGGGCGGCCATCAATAATGGTAGATGATGTTTTATAGGAAAGAAGCCAATCCCGGCCTTTTAAGCCTTGATCGGTTAAATTAGCTTCAATTGGTTCCGTCATCTTATTCCCTCACCCAAACAGTAGCTGCCTGGTTATTTTAAACTAAAGGCAATTGCCTCCGCCTCTTTACGCAGCTTTTCATCGCCCATTTCCGCTGCCCAAACCGAGAGTAAATCGAGTATTAATTGCTCCCGCCCTTCCGCATGCCGGGCCAGGTAAACGCGGGCCACGGGTGCATCGCCTTCACGATAGGCTTGAATTAAACCGTGCAGTATATCCCACTCGGTTTGTGGTTTCTCCAGGCGTTTTTTATGGCGTTCCTCCGGCAGGGCCAGGCGCAGCTTTGAGCCACGGCGCACAAGGGGCGCGTGATAGCCGGTGTCCTCAGCATCGCTGCGTCTTGCACGGCTGCCCCTGCTTTCATTATTTATACCAATCAATTGGCCATTTACTGTATACCCGGCAGGTTTACCTTCCAAACTGATACCTAGTGAGCGCGAAAGGTTTAGCGCTTCATCAAAGGAGAAGTCAGCCAGGTTAAAGATACCGTAAAGGGTTAAGGCCATAGCTGCTTCACTATTTAAATCGCTGACTTTTAAACGCCCCTGGGTTAACCGGGCCACTTGATGCTGGGCCACTACCGCACTGGCCTCATTCATGGCACGGATAGGACTGACCGGTTCATCGCCGTCCAGCACCGGCCAGTTTTCAGATAGCACCTGCAATGCCCGCCCGTAACTAGCCACCATCTCGTCCACGGCGTTGAGTTTTAGCTGGGCAAACTCTTCTAAACCCTGGCGCACCGCTTCACGCACCTGCCGGGCAACCCCGGTGCCGCCAAAACCGGTCCAGGTGGCAGTTGCAGTATCGGTAACTTGGCGCTTGCGGCAAGTGAGAAAAATAGAACTTGCCGCAGCAGCCATGCCCTTCTGATGCATGGAAGCTGCAGATTCAGATTCTACAGGCATAGAAGAAGTGATTTTCCAACCGTTTTCTATTAACGAGCGAGTTAATGTTTCCCAGGCTTCCTGGGTTTTGTGGGTAAACATGATGGTCATAATACCGGTGTCTTTAAGCACCCGCCGGCACTCAGCAAATATCTCACCCATTAAACGTTCATATGCTTGAGCAGCCCCGGCAGCTGACCCATCCCGGGCAGGGTTGGCCACTGCTTCTTCTGTTTTATTGGTCAACCGCCGGCGGAATAAATCAGGATAGAGGTCCTTTAAGGTGCGCCGCTGCCAGACGTAGAAGTAATCGGAAAGCTCCGCATACTGGACGTTGTTGTAATAGGGTGGGTCGATACAAACCAGGTCAACCGAGTTTTCCGGCAAATCCGTATTGGCCGCTGTATTATTGCGGATAACCACCGGAGGGGCAGCTCCGGCAAGTTCGTTGTGCAGGGGTGACATTAATTTAGCTATGCCAGCATACGCGTCCAAAATTTGGGAAAGGCCCCAGGCCGCGCCAGAATTGGGACCGGTAAAAATCATTTCCCCAAATGTCCATTTTAGTGAAAAGTCATGTCTGCCAAAGGTTCCTTTTACAATCCCCCGGGTATATTCCCAGCGTGTTTGCCTGCTGTTGTAATCAAGACATTTATCAATCATAAACTGCAGGTAGGTAACCACCGCGCGACCGCGTTCCTCACCCAGTTCCTGCAGTATTTCCGGCTTAAGCCGGTTGAGTTCCTCTACCAGGATAAGATGCCCTAATAGCTGGCGTGGCGTGAACATGTCACACCAGCGGTTAACACCAACGCGGAGCAGTTCCATCGTTTTGTGGCCTTGAGGTATATTTTCCGTAGGAATGAGCCCCTGCCGTTCCCAAGCAGGCCAGCGTTCCTGCAAGCGTTGGGCAGCCTTATCAAGGGCTTGTAAATCTTGTTCGTTAGCAGGGCGAAAGAAACGGACTTTCTCAGTCTTTATTTCCCCGGCCATAACCCCGGTTTTATAACGCTGCAGCTTGCCGTTTTTATCCAACTTGGGTTGGTAACGTACGGCCGCTATACAGTAAAGACGATCTTGCCATTTGCCATAGGGCGACTCTCCCCGGGCCTGGGCTTTAATCTCATCGGCAGAAATAGCCTGGCGGCAGTGTATACAGGTGCCCACACCGTTGCTAACCGTAGCAAAGTTGGGGTCCTCGCCCCTGGGGCCTTTGCTGCCCGTGAGGCGATAGGTTTCAAAATGCACTCTGCCTTTCTTGGGAAGACCGTCAGGTACAATACGCACGCCCCATTTTTCGCCCTTCTTGGACAACCAGCAGGTGTTTAACAGCGGCGCTTCGCCGCCACAATGGGGACAGGTGACCTGGCGACAATAAATCAGCCCTGTTTGGTCGTACTCAGGACCACTACTAAACTGGGGAACAATTTCTTTACATTCAATACAATGTTTATTTAGTTCATCTATTTCTTTTACAGGGAGTGGGGAAAATGGCGTTACATCGGCCATCTGCTGTTCGACATGTGATATAAGCTTTTTACCCCATCTTTCTATATCATATTTTAAGTCAAGTCCAAACCTGGCAGGATAATTAAGAGTAGCATAAAGTATTATGTTTGTCACCGGATTTAAATCATTAGCAATAACATTATGTCCGAGGCGCAAAGCCTCAAATGGTATAGATCCGCCACCAGCTGTGGGATCGAGCACCGTTATTGTATTATCCATAGTAACTGGGTTACGTGAATATGCCCGAATATAACCGTATAAGTCTTCAGCATCCCATTTTATTTGTTTACCTAATATGCACTTAACACGGTCAGATTTGGCAAATTCAATCCGCTCATTTACATGCGCCGGGTCCGCAGCTACCCGATTTACTTCAAGATTACTGCCTTCCAAAGGCAATGGTTCTGGAAGTTGCTGTGAGTCCTGTTGCCAGCGCATAATTACTGGATGGTTTATCAAGGCAGGATCAGCGTCGCAAATTCTTTGGATTACCTGGCGGTTTTTCTCTCGCCGCTGCTGTTCTTTTTCCAATGCCCTCAGTACAAAGCTATCTACAGGCAAACGTTGGTATCCAGAATCATTTACTTCAACTTGTTCTAATAGTCGCCCTGTTAGTGTCCACGGTACCCCGTTAACCATAGCTTGTACCTTTTCAATCCCCAATTGACGCAAAAACCAAGCCGGATCAGTACCAGCGGGCAATATTGAACCAAGTACTGCGGCGCGGCTGGCCGTTAGCGGTCGCCGCGCCCACCAAACGTGAAGAAAATATAGTGGCGGGAGAGCTGAACTTGAACCGCGCTCCCGCTGCGTCTCAGCCCCCACTTGATGACAGGGAAAACCCGCCTCGATAAGTCTTTTATCATTAACAGTTTGGCCCGGCATAAAAATAATCCTCCCTCAACTACCTGCGCAGCTTTTCCAGCATGGCCGGTACCGCTTTATCCCCCGGTTGACCGCCAAGCATGGTGCGCATGCCAGCCCTGGCCCAACGGTTAGCCGCATCGCCAAAATGTATCACCCGGCTTAACCAGTAGGCAGCCTCTTCTGCGCTGAAACGCTCGACCCGCCAGGCAATTAGTTCAACACGATCCATGTCTTTAATCCGTTCCTGCAGCTTAAACATTAGAGCTAATTTGGTACCGGCCTCTTCGTGCAAGGGCAGGTTACCTCGAAAAATAATGCGATCGCTAGCAATAAACCGCTGCAAATTCAGCGGTATCCCCGCATCATCACATACACCGCTAATAACTAAGCGGATGATAGGCAAACAACGCCGCAGGGACTGCCCATAAAGTAACCCCCTGTCTTTTAATAACTTTTTTTTCGGTGCATTGCTGTTTTTATCTGCACTATGCTCGGTTAAAGTCCGCTCCTTGACCAAAAAAACGGGTACAGGAGTGTCTTTATATTCGGTGATGCGCAGAACCCAGGGGGATTGGCCCACCAGAGGCTGTATTTTTTGCTTATAAGTTTCGAACATGTCCCATTGGTTAGTTGAACTGCCTTTTGTCATTTAAGTATGCCTCGCCTTATGCTTTCTTTAGTTCCTGAATCAATAAGCAATCTTCATCCGGCTCCTGGATTTCCAGTAAAGCCTCAGTATCCTCGCCCTGCTCAATAACACTATCCAGCACTTCAAAAAATTCTCCCAGCGCCTGCATTGAACCCGGAGGCACATTGTCAAGCTGAATGCGCAAGGTACCACCTTCGGGTAGTTCAAGTTCGAAAAGATCCATAAAATCAATGTGCGACTTGGCACCTCTGTTATAAAGACTGCCCAATCGTTTGAGCAGCGGTAGTAATTTACCTGCCCCTTCTTTGCCTGCTAGTTTAAATACACGGTCCTTCTCGCGCACCCAACCCCGTTCTATGACAGTAACCGGAGTAATGACAACGTCATTTAATTGCGGTGTATATAGGGCTGCCTCGGCACCGTGATACAGAGGCTCCGGTTTTTCCTGCTGCTCCGGGGTACCCTGGTAAGCATATAACCGCTCATCCTGGACCAGGTTGGTTACCGCCTCTTCCAGGTCTTGAGTTGAACAGGGGTCATATTTAGCAGCATATTTATCAAAAACAGCCTGTACATAATCAGCACCATTGTCCGCCACCGTATAAACCACTTGCTCTTGCACAGTAATTGGGTTGACTTTTTCAGGAACTGTCCAACCCCGCTGTTTGGCTCCCTGTATAGTAATCATGGTATAGCCGGGCTCACTGAGATTAACTCCTATAGGAATCACTTTGTCCTGGTCGTAAAATTCGTCCGGTATAATACTGGCTTCATGCTCCATACGGAAGATACACCAGATACCCTTTTGCACGCCGGACCGTACTATTTGTTCCAGCACCCCGGGACTTTCCAGCACCGACCAGCTGCGATTACAGCAGAAATTACTTTGCAGCTTGGCCAAGGTTACGGTATCACTATCAAATAAAAGCTTGCTTTCAAAAAAGAGCTTATGCAAATTTAACAAATCAGACTTTTGGATATGGTTTGCGGTTAGCAGCTCACCATTATCAATTAACACTTCTCTAATCAGCTCGATAAAGGATGCTCCGCTTTCTCCCCCGGCGGTCTTAATTTCTTGACGTACAATATAGCCGGCTGTTGAGGGGTAGTAAAGCCCGGTGTAAATGCCGGATACAGCCGTAACTAACGCATTTTCGCGTTCACTATGGCGTTTCTTAAAATCCCCGTCTTCTAACCGGTGGGGGTTCACACCATAATTTTGCGGTTTATCTTTTAACAGGCGCATAGCTTTAACCTGCCGGGCAATACCTTCAATGCGCTGCCTTAATTCCTGGTGTTTTGCATTATATTCTCCAAAGAAGCCTGGTTGCTCGCTGCCGACACCATGCACATGGACAGTTTCCGGGACCAGAAGAAAAATCAGATTTTGCTGTTCGCGAGGTTTGTTTGCACCTTTAGTAGTCACCATTGCCTCAATATCTATGCTGTCTGCAGTAAGAGCAACTACGCCCAGTATGAGCCGTCCTTTGCCGTCAGGTAAATGCTCGGGCAGTGAAACGTCATGCTCGATATGAAATAAGCTTGTATTGCCTGTAATTATTTTACGGGCTGTGGCTTCCAACAGTTCGTCAATTTGTCTGGTGTTAAGCGTGCGGCGTATTCTGGCCAGTACACTATTAATGGTGGGCTCTTCGCTGGCATAATACTTGCCTTGTTCGTAGCGCAAGTAAAAAGCACTGTTATTGATTTCCTCCAGAGCTGTAAGTACTTGGGGCGGGGTAAGGCCGGGGAAAGATACGCTAAAAAGAGCATCAGCTTCGGTTAAACCAAAGATCCTGGAATTTAGCCCTTCCGCGCGCCCTACGAGGCTGTGTAAAAATACCGTTTTCCAGGTGTATTCATAAAGCGGGTAGCCTTCCGGGTGTGGGTTATCCTGGTCTGCTAGTTCAGCGTTGCTGCGGCCACCTTCTAAGGTGCCAGTATCAACGCTTCCCACATCGGCATTGAGGACAAACATCAAGTCAGAACTGCCTGTGCGACCGAGTATTTCATTAACAACCCGCTCAGAGCGCAAATCCAAATGAAAGGTATGAATCATGGGTACCGCCTGTCGAGTTTGCCATAAACTGCGCACGGCCAGTGATAATACCCGCAAAACACCACGGGTACCCTGGAAATTTTCAGCACTGGACAGTTTCATATTGAGGAAATCCACCAAGGTAGGATGAAATGGGTAGTTGGCCGTCATGCGCTTCTGGAAATTATCGGTAGTAGCTTCATCCGGTAGCGACGAAGCGTTTCTCCGGTACATTTGAGTGTATTCCCATGCTGTTTCCCTGGCCGCGTGGCTGTTAATAGAAACAAACAGCCGCTTGGCAAGAACAGCGGAAATTTCCGAAGCTTGCACGGGTGTAATTTGCACGGCATCTCTGGCCACGACACTGGCTATGCCTTTGACTGCTTTTTCCCCCAGTCCAAGTGCGTCATCTTCATTAATGTCCTCACCGCGTACGTCGCTGATTAACTTGGTCAACTGTTCCGTTTGTTTGCCAAAGGCATCAGATGCGCTGGCTAGAGTGAGCACTATAGCCACCCCCGGGTTATTGCGGACATAACTATGTAAGGTCATGAGAAAAGCGGCTAATTGGGCGCCGCCATCGGTGCGGGCTGCTTCCAAACGCGCCGCGTACTGAGCTAACTCGTCCAGCATAATCAGAACTTTGCGACCGCCAAACACTTTATTAAAGTAGGTTTTGCCCGGCGCGGCAAAGGAGTTAGCCTCGTCTTCAACCTCATGGTAGAGCGCTTCACCACCTATTTGATATGCAATTTCTCCCCACAGAGTATAGGGCACCAGTACGCTGCCTTTAGGTTGGTGGACGGGTATTTCTTCACCTGCAACACCAACCACAGCCACGGTACCGGGCTCGGGTAGGTACTGCTCGTCAAGAAGGTCCTTAACGACACCGAGCAGTTTTTTCCCTTGCCAGGCTATATGGGTACATGCAATGAGTGTGTGGGTTTTACCACCCCCAAAGGATGTTTCCAGACGATGAATAGCCGAAGCCGTTGTATCGCCGGCGATGCGGCGGAACACATCAGACAAAGCCCGGCGCATACCCTGGGTTGGGTAGGTGGCCTCATTGAAGAAGAGTTCAGCATTGGTGTAAATACTGTCTATTCTGCTGCTGCCATGACGATAGTATTCAATAACAGGGCTAAGTGAGGCTGTGAAAACCTCCGGGTTAAAGGTACCGGCCAGTATTTCCGGACGCGGTGTACAAGTTTCCAATACCGATTGCAAGCTACTCCAACCCCCCGTTTTTTATCTATTAAAACGATATTTGCTTTATTTGCGCTCTCGCTTGGTTATATAGCCGCCGGGTCCAAGGTTAAACCCAAGAAAAGGGAAATAAAAATAGGATTATTGAAGCTTTTATAGATATTGTAGTCATTTCTACATTATTATTGTTATATCCTGCATGGTGTTGGCATTTGTTAATATATCTAAAGCACCCGGCATCGTATTAATAATATTGAGAGGGTGTTATTGGATAACGGTCTCCTATTTGGGCGAGATTGGGTATTTTAGAAAAAATGGTGATACAAAAAAAACACATCATCAGGCGATGGTGTGCTTTTTGGTGCTGGGGGAGGCCGGGTGGTTGCTAACCAACCTTACCATAAACAATTTAACCATTATGGAATATATTGTTATATAAAACGAGAGGAGGGCTGTCTATGACTGGTACCGACCAGTCAACTCAACTAACTGAAGAGAGTGGTCAGACCCATACACATGAGTTTTTAGGAAGTACAAAGTTAGCGGAAGAAGGAGAAGACAGGCATAACCACCGCTTTGCAGGCGTTACTAGTGAGATAATACTAGTACCGGGTGGCCATATTCATGCAATGGTAGTTAACACTGATTTTTTTGACCATCTGCACGAAGTACCCGTTAGAACAGGGCTTCAAAGATTTGTCGGCAATGGTAAACACGTTCATTTTGCTGAAGGGAATACTACGTTCAACGATGACCATTGCCACAAATTCCAATTTGCAACTTTAATAGATTCACCTCTTCTTCCAGAAGAAGACTGTCCTTAAAACCTAGTGTTTAATGGCACAGAAGCTAGGAATAATTTTCTAGCTTCTTCTTTATTTTTGATGCATATTGAATACTCTGCATAAATCGCTCAATTTTCTCCGGGTCCTTTTCCCCCGGTTTATTTTCAACCCCTGTCAGGACATCCACTGCAAAGGGGTGTATCTTTTGAATTATTGGCAGGATATTAGTTGGATTTAGGCCACCTGCCAGGATAACCGGCAAAGAGCTCTCTTGTTGGATGGTTTTAAATGTTGCCAAATCGACCCTAACTCCTGTTCCACCAGGCATTGAGTTGGTGTAGGAATCCACGAGTATAGCCGCTATCCCGGTTTTAGCAAGTACCCGTGCCGCCGTGGCAGGATCGGAGATTTCGAAATCACACTGCCCGTTACTATCTATCCGCAAAGCCTTGATTGTTTTTATCCCCCGTATTTTTAACCGGCGGGCTAATTCCTTTATCTCTGCCAACGTTTCTTGATAATGAAGCTGAACGACATTAGGATTAGTTTTACTTACCAGCGTCAAGACTTTTTCGCACGAACCACCTGTGACGATGCAGGTACCGACAAACGGAGGAACCTGCCCAATGAGCTCCCTGGCTTTTGCCGGAGTCAAGTTCCATGGTACTGGAATAGGGTACTCTACAACAAAGCCGAGCATATGCACACCGGCGCGCACACACAGATTGATATCCCGGCGGTTCATTAAGCCACATATTTTAACACGTGTCAATAGCTTTACCTCCCGGCTTCGCTGAGCACCTTATAGAATGCCGGCGGATTCTGAGCCCGGAGTATGGCAGTTCCAACCAAGACCGCATGAGCTCCTGCTGCAGTGGCACGTAACACGTCATCAGGGGACGCAATCGAGCTTTCGCTTAATAATAAAGCCCCAGGGCGGACTAAACCGGCTAGCTTTTCAGTGGTATTAACGTTTCCGTCATCCATTTCCCATTCCATGATGTTCCGGTTATTAATGCCGAGAAAGGTTACCATTAACTCGTTTCCAGCAATAATCTCCGCCTCGGTATGCGTTTCGACGAGGGGTTCCAGTCCAAGCGCCCAAGCCTCATCAATAAGTTCACGCAGTTGTTCTATCTCCAGTATTGCAGCAATCAACAGTACCCCACTGGCTCCTATCTCCGCACTCTCATGTAATTGTTCACGAGTAGTAATAAAATCCTTACGCAAAATCGGCACTGAGGTAGACTGTGCAATCTGTCTTAGCAATTCCGGGGAACCCCCAAAATGCTCTGTTTCGGTTACCACCGAGAGGACCGGGGCACCGGCCGCTGCCAGGCTTTTTGCCAGCGCTATGGGATCTCTGCCCCTTAGCAGGTCGCCTGCCTCCGGGGACTTACACTTAATGTCCGGAATAACCGGTATCTTACCCAAACGATGCCGGGTCCACAGCGCTGTAGTACATTTCGTGCATGCCATTTCAAACCACCTTTTTGTAGTCATGCGAGGCAACTATAAGCTGTTCCAGTTTGTTTTGTGCCGCTCCACTGTCAATAATCTCCGCAGCATATTTTATGCCGTCCGCGAAAGAATCTGCCTTATCGCCTATCATCAAGGCTCCGGCAGCATTCAATATAACTGCCCGGCGACGCGGGCCTTTGTCCTTGCCGGAGAAAACATCCCGGATCATGGCAGCATTCTCTTCTGGAGTTCCTGTTGCTATTTCTGCAAGGGTACAACGGGACAAGCCAAAATCCTCAGGAGCGATTTCGTATCTGCTGAAAGACCCGTTTTTTAGTTCAATAATTTTGGTTTTACCCAAGAGGGAAATTTCATCCAAGCCGTCCTCACCATGAACAAAGAGTGCCCTCTTATAACCTAAAGATGCGGCAACCCGGGAAACTATATCTAGCAGCTCCGGTTTATAGACACCTAAAACATGTTTTGTCGCCTTGGAAGGATTAATCAGTGGTCCAATAATCGTATAAAAGATGGTCTTGATACCGAGATCCTTTTCCGGCGGCAGCACTTTACCCATAACCGGATGGAAGAGAGGTGCATAAAGAAAGGCAATGCCTATGTCTTCAATAAGCTTCTCCACGCCATTAGGACTTTGATTAATTTCCACATGCAGAGCTTCCAAAACATCAGCGCTGCCGGAAAGACTAGCTATTGATCTACTGCCGTGTTTGGCTACTGGAATACCTGCTGCTGCAGCTACAAAAGCAACCGAAGTTGAGATATTAAACGTGCTTAAGCCTCCACCGGTACCGCAGGTATCCATAAGCTCATCATTTACCTTCGGGTCTATTTTATTACATATGTCACGCATTGCCCGGGCAATTGCCGTGATTTCCGTTAAGGTCGGGCCTTTCATCAGGAGGGCTACCTGAAAACCGGCAATCTGAACATCACTCAGTTCATCATTTTTAATGGCTACAATCAGGCTGTAAGCCTCTTCTGCAGTTAAATCTTCTTTTGTAGTCAATTTCTGTAAAATGTTTTTAATCACGCTACTCTCGCCTCAGTTCATTATTTGATATTTTTATAAAATTTAATGTTTTTTTCCATCATGGATGCCAAAGTGCCCACTCTACATGTTATTGGTACTCGCGGGCTTGTGAAAAATAAAAAAGCTTTTGCCCCTAATCAAAGGGACAAAAGCTGTAAGCTTCTGCGGTACCACCCAAATTGACGATAAATCGCCCACTCATTTTGCATACCATCATATGCACCCTACTGATAACGGACAGGGTTCCCGTCGGCGCCTAATCTCTTTCGATTTCGGGCCGCCCTCGCAAGTCCATTCGGAATCATCACTGTAACCGCATTCTCACCAACCGGCGGCTCTCTGAGTACAGCCAATCATTCTTACTTCTCTTGCTCATCGGTTTATTTTTTATTATTACGGAAAAATTCTAGCATTAAAGTTTATTCGCGTCAATCACTTTAAGAACGAAAATAGCTGGCTAATTCCCGATACTTTGTTTAAAATGAAAAAAGCGGGGGAATGCAACCATGCGTAAGGATATATATATTGCAGATGACGAACAAAACATACGTGATGTTATAAAATCTTTTCTGGAAAGTGAAGGATACCACGTCACCGCTTTTGAAAACGGTGATAAGCTTCTTGCTGCTTTTAAAGAAGATCCATGTGATCTTGTAATCCTTGACGTCATGATGCCGGGATCCAACGGTTTTGCCATATGCTCAGAATTGCGCGAGATTAGCACGGTGCCCATAATCATGCTTACGGCACGTGATAGCGACATAGATTACGCCACCGGGATAAATCTCGGCAGTGATGATTATTTTACCAAGCCTTTTTCCGCCCTGTCTCTGGTCATGCGGGTTAAGGCGATATTCCGCAGGATAGAATTTGATAAAGGTCAAGACAATTCTTCTCCGCGCGTTCTTACATATGCCGACATACAAGTCAACTTGAATCACAAGACCGCAATGCTTGGAGGCGCTCCTTTAGAGCTTACGCCGAACGAGTACAGTCTCTTATGCTACCTCATCGAAAACAAAGACAGGGCTATATCAAGGGACGAGCTACTCAGTAAAATATGGGGATACAACAGCGAAGTGGAGACCCGAGCGGCGGACGACACCGTGAGAAGGCTGCGCAAGAAACTATCGGGCAGTAGGACGGTAATCGACACGGTATGGGGCTTCGGCTTTCGTCTAAAGGAGCGTGAAGCCGGTGAGTAACATCAGCGGACGCAAGATAAGCATCCGCACAAGGATACTCGTTATGGTGCTGTCGCTTATCGCATTCATTTTTTTAATGGTCCTGACCGTTTTTAACCTGCTGGTTGGAGAATACATCAAGAGCAGCGTAAACGAGCAACTTAAAGATGCAAGGAAACTAGTGCATTATGAGGCGATACCACCAAAACTCCCGTCGGACAGGCAACCTCCGCCGAGTCCAGAATCCATCCCCGACATGCGAAGGCTGCCGGTAGGCCCAATGGACAAGGCAGAGGTGATGGTTGTCTCAGATAATTATGAACTCATCTTCCCCAATTCGAGCATGGCATTTATACAAAAATTTGATGAAATAACTGCTTTAGCTGCACAGCTGAAGCATGAGCAGGTGGACCTGCAAAGCAGCGAAATCACACGGGTAAAGGCCTCCGACCGGGAGTACTATTTTGTGTCGGCAAAAATGCAGCCAAACCCGCTCGGCAGCGTATCCTATTTGGTGTACTATATCGACATGACGGCAATCAAATCCTTTGCAAGTCGCATCAATATTGTACTTTTGGCGGTCATGGGTATAGCCGGGATTCTGGCTGTAACGCTCTCTTTCTTCTTGTCCGGTCTGATTGCAAAACCTGTTAGGGAGCTTACCCGGTTCGCCATGCGAATCGGCAAAGGAGATTTTTCGAGAAACACCTTTAATTACAGCGATATAGAGTTAGCGGAGCTAGCCGAGAGCATGAACAAAGCAGCGGCTCAGCTTGATACCTACGACAAGGAGCAAAAACAATTCTTCCAAAATGTATCCCACGAGCTTAGAACTCCGCTGCAAGTCATTAAGTGCAATGCTGAAGGCATCGAGCAGAGGATTCTGGACCCCGAAAAATCAAGCCGGGTGATCATAAGCGAGACCGATCGGCTAAGCGAAATGGTTGAAGATTCCCTTTACCTCTCGCGTATCGACAACATAACAACAGGCAGTAAAATTGAGGAATATGATTTGCGCGAGCTGCTTTCTAACTGTGTGGAGCGTCAAAGAAGCTTGGCAACGGATCGAAATATCCAGTTCGTTTTTAGATTTGATGATCAGCAGGTAAATATGTGCTGCGACGAAAAGCATATGTCTCGTGCCTTTTCAAATCTCATATCGAACGCAATCAGATATGCAAAAACCGGGATCACACTTACATGTCATCAGGTTAGCGGCAGGATAACCATTTCGGTAGCCGATGATGGTAAAGGTATATCGAATGAAGACCTGCCGCATATCTTTGACCGTTTTTACAAAGGTAACGGGGGTAATTACGGTATAGGGCTTTCCATTGTAAAGTCAGTTGTTGAGCAGCACCACGGCAATATTGAAGCTCAGAACACCGGTATGGGAACCCTCTTTACAATCACCTTTTAAAGGCCAAGCAGGAACAAAAAAATCTCTATTAAAAGGAACAGAGCAGTTACCGGGCTGCCTGTTCTCTTTTTTTGCGGCATTTTTGCGTCATTTTTACCACCTGTTTTCGGTGATTTGCAGCTTTCCCCCGGACTAAAATAAAAATGGTAAGAAAGGGTTGCCATTGGCTATCGTCAATCCTTTCGGGTATGGATTGTTTTGCAAAAAAAGTGGGGTGATTATTGATGACCGGCTTAAAATATCGTAATGAATTAAAACACATCGTTTCTATGGCGGATGCACTGGTGATCAGAAGCAGGCTGTCTTGCATGCTACGCAACGATAAAAACGCCGGGCTCGATGGCAGATACCATATCCGCAGTTTGTATTTCGATACTCCGGAGGACAAGGCTCTCTTTGAAAAGATGGAAGGGCTGCCGATAAAGGAAAAATTCCGCATTCGCTTCTACAATCATAATCACGGCTTCATTCGGTTAGAAAAAAAAGTCAAACACTACAGCAAAACCGCCAAACTTGGCGCAAGTTTAACCAAAAGTGAGGTACAGGATATCCTTGACGGCAGTATCACTTTCCTGAAAAAGTCGGATCAGCCATTACTGCGAGAGTTTTACCTTAAGCTGAGGACGGAAAGGCTGGAACCCAAAACAATAGTCGACTATATGCGGGAAGCCTACCATTACACGGCCGGCAATGTACGAATAACTATGGACAGTGATATCAGAACGTCCATAAGTTCCACCGACCTCTTTGATGCCGTCCTGCCAAACGCAACAGCACTGGATTCCGGCTTATGCATACTTGAGGTCAAGTATGACGGTTTTTTGCCCGAGTTTATCCAGGACATTGTGCAGCTGAACAAGTGTACCTCAACTGCGTTTTCCAAATACGCGGCCTGCCGTCTGTATAATACGTCCATCCGAGGCATTATGTAAACACCGAAGCTAGGCATTAAAAGGAGTGGGTTAATATGGAATTCAACTTTAACGACATTTTTAACACTAACTTTCTGAAAAAGGTATCCGGTTTTTCCTTCACCGACGCGGCTCTGGCCATAACAGCCGCTTTCCTGGTGGGCATGTTCATATACCTCATCTACAAGAAGACTTTTGGCGGTGTAATGTATTCACGGGCATTCAATATCTCGCTTGTGCTGCTGACCATGCTGACTACTTTAGTTATTCTGGCCATTACCTCAAATGTAATCATCGCCCTGGGCATGGTAGGCGCACTATCCATCGTTCGCTTCCGCACCCCTATTAAGGATCCGATGGATTTAGTCTTTCTGTTTTGGTCCATAGTCGCAGGTATAGTGATTGGCGCCGGCCTAATACCCCTGGCCGCACTGGGCTCGGTAATTATCGGCATCATACTTATCGCCTTTGTCAGCCGGAATGTTATTGAAACACCCTACATCGTGATCATTAACTGCGCGGACGAGAACGCTGAAGGCAGTGCCGTGAACCTCATGAAAAAGGTCTTCTCCAAATACCGCGTAAAGTCTAAAACCGTTACCGCGGGAAAAGGTATTGAGCTGGTATATGAGATACGATTGAAAAACGGGGAGACAAAGTTTATTAATGAGCTGTCAGCCATACCGGGTATTACAAACTCCGCTCTGGTAAGCTTTAACGGAGAATACGCATCCTAAAGGAGCGGATGGTTATGACAAACACCAAGCTGATATTACTATCCCTGGTGCTGGTAGTTTTTGCAGCCCTGTTTATTGGGGCCTTTACAGTGTTTGGCACCGGTACCGTTAAGGTCTACGGAGATGAATATGTAACCAAGTATTTTCAAAGAGACAAAGTCATGCAAGTAAACATTCAAATCGATGAAGCTGATTGGAATCATATGATGGCCAACTCCACTGCAGAGGAATTTGTCACGGCTACAGTTGTTATAAACGGCGATGTCTACTCGTCGGTGCAAATAAGACCCAAGGGCAATTCCAGCCTCATGTCGGTTGCCGGCAGCGACAGCAACCGTTACAGCTTTAAGATAAATTTCAATGACATAGTCGAAAACCAGACTATGGCAGGGCTGACCCAGCTAAACCTAAACAACTGCTTTTCTGATCCCTCTTATATGCGGGAATATCTCTCCTACCAGATTTTTGAGGAAATGGGGGTAGCCGTTCCGGCTTTCTCCTATGCTGCTGTATCTGTAAACGGTGATTATTTTGGGCTTTATCTTGCGGTGGAGAGCATATTGGAGCCATTTCTGGAAAGGAATTTCGGGGACATTTCCGGGGACCTGTATAAATCCATGGGTAATACCCTTAAATATAACGGCGACAACCCCTCAGACTATTCAGGCCTGGAAGTGAAGAGTACACTAAAGAATGCCGATTGGTCTAAACTGATCAAAATGCTTGAGGTGTTGAATAACGGCGGTGACATTGAAAAATACCTCGACGTTGAAGCGGCACTAAAATATATTGCCGTCAACACGGCCCTGGTTAACTTCGACAGTTATCTGGGCAATTTCGGCCACAATTACTACCTTTATGAGCAAAACGGCGTATTTACAATAATCCCGTGGGACTTAAACATGTCCTTTGGTGGGTTCGGCTTCGGTAGTGATACTTCCAGGCTATATATCGACGAACCGACCCAGGGGGCGCTTGCCGACAGGCCTCTAGTAGCCAAACTATTAGCAAACGAAAAGTATCTACAAGCCTATCATGGTTATCTGGAACAAATCACCACCAAGTATTTAAGCGGCGGCTACTTGGAGGCGGAAACCGACCGGCTGTACATACTGATTTCCAAATATGTCAGGACTGATCCCACAGCCTTTTTCAGCTACGAACAGTTTGAGCAAAGCATTTCCGGCACTGACACCGGCAGTCCTGTGGAAGATAAAGAAACGGTAAGAGTAATAGAGGGCCGGCAGGAGAAAGAAAATGAAGATCCCGCCCGTAATGGCTTCCCGGTGAACAGGAAATGGGGTTTCGGCAACAATGCCCCCGGCATCCTAAAGCTTGCTGCCGACGTATCCGATGCAATACAAAAGCAGCTCGCCGGGGAATTACACTCCACCAATAACGGCAACGGAATGGGCATGGGCAGAGGCATGCCTATGGGCGATATGCCCGGTAATAATGCCACAGGGCCACCTGGTCAACAGCGTCCCGGTGGGAATGTTGATATGAGGGAGCGGGAAGGCGGAGAGCGGCCGCCCGGAGGGATGGCGCTACCGCCGCGAGGTGTGGGCAGGGAGGCCATTGAGGCGCTTGGGCAGGAAATCAGGCAGGCAGGTGAGCTCACCGGTGAGCTGCGTAATAAAGCCGAAAA
This sequence comes from Sporotomaculum syntrophicum, assembly GCF_009932395.1. GTDB lineage: Bacteria > Bacillota > Desulfotomaculia > Desulfotomaculales > Desulfallaceae > Sporotomaculum > Sporotomaculum syntrophicum. The sequence goes on from NZ_LSRS01000003.1 coordinate 299,715, forward strand.
ACTGGGCATTCCTAATGATATGCTCGAAATGATGGCTCGCAGCCGGGAGCAAATAATGTTTGGCGGGATGGGCCCGCCTGAAGGTGATGATGGTAATCGCCCAATGGGTATGGGCAGGCAACAACAATCACCCGTTGACAAAAATGCGTTAACCAGGCTACTGGCAGTATCAGGGGTACTTATTACAGTAGGGATAACCATTGCCCTGTTGTTCAAGCGCAGAAGATATTATAAAGCTTGATAGTAAACGTAGAGCCTCCCGGCCTGTATTACCAGGAAGCCAATGGGGAGGCCACGCTATACCTTCCGGTAGGTATGACTTATTACAAATCTTAACCATTATATGTCCCGCTTTATATACTATTACTTGGAACTTGCTGCTTGTGTTCATTCTTAATATTGATAATTAAAGCAAAAGCAATAGTGCCATAAGCCACAAAGCTTCGGAAGTATTCTCCCAGGGCAGCGTTGTGGAATAAATTCTGTCCAGCCTGAGGAGAAACAATAAACAGAGTATGGAATAGAAAAATACCTATAATCGCATGCCTTATTTTGGCATCTTTAATACTTGCTCCGCCTGCCAAAAGAGCAGCGCAGGATATCAGGTCGGCATTCATGTGGGCAGTATAGACATCAAACATACCAATATTTTGCAAGAAAAACAATTGGCCAAGAGCTGCCAGTACAGTGGATAAAACCATCGCCATAATCCTGACCATATTTACATTGATGCCGGAAACCTCTGCTTTTTCATTGGAGTTACCCACCGCTTTGACTTTCTGGCCAAATCTTGTATTTAACAGATAGTAAATTAAGCATGCAAACAACAGCACCACCAGAATCATAAATAATGGAATTTCAATGTTCCCAAGTTTGCACAGCCAGAGTTTATCAATAGTATTGCGATACATATCTAAATCAACGGCATTTCTTACCCCGATACCCCGTGAGAGAATAATTTCTTCATTGCCAATGGGGATAATAGTTCCGAAGCCTACTAAGAAAACCAGTTGATACAAGCTATTGGCCAACGTTCCAATGATAATCGTGACTATCATTTCTTTCCCTTTGACCATATTCAAAATATGTCCAATAACCAGGCCTGCCAACGTGGAAAAAGTTATACAAAGGAGAGCTACCAGCAATATGCCAGCGATTCCATTTACCTGATAATTGATGACAAATAATAGTGCTGCTTGTGCACACATAGCCCCTACGGTAACGGCAAAATTAAGCCCCATACCCGCCGCTATCGGAATAATTAACGACAGGACTAAGATGCCGTCCCTGATAAATCGGGTGATAACCTGGTTGAGTACGAACGCGCCGGATAGTCCGGAAAATTGCCAGGCCAGGTACGAAAGCAGCAAGAATATAATGGGTACCAAGCGCTCGCTATGAAAAAGCTTGTCTGCCTGCTCTCTTTTGTTCAATGGCTGAGCCTCCGTCCAGATCTATGCAACAAGGCGTATAAAATAATGCTGTAGGTGATCAGGGACCTTAAGATTTCAGTTATCTCAGGGACCAATATTTCATTAGCGATAGGAACACTAAGCAAGTAAATGGTTTGCAATAGATAGGTTCCCAGCACCGCCTCAAAGATGAAGGCTCTCCGGCCGGTACTGCCTCCTATTAATATCGCTGAGATAGCCGGAAAATACATCGCTAACGGTTCATCATAAAGCTGAATGAAACCATAACTTTGCGAATATACACAAATGCCGATTCCGGCCAGAACTGTAGAGAGGATTATGGCAATAAGTCTAATTTTAGCTATATCAATTCCTGACAGCCTGGAAAATTCTTCGTTTTCCCCAGTGGCAATGGTTGCCCGGCCTACCTTAGTTCGGTGAAAAAGGGCTAATAATAAACATATCAGGCTGAAAAAAGCTATAAATCCCAGGGGTATTTCTACAGCGCCTATTTTCGCCAGAGCCATATTGTCCAAAATATTATTAAAGTAGGGCTCCAAAGATATTTTAGGCCGCAAGCCCTGACCACCAATGGGATAGAGCATCTGCCTGTTTTGAAATGGCACCAGAGTCCAAAAACAGTTCATCAGGGGGATCATTGACAAACCGATGAAAGTACCGGCAATTTCCTCTCTGCCCTTAACCTTGTTTAAGAGCATCCCGTAAAGCCAACCGAGCATACAGCAAAAAACCACACTCAACAATAACGAAGTGAAAAAGCCCGCAAAACCGGTAAGCCTGAAGTTCACGGTGATACATAAACCGAGTAAACCTCCGATAATACCCACGGGCAGACCAAAATTAATACCTGCACCTGCATTAATCATGGGTATTAAGGCAAGCACGAGTACCCCGTTCATCATCAGCTTAATCAAGGATTCGTTAAATAAATCAACTAAATCCAAATGTAACATATAGGCTAGTCCCACTAAAACACATAGAAAGATTAAAATAATTACCTGGGGCGGCTTGATTCTGTAAACTTCCATTTTATATGTTCTCTTCACCTGCCAGTGCTAAGCCAAACTCGACGTCTGAGGCATCGGGAGATAATATTTTAAAAAGCCTTCCCTCGACCAAAACGGCTATCCGATCACAAATACGTTTTAATTCATCCAGTTCACTTGAAGCCATCACAATGGTAGTTTGTTGGCTGCGGTTTGTTTCAATCAGCATCTGGAGGATTTTTTCTTTGGCTGAGATATCAATCCCCCTGGTTGGTTCTGCCACAAACAACAATTTGGGATTGACGGTCAGAGCCCTGGCAATGCAAACTTTTTGCTGGTTTCCGCCGCTTAATTCCTTGATTTTTTGCGTTATTGCCGTACATTTTATTTCGAAATCATGTACCAACTGCGTTACATACCTATGAGCCTTTTGCTGATCAAGGAAACCGGTAAAAGGCCGGGGCAGGCGCAAAGAAAAGAGATTTTTTACCTGGTTGCCCGTAAAAATAATATTATCTGCTACGGAATGCTCAGGGAGTATGCCCAGTCCTTGCCGGTCATCCGGCAGTACATAGATACCTTTAAGAATGTTGGTTCTAGAGTCCATCCGGTGGAGCTTTTGCTTGCCATATATAACCTCTCCGGCCGCAGGATACAAGCCCATCACACCATAACCCAAAGCCAGTTTGCCATGCCCGGAAAGACTGGTAATGCCTAATATTTCACCTTCATATACCGTCAAATCCAACTCTCTTATTTCCTCACCCGGCATTGCCACCGAGAACTTTTTAAAGATCATGGCCGGGTTGTTGCTGACTGTCCTGGTGGGGGCAACCGCTTTTGTGACCGTATGGCCAATCATATCTCTGGCCAGGTTGGTGGTGGATATCTCCCCCTGGTTATACCGGGACACCACTTCTCCATCTCTGAAAACGGTTACCCGGTCACAGATCTGCTTGATTTCTTCCAGTCGGTGGGAAACGAATAAAATCGCTACTCCGGCACGCGACATAGCCAGTAAGACGTTAAGCAATAGCTGGGCGTCATCTTTATTTAGGGTCGCCGTAGGTTCGTCTAATAATAAAAAATTCAAATCCTGGCGGCCTATTTCCCTGGCCATCTCAACAAATTGCTTGATATTGGTGGAGAGATTGCGCACTTTTAGGCCGACATCAATATCCAGACCTAACTTATTTAGTATTAACGCCGCACTTTGAGCATTTAGTTTTTTATCTACAAAGGAATATTTATGGCCAAACAACCGATTGGTAAGTTTATTGGTTATTTCACGGCCCAGCTTAATATTTTCAGTTATAGTAAGCTCAGGAATTAAGGCAAATTCCTGGTGTACCATGCCTATACCCAGAGATATCGCCTCAGCACAGTTATTTAACCGGAGCAGGTGGCCCCGGTGATATATTTGCCCCTGGTAGCCTCCAGTCTCACGGATGATCCGGTTGCCAAACAAAATATTCATCAAAGTACTTTTACCTGAGCCATTAGCGCCAACAAGGCCATGTATCTCACCGGCTTTTACCGTTAAGTTAACATTTTTTAAAGCAGGGATCCCGTAATAGTTTTTGCTCAGGTTAATAATTTCTAAGATATTACCCATGACATTAATTATACTCCGAATGGTGTCTTGCTCTAAACAGTGCCGGTAATAAAAGATAGGCTGTCCTATACCAAGACAGCCTTTTGTTCTGAAGATTGGTTATAAATGATAAATTAGTAGAGGATGGAATCCATAATCACAACATTATAATTCTCAAGTGCAGGGCCATCTTCAGTTGGTTTAAGCTTACTAAAGGTTACCGGGTAGCCCAATGTATCTTTGGCAAATTGGTTTAAACTATCCAGACTCTGGAAATCAAAACCTGGATCTTCAATCATTTGTTTAGCCAGTTCGATGGCATATTGAGGTACGAATACAGTAGCCGGCATGGGCCAACCACCAAGTCTGCCGGTCATACCTGCGGCGGCTGCTTTTTCGCTAATCATTTGATTAAGCTTATCCCAGTTCCAGGCATCTTCTTCGGAAATTTCCAATCCCATAACGGTGGGGTAAGCTTGAGTTGGTGTAGGACAGCATTGTTCAGCAACCATAAATTTTTCTTTCAGCGCTTCATCAATAATCACATCATACATCGGGCAGTTTGTCCCAAAAATATTAGTATCTTTACCGTATTTGGCGATTTGGCGGGGAATATCCTCCCTTAAGAACTGCAGCATTGGTCCTGTTCCGTCACCGGTTTGCGGGTCGGGGGTAACTACCTCAACCCATTGCATACCCAATTGATTGGCGGTTTTTTCCATCATGTTTTTTCTTTGCGAAATCATTTCTTTGGCCAGATGAGTGGGGAAGGAATAGTGAATTATTGTTTGAGCGCCCATTTCATGTGCCTTGCGAGCAATAGTTTCGCCTCTGCCAATCATGTCTGTATCCAAATTAACATCTACATATTTTGACATCAGCACGGGGTCGTCCCAAATAGGAGCAGTCATCGTGATAATGTCGGGTTTTGTTTCTTCCACTTTCTGCAAAGCCGGCAGTAAACCTGATTGTCCTGAAATAACTATAATGGCTTTCATTTGCGGGTCATCGGCCAAAGAAGTAATCTGGCTTATGGCTGTTTCGATTTCGGTGGAGAAGTTTTCCGGCAGAGTGATGTGTTTAACGATGTCAGGGTACTTTTCAGCCATCATAGCAGCTGTCCTGAACTCATCTTCACTGGTGGATAATGTTGGTGTAACGACACCAATTTTGTATGTAACGGTATCATTAGTTACTGTGCTGCCACATCCCGATAAAACACCGGCTGCGAATAAAAAGCATAATAAAATTGTAATTGTTTTCTTCATTTGTTACTTGCTCCTTTCCTATTAAATTAACTACTGAATACAATAATAATTAAAACATTCTAACCCGTCCAATTAATATTTTTTATTTAAAAATTAAGTATCATAAGCTTTGTAATATAGACATGGAAAAACAGCAACACCAGGTCCAACTAGGCTTCCGTTGCCGGCTAGACGTTCTAATGCAGGAACGAATCGGTTTAAAACTTCATCCGACGCTTTTTGCTCCAGGAAAGTGGAATGGGTTATTACAGCTGTGGGTAACCTAACAAATATAAAATGCTAAGAATGGGGTGTAAAGGTTTGGAGTTTTCGGATAGACTAACCAGAGGGTTCCTGGCAGGGTTAGTTGGCGGCATCCTCATGGACATAATAAGTTATATTTCCCTAAAACTTAAAATAGCCGATTTACACCATTCGGATTGGCCAGCCATTATCCTTTTCGGTCATCAACCCACTAATACTATAGAAGCCGTTTTTGCCCTATTAATTCAATTGATATTCGTAGGTTTTTTGGGCATATTGTTTACTTATTTAGTCACCGGACTATTTTCAAACGAAAATTACCTTTTTAAAGGCTGGTTATTTGGCGTAATATCCTGGTTTATTATCTATGTAATAACTTTTTTGGCTAAAATACCCGAATTGGCACCTCTTGATACAGGCACCGCTATAACGGATTTTATCGCCGGTTCCGTTTATGGCCTGGTTCTGGCTGAAACAATACACCGGTTGGAAAACAAAGTATTTAGAGAAATATAATTGTCAAGGATGCATGGGGTCAGGCTTTAACTTGTTTAAATTAACTGTATTATTTGAATAAACAAGGAGAGAGGAGCTACATAGTTAATTCATAGTTAACACGTACAATAAGTACGTGTTTTTACACTTTTGACACAATATTAACTGGATTTGAAATAATCATGTGCCGGAATTTAATAGCGCCTCCAGCTCAATAGAATGGCTTTAGACATTCATTTTTTGTGATAACTAAACTTGCTCCTTTTAAGGCTAGTTATTTGCAAATTATAGTTGACAAAGACTAATCAAGCAATATAATACTAATATCATAGGATTTATGGGAATTGCTATAGCAGTTAAACATTATTGGGTATGCTCTGCTTAAAGGTTAATAAATTTGTTGTCAATTAATCAAATATATTCCAAGTAACAATAAGAAATAAGCCAGGGAGAGATTGAAATGAGTAAGAGAAAGCTAAAATTTGATACTTTGCAGGTACATGCAGGCCAGACAGCCGACCCCACAACGGGCTCACGGGCAGTACCTATCTATCAAACCACGTCTTATGTTTTTAACAATGCCGAACATGCGGCCAATTTATTTGCCTTAAAAGAAACCGGCAATATTTATACCCGAATTATGAACCCCACCACCGATGTGCTTGAACAGCGAGTAGCCGCTCTGGAAGGCGGAGTGGCAGCCCTGGCAGTAGCTTCAGGCTCAGCTGCCGTTACATATGCAATCCTTAATATTGCATCTGCAGGCGATGAAATAGTATCAGCCGGTACTTTGTATGGCGGTACCTATAATTTGTTCTCAGCTACATTTCCCAATTTCGGGATAAAGGTTCACTTCGTTGACCCGGACGACCCTGAGAATTTCCGGAAGGCTATTAATGATAAAACCAAGGCATTATACATCGAAACGATTGGCAATCCCGGTATCAACCTGGTGGATATCGAAGCAGTGGCTAAAATCGCCCATGAAAACGGTATTCCTCTAATAATTGACAACACTTTCGGCACACCTTATTTGATTCAACCCATAGAGTTTGGGGCGGATATTGTGGTTCACTCGGCAACCAAATTCATTGGTGGGCATGGTACATCGCTAGGGGGGTTAATTGTCGACTCCGGTAAATTTGATTGGGCCGGCAGTGGAAAATTCCCTGGACTAACCGAACCCGATCCCAGCTATCATGGGATTAGATATGTCGCAGATGTAGGGCCGGCAGCCTATGTAGTTAAAGTTAGGGTCGGATTACTCAGAAATACCGGAGCTGCGATTAGCCCATTTAATGCTTTCCTATTGCTCCAGGGCTTAGAAACCTTATCTTTGCGCGTAGAAAGACATGTGGCCAATGCTAAAACCATTGCTCAATATTTAAAAGATCATCCCCGGGTTGCCTGGGTTAATTACCCCAGCCTCGAAGGTGACAAATACTATGCTTTGGCTCAGAAGTACTTGCCCAAAGGCGCCGGGTCTATCTTCACTTTCGGCATTAAGGGTGGAATAGAGACCGGCAAGAAATTTATCGACAGCCTGGAAATATTCTCGTTGCTGGCCAATGTAGCCGATGCCAAGTCTTTGGTCATACATCCTGCCAGTACCACACATTCACAGTTATCCGAAGAAGAGTTGGTTGCCGCCAGTGTAACCCCGGATCAAATTAGATTATCTATAGGCATTGAGGATGCCGGCGATTTGATTTACGACCTTGAACAGGCTCTCGCTAAGGCCGCACAAGTTTAATCGGCATGCAACGCTCGGCTGATGTTAACAAACACAGGTTATTACTTGAAAGGGGGGCCATAAATGCCTATAAAAATTCCGGACAATCTTCCGGCAGCTGAGATCCTAACTAATGAGAATATTTTCTTAATGGGTGAGAAGCGCGCTTTTACCCAGGATATCCGGCCACTGCGGATTGTTATTTGTAACCTGATGCCCATAAAAAGCGTTACGGAAACCCAGTTGCTTCGTTTACTGAGCAATTCCCCCCTGCAGGTGGAGATTATTTTTCTATTTATGGAAAGCCATACTTCAAAAAATACTTCACAGCAACACTTGGATAACTTTTATAACACTTTTGAGGATATTAAAGAGCAAAAATTTGATGGTCTCATTATAACGGGTGCCCCTGTGGAACAGCTGGAGTTCGAGGAAGTCAGCTACTGGGAAGAGTTGCAGAAAATAATGCAATGGTCTAAATCCCACGTATTTTCCACCTTGCATATCTGTGTGGGGGCCCAGGCAGGACTTTATTACCATTATGGAGTTCCCAAATATGTGCTTCAGGAAAAAATATTTGGTATTTTCCCCCACACGGTAAACAAAAAAAATGTCCCCCTGCTACGGGGCTTTGATGATGTGTTCCACGTACCCCATTCGCGGTACAGCGAAGTCAGGCGCGAGGATATCGAAAAGGTAGCCGACCTGGAAATACTTTCCGAGTCGGAGGAAGCCGGCGTTTATATAGTAGCTTCCAAAAATGGACGCCTGATTTTTGTTACCGGCCATTCTGAGTATGACGACAATAGCTTGAGGGACGAATACGAGCGGGATGTGGCCAAAGGGTTGGCTATCGCCCTGCCTAAACACTATTTCCCCAATAATGATCCCGGCCGGCCGCCCCTGGTTACCTGGCGCAGCCATGCTAATTTGCTGTTTACCAATTGGCTTAACTACCATGTCTACCAGGAGACGCCCTACGACCTGGATGAATTAAAATAATTCAGTAACTCTAAGTGCGCTCGCAATAGAGCGTACTTTTTTTAATTGCTATGCCTACTGCCGCTGCTTCTCATTTGCCTCCCGAAACGTAATAAAAAGTTTGGCCATTAATGATACTAAAACCGCAGACCAAACTATTACTAATCAGGAGAAAAAAGCCCCTGTTTTAAAACAGGGGTTGGCAGATATTTTTCAAGATTTTTATGTAAGGAGAGGTGTATCATCGCCATTTGAGCTATTTTGCACTTTGCATCATACCGTTACCCATCATGCCTGAATTATTCATACAGGAACCCATCGGGCCAAAACCGTAATTGGCGTGAAAATCACGCATGTAATTGAAATGCTCCTGCCAGGCTTTGGCCTGTTCTGGAGTTACACTGCCGGCCTTTTGAGCCTGCTCAAGCCAGGCCTGGTGCCATTTAAACATCTGGTCTGCAAACTGCTGATCCTAGACTTTCTGGTCGTTGCCATTAATCGATCCAAAAGCTGCCGGGGCTGCCAGGGACAAGACCAAAACACCTACTAACGCCAGCAACCAAATCTTATTTTTTCTCATTATCAATGAACCTCCTTGTTATTTGATGATTTGGTTTGTCTGGAGTAATTATATAATAAAGTTATCACGTTTTTGTTACAAAAGGTTAACGGTTTCATAACGTTTGCTATGCTTTCACCAGGACATTATTTGCGTCTTCCTTTCGATATAAAATGCAAACAAAAGATGTGCAACTAGGTTAGAAAGCGGTGTCTTCCATCCATTTAACCCTAACCCTAAAATACCTGGCTTCTTTACGACACCCCGACGCATTTGGGGGTTAACCACCCCAACCAAAGGCATCACCAAAAGTGAAGAAAGTAGGAACAAAGCAGAGCCAAACTTTATATAAAAAAGAGAATTAGGGCGTTCACTGGTTGAGGCTAGTGTTTTATATAAGGTACTCCAAAATACTGCACCGGAGTAAAACATTATGGCTCCGATAAACGAAGCAATTATTCCCAGTTTTAAAAATAATGTACCGTTAATAGTTAGGTAGTCAATCCTTGGTAAATGAAATCTTGGTGCTATCCTGAAAAAAGTCTCCATAATTATAAAAGCTTTAAAAAACTGCAGCCAGGTGATTGAGTTTGTAAGATAAGTAAAGAATCGTTTCAAAAATCTTATAAGATTCACACCAACCTTAAAATATATTTTAACAAATCCATGATGGTGGCCATGTTCATGTTCATGTGTTTGAGTTTCTTTAAAGTTCATTTATTTACCCCTCTCCGTTTTTTCAATTAGACATCTTATAATTTCTATGGATTTTGTAGGGTTTGCCTTGTAAATAAAAACAGGCAACTTACCTGCTAAAGATTGTTGTTTATATGCATCACTATAACTAAGAAATATCACAAAACTGTTTCAGAAATATCACATTTTGTTTATATTCGCCCACTAAGATGCTCACCTGCAAAGAGGAATCACTCATATTCAGGTTGCTTAAAATTTTCCATATAGTATGTCTATGGTTTCTACAATCTTTGTCCACCTGAAAAATGCTTCAGTACACAATAAATACTTGACTTAACCTATCGACTTTATGTATATTTATTTTAAGCTTTTAATTTACGTTTGGTAAAAGGAGTGTAGCAAAATGTCTAAACCGGCTGTATATCAGCAGCGAGAAATCACAGTTTATGATAACGGTACACTTAAAGATATAAAGGATGCGGTAGTTGAAGAAAAGCCTGTAACACTATATTTAAATCATGTTGAGCTGGCCACGATGATCTGCACTCCAGGTGCCTATGAAGAGCTAGGGGTCGGTTTTTTACTCAGTGAAGGGCTGCTCGAGGACCCGGACGATATTGTGTCCATAACCTGTCAGGAAGAAGAAGGCCTGCTCTACATTGAAACCGGCCGGCCGGTTACCCAGGCCGGAAGCTTTCTGCGCCGTCATATAGCCAGCTGTTGCGGTAAGAGCCGGGCCGGTTTTTACTTTATCAACGATGCCCGCCAGGTGAAGCCAATTGAATCCGATGTGCAATTTAAAGCTGAAGATTTGTTGGCTGCCATCAACAAGCTGGAGGAAAAGTCGGAAACTTTTCATCTTACCGGTGGAGTGCACAGCGCCGCACTGGCCGATGGCGCAAATCTGATGTCGAGGTATGAAGATATTGGCCGGCACAATGCCGTAGACCGAGTTATCGGCAGCGCTTTTTTGCAGAGGATCAACACCGGCGATAAATGCCTGCTCTTGAGCGGGCGTGTTGCCTCCGAGATTCTCATCAAAGCGGCCCGCGCCCAAATCCCCCTTATTTTGTCGCGCTCGGCGCCAACCGGCTTAACCCTGGATTTGGCCGAAGACTTAAATATAACGGTGGTTGGTTTTGCACGGGGCCGGCGCATGAGCATTTACACGCATCCCGGAAGGGTCATAACTTCCGGGGAAAGCACCACAATTGTCCAGCAAAACCGGCAGTTGGCTGAAGACATCAAACGCCTGAAAAAAGAAAAGGACGTATATATTATCGCTCATTATTACCAGCGCCCCGAAGTGCAGGATATCGCCGATTTTGTCGGGGACTCTTACGCTATGGCCGTAGCCGCCAAGGACTCCCCTTGCGCTAACATCCTGGTAGCGGGGGTGGATTTCATGGCGGAATCGGCCGCGATCTTGTGCCCCGATAAAACGGTGCTGTCGCCGGAGCCGAGGGCCACTTGCCCGATGGCCAACAGCATCGAGGTTGACGATGTGCTGCAATTCAAACAGGAGCACCCGGATGGCCTGGTGGTTAGTTACGTAAATACCCCGGCCGGCATCAAGGCGGTTACCGATATATGCGTTACCTCCTCCAACGCGGTGAAGATCATCAACAAACTGCCCCGCAAGGCCCGGATTTTCTTTATCCCGGACACCAACCTGGGTACCTTTGTGGCCGGCCAGCTGGACCGGGAACTGGATTTGTTCCCCTCCCACTGCCCGACCCACGCCCACATTACCAAAGCGGATATCCTGCAGCGCAAAGCCGAGCACCCGGAGGCGGAGGTTTTAGTGCACCCGGAATGTGACCCGGAGGTAGTGGCGCTGGCCGATTACGTGGGCAGTACCGCCGGTATCATCGATTACGCCGTTAAATCCGATAAAAATACCTTTATTATCGGCACTGAATGCGGTGTCTTCCATAAGATACAGCAGCTCAGCCCCGATAAAGAACTGGTGCTGGCTCAGGATGACCTGGTCTGCCCCAATATGAAGAGCATCAATTTGAAAAAAATCCTCAGCACCCTGGAAACGATGGAGACTAAAATTACGGTTCCGGAGGCTACCCGGGAGAAAGCCGCCCTGGCCCTGGAGAAAATGATTGAATATGCGTCTTAAAATATACACGTTTGGAGATGTAACAGGTGAAATTATCGACTAAAGGCAGATATGGACTGCGGGCTATGATTGAATTGGCCCAGAGCACTGAAGAAGGCCCTATTACTATCCATAGCATTGCCTCGCGGCAAGACATACCCGAGCGCTACCTGGAACAGCTGATGGCGCCGTTAAGAAGAGCGGGACTGGTGAAAAGTGTGCGTGGTTTTCAAGGCGGCTATATACTCGTCAAAAATGCCGAAGACATTACGGCCGGAGATATTATCCGGGCGCTGGAGGGACCGATTGCTCCGGTAGAATGCGTTAGCGAAGTCAGTCCTGAAGCATGCGAACGCTCCGAACATTGTGTAACCCGGGATTTATGGATAAAAATGAGAGATTCCATCGCTGAAGTGTTGGATGCCTATTCTCTGGCCGATCTGGCCGGGAAAACGCCGAGAACAGCAGCCAGGGAAGCTTTTAGATATAAATTATAGGTCCTAGCAGCGAAAAACATTGGGAGGTATTTTATGAAATCTATATATATGGATCATAGCGCTACCACACCGGTAGATAAGCAGGTCTTTGAGGCGATGGTGCCTTACTTTACTGAAATATACGGTAACGCCGCCAGTGTCCACTCCCAGGGGCGACAGGCCTCCCGGGCGGTAGAGCTGGCCCGTGAACAGGTGGCCGCCTTAATCGGGGCTTCTCCGGAGGAGATTATTTTCACCAGCGGAGGCACCGAAGCTGACAATCAAGCCATCATTGCCTATATGCTGGCCAACCGGTCTAAAGGGCGTCATATAATAACGTCGGCCATCGAGCATCATGCCGTCCTGCATTGCTGCGATTGGTTAGCCAGGCAGGGCTTCGAAATAACCGTATTGCCGGTTAACCCGCTGGGAGTTGTAGAACCCGCTACGCTGAGCAAGGCGCTGCGGCCCGATACGGCACTGGTTTCGATCATGCATGCCAATAATGAGGTGGGCACACTGGAACCAATTGCCGAGCTTGCCGCTATTGCTCACGAAGCGGGGGCAGTTTTTCATACCGATGCGGTGCAAACCGTTGGCAAGATCCCGGTTGATGTACGGGAATTGGGGGTCGACCTCCTCTCCGCTTCCGCCCATAAGCTCTATGGACCAAAAGGGGTAGGCTGCCTGTATTCCAATAAAAAAGTTGGCATCACCGGTTTTGTGCATGGCGGAGGGCAGGAAAACGGCAAACGTGCCGGCACCACCAACGTCCCTGGGATAGTAGGCTTTGGTAAGGCAGCTGAATTAGCCGGTCAAAACCTACCCGTCCGGGCGGCCAAGTTAACTGAGTTAGGACAGCGTTTGATTAAAGGCCTGCTGAAGGAGATACCTCACACTCGCTTAAACGGCCACCCTACTGAGCGCTTGCCCGGCAGTGTTAGTGTAAGTTTTGATTATGTTGAAGGAGAGTCTATTTTATTGATGTTGGATAGCTACGGGATCATGGCTTCCAGCGGTTCTGCCTGCACCTCCGGGTCAACAGATCCGTCTCATGTCTTATTGGCTCTGGGCATCCCCGTGGAGTCTGCACACGGTTCCCTGCGCTTGACGATGGGCAAGGACAATACCGATGCTGATGTTGATCGAGTGCTTGAGGTGTTGCCAACCATCATAAAAAAATTGCGCGCCATGTCACCACTGGGACATTAAAGCTTCATACGTTTTTTGCAAAGTGGCTTTGAGCTGCTTTTCTTTGCGACTGATCTATAACAAGCTTAAATGTTGAGATAAGTATGGTTAGTATACAATAACGCTTAGATATGCGCACATACAGAAAGGAAAGGTGAACAGGAATGGGTTATGTAGTAGCGGTTTGCACCAGCCCCAGAAAAGGTATGCGTAAAAAAAATATCGGTAACTGTAATCTGTTGGCTGATCATGGTTTGGAAGGGGACGCGCATGCCGGTCCCTGGCACCGTCAAGTTAGCCTGCTGGCTCTGGAAAGCGTGCAAAAAATGCGCGATATCGGGCTGGACGTTAACCCCGGGGATTTTGCCGAAAATATTACCACTGTAGGTATTAACCTGGTTGACCTGCCCATTGGCACAAAATTAGCCATCGGGGATGATACCCTGGGCGAGGTTACCCAGATTGGCAAGGAATGTCACACTAAATGCGCTATTTACTACCAGGCCGGGGATTGTGTCATGCCGAAGGAGGGTATTTTTATCAGGGTTTTAAACGGCGGCCATATTAAAGTTGGCGACCAGGTGCGGGTCGTGCATTAACAAGTTAAGCAACATCTCGCTATCTGTAAAAAATTGATCTCATGTCGGCTTACTTCGCTACGCCGCAGCGAAAAAAAACTAAATGCCTACCACTATGGTGCAGTAAGGTGGTGATAGTACTTTCCAGGCTATCAACACCTTACTGCTGCGTCCTTTTACGAGACGTTCCCTTATAGAACAGCGACATAGCAAACTACCGTGCATTTCGGCTGAGAAAAATAACGGATTAAGCAGGTATACAGGTTACTATGTCAGAATTAAGGGAATTATATTTGCCTGAAGGAGGGACAAGCATTGTCTAATGATAACATGACCACTGCAGCGGAGCTAAGGGAATTAGCCAATCAGCAACCCGATAGCCCGGAGGCTATCGTTGGCTTTGCCAAACAGCTGTTTAATATGACTTGTGTACAGGATGAAGCAGGTACTAAAGCTGCCGTAGAGGAACTTGGCAAATTAGCCGAGCAGCACCCCGAATATACGGCTGTGACCGTTAGATTTGCCCAGGGACTGTTCAATTTAACTTGTGTACAGGACGAAACAGGCGCAATGGCAACAATAGAGGAACTAAGTAAGCTGGCCGACCGGTACTCCGATTACGAGGAGGTTGTCGCCGCCCTTGCCCAAGGGCTGGTTAACTTGGCTAACCGGCAAGATGAGGCCGGTACCAGAACTACTGTGTCAAAGTTAAGAAAATTAGCTAATGAGCACCCCAATAATGAGGTGATTGCAGTTTCATTGGCCTACGGGCTGGTCGACCTGGCTAATAAACAGGACGAGTCCGGGGCGCTGACTGCTGTGAAGAAGCTTAAGAAATTAGCCAATCAGCACCCCGATAATCAGATGCTTGTAGTTACCTTAGCCTACGGGCTGGCCGATCTGGCCAGTAAACAAAACGAGGCCGGAGCCAAAGATGCTGTGGCTAAACTCAGAATTTTAGCCGACCGACACCCCCATCTTCCAGAGCTGGTCGTTGAATTAGCCAAAGGGCTGGTCAATCTGGCCAATCAGCAAAATGAAAAAGGGGCTACGGCTACTGTGGCCAAGCTAAGGAAATTAGCAGACCTGCATCCCGGTTCGGCTGAAATTATCGTTGCCCTGGCCTTTGGTTTGTTTGATCTGGCCTGCAAGCAGGATGCGGAAGCGGCTGAGGTTACCGTGGCGGAGCTAAGGGAATTATCGCACCGGCACCCCGGTAATGAGGAGGTTTTAATTAGATTCATTAATGGGCTGGTAGTTTTGGCTAATAAACAGGGTGAAGCCAATGCAGAAGCTACTGTAGCGGAGCTGCAGGAATTAGCCGAACAGTACCCCGCATTGTTTAAGGGCAATTATCATTAAACAAGCTCCAAGAAAAGCGTACATAACTTATGCCTGCGAGCTGCTGCGTTAACAGCAGCTCGCAGTAATTTCTATATATTTCAAGTGCAGCCTCAGCAAGCAATGTAATACACATATTTTAGGGCCATACCGCTTCTATGCCCTGTAAAATGATTAACCCTGCTAATTATTAATTGACATAACTATAATTGTAGTTTATAATTATTCTAAAGATTGTTAAAGGAGCCCTTGACACCGTGATTAGACTGGAAAACATTAGCGAATTCGATACCCTGCTTCAAGAGCTGGTTAAAGCTAATACCTGCCGGCTGAAAGGGCTCTTTAATGGCCAGGTAACACAAACACAATTTTTTTTACTCAAGCTCATGGCAGCACATGAGCATTGTAAAGCAGCCGATATTGCTCATATCTTAGATATTTCCCCATCGGCTGCCACCACGATTATAGACCGGCTTTTTAAAAACGGCTGGATAAAAAGAGAACGCTCCGACCAGGACCGGCGTATCGTATGGCTTAAATTAACCGAGCAGGGGAAAAAGCTGCTGTCCGATATCGAGGCCAGGAGGCTGCAATTATTAATGCGGCAGTTTGAGCATCTAACCGAAGAAGAAGTAATAGCGGCGTGTCAGGTATTGAAAAAAATTCTGACCGGGGCTGAAAAATAGTGTCTGGAAAGGGGTGCAGCGCATGAGCGTTATTGAAGGTGTTTTAAACTTCATCTTAATCTACTTTATCGTAAGTGGGATATTTAATTATATAGCTTATTCCCGGGCCAAAAAAGCAGCTAATCAAGCAGAACAGGAGCTGTCGGCATTTAATCTGCCCGTTAAAGAAGAAATTGAGCTGGTCCATGATCATATTTGTGGTTCTACACTGCCCAAGTCAGAAGCCTATGTCCTGGCTAAGGACGGCATCCGGCACTACTTTTGCAGCTGGGCATGCCGGAATAAATTTATTGAGGACAACAAATGTAAATGCTAACCCATGGTGGGAACCCCCTCCATGGGTTTGTTATATCCCTTCATTTTACATTACAGTTCCCCAACAATCTCGCCCATCATTGAAGTATCATAGCCACCCATCCCGTTTACTTCAGCTTTGAATTCATCTGACCTCAAAATAGCCATCACGGTTTGAAAATTGGATTTTTCCAGGTCATGCTTATACAACACGAGATCATAGCGTTCTTTCTTTAAGAAAACGAAATCCACTTCCGGCACCTGTAAAGCATCTTTTTCAATGCCCAGCCCAACATCAGCAAGCCCTCTAGCCACAGTACTGGCCACCGCGATGTGGGTTGTTTCTTCATTCTGATAACCCTGGATTACCCGTGCATCAATATTTAATTTGAGCAATTGTTCATCAAGCATAGCCCTGGTTCCTGAACCCCTGTCACGGTTAATCAAGGTTATATTTGGCTTGAGCAGGTCCGGCCAATCATGGATATCTTTGGGATTACCGGCAGCTACATAAAACCCCAGATTCCGATACACCAGATTAATTACCACCATACGCTGGCCGGGCAGCAATCTGCGAACATAGGGGATATTATATTCTCCTGTTTCGCCATCCCAGAGATGAGTTGCCGAAATATTTGCCGTGCCCTTATAAAGCGCCAGCAAACCGTCAATGCTGCCAACGTACGAACGTAATGAACGAAGCAGGGGATTCTTTTTTTCCAGGTAGCGTGTCAGTACATCCAGTATGATGTCTTGACCGCAAATAATTAATCCCTGATTTTCTATAATCATCTTTTCCAGTGAGTTCGGCAGATTCGCAGTGGTTGTTTCCATTGGTGCAACTGCTGCATGCATATATTTTTGCAGGTCGGCCGGGCTGATACGAATTTTCTTGCCCACCCGATAAGAAGGAATTTCTCCGCGTTTTAATAATTCGTAAACCGTTCCTCTGGATATTTTTAATAGCTTGCCTATTTCTTCCGGCGAATAGGAAAAGGGATCTTTCATGTTTTCACCTCATACAAAAACAGGGATTAAATTCGTATTACCCCTTGTCAAATATTATAACATATTATAAAATTTTATTTGATAAGGTTTAGTATCAATTAATATCAAGTTGTACAAATATATATTTTTTATAATGCAATGCAGTACTGTTTAGTTTTTTAAGCTCCAAATCATGGGTTACCGGTTGCATTTGCAGTTTTAGATATAATGAACACTTTCAGAGAGGATGTGGTCAAATGAAACAATACTGGCAATTTGACTATCATAGTGAATTTGGATGGAAGACCCGCTACTTCCACGCTACAGAGGCCAAAGTCCAGGGCCGGGTCAAGAGGTATACCGCCGATAGCAAAGAACTCAGAAATATTAGTAAGTCCAGGGCCAAATACCTCAGGGAGGAACTAAAAGCGCACATTATTGAATTATAATCTGATCTTAGTTATGCAGCTAAAATAACACTTACTATTGCACACTTAGAGTCAAACTATTTTAGCCTGGTTTGTCAATCAGGCTACTTTATTTATATCAACAATTATATATAGCACATAGATCATAATAAACAGTTTATCTTTCCTCAGATGATTTACCGGTTTTAATGTGTATTAGCTTAATAATAAAGCGGAGCCTGTTACCGGCTCCGCTTTAATTTATTTCCGCAAACCTGCTTGCCTTTCCATCAGTGCCCGCACCTTCAGCGGCAGGCCGAACAGGTTGATAAACCCGGCGGCGTCAGCCTGGGTGTACACTTCGTCACGGCCAAAGGTGGCCAGTTCTTCGCTGTACAGGGAATACGGCGAGGTGGTCCCGGCAGGGGTGCAATTGCCCTTGTACAACTTCATCCGCACAGTGCCGGTGACGGTACGCTGGGTTACATCGACAAAGGCATCCAGCGCCTCCCGCAGCGGAGAGAACCAGACCCCGTCATAAACAAGCTCGGCATAACGGGAGGCCACGAGTTCCTTGTAATGCAAAGTTGCCCGGTCTATGGTGAGCAGTTCCAGCTCCCGGTGGGCCAAATACAGGATGGTGCCGCCAGGGGTTTCATAAACGCCCCGGGACTTCATGCCCACCAGCCGGTTTTCCACCATGTCCACCACGCCAATGCCGTTGGCCCCGCCCAGTTTATTCAGCTCCATAATTAGTTCGACGGGAGGCAGCTCCCGGCCATCTACCTTTTTGGGTATGCCCTGTTCAAAGTAGATTTCCACATAGGTGGGCGTATCCGGGGCCTTTTCCGGCGGTACGGTGAGCAGCAGCACATCACCCGGCGGTTCCAGACCCGGATTTTCCAACTGCCCGCCCTCGTGGGAGAGGTGCCAGAGATTGCGGTCCATACTGTAGGGCCGGGATTTGGTCACCGGCACAGGAATGCCCCGGGCCTCGGCGTAGTCAATGGCATCATCCCGGGAGCGAATATCCCACTCCCGCCAGGGGGCTATTATTTTCAGCTCGGGTTTCAGAGCCTTCACGGCCAGCTCAAAGCGCACCTGGTCATTGCCCTTGCCGGTGGCGCCGTGGGCTACCGCTTCGGCCTCTTCCTGCTCGGCGATTTCCACCAGTTTTTTGCCGATCAGCGGCCTGGCCATGGAAGTGCCCAGCAGGTACTTGCCTTCATAAATCGCCCCGGCCTTTAAGGTGGGGTAAATATAATCGGTGACAAATTCTTCTCTGACATCTTCGATATACAGCTTGCTGGCCCCGCTTTTGATTGCCTTTTCATGCAGCGGCTCCAGCTCCTCGCCCTGGCCCAGATCAGCCGCCATAGCGATCACTTCATAGCCGTAGTTTTCCTTCAGCCAGGGTATGATGATAGAGGTATCCAGGCCTCCGGAATATGCCAACACTACTTTTTTCATGTTTGCCGACTCCCTTCTTAGTTACAGTAACGTTTGGCTATTTCGCCATCAGCAGCGCCATTACGGCCTTATGGGCATGCAGGCGGTTTTCAGCCTCGTCAAACACCGCTGAATGGGGCCCGTCAATGATATCCGGGGTCACCTCTTCACCCCGGTGAGCGGGCAGGCAATGGAGGAATATGTAATCCGGTGCCGCCAGGGCTGCCAGCCGGCTATTAAGTTGATAAGGTGGGAACGCCTTCTCCCTGGCCCTTTGTTCGCTTTCCTGGCCCATACTAGCCCAGACATCGGTCACCAGTACATCGGCCCCGGCCACAGCTTCCTCAGGGTTGTCGGTTATCGTTACCGAACCCCCCGTCTCCTGGGCATCCTGCCGGGCTTCCGCCACGATCTCCTCCCGGGGCATATAGCCTTCCGGGGAAGCCACGCTGATGTGCAGGCCGGTTTTGGCACAGCCATGGAGCAGCGAGTGGCAGACGTTGTTGCCATCTCCCACAAAGGCTAGCTTCAGGCCGGCCAGGCGCCCCTTGTGCTCCTGCACCGTCAGCAAATCGGCCAGTACCTGGCAGGGATGCATCAGGTCGGTCAAAGCGTTAATCACGGGTACGGAACTATACTCGGCCAGTTCCTCCACATCGCTCTGGGCAAAGGTGCGGATCATGATGCCGTCCAGGTAGCGTTCCAGCACCCGCCCGGTGTCGGCAATGCTTTCCCCCCGCCCCAGCTGAATGTCATTGGAGCTTAGAAACAGGGCGTAGCCGCCTAGCTGGTACATGCCTACCTCGAAGCTGACCCTGGTGCGGGTAGAGGACTTTTGAAAAATCATGCCCAGGGTCTGCCCTTTAAGCAGCGCGTGGGGCTTGCCCTGTTTTTGCGCTTGTTTCAGCTGCCGTGCCGTATCCAAGAACAGTGCAATATCCTGCGGGGTAAAGTCATGCAGAGAGAGCAGATCCCTCCCCCTTAAGGTATAGTTGATCGATTCCATTTAATTCACCGCTTTTCCTATAAATTACCACATCAGTAGAACTGGTAGATAATCTAGATCTACCATAACACGGCAAGATTTACAAGGTAAAACTATCAGCCAGGAAATATATTTGGCTTGATGCTTCCCCTACCCCGGAAGGTAAAAAGTGTCCCAATGGCTTATGCTCAGGCTTGCTGCTCCTGCAGCACCTCGTCTAAAATCCCCATCGCCCTGTCCACGTCCCCGGTGGTAATGGTCAGCGGCGGCACAAAACGCAGCACGGTATTGTTGGCGCAGTTAATCAGCAACCCTCGTTCCCGGCAGGCGTCTACAAACCCTGCACCCGGTACGGCCAGCTCCAGGCCCAGCATCAGCCCCAGGCCACGCACTTCCTTAATGAAGCTGTATTTACCGGCCAGCTCCTGCAGCTTTTCTTTAAAGTATGCCCCAACCTGGTTGCAGTTTTCCATCAGACCACCGTTAAGAACCGTCTGCATAGCGGCGATACCGGCAGCGCAGGCCAGGGGATTGCCCCCGAAGGTGGCCGCGTGGTCACCGGGCGCAAAGGCCTCAGCCACCTGCTCTTTAGCCAGCAGAGCGCCGATTGGGAAACCGCCGCCCAAAGCTTTGGCCAGGGTGAATATATCGGGTTCTACGCCGTAATGCTGGTAGGCCAGAAATTTGCCGGTACGCCCCAGGCCGGACTGCACTTCATCAAAAATTAGCAGCAAACCATGCTTATCGCACAACTCCCGCACCCCGGCCAGGTATTCTTGCGTGGCCGGTCGCACTCCGCTCTCACCCTGTACCGGTTCCAGCATTATCGCGCAGCTATGCTCATTGATAGCCTCACCCAGCGCTGCCAGGTCGTTAAATGGAACATATTTAAAGCCCGGGGGCAGCGGTTCCAAATCTTTTTGGTATTTCGGCTGCCCGGTGGCGGTAATGGCGGCCAGGGTCCGGCCATGAAAGGAATTCTCCGCGGTGATAATTTCGTACCGATCGGGGCCGTGATGCTTTTTGGCCCACTTTCGGGCAAGCTTAATAGCACCCTCATTGGCCTCGGCCCCGCTGTTGCAAAAGAACACCCGGTCGGCACAACTGTTGGACACTAAAATTTCCGCCAGTCGCGCTTGATTTTCAATATAATACAGGTTACTGACGTGAATCAAACGCGCGGCCTGCTCCTGTATCGCCTGCACCACTGCCGGGGGGCAATGTCCCAGTGAATTAACCGCTATACCGGCCACGAAATCAAGATATTCCCGGCCTTCCGCGTCCCACAGCCGCGCCCCTTCGCCTCGTACCGGGGCAAGGGGAATGCGCCCGTAGGTATGCATCACATATTGATCGCTTAATTGCATAATTTCATCAGTATTCAATGTTTAGCCCTTCCTTCTGCAAAATGGGTGCATGGGATCAGGTTCTTCTGCCGAGCCAATGCCCCGCGCCCGTTTGTCTTTCGCCCCTCCGACAATCAGTTCAAGTATTAATTCGTGACCATTGTGCCCACACCCTGATCGGTGAATATTTCCAGCAGCAGTGAATGGGGCACCCGGCCGTCGATTATGTGGGTGGTGCCCACCCCTCCCTGCAGCGCACAGGTACAGCATTCCACCTTGGGGATCATGCCCCCGTCGATGATGCCCTGCTCAATAAGCCGGGGTACATCCTGCATGGTGACCGTGGAAAGTAGTGAATTTTTATCTTTGCGGTCGGCTAATATCCCCTCAACATCGGTGAGAATAATCAGCTTATCGGCGTTTAAAGCCACCGCCAGGGCACCGGCAGCGACATCCGCGTTCACATTATAGCTGTTGCCGCCCTCGCCCACAGCTACCGGCGCCACCACGGGAATATAGCCTTCTTTGAGCAGCGTATCCACAATCCCGGGGTTTACTTCCCGTATTTCACCAACCAGGCCGATGTCCACGGCTTCCTCGCTGCCATCCGGATTACGCATCAGGTGCAATTTTTTATCAGCCACCAGCAGGTTGGCGTCCTTACCGGAGAGGCCCACCGCCGTGCCGCCGATATCATTGATCAAACCTACAATATCCTTGTTGATTTTACCCACCAGCACCATCTGGGCAATTTCCATGGTTTCCGCATCGGTTACCCTGAGGCCGCCGATAAAATTGCTTTCAATGCCCAACCTTTTTAACATGCCGGTAATTTCCGGTCCCCCGCCATGTACTATCACAGGTTGCATGCCTACATATTTCATCAACACTGCATCAGTCAGCACCGCTTTTTTTAACTCTTCATTCACCATGGCATGGCCGCCGTATTTAATAACCACAGTTTTACCGTAAAACTTCTTTATATAGGGCAGGGCTTCCACCAGAATACCCGCCTTTTCCATTGGGCTCGGCACCCAGCCACCTCCTCTCTTTCGGGGTCAGGCTTTAACTTTCTTAAACTAACCGTATAATCTAAATATATTGATACAGTCCAACAACACCACCTGGCCTCACGATATCGTCTATTCATTTCATTATTAACGCTGTTGCAGTGCAACAATTCTACACGCACAGTTAAGTTCGATAGCTGCCATTGATGCGAACGTAATCATAAGTGAGGTCACAACCCCAGGCGGTGGCGCTGTGCTCTCCGTTATGCAGATCGATAGTAAAAATCACCTGCCGGCCAGACAGCATCCCGGTAGCTTTTTCCTCATTGAAAGCAAGGGCTCCGCCATTTTTGGCCACCTGGATATCACCTACAAATATATCCACGACATCCGGGTTAAAGCTGGCCCCGGAATACCCGGCGGCACAGATAATCCGGCCCCAGTTGGCATCCTTGCCAAACACGGCCGCCTTCACCAAACTGGAGGAGGCCACAGCTCGGGCAACCAGGCGAGCATCCTGCCGGGTGGCCGCGCCATGCACCCGCACCTCAAGCAACCGGGTAGCCCCCTCACCGTCTGCAGCACAGGCTATAGCCAGCTTGCGGCACACCGCTTCCAGCGCCGCGCCAAAGGCGGCGTAATCCGCATCCTCCCCGCTGATGGGCCGGTTGCCTGCGGCACCGTTAGCCAGTACCAGTACCATATCATTTGTGCTAGTGTCGCCATCCACGGTAATCATATTAAAGGTGCGCTCCACCGCCCCGGTCAGCGCCTGGTGCAGTAAATCCGAATTAATGGCAGCATCGGTGGTAATAAAGCACAGCATAGTGGCCATGTTGGGGTGAATCATTCCCGATCCTTTAGCCATGCCGCCAATGGTGACTTGCACCCCGCCCAGCTCCACGGTCACCGCCGCTTCCTTGGCCACAGTATCCGTAGTCATGATGGCGATGGCGGCGTCATGACCGCCCTCCCGGCTCAATTGCGCCGCCGCCTGCCGTACACCGGACAGGACCCGGTCCATGGGCAAGGGCTGACCGATGACCCCGGTGGAAGCCACGAGCACCTGCTCCGCAGCCAGGCCTAACTGCTGCGCGGCCTCGCCGGCCATAGCCCGGGCATCCTCCAGCCCCTGGGGCCCGACACAGGCATTGGCATTGCCACTATTGGCCACAACAGCTCTGGCTTTGCCATCTTTAATATGTTCCATAGTTAGCAGCACGGGTGCCGCTTTAACAATATTGGTGGTAAAAACCCCGGCAGCAGCCGCCTCCCGATCCGAATACACCAGTGCCACATCTTTTCTTTCATATTTGATCGCCCCTACTGCCCCGGCTGCCGTAAAGCCCAGGGGGGACGTGATACCTCCGGCTATCTCTACATACGCTGTTTGCGACATGCTTGTTTTCCTCCAAACTCAACTGTTCTTTCTGTATCGCCCCGGTGTATACCTTTACCGCATCCAGGTCTGCCCGGGCGACTATGGCCGGCCGGCAAAACAAAACAATACGTTCCGTTTAAAACCAAAGCCCCTTAGTTATTAAGACTTATGGATACAACCCCGGCCGGTCCAAACCCATGGTTTCCGGCAAATCGTACATCAGATTCATATTCTGCACAGCCTGGCCCGCCGCTCCCTTGATTAAATTATCAATAACGGAAATTACCACCACCCGCCCGGTGCGCGGGTCAACCACCGGCACCAGGTCGCAGTGATTCGAGCCGGCTACTGCCTTGGTCTGGGGCAGTAACCCCTCAGGCAGCACCCGCACAAAAAATTCACCGTTATAATATTCCTCATATAAGGCACGCACCTTCGCCGCTGAAATTTCCTGCTTTAGCCGAGCGTAAAGGGTGCTTAAAATACCCCTGTTCATGGGGGTGAGGTGCGGGGTAAAGGAAATCACCATATCTTCACCCGCCAGCTTGCTCAGCTCCTGTTCAATCTCCGGGGTGTGCCGGTGCTGGCCAACATTATAGGCGCGGAAGTTTTCGTTTACTTCAGCAAAATGCACGCCCAAGGACAGACCCCGGCCGGCCCCGGAAACCCCCGATTTACAATCCGCCACCACCGTGCCGGTATCCACTAAACCGTGGGCTAACAGCGGGGCCAGCCCCAGTATAACACTGGTGGGGTAACAGCCCGGATTGCCTACCAGGCAGGCCGACCTTATTTTATCCCTGTGCAGTTCAGGCAGCCCGTACACCGCCTGCTCCAGCAAATCCGGCGCGGTATGTTCAACCTTATACCACTTTTCATAGACCTCCCGGCTGTCAAAACGAAAGTCTGCGCCCAGGTCAATAAACTTTTTCCCCTGCCTCAGCGCTTCCCTGGCTACGGGCATGGCATGCCCGTGGGGCAGGGCGGTAAAGATAACATCAGCTGCGCCGACCAGGGACGGCGGGTCCAGCTGAAGGCATTTCTGATCTACGTATCTGTATATATAAGGATAAACCTCATAAAACTGGCTGTCCTCATAACTCTGTGTGGTCAGCGCCACCAGCTCGGCCTGGGGGTGCGATACCAGCAAACGCACAAGCTCGGCCCCTGCGTAACCCGTAGCACCGATTATACCAACTTTAATTTTCATAGTAAATACCCTCCAAAAGCCATGCAATAATTATACATAGCCATGAATAATAATACAACAATTTTCCCTGCACATCTTTTAACCTATTTTCATAAATTACCTGTAATGAATAAAATTTATCCTATAAAAGGAGGTGCACCGGCTAGATGGCAGACAATAACCAAACTCCTTTTGACAGTCCGCTGGTTACGCTGATGCTGATGTTGGCCGCTAACACCCCTGATCCGGCGGGCAGTTTAAATAACCTGGGTCAGGCTATTAATTCCATGCGCGAAGCAGTGGCTAGTATTCATGCCGGGCTAGAATCCTTTCACAGCAAGGTGGTACCGCTGCTCATGCAGTCACCGGATACTAAAACCATGCCCGGCGAGTAGTAAATAAGCCTGTCCTGATACATGGACGCTTGCTGCCTGAGCACAACCCGGCCGGTGTGTTCAGGCACTTATATTTCCTAAACCGCCACCGGAATAACCGTTGTTCGGTTATTTTTCTCAGTTCCTCCGCTCATACCGGCCTTGAGCCGGCATTCCGGAGGCTTCCTTTTAGTTTATCTGGCCGGACTAAGGTTAATGCGGACAAGCAACCAGCTGTACCGAACCGGCCGACCTCGGACCGAGACTCCGTAATTAAGAGCAACCGCCACCGAATACTTGCATATTTTTCTGCCCTACAGATTTCTTGTATTTACCCACCAATTCCTGCCGGTTTTACAGATAACGATTCATTTAGCAAGCAGTTTGCATTATGATAATATATAAACAAATAAAGCAGGTGAAATAATGACAATTAAATATCAAGATGAACTCAGCCTGGCTGTCCAGGCGGCCAGGAAGGCCGGCCGGCTGATCAGAGATAAATTATACCGGCACCGGGTTACTGAAACCAAGTCCTGCCTGTCGGACCTGGTTACCGAGGTTGACCGCGAGGCGGAAGGCTGCATTGTTCGGCTGCTCAAACAGTATTTTCCCGGTCATGCCATCATCGGTGAGGAGCAACAGGGCAACTGCACCGGTGAGCCAGGCGGAAACATGACCTGGTACGTGGACCCGCTGGACGGCACCACCAATTTTGTCTTCGGGGTGCCGTTCTGCGCGGTATCCATAGCCCTGGCCGACCACGGGGTGCCGGTGCTGGGAGTAGTGCACGATCCGCTGCGGGAGGAAACCTTCACCGCAGTGCAGGGCGCCGGCGCACGGCTGAACGGCTCAACAATTAGTGCAGACAAGAGCATTGCCACCCTGGAACGCAGCCTTTTGGTGACGGGCTACCCGGGCAACATCGCTAACCGTCCCCGCATGCATCAGATTAACTACAGGCATGTGATCGATTGTTGCAACAACTTGCGTGCCCTTGGCTCTGCCGCTCTGGAGCTGGCTTATGTGGCCGGCGGCAGGCTTACCGGCTTCTGGGAGGTTTCCCTACGGCCATGGGATGTGGCGGCGGGCATGGTGCTGGTTCAAGAAGCAGGTGGCACGGTGAGCAACCTGGTCGGGCAGCCGCTGCAGATTGCCGAAGATGTGGATATTGTCGCCACTAACGGGCTGATTCAACAGGAACTGTTAAATTGCCTATCCTGGCGGAATGAACTCCCGACAGTTGGCGTAAGTTAATGGCTGGCAGTTTGCCGCCTGGACAATAAGTCTGCTCAAAGCCCCGATGCCCTCTTTGATTACTATATAGAACCAGCAGTATAGAACCAGCAGTGCAAGCAGTTTATGTAAATAGAATAATTTTTAATATTATGAAGCAAAATATAAAAAATTTGATAGGGGGGTTTTATTTGAGCCGTATTTCAACAATGGAAATGCTTCAACTGCGTGAATTGCTGCAGATGGAGACTAATTCGGTAGCTAAAGCCAAAGCAACAATGAGTCTAATCGAGGATGACGAACTGATGACCCTTGCCAAATCCGGTATCCAGGCTACCGAAGCCAGAATTAAGGGTATGCAAAAATTTATTAGCGATAACGATTTAGTTTCCATGGAGGTGCACTAAATGACATCTCTTTTTCAAAATTTAATGGGCAACGAAAACGATTTTAAAATAAACGACCAGGTGCTGGCCAATGACGCTTTAATGGCTTTAAAAGGCGCTTCCGTGGCCTATCTCGGCGCTACCCTGGAATCCGTAACCCCGGAAATTAGAAGAATGTACAATGAATATTTGACCCAGTGCGTCATGTCCCATGAAGCTACAACCGCCCTGGCCATTAAAAAAGGCTGGTACAAGCCCTACCTGGCCCCCGCCGAACAAATAAGCGAGTCCTTCAAGCAATCTGAGTGGGTATTAAACGCCAACACATAGAAAAACACATATAATCTAATCAGCACCGCACTAAACAAATAAGGCGGGGAGCCACGCCGACTGCGTAGTCTTCCCGCCTTTACTCTCTCCGAAGTTGACAAGATACTCCTTGCCTAACTTTAAATTTTTATTTTACCTCAATTCTGACGCTCTTTTAGGTAACGGGTTTTCTTCTTTCACCCCTACCATTATTGGTCATCAAAATATTAGCTATCCGAAGTACTACCTCCATGCCTCTGTTTACCCGGCCAAAAACAGTATAACTGGTGTAATTATAAACTGGTTGGCCTCTTCGCCGGTACAAGATAAAACGTCATGCACATTAAAGTATCTATTTTTGTTTGGGGAAAGCTTATTTTATCAACAACCAAATGTGCCTTTCCCCCAACTCTCACATCAAAATGAGTAAAGACGAAGACGGATGACGAAATGTAAAAGCCCCTACGCCTTTAATCAAAAGTAAGGGCTGAGTACATACTTTGCATCTCATCAAGTTTACGCTCAATATAAGATCATTTTTTCGACGTTCAGTTTTATCCAAAGACTGCACCGCAGTTAGTTTAAACAAGTTTAAGCCTGACCCCTTTGCCCGGGCGCAGCCTGCTCTGGTATGATAATAGTGAATTACTCAACATTGGAGGTACTGCCTGTGTCCAGGTTTATTGTCGGTGTCATGGGCGGCGGCGAAACTGCCACTGCGGAACACTGCCGGCTGGCTAACCGCCTGGGGCAGTTGATTGCCCGGCAGGGCTGGGTACTGCTTAATGGAGGCCGCCCGGCAGGTATCATGGAAGCGTCGGCCAGGGGGGCCAGGGAATACGGAGGCCTGACTGTCGGTATTTTGCCGGACCGTGACAGCCGGTCCGCCTCCGCTTATATAGACATTGTCATCGCTACCGGTATGGGGGACGGGCGTAATTACATCAATGCTCTTTCCAGCCATGTGCTCGTGGCCCTACCCGGCCAGGCCGGCACGATTTCAGAAATCGCCCTGGCGTTAAAAAACAACAAGCAGGTGATCCTGCTGGGCTGGGATACCGGTAATTTATTTAATGCCTACCGGCGCAATGGACAGCTGCACACGGCAACCACCCCGGAGGATGTAATTGGGCTGATCAAGTCCATAAGCCAAAGTTAAATAAAAATCATGTGATACCCTCCCGATAACTGCCCCCCGCCACGATTCCCAGCAACCGGTCGAATAAAAAAGGCGGGGATATCTGCCATCGTCCGCACCCCGCTGCGATACTCTTTTTACTGTCTTGCTTGATTAGCGGCTTAAGCCCTGCCAACCACACCTTTGTCCTACTTGCCGCTGCCGATTAATTGCATAACCAGCGCCACCATACCCCCGGCGATGAGGGGCCCCACGGGCACGCCCCGGAAAAAGGCCACCCCAATAATTGTGCCCACCATGAGACCGATAATCACCTGGGGTTGAATAGTTAAATAGCCAACCCCCCGCGCCCCCAAATAAGCCACGAAAATACCTGTGGCCACCGCCACCAGCCCGGAAAAGCTGGTCAGCGTTCCGTACAGCTCGGACCAGCCAATTCCCCCCTTAGCTAAGGGGATTAAAATCGCCAGGGTGATGATGCCGATGCCTATATTGAGGGCGTGCCTTTCCAACAGGGGAAACAGCTCCTCGCCGGGCAACAGGCGCAGCGCCAGCAGCGCCCCGGCCGCCACCGCCACAACGTAATTACGCCCCGCCAGGCCCAGCAGAATAATGATCAGGAGCAGGATACCGGCTTGTCCAAATGTTGCTGCCACTTGTTAACCCCCTAGATAAGTACCGCTACCTCGTCCCGGTCAAGTTTGCCCCGGATATCATGCATGGCCTGCCGGAAGGAGTAGTCTTCACCGGCGGCCCGCTCAATCTGCCGCAGCACGTCAATTTCCCTGCGGATAATAGAGAATATGTCGCCCTCATGCAAATTGCAACGTTTCTGCAAGTCATCAAAGGTAGAGTTGTTATACCAGCCTTCCGCCAGCGGGCCGGGCAATGGTGACCACCGGCAAAGCTGCTCCGGTACCCCGGCATCTAACAGTTCATTTCTGAGCAGAGCAACATTGTCCATATTATATGCCCCCGGCAAAACAACTTCGTCACGCCCGGGCTCGTAGTCAATACCGGCTAAAATTGCAGCGGTTTCAGCCGGTTCAGCTTCACGCAGGATGCCGGAAAAGACCAGTTCCGTCACCAGTATTTCCTGCACGTGCACGTGCAGCGCAAAGAGTCCCCGGGGCAGCAATGTTTTACCCTGGATGAAACCGAGCTTTTCCAGCAAAGCGCACATGCGGTGAAATTCCTTGTGGTAGTCCACGGCAAATTTTTTCAACTGCCGGTTACGCCGCACCAGTTCCTTCTTGCGCTCAACAAGGGCAGTTATTTCATCATGGGCATCCCGGCAGTCATGGTGCAGGCAGCCCTTGCCAGGCTGGGCCAGGATGGACTTAATCTCCACAATCCGCCCCGGCACCTCCGGTTTATGCCGGCGTTTGCGGTTGCGCAGGCGGTTGAGTTCTTTTTTCAACTTTTCCCGCAACAGGGGGCAGGTTGGCCCATCTTTATCCGTACAAAAGTTTTTGCGCAAAATGTAGATTTTTTCCTCAATCGCTTCAAGCTCCTCGGTCAGAGAGGCGGTTTCCCGGTTGTTCTGATATACCGCCAGGTTCTGGGATAGGTAGCGTTCAATTTCCGCCTCGGTCTTCCAGTGCAGCAGGCTTAAGGCTGTGTTCGGTGAAATCACCAGTCGGCCATGTACCGGTTCTACCTTGTCCTCATCAAAAAAACCGGTTTGCTCGGGGAATTTTTCATCTATATTAACATAAACGTGCCCCACCTTATCAAAGCCGCGCCGTCCTGCCCGGCCGGCCATCTGGAAAAATTCCCGGTTCAACAACCCGCGATGGTTGCGCCCGTCCCACTTGCGGGTGGCATCAAATACCGTACTGGCCGCGGGGAAATTAATCCCCACCGCAAAGGTTTCCGTACAAAAAAGCACAAAAACCAGCCTGGCCTCGTAAAGAGTTTCCACCAGTTCCTTCAACGCAGGCGACAAACCGGCGTGATGGTAGCCAATGCCCTGCATCAGCAGGCGCCGCAGATGCTTGCGGCGCCCTCCAAATAGCCCGGGGGTAACCTGCTCGGCCTTTTCCATTAGTTCAGCCACGCGTTTCTTTTCTTCAGGCAGCAAAAAGTCCCATTCACGGCTTAATTCCTCGGCCAAAAGCTCGGTGCGGCCACGGCTGAAGACAAAGTACAAGGCAGGCAGGTGGTCCTGGATTGCCTCGATCATCCCCACGCACTTGGCGTTATTTACTAAAGCCATATTTATCCTCCTCCCCGCCATGACCGTACATATACCGGCTGCGACTGCCTACCTGATGCAGCGCTTCAATTTCATCAAGTGCCTCTTCCTCATCCAGTATCTCGTTATCCGGGGTTATCCAGTTGATTTCCAGCGGCACAGCCCGACGGTATTCCTCTACCACCAAAACCTGGCTGCCCCGCACTGTTTCAATCCACCGGGCTATTTCATGGATATTGGGTACCGTAGCCGACAGGCCCAGAATGCGGATATGCGGCGGCGCGAAAATGATGCTTTCCTCCCAGGCCGTACCCCGCTCCACATCATCCAGGTAATGCACCTCGTCAAAAATTACATGGGATATATTATCCATCCACTCCGGATTGGCGAAGCACCAGTTGCGGAAAATTTCGGTGGTCATCACCAACAGCTGCGCCCGCTCATTAATCGAAACGTCACCGGTAATTAAGCCCACCCGGTAATGGCCGTATTGGCGGGCAAAATCACGGTATTTCTGGTTAGACAAGGCTTTAATGGGGGAGGTGTACACCACTTCCCGGCCCTGCTCTAAAATACTGTCCACCAGCCGCTCGGCAATCAGTGTTTTACCGGTGCCCGTGGGTGCCGCCACCAGCACCGACTGACCTTCCAGCAGGGCCGAAATGGATTTTTGCTGGAATTCATCCAGCACAATAGGACCGGTGGGCAAGGCAGCCGCGGATTTACTGCGCCTGGCGCGCCGCTTTTTATGCCACACCGGCCGTTCCGAGCTTTGAGGGGGCATCTCACCCCAGCCTTCACGGAGGTCGGGCAAGCGGGCCAGCAGGTCCTCCACATCGCCCCGGCGCAAAAAGTAAACGCCCCGCTCCGAACGCCCCACACTGCGCAAGTGCCCCTCCCGGATTAGCTGCCTGATCCGGTCCTGGGTGATACTAAGTATCCTGGCCGCATCCCCAGGCTTAATTTTTTCAGCCCGCCGCAGCAGTCTTTCCATATTGGGGGAACGGTGCAGAGCATCAACGGGAGCACGCCAGTAGCGGGTAACACCCTCCATTTGAAAGCCCTGCAGGTGTCCCAGTTCCCACAGGCCGGCAATATCACCGGGGTGCACGCCCAGCAGCCGCCCTGTTTCCCGGGCAGTGTAGGAGTTATCCAGCAGGAAAGCCACCGGCACCGTCGGGCCACCCTTGACGGGTAGATCCAGCCCTGTAAGCTCCTTCAGCTCACGGGCAATTTTCCCCGGCTCCGCCTTGATGGGCGCGCAAAAAAGCTCCCGCCGGGCTATTTTTAACTCCACGCAGCCGGCCTGCAGAGCTTCCTGCCGGGCTAATTTACGCTCGCGTGGAGCAAAATCTTCCAGGGTAAAAAAAGAACGCCCACCCATCTTCTGTTTCAGCGTGTAATGGACATACGCCAGGATCTCCCGGCGCCGCAGCTCCTCCGCACCCTCGGGCCGCGTATCCACAGTAACCCTTCCGTCCGGCAGAATCACAAAGGGTGGCTCTTCCCGTCCTTTTTTTATTTTGGCCACCAATTTCTTATGGCGCTTGAACATCAGGACAAATTCCTTGCGGCTAATAGGTTCACTGTGGGACAGGTACCGGCCCACCTCATCCCAGGCAGCGTCACTGTCCGGGTGAGTATAATACCCGCCGGGCAGGCAAACCAGATGGGCCACTGCCTCGGGTTGTAATTTTTCACCCAGCAATCGGCTAATTTCCTCCTCAGCGAGGACTTCATGCTCATCCAGCAAATCATCCACCTGCCGGCGCTGCCGCTGCACCAGCTGGCTGTGAGCCCGGGCGGCTTCAGCCCGGCGCTCCAATTCAGCCTGCCCGGCCGCTGTATCCCGCAGGGTATAGGTATGATCGGGCAGCAGCAGGACATCGGGCATGCCGCCGGGCAGCCTGGACGGTAACTCCATCAACAGCAGAGATGCCAGCTCCTCACGGGTACGGGGCACCCCATCATTCAGAAGTTCCCGGATCATTTCCTGGGCCTGGATCAATAATCTGGTCTTCAAAACAGAGATGTTGGAGACGATAATCTTCGCCGCCAGCCTTTTTTCTCGCCCGTCAGGTACAGCTGTCCCCTCCCCGCCAACACCGGGGCAGCTCAGTATAACCTCTTCCGGCGGCCCGTCCTGTGGCCCGGCCACCAGCACCTCACCCCGGACAGCCAGGGATTGCAAGGCACCTGACAGCTCATCGAGGCGGTTCCCTGTCCGGTTACATAAATCAGGCAGGCTTATCGAGCCGCCCGCGAGTATCTGCTCAAGCAATATTTTTTTTAATTCATCTGTTCTGGCGTTAGCCAATCTAACAACTCTCCTGACTACTCATTTAAGCTTAATATGATAACTATTATGAAAAAACATGCTACACGTATACGATTATATTATATCCGCTCATCAAGCAATTACTACAATAATCCTTGCCATGGACCCGATACCATTTGAACCGGAGAACTGAACTGTTTACATAATCACAGGTATTTTTTTCCCGCACTCCAAACAGACCCCGCCTCCCAGCTCTCCGATCTGGGTTTGATAGCCCTGCCGGTTGATTAAAATACTGCCGCAGCCCGGGCAGGTTGTATCGGCAGCTGCCAGCTGTGGAACATTACCCAGGTACACATAACGCAGCTGCTGCCGGGCCAGGTTTTTAGCCATCTTCATCGTCTCCTCGGAGGTAGGCGGTAAGTCAAGTTTGTAGTTGGGAAAATAACGGGAAAAATGCAGCGGTATATTCGGGTCTATCCCGGCCAGCCAATCTACCAAACGTTTAATTTCCTCCGGACTGTCGTTTAAGCCGGTGACCAGTAGAGTGGTGATTTCCATGTGGCATTGCCCGTAAACCGTCTCCACCGTACGCAAAACAGGCTCCAGCCGGCCAGCACAGGTCGAGCGATAAAAATCATCGGTGAAAGCCTTCACATCAATGTTCATGGCGTCAATGTATGGCAGCAGGGTTTGCAGTGGCTGTTCATTGACATAGCCATTGGTAACCAGCACATTTTTGAGACCGGCATCATGAGCCAGCCTGGCTGTGTCGTACACGTATTCATACCACATGAAAGGCTCCGAGTAAGTATAGGCCAGTCCCACGCAGGGATAACCGCGCTCCCTTTGCTGTAAGGCCAGCTCCACCGCCTGCTCCGGCTCCAGGCGGGTAGTCTGCGGGGTCCCCTGGGCAATCTGCCAGTTCTGGCAGAAACCGCAGCGCAAATTACAACCCACCGTGCCCAGGGAAAGGATTAGCTGTCCGGGGTAAAAATGGTAGAGGGGTTTTTTTTCAATTGGGTCAAGGGCATAAGAGGAGCACTCGGCATAATTGACGGCATAAAGAGTGCCCCCCACATTTTCCCGTACCCGGCAAAAGCCCCTTTTGCCCGGGGCAATATTGCATAGCCTGGGACACACTTTACAGTTAACCTGTTCTTCAGGTCCTTTGGTATAGAACATTACCTCGTGCCGCATCACACCAACTCCTTGTCACAGATAGTAGGTAAGCATAAACTATTACCAAACCTAATGGTACCGCACCACCTCAAAACGCTCCAGACGAACTTTCTCTCCCGGGCTAATGCCTGCTTTTTGCCTGGCGATCGCCACCTGTTCATCAACGGTATCGATACCCTCCAAATCCGGCAGCAGCAGCCCCCGCCTGCCGCCCGCGGAAACAATCACGCCGTATTTATGGGGATCCAGCTCGTCCAGGCCGTGTACAGGCTCCGGCTCGCCTAAAATATCCACCGAAATATCCAGCTCGGGCAATTCCTCCGGCTTCACCGGGTAAAAACGGGGATCCCGGATAGCGGCGCTGACGGCATTCTCGGCAATTTCCTCGGCAATATTGTTTTTTGTGGGAGCAATGGTGCCGATACAACCCCTCAGCCGGCCATGCTTCTTCAGCGACACAAACACCCCCGCCCGGCGCCCGGCGAATTCCTCCGGCACCTCCTGGGGCTTAAATTCATCCCGCCCGCCATGATAATAGTTCTCAAGCACCCTGCGGGCCAGCTGCACGGGATAACTTTCCGCCGTCCTTTTTTGGCCGGCCCGGTCCAGAACCAGGCGCCGGATTTTATCCTGCAGCCGGCGCTGCTCGTCCCGGGCGCCGGGCACCAGGGAGGCTACCAGGTAGCCGACCCCGAACGGCCCTTCATAAGACAGCACCTCGCTGGTTATCTCCACCCCATCCAATGCGCCCAGCATCATGATGATGGACCGCAGACCACACTCACCGGCCTGTTCAGCCAGCTCAGGATCAAGCCCGCATATACCCTCCACATCCCCCACGCGCACCAGTTTCACCAGCCGGTGGTCAAATTCCTTGCCGGCCGGATGGTAGCCATTCGGCGCATCCAGGGTCAAACGGTGGGAAAGATCAGAACTGGCCAGCACAGCCACGTGTTTATTTAATTCCCCCGCGGCTTCCCGAAGGGCGACCCCGAAGGAATACAGTTGGTAAAAGGGCAGCAGTCCCATTGAGACATGCACGAGAGGAATATGCACACCCGCTTGCCGGAGAAAATATAGCGGTGCCATGATGCCATGGTCCAGCCCGGTGGTGACGCCATAACGCCTGGCCAGGGTACTGTCGATACCCGCCACTGTGATATTCTGCAATCTGGCCTTGTTCTGTATTTTTTGCACCAGAGCCAGATCATTGGCCAGTGCAAAGCGCACCCCGGGAGCATTAAACTGGCCCAGATTGCCACTCAGTTCCTTTTCGGCGTTGATCCCAATACCATCGCTGAATACAGTGCCGTGGGGAGAAATCATAACCAGTGTTTCAGCGTCGCTTTCACTTAACCGCCGTCCCAGTTCCAACATCGCTTTTTTTGTGTTGGCCACCTCATTATCCCGGCCCTGCCCCACTTCAGGTACCATCACCGGCGGGTGAGGACAAATACCGCAAAAAACAATCGACATAGGTTATACCCGCACCGCGGCCCGGCCGCTGCGGGTGCTCAACTCCTTCCTTAAATAACTGGTCCTATTATATTGTTCATTAAGCCCGGTGCTATATACAAAATAAACTGCCCACCTGCTAAAATAACCCGCCCACGGGCGTACCACCAAAATAAAACGGTGACCATGCTCCCGGCCTAGCTGCCGTTATGCAAAGTCATGTTTTGATTCTGTAAAACTTCGGAATGCAACATCCAAAGTCTTTCCAAAGCTTAAGACAAACCGCTATAGACAAAATAGCTACCCAGCACCAATAAAAATAACCCACACACCGCTATGACACCACGGTAGAATTGTTGATTTAAAAACCTGCGCCCACCGGCCACTGCCCCCGATATAAACCCGTACCAGATGAAATCGGCCAGCAGGTGCCCGCCCATAAACGCAAGCAGCCCGGCCGTACCCCGAGCCATTGCAGTGGTGATATAGGCCAGACCGATTGTCGCCCACCAAATACTCCAGTAAGGGTTAGACAAGCTAACCAATATGCCTGCCAATACCGGATGAATCCTGTATCGCCGGGCCGCCTGTTCACCGGTTATTTCCTCAACCTCGGGTGTCAGCTGCAAGGAAACCTTGCCCTGCCGGGCATCCCGGTACATGGTCCAGCCCAGGTAAATTAAAAAAGCTCCTCCAGCCAGAGCAATAACCATATGCACCTGTTTAGCCAGCAATATTTCGACTGCTCCCCACAACAGCAGCAGCACCAGCAGAACTTCCAGCAGGGCATGCCCCACCATTAACAGCGGCCCGGCAATAAAACCGCGCCGAACGACTTCACCAATGGTCACTGTCAACAGCGGTCCTGGCATGGCTGCGCCGGAGAAGCCAACCACCAGCGCAGTTATAAAAATTGCACTTAAGTCCATACCCGTACTCCCCCGTAACTTATCTTAACTTAATTAATTATACGTGTTAAAATATATATCCAGGTAGGGCGGCCAAACATCTTACAGACTAGCCCGGTAAACCTGCTACATAAGCCTGATAATTAATTATAAGCAAAATCTTTACCAAGTAACAGGTTATCATGGTAGAATTTAAATAAAATCTTATTATGTTAAGCCAACCTGGTTTATTTTCAATACCAATATACTGATCCGGAAAGCTTGTATTGCTTTAGCATATAAATTGAAGGATTGAAAATATTGTAACTATAAAAAAGTATCTTTTTTCAAGGTAAAAAAAACTTTATATGGGGAGATAATGAACATGGCATATACAACTCTGCTGGTGCGAAAAAATGAACACATTGGTATAATCACTTTAAACCGCCCGGAAAATTTAAATACTTTTACTACTGTAATGGCTCAGGAAATTAACCGGGTCCTGCATGACCTGGAACAAGACGCAGAAATCCGGGTCATCATTATTCAAGGCAAAGGCAAAGCCTTTTGTGCCGGGGTAGATGTAAATGAGATGAATGGTAAAAACATGGTGGAACGCCTGAACTGGGTTAATTTAATGGGTCAGCTGAGCTTAACGATTGCTTCTATGGGTAAGCCGGTGATTGCCTCTGTCCAGGATCTTGCTATAGCCAACGGCACTGGCATAGTATTGGCGGCTGACCTGGCTATAGCCGCCGAAGGCGCACGTTTCGGCACTACCGCAGTAAACCTCGGCTTGTTCTGCATGGGTCCGGCGGTAGCCCTATCCCGTCATGTAGGCAAGAAAAAAGCGCTGGAAATGCTTTTAACCGGGGACATCATTGACGCAGAGCAGGCTAAGCAGCTTGGCCTGATCAATAAAGTTGTCCCCCGGGAGGAACTGGAAACTGAGACCTTGCAACTAGCACAAAAAATTGCCGCTCAAAGTCCTCTGGCCGTACAAATGGGTAAAAAGTCCTTTTATAAAATGTGCGATTTAGAATACGCTAAAGCCTATGAATTGGTTAATCACCATTTTGCCATCCTGTGCTCTACCGAAGATGCCCAGGAAGGAGTCAATGCCTTTTTAGAAAAAAGAACACCACAGTGGAAAATGCGTTAAACACTATATAAAGCCCTGGTTAAATAAACTACGCCATATCAACAGTACCTTATTAGGAGGATCAGAGCAAATGCCAGCACACCCGCACACAATGGAAGCAGATGCAATAATCGCTCATCTTCAAACGGATCTGGAAAATGGGCTGAATAGTGAACAGGTACAACGCCGCCTGGCCGAGCACGGCGAAAACAAGCTTCAAGAACAAGCCGGCATCTCCCCCTGGGTTATTTTATTAAACCAGTTTCGCAATATTATTACTGCTTTATTGCTAGTGGCCACGGCTATTTCTCTGCTGCTGGGTGATTATATTGAAGCGGTGGCTATAATAGCGGTGATTATCCTGAACGCGGCATTTGGTTTTGTTACCGAATATAAGGCAGAGCAAGCGATGGATGCGTTAAAAAAGATGGTGACCGCCACTGCCAAGGTGGTGCGTGACAGTAAGTTGCAGGAAATTGCCGCTGAACAACTGGTACCCGGCGATATTTTGGTCCTGGAGGAGGGCGACCGGGTTACTGCCGATGCCCGTTTGGTGGTAGCCGAAAATTTGGCTACAGTAGAAGCTTCTTTAACCGGTGAATCCCAGCCGGTAAATAAAAAAATAGATGTACTGGAGCAAGCCAACCTGCCCCTGGGCGATCGTAAAAACATGGTTTACATGGGCACGATGGTGGTCCGAGGCAATGGGCACGCTGTAGTCACCGCTACCGGCAGCCATACTGAAATAGGCGGTATTTCCTCTTTGCTTGAACAAACCGTTTCCGAGGAAACCCCCTTGGAAAAGCGCATGGCTGTTTTAGGTCGCTCCTTGGCCGGCATCAGCCTGGTTATTGCTGCAGTGATGGTAGCTGTAGGTATTGCTATGGGACACCCGGTGTTTGAGGTTTTAGAGACAGCCATCGCCCTGGCTATCGCCGCAGTACCCGAAGGGCTGCCTGCCGTTTTCACCATTACCCTGGCCATCGGCATGGCCCGCATGGCTAGGCAAAACGCGATAATTCGGCGTTTACCGGCGGTGGAAACTCTGGGTTCAACCACGGTAATCTGCACCGACAAAACCGGTACCCTGACCGAGAATGCCATGACTTTGGAACAAATTTGGCTGGGGGGGCGGCTAATCTCGGTAACCGGTTCCGGTTACACACCCGAAGGAGATTTTTTGGACGATGGCCGCAAGGCAGAGGTGCAGAGTGATTTGGCGTTATTTCTGCAAGCCGGTGCTTTGGCCAGTAACGCTTCTATCAATAAAAATGAAACCGGCCAGTGGGATGTGGTGGGTGATCCTACGGAGGGTGCCCTGGTAGTGGCCGCGCTAAAGGGTGGCTTCGACCCCGAAACAGCCAGGAGGTCGGGTTATAGGGAATTGAAGGAAATCCCCTTTAACTCTGATGAAAAGCGCATGGCCGTCTATTACAGCCTGCCCGACGGGAAAATACAGGTAATGGCTAAAGGAGCTCCGGGGGTAATCCTGGAAAGCTGTGCCTCACTGCTCAAAGACGGTGCATTAGTGCCCATGGATGAACAGGTAAGGCAGCAAGCCCTGGCAGCAAATGAGCAAATCGCTCATCGGGGTTTGCGTGTGCTGGCCGTAGCTTATCGCCCGGTACAATCTATAGCAGAAGAACCCTACCGGGACCTGATCCTCATCGGTCTGGCTGGCATTATGGACCCGCCCCGGGAGGAAGCCAAGCAGGCCATCGAGGAGGCTACCCAGGCCGGCATCCGCACCATCATGATCACCGGAGACCAACCGGAAACCGCTCAAGCCATCGGCAAGCGCCTGAGCCTGCCCCAAGGTGACATTATCCACGGTGCTGCCCTGCACAACATGTCCAAAGAACAGTTAACCGCTGAACTAGCCCATACCAGCATATTTGCCCGGGTCACCCCCAAGGACAAGTTAGAGATTGTGGATGCCCTGCAGGACAAGGGGGCAATTGTAGCTATGACCGGAGATGGCGTGAATGATGCCCCGGCCTTAAAGGAAGCAGATATCGGGATTGCTATGGGCATACAGGGCACCGTGGTGGCTAAAGAGGCGGCCGACATGGTCCTGGCGGACGATAATTTTGCCACTATTATTAAGGCCGTCAAGGAAGGCAGGGTTATCTTTGATAATATTTCAAAGTTTATTCACTACCTGTTTTCCTGCAACCTGAGTGAAATCCTGTTCATCTTTATCACTCTGCTACTGGGTCTGCCCCTGCCCCTGGTGGCCTTGCAGATTCTGTGGCTAAACCTGGTGACGGATGTTTTCCCTGCGCTGTCCCTGGGCTGGGAACCTGCCGATAAGGGCATCATGAAGCGCCCGCCCCGCGAACCAGGCCAGGCTATTCTCACCAACCGGTTTAAATTACGCTTACTTATCCAGGGTATTGTGCTGGCGCTGGCAACCCTGGCAGCCTACCTGTATACCCTGAACACCACCGATAATTTGGACAAAGCCAGAACCGTGGCCTTCGCTACCCTGGCAGCGGTACAATTGCTGCATATTTTTAACGTGCGCAACGGCGGAGTCCTTAAACTGGATCGCACCTTATTCAACAACTCATACGTCTGGGGGGCTATAGTGCTGGTGCTTAGCTTGCAGACGCTGGCTATCTATCAGCCTTTGCTTAACCGAGTACTGCATACAGTACCGTTAGACATGGGTGATTTAATCATTGTCATATCAACTACCTTAGCTGCAATATTGATTATTCAGGTCATGAACCGGTTTAAATTTTTATATGAACGGTAAGCCGGAGTTGAGCGTCAAATCTCTAATCTAAGAACTATTATACTAACGCATTAAGCCGGCAGCTATTTCTACGGGGCATTATAGATTTCTCCTTTATTCTGCATAAAAGTCTCCGTAGCCTTTTCCTTGTCCACCGCTCCACTGGTAGGCGTGGCGTGTCCGGCAAAGTATTTGACCATGCCGGAATAGATGACATAGGCAAGTTTGCCTTGATAATCGACATCGCCCATTAATTTTTCTTCTTTGGCGTTGCTGATAAAGCCAATCTCCACAATAACTGCCGGCATTTTAGCATTACGCGTGGTATAATAGTCCACTGCTTTGGCTTTCCGGTTGGTATTTTTTAGTAGACGGATTAATTCCGATTGAATGCTGGTGGCAAGTTTCTTGCCCTCTTCCGAGCCTGGCTGGTAAAAAGTTTGCGCCCCGTGCTCCGTTGGTCCGCTTTTAAAACTATTGACATGCACGCTGATGAAAGCATCTGCATCGTGCTCGTTAGCCAGGGCTACCCGCCTGGCCAAATCCTGTCTTTTGCGTGTAAGCAGGCTGCCGCCTTCCTCGCTAAGGTCCATATCAGACTCTCTAGTCATTAGCACAATCGCGCCTGCCTGGCTTAAAACCGTGGCCAGTTTACGAGCAACCTCCAAGGTTATATCCTCTTCAATAGCCCCGGTTGGACCCTTAGACCCGGGATCGATACCACCGTGTCCCGGGTCTACCACAATCACCTTGTTAGCTAGCGACCAGGATAAAGCGGCTACCCGGCGGTTTTCCATATGATCATAAATAGCCCGCAGCGAAAAAAAACCGAGCACTAAAATAACAGTAAACAAACACAAATAACGAAATCTCACCCTGATTACCCGCAGCATTTATTCATCCCCTCCCGCACTTAACGGGGCTCATTTAGCCCCCGTTTAAAATTATGCGGGTGTCAAATTAGATATGTGGAAAAAAGCAAGCGCCTGCTGGTACCATAACGGCCACAAACACACGAACAGTACGGCAATCGAGGGTAATCGGAGCCTGAAAGATAAAAAAAGACCACCTTATCATTTCCGGTGGTCTGGGTTGCAAATTTAGTTTTTTAATAAGCTTAACGTTTGGAGAATTGCGGGGCGCGGCGGGCCTTTTTCAGACCGTATTTGCGCCTTTCCTTCATTCGCGGGTCGCGGGTTAAAAAGCCGGCTTTTTTTAGCACAGGCCTCAAGTTAGGGTCTGCCTCAACCAAAGCGCGGGCAATACCCAGTTTGACAGCACCGGCCTGACCACTGACACCACCGCCCAGTACTTTGGCCATGATATCGAATCGATTACTCGTGCCGGTTAACTCCAACGGCTGGCGAGCTATAATTTGCAGCGTCTTCCTGCCGAAATATTCCTCCAAACTTTTATTATTAATCGTCATTTTGCCTTCGCCGGGGCGAAGAAAAATCTTAGCTACCGCATCTTTCCTGCGTCCGGTTCCATAAAATTGCACAAAAGCCACTCATGCTCCTCCTTTCGACCGTTACATTTCCCAAATTTCCGGCTTTTGAGCCGCATGGGGATGTTCACTACCGCGATATACCCTTAGTTTCTTGGCCATATTTCTGCCCAGGCTGTTATGGGGCAACATGCCGGTAATTGCCTTGTAAACGGCCAATTCGGGTTTGTTTTGCATTAACTTTTCATAGCTGGTGGCTTTCAATCCACCGGGATAGCCTGAGTGCTTGTAATACATCTTCTGGCGCAATTTATTACCGGTAAGAATAACCTTATCAGCATTAATAATCACTACATGGTCACCTGTATTTACGTGGGGCGTAAAAATTGTTTTATGCTTCCCTCTTAACAGCCTGGCAGCCTCAGTTGCCAAACGTCCCAGGACCTTACCCTCACCGTCAATTATGTACCATTTGCGCTGGACATCGGCGGGCTTGGCCATATATGTCGTCCTCATACTATTATTACCTCCTGCGTGGTGAAAAGAAACCATACTGGCTAATCGGGGGCTCTTCGATTGCCACTAGGTCACACATGAAATTATTTTAATACATAGTATTTCCAGTGTCAAGGTAAAATAATTTATCGACAAACCGGTAGTTCATCCTTCATTCACCGAACGGTGCTTAGTGTTTGGATAACCACTACTAATATTCTACAAATTCAAGGCATAAGCCTTGAGGTGACATGGTCGGTCCGGCTAATGCCCGCTGTTTAGAGCTTAGTATTGTTTTAATCGCTTCCGGGTATATTTTACCTGTACCCACCTGTAATAGTGTACCGGCCATTATGCGCACCATATTGTATAAGAACCCATCGCCATTGAAAACAAACTGCACCAAGGACCCTTTACGTATAACCTCTGCACGGTACAGTGTGCGCACCGTAGTTTTCACTGTTGCTCCGGCTGCCTGGAAACATTTAAAGTCGTGTTCCCCCATTAAATATGCACAGGCCGCTGACATGGCTGCGTCATCCAGTGGAACCGGTAAAAAACTGCTGTACAAACGGTGAAATGGCGAGGGAATGCGGTTATTCCATATCGAATAGCAGTAAGTTTTAGACCTGGCGGATTTACGGGCATGGAAATCTTCCCCGACCTCCTGGGCGTCCGTTACGACAATATCACGAGGTAACAAGCCATTGATGGCCAGTGGCATACGTTCCACCGGTATAGGCCAACCCGCTGCATCAAAGTTAACCACTTGACCCCGGGCATGGACCCCCGAGTCGGTACGTCCTGCTCCAATTACCTGAACCCGGCGCCCCGCCATCCGGCCAAGGCACTGCTCTAAAACTTCCTGTATCGTAACCAATCCGGTACCCCGCTGTTCTTGAAAACCGTAGTAGTTCGTACCGTCATAAGCCAGGGTTAACTTAATATTACGCAAGGGCTCACCTCGCGGGAAAATATTGATCTATACAGTGCCTGCACAACAGGCAGTTCATTATAACGCTTTGGCAGTGATCACCGCTGCCAAAATAGCTGTATTGAGGAACAGCGCTGCATAATCTGCCGGTCTAAACCGCATAACGTGTAAACGGGAGCGAGCAGCGCCAACCCGGTAACACCTTATTTCCATAGCCAGGGCCAGTTCGTCGGCCCGGCTAAAAATATTCGTCAGCAGCGGCACCATAAAGGGAGTTAGCCGGCTTACTCGTTCCTTGATGCTGCCGCTGTTAAAGTCGGTTCCCCTGGAACGCTGTGCCAATAGCAGCATTCTGGCTTCATCAAATAAAGTAGGCACAAAGCGCAGTGCCAGGTTAATCATCATGGCCAATTCCTGTACAGGTACCCGCATCCGGCGTAGCGGTGACAACAGCCATTCCAACGCCATGGTCAACTGCAGAGGTGTGGTAGTAAAGGTTAGCACAGAT
Organism: Sporotomaculum syntrophicum; assembly: GCF_009932395.1. Classification (GTDB taxonomy): domain Bacteria; phylum Bacillota; class Desulfotomaculia; order Desulfotomaculales; family Desulfallaceae; genus Sporotomaculum; species Sporotomaculum syntrophicum. The sequence goes on from NZ_LSRS01000003.1 coordinate 343,839, forward strand.
GCCGCTAATAACAACACACTAATTCGCCACAATAACCACCCGCTATACAGCAAACCTTCACGGGATATCTTAATAAATCCCAGGGTAAGCAGCGCGTTACCAGGCGTAAAAAAAACTTGTAACACAAAACTAATGAGCAGCAGCACCCACAAAGGTTTTAAGCTTTGCCAGTACAAGCCCGGCTTGATGCCCGACAAGAGCACAACCAGCAGCGTCCATAGAGATACCAGCGTTAAACCGAGCGGATTAGATGTCATAAGCACAGCTGGAACTAGCAGTGCAATGCAGATTAATTTAGACCGTGGATCCAGGCGGTGCACCGGAGAGCCGGCCGGCAAATATTGACCCATCGAAATATTGTTCATAATGACGCTCCCCCCGGCCGGGCTCCGTTGGTCTGTAACAGTTGTTGCAGTAATTGGGCGACATCTTCTATGGACTGCGGCAATGAGGGTAAAGGGATACCCTCCTGGCTCAACCGCTGCGCTAGTTCCACAGCAAAGGGAGCTTTTAGACCTGCTCTATGCAGCAACTCAGTTTGACTCAGCACTTCCCTGGTGGGACCAATAGATAAGAGCACACCCTGGTGAAGCACCGCTACTCGCTCGGCAAAGACAGCTGCGTCCTCCAGGTGGTGGGTAATTAATATCACCGTCATTCCATGCTGCGCTTGAATTTCCTTTATGTTGGCCAAAATTAACTGCCTGGTTGCAGGTTCAAGTCCGGCCCCCGGCTCGTCCATAATTAGTATCCGGGGACGCATCGCCAGCACTCCGCAAATAGCCACTCGCCGGAGCATCCCACCGCTAAGGGTTCTGGGGTCCGCGGACAGTATTTCTTCCGGCAAACCTACCAGGGCAACCGTATCTTTGACCTGCTTACTCACCGTTGTACTGTCCCAGCCCAAATTACGAGGACCAAAAGCAATATCTTCAAATACAGTGTTACTAAAGATTTGCCTTTCCGGGAATTGGAAAACCAAGCCGACTTGCCGCCACAATTGCTGACGATGTTGTTTATCGGAAATTGCACGGCCTAACACCTTTACACAACCGGCGGTGGGTAACAGCAGACCGTTAAAGTGCTGCACCAGGGTGGATTTACCACTACCGGCTGAACCGGCAAGAGCGATAAATTCACCATCATACACCGTCAGCTCGATATCCCGCAGAGCCACTATTTCCAGCGGTGTACCGGGATAATATACATGCGTTAGTTCCTCTACTTCAATACACGGCATAAAAAATTTACCATATCCTCCATGGTGACAATTCCTACCGGCAGAGTAAAACCTTGTTCCACCAGCCGGTAAGCTAGTTCGCCGGCGCTGGTTGAGGTTAACCCAAGTTCATGCAACAGCTCAAACTGACTAAACAACGCTGCAGGCTCAGCATCAAATAACAAACAACCTTTGTCAAGCAGCCAAACCCGGTCGGCACAAGCAGCTTCATCCATATGGTGGGTGATTAGTACTACCGCTGTACCAGACTTGGAAAGACTGCGTAACACCTGCAGTACTTCCTGTCGGCCAAAAGGATCGAGCATCGAAGTAGGTTCGTCCAACACCACACATAACGGTTTCAAGGCCAGCACACCGGCTATAGCTAAACGCTGTTTTTCGCCCCCGGAAAGCATATGGGGCGGACGGCTGCGCATATCACTTAAACCAACTGCCGCTAACGCCTCTTCCACCCGGCGGAACACTTCGGCAGAGGGCAGGCCTAAATTTTCAGGGCCAAAGGCCACATCCTCCTCCACCACGGCAGCCACCAATTGATTATCAGGGTTTTGCATAACTAATCCAACGTTCCGGCGTATCTCTTGGCGCGATTCTGGCCTGGCAGTATCCAGACCATTTATCATTACCCGTCCGCCGGAAGTTAACAATAATCCGGCCATTACCCGGGCCAAAGTAGATTTACCGGAACCGTTAGGACCAATCACAGAAATAAACTCTGCTCTGCCGACACATGCGGAGATATCCTGCAGTGCGGCAAATTTACTGCCCGGGTAGGCATAAGATACACTTTCCAGTTCAATAAGTATATTGCTAGGACCGGGCATAACTAATAACTCCCTGCCTATAAATGCCAAGAGGAAACCGCAATTAGCGATTTCCCGGTCAGCAAATCGATTATACCATTTCTAACAGTGCCATCTGGGCAGCATCACCGCGCCGGTAACCTAGCTTAACTATGCGGGTATAACCACCCTGGCGTTCAGCGTATTTGGGTCCATAGGTGTCAAACAGTTTACGAACTACTCTTTCCTCGTAAATATATTCCAGTGCCTGGCGGCGAGCAGAAAGATCTCCACGCTTGGCCAGAGTTACCATTTTTTCAGCAATTCTTTTTACCTCTTTGGCTCGGGTCTCAGTGGTGGTAATACGTTCATCGCGAAACAGAGCAGTCACCAGGTTACGCAACATTGCCTTTCGATGGCCGGTGTTGCGACCCAATTTAGCGTAGGCCACCATTATCCCTCCTTAATCATCTTCGCGGCGCAGTTTCAAATCCAACTCGGAAAGTTTGTTCATGACCTCTTCCAAGGATTTTTTGCCCAGGTTACGTACCTTCATCATATCCTCCTCGTTGCGCTGAACCAACTCTTCTACAGTGTTGATACCGGCCCGTTTCAGACAATTGTATGAACGTACGCTTAAATCAAGCTCTTCAATCGGCATTTCCAGTATCTTATCCTTCTGTTCTTCTTCCTTCTCAACCATTATTTCAACTTCTGCGGCAGACTCGGTTAAACCAATAAACAAACGCAGATGTTCACTTAATATCTTTGCACTAAGGCTTACTGCTTCATCCGGTTTTATACTGCCGTCAGTCCAAACTTCCAAGGTAAGCTTATCATAGTCTGTGCGCTGACCTACCCTAGTATTATCCACATTGAAATTAACCTTGCGCACGGGAGTGAAGATAGAATCAACTGGAATTACCCCGATAATATGATCACCTTTTTTATTGCGCTCAGCTGATACATAGCCACGGCCTTTGGAAACAGTCATTTCCATAAACAACCGTCCATCCTCAGCCAGAGTAGCAATATGCATATCTGGGTTCAAAATTTCCACGTCCGGGTCTACTAAAATGTCCCCGGCTTTTACTGCACCTTCTTGTTGAGTCTCAATACGGATAATCCTTTCCTCGTCTGTATGCATTTTAAGACAAAGAGACTTGAGGTTAAGGATTATATCGGTTACATCTTCTTTAACACCCGGTATCGTGGAGAATTCGTGCAGCACCCCTTCAATTTTAACCGAGGTTATCGCTGCGCCTGGTAGCGAGGATAGTAATATACGTCGTAGCGAATTGCCCAGAGTAATCCCGTAACCCCTCTCCAGCGGTTCCACCACAAATCTACCATAGTGTTGGTCATCATTAATTTCTGCGCATTCGATTCTAGGCTTCTCAATTTCCAACATAACTTAGATTTAAACCCCTCCTTAGGACGGATTAGGATTTCCCCTGCTCAAACCCGTACTACTTAGAGTAAAGCTCTACTATAAGGGTTTCTTGAACGGGGGCATCTATCTGTTCCCGAGAGGGAAGAGCTACCACCCGGCCTTTTATTTGCTCGGCGTCGTATTCCAGCCAGGCCGGGGCTGTGTTATCGGCTGCACGTTCAATTAATTCCTTAACCCGCGGCGATTCCTTGCTTCTTTCACGGACAGTAATTTCATCCCCAACCCTAACCAGGAATGAAGGAATATTGGTCTTCCGGCCGTTAACAATGAAATGACCATGGCGCACTAATTGGCGGGCTTCGTTACGTGAAGCGCCCAAACCCAGGCGGTAAACCACATTGTCTAAACGACGCTCCAATAAGCGTAATAGATTTTCACCAGTCACGCCTGGCTGCCTGGCTGCTGTGAAATAATAGTTTCTAAATTGCTTTTCCAAAACCCCGTAAAAACGACGGGCTTTTTGCTTTTCCCTCAACTGCAGGCCATACTCGGAAACCTTTTTCCGACCCTGACCATGCTGACCGGGAGCATAACTACGGCGGTCAATACCACACTTACCGGTATAGCAACGGTCACCTTTTAAATACAGCTTTTGACCTTCGCGACGGCACAGCTTGCACTGCGGACCCGTATATCTTGCCATAAGTTGCTTACTACACCTCCTCTTATACTCTCCGGCGCTTGGGCGGCCGGCATCCATTGTGGGGAACAGGTGTAACGTCCTTTATTACACTAACCTCCAGCCCTACAGCCTGCAAGGAACGAATAGCAGCCTCACGCCCTGCGCCTGGTCCTTTCACTGATACTTCCAGTTCCTTCATACCGTGTTCCATGGCTTCTTTAGCAGCCTTTTCAGCTGCCATTTGAGCAGCAAAGGGGGTGCTTTTCCGTGATCCTTTAAAACCAACCCCGCCGGCGCTGGCCCAAGAAATAGCATTACCTTTTGTATCGGTAATGGTTACTACCGTATTGTTAAATGTCGACTTGATATGTGCCACGCCACGGTCGATATTCTTACGTTCCCGTCTTTTGGTTCTAGTTGCTCTACGAGCCATTTATATCCCCCCCTTACTTTTTCCTACGTACGCCAACCGTGCGTTTCGGACCTTTGCGCGTCCTGGCGTTGTTTTTAGTATTTTGACCGCGTACCGGCAGCCCGCGGCGATGACGCAGTCCACGATAGCAGCCGATTTCTATCAATCTCTTGATATTCAAAGCTATTTCTCTGCGCAGGTCGCCCTCTACACGATAGTTCTTTTCAATGACATCTCTTAATCTGTTTACTTCATCCTCAGTTAAGTCCCTGACCCGTGTATCAGGGCTAACTCCAGTTTGTTCTAATATTTTCTGCGAGGTGGGCTTACCAATGCCGTAAATATAGGTAAGGCCAATTTCCACTCTTTTATCCCGCGGTAAATCTACTCCCGCGATACGTGCCATTCCTTATAAACACCTCCAGCTTACCCTTGCCTTTGTTTATGCTTGGGGTTTTCACATATCACCATGATCTTACCTTTTCGACGTATAATCTTGCATTTTTCACATATTGTTTTCACAGAAGGCCTGACTTTCATTGTTCAACCTCCTCGGGCCCTTACTTTTAGTACGGAACGCTATTTGTAACGATAGACAATGCGCCCTCGGGTTAAATCGTATGGGGACAATTCCACCATGACACGGTCCCCGGCTAAAATCCGGATAAAATTCATCCTAATCTTCCCACTCACGTGGGCCAAAACCTTATGGCCGTTTTTCAGTTCCACCCGGAACATAGCATTCGGCAATGGCTCGATTACAGTACCTTCAACTTCTATAACATCCTTACCTGACATTAGATAACAAACCAACCTCCTTTAAAATGGCAGCTCTTCCGTTTTATCTAGCAAGCCCTCAAGCGCTCTGCGTATTTCGACATTACTAATACGCTCACCCAACTTCAACTTACCAGCAATCTCCTTGGCGATTTTCCCGTGCAAAATAAGATGTTTAATGTTCTTTTTCTTCGGATTCTCTAATCGCCTAACCGTTCCGTCAACAGCAAGTACGTAACAATCATCAATAACCTGAAGCACCAGATAGTACTTACCGCTATCTCGCCCGGCCTTGGGTTCCACTAGCTGTCCCGGGGTTATCCCAAGCTGCACCATTATTCATCCTCCAGACAAGCCAGGGTACAAAATCAAGTCCCTGCCCATATTACTTCCACACCATATTATGTAATTATAGTGCACAATTCTAGGGCAATGTCAGAATCTCCGGCTCACTATCGGTAATTACAATGGTATGCTCAAAATGAGCCGATGGTTGACCATCCTGTGTTACCACCGTCCATTTATCCAGAAGAGTTTGTACATGGTAACTTCCCATGTTTACCATCGGTTCTATTGCTAATGTCATGCCAGGCTTAAGCCGTGGTCCTCGACCTGGCCTACCAAAGTTCGGTACCTGGGGTTCTTCATGCATTTTAGTGCCAATGCCATGTCCAACGTAATCTCTAACCACCGAATAGCCATTTTTTTCAACATAATCCTGCACAGCATAAGATATATCAGATAGTCTGTTTCCGTTCCTTGCCGCATTTATGCCTTCTGCTAGCGCTGCACGAGTTACATCCAATAACCTTTGCAGCTCTTCAGAAATTTCACCGACCGCAAAGGTACGGGCAGAATCTCCAAAATATCCATTTATTTCCGCACCAACATCAATACTAATAATATCTCCATTTTCCAATTTTCTTAAACTAGGAAAGCCGTGTACCACCTGTTCATTCACCGATGCACAAATGGTGTATGGAAAACCGTAAAGCCCTTTAAAAGCCGGATTAGCTCCCTGGGAAATAATGTATTTCTCAGCCAACTGGTCCAGTTCTGCGGTAGTTACTCCAGGCGTGATGTTCTTGGCTAACTCGTCAAGAGCTCCAGCCACCACTTTACCGGCTTCCCGCATGAAAGACAATTCCCGCTCAGATTTACAGATAATCATACAAACACCCCGGTTACTTGATAAACCCCTGATAGCTTCTCATTAATAGTTGCGATTCAATTTGTTTCATTGTATCCAAAGCTACACCAACCACAATTAATAAAGCTGTACCGCCAAAATATATATTCGGTATTCGTGTAGCCAACAACACGAAGTTTGGTAAAATTGCAATTAACGCCAAAAACACGGCACCAGCCAGTGTTATGCGGTTCATAACTCTAGCAATGTATTCTGATGTGGGGCGACCAGGCCTGATACCAGGTATGAAACCACCGTACTTTTTGATATTATCTGCCATGTCAACCGGGTTCATAATTACTGCAGTGTAAAAATAAGTAAAGCCAATAATCAATAAAGCGTAAATCAATGTATGAGCTGCCGAATTCCAACCAAAGTATTTTACATAAAATTCAGCTATGGCAGAGCCCTGAAACCAGCGTGCAATTTGTTCAGGAAACATCATTAATGAAGAAGCAAAAATTACAGGAATCACACCGGCTTGATTCACCTTCAGAGGTAGGTGAGTTGTCTGCCCGCCGTAAACCCGGCGACCCACCACACGCTTGGCATATTGTACGGGAATACGCCTTTGGCCTTCTTGGACGGCCACTACTCCAGCAATAACCAGCCCACCGATAACAAGTAGGATGAGCAAGCTCATTACGTTAATTGTGCCGGCCTCAAACTGCAGGTACAGGTTTTGAATACCTGAAGGCAGGCGACTAACTATACCGGCAAAGATCAACAATGAAATACCATTGCCAACACCACGCTCAGTAATCTGCTCGCCGAGCCACATCAGTAATGTCGTACCGGCCGTTAAAGTAAATATTATGACAACATAACTGAAGAAACCAGGACTATGCAGAACTCCATATTTACCCATCATCACGCTCATGCCTACAGCCTGAAGAAAAGCGAGTACCACGGTAAAATAACGTGTATACTGTGAAATCTTTTTGCGCCCCTCTTCACCTTCCTTGGCCAGGCGCTCCAAATGTGGTATAACCACTGTGAGGAGCTGCATTATAATTGAAGCATTGATATAAGGGATAATACTCATTGCAAACACTGAAAAACTTTTAAAAGCACCGCCTGATATTACATCAAAAAAACCTAATATGACACCGGCAGTATCAATAAGCTCGCGAAACGCATCGACGTCCACTCCGGGAACTGGAATATGAGCCCCAACGCGAAAAATAAAAATCATCGATAACGTAAACAGTAACTTGGTACGCAGCTCACTGACTTTAAATGCACCTTTCAAGCCATCCATCAGTGTTGCCACATTAAATCACCTCAGCCTTACCACCGGCAGCTTCAATTTTTTCTAGCGCCGACTTGCTAAATGCATGGGCTTTAATGGTTAGTGGTTTTTCCAGGTTTCCCTCGCCTAGGATTTTAACCCCATCCCGTATCTTTCTGATCACTCTGGCTTCGAGTAAAATTTCAGGGGTCACCTCGGTACCGTTTTCAAAGCGGTTTAATTTATCCAAGTTTACCGTAATAATCTCCTTTTTGAAAGGTGCATTAGTGAATCCCCGCTTGGGCATACGCCGTTGCAAGGGCATCTGACCGCCCTCAAAACCGGGTCTCACTCCGCCACCGCTACGGGCTTTTTGGCCTTTGTGCCCGCGACCGGCTGTTTTACCCGATCCGGATCCGATACCCTGACCTTTACGGGTAGGCTTACGCCGTGCTCCAGGGGTTGGTTTCAATTCATGCAGGTTCATTGTGCACCTCCTTTATACTTCCTCCACTTTAAGCAAATGGGAAACTTTATTAATGGCGCCCCTTATCTGGGGTGTATCTTCCTGGATAACAAAGCGATTTGTTTTCTTAAGGCCCAGGGCGCGCACAGTTCTTCTTTGGGTCTCCGGTTTACCAATAACACTTTTGACCAGGGTAATCTTCAGCTTGGCCACAAAATACCCCCCTAACCCAACAGTTCTTCCACAGATTTATTGCGCATACGGGCAACTTGCTCCGGCGTTTTCAACATTTTAATAGCTTCAAAAGTGGCGCGCACCACATTATTGGCATTGTTAGAACCCAGAGACTTTGTCAAAACATCCTTCACACCGGCCAGCTCCATTATAGCCCTGACAGGACCGCCCGCAATAACGCCGGTTCCTGGTGCAGCGGGTTTTAATAACACTCTTCCCGCACCAAATCGGCCAATGACTTCATGCGGAATTGTAGCCTCCGCAAAAGGTACATTAACCAGTTTCTTCTTGGCATCCTCAACAGCCTTGCGAATAGCTTCAGGCACTTCACTGGCTTTGCCCAACCCGGCGCCTACTGCGCCGTTACCGTCTCCGACAACTACCAGGGCCGAAAAGCTGAACCGCCTGCCGCCCTTGACCACTTTAGCCACTCGATTTATAAATACTACTTTTTCGGAAAACTCGGACTTGGGTGGTTCAAATCTTGACACCGTTTCCCCTCCTTTTTAACCGATTCTTCTTAAAACTCAAGACCGCCCTCTCTGGCACCATCGGCCAGAGCCTTAACACGTCCATGGTAAACATAACCGGCCCGGTCAAACACTACCTGTTTGATCCCCTTTTCCAGGGCTTTGGAGGCAATGAGTTTGCCCACTGCCGCAGCAGATTGCCGGTCACCTCCAGACATCGTACCTTTAATTTCGGGCGAAAGGGATGAGGCGGTCACCAGTGTTTCGCCACGCTCATCATTGATAATCTGTGCGTATATGTTATTGAGGCTGCGGTACACATTCAGCCTCGGACGCTGTTCGGTACCATTGACCCTGTTACGTACGCGCAGTTGACGTTTCTTGCGCAGCGTATTACGGTCGGGTTTTTTAAACATGCCACTTCACTCCTTCCCCCGTTAACGTTTAGCCCCGGCTTTGCCCACTTTACGGCGGATATGTTCGCCCTCATACTTGATACCTTTTCCCTTATAAGGCTCGGGCTCCCTTACCGACCGAATGTTGGCCGCTATAGCACCTACCATTTCTTTATCAATGCCCTTAACCGATATCTTGGTAGGAGCCGGCACTTCAATTTCTATCCCCGCGGGTGGAATAATTTCCACCGGATGTGAGTATCCCACAGTTAATACCAGCTTATTACCCTGCATGGCAGCACGGTACCCTACACCCACCAACTCTAAATTCTTTTGGAATCCGTTAGCAACGCCCTGTACCATATTATTTAACAGGGTACGGGTAAGACCGTGTAGAGCCTTGTGCATCTTGTTATCTGATGGTCTCTCCACTACCATAGTACGGTCATCTACAAACTTAATTAGCATGTCCTGATGGAATACTTTTTCCAGCTTCCCTTTAGGACCCTCAACCCGCACGGTGTTACCATCCAATGTAGCCGTGACCTTATCGGGAAGCGGTACCGGTTTTTTGCCGATTCTGCTCATGCCTTACACCTCCTATGCCCTGCTCTACCAGATGTAGCAGATAACCTCGCCACCCAGGCCTTCCTTACGGGCTTTTTTGTCGGTCATAATCCCCCGGGAGGTTGAAATAATGGCAATACCCAATCCTCCCAATACCTTGGGAATAGAATCTTTGCGAGCATATACACGCAACCCGGGTTTGGATATGCGTTTGAGACCAGTAATCACCCGATCTTTACCTGCACTGTACTTGAGGTAAACACGGATGATACCTTGTTTGCCATCCTCAATGTACTCATAATCCCGGATAAAACCTTCTTGCTTGAGAATTTCTGCAATAGATCGCTTCATTTTGGAAGCGGGTGCTTCAATCTTATCGTGAAAAACCATATTGCCGTTTCGGATACGTGTCAGGAAATCAGCAACAGGATCAGTCATCACCATCTAAGGAGTACCTCCTTCCTTTTACCAACTGGCCTTCCTCAGTCCGGGAATCTCGCCTTTGTACGCTAATTCCCGAAAGCAAACTCGACAAATCCCAAACTTGCGCATATATGCATGAGGTCGGCCACATATATTACATCTGTTGTGCGCCCGCACCGTAAATTTGGGAGGGCGCTTGGATCTGGCTATCATCGACTTCTTAGCCACACATTTCCCTCCTTTTGTTGAAATCCTATATTACCCGCTCTTAAGCTGCTTTAAATGGCATCCCGAGTAAACGGAGTAATTCCCGGGCTTCTTCATCAGTCTGGGCGCTGGTAACGAAAATAATATCCATGCCCCTGATCTTATCAATTTTATCGTAATCGATTTCCGGAAATATAAGTTGTTCTTTAACACCCATGCTATAGTTACCCCGCCCGTCAAACGACTTCGGGGATGTACCACGGAAGTCCCTCACACGGGGCAGTGCTATATTCATTAACCTGTCGACAAACTCGTACATCCGATCGCCCCGCAGCGTAACCTTACAGCCAACGTTCATCCCGGCACGTAACTTAAAAGCAGCAATGGATTTTTTTGCCTTGGTGACCACTGGCCGCTGGCCTGTTATAATCATTAAATCGTTCACCGCAGCATCAATAGCCTTACTATTCTGGATGGCTTCACCCACCCCCATATTGATAACTACCTTTTCCAGCCTGGGGACTTGCATGGGGTTTTTATAGCCAAACTTTTCCATCATGGCCTTAACTACTTCATCTCTGAATTTATCCTTAAGCCTTGGCACACCTATACCCTCCTTCCGCCGGGTTAGCTGAGCACTTCCCCGCATTTCTTACACTGGCGAATCTTTTTCCCATCTTCCAGTATTTTCTTGCCCACCCGAGTGGGGCGATTACATTTACTGCAATACAGCATTACATTGGAACTATGGATCGGGGCTTCCTTCTCCATAATACCACCTTGCGGCATACTACGGGTAGGTTTGGTGTGACGTTTAACCTTGTTTACACCTTCTACTACCACACGGCTTTTGGCTGGTTGCACCTCCAGCACCTTACCTTTTTTACCGGCGCTTTTACCACGAATCACTAATACTGTATCACCTTTATGCACATGAACTTTGGGCTTGGTCATATCCGTTGCACCTCCTGTAGCGGCATCTACTACAATACTTCCGGGGCCAGGGAGACAATTTTCATATAATCATGCTCTCTTAATTCCCGGGCCACGGGCCCAAAAATACGGGTGCCACGCGGAGTTCCGTCCTCTTTTATGATTACCGCAGCGTTTTCATCAAATTTAATGTAAGAACCATCGGGACGACGTACTTCCTTTTTGGTTCGGACAATAACAGCCTGAACCACGTCACCTTTCTTAACAACGCCGCCTGGTGTAGCTTCCTTGACGGATGCAACTACCACATCACCCAAACTGGCATATCGGCGTAACGAACCGCCCATCACGCGAATACACATCAGCTTACGGGCACCAGTATTATCTGCCGCTCTAAGCATTGTTTGTACTTGAATCACCGTATTAGCCTCCTTCGCACAATAACCCCGGCGGGCTACCGGCGGCTATAACTGCTCTGTCTTGCGTAATATTTGCACCACACGCCACCTTTTATCCTTGGACAATGGCCTGGTTTCCATTATCTTGACCTTGTCGCCGATATTACATATATTTTCTTCATCGTGGGCCTTATATTTTTTAGTTTGTCTGATAGTCCGGTTATATAGCGGGTGTCTTACTAATAATTCCACAGCTACAACAGCTGTTTTATCCATTTTATTACTTACAACCACGCCTGTTTTAGTTTTGCGCAAGTTGCGCTCCGTCAACATGGCTACCCCCTTCCTGCTTCGGGATAATACGTTTATTCACTAGGCCCGCTTGATACCAATTTCCCTTTCCCGAATAACAGTTTTTACGCGGGCAATATTTCTTCGAACTTCCTTGATACGCATGGGGTTATCCAGTTGTCCGGTAGCTAGTTGAAAGCGCAGCCGGAACAACTCATCCTTGGTATCGTTCATTTTCTTTTGTAATTCCTCAACGGTCATATCTCGCAGTTCCTTAGCTTTCACTTGCCTCACCTACTTCCCCACGTCTTACAAACTTAGTCCTGATGGGTAGCTTGTGCGAAGCCAAGCGCATGGCCTCCCGGGCAACCTCTTCATTTACGCCGGCTAACTCAAACATAATCCGACCGGGCTTTACAACAGCTACCCACCACTCGGGTGCACCTTTGCCACTGCCCATCCTGGTTTCAGCCGGCTTTTTAGTAACCGGTTTATCGGGGAAAATCTTAATCCATACTTTACCGCCACGCTTAATATAACGTGTCATCGCAATACGAGCGGCTTCGATTTGCCGATTGGTAATCCAGCCGGGTTCCAGCGCTTTTAACCCATAATCCCCAAAATGGACTTCATTGCCCCCCTTGGATTTACCCGAGGGTATCGCCCCGCGGCGCTGCTTGCGGTATTTTACCCTTTTTGGCATGAGCATAAAGCCTATTCGCCTCCTTTACCGGCAGTGGTTCTTCTACCTTCCGGCAAAACTTCTCCTTTATATATCCAAACCTTAATACCGATTTTTCCATAAGTTGTGTTTGCTTCAGCAAATCCATAGTCAATATCAGCCCGCAAGGTGTGCAAAGGAACTTTGCCTTCACTGTACCACTCGGTGCGAGCAATTTCAGCCCCAGCTAAACGACCGCTGCATGAAATCTTGATCCCCTTAGCGCCCATCTTCATAGCCCTGCCAACGCTTTGCTTCATAGCCCGGCGGAAAGCAATTCTTCTTTCTAATTGCGAAGCCACGTTTTCTGCTAATAGCTGGGCATCGATTTCAGGTACTTTCACTTCAACAATATTGATATTGACATGTTTACCGGTCATTTGTTCCAGCTGTTTGCGTAAATTTTCCACCTCGGTACCGCCCCGTCCGATAACAATACCGGGCTTAGCTGTATGGATAGATAATTTTATTTTATTAGCAGCCCGCTCAATCTGTATGCGGGCAATGCCTGCGGCAAACAATTTCTTCTTAACAAATTTGCGTATATTATAATCTTCTAGCAAAAGAGTGGAAAAGTTTTTCTTATCAGCATACCATTTACCTTCCCAGTCTTTAATAATGCCAATGCGCAACCCAACGGGATTTACCTTCTGCCCCACACTAACCCTCCTTTTTTTCTTTTACTACCACAGTAATGTGGCTGGTACGGTGACGCAGCACATCCGCACGCCCCATAGCTCGGGGTTGCCACCGTTTCAAGGTGGGTCCTTGATCTACATAACAAGCGGCCACATACAGGTTATCCTTATTCATTTCATAATTATGCTCGGCGTTGGCGGCGGCTGATTTAACCACCTTAGCTACTGGTACAGACGCCCTCTTGGGCGTGAATTTTAATATTGCCAGTGCTTCTTGTACATCCTTACCCCTTATTATGTCAATAACCTGACGCACTTTACGTGGGGAGATGCGAATATATTTCGCAACCGCTTTTGCTTCTTCCATGGTTGTTATACCCCCTTTACACGTTTACTTCAAGGACGTAGACCTTTCAGTATGAGAACCGTGTCCTCGGAAAAGCCTCGTGGGGGCGAACTCGCCTAATTTATGACCAACCATATCCTCGGTAACATATACGGGAACATGTTTCCTGCCATCATGCACTGCGAGAGTATGCCCGATCATATCCGGGAAAATGGTGGAACGGCGGGACCATGTTTTAATGACCCTTTTATCGCCCTTTTCATTCATCTCTTGGATTTTATTAAGGAGCTTTTCGTCACAATACGGGCCTTTTTTTAGAGAGCGACCCATCGGCTAGCCTCCTTCCTGCAGCTGTACATTATCTTATTTTTTACCACGCCGCTTAACAATTAAGCGATCACTGGACTTTTTCTTCCGTGTGCGTGCACCCAGAGCCGGTTTACCCCAAGGAGTTACCGGATTTCTACCAACGGGTGAACGGCCTTCACCACCACCATGCGGGTGGTCCACAGGGTTCATTACCACGCCACGTACTGTGGGGCGTTTACCCAGCCAGCGGGAGCGGCCGGCTTTACCAACAGTTATATTCTCGTGATCCACATTACCAACCTGGCCAATCGTAGCCCGGCAATCTTGTAAAATCAAACGCATTTCTCCAGAAGGCATACGTACATGCGCGTATTTACCCTCTTTGGCCATTAGCTGCGCAGACGAGCCGGCTGATCTAACCAATTGGCCGCCGCCCTTGGGGTGCAGCTCAATATTATGAATCATTGTACCCACTGGAATATTACGCAAAGCCAGGGCATTGCCCACTTTGATATCAGCTTCAGGACCTGATTCAACTTTTTGACCTACCTGCAGGCCCACCGGAGCAATAATATAACGTTTCTCACCATCAACGTAATGCAGCAGGGCAATACGTGCCGAACGGTTAGGGTCATACTCAATCGTGGCTACCTTAGCCGGTATACCGTCCTTATCCCGTTTAAAATCAATTATCCGATATGCCCTTTTATGTCCTCCACCACGGTGACGCACAGTTATTCTGCCATTGGCATTTCTGCCGGCTTTGCTATTAAGCGGTTCCAGCAGGGATTTTTCCGGTTCGCTGGCAGTTATTTCCTCAAAAGTTGAAACTGTAACAAACCTTCGACCCGGCGATGTAGGTTTGAATTTTTTAATCCCCACCTGGTTTCCCTCCTTATCGCGCTCCCGTGCCCTTGCCTGGACAGCGAGAGAATCATTTCACTAAACACCTTCAAAGAGCTGAATTTTTCCTTCTTTAAGAGTAACAATGGCTTTTTTACGATCGGGTGTCTTGCCCCAGCGATTACGAACCCGCTTTAATTTGCCCTTGACCCGCATAGTACGCACTTTGTCAACTTTAACATTAAACAATTCTTCCACGGCCTTGCGGATCTCAATCTTGTTGGAACCTATATCCACGATAAAGGTGTACTTGTTTTCTTCCACCAAACCCATACTTTTTTCGGTAATTACCGGCTTCTTAATAATATCGCGAGGGTTTTTCATTAAACAAACACCTCCTCAACCCTGGCCACCGCGTCTTTGGTAATGACCAGCGTTTTATGCGCCAGTAAATCGTAAACATTCAGCCCCGGAACACTTAATTGCTTAATTCCCGGAATGTTACGAGCCGACTTATAAACCATGTCATCTCTCTGGGCAGTAACTACTAAAGCTTTGTTATTAACTTTAAGGTTACTAAGTATCTTTACCATATCCTTGGTTTTGGGCACATCTAGCTTTAATTCTTCCAATACAACAATGGTGCCACCCTCAACTTTGGACGACAGTGCTGATTTCATAGCCAGCCTGCGTACCTTTTTAGGAATCCGGTAGCTATAATCACGCGGGTGTGGCCCAAATACAGTGCCACCGCCGCGCCAAATGGGTGAACGGTTCGACCCGGCCCGAGCGCGACCGGTACCTTTTTGACGATAAGGTTTGCGGCCACCACCGCTGACCTCTGCTCTCGTTTTAGTATCGTGGGTACCCTGCCGTCTTCCGGCTAACTGCATGGTTACAACATCATGCAACGCTTGCTCGTGAACAGCAATACCGAAAATATCTTCTTTTAATTCGATTTCCCCGACCTGGTCACCGTTCATATTATACATAGCAACTCTGGGCATGAATGACTTCCTCCTTTCGCTGCGCGCCGTTACCTGGCTTTAACGGATTTCTTGACCATAACCAAACCACCACGCGGGCCTGGAATGGCTCCCTTTATTGCCAGCAGATTTTGCCCGGCATCCACCCGGACAACCTCTAAATTCTGTATGGTCACCCGTTCAGCGCCATAGTGCCCCGGCAGTTTTCTGCCTTTGAACACCCGGGCCGGACCTTTGGCCCCCAGCGAACCGGGCCTCCGGTGATACTTGGAACCGTGAGCCATAGGCCCACGATGGAAGCCATGGCGTTTGATACCACCCGAAAAACCACGTCCTTTGGTGGTACCCACAACGTCAACTTTTTCACCGGGTGCAAAAATATCCGCTTTGATTTCCTGCCCAACTTCATAGGCATCAATGTCATCAACGCGTATTTCCCGCAGGTAACGCTTGGGCTTGATACCCGCCTTTTCATAATGGCCTTTCATTGGCTTGTTAACCAGATTTTCCCGTTTTTCACCAAAGCCTACTTGAATGGCAGCATAACCGTCATGTTCAACGGTTTTCTTTTGCGCAATTACACAGGGTCCGGCTTCAATAACGGTTACCGGCAAGGCAATACCTTGCTCTGTAAATACCTGAGTCATACCAACCTTCTTACCCAATATTGCTTTGGGCATTACTCCTTGCACCTCCCGAGCCTGCTCGAAGTACAATGCTTCATAGGCTTTTCGATGCCGTCAGCGGTTCAGCGTATGAAGTTCAATGTCAATATGACCAAACTTAGCTGAACTTGACCTTCGAGACTGCTTTCTGTTAATTTCTTATCTTGCTTACAGTTTAATTTCAATATCCACACCGGCGGGCAGGTCTAAACGCATTAACGCATCTACTGTTTTTGGTGTAGGTTCCATGATATCAATCAACCGCTTATGAGTTCTCATTTCAAATTGTTCCCTTGAGTCTTTATTAACGTGCGGGGAACGTAATATCGTATAGATATTTTTTTCCGTGGGCAAAGGTACAGGACCCGCCACATTGGCTCCAGTCCGCCGGGCAGTTTCTACAATCTTCTGGGCCGATTGGTCCAGCATATGATGATCATACGCCTTAAGCCGTATACGGATCTTTTGATTTTTCATGCACTGACCTCCTTTCGCCTAAAAGAAGAGCGTCAAAAATTACTCGTTAATACCGGTAACCACACCAGCACCCACCGTGCGACCACCTTCACGAATGGCGAAGCGCAATCCTTCTTCTATAGCAATGGGAGTGATCAGCTCGATATTCATTCTAATGTTATCGCCCGGCATAACCATTTCCACACCCTCCGGCAGCTGGGCTACGCCGGTAACGTCTGTGGTGCGGAAGTAGAACTGTGGNNCAATTTCTACAATTTGGTTTGTTATTTTAAACATTTCAACTCTAAAATTTTGATTATCGATGATTATTTCAATTGCTTCGTCTTTACGACCTTCTTTAACCAGGGTTTCAACTTGGTTTTGTAAATTATTATAAGTGTTATACATAAATTTTAAATTAGACACTAATTTCTTTGTCTGGTTTAACTTTACTGATTTATCCAGATCATTTAAGGCTAGTAATGTGATTTCTCTAGAATCTGCTATACTTTGTAGATCTTTTTCCATACTCTCTTTATTATTATCTAGCATGGTAAGATCCCTAAAAAGCCTGCTGGTATTATTGATTTCAAAACGGACAATATTTGCCAAACGGACCTTTTCATAATTATTTTGCACTACTTCGTTCGTGTTATTTTTAAATTGGCTAACAATATTAAGAGAAATAATATTGATAATTATAAGTAAAACTAAAAAGATACCAAAATCAATATATAGTTTATTCCTTAATTTCATAAAAACTTATCTCTCCTTATGTTTTAATTTACGAATGTTTTGAAAAATATAATGGTGTAACTATTATCTTGCATTTTGTTTATTAAATTAAACGGCAAAGTCATTATTACCTTCGGGAATAATGCAACAAATTGTCATATCGTTAATATTTCTATATAACAAGCTGATACCCATAAGAACATCGTCGTTTAAAATATTAAGTCAATGTATTATTTAGCTATTTGGTCAGCATTGCCAGGCGTATGTAAACCATACCGGCAGTGCAGCATTGTCCATCTGGATTAAATCCCCGAAAAAACAATCTTGTACGGGATAAATTAGCTGTCAAAATAAAAAACGGGTTTATCGCTTTTAATTCTCCCAGAGATAGCAATAAAAAGAAGAAAGCTGGGAATAATATCCTCAGCTATCTCCGGCAGAACCCTGCAGAGCGCTCGGGTTTCTCCCAGCATTGCCCTATCCTCTCTGCAGGTAAGAGCTATTATGAGCCTACCCAAAATTATAGCTAAATAATCCAATTACACAAAGTTATGGACATACCCATTGAGAAAGTTGAAAGGGTGGATTAATGTTGTTTTGTTGTATAGCAAACTATTATAAAATAATATCTAAAATAAATTCACACATGACCAGGGCAGGCTCCAGGGACGGCCTAGTCATGTGTGGATTCATTCGAATAGCTGTCTATCAAGGTTATTAAGTACAACTGTCCTCGTGCTAGCCTGTTGTAAGTAATATCAATACTCAAATACCAATACCCTGTGCCCTACTATTGTAGCAAGTTGTTGGTTTAAAAACATACCTTCGAATTAAATATGAATCACGTTGCCACTTAATAAATCCGCTGTTGCAGGGTCACAGGTGGTAAAGATGACCTGATTATTTCGAGCGTACTCTTTAATTAGTTCGACAGCCCTGACTTTTCGATCTGGATCGAGATTAACCAGGCAGTCGTCGAGGACAACAAAGCCTTGCTTATCTTTAAATAGATATTCCAGCAGGGCAAACCTTAAGGCCAATAACACACAGTCATAAGTCCCCGCAGAAAACAAAGTACTTGGCAAGGCGATGTTATCTTCCTTAATGATCCCTACTTCAAGATTACCCCTTAGTTTACCAACAGAATATTTGCCCAGGGTCAGTATGGACAGGTATTTACTGAATAACTCAACCAGAGGTTCATTGGAACCTTGATCTAATTCCTTTAACTTACGGTTTAAGGTTTGCTTGATCTGCAGCAGGCAATGCAAATGTGCCAGCTGCTTCTCAAAATTAAGTTCAGCTTCCTTATAAAGAGGCGCTAATTCCTCGAAGGATACGTCAGGCAATTTAATGGCGTAATAATCCTGGGTTAATTGGATATCTTCTTTGGCGGCTTGTTCGTAAGCCGCTCTTAATTGCTTTAGATGACTTAGAAATTCTTCCGTAGTTCTGAATTCCTGTGGAAGTGCAGCTAAGTTTTGCAATTTTGCCTCTGTTTCTTTAATACTGATTAAAGTAGTAGTCAGCAAGTCAATTACTTTATCCGGGTTTTCGTATTTATCGGTCCACTCTTTAAATGTTTTAGCCAAGCTGATCACTTCTGCTTTCAGGTTGGTTAGCTCACTATTTATTTTTTGCTTGTCCTGGTTAATTTCTTTTACATCCCTGGCACTGAGGTTTTTCTCTAGTTGAATAGATGCTTTAAGCTGCTCAACAGTCTTATCCCCTAACAAGGTCTCAATTTGTTTTTGTAGGCTATTAATATCACTCTGCAGCTGCTTGTATAGACGGTGATTTACCTTGGCTTGGGCTAGATCGGGAACATTAAGCCTGGACAATATACCGGTAAGCTCTTCTTCTGCCTCTTTGTACTGTCGCTTGAGCTCGGCAAAGGCGACTTCCCCTGCCCTTACTTCCAGGTCAAAGCCATCCTCAATTTCAACACGCAGATAGCCGCTTGCCGTTAAATTGGCTCCTTCTGTGAGCTCTTCCCGCTCATGAAGACCCCTGGTGACGAAAACCAGGTAACCCTGACTCTTGTTTAATCTGCCCAGCAAGGTTCCCGCTTCCATTTTAGCTTTGGCGGATAACATGCTTTCGTGTAGTTTATCCAAACGTCTAATTTCTTCGTCCTTAATTTCAACCAGCTTATTTTGTTCGGCTATTTTTCCAGCTATCGCCTGACTAATACTGTCAACTTTAGCCAGGAGTTGTTTGGTCTGCTGAGCTTTTTGGATTAAATCAGCGCTTTTTAGTTCATCCTCTAATTGCTGTGCTTTGGTCTCCAACTTTTGCAGTTCATTCCCTTTATTACTTAACTCCATTTGCATAATCGGGAATTGTTTGTAAACTTCTCTTAATACAGCTGCTTTTTTTTGCAGGTTTAATAACTGGGATTCTAAAATTGAGCGTTGAATAATGTCTCCTTCAAATTGAGCGTACTTACTGCCCTGCTCTTTAATCTGTTGTTTCCTGGCCCGCACCGCTTTTAGTTTTTCACTGAGCAAGGAAAATTCGGTTTCGACCTTTTGCGCACTCTCCATGTCCTGCTTAAGTTGCTCTTTTTGGTAATAAGCGGCTAAAACACTGCCAATCCCTCTTTTCCAGGGGTTGTTAATACCTTTATTACCCTCGGGGCGGTTGTTTGCCAGGTCCCATTTAGCAGAATAAACCAGCAGCTTTTGATCAATTAGCTTCTTTAATTTTTCTACAGAAATCCCATCTAAAACCATGACCGCCCGTTTTAAAATATTATCAATGACAGCCGAGGTTTCCTCGTCTTTACTAATCTTCTCCAGGGCTTCCCGGATGTCTTTCTGTCTGGCAAATACTATATTTTTAAAAGTGTTTTCGCCGTAACCCAATGCCTCCTGCAGCTTTTGGGTCATAGTACCCTCATCTTTGAGCATTTTACCGTCAAATCTTACGCTGCCGGAAGGAGCAATACCCCATTCCTTACTAATTTCAAAATCCAGGTTATTTATATTAAAACAAGTTTCTACGACAGCACTATCACCATCTGGATAAGGGAGGTATTTTTCATAAAAATCTCTGCCTATATTTGTATTTCGTTTTAAGTTGTGGCTCCTAAATAAGGCGGCAAACATGGCATCTATTACCGTGCTCTTACCGGCCTCGTTGGCACCGACAATGACATTTAAACCATCCTCAAATTTAATTATTTTATTTGAAACGCCACCGAATTTTTTACATTTGATATACTTTATTTTCATCCGGCTTTTACCTCTCTGACCAATTCGTAAGCTACCTGTAGAGCTTCTTCATCGTTTTGCGCAATAAGCTCCATGAAAAGCTGGTGGGGCAGAGAACCGGCGGTAAATTCCTGGTCGATCACATCCGCTGTAATTTTTAAACCTAATCCTGAATCATCGATTAAAACATAAGCCAAGCTCTGTTCTAATTCCTGGTAGAGGGCTTGTTTTTGGTTAAATAACTCACGATCAACCCGTCCCTTGATGCTTAGACGCAGCAGGGTTTGAGTGGCTGTTTCATTTAAATATTTTTGTTTCAACCTGTCCAGGGAATCCCAATCAGTAATGATCTCTTCAGTATCAATAAATCTATAGTAGCCGGTAGCAAGTCTTTGGGCTTGAACATTCTTTTGTTCATCAATTTCAATCAGCCAGGCATGACCAACATGGGAACAGTCCATGCCATCAGGTTCGGGAGTACCGGCGTTATAAATTTTATGGCCTTTCACCAGCTCCAGGTCCGGATAAGGCACATGGGTATGTCCCAGCAGCCAAAGATCAACCGGAATATGTTCTAACTCACTAACCTGCATGTAAAAGTAATCTTGTTTTAAGTCTGGAGATAAGCCCTCCAGAGCTCCATGGGCAATCCCGATATGTAAGGCAGCTGTAGGTAGTTCATGTAATTCATTAATCCAGCCCAGGTTGTTGGCTTTACTTATTTTTTTATTGCATGGAGCAGGATAGATGGCTACATCTAAGTCATGGGTTTGAGCCAATTGATAAACCTTATTTTCATTTAATACAACAATTTTGTCGGACAGTTTTCTGGTAAATAAATCCCAAAGCTCAATCATCCCATTGTCATAATCATGGTTGCCTGGCATGACCAGGACGCAATCCCCAGCAAAATCCTCAAGTATATTAATTACTCTTTCAGCATCTTTTTTGGCTATGGTTGTTTTATCAAATAAGTCGCCGGCAATAACAAATAAACGGCACTCTTTCTCATTGGCCGTTTGTATGAGATTGGCCAGCGCTTTGAATCTTGCCTCAACCAATTCTCCCCGGATAAATTCAGGGTAACCGTTGAATTTCATACCAATATGAACATCACTGGTATGAAGTATTTTTAAGGCCATGCCCATTACCCCCTTATGATAAAAAAACGTGATACTTAAAGCATGTTCACGTTGTTTGCTCTATAAGGTTCGCTAAAACATGTTATATTCCCTTTAATATTTTACTGGAGTGGCAGCTTTAGAGAATACGGTTATTTAATTCTTCGCAGAATATACTCTTTATGCTTGTTGACCTGTTCTGCAATACGCGTTAACTGCAAAGAGTGTTGTTGGTGACCTTTGAATAGTGCGTTGAAACTCCTCCTCTTTTGATTTGTTAAGTATAACAACATCTGCAATTATGGTAAGAAAAGCTTTGTTTTTCAAAATACTTATATCTTCATGGAAAAGCACAATGCCGACCAATGCCGTTAAAGCTGTCCCCATACCAGCCCACACAGCGTAGGCTGTTGACAAAGGTAGATACTTTAAGGCCAGTCCAAATTCTTGCCCCTCTTCCAATAAGTTAAGTCCGCTATACTTTACAGCTTGGTAGCATTGAATGAATATAGAAGAATGGTGTAATATGTATTGTCAATGTGACTTGTAAATGGGTAAGTATAAAATTTATTAAATTGTAAAAGAATAGAGGTAAATTACAATGAGGAGGCTATTACATGGATTGGTTGTCAAGAACTGCTTTAGTACTGGTGATTATTGGGGCTATTAACTGGTTGTTGGTCGGTGTCTTTCAATGGGATCTGGTAGCCGCTATTTTTGGCGGTGCCGAGTTGAGAGAAACATCTAGCTTGAGCAGGTTAATTTATTCCATAGTTGGTCTGGCCGGACTTTATTGCATCACTTTCCTCTTCAGGGAAAACGCAATTACAGACAATGCTGTTAAAAATAATGATAAATAAACCTCAAGCAAAATTATGAACATCAAAACGGGCACCTTCGGGTGCCCTGTTAATTTTCTTGCTTGCAGTTTCGCCTCCGCACCGCATGAAGCAGCGTCCCAGGTAATTACCCCGGCGAAGCCTTTCCATCAGCAGAAATTGGGGTTACCCCCTAAGGTGATCGGTTTTGGTTGACGATCAGGGAAATTTAATTGCATTTTGGGAGTGATTTGGTGGGGTTGGTGGTTAATTACTAGCTTAAATTAAGCCGAATCTTTTAAGCACATACACGGTAATCATGACGTAAATAACCAGGCTTAACAGCAAGGAGATAATATCACCCAAGCAATATTGAATGGCTTCAGGGTAATTAAAGATTTTAGAGGCAAACCCAAGGTAAAAAGCCCAATGCCTAAGCCAATGCCTGCACCCTTTAAAAGGTAATAACGCCCATTAAAAATATAACTAAACATAAACGCTATGATCACGCCAAAGAAGGCACCAATAAAAAAGCGTTAACAAAGCTGAAAGCCCAAAAGACAGGGGGGTGTCCTGTCTCGCTGTGTGCCTTTAAGCTGGAATAGATTTGAGCATGTTGAAAGATAATATGATATGACGCTGATTTTTTGAGACGTTTTAAAGGGGAAGCAAATGAAAAAGCAGGATATTCGCGTTAAAGACTACATTAATACTCGTTTGCTCAAAGGGATTTTAACCGGTGCAGCCATTGGCGGGCTGGTGGGAGCGCTAGCCGGTTTCCTGTATCCAGGACTCGGCCTGGAATCGGCCTCTGTTGCCATTGGGGCAGCCGTAGCCAAAACGGCACTGGGTCTGGTTACCGGTGGTGGTATAGGTGCCCTGCTTAGTTTCCCGGCCGCCGCCAATTACCCCGTATTGGCTAAAAAACCAGCTGTGCCCGAGCCTGACCAAACGCACCAGTTGCGTGAAGAGCATTTGGAAATCACCAAAAAGTGAGTGCAAACCGGGGATGTTACGGTGCATCAAAAGGCACAGCAGAAGAAAAACACATTATTGTTCCGTTACCCGTGAGGAACTGGTCATTCAGGCTCAAGGCCTACCTGCTGATATGGTTCGGTCGCCCGCCAGGCAAGACACATAACCCCAATTTTAGGGGGTAATTTTTTGTCCGGCGTAGATTAATACCGAGAGCCTGGGGCTGTTCCAATGTAGCCTTTATCCAGATATTATAGTTAGTTTAAATAAGTTTAAGCCTGACCCTTATAGCTTATTATACACGGTATAAGCATCAACAATATTATATTGCTCTGATTCGTGATTGCCCTTAGACCCCGCTGTAACAAGAATATACTCCCTGCCATCTTTCTGCGCAAGGCTTGCAAGGCATAGACCGGCTTCTTCAGTGTATCCTGTTTTGCCGCCAAGTATTTTCCCGTCGTTAATTAATGGGCTCTCCATATTTTTAAACATTGTGTTTACAAAGGTAATCCCGCCTGGATTTTTGTTTGTCGGTGTTGTGGAGTAGATTGAAGCAGTAAAAATATCTCTAAACGTGTTGTTTTGTAACGCATAGATCAAAATTATCGACAAATCCTCTACGGTAGTATAGTGTTTATAGTTATGAAGACCGGTGGTATTGGTAAAATGCGTATTTTTTAAGCCGAGTACCATTGCTTTTTGATTCATCATCTCGACGAAACTTTGCTCTGATCCCGCAATATACTCTGCAAGCCCAATACAACTCTCCGCTCCGCTCGGCAACATTACGCCGTAAAGCAAATCAATTGCTCGGACCTTTTCACCCGGTTGAAAACCTGCCATTGACGCATCAGATTTGTACAGTTCCGGAAACATCGAATTAGAAAGAACTATACTTTCCTGTAAATCCGGTAGCTTCTCAATGGCAACAATTGCAGTCATAATTTTAGTCAAAGATGCGGGGTAAATTTTTTGTCTGCTGTTTTTCTGCATCAAAATACTGTTATTATCCAGTTGAATCAGAATCGCATTGGAACTGTGCAGGTTGTCTAAAGGTATGGAAAAAGCAGAATCAGGTGCTACCTTTAATGAAGGGACCAACGATTCGCCGTTAAGTGCAAGGTTAATTATATAAGCAAAAGCAATAACGACAATCATTAATGAAATGATCCTAAATTTTGATTTCCCCTTTTTTGTTTTTCTCATCTAAAAAACAACTCCTTATTTTGGTGCTATTTTTATTTAAGCACGGTTGGAAGAGCTATGTTGAAATTCCTTCTTATGAACATCTTAAGATTTTCTTATGACGGAAGCTTTACCATAAATATGGTATGTTCCGGGTTGCTTTCTCTGTGATCATTCAACATGCGCTGTAACAATTTCCTAATATGGTTTTAAGTGATGGTCATTTGTTGTTCTAGCACTATTAATCACCTAAATTTTACAGCATAAAAGGCGTGACTCCTACAATTAATGTAGAAGTTACGCCTTATTAGTAGACATACTCTGGTTAAATTGCATAACATAGGCCATTATCTAATTGCCCACTACATCGTTTAACTCACAGAGTCCAAATAGGATAGTCTGCGCTTATTCGATGAATTAGCGGTGTACACAAATGACCGAACCGCTAAATATTTAATTATATAGTTGTTCGAAAAGGCTTTTTATATATTTATTACGACTCTTATTTATCTCTTTTAAGACTTCTATCCAGCCGGGCGATAACGATACTTTTTTAAGGAAATCGTTTAATACCGGTATGCTTGAAACAGCCCATGAATCTTTGCTTTGCATGGCCATTTCAATAAGTGCAACCCATATCAGCCAATATTTATCTTCCCGAAAAATGTGCAATATATCGGAAAACAATTCGGAAGGCCTAGTAGCCTCAAAGAATTTTGAGTAACTTAAAAGACCAATTCTAAGAGTGCCAATGTGTTGGATCATGTTATCGGCAATAGCATTATTATCAATTACTAATTTAATAGCAATATCAATTAGTTCTTCAATCTCTCGTTTTTGCTCGTCTTCTTCTTTTGCTAGATCGGAGAACCATAGTGCATCTTTGTATTGATATCTACTCCAAAATTCAATTGAATCATCATCATATAGGGTAGTTCGAGTATTTTTTTTACAAGTGAAATCAATAGCCTCACCATTATCCAAATTGACTGCTACCAGGAGACGACTACCTTTAACACCACTTTCCATTTTAACTGAATGAACTAAAGCAGGGCTAACTATAAATTCATTGTTTATATTGGGAGCTACTGTTTTAGACTCAATAGTTACTAATCCTATAGAAATACCTCCGCGTGGTAAAAGAAAATATCGGTCTCTTTCCGTATATCGTGCGTTCATTCTTAAGCATTCACGATATAACTGACAAACAGTGTCCAGCAATAATGACTTATCATTACTATATGCAATTAAAGAATCAGAAAATAAAGTTCCTGTTATCTCCGGATTTTTATGTATTAATTGATAAGCTATATTGAAGAAGTCGTCTAGAACATCTTTTGCCCTGCGATAATCATTCCTTACCATGTTACTAAAACCTAATAGGTCCAAAAACACCAAGCCCTTCATATAATGTCCCTCCCAATAAAGCTGCTTCTTAGTTTATAATAGTTACAGTTCTTTGGCAATAACATCTGGCTATTACCGTATTATGGTATATTCGTAACTAATTTGTATTACCTATCGGCATAAGTTTTTCAATTAAGCGTAATACCCTTTTAATAAGGAAGAGGATAACTCTCCAGGCTATCCCCTCCTTATTGCCTCTTCCCTATTGTTTGCTGGTTAGCATAAGCTTTAAGTTTGTATCGTGGGTGAAGTTTTGCCATTCATGTATCTTTTTTAAAAACTGGTACATAGCCACAAGAACGTCCCACATAAAATTGCTGATTTTTGCACGTTTACACCCGTTGCCAAAGGCTTCTTAGTAACTGAAAAGATAAACAATATTACTAACACTAACTTCTTCTCTGGAATTATAAGGTCTGCCTCAGTTGAGCCCATAATCCAACTATTTTTATTTTTATCTATGATTTGGTAACAAAGAAGTGTATTTAATCCAAACAAAGCATGTCGCATAATAAAAATATGTTGTTCAAACGGGCTTTTTTATGTCTTCTATTTTAAATCTAACGTAAAAGGTAGTTCCACCCGGCCCGGTATCAAAATTGATACCGGCATTGTGCCTTATGGCAATACTGTAACATGTTGCCAAGCCTAAACCAGTCCCATTATCTTTTGTTGTAAAGAAGGGCGTACCAATTTTATCAAGAACGTCTTCCGGTATCCCCCTGCCATGATCTTGTACCGATAGCACCACTTCACAATCGTCCAAATACGTTTTAATTGTCAGATGTCCGCCCGAAAGCAATGCTTCTAAGCCATTTCGAGTTAAGTTTAAAATTAGTTGACGAATTTCCTTTTCATCTAAAAGCAAATTTGGGATTTCGTTTAACTCTAAAGTAACATACTTAGCTGATTCCATGGCATCAGCTTGAATCAAAGGAAATAAAGATTGCACTATATGATTAAGATTTTGCTTCTTAAAACCTGCAGCCCTATTTTTAGCAAGTGATAGGAATTCCGTTATTATTGAGTTGGCACGATCTAGTTCTTGGATCATCAGATTGAAATATTCTTTGTCCTGACGGTATTTATCTTTTTGCCCCAGTAATTGTAGAAAACCCCTAACTGTGGTCATGGGGTTTCTGATTTCATGAGCAATACCTGCTGCCATCTGTCCAATAAGGTTTAGTCTAGAAAGGCGGGTCATCTCCTGTTCAAACTGTTTCCTACTAGTGATATCAATAAACAAATTTAGCACCAGCGGTGAAGCATTAATATCCTGGAAAGGATATGTGTATACTTCAAATATTCTACCATTAGAGTACATTCTTTCCCAAGTTTCCGGAATTTTTGTTTTTAATACACGGTCTGATGGACACCCTTCACATGGTTCTTGTTTATTATGAATAACTTCAAAACAACGTTTATTTTTAGGTTTATCAAAAAAATCCCAAAAATACCGGTTACTAAAGGAAATATTATAATCAGAGTCCCTAAGATAAATTATTGCAGGTAGTCCATCCAAAAGTGAATAGAGTTTTTGACGTTCAGTTTTTAATGATACTACAGCTTGCTTACGTTCAGCAATTTCCAGTTGAAGTTTAGCTAAAGTTGTTTGTAGTAGTTTTGTGCGCTCATCAACCATATCTTCAAGGTGGTCGCGGTATTTTCTTAAAGTCTCTTCTGCCCTCTTACGCTGGATAATCCTCCACATGCCGCTCATCAGCAAGTTTAACTGATTAACATCGGACTCATCGTAATCTTCTTTCTTATTACCTACACCAGCCAGCATTACAATGCGCTGACCATCAAATACCGGAATATTCATATGGCGCAGCAAATGAACATGTCCTTTTGGATATCCTTTTTTAAAAGGGTTGGGAGCAGAGTAATCGTTTGTTACAATAGGTTTTCTTTGACGTACCGCCTCTCCCCAAAGCCCTGTTTTTTCTATTGGATAAATATATGGCTTATCGGTTATGGCACACTGCTTCATGGAGCTTTTTGACCAGGAATGCATTTCCAGCTCTTTTTTGTCTTCATCATAAAAAGCAATATACCCAACACTGCTTCCTGTTAGCCTGATCCCTTCCTCAAGAGTAAAGTCGGTGATTTCTTTTAAAGATTCTTCCGTCATTTGATTAAGCTTTAATAGAGCTTCGAGACGGGCTTCACTTAGTTTTAGTTTTCCTTCGATACTCTTACGCTGAGCAATTTCTTTATTTAATTTCTCGTTTACTTTTATTAGATGATCTATTATTTCCCCGCTTTGGGTACTATCCTGGGCCACACCTTCAAAGTATTCAATATTACCATTGATATCCCGAACGATACGTACGTTAATATATATCCAAGCTATGCTTCCATCTTTTCGGTAAATATTAACTCCAAAACTGTAAGAACCATTTTTTAGTAACTGTTGGATGCATATGTCGTAATCCTCTGCATTCACATACAATTGTTTTCCCATGTCGGTTACTGTATTCAATAATTCTTCAGGTGAATCATAACCAAGCATATAAGCAAAAGCAGGGTTTACCATGATGAAATGTCCTTTAGGAGAACATTGAAAGAACCCGCCTATTGTGTTTAAAAAAATATTATGGTATTTACAAACATTTTCCATTGGTACAAACCACCCTTAAAAAAATACCCGCTAAATAAATAGAGTATTCTTTGTTGGCATTATAATTTCCTTTAGAAATAATGTTACGCAATGTCAGAATGAATAAAAAACCCAACATGCCTTTTTCTTAATCCTCACAGCAATCTTTTCCCACTAATTTTGCTTAATAAAAAAAGGATAGCTCTTCCCTGGTATGAAAATATTGGACACTTTATGTCATTGCTAAACGAAGTGAAGAATCCTTTGATTCCCGTTAACGCTCAGGATGACATTTTCCATAACTTATTTTCATGGTAGAGAAGTAGATATCGGGAAAATTTAAGGTAAGTGAGGTAATATTATAAAAGCTATAGCAGTTCTGGCTACGGGCTCATTAGCAATAGGGACGAATTAATAAGGTGGGGATAGCCCGGTGATGGCTATCCCCACCTTATAAGTGAGTTTAGCGGATTTGGATGAAAATCGCAGGCTGGCGGGCAAGCAGGTGTATAACAAATCTTTATGAAGTGCCGGTGGGCTTGCAGGTTTATGATGCTTATACACTAGGTTTTAGTTGGGCCACTGCCG
This sequence comes from Sporotomaculum syntrophicum, assembly GCF_009932395.1. Classification (GTDB taxonomy): domain Bacteria; phylum Bacillota; class Desulfotomaculia; order Desulfotomaculales; family Desulfallaceae; genus Sporotomaculum; species Sporotomaculum syntrophicum. The sequence continues at coordinate 373,542 of NZ_LSRS01000003.1, forward strand.
CAGGAGGTTGCTGAATTTCTCATAATACTCATGATCAAAGTGCTTAAGTGGTGGATTATAAAAATACTTAAATAGTGCCTGTAATTCCCGAAGACTTTGGTAAAATAGCGTGCCGCTTATACCTGACTCCCTGTTTTTTACTTGCTGTGGTTTTTTTATCCCCGTGCCCACCTCTGCAGCCAGCACCCTAGTGAGTTCGGCTAGGAATCGCATGTTCCCGTATATGCGTAGACGGAATCTTTTGTAACGCTTGAACATTATGGTTGTGTCCAATTTGCTATGAATTTCCAGGTAGGCCAGAATAAAATCGCGGTGACCAACTGACATGGCGGGATAATTACGCTCTAATGCCTGTCGTGCTTGCCAGCCCAGCCAATTAAGGTACTCCATATCAATATTGTATATATTCAAACGGCATTGGGGCTTGCCATTATGTCTCACTGTGCGGATCTTAGTCTGCAGGGCCATTTCCTGTTTCACAACCTGCAAAAAGTAAGGCCTATGGTGCCTGAGTTGAAAATAGCGAGAAATGGTTTTGGTTCCTGCATATTCCTCATAACTACCCAGCGCCCACAGTATGCCTAAGACATATGCATTTGCTTGCTGCACTCTCAAACCAGTTTTTTCAGGGCCGCTGTAAACCAGGTCTTGCATCATATCACTCATTTTGTTTCCTCCTATTCAGCATGAATCTATTCTGTAAAGTTTTTAACCATAAAAATAGATAAGACCAATGTTATTAAGGGTAATAACATTGGTCTTCCGTGAGCTGCCCGAAGGTTTCTCTAAAGCCTACCAAAAAATCATATATAATTGTTAGAATTAACTATTAAAAATAAGGTTTTTGCACTTCAATTTTTTAGCACTGGCAAGAAAGCAACAGATAAAACCGGGTTCGATCTTTTATATTATAATCAATATATCAATTTTTCTTTTCGAATAATAGACCCTTTGACACAATTATTAATTATTTTTTTTATGCTCAATATCTAGATGCAAACAAAGCCAACTGGGCAAAAAACCGAGCAATAATCCAAGGGTGGTCAATCTTGATTGGATCGGCAATATTTCCTTGGGAAAGCATTGTAAAGGCAATGGTCATATTACTGGTTGGTAACAAAACAGTGATCGCCAATCCGGTAAAAAACTAAAGGCCATTTTAGAGGAATTGAGTACCAAGCAGATATGCAAATACAGAAAAATTGTTTAATATCATAACAATGAAAAGAAGTTTTTCATGGGATAAGATAGTCTGGTAACACCTTCCTTCGCAGGTGCATAGTATATAACGCAACTAAAATAAAACCTTAGGAGGTATGTTTAATGGGTTATGGAGCATCTGGCGGCGGTTGTGGAAGTAATTTCGACGGCAGTTTCATTCTCTTTTTGATCCTAATCCTGCTGGTCTTTGGAATGGGGTTCTGGGGATACGGTGGAAAATGTTAAATTAATACAAAGCGCTCCGAGAGGGGCGCTTTTGCTTGGCATAATCGCTTCAATGCTATTTATTTCACCCTCCCTCATGAAGTGAAAAACATGTGTATCGTGGGCAAAAGCCCGAAGCATAGGCTAGCACCGATTCCTGAGGAAGGACAATGGGTTAAGGTATATATTGTGAAAGATGTTTCCAATTTTTTATTTACCACGACCACTTAAGTGGTTAACTTTATGTTAGCAATACAAACTCTTCTGGCAATTATTACAGTGTAATAGTTTTTTGTGTTGATTAATTATTTTTTTAATATATTGTTTAATCAATATAAATATTTCGGCTTGCAGGGAGATGAAAAAGTGTTGATATCTCAAATATTGTTTGGCTGGCCGGCCATTCTCGGTTCGTTATTGATTTCCCAGGTTGGCGTTATCTTGGGCCGGCCTAAATGGATATTAATCGGAGCAATGTTAATTACAGGTTTTGCTTTGTACCTAATTGCTTTACCACCGGCTATTTTTAAGCTCTTCGGGTTTTCTTTGCCATTGCTGCATCTTGCTGCCATGTTTTTAGTTTACCGGGAGGTAAGATGGGCAGCTGAGCTGCTATTACTGCCTCATCTGGCTATCGCCATCTACTTTGGTGCGGTGGTGCTCATGCAAGGCTAGTGACAAATTTACTCCACCCCTTCATTTAAAATCCAAAATTTTTAACAATTGCTAGCTCAATGACGAAGGGTATCTTTTTATAGATTTTCTCCACTTTTTATAAACAGCTCCCTCATCGTAAATTTTACGGTAAGTACGCTCTTCTAGTTTAACGTACAGGCTATCGACAATATGATATTTTCATTCAGCTGTCAGATTGTCTAGTAATTTTATCGGCACGCTAGCTACTCCTTAAGTGGACACCTGTGTATTAACTATAATCAATCCGATAATAACTATAAATTAAATCAAATATATGCTCATATAATCTTTGTTATCTATTCTAGTATAGTCTCTGCAACTGACCTATGCTTCAGGACAACTTCTGTGAAATAAATAATACTTGACTTATCCCATCGGCATTATGTATATTTATCTTAAGCATTTTTTAACATGCGCTGTCCTTTTTTTGGTATTAATGTTTATACGTTTTGAATAAAACAGCTATTTTTGAATTAAATAGAACTAAATCTATAGTAATGGTGTTGTTTGATATCTAAGTACAAGGACAAGAAGTCGCCGGCAATTATATGCCTGGTGTGTTGGAAAGGCAGGGAATAAAAATCATGTCAAATGAAGTTGATGTACTGGATATTCCAAGTGTGGAAGCGGACATATGTGTAGAATGCGAGCGTTTTTCTGACGGAAAATGGGTCAGTACGATAGCCCACGTGCCCAACGAGCTGAAGCTAACTATCTACGTGAACAAGCTGGAACTGGTCACTGTCCTGTGCACCCCAACCAAGCTGAACAACTTGGTACTCGGCTTCCTGTATGGAGAGGGCATTATTTCGTGCATTGATGATATTTTGTGGATGCGGACGTGTGAGGAAGAAAACGTTTCCGATGTGCGGTTGATCAAGCCAGAATTCACTATGCCAGCCCACCGTACTCTTACCCCCGGTTGTGGCGGTGGTGCAACCTTCACCTCTGAGGGGCAGAAGGTTGAGTCGGATTTGGTGGTTACACCAATGGAAGTGCTGGCACTGGTCAAGCAGCTTCTTGAGCAAATGGAGCTCTATAAGGTCAGCGGCGGCGTGCACACTTCAGCAATAGCAGACCATAAAAACCTGCTGGTGGTGGCTGAGGATATCGGGCGGCATAACACCCTGGATAAAATTCAGGGCGAATGCCTGATGAGGGATTTGGCCACCAAAGATAAAATTTTATTATCCACCGGCCGTATTTCCTCCGAGATGCTAATTAAGGCGGCCAAGATGCAAACACCGGTTATCGTATCACGACACTCGCCGACAGGTGGCGCAGTGCTGCTGGCCCTCGAGCTGGGCATTACCCTGGTTGGCCATGCGCGCGCCGGTAGCTTGCGAGTTTATACTCATCCGGAGCGACTGGGACGGATAAGAAATTACACAGCAGGGAAAAAGTCAGGTTAATATAAAAATGCATTTGGAAAAGTAGCACATATTATAGCCAAGGAAAGGTGAATAACATTTATAGGATGAACACGGGTTGGAAGGGGACGCGTATGCCGGTCTCTGGTATCGCTAGGTTAGCCTGCTGGCTCTGGAAAGCGTATAAAAAATGCGCGATGTTGGGCTGGACGTCAATGTCGGTGATTTTGCCGAAAACATTACCATGGTGGGGTCACCTTTCCAAAGTACAGCATTTTTAAGTGGTACCGCAATAAAAGTAACAGAGCCCCCTAGAACCATGGGGCTCTTGTTGTCTATAATAGATGCCTTGGCTAGCATCAATCTAATCATTTAAGATGTGCACAGGTAAATCTTCAACGTTTTATTGATCGGTTCCAGTACAAGATCTTATCTTTGAATATCAACATCTAATTACATCTATTAATTTATATTGTTTTATTTAATATATTTTAATGTCAAAACTCTGTTCAATTTCAACCGCTGACCTATCAAGCAGTCTAACTATACTGCTTAAACTTGTTAACAGGCTTTCGTTTCAAGAGCATACTTAAAAATAGGAGCGTTAAAAAACTCGCTAATAGACCTACATAAAGCGGATCAATTCCATTCGGGTAAAGAAAGTGCCAGATCAAATCAACACACGGGCCAATCAAAGCGGCCATTATCCCAGCCATCGGCTTAACAAATCGAGAGAAGAACACTGCCCCAAGCAGTGGGAAAAATACCGTGCAACCACGTAATCCCATTGATAAAAAGCTCCAGCCTAATATCATTGATTTGAGACTGCTGACAACAAATAACACACCTAAAGCACTTACGGTAAAGATTAATATGCGCTGTATCTTTAAAATTTTTAGATCATCAGCATCGCAGCAAATAAATCGCTTGTAGATATCTTTGGCAAGCATGGTTGATACACCGAGAGTCAAACCTGCCCATGTGCCGATAATTGCCACCAGCAAAGTGGCTAGAACTACCCCTGCCAGTAACGGCGGCAGAAAATTCATAACAAATATGGGCAGTACCTGTTCAGACGGGGTGTCGGGAAAATTAGCCCTCATAAAAAGGCCGATTAGGATGCCGCCTATGCCCACCGGGGGGATCATAAACGCAGAAACTAATGACGCCATACGAGCTGAGCTCAGGCTCTTAGCAGAAAATATCGCCTGGATGTATGTCTGGGTAGAAAGTACTCCTACCAGAAGTGAAAACCCGGCAGCAAAATCAGTGTTAAAACCGCGTCCAAACAAAGATAACCAGGGAAACGGCGGAAAATTCGTCGTCAGCCCCGACCAGCCGCCTAACATTCCATAAGCCATTACTCCACAGAAAATAGTTGTCAGGTAAATAAGGATCAGTTTTGCCACTCCAACCAGGCCTGTGCCCCAAACACCACCAGAAAAAACATAAGCCAATACAAGAAAGACACTTATTACTGCAGCCACAACCGGGCTCATATGAAACATGGAAGTAAGCAGCGCCACCGCAGAAAGTCCCTGCGCTATAATGTTTAAAAATATTCCGGCAGAAGTGAAAACACTTGAGATCGGGCCAATACCATCTCCATATACATTCACCAGAAACTGGGGAATGGTTTCAAGCTTGCTTTCATATAACTGTCGGGCCAAGCCCAGTCCCAATATGGCGCATGCGATACCCGCACCCAGAGTAAACCACCATGCACAAAGACCAAAGTTAAAGGCCAGTTGTGCCGTACCAACCGTGGAGGCGCCTCCCACCAGAGTGCCCATGATGGTACCCGCCACCACCGTAACTCCGGCTTGACGACCTCCTACACAAAAATCCTTAGCAGATTTGACCTTACACCCCGCATAAACACCAATCAGTACGATAGCTATAAGCGTTATTATAATTCCAACAATGTGGCTTGTTGTTAATGTATACTCCAATTTTATACACCAATTATTGCCGGCTCAATTCCTTGCCGCCAGTCATTATTGTTGAGTTTGAAATCTTTATCATGCTTTTTTCCTGTTGTTGTCATAATGGACACCTCCCGCCAGGTTCATTTTATCTAAGTTCTGTGTATACATCAAACCCGGTACGGGACAATTAGCGTCAACAAAATATACTTCGTCCGCGATTTGTATGCATTACTAACAGCAGATCCGGGTTTTATATGGAAATCCTTTGGAAAATTATACGCTGCTTGGTGGCAAGGTCGTGGTACTGTTTATGGACGGTAAACTGGTTGTGAACCAATGCGGTTAAAATTGGAGCGGATCTTAAATCCTTGATACTCTGCACAGCATTAATCATCGTGCGAGCCGGAATGACGATAACTGCCTGTCGTCGATATGTTTGGACATATCAATGAATAGTTCTATGACCATTGTAACCAACAATCCCTAATATGTATATTATGGAATTAAACCAAAATTTATATAAAGGGGTTGTTTTTATGTATAAATGTCGCCCCTCTCGTGCGACCGTTGAAGTAATGAATATAAGCTGCTGTGCCAGTACGCCCCTCGTCCCTAACGTAGTACCGCAGAGGGTCTGTTCCAGGTGTAACAATTTACTGCAAAATCCCAGCTTTGAAGCCGGTTTAGATGGTTGGGTCGCAAGTAATGTGATAGCCGCCGATAGTACACCTTTTGAGGGAACGCAAGTTGCCAGAATGGGCTCAGGTGTGGCCAGCCTGTCTCAGGATATTGCACTGACCAACCTGGCAAACTGCCCGTTGTTTATAAATTTTAATGCATTTCCCGGTACCGATAATAACTCTAATGGCAATCTGGTAGTAGAAGTATTGTGGCTGGACAAGAATCGCGTCACCATTGCCACCGGCCTTAGAAAAGTAATTCCAAATTTCGGGATTAATACCGGCGTCAGGTTGGCCTACTTTGACATTACCGACCAGCCGCCGGCCGACGCCGCCTTTGCCAGATTAATGTTCAGTAAAGGAACGGGGACAACTCCCAACGATATTATAGAGGTGGATCAGGTCATTCTTGCTTCGGTCAATTCAATAAATCTGGTGCAAAATCCGGGCTTTGAATTGGGGTTGACCGGTTGGACTGCAACTACATTTACACCGGTTTTCATTGAAACCTTCGAAGGTGCCGCCGCAGCGTTTACTAGCGCAAATGGCACTTTGCTTCAGGACATACCTATTACCGACCTGCCGTCTAATTCCTCTTTTTTGCTGAGTTTTGCCGCCTCTGTAGCTGAGAGTAATGTGGCCTCACTGTCCGTTCAAGTACTTTGGTTGAATGCAGCAGACGTTGTAATTGGAACTGGACTGAATATTACAATTCCTGAAAATACTTTGGATTCGCAAAGATTATATTTAACCTACCTGGATATCACAAATCCTGCTCCTGGGGACGCGGTTAAAGCAAGAATTTTATTCACTGCCTCCGACCTTTTGGATGACAGTAGTTTACGAATAGATCAGGTGATACTGGCCGGAGTCGGTACACAAAATTTGGTGCGAAACCCTAGTTTTGAAAATGGGTTTGACAACTGGACACCCGTTAATGTAACGATTGCGGATTCAACTCAGGCTTATGAAGGGAACCGGGTAGGCGTCCTGTCTGCGCAAGGCGGAGTCATCTTCCAGGATATCCCTATAGTTCGTGCGATCGGCCACTGCTTCCTGTTAAACTTTGGCCTGAAATCACCCGACGTGGATACCGGTCTAATACTGGCAGAAGTACACTGGTTGGATAACAACAACAGAGAAATCGGCCAGGGACTTAGCCTGGTCATTCCTACCCTTACCGTCCAGGGTATTTGGGTAGTTTATACCGGCATAACCGAACCGGCTCCTCCGGGTACCGCAACAGCCAGAGTACAATTCTCAAAATCGATTGGAGGACCTAATGGTTTAGTCGATATAGATAAAGTGGTATTTGGTCGTTTGGTTTAAAGAAAAGCCTATTTAAACTGCCGGGTGGCGGTAACAAATCAGACTGTATGGAATTTTGGAGGGGGTAAGTTGCTGAAAGCGGTGATGCCTGTAACGAAGGCATTACCGCACTTGTCCACAACTATTCCTAATGCGTTATGAAAGTTTAACAGGTACCAACATATTTCTTCCTCTCATACCTGCATCTAAATATGATAATCGTGATTGCCGGTTACCCAAACCAAAATGCTGGGCAGCAATACCGGCCGGCAGCCAATTACCTAAGATTTGGGTTTTATTTTGTCAGTACATAAAACGGCAGGAAAATGGGATATGATGGTGAATTGCATAAGATGAGTGAGGTGATAGTTATGGAACAACCGGCACAGGAAAAAAGCACCTGCCGCCGGCAGCTGTCGGGCATCATACTACTGGTATTGCTGTGGGCGGGACTTACAGCGGGGGGATTTTGGTATGCCGGGTATTATATTGACCGGGCAGCCCGCGAGATTCAGGAGGCCAACGCACTTAATATACAGGCGATAGAGGAGCAAATTATGTCGTTGCACAATGAAATGAGTGCCATAAAGGAAGCCCTGGATAAAACTGATGCAACTATTACCAGCACCGGTACGGCAAGTAGGGAAGTAAATAAACGGATCAACGAGATGGATGAGCATTTGAAAAGGCTGGAAAAAAGTCTTGATATATTAAAGGAGTCCGGCAATGCGGATTATTAATATCTTCTTTATTACTCTGCTGGCTCCTTTCCTTGGTTTGTTGGGCGGTGCATACCTGGAACTGCACCAAAATGCCAACCTGCTACGCATACCTGTAGAAAAATTGACCCCGACCATGACAGGTTTAGCAGAGTGCACCCTGTCTCTTGAAGAAAACATTGGTTTTATCAGGCAGAGCGCCGAAGAGCAGCAGCGTCAGCACTTGGAAAACGAGCGCATTTTGGAAGAGTTAGCCCATAAGACAGGCACACAAAAAAAGCTGTCCGATGCAATATACGAACAGCGCATTCTCAAAAGACTCGGTCCGCCCATTGATGAATACAAATCTGAGCAAGTGGAGATTCAAGTTTTTCAGTTAAATGGACTGGGATACCGAGGATATATTGCTAAAATAAAGCTTTACGACCCCGGTGTTTTTAATGTGGTACTGGGTAAAGATAAACTGGGTGTGAGCGAGACCACCAGCGCGGCTGTTAAGCGCACCGGCGCGGTGTTGGGCATCAACGGTGGAGGCTTTTTTCATATGATGCAAGACGGGAGGCAATATACCTTGCCCATCGGCAACACCATGATTGACGGTAAGTTTATTGATGGCTTCAGGCCATCCTATGATGATCTTTTCTTTGCAGGTATCAACAGCGACGGTGAATTGCTGGGCGGTGTATTTTTCGAAAAGGACAAGCTGATGCAGCTTGAACCTTTATCCGGGGTCAGTTTTGTGCCTGTATTGATAAAAAACCGCCAACCGCTGCCTATACCCCCCAAATGGCAAAACCAAAAACAACCCCGCACCATTATTGGTGAATATGGCAATGATGACCTGATTATGATCGTGGTGGACGGTCGCCAGTCCGATTGGAGCAGCGGGGTAACCCTGGAGCAACTACAAATTAAACTTCTCGAGTTGGGTGTTATCGAGGCCTATAATTTAGATGGCGGTGGCTCCAGTGCCTTTGTCTTTAAGGATCAGGTACTCAATCGTCCTTCGGACGGCAAAGAGCGCCCGGTAGCCACTAATATTGTGATTATGCCCTGACCCGGCTTTTCCTGGTTACTCCCCCGTTTCCTCCGGGAGTAGCACTATTTGCTCCATGGTTCTGGGTTTAAGTAAAATTAGCAACTCCTTTTTGGCAAGAATCAATAAATAAGTCTATGTCAGAGAGTAGTATTTTTATGATTATCGTACTTAAAATGAATTATACTATTTCTTTTTATATAACGATTCGACATAAAGTTTGGCGTATACTTTATAACTAAAATGTTCCTAAAGAAAAGTGTTGGGGGTAAATCACCCTAACCTCTAACCTGTCTTTAACCACCTGGTCCAGTAACCATTCCTTAGCGCCAAAAGTCGGGGAAGGATTTAACATGATGTATATTCCCTCCGGAACAAGGGGGAGAATAACTATCATTCTGTGATAATCCTCTTTGTTCCAAATGATAAATTTTAACATATCTATTTCCGGTCGAAGCCTGTCTAGATTGGCAAACATGGTTATACCATGACACCAGTTCAAGCTTAACATTATCTTAGTATACTTAACCAGGGGGGCAATATCCACAAAACCGTTGGTGTGCACCGTTACCGATTTAACTCGCTCGTCCTGTTCCAACAGGTCTAACAGTCTAATTGTTTCTTCCTCTTGCAGCATTGGTTCACCGCAAGCAATATACACATGCGGTAAGCCTGCCGCTAGTAGTTTTTCCGCTACCTCGGTTACTTCCATATCAATGCTGATATGACTATCCCTAGGATTCGTGTAAGGTAAGCAGGTTTTGCAATTAGAATTGCACCCCGACAAATTTACGAAAGATACCGGTAAGCCGATATTTCTGCCTTCGCTTTCGATAGCTCTAAAAAATTGCACAACCTTCATAACTGAAGTCCCTCCCGTAAATGATATTCATTAGTATACCGCTACATCTAACTTATTCAGGATCTTATTTCCAATATAATTAAACTTGAAAGCATTCTTTCGGTGGCATACTATGATAATTATGTACACCTGAACGCAATGGATACTCTTTATGTGCAAATTCGAATAAACATTATTGTTCTTTAAGCATAATATCACGGTTGAAGCATTTATCGAGTCTATCTGTGATCGTAAATTCTATTTTTTACATTTGGTCAGATTTAATTTATATATTTGGAGTAAATTATTGTATATTATACTTCTAAAAGAACATAAATATTAGCTAACTAAAAAACACCGGAGGAATTGCTTATGAAAGATAGACTAACTTTGACGAACATTCGATATATAGCAACATATACGGAAGAGAGAGCCAGTCGTGGACTCTAAATTAACTTATTTTAAAAAAACCGCTTTTAATGGCAACCACAAGCCATATCAAAATAGCTAGACAAGTAACCAATTTTTTTTCTTTTTTTGTAAACCATGGTAACTTTTGAACAGCAAAATCAATTATAATTACGGGTAATAATATATATAAACATAGTTTCCAAACAAAACCATGGTAGGAATTTAAAAGTATATCTATAATTTGCATTGCATCCCCTCCCATCTCTTATATTTCGACAGAAATAGGGTCGATCCTTGCCCACCCTCATTATTAATCTACCAAATGAACGATTGCACTATGTATTTTTTGTGTAACATTCCTGCATAGCCACGATCTCCACCGTTATACCTTGATTATCTGTGAGTCCGTTTGTTATTTGCTGAGTAAAAACTAACAGTCTGCCTGGTTATGTCAGAGGCTTACTTGTTAATTTATATATGCCGGTTGAGTATAAACTGTAATAAATGGTTGAAAGAAAACGGACTTTGGCTGTGTTTATATAATTAGGGGAAAATATCCTGGACGGTGATTGATTAACCATATATTATCGAGAGTAAGTATTTCTATGCCGAGGGAGAGAGCAAATGTTGCCATCATTAAAACAAAAGTTTGCCAAAATTTCGCGGAAAAAGCTTATGGCCGGGGTATTAGTCATCGGCCTTGTTGTGTCTGTTGTTGCTTTCAATATCGTTAAAAGCATGAAACCCACAGGAATACCGGTAAAAACAGCCCAAGCGGAAATAAAACATGTTCAGGATAATGTTTTTGCCACCGGACGGGTGAGACTGGTGGAAAAACAAGAGTTTTACAGCTATGAGGAAACAACGGTGAAAGAAATAAATGTCGTCCCGGGCGAAACAGTACATAAGGGTCAGGTGCTCGGTCTACTTGATGCCGGCGATTTAGAAGACAAGCTCAGCAACGCCAAAGCCAACTATGCGGTGCAGCAATCCAATTTGGCAAGCGCGCTGAATCCCCGGTCGGAGGAGATAGCACAGCTCAAGGCCGACCATAACAAGGCCGAAGCCGATTACCAAAACGCCCAAAACAATTACGCGAGAATTAAACAGCTGTATGATGAAGAGGCCGTAAGCGCACAGGAACTGGAAAAAGCAGAACTCGAGCTGGTCGCCAGGGAAACGGAGTACAAAAACGCCGAATCCAGGCTGAAAATCAAGACATCGGGTCCCACGGGCCCGGAATTGACCTCCCTTAAAGCACAAGTGGAGCAGGCCCGCATCCAGATGGAACTGGCCCAGCGGCAATTGGCTAGAACCACCCTTACGGCGGCTATGGACGGGGTGGTAATTGCCGTGGAGGTGGCCGAAGGGGACCACATTAATCCCGGTACCCGGCTTATTACCATCGGCAACACGGATAAGGTGGAAGTAACGGCCGGGGTGAGTGAAGCGGACAGCGGCCGGCTAAAAACCGGGCAGCAAGTGAAAGTTACTACCGCCGCGCTGCCGGACCGAGAGTATACCGGGACGCTGCACAGCGTCTCCCCCGGCGCCCTGGTGAAAACCGGAAACCAGGGCAGCCAGATCGAAGTGCCGGTGATTGTTAGGATAACCGGTGACTCCGAAGGCCTGCGCACGGGCTATACCGTGGATTTGACCATCACCA
>NZ_LSRS01000003.1:388085-406781 GCF_009932395.1 Sporotomaculum syntrophicum
ATAACCCATATTTCTGCCAACAGCACCACCATGGAGGATGTCAGGGGAGCCAAGAATAAAAAATACTCCCAGGTATGGGGTGTATCTTCGGACTATGAGTACATTAGAAAGATGAATATAAAAACCGGCCATTTTTTCAGCCGGGAGGATGATTCCCTGGGCCGGAGAGTTGCCGTGCTGGACGAGGCACTGGCCGACGAAATTATCGGCCGCTCCGAACCCGTGGGTAACATAATAAGGATCGGCAGCACACCATTTAAGGTAGTGGGCGTGGTGGCTAAAGGCGACTCCATATTGGGCTTTTCAGAAGAGCCCAGGGTGTTCATCCCCAGTCGATCCTGGCAGAACATGTTCGGCACATATATAAACAGCCTGGAAGGAAGTGCTGTTTCCAGGGAAAAGGTGCAAGAAACCATGGAGCAGGCCGTAAAGGTACTAGAACGGCGGCATCGCAGTTCCGCCCAATACGTTAGTTACAGCATGGAGCAGGAAATGCAGTCGGCCAACCAAGTAACCGGCATCATGACCATGATTATCGGCGCCATCGCCGGCATATCGCTTTTAGTGGGCGGCATTGGGGTAATGAACATTATGCTGGTCTCCGTCACTGAGCGCACCAGGGAAATCGGTATTCGCATGGCCGTGGGGGCCAGGCGCAAGGATATATTGACTCAGTTTCTCATTGAGTCGGTAGTGCTCTGCTTGATCGGGGGCATAATCGGCATGCTGCTCGGTGTTGGCGGAGCCTTTCTGATTGCCAAGTTGGCCAATTGGCCGCCCCTGGTATCCTGGTGGACGATGTTGATCGCCTTCACCTTCTCCGCTGCCATCGGCATTTTTTTCGGCATACTCCCCGCCAACAAAGCAGCCAAGATGAACCCTATCGAAGCATTGCGGAGGGATACATAAGATGAACAAATCATCTACTCTCGGCATTTTATAATCAACCAGCCACAAAATCAGATTATAATAATCAACATACTTTATACATTCCTTCTTATCCTTTAATATTTGTAAAAATCCGCGCACAGTGGTCATGGGATTTCTAACTACAATGGACCCCAATGTCAAGACACGATTTTTTAAATTCAAAGCGACACTGGGTAAAGTATTAACTGGAAGACTTCTCCGGTTAAATGTATCTATGTGGGGTACTAATGTATGCCTATTTACCTAGATTTTAACATTATTTAAAAAAACAGGCGGTCTCCAGAGGGAGGGTAGTTCTTCCATTCACAACATTTAGCAGCCGCTTGCGGTCGGAGCGAAGCGGAGAGTCTGGACACCCATGTGCTAGGCTTAATAAACCCGACCAGTAATCAATTGATTTATTGGCGTATATCCGTCGGTCGGGTTACCCATTAAACAGCACATGGTGTCAAGACCGGCGGGCGCTTAGTTCACATCAGATGGCTCTGGATTTGACTGATAGGGTTAGACAATTGGTTTCATTTCCTTAATGGCCTGCTTTTTCGAATATCTTGGTTATGCAGATTGCTGCGGTAAGTTAGTAGCAGCATAATACACATCTGCTGGAGTTTTAAAATCCCCCGAGATCGTAACGGTGAATTTGAGCCGAGAATTATCGGCAAATATGAAAAGACCTCTAACCAGCTTGAAGACCAGATTATAGCTATGTATGCCAAGGGTATGTCCACCCGTGATATTGAGGACCATATGCGTGACATCTACGGTATTGATGTATCACCTACTATGGTCAGCAAAATAACGGATAAAATATTACCTATGGTGACTGAATGGCAGTCCCGGACACTTGATCGTGTATACCCTATTGTTTTCCTGGATGCAATCCACTTCAAGGTTCGTAAAGATAGTAGGGTAATAAACAAGGCAGCCTATAGTGTGTTAGGCATTAATATGGCCGGCCAAAAAGAAATACTTGGTATCTGGAACGGCGAAAACGAAAGTGCCAGTTTTTGGCTTGGTGTGTGTAATGAACTCAAAAACAGAGGTGTAGAAGACATCCTAATCGCCTGTAAAGACGGGCTTCCCGGATTTTCTGAGGCCATTAACACGGTTTTTCCCAAGACTGAAATTCAGCTTTGTATCATACACCAAATACGTAATTCATTAAAGTATGTATCATACAAGATTGAGTTTATCGCTTCGGTTCTCCTCAGGGATAGCAGGTAACGCATAAAGGGCAGCCTGGTAAGGCTACCCCTTCTATCCCCGGCAGAACTCCGTCAGGCGCTCAGGTCGGTCTCCACCGTTGCCTTATCCTCCTGGCGGGAAAGAGCCATTTATAGCTTAACCGGTTATAGCGGGATCAAACCGTTTACACGTAAAATTTCACACTCCCTATTAATTAATCAAAACTATTTTGTTTGCGTTTTATAGCGCAGGACTTCTTCTTTGAGGAATTCCAACAAGAACTCTGCTTTTTCTTGCATTAATTCGTCCTCGCAGCCCAGAAATTGATTAAACGCATCTGCCTTTAGCAGAGAGGCTTCCTCCAAAGTCTTCCCTTTCACCAAAGAACAAAGAACCTCTATGGCAACGTTGGTTGTTGGATCAGTGATACATTGATACTTAATATCAGAAATACGGTTGTTGTCCACCTGGATATAAAGAAACAAGAAATCGTCCGGACTTCCACAGACGGGGCTAACTGCTCCGAAAGTTTTCAGGAAAATGGATGCATTTTTGATTTCACCGGTATACTCGAATCCCGTTTTTAATAGTTTCTGGTAATACGTTCTAATTGCTTCATGCATTTCGTTATCCTCCCTTGTTTGAATTAATCTCAAATATAGCCGCGCTCTTTAAATATCTCATCAAGTGTTTCCAGGAATACCCGGCATTCCTCCATGGTATTGTAGAAGTAGCAGGAAACCCGGTATACCATCCTATGCTCACTGTGCGCTATGGGGCGGGTCCATTGAGGTCCGAACTTCTCATTAAAATAGGCATGTACACAGAAAACTCCGTCCCTGATCATAACGTTGTTCTTTTCGCTAAGGTCGGCGGCTAACCCCGGCGCATTCGGCCGTTTAACCTCGAAGGTCAAGATTCCGCCCCTTTGTGCCGCATCTTGCGGGCCGACGATCCTGAACCATCCCGTATCCCCATAACGGTTCAGCAGTTCCTCGGTCAGAAAATGATTTAAACTAGTCTCATGGTCCCTGATCCTGTCCAGGCCTAATTGCTGCAGGTATTGGACAGCCGCTCCAGAGGCAATCAGGGCAGGGTAATCCTGGATTCCTGCCTCGAATCTATCCGGCGGAAGCATCAGCGTGTAATCGTGATAGGTCGCATCGGCGACCGTACCTCCGCCCTGGATGACAGGCGCGAGCACCTGCTCAATCTCATCCTCTTCATGGGGCTGCTGGCCAAGCAGTTCTTTTTTTCCATAAAGCACTCCCACCCCGCGCGGTCCGCACATTTTATGCAGTGAAAAAACCAGGAAATCAACGTCCAGACTCTGAACGTCAACCGTTTGGTGGGGCACGGCCTGAGCGCCATCGAAGAGTACCAGGGCACCGTATTGATGGGCTATTTGGGTTATTGCTTTGGCCGGAATGGTATAACCGGTTATGTTTGACGTATAGGCCATACTGACCAGCCTGACCCGGCCGGTTTTCAGCCTCTGCTCGAAAGCATCGAGGTCAAAGTTATCCTGAGCATCGGGTTGTATAAAATCAACCTTGATACGCCCTGCTTTTTGCATTTTCAGCCAGGGAAGCAAATTCGAATTGTGCTCCTTGTCGGTCAGTAAAACAACATCCCCGGTCCGGAACGGGAAACCAAGCGCCACCAGGTTGAGGGCATGAGTTGCATTCAGGGTGAAGATGATTTCTTTTTTAGAACCGGCGTTAATAAACTCGGCGATCATCTGCCGTGAGCCCTTTATACCCTTACTGGGATCTCCTTCAATGCGCTCGTTAACCTCTTGGGCAAACCAGTGACGGCTTCTTGTGCCGCTGCAGGAGGGGTATTCCGTATAATATTCTTGAATTGACTCAATGACTTGCTTAGGCACCAGGGTAGTGCACGCATTATCCAGGTAAATGGGGGGCTTCCCCATTCGCTGTCTCTTAAGTGCGGGAAAGTCTGCTCTACATTCCTCGATGGATTTTCTGCTATTCATGCGTTCCACCTCGTCCCTTTATTAACCACTATAGCAACTGAGTTTATGGCCACTAAATAATCTTGTCAGCTGGAAACCAAAATTAGGGAAACAGCCCCAGCAAGATTTATAGCTAAGCCACTGCTGTTAACGCCAACAGAGGCTTTTTGCGGGTTTATTTTTTTTCAGTATTTGACTCAGGTTTAAACTCAGTACAACCTTTATTTCCATCCTTCTTTTCTTCATTGTCGATCTCGACAATTTTAAGGTCACATCAACTTGATGTTTTAGCTGGTCTCTTTAAAAAGTCAAACAACCCCTTCTTTTCACCTTTTTCCTTAGCCATAAATAAAACCTCCTTCACAATAAGTCTCATATTAGCCAACATCAACACCAGAACAGCCGCTCATCTTGTGACTGAATTTCTGATAATATTCAAGCCAATCAAACTTCAAAGGTTAAACTAATCCTCACGCAAGGCTGGTATCAATAATACAGATGCATCAGCCTGACTCACAATGTTATGACAGACTAATCAGCTTTGTTTAACTAATAAGTGATTATTCCTTCAACCTTAAGGGTTGGAACTCCCCGTAAATTACCCAGGGATATTTTAATCCCATTGGGTTCAGCAACGACCCCTCTAAAAATGTAAACTTTAATACCGTTAGCTAGAACTTCATCAAAACTTTCAGGAAGACGTGACTTTCCTACCAATACGACAGGTTCACTAGCGTTGTCAGTACAGCCAAAGGCTCTACCTACCATTACAGTAATGACACCGCCTTTGCCAAGAATATAACTCTTAGCATCTTCGGAAATTTCGACCCTTATCATTTTCTCCGAATCACTTGGTACATCATGAGTGTTGTTTGGATTTATTACGGACATTTAAACCACCCTTCCCAAATTAAATTTCAAATAAAATCCTTCACAAAAACTAACTACCCCTAGCTTTGTTTAACTAATAAGTTATTATTCCTTCAACCTCCAGGGTTGGAACTCCCCGTAAATTACCCAGGGATATCTTAATCCCATCGGGTTCAACTAAGACCCCTTTGGAAATGTAAACCTTTATGCCGTTAGTAAGAACTTCATTATAAAAAATTTCAGGAAGACGTGACTTTCCTGCAAACACGACAGGCTCACAGACGTTGTCAGCGCAGCAGCTAAAGCCAAAGGCTCTTCCTAGCATTAAGGTAATGATTCCGCCCTTGTCAAGAATATAGCCACTAGCATCTTCGGAAATTTCGACCTTTGGAATATTCCCCGAATCACCATGTACATCATGAGTGCTTTTTGCAATTACGGACACGTTAACCACCCTTCCTAAATTAAACTTCACCTAGAACCTATCATTAACATTGTCTTATTAAAACACACCTCAGCAATTACCAACCCGAACCATTCTGGCACCCTTATGCATCTACCACATTACATTGTTAAGAATGTTTCTAACTTAATTATATAACTACCTATATCTTAAAACCAAGCTTTACATAAAATTGATCTTCATACATAATCAGTCACAAAAGGTTAACCTAATCCTCACGCAAGGCTGGAATTAATAATACAGATGCATCAGCTTGACGCACAATGTTATGACTGACACTGCCTAAGAATAGCTCCTTAACAAACCCTCTACCCTGACTTCCCATCAACACAAGCTGCACATTACTTTCTTGGATGACTTTTAATATTTCCACCACGAGATGACCATATTTTATTGCCGTATGTACCTCAATACCGGGTATCTCCTCGAGTAGTTTTTTCAAATTTTGCAGCCGTTCCAGGTCAATTTGATTAAACTCTTCCAGGCGGTCTTCCAAATACTTTTTAATGCGGGTCTGATCCTGAACGTGCAACAGAGTTATTTGCTTAACTCCTACTGAAGCCAATTTAGATAAGTATTGGAAAGCTTGATCTGCATTTTTGGAAAAATCAGTAGGGAATAGGATATGATCACTTAGGCCAAAACTCGCAATTTGCTTAGCGGCTGCGTCTTTTTTAGTATCTTCTCCCAGTCTAACTAATAAAACCGGTTTCTGTGCATAATGGATTACCTCAGAGGCCACTCCGCCTGAAAAAGTTTCACTGGTTAAACTCTTTCAAACATACAATGCCCCCCTTTCGATAATCTCAGATGGAAGATCTTACTTCTTATTATGCCTGTACGTACTTACATAATCAAATTAAAAATCAATCCTGTTACTACAGCCATTACAAATACAATTACTACAAACTCGATTATGATTCTCCTCTTAAATATAGCCGCTAGCATTGTCAACTCAGGGATAGCAATACCGGCTCCGCTGATAATCAAAGCCATAACAGCACCAATACTAGCCCCCTTATCCAATAAGGCCAGACCAATGGGGATAGCCGCTTCAACGCGAATATATAATGGCATACCGATTATGGCCACGGCGAGCACAGCAAATGGATTGTCGCGACCGGCCACTCTGGCCAACAGATCTTCAGGGAAATAACCGTAAATTGCTGCCCCAATCGCTACACCAATAATCATATAGAGAAACACTGCCCGGAAATCATCCCAGGCTTTCCAAAAGGACAAAACCAGCCTGCCTTTAAAATCTTCCGGAACTTCTTCATTTTGCTCCCCGCCCCCGACTATGCGTACATTCTTAACCTGGCTTGCTCCACCTGTTTTGTCTATAAGGACTCCAAATATAACCGCAGCAACAGAGGTCAACATCAAGAAAGCCACCGCTACCTTCCAACCCATAAATGTCCCCAACAGGATAAACACCAGGGGATCCATCAACGGTGAAGCAATGACAAAAGAAATAATGCTGCCAAAGGGTACCCCAGCCTGCAAAAAACCTACCGTCATGGGAACAGTAGAACAGGCACAAAAGGGCGTGACGGCGCCGAAAATTACACCAAGGATATTGCCCCAGATACCTTTTCCGTCCATCCATTTTTTTAACTTATCCTGGTCGATATACATAAACACAAGCGCTATTATCGTACTGATTAAAAGAAACAGAAACACAAGCTCTGCCATGATAATGGCAAAATACTTTAGTGTTGCTATAAAAGTATTCATCTAGACCTACCCTCCCAATGCCCTCACAGCTTTAGTCCTGGATGGTTATTTTTAGCTATTCATTTCGAATACCGTCATCTTGCCTCCCCCCTGAGTGAATTTGCCATTCAGATTGTTCTCCAGCCCATTTGCAGAATCCACCAGGATCTTTAAAACAGCTTCTATATTCCCGACCATAGCCTTATCCTGCTCTTTCAACATTTCATACACATAAGCCGAATACTTTTTAACTATTTCTGAGGCTATTTCTGCCCCCTTGGCGGTTGTATTTACAAAACACACGCGGCCATTTTCTGGAGATATCTCACGCGTCACATAACCCTTGTTTTCTAGTCGATCAATGATCTTGCTGGCCCCGCTTTTAGTAAAATTCAAGGCATTACCAATTTCTTGCACAGTGATGTTTTCCGAATCTTCTATTTTTTTCAAGGCCATGTATTCCACTAAAGACAAATCCCCACAGCACTCGCCATTAATACCGTGGGCGCCAAAATGCCAGGATAATTCTTGGATTAGGTTGTAAATTTTTATAAAATCTTTTTCCATTAGAAATAAGCTCCTTAACAAATTTTAGTTTCCTTTATCAACTATTATATGAGCTATAGTTTCCAGTGTCAACTATTACATTATATATTCCGGAAGTGTTTGCGTGTATGCAAAATTTGAAAGACCACCAAAAGAAGATTTTTCTTTGAAACTAGCCTGCTTTTACCATCCAGTCAATGTGACTCTTCAATAAACAATATGCATTTTTCTTAAGTTGACTAATTTTAACTAAAACAGAAACTTGCTATGTTTTGAATTCCCGTTGCAAAAGTCATCTCCAAGAGCAGCGTCATCCCAACTGACCATTAAGGCCGCTACATAATTAAGCCGGAAATACTTTAAATTTTGCGACATATTTCCCCCTTATAACCGGAGAAAAAACAAATAACGCAATAGTTGACATTGGAAACAGTTACCCGTATAATGGTTGACAAAAGAAACTAAATCACAAAAGTGGAACTTAACCCTAATGGATATGTATCTATGCTATACGCAAAGAGGTGATATGGTGTATTAAAAATAATTGGCAAAGTAGCCATATGTTTTAGCAGAATAATTAAGCCGAATCAGCAAAAGTTGGATATTAAGTTTGCATAGAGAACATTGACTACATTGTTGCTGCTGCGCCATATCGTTTCTGGTCTAAACGTTTACCAACTGCTGCTACCAAAGGGACTGAACAACAACCTGCCGCTGACAATGGAACAGGTTTACCTTTAAAAAACGAGGCTTAATCCTGTCCCCTAGCACTGCTTGTCTGCTAAGGAATACCGTCCAACTAATTAAAATAATATACAATTAGTTATAAACAAGAAGTACTGTCTGAAAATGGTATAAGGGTATCTGGACCAAGCCATCCAAACAAAAAAGGTTGCAAGGGTTGCCTAATGGAACCGGCATCAAATTTAATAATTCGAAACTGTTTCTATATATTCATTTATAAACCGGATATTATCCTTTTTGTTTAGCCTATGCCAGTTAAATTAATATTGGGAGGTATTTTAAAATGAGTATGTTGGCTGAATTTTTTCCTGAGTTTGCCGCTAAGATGAATGAAATTAATGATTTATATAAGCAGAAAAGAACGATTGACGAAAAAACTTACCAGTTTATCTGCTTCGCACTGGCTATCAAAGCCCGGTCCAAGCACTGTGTTCAAACTCACTTTAAGGGCGCTTTGGATGCCGGGGCTACCGTGGAAGAGATAGCTTATATTCTGGCTTTGGTCATGAAAGAGGCAGCGGGATCGGACGAGTGCTGGTCAATGGATGCTCTCAGCGATATCGAGGATTTCATCAAAGAAAATAGCGATAACGATTGCTGTTCTTAAGAAGTATTAAAAAAAGCCGTCCTAGTGCTTATTTATTAAAGCATAGGACGGCTTTTTTGTGTTAATGCTTTTCTTTTTTTGAATTGACAAAATATTTTTTTAGGGATAACATATGAGTAAAGACACATATGTGCGTCGGCTAATATCTATTCTGCGCTTTTTATGCTTTTTAGATAGGAGGTGAGATTTTTATGGACCAGGTGGATATCAATTCTGTTGAGCAAATTGCCAGGCTATTTAAGATACTTAGCGATCCTAATAGATTAAGAATTATTTCCGTATTAGGTAAAAACGAATGTTCAGTATCAGAATTGATTAATGGTACTGGACTTCCCCAGACTTTGGTTTCCTTTCACTTAAAAACACTGCGTGATTCGGGGATGGTAGATACTGAGCGTAAAGGCCCTTTTATCTATTACCGATTAAAAAGTCCCGTCCTTATCGATTTACTTGGTGCTTTTAATCAATACACCTTCAATGGCCAGAAGAATAAGGATATGGCAACTGGGATGCCATGCCCTTGTTCGCCCTGGTTTTTCAAGAAAAGTTAGTGTAGCAAGATTCAATCAGATGACCTCGGCAGTAGCCCGCCGGACCAGTATACTGGCGTTTTGGGAGGATTCTTCAGTCCAAATCTCCCAGGCAATTATTTTCCGACTGAATAGATCTAAAATTAGATACAGATAGAAATAGATGCCCTTAGCCGGCCCTGGAAGCCAGGTGATATCCCACATCCAGACTTGATTTGGGCCGGTAGCGTAATGGGTTGAAATGGGTCTTGAACATGGACTTTTAGCTCTTCCGCGATGGTGTTGCATGCTATTTTCTTTCAGCACTCTGTAGAATGTCGATTCAGAAGCTAGGTAGATGCCGCGATCAGCCAGGCGTGGAACAATCTGACTTGGTGGCAGACTTTTGAATTCAGCTCGATTTGCGGTTTCTATGATGGCTTGTCTTTCCTCTATGCTAAGCTTGTTTATCGGTGCCGGGCGTTTGGCATGTTTTCGCTGATCTTCTATGGGTGATAGTTTACTTCTCCAACGCTGCAGGGTACGCTGAGTAATTCCAAGTTCTTTACAAGCCGCTGCTTCTCTAGCCCCTGAGTCAACAGTTTCTTTGATCAGCATTATGGCAGTTTGGCGATCTGAGGCGCTGATCAGTCGTCCTCGGGGTCCCCCCAAATCGCACGGGCTTTTTTTCTTAGAACCAAAAGTGCTGCAGTCTCGGCAAGTGCAGCTTCTTTCCGTTTAAGTTCTTTATTGAGATCTTTTATTTCGCGATCCTTTTGGCGAAGGTCCTTTTGTAATTGAGCAGCTTGTTGGGCTATACCGCCATTGGCTTGCATACAGGCATCTCGCCAGGCCTCCACTTGCTCAACAAATAGCCCTTTGGTACGGCAGTATTCTGCCATTTCTATCTCATTTAAGGAAGCTGTTTCAACTACTATTAGAAATTTATCCTGCGTACTCCATTTTTCCACTTCAGGCTCGCCACCTGGAACTGCTATGCCGTTAGCTCTGGCCTTCTTCTGCCAACTGTATAGCGTGCCATCAGAAAGACCTGTTTCTCTTGAAATGGCACTAACGGATTCGTTATTAGGGGGCATCATTCTTTTGATAATTGTATACTTGAATTCTTCACTGTATCTTGTCATAAGGCTTCCTCCTCTGCTCTACTTAACTAACTATATTTTAGTTAGAGGCCTATGACAACTATTCTGACACAGGGGGTATATTTTCATGGCATAGTTAAAGGTAAGTATCTGGCCGTATGGCCGGTATATGTAATGGGGGATGACCCAAAAGCTTTGACCTTTACCATTGCTGCCGATGAGCCAAATACTGCGCAGCTATTTTTACATCAGGCAGCAACTGACTATGTAATGGAAGACAGTACATATTTTAAGCGTAGCTATATTACTTCAACGATAAGACAGCGGTTACACCAAAAATCATTCCGCGAGCGGGTTCTGGAGGCGTACAGCTCGCAATGTGCTTTTTGCAAGCTTAAACATGCCGAGTTACTTGATGCTGCTCACATCATACCGGATGCCGATGAATTGGGCGGGCCCCTAGTAAACAACGGGTTATCCTTGTGCAAGATTCACCATGCGGCCTTTGACAGCAATATTATCGGCATCACTCCGGACTATAAGATGATGGTGCGTGAAGATATATTATTAGAGAGAGATGGCCCAATGTTAAGGCACGGCATCCAGCAATTGCATGACCAGAAAATAATTTTGCCCAAAAGCAAGCTGCTCTGGCCGGATCAAAATAGGCTGGAGGTCAGGTATAACAAATTCCGGGAAGTGGGGTAAGGGGTAGAGATAAAAATATTTTAATAATTATATCAAATTAATGCAAGGCATTTAGTATTGATCTATGTAATAATCAAACTCTCCTCAACCCAACGCCAGGGCCACCTGATGTTTGGCCACCTAAACCTGGGAAGCCTGACCGAGTCACATTCGCGTACCACAGGATTCAGAGGTATTAGAATAAATCAAGAACAAATTTAACTAAGAATATGTAGGTGTTTGTTTTGGTTGATAAATTGACCCTTCATGAAGCAATGGTATATGTTTTACAAGATAAGCCTGATGGCCAAGCATCAACTCAAGATATTAGTGACCAAGTATATTCCATGAACCTATACCGAAAAAAAGACGGTAATAAGGCATTGGAGCATCAGATATTCTTGAGAGCTAAAAATTACCCACATCTATTTGAACTCATTGATCGGCACACAGTTAAATTAATTAAATAATTACACACTAAAGAGAGCCGCTGCAAGTCCATAATCAATGGCCTTATCTGTATCCCCTAGACGAAAATAAAGTCTGGCTATCTCATGCTGGATAAACCACAACTTTTTTCGCGGATAGAAATTGAGATATTCTTTTAATGCCTCCCCGTCATTGCCCATTTCAATCATGGCATCAGCCGCATTTTTTCTTAACCACACATCGCCGTCATTAATGAACCGTTCTACCTGTACCAATGCCTTCTGGCATTCTTCAATGCATTTCCCATATTGGCAAGTTTTTAGAAGTACTTTTGTATAAGACAAAAAATACTTTTCTTTATCTGATGATATCTGCCTCTGTTTACCACTGCTGTCAGTAAAACGAAATGGCTCTGATGAAAGTTCATCCGGATTCAGTTTTGCTACCCACTGCAGAGCCATTTCAAATTTTCCTTTGACATCGCAATACTTCAACATCTTTAATGCCGTGCGGGTATAAGGTGAATAAGAATCCTGCTGATTGCAGAGATTGATAATCGCATTAGCGGCTTTCAGATATTTTTCGATATCTGTCACTTCTTCGATATCAATTTCCAGATAATAAATATTCCAGGCGTAAATGTTGTTGATAGACTGATGGTGCATTGTAAAAAGCTCTCGGCAGACATCCAGTGATGCTTGGTAATCCTTTAATTTATAAAGGCAGCGGGCATAATGATAACCATCCCAGACATTATTCACCTCTGGGTAGTTTATCCAAAGATCTTGATAGATCAAAGACGCTTCCTGAAAATTGCCTTCAGCCATAAAATGTTTTGCTTCCTGTCGCTTCTCATACGCCTGTGCCATTTTTCATCTCACCTGCAATTTCTAAGATTCGGTTTAACAGCCCGGTTGAATTAGAATGATTTGATTCTGGACTAATGGTAGTAATGTTTCCTATCTTATTGTAGAAGAAACTAACAATAGCTGAATGATTATCCTGGGCGAATTCATATTTCTCATTATACTGATGATGGTTTAAATGGCTGATTCTAATATTTTCCTTGTTGCATCTTTCCTTCAGCATAAGATAAAGCTCTCTAAGAAAAGGTTTATCTGCTGGGAAATCCGGTTCGTCCTTAGACTGTCCTTCGATTTTTTCACCAACACTCAGCTTCCTGTTGGCTAAAAGCTGCAATTTACCAACAAGCCTTTGGGCGACCTCCTGGGGTTGCCCTGTTTGCGGCAGAACTCTTGTGACAACGCCTTCCTTATTATAATAAAGGTTAATCCAAAAAAATTCTGAATGGGCACTGATTAGATACCGCTCACAATACTGATGATGCACGATGTTTTTGACGATTACCTCATCATTATCTTCCAGCAATCTCAGCACAGCCAGGTAGATATTTACCAGGCTTTCCGGTATGCCTGCTAGAAAAGCAGGTAACTCTACACCGTCTGGAATTTTGATCTCTTTGGTGCTGGATACTATTGCCTTTTTTTGAACCACTACTGCTTTGGACATAATCCCATAGTGTGGTGCATGTATGGCAAACAATTTTTGCCGCGATCTAGTTAGTGCAGTATAAGCCCATCGCAAATAAGCCCTGTTGAAACAGCCCTGACCAGATTGAAAATCAACGAATACCTGATTCCATTCGCCACCCTGTGCCTTGTGACAGGTTACCGAGTAGGCATATTTCAAATGGATGGCATTAAAATATGGATCATCTTTAATTACCAGTGAGAATTCCTGGGTGCCTGGTTTTAATTTCGGGTAACGGAAGCGAAAATCCACATATAAA
The DNA here is from genome assembly GCF_009932395.1 of Sporotomaculum syntrophicum. GTDB lineage: Bacteria > Bacillota > Desulfotomaculia > Desulfotomaculales > Desulfallaceae > Sporotomaculum > Sporotomaculum syntrophicum. Next base: position 401,660 of record NZ_LSRS01000003.1, read on the forward strand.
GCTCTCATTTCTTCCGGTGAAAGTTCCCTTTCCGTTGATTCCAATAGGTTTTCAATAAATTTGCAGTTAATATCATACACGGCACCTTGTATACTTAAAAAGCGTAGTCTAGCGTTACGAAAACACAATACAACAAGGTTTCTTTCCCGGCCTTTTTTTAAGTAAACAGGCCTTCTTTCTACATTTGGGGAAACTGATACCACCCTGCCCATATCACCGTTATATAAAGCAACATTGTGGCTGTAATTATTTTTGACAACCATCACTTGGTCACCGGCGGTAATTCCCTCTATGCCGGGAAAAATCTTCTCTCTAATCGACCAATTATACTCGTTAACCAACCGGTTAGAATAAGCGATAATAATTTTCTCGGGTTTGTTGTCATCGCTTACTTGTCCGCAGAACAATGGAATAATGTCCGCAGCAGCTATTTCGCAAACATCGTCAGTTGTTGCTGAAATATCGATTTTGTTATAAATGCCACTTTTTATAGTATCCCTAATAGCGGTTGCATTTGCTAAAATACCGCTTTCTTTTTTCTGGCGGACAACTTCCATCAGCACATATTCCATAACCTTTACGCCATATCTTTCTGACAGATATTTAACGTCAAGTGCCGGTGAAAAATCCATACCCACTGGGCTCAATTGGGCATTATCCCCCACGAATATTATTTTACGACTCAAGTCAGGGATGTCCGCATAACTGAAAATATCATCTAATAGATAATCCGTGCCAAACTCCAGAAACTGATTATCTATTTTTATATTGGAAATCAATGACGATTCATCAATGATGTATACAACCGAAAGGCCATCCTCATTATTTTTGATTTTAAAATGGACCCGGTAGCCTAATTTCTCTACATCATCATCACTTCTGGTCTCCAGTATGCTAACTTCAGAATAAATTACCCGGTGGATGGTGCTGGCTAAGTGCCCTGTTTTTTCCACAATTACCTTGGCGGCTCTACCTGTAGGTGCCATGAGAACATATTCACTTTGTATGCTGTGCAGATAATCAGCAATGCTCCTGATTAAGAAAGTTTTACCAGTCCCAGCATAGCCTTTTAAAAGAAAGCATGAGCTGTCCGAAAGTAGAAATTGGCTAAGGCACGCAGCTGCTTCTTGCTGGTCTTTGGTCAAACTCAATTGAGAAGCAAAATCGTTGTAGCAAATCTGAGATGTACACATAAATCTCCACTCCCATTGGCTAAGAACCATTATGTTTATTGTTGCGCAAATTCTTGGGTCCATTATAATCTGTAAGTTTAACGCTAGGAACTGTAGACAGAAAAATCCTTGATTTCCTTCAGCAGACCCTAATTATTATGGTCAGTTATAATTATATGCTTTATCGATTAAACCTTTGGCCTTTTCAAAATCTTCAAAGGTTTTAATAGTAATTTGTAGATCACCGGTGCCAAAGTGTCCAACATTACGCATATCACGAGTAAAGCCTTTTTCTAGTTCCATCTCATCGGGATTTAATCTTAAATGTAAAAGTATTTGTTTTTGATATACTTCCGCACATACTATATTCTTTATTTTCTTAAAAGCTACATATAGCCTCAATTGATTTTCTGTTACATCATCACCGAGAGCCAATATGTAATCTCTAATTGACAATCAATTCGAATATTTTTAGAAAATGCTTTATTATGCTAACTTCTTTGCCGACACTGATTAGCTAAAGTGTATTGATAGGATGGGAACTAGCCTGTTATTATATGGATGATGGGAAGTTGAATTGTTTATCAAATCCCCATTAACATTTTTGATAATAACTTTCTGCGGTCAATAAATAGCAATCATTATCATAAATATTACCATTAAATATTTTCTCAGCCATTTTTAATGTACCCTCATAATCAAAATTACACTTCTTTAATATATTCTTTGAGCGTTTGTTAAAAGGAAAACAATAAGCTGAAATTGCTACCAAATGTAATTCCTCAAATCCAAATTTAATCACTTCGTGAGTAGCATCTGTCATAAATCCTTTGCCCCAATAGGCTTCACCAATTGCATATCCGATCATTTTTACCATATCATATTCACGTTTCTGGTCATTAATTAGACCTATCGAGCCAATAATTTTTCCAGTTTCTTTTAGTTCGATTCCCCATACTGTTTCCTTGTTCATAAAAATAGCATTCATTATTTCAAGTGTTTCTTCTTTGCTCTCATGCGGTTTCCAACCTGCATTTGGTCCGACATTTGGTGTACAAGAATAATTAAAAACATCACCCAAATCGTTAATTTGTAACGGTCTCAATATCAATCTATCAGTATATAAAATTACCATATTTCTTCCTTTCAATATTTATGAATAATGGGCAGTTAAGGCTCCCCAAATGAACATCATGCTCATAACTTAAATATCCATATACCGGTCCTCGCTATAGTACTCATACATCATCTAGGATCAGTAGTTTTACCTCGGAGCACCTTTGTAAAAATGGAGCCTGGATTACTGGAAGACTTTTTATAACCTGATTAATTACTGGCCCCAAGTAAGAACTACTTTAATAACCAAATGGATAATTGATATGATATTCAACGCTAGCATGGCCATGAATTTCGTCATTATACTTTAATTTCCTGCAAGTTCATTTGTCAATTGTGAAATTAAATTGACAGTCTGCCGTTATATCAAGGGCTTACTGTTAATTTATGCAGTGCCGGTTGAGTTAAAAATTTATTAAGTGGTTGAAAGAAAACGGGTTTTGGCTGTGTCTATATAATTAGGAGGAAAATATCCTGGACGGTGATTGATTAACCATATATTATCGAAAGTAAGTATTTCTATGCCGGGGGAGAGAGTAAATGTTGCCATCATTAAAACAAAAGTTTGCCAAAATGTCGCGGAAAAAGCTTTTGGCCGGGGTATTAGTCATCGGCCTTGTTGTGTCTGTTGTTGCTTTCAACATCGTTAAAAGCATGAAACCCACAGGAATACCGGTAAAAACAGCTCAAGCGGAAATAAAACATGTTCAGGATAATGTTTTTGCCACCGGACGGGTGAGACTGGTGGAAAAACAAGAGTTTTACAGCTACGAGGAAACAACGGTGCAAGAAATAAATGTCGACCCGGGCGAAACAGTACATAAGGGTCAGGTGCTCGGTCTACTTGATGCCGGCGATTTAGAAGACAAGCTCAGCAACGCCAAAGCCAACTATGTGGTGCAGCAATCCAATTTGGCAAGCGCGCTGAATCCCCGGCCGGAGGAGATAGCACAGCTCAGGGCCGACTATAACAAGGCCGAAGCCGATTACCAAAACGCCCAAAATAACTACGCGAGAATTAAACAGCTGTATGATGAAGAGGCCGTAAGCGCTCAGGAACTGGAAAAAGCAGACCTCGAGCTGGTCGCCAGGGAAACGGAGTACAAAAACGCCGAATCCAGGCTGGAAATCAAGACATCAGGTCCCACAAAACCGGAATTGACCTCCCTTAAAGCACAAGTGGAGCAGGCCCGCATCCAGATGGAACTGGCCCAGCGGCAATTGGATAGAACCACCCTCACGGCGGCAATGGACGGGGTGGCAATTGCCGTGGAGGTGGCCGAAGGGGACCACATTAATCCCGGTACCCGGCTTATTACCATCGGCAACACGGATAAGGTGGAAGTAACGGCCGGGGTGAGTGAAGCGGACAGCGGCCGGCTAAAAACCGGGCAGCAAGTGAAAGTTACTGCCGCCGCGCTGCCGGACCGAGAGTATACCGGGACGCTGCACAGCGTCTCCCCCGGCGCCCTGGTGAAAACCGGAAACCAGGGCAGCCAGATCGAAGTGCCGGTGATTGTTAGGATAACCGGTGACTCCGAAGGCCTGCGCACGGGCTATACCGTGGATTTGACCATCACCACGGTGGATATAGAAAAGACCCTGGTGGTACCATATGAAGCCGTGGTTGAAAAAGACGGTAAACGCGTGGTTTACGTGGTGCAAAATGATACTGCCAGGGAGAAAAAAGTGGAAACCGGCTTGGATATCGATATTTATACAGAAATAAAATCCGGGCTTAAGGAAGGCGACAAAGTAGTTGTTAGCCCGGATGAACTTCTATCGGATGGTGCCAGGGTTTCGGAGGGACTACGTGATGATCCAAGTGTTTGATTTGACTAAAATATACAGCACCGGGGCGCATCCCGTGATAGCGTTAAAAGACGTGAACTTTGAGATCAAGGCCGGTGAGTTTGTTGCCGTTATGGGGCCGTCCGGTTCCGGCAAATCTACCATGATGAACCTCCTTGGCTGCCTTGATACCCCTACCTCCGGCTCATATAAATTGGACGGTATCGACATAAGCACTCTCGATGAAACCGGCATGGCCAGGGTGCGCAATCAGAAAATAGGCTTTGTTTTTCAAAACTTTAACTTGCTGCCCGGGATGACAGCCCTGCGTAATGTGGAACTGCCTATGTTGTATGCCGGGATAGATGCGCGAGAAAGGATGAGAAGGGCTACCCTTGCCCTTGAGCGGGTGGGTTTAGCCAACCGGGTCAACCACCGTCCCAACCAGATATCTGGCGGCCAGGTACAAAGGGTGGCCATAGCCCGGGCACTGGTTAACGAACCGGCGATAATACTAGCCGACGAGCCCACGGGCAATCTAGACACCCGCTCCGGGGAAGAAATTATGGCTGTTTTCCAGGAGTTGAACCGGAGTAGGGCCACCATAGTGCTGGTCACCCACGAGCGGGATATTGCCCTGCACGCTTCCAGGATTATTCATTTTCGGGACGGCTCTCTGGTTGACGATGAAATAGTGGAAATCCCCCTGGATGCCGTAGAACAGTTAAAAACTATGGGCGACTCTGTTACTCGACAGGGGGGAAATAAGTGAGTCTTTTGGAAAGTATCCGGGTGGCCCTGGAGGGCATCCGGGCCAATAAACTGCGCTCTTTTTTAACCACCCTGGGCATAATCATCGGCATCGCCGCAGTGATTGCAGTAGTGGCCATCGGCCAGGGAGGCCGGGCCATACTGATGGCGGAAATGGAGAAATTAGGCACTAATATCTTTGCTATCTATGTAGACTGGCGCAGCGGAGTGCAGCCTACCGGCAAGATGCTTGAACTTAGCGACGTGCAGGTGCTTAAGGACAAGGTCCCGGG
>NZ_LSRS01000003.1:408711-558042 GCF_009932395.1 Sporotomaculum syntrophicum
GGACGAGGCACTGGCCGACGAAATTATCGGCCGCTCCGAACCCGTGGGTAACATAATAAGGATCGGCAGCACACCATTTAAGGTAGTGGGCGTGGTGGCTAAAGGCGACTCCATATTGGGCTTTTCAGAAGAGCCCAGGGTGTTCATCCCCAGTCGATCCTGGCAGAACATGTTCGGCACATATATAAACAGCCTGGAAGGAAGTGCTGTTTCCAGGGAAAAGGTGCAGGAAACCATGATGCAGGCCGTAAAGGTACTGGAACGGCGGCATCGCAGTTCCGCCCAATACGTTAGTTACAGCATGGAGCAGGAAATGCAGTCGGCCAACCAAGTAACCGGCATTATGACCCTGATTATCGGCGCCATCGCCGGCATATCGCTTTTAGTGGGCGGCATTGGGGTAATGAACATTATGCTGGTCTCCGTCACTGAGCGCACCAGGGAAATCGGTATTCGCATGGCCGTGGGGGCCAGGCGCAAGGATATATTGACTCAGTTTCTTATTGAGTCGGTAGTACTCTGCTTGATCGGGGGCATAATCGGCATGCTGCTCGGTGTTGGGGGAGCCTTTCTGATTGCCAAGTTGGCCAATTGGCCGCCCCTGGTATCCTGGTGGACTATGTTGATCGCCTTCACCTTCTCCGCTGCCGTCGGCATTATTTTCGGCATACTCCCCGCCAACAAAGCAGCCAAGATGAACCCCATCGAAGCATTGCGGAGGGATACATAAGATTACCCTACACCATTATAAGGTGTTTCATCTTCGAGAAAAAACAAACTGACCGACGGAATTGAACAGTTTGACAGTCAAAGGTGAACACTTTCATCCCGAAAAGGCTGTACAATAGTGTAAGCCCTCATCAGCCGAAATATATGCCGAATGGTTAATGCTGGTGTTCAACTTTCAGGCAAAAGTGTTCAGTTTAAACATCGAAAATAGCTGAATTTTATCGAAATTATGTTAAAATGGTTGACAGTTAAAATAGGCTGTCTATAATTATAACCATAAGGAGCAAATTGTAGAATTAGGGTATGATAGAGTCCATGGGCAGTTGCATACGTACGTCTCGATAATCAAATACTAATAATGTTGTATTTTATAAAAACAACAACCTGTAACCATTAGCGGGCGGTAATTGCTTTTGTAATCTAAAATCAAAATTTATTAATCAGGAGGGATAATTGGTTATGGAAAAATACACAGGCGTAAAGTTAGTTGAAGCGGAGCCAATGAGTTTAAAAGAAGCAGAACAAAAATTAAACCTGACATTAAAGCCCACTAACGAAGCCGGGTATATAGTTAAGTATCCGGATGGTTTCGACACCTGGATGCCAAAGTGGGAGTTCGAGCAGACATTTTTCAAGTTGGCAAACCAAACCTTTGCGTTGGCTCTTGATGCTATATTGCATGGAGAAAAGGTAGTCCGCACTAGTTGGAACACTAAAGAAGAGTGGTTAGAGCTTATAACCTCAGTACAGGGTAATTCTGCTGATCTTGAAAAGTCGGATACTCCCAGTGTTTTACCGTTTATCGGCAAGAGAGTGTCACCATATCGCTTTGTTCCTTGGACACCTAACATGGACGAATTACTTGCCAAGGACTGGACGATACTTAAACTGCCGAAAAAGGGTAAACAACCAGGAAGTCACTAGGTTTTCTGAATTTAACTGTTATAAATGTACTATTGAACCTCCATACAATAGCTTAGCCAGTTTGCCAGGCCACTGCCCCGGATTTTATCTACATACCGCTCGCTGTACCGTACCTTAGCTTAACATGCAGTTTAGCCGTTGCTCCAGAGTTTCTCTAAGGTAAGATATTTTAACACCGGCTACTTGGTATCACTGGGATAACACCAGGTGGGTTCAAACAAACTAATAAATCTTCTCACTAACCGAGCTTCATTACCGTCTGATGCATTAGCTAAGATATTTTTTATGTTGGTGTAATTTCTTAAGGTAGCAACGACAGCTTTTTTATCAAGTACCATTAGTTGGCTGAATGCTTTGTTTTGTTCTAAAAGGATTTATTTATGGCAAAGCATGTTACAGTACAGGCTGTTTTATACAAAAATAATAGAGCCAGGCGATTACTGCTTGGCTCTATTCTTCATTTTTCACTTCAGCAAAAGTTATAAAAGCTCACAGGCAATCTTCTCATTTTATAACCGCTAAAGAGCAAATAAAGGTTCTACTGGATGAGAAACCCACTGATATCCTGGATGGAGAACTGATAGTACAGGTTTTAAAGGAGCTAGATTAATGATACCGCCAGATGAAATGGTTTTTATTGCCGGCTTACAGCAGGATAAATTAGCCTGAATAGTGAATAAGCGCTTCATTATATTTTTGTTATAGGAGGTATTTTATCATGGAATATAGTGAGGTATTAAAATACCTGGCTCCCTGTGGTCTTGATTGCATGAGATGCGCCGATTGTGAGCAGGGAGAAATCAAACAACTAAGTTCAAGGCTTAATCAACTGCTTGGTAATTATAAGCCGGTAGCCAAAATGAAAACAGATAAACAACCTGTTTTCAACGATTACGCTCTGTTCAATGAAATCCTAACTTTATTTACCTGTATTCCTTTTCCCCCACGGCTTTAAAACAGAAACAAACACTACCACAACCAGCAGCGCCACCTGCAGGAAACCAAAATATTGGTTCATTTGGCTAAAGTATAAATAGGTAGCATCTTTTATCGCCTCTACTCGTTGGATATCGGCAATGCTTGTAGCCCCGTTTACCCATGGCCCCAGGAAGAAGGTGCCGAAGAGTATTTGGGCTATAGTCATGAACCATTTGAAAATTACCCAGTAGAATCTTGTAAATCCCCAGTTAGTGAAAAGTGAGAAAAGTAAACCGGTTAATAAAGTTCCCATGGCCGCGGGTATCACGATGAAATCGTCGATTAACTTAATCGCGGCATTAACTGCGTATAATTCGTCACCATTGGTGATTTGCTGTTTGGCAAACCCGAGCAGCACCATACTGATGCCCGCTCCAATCCAGGTACAGACCAAAAAGATGTGTAAACCCTTTAGCCAGGCTCTTCCTTTCAAGCTCAACTGTTTCATGTCGGTTATTCCTTTCCTGCCTCGAGCGCTATAGGCAAGTAAGCATATGGATACATTACTTAATATAACTGTCAAAACAATAATATAACTTAAAATAAGAAAAATCAACCAAGTTTATAATGCCAGGGACAACCCGCTCTGTATAATAAACATTTTATCTCACCTCGGATACCTTGATACAAGCTTCCCGCTAGAGTCATACAGAGCGCCAGGGTCACCATCATTATTCCATATATTCTCTGTTGTCCAAACAAGAACACCTGAGCCCGCAGTGGCATTGGGGCCTGTTGTTATTTTAATAGTTTCCCCGGGTGCCAATGTTGTACCCGACGGGAATGTGAATTCCTGATTGCCTTTTTCACTGACGAGCCTCCACCCGGAGATATTAACTGCAGCTTCGCTATTATTCTTAATGGTTGTTATTTCAGTTTTTAGATCAATGCATGCAATAGCTACGCCAGAACTTGGACTGGTTGCAGATGGACTAATGTTTGTTGATGATGCCGGTTTTGGGTTTATTGTCCCTGTATTTGCAGTACGTACTTTAACCTCTGATGGCTTTTTATTAAAGGTTACTGTGTTGGCGTCACTGGTGGCGATAATGGTACCCTGTTGGTCCGTGCGAAATACATCAATGCCGGCAGTTGCTAAATCATATAGAATCTCTGAATGCGGGTGACCATAATCGTTATCTTTACCTACACAGATTACAGCGTATTTTGGAGAGACTGCCTTCAGGAACGCAGGTGAAGTAGAGCTTGAGCTCCCATGATGTCCCACTTTTAAAACGTTAGCTTTAAGGTTATAACCGGCACGGAGCATTTCAGCTTCAGATACGTTTTCTGCATCACCGGTGAATATGAAGCTGGTATTTCCAAATGATAGCCTCAACACTGCGCTATAATTGTTAAGTTCTTCGTAGCCGGTACTATTTGGTGCAAGTAGTTCTGCTGTCACTTCCATGCCTACATCGAGCTTTAGGCCACCCTTCGCTTCCGTGACTTTTAACCCTTTATTCTTAATTGCTATAAGGAGATCTTCGTAGGTCTTTGTGGTGTGGGTAACTCTAGGCAAATATACTTTACCGACTTTAAAGTTCTTGACAGCAGCATCAAGGCCCCCTATGTGATCCTCGTGAGGATGGGTTCCAATTACATGGTCAAGCTTTTTAACGCCATTTTTCTTTAAATATTTTACTACCAGGTTACCGTCACTGTTATTGCCAGCATCTATCAATATATTATGACCAGAAGGTAATTGTATTAAAATAGCGTCTGCCTGGCCAACGTCAATGAAGTGTACTTTGAGAGTACCGGTTGCTTTATTGTTAACTTGTTTATCATTATTACCGGTTTGGCTTTGATTTTTTTGTTGATTTAAATCCTGTTGTTCCTTTGTTGTATTTAGCCCTGAATTACTTGAAATTGTCTCACTTGTTGGTTGGTTAGTTGTACTACAACCAGCCATGATACCAATTGTAGAAATTAAAATAAGTGCTGCTAAGGCATAAATTAAAAATTTACTTGCTTGTACGGCTCTACGAATTAAGTGATAGCCTGCAGTAAATATGAGAATCATACATGACAGGGCAGAGATTGCCAGTATAACGTCAGCCATTAATGTATCATCCCTTTCATCACTTAACAGTTGTTACTTAGCCAAGACACGATTTGATCCCACATAATATATATTCCTCATCTATAATCATTTTACTACGTACCTTAAGGATAACCCTTTATGATATCTAATAAATTTGATAATCTTACTTTAACCATTGTCTACATTTTTATCTTTCCTTTTAACCTCGAAACTAAAGGATAATAAATTCACACCTGTAATTACTTCCATAAAATCGATTCCTTTGTATTCAATTATTTTTTGCCCTCAATACTGGGTGTTGGCGTACTCATAAGATTAACTTTTTCGGGAACTATATACAATGAACTTAGATATATTTTTCCTGGAGGCATCTTAATGAACTTTTTAAAAAGCGCCGGGCAAACAGAAGCACTAAAACTAGATGTTCATGAGGCATATACTCTTTGGCGGGCTTATACCGATAGAAATGCCTCTATACATCACCTGAGCATGTTAAAATATTACATTCACGATGCTGATTTTAATGTTTATTTAACCAAAATACTCAGGGATTTAAAAAAGGAAAGTAATACCCTGGAGCAACTATTACAAAAATACTCTATTGCAGGTCCTGAACCGGCTGTAGATAAGCATAAAGCCGCTGGCAATGCTCAATTAGAACTAGATCAGGAAGTAGCTCAAGTGCTCAATCGGTTTATCAGGTTGGACGTTAATTTAATGGCCTTTAGTTTAAAATTTACACCTACCAATGATGATATTTGGTCATTCATGGTTGAGCTTGCTAAATCCGCAATAAATAGGATTGACAATCTTGTAATATATATGAAACTAAAAAACTGGCTTTACATGCCCCCGCTATATCCCCATGTGCCGCCGGATAACCATGAGCAGGTTGCAATCAATTCAATTACTGTACTATGGGACCAACTGGTTTACAGATATCATAATCTCCGGCAAACACAGTTTTTTTCAACCTTTGCATCTGATGCAGATTTAATAATCCTATTAAAAACGGGTATTGGAATCCTACAAAAGCAAATTAAAGCATTAGAAGATAAGATGGTATATTATGGAGTAAGCTTACCCAAGCATTATCCCAATGTCACTGTTAATATAAAAGACAAAAGTATCATAGATGATAAATTTATACTTAATATAATTAGAGTAGGCATGCGAGATGCATTGGCACTGCATGCATCATCCATTCAGGAGATCATCGTTAATGATAAGTTAAGAAAATTTTTCATCGACATGACCTTAAGTGAAATTGATTATTTAAGTAAATTTACCATATACGGAAAGGTCAAAGGTTGGGTATTTCCAACCCCGGTATTATTGGGAGTGAAATAATATTTATAAAAATCCTTGGGGGAATTAAAATGATCTTTGGGAAAAACTCCAGGCAAGTGGAATCATTAAAACTAGATACTAATGAGGCCTATACCCTCTGGCGGGCATATACAGATATGAATCTCACCATAGGCCACATGAGTTTAATAAAAAATTTTATTCACGATGCTGATTTTGTAGTTTATTTATCAAAAACTATTGAGGATTTAAAGAAGGAATGCCATACTATAGAGAAACTCATGCAAAAATACTCGATAGCCGCCCCTGAACCGGCTGTAGATAACAATAAAACCTCGGGCAATTCTGAAGTATTAACCGATCGAAATGCAGCTGAGGTATTATATCGATTTATAAGGCTGGATGTTAATTTAATGGCTTTGAGTTTAAAATATCCACCTACCAATGATGATATTTGGTCCTTTATGGTCGGTCTTACTAAATCGGCCTTATATAGGATTGACAGTCTTATAAAATATATGAAGCTAAAAAACTGGGTTAACGAGCCACCGTTGTATCCTTATGTGCCGCCGGATAATCATGAGCAGGTCGCTACCAATGAAATTGCCCTTTTGTGGGAGCATCTGATTTATAGGTATCATAGTATTAGACAGATACAGAATTTTTTAGCATTTGCTTCAGATCCCGATTTAATAACGTTATTGAAAATGATTATTGGATTAATGCAGGGAAATATTAATACGTTAGAAGATAAGCTGGTATATTATGGAGTAAGTTTGCCCAAGCATTATTCCAATATTATTGTTAATGTTGAAGATAAAACTATAGTGCCTGATAGATACTTGTTAAGCAGTATACTTCAGGTGATGAGAAATGCTATAGTTCTGCACGTCTCACTCATTCAGGAGGTCATTGTTAATGATAAGTTAAGGAAGTTTTTTATTGACCTGTCCTTAAGTGAAATCGACGATTTGGGCAAAATAACCAAGTACGGAAAGGTTAAAGGTTGGGTATTCACAACCCCCATTTATAAAGTATAAAATGAACTGGGCTTAAATACTTAATGACTTCAATGATAATGGGAAAGGTACCGAGTTTACTCTAAGCAAACAATGTTATTTATCACCAAACGGATAAAAGATCCCTAGCTTGAGCTTATACAATATTAATGAGCTTTTGTACCTATTATGCATGTTTTTTTGGCTTTACTCCATAATATGGTGTTGTATAATATTAGTAAGCAGGCTTTGAAGATACATATGGCTTTAAATTTAAGGGAGGTGAAAAATTGAATACAGTTTAACAACTCCATATCTTAATTAATTGTCTGGTTCTTCTTTAAATATTTATATTCAAGAAAGGGGGTTAATACATGAGGTTGAAAAAACACCTCCAAGTATTATTTTTTTTTAGCTTAATATTCTGTATACCATTCTTTATAACTTCAAAGGTTGATGCCGCACCACCTCCTGCCGCTCCTTCTGACCTTATTGCAATTGCAACCTCCGCAAACTCAATTTACCTAACCTGGCAAGATAACTCAGGAGCTGACAATCCCGAAGCCTGCTTCATGATTTACAGGGGTGAGCACCCTGGTGGATCCACAACTTATTTAACTTCGGTTAAAAGAGATTTTAATGAATTTACGGTCACAGACCTTTCACCTAACCAAACTTATTACTTCTCTGTTAAAGCTTATAGCGATTGGGGCAGTTCTGAAGCTTCTAACGAAGCCAACGCAACTACCTCACCTCCTTTTGCCAATCTAATAAGCTTACAGATAGGGAGCCCGGATATGTTGGTTAACGGCAAGCAACAGAAAATCGATCCTGGTAGGAACACCACCCCCATGGTAATAGATGGAAGGTCAATGGTACCTATTAAAAGCATCATTGAAGCTATGGGCGGTGAAGTTGCTTGGGACAGTGTTGAGCAAAAAGTCTCCGTGAAGCTAAAAGACAGTAATGTGGAGGTTTGGATTGGCAGTAATAAAGCCAAAGTTAACGGACTTAATGCAATAACTGATACCGCACCCAGTGTTATCAATGGCCGCACCATGCTGCCTTTAAGGTTTATCTCAGAGAACCTGGGTAGTGATGTAAAGTATAATAGCTCAACTCAAAAGGTAACCATTATCCAACGATAATATATGCGGTTGATATAATCTAGGCCAGGTTACTAACTGGCGAAAATACAAACGGGGGGGGGTAAGATGAACATCAAAAAAATTATTTATTATACATTTTCGCTGCTTTTATTACTGCTACTGACTGGAGGCTGCAGTAACTCAGAAAAAACTTCTGCACCAGTAAATAACTCCGAAAAAATTGCTGATGAAAAGAAATTATATGATCCAAGAGAACTTGTAACCAAGGAAGATGCAGAAGTTGCTCTGGGGGAACCCGCTAGAGAACCTGAATATCGGGAAAACCAAATGGGAGGAAAACTTTGCGTATATTATCCCGTAAAAGAATCCCTAGGTAAGTTTATCCAAATATCTGTCTCGCAGGATGAAGGTTTTACATCTGAACTACAATCACAAAAATACACTGCTGCAAAACTGTATATGGATACTAAGGCTGGCCTTGACCAAGTGCAAACTATATCTGGTATAGGGGACGATGCGTTTTGGGGTCCTCTCGGCCTTCACATCTTAAAAGAAAATGTTTATATAACTATCGCGGTGGGTAACACCAATAACCCAGAGAATTTGGAAATAGCCAAAACCTTAGCAATCACTGCTCTAAATAAACTTTAACTTATTGATTAAATAATTCCTATGTTGGACCAAGGAGCACCGTCATAGCAACGGTACTCCTTGGAAAATAGAAGTTAGCCAAAGTTTGTAATAGAACCTGTGAGGTGAAGATGATGGAGAAAAGAAACCGAGGTTGAACTGTATGCTGCACCATTTACATATGATACGGGCTGAACGATGCTCCCCATCGATTTGTTGTCACTTTTAGATTTACCATGGTAACGCAGCCCGCCAATTAGTAGATGATAAGTATTCACCATTCTGCTTAACACGATTAAAACCTGTACATTACGTAATTAACCGTATAAAGGATTAGAGCCAGTATTAATAATCTCAAAGTGATTTGTTTTATTCTTTTATCTTTCCTAACAGTGCCAATGAGCATGCCTATTATTGCAGCGATAACTAAAGCAAAAATTAATATACCCATAATTTATGTCTCCTTTTAATTCAAAACTTATCACAAAACCGCTGCATAAGCCACCTGCTAGCAAGCCGTTGCTGAAAAACACATCTGAGCCCACTGAAGCGTTGCCTAACTTATGATACCTGTCATCCACTCTCAATTGAACTGTTTAGTTCTCACACTTAATTTGCAGGGCGGTCAGGCTTTAACAACTAAATTGGCAAGGCGGTAAAGCCGAATTTGGCCGCAATCATGGCGTAGGTGGGTACAGGCACGCCGTGCTGCCTGCCCAGGCGGACCACCTCAAAGACAAGCCCGTCTATTTCGGAAGGCCTGTCTTGTTTGATATCCCTCTGCATGGAGGTGGTAAAGTTAGGTGCGGAGTTGTCCAGGCTTTTCAGATTAGTGGCCAGGAGGTCCACTGTAAAGTGGATGTCCATTGCCCTGGCCAGTGACTCAATCTCCCGGACCAGCGCTATAAAGGTGTCCCTCTCCTGCCCTGCCCGCTGGGCTGCGCCGGCTTCCGTATCGTAATAGATGCCGCAGGCGCCCATGGGTGACACAAGGGAGAATTTTTGCAGCGCGTCTCTCTTGATGTCGTCCGATACGATAGCCCTAATGCCGCAGTCCCGCAGGTCTGCTGCCACTTGTTCCAGTACCGGCCGGTACTCCTCAGGTTTTCTCACACCGAAGACCACTCGGAAGATATCTCCGTTGTGCATAATCGTACCGGGCTCTTTTATCTCGGCGGCGATATAAATACAGCCGTCGGTCACCAGTAATCCGGGCAGTTGTTCCTGCAGCTTATTTCCTGTGCCGAAGATATTCAGCAGCGGTATGACCACCGTATCAGAATGAGCCACTCTTTTGATAAAAGGGACGGTCGCTTCCAGGTCATAGCCCTTGACGCAGACGAATACCACATCCGGCTGCTGATGGTAGTGCTCCATATCCCGGGCCTTAATCGGGTAGACGGTGTAGTTGCCTTTAAGGGTGGTTTCCATTTTCAGGCCGTTACTTTGCATCGCCGCCAGGTGCTTTCCCCTGGCGATCAGGGTGACATCCTTACCCGCTTCTGTCATAAAGGCTCCGATACTGCCTCCTGTGCCGCCGGCTCCGATGATTATGTATTTCATTTATGCCATTCGCTCCTTGTCTCTTCATTCATAAGTATGAATGGGGCGACAATTAAATTGCCTTCTTATATTAGTTTATCATTTCCCGGTTGGGCTGGGAATAGGTTAGCAGAACCGGTAATGCCCGGTATGAGCGGAAGTTGGTGGTGCAGGTTCTTGGCCACATAACGGAGGATGTTGTGATTTTACTGGTTATGCTGCAATGCCCGGGTGACTGTTCCATATAACCGTCACCCGGGCTAACCAACCTTTCAATGCAGATGTTCATGGCTTGATTATTTAATGGCTTCAATGATATAAGAAGCAATATAATCTTCGTAATGCATACCCGGTGCCCATGACCGGACAATCTCCTTACTGTTATCCTTGGGGGCCATTTTAATCTCGGTAAAGCCGGCCTTTTGCAGCATGGCTTTGATATCTTCAGCCAGCTCTGCGCCGCCGATACAGCAGGCGTTCAAGGCCAGGTTCTGTTTGACCTCCTCAGGCAATGGCGCGATAGCCACCACATCGGAAATGGATAGCCTGCCACCGGGCTTGAGCACCCGGTAAGCATCATTAAAGACCAGTTGTTTATCCGGGGATAGGTTGATTACACAGTTGGAGATGATTACATCCACGCTGGCGTCGGCGACAGGTAAGTGTTCGATTTCTCCCAACCTGAACTCTACATTGGCATAGCCGTTTTTTTGAGCATTTCTTCTGGCTAGCTTAATCATATCCGGGGTCATGTCAATCCCGATGACATGGCCGGTTTCACCCACCTGCATTCTGGCCAGGAAACAATCAAAGCCTCCGCCGCTGCCCAGGTCAACCACTGTTTCCCCTTCTTTAAGCGCCGCGATAGCAATCGGGTTGCCACAGCCTAAGCCCATGTTAGCTTCCTCCGGCACATTGGCCAAATCGGCTTCGGTATACCCGATTCGCAGAGATGCTTCAGTGACATCCAGCGGCACCGGGCTGCAGCCGCTATTACCGCTGCAGCAGTTTCCCTCGGCCCCATTTACTGCAATGGCTGCATAATTTTTACGAATAAATTCTCTGACGGCTTCCTTATCTTCCATTTAAATCACCTTCCATCTTTTTGTTGCATTTAAGCTTTTCAACTATTAAGACGCAGGCTTAAGAAAAAGGACGCAAATTCGTACGTTTTTTTTCACAGTATCTGCAGTCACTGCATTTACGTTCATAATCTATTGTATTCATAAATCCGTTATAAAAAGAAAATTACATGTTTAAGTATTCACATTCTGCATTTCCAGGGCGTATAGTATATTTGTATATGTTTACGCAAAATTAACTTATTGAGGAAGTGCAACCCCCATGTTTAACCTTAGTCTGCCGGGTATATAAAGAACATTTAATCCCCACTTTGTTATCAGGGCGGGGATTATTGTGTAGTAATTTAAAGTTATTGCTTTTTACATTGCTAATTAACAAATAAATGCTGTTTGAGCTTTACAGCGCAGTCTGGGTAGAACCATAATACTAAAAACCTGAGTATTGTGGTACCCAGGTTGTATTCACTATGGCTTAACTGCCGCACTAGTCTACTCTCCTGTCCTCCAATTATAGCTTAGGTAATCCTGTGAACCTGCAGAGTTGGATATCCTTCCCTGTTATCAAGGATGATCTTAATTGTTTGCGCTGAGCCGAAATACCCTTTAGGAGTGTAAATTGTAATACCTTCAAACATAAATTTATTATAATTTTCAGGAACCAGTGGGAAGCCTAGATGCACGGCAGGCGCATTGAGAAAACCGCCACAGCCAATCACTATGGGTTCAAATTCCACGATAATGCATCCGTATCCGGCAAGAATATAAGCCTTAGCGTCTTCCGAAATATCAAAATTGACGGCAATAGGCAAATCACCAAGCGCCGATGCACTTATAGACATTTTAACCATCCTCCCTATATAATTTTCAATAGCAACCCTTTTCAACGAAAACCCGTAATAACATAAATTCACATACAATACCTGCAGTCAAGCTATAAATTACTTTGCTGTTGAGCTTCCATCAGTTAAGCGCAATTGTTTACTAAGCTCCCTACGAGAGCTATTCGTCACATTTTCCTCACCCTGATCCCTGCTTTGGTTCCGGTGTCGGAGGTTCCGGTTTGGGGTCGGCATCGTTTTGTGCTGGATCTTGTTGCGGAGGGTCTGTATTTGTTGGTTCATTAACTACTTGACCAGTAGAGTCGGAACTTTGCTCCTCTACCGGTATTACAACAGCAGGCTGTTGATTAGTTTTTTCTGTAGATGCATTATTATCCGTTTTCACCGTTTGATTTGTCTGAGGTGCTTGTACTTTACCAATAGTACCAGTCTCAATATTATTTAGGCCAGTGTTTTCTGTCGTGTTATTGCTATGAATTTCCTTTATTGTTGCATCCGCTGGAGTTGTTTCTTCCCCCACAGCTGCCGGCACTGTTAGCTTACCTTCCGTCTTACTGTGTGCAGGCTGCGCATAAAATATCATTGGCCATGTATACCATAAAGCAACTATTAGTATAGCCGGCAAAACAGCCACAGGTGTTTTCCACCAGGCCACGGCAGCAAGCAATGCGAAACCCGCCGCTGCTATACAATATATACAGGGTATAATCTCATTACTTTGCCAGTCCCAAATTATGTAAATAACTAAAAACAGATGCACCAGCACAGCAAACCACAATAAAAGCGATGTTCTACGGTGGCTAATTAAAACAGCAATAGCACAAACTGTATAAAAAGCAATACCGATATAAGCTAAATTATTACCCCTTTCATATGCTGCTATGATAGCCCCGGCTAGTGCCGCAATTACGACTAACTTCTTTACCAGCATCAGGAGTTTATTATTTTCCACATCAATTCCCCCACACATCTAATTTACTACTGGATTAATTACTAACTTAGTTTCTGTCCACCGGGGTCCATCTGGATGGCCAGGATTTGTGCCTGGGCTGCCCGATATCATAACGTTTGGGGTTATTCTCCGCCATGTATTTGTATACCTCCTTGCTTCATCCATTGCGCTGCTCACCGGTTAATTGACTTTTTTATTGTTAAAGGGGACCATTTCATTTTCAGTGCGTAAACAAGCACCGTAATTGCGTTCCTTTTTCCGGTGGGCTAGGTTGTCGGCTATTTGGGCAAATAAGCCGTTATTAATTGCTGCTAATCTTAGTTTAAAAACATTTTCATTTAAGGAATAAAACACCCAGCGGCCATCTTTGTCGTCTAGTACCAGATTGCTTTTCCTTAAAATCCTGAGGTGGTGAGAAACAGCCGGCTGGGACATAGCCAGCTCTTCCATAATTTCACAAACACACAAATCTTGCATGGACAACATGAAGATAATTTTCAACCTGGTTTCATCAACTATAACCTTTAAAAAATCCAACATTTCTTTCATGGTATTTCCTCAAAAAAAGTGCTGGTGGAAGCGAGTGCCTCCAGGCTAACGACTCGCTGTTACCTGGCCGGAATTTATGCCGAATAAAGCTACAGCTACGGCAATAGCCAATTCAAAGTATTACTTGCCGCGGTAAAGGAAAGGGTAGTGGTATGCTCATAGTTGATGCCCAGCTTTTTGCTTATGAAGAATGAAAACAAGAACATCGGTTATTGAATCAGCCATGCATTTTATTCCCCTATCATATAAAATATATCATCCTTATTCTAGCAAATCGTTTAAATTTGAACAACCTTTTTGAAATTAACCATTAATAACTAACCCGTAAAACAAACTTATCATAGATAAATTCCGTATATTTTTTTCACTCATCTGTAAACGTTCTTTTCAATTCTTTTGTCAGTTGTTCCTTAACGTAACCGATAAAAATTTGGCCAAATTGCTTCATTCTTACATAAAATATTTTTTATATTTAAAGTAAAATATGTCATATAAAAGTTCACTTATATAATAATTGCATATCTTCATTAAAGTCAACAGTTTGCATTTATAACAGAACAACCCCGGCAAGGATTTATATTCCTCGTGGGGTTGTTCCGGTCTCTGTATAGTTGAGCTATCAGCCCGCCTGCAATTTTTGCCATTTCATCAATTATTTCTTTAGCCAGGGCATTGTCTTTATCCATATAGTTATTAACTTCCTCTTAAGAAATTGAGGACAGGGTAACGTCTGTCAAAGCAATAAAAGAGACGGAGGTAGTGTTTTTCCCAAATACGGGCTACAGACATAGGATACTGCATTCTCCCAGAATATCAATCAGGTTTTCTTCACCTTTCTCACTCACATGGACGTACTCTACTAATCCATTTATTATGAAATATAAATGAGCCGGTCTTTTCCCCTGCTATACTATGACCGTTTTCTTGGGGTATTTAACATGTGGCCTATTTATGAAAATTTTATGCCACCTTCTTAAACCGGATGGATCATAAATAACTCTATAGTTCAGGAAAATACCCCCCCATATGCTCTCATCCTTTTTTCGTCAGAACTACTATACATCATTATAAGATTGTTGAGAAAGTTTTGTTATCTTCTAAAGTTCCACATTTTGGCGTAATATCCTTCCACAAAATAACATAATAATGTTCAAATGACATCTTCTTTAAAAACACCCGTCAAATAAAGAGCTTTCCAAGTGTTTAAAGTGATAAATAATATCAAACTGCTCTTAGAACTTTTTGTATTTTTGGATCTCACGCCAAAATTCATTAATACAGTTTTGTTCTTCGGCTCTTTTTATGAGCTTATTTATAATTTGGACATGTTTTAGACCTTCGTCCTCTTGACGCCCCAGAGATAAATGAGAAATAATTGTTTCACGTATGACTAAGGGAAGACTCATAAATGTATAAGTTAATGTTTTGTAACTAACATGATTATTGGTTTGATTTATAACGAAGGGGATATACTCTTTACTAGATGAATCATCTCTTGTGTTTTCTTTTACTTTTATTAACGGAATCTTATAGTTTTTGTATATTTTTTTATTGCACAAATTGGTATCGGCAATAAAACGATCTTCTTGATCATCTAAAATTCGAGGATAAATTCTTATATCTAGATAATCTTTTTTGTCTTCAGTAAAGATGCTTAATGTGATCCAATTATATCGTGGTATCCAATCAGGTTCCCCTCTTGAAGGGTGAGTTGCTCCACTGCCAACAATCAGTGTGCTTCTAATTTGTTCAATAGTTTGAATGTGTTTGTGGCCGTAAAGCTGAATGTGCACCCTAGAATCCATTTTGTTTTTTAGCTTTAATTTCGGGTCTTGCCAACATTGCGGCGGGTGATGACACAATGTAAGATATATTTCATTCTCTCTTCGACTTGGTATTTGACTCTCATTGATAAACATCAATCGTTCTTCAGCACCTTGAGCATTATCGTCGGCATTTGATATTATTGTGGAATTCATTCCGAGAATTTTTAAATTATACTTGTTGTTTAATGGGAACTCCGCTTCCCATTGCGGTTTATCCGGACTGATAAAACATCCGTATTTTCCGGCAAATTCCGTAATGTAACATTCAATGGGGGCAAAGAGTATATTATTATACTTATCCCTAGATAATTTTGCTAAAGTGTCATTGAACGTTTCGACAGAATCGGATGTCGCCAGTTTGTCCTGTATTAATTTCACGATATAACTTTCTTTGGGAACATCCTGGTCTACATCATGATTTCCCGGAACACAAAATACATCTTCTTCAGCTATTTCCAATCGTGAACACAATTCACGAAGAAATACAGCTCCAACTGCATACTCTTCATATTTTCCACTAAAAGCAATATCACCACAAATCAGAACACCTTTGATATTTATTAGGTGCTGCTTCGCATTATCACTAATATCGTTTAATAATTCATTTCGTAAATCCTCATCTACATCGTACCTATCACCACTAAATTTTGTAAAGTGAATATCTGATAAGTGAATAAATGAAATCAATTTATTTATCACCTCGTTCTTAGTGCTCCCACATAGTTTAAATGCACCAGGCCTTATATAATATGCTGCAAGACCAATTAATTATAAAGGAAATTGCTCTTGGGCTGCTGCCGGTGGAAATGAATGTAAATATTGGGCAAAAAAAAACTGGCTTTACGCCAGGCTGACTTAAAGGATTTTCTGTCATTTCCAGCATGTCCTGGATACCCTGAGACTTCAGAGATTAAACTTAGAATTTATTTGCAAGCACCTGATTTCTTAATTAATTTATTAGCTTGTTTGTGGTTTTAAACATGTTTTTTTATATCAATTGGCATGGCCAGCCGTAATGGTCTGTTTATCTCTCTCCTATAATGTATTGCGATCTAAAAAATCTTGTTGTTATTTACAGGTTGTTTATCCTTGGCGGTGTACTACTTTTTTCATCCCTACGCTTATTTATTACCAGCTAAACTAGCCCGAATTTTGTTGGGTGATTTTTCGCTGGTTCTTTTAACCGGGTTTTTATCTATAGGCCTATTTATGGCCACGTATGTTTTAACTGGTAATTATAAACCCCCAACCATAGCCGCTGCAGGTTTATCATTTATGACATTGGGCCTGGTGGGGCACTTTACATGTTTTTTGATAACAAGATTTCCTGCTTCACCCAGTTACATAATCTTTGTCGTTGGCCTGACATTGCTGATGTATGCAGCTTTGCTCTTTGTAAAGACAGATGGCGCACATGTTAATCCAGCTGTTTGGGCTGGCAGAAACGCCCTCAATATTTTTGTTTTGCATTACCTAATTTATGTTTATGCCAAATATGCAGGCCTGCTTGGATTATTTAACAAGCCCTTACTCGGTGCTGGTTGCTTTGGCAGTAACGGCTTTCTTTTTACTGCTAAGCAAATGGATGGTCTGGCCGCTTGCAGGCCGCCACCGCAATAATATGTACCAATGCGGTGTTTAGAAGTCACTAGTATATCTTAATCTAGTATATTGATTCGGGAATGCCGTCATGGTATATTTGTATTCCTTTTGAATGAAACGTTGTCATGAACTTGATTTGGTTTATAATAGAAAATAAAGAAGGAATAACATTTTGTGCCGCCAAGCGAGAAAGTGGTGCATCGATGGAAGGTATGGGTAAGCCTAAAGGAGGTTAAACAAGATGAAGATAGAGGAACGTTATAAGAAAAGATATAAAACAGGCGATACTCCATGGGATATTGGTAAACCTGATTTTAACCTTATTCAGACTGTATCCACAATGGCTATAACACCATGTAAAACACTGGATATTGGATGCGGAACTGGTGATAACTCTATATGGCTTGCCCAAAACAGCTTTGATGTGATAGGTATTGATACTTCGGAAACTGCAATACAGAACGCTGTTGAGAAAGCTTCCAAAGCTAATCTCAAATGTACCTTTATTATGCTTGACTTTCTGACTAACAAAATTGATGGGGCGCCATTTGGTTTTGCATTTGATAGAGGTTGTTTTCATTCATTAAATACAGATGAAGCACGGAAGAGCTTTGCAGAAAATGTAGCTGCACATTTAGAAAATTATGGCTTGTGGCTAAGTATTATTGGCAACGCTGATGAACAACGTGACAGACCGGGTCCACCTCAGCTTGCTGCTAGGGATATTGTTAACGCTGTAGAGTCTCACTTCGAAATTCTTTCGCTCGTTTCAAGCTATTTTGGGTCTAACAGCCCAACCCCTCCTAGAGCCTGGGTTTGCTTAATGCGTAAAAGGCATTTCGCATAAATACCTGGTAACCATCATTAATAATGCCAAGATTTTAAAATATACGGTTAAAATAAAAGGCCCCTGCAACGATCTTTAAATTCGCGGCAGGGACTATTTATTTTTAAGAAGCATTATTTCATTTTATGCAACTCCCGAAGATTAACTTATCCAAGTAATATCGGCCTTGTCAATCTGCCAGGAATTGTCCATATAAATAATTGTAGTCACGACACCAATAGCTCCATTACCGGACCTGTATTTTGAACCCTCGATTTGAACTTTGGTGTCGGATTTAATATCAACTTTTTTAATACTTAACAGAATTCCATTCAGTATCATATGCTTTTCATCAAACAAGCTTTTTTGTTTTAAATCATCAAAAGAAGCTTCCATAACTGTGACCTTATATTTTTTGAAATAGTCTAATATGGTTGCTTTGTCTTGTGCATTTAAATTAAGGCCGGTCATATCAATAGCAATGTATTCCATATTTGAATTCAGTCCTGCATCTAGAGGCATAAATGAATCAAAAGCCTGAGTGTATATTTGAGGCAAGTTTTGCTCGGCCTTTATTTCTGTCATTTCCTGATTACATCCTGAGAAAATATATAACATAATTATTGCTATGCCTATCCGTCCAAGAAGACGTTTTTTCATAGTAACCCCCCGAAGCAGTATGGGTGTAAGGAAATATGCCTGGATAGCTGTTATCTGGTTATATAATTTTTAGTTATTGCGTTCCAGCAGGGCTTTTAAAGATGTCTCCAAGTCCCCACCTTCCTCTATGACGGTTCCCGTCCAAAGGATGCCTATAAGCGATGTTACGCCGTCCTTCCGGGATATAACCAGTTGCGGACTGCCCATGCTGCATGTTTCCATAAGCCATCCGGCTTCATCGACCTGCATACCACCGGCCAGAACCACCTTGCTCAAATCATCCGGCAACAGGCGATATTCCAGTGCGTAAACATAAATGGGCGTATCCGTTAGCTGAGCAAACTCTTTAACCAATTCTAGGCGGATCATTTTACTATCGATGATCTTTACACTACCGCTTGATTCAAGTTGAGCAATATCGTTCCTAATATATTCCCATGCAATACTATTTACATCATCTAGTACTCCTGTCTTCAGTTCCGGTTGGGATGCTTGATTTATTCTCACTGTTCGGTTCCAGGCATCCCATCTTACTCCTGCACCTAATGCTTCAGAGACAAACCTCAGCGGAACCATAGTTCTTCCCTGAAAAACTTTAGCCGGGGCATCTAAATTGACAGCTTCTTCATTAAGAAAACCATGTGTTGCGAATGTTTGCAGGCGTATTCTGGTTTGCCCTTTAGTAGCAGTGATAGTTTCAGTTGTTGCATCATAATCTACCACAGCACCTAAAGCTTCAAAAACAGTTCGAAGGGGCACCAGTACCCGATCGTTTTCCATAACTGGTGAGGCATCAAACTGAAGTTGCTCATCGTTTAACATTACCGTAATCGGTTGAGTCGCCATAACACTAGTTGGTAAACTAGTCGTTAAAAATACTCCAACTAACAAAATTAATAGCCACTTTCTCTGCAAATCAAAAACCTCCCTTTTAAATTTTACTGGTAAGACGGTGGAAAGTAATATTTAGTTCCCTCCTCCCGTGCATCACAACCGCTGGATAAGCACTTCCACCAGCTCCTGCACCCGGGCCGTATGAAAAAACCTAGGGTAGAGTTTCATCCTCTTAAGAAAAAAATAACAGTATAGCTGTTGCCATACCATTTATCCTATAAATAATTTTTTACACCATCCCTATGATATAGTCTAATTTCTTTGAAATGTTATCAATAATTTTTTTTTGAATTAGCTTTAGATACTCAGTCAATAAGGACAATACTTTTTGGTACCATAAACACGGGTCAATCGTGCCGCTTGATATGACACCATATCTGACAAAACCCCTCAATAACATTATAAAACAGATATTCCATCCAGCTTAGCCATGTTTCTTTTTCTGACAATACTAAGCCGGATATCACAAACTTTTCTTGTTTATACCCGTAAAATAAAATGTGGCAAAGACTTAATTGGGTTGAAATGGAAAATTGAGTACTAAATGAGTAGCGCTGTAACAGACAAAACCCTGTAACATAAATTTAATAAGCTTATATAATATATTGCAATATTTCCCGTTAAAAATTTGTTGAA
Organism: Sporotomaculum syntrophicum; assembly: GCF_009932395.1. GTDB lineage: Bacteria > Bacillota > Desulfotomaculia > Desulfotomaculales > Desulfallaceae > Sporotomaculum > Sporotomaculum syntrophicum. The sequence continues at coordinate 428,843 of NZ_LSRS01000003.1, forward strand.
ACGTGTCGATAATAATAATAAACTAACTATTGGTAGCGAAATATTAGTGTCCGGCTTGTTCTCGATACCTGCATCATGATTGATTAATATGTGACAACATAGTTGTTAAGGAAAGAGGAGAAGCTATATGAAGTCTATATCAAAGAATAAACGGATCAAAGTCACGGTCAACGGCCGGGAGTTGGAGGTTTATGATGAGCTGACCATTCTCCAGGCACTTATCCAGGAAGATGTGGAGATACCGCACCTTTGTTATGATATACGACTCGAAAGAGCTAACGGCAACTGTGGATTATGCGTTGTGGAGCTGGGTGAAGGTGCAGAGATGCGAGAAGTTAAATCCTGCCAGACACCCATCCAGGCAGGTATGATCATCAGGACCAACAGTGATCACTTGAAAAATTACCGTAAAGTTCGTTTGGCCCAGTTACTGTCCGACCACAATGCGGACTGCGTTGCGCCCTGTGTAAGCACCTGTCCGAATAACGTCGATATTCAAAAATATCTGCGCCATATCCAGGCCGGCAATTTTACAGAAGCACTACAGGTGATCAAAGAAACCAACCCTTTCCCTGTCGTTTGTGGGAGGGTATGCCCGCATCCTTGTGAGGCTGCTTGCCGGCGCAATTTGGTGGATGCACCGGTGGCTATTAATTACGTTAAACGTTTTGTCGCTGATCTTGACCTTGGTAGTCCAAAACCATGGTCACCCAAAGTGAAGCCTGCTTCCGGCAAGAAGATCGCCATCATTGGAGCAGGCCCTTCCGGCCTGACTGCGGCTTATTACAGTGCCATCAACGGCCATGATGTGACCGTCTTTGAACGTCAGCCTCATGCCGGTGGTATGATGCGTTACGGTATCCCGGAGTACCGGCTGCCGAAAGCTACTCTGGACAAGGAGATTGAACTGATCCGTAATCTGGGGGTTAGAATCGTTACGGGCAAAGCAGTGGGCACCCACGTCATGCTAACTGACCTGCAGCAGGATTTTGACGCGGTATATCTGGCCATCGGATCCTGGGGTACAACACCATTTCAATTGGAAGGTGTCTGGACGGGTATCCAGTATCTAGAGCAGAACGTTAAGGGATTAGATACCAATACCGGTAAAGAAGTTGTCGTTATCGGCGGTGGTAACACCGCCATCGACTGCTCTCGTACGGCGTTGAGAAACGGTGCTGAAAAAGTAACTATACTGTATCGCCGCTGCAGAGAAGAAATGCCGGCTGAACCCTATGAGATCGAGGAAGCGGAGCACGAGGGAGTCGGCATGATGTTCCTGATCTACCCGGAAAAGATCGAAATCAAAGGTGATAAAAAGATTTTACGCTGCCTCAAAATGCAGCTGGGCGAACCTGACCGTTCAGGAAGAAGAAGGCCGATTCCCATAGAAGGTAGTGAAATTATCATCGAAGCAGATACAGTCATTGCAGCCATCGGGCAGAGCACCGACACCCGCTTCCTCTACAATGACCTGCCTGTTCGCCTGAACAAATGGGGCGATGTAGATATTAACGGCAGGACCTTTGAAACCTCAGAAAGTAAGATCTTTGCCGGAGGTGACTGTGTTACCGGACCGGCCACCGTTATTCAGGCTATCGCAGCCGGTCGGCATGCGGCGGAGTCCATAGATAGCTTCCTGACCGTTGGGTATGCCAAAGTCCACCGCGAAGACTACAGCTGCAGTCGTGGTTCACTGGAAGATCTGCCCAGGTGGATGTATGAAGACACGCCTAGGCTGCCCCGGACGGTGATGCCGGCTCTGGATCCGGAGATCAGAAAGAAAAACTATGCCGAAGTGGAACTGGGCTTATCCGAGGAGCAGGCGGTGGCGGAAGCCGAACGCTGCCTACAGTGCGGCTGTAAATCCAGGTACGATTGCGACTTGAGAAACGCGGCCAGCGATTATAACCTCGAATTTAAGAGTCCTGATTATGATCGTCCATTTTTCCCGATTACTGATGATCACCCGTTCATTACCAGAGACCATAACAAATGTATTTCCTGTGGACGGTGTATTACCGCCTGTGCAGAAGTTGAAGGCCCGGATATTCTTACCTTTTATATGAAACATGGCCGCCAGCTTGTTGGCACCAAAAGCGGTCGTCCGCTTGAACATACCGATTGCATCAGCTGCGGGCACTGCGTCAACGCCTGCCCTTGCGGTGCGCTGCGCTACACCAGCGAAAAGGGAAAAGTCTTCAGAGCTTTGCATGACCCGTCCAAAACGGTAGTAGCCTTTGTTGCCCCGGCCGTACGGGCGATTATTGCTACCCGCTATGGCATATCTCCTGAGGCGGCTACTCCATTTATCGCCGGCCTGCTGAAACAGCTAGGTTTTGACAAAGTCTTTGATAACGCCTTCGCCGCCGACCTGACAATTATGGAGGAAACGACAGAGTTTCTGGACCGGGTGACCGGTCAGGGAGTGATGCCCCAGTTCACTTCTTGCTGCCCGGGCTGGGTCAACTTTGTGGAACGCAGGTATCCGGAAATTATACCGCACCTGTCCACCTGTAAATCGCCGCAGATGATGATGGGTGCTACAATAAAGAATCATTTTGCTCAAATGGCCGGCCTTGCCAGACAAGACCTCTATGTCGTTTCCATCGTGCCTTGTATTGCTAAGAAATATGAAGCCAAACGACCGGAATTTGCAACTGACGGCATTCCGGATGTGGATGCAGTACTGAATTCTGTAGAAATGCTGGAAATGATGGATCTGAAATTAATTGACCCGGCCGATGTGGTGCCACAAGAATACGATGAACCGTACAGAATGGTTTCCGGTGCCGGGATCCTGTTTGGTAATTCTGGTGGTGTAGCAGAGGCCGCTTTGAGAATGGCGGTGGAAAAGCTGTCCGGTGTACCGCTGGCCGATCATCTTGACTTCACTGAAATCAGAGGTTTTGATGGTGTCAAGGAGACCACCATCGAAGCGAATGGAGTCAAGGTGAGGGTGGCAGTAATCAGCGGGCTGCATAACGCGGAACCTATCATTCAAAAAGTAGCCCGGGGCGAGGAAATCGGCTATGACCTCATTGAAATCATGGCCTGCCCGGGTGGTTGTATCTCGGGCGCGGGACATCCGGTACCTGAAAAAATCGATTCTTTAGAAAAGCGTGAGCAGGTCCTCATCGACATCGATATGTCCTCGAAGATACGTAAATCCCAGGATAACCCGGACATCATGAAGCTTTACCAGGAGTTCTACGGCCAACCAAATTCACAGCTGGCCCATGAATTGCTGCACACCCATTATTACCAGGTGGAAGGAGATACCCTGGGTGCCAAGGTGCTCAAAAAAAGTGACTCGGCCTTCCTGACCAATGAATTTGAAATTTGCGTCTGTGATGCTTGTTCCGCCAAAGGCTCGAAGGAGTTATACCAGGCTACCTATAATAGTATTCATGCTCAGAAAATGGATGCTTTTGTTAAAGTTAGAACGACCCGCCTGAAGGCCGGCCATGCCGGAGAAGGCATCCATGTGATTTTGGACGGTAAAAAAATCGAAGCGGCAGAGTTAAGCAATATCTATAAGGCGATCCGGGCGAACAGGTAATTGATACGGACGAGCTAGTCATTCATATAGTTGGAAAAAGCCCTTACTAAAGGGCTTTTTCGCATTTAAATTGCATAACTCTTGGCTGATCAGTTAATTAATTATTCTTCAGTTAGAACTCCTCATATTATTTATCATCGAAAGTTTAGAAAGTTATACTAAACTGTTATGTTAATGCTGTAATAAACGCACCGGCCGCTACAGCCGTACCGATAACACCGGCCACGTTAGGCCCCATGGCATGCATTAACAGGTAGTTTTGCGGATTGGCTTCCATGCCCATATTTTGGACCACCCGGGCCGCCATAGGCACAGCAGACACACCGGCAGCGCCGATAAGCGGGTTGACCTTGTTCTTGACGACCAGGTTCATAAGCTTGGCTATTAATACGCCGCCTGCTGTGGCAAAGGCAAAGGCCACTACGCCCATGATAAATACGCCGATGGTTTTAGGGGTCAAGAAAACTTCTGAAGTCATAGTGGAACCAACTGCTACACCGAGAAGAATGGTGACAATGTTCATTAAAGCATTACGGCTAACGTCGGTCAGTCGTTCCACTACACCGCTCTCCATGAATAGGTTACCCAGCATAAACATAGCAATGAGCGGTGCTGACGCAGGTACCAGCAATATAATAATGAGCGCCCCCAAAATAGGGAATAAAATTTTTTCCGCCTTGTTAGGCCAGCGATTCATTTGCATAACCATGGACCGTTCTTCTTTGGTAGTTAACATCTTGGCAATAGGTGGAATTATAATCGGCACTAGCGCCATGTAGGAATATGCCGCTACTGCAACCGAACCCATCATGTGCGGTGCTAAGTTGGCGGATAGGAAAATGGAAGTTGGACCGTCGGCACCGCCGATAATACCAATACAGGCTGCTTCATAAACGGTGAAGCCCATCAATAAGGCACCAAGGAAAGCACCGTAAACACCAAGCTGAGCTGCCGCGCCAAGAAGCAGTGTTTTAGGATTCGCAAGCACCGGCCCAAAGTCAGTCATTGCACCCAGACCTAGAAAAATAAGAGGCGGGATTAATTCATTAGCAATTCCGTAGTGGTAAAAGATGTAAAAAAGTCCACCCTCTTCTAAAAGGCCGGTTAAAGGTAAGTTGGCCATAAATATTCCAAAGCCGATGGGCAATAGGAGTAGTGGCTCAACCCCTTTTATGATGGCCAGATATAAAAGGACAAATGAAATCAGCCACATGGCAATTTGACCTATGGTCACCTGCCATAAACCCCAACTACTTAAAACCTCAGCTAATTGTTCCATAAATAATCCTCCTCGTATTATTACTACAGTATTCTTTTTAACTTAACTCCTAATTTGTCATCAATTGTTAGAGCTATTACTGTCGTGGGAGCTCAACTTGAACATTTTAACATTGCTATCCAAAAAATCACTCGGTTTGTTTATCTGTTTGTTTTTTAGACAGGCTTTCTGTTATACTGCCGGTAATTGTCACGGTAATTTGCAAGACTAGCAGTACCGCGAAAACAGATACTAATCCCGATATCGCTACCATTGTGGCTTGACCCCAGTCAACCATAAATATATTCCTCCCTTCCATATAATTAAAATTGTATTTTCAACATGGGTACACTCAAAAAAACCAAATTCTGATTGTGTGCTTCAATTGTTGACTAAACATCCATACCAGGGCTCCCAAAGCTCATAACAAAAATTGTTATGCTACACCAGCAGAGGTTATCGTAATGAATTCTGATTACAATTTCATTTGGTAATGTTATTTAATTCACTAGCGTTGCATAATTGGATTTCTCAATGTCAAATACCCTTGGACTTAAAGAACGAAATTTACTTTTCAACTGCATCTGCAGATTATTACAATTGTTTAAAGAAAATAAAAAGGCAGAGAACCTCTTACGAAGCTCTCCGCCCATTAAGCTCAATATCTTGAAGCAGTTGCCTGCCCAACCGGAAATTTATTTATATTAATTTAAATTAATTTTAGCTTATTATTAATTAAAAATCAACATTTTCAATTAAAAATCAACATTTTCAACTATAAATCAACATACCTCTGGTTTTCGGTTTCGCGGTCAGTTTTTTCCGCCTAAATTTATAGGTTAGTGTTTATATTAATTAACTTTGGCATATTACCCTACACTTGTTGTCGTTTGTTTACCAAACTATGGTATTTTTTTCGATGATGGTTCACTAAATCATGTTTAGCCCCGTTACCCGCTTAAGCGGGCTGCTGTCCGTGGAGGTAATGGTTGAGCAGGACCGGGTTGTAGAAGCCAACGCCAGCGGCACCATGTTCCGGGGTTACGTGTGGATTATGCGGAACTGTCATGTTACCGACGCTGTCTATCTGATTCAGCGTATTTGCGGGATTTGTCATTCGCCCACGGCGCTATGGCCAGTTATCTGCTTAACGAGCTGTATGCCAACGAGCTGTCCGAAAATGCCCAGTATTTGCGTAATGTGATGTATGGGCGGATTTTCTGCAAAACCACATTCAGCACTTTTATCTGTTCCGCCTGCCGGATTTTGTTCGTATGCCGGATTACCCGCCTATCACGGGCAGAACCTTACGGATGCAAGGCTAAATCCGGACGACAACCGGCGTCTGGAGGGGGGCTATTAAGGCCGGCCAGCGCAGCCATGAAATCCTGGCCTAATGAAGCAAAAAAAAACTCCTCCTGCATTTAAAGGGGGAGCTTTCTCATGAGAGTCAGCAAGGCAAGACTGACCCGGGGGAGGCGGCAAGTTTAATAAAATTATCCAAAGTAGTCTGGCTATCTAAGCTTGAGACGGGGCTTGCTTATGCTGGAATTAGGGCTTTAGCTTAGACAAAAGCTGTGGTTTTGTATGCAAAGGTCTATTTATTATTAGTTGGAATTAGCTGCATTCCGATATCTAGGTATTTTTTGGCGAGATCAATATACAGCTGCTTACCATAATTCCATAGTTCGGTATCCTTTTCTTTCACTTCGCGAACCTTACAGGCCGGATTACCCGCCACTACGATTTTTTCAGGAATAACTTGACGCATCTTAACAACCGCACCTTCCGCCACGATAGTACCAGCACCAATTACTGAACGAATACTGGTTACCGAACCCATGCCCAGTACAACAAAATCGCCAACTTCAGCAGCATGCACTACTGCTCCGTGGCCAATGGTTACTTTTTTTCCTATTTTGCATGTTTCCTTCGGTGGAGCATGGACCACGACACCTTCTTCAACAGCAGTCCCGGAACCTATTTCAATAGTTCCGTAATCACCGCGCAAGATAGCACCATGACCAATGTAACAGTTGTCCCCAATTTTGACGTCCCCAATTACCAATGCTTGCTCACTAACATAAGTATCTTTACCGATTACAGGCTGCTTCCCGTCAAATGAATAAAGCAATCTTTTCACCTCTTATTAAGCAACAGACCTTTCTCTATTTCCTGGCCTGGGCATAAATCTTTCAGCTCAATCTACCAGAGAAGTAGCCAGAACGTTCTCCGGCCACTTTATAGTTTTTATAAGTTTACCAGTTGCTGTTCAATAACTTCCAAGCCGCCTTTGCAGCGCAGTTTTTTATTTTTACAGCAGTTCTTTTGTTTTTTATAGGCAGCTTAGTCTATGTAATTATTTGCACTCCTTGTACCTTTACCAGACATTTGCCCCGTCCCATCCGGCCCGTTTTCCAGCGCCTCTTGGCATATGACTCACCTCTATATGGTTTATGACATATGCCCCTAACAGTTTTTATTATACAACGTTGATCACATATGTCAATAACTTTGGAGTCAATTTTTACATCTTAGCTATCCAACCTATAATTCTTAATAATATTAATTAATAGTATTGAGGGGTTTAGGAGTAATAGGTATAATTATATTATTATCATAATTTTGTTGAAATTATAAAATATTAATTTTTTTTATTTCTTGTCTAAGCGATTGGGTTAAACAAATCTATTTTTTTAAATTGTCGGTAATTCTGCGGCGGTAGTCATCAACAGCATCTCTGGTGTTTGTAAATTTAATGAAGGTAAAGGAGGTTTTTAGCATGGAATTTAAACAGATTTACACTCCGGGACTTGCACACTGCTCATATGTTGTTGGAGGAAGTAACGGCTGTGTTGTGATAGACCCGGCCAGGGAGGTTTCGCAATACATAGCCATTGCGAACTCGTTGCGTCTCCCCATCAAGGGGATAATAGAAACGCATCTGCATGCAGACTTTGTGTCGGGGCATCTAGAACTGAGAGAATTGACGGGCGCAACTATATATATTACTGAAAAGGCCAATGCTGAGTTCGAACATTACGCCGTTAAGGATGAGGAAGAAATTCAGATCGACACGCTGCTCTTCCAGATGCTTGATACACCGGGACACACACCTGAATGTTCGGTATTTATTGTTTCTGATCTTGAACGGGGCAGGGAACCCGCCTTGGCTTTCACTGGAGATACCCTGCTGGTGGGCGATGCGGGAAGGCCGGATCTGTTCCCGGACATCAAGGAGGAGCTAGCTGCAAAACTTTACAAGAGCCTGCGCAGACTGGAAAAACTCGGTGACAATATCGAGTTATATCCGGCACACGGTGCAGGATCCCTTTGTGGTAAAGCCCTCTCTTCCAAGCTTTCTTCCACAATCGGCACAGAAAAGATGCATAATTTAGCTATATTAAAACACCCTGAGGAAGAATTTATCAGGAGCTTCTTGGAAGAAATGCCTGAGGCTCCCGATCATTTTTCCCGCTGCTCCGCGATAAACAGAAAAGGTGCGACTGCGGTTTTTAGGTTGAATGAACCGGTCGGATACACGCCGGAGGAGTTCTTAAAACTCAGCCGCACAGGCTATGTAGTTGTCGATACACGTGATCAGCTTGCGTTTGGAGCAGCTCATATTCCCGGAGCCTACGGTTTGAGCCTGAAGGGTAATTTTGCGACTTTTTCCGGTTGGGTCTTGCCACCTGATAAACCCATCCTGCTGGTTCTTGAGGATATGAGGGATATGCCTGTCGCCCTTAAAGGTCTTTACAGTGTTGGCCTTGACAATGTAGTGGGTTATCTTGACGGTGGTATGTCCGCTTATGCCGCAAGCGGTCTGGAAACTGCAAGGTTAGAAAGTATTTCGGTCACTGAAGCCAGGGAAAGGTATGAAAAAGGAGAAATACTACTTATCGACACCAGACTTAAAAGTGAATGGGACAGTGGGCATATCAAATGTACATCCCACATCCCCGCGCCTGATGTAAGAAAAATGTATCATGTTCTGGAGGGCGACAAGCCCGTTGCTTTTATCTGTAACTCAGGTAACAGATCACTTCTTGCAGCCAGTTTGATGCTTAACATGAGCAGTATGAAAAACGTCATCAATGTAATCGGTGGTACGACAGCCTGGGAAGCCCTCGATTATCCCATTGTTACGGGAGGAGAAGATATTTGTGAACTATCTGTTCGTTGATTCATGACAAATTATAGCTCCATCAACAAAGCTGAGATGACTGTAATTTATAAACATATCTGGATTGTTGCACTCGCCTGGCCAACGGCTGCACCTCAGGACACAGTTATACTTGGAATCGCCACATTACAAAACAAGCTTTTTGACAAAAGTGTTTACATCGTTTTGGGTACGATTACTGCGTTACAAATCAAGCTTATCATGTTTGAAGGCGGTTAAAGTGCTTAAGTAAATTAGATACTTGCTGGCCGGTGTCTACTTGGTTTTGTATTGAGCCGTACCGGTGCTTCAGATTATCATAAATAAAGACTACTACTTGAAAAGAGGTATGTCGTAGTGATTGAGGAAAAGATCCTGATTGCTGACGATGAAGAGCTCCTTCGCAATATGCTTAAAGAGTATCTGAGCCCGGCAGGTTACGTGGTTGATGAGGCCGAGGATGGATTTGAAGCAATGATGTTGTTTAAACAAAACAAGTATGCCCTAGTGGTTCTGGATGTGATGATGCCAAAAATGGACGGCTGGAGCGTGTGTCGGGAAATTAGGCAAATATCCAATGTACCGGTGATTATGCTGACTGCACGGGGTGAGGAGTATGACAAGCTTTACGGCTTTGAGCTGGGGGTGGACGACTACCTGGTCAAGCCTTTCAGTCCTCGGGAACTGCTCGCCCGCATCAAGGCCATTATCAAAAGAAGTGCCGGTGCGTCTGTGTCGACAGCGCCGGGTAATAAAGTAAGCTTTGAGGGTTTGGATATCGATTTTGACGCCCACAATGTTTATGTCGACGGCATGGTTATCAACCTCACGCCTAAGGAATACGATCTGCTGAATTTTTTTGCCCGGCATCCTAACCGGGTTTTTTCCCGGGAACAACTGCTGGAAAATGTATGGGGCTATGATTTTACCGGGCATGACCGGACTGTGGACACCCACGTAAAAATGCTCCGGGATAGTCTTGGGCATTACCGTAAATTCATTGTCACCGTCTGGGGAACAGGCTATAAATTTGAAACGGGAGCCAAGAAATGAAAAGCATTGGCTTTAAGCTCTGGGCGGTCATGATGGCACTGGTGATGGTGGTCTTGTTACTTTTATGGCTATTCCAGATCGTCTTCCTGGAAAATTTTTATACCCGTATGCGTATATCAGCGGTTAAAAATGAAGGCACTGCCATCGCCGGACTGCTGGTGGACGGCAACAGAGCCGAGTTCGAAAACAGGCTGGATGCTTTTGCCTATAATAACAACCTGAGCGCTGAGCTGCTGGACGGCAGTGGCAAGAACGTCTACACTACCGGCCCAACCGGTGCAGGAGGGCATATGCCCATGCAAAGAAATGCGGCTCGGAGAGAGGCCTTCCAGGCAGTCTTGGCTGGGAAGGAAACAATGATTTTGCTAACTCACCCACGCTTCGGCAATGAATTCATGCTGATCGGCTTGCCGGTAGAACAATCCGGCGGAATGTCCGGGGTGCTTTTGCTCAATATGTCCATGGCCCCGGTTGAGGATACTGCGCTGATTTTAAAACGGCAGCTGTTTTACATCACCCTAATGCTTTTGGCTGCCGCTCTGCTGCTCTCTTTGCTCCTCTCCCGCAGCTTAACTAAGCCAATTTTAGTCATCAAAAAGACGGCCGAGGAAATGGCTTCCGGGAACTTTAACGCCCGGGTTGTCCTGAAACAACAGGATGAAATTGGTCAGCTGGCCGGGACAATCAATCACCTGGGGCAACAGCTGGCTCAAATCGAGCAGCTGCGCAAGGACTTGATTGCTAACGTTTCCCATGAACTGCGCACGCCTTTGAGCATTATCAGAGGTTATGCTGAAACCATTCGGGACGTGACCGGTGATATTCCGGCCAAAAGGGAAAAACAGCTGGAGATTATCATTTTAGAGACAGAGCGGCTCAACAAAATTGTAGACGATATTTTAAACCTTTCTCAGTTCCAGTCAGGTTTAATTCAGCTGAAACTGAACTGTTTCGACCTGCAGCAGGCACTTGCTGCAGTGGTTAAGCGGTATGCTGTCTTAAGCGAGAAAACCGGGGTGCAAATCATCCGGCCGGAGGCTATTGGGGCGAGCGTGGAGGCAGACCGGGAAAGGATTGAGCAGGTGCTATATAATTTAATCAATAACGGCCTCAGCCATACCCCACCTGGCGGCAAAGTTACAATCAAAGCCATTGATCGCGCTCAAACGGTTCGGATTGAAGTGGCGGATACGGGTACCGGCATCCCGGCGGAGGACCTGCCCCATATTTGGGACCGCTATTATAAAGCGGATAAAACAGTCGCCCGGAGTTCCCTGGGTACCGGCCTGGGGCTGGCCATTGTCAAGAGTATCCTGGAAGCACACGGAACAGCCTACGGGGTGACCAGTCAGGACGGAGCCGGCACCACCTTCTGGTTTGAGCTGAGGAAAGTACAAGCAACCTAAAGAAACCATCCATAATATTTTATTAATTTTTCACACTTCTATCATACTTTTATCACAATTACTCTTTAAAATGTAAATGTAAGCAAAAAAAAATTTGAGAGGAGTGAGGAGTATTGAAAAATTTGCAAAAACTGCTGGTAATGGCAATAGTAGTAGCTCTTATTGGCGCAGCCGGCGCTGCCTATGCAGCAGTAGCAAAAACACCGGCTGAAATCACAGCCGAATTAACTGGAAAAACAGTAAGTGAACTTTACCAGGAGCGCTCGGAAGGAAAGACATACGGAGCAATCGCTAACGAGGACGCCAAGCTTGATGAATTTCAGGCCCAAATGCTGGAGCAAAAAAAGATTGTCCTTGAGCAGAGAGTTTGCGAAGGTAGTCTGACCCAGGAGCAGGCAGACAATATTTATAACACTATCCAAAGCAGGCAAGAAAACTGTGCTGGAGACGGCACCGGCATACGCGGAAGATGCGGTTTAGGTAAAGGCAATGGTTTGGGCATGGGAAACGGCAATTATGACGGAAACGTCAGCTACCGGGAGATAAAAAACGGCGCCGGTAATGGATTAGGGAATGGTTTTTGCAAGCATTAGACCATCAATAAACAAGACAGCTTTTATGCCGTCTTGTTTAATAACCTCTGAAAATATGAGCCCAGCAGGCAAACAGAGAACCGCTCCCTTGTATGCAATACTGCATCCTGGTTTTGCCATCCCTCCTGGGAATGCTTAAGTTAACTTGTCAACGGCATTTGGGCTGAATACCTACTGCTAAATATATAAATCCACCGCCCACATTGTGGCGGTGGATACTAACTAGTCGAGTTTGTTAATTTTTACCCAGGAAGAAATAGTGTCTTCTTCTCTGAGTGTTGCACCTTCAGCACCGCCGGTGGCGACGTTACGAATGGTGACAATATCCCCTGCATTAAGGTCGAGTGTAACGGCAGCTACTATAGTCTGACCTGCGCCATTAAACTCAGCAACAATGGCATCGTTAACAGCAACTGCCCAGTCCTGGGGGTTATTCTGTGACGTGTAAATCCCAAAGCTGATGTCGTAGACACCGGCTAATTCAACAGTAATTCCTTCTTCCCCAGGTGCATGAGTGATATTAAATAATGGTCCATTGTTGCTGTAATTGATGTCATCGCCTACAGGTACATTTTGTGTGCCTATCTGGAATACAAAGCCGAAAGCAGCCAAGCCCGTAATAATACCCATAATAATCCTCCTTTCTACATGTTTTGGGAAGAATATACCACATATTACCTTTCTCTTTTTCCCTGCCCCATATTATGCAAGCAATAGCCATATAGTGACAAAACAATAAAATTCAGCTGATAGCAATTAACATAGCTAACCCAACTTTGGGCTAACATTTCTTTGTGTCTGGAAAAGTTTAAATCCCACCTGAATAAATTCCCGGTGGGATTTGATTATAGCGATCATGCTATACATGAATATATATTAAAGACCGGCATGCAACGCCGGTCTTATATGCTACCTATTTGTTATCCTGCCATGGGTAAAGTATTGTGTTATTTTAACAGCAACAAGTCCAATAAGGTTCTCATTGGTCATGGCTTGATCTCCCGGGCCTATGACAGCTAATGGAGTGCGCTGCCCAGCGGCGATAACGGCAGTTATAACAGGAAACCGTTTCGTCCGCCACCATTTCATCTTCGTCGTCACAGACAAAACCGGAACATTTCTTGGCAATCCGTGCCGCCTGGACCCAGTCTTCCGTGCCGAGTATAAATTCCTCATGATGTTTTGCATTATTATCCATGTTAACTCCTTAATAAACTCTTAACTGTTGTTTAGTGCACGTTTTCCAGCATGGTGCACCGTTTTCTGCTTTATCACGATAGACCAGCACAACGCTTTTATCCCTCAGCAATACTTTTTTTACCTTTTCACCGAGCCGGATAACCTCGGATTTGTTGAGGACCTGGCCGTCCAGGCTCTGTACCAGGTCTACCGGATAGTTACTTAAAATATCACCCACACGAATAGTGTTATCCGGGGTGTCTATTTTGAGCTTGCCTTTAAACCGGCCGTCGTTTCCCCCCAGCCGCAAGCCCGCGCCGGCCAGAGCGCCGATAACCCCCTGGCCGGTGCCGCCATGCTCTGAGAGATGGATGTTTAGCCGGGCAGCCAGGTCATAAGCTTCATCCTTAGTCAGCACAAATTGCTTAGCCGTGTAGCCAAAATCAGTCAGCAGGGACTGGTTGGACAATAGTTGTGGTACGCATACGCACAGGCCGGGGTCGGAACCTTCAGCACATTCTTGTTCCAGCAGGTCTTGTGCATAGCTAATTATATCTTGTAAATGTAGCTCGGTAGTCATCACGGGAAAACACATCGCACTGTTGTGAGAGGTATAAGGTATGTCCGGGTGTACCAGTAGTTGGTGACGGGTGATGCCATAGCTTTTACCCCAGCCCTGCTTCTCGATCCCTTTGGCAATGGCTTCAGCGATTTCACCGGTACCTTTGCTGTCAAGGTTGTCAGTGTCGTCAATACATACAAGTACTCTCATGCGTTTTATTCCCTCCTGGGATGTATTTACTTATTACCCTTGGCTTTGCGCATTCCTTGGGCTTTTAACACCTGGTCTATCTCTTCATCACTCAGCTGCAGGTTAAAAAATTCTGCATAGAAACCTTTGGCCTCGTCAGCCAGGTCAAGTTCAGTAAACTTATCAGGATAGAGCAGCTGTGCTGTCCATAATATTGCCAACGGTGTTTCCAGTGAACCTGGGTGTCCCCAGCGAGAGATCCCGATGGGCATTTGATATACCCGGTGATTTTGTACCGCGCTCAAGGTAGCCCACTGCTCATTGGTCATTATGTAGTCGCCTACACCATATTCATTAACTAAGATAACATCCGGGTTCCAGAGCAAAATTTGTTCCAGGCTGGCGAAATGTTTTTCTTCAATCAGCTTTAACGGTTGATTGACTGAAACATTATTAACACCGGCTGCCTGCAGCCAGTCAGCTGGCAGGGTATCTTTCATATCCGTCCTGGTGGCCTCGTTCACTGAATGGTAAACCCTTACTCTTTGTGAGCTAGGAATAGAACTAACTTTTTTTTCCACCCGGTCAATACAAGCCTGGTAAAATTCGTTATACTTACGAGCTTCAGTCTCTGCCCCAATCGCCTGCCCAATCATAGTCACGGCGTACTGCTGCTCACGCATATTATTAAAATCAACTACCAGATAAGGAATATTGGCTTTGTTTAGTTTGGCTACTTCACCCTCGCTACGTGCAGTTTCGCCCTTAATAAAAGCAAGATCCGGCTGAGCTTTAATCAGCTCTTCAATATTTATGGAACCGGAGGTCACAGGTATATTGGCTTCTTTAATGCCCGGGTAAAGTGAGTTTAACAAAACATCTCTTTTAAGACCGTCCACCACGGAAACTATCTGATCAGCTTTGCCGAGCATGGCTACCACATGGCCTGAGAATGCATAAAGGCAGGCTATCCTATCCACCTGGTCAGGAATCTCTACCTGGCGGCCAATGCAATCTGTAACCGTTATTGTTCCGGTTTGCCCGGATGTATCAGGTTGGCTGTCTTTTGTGCCATCTTGACAGCCGGTTAATAAGAGTGATATAGCGATAACAAACGTCAAGCAAATAATTATACTACGTCTTAGCTTGATCAAACAGTTTGACCTCCTTGGAAATTATTCGCTAGTGTGCCCACAGGGATAATTTGTTTTAATTCCCCTATTTCATCGATGTGCTGCGTTACAACTTTAGCATATATATTATATACCGATTGTAGATTTTCCTCGGTGAGTATATTATCCGGATGGCCTTTAGCCATAAAACTATGGTTGCTCATCAATGCCACAAAGGTGTTGATTCCATGGTTGGCAAAATAAAACGCATGGTTAGGAAAATGGGTAGCCATCACCACGGATAGCCCTGTATCCCGGACCAGCCGCACAATGGTTTCCAGTACAATTAGTTCGTGTTTGAAATCCAGATGGGCGGTGGGCTCATCCATGATAATTAATGGTGTTTGCTGGGCCAATGCCCGGGCAATCATGACTAGCTGCCCTTCCCCCCCGCTTAATTGGGTATAAGGCCGGTCCTTATATCTACTAAGACCTACCATGGCCAGCGCATCTTCCGCAATAGCCCGGTCTTCCATATCGGGAGAACTAAACATACCGGTATGCGATGCCCTGCCCATTAACACGATATCCAGTACCGTATAGGGGAAAGTTTTGGCGTGACTTTGCGGAACGTAGGCCATCTGATTGGCAATTTCCCATATGCGGTACTGATTGATGTTTCTGCCCATTAACTTTATTTCACCCGCATTAAACTTTAAAATTCCAAGTATGCAGTCCAGCAAAGTGGTTTTGCCGCACCCGTTAGGACCGATGATGCAGTGCACCTCCCCCGGGCCGATACTAATCGAAATATGCTCAAAAATTTTAGCGCTTTTATAACTGAAGCTGGCATCAATAACCTCTAACAAATGCACTGTTACCAGCCTCCCCCTTTGGTTTTTTTGAGCAGGTAAACAAAAAATGGTCCCCCCACCAGAGCGGTTAAGATACCAAGGGGTATCTCTGAGCCGGTTATAACCCGCCCCAGGTTATCGACAATAATTAAAAAACAGCCGCCCAGAGCTATGCTTGCCGGGATAAGCAGTTTGTTATCATTGCCCACCAGCATCCGGCCTATATGTGGGATTACCAGGCCTATCCAACCAATAATGCCACTTACACACACCGCTCCGGCAGTTGCCAGGGTGGCGCAACATATGACAATGCCCTTGGACAGCGCTGTGTTTATGCCCAGCGCATGGGCTTCTTTGTCTCCCATAGAAAGCACATTGATCCTCCACCGGATGGCTACCAGCCCTGCCATACCTACTACCATGGGAATACCGGCGATGGCGATGTCCTGAAAACGCGCGGTAGCCAGGCTACCCATTAACCAAAACACAATGGTGGGTAATTCATTGTATGGATCGGCTACGTATTTAATAAAAGAAATTAGTGATGAAAAGATTGACGATACAATTACTCCGCCTAGAACTAACATAACTGTGGGAGTGGTATTGTAAACCCGGCCGATAAAATAACTGAGCAATACAGCCAGGCCGCCAAAGCAAAAGGCGAATAGATAAACGAGGCTGGTTTGATGAAATAAAATAATGGCCAGGGCTGCTCCGAAGCCGGCCCCGGAGCTAACACCCAAAATACCCGAGTTGACTAACGGATTGCGAAACAGTCCCTGAAAAGCAGCACCGCTCACTGCCAGGGAACCACCCACCAGAGCCCCCAGTATCGCCCTCGGCAGCCGGATATCCCAAACTACTGTCTGGGATATCTCCGGGATACCGGTGGCTGAGGAGGTTAGCTTAGACCATAATATTTGGGTAACAATATCAATTGACAACGGGTATCTGCCTATGAACAGGGATAAGAAGATTACAATAAACGGACTAATTAGAATTATCAGGTACATTATTTTCTTACCCGTTATATTCACCCCTTGCTGTTTAACCAAAGCTGCACCTGGTTTTGATATACTTATGATTTTCTTCTCTTGAAATACAGGTAACCGACCGCAACGGCAGAACCCACAACAATCAGGCCCAGCACCAGTGAGGGTGTATTTGACCTTCCGGATTCGTTATCAACGTCCTGAATTGATGTACCTTCCTCCGTTGAGTTAACATCAACAGCAGTTTCAGTTTCTTCATCGTTTTTAATCGTAACGTTATCCTCTTCCGGAGTCTCTTTCGAATTCACTTCCGGGCTTGAGGTAATTCCTGAACTTGGTTCTTTATTGTTATCATCGCTGTTTGAAATTGAGCTAACAGCAGCAGGTTGGCTTGGACCTACTGTCTGGCTGACATTGGGGGAATTGGTTTGACCTGCCTCCTTTACCGGCGGAACCGAATTGGTCTTTGTTGGGACATCCTGATTAGTTTCGCTGATAACGGGTGATGGTGTTGCGCCGGCTGTGGTAAAGGCTATGTGAACATCCCGCCCCAGTGTAACACCGCTCTTTGAGGTCAAGCTGGAAGCGACCTTAATTGTATAACCCGTGCCAGGTGTTAAAGCTTGCGCAGGTTTGAGAACTACATCTCTTTTTTTCTCCGGCTCAACCTGGTCATCGGCCATAATCACCTGCAGGGGTATTGCAGTTCCCTCGCTGTCAAAGAGGGCAAAACACTGCATATTGTTGTCCTTAACAGTCATGTTGATTACATTTTTGTTAAAATGCAGGTTGAATGCTCCTGAAACTGGTACATCCTTTTGTCCGGAAACCGGATTAGAGGATAGTAGTGCCAGGGGAGCATCATCACCACCGCCTGAACCATCACCTGAACCAGTTCCATTTGCAGCAAACGCTGCAGGTAAAATTACTGCGAGGCTAAATACTATGCACAGGAATGCAACCAATAGCCTTGATTTTTTATTGATGGCCACCAAATCCCTCCCTTAAGCAGTTTAATGACTCAGGAATCGCTGTACACGATATAAACAGTGCTGTAAATATTGATCTATGCCGCCGACTTATATGCCACGGGCAGATCGGCAAATGATTCGAGTACCCCGCCACTAGTAGATTTTATTTGTATATTGGGGTTATCACTTTTTAAGTAGGACAGTGTTACGCTTTGCCCGGGAGTAAGAATCTTAGTGTTTAAAACCAGCTTTATTTTACCGACTGTATTAGTGGCGCTTACTGCGGTAACGGTATTCTCGGTACCATTTACTAAAACCGTAAATTGATCACAAATTTGACTCATTAATGGATCATCCTCTGCGGGCACAGCCATATCGACGTCGAATAATATACTGATATCCCCTTTAGGGGTAACTTCTGCAATAAGTAATTGTGGTGCCGGTTTTGTTGGTGGTACTGCCAGGCTGTTGGTGACGCTTTGCGGAGCAAAAGACTCCAGCACTCCGCCGTTTGTGGCTACTATTTGCTGCGCTGCATCCCCCGGTTTAGTATAAGCGACCTGTACCACCTGCTCACCGCTGGTTACCTTGGTGGCCAGCACCAGTTTAATTTTTTTTGTTTCCTTCGCAGCTGACGCCGCCTCGATTTCCACTGGCGCTCCGTCTACGGTCACAACAAAACCGGCGTGCTTGCCGCTGGGATCGGCCATATCCTGGCTAAAAGTAACACTTATGTCACCCTGGGAGGTTACATCAGCACCCACAAAAGTTGGGGCGGAACCAGGCAAACTGTTGGTGACATTTTGCGGAGCAAAAGACTCCAGCACTCCGCCGTCTGCTGCAACTATTTGCTGCGCCGCATCCCCCGGTTTAGTATAAGCGACCTGTACCACTTGCTCACCGTTGGTTACCTTGGTGGCCAGCACCAGCTTGATTTTTTTAGTGTCCGTCACAGCTGTGGCTGCTTCAATTTCTACTGGTGCTCCGTCTACGGTCACAGCAAAACCGGCGTGCTTGCCGCTGGGATCGGCCATCGCCTTGTTAAAAACAATGTTTACATCACCTTGGCTTGTTACTTGTGCATCAGTTAGATTCGGAGCTGTCGGTTTATCTTCATCACTTCCACCACTGTTACCGCCACCGCTGCTGGAAGCCTTAACCTGGAAAGAGATTACCACTTGTTTGCCAAGGGTGTTGCCGTTATTAGCCTTTAGGTTCTTGCTGATGATCAATTTATATGTTTTACCACGAGTCAGGTCATTTTTAGGTGTAACATAAATATGCTCTTTTTCGGCATCGTTGTTGCTGATCCGGGAAACATTTATGGCTACATCGTTTCCGGTTGAACTTTCCATAGTAATGCAATTTTGGTTGTTGTCCCAGTAATCCCGGACCACACCCCGGTCAAACACCAACTTAATCTTCGGACTAACCGGAACATCGGTGCTGCCTTCAATGGATTTACCTGTATCGACCAGCAAAGCCCTGATAAAGTTTAGTGGATTGTTGCCACCCCCACCACCGGTGCCTCCGCCACTACCACTTCCACCGCCACTACCAGTGCCGGATGTCTTAATCTGGAAGGAGATCACCACTTGCTTACCCAGAGTGTTGCCGTTGTTAGCCTTTAGGTCTTTGCTGATGATTAATTTATATGTTTTACCACCGGACAAGTTCTCTTTGGGAGTAACATAAATATGCTCTTTTTCAGCATCATTGTTGCTGATCCGGGTAACATTTATGGCTACATCGTTCCCGGATGAGCTTTCCATAGTAATGCAATTTTGATTGTTGTCCCAGTAATCCCGAACCACACCCCGGTCAAACACTAACTTAATCTTTGGGCTAACCGGAACATCAGTGCTACCTTCAATGGACTTACCTGTATCAACCAGTAAAGCTCCGATATAATTCAGCGGGTTGTTGCCATCCCCACCACCGGTTCCATCTTCGGTCGGTTTAGATGTATCTTGATCGTTAACATTATTTGCCGAATTAATTTCATAAGCCATTGCCCGGTCAAGAACCACTATGGCTTCTGCACGGGTGATGGGTTGCCCGGGTCGGAAGGTTTGGTCCGCGTAACCTTTAATAATACCTTGCGCTGTAACGGCTTCTGCAGCAGTTCTACCCCAGGTGGGAATTTGGTTCTGATCACGAAATCCGTTGAGTGCATCCGCTTTCCCCGATAATTTAGAGCCTAAAACTCGGGCAATTATGGAGGAGGCTTCTAGTCTTGTAATCTGCTGATTTGGCTTAAAGGTGCCATCTTCGTACCCGCCAATGTAGCCGGCAGCAACTGCTTTGGCAACCTCTCCGGCATACCAGCTTGAGGAGTTTATATCAGAAAACTCCGGGTCAGCGGCAGCCGTAAAATTAAAGGCTTTGTTGACAAAGGTTATGAACTCGGCCCTGGAAACGGGATTATTAGGTTTAAAACTGCCATCGGGATAACCGTTGATGTAACCCTTGTTGCTCCAGTCAAGCACCTGTTTTTCTGACCAGTGCCCCGATATATCATTTGGTTGGGCAAAACACAAACCGGATAAAGAAATCAACAAACATAACGACATGAACATAATCAACGCTGTTTTTCTCAAGCATCTCACTCCTTGTCTGTTTTATTAAAAAAAATGCCGGTAATAAAAAACCCGGCATTAATGCTTTATGTATTAAAACCCTCCTTTCCATACCGGGGGGCCCAGGTGTTTCCACCTGAACCCGTCGACTCTGGCACCGTGACCATTGCTTTAGGCAGCCAAAGTTCGGAGTATGTAGTATTTAATTAGTCAACCTTTAACAAAGTAAATAAACATGTTGCTGGCCGCTAATTCGCCTCAGCCACTGTTCCAGAGAATAAGCCAACACCCTTATAAAAATAAAAGCTTTGTCCCAATGCAATTAAGGACAAAGCTTTATAGTTGCAATAAAGCTAGCATCTCCTTTCCACATGGGAGGCATTCCGGTTTCCCTAAATACCCTACCGGTCAGGTGACCATTACACGTAAGTCTACAGGTGTACCAGACTCGGAGAATGTTTTAGTATGTAATTTATATTACTAGATTAAAGTATGTTTAAAGTAAAGTCAAGTTCGATTTAATCCTCGTTTATTCGAGTCTATACTCTAAAATACTCCTTTCCAACGAACTAAGGTTTTTCTTCAGCACAAAAACGCTGGTGGAAAATTATTGAATAAAGCTCGGAATTTGTTGCTCTATAAGAATAATTAGTTCACTGCCAACCCGCAAATTAATGCATAAATCTTTGCATTCTGTCAATTCTATCATTATAATGTAAGCAATGGAGGTGATAATCATGGCTAATGCCAAAATTTTTGTTCGTGAGCGTCGCAAAGTAGGAGAACAGGAAAAGAAACCTCGTTATTTCGTTGTAGCAGTGGCAGGTGTTGATCTCCATATCAAGGCGAAGCATATCAGGAAGATGGAGATAGAAGAGATTGCCAGTGCCGTCGGAGCTGAAGTTGTATACCTGCAGGCCGGTAAAGAAAACCATGAAGATGACCTTGATAATGACGATGATGAATAAAAAAGAGGTTAGTGTATGGCATTAATACGCGAAAAGGACAGCAAAAGACTGCATATTAAAAGCAAGTTGATGGGGGAATCTTTGGTAGGCAAAACATTTTTACAAAGCCTTGAATACAAGGATGCCTTTAAAATCCTGCCTGACGTAAATGTCCTTAAAATTGGAGGACAAAGTATTACCGACATTGGGGCTAAGGCGATCCTGCCGATTATTGATGAAATAGTCCAAAACTCCGAGCAGCACAAGATGATCATTTCAACCGGCGGGGGAACCCGCTCCAGGCATGTATATGCCATAGCTATGGAACTGGGAATGCCTACCGGGATAATATCTAAGCTAGGCCAGAGCATATCTGAACAAAACGCCCTGATACTGAGTACACTTTTGACACCTTACGGGGGGATCAAAATTGGGCATGACGACATCCCCAAACTGGGAGCTTATTTTATGCAGGGCTGCATTCCGGTAATACATGGCATGCCGCCATATGGCTACTGGGAGCACCCGCCGGAGGAAGGCCGCATACCCAGCAACCGCACCGACGTAGGGGCATATTTGCTGGCTGAGGTTATAGGAGCCAAGCAGTGTATTTTTATCAAGGATGTTGACGGTCTCTACACCGACAATCCCAAGATTGACCCGGACGCCGAATTTATTCCCAAAATCGGCGCCAGAGAGCTGTTGGACAGGAACCTGGACGATCTGGTTGTGGAAAGGGTGGTACTGGAGCTGCTCACCCGGGCACAAAACATGCAGCAGGTTCAAATCATCAACGGCACTAAAGAGGGCAATTTAACCAGAGCGTTAAATGGCGAGCATGTTGGTACAATTATTTATAAAGACATCTGATACCATTCCCTCACTTAGGTGGGGGATTTTTTTGTCTTTAGCTTTAGCCTAAATTGCGGAACCTATTGCAGTGAACTGCCATATTATACAACATCTCTATTTAGAGTGTTTTTAGCAAACGCTTAGTTAATTTGGCAGGAGGTGATGATAGGTGACGTATCGAGTCCAAGCGGGAGATACCTTATTTACGATTGCCAAAAAGTTTTCAGTAACCCTGGACAATTTAATAGCTGCAAATCCGCAGGTTAATAACCCTGAGCTTATACAACCTGGTCAATTAATTTACATTCCCAAACAGGCTCAGGATACGACACAGAACCATTCCGGTGGTGGAAATAACGAGCCAGGTATACCGGGACAAAAGGCTCTGCACGTTGTTGATGTTACTTGGGATGACAAGAAGAGCCAGGATTCAAATATAATTCCCGTCAGAACGACTTTAACAGTAAGGTTTGATAAAAACGTGGTTAATGATATTGTCTGGGAGAACAATCGAAGAAGCATTTCCCTTTTATCTAATGAGAGAAATATACCCATTCATGTAACAAGGGTTAGGGATAATGTTGATTTCTCCATGAGGAATAATATATTTGTTCAACCAACCCGTCCTTTGACACCTGGAACTACGTATACGTTAAAAATATCACCTGATATGATATCAAAAGCCGGTGTTACCCTTGGCAGCTCTACGGGCGGAAAAGGTTTTACCATTAAGCTCAGGACGGAAAGCTAGTTATTTAAGGATACAAATTGTCTATGCCGAATCTGGCAATAATAAACCAGAAAAAACCGGGTTAGCTAATCACGAGCATTTAAAAATTATTTCCCCCCAAAGAAGAGAATACAAGCAAGCAAAAACTGTTAAACCCACAAAGATTTTTGGTGGGGTTATTTTTTGGATAGAGAAGCCTAAGTATAATGATGTTAAGCTACAATTTTTCGATAGCAATAACATAATATTTTGATTTAACTACACATATTTTCCCACCGTTATTTCGTTCAGTAATTTGTATTTCCACAATTGAGTTATCTAATAAAAAAGCTACCGGATTTAAACTGTCTTCTTGATTAAAAAATCCTAGTCCACCTTTATATACATCAATATAGTCTGCCATGATACAATTCCCATTTGATATGATTAAATCCTTTGATTTAATGAATTCTATTTTAGGGATCCCTTGTAAATAATGTCCGTTTAATAAAACAGTTACCCCGCTTTGCCTGTCTTTTGCTTTCCAGATGTTCATTTTTTGATAACTATATCTGTAATTTTTTGTTATTTCTTTAATATTACCGGCTGGCAATTCCACAGCTTGATTGCCTTTATAATAAGTAGCGACTAGATGCCCCTTAAATTTTCTTACCTTTGAAACTGTACTGCATTTGTTTATCTTATAATTATCCCGGCCTGGCCGTCCAATATAAACTTTGCAATCATCCAGCCAAGTTAATACTTGCTCCAAATTAAATGAATTTTTGTAAAACTTTATAGCAACAAGTATAATTCTGTTATCAATCTCAAGTAATATTGGAAAAACATCACCCAGTTGAATGCTGTGTAGTTGAAATTCGTCGTACTTTTCATGGTAACTAGTGTTGAAGCAGTATTCATAACAGTCAGGATATTCATTTATATTTTTTTTAATATTATTTAATTTATTATTAATAAAGTCACTTATGGTCAAAATATTGTCTTCTGGGACCATTTTATACAACCCCTTAAACATGATTACGAAATTCCTAGTTATTATGGGCTGATATTTTTATAGCTTTATAAAAAAGCAATGCCGGATTATCCTTGCAAAAAGCAAAACCGGACCGGTATACACCGAACCAATTCCGATATACCTGCCGGCCTGGTTACCATAACTTGAAAAGTCTTGAGGTATGCCAGACTCGGAGTTTGAATTAAATTTTTTTGTGGCTATAGTATCAGGTTAAAGTAAATTCAAAATAATGTCAATAGTGGTTTATTGCAGTTACACTGCCTTAAAGTGCCACCGGTCGGTTTTTTCCCACTCAATATCCTCAAGACTAACTAGTTAACCGCTTCATGAAAAAGGCCGATTATATGGAGTGCTGGGCATCAGTCTGTTGTTTTGCCAGTGAGCAGCCTTGGAGCGGAGCATTTCCTGCAGCAAAGGCCGGATAAAGTCAATTGGTTTAAGGTTGAAAATATACGTACTGAAATCATTAAACCATGGGCACTTCATTAAGTAGTCATCTATTTCTCCTTCAGGCAACCCATCTTTAATCATGAGAGTACAGGTAAATATTCGTTTGCAGGCATGCCAGGCAGCTTTTTCCGGATCTTTCAGCCATTTTTCCAAGCGTGATCTAGCATGATCTATCGTTTCCAGCGGGTTGGTGATAACCGGACCATGCCCTGGGTAGATACGTTTGAGGGACAGTTTGGCTACTTTTTCCAGGCTATCTTTGGCCGCCTCAATTGAAGCGGTTCCTTCGCGGAAAATATTGAGCCAGCCTACATCATTTTCTGCAAGTAAATCACCGCAGATTAACGCTTGAGTAGCAGGTAAGAACAGGCATATATGACCTAAAGTGTGACATGGAGTATGCATCACCCTTATTATTTCAGTACCAGTTTCTATTTCATCTCCATCCGACAACAAACAATTTACTATGTAAGGCTCAACAGGTCGGTCGAGCCAGCGGGAACAATAGGCCTCCGGGTGATTATTGTTAATTAAGCCTGCTTCCCAGCGATGAGCAGCAATATTAATACCGTACTTCTTTTGTAAACCTGCATTAGCCCCAACATGATCGGAATGATAATGGGTATTAATAATTAGTTGTATTGTTGCCGGTAAGTAACCGTTATCTTTGATTAATAATTCAGTTAGAGCATTTCTGAAATAAATCCTGTGTCAATTAAAACAGGTTTAGAACCGCCGACAATTACCATATTAGCACTCGGGTTCAATCTCTCGATAAAGCAAACTTCATTAGACAATGCATGTTCCTCCTGAAAGCAACTTTTCTCGATGTGTGTTCGAGCAAAGAATTATAATTGATACATGTTAAGTGTTTTTTGAGTAAATTTGTACCCCCTAAAATGAGGGGGTATGGGTGAAGGTTAATAAAGTTAATTAAAATTTTTGTTCAATTTCGGTAACACACTCGCTTTTGATCTTTCCAACCAGGAATTGCAAGGCATCGATAACATGTGGTCTGATGTCGCCGCCTATCAGCACATACATAATGTCATCACCGAGCTCTAGTTGGCCTTCATTAAGCCAGACCCTGACATGGAAGATACCGTCCATCTTATAGGTTTCAGCAATCGCCGCCTCAACCTTTGCTTCATCATACGCAAACTCCATTCCCTTTACCAACGTACCGTCATCAAGCCCCTCGCGCACCTTGACTTTGGGCGTTTGGCGCACAACGCCATTATGGACTAGAAACATCCCTTCTTGTAAAGCTGCTGGGTCATTTTTTGCTTGTATGAGCCATTCATCGATTGACGGCGATGGTTTTTTCTTCTTTCCATTAATCATAACTAATACGCTCCTTATTTATTAACGTAAAACCTCAAATTATCATTTCCCAATTTGACATAAATAGCCCTATTCTTATTAGCTTGCAACGTGACTATCTCCACGTGCTTGTAAGGGGGAACATGTCTTCCTGTTCACAATTCCAGCAACTCAAAGCCGGTGCCCGGGTCAACCTTCCGGAACGCCGTTGAATTAAGCAGCTCAAAAATAACTACCTCGCCAATGTGCCAGATGATCACTCCCTCCCTGGTGCAGCCGGTAACTGTGTCTCGATTCCGCCCGAATGCCGAGTGCATGTGCAGCTTGGGCAACCCTTCTTCGTTTATAAACAATGTGCCTATTCCCATCGCCTCGCTGGTGCCCAGCAGTTCGGTGACCATCTTGCGAGGCTTAGGAGCGTTGCCATCTTCCGGACCTACCACCACCTTGCTGTTAACGTCGGCACCGCCCAGGAAGTGTACGATGGCCGCTTCTATTCGGCGGGACTTGGCAAATTCCTCAATGACGTTGGGTATTTTGTCTTCGTGCTCCAGTCGCAGGATGAAAATCCTGCCCAGATTGGCCTCTGTGTACTTAATGACTCTCGCCTCCTTTTGGATCTTTGGTGGGACATTGGGCGAACTTGCTCCGCTTTATGCCTTGTCCTTTTCCGGCCTGGTATTTTTGCCCAGGTTGCTCTTGCCGTCCTTGCCGCTGTTGTCTGAAGTGTAGGCTTCGTGATAAGCCTGTAGCTTGGCGGTAACCAGGCCATGCACCGATTGCGCCGGGTAGACTCTCTGCTAGTCGGCCTCGCCGGCGGCTACGCCGGTAAGCAGTTCAATCCCCTCATTTACACTGGCCACGGCATAAATGTGGAATTTGCCTTCCCTTACAGTGTTCACTACTTCTTCATGCAGCTGCAGGTCCTTTACGTTTTGCCGGGGGATGATAACCCCCTGCCGGCCGGTGATGCCTTGGATTTTGCAAACCTCGAACCAGCCTTCAATTTTCTCGTTCACCCCGCCGATAGGCTGAATTTCTCCTTTTTGGTTAACCGAGCCCGTGACGGCCAGATCTTGTCGCAGTGGCAGATCAGACAGACTGGATAAGATGGCGTACAACTCCGCGCTGGAGGCGCTGTCACCGTCCACTCCATCATAGAGCTGTTCAAAGGTTAGGCTGCCGGTGAGGGATAAAGGGGTACTCTGGGCATATTTATGCCCCAAATAGCCGCTGAGGATGAGCACTCCTTTACTATGGGTTGCGCCGCTCATTCTGGTTTCCCGCTCAATGTTGACCACGCCCTCCCTCCCCAGGTAGGTGTTGGCGGTTATGCGGGAAGGTTTGCCGAATGTGTATTCCCCTGCACTCAGTACGGCCAGGCCGTTTACCTGGCCTACAATAGCCCCGTCGGTATTGATGAGGTAGGTTCCTTCCTTGAACATCTCCTGGATGCGTTCTTCAAACTTGTTAGCCCGTTTGCGTTTTTCTGCAATGGCCTTCTGCACATGGGTAGCGTCGATAATGTCTGTTCCCTCCATGGCTGCCCAGGAGTCAGCCTCGCAAAGAATATCCACAATCTGGCTAAATCGGGCGGTAAACTTGGTCCTACTGCCGCTCAGCCTGGCGGTGTACTCCACTACCCGGGCTACCGCAGCGCGGGTGAATTCCTTGAGATTTTCTTTTTTGACGGTGGTGCTGATAAAGGCAGCCAGTTTACGGGCATTCTCCCTGGTATTATCCATCTGCACGTCGAAGTCCGCGTGAATTTTGAACAGCTTGCCAAAATCCTCATCGTACTGATACATCATGTAGTAGATATAAGGGCTGCCCAGCATAATCACCTTTACGTCCACCGGGATTGCCTGGGGCTTCAGGGAGGCCATGGCAATTAAGCCGTATTGCTCGCCAAGGCTTTCCACAGACAATTTTTTTTGTTTTCAAGGTTCGTTTCATTGCTTCCCAAACCCCGGGGTTCATCAGTACATCCTTTGCGTTAACAATAAGGTATCCTCCATTAGCTAGGTGGAAGGCTCCGGCCTTGATCATGGAAAAATCAGTGCTCACCACGCCCATGCGGCTGGAATATTCGACGCGGCCGCACAAGTTGTAATAGTTGGGGTTAGACTCAATGATCACCGGCGAGCCCTCACTACCGCGGTTGTCCACCAGCAAGTTAACTGAGTAGCGTTCTTGCATCATTTCCTTGGTGGTTTTACCGAACATGGCCATCTGTTTTTCTTCCTCGCTGGAGGGAGTTCTCCTGAAATCTTTGATATTTTTCACCACATCATGTCTTACTGCTTCCAGGTAATCAATCACCCCAGGATTATCTTTATACTTCTCTTGCACTTCATCAATTAGGTGGACTACGGCAAACAGCGCCACCCGGTTGATTAGTTCGCGAATTTTTTCTCTGGTTTCCCGGTCGAGGTGCTGCATTCTGCGCATCTCAATCATGGCCAGGTCCTGCACTGCTTGCATATTGGCCTTGATTTCTTCTCTTGTCTCTTCGTCCAGCTTTTGAAATTCTTCCTCCGACAGCGGCTCGCCATCTATCAGAGGCACCAGCACATAACCGGTATTGGACCAGTTAACCTGTATAGAGTATGTTTTTGCTTTTTCAACGAAGGCTTCCTGTCTGGCGAGCTGTTCCTGGTGAAAGGCTTTCATGAGGGCAGCTCTTTCTCGTTCATAATCTTCACTGCTAAAAACTTTCGGTATCTCATTGCGCAAGTTTTCAAGCAGTTCCTTCATTTCCTGGCGAAATTCGTTGCCTGTACCCGCCGGCAGGCTGATGGCAATGGGTTGGCTGCTGTCTTCAAAATTGTTAACATAGCACCAATCCGGTGGCACAGGCTGATTTTTGGCTAGCTTGCGTACCACCTGTTTGGCGTATGTTAATTTCCCTGTGCCCACCATGCCGGAAACAAATATATTATAGCCTGGTTTTTGAGTATGGAGGCCAAACTCCATGGCCTTGACCCCGCGTTCCTGACCGATCATCTCATCCAGTGGGGGGACGTTGGCGGTGGTAGTAAAGTCAAAAAAATCTTTATCGCAATAGAAGCGCAGTTGTTCAACGCCTAATTCTGTTACGGGCGGTTTATTTTGTTTTTGTTCTTTACTGGACATAGTTTCTCTCCCCCTACGCTGTTATTAACCAGCCAGCGACAGTTGCTCCGGCGTGGCTATTGCTTTATATATAATTATAAGTATATTGGCCATAACCAGTCCTCACGCTAAGCAAACTGCAGCCAGAGACCTGTAGGACTGTCACGCTCACCCATCGTTCGCCGCCCGTTCTTGTCCTGGTCTACCCTTGATTGTTCCGGCCAGTGGCCGCCCGGTTATTTTAGATAAGAAAGAAAACAACGGTAGAACCAGTCTGGCAAGCCTTCTGCAGTCAAGTACGTATGGCTATAGTGCTGGATGGATTACGTCCAGTAATGATTGTTTTTAATATTTGTGTTCCGGCAGGTCATCTAAATTATTGTCCAGGCAATGGTCTGTGGTGCCCTCACTATTCACAGTTGCTCCTAAAAAACGGCTGAGCTTATCTTTTTAAACCTTTGGCTTTCTCTATGGCTTCTTTGGCCATCTGCTCAGCCTTATTTGCTACTACTTCAGCCTTTTCCCTGACTTCGGCAACTAAATCTTCAGCTTTATCCTTTAAATCATCAACATTCACCTTTGCGGCCATTTCTTCTGCCTTATCCTTGGCTTCCTCTAAAACTTTTTCGAATCTATCTTTTAATCCACCCACCTTGTATAGCCTCCTTAAACAATTATTAATTTTATAAACAATCTTAACATGTATTTGTCATGTTATTTATTAATATTAGCGATTTTTATGTCTTATTTTGCCTGATAGTGATCAGGCGGGAGTGAATTTGTGCGCCAAAGGGGATGAACCCAAGCTGAGCCAGTTTAAATATATAGAGTTGGACGTTTATAAACCCAATGCTTCCTTAGCAATTTTTATAAGTGGATATTCACCGGTGACCGGGTTTGGGTCCTGGTAGTAAGCATATACGATACTGGGCTCGGCATATAAAAGAGCAATACCCCGCCTGCCCCGGTGCTGCGGAAAGGTAGCGTCAACCCGTTTCAGTTGCTGTTTTGTGGCTTTCAGGGCGGGGTCTTTAACCTGCAATACTACAGGCAGCCGTCCGGAGGAATTGGTGGCCAGGTAGTCACAAACCAGCATATCCCGCAAGGCGGTTTTGTCAATGCCTGGCTGAGAGCTAAAGTATACCAACACCAGGGCGATGAAATCATTTAACGAAATCCTGTCTGCGCCTTTGGCAGCCAGGTATTCGCCAAATTGGGCAAATAGTTCAAAGGGTTTTATGTTAAGCCGTTCCAGTAGGTAAGCAAGGGTGCGCCGGAAACGGCCGCTGTTATAAAGCCGTTCCAGGGCGTCTTCAGTACGCTTAAGATAGCGCAGCTCTTCATGTGAAAGCCAGGGTGTCTCAAGTACCTCGTAGGGGGCGCGTTTATTAAACCGGCAGGGGTAATTTTCAGGTTCTTCACGCATTTGCGAACCGTGCAGCAGCTTTAAAAAGCCCAGCTGCAGCATATTGGGCTTCAGGTCGTAAGCCGTATTAAAGCTTGCGGCGAAGCTGCTTAAATCTTCGTGGGGCAGACCGGCTATCAGGTCAAGGTGCACATGGATATTACCGTTGGCTACGATCTGCCGGATATTGTTTTTTAGCCGTTCTACATTGGTTTTGCGGCGTATGGCGGTCAGAGTTTTTTCGTTGAAGCTCTGCATGCCGATTTCAACCTGGAACAAGCCTGCCGGTGCCGCAGCCAGCAGTCCTAATATTGCTTCATCAAGAATGTCCCCGGCGATCTCGAAATGGAAGCATACGCCTTCCGGGATCCTGTTGCCGTAATGCTCGAGAATAAAGCTGATTAATTCAACCGCCCTGGAACGGTTGGCGTTAAAGGTGCGGTCTACCAACTTTACCGTTTGGGTGCCGCTGTTGGCCAACATGAGGAGTTCTTTTTTGGCCCGCTCCAAACTAAAATAACGCACCTGGCCAAAACCAGAAAGGCAAAAGGCACAAGAGTACGGGCAGCCGCGGCTGGTTTCCAGGTATGCAATTCTGCTCTTTAAGGCGTTAAAATATTTCTCCGTGTAAGGGCTGGGGGGGTCATTCGCGGTAACATAAGGAGTAGCTGAGATTAATTCATCGCCTGCCCGGCTGTTTACCCCCGGGATATGCCGGGTAACTGCGTTATGATAAAGGCAGTTCAGTAGCATGGCCAAAGGTTCTTCCCCTTCACCGGAGACGACATACTGCACCAAAGGCTCTTCCTGCAATATATCCGCAGCATTGTAGCTGACCTCCGGCCCGCCCAGGACGATCACCGCCTCGGGTAATTTGTCCTTGACTAAACGCACCAATTGTTTGGTGGCCTCGATATTCCAGATGTAACAGGAGAAGCCGATGACCTGAGGCCGGTTGGCCAGGATGCGACGGGCTACGCTCTCCAGATCCTCGTTAATGGTGCCCTCGATAACTTCGGCAATGATGCCCGGTTTGCAATAGTTCTCAATCCCCGACAGCAAATACCAAGGTGCCAGGGAGGAATGGATATATTTCGAATTTAACGTGCAAAGCGCTACCCACAGAATGGGTTTCATTGAATGTTAACCCCCAAGTTGGCTTTTTTAAGTTGTTTATCATACAGTCTGTAGTGTCCAGTCCTCTAATTATGCTGTTTATTCTCTATCCTATCTTAGATTCCTTTTTAAGGTATAAAACATTTTAGCACAGTCAAAAGCATAGCAGATATGATTGCTAAAAGCAAAATTGGTTTGGTATCCAGATTGGTAGATAGTACTGAATAGCTTTTTACATTAGCGGTCAATTAATGTACAAAGACCGCACTAGTTACATTCCACTACCTAATTCGCCATAACTTACCAAACAGTGTATAATTAGATAAGGTTGTGGATAGCCGGTGCAATGCTTAACTCCAGAGGTAAAAGCATTGGGATGATGAACACCATAATGTCTGAGCAACTGTCCGCGGTATATTAAGGCATACCCAAGTATATGTAGAGAGGATTTTTATATTGCGTTCCGAGCCCAGCGAGCGGATTGATTTGCGCATTATGCAGGTGTGGAGAATAAGCGGGTTATTAAGAACTTTGCTATTTGGGGCGGTGACCTTTGCCCTTATGGCATTGGTGGGTAAATTGTTTAACTGGCCGCAGTGGTTGTCCTGGTTACCGCCGGCGGCAGCAGTGGTCTACGGCGGGCTGGAGGTTACCGTGCTGCCCCGGCTGCGCTGGGAACGCTGGCGCTACCAGGTTAACGGTGAGGAAATTTACTTGCAAAGGGGCGTGTGGTATATTAAACGGACCTTAATTCCTATGACGCGCATCCAGCATGTGGATACTGCTCAGGGTGTTTTAATGCGTCGTTATGGTTTGGCTGCCGTGGACGTTTCCACTGCAGCAGGCACCCACCAAATACCTGCCTTAGCCGAGGAAGCGGCAGATGAGCTCCGGGACCGTATTGCGGCCCTGGCCAGGGTATCCGGCGATGTTGTCTGAGCCCCGTCGCTTGCACCTGCTGGGCATCTTATTAAGCTCGCTCCAGTTGTTGAAGGATTTCTTTTTACCCCTGGTTATTTATTTTATTACCTCAATTTCCCAAAAAGGCTTTTCGACTGCCTGGCTGCTGTTCACCGGAACGGTAATTATCCTGGCTGTCCTGGTCTGGGGTGGGCTTGGCTGGTACCGGTTTACCTATCGGGTGGAAAACGACGCCCTGGTGGTTGAACAAGGGGTGCTGGTGCATAAAAGAAGCGTGATACCCCGTGAGCGCATCCAGTCCATTGATTTGAACCAGGGGCTTTGGCACCGTATATTCAATCTCGTGGCCGTGCAGGTGGAAACAGCCGGCGGGTCATCTCCTGAAGCACTATTATCTGCACTTACCCTGGCGGATGCCGAAACCCTCCGGCACGAGCTGCTGGTGCCCGGCGTTGAGGCAGAGACAAACCATGCTGAGCCGGCGGCGCTCTTAAAAAGTGCTGCTTTTAGCGAGCTGTTCCTGTTTGGCGCCACTTCGGGCGGTGCCCTGGGGCTGGTGGTTTCTTTATTCTCCGGGGCTTTAACCATGCTGGACGATATCGGTATTGAATTGGATTGGCAGCAGTATATTACCTGGATTTGGGACCAGGCCAACCTGGTTTACCTGGTGCTGCTGGTGCTTTTGGCCTTGTGGCTGCTCACGGCGCTGGGGATGGTCCTGAAATACGGCGGGTTTACCCTGACCCGCACAAATGACCGGCTGCAAATGGTATACGGGCTGTTGCAACGGCGCCAAGTATCCATACCCATCGGGCGCATTCAGGCTGTCCGCCTGGTGGAGGGTGTGCTTCGGCAGCCGTTGGGTTACTTGAGCATATATGTGGAAAGCGCAGGTTACGGGCAGAAGGGCCGGGAAAAGACGCTGCTCTGGCCGCTGGTCCGGCAAAGGGAGCTGGTGTCCCTGCTGGGGGAATTTCTTCCTGAGTTTGCCTGGGATATTCCTTTGCAGCCCTTACCTGCCAAAGCCGGGCGGCGCTACATGCTGCGTGGTTTTATCCCTGCCCTGTTGCCGGCTCTGCCGGCCCTAGTCTGGCTGCCCCGGGGGGAGCTGGCCATGGCTCTGCCGCTGTTGGGCGCGCTTTGGGGGTTCTGGGTCTATCGCAGCGCCGGCTGGGGATTGCGGGACAATATGCTTGCAGTGCGCTCCCGCAGCCTGGTCCGGACCACGTTCATTGTACCCAACCGCAAGGTGCAGTCTTTTTCCATCGGTTCCACCCCCTGGCAGCGCCGGGCCGGCTTGCTTAGCTTTGAGCTTGATCTGGCTTCCCAGGCCAGTTTTGGGTTGAGGGATATTTACCCCACCGATGCTGAAACACTGACCTGCTGGTTCAAAAAGCGCTAACTTATAACTCAATCAGAGCAGTCCCAGGAGTTGCTTGGCGTTTTCTCCCAATATCCGGGCAACGGCTTCTGTAGATATATTTAAGTTTCTTATTAATTGTATGTTCTTTTTAACATCCACACTTGGCCAGTCGGTACCGAATACAAATTTATGGGCATATCGTTCCAGGTCAGGGAAGTATGCCGGTAATTTTTGCGGTGGTAACCCCGAAAGATCGATATAAAAATTCTTGTGCAGGCGGACCAGGCTTAATGCTTCATCGTACCACAGGCCCCGTCCACCGTGAGCCATAATAATAGTCAGGTCCGGAAAATCCACAGCCAGATCATCCAAATAAATGGGCTGGGCATATTTTAAGCGAACCCCTGAAAAAATCGAGGAACCTGTATGGAATAGCACCGGGATGCCAAGTCTTTCAGCAACAGCATACAACGGGTACATAAAATTATCATTGGGATAAAAATAATTGTAGGAAGGCAGCAGCTTGAGCCCTTTAAAGCCCTGGTTTAAGCATAAATCCTCCAACATGCCGGCCATATTCTGGTGCAGGTAAGGATTTAGCGTGCAAAATGGGATTAATTTCGGGCTCACCCGACAAAAAGCCGCTACCTTTTCGTTGGTGCAAATGCCGGTTGACGTAGGCGAAAGCTCAGCAAGTACAACCGCGTAATCTACTCCATTTTGCTCCATCAACTGCAAGAAAGCATGGGGGTCGCTATATATCCGGCAAAAATTATCATATTCAGTTTTGGACTGAAAAGCGCCTGCAAAGAAATTATAAGCATCTGTGCTAAAAGATTCGTATTCTGCTAGGTGCACATGAAAATCAACTATCGTGCTCACTTCATCACCTCATTACACCTGGATATATTTGGTCGCAATATTTTCATTGAAAGCTTGGTCATGCTCAACAAACAAAATAGTCGGCCGGTATTCAAGCAACAGTTCCTCGATTTGTATCCGGGAAAGTACATCAATATAGTTGAGCGGTTCATCCCAGATATATAGATGTGCTTGTTCGCTTAGACTTTTGGCAATCAGCACTTTTTTCTTTTGACCGCCGCTGAAAGTGGAGATATCCTTTTCAAACTGGACCCTGGGAAAATCAAGTTTACGCAAATTTGTCATAAAAAGAGTTTCGTTGATACCAACGGCAGCGGCATAGTCGGTTAGATTGCCCCGTAAAAAAGAGGTATCCTGTGCAACATAAGATATTTTGAGCCGACTGCCTTTTCTAAACGAACCTGTATAATCAATTTGATCACCGCAAATAAGCTTTAAGATGCTTGATTTGCCGGCACCGTTTTTGCCACAAAGGGCAATACGGTCGCCCTGCTCTATAGTAAAACTTACTCCCGTACAGGCAGTCCGGTCATGATAATATATCGAGATGTTGGCAAGTTCGGCGAGCCTGCCGGTGTGATACTGCAGGGGGGACATTTTTAATTTGTCCGCGCTTTCGATATTTTTCAGTAGCTTAGCTTTTTCTGCAATGGCTGCTTGCTGTCTGTTCTCGATATTTTTTGCTCGAGCCATCATTTTCGCAGCCTTATGACCAATATATCCCTTGTCAGGCTTAATGCCGGACATTTTCCGGCCGCTGGTTTTAGTTTTTTCAACCTTATCCGACCAGCCGGAAACCAGCCTGGCTGCATGTGTTAAACGCCTGATATCCTTTTTCAACCTTCTGTTTTCAGCCAGCTCAAAATTGTCTTGCCTTTCTTTGTTCAGCCACCAGGAAGAAAAGTTGCCCTTTTGAATTTCGATATTCGTTTTGTTGATGGAGAGAATATGATCAATACAATTATCCAAGAAGGCTCTGTCATGGGAGACCAAAATAAAGCCTTGTTTCGACTTTAAATAATCACTGACCAGCTTTCTAGCGTGCATATCCAGGTGATTAGTGGGCTCATCGATTAATAAAAAGCTGTTCTCCTTTAAAAACAAGGCTGCCAGCAGCACTTTGGTTCGCTCACCGTCGCTGAGGGTGTTAAACGGGCGATACAAAACATCTTCCGCAACGTCAAGGAGATTTAATTCACGAAGCAGCTCCCATTGCAAAAAGTCCGGGCAGATGCTTTCCAGCACATCAATGGTGTTACTGGCCTGGTTGGCCACCTGATAAGGAAAATACTCAAAGCCGACACTGGTAGAAATGCTGCCGCTGTATGCATATTTGCCCTGCAGCAAATGGAGAAAGGTTGTCTTCCCCCTGCCGTTCCTGCCGATGAAGCCCAACTTCCAGTCGGTGTCTATTTGAAAACTTACCTGCTCAAATATATTATCGTAACTGCCTTCATATGCAAAGGTCAGATTGGCAACCTTGATTAGAGACATAATTATTTCCTCCTAAAAAAATAATAATAGGCGGTAAGAAAGCTAATTCTCGCCGCCCATTATTCAAAGCTAAGCCAAGATCCATAACTTTCTTGCCCGAGCATAACAAAACAAACGGTATCTGCTACCGTTTAAATTATTTCATTATGCTTTATCTTTTTAGCAAGAATAATTACGCATCTTTTCAAGTTCAATCCTAGGTGAAAAATATATTTACTTGTTTCCAATAGAATACCACAACTAAAAAAATTTTTGAAGTAATCTAATACAGTTTAAATAAATGCAATTTAACAGGTTTAATTCCCTTCGCAGCCTGTTTTACCAGTACAACATACCAAACGTGACCAACAAACGCAAAGGAGGCCTCCTCCAATTTCAAAAAATTCAAAAATTAAGGGAGAGTATTTCACTCTCCCTTAATTTTTGACAGATATGTCCTCTTTGGAGAATTTAACTCTGAGATGCTTTAAGCTCCATTGCTTTGCTGTAAAGGCTTCCAAAAGGTGTTCCTATGGGGAGAACTGTAAAACCGTAATGAGTATTTAATAATGTAGCCGCAGAACCGTAAAACGACATTAGTGAAATTGCCAATTCGGAGTAGGCAGCAAGTTTATGCCAAAATTCCCCGCCCCAACCTAAAGTATTCATGAATAAACCTAGGAATAGCAAGTCGATTAAAAAGAATATTATGAATAGCACTTTGTTTGTGCCCATGGCTCCTACCGTCATAAACATAGTAAAGATAAAATAGCCCAGGAAGGCGAAGCCCAGTTGATGGACATCAAATCCTGACCCTTGACCAATAATACCGGTGGTCTGCATAAACCAGGTTGAACCAACTGCAAACCAGAAAAATCCATAAGCACAAAAGGCAGTAGCTCCAAAAGTATTATTGTGTTTAAAATCCAGCCAACCGGCTACAAATTGAGCTGCAGCCCCCAGGAATATAGCCCATGGTATAATATAGGCCACTCCTGACGTTATGTCCATTTTTTGAGAAGAAGCAACTAATGTTACTATTGCAAGACCCAGCAGACCCAGCGGGGATGGGTTAGCAACCAGTTCCTGCACATGCCCGGAAACCTTTACATGATTTTCATTTGACATAGCAACCCTCCTAATAATTAATTTGGTGAGCACTAACAAAACTTGCTCAAATTCATTATTCTGCATGCTAAATGAAAAACCTGCACCAATGACCAGAATTTTTCTAAAATATATAATACTCTAAATCTTAATTGAATAATTGACTCCTGTCGTTGATTATACTAGTGCATATCTTTATCATTATGTGGGCAGAGCGGACAAATTT
The DNA here is from genome assembly GCF_009932395.1 of Sporotomaculum syntrophicum. Taxonomy (GTDB): domain Bacteria; phylum Bacillota; class Desulfotomaculia; order Desulfotomaculales; family Desulfallaceae; genus Sporotomaculum; species Sporotomaculum syntrophicum. The sequence continues at coordinate 466,242 of NZ_LSRS01000003.1, forward strand.
AAACATTAGTTGGCATATAGCAGGTAAATGAAGGATGATTGTTGTGTGTGTGGCGTGATCTGAAGTTTGAACATGGCTTAAGTCCTGCAAAGGCTGGACCAAAAACTAAATCCCTGACTTAACATAACTGTCAGGGATTAATATATAACTATTGCTAATTGGGCTTTTTACCTGACGATTAATACTGTACAAGGCGCGTATTGTACGACTCTGGAACTTACACTTCCCATTGGGAAATCCTGCATGAGACTTTGGCCGCGGCTGCCAATGACAACCAGGTCATATCCTCCTTCTTTGCACTCATTAAGTAGAACCTGGGCAGGATGGCCCGTTAACATTTTTTTATTGGTCAATACACCCTCAATTTTAACCTCGTTGATGACATCCTCCAACATAGCTTCGCCCTGTGCCATATATGCCGATTGCAGCTGGTTGTAGTCTTCATTGGAAAGTCTGGAAGAACTATAAATGTCGACCGCTACATAGACAAATGTCACCTCTGCACCGTAATCGGTGGCTATTTGCATTGCTTTCTTAGCGGCTGCTTTTGAACCGATTGAACCATCCACGGGAGCTAAGATCTTTTTAAACATATTTTAAACCTCCTATAAATAAGTAATTAATCAATTATCTTAAGCATATCGACGGTGGACAATACTGTCAAGGTAGAACATTAGATATTTAAAGCAACCAGGTTATGTAGTACATAACAAATAATGTAATGACCTGCTCCGGATTGATAGAGATGTTGTACAGCGTACTGAAAATGATAGCGCTGAAGGCGGGATTATTCTTAAGTTTGTTCGAGGCTTTGATGTGAACAATTATACCTTATTTGTAATAATATGTTACCCAAAAGGGGGTTTTAAAAATGTCTACCGCCATCATAAAGGGTTCTGGATACTCAGTAAATCGATCATCCCTAAGGAAATGGCGTACGTATTTTATGGCCTCCATATATGCCTGTTCAGGAGAATTATCCATTTCCCTGGCTTTAGGCCTCGTACTCCTGGACTTTCCACTAACACCCTTTTTAAATTCATTTTGTTTCCTCCCTCCTACAATGATAGTTATTTTTATTGTTATTTTAATAATAGTAAAATCCTATTGCTATATCAGCGTCACACAAAGCGCAGTTATCAACATAATTTATTATAGGTACCGGTGTATACCGGCTATTGATAAATTTGCAAGGAGAACTGAAAATCATGGCCAAGATAATGGAAGCCCAAATAATTGACCGCAAAATTGAAAACCAGTGCATTGATATCACTTACCCACAGGTTTACGGGTTAAAAGATAAAGAAGTTGAAAATATTATTAATGATTTGATAACAAAACAGGTTAATAGACAAATTCCCCGGGAAGGCTGCGCTGTTTACGCCAATATTTTTGGCAAATACGAAGTGAATTTAAACAATAATGGCGTATTAAGTCTCAATCTTCAATTTTATACCATCAGAAAACAAGCCGCTAACGGCCTGAATGTACAAAAGTCCATCAATGTAGACTTATCAACCGGTAGAAACTACCAACTCTATGAATTATTCAGACGCAACAGTAATTACAGGATGACCATCAATAAAATGATTCAGGAACAAATCAAGAATAAGGATTTGCATCTCATTAAAGAATTCACTGGTATTACTGACTTTGAAGATTATTACCTAACAAATAATGCCCTGGTTATTTACTTTCAGGAACTGGAATACACCATACACGCCGAAGGGATTCCCGAATTTACCATCCCGTATGCCAAAATAAGAAATTTGATCGATGAGGAAGGTCTTTTGAAAAACTTAATTAATTGACAAGGCAGGTTTATTGCGACACGGCTTGAACCCCTAAAATTGGAGAATATACACTTAAGACTTAAGCTTATATAGAATACAACATTTTATCTTGAGCAGCCGCCCTTGACATGGGGCCCCTGGTGTCCGTGTTTCTTTGGGCCGGCCAGGACCCGCTGCAGCTAATGCTTTTGCGGCCCTTTGCCAAAGGCAGGCTAACACGGACACCTTCCCATGTAAAGGGTCTTCGATGAACGGCTGCTAGGCAACCATCTTCTTCCCTGACATCTGGCTGTTCATGATAGCTTTATAATATTTAGCAGGTGCCATGTACCCAATGCTGCCATGCCTGCGACGATTGTTGTAATAATCNNATAAACGTCTATAAGTGATAGCTGGAAAAAGAATCTGTCCATACCCTCAATATAGCCATACTTTAGATCCATTTGCCAGTGTTGGTTCGAGGCAGTTACTTTCTCTCGCTTTGCCAGCTTTATCGGGCGGTTTAGGTATATTTTTCTCTGAGGGCGCAATACATTAAGTTCTTTACAGAGCCTATATGTTTTCTTGTGGTTTATGACAAGCTGGTAATCTTCTTTTAGGGTTGCGTTAATTTTTTTATAACCGTAAGGGAAACCATCTCCGGTAACTATTTCTTTAATGTATTGCTTAATCAATTCGTTAGAAATTTGCTCACCTTCTAGGTTTAGTGAGTACTTTGATATCTTACGCCCCGGTTTATTTTGGGGTAATTCCTTAACGGCAGTTTTAGTTTCTTTGATTTTATTATAGTAGGTGGATGAAGCCAGGCCGACAGAGCTAAGGACCAGAGAAGCTTTATAGCCCTTATCTATCCACCTTTTAGCTATAGCGACTCTGTCGGCTACCGAGGGTTTTGAATGTCTCTTAACTCTCTTAAAATAGCCAACTCAAGCTCTTTATCAGCAAGAAGACGTTTTAGCCTGTCATTCTCAGTACTAATTTCTTTAAGCTGTTTTTCCATAGCTTTTTGACGTTCATCTTTTGCTTTTGGCAGTGTCTTTACGGAGCCGTTCTTGCGTTGTTTGTTTAACCAAGTATGAATAGTATTAGCTGACATTTCATGCCTGCGGGCTACCAAGGCAACATTACCTGTTTCTTGACATTCTTTTATAATTAATTCTTTAAATTCATGACTATATTGCTTGTTTCTCATTAGAACCTACCCCCTGATAATATATTAATGTATTACACGTAGTTTCTCCAATTCTATTAGGGGGCTATATAGGACAGAATTACAGCATACAGGTTTATTACAATAAACCCAGGGGGCGTGTCTATGAATAAATTAAAGCTTTTCGATGCTGAATATAAATTGTTGGATATTGCGCCTCAAAACTTTTTTCCAATGTGGTTATAATAATATTTGTATATTTGAAGTGATTGATAATGAGTTAAAAGTGAATGTTGGTGCATAGATATCTCCCGGTAGCTTCTATTGTAGAGGTTCACACACAGCTTAAGGTTATAAGCGCTTATGTTTACGCATAATAATCCGAGAACTACCCGGCACACGGTACAAGCGCATTAATTGCCTGGAGGGATAGTAATGTATCATAAAGGATATAACTTTATCGACCCTTTACTGACTGAAGCACTCACAAATTTGCAAATTGCTCAAAACCAATTTGACAACGCCAGCACTCCGGCTATGGTAGACATAGCAATCTATGAATTATTAGCTGCCGAAATGCACCTGAGAGCTGTATTTAAAAAAGTGCGCAATGACGACAATTGGCTTGAACATAGGCATGGAAGCGACAATTTCGAAGGAACTTGCTATTATTAATAGAATAATAATAATTGTAAATGACCTGCACATTAAATAATAAATGTGATTGCTTGAATGTTGCTTTAAAGGGGGTCAAATTTTTGAAGGATGTCGTTTTGTATACCACGAAAACCTGACCGCATTGTACAACGGCGAAGAAGTTTCTTGCCCAAAACAAAATTTACTATATTGAAAAGGATATTAATACTGATGCCCAAGCGGCCTCCGATTTAATGAGTAAAGGTATAATGGCAGTACCGTCCTTTAAAATTGGCGAGGATATGGTGGTTGGTTTTGACCGGGCAAAAATCCTGGAGCTGGTCGATCATCGTTTAATTGAATGTGAAGAATGCGGGGCCAAGCTGCGTGTGCCAATCGATAAGGGTAATCTTAAGGTTACTTGTCCAAAGTGCAAGCACGTTTTTGATATGATACCGCAAAAATAGAAATGCAAGCCTCTTAGCACAATGGTGCGCAATGAGGAATGGATATACTATTGGCAATCATAATGAAAGGGGATTGAATTATGTACAAAACAATGGATATTGCAGTCATTGTATATAACAGGGAGGTGTGTGTAAGGTAAAATAAACACATAAAGCCTCCCAAAAGGTGATTATGAATATCATTTTTTAGGAGGAAATAATATTGATAGATAATATTCTTAAAAAATATGGTGTAAGTGAACGTTTTATACAAGAGGCAACTCTATATCCAAATTTGGTCATCGGCCGAATTTGTTTGCAATACAAGGATTTATACCAGGCAGTTACCTGCCAAGGGGAAGTTGTGGCGGAAATATCCGGCAAGTTACGATATGCAGCTGCCAGCTTATCCGATTATCCCGCGGTGGGTGATTTTGTAATGCTTGATCGCAGCGATAATAAAAATGGAAACGCGATTATTCAACATGTTCTAACCAGAAAAAGTTCCTTTGAGCGTAAGGCGGTAGGAATGGAGAATGATGTTCAGGTAGTTGCCGCAAATATTGATACGGTATTTATTTGCATGGCGCTGAATAACGACTACAATCTGCGCCGGTTGGAGCGTTACCTTTCTATAGCGTGGGACAGCTGCGCTATTCCCGTAGTTGTGCTGACCAAATCTGATATTTGCCATAACTTACAGGAGAAGTTAACACAGGTTGCATCTGTGGCAATTGGTGTAGATGTATTGGTCACGTCGGCTATGTCGGAGGACGGGTATAAAAGTATCCTGTCGTATGTTCAGCCCGGTAAAACCGTAGCTTTTATTGGCTCCTCAGGTGTAGGCAAATCCACATTAATTAATCGCTTGGCAGGCAGAGAGATTTTGCATACCAGCGAAATCCGCAGAGATGGTAAAGGCAGGCATACCACTACACGGAGACAATTACTGGTTCTCCAAAATGGTGGAATTGTTATTGATACACCCGGAATGAGAGAGCTGGGCTTTGAAAACGCTGATTTATCAAGGGCATTTGCAGATATTGATATGCTTGCTGAGCAGTGTAAATTCCGTGACTGTTCTCACCAGAGTGAACCGGGGTGTGCGGTGCAAAAGGCTATCCAGAATGGTGAACTTATGGAGCAAAGATTGGCAAGCTACCTAAAGCTTAAAAAAGAAGCGAAGTACGACGGGCTAAACTCAAAGCAAATTGAAGCAGAAAAAATAAACACTATGTTTTCAACCATGGGCGGTATAAAAAACGCCAGGAAATTTATCAAAGCAAAAAGCAAAAAAAGATAACGATGTAAAAAGGCCAGGAAGTCTAACTGATTTCCTGGCCTTCTTCTCTAATACATACAAAAAAAGTTTGTTTATTTAGAATTTAATTCAAGCATGATGACCTTTGGAGCAGCGGAAACTTTTTCAGCCTTTAATGTAAGCTCCTGGTTCACCTGGTAACCGGGGTAGTATTTAATAAATTCGTCAGGTGTACTGATAGGAAAATCAATATAATTAGTTTTGTAATGCATTGGTATTACGTAATTTGGTTTAAGTTGCTCAACAACTTTAACGGCATCCTCTGCGCCAATGGTAAAGTAACCTCCCACAGGAATAAACAGAACATCTGTGCTACCAATTTGTTTAACCTGTTCCGGGTCAAGGATGTGGCCAAGGTCTCCCAGATGACAAGCTCTTAAACCCTCTGCTTCAATAATGAATATAATATTACTACCCCTTTGCTTTCCTTGCCTGGTATCATGATAAGATGGAATACCCGTAATATTAATATCATTAAATGCATATTGGCCTACTGCCTTAACAGCAACCGGATTCCCGGGCACAAGTTGGACAGCATTGTGATCAGAATGCTGGTGGCTTACCGTAACAATATCTGCAGTTAATTGGGGCTGTGGGTAGCCAACATTTTTATCAAACGGGTCAGTAATAATTCTTTTACCATTGGAGAGTGTCAAACTAAAACAGGCATGCCCCAACCATTGGATTTGCATTATTTTAACCTCCTTTATATGGCAATATATGCTTATTATACAATAATTAAACAACCAGCACCAGCCGGCAAGAAACCTGCCTAGCAGCAGATGCTATGAACTTGCATCCTGTCTATCCTTGTCGTCTTGATCATCCGAGTAGGCTTCATGATAGGCCCGCAGTTTGGCAATAACCCGGCCGTGCACGGATTGCGCCGGGTAGACGTCATCCCGGCCCGCCTCGCCGGCAGCGACGCCGGTGAGCAGTTCAATCCCTTCATCCACACTGGTGATTGCATAAATGTGGAATTTACCTTCCCCCACAGCGGCAACCACCTCTTCATTTAACTGCAGATCCTTAACATTCCGGCTGGGTATGATGACACCCTGCCGGCCGGTAAGGCCTTTGATTTTGCAAACCTCGAAAAACCCTTCGATTTTTTCGTTAACCCCACCGATGGGCTGAATTTCTCCTTTTTGGTTTACCGAGCCCGTGACGGCAAGGTCCTGGCGCAGCGGCAGCTCCGCCAGGCTGGACAGAATCGCGTACAGTTCCGCACTGGAAGCACTGTCGCCGTCCACACCGTCGTAGAGCTGTTCAAAGGTCAGGCTGGCCGTGACGGATAGCGGCGTATTCTGAGCATATTTATGACCCAAATAGCTGCTAAGAATGAGCACCCCTTTGCTATGGCTGGCACCGCTCATCCTGGTTTCCCGCTCGATATTAATCACGCCCTCCCGGCCTAGATAAGTGTTGGCGGTAATGCGGGACGGCTTGCCGAAGGCATATTCCCCTGCTCCCATTACGGCCAGGCCATTTACTTGACCCACTTTCGCCCCGTCCGTATCGATGAGATATATTCCTTCCTTGAACATTTCCTGGATACGTTCTTCATAGATGTTGGCCCGGTAGCGTTTTTCCGCGATGGCTTGTCGAACATGGTCAGCATCTATAATTGCTGCCCCTTCCATTGCCGCCCAGGAATCAGCCTCGTAAATGATATCTACGATTTGGTTGAAACGGGCGGTAAACTTGGTTTGACTACCGCTTAACCTTGATGTATATTCGATCACCCGGGCCACCGCGGCGCGAGTGAATTCCCTGAGCTTTTCTTTTTTAACGGTGGCACTGATAAAGGCGGCCAGTTTGCCGATATTATCCGATGTATTATCCATTTGCACGTCGAAGTCTGCGTGAATTTTAAACAGTTTGCGGAAATCCTCGTCGTATTGATACATTAGATGGTACAAATAAGGACTACCCAGCATAATGACCTTTACGTCCACCGGGATAGCTTGAGGCTTCAAAGAAGCCATGGCAATCAGGCCGTATTGTTCGCCCAGGCTTTCAATAGACAGTTTTTTCGTTTTCAAGGTCCGTTTCATCGCTTCCCAAACCCCGGGATTCATCAGCACATCCTTGGCATTTACGATCAAGTACCCGCCGTTGGCCAAATGGAAGGCCCCGGCCTTGATCATGGTGAAATCGGTGCTCACTACACCCATGCGGCTGGAATATTCCACGCGACCGCACAGGTTGTAATAATTGGGGTTGGTCTCAACGATAACCGGCGCGCCCTCACAGTTGCGGTTGTTCACCAGCAAGTTAATTGCATGGCGTTCTTCCACTTTTTCTCTGGTAGTTTTACCGAACATAACCATCTGCCCTTGTTCTTCGCTGGATGAAGTTCGTTTAAAGTCCTTAACATTCTTCACCACATCCTGCTTCAAGGCTTCCAGGTATTTGATCACCTCGGGATTATCCCGGTATTTTTCCTGCAGTTCCTCGATCAGGTTACCTACGACAAATAGCGCCACCTTTTTGACCAGTGCGCGGATCTTGTCCTTCGCTTCCCGCTCCTCGAGCTGCGCTTGCCGTACCTCGGCTATGGTTAGCTCCTGCACCGCCTGCAGGTTAGCTTTGATTATCTCTTTCTGCTCTTCGTCGAGTTTATCAAATTCTTCCTCTGAAACCGGCTCGCCATTCAGCAGCGGCACCAGCATATAGCCGGTATTAGACCACCTGATGGTTATTGATAGCGCTTTAGCCTTTTCAGCCAGGGCCTCCTGCTTGGCGATCTGTTGTTCCTGAAAGGCTTTCCTGATGGCCGCTCTTTTCCGTTCAAAATCCTCGCTGCTCAAGGCTTCAGGTAAATCATTGCGCAGGTTGTCCAGCAGTTCCTTCATATCCTGGCGGAAGGCCTCGCCTGTACCCGCCGGTAAACTGATGGCAATAGGCTGGCTGCTGTCTTCAAAATTATTGACATAGCACCAGTCCCGGGGCACGGGCTGCCCTTTGGCCAGCTTGTGCACCACCTGTTTGGCGTAGGTTAATTTCCCTGTTCCCACCATGCCGGAAACAAAAATATTATAGCCAGGTTTTTTTGTATGCAGGCCGAACTCCATAGCCTTCACCGCACGCTCCTGGCCGATCATCCCTTCCAGGGGAGCGACGGTGGCAGTTGTTTCGAAGTCCAGGTATTCTTCTTTACAAGAAAAGCGAAGCTGTTCTAGACCTAATTCCATTATGGGCAGCAGTTCGATTTGGTTTTTTTCTTCCTTTGACATTTAGTTTCACTCCAATTTAAAATGCTGTTTGTTATGCAAAATAATGTCACCCATACTACATTTTAACTTATTTCCGCTAATCTGTCTGTCTTGTTTTGAGGAAACATTATAGTATATTAATTAGTATATAAAAACCACCAGTTAAAGAGTACATCTCTTTAGCTGATAGTCCATGTACATTGACTATGATGCATGCGAAAATAATTTTATCATAAAATCCTTCTCATAATATATTATCAATAGCTATTTTAATACTTTTAATATTCAATTAAAATGGAAAGCAATGCTATCTTTAACCCTTGTTAATGAAGGCTGTAAGATTTAACATGGAATCTAAAATTAGTGCATTTTCGATTTAAGCCCGAGTCAATCGGGCTTACAAATATTTTCAAGTAACATTTGGTCTACTTATTCGTTTTTAAAGGAAAAGGGATACACCTCACTATGGAGCATAGCCTTAAAGTCGAGGATATCCCAACGATGTAGTAACCGGCAGGGAGAGAAGGTGTCAGGACTTGTGATGACTGTTAATTATCTTAAGAAGGCTCAAGAAGGTGATATCAAATCAATTGAACAGATTTGCATGGCCACTTGGGAACCTCTTTATCGTTTTATATATTTTAAAGTGCAAAACCGTGAGGAGGCAGAGGATATTACCCAGGAAACCTATGTTAAAACCCTGACTTATTTGCAAGAGCATAATATTTCCGTTCAAGATTTTCCGTGTTTTATGAAGACTGTAGCCTTAAATGTATTACGTGACCGTTGGCGCCAAAAGAAACGCCGGGGAGTACCGGTTAATTTTGATGAAATAAATCCACAAGAAACAGTTAATTTGGAACAGGACCAGCAAATTGCCATTACCCAGCGTATGCAAATTGAAAATGCTTTAGCTAGATTAAACGCAAAGCAGCGTACCGTTCTTGATTTAAGAATTATTAAAGGTTACTCGGTAGCTGAGACAGCCAAGCTGGTAGGAAAAACAGAAGCTGCTGTCCGCACGGCTCAATACCGGGCTTTGCAGGCTTTGGCAAAGGTCCTGGATAGCAATGACTAGATAAGGAGGGATGAAAAATGAATAATCCCGAAAACAGACTTTCCGATTATATTGATGATTTGAATGCGGAACACGAGCCCAAAAAAAACCGGGGAATTGCCGATACTCCGGAATTAGAAAAATTGTTGCAAACGGCCAGGCTGGTCCGTACTTTAAGAGAGCCGGCACTACCAAACTCCGGGTATCCACAAAAACTGGCTAAAGCTATAGCCACCGAAATACAAAAAAACAAATTTACCGATGGCCAACAAACGATTAACCCGAATATAAAACGCGACAACCCAAACCGTGAAACCACGGCCGGGCGTCCGCGCCGCAAGTGGGCTTTACCACCTGTTGCGGCATTGGCAGCAGGTATACTATTACTTGCGGTGTTGGCAAGCTGGACCGGCTTATTCAACCGCGATGTGGTGTACGCTATGGAAAAGGCAGTAGCTCAATTATCCAATTATCATGGTGTCCTGGAGATGCGTTCCCAAAACGCAGCCGGAGAGGAATGGATGATCCGCCGGGTGGAACTCTGGTCAGAAGGAGAAAAGTATGCCGTGCGGCTAGACGACGGTACTTTAACCGTCAACAATGGCGAACAAAAATGGCAGGTAAGGCCACAAAGTAAAGAAGTGGCCTTGTTACCGTTGGTACCGGACCCCACACGACATGGGTTTGACTTGCGGGATGAGGCTAAACGGGCTAAACAATACCCTCATACTGTTGCCGGTTCAGATATTGTTGCCGGACGTAAGGCCACAAAGCTTGAAATATTGCCACCGGGAGGCTTAGCCTACTATCTTTGGGTTGATATAGAAACTAATCTTCCCATTCAATTGCAGACAGCTATGCAAAATGCGCTTCAAACCACCTATACATTCGTTAGTTTTGAACCAAACACCAAGATAGATTTTCAAATCTTTGCCTACCAGCCGCCTGAAGGATATAAGTTGGTAGATAAGGATCCGGGACAATTGGTGGCTACAGTGGAAGAAGCGGCTGTTATCAGCAGTCTAACACCATTGCCCCCGAAGGAAGCACCGGACCGTATCTTTGCTTTTAAAGACCGTATCGTTTTGGATTACGGTGATACTACAATTGTTGAAACTAAGGCCCAGGGAGCATTTGAGCCGGTTGCTAATTCAGCCCTTGGCACCGCCGCCGGCGGCCCTCTGGAAATATGGTGGGAACGGTTACGGTGGCGGCAGAATGGCATTGAAATCAAAGTTGAAGGGCTGCGGCGACTGGAGTTAGCCCGTCAAATTGCTGCCGATCTCACTCTGCCGGATACGGGTGCAAATATGGTGAACAAAGCCCAGGTCAAGGTGCCGGTGGATATGGAAATTACCAGCGCTAGCCAGCAGCAAGTGGATAGAGGAAGCAGCCCCTGGCAGCTTGATCCCTTACAAGTATCACTTACTTTTGTTAACTTAAAGGTGACGCCGGAGGGGATTAGCGGCGAACCCGAGATGCCAATGTCATCCTTTAAACTGGTAACAAATAACGGCGCCGAAGCAGTAGTAGAGGTTGCCAATGGCCCGGTTAAACAAGTTTACCTGCAGCGACTTGTCCGGCAGGACGAGACCGGAATTTGGTCGGTTGTTGGGTATGACCCGCGTTAAATGGTTGTAACAAGGTATTGAGTCATACCCCGCATTTCGGAACTTTCTTTAAGTATCCGATATGCGGGGTATAGTTCATAAAAAACACTTAAATCTGTGAATTGTACCATGGACTCCTAGACTTGCTACTGTTTAGAGTTAACACCTGATCTATAAGCACGGCCAGACCGTGCCGGTGAGACTCATTAATCATTTCTCTGAAATCATCCGGAGTGCCGAAGTCCTTTTCCACAGTCATGAAGGTGCACGGCTCATAACCCAGTCCTTGCTTCATAGGCACTTCGGCTGTGGGCATCAGCGCCAGGGCGGTTATGCCCAGCTTATCAAAATAACCGTCTTTGATACGCCGGGTAACAGGTGCATAGCAGCCTCCCTTAGTTTATGGTATATATTTTCTGCTATTTTACACCATCTATACATATTAGTATCTGTTAGACATTGACTCTTAGAATGTTTAACGAGATTTGATTTGGTTGCTGTCGATACATTTTTTCCAGCTTTGTAAAAACGAAAACGCCCCATTTCTGATATTACTGTCAAGTAATGCAGGAACGGGGCGTTTTTAGATAGTTAAAAAAGCATCTTTCCCATGTTATGATCAATGGGTATATAGCCTAGAGCTCTGCTGTCAAGGCTATGATTACGATTATCTCCCATCACAAAGATATGGCCTTCAGGAACAACCCACTTTTCTTCTGGATTATAAAGCATAGCCTCTTTGATATAAGGCTCTATTAACTTTTCACCATTTCGGTATAATACATTGTCTTTAAACTCTATTACATCACCAGGTTTCCCAATTACTCTCTTCACAAAATAAACATGCTCCGTTTTTCCTCGTATCGCTTGAAAAATAGGAAACTCCATAATATCATCCTTTATAGAACGATTGCGGTTAACCCGGCTATCAATAATGACGATATCACCGTATTCCGGCATGCAAGAAAAGGTGTGTTGCAGTTTAGAAACATAAATCCTCTCCTGATCATGCAAAGTCGGGTTCATTGAATGCCCTTCAACCTTATAAGGTTGGAAGATAAAAATGCTAATGAATAATGTCAAAACAAAAACTATTCCACAAGTGCTTATCCAATCCCAAGCCTTGGTTAAAGTTATCATGTCACTATGCTTTCCTTTCAGAGAAATCTATGTAAATAATTTATCTATTTAATTTTATCATAATGCTTTTTAATGAGAAGTTTAATGCAATGCTGTAACGACATATACTTGTAACGACATATACAAGGAACAAAGGTGAGCCAATGCAACTATTATAACATTATCCGGTCTAAAGAAGAAATTCTGTCTGTACAAATCTAGAGTTTGATTGGCTAAAGCCTGGCATTTCGTAGAAGAAGACAGAATCATTCTCGACCAATCCAGGTACTGGCGTTGTGTGATAGCGAGTTTATTAACTATTTAGTCAAGTAAAATAGCTCTCCTTGACCTATTAATTTGCTCAATAATTCGAAAAGCCTTGTTTGCACAAGGCTTTTCAAGTGCATATCCAAGTCAAAACTATTGGTGTAATTAATCGTTTAACGCATCCGGAACAAACAACGGCTGGCCGAAGCGCTCCTCACCATAAGTCAATATAATATTTTGAACTTGCTCGCTGACCATAAATTCAACAAAAGATTCTGCACCCTCTGCGTTTACCTGCGGATTCTTAGCGGGGTTAACTTGCATGACATGATAGTAGTTTTGCAAAATGGGGTCACCTTCCACCAGCAGCTCTAGGTTTAAATTATTTCGTTCGGCCAGGTAAGTACCCCGGTCTGATAAGGTATAACCATTTTGTTCAGAAGCTATTTGCAGAGTATCGGCCATTCCGGCATTTGATCTTCTGTACCATGTTCCCTGGGGTTCAATGCCTGCTTTAGACCAAATTTCCATTTCTTTTTGATTGGTCCCGGAATTATCTCCACGTGATATAAAGGTAGCCCTGCGCTCAGAAATTTTCCTGAAGGCCTGAGCGGCAGATGTTTGCCCTCTTATTGCTGCCGGGTCTGAAGGGGGTCCGACTATAACAAAATCGTTGTGCATTACCGGCCTGTAATTAATAAACTCACCGCTTCTGACCAGAGGCCTTTCTTCTTCTGGAGTGTGGGTAAGCAGTACGTCCACCTGCCCTCTTTGACCCAATGAAATCGCCCTGCCTGAGCCTACTGAATACACCCTGACATTATAGCCATACTCTCTTTCAAATTTAGGGATGAGAACCTCCAGCAAACCGGTATCTACTGTGCTTGTTGTAGTGGCTAAATTAATTGTACCCCTGGTTTCCGTCATTTCATCTTCTACCAGGCTATCTTCTCTAGTGCCCTCTCTCTCCATCTCCTGGCCGTTTTCTGCCAATTCGCTTTTGGTTTGCCCCATGTCTTCTTCCGCGCGTCCCGGAACACATAACACATCGCCAGGCATAATCTGAGCAGGGTTCGTTATATGTGGGTTGGCAGCTATTAAAGAATCCATACTTGTATTATAGCGCCTGGCAATTAAATAAAAAGTATCTCCAGATATTACAGTATATTGCCGATACCCCACCGGGCATGTGGATGGAAATAATGGTTGCCTTGCCATATAAATGCACCTCCTGTGTACATATTATGAATTAATGGTCAATCACGTTACTCAATATACCAACTACGCTAATATTTTCCAGTCCATGTTAATTAGTTAAATTAATGACATGCACCTTTTGTCGCGTATTGCATAACATGAAGTGTTGGTAGAATTAATTAGCTTTTTGAGAGGGCTTCCAGTGGCATATGGTGCTAGTTTCAATCTTTACCAATTCCTATACGTGTTTGGTATTGGCTATTGGGGCCGGCCATGATACTGTGACTGAAGCGTAATTATCTTTTCTTATTGATGTGGAAATGAAAGGAGGGTTGTAAATGGCTTACGGTGGTGGAGGTAGCAGTTCTATTATCTTGTTTCTACTGTTATTGTTAATATTCTTTCCACTTTTTGGTGGTTATGCTGTGGAAGATAAATAATAAAAATTAACAGCAGTATATTATTGATGAGCGGAATGATATAAACGTAAGGTTCGTAATGGCCGAGCCAAGATTGCTACATGCTGGTCATTACGGCTTGAAATAGAAATCCCCCCCCATTTTTTGGGGAAGGGGATTTCTTATTACCTAAGATAGAGGTGCGAAGTTGTGCACAGCTAGGAAGAACAACAGTACAAGGATAAACTAAAGTACGACCCTGCTGGAGCCTGCGATTATGTCTTTTGTGATATAAGCCGGGGCCGCAGAAGCGGGTGGAATTATATCATGGCCTACAATGCCTGGTTAAATTAGAAGTTAATCAAAAATCAATTCGTTTTTATGCAGTAAGCGCATGATAAAACCAGTCAGACCGATAAATAAATTAATCACACCAAAAATAAGGTATATGACACTGAATAAGCCTGTTTGTAAGGCAGCAATGACTATAAATACCACTCCGAGAATGGTGAATAAAAGAGCTCTTTTTTTGGAAGTAATAATATTTTCCTTAATGGAAAGGGCTATTTCTTTCCCAGTCATTCTGATGTCCCTTTCTTCCTCCCATTTTTCCATCGTAAATATGGGGTGCTGGGTACGCTTAGCTAAATGCAATAAACCGTATCCGTCGATCAGGAAAATTTTCACCCGTCCATTCATCCTCCGTACAAACCGGCGAGCATCTTCTGTAAAAGAGCCGCTGGTGATTACTATGCCTTTAGCGAGATGAGCTTGCTTGACTTCCTTTAAGAAGCCTTTAATCTGCTCAGTGTGTACCCTCTGTTCTTCCCCGTTTAGATTTAAGCACATGACACCTATTTTTTGATTGCGCAGGTAACCGGAGATGTCAATTGTCGAATTTACGCCAGGATTGAGGTTTATTAACTTTTCAAAGGGGGCCAGGCCTTCGAGCAGCTGCTTGATAAGCTGGGCAAATTCTCCCCGGTCCTTGATGTTATAGATATTTTGCCGGCATTTGCGGGCACTAAACCAGATGTCCCGGTGAATGTCCAGTGCTTTACTTCTGATCACTTTTACTTTAGTGATAAAAATTAATTCCATTAGCATGATGACGATAACGGTTACTTTGGCTGCAGTTAATCCCAGTGGTAAATACTGAGCGGCAATAATGGTGAGCAACCAGGTAACCAATACTGTCAGTGCAAAATCTACCGCTCTGGCTAACCGTGTGCGTTCATCCCGGGGCGGGTGCTGCATATAATAATTTATGCGATTTTTAGAAATATTTAAAAACCTCCTTGTCAATCTTTTCTATGTGTGCTAAACTTTAATAAGAAAATTATTGCCAATATTGAATTTTTTCATTCATTTTCCATTCCATTAAGCTTAATTACATGAACGTTTTGCTAATTTATCGAATAGAATATAGCAATAATTTATCTATTCAGAGATGTCAAAATTTTCAAGTAAATTAAGTTAAAGGAGGTGTTTTGAATGGAATTATTCAAAATGGTTATAGCAACATCGGCTTACAATAAGCAGCTTGGTTACCTCAATACATTGGAATTTATGCATTACTCAATATACTATTGATTACTCACTTTTAAATTGTCAGAATTTTCGAATTGAACTAAATGGCTTTAAGGGGGGTGATCATTATAGAAAAGATTATATTGGTCGCCAACACCGGCCTTCTGCTCTTGCCCTAGATACCGACCCGCAATTATTATATTTGGCTTAAAAAGATGTTAAATTTCCAGAAAGTTTAAACATGTTTATCATTTCAAAGGGCAACGAAAGGAGATATATAATGTTATATACATCCAAAATGGCAGCAGTCACGGCAGCTTATAGTTCTCATCCTAACTATTATTGTAATACTTTGGAATTTATGTATTACCTGACGTATTGTTAATTTTTTTGGGGTAAAAGTCAAATATTCTGTTTTGAATTGCGATACTTAGTGGAGGGTTCCTTTAATGATATACTGGTTGGCATGGACTCGGGAGGATGCGGCTGCGTTAAGTCTAACGGGTAGTCTGTTAGTAGCCGAATCCCCCTTAGCCCATAGTATAAAGCCGGACCCGTTTAATGGGCCGGCTTAACTATTTTCTCTGCTGCAGGGTTCTTTAGTTCGCCTATCTTAAAGTGTTGAGTCATAACTTCTTCTACAAATCTCCAGGTTTCTTTGGCATTAGTACGCCAGTTAGTGGGGCAGGCAGCAAGTGCTTCGACAAAGGAAAAGCCTCGCCCGTTCATCTGGTTTTCCAGCGCTTTTTTAATGTAGCTTTTTAGCTGCCTTAAGTTGGCAATAGTGCCCCGGGCTACATAGGCGCCTTCCTGGGTGATAGCGGCTACCATTTCCGGTCCCAGCATCGGATAGCCTGTAGGGCCGGTTTCGCGCCCATAAGGGGTGGTTTCAGTTTTTTGGCCTGGCATGGTGGTTGGGGCCATCTGCCCACCGGTCATGGCATATACAGTATTGTTGGCTAAAATCACCGTAATATTTTCATTGCGGCCGGCTGAGTTGACCAGGTGCTGTGAGCCAATGGCATACCCGCCACCGTCGCCCATGTAAGCAATACATATGGTATCAGGGTTCGCCCTTTTAATGCCGGTAACCACCGGGGTGGTGCGCCCGTGGTGAGTTTGCACGCTGTCCACGTTGAAAAAATTATAGGACAGTAGTGAGCAGCCGATATCGCAGCCATAGATGGCGCGATCTTGGATACCCAGCTCGTCGATGGCCTCACCCAGGCATTTTAAAACCAGTCCGTGACCACATCCCGGGCAAAATTTATGCGGCTTGGTTTCTGTGCGCCAGCTGCGGGGCATTACCGGTTGGGGTTCAGGCATAATAGTTCCTCCTCGTAGTTTCATCTTATTTCAATATCACCCGGTTAAGCCCGCGCTATACAATTGAGGGGATTTTTTTTACAGGTAAAGTTCCTTTATTACGGCTATTTCATCGCAATTAGGGAATTTGGGGCAGTTAATGCATTCCTTCCACACCTTTTGGGGCAGGTTTTCTTTATCAATGATTCGAAATCCACATTTGATAAAAAAGGGTGCCTGGTAAGTAAGGGCAAAAACCCTGGGTATTTCCAGGTCTACTGCCTCGGCCAGGAAAGTGTCCACCAGGCCTCGACCGACATTTTGGTTTTGGTAATCTTCATCGATTGCCAGGGAGCGTATTTCTGCTAAATCATCCCAAATGATATGCAGTGAGCCTGCCCCAACCACGCGGCCGCCTACATCAGCAACGCTAAACTCCCGTAAACTTTCATATAAAGACGAACGGGAGCGGGCAAGCATTTGGTTCTTGTCGGCAAAGTAAGTAATTAGTTGATGGATGGCTTCAATATCCGAAATTTTAGCTTTACGAAAAAGCAATTTAATCCCCTGCCTTTTAACGGTATATGCTCGAAAAATTTGCCGGCGCGTCAGCCAGGATACCTGAGACCTGACTTATCTAGTCGTGCCTGCAGTGATAGTTACCACCGGTATCAGCCTGCTAACACCCGGCCCCGGTTTGAGCGGCGTAGGCCACGGCATTACGGAACAGGGGCAGGCCGTGGGGCTCACCCAGTTGAACTCGGCGCCAGTTGGGATGGTGGAATGTTTCCACAAACCTTTCCGGATGTGGCATCAACCCCAGTACCCGTCCGGTTTTATCGCAAATGCCGGCGATGGCGTGCAGCGAACCGTTGGGATTTTGCGGGTAATCCTGTGTCGCCTGCCCGCTGGTAGTGCTGGCATAACGAAACACCACCTGCCCCGACTGCTCGATTTTCTCTAGAGTGACCTCGTCGGTGTAGAATTTGCCCTCCCCGTGGGCCACCTGGTACTGTATCACAGTTCCGGCCATACCCTGAGTGAATACGCAGTTGTTTTGTTCCACTAATAGGTTAGTCCAACGACATTCAAAATGTCCGCTGTCGTTTTCCATGAGCGTAGCTTGAATAGTACCCAGCTCGCCCCAGGGCAAAAGACCGGTGCGTACCAGCACCTGAAAACCGTTACAGATACCCAGCACCAGTTTGCCGTCGTCAACAAACCGACGCAGTTGATCGTTTAAAAAAGAGGCTAGCTCAACAGATAACACTTTACCGGAGTGAATATCATCACCATAGGAAAATCCTCCGGGCACGGCCAGTATTTGGTAATCCGAAAGCTTTTCCGCACCGCTTCTCAGCTGGTTAACATGTACCAGATGGCTTTCCCCGCCTGTTTTATTAAAGGCGTATGCCGTTTCCTGGTCACAATTAGTGCCGTCGGTGCGCAGTATACATACCCGCGGTTTAACTTGGCTTGTATTTAACATCCGCCGAACACCTCCTGCATGGGTTTTTGCCAGGCTGCAAACAGTTTGGCTGTAGCTATATTAAAAAGACTGTTGTTGTCTTGAGTTACTGAAATATTTGGCTCAGCGGTAGTTTTACCCAAAATGCTATAGGGCACATCCATGAAAAGCTCAACGGCCTGGGTTAGGTCGTCCAGTTCCACCAGGAAGCAGCCCGCTGTTTCGTTAAACAGGTAGTAATCTGCCCGCTCGCCGGCAGGTACTTCTATAGAGGCACCCACGCCCCCGCCCAGGCACATTTCAGCCAGCGCAGCCAGCAGCCCGCCCTCGCTGATGTCATGACAGGCCAGTACCTTACCGCTGCGGTTAGCCTGGTAAAGACAACGCAGTGTGGTGATTAGCCGGTCAGGGTCAATTACCGGCACATGGGGCGAGGCTGCACCGGTTATGTCAAAATAGGATGAGCCGCTCATTTGTTGTACTTCGCGTTGGCCAACCAGAACGATAACGCTGCCTGTTTGCTTAAAGTCGGTAGATACAGTTTGAGTGACGTCTGGTATCCGTCCAAAGCAGGAAATGCAAAGTACGGGTGGTATTTTAAGCACTGAGCCGTCCGGTGCCCGGTAGGTACTGCTCAGGCTATCCTTACCCGAAATAAAGGGCATGCCTGTAGCCCGGACAAAATCTACACAGGCATCTACAGCCCTGTCCAAGTCATACATGGATGCTTCATCCGGGTACGGCCAAATGAAATTGTCGATTAACATCAGTTCGTCCGGATTAGCGCCCGAAGCCACAGCGTTAGCCACTGCTTCGGTAGCTGCCCAGATGCTGCCCGCGTATGGGTCGATGGCGTTAAGCACGGGGTTTAACCCGTGAGCAATCACAGCCCCGTATTTTTTACCGGGCACCGGGGCAATGATCACCGCGTCATTGGGGGCGTTCCCCGCTTCTCCTGCAAAAGGCGGCAGTGCGCTGCTGCCCTGAACACCATGGTCGTACATACGCACAATCGGCTCTTTGGAACATACATTAAGGTGCTGCATTACTTGTATACAGGCATGTTCCCAATCCCTTGGATAATCAGGTTCAATCATCTGCACCGGGCGCTCCTGGGGTACTGCCCTCATAACACGTTTGGGCAGGCCGTGATGCAAGAACTCCATGGTCAGTTCCCCGACCAGCTCATCATGATAGAATAGTTCCAACTTACCGGTATCGGTGAACTCACCGATCACGGTTACTTCAACATTATGCTCCCGGCAGATGGCCTCCAGGCGCTCCATATGCTCCGGGGGCACAGCCAGGCCCATTCTTTCCTGGCTTTCCGACACCCAGATTTCCCACGGTGCCAGCCCCTGGTATTTCAGCGGCGCTCGGTCCAAATAAATGCGTACACCGGTGTCCTCACCCATTTCCCCAAAGGCGGAAGCGAAACCGCCCGCCCCGCAGTCGGTGATAGCCCGGATTAATTTTTCCTCTCGTGCCCGCAACAAAGCGTCGCTCATGCGTTTTTCTTCAATAGCATGGCCGATCTGCACAGCGCTGGAGTTGACGTCCATTGTTCGGGAAGTCATTTCACCGCTGGAAAAAGTAGCCCCGTGAATGCCGTCCCGTCCTGTCCGACCTCCGATCGCCACTGCTAGATCACCGGTGACCGGCCGCCTTTTGCCGGCGTCTGCGGCAGGAATAAGCCCGTAGGCGCCCACAATAACAGAGGGTTTAGCTTTAAAATCCCGGTGGAAGTGAACCGAGCCATTGTTAGTGGGGATGCCCATCCGGTTGCCATAATCCCGCACCCCGTCAACCACCCGGCGCAGCAGGTAATGGGGATGCAGACAGCCCGGGGGCACCTCATCATCGGGCAAATCCGGTGGTGCAAAGCAAAACATATCTGTAGAGGCGATTACCTTGGCGCCGGTGCCGGTGCCCATGATATCCCGGAAAACACCGCCGCTGCCTGTCATGGCACCGCCATAGGGCTCAATGGCCGACGGGGAGTTATGGGTTTCCACCTTGCCGCACAGGGCCAAACCGTCGTAAAAGTGCATAACGCCTGAATCGTCTTCGAAGGCGGACAGTACCAACGGATGCGCAGCTTGGTTGGTGGACTCCCGCAACCTTTGGTATAAGGGCTTTTTGGCCTGGCCGTTTACCAGCACGGTGGCCTTAAAGGTTTTATGCCCGCAGTGCTCAGACCAGGTTTGAGCCAGTGTTTCTATCTCGCAGTCGGTGGAGTCGCGATCCAGGTTGATAAAGTAATTACGGATTGCCTGCATTTCTTCAAGACTTAAAAACAGGTTGTCCTTACT
The DNA here is from genome assembly GCF_009932395.1 of Sporotomaculum syntrophicum. GTDB lineage: Bacteria > Bacillota > Desulfotomaculia > Desulfotomaculales > Desulfallaceae > Sporotomaculum > Sporotomaculum syntrophicum. The sequence goes on from NZ_LSRS01000003.1 coordinate 487,069, forward strand.
CAGCTCCAGCAGTGCCGCGTCATCCATATTTCTTATCGGTATCACCCGTGTGCCGCCGGGCTGGCCTTGAATGATTAAGGTGGCCGGTTTTTCCGTTACCACCTTTTCTACCGTTTCATTAACCAGTAATCTGGATAAGATAAGCTCAGTATCAGTATCTGTTAAATTGCCGTAAAAACCATATTCATAGCTGGAGTCTGCAGCCACCATTTCAGTAATGCCTAAATCAGCGGCTGCCTTTAAAATAGAACCTGCCTCCGGGTTCATCACGCCCGGCTTGTAAGCTACTTCAACCAGTTTATCGGCGTCTTTGATTATGGTTTCGTTGACCGTATAATTCTGAAATACTTCTTCAGCCAGCAGGCGGCGCGCTAAAAATTCAGCCTGCTGGACAGAGATGCCTTCGAGACGGTAGACCTTGGCGGTAACCAGCCCGGTGATACCGTTAATATGCAATGTGTTTTGAATTTCACGCAGCAAATATTTACCCTTGATATCTTCCAAGTAGGGTGTGGTTCGGACTCGCACTTCCTGAATTGCCATGTATAAACACCTCCGGGGTTTTATGCGGTGTTGAAAAAATAAAAATTCCGGCCTGTTCAGGCCGAAAACCATGCAAATTGAAAGGTACTACTGTATTTTATTATATTCCGGCTCTAAAAACAATATCGACTTATTTCTATCTAACCACTAACACCGGACAAGGGGCGTGCTTGGTGACCCGGTTGCTTACGCTGCCCATCAGGTAACCCTTAATTGCACTCAGGCCACGACTACCAGTTACAATTAGATCATACCCGCCCTCATTAGCCTCCTGAATAATCTCCTCGGAGGGATAGCCCCAGACCAGTTTTTTATTGATGTTGACCTGTGTATCTGGAAATTTTGCCAGGGCATCAGCCAGTATCTTTTCACCCTGTACTGTAAACTCTTCTTTAAGCTGGGTATAATCTATGGCCGCATGCATGCTAAATTCGTTCATGAAATTAAAATTAGGGCAGACATGTAATAAAGTTACCTGTGCGCTGTATTTCTCTGCTATATCAATGGCCTGCGCTGCTGCCATCATCGCAGTAGCCGAACCATCCAGGGGAACTAAAATTTTTTTGTACATATTTTAAGCCACCTTTTATGTGCGAATTTTTGTAATTATTGTACTTGATTTTGATTAATTATACAATAATTTAAACCTTTCTATGTTCCGATCAGGCTGGCTGTTGATAAAAGGCATGAAGTTATTGCCAGGAAATAACAGGTGTGATAAAATTACCAGCATGACATAAAGCATGTCCCAGCCTGCAGCACAGTGGTCGGACATGCTGAAGCCGTTTCTGTTTTGTACATTAAGGTGGGTGAAGGAATGAAGGAAGTAGAAATATATACGGATGGGGCATGCAGCGGCAATCCCGGACCCGGTGGTTACGGAACGATACTTAAATATGGTGTCCATGAAAAAGAACTGTCCGGCGCTTATGAAAATACTACCAACAACCGCATGGAGTTGATGTCTGTGATTAAAGGCCTGGAAAGTTTAAAAGAGCCTTGTAAGATTACAATTTACTCGGATAGTAAATATGTAGTTGATGCCGTAACCAAAGGTTGGGTGACCAATTGGCAGTCTAAAGGTTGGATGCGCAATAGTAAAGAAAAGGCAAAAAATGCGGATTTATGGCAAAGACTGCTGCAATTAGCGGAAGGTCATCAGGTGCGGTGGGTGTGGGTAAAAGGCCACGCTGATAACGAATATAACAATCGTTGTGACAGGTTAGCGGTTAACGCTATTAAAAACAATACTCGTTTACCTGACAACCATATTTGACAGTAATTCATTTGAAAGGACCAAGCAGGTAAAGCGCATGCTGTTCACATTAGCTTAACCTGCTTGGTCGTTAGTTAAACAATAATTACAGCTTGTACTTTCTACCTGACTATTAATACTGCACACGGGGCATGTTTGGAAACCCTGCTTGCCACGCTGCCCATTAGGAAATCTTGTATACCGGTAAGGCCACGACTACCCATGACAACTAAATCATATTGTCCTTCTTGGCTCTCTTCAATTATCTGCTTGCCAGGGTCGCCTGATGAAAGTTTCTTAAATATGGTTACACCCTGTGCATCAACTTCTTTAATTGCATTATCTAAAATAGCTTCTGCCTGTGCTTTTAATTCTTCTCGTATTTGATTGTAAGTTTCTGCGGCAAAAATATGAGGAAGGTTTATATAACTTTCTAGACTGTGTTGAACATGAAAAAACGTTACTTCTGCACCAGAACTCTCGGCAATTTTTACTGCACGCTTTGCTGCTTTAATTGAGGGGGTTGAGCCATCTAGCGGAACTAAAATCTTCTTGAACATATCTCTTCCTCCTTTGTAAAAGTGTTAGTCATAATATACTTGGGAAAAAGGTCTTTGTCAATGTTAAAAATTTGAATTTTCAAAATATTAACATTGATACCATTTCTACGTTTTATATATGAGGTGGACGCTATTTCAAGGTCGGAAGCAAAAAGTAGGCAAAGCGTATGCGTTTCAAACATACACTATGCCTACTTGGAGATACTTAACTATTTAATTCGAATATATTAATATATTGTATCCGTGTTAACCATTTAAATAATCAAATTAAGAGCCGGTTACGCTTTTGCTTTCTACCTAACTATTAACACCGGGCAAGAAGCATGATCGGCAATCCTGCTGCTCACGCTGCCCAGTAGAACTTCCTTAGCGCCGGAAAGGCCGCGATTACCCATCACAATCAGGTCATAATTTTCTTCTCTAGCTATTTCCAGAATCTTCATGGCAGGATCGCCCGATTCAAGTTTTCTATCTATGGATAGACCCTTAGTATCAATTTCCTTAAGTGCATTATCCAATATATGTTCACCCTGGGCATAAAATTCTTGGAGCAGCTGGTTGTAACTTTCAGAGGCGTACAACCGCGGAAGGTTAATATAGCTTCCCAGAGTGGGGAGGACATGTAAAAACGTTAATTGCGAGCCTAATGCTGCAGCTATTTCTATAGCTTGCTTGGCTGCATCTAAAGAGGGTGCTGAGCCATCTAGAGGGACTAAAATTTTTTTGTACATAGTTGAATCCTCCTATTAGTAAAAATTTTATTTTAAATATACTATTAATGGAACTACTTGTCAACATAAAGAATTTAGAATTTTCAAAAGAATCATCAAATACTTAATCTCTGGCGCTGGTTTTGTGACTTTATGCTAGTGGTAAAGAGCCCAGAAAAACCAGATTATCATCATAATTTGAATGACCAGCTTGATGATGGTGCCGCTAAGCAGCCCTAGCAGTGTGCCTACACCGGCTTTGAGAGCCATGTCCAGTGGTTTTTGGTTTAGCAGCTCGCCAATGATAGATCCGGCAAACGGACCAAAAATAATACCGGCGGGTCCCATCAAAATAAGGCCGACCACGGTGCCAATAATACTGCCGTAAACAGCATAGCGGGAACCGCCATACCTTCTGGCCCCGTACGCGCCGGACAGGTAATCAAGGGTATAAACCAAAGCAACTGCCAGAGCTTGCCCGATAAAAAAAGCAAGACCTAGCGTGGCAAAATTAGTTAATAGCCCGTAAACCAGCATACCGATCCAAATTAAAACCGCTCCTGGTATTACTGGCAATAACGAACCGGCCAGCCCGACGATGAAGAATAAAATCGCCAGTATCATTGCCAAAACGTGCATGCTTTCACCTCCGAAATAAATTTTTCTATGTAAGATTTTATTTTATTTTATATTACTTAAGGTAGATCGTCTATATTCAGGTAGTTTTTCCGTGTATGTTAAAACGGGGCCAGAGGCCCCGTTTTAACTACTGAATTCTTTTTGTTATGTCTGATTTTCAATATTTTTAAATACAATTTAACTGTTTACTACAGGTCTTCCATTGATTCCTCTGATTCTTCACATGAAGATTCAGATTCTTCTAATGGAGATTCTGATATTAATGATTCATCTTGCTTGGCTGTCTGAATTTCACACCAATCACCCGAGCTAGAGTTTGAACATGAACTTGAGCTTGAATTGGATAAACTATTTTTATCTGACAAAAGTTCGTCACCTCCTGCCTTTATTTTGCCCTGTCAGGTCAGGTTAAATACATATTAATTGCCTTGCGAAACAGCCTTTTCCTGAACCAGTACCTTAAAAATACCGCCCATACCACCGGGCAGTACCAGTTGTTTGATGGCAGAGGTTATTTTAGCAAATTCCGGATCTTGAGTGTAATCCGGTTGTTCTTTTAGGATATCCAAAATGCCCAGATTTATTAAAAACTGAGGTTGGCTTACTAGTTCTTTTTTGCGCAGTTCTAATTGCTCGCCCCAGGTGATTAGGGTGGAAAAATTAACGTGGGCAGTGATATCCTGGCCGCCGAGGTTAGTTAACGGGTTATCCACTAAGTGGTGCTTGTGAAAACATCTCAGAGTTCCGTCATGGCGGAAAGGGGCGTATAGCTCTTCCGAGGTAGCACCGTAGTCGATGGTGAGCAAGTAACCCCGTTGCAGGTGGGCGGTCACCTCGGCCAACCATTCCCTGGCCTGCAGGTTAACTTCGGCTCGCTGGCCTTCTTCAAGCTGTACGTTCTGACTGTTAAAGTATTCAGCCAGCTCCGGAGTGGACAGAGGGCCAGGCACAAATGTGAAGACGCTGTCACCTTCCTTATTGCTTAAGCTTACGTACATTTCCTGCAGCTCGCCGCCGCTTTGCCTGACCAGGTGCACCGGAAAGGCATCCACTAATTCATTGGCTAATATACAGCCGTTTGTTATGTATCCCGGGCTTATTTCTGCCAGTCGGTTAACCCAGTGAAATTTATGGTCTGCACCAGGTTCCCCGGTGGTCAGGGTCTGCTGCTGTAACTCTTTTAATGTGTCGCTAATTTCGATTAAATAATAGTTCAGGGTTGCATATAAATCAGGGTGGTTCCGGCGCAGCGCCGCGACAATGTCCCGGGCCAGTATACCGGTACCGGGGCCGTACTCAGCCACCACCCATTGGGCAGGGCGATCTGCTGCATCCCACATTTGGTAAAGCCAGCGTGCCAGCATAGTTCCAAACAGAGGATTAACAGTTGGCGCAGTGTAAAAGTCTCCGGTGCGGCCGATTTTGGTGCCCGGTGATGTATAATACCCCCATTGTGGATGGTAAAGAGCCTGTTCCATAAACCAGGCAAAGGTTATGGGACCGCTGGTCGCGATTTCTTGCTGGATAAGCTTGGCCAGATCAGACACAAAACCACTCCTTATTTGGTTGCTATTTATTGTTTACAACATTTTCTACTGAGACAATGCCCTGCCTGCCACGCGTTTGTCACCCACCCGGCGGGTAATTTTCTCCTTGTCCATGTACTCCAGCAGCGGTAGTGCGTATTTGCGGGAAGTTTGCAGTATGTCCCTTAATTCCCCCAGCATTAGTTCTCCTTTTTCTGCCAGGTGGTTTTTAACGAGAGCTAATATCTCTGCCAGTGCCCGTTGATGGAAGAACATGCCATCTGCCACTTTCACCAGGGTACCCTGGTTGAGTAAATAGTTTAAAACCTCCTGCTCATCCTTGGTAAGGCCAACTTCCTGAACTGCTTCGCTCCAGCCCGGGGGTTGATAGGGGTTGGCCAGGAAGAATTCCTCAAGCTGTTTAATAGCGATGCTTTGAGCTGAGCTAGGCGTTGGCGTAAAGCCATATATGGCTACGCTGTTAGCCTGTAATTCCAGGTTGCCCGACTGCTCCAGTCCCAGCAGCAGCATCTGAAAATGTTTGTTGCTCAGGGCAGGGAACAAACGGGAGCGCAGCTCTTCCTTGGGATATCCCTCGCGCAGGGGGAATTTTTTATGGTATTCGACCAGCGCTTGCTCAAGCTTGTCCTCCCACTTGGCCAGTACCTGGACAGACAAGTAGGTCTTTTCACCTTCATAGGCCAGTTCCACAGCATCTCCCTGCTCAAGAAGGTCCGACAGGGCGTCCAACACCGTTTCTGTTGTTAAACCGGTGCCTGAAACTAAATCATCTTTGGTACACAAGCGGGCGTTGGCGGCCAGGTATTGCTCTAGCAGCTCGCCAGGGGTGCCTTTTTCCGCCGTGCTCAGGGCTTTAATGAGCTCTTCCCGGTAACGCTTGTGTTTAATCGCGTTGGGCTCGACCACTACTCCCCCTCCAATGGTGCGCATGGGTGAATAGGAACGGATTACCATGTGGTCGCCTCTGGCTGACGCTACCGATTCTTCCATTTGTAACTGAATAAAAGCCTCAGCGCCCGGCTCCAGTTCCTCGCGGTCCAGCAGGATAACCCGGCCCAGTAATTCGGCCGAACCCAGGTAAACCCGCACTCTGGCCCGGTTTTTCAGCGGTTTGGGTGCGCTGGCTAAATACTGCAATTTAACATCCAGCCGGTGGGTGGGCCGCATACTGCCCGGAGCAGCCAGGACCCGCCCGCGTTCTAGCACTCCGGTTTCCAGCCCGGATAAATTAATGGCCACTCGCTGGCCGGCCTCGGCAGTTTGTACCTTTTGCCCGTGCACCTGGATATTGCGCACCCGGTAGGTCCCGCCGTTTGGGTAAATCTGCAGGGTGTCGCCGGTGTTGATTTGTCCTGAAAGCAGCGTGCCCGTGGCCACTGTGCCAAAGCCGGTGATGGTGAAAACCCTGTCTACAGGCAGGCGAGGCGGTCCATTATATTTTTTGGCCTGTTGCTCAGCTTCAACGGCCAGTTGATTGATCACCTTCAGCAGTTCGTCCAGGCCTTCACCTTTGATGGCGGACACACTAACCAGCGGAGCGTTCTCAAGCACGGTATCTTTGACAAAATCACGGGTATCCTCGATAACCATTTCCAACCATTCTTCATCCACCAGGTCTTTTTTGGTGATCACTACCACACCCCGGTCAACCTTGAGCAGCTGAATAATATCCAGGTGCTCTCTGGTTTGAGGCATTACCCCCTCGTCAGCGGCGATGACCAGTAAAACAATATCTATACCGCCAACCCCGGCCAGCATGTTTTTAATAAACCTTTCGTGTCCGGGCACATCAATAATGCCTACTGTCCGACCGTTGTTCAGCTTCAGGTAGGCAAAGCCCAATTCAATGGAAATACCCCGCTCCTTTTCTTCCTTGAGCCGGTCGGTATCCACGCCCGTCAACGCCTTAATTAGCACTGTTTTGCCATGATCTACGTGGCCTGCCGTACCAATAATGATATGTTTTATGGTAAAGCACCTCCCTTAAGCACTCGGGTAAGCACAGCCACTAGGGTGGTTTCCTCGCCCGGCAGAATAGTGCGCAGGTCGAGCAGCAATTTTTCATCCTGCAGCCTGCCAATTACAGCCGGTTCTTGCTCCCGCAACCGGCCGGCTAGATCGAAAACAGTCATGTCCCTGGGGGCTACTTCTACTCCCCAGGAAGGGAGGTCGGCAGTGGGTAGTGCTCCCCCCCCTACGGCTGAATTTGTTTGCACCACTTTGCACAAGGCATATTCACCGGCAGCTGTGTTCAGCTCTGCGGTTACGGCTTCCGCTCTCTGCTTGAGCAGGTTGTTATCGGCGGAGAGCATGGCCAGTGTTGGGATGCGCTGCCAGGCCATCTGTGGCTCAATGTATTCACGCAGAGTGGCTTCTAAAGCGGCAATAGTAAATTTATCTATCCGTACTGCCCTGGTGAGCGGGTTCTTTTTCATGCGATCAATGTATGACTTTTTGCCAACGATGATCCCTGCCTGGGGGCCGCCCAGCAGCTTATCCCCGGAAAAAGTGACCACATCGGCGCCGTCTTTGACCACCTGTTGTACGGTAGGCTCGGCGGGAAGCCCGTAAACACTCAAATCCTTCAGTGAACCGCTGCCCAGGTCAGACATTACCGGTAACTGTCCGGACAAGCCCAGGTCAACAAGCTCGGCAATTGTGGTTTCCCTGGTGAAGCCCATAATGCGGTAATTGCTGGTATGTACGTGCAGCAATAAGGCTGTTTCCGGCGTAATGGCTCGCTGGTAATCGGCGGGATAAGTTTTATTGGTGGTCCCCACTTCTACCAAACGGCAACCGCTCTGGGTCATGACGTCGGGGATACGAAAAGAGCCGCCGATTTCCACCAGTTGCCCCCGGGAGACAATTACTTCCCTCCCGCTGGCCATAGTGCCCAGTGCCAGCAGGACAGCGGCGGCGTTGTTATTGACTACCAGCGCTGCCTCGGCGCCGGTTAATTGGATCAGCAATTGTTCCACCGGGGCATAACGCGAGCCGCGCTTGCCGGTAGCCAAATCCATTTCCAGGTTGGAATAACCCGAGGCGGCATCATTGATCGCTTGCCGGGCACTCTCCCCCAGCACTGCCCGTCCCAGGTTGGTATGCAGCACCACACCGGTGGCATTAATCACCTTGCGCAGGTTGGGACGGTTTCGGGAATGGGCTAGTTTAGTTGTTTTTTCTACAATCAAGGCTAGCAAATAATCCCTGGCTTGGTGCTCAAGCGGAGCCTGCAGCCGTCCGGCCGACAGGTCTGCTCTCAATAAGGTAATCGTGTCCCGAATAGCTTGTAGCACTAAAGGACGCGGTACTGATTGTGCCAGGGTATAGATAACCGGGTTTTGCAGTACCTCATCCACCGGCGGTATATGCCTTAATAGGCTGTTGGGGTTATGTTCATACATAAGAGTCCTCCTGCTATGACTATCTATAATACAGTATATGGCTGTGGCGGCTTATATCTTATAGACCCGCCCGCCGACGTACCCGTTTAATTGCCTCGTTGCACCGCACCAGCAAGTCAGATTCGTCAATAGTAGTTAACCGGTCATTGGCAAAAACTATTTGCCCATCTACCATCGTCAGGGTGACATCGCTGCTTTTGGCTTGGTAGACCAGCTGGCTGTAGATGTTATTGTAGTCAACCGGCGCGCAATGCAGGTTGTTTAAATTAACCAAAGCCAGGTCAGCTTTTTTACCTACTTCCAGGGAGCCAATCTGCTGTTCAAGCCCCATCGCCGCCGCTCCACCCAGGGTAGCCAGCTCAAAGGTTTGCCAGTCAGGCATGGCTGTTGGTCCATGTAGCGGTTTTTGGATTAAAGACGCCGTACGCATTTCTATAAACTGGTCCAGGTTATTGTTGCAAGGGGCACCGTCGGCTCCAAGAGCTACGTGGATGCCTTGAGCCAGCATTTGGGGGATGGGGGCGATGCCCGAGCCAAGTTTCAGGTTGCAGGAGGGACAGTGTACCACTTTTGTACCACTGCGGCGCAGTATTTCAATTTCCTCTTCATCTACCCAAATACAGTGAGCCAGGATTAGGTTGGTGTCGGTTAGACCCAGCTGATCCAAATAAACAATATTGCGCGTGCCCTTTTCAGCCTGCACAATAGCGATTTCGTTCCGGTTTTCCGAAGCGTGAGTATGCACTGCTACGTTATACCGGTCGGCTAAATCGCGCACCTGCACCAGTAACTCCTCACTGCAGGAAATCGCAAAGCGTGGGGTAAAGGCATATTGCAGTCGCCCTTCGGCGGCACCGTGCCATCTTTCCAGCAGGTCGACACTTTGCTGCAGGGAATTACTGGTATTTTCCAGTAAGTTGCCGATACTTGGGGGGCCGCAGTCCATCATAATTTTACCGCTGATAGCCCTGATGCCTGTATCCACAATAGCCTGAAAGGCGTGCTCAGCGTAGTGCACAGACTCCATGTCAATGATGGCGGTGGTACCGCCCCGGAATAATTCGCCGATGCCTAAAAGAGCCGAGTAATAAACCGATTCGGGGTCATGAGCCCCTTCCAGCGGCCAGATGCGGGTTTGCAGCCAATCCATTAACTGCATATCGTCAGCTTGTCCCCGGAAAAGAGTCTGGCAGAGGTGCACATGGGCCTGGATCAACCCGGGGATTAATACTTGCCCCCGGGCATCAATCACCCGGTCGGCGTCCTGGTTAATATCGCCAATAGAGGAGATACGGTCATCTTCGACCAGTAACCCACCCTGCAGTACCTGGCGGTCCTGGTTCATCGTAACGATAAAGGCGTTATTGATTAGAATACTGGACAATCGGTAGTTCTCCTTTATAAGTTTTGCTTGAAAGTTGCTGTAATTTATATTCTGACCTGGTAACTATTTTACACTTCAAGATGATTAAGGTAAATTCCTCTAATGATATTGTTCTGCAAGTTGTTAAAATAAATTCAGACTGTAGCAGTTGTCCATTGACTTCACCCCGTTACAGATATAGTAAATAGTACCGTGGACAAGGACTAAATAAAAATGAGGTGCCGGTCTCTTACACCTGGTACCTCTTGGGTAGATCATCATTTAGCATTAGTATGTTATAACTTCTTATTAACGTGTTTTATTTTTCGATTTCCCATATTGGCTTCTTCAAATTTTTGCAGCTTCGTATTTTTGCCAAAGACCACAATGCTATCACCTTGTTTAAGGAGGGTGTTAGCGGTAGGCTGAACAGGTTCGTAATCATGATATACCAGTAAAACCCACATACCGAACTTTTCAAAGGTATTAATCTTTTCCAAGGTTTTATTAGCAAAGCCCGGTCCTACTTCCAGCTGTTCAACCACAAAGCCCTGGGGCAGTTCCAGGGTTTCAATTTCTGCCTCGGTGGAAATTGCGTGGGCTAGCCGAAGACCCATATCACGCTCCGGGAAAACAACCCGGTCGGCGCCCATCTTCTGTAAAACAGTGCCTCTCCTCTGACTTGGCGCTTTGACAGATACTGTAACACCGGCATCCTTTAATATGCTGGTGGCAATTAAAGCGCCTTCAAAATCTGAACTCATCGCGACCACTGCTTCATCAAAATTTTTTTCGCCTATAATTCTAGCTAATTCATCGTCATTATTGCCCACGTCAAGCACGGCACCCGAAACAATCATATCCCGTACATCATCCAGTTTATCTTCATTCACATCGATAGCGAAGACATCATGCCCTCTGTCATATAGACCTTGAATCACACCCCGGCCAAAACGACCGGCTCCGATGACTAGTACAGATTTTTTCATGATAATTAAAGCACCTGCCTAACTTGCATGGATTGGGGGCGGCTTACCCGATGAGGATGTTTTCCTTCATGAAATGGGATTGACGTTTCTCCCTGCCGGCCAGGATCATTACTGTTGTAAAAATACCTATACGGCCGATTAACATTAAAAGTCCGAGCAGTATAAGTCCAAAGGGAGATAACTGGGACGTTATACCCATTGATAAGCCCACCGTGGACAGTGCAGAGACAACTTCAAACATTACCGGCATCAGTGGCAGGTCTTCTACCGTCATCAGCAGCAAAGTACTGACCATGACCAGCATACCTGCCATGACTACCACGGCAAAAGCTTTGCTTACACTCTTGGGGGCGATTTCCCTTTCAAAAAAAACGACTACCTTTTTGCCGCGTACCAGAGACCAGACCGCTAAAACCACCGTTCCCAGGGTGGTAGTCTTGATGCCCCCACCGACTGATCCCGGGCTGGCCCCAATGAACATCATAATAATCATGAGAAAAATAAATGGTTCGTTCCAGGACGTTACCGGTATGGTAACGAAACCGGCAGTACGAGTAACTGTTTGAAATACGCTGGTCATTATCTTGTCCTCCAGTGGAGTGCCCTCCAGGAGGTGATTGAACTCACTGGTTAAGAAAAACACACTACCCACCAGTATAATAACACCGGTAACCAACAAAACCATACGGCTGTGCAGGCTGAGCCTTTGCCAGTTGCGTATCATAAAAAGTTCTTGTAAAACAACAAAGCCAAGGCTACCCAGAAAAATCAGGACAACTATCACCAGATTGACGCCAAAATTATGGCGGAACGATTCCAGGCTTTGCCCGGTTAGGTCAAACCCGGCGCCGTTAAAGGCGCTAACCGCATGAAAGGCGAGGAACAGCATGCCCTGAATGATCCCGTCCTCCCATACGTCAGGAATAAGAAAACCCATTATAATTGCGCCGATGCCTTGGATAACCAGGGCTAGGAGAATAATGTGACGTACCAGTCGTATAACCCCGGACATGCTATAAGTATTACGGTCTTCGGTAATCAGCATGCGCTGGCCCAAATGAATCCGCAGACCCAGCATAGTCATGATGATAGTGACCAGGACCATGACCCCCAGACCGCCAACTTGCATAAGCACTATGATAACCACATGCCCAAACGTGGTCCAGTGGCTTAATGTGGGAACTACTGTGAGCCCGGTTACCGTAAGGGCTGAGGTGGCGGTAAACCAGGCTTGCATCAAATCGGTTGCTCCAGGCTCTGTAGAGGCTATGGGCAGCATCAGCAGTATAGTGCCAACCAGGTCAACCAGTGCGTAGCCTATTAGCAGCGGTTGACCAAGTTTTATTTTTCTTCGCATTATGACCTCTGTTCGTCAAGTGCCGTTTGAATTATAGAATACCAAAATATAAGTAGTGTCACAAGAGTTGGCATGCAAAAACCCTGCTGCCGTCGGACGGTGCAAGGTTTGGGAAATTTCTTATGTTAACCGGGGTAAAATATGTTTAGTTTGACTCGTCCGTATTCGTGAAGCAAGTTAGCAATTTTTTCAATAATGAGCTGTGTTGTATGGACAAGTTCGAACAATTGCCGACCCTCTCCCATTACATGTAATGAAATCTAATTGACTAGTTGTTCTAACTTATACAACCATGAGCTGCAACTCGGGTTTTTCCGCAGCAAATAAACTCAGCAATGCTTGCAGTGATTCTTTATCTTTGCCCGGCGGCAGCTGATGTAAAATATACTCGGCTTTACCAACATATTCATTGATTTGTGGGGCAGAGTCGTTTCTTGACCAGAGTCCGAAAGCCATGCCAAGATTAAGTCCTAATTGATACAGCATATCTTTAGCCAGGTTGTCTGCACCGGCTAAATCAGCGGCAAGATAGGCACCACAGGCCAGCAGTTCCGCACTCTCGCCGCGGATAGCGTCATTGTAGGCCAGCGGATCAGTGATGGCCAGGTCCGGATTGTTCAATATGGTTACTTCATTTTTATTAATGGTGCAAATCAGTTCCGCCATGTTTCTCAAATAGTGTACTATACCGGCATTGCACAGGGTGGTAAAGAATTTGCCATATAGGAAGTCTCCCACCAGCACGGGAAACTGGCAGTCAGTCCGTGTATCTGTTGGGTTATCTTCATCTGTGCCATCTTCCGAAAGTTTTTCATGCACTTGGGATGCCATAAAAATAAACTGCAGTACGGCTGCCAATGCTACAGTCTGTCTGTTGGCCGGGCTGAACAATCGATGGCAGATCAGGACCAGAGCGGGTCGCAAGTTATTATATAAATAACTAACGTCTTGCTTAACATAATCCTTAATATGACCGTTTCGAATATACAGATTTTTGTGGATTAGATTTTGTACCTGGTCTAAATCATCGTTGATATGCTGGAATATTTGCATTTGGTGTGCAGCCTCCTTTGCTTAAACACTATTATATTCGGTGCTGCGATAGAATTTCCTTCTGCCGGTTTTTTTTTGCCTATAAAAAGCAATAACCTTGCGTTTGTTTGCCAAACAGCAAGGTCATGCTAACCTCCACTTAAGTTGGTACTAATAAATATCCCTCCTAAAGATTTACGGCTTCCTGGTGCAAAATATCAGGAAAAATACCCCGTTTTGTCTCTTTAGCTGTGAGATGCTTGGCGCAGAATTGCTCTGTTAAATAGTTGCACGCATCCCAGGGATCCACCTTGTCTCCACAGGTAAATACATCAACAGCTGCATAACCCAATTCAGGCCAGGTATGAATGGCTAAATGTGATTCAGATATTACAACCACTCCACTGACCCCCTGCGGGCTGAATTTATGGAATACAAATTCTCTGATCTCGGCGCCGGCCTCAAGTGCCGCGTTAACCATGATTCTTTCCACCCTGGCGATATCATTGAGAATATCATATTCACATCCATAGATTTCAGCTAATACATGGCGGCCCAAAGGTTTCATTCCTATTATCTTCCCCCTTTATTTAATTGTATTGGCTTGCTTATGTCAGCAAAAAGCAGCTACCTTATACCAGCCAAACTCAATTTTAGCATAAAATCATGTAATGTCAACAAGATTTTAAGCTTAGTTTGGGATTTACTTTGATTATGTTGTGTTTCAACGTGCTTCCTTTACTTTGCGCAGTTTTTCCTTATTTATAAAAGCAATGTACTTACTTTTGCGCAGGTATTTCCGAGTGCAGCGAACGAATGACCAGGTAAAGCAGCGGTGGGGCGCCAAAAATCATAGCGGTTGCTGCAGCAACTACTCCTGAATCATTGAAAATAAGTGCCATAATACTGGCCGTAGTCACACCGATAAACCCTATATACATATCGGTGTAATGGGAAAATATCCGTTGTATGACTCCTATCGGCCGGTAAAATAAGATGACTAAACTGGCCAGGCTGGCCAGAAAAACCCGGCTCCAAATGGTATATTTGATTAGTTTTATATTCATGCTCAGTTTGCGGTGAATTATGTTTAGCATTTCAACAGGCCCGCTTTGTAAAATCAAGTTGGCTGTACGGCCAATATGAGATTGGCTTTCTAGCGGCCTTTGCAGATCATAGATGATTAATAGCAAAAGCAGTATGCCTACCGAGCCAACCGTTTTGAGGATTGTTTGAAAATTAAATTTAACACGAGCCAGTAGTAAAAAGGTCACCAGTAAAGCAAAAGCTCCGGCTAGCGACCCGCCAACGTTGGTACCATATTCCGGAGCCGCAATGGCATATAAAGTAATTATAAAGTACAAACCAGTACCGGCTAAGATTGCTTTGCGACTGCAGGTAGTAAAACGGGTAATTAAGGCGGTAATACCGATAATGGTAGAACCGAGCAGCACGCCCATATATTCATTGCCAATGCCATAAAATCTAGCCCCGGCTATAGGGTCGTAGCCCAGCAATGACTGCTTTTGCAATGGTGCGCCACAAAACAAATCAATTAAAATACACAGCGATGTAAACAAGCTGATGATAATAAAAGGCTCCCAGACATTAGTATGTCTTACCATCCTTAAACTAATCGCAGCGGTAATACCTATGGTTAAAGTGACTATTTCCAGCACAAGCACCACTAAAGAGTCGTGGGGCAGCAAGGTAACCATCAGTAAAGATACAGGTACGGCCATTATCGCTAGCAGCATTGGTTTGAGCAACTGAACTAGTACCTTATTATGGGGTAGAAAGATAGCTGCCAGAGACAGCAGGACCAGTATCAGCAGGACCAGCACATAATTATGCAATACAGGGGAGCGGGACTGGTATATTAGCTCCAACTGCCCGTACAGCGAGGTTAGCCTGGCTAGGCTTTGGTCGGTGCTTATCACCTGCAATGGGCGTCCATACATTTGAGCCGGCGCGTTTAATTGGTAATAAGCCAGTATTGTTGGCGCCAGGTCGGTGTTTCTGACGATACCCGGCCGCTTGGTGGTGGGTGAGGTTAACAGGCCGGGCGTGATGGAACAACCGGCGGCCAGCACGGGAGTAACATAGTTAGTATCCGGCAGATATTCACCCCTGGGTGTGGGTGAGACCAACAACAGCAAGTCCTTTTCCCGCTCCATTTGCCCTAGCAATTGAGTAAGCAAATTAGCCACCCCGGCCAAGGCTTCCCGACGCTTGATCTGCAGTACGCTTTCTTCGAGAAATTTCCCCTGCACTTCCAAACGCTCCAGGTCACCCAGTTCCACAACCGTCAAACCAGGGTGTCGGTGCCGTTCGAGCAGCAAAGGCAGCAACTTGTCATAATCGGTCCGCATCCCCCCGGGAAAAGACGGGTCATAAACCAGTAAATTATCGCTTACGTCGCCGCTGTTCACTATACCGTCTTTATTCATTGCTAATGCCACAACCGGGCGGGCTGTTTTCCCATTGCTGTCGGCACTGCCCAGTACGGATACGGCAACCCGCTGCTCCTGTAGTAGTGTACCCAGCAAGCCGGGTACGGCCGAGTAACGGTTAGCTTCATTTATTTTTTTGATGCGGGCAATATCCAGCTGCAGCACAGCATCGGCTTGTGCTATAAGTCCGGTCCTCTGCCGGAATATTTCACCGGCCGGAATACCTTGCAGCAGCTCATGGTTATTTAATCCATGTGCACCGGTATCTGATGCATTGACGGGGGCTCCGGCACCGATAGATGTATAAGTATTGTCTGCTGTTAAGCCGCCCTCTACTCCTACACTCATTAGACCAAGGGCAGCCTGCCCGGTTATTTCATTAAATAAATCCGGGTGGCCGGCCAGGTCTTGTAAAGCCAGACGGTCAACTGTGATCAAATAAACATGGCCTGGCCGGGAGGGATAATCCACTGCTTCCGGTTGGAACAATCCGTAGCCATACACAGCAGGCACTTTGGCTGCTTTGTCTGTGCCGGAAGACCAGACAAAGACGGTTAGTATAATAGTTATAGATATGATCATGATAGCCCAGAGGTACGACTTTTTCACGTTAAAATTTTCCTTTCGCAAATTAACATGATTTATTATAGCTAAATTATGGGCGATTGGCCAGACAACAAAACAAAAAGCCCGGCTACTTGAGAGTAGTACCGGGCTTTGTCTGGGCTGTTTTAATTAACGCTGATAGCTTCAGTGGGACAGCCATCGGCGGCCTCTGATGCAAGATCCTCCAAATCACTTGGCACTTCATCCACTATGGAATGGGCTTTTTCATCATTGTTCCAACTAAATACATCCGGGCATGTATCAATACAAGCCCCGCAGCTGATACAAAGGTCCTGGTCTACTTCTGCATGCATTGTGATGCACCTCCGCAAAATTATTGCTGAAACGGTACTATTCTGGCACTTTTTTGCTCATATTATACCTGCAATCAGCATTTTTTAGATATTTTTGCTACAGGTTTGTTGCTCTCCGGTAAGTGCTCCAGAGTTGCTGGTTGACAAAAATTGCTGGTCGGCCAATAATTATAGGCAGGGCTGTCCCGTGATAAGACAGGTTAAATGGAGATACTGGCAGGAAGGAACGGTGGAGAAATGTCCCAAAAGGAAGCTGATCAGGCTAAAAGAAAGATGCTGATGTTTTTAATCTTTGCACCGGGGATTTTTTTTCTTGTTTACTGGCTGTACACTCAGACAACTGATCGGGTCGGAGGCCAGACAGTAGAGCTACCAACCCAATATGTTATGCTAGGACAGCAGGTTTACGTAAACGGTGAACATTACCTGGTCAAAAGTGGTCAGCCACTTTTTATCGATACGGTGGATTTAAATAATAATGTGGCTGTTGCTGAGCCGGGCCGAGTGTTTGTTGGATTAAGCCTGGTTACCGGAGCTCAAGTAGACAAGACTCGAGTCCAGGTAATTGATGACCGGGGACGCTCCTACAGTCCTTTAGATGTGGAGCAAACTGTGGTGTCCAATAATTTTAAACTGCCGGACAGCGAAGGATACCTTTATATGTTCAAGGTCGACTCCCGGCCGGAAGCTTACTATCTGCAGGTAAATAATGATGCAGACTTAACCTGGCGCTTTAAAAATACCTATTCTAAGCATAAGCCGGCAGCATAAAACAGCCAAAAGCCGTTCCTATGCGGTATGAAGCAAGGGAACGGTTTTTTTTAAAACCTGGAGTTAGCAATATAAGCTGACTTTTATTTTTAATTTATATAATTAAACTCATTAAATAATGATTTATTAAGTAGGAATAATAATGAAAGGTGGCTTTATATATAATACCTGGGCACCCGCCGGCAGTTGATGGCACATAGCACTTCATAGGAAATAGTGCCAATTTTTTCGGCGATGTCATCGGCAGTGATTTCTTCACTTCCCTGACGACCCAGCAGCACCACCTCATCTCCTGGTTCCGCATTAGGTATGTTTCCCACGTCAACCATGAACTGGTCCATGCAGATGCGGCCGATGACCGGCATGCGCCGGCCATGGATCAGCACTTCCCCGCGTGATGAAAGCAAGCGGCTGTATCCATCTGCGTAGCCAACCGGGATGGTGGCTATAACTGTGGGGGCAGGGGTGATATAAGTTGCTCCGTAGCTTACCCCGAAGCCTGCTGGCACTTGCTTAATGTGGGCGATCCGGCTTTTAACTGCCATCACGGGCCTCAGGTCTAGGTTCCGATTAACTACCTCGCTGGAAGGCCAAACACCGTATACCGCTATGCCGGCCCGCACCATGTCCAGGTGAGTTTCCGGCATATCCAGGATGGCTGCGCTGTTAGCTGCATGCCGGCAGGGAAATTCAATTCCCGCCCGGGCTAGATCAGCCATAAAGCCGATGAATTCTTGCCACTGCAGCCGGGCATAGCTTTTATCCCGGCTGTCCGCAGTAGCGAAATGGGTAAAGATACCCGCCAATTCCAGATGGGGAAGCCTGGCAATTTCAAGAATATCCCGCATTCCGCTGCGGTCTGGCAAAAAACCTAAGCGGCCCATGCCGGTGTCCACTTTAATGTGTACCAGCGCTTTTTTATTAGCCCGGGAGGCTGTTGCCGATAGCCCCCGGGCTATTTCCACGTTATAAACGGTTTGGATCAGGTTATTATCCAACAAAAGGGAGTATTCTTCCGGCACGGTAAAGCCCAACACCAGTATTGGTGCATCAATGCCGGCTTTGCGCAGCTCAAGCCCTTCGCTAACCCTGGCCACACCAAGTTGGGTAGCCCCACTGGCCAGCGCTATCCTGGCCACCTGTTCAGCGCCGTGGCCATATGCGTTGGCTTTGACCACCGCCATCAGCTCAGCCTGCGGGCTCGTAATGTTCCTCAGCTGGCGAATATTGTGAGCCAGGGCATTAACGTTGATTTCCGACCATACCGGTGTATGGTAGTCCATAATTAAACCTCCGGATATTTTTTACTCCATAATTTTTAGAACAGTGGGCAGCTGCTCCAATAAGTCGCCGGCTAACAAACCGGCCAACCCTTTATCCCGGGCAGCTATATCTCCAGCCTGCCCGTGCAGGTAAACACCTGCCGCTGCTGCGTGCAAGGCAGACATACCCTGGGCTATAAACCCGGAGATGATACCCGTCAGTACATCACCTGAGCCTCCTGCGGCCATGCCCGGGTTACCCGTGTTATTGATAAAAAGCGTGTTATCAGGAGAGGCCACAACTGTACCTGCCCCTTTAAGTACCACTACAGCTCCCCACTGGGCGGCTTTAGCGGCTGCTATACCCAGCCGGTCGTTTTGAATCTGGTCGGTATTGCGACCCGTCAAACGGGCCATCTCTCCCGGGTGTGGAGTTAGTACCAGTTCTGGTTGCACCGCTTTAAAAATATCAGTTTTGCCGGCCAGTACATTAAGTCCATCGGCGTCCAGCACACACGGTATTTTTAATTTCAACAGTATCTCTTTAACTAACTCTGCGGTTTCGTCTCCAGTACCCAGCCCGGGACCTAAGGCCAGTACATCACTATTGCTGGCCCGATCCATAATTTCATCCAAGGCTGCACTACTAAGAGCTCCCCGCTCATTTTGGGGGAGCGGGAAAGTCATCACTTCGGTTAGTTTAGTTTCGGCGATATCGTGGATGCCGGCGGGCACACCTAGCGTGACCAGTCCTGCACCCGACCTGGCTGCTGCCTGTGCGGTCATCACAGCCGCTCCGGACATGCCCCGCGAGCCAGCAATGACCAGCACCCGCCCGAAATTGCCCTTATGCTCGTCACCCGTGCGTCGGGGCCACCAATCGCGCACCAGCCTGTCAGTTATTAAGTAGCGGAAACCGCTGGTGATTTCGCTTTCAGCTGCTGTATAGCCCTCTTTTTTACTCGAATTGGTGATCTTTTTCTTATCTTCTGTACTACCGGTGGTTACTGCTGCGGGTATAGATATATCCGCCACATGCAGCTCTCCTACATATTTTGTAGCTGTAGGCAGTACCAGGCCCAGTTTAGGCAGGGCAAAAGTCACCGTGTGGTTGGCGATTATGCACGGGCCGTTAGCCTTACCTGTATCGGCTTCCAACCCTGAGGGGATATCAATGGCTACAACAGGCTTGCCGCTGGCGTTAATTGCCTCGATAACTGACACCATTTGGTCCCGAACTGTACCTGTGAAGCCTGTACCGTATAGGGCGTCCACTACCAAATCAGCCTTCATTAAGGACAGCCGAAACAGGTTGGTGTCATTACTTTTCAAAAGCGGTAAAACCTTTTGGCCCATCTTCCGCCAGATATTTAAATTAATCAAGGCGTCGCCCTTGATTTTTTCGGGCTCCGCAGCCAGGAAAACCTGAACTTCGGCTCCCCGGTTTAATAAATGCCGGGCCACTACAAAGCCGTCACCGCCGTTGTTGCCCTTGCCCGCAACAATGATAATGGTACGGCGGGTCAGGTTGTCAAAAAGTGCTGAAACTAAATCAGCCACTTTAAGACCTGCATTTTCCATCAGTACCACGCTGGGTATGCCGTATTCCTTGCTGGCTTTTTGGTCCATTGCTCCCATTTCTTGCGCAGTTACCAGCCGCATTCTCATCACTCTCCCTTAGATATCGCCGTGGCAAAGGCAATCGCCCGCTCCCGATCATGGGATACTGACAGCAGTATATTATCAATATGCCTTGACCGGGCAATTTGTGCAGCCGCACCGGTGAGGATTGCTTGCACCGGCTGATTGCCGCCGCCATGGATTTCTACTTCCCGCCAGGCCGTTACCCCACTGCCCAGGGCTTTAAACACCGCCTCTTTGGCGGCAAACCTGGCAGCCAGGCCAGGCCAGGGATTGCGGCGGCGCATGCAAAAAGCAATTTCTCCGGCTGTGAAAACACGGCCGAGAAACCGCTCCCCCCTGGAGGCCGCCGATTTAATTCTATCGATTTCTATTATATCAGTACCAATGCCAATTATCCCATGTAAAATCAACACTCTTTCCAAATATAATTAACTAATCCTTTTCAGGGTTTCAACGCGCAAAATGAAAAACCTGCCTTTAAGCAGGTTTATAGAATATATGCTATTTATATTCTTAACTGGTAATATCGCACCTAAACCTTCTAAGAGAAATGTCGAGTTGTTTAAAACCCCAGTATTTTTCGCAATTTTTTTGCCTGTGCTCTGCTCACGGGTACCTCGCTATGTTCCTTGTCCTCCATCACCAGGTTATAGGTGCCGTTAAAAAAAGGTACTATTTCTATCACTTTGTGTAAATTAACCAGGTAGCAGCGGTGGGTTCGGAAAAAGATCTGGGGATTAAGCTTAGCTTCCAATTCTTTTAAAGTAAAGCGGGTGACCAGCTTGTCTTGATGTGTTTTTATATAAATGTAGTCCTGCTCGGTAAAGGCATAAAAGATATCTGATTCGGGAACCAAAATAGTTTTACCATGGTTTTCTGCCGGTAAACGGTCAATTTTAATTAGAGGTACAGGTTCATGACTGCCGTCTTCCTCTCCGGGGAATTCATCACTGACTGCAGACACCTGGCATATCCTGGTTAATTTTTCAATAGCTTTTTTTAGTCTTTCAGGTTCAACTGGTTTTAACAGGTAATCCACTGCGTTAACCTCAAACGCTTTGTAAGCAAATTCATCATAAGCTGTAACAAATATCACCTTAGGTGGTTTGGGCAATTCCTGGACGGCAGCACCTAGTTCCAGACCTGTCATGCCAGGCATGGACACGTCCAAAAAAAGCACATGGTAATCAAGTGCTTTCACCAGCGCTAGCGCTTCTTGTCCATTGGCAGCCTCACCTAAAATTTCTATGTTTTTAAAGTTGCTTAACATGCAGCGCAGTTCATGGCGAGCGGGGTATTCATCATCAACAATTAAAGCTTTTAGTTTCAATTCTATCCCCCTCCTTTGCGCTGTGCCGCATAATTTCAAAGATTCAAGTTTTCAAAATAAGATTCGACAGTTAAATAACGATTCCTGCAGAAATACAGTTAAAAAGAACCGGTCACCTGTTGGTGATACCGGTTATTCTTAACTATTAACGGTTATAGGTATTTCATTTTGGGATCCGGTATGGTCATTTCCATGATGGCTGTAGTTAACTTCGCTGTCATTGCCCTGGTTGATAATTTCATAACAAATATTGTAGATATGCTCACTGATACGCAAGAATGAGTTAATTAAATCCAGGTGCAGAGAGCTGGCGGATATGGACAGCGCAGTGCCGTCTTTAAGTCGTTTGAAATGTTGTGCCCGCAGGTGTCTTTCCATGCTTGCAAAGGCTGGACACTCTTTAATAGCCTCATTGGCCAACTCGGCATCGTTAGAGGCCAGAGCAACATTAGCTATGCGCATTACATCGACCAGCCGACGGTGCATATCCTTGATTTCTTGCCAGCCCTCCTCAGAAAATTGACACTGCTGGGTGATCTTAGAGCTGGCAAGGTAAGTAATATCCTTTTCAATAATATCGCCAATGTGCTCCAAATCAGCTGCGATATGCATATTACTCATGCATCGTAAAAATTCTTTACGAGACAGTGGCTGACGCATTATACTGGTCAAGTAATCTGACAAGGACTTGCATAGTAAATCCAGGTAGTCTTCTTTTTTATTAATTCTTTCTAAAAGCTGTGTATCGCTTTTTTCAAATATTTTAATAACAGATTGGATCATCATGTAAACCTGGTCGGCGGCGTTTCCGATTTCCTTAGCGGCCAAGCCCAACGCAATGGACGGCGTATTAATTAATTTATCATCCAGGTATTTGGGTTCAAACTGTTTATCAAGGGTTTCTTTACGATCCGGGACAATTATTTGCAGTAATTTAGCGAACTGATTAATAAACGGTATAAACAATATGGCGATACCAATATTAAAAAAAGTATGGGCATTGGCTACTTGATAGCCCGGTACGGCTGTAATTTTGGCCATTAGCAGGGCATAGGCATTAACAAAGGGCAGCAGCACCAGCACACCAACGACTTTAAACAGCAGGTGCGCAGCAGCCACTCGCTGGGCTTCTCTTGACGAGCCCAGGCTGGATAACAGCGCCGTAAAAGAAGTACCAATGTTAGCCCCGAACAAAAGGTAAATGGCGGAGTGCAGCGACACCAGGTCCTGCATGGCCATGATCATGATAACACCCAAGGATGCCGCACTGCTGTGGATTAAAAATGTAAATAAAGCGGCGGCAAAAATGGCCAGCAGCGGGTAGTCACTGGCACTCATCAGCATTTGGCGGAATAAGGGTTCATCTTTCAAAGGATGCATGGTGTCAGCCATAATTTTAAGGCCTAAGAAAAGCAAACCGAAGCCCATCAACACCTGGCCAACTCGCCTGTATTGATCCTTTTTGGTAAAAAATATAATAACGGCACCTATGCCCACTATTGGTAAGGATATTTCAGTTACTTTAAGGGCGATCAACTGGGCTGTAACGGTGGTGCCGATATCTGCGCCCAAAATTACTCCCAGGGTTTGTTTTAAAGACAAAATCGAGGCACTGGTTAAACCAACCAGAATAACTGTGGTGGCGGTACTGCTTTGAAACAGCATAGTTACCACTGCACCCACAATCAGTGCTGTGAAGCGGTTATGTGTAAGGGTGCTCAAAACGCTCCTTAGCCTGTGTCCGGCAATTTTCTGCAGGCCTTCACTCATGATGTACATGCCGTACAGCAAAAGTCCCATGCCGCCCAGCAAGCCCCAAAGTACGGTTTTACCAAGCTCCATTGCCCGACACCTCCTTTGGAGCTTTTTATAATTATATTGCCTCTTTAAAAAAATGTTAAGGGTATCATCTAATATGTATTAAATTGTATCAAAGAAATTGTAACACAATTCCCATTATTTATGCAATATAGCAAGCTGACTATTCAAACTTAGTTTAGCTACATTATCAATTATTAAAATTAGGTGTCAATACTATTTGTTTAACCGGTTAGTGATTATTAATTTTGTATTTTCTTTAAATTTATAATATCTTGCGGGTGTTATATTTTGGGTGACATGATTAAATTTTTTGGCTTTCTTCTTCTCTAAGTATACGCCTGAGTACCTTGCCCATTACGTTTTGAGGCAATGCATTACGGAATTCCACATATTGGGGCACTTTGTACCTGGCCAGATTAGCTCTGCAGTAATGGATGATTTCTTTTGCGTCGGCCTGCATGCCTTCTTTGAGTACAATAAACGCTTTAACGGTTTCACCACGGTATGGATCGGGCACACCAACCGCTACAGCTTCCCGAATTTTAGGATGTTCATACAAAACTTCTTCAATTTCCCGGGGGTATATATTATAGCCTCCCGCGATGATGATATCTTTTTTACGGTCAACGATATAACAATACCCTTCTTCGTCCATTTTAGCGATATCGCCGGTGTAAAGCCATTCATTTTTTAGTGTGTTAGCGGTTTCTTCGGGCATATTCCAATAGCCCTTCATTACCTGAGGTCCTTTGATGCAAAGCTCGCCGATTTCACCTGGCGGCAATTCCCTCAAGCCCGTTTCTAAATCCACTATTTTACAGTCCGTATCGGGCAGCGGGATACCAATGGAACCCACCTTGCGCCGTTCGAGCAGAGGATTACAATGCGTCACCGGGGAGGCCTCCGACAGGCCATAGCCTTCGACCAATAATCCTTCCGTTAGTTTTTCAAATTGCTCCACAACTTCCATCGGTAGGGGAGCTGAACCGCTCATACAGCTCTTAATGGATTTAATGCCGTATCCCTGTGCATTGGGATAGTTATTCACGGCAATGTACATAGTGGGTACGCCCGGGAATATAGTGGGCTTTTCGTGTTTAATCAATTCCATGCATTCCTTGATATTGAACTGGGCCATAATAATCATGGTAGCTGCGTTAATAATACTAAAATTCAGGCAGCCGGTCATGCCGTAGGAATGGAAAAAAGGCAGTGCACATAGCACCTTATCCTTGCCGTACTTCATAGTTTCCATCCACTCTGTTACCTGCAAGGTGTTAGCGGTGAGATTGCGATGGGTCAGCATGGCTCCTTTGGATACGCCGGTGGTACCTCCGGTATACTGGAACACTGCTATATCTTCATCCATGTCTAAGGGCACCTGCTGAAATTGGGTCGGGTACTGGGGCAACAATTCTTCTATTTGAAGGGCGTTACTATCAATGGCAACGGAACCCTTGCCCAGTGTAAAAACAAGCACATTTTGCAAAGCTACGCGGCTGCGCACGTTTTTAATACGCCGGTATAGGGCATCGTAGGCGATGATAGTTTGAGCGCCCGAGTCTTTTAAAATATATTCCAGTTCCCTTTCAACGTACATGGGGTTAACCTGCACCACAACTGCACCTAATTTCAAAGTGGCTAAAAAACCAAGGATATACTGGGGACAGTTGGGGCTCATTATAGCCACTCGGTCACCTTTTTTTACGCCTAAAGCATTCAGAGCACCGGCGCATTGATTAACCAATCCAGCTAGCTTTCGGAAGGAATATTGGGTTTCGGCAAAAACAATAGCAGCCCGCTCCGGGAAATCCTTGGCCGATTTATCCAGATACTGGGGCATAGTCAAGTCCGGGTAATGCAAACGCGGACGTACACGGGGAGAGTAAAATTTATACCAAACCTTGTTTAAATCGACCATTTATTTACACCTCAAATTTTTTTTATTCACCTCCATACTATGTTTAAAATAAAACTTATGCTGTTTGGAAAAATTGGTACAAAAAACAGGCGGAAGCTGGTGTCTCTACCTTGTATTTTGCACCACCTGCTGGTGCAGAAATTAACATGCCTTCTCTACCTTAACAGCGCAGACCTTCAGTTCCGGTATCTTGGATACCATGTCCTGGGCTGGATTGGTTAGTTTGTTGAGGTGGCCACCTCCGGGAATAGAAAGGAGGTAAATACCAACCCTTGGGGCACCACTTTGGAGATGCGGGTTTCTACTTTCACAAGGCCGCAACGGGAAGATACCTGGGCAATATCGCCGTCAGTAATGCCAAGGGCAGCGGCGTCAACCTGGTTAATTTCAAGGTATTCGTTGCCATAGTGCACTTCCAGGGCACCGGTGCGCCAGGTCATGGTACCGGTGTGATAATGGAAATATCGCCGTCCAGTGCTCAGCAACAGCGGGTAACCGGCATCGGGCAGTTCCGCCGGTGGAACGTATACCACCGGATTGAACTTACCCGGGCCATGTGAAAAATTATCCTTGTGCAGGTAGGCCGTACCCGGGTGACCGGAATGGGGACAAGGCCACTGGATGCCGCCCCGCTCCAGACGGGCATAGGATATACCTCTATAGGAAGGGGTCAACGCGGCCATTTCATCAAATATGTCCGAGGCGGTAGCATACTGCATGGGATAGCCCATTGAAATGACATGATTTCAAGTTGTTCCCTCCTTCCGAATATGGTCATAAATTATTAAAACCCGGGTAGCTTCGTTTAACCGCCCGGGTCATGTAATTAATTAATTATATATTCTAGTACCTGTTTTTCACTGCTGATTATTACGGAAATGCAATACCCGTTCCTCGGTAACCAGTATGTGGACTGGTACATCGTGCTCGCCCGGATAAACATCGGACCTGACTTGTAGTTCAAAAGCCAGGGCTACTAGTGTTGTGTTTTCACTAGTGCAAGGCAGAAAACGGTCATAAAAGCCACCCCCATAACCCAATCGATTACCCATGGTATCGAAGGCCACCCCTGGAACGATAACCAAGTCGATTTCTCTTGGGTCTACTGGTCGCATGCACTGGGAACTTGGTTCTAAAATGCCCCAGGTGCCTGGTGTCAAATCTTGGGGATAATGAAGTACCTGCGACGGAATCAACTTTTTATGGGACACGTCTGTAACAGGCAGCACCAGACGTTTGTTTTGCCGCAGTGTGTTTTCCAGGATTTGTGCAGTCTGCACCTCGTTGCGAAAATCTGCGTAAGCCATTACCGTGGCGGCCTGGCGGTATTCAGGCAAATCCAAAAATTTGGTGACAATTGCCGTGCTCAAATCCTGTAAATTCTGCTTGGTCAAGGTGTTGCGCTGGGCTATTACCTGTTTTCTTAATTCAAGCTTTGACACACTTACTCCTCCAAAATCGCCTGTGCTGCAATTAGCAGCGGATAGCATATGGTAGTGACAAAAAAATATGACTATATTAAATATAGTATATCATAGAAATGCATTATTTTGTTAAAAGAAAATAAATCCTCCCTTATTAAGGGAGGTTTTTACCTCGCTATAGTTATGCTGTTTTACCCAACGGCATGTTTACAAGGCATACACCTGGCTGCCCGGCAGAATATTGATGTCTTTTTTCTGCAACACTTCAATAGCTTTGTCGATTTGCTCCACCTTGACTACTACCAGGGCAGCGTTAGATGCTTTTTGTACAAATGCATACAGGTATTCAATGTTAATATCGGCTTGCTGCAATAAATCCAGCACATTGGCCAGACCGCCGGGCTCATCTTTAATTTCCACAGCAATGACATCGGTGGTGCTGCCGGTAAAGTTGGCTTCTTTAAGCAGCCGAATGGCCTTATCGGGGTCACTGACAATTATGCGCAGGATCCCGAAATCAGCAGTATCGGCTATGGACATAGCTCTGATATTAATGTTGTTATCGCCCAATACTTTGGTCACCTGGGCAAGACGTCCTTTTTCGTTTTCCAAAAAGACTGATATTTGTTTTACCTTCATCCAATCCACCCCTTTCTACTCGTTTATAAAAACACTTGTTATTGCATTTCCCGCTCGTATAATATCCTTTTGGCTTTTCATTAATCGGTGCAGCCCATAAAACGCTGCATGCGCACAAAGATACGACCACAGCCGCAGGGAACATCTTTGATTACGGTAATATCTCCAGTATGGTAACTTTACTATAAAAGGATAGCATAACTTTTTATGAAAAAAAAGGTTTATCACAACTTTTCCAATACCTCTTGTACGGTTAGATACTGATATGGTTTTTGTAGCCGGTTGCGAAATTATGCTGCCCGGTAATATGGAAAATAGCGGCTCGTAATAGTTCGCCTGCCAGGGCAGTGAATTTTCACCCACAGTTCAAACTCCTGATTTTAAAGTTATCAACAAACTTATCCACATTATCCACAGGGATAACTAATCAGAACCAGTCTCAGCATAACTATGATCAGCAAAATATAAGAATCTAGATAATTTAATATTCTTAAATCGTAAGGATTGGCGGTTATGTTCCCAACTTTTTTTGTGGATAAGTTGTGGAATCATTTGTGTATAAGTTTAATAACGGTCCTGTCCCAGCGGTAAGCTTGGTACCGCATTTAAGGTCAGGGGGGCGAAATCGCCGCGCCGGTATTTATGGTAGGCGGCGCAGGCTATCATAGCCGCGTTGTCGGTGCACAGTACCGGCGGCGGGTAAATAACTCTCTTGCCCTCCCGGGCTGCATGGTAGGTTATTTCCTGCCTTAAAAGCCGGTTAGCCGCTACCCCGCCGGCCAGCATTATGGTGCTGATCTGATGCTTCCGGGCGGCCAGCAGTGTTTTATCCACCAGCACATCTACAGCGGCGCGACGGAAACTAGCTGCTACATCGGCTTTATTTACCGGCAGCCCTTTTTGTTCAGCACGGTGTAAGTAATTAATCACCGCTGTTTTAAGGCCGCTGAAGCTAAAGTCCAGGCTGCCTTCAGCAAGATAAGCCCGGGGCAGGTGTATAGCAGTATCATCGCCGGATGCAGCTAATGCATCTATTAATGGCCCGCCTGGATAACCCAAGCCCAGCACACGGGCTACCTTATCAAAAGCTTCCCCGGCGGCGTCGTCCCGGGTGGCACCTAATAATTTATACTGGCCAATACTTGTAATTAGTACCAGATCGGTATGACCTCCAGATACCACCAAGCAGATAACCGGTAAAGCAAGTTCTGGTTCAGACAAAAAATTGGCGCTTACGTGACCTTCCAGGTGGTTAATGCCGATTAACGGTTTATCCAGTGCAAAGGCAATTGCCTTGGCGGCGGATACGCCCACCAATAGCGCGCCAACTAAACCGGGGCCGTAGGTTACGGCTACGGCGTCCAGACTGGAAAAATCAAGATTGGCTTCATCGAGTGCTTCCCGGATTACGTGGTTAACCAGCTCCAGGTGCTTGCGAGAGGCGACCTCCGGCACAACACCGCCAAATTTACGATGCACGTCCACCTGGGAGGAGATGATATTAGATTTGACGGTGGTACCGTCAACTACAACGGCCGCCGCGGTTTCATCGCAGGATGTTTCCACGCTTAAGATGGTTACACTCATTTAAATTAATTTCGCTCCTTTAAAATATCTATTGCATTGAATGTATTAGCTACTGTATTAATTTTACTAAGCTTTTGTAACACAGGTTTTGTTTATCTATCGCTTGCATAATAATAATTAAAAACTTTAAGGTGGTCTAATGAGATTACGCATACTTTCTTACAACATCAGACACTGTCGCGGTATGAACGGCAAGGTTTGTTTAAAAGCGGTGGCCTCCACCATTGCCGGTGCGCAGCCTGATTTAGTGGGTCTTCAAGAAGTGGATTATTTCAATCCCCGAAGTGCCTTTGCCGACCAAGCAGCCAAACTGGGGAGAATGCTGGGTATGTACCATGTATACGGGCCCAATGTTACCTGGGGTGGTGTAGCCCGGTTTGGTAACGCCGTACTCTCCCGTTATCCAATAGTAAGATGGCATAACTACCTACTGCCCAGCAAGGGTGAACAAAGAGGCCTGCTCCGGGCGGAAATTCAACTTAACGACCTGTCTGTGGTTTTTTTTAATACCCACCTGGGGTTGGACCATCAAGAACGGCTGCAGCAAGTAGCCAAAATACAGGACATTGTCCGCAGTATGTTCGGGCACCAGCTGCTGGCCGGGGATTTAAATGCTAATCCGGACAGCAAGGAAATAGCCATCCTGCAAACCGTATTGCGGTCCGGTGATTTGTCCGGGACAAAATTTACTTTTCCTTCCAACTATCCCAAATATAAAATTGATTACATTTTTTATTCTGACCACTGGAGGCTGATTGAAACCAAAGTTTACACCAGCCGGGCGTCAGATCACCTTCCGCTGTCAGCGGACGTACAGCTTGACCGGCTTCATTAGTAGCTTGCCGGCATTTTGGGGCGTATTTCTTGCAAGTCTTGATATTTAAAGTGTAACGCCAAGCTTGTGCATGATGTCCCGGAAAACCTTACCGGCACTTTCATGGACAACCACCGCAGCTTCATTATCATAAGGGGTAGAAGTGTTGTTAATGATTACAATTTCCTTGGCATAACTAGGCAAACCGGCCACGGGATATACGGTGAGGCTGCTGCCGACGACCAGCAGGAGCTGGCAGCCCGAAATCTCAAAAGTAACCTGGTAGTAATCATCGTTCATTTGGTCTTCAAACAATACAACATCCGGCCGCAATACACCTCCGCATTTAAGGCAGCGGGGAGGATTTTCACCGTTATCAAAGCTTTGCACCAGGTGGTCAAAACTATGGGACGCCCGGCAATCCATGCAGCGGCAGGTGCGCAAATGGCCATGCACTTCCCATACAGTTTTAGAACCGGCCTTCACGTGCAGGCTGTCGATATTTTGAGTAATTACCCCGTCCAACAGACCCATCTTTTCCAGTTGAGCCAAAGCTGTGTGGGCGGTATTGGGCTGGGCGTCGTTAAAAGCGGTCCAGCGTTTTAAATTGGTGCTGTAAAAAAAAGCGGGATCTCTGCGCAGTGCGGACAGACTGGCCGTTTTAGCCGGGTCTTGCTTTTCCCACAGACCGGTTCCCGGGCTGCGATAGTCGGGAATACCGCTTTCTGTACTGATGCCTGCCCCGGTAAGAGCAAATGTTTTATCGGATCCCTTAATTAAACGAACTATTTCTTGGATTTTGTTTTCATATAACAAATTAATACCTCCATTCTCCTCAATGGTATAATTATTTTGAATACATTTTTTACTGTCAACTTTTAATCATGCAGGAACTAGTATAGTTTTGTTGAAAATTGTAATGATTACTTACAAAAGGAGGAAAGTTTCATGCCTACATTTATTAATAACCTATTAAGCCGGGTCGGGCTGGCTAAAAAGTCCGAAAAAGAAACAAAAAAAGCAGCTACTCCTACTGTAGCAAAGAGTGATGCTTTTTTACAAATTGTCGCGGTAATTGATGCTATGGTTGAAGAGGGTGTTACCAGGCTAAGAAAAGTAGAAGATCGTTATGCTGTTATTTACTTGCTGGGTGATAAAAAGATTTTGCATATCCCTAAAAATGTGGATCCCCCCCGTACATTTTTCCTTTTCTCCGGGGCTAACCGGGTAGCCAAGGGGATGGATGTACCGGGTCTGCGGGTGGTTTCAAAAAATGAGGCTAAACAAAAAAAATATGGGCCAATTAAAGCAGTCTACACGGGTATCAATACAGAAGTGGTGAAGGATATGCTGAAGTTGATGGATAGCGATAAGACGGCCTAACACAAATATTACACCGGTACGATAAGCACTTTAGTACCGGTGTTTATTTTACAATTGTTACATGGGCTATTTGTCAAATAGCGATAATTCAATAACTACTGTTACTCCACCACTTGTTTGCCGCAGAAACTGCAAAACTTACCGCCGGCGGGCAGAACTTTGCCGCAATCCGAGCAAACAGGCACTTCGGGCTGCATATCTTCAATTTGCTTTTCAAGTTCTTTCATTTGCTTTTCCAGTTCCCTGGTGTCACTAAGTAGCCTGGACAATTCTTCGCCTAAACTCACGTCATCCATCCCAGACTGCTGTTGGTAGTACAATGCACCAATGCCGGCCAGGTTATTTTCCATTTCCCTTTCCATCTTTTTAATTTCATATTTCAATTTGGTGACTTCAAACAGTTCTGAAGACTTTTTGGAAATGTCTCTGGCTTTGTCGCCGGCTATACCGCTAAGATCTTTTGCCTGGTTGCCTAAATGCTTGGCACTTTCGGCCATTTTTTGAATAAAACCCATACAATCACCTCCACAAGTAATATTCTGCGTGTTAGCAGACAATCCTTTTCTGAAATTACCCGAAAATACAAAAAAAGAGCGGCTAATTCCGCTCCTTGTTTGATACTTAAAGCAATGATTAGTTACAATTGATGTGGAAGTGATTATGCTGGAGCCTGATCGTATGCATTGCTCCGCAATCAGGACATTGCTTGGACTCCCCGTCCTTATAACGAATCTCACCAATATGTTTGCCACAGCAAGTTATTTCAACGCTGATGATCTGGCCATTCTCACGAAAATTCACCCGGTAATCCATTTTTTTATGGTCCAATTTCAATCACTCCATTTTACCTTATTTTACCTCAATAGTGAAAATATTAAACCTGCAAAGAACTGTTAAATATTACCTTCAACATGGGTATGAACATAAACTCCGGCATATACATTCACTTTAGGTAGTGATCCGCTTAGGTAGTGCTCTGCCTGTTCTGCCTGGAAACTGCAATATTAACGGCTATCAGAGCTTCATACGCCGTATCTATCAAGTGCACACAGCCATCTCCCCGGCCAAGAACTAAGGCGATTTGTTTTTTAACCGGATTGTTGGCATCAAAACCTTGTAACTGCTTTAGAAAAACATTGGCTTCCATGCAAACATCATCCGGTGCACGAAGTAATACACCGTCAGACTTGGTGATTAACAGGTTGCTATCTGTTTCTAGCTCAACGCTCATTTCGTGATAAGAGTCGCTAAATGTAGCGATTACTCGGTAACCACCACCAAGCAGCTCATAAACAGATTGCGAAACAAACCGGTTAAACAAAACATTGGTGCGTGTATAATCAGAATAATCCCATACTTTAGTTATTCTGTCCAGATTGCTATAATAGCGGCAGGTATTGAGATAAAATTCATCCCAATATTTGTTGTAATCTGCAGCTGAGGCATAACCTCGTTCACTTAATAAAAAAGTTTCCGATTGAATAACGCCCCGTACTGTTTCTTTAAACAGTGCTCGTGATAAAGAACCCAGGTGAGCCACTGCCTCACTTATGGCCGGCCCTGAGTTAAAATAGGCCTCTACGCCTTGCAGCCCGGGAATGTCCGTAATGGTCACAGGTAGTGAATAGGTCTCCCAGGTGGCTTCCATGATTTTAAAGCTGATCGGGTCCACCCGCAAACGGGCGCCAACCTCACAATCTGTACCGCAATAAATAGTTTCTGCTTGCAGTTGTCCAATATTGGTCTGCTGCCCTGCACCAATTTCGGCAGCAGTATCATTTAAATTGACTGCACTGGCGGAAGTAGGCGGGTTCAGACGCACAGAGGTATGCCAGTGGCGTTGTAGAATATTTATCATGGTTTCACCCCTTTGACTCATTATACCGAAAAATGTACGTTTTGGTAGACCATGATGCAAAAAAGTAAAAGTAATTATTAATGTGCCTGCCCAAAATGAAAACACCCCGTCTTAACGAAGTGTCTGGAGTGTAAATTTACTTATTGTCCGCGCTGTTTTTTTCTAAGTAGTTTAATGGCCTTGGCACTAAGGACAATGGGGAAATTGTGAATATACTGGGGACGCAAAAACACAGACGGTAAAAAACCTTTGGTGGAAATTAGCTCCTCTTTCATCAGTAACCTGGCTAATTCAATGGCCTGCTGTTCCGATAAACAATACCGATCCATGGTTTTTTTCATAGCATCTTCCATGAAGAAGGAACACTGCTGGGCGGAGTAAAGTTCGTACAGCAAACGAGTTAGGTTTAGTTGAGCGAGATCTAGAATGCCGGCCATTGAATGCACAGCCCCTTGATTGTTATCTTAAACGCAACTCAAAAAAGTCTAACTAATTAGTATTTGGTAGGTTAACCTGGTGTGATAATTTCACATATCTGTGACCAAGAATGCACACGCTGCACCTGACCAATCAAAGGCGCCCGGTTATAAGGAGCATCCAGAAGTATAACCGGTATACCGCGGGAGCTAACCTGCAACGCGTTATTCAGATTGTCTTCAATGAATACATCCAGCTTCAGTTGAACACAGGTATCTGCTTTATCATGGCTGCCCAGCAGGATAAGCTCATCCCAATGAAATCCATACCGTTCAAGCCATTGTTGCGTGCGGTCACGTGCCTTTTCGAAGCGTGCCGATATTAAAACCACATACGCTTTGCCCCTCCAATTATTGATGCAATCCACCGCCTGAGGCACGGGCAGAGGGCCATCCTGCAGAAGACTCCCTTTGGCCTGGATAAACTCTGTGAGTTGATCTTCATTTAAATTATAAATCTTAGCAAGGTCATAACTGATAATGTCATCATAGCTCAAGTTTTTATCAAAAAATCTGTTTAACTCATTCACCAGTAAGGGAAAAGTATTGGCAATTACGCCGTCAATATCAATTCCTATACGCATTTATAGCCTCCTTATCTTTGCCTATACCTGCGCTCTGGATTAAAGGTCTGTTTGCTCCGGGGATGATACTTCATAAAGCTGCGCATCTATACTCTCCAGGAGGCTCAGACCAGAGCCGGGCCGAAGTGAAAATACTCTTATGTTATCCTTATTTACAGCCACCATTGCTACCGGGTCCATGCGGAATCCCCCGCCCCCCGCGCCCTGGAGTGAATTGGTTCCACCATAGGCAGCGGATATGGACAAAACGGGTAACAATGTGGTTTCTTGGACTACCACAGGCTTACCCAGCACCATACCTGCAAATGCATTTTCCAGCCCGGATAACAGGCTGGATAGTTTGTCATCACTCAGCATAATAAATACCTGGTACTTAGGAACAAGCAAAATTTGTCATGGCTCTAATTAAGCTTTCCCTCCCTGACCAGGTGTGCTCCTTTCGGTTTATATATAATTCAGCGATAAATTGATGTCTACTCGTTAAAACTAGTATATCAAGATTTTATGCAAATTACAAAATATGTCCAAATAGATAATCATCGAAATATTTCATAAATATATTTTTATGTATCAAATATATCCAAATTGTCAATTAATAATGTACAATAGAATTAGTTATTATGGAGGGCAGAGCATGCAAACCGCCAATATACTCGAATTCCCCACTACTGATGACCAGCATGTTATGAGAGCTGCTGTTGATACATTTTTAATTGCCCAAACCGGTAAAACCCGGGAAGTTATGTTGAAGACCATCCGGGCCGTACTGGACCGCTATCATATCTCCAAGTTTAGCTTTACTGATTATTATGTATATGCTGCCCGTGAACCGAAATGGTCATTAATTAAAGCAAAGAGTATAATCAACGGAGATAAATGTCCTGGCTGCGGAGACCCAATTTATGACTATAAAAGTAATGTGCGTATATTAAGCATTGAAGAAAACCTTCGGCGCCATTATGTAACCTACGGTTGCCGTTGCGGACGAGTATTCGGTAAATGGGAGCCTGCATCGGAGGACGAGCTCTGAGAATGTGACATTTGGATGGGCAGCTAGCTCGAGCAATTCCGACCGATGCCTAGAACCTAAGCACCAAGGTTTGGGTGGTTGAGGTATATTTGCCTTATGGCCGGTGGTTCCTTTAAGTAAAGGGGAACACTGGCTTTAATTATGACTTTACCTAGTTTCATTGACTACAGCAGCTTTTTAGGTGTTTAATGTAATTGTAAATGAGCGATTATTGGGCAGGAGGAATTGTGTTATGTTATATTCAAGCACTAGAGGCAATTATGGGCCGCTGCCCGCCGCAGAGGCCATTAAATTGGGCATTGCACCCGACGGGGGGCTGTTTGTGCCCATCGAGCGGGTGCAGCTGTCTATGGATGAAATTGCTGCCATGGTTCCGCAGACTTACCAGGAACGAGCTGTTAAAATACTGGAACCTTATTTAACCGGGTTCACTACGGAGGAAATACTCGGCTTTGTAAATGATGCCTATAACAAAGCCAGCTTCGATCATCCTGACGTAGCTCCGCTGACTGATTTGGACGCCAAACTCAGCGTACTGGAGTTGTGGCACGGCCCCACCTGCGCCTTTAAAGATATGGCTCTGCAGATACTGCCTCACCTGCTGGTTAAATCCATGGAAAAAACCGGTGAGAGTTCCGACATTCTAATTTTAGTGGCTACTTCAGGAGATACCGGCAAGGCGGCCCTCGAGGGGTTTAAAGATGTGTCCCACACGGCCATCATGGTGTTTTACCCGGAAAAGGGGGTTAGCGAAGTTCAAAAAGCCCAGATGGTCACCCAGGAGGGCGGTAATGTAGGCGTTTACGCCGTTCGGGGTAACTTTGATGATACCCAGAGCAGTGTCAAGGCTATCTTTGGCGATGCCGTTATGCAACAGTCCGTTGCGGATCTCGGCTTTAAATTTTCCTCAGCCAACTCAATTAACTGGGGCCGGCTAATGCCCCAGATAGTATACTATTTCTCCGCCTACGCCGACCTTTTAGCCCGGGGACGGGTGCAGCTGAGCGAGGCAGTCAATTTTGTCGTACCTACCGGGAACTTTGGCAATATCCTGGCCGGATTCTATGCTAAGCAAATGGGCTTGCCCGTACACAAGCTGGTGTGTGCTGCCAACGAAAACAATGTACTCACAGATTTCATCACCAGCGGCACCTATAACCGCAACCGCGATTTTAAGCGCACCATCTCGCCTTCCATGGACATCCTTATTTCCAGTAACCTGGAGAGGTTGCTGTTTGAGCTCAGTAACCAAGACGCCGACCGGGTGCAACAGTGGATGGCCGACCTTAACGTTAAGGGATACTACACGGTGGATGACGCCACCCGGGATCAGGTACAGTCAGTTTTCTGGTCGGACTATGCCGATGACAAGGCTACCATGTCAGCCATTAAAGAAACCTATCAACGGTACGGTTATGTCGTGGACACCCACACAGCGGTTGGATTATATGTTTACAACCGTTACCGGCAGGGCACCGGTGATGACCGGCCTACCGTGGTACTGTCCACAGCTAGTCCTTTTAAATTCAACGCTAGTGTGGCTAATGCACTAATGAGTGAAGAGCAAACTGCCGGCCGGGATGAATTCGCCCTTCTACAGTTGCTGTCTGATTTCAGCGGCCTGCCTGTACCCTCCGGTTTAAGCGGTTTGGCCAGTCGCCCGGTGAAGCATAACACTGTGGTCGACCGTGAACAAATGCCTGAAGCTGTTTTAGATTTTGTTAAGAAAAGGCGGTAGGAAGTAAAATGAGCAAAACTTTCATGCCCATGCTACTGATATCCGTTGCAGCAATGGGTACATACTACCTGTTAGCGACAGAGGCAGGACTTTCAGAGAGTTTAAGCATGGCCGGTGGCATCGCCATTGGGTTGTTGGGTGCTGTGGTAACCACTAAACTGCTGCGAGGAAAAGGTTAGCACTAAAGGAGGAATTGCATTGTTATGCATTCTTTATTAAACCAAACCCGGGTAGAATTTGTACGAGGTGATATAACCAGACAGGCTACCGAGGCTATTGTGAATGCCGCAAATTCCAGCCTATTGGGGGGCGGCGGAGTGGATGGAGCCATCCACCGGGCTGGTGGTCCCAGGATACTTGAGGAGTGCAAAAAAATCAGGGCACAGCAGGGCGGTTGCCCTACCGGTGAGGCGGTAATTACCACCGGGGGCAATTTACCCGCCCGCTACGTTATTCACACCGTAGGACCGGTATGGCACGGAGGCAGCCATAACGAGTCGATGCTGCTGCGGTCTGCTTACTATAACAGCCTGCGGTTGGCGCAAGAAAACGACATTAACAGCATTGCCTTCCCTTCCATCAGCACCGGGGCTTACGGCTATCCTGTTAAGCAGGCGGCCGCTATTGCTGTGGCTGCGGTGCTTGAATTTGCTGATTCTCATAGCCAGCCCGGACTAATCCGGTTTGTACTGTTTAGCGACCAGGACCTGGTGGTTTACCAGGCGGCTTGGGAAGAGGCAGTTAGCTCCTTTTAATCTTGTAGTCTAACGAACTGAATTGCGTGACTTGAGGGACACGGCAAAAAAGGACAGCACTGGCTGTCCTTTTTTTATATGACTTTGATAGCACTATCATTTAAACAGGTGCATTATGCTTCCGGTCGGGGCTGAAAAAACATGCCTTCCACCTGGACACCTAACTGTTTGGGACTGTAGCTTTGCAAGGTGATGGCCTTGTTGGGACACTCGCCGGCGCAGGAGCCGCAGCCCTGGCAAACAACAGCTTCTATTTCCGCTTTGTGTTCTTTAATGCGAGGGGCCTTAAAGGGACACAAACGCACGCAAGTGAGACAGGCCGCGCAGAGGGCCGGGTCTACTACCGCCACGACTCCGCTGGACTCCAGCTCATCACGGCTTAAGATACTGGTGGCTCGTCCGGCAGCCGCCTTGGCCTGGGAAATGCTCTCCTCTATGGATTTGGGGCCATGCGCCAAACCACACATATAAATACCCTCGGCAGAAAAGTCCACCGGGCGCAACTTCATATGGGCTTCCTGGTAGAAGTTATCCGGGTTCAAAGGCACCTTTAGCAGTTGTGAAAGTTTATGGTTGGACTCGGGCGGTACAATAGGCGCTGCCAGAGTGAGCAGGTCCACGTCGATATCATAGGTTTCGCCCATGATATGATCGGTGGCGGTCACCCGCAGTTTGCCGTCTACAAGTTGCACTTTCGGCTTATTCTCCACATCGTAGCGGAAGAATATTACGCCTTTGGACCGGGCCTCACGGTAAAAGTCCTCGTTAAAGCTGTAAGTACGGATATCCCGGTACAGTACTATAATGGACGCATCGGGATTGATTTCCTTCAGTTTGAGTGCCAGCTTCATGGTCTTAGTGCAGCAAATTCGGCTGCAGTAAGGCCGGTAATCTTCACGGGATCCTACGCATTGGATCATAACAATGTTTTCGGCCGACTTGACTCTGGGATCGTTATTGACGATGGCCTCGTCCAACTCCAACTGGGTCATTACCCGGCTGTCCTGGCCATATAAATATTCGGTGGGCTTGGACTCTTCGGCCCCGGTAGCGATGATGGATATACCGTGCTCCAATACTTCTCCGCTATCTAGTTTAGTTTTAAAGTTGCCTATATAACCGGTTACTTCTTCTATATCATTACCCATGTATAAGTTTATGCTTGGGTTGTTTTTAACCTTGTCAACTAACTGCTGTACAAATACAGGTATGTTTTCACCGTTAAAACCTTCATGGATGCGCAGTGCCATGCCGCCCAGCTGATTGCTCTTTTCCAGCAAGTGCACATTATAACCCTGGTCCGCCAGACTCAGTGCTGAAGTCATTCCGGATACGCCGCCGCCTATGACTAGTGCGGTGTGATTTACTCCCACCGTTATCTTTTTGGTTGCATTCAGGGTAGCAACTTTGGCCACGGCTCCGCTCACCAAATCCTTAGCTTTAAGAGTGGCCTTTTCGGGTTCCTGCGAGTGCACCCAGGAACACTGGTCCCGTATATTGGCCATTTCGAACAAAGCAGGATTTAAACCGGCCTCCTTCATGGTTTCCTGGAATAAGGGCTTATGGGTGCGGATAGTACAAGAGGCTACCACGATGCGGTTGAGCTTGTACTCCTCGATTAATTCTTTCATGGCCAACTGGCTGTCCTGGGCGCAGACATACAAATTATTGGTGGCATAAACCACATAGGGCAGCTGCTTCACATGTTCAACTACTGCGGGCACATCTACCACGCCGGCAATGTTAGTACCGCAGTGACATACAAATACCCCGATGCGCGGCTCTTCCCGGCTGACATCCTTCTCTTGGGGGAATTCCATTGGGGTTACCTGGGTATTGCGTACGGCTGCCAAAAAGGCAGCAGTGTCACCCGCGGCCGCGCTGGCCTGCATAACGGTTTCCGGGATATCTTTGGGACCGCTGAACACACCGGCGACGTAAATCCCTTCTTTGGAGGTCTTTACACCGGACAGTTCCTTAAGTTGGCAGAAATTATATTCGTTTAGCTCAACACCCAGTATTTTAGCTAAATCCACGGCTTCCTGAGTGGGTTTTAAACCAACGGACAGCACCAGCATTTCAAAATCTTCTTCCATCATACCCTCAGGGGTGCGGTAGCGGACCCGTAAATCTTTAGTCTTGGGCAGCTCTTTCACCGATGAAATCATACTCTTAATGTAGCGCACGTTGTATTGATTCTGGGCACGGTTGTAATACTTTTCGTAGTCCTTACCGAAAGCCCTGATGTCCATATTAAAAATAGTCGTGTTCAGACCGGGAACGTGGTCTTGGGCAATCATAGCCTCTTTTGTGGCGTACATACAGCACACCGCTGAACAGTAACCATTGCATAAAGATACATCCCTGGATCCTATGCACTGGATAAAAGCAATTTTCTTGGGGGTAGTACCGTCTGCCTTTTGTACGTGGCCTTCATACGGCCCAGAAGCGCTCAGCATGCGTTCAAACTGCATACTGGTGTATACGTTTTCATACACGCCGTAGCCATATTCACCCCGCAGCTCGGCGTTAAATAATTCATAGCCCGCGCAGAGAATAATCGCTCCCACATTTAAGGTAACGATTTCTTCCTGCATATTATGGTCAATAGCTTTAGACTGGCAGACATCGATACATTTGCCACAGGCTTTGGGATTTTTCTTCCGCAAACATTTGGTGGCGTCAATCGCATAGGCGTTAGGATACGCCTGGGGATAAAGTTTGTAAATGGCTTTGCGCTGGCCCATGTTCTGGTTGAACTCGTTGGGCACTTTTACCGGGCATACCTCTGAGCAGGAACCGCAGCCCACGCATTTTGTGGCATCTACGTAACGGGGGTGTTTTTTTACCTGAACCATGTAGTTGCCGGCCTCTCCAGACAGCCCGATTACTTCAGAGCAGGTTAATATATCTATATTGCGGTGACGTCCGCATTCCACCAGCTTGGGGGAAAGGGTACACATAGCACAATCGTTGGTGGGGAAAGTTTTGTCCAGCATAGGCATGCGGCCGCCAATGCCCGGTGATTTCTCCACAATATAAACCTTGTACCCCACCTCCGCCAGATCCAGGGAGGATTGCATGCCGCTAATGCCCGCGCCGATAACCAGCACGGAGCCTACCATGTTATTACTCACAATCAATCCAGACCTCCATTAATATTTAGTCCGCCAGTGACAATGATTGCAGTAGCGGGTTGGGGTTCACTAAATGCAGATTAGACCATTTTTTAGTGGCAGGCAGTCCCAACGCCAGACCGATCAATTCGGTGAAGTAAAAGGCCGGCAGGTCTGTGCCCTTCGCCTGGCGCATTTCCAGATTAGATTGGCATAATGGACAGGCAGTAACAATAGCCATTGCTTCAACTTCTTTGGCCGCATCAATTATCCGGCCAACCATACCATGTACAACATCTTTGCTGGTTAAACTCAAGCTAGCCCCGCAGCATTCCGTTTTATACGACCATTGAATAGGTTCGGCGCCCAGAGCTTTGACTATATTATCCAAAAACATAGGGTGTTCCGTATTGTCAAAGCAAGTAACTTGGGGTGGCCTGACCATTAGGCACCCGTAATAACAGACAACCTTTAGCCCTTTTAGTGGTTTTTGTACCTTCTCGGCAATGGCCTTTTCACCTAACTGGCCAACCACCTCTACTAGTGAATGAACATTAACGCTGGCGTTGTATTTAAAATCAACGATGTCCTCAACTTTCTGGCGCATAACATCATCATTGCGTAAAACATAATCAGCCTTTTTAACCCGGCTGTAGCAAGCCGCGCAGGGAATAGCCAGGTCCATGCCTGCCCGCTGGGCAAGGGCCACGTTTTGCGAGGGTAGTGCGATAGAAAGCATGTGGTTAGTGCTGTGGGCACAAGTAGCCCCGCAGCAAACCCAGTCATCGAGCTCGACCAGCTCAATACCAAGTCCTTTGCAGGCATCCCGGGCGGACATATCATATTCTTTAGCGGTGGCCTTTAAAGAACATCCGGGGTAATAGGAAAGTCTCAATTTATGTAACCCCTTTCCTTGCATAGCAAATTAATAGTTTGGTTGATAAATCAATGGGCAGTCTTGTTAAAAATATCTTTGATTTTGCCCCTCGCTTTGATCCGGTGTGGCAGCAAGGGTAGTTTGCCTTTTTTTAACATATCCATACCAAAATCCATGTCGGACATTAAATCGCCACTCTTAAGCTTATATAAGCCCATCATACTGGCCTCATGCACCCGGCCGAAAGCTCGTACCGAGCTTAAAAAGGTATTGTGGAACAAGAGAACGTTCTTTTCTTTCACCGTACCGGCCGCAATGGCCATTTCCTTCAGCGCGTCCATCACCTCAGCAGTGTTAATGCCGTTGGGGCATCGTGCCCCACACATTTCACAGCTGGAGCAAATCCAGATGCTGGAGCTGTTTAACACACGTTCTTTTTGGCCTAGCTGAACCAAGCGGATAATCTCATTAGGGTAATAATCAGCGAAACCCGTCGCTATGCAACCTGACGCACACTTCTGGCATTGGTAGCAAAGATCAATAGGTTGTCCACTTTTTTCCCTTACTTCATTGAAGAACTTTCTTTTATCGGCGTCAATGAAGCTCACTTGAATCCCCCTTCCCAAATAAATTAATTTTTATTTATTTATAAAGATTAATGAATAGGTAGATAAATTGTTTAAAATTAAATAGTTGCTATATATTCGTATACTGTATAATATTTATAGTGTCACTATAAAAAAACATAAAAAAAGGCTCACCCGCAACTAAATTATATGATAATTCCTATTAAAAGAAAAGGATTATCTTATCTTTTTACGTATATCCATAAAACTTGAAAATGGCCAATGCGGATAAATTTTTCATATGTATGTATACTGATTAATTTGTGCAATAAGATGGAGATTATCTACAAATGTAGTGACAAATAAAATGAAAAAACATAAATTTCGGACACATGTAATATGCTGACTGAAAAATGCCTTTAGTGTCAAAATATTACCTTACATGACGAATAAACTTTGAATTATGAGCAGTTTTTTCGCTACAAAAGCATAATATAATAAACGGTTAATTTTGTCCACTACCCCTGCTAAGGAGATGTATACTTGAGATCTTAATTTTGTTAACCCTGGTATTTTTTATTAAAATCACCATTAAATAATTAAGATAAATTACATGATAAATGAACCTAAGAATTTGATAGTTCTTGTCATATATATAAACCTGTGGCAACTATAAATAGCACCACAGGTTTATAAAATTCATAAAAAAAATCCTTCTTCGTTCCCGCAGTATTCTTAGAAGGAGTTCGAAGGAGGAATTTAATATGTCTCGTACTAACGTAATGGATTGGTAACTACAAATCCACTGCTAAATTCACTTCTGGTGCGGGCGAGAGGATTTGAACCTCCACGAGTTGCCCCACTGGATCCTAAGTCCAGCGCGTCTGCCGTTCCGCCACGCCCGCAATAATATTACCTTAATCGCGAATACTAATATAACATTTTTTACTCGAAATTACAAGGACCAGATGATGATAAATAAACTAGCTTCGGGAATAATAACAGCGGAATTAAATTATAAAAAAAAGGAGGGATAAACAGTTGAATCAACACATCCACTGCATTATTAATAATTGCCATTACTGGGCAAATGGTAACAAGTGTGAGGCTAATGAAATTTTGGTAGCCAACGATAGCTTTGCCTCAAAGCAGCAGGACAGCATAGATGCCACAATGGCTAAACAATTGACTCCAGCATCAGCCGATTCCTGCATGTCTACTTGTTGTAAAACATTTGTTCATAAAAACTCTGACCAAATTAGTGCCGACAGTATTTATAAAATGTCATAATACCTACCTACACAGGCTGCTATTGGGTGGCCTGTGTA
The DNA here is from genome assembly GCF_009932395.1 of Sporotomaculum syntrophicum. Taxonomy (GTDB): domain Bacteria; phylum Bacillota; class Desulfotomaculia; order Desulfotomaculales; family Desulfallaceae; genus Sporotomaculum; species Sporotomaculum syntrophicum. The sequence continues at coordinate 530,765 of NZ_LSRS01000003.1, forward strand.
GTATTAATTTTACGGCACAATGATTATTAAAAAACTACACAAGCTTATCGAACCTGCTAATTACTAATTAAACTATCGCGCTGTGAGGATTTCACTTTCTTATAAGATTAATTAAACGCCCCAGTAAAAACCTGCATGATTGGTAAACAGCCAGCAACACCAAAAAGCCTAATAAACCGGCCAAAATATCATCGAGTTCCATGCCGCCGCGTCCCGTCAGCTTTTGTTCAATCTCCAAGACTAAAACCAGGATGGATATAATTGCTGAGGTAAATAAAAAAGAAATCAGGGAAATATTAATTTTAGCCAACCATCTTAAGAAAAAATCTGTAAAGATAAAAAAAATTACGCCCAGCAAGCCGATTATCCAAAAGTGCAAATCCTTATCCGTAAAAGGCAGTCCTAACTGTTCGCTATATCCCCAGATTTGATCATGCAGGTCATTGATTAAATTGACAATTTGATTAATAATCGTTATCATATAAAGCACCAGCTTTCAATGATAAGAGTATGCTTTAAGATATTATTTTGTTAAACTTTATAAATTCCTTTATTCTAAAAATTTAACTTTGACTCAAGAAGAATTTTTCTGTATAATAATATTGTTCGCTTCAGATGGGCGGGTGTAGCTCAATGGTAGAGCGCTGGCCTTCCAAGCCAGTTACGTGGGTTCGATTCCCATCACCCGCTCCAAATAATCTCCCGGTAGCTCAGCTGGATAGAGCAACGGACTTCTAATCCGTAGGTCGCGGGTTCGAATCCCTCCCGGGAGGCCAACAAAGCCAGTATCCGCAAGGTTTGCGGGTACTGGCTTTTTTATTTGAGCAAAAGAACAGCATAATGGGGATTTATATTCGTTAATTCTCTGTCGGCTGTTCATAAATCATAAGTGGTATTTAATGTTCCCATATATAATATTTGAATTACTGAGAGCTTAGTGAATGAACTAGATTTGTGCAATCCATTTGATATACACCTTTATTTGTAGCGGCCAAGGCTATATTATCTTTAATTGCTAAATCAAGAACATCAGCATTAATTTTCGTTTTTTGCCATGTCTGCCCTTTATTCACGCTATAAAAAACAACGCCGTCAAAAGTGCCTGCTAATATTAAGTAATTTGATACTGCTACGGAGGTGATTCTTGAAGGAACGGTACCTTCCCGCCATTTAAAACTGTCTTTCTTAAGGGTTAACCAATTATTACCACCATCAGGGGAAATACAAACCGAACCCGTAGATGCCGGATTAAATGCTACTACAGTATTGTCTTTGGGATAATCTATAGAGGGTACAGCTTTACCAATTATACTCTCTTCAGAAAAAATATTTCCTATATAATATTTGCATATGTTTGCGTCCGAGATTTCAAAGCCTGTATCTTGCCAGTCTTCTAAGTCATTACTAGTTTTTAGTTTATTATCTAAAACTGCAAATATTTTATCGCCCATAAAAGTAACATTATCCCATGGTGCACACCTAGAAGTTATATCGTAATTCCAGCTATTACCACCATTTAATGATTGTTTAAGCAGACCTCTTGAGTTAGCTAACAACGTCTTATTCTTAGGCGCGGTTATCCAATACCGGTAATAATCTGAAGGAGGGTTTAAACCATCACTAACCCATTTAATGCCGTCATTACTAACAAGTAATTTATTTTCATTTTCATAAAATATTGACATATACATTTTTTCAGGTGTTAGTGCCACACCGTAAATATAAAAATGTGCATTTTGGGCGCTTAAATAAATATTATCTGCATATACTTTTGAACTCCAATCACGATTATCTGGTTCCTTAAAGTATAACCTTTCTTCACCCCTAACGATAGCAAACTGCTTATCCTTCCAAAACCAAACTCTATGTATATTTGTCCTGTCTAGTATTTTTTCCCAAATAGGCTTCCATTCAGTTGCATTATTGTGTTGAGTGTTTATGTTATCTATTTTTTCGGTTGTAGCTTGCTCAATCGGTGTTTCGGAAACAGAAGTAATAGTGATGGTTTGAGCAACTCCGTCCCATTTAACGTTTGCGTCCAAAGCTTCAGAAACAAAGCGGAGCGGGACCATAGTGTTACCCTTGATTATTTTGCCCGGTACCTGAAGGGTTACCGCCTGGCCGTTAATATAGGCCGTGCTGGAACCAATCTGCAGCTTTACTGTCGTCTGTGCCTTTGTAGCTGTGACTGTCTGTGAGACTTCGTCCCAGTTAACAATGGCATTAAGAGATTGGAATATAGCCCGTAATGGTATCAAGGTGATACCGCTTTCATTAACTGTTGAAACATTCAATTGTTCGCCGTTCACAAACACCTGTGCTGCCAAAGCCGGTGTTGTTACTGTGAATAATAGAACTAACGCAAGCAATAAATTTTTTAATTTCCCTATCACCCTTAACACTATACTTGTCCTCCCTAGTTATTATTTAATAATCCAGTTATTCATCAGAATAATTGTAATAACCTTCTAATTATAGTATGACTTGCAGACATGTTGTTGCATCATTCGACTTTGCCTCACTAACTTCAATTACTATGTAAGGGAATAAACCTCACAGTTTCTCCTTGCGGAAAGGTTGAAATTGGTATGCGGATTGAGTAGGTAATGGAGGGGCGGTTGGCAACTCGAACCAATAATTGCTGAGTTACCAAAAGTCCAATCCCGCAGTAAAATCTACTCATTTTCATATTGATAATTATATAGACGTGTAATATTATGTTTTTAAGAAAATTCATAAAAGAGGAAGATGTGGATGTATTTTGATGATTTTACAGTTGGACAAGAATTCGAGATAGAAAGTATAACAATCAATAAAGAAAAAATGCTGAAGTTTGCTCAGGATTATGATCCGCAACCTATTCATTTGGATGAGGATTTTGCCAAGAAGTCCAAATTTGGGGTAGTTATCGCCCCCGGCATCATGAGTTTTATGTCCGTGTGGGCTAAATTTGTGGAAAGTAATATTATTACTCAACAGTTTATTGCTGCCTTGAGTTTCAGGGTTGATTGGTTTTCGCCTGTATTTGCTGATGATGTTCTGAAAGGTAAAGCAACGATTAATAAACTAACAGCAAGGAACCGTTATAACGGCATAGTAGAAATCCGCATTACCGTAACCAACCAAGAAGGTACATTGGTGATGGATACTACTACAGAAGCAGTACTGGAAAGAAGGGTCGGGTAAAACTTTACCGGCCTTTCATTCAGAATTATAACGACATGACTGCTGCACTCCCGGCGAGCCAATACTTTTCCAGATACTCCCTTCCATAACCAAGCGTAATTTCTGCACTGTACATTACCTATCTTTTACAACTTTGCTTCGAAATGTTTTTCAGATGTATCCATCATTCATTGCCAACCAATGATTATTAAAGACCACAACTTATTTTGTTTCTAGAGCAGGGGATTTAGAATATCCTCTTTTTTTATTTGTTTTAAAAAACCATGTAATTTTATAAAACCAGGTAAATTGTAAAGTTTTTTAACAAAGGTAATATGATTAACCACATAAATTCAGCCTGTTTCTTTCTTAGACTTATTGCAGAAGAAAACGGGAACCATTATCATAAAGAAGAAATCATGAGTGTAGTGATAATAAGCTTGTATTTACTACCTCATTATTTGACAATGCTTGTATAATGATATTGGTAATTGAGAAATTGTGGAGTGTGTTCGTGTTTATGATAAAAAAGGATGTACCGGCTGAGATTATAAATGACCACGATATTAAACAAACAGATGAGTCGGACCATCGGTATTCATCCCTTATTAATTTAACTCGGCTTGAAAATAACCGGTCGGCAAAAGTCATTGAAATTCAGGGAGGGCATCAAGTAGTAGGCAAACTTGAGGCTATGGGGATAGTACCCGGGGCAACTGTGGTGAAAAAAAGTGCCTCAATAATGAAAGGCCCTATTGTCATTGAAAAAGCCGGCATGCAATTTGCCGTAGGTTATCCAATGGCTGAGAAAATTATTATCGAGCCATTAGCTTGGGACGATGCAGCCGGGCATAGTCCGGTAAAAAAAATTGTACTACTGGGCAATCCAAATGTAGGTAAAACCCTGCTCTTCTCTCGAATCACAGGTACTGGTGTGGTAACGGCTAATTATGCAGGTACAACCATTGATTTGGTGACCGGGAAGTTCAATTATGGTGGTAGAAAATATGAATTAATTGATGCCCCGGGCATTTATTCCCTTGAACATTTTTCTGAGGCCGATGAGATAGCTCTAAAGTTAGTAACGGATAGTGACATTATTATTAACGTTATTGATGCGACCAATTTAGAAAGAAATTTGAATCTAACCCTACAGCTTTTGCAGGCTCGCAAGCCTATGTTGGTATGCCTTAACTTTTGGGATGATACAGAGCATAATGGCATTTCTATTGATGTTCCTGCTCTGCAAAAAATCTTGGATGTACCGGTAGTAACAGTTAGCGCTTTGCGAAAAGAAGGGATAGCCAAACTACTTGAAGCAATACCAAAAGCAAGAATTAGTAACCTAACCTATGATGCCGAAGAACACTGGAACCAAATTGGTAACATAGTCAACACGGTCCAGAAGCTTGAGCACCGGCATCATACTGTTTTGGAGCGCTTAAGCGATTTTACCCTGCACCCGATTGGTGGTATTATAACTGCCCTGGGGGTGCTGCTGACTACCCTGGTAATCGTACGTTTCATTGGAGAAGGTATGATCAACAATCTTTTAGACCCCTTTTATACGAATATTTATGCCCCCTTGATCATGAATCTTGTTGGTCATATTCCCTCGGAATTTATCCAAGGTCTTCTCGTGGGTTATAGTACCGACCCGCTTGAGTCCTTCGGCATTCTTACCAGCGGTATTTATATCGCACTAGTACAGGTATTTCCTTATTTTATTTCTTTTTATTTTGTATTTGGCTTTCTTGAAGATTTGGGATATCTACCCCGCCTAGCGGTTGTAGTTGATAACTTTTTCCACAGGTTTGGGCTGCATGGTTACTCATCAATTCCCGTAATGCTGGGCCTGGGCTGTAAGGTGCCGGCCTTATTATCCACGCGTGTGTTAAACAGTCAGCGAGAAAAAATATTGACCATTGCGTTAATTATGATGAGCGCACCTTGTCTGCCGCAAACCGCAATGATTGTTTCATTAGGAATGCATTATGGAGTAACAACAGTACTTTTCATATTTATAATCCTTTTAATTCTGGCTTTAGGCATCAACATTTTAATCAACAAAAAATTACCTGGCAAATCAGAAGAGTTTTTCACTGAGCTGCCGTCCTATAGAATGCCTTCGCCAAGCTTGATGGCCGTAAAACTACGGGTCAGAATTGTGGAATACTTTTCTGAGATCCTGCCCATGATCACTTTGGGCGTGTTGATTATGAACATCCTGGACTATTTGAAAGTAATCGAATTCGCTACCAACATTCTTAAAAAGCCGGTAGAACTGGTTATGGGATTACCGCCTGAAATCGCCCCGATCATGTTGATGGGTTTTCTCAGAAAAGATGTGTCCATTGCCCTGCTGGCGCCGTTGCATTTGACAGCACATCAATTCATAATTGGAAGTATCTTCTTAGTTCTTTACACGCCCTGTATAGCTTCATTTTTTACCATGTTGAAAGAATTAGGAGCCAAAATTGCCTTAAAGATAATAACACTGGTCTTTATAGTAGCTTTAGCTGTGACATTTATGATACATGCCATCTATATTCTAGTATTTTAACAATTATAATTCACCCATCTAAAAATTAGCCCCCTGCGGAACTCATATTCTGCAAGGGGCTGAGCATTTTAGCGAATAAAATTCATAAATATTTTTCTTTCGCTTTCCGGTGCTTTAATCACTTCTTTTCCATGTTCAATTATCTTCATCAGCCAGGCCATGTTTTTACCAAGAATCCTCATAATTTGCACTCCCTCCAGATCTTGCAATGCATCACCTGGTTTAGTGCCATAAATAACATTCCAGTAATTAGACGTTGGCATAATCATTTCAGAATAACTTATGTAATTGTTCAATTGGGAAATGGCCTCAATCCCTCCTGTACGTCTTACGGCAACAACACCTACAGCAACTTTGTGCCTTAACATGTTATTATTAATCCCTGTAACATAAAATGCCCGATCTAAAAATGCTTTCATTGTAGCTCCAATTGATGAATAGTGCACAGGTGCCCCAAAAATTATGCCGTCGGCATTTTTCATTTTTTGAATCCACTCATTAACCTCATCACCGGGAAGAACGCATTCCTCATTTTTATTGGCAATACATTTACCACATGCGGTGCATCCTCTAATTGACTTGCCCCCTACATGAACTATCTCGGTTTCGATACCTTCCTTTTCCAGTTCATCAACGACTAATTTAACTGCTTGATAGGTATTGCCTTCCTTATTTGGACTTCCATTAAAAGCAACAACTTTCAATTGTCATACCTCCATCTTAAAAAATCAATAGTTATATATTTCTATAATTATTGGTTATTACCTTCAACGTATTCCAAATATTACGTCTTTATTATTGATACTACAGTGATGATACCATTTCATTTGCATCCCTGGATAAAAAGCTGGTCACCCGGTGTGTAGCCGGGGGATCAGCCCCACCATTGTTATTCCTTTCCGTTCCAGCAGTAAGTGCAAATTTTATCCTCGCCGATTCCGATGGCGTCAAGCATGTCGGGCAGATTTTGGTATTTTAGCGTGGAAAAGTTGAGTATTTTTCTGATACAATTAACCATTTCATTGTACTTATCATTAGCGGGATCACAATAGGCTTCGTAAGATTCGGGTTCTTCTCCTTCCAGTTCGATGATAGCTTGTCTGGCTACCAAATCCAGTTCCGATCTTGAAGTGGAGAAGTTTAAGTATTTGCAGCCAAAAACAAGCGGTGGACAGGCCGAGCGAATGTGCACTTCGCGGGCGTTACATTGATAGAGCAAATCCACAGTTTCTCTCAACTGGGTACCGCGAACAATTGAATCATCGCAGAAGAGCAGTCGTTTATCGGTAATTAGATCAGGAATAGGCATCAGTTTCATTCTTGCCACCAGGTTCCTAATTTGCTGATCCTGCGGCATAAAACTCCTGGCCCAAGTTGGTGTATATTTTATAAAGGGACGTCCATACGGGATTTTTGATTCGTTCGAATAGCCAATAGCATGTCCAATACCCGAATCAGGTATTCCGGCTACTATATCGATATCAACGTTGTCTTTTCTAGCCATTGCAGCGCCATTTTTATATCGCACGACCTCTACGTTCATACCCTCGTAGGTTGAAGAAGGGTAGCCATAATAAATCCACAAAAAAGCGCATATCTTCATTTTATCTCTGGGGGGTGCAATTTTCTCAATACCTTCAGGAGTTAGAAGAATTATTTCTCCCGGGCCGAGTTCATATTTGAACTTGTAACCGAGGTTATTAAAAGTACTAGATTCAAAAGAAACGCAGTAGGAACCTTCTTTCTCCCCAACTATTAAAGGCGTTCGGCCGAGTTTATCCCTTGAAGCATATATTCCCTGTGGCGTTAAAAGCAATATCGAACAGGAGCCTTCGATCAACTCCTGCGCCTTCAATAAGCCGTCTTTAAAAGAATTTTCTAGATCAATAATCACAGAAACAAGCTCGGTAGGGTAAATAGCCCCTTTGTTGGTTTCCAAAAAATGAACATGTTGGTTAGCGAACGCCATGTTGACTATATCATATAAATTATTGATGATTCCTACCGTACTGATGGCGTATTGACCAAGGCGTGAACGCACTGTTAAAGGCTGAGGCTCTGTATCGCTGATACATCCAATACCCAAATTACCTGATAACTTGGTTAGTTCAGGTTCGAATTTTGCTCTAAATTGCGTATTTTTGATGTTGTGTATTGCTCTAGTAAAACTGTTACCGTTCCATACCACCATGCCACCCGTATTGGTGCCCAGGTGTGAGTGGTAATCTGTACCAAAATACACGTCCATCACGCAATTTTCTTTTGAGGCAACCCCAAAAAATCCACCCACGTTATTACACCCCCTGCAACGTATACAAACGTTTCAAGTTCCTATTCTTCTAACATTAATAAGGGTACTTCAAACAACCTCCCGAGTCAACGCAAATATACAATTGAAGACTATGAAAACTTTGCGTATTTTGCCACGATGAAAATTTATGAGGCTGTCTTTGGCGGCATATGGACTTGTCTTAAAGCTGTAGCAAAGAGTAAAATTGTATATGTGATTGTAGTGGAAGGAGTGGTTAGAAACGTATGATTCCAAACCACTTTTAAAAAACCGTTTTAATCAATCTGAGTGGGCAGGTGCTTTCGGAGACCTGGGAACTTTGATACCCTTTGTAATTGGTTATATTACTGTAATGAATATGAACCCCCTGGGTGTTCTGTTTACGTTGGGAATACTGTTAGTTATCGCCGGAGCTTATTATAAGACACCTATCCCGGTACAACCCATGAAGGCCATCGGCGGTGCAGCCATAACTCAATCTGCTATTACTTCGGGAATGGTGTGGGGGGCGGGCATATTTACAGGTTTATTCTGGTTAATCATGGGGGCAACCGGAGCGCTTAACCACATCTCTAGAATTTCATCGAAACCAGTTATTAGGGGAATTGTACTTGGACTCGGTCTTTCCTTTATCATGGAAGGAACCAGGATGATGAAAACTGATTTCGCTATAGCTGTGATTGCACTGGTGATGACCTTTATCCTGCTCAGTAATAAGCGAGTTCCGGCCATGTTTGCTTTAATTGTTTTTGGTGTTGCGGTTGCTCTGGTTAAAAACCCCGGCTTAGTGCATGAATTAGCCGGTATCGAATTCGGTTTACAGTTACCCCGGATGACTTTAAGCGAGATGACCTGGAGCGACTTCGTTAAAGGGACTCTTCTCCTTGGTATCCCCCAGATTCCTTTAACACTGGGCAATGCAGTAATCGCCGTAACGGCAGAGAATAACAGGTTGTTTCCTCAGCATCCCGTTACGGAAAAGAAGATAGCAATATCCCAGGGATTGTTAAATTTGTTTTCACCGTTGTTTGGCGGTATCCCCTTATGTCACGGAGCAGGAGGCATGGCAGGCCATGTTCGATTCGGCGCCCGCACCGGCGGGTCTACAATTATTTTAGGGTGTCATTTATTGATCGTGGCGCTTTGCTTAAGTGACTCGGTGCTCACACTTTTTAAAATATTTCCCACTAGTGTGCTTGGCGTAATTTTATTTTTTGCCGGATTGGAACTTGCTGTTTCAGCCAGGGACGTCGGTCCGGGAAAAAACGACTTTTATACCCTGCTGGTTACAGCCGGATTTTCCATTTGGAACATGGGTATCGGCTTTCTAGCCGGTCTGGTTATGCAGGAATGCTTCAAGAGGAAAATTTTTAAAGTTTAATTAAGAAAGCCATTAGCCACAATTACATGGTTAATGGCTATCATGTTAGTGTTTAACAAAAACAACGTTAATTGCTTTGACTAAAGCATTTACTTTATCGCCTTCGGAAAATCCTGCTTCTTCTAAGCTGTCTCGCGTCATCACGGACGTGAGCCGGATAGCATCATCACTTCACCCGCCAACTCACATGACTACCTGGGCCATTACATTATCAACTTTAATTTTTTCAACCTCGCCATTAATATTATTTCGCACGCCGGCTTCTATGACAATCACCTCCTTAGCCGCAATGATTATAAACAAGCTCATAATAATATTTTCTACTGAAAATTTTATGGGTTTAGGGTACGAATTTTGATTGGAATATATACATCTAAAATAAATTAACCGCCCTTATAGCAGGCGGCAGGCATAAGACAATTTTAATTTTACAGACATGAATTATATTTATATGTCAATTATTCGGTTAACGTATAAATTTCTCCTTTCGTAAAAGCCGGTCCAATTTCCAATATACCATAACTGGCAGCTAAACCAGCCGGAGGGCGCGAAGTGCTGCCCGGGTTGAATAAACACACATTATTTTCACATATATTGGCCGGCACATGGGTATGCCCAAAAACCACCACTTGTACTTCCAATTCTTGCGCCCGGTAATTTAGAGACTGAAATGTGTGCTTGACCCGGTAGAAATGGCCGTGGGTGACCAAAATTTTGCATCCGCCCAGCTTAAGGATTAACTCATCCTGCCCCCGGCATTGTGCATCACAGTTGCCGGGCACAGCATAAACAGGCACTTCCAGCATTGAGCCGATACGCAATGCATCGCTATAATAGTCACCGGCATGGATTAATGCATCTATTTTCCCCATTTGCTTGATTGCCTTTACAGCTATGCTAATTGAACCATGCGTATCGCTAATAACACCAACGCGCACGACATTTCCCCTTTCCAAGTACATTTTCCTTGGCCGGCTTAACAACAGCTTCCAGCCTTAATAGTCCGCCCGGAGAAAGTACTGCTCGTTTGACCGGTTTAACCGGTTTGCCGGAGGAGTTCGAGATATAGCGGCGTTTAGTCTTATCTATTACCTTCACCCGCAGCAGCTAAAATAACTCTGACCTTTTGCAGCGCCTGTCCCCGGTGGCTGATCGAGTTTTTGGTAGCGCTGTCCAGCTCGGCAAATGTTTTACCATATCGAGGTATGAGAAATAAGGGGTCATAACCAAACCCGTTTTCCCCTCTTATCTGCTCAATAATAATACCTTCACAGGTTCCCCGGGTGGTGGCCACCTTTCCGTCGGGGGTAGCTATGGCCACCACACAACAAAAACGCGCTGTGCGTTTTTCTCGCGGTACACCGATGAGCAGCTGCAATAGTTTTCGGTTATTGGCAGCGTCATCATGTTCCGGTCCGGCAAAGCGGGCCGAGTGCACCCCGGGAGCACCGGCCAGATAGTCTACTACTAGTCCGGAGTCGTCCGCCAGAGTAGTTGCTCCCAGAGCAGTTGCTACCACTTGAGCTTTTTTTATTGCATTGGCTTCAAAGGTATCGCCATCCTCAACTACTTCAGGCACCCCGGGGAAACTTGCCATAGATACTATTTTAAAACCGGTACCCGATAACAACTGCTGCAATTCTCTCACCTTGCCCTCATTGCGGGTAGCCAAAACAATGGGGTCAGGCTTAAACTTTCTTAAACTAAGTATAATATCCTGATATTCAGATATATCCATGCTCACAGTTTATTCATCCTTTATCAATTTCGTGCAGCAAGTGACTTACCTTTAGTTGCCGATACAGCCGGCTACCGTACCTAGAACGCTTTTCTGGTATTCTATTAACTGCCTGATACCTGTATCGGCTAGATCCAGCAGCTGGTTAGTTTCACTTCTACTAAACGAGGCTTCTTCTCCAGTACCCTGAATCTCCACGAAGTGGCCTCCGCCGGTCATAACTATATTCATATCAACCTCAGCAACGGAATCCTCAGTATAGCAAAGGTCCAGCACCAGCTCGCCGTTGACCCTCCCCACGCTGGTGGCGGCAACGAAATCCTGCAAAGGCATTTTATCCAGCTTACCATTTAACACAAGGTAATAAAGGGCATCTGCCAGTGCTACAAAAGCACCGGTGATGGAAGCCGTACGGGTACCGCCATCTGCCTGGATAACATCACAGTCAAGGGTAATGGTATACTCACCCAAGGCCTGCAAATCAGTAACCGACCGCAGAGCCCGGCCAATGAGGCGCTGTATTTCCAAAGAGCGACCGTTTTGTTTCCCCCGCACGGCATCCCGCATCATGCGCTGTCCCGTACTTCTGGGTAGCATACCATATTCGGCAGTAAGCCAGCCCCCCTTACCTTCCGCCTTGCGCCAGCCGGGCAGGCGCTCTTCAACTGTAGCAGTACAAATTACTTTAGTATCGCCCACCTCAATTAAAACTGATCCTTCGGCATGTTTGTTAACATTCCTGGTTATTATCACCGGTCTTAATTGATTATTTTTTCTTCCATCTGCTCTTTCCATTATTGACCTCCGATGTATTATGTATTATTAAGGTAAGGTAAAAATCTTGTCCTGCGCCGCGGCAAAAACTGCACTCCCAAAGGCTTCCCCGGCCTCCGCCAGTAAATCATCCACATTGTATTCGGGCCAGAAGTGGGTCAGTACCAGCCGTGCTGCCCTGACCTGGCGGGCCAGTTCACCGGCCTGACCGGACGTCATATGAAGCCCGGCCATCTTGTCGGCATCTTTATTTAGTCCGCTGGCCTCGCAAAGCAGTAGATCGACATTGACGGCAGCTCTGCTTATTTCCGGCGTGGGGGCAGTGTCACTGGTAAAAAAGAGCGATTGCTTGCCCTGGCTGATCAGCACCGCATAACCGGGCAGGACGTGCAGTATGGGTATGAAGTATAGGGTAAGCTCGTTAAGCTGGGCTGTTTTAGCCGGCACACTGCTCAGTGGGCTGCCGGGAATCAGTCCACCGGGCAGGGCAGCGGGCAGCTCGCTGGTGGGCAATTCTGCTATATTTATCACATCAAAAGCCTTGGTAAATCCTGACAGCTCCCGGTATATTTCCGATGGTTCCGGTGGTATAAACAGTTTAATCTTATTCTCCATGCGGCCGTCACGCCTGGCCCCTTCAATAGCGTGACGCAGGCAGTGGATGTCGGCATAATGGTCCGGGTGGTAATGGGTAATTACTACCCCGTCCAGTTGCTTGTAATCAATATTTTTGGTTAACCGGGCAAAACTTCCATGACCGGCTTCCAGCATCAGTGCGGTGGAATCGTTTTTCAACAAGTAGCCTGAACAGGCTTCTTCCGGACGGGGATAGGGCGCCCAGCAACCCAGTACAGTTAATTGCATGCAATTCATCTCCATACATTTAACACATATTCTTTCCCACAGCATAATTATGTAATACAGCAAAAGCAAGTGGTTGGAACTCAGACCCACCATATTGTACCACTTTTCCAACAGTTTTTGAAAATTATTTGTTTGGCATCGGTGACGGGCATTAGAAGCAGTTTGGGCCGGTTCAATGCAAATCTTTCGGCGGGAAGGTATTTTGGTATTATTAAAAGAAGAAGATGTTTCCTGGTTAGGAAACACCTTCTGCATATCATACTAATTTGTTTGTCCAAAGTAATTATTAAGTGCCAGGGTGAGAGCTTCGGCCACTTTGACACGTGTCGATTCCTGCCTGAGCAATTTTTCCTCCTCGTAGTTGGATATAAAGGCTACCTCGGCCAGTACCGCCGGTACGGGGGAAGTGCGCAGTACCACAAAGTTGGCCTGCAGCACGCCCAGGCTGCGCCTGCCCAGCGTTTTAACCAATTCGGACTGGACAAGTCCGGCCAGACGCTGGTTGTCAGCCTGGTCTACACCTGCGGGGAACTCCCCGGAATCTCGGCGATAATAGGTACTGGTACCATTAAAGTCCCGGCTGACATTGGCATTAATATGGATGCTTAAGAATACTTCGGCACCTTCCTGTTTAGCAATATCTGTGCGTTCGTATAAATCTACAAACTCGTCGCTGTCCCTGGTCATCACCACCCGGGCACCGTTTTCAATAAGCAATTGTGCCAGCTTGGTAGCAATATCCAGGGTGACATCTTTTTCCTGCAATCCAGTTGGCCCGATAGCGCCCGGGTCACGGCCGCCGTGTCCGGGATCAATAGCGATAATGCGCCCTCTTAAAAATTCACCCAATTCGGGCACGTATATATCCAGGTCAAGCTGCCGGCGATCATCTGAAAGTTTGTCCACGCTGACCACAACGTCGTTTAAATCAAATACCACTCGCACAACCGGTGTTTTTTCGTCTTCTAGTAACCCGGTACGCATCCTGGTCACAGCTTGGGTATTTATCATAGACTCTTCCGGTAAATCACCTATATTCGTATTTTTCAGATCGATAACCAGCCTTTGGGGATTGCCAAGCATAAACATGTTATAGTTCAGTTCTCCGGCGGCTTTGATGGTGATCAGGGTATGAGTGTTTTCCTGACGCACTTCAATTTTTTCCAGATAAATGGCCTCTGTTTGACTGCTTGCATTACTCTGGTCAGTGTCCTCGGTTTCTACCGGTGGATCCCCCTGCGCCGGTGAGGCTTCGGCCTTTTCTACATCACCCAGCCAACCGGCTACCCAGCCGATTACACCGCCTTCCATACTGACCTTATACCAGTTGCCGGTTTGCTCCAGCACACCTAAGCGTTCACCACGGCTCACCTTACCGACGACATTGTGCTCTATGCCAGGTCCACCCCGGACATAAACATCATTATTGTTGATGACAAGATGTACTGTACTGTTGTCATTGCTATCCAAGCCACCGTCATTTGGAGTATTATTACTGCCGGTGCTGACAGAACTACTGTTCTGGGCCGGTGCACTTGGCTGTGCCCCCGCCACTTCGCTGACGCTGGCCAGCCAGCCTGCCAGCCAGGCTGTTTTACCATCGGGGAGTGATATTTTCAGCCACTGGCCGTTTACTTCGTTAACGGTGTATTTTTGGCCTTTATTCACCTGGCCGACTATACCATGTGATGTGCCGGGCCCCGAGCGCAGATTGACGTTAGCAGCGGTTATCGTGGCCTGCTTAATCTTAGCGCCGGCGCTTTCGGTATACCCTGTGGTACTGCTCTCAACCGGCTTTGCCTCGGTTACCGGCCGACTTACCGCCACCTCGCCGACGCTGGCCAGCCAGCCGGCCAGCCAGGCTGTTTTTCCTCCGGGGAGTGATATTTTCAGCCACTGGCCGTTTACCTCGTTAACGGTGTATTTTTGGCCTTTATTCACCTGGCCGACAATACCGTGGGACGTGCCGGGTCCCGAGCGCAGATTGGCGTTTGCAGCGGTTATCGTGGCTTGCTTGACTGTGCCCGTATTGTTTTGGCTACCCGGCGAACCCTGCTGAACCGTATCTTGTTGACCGGAGGATTTTTGTACTTGCACCAGCCAGCCTGCCAACCAACCGGTAGTACCACTGGGCAGCTTAACTTTCACCCAGTCATTGGAAACCGTCAGCACCGGAAGTTTAGTATTTGCATTGACCTTGCTTACCACCGGATAGCTTGTCCCCGGGCCACCGCGAACATTTACCGACTCGGACTTGACCACGGCGAAACTTGTTGGTGTATCGGCTACTGACTTGGCTTGAACCAGCCAGCCGGCAATCCAGCCTTCGGTATTTCCTACTTTTATTTTGTACCAATCGCCGCGCTTATCAAGAGCCGTATACATCTGCCCTTTTTGTACACTGGCAACGATGGCGGTGTTGGTATCCGGCCCGCCACGCACGTTGACGTTGCTGCCGCTAACAGTCAGCTGGGTGGATGCGGGAAGAGCTGAGGGTGTAAGCAGTAGCCCGGCTATAAGCAGGCAGGAAATAATTAGTCCTTGTTTTATCTTCTTTTGCCAGTTACGATGCATTTCCATACAAGTTTCCTCATTTCCAAAATATTATCTTTTTAGGATCTGATTCAACAAAAAGCTTTAAATACCTGTTTGGGATATCTGTTTATAAAGTGCTTAATTATGGATAACTTAAAGACGCATAAAAAAGTCGTTATGTTCCCAATTAGGTAAAAAAAATGGATAGTATGCCTGTTTCGGCTACATAATAAAAGTAATTAATAACAATGGGGGAATACGCTATGGATAAGCTAAAAGTGGGGATTATTGGCACGGGCCTGGCCTTTGAGCGGCTGCATTATCCCGCCTATCAGGAGCTGTCTGATAAATATGAAATCGTTGCCCTTTGCGATCCTGAGCCTGAGAATACCCGCCCCTGGGCTGAGCGGCTGGGATTGGGAGTTAATAATATCTACACGGATTATCGTCCCATGCTCTGGCGGGGTGATATTAATGTGTTTGATATTATGGTGCCCATTGAAAATAATTTCCGGGTCACTGAGGACGTGGCCAGAGCTGTCGCCCACCAACACGGCCGGGCGATTATATGCGAAAAACCACTGGCGGCAAATTATGAACAGGCTAAGGCTCATGCTGAGCTGCCACGCCGCTATGGAGTGCCCATTATGATCGCCGAAAATTACCGTTATAGTGAGGAAATTAATATCATTCGTGATATGGTCAGGGAGAAGAGAATAGGTGAGCCTGTTTATTTCATTAATAACCGGGTGATTTGTTTCCCTGAGGAGATGCTGAAAAATGATTTTGCCCGGACGGAATGGCGCCAGCACCCGGTATTTGCAGGCGGAGTAATTATGGATTCCGGAGTACACGATGTAGCCGCCATGCGACACATATTCGGCGCCATTGATAAACTCCAGGCCTTTGGGGTGCCCCAGCACGACGATTTTGCTCCCTATGCAGTACTTAATGTGAACCTGCGCTTTCACAGTGGTGTAACCGGACAGTTTAGTTTTTACAGCGCCGGCAAAGAAATGCAGCGCCCGCTGGTTGGACTGCGTATATTTGGCACTAGCGGCATGATTTACCTCGAGGAAAGTGATTGCGGTACGATCAACGTATCATATAACGATGGACGGTCTGAACAAGTACGTTACCGCCCACAGCGTGGTTATTATAATGAGCTGCTGAACTTGTATAACGCTTTGACAGGTCGTGAAATAATATCCGTCACACCGGAAATGGAGTACGGTGACGTCAAAACGATTTTAGATATGCTGCGCTCGGCTAAGAACGGCAGCATTGTTGAGGTGGACAGCACTAGTAGTTATATCCCCGCTTACCGCCCCAACTACCAGCCTCAGTTTGAGTACCACCCGGTTACCTGGCATTAGCGGTCAAAGCCCTGCTTCATTCTAGCTGCCGGCCCGGATCAGGTCACTATCGCGGGTCAGCGGTACGCTGACATCCAGGTGTCCGGCAATGGATTCAACAATCGCTCCGTCTACCAGTATCTGCACTTGCTCGATGCTGCTGAACTGAGTTAATGTATTCACTATTGAATAAACGGTAGTATTTTCCGACCCTGACCCGCCACTGTGGTTGGCAACCAGCTCCCGGCTAAAATTTACGGTGCACAGCCCGTCCCGAATGTTTATATCCAGCAACCGGGTGCCGTCTGGTATGGTAGCGCTTAAACCCTGATTGCGTGGACCACAGCATAACTCATGTATAGCTTGCCTGGCTATACCGGCTGTTTTGTTTATGGTCCGCCGTTCGGCTTGTAAGTAACCGTCGGCATCAGCAAAGTAGAGCACAACTGTAGTAGTTGCTCCTTCAGCTGAATCAGAAGAAGAGGTTATTGCACTGCGCGCAGCCTGGTCTGACGCGATGCTTGAGGTTGCCTCCTGTCCACTGGCGATTTTAACCGGTGCCTGATCGTTATCTGCTGTTTGGTTATCAACCGCATTATTTTGCGCCGGCGGTTGTTTGGCTGCGGTTTCTTGGTCACCAGCACAGCCCGAGGAATACATAACAACCAAAATCAGGGTCATGTAGATGAAGAATTTGATGGCTGCCTTCATATGCGGCCCCCTCTCATAAAGTTTGTCCATTTAAGTTTATGGGCTTGGTCACGGGTTTATGACAATAATTCGCAGTATGTGTTCAGTATTAAGAGCTACGTTAAGTTAATATTGTTAATTTACAAAGTTTATGTCTGACCCTGGAGGAAACTATGGCTAAACAACTGAAGGCTAACTATGCATTATTATTTACCACCGGGTGTATATTCGCAATTGTAGTCGTTGTATTAATGGTTCTTAGCACAAAGCCAGTCCAGGCAGCAAATGTCGCTATACCCGGTTGCCCCTGTTACCAAACGGAGCAAGAAGCTGAGCGAGAGTTAACGGCCACTCAACCGGCTCTAAAAGGTGACGATGTAATCCAAGTTCAAGAACGGTTGAAGCAATTAGATTTTTACCATGGGCTGATTGACGGTATCTACGGGCCGGCTACCATAGCAGCGGTGAAAGAATTTCAAAAATCCCATGGTCTTGAGCCTGACGGCGTAGTGGAGGAATTCGTCTGGCAGGAACTTGACCAGGCTCAGTTTGCCTTGGGAGCACACGAGAAAACACCGCCTCCCCCCGGCGAAGTGAGCATAGTTGTAGATACCTACCGGCGAAAGTTGACAGTCATGTCGGATGGTGAACCGTACAAGCAATACCCGGTGGCGCCGGGTAAATATAAAACTCCCACGCCGATAGGTAATTTCAAGGTGCTGCGCAAGGCCGCCCACTGGGGTTCAGGCTTTGGCACCCGCTGGATCGGACTGACAGTGCCCTGGGGTACCTATGGGATTCACGGCACCAATAATCCCGGAGCAATCGGCAGCTATGCCAGCCACGGTTGTATCCGAATGAATAACCGTAATGTCGAGGAGATCTACCCCTGGGTTAAGCCCGGCACACCTGTAATACTAATCGGCAACCCGTTTCGCTACCAACCCAGTCAATACAGGACGATGAGGCGAGATGAGCGGGGTAGTGATGTGATGGAAGTACAACTGCGCCTGCAGCGGCTGGGCTACTACACCGGCCCCATTGATGGTATTTGGGGCGGAGGCATGGAAAGAGCTGTGCTGCAGTTTCGAGAAAATAAAGGGCTGGCCAAGGGTAATGCAGTTGACTATGCGGTTTACCAGGCTTTAGGTTTGCAGTAAAATAATGCTTGCCATAATTATGGCAAGCGAAAAGAAATGAAGTATTAAAAAGCGCGCCCAGGGGGAACCGAATGGGCACGCTTTTCTTAAACCATCAATCCTGTTAATCAGTTCTAGTCTGTTCACCGGACACCGGTCGCCGGCGCGGTCTGATCGTAGTCTTTTTTTCCTGGTAGCAAAGCTTAAGCTCGGGCACTACCACTTTTACATACCAGGTGCACAGCAGCAGGCCAAGGGTGATATATAACAAAACAATGGGAAAACTGGCAAATACAGCCATAGCCAGGCCGGTGAATACTATCGCGCAGATGCCCGGTATAATGTAACCGCCCGGTATGCGGTAGGGGCGATCTGCCTCAGGCATTTTTTTGCGCAGCCTGATCACCGCCAACCCAGCCATGGCATAGATAATGCTCTCCATTGCTGCAGCCATATTCACCAGCATCAAGTACCTTTGTGTCACCAACACAGCAATGGAAATAGTCAAGCCGATAATAAATATGGTTAACACGGCTGTCCACGGGGTAAAAAAACGCAGGCTTATCTTACTGAACACCGGCGGCAGCACATGTTCCCTGGCTGAAGAATATATGAAGCGAGAGACACTGATCAAACCGGCATTAAATGTGGTAATGGAGGCCGCCAGCGTGATGGCCACCATCCAGGTTACCCCGGCCTCGCCCAGTATTCCTCGGGCGAAAAGCAAATGAGGTATGGGTGAGCCTGCCAGCACCTCGCGGGGTGTCGTAGCCGTCATGGCTACAGTAAAAAGCGCGTATGTAACACTTAAGATCCCGATGGCCAGCAGCATGCCCCTGGACACCATGCGGTGGTGGGTTACTTCTTCAGCCAGCGGGGTTACCCATTCGAACCCTACAAAAAGAAAGACTCCCAGTGCTACTGCATTGACCAGCCCTTTCGCGCCAACTGCAGACAAAAAGCCGGTAAGCTGAAAATCTGCTTTAAACAGGGCAATAAAGGCGAAAGCCAGCAGAGATAGGATCAGACCGTAGGTGAGTGCACTTTGAAATCCACCGGCGATTTTAACACCCAGCAAGTTTACCACCGTCACAATGGAAAACATGGTTAGAATCCAAGCCAGCGCGGGCACTGCCGGCCAAACCTCATATAAAACCTGGGCCAGCACGTAACTTTCTGCTCCAATCACACCCATAACGACCATCATGTACAACATGGATACGATAATGGCCAGCTGGTCATTATAAGCCCGGCTGAAATAAAGGCGAATTCCTGCCGCCGAAGGAGTCATACCGTTTAGCTCGCCAAAACAAAGGGCTGCTGTCATACACAGCAGCCCACCGGTTAAAATAGCCAACCAGGCGGCGTCACCCGCCAAAAACCCGGCCACCTGTACTGCCGCAACAAATGTTGAACTGGACAGCGTCAACCCGGCACTGGTGGCCACAATGGTACGCATGGTGAGCACTTTCTTAAGCTGCAAGTTACTCACCCCAAATCATCAGTGAAATAAAATCCAAACGCACAATATCGTCTTCAGACCCTTGAATCACCAGGGTGCCGTTCATATATGGTTCGGTAGGAGTAATATCGCCGTAAAATAAATCCGCCAGTGTCTCGCTGTCCGATGTAACCACTAAATCAGGGTTTTGGTCTGACACACCCTGAGTCACCGTTAACTCTCCGTTTTGCAGGGTCAGGGTATGTTGGGAGTCTATATCGCTGGCAATAATTCTGATCACCCGGTTCCAGTCCCGGTTCATTAGCTTAAGCTTACTGTTTTTTTGGTAGCCTTCGTAAAAAGACTGTAAACCGGCGGATATTTCTTCATGTGTTGCCATAAAAAATCCTCCACTTAATTATCCAATTCAATAATTTTAGGTCTGAAATCCAGCTTATTAATGATATCCAGATAATCCTCGGGAGTAATCTCGCTGCTGGGCTTACCTAATAACACCACCAGCACTCCCTCGATAACATTGGTACCAAAGGAGCGGCCTTCGAAGACCGGGGTAGTGGTCACCAGCCGCCCGGCGCCGTTTTGCCGCAAAAATTCAACATCCGCGGCGGTGGTAGTATTTGTAATGATGGTTTGTCCGTTCAGTTTATCCGGCAAATAGCGTTTGATAAAGTGGAAGTCGCCGGCAATTATCTCAGCATCGTAGTAATACGGGGCAAATTTCTGCGCTTTTTCCTCATCCCTCGATTCCTGCTTCTCGCCGGTGGGATAAAGCATATGGAAAGGCAGCTGGGTCATTTCCGGCAGAAGTTTGGCAGCCATTTCCTTAAGTTCCTGAAGCGTTTTAATGGGATAGGGTATACCTGCAGTAAAAATTAAATCACCAAAGGTAACATCGCACTCAGCTGCTGCGAAAGCCTCGGCCATGCCAAAGCGGTCGACGGCGCTAACCATGAGCACCCGGGTTCCCTTTTTAATAATATCGGTATTTTGCAGTAAAAATGTTACTGTTTCCCGCTCTAAGGTATTTTTAAGTCCGCTACCGTCCACCACCGGGGTACTTTTCACAGCCCCCATTAACCTTAAACCATCCTTAAAGGCATATCTTCTATCGCCTGCATAGACATATACATCTATACCGCCCAGGCCGATGGCATCCACCTGCCCGTCCAACTGCTTCAGCTTGGCTACGGCTTCCTCAAAATCGCCGTTCACACCCAGGCGGCTGATTTCAAACTGTTCGCCCAGCAGTTCAACCTGCACCTGGTGGTCACGCTTGGAGGAACCCAGGCTAATACTGACCACTCGTTTCAAAAGCAGGACCTCCCATCATCTCTCAAGGTGCTTTTTTTATACCCTACCATTGTAACCAATAAATGCAAAAAAAACAAGCTATGCAGCTGTCATGGCATCGATGCGTATCTTCTTCCATCTAGCTAATCAATATACCCTGGGTACCTATATTTCTTATGTGTATCTGCTGAATTTATCTTTGGAGAGTCTTCCAGTACATCTATTGCTTCGTCATATGCATCGATGTAATCTGTTTCCAGCACATTCAGCCATTCCGTACTAAAAAAAGGTATTTCCTGCTCACCGTTTATTTGTTCTGCAATTCCAGTTAAGTCTTTCTGCTCATCATGCATGTTTATTTTCCTCCGTTTTTATTATTAAAAAATGGCTTATCTTTTGCCTATAGTTTACCCCGAAATTTTTCAAAATCTCTTCTGCTTGTCCTGTCCCCTAAGTCTTATCCGGTTACTTTGGTGGCAGTATTATTGTGTGTATAAACATAAACATGTGAGCCCTTGCCATAAATATGGCAAGCATAGTTTATTAAAGTACAAAAAAGGCGCTGTATTAATAACAGCGCCCTAAATTAACTTATATTTGATTTTAATCTATATTACACAGTTTACCTGCAATGTTACCGATTTCTTCAGTATAACGATTGGAACGTTCCATTGTAAATATCTTGGCCTTACCTTTCTTCCCGCTAAAATCCGGGAAATTGGGTAATACCCCGTAAAGGTCTATTCCCAGTGCATCGCTTATCTCCAATGGATCTTGTTCTGCATGGGTAGGATAGCGATTTAGCACTAACCCGAATTGCTCGAGGCTGAATCCTTCGTCGACCAGCAATCGTACATAAGCTTCCGCGTTAGGCAATGTGAAACCAAAAGGTTCGGCAACTAAAAGCACCTTATCCATCCTGAGCAAAATATTCAGTGTATAGTCACGAACCCCTGCACTGCTGTCAAACACCAGCACATCATACGGGGCTTTTAGCAGGCTGTGCAGCATAACATTAACACAGTTGAGCAACAGTGGAGAACCGGCTAAATCGACCATTGTGTTACTGGCAAGTACTGGCAGCCCGTGGAAACTCTGAACATAGGGTTGTATATCATCCCAGGTATAGTTTATGTCCCAGTACGGTAAGCTCTCCAACCTTTTGAATATATCTACTGCCCATAAACCAAGGTTGGGAGTGCTGTTTAGACCTAACTTTTCAGTTAGGCTTCCCTTGACCAGATCCATATCCACCAGCAATGTACTGTGGCCCTGACGATAAAAATAACCGGCCAATTCCTTAGCTACGGAGGTTTTGCCCGTGCATGGTAAATAACTATACACTGCCACAGCTTTCATACCACCACTCCCTTATACAATAATTCACCGGGCATCTTCTACCTCCTTTTAGCTAATCAATAAAATGGATATAAAACTGAAATCACCCTTCATACTACGAAAACAATGCTAAGATTATTCACAAATATCGGACTTTAATAAACTTATTTTATCATAATTGCGCAATGCTTTGACGGTAGTTTTGCTCATTTAGCGAAATACCATAATTATCTTTTTTGTCACATTTTTGGTGTTAACAACATAATCTGGATTAAATTAATTATTGGAATAAATTGCAATGGAGGTATGCGTTTTGAATAACAAAGACGATAAGAAACCAGTTCAGGCTAAGGATGCAGCAGCAACCGGCCTGGGACCGGTTCACAATAAGCCGGGCGCCGGCGGCCCGCCGAAATATGTGCCATTTGACCCGGTGCCGGGTGATTTGCCGCCGTATCCAAGCCACCCTGGCTTCGGTCCAGGCTATCCACCGGCTCACCCGGGGCATCCCGGAGGGCCTGCTTATCCCGGTTACCCGGATCAACCAGGCTTTGCCCCATCCTGCCAGGGTATGGAACTTGCCAGGGCTTATATCTGCATCCAAAGTTGGGGCAATGTCAATTCACCGGCTCGGGCTTTGGAAACAGGAACTTTGTTTCCTGAACTGTACCGGCCATACCCGTACTAAATGTTTGGAGGTGGATTAATATGGATAATCATAATCAAGCGCAAATGTTGTTACAAATACAACAACTAGAATTCGTAACCTTGGAACTAAATTTATTTTTAGACACTCACCCCAATGACCGGCATGCACTGGCTATGTTTAACCAGGTACACAAGGATTTGATGCAAGCTGTGCGAAACTATGAGCAAATCTACGGCCCGCTACTCAATTTTGGTTTTTCTCCAAATAAACAGGATTGCTGGAAATGGACAGATAGCCCGTGGCCCTGGCAAATTTGAGGACCCCAATTTAAAAGGAAAGGATTTGTGAATATGTGGGTTTACGAAAAGAAATTGCAAGTTCCCGTCCGAGTAAGCGGACCCAACCCTAAGCTGGCTAAATACGTGATTACTCAGTACGGCGGGCCTGAAGGTGAACTTTCCGCCTCCCTGCGTTACTTAAATATGCGGTATAACATGCCAACAGATATGGCCAAGGGGATTTAGCCCATGTTGATATGATATTGTAACCCATTATGCTCATAATACATAAGATGTATTATGAAACAAGAACAACTTAACATGGAACAAGAAAAAATTGTCAAGGCGCTTAAGGTTATTTATAAGATAGCTAAACGGATTGTTGAAAATACGGACAAGGCGTCGCAAAATAAATCCCCAAATTCTTAAATTTGTTTGCGTTTATTGATTTTCTAACTGTTTCCGCGGTATCAAAAATGTATTAAGCTTATATATTAAATCTTACATAAAACGTTGTACCACTGGAATTAGTTTCTATATCTATTTTGGCATTATGTTTCTTGGCAATGTTATAGCATACAGCAAGTCCTAAACCTGTACCATCTTCTTTTGTAGTGAAAAACGGCGTGCCGATTTTTTCAAGCACTTCGGGAGTTATCCCATTTCCGTCATCCTGGACAGCTAATACGATTTCCTCATTGGTCATAGATGTTTTTATTCTCAAATTTCCACCAGGTGACATGGCCTGCAAGCCGTTACGAACAAGATTGAGAATTAACTGATTGATTTCTTCTTCGTCCAAGGGGATTTCTGTAACGTCTTCTAATTCAGTATGTATGTACTTTCCGGAAACCATTGCATCAGCTTCTATTAAAGGGAATAAGTTCTCAATTATTTTCTTAAGGCTTTGACTTTTTAATTCGATAAACTTATCTTTAGCCAGGGATAGATAATTTGAAATAATTGCATTTGCCCTGTCCAGTTCCTCTATCATTAAAGAAAAATAATCATAATGATTAGCACACTCCTCCTTACCGGCCAAAACCTGTAGTAAGCCTCGCACAGTAGTCATCGGGTTCCTAACTTCATGGGCAATACCAGCAGCCAATTTGCCCACCGTATTTAGACGATCAATATAGGCCATATCCTTTTCAAGCCGTTTGATTTCGGTAATGTCTCTAAAATAAATAGATAACCCATCAAAAAATGGATAAACATTTACCTCATAGAATGTGTGTTCCGAATCCGGAATTTCAATCTCAAAGCGAACATTTTGCTTGCTTCTAACCGCTTCATTAAATTGCTCATAGAGTTTTGGAAAGATATTTTTCGGTATCAAATCCCTTATACTTCTTCCGATAAGTTCCTCGGGAGATTTGTTAAATATTTGAGCAAATCGAACAGCCTCATGATTAATGTAAGTTATTAAGCAATTGTTATCCAAAGAAATAAATGCATCCGAAATACTTTCTAAAATATTGGTAACCTTCTTATTAGATTCAATTAACTTATCGGCAATTATTTTTCGATGGTTAATTTCCTCAAGCAGTTTCTGATTTGCAACTTGTAATTCTAAGGTCCGCTCTCGCACCAGGGTCTCAAGATTTTCTCGATCTTGATAGAATTTTAGATATACTTCAATCTTTAATTTTAATGTATCCGGGTGAAATGGTTTGATAATATAGTCCGTAGCACCAATTCGGTATCCTTTAATCACAAATTCATTGGCCTGACTGATTGCTGTAATAAATATTATGGGTATATTTTTACACTTATTTCTTTTTCTGATTAACTTGGCTGTTTCAAAACCATCTAATCCCGGCATTTGAACATCCAATAGAATTAGCGAAAAATCCTCGGCAAGAATTAACATTAAAGCCTCTTCCCCGGAACTTGCCCTAACCAAATTATATTGGGGACACATTAATACAGCCTCTAAGGCCACCAAATTTTCCGGCCTGTCATCAACCATTAATATATTTATTTTTTTGTTGCTCATATGGATCCTCCGGTTACAAATATATTTATTTATATTTGCGGTAAATTTTTTCTTTTATATCAACACTATCATAGCAGTGAGCTACATCCGAGAAATCAAGAGTCTCTTTATTGCCTAAACCAAGAAATCCCTGAACGCATAAGCTATCATAAAACAATTTATGCACTTTTTCTTGCAGTACTCGGTTAAAGTAAATTAAAACGTTTCTGCAAATTATTATGTCGAATTCATTAAAGGATTCGTCACTGGCTAAATTATGCTGAGCATAAATAACTTTCCTTACAAGAGACGGTGTAAAGATAGCATTATCATCTATCACTTTATAATAATCGGAAAATGACCTGGTTCCGCCGGAATTTATATAATTCTGGGTATATAACTTCATTTTAGATAAGGGGAAAACCCCTTGCTTGGCCTTTTCTATTATTTTACTGCTCATGTCGGTGGCATAAATCATTGTTTTATCATGCAGGCCTTCTTCAAGTAAAAGAATGGCCATTGAAAATACTTCTTCTCCACTCGCGCATCCTGCACTCCATATGCGGATAAGGGGTTTGTCTTTTAATAGTGGCAGTATCTTTGTTCTTAAAGCCAAGAAAAAACCAGGATCACGAAACATTTCGGTAACATGTATACAAAAATCGGCAAATAAACTTTCCATTGCTTGTTGGTCATGCAATACTTTTTCTTGTAAAGCTGATATATTATTTAAATTTTCAATCCTTATTCTGTGGCGTATTCTTCTGCGCATGGAAGAATAAACATAGTTCCTAAAATCAAAGCCGTAACGCTGGAAAATACCTTCAAGCAAAAGAGTTATTTCAATTTTTTCCAGCTGTTCATCGTAGCTTGGTTGTTCGGCTTTCTTACTTATATCCAAATTACTGCACCACCTATTTATATAACCAAACCTTAATCAAGGACAGAAGTTGCTTTAAGTTTACCGGTTTACTGATATAGTCGGACGCTCCGGCATTAATACATTTTTCCCGATCGTACTTCATAGCCTTGGCCGTCAGGGCTATAATGGGCAAGGCTTGATATTGAGGCATTTGCCGGATACGTCTCATCGCCTCATAGCCGTCCATTTCGGGCAGCATTATATCCATTAGCACCAGGTCAATATCCGGGTTTTCCAGCAAGGTTTTAATGCCGTCTTTACCATCGACAGCAAATAATACATCCATCTTATGGTTTTCCAGCAGAGCAGTTAGGGCAAAAACATTTCGCGGGTCATCATCCACTATTAATATTTTCCGCCCTTCCAGCGGACCCTGTGGATGATCTAGTTCCGGCTGATTTACATCATCACTTAATTCTTCTTCCGTGCCTGCTGCTGCCTCGCTTATTATAATTTCTTTCATGGTGTCAAAAGCTACTAGCGGTATGAATAAGGTAAAAGTGCTGCCTTTACCTTCCTGGCTTTCCAATCTGATAAAACCTCCGAGCAGCTCGGCAATTGTTTTTGAGATTGATAAACCCAGGCCAGTACCACCATACTTGCGGTTAGTGGTTCCATCTGCCTGCTGAAATTCCTCAAATATAATGTTATATTTTTCTTCTGGAATGCCAATACCCGTATCGGTAACCGATATAGCCAGCATAGGAGTTGCGGTAGCTGGCATCGTCGCTTTTTTGATTTGCAGCAGAACACTGCCTTTTTCCGTGAATTTAAAAGCGTTCGATAATAAGTTCTTAAGTATTTGACGTAGTCTTTGTTCGTCAGTGTAGATAACCTCCGGCAGGTCGTCGGCTAGCTGTACGGAAA
>NZ_LSRS01000003.1:559859-629324 GCF_009932395.1 Sporotomaculum syntrophicum
AGTCCTTCTCCCAATTTGAAGTCGGGACTGTCAATCTGGCTGCCGTCAAAAGCGTAGGCAGCTAGTTTCTTGAGATATTTCCGATCTTCTTCCCCTCCTTCCAGCAGGTAAATAACTCCATATTTTCCGCCAACCATTGGTGTTATCTTAGTGATTAACTCATTACAAAAGATTTCTATATTTTTAACACCTTGAAACATTGTGGAAACTTCGCCAACGCTTGATTTTAACCAGCTTTGTTCCTGGATTTCTTTGTGATATTCTTTTTCCTGCTTAATACGCTTTTCGAGAACACCGGCCATTTCGTTAAATGCGTGGGCTATCTGGCCGATTTCGTTGTTGGCAGCTATATTTATACGGGGTAAATTGTTTGTTGCGTCAAAGGATGTAATGCTGTTTAGTACACCGGTTACTGTATTTATATCACCGGTAATTTTATGCATGGATATGAACATTACTCCTAAACCGATTAGTACTCCTAATATGATCAGGGTTGTAAATACCCCGATAGCCTGTTGGTATGATGTTTCGGCCTGTTTGAGTGCATCTTGCATAGCTTGTTCTTCAATTTCTACAATTTGGTTTATAACTTGATATATCTCATCCCTATTCTTTTGCACACTGGCTAACAACTCAGCTGCATCATCTTTTCGACCCTCTTTAATCAAAGTCGCGATTTCAATTTGAACATCATTAAAATTGCTATATAACACTTTTACCCTGGAAACTAATTTACTAGTCTCATTTAATTTCATTAATTTATCCATATCATTTAGGGCAAATAACGTATTTCTTCTAGAATCTTCTACATTTTGAATATCTTTTTCAATACTTGCCTCATCCATATCAAGCAAGATAAGATCCCTGAGATATCTGCTGGTACTACTGATCTCATAGCGTACAATATTTGCCAAACGAACCTCTTCATAATTATTCTGCACTACTTCGTTCATGTTATTTTTAAATTGGCTAATGACATAAAGAGAAGTAATCGCGATAATTATTATTAAAATCAAAAACAAACCAAAATCAATGTACAGTTTATTTCTTAATTTCAAAGTGACCGAACCTCCCCATCCCATTTTATATAAATTATTAATAAGTTTACAAACTAAATACTTACCATAGATTTTATCCTCTCATTTTTAATGACTTAATTTAAACAGCAAATTCATTTTTACCTTCAGGAATTATGTATTATAATGTCGCACAAAAAAATATATTCATATATATTCCAATTTGTCTAAATACTAACCCTCAGCTTTTAACAATCATATATTTATAATGGAGTAAATACTGGTGCGAGTTAAAATTTAAGCTAAGTTCTCTCCGAGAATTAACGAATTACAGCAACAAAGAAAACTGCAGGAATTCGCCTGAACATACTGCAATTGTTTTTTAGAGGTGACTTTATGTCCAAGTGTAACTTAGTAGCTGCTTATGCACGAGTATCCACCGAAGAACAGGCAGAACAAGGCCTTTCCATCCCTGCCCAAAAATCTCGTCTTCTCGCCTACTGTCAATCACAAGGCTGGGAAATATTCGATTTTTATGTTGACGATGGATACTCGGGAAAAGATCTTGAACGCCCTGCCATAAAACGACTTATTGAGGACGCTAGAAATAAAGTAATCAACATTGCCTTGGTCTTAAAGCTGGATCGTATTTCCCGCCGGCAAAAAGATGTGCTTTATCTCCTGGAGGATGTATTTGAGACCAATGGCGTAGGTTTTAAATCTGTCACTGAAACATTTGATACAACAACCAGTTTCGGAAAGGCTGCCATTGGTATGATGGCTGTTTTTGCACAGCTGGAACGTGAAACCATTTTAGAACGCACACGCATGGGCAAGCTTGAGGCGGCACGGAAAGGCCGGTGGCACGGGGGCACTATATATGGTTATAGCTATGAACCGGGAACCTATATCCTCAAAATACGGGAGTCTGAAGCTAAGGTGGTTAGAGGAATATATGATATGTACCTTGACCGCAGCTATGGCATAACCTCTATAGCTAACGACTTAAATGATAGGGGCGTCCCTGGCCCGGACGGCGGTCACTGGATTAAGCAAACTGTAAGCTATATCCTTAACAATCCCACTTACGCCGGATATTCGAAACATAAAGGCAGCCTATACGAAGGCATACATGAGGCCATTATCACAAAAGGACAATGGGAAAAGACGCAAGAACTTCTTAAACAGCGCCGGGGAAAACACAACCATCGTCACCCTTCAAAAAAAGCGTTGCTTGCCGGAATTATTTATTGCACTGAATGTGGAGCCCGGATGCGTAATAAAACAGTTTGGCAGAATTATCCTTATAAACCCAAAAAAATTATGCACTATTACGTTTGTTATTCTCAGGATGGCTCTGCCAGGCATATGGTCCGAGACAAAAACTGTAGGTGTGGCTACAAGCAAATGGAAGATATTGATAACAAGGTTATTAAAAGATTATTTAAGTTGAGCTTTAATGAAAAATTGCTTGAGGGCATCATAAAGGAAGAACTGGCAAAAGAAACCGTCGACCAAAAGAATGCCATCCGAGGTCTGAATCAATCTCAAAAAGAATTGCAACAAGTGAACAAATCATTAGACCGGTGGTATGAAGTGTTTGAAAAAGGTGCTCTAGATCCGAATGAGTTAACTGAACGTGTAAAGAATCTGCGGGCTAAACGTGAGCACCTGGAAAACTCCATCCGTGAGTGGGAAGAAGAAGTGAAGGAGGAAAAACAGCGGACCGCCAACGTAAAAGAGATACTTGAAACAATGATAAATTTCAGGCTAATTTGGGATTTGGCCACCCCAGATGAAAAGCGAGATATTTTAATCAACCTCATCCAGGAGGTTCGCGTAAACAAGGCAAGTGAGGTTGAAGTTAAGTTTAATTTGTAGTAGCAAATATTATGCCATTAATTTATCATATCAACATAGTCAATTACGCCAAGGGGGTGCTTACCGACATTGGCACCGAAGAACTTGCGCATATGGAGATAGTGGCCTCACTGGTATATAAACTCATCGAAGGTGCCTCAGTCGAAGCCATCAAAGCCGCCGATTTAGGGGCCCATTATGCAGACCACGATCGTGCCCTATACTGGGAAAATGCTGCCGGGGTACCCTGGGTGGCCGCTTATGTTTCAGCAACCGGTGATCCGGTAGCCGACTTGCACGAAAACCTGGCGGCAGAGCAAAAAGCCAGGGCTGTCTATGAAAACCTTATTCAATTATCAGATGACCCTCTGGTAAACGATGTGCTGCGCTTTTTAAGGGAGCGAGAAGTTGTACACTACCAGCGCTTCGGCGAGACGCTGATGCACGTGCAGGATTATATGGCTCAAAAGAAAATATTTTAATCCAACACACCCCATCCCACCGAAATTCTCGAGGTGGGATGTATTTTTTTGTATTGGCGGTGTTTATTACTATAATATAACTATACTAGATTTCAAAGGATGTGATTAAGTGAACGACTCCGACAAATGGAATTTAATAATCCGCAATGCCGAGCAATTCTGGATCATCAAGGAAGAGGGTACCTCTCAGTACGTGGTCATGAAAAAACCGGTTGGATTATTCGGAAATGGTCAACCCATCAAGCATTATCAGGCCGCCAATAACGAAGAGGCCATCGAAAAAGGTCTAATAATTGCAAAAGAAAATAATTTATACTGAGCAATTGATCCATACCAGAAAAAAGCTAAGCTGCCGCTCAACACGTGCAGCTTAGCTTATGCAGTTAGCTACATCTATTAATTTTGCAGTAGTTTTTCCGTTTCCGCAATCAGTTCTTTCAGTATCTCAATCGCCATACTTGTTTTATCCATGTCTGCGGAAATCAATGTGATAGCATAATCGACTTTTGGCTGGTAATTTGATGGTTTGATATTAAAATCATTTATCTTAGCGGCCGCCTTTTTCTCATTTAAGCAGTATTCTTCGTTCATTGCAAAGATGACCTGGTTTAAACAGGCAATAGTGCGATAACAGCAGCCGGCAACATAAGTGACGTCATCTTTTTCTACATTGTCGGCGGCGTACATTAGGGAGTAATTTGCTTCAAACATGAAGTATTTTATAATGGCCTGCTGCATCGCTTTGGGGTATGTATTTGTTTTGGCTTTTAATTCAGCTATGCGATTTTTTGGATCAGCCAGTATCTTACCGGTAGCTATTTCACCCATATACATGACATTAACAAAAGCATGGGGATGACCGGCATGGTAATGGGCCTCCACCTTACCTCTTAAACAATCATCAATTACCTGTGAGACTTTTTCTACATCACGAAATACAAAATCAAAAAGATATCCTTCAACCTCCAGCCACCCACCGCCGTTTATCCACGGGCCCCATGCCCCTAAGGAAGTAATTAATCCTTCCCGGTGTTCATCATCAATATGGGCTGCTATTATACCTATATCTCGCGCATTGAAACCAGCTGCTTCACTATAATAAATGCCCATATCGATATCGGAATTTATACCCTCGGTGCCTCTAGCTCTTGAGCCTCCCAGAACCACTCCCTCAACTCCAGGTGCTTCTAATAATATATTGGCTACATCTTTTATAATTTCATTTAAATCATTTACAATATTCAAAACCAGTTCTCCCCTCCTATGATTAATGCTTAAAAAAAAGCGGAAAATTTGCGGCGGTTAGCTATTGTATGTAAGAAAGGTATTGCTGTCCGATACCGGCAACAATACCTTCATATACCATAGTATTGTTCTTATCTTTATAAAAATATTAAAATGAGATACTTTCAAAATTTCCTTGCACATCGGCAATTTCAGCGACACCGTCTTTAATATAAAAATTTGCGAGAGTCCGGCCGGTTTTTTCGTTGTACATCTCTTTTAAAGCAGGCATGGTTTCAAAGGCTTTTTCCAATACTTCCTGACGCTCATCAAATACCGCCGTGCCACGGATACGTATCCATTGTCCCTTATCATTGGCTGTACTGATTTCCACGTTCGGGTTGGCTACGGTTTGAGCATATGACTGTTTATGCTTACCCATACCGAAATATAATTTCCCTTCATATCCCATGAAAAAGCCGAAAGGCCTTACCCTGGGCTTATCCCCGTCTACCGTTGCATAATAAAAAACCGGGTTTTCTTTTAAAAAAGTAAGTATTTTTTCCATCATTTACACCCCCAGAATAATATTCCTAATTAAGAATAGTATCAATTTTTTGGCTTAAAAAGTCAAGACCGGGTATTTGTATACGGGTTGTAATAAAGAAAAGGATTAATAAAAAGCTTTGTAATCACCTTTTATCAATCCTTTATCAGGCAATGCTAATGAATTAATTTACATGTAACAACAGACTACTTTACGCCTGGACGCATCTGTTCGAAGGATATGGTAACAAAATCCCATGCATTAGAACGTATATGAGTGGTTTCAGTATAGTATAACGTGATTTCAGAATCACTCGCCTTAGCGGATAGAGCCATTTGAAGTGCAGGAGCAAATGCCGGGTGGTTGCCAACAATTACTACTCTTTTGGTTTCGGGTATATCTGCTACAACAGGTTTTAATTCATCCATGTGAATAAATAAATATGCAGTGCCAGATGAGTCTTCATTCCAAACACCCGTCACGGCTATGTTGGTAATTTTACCCTTAACCCATCGTAATTTTGTTTCTTGCAATTGAATCGCCCTCCTTTTGCATATTTCGTTACTATAGCCTAATTTTTCTTTCCATGCATTCATCAGTTAGGTGATCTTAACCCTATCGACCGATACAAACTCAATTCTAATGCGTAATAGACTCACTGTCACTTCAAAATAGCGCAAATTCACCTCCACCACTTTAATTTGCACCTGACAACAGCATTTAGATTCTTAATAGTATCTTCATTTTAGATTTAAACTAGTCTACTTACAATGTAATAAATGGTATTTAGTACATTATTTATACTATTATCAAAAATTTTTTTACTATTATGATAATATCTATGTTTCAGAGATAGGTCAATTTTAGTATTATGTCTCTGTTCAGAGCTCATTACAACCGTCTGAATTTTTATCGTAGAGTTGGGAAAAAACTAATTTTATGAAATTTACATCATTGATAACACTGAATAAAACTATAAGTTTATCCGGAACGCGAGGGGCTATTAGAAAGGGGAAAAAGCATTGAACAGAGACATTTGCATAGTTGGTATCCTGGTTGATGAAAGATCATGCCAGGCGCCTGAAGTGCAGGAGGTACTGACGAAACACGGATCGCGAATTCTAAGTCGTAACGGCATACCGGATCCTGGCAAAGAGAGGGGAATTATCACTTTGACCATGCAGGCAAGCGATGAGGAAAGGATAAGCCTGGAGAATGACCTGAACGGTATTGGTGGAGTCTATACTAAATCATTCTGTCTTGCAAAAGCTATTGAGTAAAAAACCAGAAAATAAGCCCCTCACGTATTATGTGAAGGGCTTATTTAACCGGCATTGCTGACTAAAATAAATTGGAGCGGAAGACGGGATTCGAACCCGCGACCCTCGCCTTGGCAAGGCGATGCTCTACCACTGAGCTACTTCCGCAAATTATATTCAATTTTTTATTGGCGGAGCTGACGGGAATCGAACCCGCGATCTTCGGCGTGACAGGCCGACATGTTAGACCGCTACACCACAGCTCCGCAATAGTTAGTCCCATCAGCGACAATAACAATTATACTAGCTTGTCTGCAATATGTCAAAGGTTTTCTCTTAAATTATTATCAGTACGATTATATGCCGGCGTTCTAGTTGCTTAAAGCCGGCAAATATGTGTATTATAAAATAAAAAGTTATTTAATCAAGGAAGGAGTTATTAATATGGCTAAGAATAAAACCCCCATAACTCCTGCGATAAGATTGCTGCGTAATGAAAAGGTATTTTTTGAAGAGTATACCTATAACTATGAGGACAGGGGCGGCACCGCTGTTTCGGCCAGAGAGCTTGGTGTTGACGAGCATTCGATAATTAAGACACTGGTTATGGAGGACGAAAATAAACAGCCTTTAATTGTTCTAATGCATGGTGACCTGGAGGTATCCACAAAAAAACTTGCTCGCTTAATTGGTGTTAAAAATATTGCTCCCTGCTCACCTGAAACAGCCAACAAGCATACGGGGTACTTGGTGGGAGGCACCTCCCCCTTTGGAACCCGCAAATCAATGCCTGTTTATATGGAGGATACCATTGTTGAATTGCCCAAAATCTATATTAACGGCGGCAAGCGTGGTTTCCTGGTCGTCCTTGACCCGCGGGATGTGATACGCCTTTTACAGCCGATTCTGGTACAGGTAGGGATATAAGCTTAAGCCTCATCGTAAAGAGGCAGCTGAACTGTGAAAACACTACCGCCTTCAGGCCTGTTGGCGGCTGCGATGAATCCGCCGTGCCGGTCAACAATCCAACGGGCAATAGACAGACCCAGTCCCGAACCCTCCTGGCCGCGGGTGCTTTCACTGCGGTAAAATCGATCAAAAATGCGGTCTTCATCCCCTGGGGTTAACCCTGGTCCCTGGTCGGTAACGGCTATTTCCACCCACCCCTCCTTTGTTTTGGCAGCAGTTAGCTTCACTGTACCGCCCGAAGGCGAGTATTTAAAGGCGTTGTCCAGCAAGATAAACATTAACTGGCTGAAATAATCCCTATTTACTTGCACCTTGGCCTGGGCTGGGTATTGTTCATCAATAATAAACCCCCGGTCCGCGGCTAGAAAGCGGGCTTTTCTTACTACTCCCTGGATTAATTCCGCCAATAGAACAGTTTCCTTTTCCGGAATGAATCCGGCGTCGGCTCTGGCTAATACCAGCAAGTCTTCTACCAACCGGGATAAGCGACGAGCCTCGTCGGTTATATCGTTAAGCGCCTCTGCCATTAGTACAGGGTCACCATCCTGCACCTTAAGCAGCAGCTCGGCGTTGCCCCGGATGGTGGTCAGTGGTGTGCGCAATTCGTGGGAAGCGTCGGAAACAAACCGCCGCTGCAGTTCATAGCTTTGCTGCAGTTGGTAATACATGGTTTCCAACCTTTTCAGCATGGCGTTTAAGGTGTCCACCAACCGGCCCAGCTCGTCTGCAGGGCCATTATATTCGATGCGCCTGCTTAAATCGCTGCCAATTTCGATAGAAGCGGCTGTTTTTGTGATCTTATCCAGAGGCCTTAAAGCAGTCCGGCTTAATAACCATCCCAGCAGAGCGGCGAAGATTAGTGATGCCGTACCTACCAGGGCAATAAAAAAGCGCAAACGGTTAAGCAGGTTATGAACAGTGGAAAGTGCTTGTCCCACCTGCAGTAAACCTACCAGGTCTCCCTCAACCACCAGCGGTACACTGTATACCCGAATTTGCTGCCCGCCCGACAGTACTGTTTCGTAAAAGCTTTCTCCCTGCAAAGCGCGTCTTAACGTATATTCACCCAGTGGCAGGTATTGTCCACCCAGGTTACTGGAGCGGGAAACCACATTTCCCCTGCTATCAACTACCTGAAGGTAAGTATCGGGTGTTGCGAACACATCTACGTCGGGCAGCACTAATTCTCGCAGTGAAAATAGAGAACTAGTGACCCTAATGGATTTTACCAGCGACGCAGCCCGAGCGGCAATGCCTTCGTCAACTTCTTTATATAGGGTGTGAGAAGTGGCAAACAGCAAAACCGCGGTGAGTATAAGCAATGCCAGGCCGAGCACCCCGGTGTACAGCAGGGTAAGTTTCGTACGCAGGTGCATTAAATAATCACTGCTCCCTCAAAGTATAACCTACACCCCGCACAGTATGGAGCAGTTTAGGTGCTTGCGGATCTTCCAACTTCTGGCGCAAGCTCCCGATATAGACCTCCAGCACGTTGGATTCGCCGGAAAAATCATAGCCCCAGATTTGTTCCATGATTTGGTTGCGGGTCAGCACCTGGCGGGGGTGCTCCATAAAAAGTTTGATCAGTTCAAACTCCCGGGTTGTCAATGGAATTATCTCTCCGCACCGCCGGGCCTCCCTTTTTTCCAGGTCCAAGGTTAAACCGGCAAAGGTTAACACAGATTCTTTCTCCCGGCCAAGTATGCGCGAACGGCGCAGCAGCGCTCTCACCCTGGCCAGCAGTTCTTCCAGCGCAAAGGGTTTCACCAGGTAGTCATCGGCACCCACATCCAAACCCCGCACCCTTTCCGCCACCTCGTCCCGGGCAGTGAGCATTAGAATTGGGACATTACTTTGCATACGCAACCTCCGGCATACTTCCCAGCCGTCCAGACCCGGCATCATTATATCAAGTATAACCAGATCCGGCTTGTACTGCTCTGCCTGGTGCAGCCCGTCCTCACCGTTAAAGGCGATCAGGGCTTCATGACCCTCGAAGGTAAGCACCCTTTGCATCATGCTGGTAATTTTTTTATCATCGTCAATAACCAGTATTTTCAACGCTTCATCTCCCTGCGCCGGGTTATTTTTCAGCCAGAGTAACGGTTATAGTTTTCTGGGAGCCGTTTCTTTCCACCAGCAGAGTTATTTTGTCGCCAACTTTTTTACTCTGAATAAAATCTGTTATATCACTGGCGTCGGTAATTTGTTGATTGTTAATTTTTAGTATAACATCCCCTTGTTGAAGACCGGCTTTAGCTGCTGGAGAGCCGGTCATGACTCCGGACAGCAAGGCACCCTGGCTGCTTTTCAAGCCCAGCTGGCTTGCCAGTTCACTGTTCATCGTCTGGATATATACCCCCATCCACGGGCGGGTTACTTTTCCATCTTCAATTAAATTTTTCAGAACGGATTTTACAGTATTGGCAGGTATTGCAAAGCCTATTCCCTGGGCACTGGCATTAACCGCGGTATTGATACCGATTACTTCACCGGACAGGTTTAAAAGCGGACCTCCGCTGTTGCCCGGATTAATAGATGCATCGGTTTGCAGCAGGTTTTTGTACTGCCTATTCTCAACTTGCACAGGCCGACCTTTGGCGCTAATTACGCCGGTGGTTACTGTATGGTCCAGCCCGTATGGATTGCCAATGGCGATGACCCACTCGCCTACCCGGATATTTTGATCATTGCCAAGTTTTAGGTAGGGCAATTTACTGCCGGCATCAACTTTAAGCACTGCAAGGTCAAGCTCGGCATCCGAACCGATCACCTTAGCAGGCAGCGGCTTTTTCTGACCGGTTAAATAGACATTAATTTCAATAGCCCCGCTCACCACATGTTCATTGGTTAAGATATAACCATCTTCACTAATAATGAATCCCGAGCCCATACCCTCGGTAACATTTGATTTCTCTCGATAAGGACTTTTTGAGCCGAAGAATTCACGGAAAAACGGGTCATTAAAAAACGGGTCATAGTAACGGGTAGTAGTCTTGATTTGAGTTTCAATTTTAACCACTGCCGGGCTGGTTTTATCAACTGTATCTGCGATTATGTCGGTGCCAACCGGTGAAACAGCTGATTTAACTGCTGTACCAGTGTTGGCCGCGGCCGCTACCGAATCATTGCTGTCATTAGAAAAACTGAGGAATATTCCTCCCAGCAGAGCCGCTTCCAGTACCAGTGCTCCTAAAATTGCAATCAGCGTTGTCTTCATTGACTTTTCCCTGAGCATTATAGATCCCTCCCAGATTTTTTCTCTGGTATAATTCTTTCAGACCAACCTTAAAAGAGACTGAAGTAAAGTTTAAAAATTTTTAATCTTTACTTCAGTTCTTTAATTAATAATTCTCTCACCGGCAGGCGGGGTCTCGGTGCAGGATCCTGGTCGGCATAACCTACCGGGATTAACGCCAGTACATCAATATCGGCACCCAGACCTAATATTTTTTTTACACTGTCTTGATCAAACATCATCACCCAGCAGGTGCCCAGCCCCAGGTCGGTGGCACGCAACACTAATTGTTGAACGGCTACCGCGCAATTGATTGAAACATATTCTCGGATTTCGTTAGCATTCAGTGCACCACGCTGCTTCCAGTATTTATCGCCATCATTAAAATTCAAATCTACACCGGAAAAAGCTCCGGCCCTGGTTAATTCTTTAATGCGCTGCGGCTTATGCTGCTTATAGGTATTCAGGTCAACACAACACGCTATTACCACAGGTGCAGTAACCACAAAATTCACTGTGTGCCCCAGCAGCTCCCGGCGTTTTTCCTCGCTTTTTATTATTATAAATCGCCAGGGCTGCAGGTTGGTTCCCGACGGTGCGAGCCTGGCCGCCTCAAGTAATTCCATGATTAGCTCGTCAGGCACCGGTTCGGGCTTAAACTTGCGAATACTCCTGCGTTTGCGTATTACTTCCATAAATTCCATTATTAATCAGCCTCCTATGCGTATTCTTAAACCAGCAGCACTCTAGATATCAGCTTGTAGTTTGCTCACTACGGACTTGTCCGCTTCGGCAAAATCATACAGGTGCAGTTCACCGACTAACACCCATTTAAAATCACGGCAATCCAGGGCTTGAGCGGCTCCGGCAATCAGCCTGCACAAGTAGCAAAGCAAAATTATGTGTCGGTCGCCATAGTTGTGGGAGATCACATCATATATTTTCATTACCTCTATGGAAAGTCCCAATTCCTCCTGTATTTCCCTGACAAGACATTGTTCCGGCGATTCACCTAGTTCTAGTTTGCCGCCCGGGAATTCCCATTTGAGCGCCTGGTCCACGTTTTCCTTGCGCTGGGCAATTAAGATGAAGTCCTTATGTTGAATTATAGCGGCTGTAACTATCAATGTTTGCATGAAAATTGGTAGCATCCCTTCATGAAATCAACTATTAACGACAAAGTAATAAAAAAGCTGCTAACTCCTTAAAAAGGCCGACAGCAGCTAATTTAACGCAGGTACATACTGAATAGTTTTTTGAAGTGTTTTTTATCTAATGTAAATATTAAACATTCTTAAATGATTTAGCCGGGGCTCCACAAATTGGACATTTATCCGGCGCGTGATCCGGGGCAACGTATCCGCACACAGGACAGAGGTAAAAGCCTTCAACCTCCAGGTCTCCGCCGCCTTCCAGGGCTGCGAGTGCTTTTTTAAACAGCTCGGCATGTACCTTTTCAGCCTCGTTGGCTAAATTTAAACTCCTGCCGGCTGCAGTTTGCCCCTCTTGTTTAGCTTCTTCAATAAAGCCCGGATACATATTAGTGAACTCTTCCGTTTCACCTTCAATAGCAGATTTTAAGTTGTCCATTGTTGAGCCAACTTTTCCGGCTGTTTCAAAGTGTTTAAGTGCGTGGATGGTTTCCGCCTCGGCAACTGTTTTAAATAACAGGGCAATCTTTTCTTTACCTTCTTTTTCTGCTTTTTGGGCAAAAGCCAGATACTTGCGATTAGCCTGGGACTCACCGGCAAAGGAAGCCATTAAATTTTCATTGGTTTTTGTAGTAGACATTTAGCATCTCCTTTCTCTATTTAAAACAATATTATTATTTTACCATATTTAGACATGTTTTATCCTGTCGAATTACCGGCAAAATACTCTTTATTGATTGGACTCGTTAACTTTACTGCTGCAGCGTTCACACTCGCCATACAGGTACAGAGAAAAGTTGTTAATACTAAAACCGCCGATATGACTTGGGACAGGTATATCATCTAGAGCAATATCTAAATCGTAAACCTTTTGGCAGTGGGTGCAAAGGAAGTGACAATGAGGCCGGGGGTTGGGATCAAAACGTCGCCTTTGCGGGTCAATGCTTATTTCTTGAATTTCACCGACCTTGGCAAGAGCTTCCAGGGTATTATATACCGTGGCCGCAGATAACGAAGGATATTTAGGTTTTAATTCCTGATATATTTCTTCTACCGATGGATGGCTGGTATTGCCTTCTAACAATTCCATTATAGCCATGCGCTGTGGTGTAGCCCTCAGGCCAAATTTTTTTAGTGTATGAATCATGGCAAACCTCTCAATCTTTAAACAGTGAAATACTTTGCACTATAAGATTAGTAGGCAATATTAGTTTATATTAAAAATAAAATAAAACCAGTTTTTTGTCAAGTGGCTATAACTTAGTTTATATTTATTATACATCAACTCTTTATTCCGGTGCAGTATTAATGGGTAGAAATATAAAAAAATGCGAAGTATTTCCCTAAGGAAAGTCTCCGCACGAGGAAAGAAAACTTAAGTGTCATTATATATATACTATAATTGACCTGTTTTTTCGAGGGTTAATATTATGAAATAATACTATTTTTTACATACAACTTTTACCTTTAATAGAGTTGGTCGGAAGCTAGAATATATTTACGCCGATGCAGATTTATCTTGTTTGACTTCGGCTTTCTTTTTCAAGTAAATCATCCAGTAAATCGCGCCTACAAAAATACCGCCGCCTACTATGTTGCCGAGGGTTACTGGAACCAAATTATTTACGAAAAAGTTTCCATAGCTGTACAGTGCGGTAACTGCTTGCGGGGTCATATTTAACGCCGCTGCAGCCGCTTCAGGATTGGCGCTGGCAATGGTAATGCCCATAGGAATAAAGAACATGTTGGCAACACTATGTTCAAAACCGCTGGATACGAAAGCCATGATCGGGAAGAATATTGCAAATATTTTTCCGATGATGTCTTTAGCGCCAGTTGCCATCCACACAGCCAAACATACCAACCAGTTACATAATATTGCACGCAAGAAGGCCTGCGTCCAGGTTAGAGTCAACTTACCCTTGGCAATGGCTAATGCTTTGCTGCCCTGTGCGGTTATTGCCAGTGCGCCGGTTGTTGCGTCGGGAGCAATCCAGTAGTTACTGTAAAAAATAATATAAACTAATAAGATCGAGCCGATGAAGTTGGTAACGAAAACCACAGTCCAGTTATAAACCAAGCCGCCCCAGCTGGACTGGCCATTCATTGATGATGCCATACATGCCATATTATTGCCTGTGAAAAGTTCTGCACCGGCAATAACGACTAACATCAGTCCTACAGAAAAGCATGCGCCGAACAGGAACTGACCAACGGCCGAACCCGGAGCAGGGTCCATAGAGCCAATTTTAGTCGCCAAGTTAGCTCCGAAGCCAATGTAGACTCCAGCTAGAATTCCTAAAAGTACTAGTTTAGTTAAGGCCATTTCCGCTTTGGTTTTACCAGCACTACAAATGGCAATTGCTATTTCAGCTGGCGATTGAAAATTCATCTTTTACACTCCTTTCATTTCACCCATTCTCATGTTCTCTGCCCAAAATACTACTCTCTAATATCTATAAATTATATCTTTTCAACTACGGCTGCAGAAACTTTGTATTCAGGTATCTTAGCCGTAGGATCTAAAAATTCGGAACTGGTTAACAAGTTAGCCGGAGTTTCTGTAAAATGGAAGGTTGTAAAAATAACCCCGGGAGCAATCGTATCAGTAACTTTAGCTTTCATTTCCAACCTGCCGCGGCGGGTTGATACATTCACCAAGTCATTGTCTGCAATACCCAATGCGTTAGCCTGCTCTGGATTGATTTCCAATTCAGCCGTGGGTACGTGCTCATTCAACGCTGAAGCACGGCGAGTCATGGTACCCGTATGGTAGTGGAACAAGCTGCGGCCGGTGGTAAGTCTTAATGGATACTTTTCGTCGGGCAGCTCACCGGGAGCGATATAATCTATCGCGGTAAACGCGCCCAGACCACGGCTGAAGTTACCTTCTTTGTGCAGGTAAGGTGTACCCGGGTGCTCTTCGTTTGGACACGGCCACTGTATGCCGCCGTTCTCAATGCGCTGGTAACTGATCCCGGCATAGGACGGGGTAAGAGTGCGAATTTCTTCAAAGATTTGTTCGCTATTCTCGTAATTCATGGGATAACCCATCCGGGTAGCAACCTCGCAAAGAATTTCCCAGTCAACCCGAGCTTCGCCTGGTGCTGATACTGCTTTGCGAACCCGCTGCACTCTTCTTTCCGTATTGGTAAAGGTACCGTCCTTCTCCGCAAAGCAAACGCTGGGTAAAACCACGTCAGCGTATTTGGCGGTTTCAGTGAGAAAGATATCCTGTACTACTACAAAATCAATCTTTTCCAGGGCTTCTCCTACATGCTCAAGATCGGGATCACTCATCATTGGATTTTCACCCACGACATAAAGGGCTTTAATATCTCCATGATGTGCCTTGTTAATTACTTCCGTTAAAACCAGACCATTTTGGCTTGGGAGAGATACTCCCCAGGCTTGTTCAAATTTTTCCCGGGCGGCATCATTAGTTACAGCTTGGTAAGCGGTAAATACGTTGGGCAAGCC
Organism: Sporotomaculum syntrophicum; assembly: GCF_009932395.1. Taxonomy (GTDB): domain Bacteria; phylum Bacillota; class Desulfotomaculia; order Desulfotomaculales; family Desulfallaceae; genus Sporotomaculum; species Sporotomaculum syntrophicum. The sequence goes on from NZ_LSRS01000003.1 coordinate 575,086, forward strand.
ACCCATATCACAGGCTCCCTGTACGTTGTTCTGGCCTCTCAAGGGGTCTACCCCGGTTCCGGGACGACCGATGTTCCCGGTGAGCATAGCCAGGTTGCAAACTGATTTAACGTTATCAGTACCGGTGCGGTGCTGGGTAAGTCCCATGGCGTAACAAATGACTGAGTTGCCGCTTTCAGCATACAGCCGGGCTGCTTTGCGAATATCTTCAGCCGGTACACCGGTGATTGGCGCTACAAATTCAGGGGTATACCCGGCAACCAAAGCCGCCATTTCTTCAAAGCCCTCGGTATGTTGGGCAATGAAATCCAGATCGGCCAGTCCCTCACTGATGATCACGTTCATCATCCCGTTTACCAGAGCGACGTCTGAACCGGGCAAGTGCGGCAGGTAGACATCGGCAATTTTGGCCAGATCAGTACGGCGTGGGTCAGCCACAATTAAACGAGCCCCATTTTGCAAGACATTCTTCTTAATTTTCATACCAATTACCGGGTGATTTTCGGTAGTGTTGGAACCGATCACGAATATACAATCAGCGTCTTTTTCTAATTCACCAATGGAATTAGTCATTGCTCCGCTTCCGAATGCTGCCCCCAGACCGGCGACAGTAACGGAGTGTCAAAGACGGGCGCAATGGTCAACGTTATTAGTGCCAAGTACAGCACGTGTAAATTTCTGGGCAATATAATTTTCTTCATTGGTAACCCGGGCAGACGTAAATACAGCCATACTATCCGCACCGAATTCTGTTTTAATCTCACCCAGACGTTTAGCTACCAGGTCCAGCGCTTCATCCCAGCTGGCTTTTCGGAATTCACCGTTTTCCTTGATCAAGGGCGTTGTTAAGCGTTCGGGGGAGTTAATGAAGTCCCAACCGAAACGTCCCTTTACGCAAAGGGCGCCTTTATTAACCGGGCTTCCAGTTTCTGTACGATTGGAAGTCACGCCCACTACGCGGTCATTCTTAACATTTAGTTCGAGTGTACAGCCGGTGCCGCAATAACTGCAGGTAGTCAGAACTTTATCAACTTCGTAGGACCGGCCCAGTCCGGCGCTGACTTTACTGGTTAGGGCTCCTGTCGGGCAAACCATCACGCACTGCCCGCAGAAAACGCAAGGGGAATCAGTCAAATTGCCGTCAAAAGCAGTGGCTATTTTGGCATGGTGGCCGCGATTATCGACGCTGATGGCACGGGCAATGGTAATATCTTCACAAGCCCGGACACAACGGGTGCACATAATGCATTTGTTATAATCACGTTCAAAAAACGGGTTAGGGTCATTAATGGGATAATTGGTTGGTTCACCATAATTGAAACGGCTTTCCTTAACCCCGTATTGATAACAGTAATCCTGCAACTTACAGTTGCCATTTTTTTCACATACCTGGCAATTGAAATTATGGCGGGCAGACAACAGTTCCAAAATAACCTTGCGAGCAGCCACTATTCCCGGACTTTCGGTTTCAACAATTATTCCGTTTTCGGCAGGCGCTACACAAGATGCTGCATACAAGGGACGTCCTTTTATTTCCACCAAACACATGCGGCAGGAACCGGCCAGGCGCAAATCAGGGTCGTAGCAAAGGGTCGGGACGGGAATTCCTGCTTGCTGGCATGCTTCCAGAATAGTACTGCCTTCCGGGGTTTGAACTTCTTTGCCGTTAATTGTTAAAGTTATCATTTTATACCCCCCCTTTCTAATTTAATTGCAGCCGAGCTTGGTATTCAGGGTAAAAATGCTTCAGGGTAGTTAAGATCGGTGCAGGGGCTGCTTGCCCTAAACCACACAGGCAGGCTTTTTCCATAACTTGAGACAGGATGGTAAGGTTCTCGATATCCTGCACTGATGCCCGGCCCTGATTAACTTTTTTCATGATTTCGTGAGCGCGGAAAGTACCTTCCCGACAGGGGTTGCATTTGCCGCATGATTCATGTTCAAAGAACTTGGCAATGCGAGTCGTGATATCAACAATGTCTCTGGTTTCGTCCATAACGAATACCGCTCCAGTCCCCAAGGTGGCTCCAATACCGCGCATAGAATCAAAATCAATGGGGGTATCGAGCAGTGATTCGGGAATAAAACCTCCTGAAGTTCCGCCCACCTGCACCGCCTTAAATCTCTTGCCATCCTTGATGCCACCCCCGAAGTCATAAATAACTTCACGTAGAGTAGCGGTGGTAGGAACTTCTATAGATACCCGGTTAGCTACATCACCTGTAAGAGTCAATACTTTGGTACCCGGGTAGTTTGGTGCCCCAATGGCCGCAAACCATTCGGCACCGTTAATGACAATTGATGGGAGATTGGCAAATGTTTCAACATTATTTACTACAGTCGGCTGAGCCCACAAGCCTGCCACGCCAGGAAATGGCGGTTTAAACCGTGGTTCGCCCCGGTGGCCTTCAATGGATTCAATGAGCGCTGTTTCCTCACCGCATACATAAGCGCCACCGCCCATACGGACTTCAATGTCAAAATCACCCAGGACACCTTTATTGCGGGCCTGGTCAATAGCTCGGTTTAGCAAATCTACTACATAAGGGTACTCACCACGACAGTAGATGTAACCCTTTTTCGAATTGACAGCATGACCGCAAATGGCCATGCCCTCAAGCAGTGACTGGGGGTCCTTTTGCACGATAATGCGGTCCTTATAAGTACCGGGTTCACCTTCGTCAAAATTGCAGACCACATAAGACACAGGGGCATCAGCAGGCACAAAGCTCCATTTTAATCCACAATTAAAAGCGGCTCCGCCGCGTCCTCTCAGGTTAGACTTTTTAATTTCAGCGATTAGATCCGGACGTGACATTGAGCGGGCTTTTTCCAGGCCTTGATAACCGCCCGCCTGCAAGTAGTCTTCAATTTTTTCCGGATCAATCAAGTCTGCGTTGCGCAAAACTATTCTTTTTTCCTCAATCAATTGTATCCCGCCCTTCTATAAGTATTTACTGGCACAGGGCTAACACCGCGGGTACCTGTTCGGGACTCATGTTAACATAAGGCACATTGTTGATCGTGATGACCGGGGTGGCCTGACACTGTCCTACACATTCGGTAAGTTCCAGAGTAAATTTCCCGTCTGCAGTAGTTTCACCGGCTACAATTCCTAAAGCTGCTTCAAAAGCTTTAATTAAAGCCTCGGCACCGGCGACGTGGCAGGGAGCACTTTCGCACATCCTGATGATATATTTACCGCGTTTTTCAACAGATAAATAGGAATAAAACGTTGCTACACCGTAAGCCTGGGCTTCTGAAACACCGAAAGTACTGGCTGCAACGGTAATGGTTTCCTCTGGAAGGTAATTGTATTCTTTCTGCACAGCATGATATGCTTCGATGATTCCGCCGGGTTTATCCCGAAAAGCTAAGACGATGTCTTGGATGGTCGACATTATTTCACCTCCTTATGCATATATTGTGACGCAACCTTTTGATTCAATTGATTAAATATAAAAGGTTATGTTTATTTAATTTTGAAAGCTTTTTTTGCTATTCCCTAATTTTTTTATACAATAAAAGTTACGATATGTCATAATATTTTAACTGTTTTTTGAATATAATCTTTTATATCATAATATTATCACACTGTTTATAGAGAAAATGGTGTTATTTGTCGACTGATTTTATTTTTTTATCAATAACCCAGCTAATACAATATTGTTAATAACTAGACGAACTAGAATAAACCATGGTTCAAAATTCCAAAATCTTAAATTTTAAAATATTGAATGGTTATTAAATAAAAAAACCTACACACGTTTTTACAAAATTTGTATGCAGGCTGATTACATTTAATACATATTTTTCATGTAGTATCTCGTTGCACCTTTACGCTTTAAGAGCTTGTAAAAGCTCTTCGGGCAGACGTATGGGTTTCCTTCCCGGACCTACACATGCTAATTTAACTTTACCTTCCACGAGCAGTTTTCCATCATTAACCCGCAGAACCCGGTGGGTAAGCGTGAAAGAGGATTTACCGATTTCCAGAACGTCAGTTTCCACGGCAAGTAAATCGTCCTGCCACGCCGGGGCGCGGTAATTAATCTCCACGTGTACAACAGGAAAAGCGATACCTCCCCGGGCCATTGCCGCAACCGATAAGCCCCGGTTGCGCAGGTATTCGGTTCTCCCTCTTTCAAAGTATTTTAAATAATTTGCGTAATACACCACGCCGCCTGCGTCAGTGTCTTCGTAATAAACTCTAATTTCCATAAAGATACCCTCCGGCAAAATAAATTATTGAAATCCTTATTCCACGTAATTAGATAAACAACCTTCAACCAAGCTACTGTTCAAACTAACATCTTCAATTAGTAAATTTTTTTGACGATACTTCTCTAGTATAACGTTTAACTGTACGTTTTACTGGATAAAGTCTATAATACAGGTAATTATTAAAAAAGATTTCCTATATGATTTTAAATATGAACAATCTTTTTGAAAGGAATGATTTTCCATGCTAAAACGGCTGTTGGCTAGTTTCGGTATTGGTTCCTCAAAAGTTAACCTGGTGTTGGATAAACAAGAGTTTAGTATTGGGGAATCGTTAAGAGGCAGGATAATTGTTGAGGGTGGTAATATTGACCAGGAAATTAACACCCTTGATGTAGAAGTGGTTATGAAATTTACCATAAAGGGCAAAGAATTTAGCAAAAAAGTTGATACTATTAGAGTTGCCGGAAATTTCTATACCAAAGCTAAAGCAACACAAGAAGTTCCTTTTGAGCATTACCTGCCCTTTCATTACCCTATTTCAAAAGGTTCGGTGTCCTACCATTTAGTGACTAAAATGGACATAGCCAAGTCGGCAGACACCGGCGATACCGATGAGTTTATTGTGCTTCCCGGTAAAGACATGGCATTAATACTGGATGCCTTGGCAGTATTAGGTTTGAGGGAAAAAATAGGCTCGGGCAGAATTGGAAGATATGGACAGGAATTTAATTACTATCCCACAACGTTATATGCGGATAGTTTAAAGGAACTTGAAGTTAAGTTTTATCTTGATGACCAGGCTATTAAGCTGTACTTGGCCTTAAGTATTGCAACCGGTCAAATGATTCCCATGAAACACCATACGGAACTAGCTATACCTTCCGAGTTACTAGCCGGGGGTTCAACAGAACAAGTAACCGATTACATTAAAAAATTTCTAAACCAGGAACTCCAACTTGCTGCTGAACAGGGACCGAATACCCAACCGGCATACCAAAACTATCAACAGCAACAAAATACCCAGGGCCGGCCGGGCTTTGGTGGCTTTATGGGGGGCATGGCGGCAGGTCTTCTGGGTGCAGCTGTGCTGGGTAGCCTGTTTGGTGGTGATGAAAGTGAAGCTACTGCAGGTGAAGATGCGGATGCTGATCTAGCAGGAAGTGAAGATGATGGTGGCGGCTTGTTTGATGGATTTGATGATTTTGGTGGAGGTGACTTTTTTTAAACACAATATTATATTATTAAACCCCCGGCGTCAAAACCAGGGGGTTATTTTTATTTTAAAGCACCGGATAACAATGTTTAATTTAAAAAGTTCTTCTTAGGATAAGTACTGCCGCTGTTTACCACCAGCCCCCCTTCTGCTGCCGGGTTCCGACGCTTCGTAAAGGTTACTGCTAAAAATGAAGTAAATGCGGCCATGCAGCTCATAATGATAATAGTAATAGCCAGGTAGTTGGCACCCAGGTCCTTTAATGTAACCAAGCGTAAACCTTCAGCCATCCAAGTGAAAGGCATAAGTTTGCCCAAGCCATAAAGTAATACCGGCATATGGGTGCCGGGCCAGGTGTACCCGGCAATAAAGAACAAGGGAACCGACAGCAGCATTAGATAACGCGACACCTGCAGAGAGTTGGGCGCATACAGCGAAATAACAAACCCCAGTGAGGTAATGATTATGTTGAAGAGCAACCCCAGCAAAAGTATCAAAGCCAGTGAGCCTTCAAGCTTGACATTTATAAACCGGGCGGCCAGCCATAATAATAAACCATAGTTAAAGAAGTTGACAATAAAATAAGGCAGAGCTTTGCCCATAAAAATTTTCCACTGGGGCACTGCGGCACACAGATACTGGAGCCAGGTATTCCGTTCTTTTTCCCTGGTGATCGTGAGTCCAATACCCAGTAGGCCAATCTGGTGCAAGATTATAATAATCAAACCGGGAAAGATAAAAGTGCTGTAGCTATAGTTTGGATTATACCAAACCTGCATCGTTACCGAAACGCTGTCCATGACGCTTTTTATTTCTTGCTTGCTCATGCCTAGCCCGCCGAGATAGGCAGCAGTATGCTCCGCACTGAAGGTATTCAGCACCAGCTGGAAATATCTGCGAGTATTATAGCCATAAATTAGGTTGGAACCATCATATACGGTTAAAATTTGGGTCAGCCGGTGCTGAGATAAACTTTGGGAATAGTCTTCCGGGATCACCACCCCGGCCCGGACCGTACCGTTTTTCATCCCTTGCTCCAATTCAGCATAGGTATCGACTGATGGGATTACCCGGAAATCATTACTATTCTCAAAAGCCGAGACAACGGCACGGCTTTCCGCGGAATGGTCAAGATCAACAATGGCAAGCGGCACCTGCTGCAGTATACTGGAGGCATAAATCATGCCTAGCAGCGATGCATAGATAAAGGGCACGACAAATACCACCAAAAAAAGAATCCGGTCTTTAAATATATGTACAACCTCGTAGTGAGCAATATTCAGAAGCTGTTGCATGGCAAATACCTCTTATCTGAAACGCGCTTGAAAACAGTGCGTAAACAAAGCAGACAGGCTATAGCAGAGCACTGCCATCATTCCCAGTACCAAAAAATAGCGATTCATCATTTCCCAACCCGGGTTTTTTAGAACAAAATAGTTGATTCCCTGAAAAAACCAGGTTTGAGGAAGCACCCAGGCCAACGGCTGGAACCACTGCGGCATGGCTGCAATGGGCCAGGTAAAACCTGAGATCACAAAGGACGGCAAGGCAATCACCATCCCAAAACGTGATGCGTCTACAGCATTACTGGAAAAACTCGAGATCAGTGTACCCAAGCTGTGCAGGGAAACAGCGAATATCAGGGTAAACAGCAGGAAAGTAATGATTCCACAGTTAAGGGGCAGTTTAAAGATCACAAAAGCCAGGTAATAGACCGGCAAAACGAGCAGCATAAAAACGCTAATATGCACAATAGACTTGCTGCAAAAAAGCTTAAACGCAGACAGCCCGGAAGCCTTTATCTGCAGCCAGCTGCGGACACCGTTTTCGCCGACGATATTCATACAGGAAGCCAGCATGCAGCACTGCTGCCAGATATTAAGGACTAATGCCAGCACCAAAAAATAGGCGTAGTTTAAAGTAGGATTAAACCAAGCTTCTTCCCGAAATTCAATAGATTGATAGGCTTCCTTGGCCTGGTTCGGTTGTATTCCCCGGGCGATCAAGGTTTTAACCCCCACCTGGGCTCCCAGGTTTCTGGTGACCGTTAAAACTGCACTTGCCGCATTCGTAGCATAAGTGATGTTGGCGCCGTCTATTACCACCGCCACCCTGGTCTGGCGCTGCAGAGCAATATTTTTGGCGTAATTTTCCGGGATAACGACACCGACCATCACCTCTCCCCTCTTCACCAGCTCCTCAAGCTGCTTGAAGTTTTCGGGATAACAGGCGATCTCTAAGTCTTGGGTATTCCTTAACTCAGCAATAACTTGCCGGCTGGCTTCGCTTTGGTCTAGGTCAACCACTGCCGTGGTAATATGGTCAATCCTCGGGTGGCTGTATATACCCATAAACAAAAACAGTCCCAGCAGCGGCCCGATCAGCAGAATATTGCGCAAACCCTTGTCCCGCCACATGTAAAATAACTCACGCTTCATAATAGCCGGGCATTGTTTAAACATAATGGCTATCACTCTGTTCTGCGTATAATTTTATCTGCCGGTGCCATTCCGCCCGGGCAGACTCCGGCTCATAGACCTTCAGTTTCCCGTTCTCCAGCCAGCCAACCTTGCTCAGCTGCTCACAAAAGTCAATATTACTGAAGCCAAAGACACAAGTGCCGCCCTCAGCTTGGAATTGCCGCAGCTCCCTTAAAATGAGGTTGCGTGAGTATAAATCGAAATCCTTAATGATTTCATCGGCAATCAACAACTTTGGCCGGTTAAGCATGGCACAAGCGAGGGAAAGCCGTTGAAAGCTGCCCATGGCAAGCAGGATAACGGGCTCAGCCAGTAAATCCTTTAATGCATAACGTTCAATCATTTGATATACATCGGACCGGGAAGACTTTTTTAAAGCGGCCATAAAGTCTAGATTTTCAACCACGGTCATATCCAGAAACAAGCTTTTCTCCTGGGTGACAAGACCTAAATCGCGTTTGAACTTTTCGGATTTCTTGATATTGTAACCAAGCACTTCTACCTGGCCGGACTTAAACCGGTCTACGCCGGCCAAAATATGTAACAGTGTTGTTTTGCCGGCTCCCCGGAGGCCAAACACGCCAAAACTCTCACCCGGCAGCACCTCAAAAGATAGACCGTTGAATAGTATTTGACGACCGATTTTCTGCACCAGATTACTGACCTTAATTACGGGCTCCATAACTTACTGTCCCCCCTCAATGAGCTTAACTCGGGCAGTCATACCTGTCTTCAAGGCCAGATCATCATTGGGCACATCTATCTTGACCTTGAAACTGCGGATATCATGCTCATGCTGGTCATCAAGGGCTTTTTTAACCGCAAATTCTCCGGCCTCGTTGATTAAAACCACCTTACCCTTAAAGACTCGCTCCGGGAAGGCATCGACAGTGATTTCAGCAGCTTGATTCAGCCGGACACGGCCAATCTTTCGCTCGCTAAGATAAATGTTAATATAAGGGTGTTTCATATCGGTAATTTCAAACACCGGCGTACCGGCATTGAGCATTTCTCCCGGGTTGAGATATTTTTCAGTGATATAGCCGGATAACGGGGCTAACAAACGGGTATTTTTCAGGTATTCCTCTGCTTTTTGAACGGCGCCACCGGCTTGCTTGACCGCTCCCTGGGCAGCCTGGTATTGAGATTGAGCCAACGAAACGTTAAGCTTAGCCGCTAAAGCCTCGTCAAGACCGGCCTGAGCTTCCTGTAGCTTGCTTTGGGCCAGTTCGTAAGCATTGGTGGCATCATCCAGAGTTTTATGAGGCACAGCCCCGTTTTCAAATAAGGCTAAGGCTCGCTCGTAGGCTAGCCTGGCGTCTTTAACTCCTATTTCAGCCTGACCCACTTTAGCTTGTAATTGGTTAATCGTACTCTCTACTTGTTGACTGGTCAGGGAAACCGAATCTGCTGCTTGTTTGGCTTGGGCTACCGCCGCATCATAGGCCCCGCGAGCAGTAACCAGATCGGAGCTGATTTCCTCAGCTTCTAAGGAAGCTATTTCCTGCCCGGTTTTAACTTGGCTGCCTTCGTCTACCAATATTTTTTCAAGTTTACCGGGAATCTTAAAAGAGGCCAGAACAGTCGTTGCCTCAACTGTTCCCGTTGCAGTCAGACTTTGGCGTTCACTTTCCAAGGCGGCCTGTTGCTCATAAAAGTAACGGTAGAAAATGAGCACACCCACGGCGATAATGCCCAAGAAAAGGATAAAAACAAGTCCTTTCTTAATACTAATTTTGCCCAAGTCATCCATTAAAATGGCCTCCTGTCATCATAAGGCTAAATAAAGATCCCGTCAAAAATAAGGTTTAAAATATGCTGCAAGCAGGCTTCAAGCATTTCCTCGGAAAACATATCTTCCCGCCAGAGAGACTGTACGATGTTGCGCTGAGTAAAATAAACCAGACATAAGGCATGCACACTGAGAATTGCCTGGCGAATATCTATATCCGGCCTAATGCAACCCCGCTCGATTCCATCCTTAATAATGTCGTCAAACTCCAATTCAATCAGAGCAAAAAACTGAGGAAACAATTTACCTCCAAACCGGCCCCCGCCAAGTGCTTCCCAACTGGTCAGCCGCACAAAAGCCTCATTACCGGCTAAAAAATAAAAGTAAGAACGAATAGCCCTGGCCACATTCACTCTGGGTTCGTCCGCTGAATCAATGGCATTCTTGCTTAACGTGTATATTTTGTTATAGTTGTAACGCAGTACTTCCAGGTAGAGATTTTCTTTACTGCCAAAATAATGATAGAGCATGCGCTTATTTATTCCCGCCTGTTCGGCAATTTCATCTACCCGGGCTCCCTCGGGTCCCTTTTCGGCAAAGATTCTTGTTGCGGCCTTTAAGATACGAGTTCGGCTTTCGTCCGAGCGTTGTTCCCGGTCAGCTGCTTGGGGAGGGGTTGTATGATTACGCTGTCCGATAGGTTATCCCTCCATGTCATCGTTTAGAATTAATCCAAGTAACTGTTTAGTTACTTATATTAAACATATTTTAAGCGGTAACAAATTATTCTGTCAAGAAAATGCTGTAAGTAAACCTGCGCACACAAAAAAAGCGCGCCCATTCGGTTCGCTTTGGGCGCGCTTTTCAGTATATTCCGGTATGCAACCAAAAGGCTCTTATGTAAGCTACCTATTGCGCATATCAGCTTTATTGCCGGTTCAGTATGCCCGGGTAATTGTCTCAATAGCGCCGGCACAGATATCCACTGCCTGGTCAATTTCCTCTTCGTTGATGATCAAGGGTGGATTAAAATACAGCACATTGCCCAGCGGCCTTAAAATTAATCCACCCTCCAGGGCCTTTTTATAAATTTGGTAGCCCATTCTAAAGTTTGCGTCAAAGCCTGTTTTCGACTGCTTATCGGTAACCAGCTCCATGGCATTGATCAGGCCTATGTGGCGAATTTCACCCACGTTGGGGTGGTCCAGGAGTGCTTCGTTCAGCCGGTCGTGCAAATATTGAGCCCGAACGGCCGCTGTTTCCAAGATATGTTCTTCACGCAGGATTTTCTGGACAGCCAGTGCAGCAACGCTCCCCAGCGGATTACCGCTGTAGGTATGACTGTGCATAAAAGCCTTGCCTTCGCTGTAGTCGGCATAAAACGCATCGTAAATGGCATCCGTGGTAATGGTAATCGAATAAGGAAGGTAGCCGCCGGTGAGCCCTTTGGAGATACACATGATATCGGGGCTGATCCCGGCATGGTCACAAGCAAACATTTTGCCGGTGCGGCCAAAACCCGTGGCAATTTCGTCGGCAATCAGCAAAACGTTGTACCGATCGCAGAGTGACCTCAGTTTTTTCAGGTACATGGCCGGGTAAATGCGCATACCGGCGCTTCCCTGCAGCATAGGCTCAACAATAATGGCACAGGTTTCTTCTGCATGCTCGGCAAAAGATTGCTCGGCGTGCTCAAAGCAGGCACAGTCGCAGTTGTCACGGCTTTGCCCGTAAGGGCAGCGGTAGCAGTCCGGGGCTTCAATGCGGAAGGTTTCCATGAGCATCGGTTTATAAATTTTGGCGTATAGGTCCAGGGTGCCCACCGACAATGCGCCGATGGTTTCGCCGTGATAGCCTTCGGTCAGGCACATAAACCGGGTTTTCTCCGGGTGGCCAGTCTGGTACTGGTACTGAAAGGCCATTTTCAACGCGCATTCCACCGCCGACGATCCATTGTCGGAAAAGTTGAATTTAGCCAGCCCCCTGGGGATAATCTCCATCAGCTGCTCGCACAGGGTAATGACTGGTTCGTGGGAGAAGTTGGAGAAAATAACGTGTTCCAGCTTATCCAGCTGGTTCTTGATGTATTCGTTGATTTTGGGGTTGCAGTGCCCCAGCAGGTTGCACCACCAGGAGCTGACAATATCTATGTAAGCTTTGCCGTTTATGTCGTACAAGTAGACTCCCTGGCCGTGGTCGATAATAATTGGCTTGAGCTCCTCATAATCCTTCATCTGGGAGCAGGGATGCCAGATATATCGCAGGTCCTTTTCCACTAAGTTCATATTCATCCTGTTCACATCCTCCTAAGCGTACAAGGCGGCCAGCCGGCCGGCCTCCAGGTTGATTTCGACTGCGTTTTCCTGCACCAGGGCAAGCACCGGGATACCGGTAAGTTCCTCAATCATTTTCTTGTTGTCCAATTCCATCAGACTCCCGCAAAAATGATTTAAAATAACTCCCTTCACGGCGATATCGCGGTAGCGCATGTATTCTACGGTCAGCACCACCGCATTGATGGTGCCCAGCCCGGCATGGGCCACCAGGACCGTGCCCAGGTTTAATTCCTTGATTACATCCTCCAGAAATATGCGGGCCGAGCTGTCGTAGCGGAGCGGACACATAATACCGCCGCTGCCTTCCATTGTCAGGTAGTCATATTTAGCTGCTGCTTTGGCGTAAGCGGCTTTCACCAACGGCAGTTCCACTGGATTGCCCTCCATTTGGGCTGCCAGGTGCGGGGAAACGGGGTTCTCATAGATGTAGGTAACCAGGTTGGACAAGTCTTCATCCAGGCCGGCGACCTGTTTCACGTAGCCGGCGTCACTGGCCTGCAGCCCGGCTTTTGTTTTCTCCAGGCCGCTGAGGGCGGCCTTATAATAACCTGCGTTGTAACCGGCCTCACGCAGCTTTTTCACGATCAGGGCGGTCACATAGGTCTTGCCCACCTCCGTACTGGTGGCAGTAACGAAAAGACCTTTAGCTTCAGGCATCCCACAACACCGCCTTATAGCCCAGCTCGTCTAACATTTGCATGTCCTGCTCAATGGTAATGCCTTCCGTGGTCAGCATATCACCGGAAATAGCGGCATTGGCGCCGGACAAAAAGCACTGGCGTCCCTTATCGGCCAGCAGCCCGCGGCCGCCCGCCAGCCGGATGGAGGCATTGGGTATTAAGAAGCGGAACAGCGCCACTATACGGCACATTTCCTCGTTAGTTAACCGCTTGTTGTTTTCGTAAGGCGTACCCGGGATGGGGTTAAGCATATTGACGGGAATGGACCGGACACCCAGCTCGCGAAGGTCCAGCGCCATGTCGATTCTATCCTCCATCGATTCGCCCAGCCCCATAATACCGCCGCTACAAACGTTTAGCCCGGCTCGCTGCGCAGCCCGGATGGCCGCAATTTTATCGTCGTAGGTGTGGGTGGTGCAGACATTGGAAAAGTTCCTGCGGGAGGTTTCCAGGTTATTGTGAACTCTGCTAATACCCGCTGCTTTCAACCTGGCAAACTGCGCTTCATCTAACAGGCCGAAGGAACCGCAAACAGCAATATTGCATATTTCTCGGATGGCCCGGATGCTGTTACACACCTGGTCTACCTCTCCGGGTGACAATCTCCTGCCGGAAGTAACGATAGAATACCGCAGCACTCCCCGTTCCTCGTTGTAAACAGCCTGTTCCACGATCTTGTCCGTGTCCAGCAATGGGTATTCCTCAACAGCAGTCCGGTAAAAGGAGGACTGCGCGCAATACTTGCAGTTTTCCGAGCATTTACCGCTTTTGCCGTTGATGATGGTGCAGATATCAAAGGCGCTGCCGCAAAAATGCTGCCTGATTTCGTTGGCCGTTGCGCATAGCTCCGCCAGCGGCGCTTCGCATATTTCCAGGGCTTCGTCTTTGTCAATTAATGCACCGGAAAGTATTTTATTTTTAGTTTCTTTCAGTTTGAACATGACTAAATCTCTCATTTCAAATTTATTTATTAGCAATTATTACACAAAAAAAAGCCCATTGTCAACTAGTTAAATATTAAGGGTTAACAATTACCTTAAAGATATAAAGCAAAGCTTACCCGTCTATGTATCCGGTTAATTCCACCAAATCACCAAGAATTCAACTTCAATTTCGTTACCCATACCGGTTATAACATTTCAATGTTAACCGAAGTTTAATTTCAAGTTTACAATACTACTATGTTTTGGTAATATAAAAGCAATAAACGTCAACCTTGCTAATTTTTATGGTTTACGTTTTAAATTTTACCGCTAACCCGAAAAGGAGAGTTTTAGATGGAATTCATAAAAGAGGAGCTATCAAATCTCAAACAGAAGAATCTTTACCGCCAGCTAAAAACAATGAACGCCGCCCAATCCTCCAGAACAATGGTTAACGATAAAGAATGTATTTTATTATCCTCAAATAATTACCTGGGGCTTACCGAACACCCGGAATTAAAAGCAGCGGCCAAGGAGGCTGTGGATCTCTGGGGAACCGGTTCGGGAGGGTCACGTTTAATCACGGGAAATATGAGGCTCCATGAAGAACTGGAAGAAACCATTGCCCGTTTTAAAGGCACGGAAGCAGCCATTGTGTTCAACACCGGCTACATGGCTAACATGGGAGCGATAACTGCACTGGTGGGCCGGGGTGACATTATTTTTAGTGATGAACTAAATCACGCCAGTATTATTGACGGGTGCCGTCTCAGCCAGGCCAAAACTATAATTTACCCGCACAAGGACACCGGCGTGCTTGAAAAATTATTACAACAAAATCGCAGTTACCGTCGTATTTATATCATTACCGACGGAGTTTTTAGCATGGATGGCGACCTGGCCCCTTTACCCCGCTTGGTGGAACTGGCCGAAAAATACAATGCCTGGTTAATGGTAGACGATGCCCACGCTACCGGAGTAATGGGTCACCGGGGTTCCGGTACAGCCGAGCATTTTGGCCTGGAAAGCAGGATTCCCATTCAAATCGGCACTTTGAGCAAAGCCATCGGCAGTGCCGGCGGCTTTGTGGCCGGTTCTTATGATTTAATTGATTACCTGAGGAACAAAGCGCGCAGCTTTATTTACTCGACAGCTCTCCCCCCGTCTGAAATTGCCGTTGCTTTGGCGGCCTTTAGAGTGCTGCGAACAAATCCGCAGATACGGGAAAGTCTGCATTTGAATGCTCATTACCTCAGGTCCGGTCTGAAGAAAATAGGTTTTACCATTCTAACTGAAGAATCACCGGTAATACCTGTATTAATAGGTGATGCCAGCAAAGCCGTACAAATGGCCCAACAGCTGTTATCCCTGGGCGTTTTTGCTCCGGGCATCAGACCGCCCACAGTGCCGCCGGGCATGAGCAGGTTGAGAGTTGCGGTAATGGCCACGCACACCCGGGATGATTTGGACAAAGCTCTGGCTGCCTTTTCACAGGCCGGGAAGGAGACAGGTGTTATGTAGTCTTAAAGACGATCTCGAGTTGAAAAGGCAATCGTCGAAGCGAATTTTTCTAATAATAACCCTGTGTTAATATTAACGTTGGCACCCGTGTTAATGCTTATTTTAGCCAGGCTGACTGCCAACGGTCCATTAGCTATTATTTTATACGCTAATTGTTTAGTGGCCGGCAGTAAATCTTCGGGCTGTTCCACTACTTTATTGAGAAGGCCAATGGCTTTTGCCTCCCGGGCGCTGAGAATATTGCCGGTAAATATTAATTCTTTGGCCTTAGCGATGCCTACCAATCTTTGCAATCTCTGGGTACCGCCCGCCCCCGGGATGATGCCCAGGCCGGTTTCCGGCTGTCCCAGTTTGGAGCGGCTAGTGGCAATTCTTATATCACAGGCCAGGGCCAGCTCGCAACCGCCGCCCAGGGCAAAACCGTCTATAGCAGCAATAACGGGCTTCTCCAGGTTTTCCAAAGCATTAAGCGATGCATGAGCTTCGCTTTTTAATATTGCATAAGTTTCACGCTCATTTAGAGAACGAATATCTGCCCCAGATGCGAATGCTTTGCTCCCTGAACCGGTGATAATAACTACCCGTACATCCTGATCAAAACGGCATTCCCGTGCGACTGCATAAATCTCCATCCAGGTGCGGGGGTCCAGGGCATTGTGCACATCCGGGCGGTTCAAAGTAATCAACGCGATAAAGTCTTCTTTTTTATATGCTAAATTATGGTATTTCATTAAAGGATTCCTTCCTGTCAGATTAGCACTTTTCTTTAAACTCATAGTTTTATTTTACAGGTTATTGGTAAAGTTGAGTCATTAAAGTTATCATTGCTGCACGGGTTAAAGCCAAAAGGGAGAGACCTTCAAGCCCTCCCTTTCTTAATATACTGGCATTAAGTTTGGCAAATTATTTTTGAACAAAATTTATTTACTTGAGCATTTCACCCGATTCAGTGGTTATAATCTGGTTTATCGGCTTATACTTGCCATTCATTAGTTGATAAGTGGTTTTCAAAAGCGCTATGGTATCCGAGTGAGACACGCCGATGACCCGTTGGATGGCAGTTACTTCACAGGCTCCGTCATTGTTTCCCGTCACCGTCAACATCCTGAGCCTTGAAGCCGGCATTGGTATATAACCCATCTTCACCGCCGATTTCAAGCACTTTTTGTCCGTCAACAGTCAAGTGGAAAGCTACCGGCATGTCCCTGGGATCTCTCTTCTGGTAAAGATTGATTTTTTCCGGTGTACCGTCTCTATATAGGTCTAACTCCTCCGATTGTATAACGGAGACATTCATTGGCTCGGTAACATCTTCGACAGGCTGAGCATTGTTCAGGGTGGTCAGGGTCCTGTTTAATACTGCTGCCAGCTCGGCACGGGTAATGTTCCCATTAGGCTGAAACTGGTTGGCAGACCTGCCCTTCATGATGCCCGAGTTAAACATAAAAGCCACCGTCAACTGCTCATCATGTGGTAAATATGTGGTATCTTCATACAAAGGCCACATTTCCGTGGTGATCACGCTTAGCTTCTTGGCCTGAAAAGCTTTATCAATGGCCACGGCTACCTCCAGCCTGGTAACAGGCCGTTTGGGGTCAAACTTGCGGTTATCCAGGTTGAAAATATTATATATCCCTGCTCTTGTTATGGCCTCGCTGTACCATTGCCCTGCGGCTACATCGTCATAATAGTCTGCCGGGGAAGGCTCTTTGATAAATTTCAGGTGATCGTAATTTAAGTCAAAAATACGGTCCAAGCAGACGGCCACCTCCGCCCGGGTAACTAGCTGGTTGGGGGCATACTTATCTTTAGCAATGCCCTTCATAATGCCCTTGTGATAAACTTGCTCCACTTCCCGAACCGCCCAGTGGCCCTGTATATCTGTGAAAGGGGTTTGGGCAAATCCGGCAACAGGCATCATTAACAAGCCGGCCGCCAACCCCAGGCTAAGAATACTCTTTTTCATGCTTCATCACACTCCCTTCATTTTAAAGGATTGACGTCAGGAAGCATAAAAAAGTTGCGGCTTTAGCTCAATATAAAGTATGGTTATTACCGTCCGCCAATCAGATTCTTCAGCGAGAGCGGGTCTGCATCGGCAAGGCATGCAGGATCCCCGGCAATCAGCCCCGCCTTCTCATGCCAGAATTCGCTAAACAGGATGTAGAGCGGCTTGAACCGATCAGTATCGCCGCCATCCGCTAATGTTTTTGCCAGGAAATCGATGGCGAAATACATGGTCTTGCTTTCGAAGCATATGTGAGGGTGCGGGCCGGGGGCATCAATTACCCAGATAATCAAGTTGCCCACCCGTTGCAGACCATATTGGGGGGTTATGCCAAGTGCTTGACAGAAAGGGATAAGTTGGTCGTTGAAATCCATCTTCGAACGGCAGTTTACAATGACCAGGTACTTGGAAGGGCTATCCGTGGAGAAAACATGCGCGAAATCGACACGACCTACATCTCCCTCTTGCTTTTCATAGGCAAGATCAATTCCGGTGCACTCTTTGAATCTGACGAGTGCACTGGGAAGAAAACGCGTAAGGTCAAGCTGGGGATTCGATGCTATTGCAACGCTGCCGGGGATTTTGGCAGCGGTGAACAAGCCCGATGTGCCTCCTGACGAGATTGAATAGAAGATAATTCGATCGTTAGGGATGCCGAGGCATCGCGCCACGCTCGTGACGAGCTTTGCTGTTGCGTCGCGGTAGTCTCGTTCATGCGTGCCGTAGAACCAGCCCACAGGGATGTCCGATTCAAAATACATCGGGTCTTCGATGCTTAGCAGATGTCCTCTTAGAAACGTATTCCATGACCATTTATGAAAGCGGGGGAGCGGCCCATGCGCAATTGTCTCGTCATCGCGCATGGTATCCAGCACAACATAAAGGTAATCATATTCGCTTGCATGGTAAAAGCACTCAAAGCGCGCGCCATCAACCTCCGTATGGAACCTGCCGTCCGGCACCCTGTTGATGCGTGTGTAATCGATATGTACACTGTGGGTTGTGAGGGCTGATGCATCGGCAGATCGGTATCGTTCGCATCGGTATCCTTCGAGCGTTTCGGCAAGGTTGACCGCGATACCTTCGCTATCATACTCGCAGGCTATATTTTCAAGAAAACTGACTGCTGGGAGGCCGTCATTGTAATGCCCCCTCTTTTGATGCTGAACAAGGTATGCTTGATTTTCCTGTCCTTTTTTCATTACAGTTAATCACCCTCCAATTTGTAATCTTGGGCATCCACTGGCTCTTCCACTATGGTCCCCTCATCCATAGATATATTTCGATCGGATATTTGCCGGGCAAAGGCATCTCATGGGTAACAATGATCATAGTCATACCCTCCTCGGCCAATCTTTGAAGGAAATTAGGATATCCGAATTGAATATCTAGTAAAAATGTTAAGCATAGGAAGATTCGCTTATGAATTATGTTGCTTTAGATTTTGAAACCGCAAACCATAGTAGGGCAAGTATCTGTTCAGTTGGTATAGCTGTAGTAGAAAATGGTAATATAGTTGAACGAGAGTCTTGGCTAGTAAGACCACCAGATTTATATTTTCATCCTTTCTTTACCAGAATACATGGTATTACGGCTGAGGATGTAATTGATAAACCTGATTTTAAGGAACTTTGGCATTCAACATTAAAAGATTATCTTATAGGCAAGACCGTCATAGCACATAATGCCGCCTTTGATATTAACGTTTTAAGGAATACTCTTAATCAATACTTGATACCACACCCCCGGCTTACATATCAATGCTCGGTAGTTATTGCAAAAAAGACTTGGCCAGGTCTGGGATCTTATAAGCTAAATAATTTGGCCAAACGTTTTGGCATTTCTTTTAAACACCACGATGCAGCCGAGGATGCCCTGGCTTGTGCAAAAATAGTTCTAGAAGCCGGTGTAACGCTGGGAACTCGTTCTTTTAATGAGTTAGTTAACAAGCTATATATAAACGTTAAAGATTTTGCAATTTAAGGACAATGATAGTTGGAACAAGTCTATTGCCTGCCCCCACTAAAATAAAAAACCCGCCATCCCTTAATTTTATAGGATCGCAGGTTTATGCTTGGTGCGCCTGACAGGAATCGAACCTGTGCTTCCGGCTCCGGAGGCCGGCGCTCTATCCCCTGAGCTACAGGCGCAAACCTTTAAATTTGCTACATAGGATATTGTATCATAAATTTTGAATAATGCAAGGTCCAATACTATTATATATCCTTCCTGCCGAACAGGTATACTGCCATCCCCGTAAAAAATATCACGTACAGCACTGCATAAACCACCATCCACACACTGGGCTCGGACATGCTGCCAAAGGGCCCCATCTGCTGGAGAGCCTGCAGCGGGTTAGCGGTGGGGTTCATGAGCAGGTGGACTATTTTGCGGTACAGGGCGTCGACGGGCATAATCAAGCTGGCCAGTATGCCGGTCTGCTGAAGGGTAACGTTATTGATTAGCCAGCCTATTTGCTCCACCATGCCGCCAATTATGGATACCGCATACAGCATAAACATTACCACACCGTTAGCTATGGTGGGCAGCAATGTGGAGCCGCACAGGGTTACCGCCAGCAGCACCACAGGCTGCATGGCAAAAAGGGCCAGGGCGTTCCATTGCCCGGTTAACTCCATACCGGTCTTCAAGTGAATTAGCAGGTAAATTACCGTAAAAAATAACGCTGCGTACAGGGCCAGAAACAGGCCGGTTCCCAGGAACTTGCCCAGCACTATTTCATAACGCCGCACCGGCTTGGGAATTATGGTCTGGATGATGCCGCTTTCAATTTCCGAGGATATTGCGCCTACAGCGGAAAATATTGCTAAAAAGGATACAATAAACCCGCCGAAATAAAGTCCGAAGGAAAGTAATTGGGGATAAATCACTTGCGCCAGCATGGGGTTAGGGTGCCTAGCCAGATCTCCGGCGACAAAATGAACCCCGGTACCGTACAGTCCGAGAAAAGCGGCGGCTAGAATAAGCGAAATAAGCACCACTTTACGGCCAAGTGCTTCGCGAAAAGTTATTTTAATAATAGCCGTCATTGTTTGTCTCCTCCTGAGCCATACTGATGAACATTTCCTCCAAAGAAGAACGCTTACGGTTTAATTCATACAGCCTGCCGCCGCCCCGAATAACTGCATCCGCCAGCAATGGAATATCCTCATCCTTGCTTACAGTGGCTAACACTGTACCGCCTTCTATGTACATAGAAAGGGTTAGACCGGCCAGCGCGTCCCTTATTTGCTCGGTTAACCCCTCACAACGCATTTCCACGTTAATTTCGGCGGACCTCAGTTCATCCAGAGTCCCCTGCCGGATGACTTTTCCCTGTCTGATAAAAGCCACCATATCACAAATCATCTCCACCTCGCTGAGCAGGTGGCTGTTTAAAAAAATAGTTTTGCCGCCGGCCCGCAGCTCTACCAGTAGCTCCCGAACATCGCGACGTCCCAGGGGATCCAAAGCAGAGGTGGGCTCATCTAAAAAAAGTAAATCAGGATCAGGCAGCAGTGCACAAGCCAGCCCCGCCCTTTGCTGCATACCCTTGCTATAAGTGCGTATCTTTTGACTTTCCCGTCCGGACAGGCCAACTTGCTTAATAACCTGCGGTATACGGCGCTTTTTTTCCGCATTGCTCATGCCGTACAGTGAGGCGTGGAAATCCAGCAGTTGACTGCAGGTCAGCCAGTCGTGATAGCGGAAATTTTCCGGTAAAAAGCCAATTTTTCTTCTTACACCGATGTCTCCCAGAGGCTTGCCCAGCAGCCGGGCTTCTCCCGAAGTTGGGAAAAGCAGGCCTATTAATGTTTTAACCAGGGTACTTTTGCCTGCTCCATTAGGGCCCAGGAATCCGAAGATTTGCCCCCGGGGAACCCGGAGGCAAATCTCGGCACAGCCCACTTTATTACCATAATGCTTGGTTAAGTTAATTGTTTCAATGGCCAAGTCCAATTATAAACCCCACCTTATTTCATTTGCCCGGCGATGGATAGGGCTAATTGCTCATCCAGGTTGGTGCCCGAGATGGTATACACGACACCGTTACTTTGCCAGACTAACAAGCTCACCGGTGCTAAGTTATCCGACCGGGTGCTGCCATCCATAAAAACACCCTGACTGCCGTTAACTATAACATCCCTGGAAGTGCCGTCCATATCGGGGATTAATACCGTGTGCTGCCAGTCATCTACCGCCAACAGCTGGTTGCGAAGGTTTTCCGGCAGTACGGGCACATTTAAAAGAGCATCCCTAATGGCCAACACATCCACCCCGGAAGGTACTTTCATTTCAGGGCTTCTAGCCTGGATTACGTTCAGCACATCACTGCCCGAACGGTATTTAGCCGTTATAGCAGTGGGCATTTGCATAGTAAAGGTTTGACCGTCAAGGCTTTTCGGCAGCAATTCAGTACTGCCCAGAGACTGCAGCAGACTATTCACACTGGTCACATCCAGCGTAAAGTTAACCGTGCTGCCGGTTATCTTTTGGAGCTCGGGCTCGTTGTAACCTGTAGGCTGGGGCAGCTTAACAGCGAAGTCAACAGCTTCCTCCGCCTGGTCTAAAGTTACCGGAACTGCTTCTTGTTTACCTATTACTTCAACCCGCCCAAAATTATCAATATTCACATTGCCGGTCCCTTCATTAACAGTCCTTTCCAGCTGTTCCAGATCCTCAGGATTAACGGTAATGGTTTGCACCTTTTCCATTCTAAACACGGTTAGAAATTCACCGGCCATACTGCGCACAGCCGGGAAACTAAAGGCGGTGAACATTACCGCGGCCATAGCGGCGGTGGCAATCAACTTTTTGTAAAGCTTCATGGTATTTAAACTCCTTTTAAATTTATTTAGTATATTGCCGCGGAGCCCGGTTGTCAAGGCGGGCGAGACTCCCGGCAGGTCAGCCAGGGACCGGTTCATACACAGATTGACGAAATTGTTATTTAACTGTAATTCCTCCAATACATCGCGGCATTTAGCACATTGAGCCAAGTGCTGGTTTATCTCCTGTCTCTGCTTGATGCTTACTTCATTATCAATGTAAGCTTGGAGGATGCCTTCTTCATAGCACATTAAGCATCACATCCTTTCTGTTCCAGGTAAACCCTTTTAAACTTGGCCTGAGCCCGGGCAATAATGGTACCCACCGATGTTTTTTTTACTCCGATGGCTTCAGCTATTTCATCATAACTAAAACCGGAATGCTTCATTAATAAACACAACCTGTCTCTCTTCGGTAAGGTTTGTAAAGTGATGCGCACGAGGTTGTTTTCTTCATTTTGCAGCGCTGCTTCCTCGCAGGAAACCACTTTCAACCCCTGGCTCTTGGTCTTTTCTTCCCTGCGCAGGCGGCTTTTTTCACTGCGCAGGTAATTGTAAGCTAGATTTACAGCCACTTTGGAAAGCCACCCCCCGATGTTTTGGTATTGCCGGGGCGGTGTGCAGTACAGTTTAAGGAATGCCTCCTGAGTGATTTCTTCCGCTACCGCACGGCTGCCCAGCATATAGGTAAGCTGGCGACATATAGCCGGGTAGTAGCGATTATACGTTTCCTGGTACGTTAAACCGGACTTTGCGCCTTTTTCCATTTGAGTCGGGAAAATGGCCGGCCACCTCCCCTGTTTTCCTTTCAACTTAATAACACGGCTGCCTTTGGTAAAATGACATTGCTTAAATAATTATTTTTTAAATGTAATAATTCCGGATGATAAAAAAACCGGGAAATGCTCCCGGAACTTAAGTGTTAAATTATCATATGTCAGGGTTTTTAACCCAAATCGTTCTTCCACATAATGATGGCGTCTTCATTAGTATCGGGATAATAATTTTTTCGACGCCCGTAATCCTTAAAACCCAAGCGAGCATATAGAGCACGGGCAGGTGCATTAGAGGGGCGTACCTCCAGAGTCATCCGTTGTACCCCCAGCACAGTTGCCCTTTGAATTAACTGCAGCATTAAGGCCATGCCCAAACCGTACCCCCGGTAATCTTGGCGCACAGCAATATTGGTCACGTGAGCCTCGTCTATAATGACCCATATACCGGCATAACCGACAACCTCTTGGTCCTCTGCCAGTGCTACAATGTAATGGGCAAATTCATTACTGCGCAGTTCGTAGTCGAAAGCATTTTTTGACCAAGGTGTGGGAAACGATACCTTTTCAATTTGTATCACCTGGTCCAAGTGATTAAATTGCATTTGAGCAAAAGTTATGTTTGCCAAGCTTGCTGCTTTATTCATTAACCCGGCACCTTTCACGCCATTTTAATTCAGCTTCGGATTCCCGCAGGTAATAAGGCAGCAGCGTCAGGGGATCGGAAACCGCACCTTTTTGAAGCAGCTGCAAACCTAGTTCAGCTACTGCAGCGCCTCTGGGAAATGATGTACAAACCGGTGCCAGGCCGGCACGTGCACCCATATGAGATTTTATGACGCCGATATACTCGGCTAAGCCATCGCCAATAAAGGTAACCTGCTCATTGTAACCCTCCAGCAGCTGAAGAAGCTCTTGAATACCCGCAGCCCGGGCGGGTACCAGGCATTCCTGTCCGGTGCCGGTGCTGTGGTACAGGGCGGTATAAACTTCGTTTTTTCGGGCATTAAGCAGGGGGCAAACCAGTCCGGCATGGCCTGTTAGCGGGTAAGCCAGGGCGTCTAAAGTAGGGACACCGGCCAGGGGCAGGTTCAATACCTGAGCCAGAGAGCGGGCGGTGCTCAACCCAATGCGCAGTCCGGTAAAGGACCCCGGGCCGATGGAAACCGCAATGCCCGTCAGTTGTTCTTTGTTAATACCTGCATCAGCCAGTGAATCTTTGATCATAGGTAACAGATTTACTGAGTGGGTGCGGCGGTTGTTCACCATCCGCTCGGCCAGTATTTTACCTTCCGTGGCCACAGCTACGGCAGCCACCGGAGTTGCCGCTTCAATGCCCAGAACGATCATGCTGCATAAACTCCTCTGCCAATTTATTGTACCGTTTTCCCCGGGCTATAAACCGTAATACCCTAATATTATCATCATCGGTATGCTTTTCAATAAAAATATCCAGCCGCTCGGCAGGTAAATATTGTTCAACTCGTTCAGCCCATTCAATCAAAGTTACACCGGAGCCATAAAAGTATTCTTCGTAGCCCAGATCTTCAAGTTCTTCCGGGCTTGCCAGCCGGTAAACATCCAGGTGGTATAATGGCAGCCGGCCGTCATACTCATTGATCAAGGTAAAAGTAGGACTGGTGATCCGCTCGTTAATGCCTAACCCCCTGGCTACACCGCCGGCAAAACAAGTTTTACCGGCACCCAAGTCTCCATTTAATGTAATAACGTCGCCCGGCTGCAGCAAACTACCCAGCAAAGCTCCTAAATCACTTGTTTCAGTGGCCGACAAAGTTTTAATTATAGTCAAAATGCGCCCTCCAAAAAAAGCCAGCGATTATACGAATATCAAGTCTTAGCTATAATTATAAACAAAGATGAACTTGTTAAAAAGTGTACAGACAAAAAAACGGACATAATTGTCCGTTTTTGTCTATCCTATCTTGGCTTGGGAGGTCCGGTGAGTAAAATCTTCTAAAAAATCTTTTATACTATCAACATCAAAGGGTTTAGCCATACAACAAAGCGCGCCCTGTTTCTGTGCCTGCAGGATAGTATCATCAGAGCCGTAAGCCGTCATGATTACCACCTGGGTATCGGGATACATTTTTTTTATTTTACTCAGTGCCTCCAATCCACCCATTAAAGGCATACGCACATCCATAAAAACAAGGTTGGGCCTTATGGTACGCACCTTTTCAACTGCTTCAAGGCCGTTTTGGGCTGTGTGTACCCGGTGACCAACTTCCCTAATTACAATATCCAGTAAATAACGGACCCCAGGGTGATCATCAACAACCAGTACATCCATGCAACGAGTTTTTGCTGCCGATGAATTGGCTGCTGGTAGATCATCAACGACCATTATATCCATGCAACTTGAGCCCATAATATGCCCGCCCCCTATTTATGCAAATTATGACATTTATATGTTTTACAGTATATTTATACCAAAATCATATTTAATTATCTTCGACATGCTTTAGTATAATCCTTCTTTTCCATAAACAAAATTTTATAATTTTTTTATTTAATGGTTATTGCTTACTTTAATTAACTTTCCTCCAATATATACCCCATTAACAACAGTACCTAAATAAAACGGGTGACCGCTTAATAATACTATATCTGCATCTTTACCTGGTGCGATGCTGCCAATACGTTCTTCTAAACCCAGCACCCTGGCTGCACCAATGGTAATGGCGCTCATGGCCTGTTCTTCGGAGAGTCCGCCGCGGGTAGTTAACCCGGCGGAGATAAGCAGGTATTGTACAGGAACCACCGGGTGGTCGGTCATAATGGCAAAGCTTACGCCTCTGGCGGCCAATGCCGCTGCGGTTTTTAGCGAACGCCCCATCAGTTCAACTTTTGCCCGGTTAATTAATACCGGACCAACCACGGCAGGCACGCCTGCAGCAGCCAGCCTGTCCGCTACCAGATGGCCTTCGGTACAATGCTCAATAACTAAACGAAGGTTAAATTCGCGGCCGATGCGCAGTGCGGTCATAATATCGTCAGCCCGGTGGGCGTGCACACGCAATGGTATTTCGCGTCGTATTACCCGTGCTACGGATTCGAGTTTTAAATCCTGCTCCGGGGGTTCTGTTTTACCGGTAAGTGCCCTGGACTGTTTTTCCAGGTACTGCTGGCCGCGTACCAAAACGTCCCTTAACAAAGCCGCTGAAGCCATTCTGGTTACCGGTGTTTTTTTGTTAGGCCCATATACACGCTTAGGGTTTTCACCCAGGGCGGCCTTAAGGCCCACAGGACAACTGACCACCATATCGTCCACCACTGAACCACAGGTCTTCATTGCCACCATTTCCCCGCCTAATATATTGGCACTGCCGGGGCCGGTAACTACGGTGGTAACCCCTGCATGCAACGCGTCTTGAAAGGCCAAATCCATTGGGTTAATGGCATCTAAAGCTCGTAAGTGCGGCGTGATGGGGTCGGTTATTTCATTTAAGTCGTCCCCTTCTTCGTATATCTCTTCCAATATACCGAGGTGAGTGTGGGCGTCAATAAAACCGGGTACGACCACCATACCTGCTGCATTATATATTTCAGACCCGCAGGGGATGGCAAGGTTTTCTCCTACAGCGATAATTTTTCCGTCATCGATAAGCACAGTCCCCTGCCGCAGGCGCGGTCCGTGCATAGTCCAAATTTCTCCATTTACGATCGCCTGCAAATTATCATCTCCAACATAATGTATGTTTCCACAGTAGCTGTTTTTTTCCCTTTAATTATGCGTAATTTTTACTCGACAAATAATGCCTGCATGCTTCAATAAAAGCAATAAAGATACTTAATATGAAAGAATATTTACCGTACATATTTTCGGGATGAAATTGTACTCCCAGTATAAAGTTTTTATCTCCCTCGCCTTCAATTGCCTCAGGTACTTTATCCCCGGCAAAAGCTGATACTAACATGTTTTGGCCTAGTTTGTCAATTATTTGGTGATGAAAAGAATTCACTCTGATATTATCCTGATTTAAGATACGCTGTAATCGTGTACCCCGGATTATATTGATATGGTGGGTAGGATACCAGCGTGGAGCTTGTTGCATATGCTGTAGGGGCCGGTTGATGTTCAGGCTTATATCTTGACAAACGCTTCCCCCTGCAGCAACGTTAAGCACCTGCATACCCCTGCAGATACCCAGTATAGGAATACCAAGCTTTAAAGCCAAACCGGCCAGCCGTATTTCAAACATGTCTCGCAAAGGGTCAATATAGCCGTTTACCGGCCAAGGCTCTTCGCCAAAAAAAAATGGGTCGATGTCACCTCCGCCCGAGAGAAGCAAACCGTCCAGCCTGGCCAGTATATGCCCAGTATGCTCATCGTTTAAGTATGGTATGAGCAGAGGCAACCCGCCGGCTGCCTGAATTGCCTGTACATAGTCCTCACCAATGGTGTACCTATTTGTAGTTTCATCATAATTGCACGTAATACCTATTAATGGGTACATCAGTTAGCCCCCTTCCCTTTATAAACTATATGGGAGGAGGGACATTTTTTTGCACCCGGTACAAACTTAATTTTGTGTTCAATATAATAAAGCCGTAACCTGTTTCAGGTTTCGGCTTTATATACCAAAGATATGTATTACTTTATGCATGCTAAACATCATATGTATGTATTAGATATCCACAAGACCCAAACTTATATCAACTGCCTGGTTAACCTTGGCCATCATATCGGTTTGTAGTGAAGTTACCTTTTCCAGCAGCCTGCTTTTGTCGATGGTACGGATCTGTTCTAAAAGAATAACTGAATTTTTGCCCAATCCATCTTTTTCAGCTGGGAGTTCCACATGCGTGGGTAGCTTAGCTTTTGATATCTGTGAGGTAATTGCGGCAACAATTGTGGTTGGACTGTACTGGTTGCCTATGTCGTTTTGTATTATTAATACCGGTCTCGTACCTCCCTGTTCCGACCCCACTACGGGGCTGAGGTCGGCGTAATAGATTTCACCACGGCGTATTTGCATTATCGCTTGCCTCCTGCCACAGACTCATCGAATACCGTCGCCACCTCGGATTCAAGTCTGTACTGTTCAACGGCTAGGGACAGGTTAATGGTAGCCATCTCCACATAGCCTTTTTTCATTTGTTCCCTTAATATCTGACGTCTTCGCTCGGCAAGGTAAAGCTTCATGGCCTCCCGGACAAATTCACTCCGATTTTGCTTCTCAGCCGCTGCAATGCAGTCTATCTCGGTTAGCAGATAATCCGGTAGGCTGATCATGATACGCTTTACTTGTGCCACCTGTAACAACCTCCAGTATACAAAATCTATATAAAACAAATATATATAATTATATACTCTTTATATCACCTTATGTCAACATAATCTTTTATTTTTCATCCTTCGCTGCCGAAGGTTGGCGAGAGAGGGCAATTTTACCTGTTCGCACCATTTCAACAATTCCTTGATGTTCTATGACCTGTGTAAAAGCATTAATCTTCTGCCCGTTTCCAATAACCTGGATGACCATCGTATCCTGGCCAACATCCACGATACTGGCGCGGAATATTTCAACGATATCCAGGATATCCCGGCGGGATTCCGGTCTTGCTTTTATCTTGATTAAAGCTAGTTCTCTTTCAATGGAATCGCCATCCTTCAACTTTGTTATCTTAAGCACGTCCACAAGTTTGGATAGCTGGTGGATAACCTGCTCCAGTTCTCGCTCGTCCCCATTTACCACAAGGGTAATTCTGGAGACATCAGGTTCTTCGGTATAACCGGCGGCAATACTTTCGATATTAAATACCCGCCTGTTTAATAATCCTGCAATACGAGCTAAAACGCCGGGTTTGTTTAAAGCTATCACTGCGAGCGTATGAGTCATACGGTTTTTCCTCCCTAGTTTAGTTAATTGGATTATAGCAAACTTACCCCAGTCTAACGGTTACTGAGTGCACCCAACTAGCTAATTATTATTGGTTAAAAACATTTTAACACATGTAAGCAGCCAACCCAAATATTATTTGGCAAAAGCAATAGAACACAAAACAGGCCTGACTTAGCAGACCTGCTTATGTAATTTTATGCTACTTAAAACTTGGAAAGGTATTGCTCCAGCTCCCAGGGATGCACATGCTGCCGGTAGTTGTCCCACTCAATACGCTTGGCTTCCATAAAGCGCTGCATGACATGCTGGCCAAGGGCATCAGTAATAACCGGGTCAATAGACAATTGGTACGTGGCATCATTCAGGCTTTCGGGCAATATCGCTATGCCCAGTTCAGCGCGTTCCTCAGGCGTCAGTTCATATATATTGCGGTCACAGGGTGCAGGTGGTTCTATCTTGTTTTTTATACCGTCAAGTCCGGCCTTAAGGCATACCGCCAGAGCCAGGTACGGGTTGCAGGACGGGTCGGGGCTGCGCAGCTCAATACGGGTAGATTGTCCACGCTTGGCCGGTACCCTAATTAACGGGCTGCGGTTGCGGTAAGACCAGGCCACGTATACGGGCGCCTCATAACCTGAAACCAACCTTTTATAAGAGTTTACGGTAGGATTGGTAATAGCCGTGATGGCTGGAATATGCTTCATTATTCCCCCAATATAATAAAGGCAATCCTGGCTGAGCTTGTTCGGTGTACCGGGATCATAAAAGGCATTGGTACCGTTTTTCATCAGCGACTGGTTTAGGTGCATTCCCGATCCGGCTATACCAAAAACCGGCTTGGGCATAAAAGTGGCGGCTAATCCATGTCGCTGGGCAATGGTACGCACCACAAACTTAAAGGTTACCACTTTATCGGCTATATCCAGGGCATCGGAATACTTAAAATCAATTTCGTGCTGGGCCGGTGCCACCTCGTGATGGGAGGCTTCAATTTCAAAACCCATTTGCGACAAATTGAGCACCATATCCCGGCGAGCATTTTCACCCAAGTCAACAGGAGTCATATCGAAATAACCGGCCCGGTCATGGGTAATGGTAGTAGGCCTGCCGGCCTCATCAACGTGAAATAAAAAAAATTCAGCTTCAGGACCAACGTTCATTGTATATCCCATTTCCGCCGCTTCAGCAATAGCCCTGCGCAAAACATAACGCGGGTCGCCGATAAAGGGTGTACCATCGGTATTATATATATCACAAATTAGCCTGGCTACTGCGCCGTCCCGAGGTTTCCAGGGGAATACTACAAAAGTTGAAGGATCGGGATACAGGTACATATCGGATTCTTCAATGCGTACAAAACCTTCTATTGATGAACCATCAAACATTAATTCATTATTCAGGGCTTTTTCTAATTGCTCTACAGTGATGGAAACATTCTTTAACACACCAAATATGTCTGTAAACTGCAAACGTACAAATTTAACACCGTAATCTTTTACCATAGTGCGCACATCATCGCTAGTAAATAACGGCACCGTAAGTCACACCTCTCTTTTTCAAGCTAAGAGGCACAATGAGTATACCAATATAATGAAGTTACTAAAAAAACCCACACTGACAGAATTTGCTAATAACTGCCAGGTGGGCTTCATTGCCCTTATTTATGATACGCCATTGTACCGTAAAATATTTTTTAGTTTTTAACTGCCTGAATTTATCTGACTGTTTGTGTCAACATATTTTGTATTACTAATAATTGTATTACTAATAATATTAACAGGCTATGACGGTACCAATTAACTTCTTGCTGAAATAAATTATATGCTAAAACATATTTTAGCACAAGCATGTCAATATGTCAGTATTTTTGCTACTTATTTAATGAATGGGCCATTATAACCGCTTCAGCCACCAGGCGTATGCTTACTCGCTTGTTCATGCTCTGGCGTTGTATGCGTTTAAAGGCTTCGGCTTCAGTTAGTCCCTGGGTTTCCATCAATATACCCTTGGCCCGTTCCACAATTTTTCTGGTTTCCAGGGTTTCCTGCAAATCCTTAATCTTTTCCTCCAGAGCGGCAATCTCGTGATAATTTGCTATGGCCAACTCTACCGCCGGTAATAACGACATTTCCCCCAAAGGCTTGATTAACAGAGCAGATACCCTTGCTTCCTTGGCCTGCTCTAATATGACCTGCTCATCGGAGGTGCTGGTAATAATAACTGGTGCCAGTTTATCTTCGTGTACTATTTTAGCCACCTGCATCCCGTCCATACCCCCCGGCAGCGCGGCATCGATAATAAGCAGATCAGGTTCTCTGCTGCGCACCAGTTTTATCGCGCTCAGGCCGTCACCGGCCTCTCCCACCACCCAGTGGCCATACTTGGTGAGCATCGCCTTTACATTTTTTCGCCATACATTATCTGCATCGACCAGTATTACCCTGTATTCACCCATGCAGGCTGCCCCCCATATAAAGAAATAAAAATGCCCGTGTAGTTATACAATCAACTACACAGGGCAACCATTGCCATTATTGGACACGTCATTGTATCCTGATATTTTTTTTAACTCAAATAAATTATATCAATAATTTTTGGAAAAGCAATGATTCATGTTTTCATAATGCGAAAACTTCTTTATACTTAAACGTCTACACGATCCCCTGTGCCATCATAGCATCGGCGACTTTCAGGAACCCGGCAATGTTAGCTCCGGCAACGAGGTTGCCTTCCATGCCGAATTCTTTAGCTGCCTCACTTGCACTATTATAAATACCGATCATAATATTTTTCAGCTTGGCATCTACTTCATCGAAGGTCCAGGAATATCTCATGCTGTTCTGGGACATTTCCAGCGCTGAACATGCAACACCGCCGGCATTGGAAGCTTTGCCGGGGGCATAAATCGTCTTGTTGGCGAGAAATACCTCAACAGCTTCAGGAGTCGACGGCATATTAGCGCCCTCGCCAACTGCAAAGCAGCCGTTCTTAATCAGAGTCTTAGCAGCTTCCCCATCCAATTCGTTTTGCGTTGCACAGGGCAGAGCAATGTCACAGGGGACAGACCAAATATCACTATAGCCTTCATAATATTCGGCTGTTGGGTGCTCTTTGACATATTCGCTGATGCGTTTACGCTCAATTTCCTTAATCCGCTTTACTGTATCAAGTTTAATGCCGTCCTTATCATAGATATAACCGTTAGAGTCACTAAGGGTAACCACCTTGGCGCCGAGCTGCTGTGCCTTTTCGGTGGCGTAGATAGCAACGTTACCGGAACCCGATACAACTACGGTTGCTCCGTTAAAGGATTTACCCCGGGCTTTGATTGCTTCATCCATGAAGTAGACCAAGCCGTAACCGGTGGCCTGTGTCCGCACTAAGCTGCCGCCAAAAGTCAGGCCTTTACCGGTCAGAACTCCCTCGTACAGGCCGGTAATTCTTTTGTATTGTCCATACAAATAGGCTACTTCACGACCACCGACTCCGATATCCCCGGCAGGGACGTCGGTATCGGCGCCGATATGACGATAAAGTTCAGTCATAAAGCTTTGACAAAATCTCATTACTTCATTATCGGACTTGCCTTTAGGATCAAAGTCACTGCCGCCTTTACCACCACCAATGGGTAGTCCGGTTAAAGAGTTTTTAAAAATTTGTTCAAAGCCCAGGAATTTAATGATCCCGAGGTAAACGGACGGGTGAAAGCGCAGACCGCCTTTATATGGCCCGAGAGCGCTGTTGAATTGCACCCGGAAACCGCGATTGACTTGCACATTGCCCTGGTCATCTACCCAGGGTACACGAAACATGATTACTCTCTCAGGTTCAACGATTCTTTCCAGAATTCCGGCTCTCTCGTATTCCGGGCGTTGAGCGATAACCGGCTCAAGAGATTCTAAAACCTCTTTCAGAGCCTGATGAAATTCAACTTCACCCGGATTGCGCTTAATCGCTTGTTCGAGAACGTTTTGTACGTAGGACATTGTATAAACCTCCTAAATCTTGGTTTAGATTTAATTGCTTTGATAATGTTCTTGTTGTTTCAGCTCGCCATCTTTCTAAAGAGAGAGTCTTAATTTGACATTTAAGTATAGTTGGTTAATAATTTATATAGTTGAAGTTCAGTCTTTACCAAATGACATTCTAGCTTACAGCTTCCTTGATAAAATAGAAACAACTTTCTTATCGTGAAATATATTATCACACTGCAACAAAAAAGAAAAGTTTTTTGGGTAAGCTATTAAGATAAAATACATAATACATGAATGTTTACGCAAGTCTTAGACTGCATAAATACCTTGACAGCTTCTCTGTGTTCTGTATACAATTTTGAAAAGCTATTTTAATATTAAGGAGATTTGATGAAAATGGCTAAACAAGGAACCAATGGTGATGATGCAAAAACAGTTCAGGCAGTAGACAGAGCTCTATTTATTCTAGAAACCTTGGCCGATGCGGGTGAGCCCATTACCATTACGGAAATAGCACAAAAAACAAACCTTACCCTGGGAACTGCCCACCGGCTTCTATATACCATGATACAGAGAGGTTTTGTCGAACAAAACACTGAAAACAGCAAGTACCGGCTGGGGATAAAAGCTTTTCAAGTTGGCAATGCTGCAATTTATTTCAAAGATTTGCGTTCCATCGCCCGTCCTGTCATGGAAGAATTGCAGCAAAAATATAATGAAACGGTTAACTTAGCCACTTTGGACGATTCCGAGGTGGTTTATATAGATCAGGTCGAATCAACCAATATGGTGCTGGTCAGGATGTTTGCCCGTACAGGTAACCGTGGTCCTGCCTATTGTACAGGTTCCGGTAAGGTTTTACTTTCCGCTTTACCCCAGGACAAACTGGAAAATTTAGTCTACAACATGAATTTAAAGAAGTTTTCCAATGAAACCATTACCGATCCGGAACTGCTTTTAAAAGAGCTTATCAGGGTAAAACGGGATGGATATGGTTTGGACCTTGGAGAGCGAGACGAAGAAGTGCGGTGCGTGGCGGCGCCGATTAATAACTATGAAGGTAAAGTTATAGCGGCGTTGAGCATTTCGGGGCCCAGTATCCGTATCACCACACCTTTTATCAAGAATGAACTGGTGGATGCTGTAAAGAATGCCGCTAATAAAATATCTATTCAGTTGGGCTATAACGGGAAGTAATGGCCTCAGACACCTGTATTTTGGGAGCATGGTCGTTTTTTAGACCAGGCTCCTTTTTTATTTGCGATACACATCTTCATCTTTCCATCCCCTCCCATAATAAATACTCAAGAGGTCAAATAATTCCGATTGATTACTTATCACAGCAAACAAAATATCTTTCCATATAATGAAATACGATAATCCCGCACTGTGTATGCAATTTTTTTTGATAATGCGTGTAAAGTTATGAAAATTTCATATCGTGAAACCATATTCTATTGACTGACTAACCAAGAAAAGTTAGAATAACTTCAACAAAGTGAAATACAAAGGGGTCAGGCTTAAACTTTCTTAAACTAACTGCAACATTTGAATATATAAATATACCTTCTTTCCTTCTTCTTTCATCATAATTCCAGAATACCCCGCACCTGCAATCGGGAATTTTATTTGTCGACTTGTCCAAAGGAGGTGCGCTATGAACATCGACAATAAGATAAGCACGGGCCTGAAAGGTTTAGACCGGGTCATCGACATGCTGCGACCGGGCGATAATGTGGTATGGCAAGTAGATTCGGTTTCAGATTACCGGAAAATCGTTGAACCCTATGTAGCTCAGACCAGGCTGGACCAAAGAAAGCTGGTTTACGTTCGTTTTGGCAGCCATGCGCCGCTGCTGGAGGACAGCCCGGAGGTTAAAACTTATTCTCTGGAAACGCAAAGAGGCTTTGAAAGCTTTGCTACAGCGGTACACAAACTGGTTGAGCAGGAAGGCCCCGGAACCTTTTATGTTTTTGACTGTCTGAGTGATTTATTGGCGTACTGGTATTCCGACTTAATGATCAGTAATTTTTTCAAAGTGTCTTGTCCGTTTCTGTATGAACTGGACACCATAGCTTATTTTGGCATCATACGCAATGTACACACTTACGACACCATTGCGTGTATCCGTGAGACAACACAGCTGCTGCTGGATTTATATCAAGTAAAGAACCAATATTATATCCACCCCCTTAAAGTCTGGCAGCGTTATTCGCCCACCATGTTTTTACCGCATTTGATTCAAGGTCAAGATGCTGTCTGCATCACGGCCAGTTCCGAGGCTGCCGAGCTGTTCTCCAGCATTAACTGCGGTGAGGAAAGGCCGGATTACTGGGATGTTATTATTAACCAGGCTAAAGATGCGCTTGTTTCCGGGCAAAAAGAGCAGGAAAAAGTCAAAAGGCTTTTAATGACTATGCTCATTGGCAACGAGTCCAGAATGTTTGAGCTGTGCGACCGGTATTTCAATTTAAGGGACATTTTAGACATTGCAGCCAGAGAAATTGGGTCGGGCTTTATTGGCGGTAAAAGCGTAGGTATGCTCGTGGCACGGAAAATTCTGTTGCTGGAGGGTCATGGTCGCTTTGAACCCTTTTTAGAATCCCATGACTCTTACTATCTGGGAGCGGATATTTTCTATACATATCTAGTGCAAAACGGTTGCTGGAAGCTGCGCGCCAGGCAGAAGACGAAAGAAGGCTATTTTAAATACGCGCCTGAATTGAGGGAAAGAATTTTAAACGGCAAGTTTTCAAAAACTATGCGGGAAAAGTTTATGCGCATGCTTGAATACTTCGGACAATCACCTATTATTGTACGTTCCAGCTCCCTGCTGGAGGATAATTTCGGCAATACCTTCGCAGGGAAATATGAAAGCGTGTTCTGCGTGAATCAGGGTACACCCGAAGAGCGTTATGCGGCCTTTGAACAGGCGGTCCGCACTGTTTATGCCAGCACTATGAATGAGGACGCGCTGGCTTACCGGATGAACCGGGGACTTTTTGAGCATGACGAGCAGATGGCCATCCTGGTGCAGCGGGTGTCCGGTGATTATCATGAGGAAAAATTTTTCCCTCATGTGGCAGGGGTGGGCAACTCCTCCAGCCTTTATGTCTGGGACAAAAGCATGGATATTAACGCAGGCATGCTGCGCCTGGTCTTTGGGTTGGGCACCAGAGCGGTGGAAAGGACATTGGACGATTATGCCAGAATTGTTGGTCTGGATAATCCTTTACGCACTCCCCCGGTAAATTGTGAGGACAAAAAGAAATTTTCACAGCATTATGTAGATGTGCTCTCCTTGAAAGAAAATGCCTTAACAAGCCATAGCTGGGATGAGATTGTTAATGATGATTTTAAAGCAGATAAAAATCTGTTTGCCTCTTGGGACCACCAAACAGCCGGCCGCCTGCGCGAGCTTGGCTATACCGGCAAGCATTCGGCATATGTCCTTGATTTTTATAAACTGCTTAAAGATACTGAATTCCCGGGACTGATGCGGGATATGCTGGCACTGCTGGCCAGGGTTTATGATTACCCGGTAGACATTGAGTTTACAGTAAACTTATCGCCGGACAACCGTTTTAAAGTCAATCTTCTGCAATGCCGCCCGCTAAAGACCAGAGGCCTGGGAAACGCGGTGCAAATACCGGAACTGGGAGACGGGCAGGACTGTTTTTTCTCTGCTCGGGGTAATTTCATGGGCGGTAATGTGCGTTTGCCCATTGATTTTGTGGTTTATGTAGGTGCGGAGGCTTATGCGGAGCGTAACGAACAAAGCAAATGCGCGGTGGCCAGGCAAATTGGCTTGCTCAATATGGTGCTGAAAGGGAAAAACGTCATGCTGGTGGGCCCGGGCAGATGGGGCACCACCACGCCATCACTGGGTTTACCGGTACACTTTACCGAGCTGTGCAATATGTCGGTTATCTGTGAGGTGGCCTCCTGTGCAGCAGGATTTACACCCGAGCTATCCTACGGCACTCACTTTTTTCAGAACCTGGTGGAGGCGGGCATATTTTATGTGGCTATTTTCAACGGGCAGCATGGTGTTGTGTTTCACCCCGAACATGTCTTAAATAAAGAAAATTTGCTGGCGGCCCTTTTACCCCAGAGCATACAGTTTGCCGACGTAATCCATGTTGCCAGAACAGACGGCCTGGTGTTATTTTCAGATATTGTAACCCAGAAATTATTATGCAAACACATATAACATCGCCTCCGACATCATTTTATATCATCCGAGTGCTTGAATTAACAATTGCTTACATACAAAAGCCGGGCTAAACCCGGCTTAAAGTTTTATGGATAATACAAATTTTCATAACTCAATTCTGGCAATACCGTCAATCTTATCAAAATGCTTATCAAATGAGTATATCTCGTTTATTTCACGTTGCAGCATTTGACTGGCCGTAAATGCATCCGACCAATCTATTTTTTTATCCACATAAATATCCAAAGCGTTCAATGCTATGTCTTTGTCGGAAAATACCAACCCCTGCAAACTTAGTATTGCAGTGACCCATTCCCGAATATCTTCTCTTGTTTGTTTATAATATCCTTCAAGAATCCATATTATATCTGCCAAAATAATATCAGGTAAAAATACATCCTCGTTTCCTTTTTCTACTCTTTTGAGTAAATCTTCGGAATGCTTTGCCTGTTCAGGAATATCGTTAGTCAAATATCTCAGGATAACGTTGGCATCAATGGTTCTCACGATAACGAGCCTCCATTACCTGATTGCGGATAACTTTAAAGTCTTGTTCCCCATCAACCTTTACAACACCCCGCAATGAGGATATTCCCCTCTGGTTAGTGGGAACCAGTTTAACACCGTCTTCCAAAGGAATGATTCGTACATAGCTTGCTTTGTTAATATTATATTTTTGCCTGATCTCTTTAGGTAAGGTAAGCTGGCCCTTTTCCGATATTTTAGCAAGCGACATCTCGACCACCTCCTAAAGTTCTAACTTTACTATTATAGTATGTCATACTATTTAAAAAAGTAAATAGAAAACAAAATACTTTTCTTATGCATAACTTCTGAAATTATTTTATCTTATATCCAGTTGACGAACTGACCAACGTCAGAGACTCCAACCAATCATATTGCATCAATAATCCCAGCGTTGGGAAGGGCAGACACAAATGTGCCCCCCATCCCGTTAAATGTCAACATAGGCGAGAGCTGCTTCTGACACTGGACAGTACCACTCCGGCTAGACGGGACAAAACACTGTTTCATTTATTTACTGCAAAAGGCTCCCCAATGCGGTTGTCTCCGTAACGGGTTCCCGGCAGGCACGGTCCCGGCAAACATAGGCGGTAGCCCGGCCATCAATGGATTTTTGCTCCCGGGTAAAGGGTGCCAGTTTTTCAAGCTGTTCGCCCTCGGATCCGCTGCCTTCCCCTTCCGGCCGGTAGATGAGTACAGCGTTTGGGACATACTGCCGTTGGACCAGTTGGAGCATCTCCGTCACCTGCGGGTCGTTCATTTGACCGGTAATGACAATTTCGCTGGTCGGACCGCCGGCAAACAATAAGGCCGTCATAAAATATGCGTATACTCCGGGGTGCTCGGCAGCAGTTCCAGCAAAAGCTTTTATCTGGCACTCAGCTAATTCTTCCAGTTCCTTGTCCCCGGTAATGGCAGCAAGCTGCAGCAGATTGACGGCCATCACGGAATTACCCGAAGGCATGGCTCCGTCATAAATTTCCTTGGGCCGGGCAATCAACTGCTCGGAGTCGGTACCGTAGAAAAAGAACCCTCCGTGCTTTTGATCCCAGAACAAATCCCGCACCTGATATGTCAAGTCAATGGCCCTGCTCAGGTAAACCACCTGGAAGGTAGCCCGGTATAGCTCCAGTAAACCCCAAATTAAAAAGGCATAATCATCCAGGTAGCCGTTCAAACCGGATTCCCCGTCCCGGTAGCGGGCCAGCAGCCGGCCATCCTGTCTCTGCAGCTTGTTGCGGATAAACTGCTCCGCCTTTTCCGCCGCTTCCCGGCAGCGCACATCCCCAAGCACGGCGGCCCCCCGGGCCAGAGCAGCAATCATCAGCCCGTTCCAGGCCGTCAGCACTTTATCATCTTTAAACGGGTGTACCCTCTCGTCCCGGCGGGCAAACAGCTTTTGCCGGCTTTCCTCGAGCAATTTTTGCAATACGCCGGTTTCCATACCCAGTTTTTCAGCGTGTTCGTCGGGCAAGGAGGCAATTAAATTGGGTATGCTTTGCCCTTCAAAATTGCCATCCTCGGTAATATCGTAAACCTTGCAATAAATGTCCCCGTTTTCGCGCCCCAACACCCGGCGTATTTCGTCGGGG
The DNA here is from genome assembly GCF_009932395.1 of Sporotomaculum syntrophicum. Lineage (GTDB taxonomy): Bacteria > Bacillota > Desulfotomaculia > Desulfotomaculales > Desulfallaceae > Sporotomaculum > Sporotomaculum syntrophicum. The sequence continues at coordinate 613,979 of NZ_LSRS01000003.1, forward strand.
CTCCAAACGTAAAATTTCCCTTCTACCCCCTCGGAATCGGCATCTTCAGCAGAATAAAACCCTCCCTCGGGGTGAGTCATATCCCTCAGCACATAGGTGAATATTTGCCGGGCTGCTTCGGCATAAAAGTCCTTTTGCGTAGCCTGGTAGGCTTCTAAAAAGGCCAGAGCCAGCAAAGCATTGTCGTAGAGCATTTTTTCGAAATGGGGCACCAGCCACTTTTCGTCTGTGGAATAACGGGCAAAACCAAAGCCCACATGGTCGTTAATGCCGCCCCGGTAAATGGCCTGCAGCGTCTTTTGGGCTATATCAAGGGCTTCAGTTTCTCCGGTTTGCTTCCAGTAACGCATGAGAAAAAGCAGATTATGCGGAGTGGGGAACTTGGGAGCCGAGCCAAAGCCGCCGTATTGTTTATCAAAGGACCGGCGGAACTGGTTGTACGCGCGGGCGGTTACATCGGACAACGGCTTCTCTGCCGGTCGGCTGCCCGGTGTGAATTGAATCTGCTCGGTAATCATCTGACTGTCTTGAATGAGCTTATCCCGGTTGCCAGCCCACATATCGGCTACCTGTTCTAAAATATCCAGCAGTCCGGGCCGGCCCCAGCGAGAACGTTTAGGGAAATATGTACCGGCAAAAAACGGTTTTTTGTCCGGGGTCACGATTACCGTCAACGGCCACCCCCCCTGGCCGGTCAGAGCCTGGCAAACAGTCATGTAGATCTGGTCAATATCCGGGCGCTCCTCCCTGTCCACTTTTATGGCCACAAAACTTTTGTTCAGCACACCGGCCACTTCCAGATCCTCGAAAGATTCCCGCTCCATCACGTGGCACCAGTGACAAGTCGGTAAATTACACTCACGAATACCCAATAGACAGGAAAATGGGCTTATCTTCTTGTTTAGCCTTTTCAAAGGCTTCATCACCCCAGGGGAACCAATCAACAGGATTATGGGCGTGTTGTAAAAGATAAGGGCTTTTTTCGTTTATAAGTCTATTGGGTTTCTCTGTGAGTTTCATGGGCATCACCTCCTAAATAATATTGTGTTTCTAAAAAAAAAGATATCTTAAAAATATCTTTCTTACTGGTTTACTTCAAAAAATCGGGATTATAATATGGGATATATTGTTGCAGAAAGGTTATTAAGATAAGTCATCTACGAAGTGGTATTTATGGCCTATCTCCTTTTTTTATAATTAATTCCATAAAATTTTTTTGGGACCTTGCTGCAGAAGCGGCGGCTTTACTCATTATTTTGCGCAGATTTGGGTCAATTATCTCTGTTTCTACGAGGGCATAAGCTATTGCGGCCATTCTGGTATCTTTTTCATAGTCTTGAAGCATGTCCATGTCCGTAAATTTCATTTCTTTCACTCCAGTGTTATAGATTCATAATATTGTTGTAAAAGCCGAGCACTTTGCTTTAATAATTTGGCTTCATTTTCAAAAGCATTCTTTATTTCTGGGTCAACTGTGTTGCCGGCGTAAAAATCACATTTTCTAGCTGCAACTTGAGTTTCTGAAATCATTTTTACAAGGTACGCACCTTCTTTTATCCTTTGAACTGTTAAAGGATCAAATTCTCGTAATTGTGGCTGATTTGTGTTATTTGCATTAAATAAATTTAGCATTAAAAACGCCTCTTCTCTTTTTTATATTTAGAGTGTATGCTTACCAATAAAAATATACATTAAAGAACCAATTAAAGGTTTCCTTTAAAATCTTTAATTCCTGCCGATTGCATATTAAAAAAAGTATAATCATCCCCTCTTTTTACCTGGAGAGATTATACTTTTTCGTTAATAATTTTGCTTAAATTGCCGTTGGTACCGTTTATCTATATAGCACATCCTTACCTGATAGAGCCTTCATTGTCTCAGCCATACGTTCTTCATTGGATTCATCGATTTCCTTCAGATTGTCCAAGTCATCTTCAAATATTTTTTTATAGTGCTTCCTGTTTTCGATATCCATTATAAATTCCTCCTTAGTGTAATTGCTCTTTAGTTTGCCTGATAATTGTTACTATTAATCCCCGCAGGGGATTTGTTTATTCATTGTTTAGGAAGTGATTGCCAATGAGCTCGGAGGAATATACTGGAATTTACTTACTTGCCTGCTTGCACCGTACCGGTAAGTTTAATCGCTATTTGATCAGTTCCCTGGCCGGCGCCATACCCAATACCTTTCAGAGAATCGGTAGCCAAACCGGTATAAGCAGCAATACCGTGTTCATTAAGGTCCATACCCTCAAACTCCTCATCTCCCGATACGCGGATTCCTACCGCTGCCTTGAGCAGAGAAAACGCAACAAACGTTGCTCCGAAGGACCAGAGGGACACGCTCAACACCCCAAGAGCCTGCACCAACAACTGGTGGGTGCCGCCGCCAAATAAAAGCCCGCCCTGCTGGGCAAAGAGCCCCACCGCCAAAGCGCCCCAGGTGCCCCCTACCCCGTGTACCGCAATTGCGCCAACCGGGTCATCAGCCCTGATACGGTCAAAAAATTCCACCGCCAAAACCACCAGCATACCTGCCACAGCGCCAATAATAACCGCGCTGCCCGGGCCTACATAAGCCGTACCCGCTGTAATAGCCGCCAGACCGGCCAGAGCACCGTTGGCAGCCATACTGGGATCAGCCTTGCCATAACGCCGCATAGTAAACAATATCCCGGCGGTACCGCCGGCTGCTGCTGCCAGGTTAGTGGTAAGCGCTATACGAGCAATATTAAGATCGAGCCCGGAAAGTGAACTGCCCGGATTAAAGCCAAACCAGCCGAACCATAAGATAAATGTACCCAGGAAAGCCAGGTGCATATTGTGGGCCGGCAGGACATTTAAACTGCCATCCTTGTTGTATTTATCACGACGCGGCCCCAGTACCAGTACCGCAGCCAGCGCCGCCCAGCCGCCCACGGCGTGCACTGCCGCTGAACCGGCAAAATCCAGCATGCCCAGCTCGCTCAGCCAGCCTCCGGAACCCCAAACCCAATGTCCTGCCACAGGGTAAATTAAAGCCGTGCAGATTAAAGTGAAAACAATATAAGGACTGAACTTCATACGCTCAGCTACAGCACCCGAAATAATTGAAGCCACGGCCACGGCAAATGCAGCCTGAAACAGCCAGTATGCATAAATGGGCACACGCAGGTCAATATGCTCCAGGTTGCCGCCCAGGAAAAAACCACTGCCCCCAAAAATTCCCGCGATATTAATGCCGTACATCACCCCAAACCCGATAGCCCAGAAACCCAGCATCCCCACAGTGGTATCGGTAAATACCTTCATTACAATATTCAGCGAATTTTTAGCTCTGATGAACCCGGCTTCCAAAAAAGCGAACCCGGCTTCCATAAAGAAAACCAGTGCCGCGCAGAGTAACACCCAGACAGTATCGATACCGGCAGCTAAATCCTTAATTCCCAGTTCCATAATTCACACTCCCATAAAATAAATTAGGACACCTGTGTTATTAACCAACACGAGCGTCCTTGCCCTGAAAAACCCATCGATGGGATATTAGAAACCCATTTTGTGCGCCGCACCCAAAACCAGACTAACCGTCATGCCGTGTATACCTTAGTGTGAAAGTGAAAAAGCATTAAAAAAAGCCCTAACCCGTATAAAACACGGCAATCAGGACCTTCCTTGGTCGGTTTTTGATACAACCTTGTATCATTTTTATTACATTATATGTTTTATGTTCGAATTTAGCAATAGTTAGATAAATATTTAAATAAGTTATTGCAAATTAAATATCTATCTTCGCAACCAGTCTTGTTTGTAATATAATCTTAATATAATGAAACTTCACAGGTCAATGAAGACTTGAGCAAGGCAATGGTGCCCGGCATTCTCTTTTTATGAATGCCGGGCATTTTTATTTAAAAAAACCATTAAACGGGAGTGATCGATATGCTCATTGCATTGGCCCAGATAAACCCGGTGGTGGGTGATTTGGAGTACAACACCGGCAAAATATTGGAGTATATCAACAAAGCCGGCGCAGCACGGAGTGATCTGGTAGTTTTTCCGGAATTGGCTATAACCGGCTACCCGGCACAGGACCTGCTGTTGAACAAACAGTTCCTCGATGCCGTTGAAATTAAGCTGCAGGATATCTGTCGTGCCGTTGGTGATACCGGCGTTATCTTAGGCGTGCCCATGCGGGGCAACAAGGGGCTTTATAACGCGGCAGCGCTAATGTATCAGGGGAAATTGCGTGACGTGCAATATAAGAGTTTGCTGCCTGTTTATGATGTCTTTGATGAAAAAAGATATTTCGAACCTGCCGAAGTAAGAAAATGTATTGTTTTTAAAGGCCGCCGGCTGGGTGTAACCATTTGCGAGGACATCTGGAACGATAAAGATTGCTGGAACAGGCAACGGTATGCTATTGATCCCCTGGAAGAACTTGTACATCAGGGCGCCGAGATCATCATCAATTTGTCCGCCTCACCTTATCACTATGGCAAATATGCCCTGCGTACCGGCATGCTCGGCAAACTTGCCGCCAAATACCAAGTGAATATGGTTTATGTCAACCAGGTTGGAGGCAATGACCACCTGATATTTGACGGGTCCAGCGTGGTCGTTAATAAAGCAGGTTCCCTTTGCCAGCGATTAAATAAATTCACCGAGGATTTTGCGTTGATTAATACCGGTGAATTAAGTAAAGGTGAATTCAATGAAACCGGACAGGAGGATATTGGCTGGATTTACGAGGCGCTCCTGTTGGGTACCCGGGACTACCTGTTTAAAAATGGTTTTGGCCGGGCGCTGGTGGGTTTGAGCGGAGGTATAGATTCATCGGTAACCGCGGCCATTGCCGCCGCAGCCCTGGGTACGGACAACGTGGTGGGCGTATCCATGCCATCCCGCTACTCTTCCGAGGGGAGTAAGGACGACGCCTATTTACTGGCCGAAAATCTTGGTATCAAATACCGCCAGCTACATATTGATAATATCTTTAAGGCTTACACTGAACTTTTCAACCCGGAAGGCCGCCCCATTATGGATCTGGCGGAAGAAAACATTCAGGCCCGCATCAGAGGCAATATACTCATGTTTATCTCCAACCGCGAAGGTCAGATGGTTCTGACTACAGGCAACAAGTCGGAGATGGCTATGGGCTACAGTACAATATACGGAGACATGGCCGGGGGATTAAGCGTCCTCGCGGATGTGCCCAAGGTAATGGTTTACCGGCTGGCTGAATATATAAACCGGGAAAAGGAGGTTATCCCCCGGAACGTAATCAGCAAACCGCCCTCCGCCGAATTGAGGCCCGACCAAAAAGATGAGGACAGCCTGCCTCCCTACGAGGTGCTGGATCAAATTCTCAAAGCCTATATTGAGGATATTAAACCCATTGATGAAATTGTCGCTATGGGTTTTAACCGTGGACTGGTTCTAGATATAACGCGCCGGGTGGATACTGCCGAATATAAACGCCAGCAGGCCCCTCCCGGGTTACGGGTAACCTCCAGGGCCTTCGGACCGGGACGCCGCATGCCTGTTGCCCAGCACTGGCATATAAAATAATGAAGACCTTGGCCTAACCCGCCAAGGTCACTTGCTGATTTACTATATTTCTATTAGGCCTTCAAACACCTTCTTGACCTTCCCGGTCATATAAACCGTGTCGTCGGTGTATTTAACGAAAAGATCTCCGCCTTTTAGTTTCACCGTGATATATTCTTCCTTTTTGCAGTAACCATTGAGTACCGCCGCAACCGCAGCCGCACACGCGCTGGTACCGGCGGCTAATGTTTCACCGCTGCCCCGCTCCCAGACTCTCATTTTAATTGTATTTTTATTAATTACTTTCACAAATTCTGCGTTGACTCGTTCAGGAAACAAATCTGAGTATTCAAAGGCCGGACCTTCCACTTCAATTTTTACACGTTCCAGACTGTCGCAAAACACTACACAATGCGGGTTCCCCATAGAAACACAAGTTATGTGGTAATGCCTGTCATCAATTGCTACCGGCACATTTATTATCTCATGTCCAGGTAAATTAACAGGGATATATTTGGGTTCAAGCTCTGCATTACCCATATCCACACACACAGAATCAACCTTGCCGTTTTGCATATAAAGCTTAAGTTTTCTAATTCCGCTTACAGTTTCAATGGTTATTTCATCTTTATCCGTCATGTGATTGTCGTAAAGATATTTTCCAATGCAGGCAATAGCGTTACCGCTCATTTTACCTTCACTGCCATCCAGGTTAAACATCCGCATTTTGGCCTCGGCTCTTTCCGAAGGCAATATCAGCACAACCCCATTACCACCAATGCCATAATTCCTGTCCGACAAATGCACACTCAAGGATTCAGGACTATCAACGTTCTGGTCAAAACAGTTAAAATAAATGTAATCATTGCCGCAGCTCTGCATTTTCGTGAATTTTAGCTGTAGGGGCTCACTCCTCATATGGTTTATATCAACTAACTCGGTGCTTTGCTCGGAATATCTACTCTTGAGGCTGCCGGCCAGCGCATTGGCGGTATCCAGCGAGGTCAAGCAAGGAATTGACGCCTCCACCGCTTTGCGGCGAATTTTTACGCTGTCCAGCTTGGGTATGCGGCCCCTGGTCGATGTCGAAATAATATAATTTACCTTACCGCTTTCCAAGAGTGTTATAATATTGTCCTCTGCTTCGTGAATCTTGTTCACAGGAATCACATCCAGTCCGGCTTCCTCGATAATCTTCGCCGTACCATGCGTTGCGTATAAGTGAAAACCCATATCTGCATATTTTCTCGCAATGTCAACAATCTCCGGTTTGTCACGGTCACGTATTGTAATCAGCACCCCGCCTTGCTTAACCATCTTATAACCGGCAGCCACCAACCCCTTGTACAGTGCTTCATCGAGAGATTTGCCAATGCCTAAAACTTCACCCGTTGACTTCATCTCCGGCCCCAAATGCACATCTACATCGGTCAGTTTTTCAAAGGAAAAGACAGGTACTTTTACTGCGATATAAGGTGGTGTTTTAAAAAGTCCCGTACCATAACCCATATCCTTCAAGCTCTCACCCAATATCGCCCTGGTCGCAAGTTCCACCATCGGTACGCCGGTTACTTTACTAATATAAGGAATCGTACGTGAAGAGCGGGGATTGACTTCAATTACATAAATTTCACTGTTATGGATGACATACTGAATGTTGATCAAACCGTGCGTGTCTAAAGCCAGCGCAAGCTTCTCCGTATAGGCAATAACTCGTTCGATCAATTCGCCGCCGAGATTCCAGGCGGGATAAACCGCAATCGAATCGCCGGAATGGATGCCGGCCCGTTCAATATGCTCCATGATGCCCGGGATGAGGATATCCTTGCCGTCACAGATAGCATCGACCTCGATTTCAATACCGGAAAGGTATTTATCGATTAAGACCGGATTCTCAATATTGTGTGCGAGGATGATATCCATATATTCGAGAATATCTTCATCACTAAAGGCAATAATCATATTTTGCCCGCCGAGCACATAGGACGGGCGCATCAGTACAGGGTATTCGAGCTTTCTGGCTGCTTGTATCGCCTCTTCCCTGTTCATAACAGTATAACCCTGCGGGCGTTTAATCGATAAGCGCTCCAACAAAGCATCAAAGCGTTCTCTGTCTTCAGCAGCATCGATACTGTCGGCTGAAGTACCAAGGATCCTAACTCCCTGCGCTTCAAGAAACTTGGTCAGCTTAATAGCCGTTTGCCCGCCAAAAGCAACTACTACCCCGTAAGGCCTCTCGGTTTGGATGACATTCAGCACGTCCTCTTCCGTCAGAGGTTCAAAATATAACCGGTCGGCCGTATCAAAGTCGGTTGATACCGTTTCCGGGTTGTTATTAACAATAACGACCTCATAACCGGCTTTTTTCAAAGCCCAAACGCAGTGCACCGATGCATAGTCAAACTCAATGCCCTGGCCGATGCGGATAGGCCCGGAACCAAAAACAATAATTGTTTTCTTTCCGGTATTCCTGGCTGAGATAAACTGTTTGGCTTCATTGACCTGGTCATAGGTAGAATAGAAATAAGGTGTCTCAGCTGCAAATTCAGCGGCACAGGTATCCACCATTTTAAACGAAGCGACGAGCGGTTGCTCAATCTTGCTGCCGGAAAGCCTCTCAATGACTTTATCCGGATAGCCCAGCGTTTTCGCCCTTTGATACAGTTCCCGGGTCAAATTCCCACCTTGCAGTTCCGTTTCCAGCACCGTAAGATGAGCAAGCTTATGCAAAAACCACGGGTCAATCTTGGTTACTTCATGAATTAACGCACAGGATATGCCCCGTTTCAATGCTTCAAATATTACAAAGAGTCGTTCATCGTCACACCTAGCGAGCAGCTGCTCAATTTGCGTATCGGTCAGTTCCTTTAGCTTGGTCAGGTTTAGACTGTCGAGGGAAATCTCAGCCCCGCGCACCGCCTTCATGATGGCCTGCTCAAAGCTCGTACCGATGGCCATAACTTCCCCCGTTGCTTTCATCTGCGTACCAAGCGTGCGCCGGGCATATACAAATTTATCAAACGGCCACTTGGGGAGTTTTACCACCACATAATCAAGAGCCGGTTCAAAACAGGCGCAGGTCTTGCCTGTCACAGCATTCTGAATCTCATCAAGTGTAAAACCAATGGCGATTTTGGCAGCTACCTTCGCTATTGGATACCCCGTCGCCTTTGAAGCAAGAGCTGAAGAGCGGGACACCCTGGGGTTAACCTCAATAACTGCATACTCAAAACTATGGGGATTAAGGGCAAACTGGCAATTGCAGCCGCCCTCGACACCCAGCGCAGTGATAATATTTAGCGAAGCCGAGCGCAGCATTTGGTACTCCTTATCGGAGAGTGTCACCGCTGGAGCAATGACAATGCTGTCACCCGTATGCACACCAACCGGGTCAAAGTTCTCCATGCTGCAAACCGTGATCACATTACCGGCATGGTCACGCATTACCTCAAACTCAATCTCTTTCCAACCGGAAATGCACTTTTCAACCAATATCTGCGTGATAGGAGAAAGCCGTAACCCGGCAGCGGCAATGACGCGAAGTTCCTCTTCGTTATTGGCAATACCTCCGCCGGTGCCGCCCAGCGTAAAAGCCGGTCGAACAATAACCGGATAAGCTATCTCCTGGGCAAAGGCGAGTGCCGCAGGTACATCGTAAACGACCTGTGAGGGGATAACCGGCTCGCCAATGGACAACATCGTATCCTTGAACATTTTCCTGTCTTCTGCTTGATCAATGGTCGCAGGATTAGCTCCCAATAACCGCACACCGTGTTTTTCCAAAAACCCCTCTCTGGCCAACTGCATGGCAAGGGTAAGCCCCGTTTGTCCCCCCAGCGTTGCTAAAACGCTATCAGGACATTCTTTAATAATGATCCTTTTAACAGTTTCCACCGTCAGAGGCTCGATATAAATTTGGTCGGCCATAGCGTTGTCGGTCATAATGGTAGCAGGGTTTGAGTTTACCAATACTACTTCTAGACCTTCTTCTTTAAGCGCGCGGCACGCTTGCGTGCCTGCATAATCAAATTCCGCAGCCTGCCCGATAACGATTGGTCCCGACCCAATGACAAGAACCTTCTTAATGTCCCGGTTTAGCGGCATTTATTTCACTCTCCTCACCAAGTCAATAAATTGATCGAATAAGAATCCGGTATCCAAGGGTCCTGCTGCAGCCTCAGGATGAAACTGGGTTGAGAAAGCAGGCATATTTTGATATGCAATTCCTTCGCAGGTACCATCATTGGCATTCAGATGACTTAAATGAGCGTGGGCAGGTAAGCTATCGGGAACAACAGCGTAGCCATGATTCTGGCTGGTTATATAAACCCTGCCCGTTTTTAAATCTTTGACAGGCTGGTTGGCACCTCGATGCCCGTATTTAAGTTTAACCGTTTCTGCTCCCTGCGCCAGGGCCAGCAACTGATGCCCCAGGCAAATCCCAAAGATCGGCACCCCTGATTGAGACAGCTTTGCAAGCTCCACAATAATCTCTTTATTGTCGGCCGGATCACCGGGTCCGTTGGAAAGTATAACCCCATCCGGCGTTAAATCCAAAATTTCTTGTGCGGTGGTATCCGCCGGCACGGTAATAACCTCGCATCCACGCTTCAGCAACTCCCGGCGAATATTTTCTTTAGCCCCGAAATCCCACAAGACCACTTTGTGGCCTGTCGGAACCCCTTTAGCTATCGAAATCTCCTTTGTACTTACTGATTGCACAGCATCGATAATGCGATAGTTTTTAATTTCTGCCAGTACTTTATCCAGAGCATCCGGTGTTGTGGCAATCTTGGCGTTCATCACCCCAACCTCTCTGATGATCTTGGTCAGCTCACGTGTATCAATTCCGCAAACCCCAACAATATTGTGCGTCTTTAAAAAAGTATCAAGCTCACCCTCACTGCGGAAGTTGGATGGAACTTGACACCACTCTCGGACAATATAAGCTTTTAATTTGGGAGAAGAGCTTTCAAAATCGGAGGGAATAATACCATAGTTTCCTATTAACGGAAACGTCTGAACCACAATCTGCCCATAATAGCTGGGATCAGTTAAAGTTTCCAGATAACCGGTCATCCCGGTGGTAAAAACAATTTCGCCGACGACCTCCCCGGTTGCCCCAAAATACTTCCCTTTAAAAATTCGCCCATTTTCCAGTACAATATAGCCACTTTGGTGCATACCTGTTCCTCCATATTCCCGCTGCCTGCGGCAACTTATTATCTTACCGGTAAAACAAAAAAACGCACTTAAAACCTGGATAAAACCCGGTTTTAAGAGCGCCTTTGCTCGACAGGAACAAATTCCTTGTATTTTGTTTATACCGTGAACATTTGGTGACCCGGCCAGTTCAGTCAAAGTAATTATACATTTGATGAAATAAACGAGCAAGGAATAATTGAAAAATTTTTATGTAAATTAATATTGACATTGTCTAATTAGCTGATCTATAATTTGCAAAAGATCGGTTAAACATATTTTTAAAAAAACAGGCAACGACGCCTTTTGAGGTTATAAACTTAGCCTCAAAAGGCATTTTTTATTTTAACACAGGTTCTAACCCAATGCCGGGTAGTATAGGCAAAGTGGCCTATTGGAACCGCAAGTTCCTTTTATTGGAAGCAAGGACGCTTACTTGGAGCAATTATGCTCTAATAAGCGTCCTTTTTGTTTTTAATTAAGGGGGGGTGGAGTGTATTGGCAATGTATTGGTGAATGATTATGTTTTAAATGATTGGGAGGTAAAGTCGATGAAAAAGAGATTGGGCATAATCACATTATTGGTGGTAATGATGCTCTTTCTTTGCCCGGTGTTCGCCTGGGCTGTTGAAGAGGGCATCGATACAGGCGACACAGCCTGGGTTATTATTTCAACAGCTCTGGTATTTCTGATGATACCCGGAATATCCTTGTTTTACGGCGGTATGGTACGGCAGAAAAACGTGCTGAACACCTTGATGATGTCCTTTATCTGCCTGGGCGTTGTAACAATTCTGTGGCTTATCTATGGTTACAGCCTGGCTTTTGGGACCGATATTGGTAAGTTTACCGGCGACTTGAGTTACCTGGGGTTAAAAGGTGTAGGCCTGGAGCCAATCGGAACCATTCCGCACCGGCTGTTCGTAGTTTTTCAAATGATGTTTGCCATACTTACCCCGGCACTGATTACAGGAGCCATTGTAGAACGAATGCGTTTTCCCGCCTTTGTGCTGTTTTTAATGCTATGGACCACCCTGGTTTATGACCCGATTTGCCATTGGGTGTGGGGCGGTGGCTGGCTGATGCAGCTAGGGGCCCTTGACTTTGCCGGCGGTACCGTGGTGCACATTTCATCCGGTGTCTCGGCCCTGGTGGCGGCCCTTGTACTGGGCAGGCGCAAGGGGTACGGTACGGAGCCGATGGTACCGCACAATATACCTTGCGTGGTTTTGGGTGCGGCACTGCTCTGGTTTGGCTGGTTTGGCTTTAACTCAGGCAGCGCCCTGGCTGCCAATGGCCTGGCAGTTAGTGTTTTTTTAAACACACAAGTGGCCACCGGTGCAGCCTTAATGTCCTGGGTACTGGTGGAGTGGCTGCGGCATGGTAAGCCCACTATGCTGGGCGCGGCCTCAGGTGCTATTGCCGGACTAGTGGCCATTACACCGGCCTGTGCTTTCGTAAATCCAATGGGCTCACTGGCTATCGGACTTGTGAGCGGCGCACTTTGCTACTTCACAGTCAGCTACGTCAAAGTCAGAATGGGTTACGATGACTCCCTGGACGTGTTTGGCATCCACGGTGCCGGCGGTATATGGGGAGCCCTGGCTACCGGTCTGTTCTCCGTGGCCGAAGGTGCTGAAGGACTCTTCTACGGTAACGTTGCACAGTTTGCTATTCAAGCTTTCAGTGTAGTTACCACAGTAGTTTTTGCTTCGGTGATGACGTTTCTCATTCTGATGGCCGTTGGTACCGTTACCAGGCTGCGCGTTGATGATGAAGCCGAGGCAACGGGGTTGGATGTTAACGAGCACAGTGAAAGAGCTTACACATTTAATTGATCTGTTCGTTTATTTGGTATAAATATAACCTGAAAGGAAAGATGTTACAATGGTAAAAATTGAAGCTATAGTCAGGCCGGGGGTACTTGAGGATATTAAAGACAGCTTGTCAAAACACGGGATCAAAGGTATGACCGTAGCTCAGGTGATGGGCTGCGGGCTGCAAAAAGGCCGAAAGGAAGTCTACCGGGGCACGGAATACAGCATTAACCTGCTGCCCAAGGTAAAAATTGAAATCGTCGCCTCCGATAAGGACAAAGATGAGGCGATAAAATTAATTATCCAGGCGGCCAGAACCGGAGAAATTGGTGACGGTAAAATATTTATTACCAAGCTCGACGACGCAATCCGCATTCGCACCGGTGAAAAAGGCGATGCCGCTCTGTAGCCATTTGCCGCCTTACTGCATATTCTAGAGCAGTAAGGTTCAAGTAGATGCAACAGCGCAGCTACTTTTCACGGCAATGTAGCCCACCTTTTTGGTGAGCTACATTTTTTTTTGGCCATGCTGTACGTTGATTTTCATCATTATGGGAGGGATAGTATAATGTGCGGAATTACAGGCTGGATTGACTGGGATGAAGATCTAACCCGGCACCACTCTATACTGGAAGCCATGAACGAAATACAGTTCCACCGCGGTCCCGATGCAGGCAATACATGGTTTTCCAAACACGCTGCCCTGGGCCATCGCCGGTTGGTGGTGGTTGACCCGGCGGGTGGTGGTCAGCCCATGCTTCGCCGGCGCGGGGAGCATCTATATGTAATGGTATATAACGGTGAGCTGTACAATACCCTGGAACTAAGGCTGGAATTAATGTCCCGCGGGCACTCCTTTAGCGGGCATTCGGATACCGAAGTGCTGCTGTTATCGTACATTGAGTGGGGCGAGAATTGCTTACAGCGGTTAAACGGCATCTACGCCCTGGCTATCTGGAGCGAACAAGAACAGAGTTTGTTTTTAGCCCGGGACCGTCTGGGTGTTAAACCGCTGTTTTATACCCAGCGGGACAGCGCTCTGCTGTTTGGCTCCGAATTAAAATCGTTGCTGGCTCACCCGGCGGTACAGCCTGTAGTGGATGCCGATGGGCTGGCGGAAGTGTTAATCATGGGCCCGGGACGCACACCGGGTCACGGTGTATTTCGTAACGTAGCCGAGCTCAAGCCCGGACACAGCCTGGTGTATAACCGCAGCGGTCTGCAAATTAAGCGATACTGGCAGCTGTATAGCAGGCCACACGAAGACGACTTGAACACCACCACGGCCAAAGTGCGCGATCTTTTCTGCGATGCCGTTACTCGCCAGTTGGTGGCCGATGTGCCTGTTTGCACTTTATTATCGGGCGGGCTGGATTCCAGCGCCATCACGGCGGTGGCCGCAGGTGCCCGTAAGCAGGCCGGTGCAGAACAGCTGCATACCTGGTCTGTTGACTTTCAAGATAATGACCGGTATTTCCAACCCGACCTGTTCCAGCCAAATAGCGATGCCCGGTGGATACAGCGTGTATCAAAAGACCTGGGAACCGAGCATCACGAGATTATCCTTGACACCCCTGAGCTGGTGGATGCACTGGCAGCCGCTGTGCGGGCCCGGGATTTGCCCGGCATGGCCGACGTGGACGCCTCGTTGTATCTTTTTTCCCGCGCCATTAAGCAATTGGCCACCGTTGCCCTGTCGGGTGAATGCGCCGATGAAATATTCGGCGGCTACCCCTGGTTCCACAATCCCCAGGCTGCGGCTGAAGGCACCTTTCCATGGCTGCGGGGACTGGCTGAGCGCGTGCACATGCTGAACCCGGAAATAATTGACCTGCTGCACCCCGAAGAGTACGTAAGCCGGCGTTATCAGGAAACCCTGGCCGATATGCCCCGCCTGCCGGGCGAAGATCCCGGTGAAGCTCATCTACGGGAACTTATGTATCTAACCATAAACTGGTTTATGGCTACCTTGCTGGACCGCAAAGACCGGATGAGCATGGCCGTAGGTCTTGAAGTGCGCGTCCCTTTCTGTGACCATCGCCTGGTAGAGTACGCCTGGAACATACCCTGGACTATGAAAAATTACGGCAACATGGAAAAGGGTATACTACGCCGGGCAGTGGCCGGCTTGCTGCCCGAGGATGTACTCAACCGGCGTAAAAGTCCTTATCCCAAATCTCATCACCCTGCTTACCTGGAGGCAGTGCGGAGAGTGACCACGGAAATACTGGAGGACACCTCATCGCCACTGCTGCCGCTGATTAACCCGGATAATGTCCGCCGCATGATCCAATCCACCGGCTCATTTTTTAAACTGCCTTTTTACGGCCAGCTGATGACCGATGCACAGTATTTTGCTTATTTAATTCAGGTAGATACCTGGCTGAGAGAGTACCACGTACAAGTAAATTAAATAAAATAAAATAAACACAAAAGTGCCACAATGTTATACCCTGGAGGTTACAACATTGTGGCACTTTCCATAGGATCAGAAGTCGAGTAGATGCGCACCTCTTAAACTTTAGGGGACACTTTGTTTTCCCGGTTTCTCCCCGTTTCCTCTGGGAGTGTCACAATATTTGCCCCATGATTTAATTGGTCACGCACCCCTCACAGAACCGGACGTGCAGCTTTCCCGCATCCGGCTCTTCACACTGCCATTTACATTATGTAGCCGATACTTTTCCTTAGTTCATAGATATTAACGTATATTTTGGGCTTGGGTAACCGGTATTTAACCAGTAGTTTCGGGAAATTGCTCCAGTTATGGCTTCTCTTCTGGCTTCGTCTGTTTAAATTTT
>NZ_LSRS01000003.1:631883-660113 GCF_009932395.1 Sporotomaculum syntrophicum
GTCAGATGTTGCCTTCTGCACGGTCCACTGCATCGGCCTTCCCATTGGGGTGATTTCGGGGCTCAATCGATTCAGCTTTCGCTTCCAGCCTGCTAGTTTGCTGTCTACGCTTAGAGACGCGGATCACCCCGCGCCTCCCAAGACTCGCTATAGGTAGTTGGCTAAACTTTTCCTAGTGGGGTTCGCACCCACTATATGACACGCCCTTTGCTTGGCGCACGAACCGTCCCCTTGATCGGATCCCCCACTAATAGGCGTATATTTGTCCATAAGGCCTTAAGGACACCGGGACTAGTTTTTGGAAACGTTCGTTTAAGATCTGGTCGGGGTTGCCGCCGAAGTGATTGCAGTATTCCCGCACATAACGGTCGATATTTGCCTTGTCCCGGTCATCCGGCGGGAAAACTCCCACTTCTTTGCCCAGCTGGTGTTCCGCCAGGCAGCCCCGCAGGTAAATCACGCCGCCGTGCATACCGGTGCCGATATAGCTGGCCCGGTGGGGTTCACCTTGCCGCAAGTTTAAACCCAGCAGCAGCACAATGCCTCCGGCCATGTATTCGCCCAAAAAGTCCTGGGCTGTGCCTCCCACCACCAGCACGGGCACTTTCTCACGGTACTCCTTCATATGAATGGCAGTGCGATAACCCACGTTATCCCTGATAAATATTTTGCCGCCCCGCATAGACATAGCCGTTACATCTCCCGCCCGGCCATGTACGATGATTTCACCGCTATTCATTGTATTACCCACGCCGTCTTGAGCATTACCATGAACAATAATTTGGTGGCCGTTTAAAAACGCGCCTAAATCGTTGCCCGGAAATTTATTTACTTCGATATGCAGTTTATTAGCTTCGGGGGGTAAAAAAAGCCTGGTGCCGATATACCTTTGCCCAAACACATTATTAATGACCAGCTCCGTGCTCCCCTGCAGCACTGTTTCCCTGAGCAGGTCATTTAACTCCTTGTGCTTTAGCCCAAGGGCGTTTATGGTGGCGCAACACCCGTTAGTGCTTACTCTGGTATGATATAGAAAATCTACCGGCTGTAAATTATCTAAAAAGTTATCACGAAAACCAAACTTAACATTAAAACCGTTCATTTTATCACTCTCCTGCTCCCTTTACTCCCAGGATGTTTAACTCCCATTCTTCAAGACCCACGCCGCGCAAGTGCTCATGGTTGCCCCGCAAACTTTCAATAGCGTTTACGCCCAGACCGCCCAGCATCTCTTGAATCTCATGGCTCCAGCTCCTTAACAAGTTGACCAGTTTTTGACTGGTTAGCTCGGTGTTTAACCGCTTGGTCAGATAGGGATCCTGGGTACAGATCCCCCAGTTGCACCTTCCGGTATAGCATTTATGACAGAGGGTGCAGCCCATTGCTACCAATGCGGCGGTGCCGATATATACGCCATCAGCCCCCAGGGCAATGGCTTTAATGGCGTCAGCAGAGGAGCGGATACCCCCTGCGGCCATAACCGAGCATCTATTTCGGATACCTTCGTCCCGCAGCCTTTTATCCACTGCGGCCAGGGCAAGTTCTAACGGTATGCCTACGTTATCCCGGGTAGCCAGAGGTGCCGCACCGGTGCCGCCCCTGATGCCGTCAATGGCCACAATGTCTGCCCCGGCCCGGACAATGCCCGAGGCAATAGCCGCCACATTGTGCACCGCGGCAATTTTTACCGAAACCGGTTTGGTGTAATTCGTCGCCTCTTTCAGCGCGTAAATCAGCATGGACAGGTCTTCGATGGAATATATATCATGCTGGGGTGCCGGTGACAAAGCGTCGGTACCAAGGGGAATCATCCGGGTTTGGGCAATGTAATCGGATACCTTTTCTCCGGGCAGGTGACCCCCAATGCCCGGCTTGGCTCCCTGGCCAATCTTAATTTCAATAATCCGGGCGCTGTTCAAATAATCGAGATCAACTCCGAACCGGCCGCTGGCGCACTGCACTATGGCGCAGTCGGCGTACTCATCCCGCATTTCCACGGGCAAACCACCCTCACCGGTATTGAACAATACTCCGGCCTCCTTGGCCGCCATAGCCAGCGATTTAAAAGCCTGGTAGCTGATTGCGCCCAGGGACATGGCGGAAAACACCAGCGGTATTTGCACCGGAACATTGGGAAACATTTCGGAAGCCAATTTAGCCTTGCCGGCACTAATTTCAATTTTCAGGGTATCCGGCTTGCGTCCTAAAAAGGTTTGCAGTTCCATAGGCTCCCGCAGCGGGTCGATAGATGGATTAGTTACCTGGGAAGCATTAAGCAGCAGGTGATCCCAGTATACCCGGATCGGTTTGTCATTGCCGCTGCCCGTCAAAACCACCCCGCCCGTGGCGGCCTGCTTCTTGAGATTTTGCATTTTATCCCTGGTCCAGCTGCTGTTGGGCCGGTAATCAGCCTGCCGGGGGTGCACATACAGGGCACCGGTGGGACAAAGTGCTACACAGCGCTGGCAGCCCACGCAGTCTTTTTCAGACAAGAAAAATCTGTCCAGCTCGGTATCATACAGGTGTACCTCGTTGGCACACTGCCGCTCGCATACCCGGCAGCGGATACAACTATCTTCCCGCCGTTCAACTACAAATTCCGGTAATAAGCAATCATACATATTTACCACCCTCAAATGGATTTATTTAAACTCCGCAAGTGATCTTTGGTGTGCAGCCTGACCACCACCGGTTCACCGCCGGGAGGTGTCCAGGCTAGTTCCAGATCAGGGCATACCGCATGGATAGCCGCTTCTTCCGAGGATAAAAACACCAGCTCACCCCTGGCTCCCGCCGTAATTGGCCGCAGCCGGATGCGGTCGGTGAGGCCGATCATTTCGTTATGATGGGCGACAATTACCGTAAAGGGCCCGTTCATTAACAGCGGCGCGTAGGTCATACGCAGTGCCGTGTATAATTCTATATCGTCGTCACTCATGTAACGGATGGCCTCCCACATGGGCGGGGCAAATATTTTGGCCACCACTTCTATGGGCAGCCCCTGGCGTCGCATTAACAGATCCACCGCATAGGCCAGCACTTCGGTATCCGTGTGTAAAGTACAGTAGTAATTATGCATTTCCAAAAACCGGCGGTTGGCACCGTAAGAGGAAATCTCTCCATTATGCACCACCGTCCAGTCCAATATAGAAAGCGGATGCGCACCGCCCCACCAGCCCGGCGTGTTGGTGGGAAATCTGCTGTGTACCGTCCAGATATACCCTTCGTATAACTGCTCCAGCATAAAGTAATCCGCTATTTCTTCGGGAAAACCTACGCCTTTGAAAACGCCCGCATCTTTACCCGATGAAAATACATAGGCATCTTCTATCTCACTGTTCAGGTACATCACTTTACTGATCACATACTCGTCATCAGGCACATCCTCCTCAACACCGCTTTTCTGCGGGGCCACAAAATACCGCCACGCCAGAGGGGGAGCAAAGAGGCGGATATCCGGGTTAGTAGGTATCTCTTCATCAAATACCACGTAAAAATGCTTTTTTAAAAAAGTCTCTACTATCTTTTTGGCCGCCAGGTTTTTGTTTTGATAGATAATGTGCAGTGCATAATAATCCTTGTATTTGGGGTACAGCCCGTAAATAGCAAACCCGCCGCCCAGCCCGCTGCCGCGCACCTTCATGTTTTTTATCGCATCAATGGCCATTCGGCCGCCAAATCTGACACCGCCGGTATGCATCACCCCGAACAGCCCGCAGGCATCCATCTCTTTATCCGGCACAAACCGCTCGCTCTCGTAATATTTTTGTACCAGCATTTTATACCACCCCTAAAATGACGTCATCTTGCAGCAGTTCCCAGCGCAATGCATCAGGCAAATCGGCGTAACCAAAATCCTTCTTAAATAAATCCTGCTGAAAAGCGCGCACGTCAATTTGGCGACGCATTAAATTTAAAAAGATACCTGCTCTGGCTATTTGACCAACCAGTATAAAACCTTTGAGTTGACCGCTTTCCGAGAGTACAAATTTACGGTAGTTACGGCTGTTTTGCTCATATTCCTGTATTACGCCAAGGCTGTCGTCTTGGTTTGAACCGGTCACGTTGATACCGGCATTGACAATATTAACGTCGAAAAAGTGCATGGCATTCATCGTTGTACCCTGAACAAACGCCCTCTCTATACCGGCCATGTTAAAGCCGGCAATACGACCGCCCAGGTAGGCGTTGGGCCACAGCGGCAGGTTTTGCCCGGCGCCTGTTACGAAGTTATAGGTGGATGCGCAGTCACCACAGGCATAAATGCCCGGCACCGAGGTTTGCATTTTCTTATTCACAACGATTCCCCGGTTAAACGCAATGTCCGTACCCTCGGCCAGTTCCGCCCGGGGTGCCACTCCCACACCAACAATTAATAAGTCGCAAGGAATGATTTGGCCGTCTTTTAAAGTAACGCTTTCCACCCAATCATCACCGTTTACCTGAGCAATAGTATTATTTAAGTACAAAGCCACCCCAGCCTTTTGCAATGCATCTTCCACCAGGCGGGACACGGTCTCATCCACCACCGGAGCCAACAGCCTTTCAGACAGCTCCAGCACATGCACCTTCATACCATTTTTATGCAACGCTTCGGCAGCCATTAAGCCAATGACCCCACCACCCAGTACTACGGCATTGTGGGCATAAATCAGTTCTTTTTCAATGCCCTGTAAATCGGGCAGGCTGTGAAAACCAAACACATTTTGTTGTTGGTCAAAGCCGGGGATGGGCGGGAAGACGGGTTTTCCTCCAGTGGCTATGAGCAGCCGGCCATAACCCAACCGGCCGCCGTTATCCAGTTCCACAACCCGTTCAGCGCTATCGATTTTAACCGCCCGGTGCCCCTTTATCACACTAACCCGGGCTCGATCATAAAAATCAAAAGGCCGGTAGTACATTTGCTCGCGGGTGATCCGGCCACTTAAGTAATAAGGGATTAACGCCCTTGAGTATACATGGCTGTCTTCTTCAGCCACCAAAGCCACTGTGCCGCTTTTGTCTATACTGCGCAAACCTTCTATACAACCCACAGCACCCGCAGAGTTTCCAATTATTAGATATTTATAATTATCCATATTACACATTGCTGATCACCCTCACCTATAATTAACTGTCTTCATAGACCAGTGCTTCGTTGGGACAGTGACTTACACAATACATGGTATCCAGTCCGGTGCAAAGGTCGCATTTAACAATTTCCCTTTTCCCGGGGTTTATGAATATGCTGCCATAGGGACAGGTTAGCACGCAGCTGTAACAACCCACGCATTGCTCGGGGTCGTGTATCACCAGACCGGACTCCGGATCTTTCCAAAGGGCTCCGCTTATACAGGCGGCGACACAATCCGGTTCGGCACAATGCCTGCACTGCAGAGCAAAGGTAAGAGGTAGATTTTCCTCCACCACCAACCGCGGGAGCGGTTTATCTTGCTCGTATAAAAATGCCTTGATGATGTGTTTGGATTTAGAGTGGGCCACCGCACACCATACTTCACACAGGTGACAACCCATACAAAACTCGGGTTTAGCCTTGATTCTCCCCATCATGCTCATTCCTTCCCATCAGCACAAAATAAAAAGGCCCACAAAGTATGGCTTTTAAATAAGGCATAACCTCATTAAGCAATACTTTGTGGACTCGTCATTGAGCCGCCGGCAACTAAAAACATCCCCGGTAATTTGCTCCTGGCAAATCACGGGGACGCCGTTGTCCTCAGTTATTATTTCATTTGCTTCAGTTAATTATACTAAGTTGGCGAGAAAAAACAAGATATTACTAGTAGAAATATTGTATACATTTCCATTTTCATATAGAAAAAAATACAATACTTTGGAGTAATAACATAAAGTCGGACGAATGCAGGTAAAAAAATTTTACAAACGATAAATAAACTATTGCATTATAAAAACAGCTCAATTATAATTATGTTACTTAATTGAATAGCCTTAATACAATGATGTATTAAAAATTTGGCAATGATGCCCGTGAACAGTTCCCTGGAAATTGTTCGTGGGCTTTTTTATTTTAACCGCGTAAGATAGCGCAGTAATCCGGCAAAGAAGCCGGCCCGGGTATGTTCTCATCATACCCAGGCCGGCTTTTAATATGCAACCATACTATTTTATTAATCTGAAAGGTGGTTCGGTTATGGCTAAAGTAAAGGAAAACGTTGTGGATAAAAGAGAGATTATTGCTGAAGCAAGGGAAAAGGGAGTAAAGTTTATCCGTTTGCAGTTCACTGATTTGCTCGGGGTAATGAAAAACGTCGCTATCACTATCGATCAGCTGGAGAAAGCTCTGGACGGGGAATTAATGTTTGACGGCTCTTCGATTTACGGTTTTAGCAGGATTGAGGAGTCCGATATGTACCTGCGTCCTGACCCCGGCACCTTCGTAGTATTCCCCTGGCGTCCGAGAGACGGCGGAGTGGCCAGGTTGGTGTGCGATATTTATAATCCCGACGGCACCCCATTTGACGGCTGCCCCAGGGTGACCTTAAAACGCCAGTTGGCCAGGGCAGCCGAACTTGGTTATACCATGAATGTGGGCCCGGAGATAGAATTTTTCCTGTTTTGTGTCGACGAGAATAACTTACCGACCTTAAAAACTCATGATAACGCCGGATATTTTGACTTATCCCCGGTGGATCTGGGAGAAGCCGCCCGTAGAGACATCGTATTAACCTTAGAAGAAATGGGCTATGAAATTGAGGCCTCCCACCATGAGGTGGCCCCCGGTCAGCATGAAATTGACTTCAAGTATTCAGACGCTCTTGATACGGCCGATAAAATTGTTACCTTTAAATACGTGGTGCGCACCATTGCCCAACGGCACGGCCTGCATGCCACTTTTATGCCCAAACCGGTATATGGTATCAACGGCAGCGGAATGCATACCAACCAGTCTTTGTTCAAAGGAGATACCAACGCCTTTTATGACGCCGGCGGTCACATGCAATTAAGCAAAGAGGCACATTATTACATCGGCGGTTTATTAAAACATGCCCGGGCTCTGGCCGCTATCACCAATCCCACAGTAAACTCTTACAAGCGCCTGGTTCCCGGCTACGAAGCACCGGTATATCTGGCCTGGAGCGGTCGCAACCGCAGTCCTTTAATCCGCATCCCGGCCAAGCGCGGACAGAGCACCAGAGTCGAGCTGCGCAACCCGGATCCTGCCTGCAACCCCTACCTGGCACTGGCAGGGTGCCTGGCGGCCGGTCTGGACGGAATTGTTAATCAAATAGACCCGCCACCCACTACCGAACGGAACATCTACCAGATGACCTGCGCCGAGCTGGATGAACTGGGCATTAAATCACTCCCCGGCAGCTTGCCGGAAGCTTACGATGAATTGAGCCGGGATGAAGTACTCAAGGACGCCATCGGCACGCATATTTATGAAAAACTCGTTGAGGCTAAAGCCAGGGAATGGGAAAGCTTTAGTTTGCAGGTGCACCAGTGGGAAATTGACCGTTATTTGACATTGTTCTAGGCAAAAGAAAGTGCCGGCACCTTTGCACAGGTTTCGGCACTTTTCTCTTACTTGACTTTATTTAAACCGGCACCGGCCTACCCATTGGCTGCAGCGGCTATGTCTAAAATAGCGGCCAGGGTTTTTTCCCGCCTGGCATTAATGGCCTCAAAATCCATATAGGGCGCGTAATATTTTTCTATATCATCATGCCCGGCTTTGGCCTGGCGCAGGAAAGATACAGCCTGGTCCATGCACTCTCTGTACATTTTGCGGGCGATAGTTTTTTCCGTCAGGTATTTTTCGTTAAGGATGGGATTGACACATTCCATTGTGTCAATGACAACATCATTAGCTTGAGGGCGAAAATCGTGCGGTTCTACAGAGTTTACGATAGCTACGTCTAAACCGGGGATTACCAGGTGGTCAATTAAATCCGGTTCCAGCGCGCAGTGGTATGCTTCTACATCAAACCCACGCATCATAGCCGCATCCATCAACCTGGCCACCAGAATGTTTTTACCGGTTCCGTCGTCTCCTTCAATAATATATCGTTTACCGATATGATCCACTATTGTGCCCAAATGGCTTACCGGACCATCAGGGGTAATGGCAGTGGCAAATAAACGCCTGGCCTTAGGATTATCGGTCTGCCGTTCCGTACCCTCAAAAATTTCGTGCACCAGGTCAAGCACCATACGGTCGAACCGGCTCACATAAAAAGCACCTGTTCCAACATAATACAGCTTAACTTCGGCAAGGAATATTTTAGCGGCTGCTAAATAAGCGTAAGCCCGGTTGAAAAGTCTGCTAACCTCCTTGTTACAGGCTAAAATCTCTTTCTTGTTGGCCAGGATACCCTGCTCGTTCCAGTTATCGCCTAAATGGAGTATCGTATCAACAGCGCCCGGGTTCTTGGGATCTACAACGTGTGGAGCCGTACCATCAAGCATGGCTACTTTTATAGCCGGTATAACTACACCATCCAGCGAACCGTTATCCGAGGAACAGCAGTGAAGCTCTACGTCATACCCTCGTTCCAGCATTTCTTCAGCAATCTTGCGCATAAAAGTGGATTTACCCACACCAGGGCCGCCTTTAATCACAAATATTCGCGCTGCTTCTTGCTGATCGATAATATAATCATAAAAAGAGTAAAAGCCCTGGCTAGTATTACCGCCGGGAAAAACTTTCTTCATTCTCCCCTTGGACATGGTTTGTCTCCCCCTTAATTGCATATTCCTGCCTGTTTATTTAATGGAATAAATATTTAGCAGGTAAATATCCTTGTGGTTGGGTACTCGCTTTAGAATATAAAACGCCATGATAGAGGTTTTTAGGTAAACCTTCTCATAGCGCCATTGCCGGAGTTATTCTTGCACCACAGGTTTATTTTATTATATGCGGGTAAAAGCGAAATCGTTTGTCAAAAAGGGGCACACGGGCGTGCCATATATTGGACACCGGGGGTTGATTTCAAAAGGTTGGCGCAAGGGTAAGGGAGTAGATGATCATTATAGCTGCCATGACCAGAAATAAAATTATCAGCCCCGTGACCAGCCGGACAGCCGGGTTTTTTCGCCCCCGCAATTGGGCCTTAAACCGGTATTCCTGCAGTACCTCCGGGGGGACCATACCCATCGCCAGTCTCATGCCAAGCGGTATAAGTATTAAATCATCCAGGTAGCCCATTAAGGGTATAAAATCCGATACAATATCCAGCGGGCTGAAGGCATAAACCACCGTTAACACGGCCAGCAATTTTGCCTGCCGGGGCATCCGGGGATCCCGGTAAGCGAGAAATAAAACATATATATCGGACTTGAGTTCGTTGAACCGGGTGAACAAGCGCCTGATTTTCGCCAAAAAGATAACCCCCGCATTAAAAATATAATCTCTAACGCCGGATCTATAATATGAACAGCAAAAAGTCTTAATTAAGCCGGCCTTTATGAATTAATTCCCCGTATAGCTCGGGCCGCCGGCCATCAAGGAAAAAGCTATTGCGCATGGAAACGGACTCACGGCGGCGGATGGTATTTATTAAAACCGGATCAAGGTCGGCCACCAGTAGTTCTTCCCGGTTATTAAAAACCTCGGCGATAACATTTCCCTTGGGGTCAATCACCAGCGCTCCTCCAGAGAAACTATGCCCGGCACCGTCCTCACCCACCAGATTGCAGGCCGCCACAAAAACAGCATTATCATAGGCCCGGGCAGTCATGTATTTAAGCCAGATATCTCTGCGGTCTCCCGCTATTGTGGGTGAAGCATGGGGAGCAAAGATAATCTCCGCCCCTTTCAGGGACAAAATAGCGGTTACTTCGGGAAAATGTAAGTCCCAGCATATTTGTACTCCAAATTTTAATCGATCATAGCTAAACACCGGCAGTTCCGAGCCGGGAGTGTAATTTGTCTGTTCACTGCTGCCTAAATGTGTCTTTCTATATTTAGACAGCTTTCCGTCGGGATAGGCCACTAATTGTGATATATATGGCTTGCCGGCGGGCGATACCTCCGCAAGTCCCGCCAATACCATAATGCCGTATTGTTTAGCCCATTTTATAATGCGTTCGGACGAAGGGCCGGGCACGTTTTCAGCAGTGGGACCGGAGCAATTTCTGCTGTATCCCTGTACACATAGTTCAGGAAAGCAAATAATATCGACTTTTTGCCTGGCCGCCTCACGGATAAAGCTCTGCATTTTATAAAGGTTGCTTTCTGTTTTCGCCAATTGGGCGTTCATCTGCACCAGGGCTATGCGTGTTTGTTCCATATTTTCACCTAATAATAGTATTGCTTACCTGGCCATAATTTAACACCGGTGGCAATGGGCAACACATCTTGCCGGTTATTCACGGATAATGCTAACCTCTGCCAGATAACGCCTGATTTCCTGCAAAAATGCCGCACCGTAACGCTGCAGCTTAAATTCACCTACCCCGCTGACAGCCAGCAGTGCCTGGTCATTAGTTGGGCAGTGAAGGCTCATTTCCTGCAGCGTCTTGTCGGAGAATATCATGTAAGGCGGCAGTTTTTCCCGAACAGCAATTTCCTTGCGCAGCCCGCGCAGTGCCTGGAAAAGTCCGTCGTCTACATGGTCTTGCTTTTCCCGGCGTATTTTTTGGTATACCCCGGCTTGACCTTTAAGTACCTGGTAAGCACTTTCCCTTAATTTAAGTATGGGATACTCACCCTGAGTCATGGCGATATAACCTTCGGCTATCAGCAAATTAATCAAATCCTTAATTTCTCGGACGGTATAATTGCTCAACAAACCATAAGTGGACAAACGGTGAAAGTTCAGCTGTTGCACCTTTTTATTCTGCGAACCTTTTAAAACATCGGCCACCATAGTTAAACCGTATTGTTCCCGCATGCGCCAGATACAAGATAAAATTTTTTGCGCTTGTACCGTGATATCTACCAGCTCGGTAGCATCACTGCAGTTGAAACAGTTACTGCAAGTACCGGCAGCATCCGTATCGCCAAAGTAATTAAGGATATACCGGCGCAGGCAATGAGAAGTGTGGCAGTAATCAATCATCGCCTGTAACTTTCTGTAATCGCCCTCTCTGCGTTCCGGTGTTGTTTCGTTAAGTTCAATTAATCTTTTTTGCACCTGGATATCCTGCGGGCTGTATAGCAGTATGCATTCTCCAAACTCACCGTCCCGGCCGGCCCGACCGGCTTCCTGGTAATAGGCCTCCATATTCTTGGGCATGTTGTGATGGATAACAAACCGCACGTTGGATTTATCAATACCCATGCCAAAGGCGTTGGTAGCAATAATTACTTGAATATTGTCATGAATGAAATCATCCTGAGCCTGGTCACGCTCTCTATCGCTTAACCCGGCATGGTATTTGCCGACTGAAAACCCTTTGGCCTGTAAATAGTCGTATAAGCTGTCCACTTCCTTCCGCGTGGCGGCATAAATAATGCCCGCTTGCCCCTCATTTTTACTCAGGTATTGGAGCAGGAAGTGTTTTTTATCCTCACCTTTGATCACTTGCAGGTATAAATTGGCGCGATCGAAACCGCCAATATGGATCAACGGATCGCGCAAACCCAATTGTTCAATGATATCCTGCCTCACCGTTTTAGTGGCGGTAGCTGTAAAAGCGGCCACTGCCGGCCTGGCAGCAAAACCGTCGATAAGCCTGGAAATGGCCAGATAACTGGGCCTGAAATCGTGACCCCACTGGGAAACACAGTGCGCTTCATCAACAGCTACCAGGGAAACATTCAGCCGGTAAATAAGCTCCTGGAAAGCTTCCGATTCCAGCCGTTCCGGTGCAATATACAGCAATTTGTAATTGCCCAGGGACAAATCCTGCATGCGCGCAACTGTTTCACGGTAGGCCAGTGAACTATTGATGAACACCGCCGGTATACCTTGATTGATTAAGCCATCAACCTGGTCTTTCATTAATGATATAAGCGGCGATATAACCAGCGTTATACCGGGTAGAGCCAGAGCCGGTATCTGGTAACAAATGGACTTGCCCCCACCTGTCGGCATAACCCCCAGCGTATCACCGCCTTGAAAAATATGGTTAATAATTATCTCCTGGCCCGCCCGAAAGCCTGTATAACCAAAGTATTTTTTTAACAACAACCGGGCTATTTCCATAGTTATGACTGCTCACTCCAGCATATATTAAATAATTATTTAATCAAAGATTAACAAGTTAAGCAAGATAATGCAACATTCCACATAAAACAAAACCCTTAAAGCATCAAACTTCAAGGGTTTTGGGATAACAGACCGGCTCTGCTACATTATGATTCTGCTGAAGCCATGAAAACGGGCTCCCCAGTAACCACTGTAAACCGGGTCCGTTCGTACACCTCTGCTGGAAGTTGCGCTGATAAACTGGCCGTTCCCAAGGTAAATTCCGCTGTGATTTATGTAACCACCACTAGCGAAAGCTACAATATCACCGGGTTTTGCTTCACTGGCGGGTATCCTTGTCCCCCGGTAGTATTGCTCGGAGGCAGTGCGGGGTAAATTAATGCCCAGGTGTTTGAATACATACTTGACATAGCCGGAACAATCAAACCCCGCAGGTGTCTCCCCGCCATAAGCATATGGCACACCGGTTAATGACTTTGCATAATTAATTAGTAATTGGGAACGGTCTGTGCTCCGAGACGCCACTGTTGGTGCGCTGCCGGTAGAACTGCTGGCTATGAGCAGCTTTTGACCGGGATATATCAAATGCGAGTAAATCGCGTTTGATTGTTGAATTTGTTTGACCGAAACTCCATATTGCTGAGATATTTTCCACAGTGTATCACCGGGCTTCACGGTATAATACGTATTGGCACAGGCCGGTCCGGTCAACCAAAACAAAATAGCAACAAACGCAAAAGTTATAATAAGCCTACAAAATTTTGTCATTTCCAAACTCGCTTTCTACACCTGCGAGGTTAGCTGGCGGGTTAGGACCGAAAGATAGCCCCTTGCTTTGCAGGCAATTCACCCCATATTAATGGTTCCCCCGCTCCCGCACCTGCGGAATTCGGTGTGACATGATATTGATACACAGATATTAAATTCAATTACCACCCCCACTTATCAGGTCTTTACCAAACATGGAAAATTTGCTTCACTTTATACTACGTATCCTGAGTTGGTTTTGTTAAGGTAATTACAAAAAACCTGGTCGATTTCGAACTTAAATTTATGAACAACGAGGCACATAACTTTGCATTATAAGGAAAACAATAAGTCGGAAAGATTGACAAATAAAATAAATCCATATAAAATGCAACTATAATATGAACCGTTGAATCAGAGTAGTAAACTTGAAAACGGACTTACAGAGAGCTGCAGTGGCTGGAATTGCAGCAGTTGCGGTCAAGTTGAATGGGCTGATGAGGGCGATCGCCAAATGTGAAAGCATAGTAGTGATCGACGGGAACTCCGCCCGTTACCAAGGGAGCACACATGATAGTGTGTGGAACAAGTGGGCCTTTGGCCAATTTGGGTGGTACCGCATGAGTTTGATAACTTTTGTCCCTTAAGATGGACAAAAGTTTTTTATTTTTAACCATGATCAAAAGAAAGGGGTAAACACCGGTGCAAATACCTTACAGGACCTATTTAACAGAGAAAGAAATGCCCAAACAGTGGTATAACCTTAGAGCAGATATGAAAGAACAACATGCTCCTTTGCTAAATCCGGGCACGCTTAAACCACTGACCACGGAGGAGTTATACCCGATATTTTGTGAAGAACTATGTAAACAGGAAATGGATGAGACAACGCGTTATTTTGATATTCCTGAGGAAGTCCAGGAGTATTACAAAACCTTCCGCCCATCGCCGTTGATCCGGGCCTATAATCTTGAAAAGGCGCTGGATACACCGGCCAGGCTCTACTTTAAATTTGAAGGAAACAATACATCGGGCAGCCACAAATTAAATGCGGCGGCGGCGATGGCTTATTATGCCAAAGCACAGGGTTTAAAATCACTGACCACGGAAACGGGTGCCGGGCAATGGGGCACCGCCCTGGCAATGGCTTGCGCCTTTTTCGGCCTGAAACTGACCGTATTTATGGTTAAGGTATCCTTCCAGCAAAAGCCTTTCCGGAAAGCCGTTATTGAAACCTACGGCGCGGATATCATCGCCAGCCCTTCGGATACGACCGAAGTCGGACGGGCTATCCTGGCCGAGAATCCTGATACCGGGGGCAGTTTGGGTTGTGCCATTTCAGAAGCCATTGAGCTTTCTTTAAAAGACGACAGCTGCCGCTACGCCCTGGGTTCCGTGCTCAATCAGGTACTGCTGCACCAGTCCATTATCGGCCTGGAAAGCAAAATAGCGATGGAAAAAATCGGGGAATACCCGGATATCGTGGTCGGCTGCGCCGGTGGCGGGTCTAACCTGGGCGGCCTGATGGCGCCGTTCATGCAGGATAAACTAACCGGCAAAGCTAATCCCCGTATAATTGCCGTAGAGCCGGCTTCCTGCCCATCGCTCACCCGGGGCAGGTATGCTTATGATTTCTGCGATACAGGGAAAGTAACACCGCTGGCCAAAATGTACACTTTGGGAAGCGGATTCATTCCTTCACCGAACCATGCCGGCGGCCTTCGGTATCACGGCATGTCGCCCATCCTATCCAAGCTTTATCATGATGGATACATGGAGGCTGTTTCTGCGGAGCAGACCAAGGTATTTGATTCTGCCATTATGTTTGCCAAGGTAGAGCAGATCCTTCCGGCTCCGGAATCGGCTCATGCCATCCACGGCGCCATCCAAGAGGCGCTTAAATGCAAGGAAACAGGTGAAGCAAAGACGATCCTGGTCGGCCTTACCGGCACAGGTTACTTTGATATGCATGCTTATATGCAATACAACGACAAGACAATGAGTGACTATATCCCTTCCGACGCCGATTTGCAAAAAGGTTTCGACAGTATGCCCGATGTAGAATAAAAAGTATGGGGAGTGGCGCAATCCACTCCCCATACCTTTGTGTTGCAATGAACTAAGTTCGCTAATCTAACTGCTCTCCCGCTTCCAGTTGCCGGACATTATTGTTTAAGACTTCTTTCGAGACCGGCTTGCCCGCTTCAATTAACACTTTGCTGCCAAGTAAGAAAAACGCCTGAACAAACAACAGTATCCCGGTTCCGATAAGCAGCCACTCTATTTTAACAATATCGGCTATTGGCCCGAATACAAGCATGCCCAGCGGCATCATCGAAGTGGCGATCATGCTGAATACACCAAATACCCTGCCTAAATAATCCCCCTCAACTTTCTCCTGTATTAAGACCATCGAAGGAGTATTAAAGAAAGGCATAACTAATCCTGTTAAACCAATGAAAATTAAATAAATCCAGAAAACCGGGACAACTCCCAGCGCAAAGGTGCAGGCACCAATAACAAGGCAAGACAGTGTCATGGTATGAATTTTGTTTTTAAACCCACCCCAGGCAGCTATGACAATTCCACCGAACGTCATACCCAGTGAGAAAGCAATTTCCAGCGCCGTTAAGCGCCATACATCGTCACCGAAACTGCGCGCAACCTGCAGCGGGGTTAAAAAGGCGGCAGGAGCTACCAAAACAAAGAAAAAGGCAAAGAAGATGAAAAACTTCTTAATAAATTCGTGATTCTTAATATATTCCAGACCTTGTCGAAAATCGCTGATATAGCTGGTTGTTTGTTTTTCCAAAGCTTTGGCATGCACAGGTATCTTTAAAAATACAAGCAATATAGTAACCGCTATGGCTGCGGTAACTACATCGACAAAGAAAATGATTTCCAGTGAGGTCATGGTAAGCAGTGCGGCGCTGACCATAGGAGCCACGAGAAACACTAGAGATTGAATACTTCCGTTGGTTCCGTTCACCGCAGTCAATTTATCCTCCGGTACAATCTGGGGAAGAATAGCCCCGACCGCCGGAGTTTGCACGCCCGCCCCAAAAGCGCGGATAGCAGACATCACAAAAAGGAGCCAAATCGAATCATAGCCCATTAAAAACAGAATCGCCAAAACAAGCGTAGAAATCGCTATCATTGAATCAGACAGCATGATGAGCAGTTTCCGGTTGTAACGATCGGCCCACACCCCCGCCACCGGAGATAATATAAAGGTAGGCACGAAGCCGCAAAGGATAGATATGGTCATCATGATACCTGATTGTGTATTTAAGACGATATACCACATGATGGCATACTGGACCAGGGATGATCCAAAAAGGGAGAAGGTCTGGCTGCCCAAAAACAGGATAATGTTCTTTTTCCATTTTGCATATTCACCGGTTTGTTCCATTAGTCAGATCCTTTCTATTTCATTTAAGCTTGTTCAATTAAGTTTACATGCATAATCCTGAAATTTTTTGTAATCTCTGTGTTTACATTCAACTAATATTTTGGTCCCGCCTGGCTCGTAAGTAGTTGCATAAACATGAGCATGTTCATTAAAATATGAAATTATTTGTCCTTGGTCGTATGGAATGAGCAACTCACATTGCATATAGTCGGCAAAAATATTTTTCGATATAACATGAATCAATTCATTAATCCCTACTCTCTTTTTGGCGGATAAATAGACAATATCACCTTCAATGCGGGGAAGCTGAGTTGCTGTTAAATCCCCCTTATTGTAGGCATAGATAATGGGAATATCCTCAACCCCAATTTCCTGTAAAGTTTGGTTGGTGACTTCAATTAGTTTCTTATGCTGGGGCTCCGAGTAATCAACAACATGAATAATTACATCGGCTTCGGCCAGTTCTTCCAAGGTAGATCTAAATGCTTTAACTAAGTGATGCGGCAATTTGTTGATAAAGCCGACCGTATCCGTAAGCAGAAAAGATTTGTTATCCGACAATTTAATTTTTCTTACGGAAGTTTCAAGGGTTGCAAACAGCATATCTTTCTCAAAAACCTGTTTATTTATGTTTTGATTAAACATCTCTACCATTGCGTTCATAATTGTAGATTTTCCGGCATTGGTATAACCAACCAAAGAGACTACGGGCAGGTCATTTTTCTTGCGTTTTTTTCGTTGTGTTTCGCGCTGCGCAACAAGCGTTTCCAACTCCTTCGTCAAAATTGTTATCTTCTCTTTAATTACTCTGCGGTCAAGTTCTAATTTTGTCTCTCCCGCGCCCCTGTTTTTTAGTCCTGCTCCCCCGCCCTGTCTGCCTAAAGAGTCTCTCTGGCCAACTAAGCGAGGCAGCATGTATTGCAGCCTGGCTATTTCCACTTGGAGCTTGGCTTCTCTGGTCTTGGCCCTTTCGGCAAATATATCCAAGATCAGCATTGTACGGTCAATCACTTGTTTATTAAGTCTTTCTTCAAGCTCGCGAATTTGAGATGGGGATAACTCGTCATTAAAGATTACTACATCTGCAGCCGTCGACTCAAGCAAATCGATAACTTCTTGCAGCTTACCCGTGCCGATGTAGTGTGTTTTATTGATACGTTGCAGATTCTGCGTTATTGCTCCGGCCACTTCCAGGTTACATGCGGCTGCTAAGCCATATAATTCTTGCATTGAATAGGCAAAATCCTCTTCTTGGTTATTCAGATTCACTCCAATTAATATTGCTTTTTCACTTTTAGCCATTTTCCATAACCCTCCAAACTGTTTTTTCATAAAAAAACACAGGTTATCTGCCTGTGTTGAAGAGTAAATGGACAAAAGAGATCAAGGGGCCTGAAATGAATCTTCATGGATAAAGTTGTTCTTTATTTATTTAAAGACAACAAAAAAGAGGGTAGAATTGTCCCTCTTTTTAGCGTATTCGTAAAATAAAGGCTTCCCTAAAAATAGACAGACTAATCCCATTTACTCTGCAAACAAGCAGAGACTTTAAACGTATTAAATTAACGGTTTAAAGTTTGGAAACGAAGTCTGATATAGTATTTCACAGGGAAAAACCTCATTTCTTTAAAGTTAAACTTATCTTAACATAGTAGCTGGTTATTATCAATATTTTGTTGTTGACCCCGGGCCAACAGCGCAAATTTTTATGCAGTTGGCCGAACCGAAATCATCGGTTGGGGTAGAAGGCACACCGCTCTTTTCGGCACCCGTGGGGATGACGCTCTACGTGCTCGCAGATAATTGGCCCGGGCAGAGCCGTTGATACAGTAATATGCAAATATTCCCCGGCCAGTTGGGCACTCTCGGCGAGAGCCGTGCGAACAAAGTTTTTGCAGCAGCACGGCCCTGTTTCCCGGGCAATGACAGTTATTATCTTACTTACAACTTGCATTGTAGTGGCCGTTTCCCGGTCCTTCGGACAGGCCGCCCCCAAAATAACGCTAAAACACGCGCCAATGGCCGGAGCAATGCCGCAAACACCGGTTAAACCACAGTACCCGCCGATGGCCTGTCGCCGGGTTCGGTTCAGCACTTCATGAATTTGGTCGCTGGTAATTTTAAGCATACCCTCGTTTTTTATGGCCGCCATAAAAGAGCCGGCCGCTATCCAGGCGTTTTCGCAGCCGAGCATGGGCACTTTGTCCCGGTAGTTCATCAGAGTTTCGGCAATTTCCAGGGGATTCTTAATGGTTGTGGTAAGCACATAATCCCTAATCAGGTCAAAAACGTCTTTCCCATGACAAGCATCACAAATGTAATGGCCATTGGAGCAAATAATATTGGCGACCTCGGTTTTTCCACAGCGGAAGCATTTAAGCTCTTTTCCCTCCGCAAAGTATATTAATTTGCCGTTACAGATTTGGCAGTTTTCGGTGCTGCCCGGTGTATGATACCGATCGGTATCCAAACCGGGAGCTCAACAATTGGCTGTATTCTGATTCTCGCCAGGAGTTTGATTGGTAAATTCATCCACGCTAACCAGCTCCCAAGGGGTTTATTTATCTTTTATTTCTACACTGGATAAAAATATTCCCCTGTCAGATGAACTTAATTTTCTTCTTGCATTGAACTTTAATAATAGCAAATACTAGAAATTGAAAAATTAAGAAATCTAAGGATTATGTATTATGGGGGTAAAAATATGTTCGAAAAACCAAAGCTTTTGCAAATTGTCAGACCTACGGAGGGTGGTATAGGCAGGCATATTATTACTCTCGTAGACGGACTGCAGGAAGAATTCGATGTTACGGTGGCCTGTCCGCAAAAAAGCGCCCTGGAAGATAAACTCGCCGGGGAAAATATAAAAACGCTGCCGCTGCCTTTAGCTGGAGAAGTTTCCCTGGAAAAAGATTATGCTTCATTTAATATTCTGCGTAAATTCATGCGTCAGGAACAGGTGCACCTGGCACACGCCCACGGAGCTAAAGCGGCTCTTATTGCCAGGCCGGCCGCTCTGTGTGCAGGGGTACCCTCTATTTACACGGTACATAACTCAATTTTTAATGAGCACTGGCCGGCCTGGAAAAATAATATAGCTGCTGTTGCAGAGCACGTTCTTTCGTGGTCTACCGGCTACATTTTAACCGTTTCCAATGCGCTGGGTGAAGAAATCAGGCATAGACAAAAAATTTCCCCGGCAAAAATCAAAGTTATCCATAATGGAATCCAATTAAGCGGCTTTGACCATAAAGGAACCAAACAAAACCTAAAGGAAGAGTGGAATATCCCATTAGACCGCACCGTAGTTGGAACTGTTGCCAGAATGGCTCCGCAAAAAGGACTCTCCGTGCTGGTAAAAGCTGCAAAACAGCTGATCGGCAAATATAACGTACATTTTCTCATTGTTGGTGACGGGCCTTTAAGGGGAGAACTCGAAGAGCAAATCCGGTTGTCCTCAATCAATGACTACTTTACTTTTACCGGTATGCTTAAGGACATTTCTCAGGCGTACTCGTCAATGGATATATTTGTACTGCCGTCAATAACAGAGGGTTTACCCCTTACCGTATTGGAGGCAATGGCTTTTTCCTTACCGATTGTGGCCACGTCTGTCGGGGGGGTGCCCGAGATTATTGAATCCGGTGAGTGTGGTTTCCTTGCCCCGCCCGGTGACCACCAAGCACTAGCCGCCCAAATAGCCGGCCTGCTCGATTGCCCCGCTAAAAGAACCGAGTTTAGCCATAAAGGCAGACACAGAGTACAGGAAAAGTTTGCCGCCGCCAAAATGATTGAGGAAACAAAAAATATTTATTATAGTTTATTGAAAGAGCCCAGTTATAAAACTTATTTAGCCTATGGGGGCAACCCAAATTAATATTTGCAGGGTTGCGTTTTAATGTTATATTCGTGGTAGCAGCATGCTATATATCCTGTTGAAAGGGTGGTTTAAATGTGCGGGCGCTTTACACTGACGGTGGAACTATCTTCTATTATCAAGGTTTTTCAGGCGCAAATAGACAACGCCGGCTTTGCTTACGGCAAGCGTTACAACATTGCCCCCGGCCAGAATATTTTAGCAATCACCCACACGGAGGAAACCAGGGAAATATCCTGTATGCGCTGGGGGCTAATACCCCACTGGGCCAACGATATTTCTATCGCAAATAAGTTAATCAATGCCCGGGCTGAAACTGTTGACCGGAAGCCTTCCTTTAAACCTTCCTTTTTAAACCGCAGGTGTCTTATCCCTGCCGACGGCTTTTACGAGTGGCAAAAGAAAGCTGGCGGTAAAATACCCCATCGCATCACGCTGCCCGGCCGGGAAGTCTTTGCCTTTGCCGGTATCTGGGCTAAGTGGCGATCGCCTCAGGGCCGGGATATTCACTCCTGCAGCATTATTACCTGTGAAGCAAATGCTCAAATGAAAGATATCCATAACCGCATGCCGGTTATATTAACCGAAGAGAGAGACTACCACACCTGGCTGACCTCAGATAATACCACCGCTCTGAAAGAGCTGATGCAGCCCTTCGACGGTCCTATAATGGTTTACCCGGTTACCCGGCAAGTGAACTCCCCGGGTAACGATTTTCCTTCGCTGATTGATGAGCAAATTATAAATTAAGTTGTCGCTAGCTGAAAGAGATAGATTATAACGATCTTTCGGTTTTTTTTTGCATTAAACAATATTGTAAAATAAGCTCAGTATTTGTTGCAAAGTATACATTGATTTTTATATAAAAACTGCAATGTAAATACTTCCAATAAGTAATAAATTGATTATAATAACTAAAATCAAAGAAGGAGGTGACAGGTAAAAGAAAAGTATATGTAACAATAAATAAGATAGGAGGAGTATGTGTTGAAAAAATTTCGGCTAGCCATAATATTTACCTTGCTTTTAACTTTTGGATTAGTTTCATTTGCTAATGCTGCGGTTGTAAATAAGCAAGATAATAACGTTCAATGGCTGGGACATTCAGCAACTTTAATTACTACAGAAAAAGGCTTGGATGTTTTTATTGATCCGTGGATAACCGATAATCCAAAGTGCCCGGTAACTAAAGAAAACATTAATCCAGATTTAATTCTCGTTACTCACAACCACTTTGACCATATGGGAACCGATGTTCCATACTTTGTAGAAAAAAATCCAAACTGCATAGTAGTGGTTCATAACGACGTAGTGTCGGCATTAAATGAGATGGGAATAACTGAAAAAAATATTGTTAGTTATGGCATGGGATTAAACTATGGCGGCCAAGCTGAGCTTGAAGGTATAAAAATAACAATGGTCCAGGCTATTCATAATCCCAGTGCTGCCGGCTATATTATTGAGTTAGAAGACGGTACAACGATCTACCATGCTGGTGATACCGGTATTTTTGCCGGTATGGAGCTTTTGGGCAACCTTTATGACATAGACCTCGCCCTGCTGCCGACAGGGAGTACATTTGTGATGAATCCTTTCCAAGCAGCACACAGTTTAAAACTTCTCAAGCCTAAAAAAGTGATACCTATACACTATGGTACTTTCGAAGTACTAGTTCAAGATGCTACGGAATTTGTAAAACTTAGTAAAAAAATTGCTCCGAACGTAAAGATAGAAGTTTTAAAACCCGGTGGGTCATTGAGATTATAAAACCCGGCACACATGTTATTAAATCAATAAATAACCCTGCCTGCCTTTTGGTTAGAAGGTGGACAGGGTTATTCTTATTGACGGCATAGTTTAGATATTGGGATATTCCCTGAGCCTTTATGGTTTACAGCTCCAGCTAATTCAACAATTGCAGAAAATCTTCATTCAACTGCTGGTATAGCAAATCTATGGGCAGCTGAAACTCGGGCATACCGGCTGCATAGGGAGCGATCTCATACTGGCCAAAGCATAATACAATGTGATTGTCCTTGATGTAAAAGGGGTGGTTTTCGGATATAGACTGAAAGCCCATATCTCCTTCGAAATACATATCCTGTCCACTGTTTATCTGGTCGGCAATCTGCTTATTAATTTCCTTGTTGATTAAAGCTATATAATCGGCATTGTCCTTAAACAAATCCTGCAGTGCCAGCTGCCTGCCGTTTTGGGTGTCGAGATTATAGAAGTCCTTCCATCCATTGCCATGCGCTCCGCCGGAATACTGATATGTCTCCACAACCAGAGACAAAATACTGCCGGTGGTGTGGGCCTGGTATGCTACAGATAAGTGAAAGGGATGGGCTGTGAAATCATATTCCTTGGCGCTTGCGGCATATTCGTCGTAGCCTGCCTCCAGTTCACTCTTGGTTTGCATAGCCTTATCCAGCACTTCCCGGTTTATTTTCTCTTGCAAGGATTGATTCGCCATACCGGAAATTACGGGGAGCTGCAGATTCAACTCCAGCCGGTCGGTGGAGGATTTGGTTTCCTGGGTATCAACACTTACCCCGCCGGTGGGAGTATTAATGGCAGCAGGCGCGTAGACCAGCACACTTTGGGTATTGCTGTCCCATTCCACTTTATACCCGCAGGCTTCGGCTACCCAACGGGCGGGTAGATAAATCCGGCCATCACGCAGGACAGGCGTCACATCCATGAGCACTTTTTTACTCTCTAAAACCTCGACAGCTTCGGCATCTAAGTAATTAATAACCAACTGCCGGCTTCCGGTTTCCAATCCAATACCGATGTTGTTATCGCCCTGAAAGATTAAGCTAACCGTGCCCGTTGATTGATCCCACTTAATGAACTCATCCTCGGCTCCCAGTGCGCCGGCAAGAAAACGCACCGGCACATAAGTTCTGCCATCGGCAATAAAAGGTGCAGCATCCATAGTTAATTCGGTGGAATTAACCAGATACTTGTTGTTACCTGTGTGAAATACAACTTTTTCAGCCGGTGCTGCCAGCGCACTGCCGGGCAGAATTAAAGTCAATAATAATATTCCGGCCAGCATCATCA
Organism: Sporotomaculum syntrophicum; assembly: GCF_009932395.1. Taxonomy (GTDB): domain Bacteria; phylum Bacillota; class Desulfotomaculia; order Desulfotomaculales; family Desulfallaceae; genus Sporotomaculum; species Sporotomaculum syntrophicum. Next base: position 655,105 of record NZ_LSRS01000003.1, read on the forward strand.
GTTTTTTCATCCTATACCCTCCCAGCGTCAAATATCATTTATTGGATAATATTTGACGCTGTACCCTTTATACCTGCTAACCGTAGTTACCGTCTCAAATTAAAATTAATGTTTGCACATTAGAGGAAAACACCCGGGCATAAAGAATTATTAATCAATAATTTTGAGTAAAGGAGTTATCTTAATAATGGGCTTTTTGCGTGACATAACGGATAATGATTCAGAAATCGACATACAAAAAGTACAAAATGAATTTGCCAAAATACTTGTAGCGAATGAACAAGTTGAAAAAGCCTACAAACTTAACCACGATTTATTTATTTTTACTAATCACCGTCTTATATTGGTTGATAAACAAGGGGTTACGGTAAAAACGCTGGTGTACCACTCAATCCCCTTTAGAAATATTACCCACTTCAGCATTGAAACGGCGGGCCACTTTGACTTGGAAGCAGAGTTGAAAATATGGGTTTCCGGCGATGCCAACCCTATCACCAAACAATTCGACGAAAGCCTGGATGTTTACGAACTCCAAAGTGTCTTAGCCGAATATGTTTTTCAACCTTGACTTTTTGACGTAGTGCATATATAATAGCTAATGCAACCAAATAAAGATGTCGTCGGGGCGTAGCTCAGTTTGGCTAGAGCGCTACCTTGGGGTGGTAGAGGCCGCACGTTCAAGTCGTGTCGCTCCGACCAAAAAAGATAAAGCTTCCGGAAAACCGGAAGCTTTATCTTTTAAAAAAAACAGGGGTCAGGCTTTAACTTTCTTAAACTTATTGATGTTGACCGCTTAAAATATTGCTAGTATAAGCTAGTACTTCAAGAATGCCAATTTCATGAGAGGGCAAGACTTTTTCTTCTACGTGCTTGTGGTGTGGATACCTTTTTTAAATCCTGGATCTCGTAAGACTCTATGAACTCGGACTCATCTAGTAGTTGTAATATCTTTACCACTTTTTAACTCACCCAGTTTATCTTTGATTTCGTCGAATTTACGTTGATAAGTTTTCCATTCGACGTAATCCACATCCAATTATCCGAATAATACAGTTAGTTTAGACAAGTTTAAGTCTGACCCCAAATTACGTCTTGGTAATTTATGTCGGCCTTGAGTAAACCCTTATTTTTTAACCAGGTTATGACATTGTTTACGTCTTCTTCAACAGGAAGTTGAGGCAACGGGTAATGCTGCACTTTATAACTATCGGCGATTTGTTTAGGAACATTAATACTGGTTACCAATAGTTCTTTATACTGCTCGGGGTTGTTATTGATTTCTTCAACCGCCCTGGCATATGCATTGTAAAAACGGGATATTGCGTCATTTTTGCTGTTCAACGCTGTTTGAGTCATGATAATTACCGATTGAGATAGATTTTCTCCACTTGTATCATCTGCGACAACCCTGGCCCCGTTTGCCACGGCGTATGATATATGAGGATCCGGAACAACGATAGCATCGATCTGGTTATTCAGAAGCATTTCGATGCGCACCGGTATTTTGGCCACCGTGGTTTTATTAACGTCGGACGGGCTCATCCCGGCTTGCTCCAAAATACCGTCCGTAACATATTCAATAATTGAATTGTTAGATATGCCGATACTTTTGCCCTTTAAATCCTGCACCGATTTAATATCGCTTTTGGGGGCGGCCACAATGGCAAAGCGCCCTTCTTGCGGAGCAGAACCTAGCGCGATCGAAGTTATGCGCAGCTCCTCCCCTGAACTTTTAAGCATCAGCGCGATCATCATATCCGTGATCATACCGTCCAGCGCACCGGATTGAAAGGTGTTCTGAAGCTCTACGGGACTTAATAGCGGAACAAATTCGACCTGTACATCCTCGGCGTCAAAATATCCATTTTCCTGAGCCACCAGGACAGGTAAATTCTCCTCTGTCGTCAGGGAGCCAATTTTTAATTTGGCCGGTGAATTTTCCTGCCCGTTTTCCTTACCATCTTGAGCACAGCCGGTGGTCGCTGCCAGCATAAATAACATGCCCAGCAACATGACCAATAAAGATTTAACTCGCATCTAGCCACCTCCAGTTTTTTAAATTGCTGCCGTTTTATAAATGAACCCAGGAACAAAGCACTTTCTCACAGGCATCTAACAGCAGGTAAAGCAAAAACCCCATTAGGCCCATAGCAATGATCCCGGCAAACATTTTATCATAAGCTAAACTGCTCCATGAATTCATGATGAAGTAGCCGATCCCTTCCTGGGTGGCGTAGGTTTCCACGAGGAAGAGCACGGACATAGCCATACCTAAACCCAGCCTCAGAGAAGTTAGAATGGCGGGCAGGCAGGCTGGAAAATACACATGCCGGTACAAATCCAGCTCATTTGCTCTCAAACTCCTCACCGACAGCACGTATTCCCTGGGCAAATTCCTGGCTGCATCCCGGGTAGTAACCAAAATCAAATAAAAGATAACTAAAGTAATTAGCACAATTTTCGAAAGATTGCCGATACCCAAAAGGATTAAAAAAATCGGTAAGAATACAACTTTAGGTATGGGATAAGTCATATAAATCAAGGGAGCTGAAAACTCGTCGGCTCTTGTGTTTTTGCCGAGAAATAACCCCAGAGGAACTCCCAGAACGGTAGAAATTGCCAGGCTAACCGCAACACGGTAAAAACTAATTACTACGTGTGGCACTAATTCATTGGTAACAAGCTGAACAAAACTATTAAAGGCTGTTAAAGGAGTCGGTAAAGCGGGGGTGTTGAGCAGCCTGGACAACAAATACCAAAAAACAATCAAAATGTCGACTGCCACTAGAGTGTAAATAAATTTTTGCATCAGCTCTTTTGGCTGCATAACTAATTCCACCCTCTTAGGCTCGAGCGCAAGGAGTTAGCTAACTCCAAAAATTCCATTTTACCCCGGGCGGAGTAATCGCCGGCAAGCGGGTTGGTATATTCCTTGATAATGGTACCGGGACACTCCGACATGACAAAAATCTTCTGTCCCAGGAAGACCGCCTCTTCAATATTATGGGTAATCAAAAGAATCGTCAGCTTAGTCTCCTGCCAGAGCTCAATTAAAAAATCCTGCAATTCTTCCCTGGTAAGAGCGTCCAGCGAAGAAAAAGGCTCGTCCATCAACAACAGCTCAGGTTCGAGCACCAGGGATCTGGCGATAGCCACTCTTTGCCGTTGTCCCCCGCTCAGCTGAACCGGGTACCGTTTTCTCAAGTGTAAAAGTCCTAATTTGTCGAGAATCTTTTCAGTTCGCAATACAGTTTCTTGTTTGGAAAATCCTCTAAGCTCAAGGCCCAGCTTAACATTATCCCAGGTTGTCTTCCAGGGTAAAAGACCATACTCTTGTAGGATTAAAGCTGTCTCGTCACATTCCCCGGGCGCTTTACCATTTATACGTACCGTTCCTTGATAATTCTGATTTAAACCTGCCAATACACCCAGCAGTGTACTTTTCCCGCAGCCCGACGGTCCAATAATCACACCGGTACTCTCGATTGCAAGGGATAAGCTTAAATCTCTCAAAGCAGGAGTTATTTGGTTATCATGAACATAGCTAACTTGTAAAGATGCTATCGATAAATAATCCATCTCTTAACTCTTCCCCAGCCCTCTCAAGTTGAAATTAATTAAAGTTCGATAGGCCTGCTCCTCATTTAAAGGTTCGTCACTATTAATCCAGGCTAAAATAACCTCGCGGAATGCGCCTACAAATGCAGTGGCACTAACCTGGGTATCCTGCTCCGGAATCAACTTTTGTTCCATTAATTCGTCCAGGTCGATTTTGGTCAGCCAAATCAAATCATTGATAATATCCGTGAATTTAGTGTTAAAAACAGCATTATTCTGCGGGGTAAGATCCAAGAGGATCCTGGCCAGATTTTTTTTACTCATAAACATATTGATACAAGCTTTCATGGTTGCTTCCAGCTTGTCAAAACCATTTGTATAGGGAGCCCGTTCCTTTTTTATTAGATCAAGCAGTTCCTTGTAGATTTCTTTCAGCATCGTGTCAATCAGGGCGTCTTTATCCTTAAAATAAAGGTAAAATGTACCCGTGGCAATGCCGGCTTTTTTAGCAATAGCCTTGATTGAGGCACTGCCCATTTCCTTCTCGGCCAGGAGTTCTCTAGCCGCATTAAGTATTTTCCTTTTACGTGACTGCTGTTTTTCCAGTACTTTTTCAGTTTTATGGTATACCATTACCGGCTCCTTAAACGTGTGAGAATTATAATGCAGATAAAAAATGAATACCAGTTCAATACATGTATTGATTCTACTCTTCAGAATTTGCGATGTCAACATTTTTTTATTCGTACACAAGGGGACGGTTCTTAAAGGGTCCAATTGGAAGTTTTGCGGGAGAAAAACGGCTCAATGTCAGGTAACCCCTGATTTTGAGCCTTAAACTTTGATTACGCACAAAACTGCCTCGCAAAATTTTCAATTGCCATAGAAGAATGAAGTCGCTATTCTCCCAGCTATGGGAATTCAATCTTATTCTTCTGGTTCTTAAGCTGTAATACCACCTGATTTATACTAATTTTCTTCAAGCATCTCGTATTTTTTAAATAAAACCAGCCAAAATTGTGTATACTTACCCCCTCCCCACAAATGGGTCTTTGAAAATTTATTTAATTAATCGGCTATTATGGATAAGGCCTTGGGTATACCGAACGTACCGTCTTCATTTTACCTTTCTTGCATACCGGACAAACCGTTACATCTTTACCTAACAGGATACTGAGAATCTCAATGGTTGTAAGACCATCAAATTTGGGTTTGTAAGCAGGGCTAGAAGTTAGTTTTCTACACAGTTTAAGCTTTGTTTTTTTGTTCCGGTTAGCAAGTAAGCCATAGTGCCTGATTTTAACAAAACCCTTTGGAAGTATATGCATCAAAAACCGTCGGATAAATTCAACGCCTTTCAATATTACTGTCTTTTTACCACTGTCGGATTTCTTATCTCTAACGGTAAATGTCACCGTATGCTCATCCATGGATACAATTCTATTGTTAGA
>NZ_LSRS01000003.1:663438-682434 GCF_009932395.1 Sporotomaculum syntrophicum
TGTGAACTTTTCTTGCGGGCGTTCTTTGGCTACTTTTGCTATCCCTGCAAGTTTTGTGTACACAATTTGTCTACCTCCGTGTGTGTAGCTTGTGTGGCCCTTGCCGGGGCGACATTGTGTTACCGCCTTCCCTCTGCAGGCATTACCCTGCTTCATCAGTACTATGCGGTAATCCGACTACTTACCCGCCGTTTGGCTCCCTTGCTTTATTATCACTTGTCGGCCATACTCCATCTTGAAGAACGGGTAAGTTCTCCCAAGTTGACGTGTCATAACGGTATCTAACATGCCGGTCTCTATGACCCCGGGGAAGCCTGACTGGTCTCGCCATTTCGACCAGTCAGATGTTGCCTTCTGCACGGTCCACTGCATCGGCCTTCCCATTGGGGTGATTTCGGGGCTCAATCGATTCAGCTTTCGCTTCCAGCCTGCTAGTTTGCTGTCTACGCTTAGAGACGCGGATCACCCCGCGCCTCCCAAGACTCGCTATAGGTAGTTGGCTAAACTTTTCCTAGTGGGGTTCGCACCCACTATATGACACGCCCTTTGCTTGGCGCACGAACCGCCCCCTTGTGTTTGCCCCAAAACTTAGCTTATCCTATTAACTTCCAAAGCCGGATACCCTCTCCAGCTGGTCAGGTTTATCTTAATTATCTGCGCTGAGCTAAAGTACCCCTTCGGAGTGTAAGCTTTGATACCATCAGACAGAAATTCATTGTAATTTTCAGGAACTTGTGGCTTGCCTGCATGCACGACAGGCTCACTGACACCGCAACCTCAGCCAATACCTATAGGTTCAAATTCCACGATAATGGATCCGTCTCCAGCAAGGATATATGCCTTAGCGTCTTCTGAAATTTCAAACTTGATGGTTTTAGGCGTATCACTAGGCACCGATTTACTTACCGTCGCAGAAATTTTAACCATCTCCCCTGGTTTAATTTTCATTAGTATACCCTTTCAACTTAAACCCTTCGGCAAAGCCGACTTCTATTTTGGTAAGATATGTATTATAAACGTACATCGATACAAATATCAGAAGCATCTGTATATAGTTCCAATAACTTCCGATATTTTGTTAGCCAATTATCCAGTTCGTCTTTTTCATAATCGAAGGCATAGATAAAACTAATGACTTTCCGTTTACCATCCTGTATCATCGCCCTGCGGCTGTCACTGGTTGGGTTCCCGAAAGCACCTTCCTCATCGTATAATACCGGTAGATGTTCAATGTTTACTGCATCTTTACCAATCCCCTTATATTTTTCACCATCTGGTGCTCGACGTAGTTCTGCATTTCCAAAAATACAGCCTATGTCATAAGAGCCTACCGAATATCCTGATGTAACGGAAATAAGATTATTAATTTCCACTACATTGTTTATATGATATAAACCATTTCCTTTCACAATTCTTCTTAACATTGCTTCCGCTGCATTTCTATATTGCGATGGTGATTTTCCCAATGCCTTATATGCATTTCTTGTTTCCTTTATATGGGGAATCTCTGCAATATTCTCTAATTTATATTGGTTCTGCAGCTCTATTACTGCTTTTTCAAAATGCTCTAGTAGTTTAGTATTGCTTTTTTCTACTTCTACTGTGTAACTTATTGTGCCTAATGCTACTCTTGGAACATAACGTTTAATTTCGCTTGAAACTGAAATTTCCATTTGACCTTTCTTTCCTTTTATTTTCTTATGTATTCATATTTTCACTTACTTCATTTTAACATGATTGCTGATTTATTCATGCTGGCTTCCCAAACATCTTTTGTTCTTGTATTCTTATTTTATACGCAATGAATGGTAATTAGGGTTTACAATGATGCATTCCAGAGGTTGAGCAAGTTCCGGGCAGCATTTTCAATATCAACTTGCCCAAGAATCGCCGAGATGAGGGAAACGCCATAAATCTAGTACCCAGTATCTTGTGATCAGTAACCAGATAAAGTCAATAATTTACAAGCATTGTACCTTCCCGCCTTTCAACAGTTCTTCTCTGGTCATACAGTAGATGTAATCAAATAACCTGGCGCGAAAAGTTCCGGGTAACACCGCCGGCAGGGAATCAGCAGCCATTTCGCCTGCTAATCCCATAGCCAGCACAGCTGCGGTGGTGGCAATAAATGGATCTTCAGTTACACCTACGGTTGCTGCAGTCAGAGCTCCAACCATACAACCCGCTCCAGTGATCATGGTCAGCATGGGACTGCCGTTTTCAACCAGGCATGTGCGTTCTCCATCGGTAATAATATCTGTCGGACCAGTAGCTGCGATAATGGTGTTATATCTTTGGGCCAGGATTTTGCATGCTTCGATGCCCCCCGTACCATCATCAATTGAATCGACTCCCCGCAGCTGTCCCCCAAGGCCTGCAAGAGACTTAATTTCACCCATATTACCCTTGATTACACTTATTTTGCCCACTGTTAACAGTTCCTCAATGACTGTAGTTTTCCTGCTAATGGCCCCACAGGCTACCGGATCAAGAACAACCGGCTTATTCAATTCAGCTGCTTTCCGCACCGCCTTCACCGCAGCATCATACTGCTCATCGGTCAGTGTACCAATATTGATATAGAGAGCGGAAATCAAACCTACAAATTCTTCAACCTCGGCCCTGGCTTCAGCCATAGCTGGGGAAGCCCCGAAGCAAAGCAAGATATTAGCACAATCATTTATAGTTACATAGTTTGTGATGGCTTGTACAAGTGGGGTTTCTTCACGAACACTGCGCAAACACCGGGCAATACTTTCTAACATGTAAGTTTCTCCCTGTTCCCTGTTATTCATTGTATACGCCTGCTTTCCGATAAAGTGCATAGAAATGATGGGTGGGTCCTACGCCATGCCCCAGAGCAAAGCTATTTTCTATTGCACCACTGATATATTTTTTAGCTTCTCTTACCGCTTCCGGAACGCTAAATCCTCCGGCCAAATAAGCGGCGATGGCTGATGAGAAAGTGCAGCCGGTCCCATGGGTATTGGGGGTATCAAAACGTGTGCCTTTCAGGTAATCAAAATGAAGGCCATCATACAACACATCCACTGCATCCCCTGCTAAATGTCCACCTTTCACCACGACGTTGCGGGCCCCCAGGTCGTGAATTTTCACTGCGGCCTCTTCCATACCATCAATATTGTTGATCTTTTGGCCGGTAATGACCTCGGCTTCAAATAAGTTAGGGGTTACGACTTCGGCAAGCGGAAATAAGACCTTGCTCAATGCTTCTGTTGATTCAGGACGTAAAAGATGACAGCCACTCTTAGATACCATTACAGGGTCCAAGACAATTGGGGTGTCGGTGCGGCCTCGCAGGCAGCTGCCGATGGTTTCAATGATTTCAACACTAGATACCATCCCGATTTTTACCGCATGGATCATAATATCGTCAAAGAGGCAATCGATTTGATCCCTAACGATCTCAACATCCATTTCCCTAACATTAATAACACCCATTGTATTCTGTGCTGTCACCGCAGTAATCACACTCATGCCGTAGGTACCCAGAGCACTGAAAGTTTTCAAGTCAGCCTGAATACCTGCGCCTCCGCACGAATCGGAGCCGGCAATAGTTAGTACAGTTTTCACTTTATTCCTCCTAGCTTTGGGGTGGGGTATAACCTAACCCATATACTGTTCAACAAAAAAGAGACGCATCGGAAAATGCATCTCTCTATTAGTCCTGGCGATACAATTACTTTCCTACGCTGGTATTACCCAAACAGGTTCAAAGGGTCAAACCGCAAGCGGTTCTCTCAGCTTTCGCTCCCCTAGTAATTATGCGTATTCAATTATCAATTGTTATCTGTCAATTGTTATCAATTTATTATATAGTATTGGTGAATTTTTGTCACTATCTTCGAGGACGCATCAGGAAAAACAAGTTATCTATCACAGTTTTTTTGTATTTTTTACCACTGTCGCAGTGACATGGATCGTTTTTGCCGACTGCCTTTTTGCTTACTGGACGTTCGGCTGGGTTGGCATGTTTTTATTTCTTATTAACGGAGGATATTGCATAGCCGCTAATCTTTAAGCATCTGCATCGTCGGCCAAAATCGGTAGAGGTGAAGGATAAAAGGACATCGGTTCAAACTTATACTTTGTTGCTTCATGCAGTTGATCAATTTTGGCTTTAATAACAGCATCCTTGCATTGGCCTTCCCGCAGATACGAATTCAAAGTTGAGTAAGAAAACCCTAATTCCGTGGACTCATCAGCTTTGGTTGATGGTCCGCAATCATATTGTGACTGAGGTCTTCTGGGTGGCAACTGCAGGACTCTTTCCATCTCCAGCACTTCGGTGTTGGTTAAGCCTGCTAAAGGAGCTAAAGTGCCGAAATCATCACCGTATAAAGTAGTATACCCTATCCATCTCCTAGTTAAGTTCAAGGTGCTAAGTATCCGGCTGCCCGGTATAGACTGTGCAATTGCATATAGTAAAGTCATCTTAATCCTGTTCGGTAGACTAAATATGGTCTCACGCGTATAATCTTTGAACAGTTTACCGCGTAATGAACTTAACATGTCATAGTAGACAACGGCAAGATTGTTGTAATTCAGGGTTACATTAGCGATATTATAGGCTTCCAGAATTGTATAAGCATAACCTATATTTCCTTGTCTAGCGTTTGGCATAACTATACCGTATACATTTTCGCTACCAATCGCTTTAACTGCCAGAACAGCTGCCACGACACTTTCGGGATCTCCCAATACACTTACAATCAGCTTATCGCCGCCGGTCGCAGCCAGCTTTTGTCTGATCCAGGCTATAATCTCTTCAGCTATAATCTCCATATTTAAATCTTTACTCATATTGCCGCCTCCCTTGTATTCTTCATAATATTAAGAATTCTACAAAAATTATCTATTTCCTGCCTCAATTCGATTTGTATGCCATCAAAATATAATTTAAAGGGACGGTAAATCAACAAGGCAGCAGTGATTTGGTAAAAAAATAAAATAAAGACTGGGAGGTGTAATTATATGGAGAAAAAGATATTGGGAACAGGCTGCGCCAAGTGCAATGAGCTGTCTAAAAGGGTCTCTGAATTAAACAGTGAGCTGAACCTGGGTGCTGAAGTGAAAAAGTTCGAAGATTTAAGGGAAATTCTCGCCGAGGGAGTGATGAACACCCCTGCTCTGGTGGTAAATGGCAAGGTTAAAGCATTCGGCAAGGTACCCGATAAAAAGGCTCTGAAGAAATACATCGAGCAAGAGCTTTAGAGACCGTTTCTGTTATGACTGATCTTTGCATCAAAAATATATAAGCTAGACATTGGCGGAGATATGATAGGATTGGCTGGAGTAGAGCATGCTTTTCTTGAGGTAATAAAACTTGGCTTAACGGGTGCTGAAGCTGCTGAAAAACTATTAGAAATTGTTGGCAGAAGGAACTTTATCCCTGAAACTGCTGAAAGGCAATACAAATATGCTCTAATTTTGGCATATAGACACACCTCCATGCAGATGCTAAATAAGAGTTCTGCTTGGAGGTTTTAAACTTTACTAAAAACATCCACTACCTGTGCAGCCTTCGGATCCGCTTTTGCTTCTTTAAGCCATTCATCAATAGATAGTGATACTTTAAAACCGCACAAATGGACACATAAACAAGAAAATATAGCTCGCTCCCTCGAAGCTTTTGTTTAGCCAAACAAAAAGCGACATCAAGGAGCGAGCAAAAGTGACAGGAGTGTGGGAAATCTAGAACGAAATTTCTTCGAACTGCAAAATCTTAAACGTTTATGTATAACTTGTATGTTAAAGCAACATAATTCATAGATGTATGACAACAACAATTTAGTTACATTGTACAACAGCCCCTGGTTGCTAATCAGTGATTAACTCTATGGTTACACCATCGGCCAGGGTACCGTGCATGGAGATAATGGTTAGCATAACATTTTCCTTGTGAAACTTAAATTCGGAAGCCTGTTCCTTGCTAAAACTGTATTTCTCGAGCTGGGCATTAGCAGTAGCCAAATCCACCCCGGGTTTAATGCCAAATATGGAGGTGTCGGGATTTTTAGTAGTAATTCTTCTGACCTTGCCCTGATTGGCATCAAAACCAATATTGATGAGCTTATCCGCGTAATTATATTCATAGCCGTTTATGCACATGTCTTTTTTGCCCTGGCTCGCAGCCAGTTCATGCACCTGGGCCTCAGGCATATTAAGCTTGATCCCAAGCACATCAATATTAGGGTTAATTTCGTTATTGATTAAAGAATTCGTATTTCCACAACCCGCTAGGGCTATGATCATTAGGATGAGTGCCAGCCACAAGGACGATTTTGCGTGATTATTCTTCAACTGTGTAACCAGCTTCCTGCCAGGCAATAATACCGCCGGGGACCCGGTATACATTGGTGAAACCCTGCTCTACAGCTATCACAGCTCCCAGATGGCTTCTGTCGCAAGCCACGAAACCGCAGTAGACCACGATCGGCTTGTTCTTATCTTGCCCCAAAAGATTGATAAAAGCAGTTTTTTGCGCATCTGTAACATCTGCCATCACTGTCTTGGGCAGCTCCGCGTTTACAGCACCCGGGATATGGCCCTTGGCAAAATTCTCCGCAGGCATGGTGTCAATGATAATCATATCTTTCTTTTCTGTTACCCAATTGTTCAGTTCTTCAGTAGAAAGTAACTGGTATTTGCCGTCATTGACGTTCTGGTGGAACTTCACCGTAGTCTTTTCAATGGCCACCTCGCTGCCATCCGGCGCAGTACCGACCTTGCTGGTTGTCGTTGACCCGCATCCGCTTAGCACAACAACAGCAAACACCAAAGCCAGCAGGATCACAAAAACCTTTCCCGTCTTCAAAATAGACCCTCCTTAAATTATTATTTTAATTAAATTTCATTATATTATAGATATATTTTTCTTTACCAATTGAAAATATTTATACTATAATGCCGATGCATATGCTTTTGTTATCAGGATGTTCTTGAATTTCGATATTTTACTTGTTTGGCACCGGGATAATAAATAACCCAAATTATTGTATTGTTGTATATAAGATAATCTTATATTAATAATAAAGGAATTAACAAGCTTGTGGTTAATAAAGATGAAAGGAAGTAGCTGCTTCTTCGACTATGGAGTGTAGCGGAGGCTAGCCATGATTAATCTGGATGAAGAGGTGCGCCGCAAGGCGGAAAAGTATTTCGACGCTGGTTACAACTGCGCTCAGGCAGTGGCCTTGAGCAATATTGAAGTTTTTAACGGGGATACGGAAGGCATCATCAAGTTTACTGCCGGTTTTGGGCATGGCATGAATGCCGGGTGCGTTTGCGGTGCGATTTCCGGAGGGGTACTGGCCATCGGCTCTTTGCTAACCGGCCCGGATGGTAAAGCTAACCGGGCCATTAAAGAAACTACAGCCGAACTGCACCGGCGGTTTATTGACGAGTTCGGCTTAACTTGCTGCAAAGGGCTGCGCAAAAAGTATTCGTTTTTAAAAAATACCCGGTGTAAAAAGATTACCGTAACCACCGCTGCCATCACTTTGGCATTGCTGCAAACGCAAGTAACAACAGTTAACGGCGCCGGTCACTGTACAAGCGCTTTAAATCAGCCGGGCTAACTCCCAGCAGGTAAAGAAATTTTATTTTATGCAGCAGCCATGCAGTATGCCATTTACCGTAGGTAAGCCAACGCCTGGCTGAAGTTATCACAGGCCCTTTTAACAGCACGGTCCTGCCCGCCAGCCTTAGTTTGCGTGAGAATATCCAGTCTTCCATTAATTCTACTGCGGGGTAACCGCCCAGCCGCAGGAAGTCCCGGCGCCTAGCGAATATAGCTTGATCGCCAAAATAAATGCCTGTTAAAGCCGCTCTCAGGTTTGAGCCCAGGGCAGCCAGGTAAAAAAACAGACCGGGTTGGTCAAACCTCAATTTAAAAGCCCCGCCGGCAACCTTTTGATTGGCCAGGGCTGTTGTAATTTGCTGGAGACCATCATCGGGCAGTCTGGTATCGCTGTGCAGAAAAAGCAAAATTTCCCCAGCAGCAGCCTGCGCGCCGGCGTTCATCTGCACAGCCCTGCCTTTGGGGGATTGTAGTATTTTAACACCTGCACCGATTAAACTCAGGGTGCTGTCGGTGCTTCCGCCGTCCACCACGATAACCTCAGGGCTACAGTTAAGGTTTTTCAGGTGTCCGATGGTGGTTTTTATCGTGCCAGCCTCGTTATAGGTTGGAATGATAATGCTGATTCCCGGGTTACTGTTTTTCATAATTCTATGTTTTCTGGATGCCCATTATATAATCCTGCCGGTCAGGGGGGAGATCATGGGGAAGCCTGCACTGGTTGTCATGGCCAGGGTTCCATCTGCTGAAGGTAAAAGCCGGTTGAGCAAAGTTCTGGCCCCGGAGCAGAGGGAAACCTTGCAGTGGGCTTTTTTGCTGGATACCATGGAAAAAGTTAGGCAATTAGCCGGTGTTAAAGTGTATATAGCTGCAACGCCGCCGGACAGAATCAATGAATTAAGACAGGCTTTAAACCCCCGAGCGACCATTATACCGCAGCCCAACGGCGATCTCGGACAGCGCATGCTGTCGGCCCTTTATTACGCTCACGGCCTTGGCTATTCGCCTGTTATCTTAATTGGTACGGATACCCCCCTCTTGCCTACCGCTTATTTAACCAAAGCCATCAACATGCTGGACAAGTATCATGTTGTTTGCGGCCCGGCGCTGGATGGCGGTTACTATTTAATTGGGATGGGCCGGCCCAGGGAAGGCCTATTTCAAGATATTCATTGGGGCGGCAGCGATGTCCTTCAGAGGACTGTTAATGCCTGTAGGCGTTACCACCTTACCTATGGCTTGCTGGAACCTTTATCTGATGTGGATCGCCCGCCCGACCTGTTGGCTTTAGCCGGGAAAATTAAAAAAATGTATCCAGGACACCCGGATTTTCCGATTAGGACCGGCCGGTTTTTAGCCAAACTACACTTTAGGCATAGTTAACTTAATTAATTTAAAAAAAGAAAGGATGAAAGCATATGGAAAGCTATTACAATCCGGCCGACCTGGCCAATTTCGCTACCGTTGGAGAGGAAGCACCGGAATTGTGGGACAAGTTCATGGCCTATTACGGTGCGGTTTTTGAAGCCGGAGCCTTGAGCGCTAGGGAAAAAGCTTTGATTGCCCTGGCAGTGGCTCATGCCGTGCAGTGCCCCTACTGTATTGAAGCGTATACTCAGGAATGCCTGGAAAAGGGCTCCAACGAGGAACAATTGACGGAAGCGATTCACGTGGCGGCTGCCATAAAAGCAGGTGCTACCCTGGTGCACGGCGTGCAGATGAAAAACGTATGTAAAAAGCTTGGGTTTTAAAACATCATTAGGGAGGTATAAATGGCTTTGAGTTCTACAACTCCAGAGTATCTACCCGGCAACGAGCCAGAGCAGCTGCATTACCTTAATGATATAGAAAACCTGGTCCCATTCGAGCGACGGATTAAGGAAACTGGCTTGTTCCCACTAACAGCTGATGATATATCAGTGCTGCAGGTAAATGTCGGCAAAGTCTGCAACCTTTCCTGCAAACACTGCCATGTTAATGCCGGTCCCAATAGAACGGAGTCCATGAGCAGGGAAACTATGACGCGCTGCCTGGATGTGCTTGCAGGCAACACCGGCATTACCACTTTGGATATCACCGGCGGAGCGCCTGAATTAAACCCTCATTTGCCCTGGTTTATCGAGCAGGCTGCTGGTATGGGGCGAAAGGTTATGCTGCGTACTAACCTTACCGTGTTGGAGCAGGAACAGACTGCGTACCTGGCTGAGTATTACGCTGCCCAGAGAGTGGAAATAATAGCATCTTTACCTTATTACCAGGGTAAAACGGCTGACCGTCAGCGAGGTCAGGGCGTGTTTGAAGCATCAATACGAGTGCTAAAGCACTTAAATGAACTTGGCTACGGCCAGGCCGGCTCTCCTCTGCAATTAAATCTGGCGTATAACCCGGGCGGGGCTTTTCTGCCGCCAGATCAGCAGGCTATCGAGGCAGATTACCACCGGGAGTTGGCAGATCGCTACGGGGTGGTTTTCAACCGGCTGTACACGCTGACCAATATGCCGCTGGGGCGTTTCCTGGTGTTTTTACAGCAGTCCGGCAATTCGGACAGGTACCTGGAGCGCTTAGCCGGAGCCTATAACCCGGTGGCGGTCACCCGGGTGATGTGCCGCAACATGATTTCGGTGGGATGGGACGGCCGACTTTATGATTGCGACTTTAACCAGGCGTTGGGCCTGTTATGTGCGCCGGACGTGCCCGGTCATATTGACGATTTTGATCTTGAGGCTCTGCAAAACCGGCGCATCGTGGTGGCCAATCATTGTTACGCATGTACTGCCGGTGCCGGTTCCAGCTGCGGTGGCGCAATTGCCGGTTGAGGTCCATTGCAGCGGGTAGCGAGTGATAATTGCCTGGAGGGCTGTGGCATGAAACTGTTCAGCAAAAAGAATATGCTTGCGGCAGCTTTAATCACGGTTCTGGGCATAGTCTTTTACTTATGCCAAAAATCAGGTATGTTTGTCGACCCAACAGCGGAGGGGCTTAAGGAATACATAGCTGCTTGTAGTGGTTGGGGCCCGCTTGTATATATGATCATGTTTTCTGTCATACCTTCGGGTTCGGTTATTGCCATTGCCGGCGGCATGGCTTTTGGCGTGTTTTGGGGGACCGTGTATACCGTCATTGGGGCAACGCTTGGAGCAACGGTGGCATTTTATATTTCCAGGCTGCTGGGCAGAGGTGTTGTTGGAAAACTTACTCGAGGAAAAATGCTTAAAATTGAGGATGGCATTGAACAGAGTGGCTTTCTCCTCATTTTTATCCTGCGGCTGATTCCTATCATACCCTTTAATGCAATCAGTTTTGGAGCGGGGCTGACTAAGATTAAATATCCCGACTATCTGCTCGCGACCACGATTGGTATAATTCCCGGGTCCCTAGTCTTTATTAACCTCGGAGATAAAGCTTTAGATATGCGATCCCCTGAATTTATCTTAGCCGTTGGCATATTGTTGGTCATGGTTATTATATCGACCATTTTAAAGAAAAGATGGTCCTTTGAAAATTTGCAAGCCAAGCTCCATGCGCAAAAAAGATAGCTTAGCTGTTGTTGCTTCCATCACCAGAGCAACAACCAGCCTGACTGGTCTTAGTTTTTCCTTTATCAACCGGGGTTTATGGATAACCTTAACGCTGGGCTTGCTGAACACCTGGCTTGGGAGGGATGCAGGTGGGTAAAAGATTTTTGGAAAGCTTTTGGTTTAAAGTAGCGATAATACTAATTCCCTTGGCACTGTACATGTTTGCTGAGCCGGTGCAAATCGCCCTTAATAAAGCGATTATGATCCTATCTATGGTTGATGTGGACGCAGCAAAAGGGTATATTTTATCTTTTGGGATTTGGGCTCCGATTGTTTCGTTTTTGCTGATGACCTTACAATCACTTTTTGCGCCGCTGCCTGCCTTCATTATTACCTTTGCCAACGCCGGATTGTTCGGCTGGGTCAATGGTGCTATTCTTTCCTGGTCCAGCGCCATGGCCGGGGCGGCACTATGCTATGCCATCGCGCGAATTTACGGCAGAAACGTGGTGGAGAAGTTTACGACCAGAACTGCATTAAAAGCGGTTGACGAGTTTTTCGAGAAATACGGCAAATGGGCGGTTTTAGTGGCCCGGCTGCTGCCATTCGTATCGTTTGATATCGTAAGTTATGCTGCAGGGCTAACGGCTATGGGTTTCTGGGAATTTTTCTGGGCTACCGGCCTGGGCCAACTGCCCGCCACGATCATCTACTCTTATGTTGGTGGAATACTGACCGGCAGTGCTAAGACGATGGTGACGGGGTTATTGGTTCTTTTTGCGCTGACCATCATCATCTATGTAACAAAACAAGCCTGGCAGGCCCGGGGTAAGGCTGCGGAAGTGAAGGATTAAAAGATTGCTGGGCGTGTTGGGTCTATAAGAAAAACTAAATCCATTGGAATAATTATAAAAATGACTTATTAGACGGATAATTAAAATCTTATTAGAATAATAACATCCATATAATGGAGGGGGAGTTGAAAGGATGAAAATCAAAAAGTTGCTCGTTGTTTTCATGGTATTAGCCCTGCTGGCCGGTCTAGCGGGATGTGCTAAGACAAGCCAGGAGCCCAATAAAACTAATGAAACTCCGAAAGCGGCGGCTACGGATCAGCTTAAAGAACAGCTTTACGTTGACGCCGGCTGGTTAAAGGCTAATCTTGACAAGGTGATCGTATTAGATGTCAGAAAGGCCGATGAATATGCAGCCGGTCATATTCCCGGGTCGATTAATGCACCGTGGCAGAGCCTGGCTAACATGATCGGCAAGCCTGGAGATAAGGGTTGGGGTACGATACTGCCGGCAGATGAACTTGCCGCTAAGCTGGGTAGCATGGGTATTAATGGTAATAAAACCGTTGTTACTTACGCAGCGCCTCCCGGCTGGGGCGAGGATGGACGGGTATTGTGGGTTTTGAACATGGCCGGCATTACAAACGCGAAAATGCTGGATGGAGGCTGGCAGGCCTGGCAAGCTGCTAAAGGTGAAAAGAGCAAGGATGTGCCCAATCCTACACCGGTGGCTTTTACTATCGCCGGTCTAAATCAGGATCTCAATGTAACTACCGATTATATTAAGGCCAATCTAGATAAGCTGAAAATAGTTGATGCGCGTTCCGAAAAGGAATACCAGGGAGCTACAGATTTTGGCGAAGCCCGTGGCGGCCATCTGCCGGGTGCCATAAGTCTGCCGTTTGAAAAAATGTATCAGGAAGATGGAAAGATTAAGAGCAGCGATGAACTTAAAGCATTGTTTGCCGAGGCCGGACTGACCCCTAAAGATGAGATCGTTACTTACTGTACCAAGGGCATTCGTTCGGGTTATATGGCGATGGTGTTGCGGAACCTGGGCTTTGATAAAGCCCGCAACTGGGATGCTTCATATTATGAGTGGGCCGGAGATGCATCTCTACCACTGGAAAAATAATTGCCTAGCAACTGGGCTTCATCAATGATGGAGCCCAGTTGCTACCATCAAAACCAGGTACTGTGCTTATCGATGGATAGTCTGGGGTTGGCTTAATGGTTAAGCGCTTTTGGTTGCAGTTGGGTATGATGATAATGGCCATAGCGGGGGGCCACTCCATGTCCGAGCCGGTTCAGCTTCCAAGATATCGGCCACAACAGTCAGGCCAACCTTTTCAAGCGCAGTGCGTGCAGGTATACCGCTTTCGGTATTGCACCCGCGGCGCTTGTAGTATTCAGTCAGCATGGCGTCATGCTGCTCTCTCTGCTGCTTCCCCTCAGGCGTATTGAGCAACTCGGGTCGCTGGACCAGCCTGTCAGCCGCTCGGTTAACCCCGCGTCTAGCATTTATGGCCATTTCCAGCAAGTAGACACGTTTGCCCACCGTGGACAGATCTTCTTCTGAAAAGCTTATTCCCGTTGCAGCCTTAAGCACCCGGGAAAGGCCGGCGTAAAGCGGATATTTCCAAACCAGTGGTATAGCGTTAACCCAGGCATTTACAGAGCCTTTGCAGCGTCCTAAGGAGTCATTTAAGGCACAGGCCTCTTCGCTGGTCAGCAGGATACCCATTTCGTCGGACGGTAGATAACCCTGTTTAATTAATTTTGGAAACAGGTCGCCGTCGTTTTCCCCATATGCCCAGCTGCGCCCACGCAGGTGGTCGGCGCCACGGGTAGATGTTGCATGAGCCAAGGCAAACATGCCCGGCGGGAAATGCCCGCGCCCGGTTCCCTTGACCTGATCATTATAATAATAAGCATCCCGCCCTATAATCTGCGGTGCACCAATCTCCCCTTCGGCCAGTACACTGCCAAAGCCCTGCCGTAAGGCAATGCGGTGGATGAGCTCGATTTGTGCACTATCATTTTCCCAGCTAAGATCAAGCCCATCTACATCCTCCGGGCCAATAATCCCTCGTGAGTACAGGTCCTTGGCAAAAGCAATGTTATTGCCCAGGGGGATAGTACACATACCGTACTTGTCGGCTAGGTTCTGCATCACCATAATAGATGTCGGTTTTTCTATACCGCAGTTGATGCCCAGACAATGAATGCTGTCATATTCCAGTGCCGACCCAACCTCACCGGCATACGGGCCATCGGGTATCTGAAAGACTTCTTTGCAAAACGAGGGGCAGGTATTGCAAGCGGTACGCTTAATTTGATATTTAGCCCAGGCCTCGGTGTTTATTTGTTCAGGTACTTCCTCGGCAGCAAGGTATTTGGCGTTATTGTGCCAGCCGGGGAACCACGCTCCCAGACCATGGTGCGTACCCACCCGGGATACGGTCCCCTTTTGGAAAGGGTCGGTAAGGAAGAAATGCCTGTCCTCATCGGCCAATTGTTTAAAGGTCCCCGCATCAGCCAAGGCAACCTGCTTATTACCGCGCACCGCAATGGCTTTAAGCTTCTTGGAGCCCATTACTGCACCGGCACCGCGGGCCGCTGAGCCGAACCGGTCAAAAATAATGCTGGCGAAACGTACAAAATTTTCTCCGGCCTGGCCAATGCAGGCCACTCCGATATCACTGCCATGCTTTTCCCTTAAAGTATCGGTACACTGCCAGGTATCCATACCCCACAAAGCAGCGGCATCGCGCAGCTCTGCAGTATCATTATCAATCCACAGGTACACCGGGTGATCAGACTGCCCGGTTATCACTATCTGATCCAATCCGGATAGTTTCATGCGAAATGGGAACCGGTTGCCCCCGTTACCATCGCCCAGGATGTTGCTGTGGGGACCAATAGTGCTAACATGGCAGCGGGAATTCATCGGCATGCTGGTACCCGTCAGCGGCCCGGGCGCAAAGCATAAAACATTACACGAGGCTAGTGGATCGCAATCCGGGGGTACTTCGTTAAGCAATACCCAGTCATTTAAACCGCGCCCCCCAATGAATGCACACAGCACCTGCTCGCCGATAGATTCCCTAAGGATACTGCCGGAACTCAAATCCACCCTTAAACGGCAATCAAACCAACCATTCATTTAATCAACTCCTGTACAAATATATGTCAAGGTCAGACCAACCGTTCTGAATGTTGATCACATAATTATTTTAAGGTTAATTTCAGAATTTTCTTAGATGAATAACTAATTAACTGCACATCTTAATCGTGTTTAATAATATTGAACTAGTTCCCATTTCCTGCATAAATTGGACCGAGCCAAAGGCTACGGTCTAAAAAGTGTGCGCATTCAGGCAAAGTTAACAGTCCTGGCGGTAAATTTAAAGCGGATAACCAATATGGTATCCGCTCCAACAGGTTTTGATGAGCTTTTTTTGAAGTTTTTCAGACCGTTGGTTACTGATTAATTTACAATATATGTCTACCAGCACGGTCAGGTTTTCCTCACCGTTCACCAGCCGTTTAAATACCCGGACGGACTGTACCTATCTACTACCGAAGTGGCATATTGATATACGGAAGTGGTTTATTTTTCTCATTTAATTTATTTGGCTGAAACGGTTTATTTTTTATACTTGTTTTATTACTCAAATCCCTTTTATTACTAGATTTAATTTTATTTTTATCGCTCTTAGGTACACTTCCATTAGAAAGTGCTATGCCTGCAGGGTTGTTACCCACGGCGATTTTTTTAATTACTGAGTAACTGTTCAGATCCACAACTGAAATCTCATTTCCTACAAGAGATGAGGTCGTATAAGCCTTAGTCCCATCAAGACTTACCGCTATTTGGTCAACTCCATAATATGAGCTGCTTTGAGTATCCAAATTAATACGTGTACCGGAATCAGACACAGCATCAGGCCCGGACACATTAAGAACAGCAATCTCACTTTCCGATAACACATAAGCTCTGGTGCCGTCAGGGCTAAAGGCAACAGATTGCGGATGAGCCGGCATACCTGGAATGTCCCCTACTTTTACCACATTGCCGGGGCTATTTATTTTTAGCACAGTAACACTGTTTGATGCCCAATTAGGAACCAAAGCGGTCTTCCCATTAGGAGAAATAGTAACATTTATACCACCCGAACCAGTCTGCAGTACCAGACCTGTATAAGTAAGGGCTCCGGTACTGGAATCCAAAGTGAATACGTAAACTCTGCTAAGGTCGCAATCCGCCACACAAACAGTTTTCCCATCGGGAGCTACAGCAACCGCTTGTGCATAACCATAATCAGGCATTGTCACCTGGCTTACCAATGACCGGTTGTTAACATCAACTACACAAACGATTGTATTAGTATTGCCGCCGGAGATCAAAGCATACTTTCCATCCGGCGTAAGGGCGATATCCTCTTCATAGTATTCAGGAATGTCCAGTGACCCAAGTAGAGCAGGTGCTGCGGAATTAGTGAGGTCAATAAAAAATATCCCGAGACCAAAATTGGTTATTAAAGCTGTTTTATTGTCCGGTGTTACGACAACGTCAAAAGCTAGATTAAATAGCCCGTCCAATTGCGGTGCACCGGCAGTATCCGTTGAGGTGTCAATGATACTAATATTATTACTACCATTGTTAACTACAATACCTAAGGTACTTTCCCCCGCACAGGCGATATTGAGTCCAAGGGCGAACGTAATTAAAAGAGCAAAAATTAATACAAATAAGTTTCTTTTCATTATCCTCCTTAATAAAAATTTTACTTTATGTATCTCCGCATTAAACCAAACGCAATCCGGCTTATGTTGTCTAGCGCAACCTCCTTTCCATAAGGGGACATAAGTGTAAATATTCCACATATTCATTCTACTATATAACATTGGCACTTATAACCATAAATATATCGACACAATACGACATATTAGTCCGTTTATTTATCTATACAATCAAGCGGTTTCACTCAACTTATCATCAGCAATTGGCAGGTCCGGGATTTTCGCGGTACTATGTATGATTGACTGTAGTTGTTGCGGCAACATCTTTGCGCCGATAGATACTTAACACCAATCCCAATGTTGTCATCTGGATAATCAGATGGGAGCCACCGTAGCTGACCAAAGGCAGACTAAATGCGGCCAGGGGGGCCAACCCCACGGTCATTAGTATGTTCCAGTAAAATTGAACTAATAGTAGGCCCACCAGGCCGCTGACAAGTAATCGTCCATAACGGTCTTTGACCAGCCTGGAAACGCGAAAGATTCTAACCAATAAAGCAGTAGCCAAAACCACCACGGCCAGACCTGTTATCCAGCCTAAGCTGTACACAATATAGGTAAAAATAAAATCAGTATGCAATTGAGGTAAAATTCCTATAGGAAAGTTGAAACCTTGCCCCCAAAACCCGGCCGACCTAATAGCTTCAATTGATTGAATAACTGCATATCCTGCACCCTGGGGATCCTGGTAGGGGTTAAAAAAAGCAAATAACCGTGCGATACGATGAGGATATGTTACCACGCTAAGAATAGCCAGGGTCAGAGGAAAAATGATTGTTATACCAATATCTTTTATTTTCGCTCCGGATGTACGCATGATAATCAAGAAAATCAGTGCATACAAAAAGGCCGTTGTCAGGGAGGAACTCATCAAAGCCAGTATAATCGGAAACAGCAGTAGCCCGGAAGTTTTAAACAAATAATTGGGTTGCTGCCAATTCCGGTCCGTAAAGATACCGGCAATGGCTACGGTCAGAAAAAACAGGGCGATTTCAGCAAAGTCAATAGTAATGAAACCTAGATTCAGGTAAGGTTTACCATTAATTGACGACCCCTGCCAGAGGACACAAAGCCAGAGTACCAGCGCCCCAACATATAAAGGCCAGGACATGGATTTAAGTCTCCTATAATTGAAAAAGTACATACCCACCGTTATTAGCATTCCGGCCAGAGAATAAATAAGGCTTTTTGCAAACAGGGAAGATGACTCGGTAAAAATCAAGCTATTAACTTCCAAGGAATACAAGATAAAGAGCCCAAAGCCGAGGAAAAAGACAGCCAAAGCCAATATGCTCCACTCAATACGCGGTTTGTGAATATGGTGTAAATCTTTCCCCAGTTCTCTGGCATTGCCCATTTGGCTAAGAGCTTTATTAATAGGATCTTCGCCGGGTATGCTATTTTTCTCATATTCTTCTACCAGGTCACCGATATGGCTTATTAATTCCAATCTTATCTGAGCATGCATGTCCCGCCATTTAATTTGCGAACAAACAGTATCAAGATAGGTTTGGATTTTTTCATTTTGCTCCAAGTCCATAAAGAGCCCCCTCCCCTAAAATCTTATCCACCGTAGAGCGAAATACAGCCCATTCGGCCTTTTTCTCCTGAAGCTGCAGTTTGCCGGTATCCGTTATGCGGTAATATTTTCTGCGACGGGTCCCTTCCGCTTCGAGCCAATATGATTCCACCATCCTCTTTGCTTCCAGAGCATGTAGTATTGGGTAAAGGGTGCCCTCTTTAAAGGCAAACACACCACCGGAGTTCTTTTCAATTTCTTTGATAATTTCATAACCATACATGGGCTGACGGTCAAGTAAAGTTAGAATCAAAGTAACGGTGCTCCCTTTTAGTAA
Organism: Sporotomaculum syntrophicum; assembly: GCF_009932395.1. GTDB lineage: Bacteria > Bacillota > Desulfotomaculia > Desulfotomaculales > Desulfallaceae > Sporotomaculum > Sporotomaculum syntrophicum. The sequence continues at coordinate 682,016 of NZ_LSRS01000003.1, forward strand.
TTCCTTATTAATCTTCATAGCCTCACTCCCTACTGATGAAAGCATCTATTGCATTGCTTAACGATGCATCGTATATCTATGTAATAGTTTATACCATTTTCTCATTATGTCAAGTTAAATACTCAACTTTCAGGTGCGTACTGAAACACAAGGGGACGGTTCGAGACCACTGAAAAAGTACCCTTTTTAAGCCGCCTCAGAGCCTGCCTTAAACATATATTGTAAATTAATCAGCAACCAACGGTCTGAAAAAAATACAAAAAAAGCGCATCAAAACCTTTTTAAGCGGATACCATATTGGCTATCCGCTTCAAGTTTACTGCCAGGACCGTTAATTTTTCCTGAATGCGCACACTTTTTAGACCGTAGCCTTTGGCTCGGTCCAATCCATGAAATCTTTTTAATTTAAGCATTTTTAG
>NZ_LSRS01000003.1:684538-703893 GCF_009932395.1 Sporotomaculum syntrophicum
TTTTAAACGTTGGGTACGGAATTTGGTCAGTAAGCTTTTTTCGGGGAGAGGATCTTCTGGATTAAGGCCTACAAACCATTTGTAAGCCAGATTTACGGTCAAATCTTGTAACAACTGTTCATCGGATATAGTATATAGATATTTTAAGAACTGGATCCTCATCATCATTTCTGGTTCTTTGGCGGGTCTGCCAAAGTTTTTGCAATATCTATCTGCTAATAGTTCATTGACAAAGCTAAGGGATATTGCGGAATCTATACGTTTTAATATGTGATTCTCCGGTATTATATGGTATAATTCAGTGTAAAAGCTGCCTTGTTTAAAGGTGGTTTCAATTAGCATAAAAAGCATCCCCCGGTATATTTTGTTATGGTGACTTAATTATACTATAGGTGGGGATGCTTTTTGTGTTTTATATGGACTTTTTCAGTGGTCTCGGACGGTTCTACTGTGTCAATACCTAAACCTTCGAACTTGGAGTATACCAGTTTCATCTGGTTATTGCCGTCGTCTTCGTTTTTTAGTCTTCGATAATCATACAAATAAAGTGATGGGATTATTGGGATTGGGAGACCCGGTTTTTAGCCTTTCTGCCAGAGATAAATGTATAGGTTGGACAAAAGAAAAAAGACTGACAAAGTAAAATATGTTATGGATGCATTTGTTTGAGGTGCTGTTCCTCCATATAGTTATTTGTCGGGTGGTAAACTAATTGCCATGCTATTAACTTCAAATTAGGTACAGGACACAATTAAATAATGTTCCTCCTTTCCACTAGCCGGCGATCCTTCGGGGACGGTAAAAAGCAGCCAGTTAAGGCTGCTTTAAAGGTTGTGCCTTGTTAGGAAATTCCATGTAAGGCCATATCAATTCCACGCAATCCCTCTAACGCCCCGCAATCGAGGGATATATGATGTTTACTTATTTGAGGATCCCTTGGGTTGATGCGAATAACTCTTGCGCTATAACTGTTTCCTAATCCTTCGCTTAGCCTTCGTATGGTTGAAATTGCCGTCCCCGCTCCCATTTCGACTACCACCAGCGGCTCATTTCCACAACGTTTTAAAAATTCTTCAAATTTATCTTTCTGATTATCAGTTCTTGTACTAATCCAAGAGAAATCACCGAACATTAATATGTTAGGTCGTGCAACGTTACCGCATTTGGGGCATCTTGGTATGTTCCGCGCCCGGAATTCTTTGAGATCCACGATAACGTTCTCATTATTTTCCCAGATAGCCATGGAACAAGGTTGGATGCACTGCAAATAGTGAATTGAACCATGAACTTCATAAATACTGTCTTCTGCAAAACCTGCTTTGCTAAACTGGCCATCCACGTTTGATGTGACAACGAAATAATCAAGCCGGTAATTTTTAATCCAATTAAGCAGCAGATAAAAACCATCATGGGGCACCGTCTTGCGATATAAATCCGCTCGGTGACCGTAAAACCCCCAGCCGAAAGCAGGATCACGGACAAAGTAAACCGGATCGGCAACATCGTATAAATTGACCCCAAGCCCTTCGTATATGGGATAAGCCTTCCAGAACCCCTGATCACCCCGGAAATCCGGCAAGCCGGAGTCTACCCCCATACCCGCCCCTGCAGTAATTATTATAGCCCTCGAATTCCTAATCGCCTCGGCGGCCAGCAAGAATTTTTCCTGTAACCTCATGAAAACCCTCCATTAGATACGCATAAGCAAGCATCTCTGCCCGTTCTCGGAAACATATCCACTCATTTTTTCACTATCGGTAGGCAGAAACATATACAGGTTTCTATATAGCCCCTTCGGACACTATGGAATGACAAACCGGTTATCCTTCACCCTGACCATTCCCTTTTGCTGGTTCTTTTCTTTGGTTTACCACCACCTTGTTCCAGGGATTACTATAAAACAGGTTAATTTTTACTATATAGCCACTAATGGATGTTATGTTAAAGAGAATACCAGTCCGCGACAGCTTTAGGTAAGTAAAACGGAGACTCTCCATTCTTTGATGGTATCCGCGAGAGATGGATTCCAGCCAACAACAAAAACAAGCCGAGCAATCCATATTGACCCCTGGCTTGTTAAACAACAAGTCGATAAGTAAGGTGCCTGGCACCGGTGACCTCTAAAACGCTAGCCTATTGATATGGGGGGCACCCTCTGGTGCAATCTCGAAGGGAAAATCCGCCGCAACCATTTTTAAAGGTAGTCCAGAGGGTATTTACTACCTCCTCCATAACAAAAATTTGTTTGTATCGAAAATACTAGTACTTGATAAATTTACTCCCTGAAACGCCACAGATGCTGCATTTTTCAGGCTGGAATTTTTCGATATTTCCGCATACAGGACAGAGATAATAGAAAACTTCTTCAGTCTGGTCAAGGTTTTCCAACGCTTCTTTATAAAGCTTAGCATGAACCTCTTCCGCTTTCATGGCAAATGTAAAGGACATAAGCGCAGCTTTGTTTCCCTCCGCTTCGGCTTCCTTCACAAAGTCAGGGTACATATCCTTATACTCGTGAGTTTCTCCTGCAACAGCATCTTTCAGGTTATCAACTGTTGAGCTGATTTTCCCTGCGACTTCAAAATGCTTTAAGGCATGCAGGGTTTCGGCATCAGATGCAGCCTTGAATAGTTTGGCGGCATTTAACTTTCCCTCTTTCTCAGCCTTCTTGGAATAAGCCAGATACTTTCTGTTTGCCTTAGATTCTCCGGCAAACGCCTCCATCAGGTTATCAAGTGTTTTGTTTTCACTCATTTTTCCGTCCTCCTTGTTTTTATTTAAAGCCTTATTAGTTTTTCCACAACTTATTTTGGGAATCCTTCCGGTTGCTTATCATCGCTCCCTTTCTGATACCGGGTCTAGAAAGACTTTAAGATCTCCCGGGGTGACATCCCTTCATATCTGAAAGTCTCATTCTTGCAAGTCTTTTTCAAGACTTAGAGAGCATTAATAAATGCTCTCTAAGCTATGTTGAGATAGTTCTGTAATTAGGGGATCAAGCAAGATCAAAACGATCTGCATTCATTACCTTATTCCAAGCAGACACGAAATCTTGGATAAATTTCTCCTGAGCATCATCGCTTGCATAGACTTCTGCGATTGCCCGGAGCTCGGAATTTGAACCAAAGATAAGGTCTACCCGTGTTCCGGTCCATTTGAGTTCGCCTGTCGTGCGATCACGACCTTCAAACACATCTCTAGCTTCAGAGGTTGGTTGCCAAACTGTGCTCATATCAAGCAGATTCACAAAGAAGTCGTTTGTAAGCGTTTCGAGCCTGTTAGTGAAGACACCGTGCTGAGATTGCCCATAATTGACATTTAAGACACGCAATCCGCCAATGAGTACTGTCATTTCCGGAGCGGTCAAAGTCAATAACTGTGCGCGGTCAACTAAGAATTCTTCTGCCGGTACGGAAAATTTAGTTTTGAGGTAATTGCGGAACCCATCTGCTTTCGGTTCAAGAACTGCAAACGACTGTATATCTGTCTGTTCCTGCAGTGCATCCGTTCGCCCCGGAATGAAAGGAACGACCAAATTATGACCGGCATTTTTTGCAGCTTGCTCGATACCGGCACATCCACCCAGAACAATCAAGTCGGCGAGTGAAACCTTCTTGTTGCCGGACTGCGCATTGTTGAACTCAGATTGAATCTTTTCAAGAGTCTGTAACACTGTGTTCAGTTGCGCCGGCTGATTTACTTCCCAATCCTTTTGAGGTGCAAGACGGATGCGAGCTCCGTTTGCTCCACCACGCTTGTCCGAACCGCGGAAGGTCGATGCCGATGCCCAAGCCACCCCTACAAGTTGAGAAACCGACAGTCCTGAAGCAAGTATTTTGCTCTTAAGATCTGCGATATCTTGTTCGTCAATCAATTCATGATCAACTGCAGGCACAGGATCCTGCCAGATCAGTTCCTCATCAGGAACCTCAGGTCCAAGATAACGTGAACGCGGACCCATATCACGGTGCGTCAGTTTGAACCAAGCACGAGCAAAAGCATCCGCAAATTCCTCAGGGTTATCGCGGTACCGCTCAGCAATCGGCCTATAGATAGGATCCATCCTTAATGAGAGATCAGCTGTGGTCATCATCGGAGCATGTCGCTTGTTAGGGTCGTGAGCATCCTGAACAGTGTTTGCCGCATCCGGATCAGATGGAATCCACTGGTATGCACCGGCAGGGCTCTTTACCAAATTCCAGTCATATTTAAACAGCGTCTTCAGATATCCCATGTCCCATTTGGTCGGGTTCGGCTTCCAGGCACCTTCCAGCCCGCTACCAATCGTATCTCCGCCTTTGCCGCTGCCAAAACTGTTTTTCCAACCGAGCCCCATTTCCTCAATGGGAGCAGCCTCCGGCTCCGGACCTATATGAGTCGCGGGTCCGGCTCCATGTGTCTTTCCAAAGGTATGCCCGCCAGCAATAAGCGCTACAGTCTCCTCATCGTTCATGGCCATTCGAGCAAATGTCTCTCGTACATCACGGCCGGAAGCAACTGCGTCAGGCATTCCATTTGGGCCTTCCGGATTCACGTAAATCAAGCCCATCTGAACGGCTGCAAGAGGATTTTCAAGATCTCGTTCACCGGAGTAACGATTGTCGCCAAGCCACTCGGACTCAGAACCCCAGTAAACGTCTTCTTGCGGTTCCCAAACGTCCTCACGGCCTCCACCAAACCCGAAAGTCTTGAATCCCATGGATTCCAGAGCACAGTTACCCGCCAAGATCATAAGATCCGCCCAAGAGATTTTTCTACCATATTTCTTTTTTATTGGCCAAAGTAAGCGACGTGCTTTGTCTAAGTTAACATTATCAGGCCAGCTATTAAGCGGTGCAAAGCGTTGGGTTCCATCCGATGCACCGCCTCGGCCATCACCCATTCTGTATGTTCCAGCACTATGCCATGCCATGCGGATGAAGAGAGGTCCATAGTGCCCGTAATCGGCAGGCCACCATTCCTGCGAGTCGGTCATCAATGCATACAGGTCTTTCTTTACTGCTTCAAGGTCGAGTTTCTTAAATTCTTCAGAATATTTGAAGTCTGTGCCCATTGGATTGCTCAAGTTTGAGTTCTGACGCAAGATCTTCAAGTTCAGTTGGTTCGGCCACCAGTCTTTGTTAGATATACCACTACCGGAGATTGCTTTTCTCGTTTTACCTGTCACCGGGTCTTTCATCTCTGCCATAAATTAAACCTCCTTCATTTGTTTTCATTTATATTTGAAAGGCATCCCGGACAGATACCTTTAAAATTTACGTTTTTATCGCTAATTTTTTAATTATTCAAATGTTCAGAAATCAATAATACTGAAAAGCCAGTCGTTAACGTTTTTACTAAATAATTCTTTTTATATTTATTTCTAAGTTGTAATTAATTAATATATGTCAAATTATATCCCGTAAAAGTAAAAAATACAATAATAATGTAATTAGGCATTTTTTATTGGGAAAGCAACAAAACTCCGGCATCATTTACCCGAATAAACCGGAAACAAATCCCCGGGTTTTAGGGCTGTCGGGAGACTCAAATAGTTTTTGGGTTGGTGCTTTTTCAATAAGCCGGCCGTCCAGTATAAAGGCGGTCTCATGGGATATCCGGCGGGCTTGAAAAAGGTTATGGGTAACAATAATAATACACAATCCCTCCGCTAGTTGGGTTAATAAATCTTCAATCAGTCCCGTGGAAGCCGGATCAAGACTGGAACAAGGTTCATCCAGGAGTAATACCCGGGGCTCCACCGCTAATGCCCGGGCTATGGCCAGGCGCTGCTTCTGGCCACCGGATAGCTGTGCCGCAGGCCGCTTAAGGCGATCCTTCACTTCATCCCACAGAGCTACCTGACGTAGGCATTTTTCCATTATGGCATCTAAATCTGAGCGATTTTTAACTCCATAATATCTCGGGCCGAAGAGTACATTTTCCATTATGCTTAGAGGCAAGGCCACCGGAGTCTGGTAAACCATACCTACTTGTCGGCGCAAAACCGACAGATTCCTGACTTCCTTTATTGAACCCCCCAGTACCCTTATGTCCCCATGGCTATTAAACCCTCTTTCCATTTCCGCAGTACGATTAATACTGCGTAATAACGTTGTTTTGCCGCACCCCGAAGGCCCTATTATGGCAGTAATGGATTTAGGGCCAAACTCCACGTTAATATTATGCAAAACTGCCTTTTGGCCATAAAAAGCATGAAAATCTATAAATTCAACCGTGCTCAATGTCTATTTATCCTCTCTTGTAAGCTACTCAAAGATAATGCCAGAATATTAATAAACAAAAGCAAGCCCACCAAGACCAGAGCTGTCGCATAAGCATGGTTCATGGATAAATGCTCATTAAATAGTATATAGAGATGATATGGCAAAGCCATAACCGGTTCCAGTAAAGCCCCCGATGAACTGGCTATAACGGCAGCTGCAGTTACCATGATCGGAGCAGTGGCTCCGGCTGCATACCCTAACGCCAGCAATAATCCGGCAGTTATGCCTGCTGCTGCCCGGGGAAAAATAACCCGGTATAATGTATAGGATTTGGAAACCCCCAAAGAGTTTGCCACCAATCGATAATTCTCATCAACCGCCAGGAGAGCATCCCGACTGGATACCACAATAACTGGGAAAACCATTATAGCCAGGGCAAACCCTCCAGCCAGTAGTGATATTCCCCAGCCCAGGGTAACAACCCCCAGAGCATAAACGAACAAACCGGTAATAATTGAAGGTATCCCGGCCATGCTCTGCACCAGAAGGTTGATAATTTCAGCCAGGCGTCCGCTGCGCCCGTATTCACTCAGGTATATGGCTGTCAGCAAGCCTGGAACAATAGATATGACTAAGGCCAGCAAAATGAGCCAAAGGGTTCCTTTTATAGCCGGGAATATTCCCCCTTCAGTACCCAGGGGAAATCCGCCGGGGCTCTCTAGAATAAATCCGCTGCTGATAAATGGCCCCCCACGCCAGATAAGGTAGATTATTATAGCCAGTAAAATCACCAGTATAAGAAGCCCGGATACCCAAAACCAACCCAATAGCAGCAGATCTGTGATGGCTTTTTTCATCTAAAATCAACCCCCCTTTTGCAATCGGTTCAAAAGAAGGTTTATGCCTATATTCACTGCAATGACCATTAAGACCAGAACCAGTCCCACAGCAAACAAAGCTTGGTGATGTGAGCTGCCAGGTGTGGTACTTCCCAGCTCCAGGGCAATCAATGCCGGCAGTGGTTCACCCTTATCAAACCATGAACCTGGCAGCCGCAGCGTATTTCCAGCCAGCATAAGCACAGCCATGGTTTCACCCATAGCTCGTCCAAAGGCCAGTACCAGTGCACCAAACATCCCTTTTCGGGCTAAGGGAACCAGGATGCGTAGTGTCAGATACTGTCTTGAAACCCCTAGAGCAATACCGGCATGGCGGTATTCAGGTGCTACCAAGCGCAGTGCAGCTTCAGAGTTAGCCACTATAAATGGAATGACCATTATTGCCAGTATCAGAGAAGCAGCAAAAAGAGATTCTCCGCTGGCTAGATCAAATTTCACTTCAAAAAATTTCACCAAAACTGCTGCCCCTAGAAAACCATAAACAACTGAGGGGATACCTGTAAGCATATTTATAACCGGGCGTAAAATTGCAGCCAGTGGTCTTGGAGCAAATTCTGCCAAAAATATTGCACACCCAAATCCCAGTGGAGCCGCAATAAGCAAAGCCCCTCCTGCAACCCACATCGTACTGACAATCATTGACAGGATACCGATTTCAGGCGGAGTGTTTAGAGGCCTCCAACTTGATCCAAATAAAAAACCGCTTACTCCAATTTGTGACCAGATAGGCCAGCTCTCTCGCAATATAAAGATCAGCATAGCCAAGAGCAGCAGTGAAGAAACAGTTGCTACACTAATTATGATGGAGCTGATTATCTTTTCCTTTAATCCTAAACCTCTATATATCAATTGCTGTTACCTTCTTTACTGATGCAAAAACAAACGAGCAGGTGTTACCTGCCCGTCATGATGTTACAGATTATTAGCGAGCAACCGGGACATAACCTAGTTCCTCTACTACTCCTAGACCTTTCTCAGATAGCAGATAATCTAAAAACTTCTGTTCCATATTATCCGGTTTATCTTTGCTGACCAACAGCAGCGCCCGGCCAATTTTATATGCCCCTGAGTTGATATTTTCCAAGGTAGGTGCGATTCCATCAACGCTAATGGGTGTTATTTTATCAGGATTCTGGTTAACCAATCCGCTGGACACATAACCTATGGTATCCTTATTATCCATTATCTTACCAGCCAACGCCCCCATGGAAGGAATTTGTAAAGCCTCATCGGATATAGGGGTGCCCTTCATAACTGCTGCATCAAAAACTTCGCTGGCCCCGCCGCCAAGATCACGAACAGCCACTACAATAGAACGGTCGGGTAAGGCTGGATCAAGTTCTTGCCAATTTTTAATCTTGCCCGAGAAAATACTTACCAGCTCTTCAGTTGTCAGGTCGGGCTTTACTTGGGCAACTGGATTTTCTGAATTAACACCAATAATCAATACATCGGAACCCAGCTGGGTAATGCTGCCGTTGGCAAACTGCTCTTTTTCCTCATCTTTTAAATTTTTGCTCACCATTCCAAAGTCAAATGTCCCATCAACAGCTGATTTCAGGCCAAAACCAGAACCACCGGTTGACACAAATATAACAATGGGTTCTTCCGGCAAGCTGGTGTCAACTTTATCCCAGGTTTTGAACTCTTCAGTAAAGCTATCAGCACATTGAGCTATGATGGGTGCCAGGGTACTGGAGCCCCCGATTTTAATAGAGTAGTCCTCTGTTGGAGCCGCATTATTCTCACTACCCGTTTCATTGCTTGCACAGCCGGCAAGCATAGTAAAAGCAAGAATACAACACAGCAATACACTTAACCATATTCTCCTCTTCACCATTACAACCTCCCATTTATCTATTTTTATACTATAATAGTATATATTACTTATTGTTGTTGGTCCAATAAGTTTTCGTTATAATACAGCGTAATACTATAAGCTCAAAATCTGCCTCCAGCGGAGCTCATACGGGACAAGTTATACCCTACCGTGTGTCATAATAAAACAGTACAGTGTTAATAAGAATATTATGGTTACGGCCGGTTAAGACGGCTTGATTTTGCAGTTGGATGACACCAAATAGGAGAGGGAGTAGTGGTTATGATCAAAATATCAATTCCAGGAGGAGATGACTTAGAACTCCATCATTTGGTTTTGGATATGAATGGCACTTTGACAACTGATGGCTTATTGCCTGATGGGGTTGCCCAATTGATTGAGCAATTAAGGGGCAAACTCGATATTCACTTATTAACAGCCGATACTTTCGGGACTGGAGCCCAGGTAGCCCGGGAGCTGGGTATCAAAATGTGTACTGTAAGTTCTGACCACGGAACGATTGATAAAGCAAATTTCATAGCCAGTCTTAATCCAGCAAGGGCTGCAGCCATCGGGAATGGAAATAACGATCTGGAAATGTTTAAGCAGGCTGACTTGTCTATTGCGGTTATCGGTCAGGAGGGATGTTCGGTAGCAGCATTACTTCATGCGGATATTGCGGTAACCAATATTATTGATGCGCTGAATTTGCTCCTTCATCCATTGCGGCTTCGTGCATCACTGCGGCGATGATAACTATGTGGCCTTCAACTATTTTATGTCAACTATTAGCTATGCTAAGCTCCTGCTGTTTCTCAGCCTCGCGGGGGAAAAGAAGGTACACAAGCAGGGCAAGTAGAGTCGGAATAATTACCATGAGATACATTAAACCATAACCAAAGTAATGGGCAACAACACCCCACATAACGGCGCCCAAACACATACCTAAATCTAAAAATAAAAAAAATGTAGCAGTGGCAGACCCGCGCCGCTCCATTGGTACGTATAGAACGGAAAGAGCCTGTGTTGTGGGTTGAACAGCACCATAACCTATTCCATAAACCATGCCGGCTAAAATGAAAACAGGCAAAGTGTGAGCAAAATAGATAATTGTCATAGCTAAACTACATAGAATTAACCCGCTAACCACAACCATATCATATCCTTTAGTATCGGCCAAACGACCGAAAAAGGGACGAGAAATGGTAAGACTAATAGCGTACACCACGAAGAAAAGGCCGACGTCACTTACGTGGCGCTCTTGACCGAACAAGGCCAGGAAAGATACAACAGCCGCATAGCCAATGGATGTAAAAAATATTACCAGAGAAGGATGGATGGCTTTCTTTTCGAAAATTGTTTTTAATGAGAGCGGTTTTTTTGTTGCAGCTATTTTTAAATTTGAGTATTTGATTAATAGTGCTAATAAAAAAGATAAAAAAACGTATCCGGCGCAAATATTAAACATAAATTGAAAGCCGTAACCCTGAATTAGAAAAAGCCCTAAAGCGGGACCAATCGCCATTCCCAAGCTTAAAGATAAACCATAGTAACCCATTCCTTCAGCTAAGCGAGGTTTGGGTATAATATCGCTAGCTAAAGTACCGGCAGCCGTATTGCAATAGGCCCAGCCAAAACCTTGTATAAAACGAGCCGCTAAAAGGATTAATAGAACAGGTGCTAGATTAAAGCTGATGGTACAAAGGAAAAAGATAGCCGTACCAAATAAAAAAACAGCCTTGCGCTTACCGGTGTCGATCAGGCGTCCTGCAAAGGGACGGAACAACACGGCAGCCAGGAGTAAAGACCCCATTGCAAGGCCGGTTAGGGCATCTTTTCCGGTTATCTCTTTAATGTAGACGGGCAATGTAGGAAACAACATATAGTAAGCTATAAATAGTGCAAAATTAGCGATTATTAGTATAAAAAAATTGCTTGTCCATAGGCGTTGGGTTTGCATATTTGGATCTAACAATATTATGACCAATCCTTTCAATATAGTTAATTAATTTTTTTAGAAAGCGGCCTGAGCTTGCGAGTTAATCTTTATTAAATTTTTTACTGCCGTTAATAGCAAGTTTATTTTTAACTTTTGGAAACATACGCATCCTGGAACGCATTTGTGGTGGTGAACATTTGCCTTGCTATATCGTCATGGCTCAAAACCTTCCAGCTTAATGTCTCTTTGTGTTATCCTTCAGTCTCAATGATCTTCAATAATATCTTATACGTTTGGGTTGCCACTACGCCCACAATATACCCGGTAATCAGCGCCGATACCAATAATACCGGCAAGTAAACATAAATGCGAAAATCCTGTATGATTAAAGCGGCTACAAACAACTGCCCAATATTATGCGCAACTGCTCCCAAAAGACTGATCGTTACGATGCTAATGTGCTTGCCCAAATACCTCCATGTTAAGACCATGATCAATGCGCTAAACAGGCCGCCGGTGATGCTGAATAAAAAACTCACCGGGTTACCCCCGTACAAAACGGCCAGCAAACACCGCAAGGTAACAATTAAAAACACATCTTTCCAGCCCAGCATTAATATAGCCAGCAAAGTAACTGTATTGGCCAGCCCCAGCTTTACGCCCGGTATGGCTATGGGCAGTGGTATAAACCTTTCCACGATATTTAGCGCGGTAGCCAGTGCAATGAACAAAGCGATGATAACCAGACGTTTGGTGTTGGACATGCGTGTATTCTCCAATACGTTTTACATTAGAGGCAGCCATGCCTGTATTAAAAAGAATGGGCGTCCGGTTGTTGCGCCTCCTCTGCCGCCCCTTCTATGACTACACTGACACGGTTGGGTATGCAAACCGCCATCTGACCCGGTTTGTTCAGCCAGCCTGCCTTGATGCACAATTTATTGGGACAGTCGGCCTCTTTGACACGCACTTGCCCATCCTTTATTTCCACAAGGTTATAGTGCCCGTCGCTATCTCTAACGTTAATTTGTTTATTTATGCTTTTCGTTAAATATACCCTTTGAAATATTTGTTTGTCTTTGTAAATAACAGCCACCGGTGCTTGACCTTTTAACATTTGTTCATAAACTGCCACGCCAATAAAACTTCCTATGATTAAAATCGCCAGTATGGCGTAGATAAGTTTATTGACTCTATTCATAACTAAAATCCCCGTCGGTCAATTGAAAACAGTCTTTTAGTCCCGCGGTGGTATACACTTTTCGCTCGTTAGTTATAAATATAGCTTCCACTCCATCCATAGAGTCAATCAGCTGCTTGCCCTCGGTCAAACCCAAAACATAGACCCCGGTGGATAAAGCGTCGGCCTCAATACCCCGGTCGGCAACCACGGTAACGCTGATTAAGCCATTATTTGCCGGGTACCCGGTTGTAGGGTCGATAATATGATGGTAGCGCCGTCCATTTTTAATAAAATAGCGCTCATAACCGCCCGAGGTTACCACAGCCTTATCGCTTACATAAACAATGCCCAGGTAAGTACCCCGTGGTGCCAGGGGATTTTGGATGCCTACACGCCACGGGTTGCCATCTTTTTTATGCCCGAATGCCATAACATTGCCGCCTAAATTTATTATGCCCTGCCGCACCCCGTGTTCCAACAATATCCTTTTAGCTTCGTCGCCGGAGTAACCCTTGGCTATACCTCCCAAATCCACCACCTGCCCAAGACGAGGGAGGAAAACTGTGTGTAGTTGGTCAGAATCAGGATTGATCTGCAATGATCTATAATCTACCAGGGCCAATGCCTTTTGTATTTCAGCATCACCGGGTACCCTGGCCAGACCTGAACCCACGTCCCACAGTTTGACCAGCGGCCCGATGGTGGGGTCAAATGCACCCCGGGTTATTTTACTCATAGCGATAGCTTTGGTTAATACATAATGGGTATCCGCGCTTACCTCCACCGCTTTTTGCCCGGCCTGGGCGTTAAGCACGGCTATTTCACTATCCTGGCTAAAAAGGGTCATCTTTTTTTCAATTTGGGCAATTCTTTGAAAAACCGCGGTGCTGATTTGGGGGGCCCGGCTATCTTCAATATTAATAATTATATCTGTGTCCAGCATAAATTCATGGGCGATATAAGGTGCTTGTTCATCCACCTTGGCACACCCGGCGCAGGTAAATATAGCTAATAATATCAAGGCGGTTAACCATGCGGCCGGCTTACGCTCAATAACCATTTTGCCTTTCTCCATCCATTCACATCCAGCTATAAAATTATATAGCCCACGAGCAATTGCCCATGGGCTTATTATATTAATTACGTTACTGTTCTGCTGTAACCGGTCCGGCGGTCAATGCCTCATTGGCCAGTGCTTTGAACTTAACGGATGCATCGGTGGCTCCGGAGATCGCGTCAACCAGATCAGGAGTTTGTGCTTCAATTAAGGATTCTTGTAATTTTGTGAATGACTGCAATAAGTCTATTTTCATTGTTTCTTTAAACTCTTGCAGGTAAGCTTCATCGGTGCTTTTATAAACGTCTTGCTCATTAATTTCGTCGTATTTAGCAGTGGCGATTTTGCCATCCACCACAGTTATTTCTATCAAAGCCTTCCAGCCATATTCATCAAATTCGGACTGGCTGGCTTTGTATTGGCCATCTTTTAGTAAATCGCCCACATAGACGGTTTTTGTCTGTTGATCCCAACCGATTCTTTTTTCGAGCACATCGCCCATAGCCCGCACGGGCAGGTAGGTTCTGCCGTCGATGACAACGGGCTGTTGCTGTTCCGGTAAGGTGATATTTTGCCCGTTAACATTAAAATTAAATTTAGCGATGAAAGCTTGCACGCTTTCTGTGGCCGCCGATACCAGGCCTGTACAAGCGAACAGGGCAATTACCATTATGGCAACGGCCAGGCACACTTTTTTTCTCTTCATTTATCTCCCGCCACTTGTATATTATTAGTATATTATTATAGAACAATAGTTAACCTTTGGCAATGAGCAATGATTGTAAAAACACTCAACAATGCCGGCTATCTGGCCACCTCATGGACATTCTCTCCAGGCATGATATACAATGGATAATCCTCATACCCATTTGCCAAATCCCAGGTGTCACAGTTCACTAGGCAATGCGTTGCCCCTTTTTTAATGTCCTCTTCCAGCCATTCCCTAATTTTAGCTACCGTAGCAGGCTCATACATAATAATCACTCCCGACCTGTTAATATAAAAACAGACCCGTTGCACCGCCTGGCCGCTACCCAACAGACCGCCACCATTCCGGACATAACAAAACCCCCAAGCAGTGCTTGAGGGTATATTCTTATCCCACTATTGCCGTTAACGTCTATAAGGGATAACTGGAAAAAAATCTGTTCATACTTCAATATAACCATACTTTAAATCCATTTACCAGTGTCGGTTTGGGGCAACTACTTTATCTCGCTTTACCGGCTTTCTCGGTCGGTTTGGATATATCTTTCTCCGGGGACGCAATACATTAAGTTCTTTACAGAGCCTATATGTTTTCTTATTGTTTATAATAAGCCGGTAATCTTCTATTAGGGTTGTGTTAATTTTTTTATAGCCGTAAGGGAAACCATCTCCGGTAACTATATCTTTAATGGAAGTTGTCCCAATAGCCGTGGAAATTGAAGTAGAGATCAACTAATCATCAAAGTTTCCCCTCTCCGATGAACAACCGAATTTGCCCGCTGTAAAAAAGATCAATGATGGCAACTTTAATCGACCCGTCCGGCTGGACTTAGTTGTATAAGGGGCACACAGTCAGACATGCATACCCGTTAAACCCAATTATAGGATCATCCCCGCACGNNCACGCGCGGGGAGCACCTTTCTTTTTGTTCCTGTATTACTCCTGGGTGGGGATCATCCCCGCACGCGCGGGGAGCACCTTGATCTCCACTTTTCAAATCACATAGCCAAAGGATCATCCCCGCACGCGCGGGGAGCACGTCAAGTACAAACATAAATGGCCGCTTCAGTCGGGATCATCCCCGCACGCGCGGGGAGCACTTATTATTGGTCGGCCAGCGCCGGCGTCGGCTGGGATCATCCCCGCACGCGCGGGGAGCACTCCATCCCTCATACTCTTTTGGGCAGCCTACCAGGATCATCCCCGCACGCGCGGGGAGCACCTTTACTGCTATTTAATAAAATTTCCTTTACTGGGATCATCCCCGCACGCGCGGGGAGCACATACATTTGCTTTGGCTGAAGTTGGAACCATTGGGATCATCCCCGCACGCGCGGGGAGCACAGGGCGGCCAGATGCAATTCTTCTGGGTATGCGGGATCATCCCCGCACGCGCGGGGAGCACCAATAGTCTTGCTACCGCGTTTTAGCGGCTTAGGGATCATCCCCGCACGCGCGGGGAGCACGTCAATTCCCAAATTACGATTATCAAGCGTATAGGATCATCCCCGCACGCGCGGGGAGCACGGCACCAGAACATCACGTTAGCAACGTGGTCCGGGGATCATCCCCGCACGCGCGGGGAGCACCAAAAATCTATTAAAATCATACGCGGCAATAAAGGATCATCCCCGCACGCGCGGGGAGCACCGCATGGCGATAATGTTTTGCTGGCGACGGGCGGGATCATCCCCGCACGCGCGGGGAGCACTTGAACTGGAGAGTAGTGGTACGTTTTTATCTAGGATCATCCCCGCACGCGCGGGGAGCACAAAACATGAGCGCTAGCGATATCTTTCTGGACAGGATCATCCCCGCACGCGCGGGGAGCACGAAGTTCAGTCTCTTATATCGAGGCTAGGATGGGGATCATCCCCGCACGCGCGGGGAGCACTTTTTAACCCGATCCAAATTGCTTAACGATAAGGGATCATCCCCGCACGCGCGGGGAGCACTAGTGGTACGTCTCTGTGCCGGCAGCAGTCCTAGGATCATCCCCGCACGCGCGGGGAGCACGGTATGAACCAATAGTTAATGTTTTTGATAATAGGATCATCCCCGCACGCGCGGGGAGCACCGGTGCAGGTTATTCTGATAATGCAAAGGATCGGGATCATCCCCGCACGCGCGGGGAGCACTTGGTTTAACAAAGTCATGAAGTGAATACTCTGGGATCATCCCCGCACGCGCGGGGAGCACAAATGTACTCAAAGGAGATGAGTACATGCCAAAGGATCATCCCCGCACGCGCGGGGAGCACAAAAATCTGAATCCCAAATAGCATTTCTTACAGGGATCATCCCCGCACGCGCGGGGAGCACTGACCGGGTTCTCCGGTCGGACGGTGGCTTCGAGGATCATCCCCGCACGCGCGGGGAGCACTCTGCCAAATAACGCACCGGTGCATAAGATACAGGATCATCCCCGCACGCGCGGGGAGCACAAGAATATAAACAATATCCTTCCCAATTACATAGGATCATCCCCGCACGCGCGGGGAGCACTTTATGAAAATACAAGTATAATAAATGCACAAGAGGATCATCCCCGCACGCGCGGGGAGCACAATAATAAGCATTGCATTATGTTTACGACCATAGGATCATCCCCGCACGCGCGGGGAGCACTATAACAGCCGAGTCACCGTCACCCCTGGGCAGGGATCATCCCCGCACGCGCGGGGAGCACGGAAATTGGGAAACAATATGCACAGGCAAGGCAGGATCATCCCCGCACGCGCGGGGAGCACTTTAACAAAATATATTCTATCACCAACATCTAAGGATCATCCCCGCACGCGCGGGGAGCACCTCAGCGATGGAACGTTAAATTTAACCCACCTAGGATCATCCCCGCACGCGCGGGGAGCACATCTTCTTCTGTTTCTTCTTCCTGTTGGCAGGATCATCCCCGCACGCGCGGGGAGCACTACTTTTACGTGCCCGGGAAGCAGGTTATCAAAGGATCATCCCCGCACGCGCGGGGAGCACCTGTATTT
The DNA here is from genome assembly GCF_009932395.1 of Sporotomaculum syntrophicum. Lineage (GTDB taxonomy): Bacteria > Bacillota > Desulfotomaculia > Desulfotomaculales > Desulfallaceae > Sporotomaculum > Sporotomaculum syntrophicum. The sequence goes on from NZ_LSRS01000003.1 coordinate 701,349, forward strand.
TGTTTAAGAATACTTTCCTTATCTGGGATCATCCCCGCACGCGCGGGGAGCACTTTAGCCACTGTTTTATGGCAGATTCTACATAGGGATCATCCCCGCACGCGCGGGGAGCACCTTAAGCTTACCCTCTAGCTGCGTCTTATCAGAGGATCATCCCCGCACGCGCGGGGAGCACATTTCAAAACGCCTCCAGAGCCGCCGTATATCGGGATCATCCCCGCACGCGCGGGGAGCACACACTGCCGAGGAAATTCAAGACACCATTGACAGGATCATCCCCGCACGCGCGGGGAGCACTGATATGCCATTAAATGAAGGAATTGGAATAGAGGATCATCCCCGCACGCGCGGGGAGCACAATAAATCATTTAATTCCGTTTCGCTCATACCAGGATCATCCCCGCACGCGCGGGGAGCACTCTATTGATGAACAAAATGCAGGAGATGAAATAGGATCATCCCCGCACGCGCGGGGAGCACAAATGTCTGAGCGCATGGATAACGCCGATAACAGGATCATCCCCGCACGCGCGGGGAGCACATAAGTGTAAATAGTTTGGCCTAATATGATGGGGGATCATCCCCGCACGCGCGGGGAGCACTCAATGTGTATTTTTAAATTAGCTTTTATAATGGGATCATCCCCGCACGCGCGGGGAGCACTGATCTGTTGCCGGTGTCCTGGTATTGAATTGGGGATCATCCCCGCACGCGCGGGGAGCACCCTTTTTTATCTGTTTTAATTTTAGTTGTAAAAGGATCATCCCCGCACGCGCGGGGAGCACTTTTATAAACTAGGCCGGGGGTGGACTTATACCGGATCATCCCCGCACGCGCGGGGAGCACCAATTTAATGATGATATGAGCAAAGGAATCGCAGGATCATCCCCGCACGCGCGGGGAGCACATTATTCATATATTTATCACCTAACTTATAAAGGGATCATCCCCGCACGCGCGGGGAGCACTGAAAAAGGGCAAGTTGTAGGTACTAGAAGCCAGGATCATCCCCGCACGCGCGGGGAGCACCGAACTCTTTATTATAACCTCTATCACTTAATGGGATCATCCCCGCACGCGCGGGGAGCACATACCTTTGATAGTTATTGATAGTGTGCCAGCAGGATCATCCCCGCACGCGCGGGGAGCACATATACCGTTTATATCTGGTAATGTAGTAGAACAGGATCATCCCCGCACGCGCGGGGAGCACTGTATAGACAAATAAAAAACCGTTAACAACTTGGGATCATCCCCGCACGCGCGGGGAGCACTATTTCATTTAACCACTTTTCCTCGGTGTCTTGGGATCATCCCCGCACGCGCGGGGAGCACATAAAGAGATAATAATAAAAATGTGGTGATCTGGGATCATCCCCGCACGCGCGGGGAGCACTACGCATATATTCGCGTTCGGGACAATTGGTGGGGATCATCCCCGCACGCGCGGGGAGCACAAAAACATAGGCAGTTCGGCCTCACCCATTGGGGGATCATCCCCGCACGCGCGGGGAGCACTTAATACTAAGGAATTTGAGTTCTTCTTTCAAGGGATCATCCCCGCACGCGCGGGGAGCACTTACCTTTGCTATTACCGCTGTTTGCTAATTGGGGATCATCCCCGCACGCGCGGGGAGCACGCATTTTAGTAAGTTATATGGCAAAGTACGCTAGGATCATCCCCGCACGCGCGGGGAGCACGAAGCCCTACGTTGGGCCTGGACGCATAGCTTGGGATCATCCCCGCACGCGCGGGGAGCACAGCTAGTAAACGTGAACGGGTTAACATAGTTTAGGATCATCCCCGCACGCGCGGGGAGCACGCCAACAAAAGGGTCTAAAACAACCATATTTTCGGATCATCCCCGCACGCGCGGGGAGCACCCTGCTCACGGTAACAAAATTCTTTTTCACTGGGGATCATCCCCGCACGCGCGGGGAGCACTTGATTATAATGAAGCTGACCTGGCTGAATATAGGATCATCCCCGCACGCGCAGGGAGCACACTTGCCCAAAGTCCCAGAGTATTGGAGCGCCCTAGGATCATCCCCGCACGCGCGGGGAGCACAAAAATCCATATTTTAATACTTCCTAAAATTTGGGATCATCCCCGCACGCGCGGGGAGCACCTGCATTACTTTTACACAATCACCACAAAATAAGGATCATCCCCGCACGCGCGGGGAGCACGTTAGCTTGTGAAGAACTTAATAAAGAAGAAGGGGATCATCCCCGCACGCGCGGGGAGCACTAACCTGCTTCCCGGGCACGTAAAAGTAAATTAGGATCATCCCCGCACGCGCGGGGAGCACTGTATCGTTCCGGGTAGGTGGTATCCGATATGGGGATCATCCCCGCACGCGCGGGGAGCACTTTAAATATTTCTGGGTATTGTTTTTGTATTAGGGATCATCCCCGCACGCGCGGGGAGCACAGTACATTTAGTGGAACCTTCACATTGGATGTAGGATCATCCCCGCACGCGCGGGGAGCACGCACTGTTATGTGCTGGTATAATTATCAATATAGGATCATCCCCGCACG
>NZ_LSRS01000003.1:703923-809441 GCF_009932395.1 Sporotomaculum syntrophicum
GGATCATCCCCGCACGCGCGGGGAGCACATAAATATTTAATTGTAGATAATGATAATCCTAGGATCATCCCCGCACGCGCGGGGAGCACTTTGCAATAGTTTAGTTGCTTATGCTTTAGGTAGGATCATCCCCGCACGCGCGGGGAGCACACAAAGTTTACTATCCGAATGAATTTTGGTATAGGATCATCCCCGCACGCGCGGGGAGCACTAACCAGGTACGTGATAAAATGGATGCCATGTTGGGATCATCCCCGCACGCGCGGGGAGCACTAGTATTACAGTGTTCGCAAGTATTGCCGATAGGGATCATCCCCGCACGCGCGGGGAGCACTCTTTTTTATATAATAATCTTCTAAAAGTACCAGGATCATCCCCGCACGCGCGGGGAGCACACTTATTAGTAGATGCCAAGTAAAAAAATCACCAGATCATCCCCGCACGCGCGGGGAGCACCCAATTTATTGAAGATAAAGATAGCTTTAGTTTAAGATCATCCCCGCACGCGCGGGGAGCACACACACTAAGGAATCCCTTATAAAACGGGCATTCCTTCAAACCAAAGTATATCATTTTTATTAGTTTCATGTGCAGTAAATTGAGCATTGTTTTCATGATGACCAACCACGTTAAGGGAATTTTTTGGCCTGCTCAGCGTTGATATTTATTGTTAGCTTATACAATTTTTATCAGTTTCTCGTACAACATATGAATTGTCAAACAATCCGCCAGACTTCGATGAGATGTGTTTGTTTCTATCTGAAATTTTTCAGCTAAGTTTTTTAACGAATAGTTTTTTACACCCAGAACATATTTTTTCGATAACTCCAGCGTATCAATCAGCTCGTTGGCTATCAATCCAACTCCGTGTTTGGCACACGCAGCATTTAAAAAGCCCATATCAAAGGACATATTGTGGGCTACCAATGGATACACTCCGATAAACTCAATAAAAGATTTTAAAGCCATTACCGGTTCTAGGCCCTCTTTTTCAATCAATTGGCCGGTAATGCCCGTTAGTCTCTCGATATTTGGCGGAATAACGCTATTGCTGGCCACCAGTACCTCAAAAGTATCTATCACTTCGTGTTCAACTATTTTAACAGCGCCGATTTCAATTATTTCATTTTTCTCCGGTGATAAACCGGTGGTTTCAATATCGATAACAGCATATGAAGATGGATATTTAGCCGGCGGCCTGCTATTTGCACGGTTAGCCGCTTGCTTAGCCAAGCGGCGTTTGCTAGCCTTACTATAACCCAGCCGGAGCGCAGACAGCTTTTTAACCCGGGCGGGGCTTGGATGCAGGATTAGTTTAATCCCGTCGAAATCGATAGGCTCCCATTCGCTGTTATGCACTCTAAAATCCAGGCGCTGCTCATTACTGGCGTTAAACACCATTGTAGCCCGTCCGTTCTTGGCAAACTTTTTTACCAAGGCCCAGATATTCTCGCGCACCCGCGCGTTTACCCGGCCTACGAAAACACCGGGATTTATTTCCAACAGCCATTTGGTTAAAACGCCTCGCAACGCTGCCGGGCAATCAGTTAAAGTGATGACAACCACTATTCATCCTCCAGTATTGTCCCATACCCTTCTGTTAAAACAAATTCGTCGTCTGCCAGGTCGGGCTCATCCAGCTCTTTACCGTAAGAAACCGCATTTTTAACAAAACCGTTTTTTTCATCCCACAGATTCACAGTATTGGTTATGAAATCTTCTTCTCTCGCATCCGTCAAAAGTAAATTGCGGATATCAGCGGCTATCCGCTCCATGATCTTACCGTCTGCAATGGCGTCGCGCACAGCGCGCCTGGTAACAGCCCCAATATCATCCGGGTTTTGAGAAGCTACGTCAAAAGCAATCGGGATGGTAATTTCGGCTTTGTATAAGTCAGCAATGTCATATACAAAAGAACGCTCGTGGCCGGTATGCACAAAACCCAGCCCCGGCGCACAACCCATGGCTACGATCACGCTATGGGCAACTCCATATAAACAGGCGTGTGCGGCGGAAAGCGCCTTGTTTACCGGATCGCTATCCGAATAATCGTCCGGGTTATACTCCCGTCCGTTCCAAGGCACACCGGTTTTCTTGGATGCGAGCCGATACACCGCGCGTATTCTGGCGCCTTCTCTGCCCCGCAGCTGCTGCATGGTCATTTGGGAAACATCTTCATTGGGAAAACGCATCTGATACATCTGCCGGGCAACGGCAAGTCTCGTTCTGATATTGGAAACCAGCGCTGCTTGAGTTTCCAACAGTCTTGAGGAATGCGTCAGCGGGCGTCCATGTGCATAATAGCGAACGCCCCGCTCGCCTACCCAAATAACGCTGGCCCCGGTGTCGCCGATAAGCTCCATAGCCCGGTGTGAAATATTAGCGCCCGGACCCAGCAGTATCACGCCCAAAGTAGCAGCCGGTACATGAACGGTTCCACGTTCGTCAGTGACAGTAATTGCGCTGTCATGCCGATTGATCAGGCAGCGTTCCAGGTACAGAAATGATATCCGTTCTTTTATTTGCGGCAGTTCTTTCAGCTTTGGCTTATCGATTCCTTCAAACTTGCCCATCATAACCTCGCTAAGGTCATTAAACCGCAACCGTAAGCTTTAGCGCGGCCAATGCCGGCTAACAGTGATTGCACAAACGTTTCAACGTTTTCGATTAATAAAACTCCTTCAAATGCAGCAACGCTGAGAGTTACCGGTTTACCGCTGCGGGTAAATTTTTTCGTCTCCCGCTGTACAACATCGAATCCTGCTGAATTGTCCAGATTAAAACCATTAGCTGTGGCTCTGCCGGATAGCCATTGTTTTTGCTGTTCTACGGTTATATGGCCTAAAACTCGGCCGCGTCCGGGGGCGTCTTTTTCTTTCACACTATGCACCGGATTAGCGCGCAAGCGGAAACGCCATGTCTGGCCATCTTTTAATCGCGCTAAAAATGCGTCGTATTCTTTGGTCTCCCATGTTTGCTCCGCCGCCGGCCAGCCGAATTGCTCTACAATATGTGTAAAATCAGGCTTTTGCCGGCTTTGCAGCAATACATAAAGCGACTGGTTTAATTGATCGACGCGCCATAGATTACGTTTAGTCTCACCCGCCGTATTGGGGAAGCTGCTTTCCAGCGCCGCATGCATAATCTGAGGCGAGCTAAGCGCCAGCATGGTTTGCCTGCGGCGCGGATTTACTTCTATACGCGATAGATACAAATGCTACACCTCCAATTCGGCTAGGGGGTCGTGCGCGGTAGGCTGCTCGGCTGGAATACTAAGCGGCACGGCGTTTAAATCGCTAAGCACATTACGGAAAGCGTATTTTCTGTGCTCCTGGTTAAAAGAGACCGGATAATCGCGGATTGTATAAGCGCCAATATCATCTGTCCCTGCGTCGGATACAATTTCCAGATAAGCAGGATGCTGTTTATTCTTTTGCAATTGTTTTTTATACCAATCTGCAGCTTGCCAGGGTGTAACGGCTAAATCCTTCAACGCGTCCAGCAAGCACACCCCTTCTTTAATCCCTAACGATACCGGACCGACGGGCGGGCAGGCACGACGGCCTAAATACAAAGGGAATACCGGGTTTTTAACGGCTTGATCAATTTTTTGCAATAAATCTTCTTCACCTTCCAGACCCACAACGAATAATGCATCGGCAAGATAATAACGGCTCGAAATAAATGCCTGCTTATTATCGAAAGTATGGGCGGTATGAAAATCCTTTATCAGCTGTCCTTCTTGATCTATCCGCACGCCAAATTTTAAGCTTTGCAAATCGCTGATATCATCGGTGCGGCTTCTGCCAAGGGCTGCGGCAATCATGCCGATAACACCGCTTTTAGTCGGCTCGCGCTCGGTCATTCTTTTATTAAATTTGCTGGAAGAGCCCCAGGCTTGCAGTGGGGCGGCCAGCCTAAGCAATAGAGTACTCATTTTAAAACCTCACTAGCATGTCCTTTTCCAGTTCATCCAACAGTTCCTTAAATGATACATTCTCCGCACCGGTTAATTTTGCCATGTTTTCTCCAACAGCATATGCTTTTTCGGGCGGACACGAAAAACTACCATGTGTATTCATGGCATATGCGGCTAGTTTGCTTACTGACTGATTAGCAAACCCGCCTTCATTTTGTACCGGCTCCTCAAAAGCACCCACTAAATTAAGAGGCTGATCTTTGCGGATGGATACCATAACCGCGTCGGGTAAAGTACGATTGGCAAAGGTGTTTTGTTTGCCGGTGGGCATAGATGTTACAAAAGCGCGGGCAAATTCTTTTATTGTACGGGCCAAAGCCGCCGGTTCCTCAGATAACTGTTTAAACAGCTCATGGGCCGCTACCGTTGCATAGCGATATAAGGTAGCTGAATTAAACTCCACAGTACCTATCATGCCGGCGCCGGCGGAGTCTTCCGGAGACATGTCATCCATGGCAGTGTAATAGTCATATTCGTTGTCTACGCGGTGAGTTGATATGCTATGCGCAACTTGGGATGAAGCGTCGGTATTGAGTGCGGGCTCATCCGCCACCATACGGCCGAATAAGGCTACGTCAATGCCATGATTCTTATTCAGTGCTAATTGAGCGTCTTTTTTATTGGGCGCCCCATCCCGCAAAATCAGCTCCGCTAAGTTCTGCGCTTGCTTGGTACTCATAAAAAATAACGCTTTTGCTGCTTTGTCCTTGGTACTTACTCCCGCTGTGTTGATCACCTTTTCAGCCAAAGATAACGCTTCTTCTTCTGTTTTCGAATCATCTTGAACTCTAATGCATTGAGCTACCAAGTCAATAATCTTCTTGGTTCTGACGCCTAATTCCGACTCGTCAAAATTCTCACGGAACATCATTCTCATGGCCCGCTTCCAACTCTGTGATGAAACCCGAGCCCGCCTCACTCCACCGTACACAGCGGTTTTGGGGCTGCCGGTATCGTCACGGTTCACGCAACTGGGCGGTACGGTTTGAATAACATGAAAATCTACAAATGTTTTTTCCATTTTCTATCTCCTTTACTTGTCTCTAGACCATTATCCTTGTCCATTTTCGGTTTTCTCAGCGCTATCCCTAGCTGAAGCCCAAAAGTCCTGCCCCCAGCGCAATCTAACCTGATCACGCGCATCAGTAAACTGATATCGATACAAATCTGCGGCGAAACGGGGATAATCCAAGGTAACCGGCGGTTCCGCCGCCTTAAAGAGCTGCACCAGCCCTCTGGCGTGATGCGCTAATTCGGGTAAATCTTTGGCTGTTGTAACAGCATCAAACCTTCTTTTAAGTGACTGTTCATTATTCCCGTCGGGAGATTTAAGCTTTCTGGCCGCCGCCCCTAAAGAATTGCCGGCTGCACTCATCGAGGCGCTTTTACCTTGCCGGTGCAAAGCATATAGGGTTAAAGCGGTGTGGATAGCCCATTCTGCAGCAGTGGGTTTGTAGTTATCATCTTTCCCTTTAAACGTGAGCTGTTTCGGCAAATCGCCCAACGTGATCTCCCAGATTTCCGGGTTCTCTCCGGGTGTTTTGCCGATGCCCCGGCGCAGTTTAGCCAGCGCCGCTTTTGCCCAAGGGGAATCTTGATCTAAGACATTAGTTTTGCTTCGCACAAAAGCGTACACCATCTCAGTTTTATTAATCTACACCTACCCCCTTATTATTTTATTAATACTCGCCTTAAATTTCAGATAAGCCTTTGGTGCAGTCTCAATTGTTGTCACCCCTTTATTGGCGTCTTTCTTATAGATACCAATAAAGGCTTTTTCACCGGCATCTTTAACCAACTGCTCGCCCTGCCGGAGAATAATTTTTTTCATTTGTTCCAGCCACACAAACATTGTTTTATCCAGCTCATCCGTTTCCGGATTAATCCTGGCCAGCCAATTTCGGAAGGGGATATCTAAACTAAAGTACGCTTGCTCCCGCGCAGTTGCACTGATGCCCTTTTTGCTCGAAGTATCATCATTGCCTGATGCGGCTGCAAGTTCATAAGCAAGTGTTCCAAGCTGCCACACACATTGATCAGTTATTTTGATGTTATCAAAAATCCGAATAAGCCATGGTTTGCCAAGATTAGTTAAAATATTAATATTTAGTGATAAAGAATCAGCTATTATTTCATTGACTACACCTTGCATAGCGCCGTACTCACTGCCGACCGCATTGATATTCACACGGTCAAAATTGATACATCCATATGTTTTTAAAACTGCCGCCCAAATAACAATACCTGGCGCCACATTACCTTCTACACTTCCATCTGTTTGCGGCAATATAGATTCCAAATCTCTCCACATGCTTCTACTGGAACTGTGCAAGTTAGGTATATACTTATCCGATGCCTTTTTTTCTGTACTCTTATGCCAGCCGCTCATTTGTTCAACGAAGGTATTCTCTTTATCAAAAACATCACCATAGGATGATAAAACACCTATAACAGCGTCATTTTCCTTAAATAATTGAATTCTTCTGGATTGCCAGGTTAACAGTTCTATATAACCATTGGGGCGAAGATCTAATTTAGTAACTGTTTTAGGCTTCTGTTCCCAAATAGGTGTAGCTGTAGCTAATAATTGACCGTCCCGATCCAGCAATATCATATTCAGCAAAAGCGTCTCGAACATATTTTGCTGCTTAGCATAAACTACCCCCAGTTTGCCCAACCAGCCGGTTCCGCCCCCGTTAGGGCTGCCTCCGATGGTGGAAGCTTTTTTACCGGCATAATCCCAAGCTTGCAAATTGATCAGCCATCTGGCAGCTTCCGCAAAACTCAGTTGCTGTGCAGAATTACCACATTTAGTTGTAAAAAATCTTCGTTCTATGCGGCTTGGCACATCAGCAACTACCTGTGCAATAGGATTAATTTTTTTATCACTGGTTGTCAGTCCGGCCACCTGATAAAAAGGTGTCTCGGGGTGAAATAAATAAAACCGCTCTTCATAATACCTGAGATATTGCTCAATGGCCTGATAAGGGAAAATGCCCATTCCCCACAGCCGCTTCCAGCGTTCTAGAGCTTCATCTGTACTTGTAATACCTGCAGCATTGCCGTCCGTATCGACCCTGGTAAAGACGGCATAAAGAATAGCCAGTAATAAGCGCAGCACGGCTACATCCTGAGTTGGCAGCTCGCCGGCTAATGTCTTGAATTGATGAGCGCGCTTGTAGAAATCCAGTAATGATACTTCTTCTTCTCTGCCCTGCATATTTATGACTTTTATCCACGGTTCGTCAATTAAATTAAACTCTTTTTCAGTCATCAACGACCTCCATGCTTTCCGTTAATAAACCATATTTCTCATCGTACTTTAAGGTATAAATTGTCTGGGCAATGCTTATTTCTGCACGGTAACCTTCATCTAAAACAATAAACAGCTCACCTTTGAGCCAGGATGAATCTTGCCAGCAGCCCGGGAGTTCAGCAATATTACTTTTTTCCAGCGCATCTATTGTTTTATTGATCATCCACGAGGCGGCAAGACTACGGGGTAAGTTAACTGTACACGAGGACATCAGCGCCGCCATTTCATCATCAGGCGTATAATCAGTTGGTATTTTTTCTCCTCCTCTGGTTTCCAGCCAAGGCAGCAAATAAAAGCTGCCATTGCGTTTTTTCTGAATTAAAATGACTTCCAGGGAACTATCAATGTCGCGCACGGTTGCTTCCGCCTTTTTCCCGGTATTATCATTAACGCCGGTATCCAGCCATCCGATTAGTGTGCCTAAATTATGACGGCGATCGGGGCTGAAAATTTGAAATTCGCTTGCTTTTTGTTCTTTTTCCTTGATCTTTTTTTCCTGGTCGAGCTTAGCTTTGGCGTATTTTTCTGCCAGTTCGGGCTTAACCTCTACGCCTTGCGGTGCGTATGCTTTTTGCACTAATACCGGAATATCGGCAGGTAAAGAAATTTTCGATTCTAGTAACGCTTGGCTATTCATCAGCAGATACTCGCCATATACTGCTTTAGCGCCTTTATCAAAACCATCTTCTTTTACTCCGGTAACAAAGCACAAAGGAGTTTTTAGCTTGTCGGGCCTTAGTCTATCATGCCTATGCAGACGGCCTATACGCTGTATCAGCAAATCCATAGGACAAATATCAGTTATCAAAACATCAAAATCCACATCAAGAGATTGTTCCATCACCTGCGTACCGACTACTATGACCTTATCCGGTCTTTCTTTGGCCGCAGGTCCAAGCATATCCCTAACTCTTAACTCCTTGGTTACCCGGTCAGTGTTTATAAACCGCGAATGAAGCAAGTGAACCACATCTTGGCCAAAATGGTCGGCCAATTGTTTAGCTAGCATTTGCGCACGTTTAACCGTGTTCATAATAATTCCAGCGCATCCCCCACTGCTGAGCAGTTCATCCAGTTTAGCGATAATGTCCTCATCTTTTAAGTAAGCCACAGTCACATCGTATGAATGTGTGGTAGTCGAAACTTTACACTGTTTCACCTCACCGTCGTCAGAATAAGTAATTATCGGGTAATAATAATTAGTTGCCCATGCAGGCAGTTCTGCCTTTTCTGCGGCAACATTCAGCCAGGGAACCGCCCCATGCTGCGGCGTTGAATCGATGCCCAGGTAGGCGTTAATTAATTTGAAACGCTTGTCCCCCGGCAAAGTGGCGGAAAGCACAAGCACCGGCACATGATAAGCGCCCAGCCAACGCAAAATTTTAAATAAATATTGACTCATGTAAGCATCATAAGCATGGCATTCGTCAATAATCACTACCTTGTTGGCCAATCCTAAATGACGCAAAGCTAAATGCTTTTGCTTAAGGCCACCCATCAGCACCTGATCGACAGTGCCCACCACAAAGTCGGATAATATCCCTTTTTTCCGGCCGTCAAACCAATCATGAACCAATACATTGTCCAATTCCCCGTCCAGGCCGCCAACGTTGGAGTTATATATGATTTTTTGATATTCTTTATTAAAGCGTGATTTACCGTGCGCCAGGAACAAAGAATGCGCTTCTCCGTCAGCACTCAAATTAGTTATCCAATTATGTACGCGATTAAAAATACCGTCCGCGGTTGCTTGAGTCGGCAAGGCAAAAAATACTCCGCCTCTGCCGGTTTTTTGCGCTAACATCTCCGCTGCCGCAAGCGCCGCCTCGGTTTTTCCTGCTCCCATAGGCGCTTCAATAACCATAATCCCCGGCGAAGTTGTTTCCCGTATTATGTCAATAACCGCTTCTTGCACCGGTCTGGGATTGATGCCAAACCTATCCTCGAATAGATCATACATTTCCCAGGCATCCGACGCTTCCCAATAAGACGGCAAATCTAAATCATCCCATGCATCTCTGACCCGCTGTTCAGAAGATTTCATTTTCAAGTTGGGCTGTAAATACTGAAAGCGATATTCATCACTAACCAGCCAATCAACCATAATCACTAACCCGGTCAGCAACACTTGCCCCGGTATATCAACTTCCATATTTCGCGTTTCATCAATATCTACTAGGCCGGCCAGCTTAAGAGCATACATAAGAAGCTCGTCTTGAACCGCCGTCCAGCTCATGTTATTAAATCCTGTGTTATCGCGATAACCGGAGAAATTATTAAGCTGCGTATAAGACGGTGGTTTGCCGTGATGTCCGCCCAGAATAACCGCACAAGTCCTATGCAGCCCATTGCGTTCCAATATCCTTTGCGAAGCTAATGAATGGTGCACGGCATGGGGTGCAGCAAAATCCTCATACGGCTTTAAAGGTAAACCCGTTTCTAAAATCCGGTTAAACAATTGTCCACCTAAGCCTGGATTTTTAAAAGGCTGCTGTGCCTGAAAAACAGGGATCGCTTTTCCCACGTCGTGGGCTGCCGCCAAGAAAACAAACAGCTTAAACGCCCTTTGCATGGCCAAATCAGACCAGGGATCAAGCCCATCGTTTAACGAAACACCGCAGCTGATTACCTCCCTTGATCCCGGCGGCAACCAGTCGTACCATATTCTTTTCGCCATTTCCGCCGCGTCCGACATATGAATATATAGCGGCAACCAGGCATCGCCGCTGTTATCTTTGGTCATTTTAGCCCATAAAGACTTGGCTTGCTCCGATAATTGCATAATTATCACCTATTTGTATAATCTTGTTTTATTATAACTTATTTAGCTTAATTTAACAGCAATGTAATGCCTTGAAGAGCATTCCTTCATTATTTTCTTGGTGTTCGTCTTGACCAAAAAGAACCATCTCCTTGAGTTTCAGAACTTGCGTGCATTAAATTATTTGCCTTTTTTAAACCTTTACGAATGTTCCAAATATACCACTTTTTAATTTCCGGTAGGGCAGCCATTACTAGATCATAAGTCCTGTGATATTCCTCCAAATTTAATTCTTCACCGGATGTGTGTTCATTGTAATATCCGATAGAAAGGTTGACACTTTGAATTCCCATTTTACTCCATACCCTCAAATCCGATATACCACCACGGGTCATTTTATATGAATGACAACCATCCCAGAGAGAACCGGAAACATTTTCAAAAATCGCCCCGTACTCTTTCCCGCAGTACTCCAGCGAGGATGAGCAAATAACAATATCTGATCCATTCCTCCTATCCAGGCTAATAGCGCAATCCACATCCCAAAAGAAAACAGGTTCAATATTTTCTGCCCCGTTCTGTCCGATTTCCTCTTCAACGGTGAAGACGATTTTTAAAGTCCCGGCAAAATCAGTATTATCAATATGGTGAAGTATACTAATTATCATGGCAACACCTGCTCTATCGTCTGCACCCAATATTCCATGCTCTCTTTTCCATATATGTCCATTCTTAACTATTTTACTGTCTTGATTGAAATAACTTTTCACATCCATATGTGCTGAAAGTAATATTGTAGGACCTATTCCCTTTTTTTTGATGGCGAGTATATTCCCATAAGCATCAACAGTTACCTTGTCTACTATGCCCGGCAGAAAACTCATGATATATTTCCTGACACCATCCTCATTTCCGCTTTCCCCGGGGATCATCAGCAACTCTTCCAGCATCTTTTCCTGGCGATACCGGGCAATCCTCAGCAATTCCTCTTCTCCAATATCGCTCAATTCACTCAGGCTTAACCCGAGCTCAAGCAATCTGTCACCAGACTCCGACAATTCAATCCGATCTGCCCCGCGTAGCCTGACATTGAATCCAAGATTATTAATTACACGACAAGCCATACCGGCAGAATACCTGTCACTAAAGTAAATAATAGGCTTTTCTTTGCCGCGCCCGGAACACGAATACCTCGTATGCATACCCAGCCTGTTAAGTTGCCTGACCGGTGCCAGCATTGGAACATCCAGAATAGCCAACTGTAACTCCTGCGGATCGCAGATAAGCTCCCCACATTTTCCTCCCACTTTATGCAAAAGTTCCAACCAGGATTTTAAAACCGGCGGTTCAGAAAACAGGCTTATAACTTTATAGCCCGTTTGATAGCTAATATCGCCTTGGTCCAGTATTTCTTGGAGGAATCTTATATTATGAAAATTTTCTTGCCTCATATCAAAATTGTTTTGGTCCAAAGATTCAATTAAGAATCCTCCAAGTATAAGCAATTCTTTCCAACTAAGATTGTCTTTCATGCACATCACTCCTTTTTTATCTATGACTGAATTATTGCATAGACTGAATGACATGCATGTAACCATCAGGCTTCACTCTTCAATTCGCTTAAACATTATTACTTTCAGGTTAGTCGATACATATGCTCGATCTGTACGAGGGTTAATAATTTCGAATTTGTCCGGTGTTAAACCAAGTTCGGCCAGTTTTTCTCTTAATCTCGCTAATCTTTGATTAAAAGTATTTGCCCTCATCACTCCATAACGATTTCTCGGCCTGATATAATCACTAATTTCGATGGGCTCACCTTTGATTAAATCCCTGAGTAATAACAAACTATCAATTGATATCTTCACTTCTCTTCCGTTAAACCCGGCGCAAGGTTCTCTAGCGTATGCATCCAGGTACATGCTTGATAAACTGCAGTCAGTCTCTTCCTTTATTTCGAGATACTCGTCGTAACTTACTTGTCTCACTTCCGTTTGGTTATTACTAACGCTCTCAACAACTACGGCATAAGCCGTGCATTCTTCTTCCAAATAAGCAATATAAGATTCAATTAAACTGTTTAACTCGGGATAGCTCTCATTTTCCAAAACACCATCTTTGAACTTTTCAAATAGTTTCAGAGCGCAGAAGGAAATGATTTTTCTCGCATTGGCTTCTTGAAAGTCGGCGAGTCCGAATTTACTCTTCTTATATCCATCTGCAAATTCTATTGCTTTCTCAAAATGGGTTACCGCCTCTGCGTATCTTCCTCTTTTATATAAAATATGGCCAATCCTATAGTGCGCAATCGGTAATTTCCGGTCAATTATTAAAGCTTTTTGAAAATAATTTAATGCAGTATTACCCGCATCTTCCCACATTCCCTTAAATCTATAGCCAAGATCAACCAACTTGTTGAGGTAATAATCTTTATATAACTTTTTTTCATTAATCGATATATCAGCTGTTTTAGATTTATGGTAAATTTTTTCGGAATCTGCAATAACCTGATACGGGCTATCAGAATCTTCCCTCTCAAGAAGCTGGTCTATAAAATTATAAAATTCCTCTGCCGACACCGGCATCTTATAAAACCTCTCTCTCATTTATCCAACTCCTTTCCCGACCCGTTAATATAAAAACAAACCCGTTGCACCGCCTGGCCGCTACCCAACAGACCGCCCAAGTTTTATTGTAGCCCGGGATTAAGACAACAGGGTGTCACCCCGCAATCAGTTATTAAAAATACATAATAATGTATCTGCCGAACGCAAGGCGGATACAAAAAGCAAATTTAGTGCAAGAATCAGTGACAAACCGGCACTGGTACGTACCCGCGATTACACAAATTCCCTCAAACGTTCGTCTGAGGGAACATAAAATGCATATTTAATTAATTGAAATTTGATGACTCCATCCCCAAGGCCGGCACCCGCCGCAGTTTATCTCCTACCTCCGCGTTTTTTATAGTCTTCATCGATGCGTGCTTTCCAGTTTTCCGAGATAAACCGGCTGGCGCGCAAATTACTTACCGCCTCGTTAAGCACTTCATAGTTCAGCCGGGTCCCTTCACTATCCGCGTGATAGTTTGCGGCCCTGTCCTGAGCGATGCCGAACCGTTCGGCCGTTTCTGCAGCATCGATATTGGCTCCTAGAAAAATAAACTCCCAGCCATATTTGCTCTTTTGCTGTTCGATCATGTGGCGTACTTGGGCATAGCTGTATTCGCGGCTCGCATTTTCCAATCCGTCGGTGGTTATTACAAACATGACCTGCTCGGCGCGTTCTTCTTCAGCTGTATGCTTTTGTACATTAACCAGCTTATTTATTGTTTTACCGACTGCATCCAGCAAGGCGGTGGTGCCGCGCACATAGTACTCCCTATCTGTGATCGGCGCTATACCTCGAATGTTAATTCTGTCGTGCAGCAATTCATACCTGTCGTCAAACAACACTGTAGTTATGACAGCTTCCCCAGCTTCACGCTTCTGTTTTTCCAGCAAGGCGTTGTAGCCGCCTATGGTATCGCTTTCGAGACCGCTCATCGAGCCGCTTCTATCAAGTATAAAGACCAGTTCAGTTAATCCTTTTTTCATGGTGTTACCCTCCCATCAGATTTGTTGATTATAGGATAACACTTAGCCTGTGCCCGGCGGTCGCATGCCGGGCGACAATTCCCTTGCGGCGGATTTATATGCCCAGCATAGGCTGGTCAAAGGCAAACAATGCCTCGTTAATCTCAAAGATATTGTAGTTGCCGTCTTCAATAAAGTACTGGATGATAATATCGAATTTGCTGCTGTTAGAAAGGGCAAAGCCGGCTTTGCGCAATAAATCACTGGTTTCATCAAGATTCAGCCTGAGCGCTATGGCAAATGCAATCGCCGTAGGTTTGCTGGGCTTGTAATTGATATCGCTTCTGATTTTGGAGAACAGCCTCCGGTCTATGTTGGCTCTTTTGTATGTCTGGGCATCCGTCATGCCTTTTTCGTCAATCAAACGCAGCAGCATCTGTGAAAAGGATTCATCCAGCCGCTTGACGACTTCATTCAAGCTACGTTTGCGTTTGGCCGGCGGTGCGTACGGTGCCGTTTCAGGAGATATCGTTTCCTGCACGTAGTATAGTTCCAGCCTGCGGTTGTATTGCAACTGGTTATTCCGGTCAATGCGATGCTCTTCTATGTATTTATCGTCAATGTATTGGGCGATGGATGAGAAGATTTTTTCAGAAAGCGCAAAGGCCTTTTTGTCGAACACCACCAGATATACCGTAAGATCGTTTTTGAGTAAAAAATCTCCAATGACCGCAATGGCAATTTTGAGTGCCTGGTCTTTGGGATAGCCATAGGCACCCGATGAGATCAGCGGGAAAGCGATGCTCTCAAGTTGATATTTTTTGGCCAGCTCAAGTGAATTTTTATAACAAGCGGCGAGTAGTTTTTCTTCGTTGTAGTTTCCCCCGCGCCAAACCGGTCCTACCGTGTGGATGACATACTTGGCCGGCAGCTTGTACCCTTTGGTAATCTTTGCCTGACCTATCCGGCAGCCGCCAAGCTTGCGGCACTCAGCAAGCAGCTCCGGCCCTGCCGCCTTATGGATCGCTCCGTCTACACCCCCGCCTCCCAGCAGTGATGAATTGGCTGCATTGACAATGGCATCGGCATGAACTTTCGTTATATCGTTGCGTATTAGTTCCAGGGGCATAGCTGTACCTCCAACTTTTAAGGCTTAAAGTCTTGCTCGCTCCCATGAATTTCAAAATATTTTAAATATGGTATTTCCATTAAAATGTTCATATTCCTCCCTTATCACATACCCTCAAAACACCCGGACATAACAAAACCCCCAAGCGATGCTTGAGGGTATATTCTTGTTAAACTTATCGTTTTTTTAACCCCACTCCAAAAAGTGGGCACAGGTTAACAGTCGCTACCGTCCTTTCTCGAGAAGGCTTTGTATTGAACTGCTAAACTAACGTTCCCTTGTTTACATTGTAGGTAAAAAGCAAACAAGGTCATGAACAATGTAGGATTATTTCGTTGTTGCAAGAGCTAATTATACTCAGGATATTTTCATTGATGAAATAGACCCCACCGAGCTTAAGGGCCGGGGTTTTGCGGTAGCGCTGATGGATGACCTGCTCTTTTTCTCCTACACCTCCAGCCCGATAATCTTCATCAAAGCCAAAGCATTGGTCGATTTGGAAACCCCGGGCTTGAGGCGGTAATCAAATGTAATTTCATTACCGCTAATCCGATCGGTAAAATGATAGTTTTTAATCAAAGGAATATCTTGTTCCAGCCGGCTCAACTCCAGGTCGTGGGTGGATACCAATCCGATAGCCCCCAGCTCATGCAAGCTTTTGATTACCGCTTGAGCGCCTAAAATACGGTCCTTGGAATTGGTGCCTTTGAAAATTTCATCGATCAGGAAAAGCATGGGCTTACCGGTCCTGGCGGCTTCCACGAGTAGCTTAATTCTCAGCAGTTCCGCATAGAAGTTGGAGATGTTCTTTTCTAGATTGTCATTAATATGTATGCTGGAATACACATCCATCAAGGAACACTTGAATCGTTCGGCGCACACCGGGGCTCCGGCGCAGGCCAGCACTAAATTTATCCCCACTGTTCTGAGCAGGGTGCTTTTCCCAGACATGTTGGAGCCGGTGATGAGTAAAACCGTACCCGGCGCAGGCAGCTCTACATCGTTGCAAACGCGTATTTCGTCTTTAAGCAGCGGATGTCCCAGCGCAACCGCCTTTATTGCCGGGGGGGCCACACTTATTTCGGGCATCGCCCAACCGGGGTGGTCATGGACCAGTCCGGCCAGACTGGATAAGGCTTCAAACTCGGCAATCACCTCGACCCAGGTTCTCAGTGACCGGCCGGAGGTGCTTCTCCATTTTTGCAGTTTGATCAGCGTTTGCAGGTCCCATAACAGTCCAATATTAATCAGGGGATGCATGCTGGAGTAGCGCAAGTCGCTCCTTTCCACAATGGTGAAGAGCTGTTTAATTTGCTGTGATGGGTCGGCACCGCCCCGGGTTAGCTTTTTCCGTAGGCTGTTCAACAGGGGCGCTGTAAAACTTTCCGGTTCTATACAGGCCAGTAAGGCGGCGTAGCGCCTCAATTCATGAACTGTATTACCGGTTTTAACAAAGGTATGCTGAGCGGTCTTGCCTGTTAAGGCTACAATCACTATTTGTAATGCCAGGGTAAAAGCCCAGAAATACGGCGGGATTATATCAAAATACCCGAGAGCGGCTAACAGTAGGGTGAACAGCGGAATAAGCAAGAGTAGCGATGTATGCCGGTTTGTATAAGACAGCTCCTCTTCGGCCCAGGCCAGCAGTTTTTCCAAATCCCCGGTTTTGTTACTGTTATCCAACATGCCGGTAGCCTGAAAATGCTGACGCCAATCCAGACGCGGGCTAAGTTCTTGGAGAGCCTGCTGGCGCTGCTCAATTTCTGTTAAGTCCGCCGGTGCAATGAGCATCTGAGCTAACCTGGCTTCACCCTCCAAAGAGTTAGCGGCATTGACATATTGAAATAAAGAGGCCTGGCCAAATATATTCAAGTCCGCCGAATAACGGTGTTCAGGATCGACAAACCGCTCCCCGGTATTGGGAAACTCCACCCACTTGCCTTCCAGCCGGCGCATAGCATCTTCGTTAATGCGTACTAACGACTCCCAATAGTTTGCTTGAGCTTTGATGCGCTTGTGTTTACTCACCATCCAGAAAAAAATGATGACCAGCACACCAATGCCAATCAAATAACCAATATTGGCTGTTCCAAAAGAGTAAGCCAGAGAAAAGCCAACCGCGCCCAGAAATACCAGCGGGCGTAGAAGTACAAACATTTCAATTTGCTTGTTAATAGCAGTCAGCCTGGCTAATACCTTTTCTTTTTTGTTTTGATAGCGCCGATAAATTGCTTCATCCATTTTTTATCACCATAACCAGTGGGAACCGTTCTTGCGCAACCACTGAGTTCATCCTCGTTTATTATCAAATGCTGCCCTTGAACCTGGCGTTTGGTTTTAAATCAAGGCTGCCGTCGCGGATCAGCATTTCTCCTGCTTGCAGGCCTTTGGTAATTTCAACACTTTCCCGGTCACCGATACCGGTTTGCACCGTCCGGTATAAAATTCGGTTATCCTTGACCACCATTACTTGCTTACCGCCATCCTTCAGGGTCCGCACGGTTTCTCTGGGGATAACCGGTACACCCTGCCTGGCGGAGGTTTCTATGGCCACTTTTACTTCATAGCCCGGTTTCAAGTTCGCGAAGTCATCCAGGGCAATAATGACCGGCACTCGTCTTTGGATCACTCCCAGGGCGGATTGTTTTTCCTCAGCCTGGGGGTATATTTCCATTACTTTACCGGTAAGCACCCTGGTGCCCAGAACCGGTGCCGTAACTTTGACCGGCTGGCCGAGGCTTACTTCGCCCAGGTCATCACTTAATATATCCGCTTTTATCTCTAGTTTGCCCGCCACCGCCACACTAACCAGCAAAGTGCCCGGGTTCACCACCTGTTCCTGTTCGGCCGGTAAATTCAAGATCTCACCGTCAACCGGGCTTTGCAGCACGAGCTGCATTTCCTTGCGATTGAGATTCTGCAACGACCGGTTTAACCCCTCTTCCTTTTCCCTGGTGCTATCCAGCAGCAATTCCTGTTCTTTCAGGGCTTGCTCTAAAGTCTCTGCTTTCAGCCGAGCAGCCTCAAGGTCAACCACAGGCATAGCTCCGGCGTCAAATAGCTGTTGGGAACGTTCCAGATTGTCTTCAGCATTTTTTAGCTCCAGCCGGGTGCGGTCTACAGCCGCCTTGGCTGCTGCCAGGGAAGCTGCGGATTGGCTCAGCTGCGTGCGAGTATCAGTGATTTGCAAGGATAAGTCCAGGTTTTCCATAATCACCAGCGTTTGGCCTTTGGCTACCCGCTGGCCGTTCGCTACCGGCACCTGAATAATTTTAGCATTCTGGGCAGCCTGCAGGTCGTATTTAGTGGCCGGCTGAACATAGCCGGTGTCCTCAATAGCCTTTATGATATCTCCTGTCCGGACCCGAACTGTTTCCGCCTCAATGCCGCTGTTCTTAATCATATACATGGCGGCTAATGCTAGTATAACCAGAAATACCGACAACAGGAATAATCTTTTTCCATATTTGGCTACCGGCTTCATAACGTCCCCCCCGTTAATCCTTATTCTTCAACACTTCTACCAGCTGAAGTTGTTTAATACCCCTGACGGCAAACAGATGAGCAACAATGATGAAGAAAAAACTGCCCAGCGCCGCATATACATAAGTGACCGGGTAAATAATCACCGGTAAGCTATACAAGTCTGTACTCAACGCACCGATATAGCCCTTGACCATCAAATAACCAAATGGCAGTCCCAGGACCACACCCAGCACTGATTGCAGCAGATTTTCCTTGAGCAGGATGCCGGAGACCTCTTGTATGGAAAAACCCAGCACCCTGAGGGAAGCTAGTTCCCGCTGTCTTTCCGCAAAACTGATCACAGAAGAATTGTAAACTATCGCAAAGCCCAGCAGCAAAGCAAAGAGGACCAGAATTGAAATCGAATATATTGAGGCCTCCAAATTCTTATTAAAATTATCCAGTTCCTTTTGGAGGCTGAGGATGGATGACACCGCGGTCATCTCCTCCAGTTCCGCTTCCAGCCCGGCGCTTAATGCCGAATCCACCTTCAGCATCACCCCGGACACCAGTTGTCGCTCCTGCAGCAGCACATTTGCCTGCTGCAGGGAAACGAAACAACCGCCTCCCACCAGCTGGTTACTTATGCCCACTATTTTAATGGTGGACAGCCGAGAAGGACCAATGCCCAGCAGCGTCTCCACTTCCACCATATCGCCTACCCCGGCTCCCAGTTTATTCGCAGTTCTCTGACTGATTAGCAGTCCTTCCCTGGGCACTTCCAGGGGGCGCTCGCGGGGATCCGCTAGTTTCTTTAAGCTGGTGTCTGGATTTAAGCCTGTAATCGCATCATCTTCGCTTTTGCCGTTATAATTGATTCTAACCGGCACTTCCAGCAGAGGCTCCGCTTTTTGGACGCCCTCGATCCGCTCGATATTCAGCAGCTCGCTTTCTTTAACCGGTGCTGTAAAGCGGACCAGGTAATCATAGCGCTGGTTTTGGTAAAAATGTTTATTAATCATGTAATCAACAGCATCGAGAGTAAATAGAGACACCACCAGCATGCCTACGGCAAAAACTATGCCCACCAGCGTGATCCCGAAGCGGCCCCGGTTCCGGGCAGCAGAGCGGATACTCATCTTCCAGGCGGTATCCAGCCGGCGCCACAGCCATGACCAGCCCTCAATCAGGGTTTTAGCGCCGCCTTTGGGGGGCTCGGGGCGCATGGATTCGGCCGGATTTATCTTCACTACACTGCGGCAGGCAGTCAACCCGGCCAGGCTGCTGATACCGATACTAAGGATAAAACCGTAGATAATGGCCTGGGTGTTCACCGCGCCAATACTAGCGGGTAGGTTGAAATACAAGGCATAAGCCCGGGACATGAACGAAGACAGCACCAGACCTAAAAGCGTGCCTAGAATAGCTCCGCATAAAGCCACCAGCACTGCATAACCTGTATAGTGCAGGATAACCTGCCGGCTGCGATAACCCAGCGCTTTCATAATCCCGATTTGCAGGCGCTGTGCCCGCACCATGCGGCTTATGATGACAAACTGAATAGCGGCGGCAATACCCAGGAAAATAGCCGGCATATAGCGCGATGAAGCCCTGAGGCCGTCCAACTCCGCTTCCAGCATGGCATTGCTGAGCTGTTGTTTACGGGGGTATCCGGCCAGGTTGCCGTAAGGCTCCAGTACTTCTTCTACCTGATCGGTCACCCGCTTCGCATCGGCACCGGGTGCCAGGGTTATCAACACCTGATTTATCTGGCCCTTTAAATTTAGAATTTCCTCGGCCCTTTCCCGGGAGAGCATAATAACACCGAAGGTCGTAGGATCGGGCAGTAGCGTGCCGGCATCCTTCATAAGATAGATAAATTCAGGCCCGGTGGCGGTGCCTACCACGGTCAGCGGCACAACCCTGCCCTCGGCTACAATGCTAACGATATCACCATATTCCAGCCGGTTGCCTTCAGCATACTGGGGGTCCACTAATACTTCGATATCCCCCGTGCGGGTTTGCTCCCCAGGCTGCGCAGCTACCCCTTCTGCGGCAAAAAACCGGCCGGTTAGCAGCTGCAGGCTGTTAATTTCGTATTCCATCGGCAGTGTATAGCTGGTCAGGCGGGCGGTGGCTCGTTGATTAAACTCATTAATCAAAGCAACATCCTTTTGAATCCGCCCGGTGACCCCCGCCACCCCGGGAATGGTTTCAATTTGCTTGGTCACTTGCTGTGGTGCTTTAACCACATGAAAGTAATAGTCCGCAAAATTTCTATCGCGGTAAAATTTTTCTTTAGAGGCATTTAAATTATGATAAGCGGTGGTCATGCCTATATATACGGCTATACCCATCGCCACCACCGCCACTACGGCAATGAATTGGCCTTTAGTTTTTATGATGGTGCGCCACAATTTATGGTTCAGGGCACTCATTACCACTCAATCCTTTCCGGTGGCAATGGAGCAGCATTTTCCCTGATCTCGGTGATGGTGCCGTCCCGCATGCGCACCACCCGGTGGGCCATGTCCCCAATGGGGGTATTATGGGTAACTATCACCACCGTGCTACCCCGTTCCCGGTTTATTTTCACCAGCAGAGCTAAAATTAGCTTGCCGGTCTGGTAGTCCAGCGCACCGGTAGGTTCATCACATAACAACAGGCGCGGATTTTTTACCGCCGCCCGGGCAATGGATACCCGCTGCTGCTCGCCGCCGCTCATTTGCGAGGGAAAATGTTCCATTCGTTCGGCCAGTCCCACCTCTGCAAGCACCTCTTGCACCTTCAGCGGCTCATCCACTAAATCGGCGGCCAGCTCTACATTTTCCCTGCCGGTCAGGTCGGGAATCAGGTTGTAAAACTGAAAGACAAAACCAATTTCGTTTCTCCGGTAACCGGTTAATCGCTTGTCGCCGGCCCGGCTGAGATTTTCGCCCAGAAAAAACATTTCCCCAGTGGTGGGCAGGTCCATGCCGCCCATAATGTTCAGCAAGGTGCTTTTGCCCGAACCACTGGGTCCTAAAATAACCAAAATTTCCCCTTGGAAAACATCCAGGGAGGTTTCCCTGAGAGCATTAACTGTTATTTCGCCCATATGGTATGTCTTGGTAATCCGGTCAAGCTTCATGAGCACGTCCATAACTATAGTCCACGCCCTTCAAGGTTTATTGTTAATCTAAACTGTGTGTTGCCGGTATAAACTATACTTTAAGCTTTATTAACTCATATTCTGAATTTAATGTATTTTACCTGCCTGAATGGGTACGTAATTGTTCCCTTTGAAGAATCGCCGGCAACTTCGTAAAGCCACTGCCGCCGGCAAGAATGTGAGATAAGATTTTGTTTTCCCGGATAAGATAATTATAAACACTCACTATTTTGTTGGGCTAGCAAAACGGCTCAGTTCCACTTAAAGGAGTATTGTATAATGGCGATTAATGTTGAGCTGGAAGCATTGAGAGAGGAAATAATCGAGCTGCTGCAGGAGCTCATTGATGTAGCTGGTGTGACAGGCTTTGAGGATGCGGTGAGGGCAAAAATCTTGACTTTGCTGAAAGCCACCGGCGCAGCTTGCAGTACAGATAATATGGGCAGCCTTTACGTCACTGTGCCCGGCGAGGGCCAGGACGGCAGCAGACTGCCCCGGGTGATGATCTGCGCCCATATGGACGAGGTGGGCTACCTGGTCGGCAGCATTGACGACCAGGGCTTTATTTATCTTTTTCCTCTGGGCGGGATACCTGAAAACCTGGGAGCAGGTGAATGGGTGTCGCTGCACACTGCTGCAACAGTCATTCAGGGCTGCGTTGGCATTTACCCGCCCCACCTCCCTGTCACGGCGCAGCAGGAAATTTTCGTAGATGTGGGCGCACAAAGCCGGGACGAGGTACTGCACATGGGCATAACTGTCGGCACGCCGGTTACCTTTACCCATGGTTTCAAGCAGCTGAACCGGAACCGGGTGGCCGGCCGGTGTCTTGATGACCGGATGGGTTGCGCCTTGCTTATCGCCCTGTTGCGCCGGCTGTCCGCTCACCCCGTGGCCGCCGAAGTCACCGGGGTATTCACCAGTACCGAAGAGCACGGCATGCTGCCGGGCGGCGGCCAGGCTAATGTGCATGGCTCTCGCGGCGCTCAAGTGGCCACCATGAGGCTGCGCCCGGATTTTGCCATTGTGGTGGACAGCATGGTAGGCAGCGATATACCGGGCATTGCTCCCCACCTGCGTCAAATCCACCTGGGGCAGGGGGTAGCGCTGCGCCTGGCGGATGAGCTGGCCATTATGCGCCCACCCATGCGGGCATTTTTAAATGAGGTGGCCAGGTCAACCGGTATTACCCTGCAGGAAGGGGTGTCGCGCTCATACACCGACGCTTCAGTAATCCAGCTGTTCGACGTACCGGTGGCTACCCTGGGCATACCGCTGCGCTATGTTCATGCCCCGGCTCAAATCGCTGATCTTGGCGATTTAATCCAAGCAATGCACTATATGCAAGCCATAGTGGAAAATATCGGTCAATACTTGTATACCGGCCGAAACCATACCATTTAGCGAGATCAACCAGTATCCCCACCCGGTCACAAGCAACAATTTTTAACAGGTATAGCCAATGCATTTAAATTACATACTAACACTTGAACTTGCTAAACCCTAAAACATCTTAAAAACCCAAAGGAGGCAGGCTAATTATGGCCAGAAGGCGTGGCGGCATTATGTCGGACAAGCTGAAAATGGAGTTAGCCGAGGAACTTGGGGTTGCCAATATTGTTCGTGCAGAAGGCGGTTTCGGCAGCGTTTCGTCAAGAGACTGCGGCAATTTAGTCCGCCTGGCTATACAAAAGGCAGAGCAGTCTATGGTTTAGGGAAGCAGGTTCAGGGATGCGCTTAAACAGCGCATCCCTTTTGCATAAGCGTTCAGCAGGCATCATTGCTGTCATCTATATATCCGCCGTTGGTGCAGCGGAATACTTTCCCTTCCCAGGTTCTAATCATCACGTTATCCTTTTCCACAGATAACAAATACTGAGGCAGCAATGGCGTCTTGCCCGCGCCACCGGGCGCATTGATAATATACCACGGCACGGCCAGGCCCGAGGTGTAACCGCGCAAATGTTCCATGATTTCCAGGCCCTCTTGTATGGTAGTGATAAAATGGGCTGTGCCTTTAACATGCTTGGCATGAAAAATGTAATATGGGCGAACATGGATTTTGAGCAGTTCCTGGTTTAATTTTTTCATAACGTTGGGATCATTGTTAATCCCTTTCAGCAACACGGCCTGGTTACCCAGCGGTATGCCGGCCTTAGCTAACATACGGGTAGCTTTTAACGCTTCCCGGGTCACTTCCATGGGATGGTTAAAATGCGTGTTTATAAAAATTGGATGATGCTTTTCCAGCATTTCACAGAGCTCGGGTGTAATGCGCTGCGGCATAGTCACCGGCACCCGGCTGCCAATCCGTTTGATTTCCACATGTTCGATACTGTCCAGTTCGGTCAGTATCCAATCCAGCCATTCGTCGGATAAAGTCAGCGGGTCACCACCGGTAATCAAGACATCCCGCACCTCGGGATTGGCCCGGATATAATCAATAGCTGCTTTGACATCCTCTACCGCTGCGGGTCTGTCCACTTCACCAATGTTGCGCCTGCGCTGGCAGTGCCGGCAAAACATTGCACACTGGTTAGTCACATTAATAATTAGACGGTCTGCGTAACGACGGGTAATCCGAGGCGCCGGTGAAGTAAATTCTTCCGCCATGGGATCTTCTTTACCCCAATTGTCACGTATTTCCCAAATGCTTGGTATACCCTGCATCCTCACCGGACAACTGGGGTTGTCTGCCTGCATGAGGCTTAAATAATAGGGCGAGACTGCCCAGCGGAATTTTTTGCTAACGAATTCAATATGACCTGCTTCTTCATCGGATAGAGGCAATATCTGTCTTAGTTCTTTGACATCGCTGATTCTATTGCGCATCTGCCAGCGCCAGTTATTCCAGTCGGACTCAGTAGCTCCGAAATATTCAAGTATTTTACTTTTTCTTGCCTCGTTTTGTTCGGCTAGTGCAAAACCAGTAGGGATATTTTTAACAGCGTCCAGGTAACCTTCTATGCGATGTTTAAGTTCTTCCGCTCTCTCCAGAGCTACCTGGCGTTTATCCTGCTCAGGTTGCATTGGCAAACTTCTGATAGATCTCTCCATTCAGCCACCTCCATTTTGGAATTAACCCACATAAATAATTAAAACTCACAAACATATTATAAAATTTTACAAGTTGTTTGTTATTAGGGAAATACTTTTCTTTATTATATCAATAAGTGGCAAGCTTGAAAAGCATTTTATTATTGATGAGTGAGCCTGCATTGTACCGGAAGCAGGAAGTTCCTAAAGCGGCTATTCACTAACCGGGGGGTACCGGAAATGACCGGTTATTTCCCATCTGGTTAGACAATCTTCCTCCCTGGCCACACCGGCATTATGTATGGCCAGGGGCACTCCATGCAAATTTTTGCGGTCGCTGATAATACCACAGTGTTCAAGGCCGTTGGCAAAGCGCCAGTAAACGACATCACCCCACTGCCAGGTAAGTAAATCCTCCCCCTGCACCAACAGTGGCAGTGCCTGGCCATGCCTGGCGAAAAATTTCATTTGGTTGGGCACCCGGCGGTGATCGATATTGGTATCCGGCCCCGGCAAACCCCAGAGTTGCGGATAAAGCTCAAAATTTTCCCGCATGTCCTCGTGGATTAGTTGTTGCAAATCAATACCCGCAAAACGAAAAGCTCGGATCACCACATCGGTACAGGCGCCACTTTCGGGTGGTACATCACCGCCCGGATATTTAACTTGACGGTAGGAGGCGTCATAAATCACTCCCCTGGCCACTTCCTCCCGGGCACCGATAACTACCCAATCATATACATTCCGTTCTGCAGGTGTTATCTTTTCCACCGGAGAAGGACCGGAAGGCTTAACCGGCAAACTACCGGTCTGTCCTTGTAGTTGCTGTCCGTTTGCACAACCGGCAGTTAACCAAATAAGCGCGAGCAGTAATCCATATAACCCGGCATGCTTCACTACAACATCTAATCGACCGGCAAATCTTAATTGACCATAGTATTTCTTTAACATCAACGTAACCACAACCACCTGAAATGTGCTAAATCCGTTAATTATTTGCCCGGGACCCCACAGGTTAACCCCGGGCAGTTGTTCATAAAGTTATTAGACAGTTAATTAGTCATATCTAGCTGATTTGGGCAAATTTCCTGGAACCGCAGGGACCATCTGCCTGCAGACAGTAAGCCGGTCACATCTGATTTTCTCAGCCCGGTCAGTTCGGCAATATCAGCATAGGTCAGGCCCAAAATATCGCGCAATACCACCAACAGCCTTTCCATAGGCGGCAATTGCAGCAGCGCTTCTTGTATCCGCGCCCTGCTGCGAGATAACTGATAATTCTTCAACGGAATAGCCTCTTGCTCCAATCCACAAACCGGAACAGCAGTTTTTTTAATAAAAGCGGTGCATAGATTTTTTAGCATATTTCCAGCCCACATATTTCTTTCCATGCTTTGTTCCCGAACGAAAACATTGAAAAATCTATAGTGAACCCGATTGCCTTGCCGGTTCCATGCGCTCATAGAAATATCTATAAGCTCGGCAGTTAACTGATGGTTTCCGGTTAACCTGTAGGCGGTGTTATAAAGCAAATTAAATATCTTATCGTGAGATTGTACTGTGTCAAAAACCTCGCTTGTCCCTGACACGGCCACTCCTCCCCGCACTGTAAGTTGCATAATTTCCACTCCCGAAACTTCCCTATATTGTTGTAACACAGCAATATGTGAAAAAGTATCACCAAAAGTCAAAAAATAAAAAATGTTTTTCAGCGTCATGTGGCCATAATACTAACACAACTGTCACTAATTACAAGACAGATGTGTTATAATAATAAAAATTAACACAGGAGGTGAATTGTTAAATAATTAAATAATTAAGGAGGCATCGTATTTTGTTCATGAAAACTTTACGCCGGGTAACAATTTTGACTATCCTTTTGCTGTTTACCTTATGTTCAGCTGCCTTTGCTGCCAACGCTGCGGATTTAACAAATGTTCTGCCGGAAGAACCGGGAAGTGAATTAACCAGGTCTGAATTTGGCGCCATGCTGGTTGAAGCGGCCAACCTGCAGCCGGCTGGGCAGTCAGCACAATTGCCCGCCGATGTTAAAGCTGACGCCTGGTACGCCAACAGTATACAAACCCTGTTATCCAGAGATGTGCTAAAAGGGTTTGCCGACGGCACGGTTAAGCCCGAGCAACCCATCACCCAGGCCGAGGCTGTAGCTTTGGTAGCCCGGACACTGGGCTTACCCCAAAAAGTATCCGCCCGGGAAAAAGTCCAGTTATCCATTCCTAATCAACACTGGGCATATATTAACTATAGTTGGATGATTAGTGAAGGTTTATTAACTGGGGAAGATGCCAAAAAGGTTTTGACACCTCAGGAAGGGGCTGATCTGCTTACCAAGGTATTTGGAACAGCCGATCAGTGCAGGGAAATCAACGACAAAATAGAAACCGCCAATCAAAACATTACCAGCCTGCGAATGTCCGGGGAAATGGATATGCGAATGAACATGAGGCAGGTTGGAGAAGCTCAGGACATGCCTGCTACCGTCAGCACCACAGTCAACATGGATGCCAAGTTAGTCATGGACAAGGGTCTGCATATGGTTATGGAAACTACTATGTCACCAGGCAGCAACCTGCCCCAGCAATCCTTTACCATGGAACAGTACATGACTCCTGAAGGTATGTTTATGAGCATGCCCGACCCTGAAACCAAACAGGTTACCTGGACCAAGATTCCCGATAGCGTATTCCCCAATATGATGGATTTAATGAAACAGCAAACCAATCCGCTACCGGAAGAAATTAAGAACCTATTCTACTACCGGTATTTGGGTGAAGAGAATCTGGAAGGGAAAGATGTAATTAAACTGGCTTATTACGGGGAAATTACAGATCTAAGCAAAATGATCGCCTCTCTTGGCCAACTAGGTGGTCAGCTGCAACAAACTCTCGACCAGGCCCAAGGGTTACTGCAATCAATAACTTATGTAGGTACTATGTATGTGGACAAAGAAACTTATCTGCCCTTAAGTACCAAGAACTTTTCCGTGATCACTTTTGCCGAGCAGCTGCAAGGCCAGGCTATGCCCATTGATTCAATGCAGGTGGCCTACGATTTCACCTACAGTGACTATAACGCTCCATTGGAGATAGTGCTCCCGCAGGAAGCACTGGATGCTGAAGAAGTATCCTTAACCGGTCCCGACAGTGCAGATAGTAAGACTGAGCAGACGGCCGCTGTTGAGTAATAAAGGAAGTATTAATAACGCAACAAGAAAAACCCCTCCCCCGGCTAACTAACCAGGGAGGGGTTTTCATTTACCTATTTAATCCTCGCGCAAGCGCAAGAGGTGGGCGGGATCATAAATAGAATTAATTTTACTTGCAAATAAGGTTTGATTCTTAATATCCTGGTCGGTTACATAATGGATGTCCAGAAGGCCATCTGTACGGTAACCTGTTTTCAGATAGTTGATTTCCGATAAGGCCATGCTCCAGCCATTAAGCCATAAATCAAGCGCTTGTCTTTGCTCCGGCGTTCCCTCAAAATGAATAATTAAATCAATATCACTGTTAAGTCTTGCAGTACCATAGTTTGTGCTTCCAAACAAATAAATTCCCTTTACACCGAATGCTTTAAGATCCATCTTGGCTGAAATCTGCTCCGCCATATAATGACGCCATTTCCAACCTTGATTATCTTTAGGATCTGCTGTCTTATCTTCTATTTCAAACAGGTTAGCATTAGAGTTTGCGTCGTCTTTAGCCGGATAGTCGAGATAGGCTACTGCCTTTTCTAAGTCAGCATTCATCAGAACAAGGAGTTCCTGGCCATGATAATTATCTGCTACATTAATTACCTTGATAACATGCTCTAAATAAGCATATGCAGGCAAAATCTTGGCTAAAGCATTGCTACTTCGAGTAAAAAAGTAATTGGAAAATAACACTTCGTTGTCTTCCGGATATAACGGCAAATACTTAATATTTTCCTCAACCAGATCTTGAAAAAAATGTGTTCCAAAGGATAACTCCGGTTGGTACTTAGATTCCTTATTAGCGACTTCAATAAGCATTGAAGAGTTATTAATATCGGAATAGGTCACCCTTACACCTAGCTTGATATCTCCGCGGCTACCCCAGCGGCCAGGGCCCATTAAAATAAAGCTTCGTCGCGGCAAGATGCGATTTAATTCGCCGATGGCAATGCCGACATTGACTAAGTCCTGGTGACTTTCCAACTTAACGTATTCTTCCGGGTCAACATAAACAACTGTCTTAATGCCGGTGACCCTCCCATTAGAAACATACCTGTTGGCTGTAAAAATCATATTTTGAACAGCAATATTGGTGGGGATAGCTACAGGAAAATTGCCTTGCGTTGTGCTTTGCGGGCGACACTGCAGCAGGTAAATATTTTCTCCGTCACTTGCAAATTCAATATCAACCGGGTAACCCAATTTTTCCTGTAAAAGCGACATTACAGAATGCAATTGGGCAACAATTGGAGTCTTTTCAATTAATTCATCAAAGGTGATGATTATATTATCTCTTTGAAAATCTGTAGTAAATTTATTAAGTTCAGTGATAAAATCATCTTTTAAGACTGAAGCAATATAATTGAGACGTGGGATATCACTTCCATAATCTTTAATATATTGAGCTATTGATATGGTCAAGAAACGGTTATTCTCTATATCCAGGACATCCATTTTCTGCGGCGAATATTTATGCATTTCCTGTGGTACCTGATTAACACGAATATTTGGTTGTCCGGGCGATATCAGCACTGGAAAATCATCGCCTACTCTATCAACCGCTCGCGTTCCCAGCCCAACAACCATACGCAGAAGGCCATCCTCACGCTTAATTCGCGGGGACCACCGAAACTCGTTGTTACTAAAAGCAACGCCGGAAAAAATAGGAGCGTAATAGGGTCCTATCCTGCAGCCAACAACTTCTTGAATCATAACTCCCATTTGGTCGGTATAATCAAGTAAATTATGTTCTATGCGATACTGGATCGAATCGGGACTAAACATCGAGGCATATACCTCAAGAATTCCATCCACCAAACTCTTAAGGCGTTCGGCTCTTGTCCCTTTATTGGTTAGGAACAAGCTTTTATATTTGCCGGAAAACGAAGAACCTAATTGATCCTCAAGCAAGCTTGACGACCTTATAATTAAAGGCTTGTTCTCACTATATTCAAGAATTTGATAGAGCTCATTCATTACATAAGGCGACAAGCGAGCATTTTTTAGTGTCTGAATAACTTTTGGATAAATAATACGTATCTCTAAAAGGTCTCTGTATTTATGTTCATTCAATTCGTCAAGGCCATTATCGTGAATCAGTTTAACTAATTCATCGGAGGCAATGTACCATGTTTTAGGAACCTTAATGTTAGCGAATCCTGGATTATCTGCGCTGTAGTTCTTAATGATTTGCTTGGCTAAAAATAGCCCTGCAGCCTTCCCCCCGATTTTTCCTGTACTTTTCGGAGAACAAATGAAGGTTTTTAGCAATTCACAAAAGTCTTCAACTAAAGCGTATTTTCTTGCGTTCTCAATTAACTTTGGGTTATCAGTTAAAAATCGGCGTGCCAGTTCCACAATTAGCCATCTCTGCGTAGCCTTATTATAAATGGCGTTGGACTTTACAGTCTTTAAATATTTGCTTAACGCCTTTAAAACATCCTTCACGTCGGCATCCGCTTTATCAACAAGTTTTATTAAGTCATAAGTTTTTCCCTGGTATATCCATAAATTAATATAATGAAATATTTGTGAATCCTTTAAATATGTTTTAGCAACATTAAAAACACTCTCGCTCAAACGCAGAACATCCACAGCCGGCATTTTTTCCAGGGGGAAATTGATTTCCCCCTGGTATTCATACTTGGTCCAGTTCATTTCCTGATAAATTTCTCTGACTGAGTCCTGATTGTCTTTAGCCAAAAGAGCTAGTAGCTTTTCACAGACATAAAGCAGCATTTCATGGTCGGTAATCTGCAATAGTTTAATAATTGCTTCCCAATTACTTCTTGATCCGCTGGTTTCCTGGAAACTTTTTCGCTCGATCATTTGAGATATTTTTTTCGCTACTGTGTTCAGAAGCTTTTCTTCCTGCACTAAAAAGATATTTTTATCTTCTTCATCTTCATTATATGGATAGGCAGCTTGAAGGTAGCCACGCACTTCGTCCCCGACAATAATTGGGGATCGGATTTCACGATGAATTGCTATCTCAGGTTTGGCAGTATAAGTTTGATCATCAAAAACAATGTTTACGACACAAGCCTGTGGATTGCAGAACCCCTGCGGCAGAATACTTGAAATTTCCATTAATATTTCCGGAATTGAATTTTTAGTCAAGGCATCGTCTACTAAATACAGACACTCAAGCTCCTTGGCACGCTCTATAAAGGCTTCAACCGGGATACCCTGTAGTTCATCAACCATCGATATCTCCCCTTAACGCCTTAATGTAATAGTAATTGTTATAAAAATATTTAGACTATACCTGATGAAAGGTATAGTCTAAATAAAAATAAATTAAAGAATTAAACCCAGCCCCTGAGCTTCACAGCCTTCGCAACTCGGTTTATTGCAATAACATAGGCAGCATCACGCATATACAAGTTTTTATCCTGGGCAAGCTTATGAACAGCCCAAAATGCCGCTGTCATTTTGTCATCAAGTTTCTCTAGAACTTCTTCCTTTGTCCAAAAATAATTCATGTTGCACTGTACCTGCTCAAAGTAACTGCAGGTTACTCCTCCGGCATTACATAGAAAATCAGGAACAAGGTAAATATTTCTGGCTTTAATTAATTCGTCGCTTTCTAACGTCGTAGGACCATTTGCACCCTCGCAGATTATTTTAACCTGCTGACTGATCTTGGCAAAGGTCTCGGGCGTTATCTGGTTTTCCAATGCACAGGGCAGAAGGATATCGACGTCCTGGGCAATCCATTCACCACCGTCTAATATTTCGCATCCTAATTCCTGCGCCTTGTATTTATCAATGGTACCAAATGAATCTTTTATTGAAACCATCTGCTCTATATCAAGGCCGTTACTATTACGGAATGTGTAAGCTTTATTATCTTGTTGATCCCAACAGGAGATGGCAATAACCTTGCCGCCCATGCTCGTATATAAACGAGCAGCATATTCCGCAACATTGCCAAAACCTTGAATACTTGCTGTTGTAGAGGTAATATCCACATTTAGTGTTTTCAAGGCTTCACGCAATGTATAAATAACACCATATCCTGTGGCCTCAGTTCGCCCGAGAGAGCCACCCATCCCAACAGGTTTTCCCGTAATAACACCCGGGTAACGCCCTCCAAAAATGACCTCATATTCATCCATCATCCAGAGCATATGCTGCCCGTTGGTCATAACATCGGGCGCAGGAATATCAATAACAGGGCCCATATTCCTGCCGAGCTGTCTTACAAAACCACGGCACAATCTTTCCTGCTCACCTTTAGACAAATTATGGGGGTCACAGATAATACCACCTTTTCCTCCGCCCAGCGGGATATCTACAACCGCACATTTCCAAGTCATCCACATAGATAAAGCTCTTATCGTATCGATTGTTTCATGGGGATGAAAACGGATACCACCTTTAGCCGGTCCACGGGCGTCATTATGCTGAATTCTGTAACCATTAAATACCTTTGTAGTTCCATCATCCATTTTAACCGGGATGGTAAAGTGATATTCATGACTTGGCTGGCGCAAAAATTCACGAACCGATTGATCTAAACCAATAATATCAGCCACATTATCAAACTGTGTCTGAGCTGTTATGTAAGGATTATATCCTTTCTCGGTCATTATAAAGCCTCCTACTTTTTCAACATTAGGTTGATTAATATTATAAAACTTTCTAATATTTAATGTTAGAACAAAAATACCTGTCTGTAAAGTTTTTATTTATCAGATCCATATAATGCCGGGGAGATGATGCGTAATCAACACCCGGCTTCAATTTGTTTTATTTCATCCAAAATAGCTGTAACCGCAGCAACCTTATCTACGGCCTCAGTCACCGGTCGGCCTACCACCAGGTGACTCGCGCCTGCTCGAACAGCCTCTCCCGGTGTCATTACCCGTCTCTGGTCGCCCAGCTGTGCTCCGGCCGGGCGGATGCCGGGGGTGATAATTTTAAAATCCGGCCCACAGGCATCACGCACCAGCCTAATCTCCTGGGGTGAACAAACCACCCCGTCCAAACCCGATGCCCTGGTCAGCAATGCCAAGGAGCGTACCCGCTCGGCGATCTCCCCCGTAAAACCCATTTCCTGTTGATACGTTTGCCGGTCAATGCTGGTGAGCACAGTCACCGCCACCACCAGCGGGGCCGGTACACCCAGCCGGTCGGCTTCTTCCCGGGCGGCTGTCCCGGCTGCCCGCATCATGGCACCGCCCCCCGAGGCGTGCACATTGATTATCGAAGCACCGGAGCGCACCAGTACCCGGGCGGCCTGCCCGACGGTATTTGGTATATCGTGCAGTTTCAGATCCAGAAAAACTTGCGCACCCGCAGCCACTATCTCTTGGACGATTCTGATCCCGGTCGCGTAAAACAATTCCATGCCCACTTTGAAAAAACCCACGTGTGCGGTCAGTTCACCAACTAGTTCCAGCGCCTTTTCCTGGCTGTCTACGTCCAGAGCTACAATTAGTTTTTCCTTTGACAACTACTCATCACTCCTTGTTGTGTCTCGCTGGGCCAGGCCAACCAGTTCACTGATCTCATTAAAACCGTGTTCTTTCATGTATTGCTCAATACCATCTACCACATCCAGGGTAGCCCGGGGATTGACGAAATTACCGGTGCCCACCGCCACCGCCGTAGCGCCGGCCAGGATAAACTCCAGGGCATCCCTGGCGGTCATAATTCCGCCCATGCCCAGGATGGGTATAAGAGGCAGCGCCCGGTGCACCTGCCAAACTGCCCGCACCGCTACCGGGCGTATAGCCGGGCCGCTTAACCCACCGGTAATGTTGCCCAGCACCGGCCTGCGCCGGTCCACATCTATAGCTATGCCCACCAGAGTATTAATCATGGATAGTGCGTCTGCCCCGGCCCCGGCCACGGCTTCGGCCATAGCTACCAAATCCGTAACATTGGGCGATAGTTTGACGATTACAGGCAGACCGGTAACCGACTTGACCGCTCTGGTTACCTCGGACGCAGTAACGGGATTACTGCCAAATTGAATGCCCCCTTTTTTGACGTTGGGACAGGATATATTGACTTCCAAACCCGCCACACCGGTGACCCCGTCCAAACGGCGAGCCACCTGAGCATAATCCTCCAGCGTATCGCCGGCGATATTTATGATCACTGGCACGCCCAGAGCCGCCAGTTGAGGCATGATTTCCTCAGCCACGCGTTCAACGCCGGGGTTCTGCAGTCCAATGGCATTGAGCATCCCTGAAGGTGTTTCAGCAATGCGCGGCGGGGGGTTGCCCTGCCGGGGTTTAAGCGTAGTACCTTTCACCGTAATGGCTCCCAGCCTCTGCAGGTCAACATAAGTCTGGTATTCCAAACCAAACCCAAAGGTACCGGAAGCCGTGGTCACAGGATTTTTCATCACTATGCCGCCTAAATCTACTGAGGTATTCATTACCAGACCACCTCCCCTGCCGCAAATACCGGCCCATCCACACAGGCGTGCCGGAAGGTTTCCAGTCCGCCGGCATCCTTCACCCGGCAAACGCAGGACAAACAGGCTCCCACACCGCAGGCCATCCTTTCTTCCACCGATACCTCGCCCGGCACTCCGGCATTATGCAGCATACCACAAAGCGTCTTTAACATCGGTGCCGGCCCGCAGGCATAAACATAACCCGGTTTGCATTGCAGTTCCTCCGCCAGCAAATCGGTGACGGGACCCTGGTAACCGGCAGAACCATCATCCGTAGCCACGCTAACAGAAAAACCCAGCAATTTAACAGCGTTATGAATCAGCAGTTGCTCAGCATTTCGTGCACCAAGCAGCACCTTTACATGCTCAGCATAGCCCGTTCCGGCCAGCTCCTGCAATAAAAAATACAGCGGCGCAGCTCCAATGCCACCGCCTACCACCAGGCGAGGGACAGCAGCAGTACCGGTTTTTTCCGCGGTTAACATGGTAAATCCGCGGCCCAAAGGACCCATAATATCAAGCCAACCATCCCGGCGGCCGGCCAGCCAAGCCGTACCCTTACCCACCACTTGAAACATTATTTTTACCAGGCCGGACTGCCGGCACACCGCATGAATACTTATCGGCCGTCTCAGCAGCGGATCACTGTCCTCCCCGCAGCGAATATGAATAAACTGTCCGGGCACAGCCGCCTGGGCTAGAGATGGAGCCAATAATTCTGTAACCCACACACCGGGCCCGGTTTCCTGACAACCGGTAATCTCCGCCATCATTAATTGGGACATTAAACCATCACCCCCTGAATTCACTTCCATATTGATGATTCTAACTCAGAAACCATTAGCTGTAAAATTTAATAAACAACTTAACGTACAACCAACAACAAACTATTATGTTAAGATAAGTGATTTTTCCAAAATTTTGCTCAGTACCATGAACATTGTACAACACTGCAGTATACTATATTAATAAAAGGGGGTATTGCCTATGTCGGATAAAGAGCTTGCCATTAATGCACTAACCCAGATGATTAAATCTAACAACGAGAAAGCCGAAAAGAATCGGGAGCTAAAAGATTGGTTTCACAACCTGAACCTAGACCTGATGCAAGCAGTGGAATCCCTCCGAAAAAACGCTTGAAGCAGGTCTTCCTAATCCCCTGAACCAAACCGGGTTAAGGCCCGTTTATGATAAGCCCCGAACGGAATTTTTCTCCGTTCGGGGCTAAGAATTTCAACGACCCGGGCGGTATCCAAGGGAAGTCAGGCAGGGCACGACAAGTTCTACGGCAACCCCGCTTGATTACAAAGCCATTTCGCCAGGGGCTTTTTTACTCCTGGTCAGGTTTTATTACCAGGTGGATAGCAACGGGCTAAATCTTATAGCTATAATGGCCCGACCGGATCGTAATAACCGGCAGTCCTTGCAGGGTGCGTCCGGCAAAGGGGGTATTTTTACCCTTGCCGGCAAAACGCTCGGGGTCCACTGATTCCGTAATACCAGGGTCGATGATGGTAATATCTGCTGCGCTCCCCTCGGTCAGCGTGCCCCGGTTAATCCCCAGTATGCAGGCCGGGTTGTAGGCTAATTTAGCCACTGCTTGCAGCGGGGTAAGGATGCCGGTGTGCACCAGTTCTGTCCAAACCAGCCCCACCGCGGTTTCCAGCCCCACCAGGCCAAAGGGTGCCAGGTCGAATTCCACGTTCTTTTCGTCGTAGGTATGGGGGGCATGATCAGTGGCGATTACATCAATGGTACCGTCGGCCAACCCTTCCCGCAGCGCCTGCACATCCCGGTCCCCGCGCAGCGGCGGGTTAACCTTGGCCGCAGTATTATACTGAGCCACTGCCCGGTCGGTTAAAGTGAAATGCTGGGGCGTGGCCTCCGCAGTCACCGGGTACCCCCGTTTTTTTGCCTCCCGAACCAGGGCTACAGAACCGGCAGTGCTCAGGTGGGCGATGTGGAGCGAACAGCCGGTTTCGGCTGCCAGAATAATATCCCTGGCTACCATCACCTCTTCAGCAGAGGAAGGAATCCCTTTCAGCCCCAGGATAGTTGATTGATAGCCCTCGTGCATTACCCCGCCCGCCGCCAGGCTCTTTTCCTCGCAATGGGAAATCACCGGTGCATCCAGCATCCGGCAGTATTGCATGGCCCGGCGCATCAGCCCGGCATCGGAAACCGGCCGGCCGTCGTCGGAAAAGGCCACTGCTCCGGCGTCACGCATATCACCCAGTTCGGCCAGTTCCTCACCCCGGCTGCCCCGGGAAATCGCGCCAATGGGGTAGACATTAGCCTGGCCAGACTCGGCCGCCCGCCGGCGGACAAACTCTATTATAAAACGGTTGTCTGTTACCGGGTTGGTGTTAGGCATACAAGCCACCCCGGTGAAACCGCCCCGGGCGGCCGCAGCAGTGCCCGTGGCAATGGTTTCCTTGTACTCATAGCCAGGCTCCCGCAAGTGTACATGCATGTCGATAAAACCTGGTGCCACCAATTTGCCGGTGGCGTCAATTATTTCCGTGTTTTCATCCGGCGCAAACGGGCTGCTAATGCTGCCGTCCTGCACATATACATCAGCCGTCTCATCCCTGCCCGAAGCCGGGTCCAATAAACGGCCGCCCTTAATAATCAGCTTCATTGTGAGCACCTCCACCGGTAAGCAGGTATAGTAAAGCCATGCGCACCGCTACCCCATTGGTTACTTGCTCTTCAATCACAGACTCAGGTCCATCGGCAGTATCATGGCCCAGCTCCACTCCGCGGTTCACAGGACCGGGATGCATAACCAGCACATCCGGCTTAGCCAGGGACAGGCGCTCCCGGTTTAGCCCGTATAGCCTGGAGTATTCCCGCAAGCCCGGGAAAAGACCCTGCTGCTGTCTTTCCGCCTGGATGCGCAGCATCATGACTACATCCGCGCCCTCCAGCGCTTCTTCAATCCGGTAAAACACACGGGCACCGGTTTGGGTAAGTTCGACGGGCATCAGCGTGGGCGGTCCGCAAACCCTTACCTCAGCCCCCAGGGTAGTAAATCCCCAGATATTCGAACGGGCCACCCGGCTGTGCAATATATCCCCAATAATTGTCACCGTCAGACCGGCGATTTTCCCACGTTGCTCCCGTACCGTAAACAGATCCAGCAGCGCCTGGGTGGGATGTTCATGTGCCCCATCCCCGGCGTTAATTACCGCCGCTTTGACCGCCTTAGCCAGCATGTGCGGTGCCCCGGCCATGGGGTGGCGCAGCACAATCACATCAGCGCCCTGTGCTTGAATGGTCCGGGCGGTGTCATATAAACTTTCACCCTTGGCCACACTGCTGGAGGAGCTGGATATATTGACACAGTCCGCACTCAGGTACTTGGCCGCCAGCTCAAAGGAGCCGCGGGTACGGGTGCTATTTTCATAAAAAAGATTCATCACGGTACGCCCCCGCAGCGTAGGTACTTTTTTTATTGGCCGGGAAATAACTTCCTTCATGGGCCTGGCTGTATCCAGCAAAAAAATGAGCTCTTCAGCGGCCAAGCCTTTTAATCCCAACAGGTCTTTATGTTTATACAATTAAGGGAACCCCCTCCCTAATAAATAAGCCTCCCCGGTTAATAAAACCCGGTGGAGGCTGACTAAGCAGTGCACAGAGATATGCGTGACTAATCCCTGTTAGAGATTTAAGCTCTCCCTTGTCAGCCTCACAGGACCGCTTAAAAGGAGAAATTTATGTTTTTTCCATAATAACTACTTCATCCACACCATCAAATTCCACCAGACGCACCTCCACCAGCTCTAGGCGGGCGGTAGGTACATTTTTACCAACATAGTCTGCCCTGATGGGTAATTCACGATGCCCCCGGTCAATCAGTGCCGCCAATTGAATATTCTGTGGCCGTCCTAAATCCATTATAGCGTCCATGGCGGCCCGGGTGGTACGTCCGGTGTATAAAACGTCATCCACTAGCACTACCTTTTTCCCCTCTATAGAAAAGTTCACCTCAGTTTGCCGGACAATCGGCTGGTACCCTAAAGTAGACAGGTCATCCCGGTATAGCGTAATATCAAGCACTCCCACCGGCACCTGGCTGCCCTCAATTTCCTTGATATTATCGGCCAGCCGCCTGGCCAGGGGTACTCCCCGCCGCCTGATACCAATTAGCACCAAATTATCCGTACCCTTATTGCGCTCTATGATTTCGTGGGCAATACGAGTTAGGGCACGCCTGATACCATCTTGATCAATGATCCGGTTCTTTTCCCTTAATACCGGCAAAATAAGAACACCTCCTTAGTAATGGCATCAAAAAAACCTGACTATCCGGCAAGAGGCATAGACAGGCACAGCTAATCCCGTTTTACACTATGTATCCTTACCGGTCTCACGGGACCGATTTTAAAGGTGATTTTTCTTAACACATACTATCAAAAACAACAAGATGCGTCAACTTTTTTTGCAACGATTATCAAAATTTTCACACAGCCATAATTATCGAACAAGTTTAAGGATTTAAGCCTATGGCATATGGAGTATTTTATAGTTTGTTAATCCCTAAAAATATCAAGGTCACCCCCAGCATGATCGCAGCCATACCAGGGAAAGACACTTTGCCGGCCAGCCCCACCAGTCCAAGAGTGGTAACGATAATCAGCACGGTGGGACCGACCATAGCCAGCACGGCATTAATTTTAAAGGCTGTCTCCACCTTATTAAAATGAAGCATCAATATTGCCGCTGTAAATTCAATGGTGGCTGATAAAAACCGCATGGCAGCCATAGAAAAGACAATTTTATCAAAGATAAAAAACATTATTATCCACCCCCGGTTATTTACTATCTTTTCTATGCCGGGACGGGCATTAAAATGCATAGCACTTAGCCAGAGGAGGTACAATATCGATGTTCAAGAAAGGATGTGTATTATTATGGGGGCGAAAGCCGGAGCAGCTGCACTTGCCGCCATAGCCGGCGTACCATTTATTATGGTGCTGGGCAATTCCATGCTCATACCGGTACTGCCGCAGCTGCAAGAAGCGCTTAAGCTCAGCGAGTTTAAAAGCAGCATGGTTATAACCGCATTTTCCATACCCGGTCTGCTCATTCCGGTGGCCGGCTTCATATCCGACCGCATCGGCCGCAAAAAGGTTATTATTCCCAGTTTAATTTTATACGGCCTGGGTGGCATCATTGCCGGGCTGGCAGCAATGTTCCTCGACAGCAGGGCCTACGCCTGGATTATTGGCGGTCGTGTTATCCAGGGTATCGGTGCTGCGGGCACCACCTACATCGCTATGGCCTTAACCGGAGACTTATTTACCGGTCACCAGCGCAGCAAAGCACTGGGCGTAGTGGAAGCCGCCAATGGTTTTGGCAAAGTACTCAGCCCGGTACTGGGCGCCGCTATTGGCTTAATTACCTGGTACGCCACATTTTTATTCTTCCCGGCCATTGTCATTCCCATTGTCCTGGGCATCTGGTTTTTAATCAAGGAACCGGAAAGCAACCGCGCTACAAAAAGCATTGCCCAGTATAAAGAGTCCATTAGCAAAGTCTTTAAAGAAAAGTCCGTATTAGTATCCACCATTTTCCTGACCGGTACAATAGCCCTGCTGCTTCTATTCGGTATGTTATTCTTTCTCAGCGACTACCTGGAGGAAACAGTTGGTTTGAAAGGGATAGTTAAAGGAGCGGCCCTGGCTGTGCCTGTATTATTTATGTCGGCAACCTCATATATGACCGGCCTGTTTATTAAGCAAAACGTCAAGCTTATGAAGTGGCTGGTGGTAGTTGGCCTCGGGTTGATAGCTGCCTCATTGTCGGCATTAAACATTTACGAGAACATCTATTTTTTCTTCGCCGGTATATCCATTGCCGGGTTGGGCACAGGATTGCTTCTGCCCTGTTTAAACACCATGATTACCAGCACCACAGCCACCGAGGAAAGGGGCCTTATTACCTCTATCTACGGTAGTGTTCGCTTTTTAGGTGTTGCTGCAGGACCTCCTTTGTTTGGCTATTTAATGGAATTAAGCAAAGCTTACATGTACTGGGGCGGCGCCATACTGGCCGGAGCAACGGCAGTAATCGCCCTGTTTTTCATAAGAGTCAAAGACTTGAGCATGGCGGGCTCTAACGGACAAGGACAGCAACCGCAGCAAGCATATACTCCGCCCACACAGGCTGTTAGAACAGAGTTTGTATTTGCCCCGGCCCGCAAACCGCTGCCTGAACAAAAAGAAGCCGAGGGGAATAACGAGCAGTCTAAATCTAAATCATAACGTCAGCCGTTAAACCATGTATTAGCGTATTTCGATGTTATCGGGTAGTAGTAATATTCGCCGGACAGACATTTAATAATCGCCACAATCGCAAAGATCGCGTAAACCAGACCCGATATAGCCAGGGGAATAATCAATAAAATTCCAATGAGTACCAACGACAGCACCCCCACCGCCATGCACAGAAGCATGGCAATAATGTGCATCGTCAGGGACTCCCGAGCATGGTGGTTAACAAAATCGTCATCCTTCTTAAGCAAATAAACAATCAGAGGCACCAAAATAGGTAAGCCAAAGAATATAGAACCATGACAAATCGCACCCATCAGTTTGCTTTCAGGTGAAACCATAAATTCACCTCCCATCCGCCTGCCTTATTAATGTATATCAAATCTATTGTTCTTGTTAATTGTTAAAAAGTGAGTACCGGGCCATATTTTTTCAACCAGCGGCGGCGATTTTTGTAATCCGGCATTAATGCTTCCACCAGGCCCCAAAAT
This sequence comes from Sporotomaculum syntrophicum, assembly GCF_009932395.1. GTDB lineage: Bacteria > Bacillota > Desulfotomaculia > Desulfotomaculales > Desulfallaceae > Sporotomaculum > Sporotomaculum syntrophicum. The sequence goes on from NZ_LSRS01000003.1 coordinate 744,734, forward strand.
GCCAGACTATGGTCCATCCTTTTTAAATGACACAATTCGTGTATGATCACGTAATCAATGACTTGTTCGGGAGCCATCACCAGGTGCCAGTTAAAGTTCAAATTACCTTTTTCCGAACAACTGCCCCAGCGATGCTTTTGTTCCTTGATCCGGATTTTTGCAAGTTCAATGCCAATCATACTTGCATAAAAAATAATTCGCTCGTTTATAACTATATTTGCTTGTTTTTTATACCATTTGACCAGAGCATTACGGACCGCGCCTGCCCCGCCCTCTAAATACACAGACCGCGGCACCTCAACCAGCATTTGTCGTCCATTTATTATTACTGCCTGATGCTGCACTTGCTCATTAGCCTGCACCTTGATCTCAAACCGGTTACCCAAGTAAAAGAATTGTTCCCCATCCACAAATAATCTGGGTACGGGGCACCCTGCTAAGGCAGCTAAATAGTCCATTTTTTCCAATACCCAAATGCTTTTATCCTGCATAATATCGTTTACCATCATGGCGTTATAGGTTAACGGGGCCGTCACCAGAACCCCATCCTTTGCATCAACCACTATTTTTAAGGAAGATGCCATATGACTGTATTTAATTTTATATTCAATAACTCGATTACTGAATACTACGTGGGGCAAAGCAGCACCAGCTTTCATAACATGTCTATATTATTTTCTCATTAACTTTCCTGTTTAGCAACTCAACTATGTAGCAAATAGCAAGATGACTACCTCCAAGGATCCAAGGATTTAAACATCAAACCTAATCTGTATTTTTGGATATAATTTACCACTTCTCATGATATACACAATAGCGCCTTTATTTGGTAGGCCAACCAGGTAACCAATTAGACAAATATTGAATATTTTTTTACCAGGTGCAAAGCAATCCCTAGCCCGGTTAATAACTCAAAGGGGGTGGGCGCCGCATGCGATAACTTAGCATGCATGCAATTACCGGAGGGGAGTTGATTACAATGTCCGAAGATGCACACATCAATATCTGGCGGGAAGTTATAGCTTATCCGCTTGGAGAAAGGGCAGCTAAACCTAGGAATAAGGGGCTGACCATGGTAATCGACAAAGGTATGGGCATAGGGGAAACCCGTGACTTGTTACAAATCAATAATCAACACATTGATTTTATCAAGCTGGGGTTTGGCACCTCAATGCTTTATGCTGCAGGCACTTTAGAGGAGAAGATACAGCTGGTGCGTTCTTATGGAGTTGATATTTATCCTGGGGGCACTTTTTTGGAAGTAGCAATAACGCAAAACAAAATTAGGGAGTTTCTCGATGTCTGCCAGTTTTTGGGTTTCACGACCATTGAAGTCAGCGATGGGACGATACCCTTAAGCCGGGAGGTGAGAGAAAAAGTCATCAGCTCAGCTGCAGAAATGGGCTTCAGGGTATTAACTGAGGTGGGCAAAAAGATTGATGGCTCAGAAGTTACTGCACAAACGCTGGCGCAAATGGCCCTGCGTGATATAAAGAACGGTGCATACAAGGTTATTGTGGAGGGCCGGGAAAGTGGTTTAAATGTAGGGCTTTACGATACCAAAGGCAAAATGATAGATGATGATTTGCAAGTATTTATGAATTATATTGATGACCCATCTAAAATTATTTGGGAAGCACCTCTTAAAGCTCAGCAGCAGGACCTAATAACCCTGTTCGGCTCAGATGTAAACCTGGGTAATATCCCGGCCCAGGAAGTTCTTGCTGTAGAAGCCCTGCGTGTCGGTCTGCGGGCCGATACCTTTAAGTTAGCCATAGCCAATCTATTGGAAATTTAAAATATACATCAGCAGTTCAATAGGCAGTGATATTTTGCATGTACAATAAAAATGCAAAGTACCATTTAGCTAAAGCTGGTAATACAATGGATAGCGGTGGCATATATTTTACTAATAATTGTCATTGTGAGGCGAGACTATGCATGGGGTACCGCTGCTTGTGGCACTTCTCTTAGTGGGTATCATATCACGTTCCAATTTAATTGCCACCGCTGCCTGCGTATTATTAATTATTAAATTCAGCAATCTGCATTTTATATTTTCAATATTAGAGAGAAGAGGTCTGGAGATAGGCCTGTTATTTTTATTACTGGCCATATTGGTGCCTGTAGCCAGTGGCAAAGTAACGGAAAAGGAATTATTGATTACCTTTACTTCGCTGCCCGGCATACTGGCTATCGCCGGGGGTGCGCTGGCCACCCATTTAAACGGCGAGGGCTTGCGGTTATTACAAATCGATCCGGAAATGATCTTTGGTATATTGCTCGGTTCCATGATCGGTATTGTTTTTTTAGACGGTGTTCCGGTGGGACCGCTGATGGCGGCAGGACTAACCGCGCTGTTTTTGGAAACCATCCGACTATTTCAATGATGTTAAGTTATTTTTTCGTCAATACCCAACTTCTGCAAAATAACGCCTAGCTCTGCCGGCAAAGGAGCCCTGAATTCCAGATAATCACCTCTGCGGGGGTGGATGAACCCAAGTTGGTATGCATGCAAAAACTGGCCTGCTAAACCAAAGTGAGGTTTGCCTGGCCCGTACCTGGTGTCCCCCACAAGCGGGTTGCCAATATAAGCCATATGGACCCTTATTTGGTGAGTACGACCAGTTTCCAGGCGCAGTCTGAGGAATGTATAATTACCCGCCCGTTCCAGCACCCGATAGTGAGTTACCGCCGGCTTACTGTTACGACTTGTTACAGTCATTTTCTGCCGGTCACGCGGGTCCCGGCCAATAGGTGCATCCACCACACCCCGTTCACTGGCCAGTACACCATGGATCAGTGCCACATAACCGCGCCGCACAGTGTGCTTCTTCAACTGGCCCGCCAAATGCTCGTGAGCCAGGTCATTTTTTGCCACCATTAATAAACCTGAAGTATCCTTGTCAATGCGGTGCACAATGCCCGGTCTTAGTACACCGTTAATGCCGGACAGATCCCGGCAGTGCTCCAGCAAAGCATTAACCAGCGTGCCAGTGTAATTGCCTTCTGCCGGGTGTACCACCATCCCCCTTGGCTTATTCACGACAATGACATCACTATCTTCATAATATATATCAAGAGGGATAGACTCCGGGCAAACTTGTAGCTCCACGGGCGGTGGTACGGACACTGCTACCGAATCACCTGCCTTTACACGATAATTGGCCTGGGCGGCCAGCTGATTCACCGTGATAGCACCGTCACCAATCAGTTTTTGCACAAATGAACGGCTCAGCTGCTCTTCTCGGGAGGTTACAAAAACATCCAATCGCGTTCCAGCATCCTCCGCCCCTACCCGGTAGATCTCAGTTGTCGGCACCGGCATCCACCCTTTGTTCTAATTTTTCACTGCGCCAAAGTCCAATGACTAAAAGTAACGCCCCAATCACGATAGATGAGTCCGCCAGGTTGAAAACCGGCCAAACCTGAAAATCCAAAAAGTCAATAACCCGTCCCAGACGCACCCGATCAATTAAATTACCCAGCGCTCCACCCACCACCAATCCGGAAGCAAGACGCAGTAAAATTTTTTCCCGGGGCAAATAACGCTGCCATACAAAAACAGCCGTAATCACCACCAGGGTGAGAAAAATAAACAAAGAAGTCCGGTGGGCCAATATACCAAAGGCGGCTCCCGGGTTTAAAATATAAGTAAAATAAAACACCGGTGGCAATACGGGTATAGATTCTCCCGGCAGCAGGCGCGAGATAATTAGATATTTGGAACACTGATCGAGTAGCAATGTGACCGCCACAATAAAAGTCCAGAGCAAATAAAAACCCCCCTCAATAATACTATATTATGATATAATACCACATATTTGCATATAAAAAACTTGGAGTCAACCGCTATGTACTGGATTCCCGCCATTTTTTGGATGGCCTTGATATTTTACCTGTCCGGTCGCACAGGCAGTGAATTGCAATATTTATTTCCCCTTATAGACAACTTCAATCCGGGTCATTTAATCGCTTACTTTGTGCTGGGACTCTTATTTTACCTGGCCTTGCATAGGTACAACCACCGTCATCCTTATTGGCAAGCCATGTTGTTCTGCTTTTTATATGGTATCACTGATGAAATTCACCAGTATTTTGTCCCTACCCGCTACCCCGACATTTACGATTTGGCCAGGGACCTCTTAGGTGCCGGGTTGGGGTTAGCTACAGTCTATTTGCTGAAAAGAAGAACTAAATCTTAAGGCCGACAATAGCTGCTAACAGAAAACCCGCGTAAGCATGACGCGGGTTTAATTCATGCCCTGGCCGTCTAAAGGGCAAGCTAATTAGAAAAGGGGATGAGTAATATGGATACTGCCTGTGTATTATGCAACTCAATGGAAAAATTGTTTCTTCAATGCACCTGCGGACAAAATATGCATGATTCCGGTCCGGTAACGGACTATAAAGGTCCGTATAGTCCTTATTACAATTTGAGCTTTGAGGATAATCACTGTCATCACCTTTTTACCTGTCCAGAATGCGGAGCTGATCAAATAATCTCCGTTCCCCTGGTAAAAATATAACCCCAAAAAGCAACTATCTAAGGATATATACCGGCGGAAGATAATTTTTGCCTTTCACCATCACACATCTGCGGCATATTATATACAAATTCTTGATCCAGGCAGGCGAGCAACCCTGCCTGAATCTTAGGACTTTTATCCAGCAGCTTAGCGGCGCTTCAAAACCAAGATACATTTTTTCTGCTAAAAAACAGGCGCGCATAAGCAGCGGCTAGTTATCGGGATAAAAGATATATTTGGTGAAAGGAGGCCATATGTTGTCTAATAAAACTAATCCTTTTTCGTTGTTTCTAATTCTTGTTTTACTAATCCTGAGCACCGATAACCAGGCAGACGTCAAGCTAGGATTCGTCAGAGGGTTAATTGACCAGACATCACAATCTTTAAGTGCACTCAGGGAAGGAATTACTGCCATGAACAGCAGTTTTGAACAAGCTAGCGCCTTGTTCATGAATGCTAATAATAAGTCCGGTGACGCCAAATAATAGTTAACCGTGAATCAGCGTCGGCAGGCATTTGGTGCAGACCCAGAGGCTCTGCCCTTTGTTCCGGCCGGGCAACAGGAAAACCTCTTCCTCTGTATTACCGCAGTTAAAGCAGACCTGGGGAATATAAGACCCCGGGTTTTGTTTTACTTGCTCCTCCACTGCCTGCTCATTAAAAGCAGCAGCTTCACGGGTTTCCACGGTTAATGCGCCCTGAGGGCAAACTCCGATGCAGAAACCGGCTCCGTCACATAACTCCTCTCTTTTAACCCTTGCCTTACCGTCTTCAATGGTAATAGCACCTTCCACGCATGGACTTACACATTGCCCGCAACCGTTGCACTTTTCCTCGTCTATTTTTACAATTTGTCTTTTTGCCATGTTCAATCACCTCGTTCTTTATTTTCATCTTTAATATACCCCTAGAACCTGCTGTATAAAGTAATTCAGCTCGCACTATTGACGTGATATTACTCACACCCATATGACCGCCATCTCTCGTATAGCAAGGCAGGGGAACGTAAAAACTAATTAACAAAGAGCATAGTATACCTTAGCCATCATTATTTTGTTTTTTCAAGCAGGTTTTTCAACTTTAAACCAGAAATAACCTAACAGGTTAATCACATTTCAAGAAATATTAAGCAAAGCCTGGCACCTACCACACGCCATCATGGAAGGAGAGTTTTTATGCCTATAGCGCAAAAAATAGAAAGTTCTTTAGCCGGTTCCTCCTGGATCCGTAAAATGTTTGAAGAAGGCGAGAAATTACGTAAAATCTACGGAGCAGATAAGGTTTATGACTTTACCCTGGGCAACCCCGACGTAGAGCCCCCCGAGGAATTCCACCGGGAACTGCAAAGAATCGCCGCCAACCCCATTCCCGGCATGCACAGGTATATGAGCAATGCCGGCTACGAAGAAACCAGGCAAGCTATTGCCGAGGTGTTGGCTGAGGAAAGCGGCCGCCCGGTAACAGCCGGTCATATTGTCATGACCGTCGGGGCCGGCGGCGGACTCAATGTGGTTTTAAAAACACTGCTCAACCCGGATGAGGAAGTGATCGTCACCACCCCTTATTTCGTGGAATATGGCTTTTATGTGAGCAACCACGGCGGTAAAATAAAGGAAGTGCCCACGGCGGCCGGATTTCAACTGGACCTGACCGCATTATCCGACGCCATCGGGCCTCAGACCCGGGCCATCATTATCAATTCACCCAATAACCCTTCCGGAGTGGTTTATCCAGCGGAAACATTAGCCGGCCTGGGCCGGTTGCTGGAGGAAAAAGAAAAAGAACTGGGCACCAATGTATATGTAATTTCAGATGAACCCTACGCTAAAATCGTTTATGACGGCATTACAGTGCCCAATATGTTTAAATATATTAAAAACTCCTTTATTGTTACCTCGCACAGTAAAGATTTAGCGCTGCCCGGCGAGCGCATTGGCTACATCGCCATCAACCCGGACATCACCGACAGCGAGCTTATTTTCAACGGGTTAGTCTTCAGCAACCGTACCCTCGGTTTTGTCAATGCCCCGGCCTTAATGCAGCGTTTAATTACGTCCCTGCAGCGGGTTAGAATAAGTATTGATGACTACCGGGCTAAAAGAGATTTTTTATATGAACTCCTCACCGGGCTGGGCTTTGAGGTAACCAAGCCGATGGGCGCGTTTTATTTCTTCCCCCGCTGCCCCATTGAGGATGACGTGGAGTTTGTCAACCGGGCACAAAAGTATAATCTGCTGCTGGTTCCCGGCAGCGGGTTCGGACTGCCGGGTTATTTCAGAATTTCTTACTGCATGAACATGCAAATTATCCGCAATTCGGTGCCTGCGTTCACTGAACTAGCCAAGGAATTTAACATATTGCCGGCAGGGGTATAAAAAACATAATTGCTCCGTCCAAAAGAAAGGGTCTATCCTTTATGAATTATAAAAGATAGACCTTTTATGATCTCTATCACCGGCAGAAAAAGTTTAATTTTCTTCAACTAATAAAATAACCTTTTCATGCATATGTAAATTTAATTGTTCCAATACTTTGTTCAAAGATTTGGCATCTTTAAGGTAAAAACCATTTTCCCAGCGGGCAACTAGATAGTCTATAAACTCAATATAACCGTTAACCATGGTTAACGTATATAAATCTTTAAAGCGGTTATTTTCCGCCGGCTGGCAAATATGTTCGGTGGAATTTTTATGAGTCAGTGTAAAATTGGCTAGTGTGGCCTCATCCCTGGTCCAGGTCAGAATCCCTTCATGAACGTCAATTTCTTCTCCGCATACATCGCAAACAAACCTGGACATTTAATATACCTCCTTGGTGAAAAAAGACATAAGGACCTGCACCCTATGTTATAATATATCATAACACCGGTAAGCTAACCAGAACCTAAATACTGCAGGCATCACCATGAATGTGCCGCACCGGTGCGTATGGGAGGTCCAACCGAAAAATGCTGCAATGGTACATTGAAGATGCAGGTGGCGGGTGCAGGTCATTTCCGGAAGTACTGGTACTGGTCTGCGAAAACCCACAACTAATCTATCAAAGCTTTCTACCGTTAACCTGGGACAATAAACTGAGCCTGGAAGAAATAGCCCGCCAAAAGGTAGTGGAAATGATGCAACAAGCAGGTGTCACACGAGATGACTATTTGTACGTCTGTTCCGGAAACATTTTTTTTGGATTGCACAAATGGCTCACTGAAAACGGTTACCACTGGGAAACCGTCAAAATGGATGGCCTAGCCCACGAAGTAGCCGAGCAAACTTTTCAACAGCAAATTATTTCAGCGGGCTTTCCCGCGGATATACGGCTTGAAGAACGCAACTACCGGGATTTTTACCGGCAGGTCGATTCCTGGATTAAAGAAGATCCGGCCCGTTTTAAATATTTAAAAGATGCCAAAGTAAGGTGTAAACCGGAGCGCCTGCGCTATATACTAAAAGGCAATTCCGGCAGCGCCCGCACCTGCTGCAAGTGTCGTAAAAAAATATTGCCATACAGCCCCATCGTGCAGTATCGTTTTAGAGAAGTCGGTAAGAAAAAGAGTCATTATTATCACCCGGATTGTTCACCGGTTAAGCCGCACAAAAATAAACTTCAGCAAGCAAACATTGACTGGCAGGGTGAAGTGTTGCATGGGGTCATTTTATCTGCCAGGGAAACTCTCCCATGCCAAATTTGCCACCAGGAAGTCCCTGCCGGTTCCAAAGCAGTGCATGCTCGCAGGGACAAAGACTTTATATTTGGTCACCCGGAATGTTTTAAATACGTTAACCAGGATGGTTAACATTCCATGATTAACCGGGGAGTAAAATTTAGATAATCAGCACTGGTTAAATAAAAGTTTATGCCCCACGCCCGATCGGGCAGCCTGTACCGGCAGGCATTGGCATGTATGTGACCGTAGACGACCGTTTCCACCTCATATTTTTGCAGCAGCTCAATAAAACCTGAGTACTCATGTTTTTCGTTGGTGGGCATATAATGCATCATCACAAACCTTGGCCCCGATTTGGCACTTTGCAGCGAGCTTTCCAACCGGATCAGTTCCCGGCGATAGATCTTCTCATCTTCCGGTTTAAAATAGGTCCCATTGGGGCAAAGCCAGCCCCGGGTACCACAAATATTAACACCATTAATTGCCACGTGATTGTTTTGAATTAGTTCCACGTTGGGAGGCACCGCTTCTCTGGCCCTGGAAATACTCTGCCACCAGTAATCGTGGTTGCCCTGGATACAAACCAACCGCCCCGGTAATGCTCCCAGATAATCAAAGTCCGGACGGGCTTCATCAAGCCGCATAGCCCAGGATATGTCCCCCGGGACCAGCACTATATCCTGTTCTTGAACCAACCGGTGCCAATTTTCATATATCCTGCGGGCGTGATTATGCCAAGTATAGTCCAAATCCTCCATCGGCTTATACTCCCGGTTGGCCTGCCAATTCTTTACGTTGAAAGTACCTAAAAAAGATAAATGCAGATCAGCTATGGCAAATATACTCAATTAGTTTTTTTCCTCCCGTACTTTTCCCAGGCAGAAATATCATCCGATCAGGGCGTGATGATTATTCTGTTCGCTTATCAGGATATTTATTCCTGCCTCGATAAATGCCTCTAGAATAGGAAAACCCGTTCTATAAGCAGAACGGGTTTTTTTACGGGTGGTTATTTTTTACCGTACCCTACGTAGCCCATGCCAAATACCAGCAAGATAAGAATCAGGAACAGAATAAAACTGCCGTCAAAATATGTTCCGCCGCTTGCACCATAACCCATTATTACCCCTCCTTTTAATTAAAAATACTTATGCAACATATCCGAAGAAGCCCATGCCGAATACCAACAGAATCAGTATTAAAAAGAGAATGAAACTACCATCAAAATAAGGCGCTCCTACACTACCTGACATTTAAACTCCTCCTTCGTTTTTTTTGAATCTTGCAATAACATAGTATTTAGCCGGCCAACAAAGTGTTACATTCGCAAGAAGCAACCGGTTAATTTTTTTCACGCCCTTGCTCACAGGGCACTCACCAAACTTTTGCCCGGGTATTTAAACCAGCTTTCGCTGATACACCCGGAAAAGCTTAATCAACTGCCCCCCAAATAACGGCATGATTATTTTCCTTTTAACGGTATCATTGCTTTCAGCTACTTGGGAAGCTTCCCCTTCTGTATAACCATGTTTTTTACACCACGCATAAAAACTCCTCAAAACCTTCCAGTGAAGACCCATATGTCTGAATTCAGGCACTACACCGCCAATGGCCAGCCTGATGATCCCGCCACTGTCTTTCCGACCAGGGTTTTTATACGGAATGGACAAAAACATGCCTGCCGGCTGTCCGTTTACCTCGATAATCATAAACAAATCCGGCGGAACCTGACCAACCAGGCTCATTAAAAACCCCTGGGTATCGGCCAGTGACATTGGTATAAAGCCCCAAATTCCCGACATGGCTTTATTGTTAATTTCCTGGACAATTCTAGCTTCACGGGCATCGGTGTAATTTATCTTTCGCATCACTACACCAGTTTGCCCTTCCGCTTGAGTTAGTACCTCGGGTAGCTCATCGGGCAACATCCATTTAAAGCATTCAAGATCATGTATCTTCTCATGCCCGGCATTCTCAACCAGTTGTTGATAGTAAGGAGGGTTATATGGTATTTCTATTTGAGGTTCATATTCAAAGCCCTTAATCATCAACCCCACTTGCTGGTTTGTATTTAAAGTCGCAGGTCCAATCATTACTGTTTTACCCTGCTCTTTAAGCCAATCGGCTGCAGCGTCAAAAAGGGCCGCAGCGGCTTCGTCATTATCTAAGCATTCAAAACAGCCCCAGAAGCCTTCTTCAGGCCGGGGATTTAATTGATCAATAGATGCGGTTATCCGCCCAACCGGCTGTCCATCGGCAAAAGCCACAAAATTAGCATAATTTAAGTGCTGCAATAACGGATTAACCAGGGGCACAAAACGCATACTGGTGGCATATTTATTTGCAGAAGGCGGCACAGCTTCTGCCCCGTAAACCAGGGCAGGCACAGCCAAAAAGGACCGCATGAGCAGATTGTTATTTACCCTGGTAACTCGCACCTTCATCTTTCATCTCCCTCTCACATAATGTTTAAGGAATCATAACCAGCACAAACATGCATACCCGAGATGTCTTCACCATAGCTAGCCCAAAATAACAGGGTTGCTGTTATCCAGCAACCCTTTCTTGTTATTATCTAGGACATCCTCCACCACAGAACCCCATGCCAAAAACGAGGAGGATGAGGATTAAGAACAGGATAAAGCTGCCATCAAAGTATGTTCCGCCACCACCGCAACCACTACCAAAACCCATTACTATTTCCTCCTAAATTTTAAACGTTACTTAACCAATTTTTTATTCCTTGACATCAGCAACACCGTATCCACAGAAACCCATGCCAAATACCAGTAGGATAAGGATCAGAAACAGTATAAAACTACTACTAGTTCCGCCATAAGCCATTTATAACCCCCCTTTCACCAGCTTTCAAACCATACTATGCGGCGAGAAGGTAAAGTGTTAATTTACGTATAAAAAAGCCGGCCCCATCGAGGCCGGCTAAGTCGTACTGTGTATAAATAAATTCTACTGTTTACATTCCGTTAGCGGTTCGCAACTGCTCAATAACCACCTGGTCAGTGGGAAATGCCAGTGGTGGTGGATCTGATAAATCGAACCAAGCCACTTGTTCCAAATCATCACCTGCTAGGGGCTCCCCACCGGTTACCTGCGCCAAAAACCAGATACCCACGCTGTGTTTTTCCGGGTCGTGAAAATTAGACTGCACCGTAAAAACCCTAACCGGTTCAATATCCAGGTTGGTTTCCTCTTTAAATTCACGCCGTATCGCATCGTATACATCCTCATCATATTCCACATAACCACAGGGAATGCACCACAAGCCGGGATATCTGCCCCCGTTACGGCGTCCCAAGAGTATTTGCCTGCTTGCATTTAAAACAATGGCGGCTACACCCACTACCGGGTTTTCATACATCACATACTGACAGGCTTCACACAACAACCGGGGCCGGTCTTCGCCAATATTCCGATAGGTCAGTTTTCCCCCACATTTGGGACAGAAATAATATCTCTGTTTTTTGATAGCCAATGTTATTTTCACGCTCCCATTCATGCAGTTGCTGTCCGGCGTGAGGTTAGCGCAAACACCAAAACCAACATCAATACCAGTGTCATAACAATGGCTCCTCCAGGCGATAGGTCAAGATAAAAAGAGCACATTAAGCCAACGAGCACAGCTACCTCCCCGGTGGCTACTGCAGCCACCAAGGTACCTCGAAAACTTTTAGCTAACTGCATTGCTACAGCCACAGGCAAAACCATAAGTGACGAAACCAGCAAAATACCAACAATACGCAAAGATACAGCTATGGTTAGAGCTGTTAAGGCCATAAAGCATACGTTAATTAGCTTTACCGGCAGCCCGCTGACCAGGGCGGTTTCCTCATCAAAAGTAATGGCAAATAACTCCTTGATAAAAAACATCGTCAGCAGCAGCACAGGGATGCCAATCAGCGCTATGACATAGATATCCTCCACTGTGATCAGCACTATACTCCCAAACAGGTAACTCATGATCCCACCGTTAAAGCCATTGCCCAAGCCGATTAAAATGGCTGCCACAGCTACCCCGGCAGATAAAATAATCGCTATTGACAGCTCGGAATAATTTTTATATTTTTCCCTCAGTCCTTCGAGTAAAAAAGAGCCGCCCAGAGCAAAGGCCGCTGCCGCCAGTACGGGCTGCGCCCCCATTAACAGACCTGCTGCTACACCGGATAGACAAACATGAGACAGGGCATCCGCAATCATGGACATCCGGCGCAGGGTAACAAACAAACCGATAATCGGGCAGATCACGCCCACCAGCAGGCCGCCCACAAGGGCACGCAGCATAAAATCATATTGAAATATATCCAATCGCCCTTACCCCCTGACCAGGCTATCAACACAGTCCAGGCTAATTTTTTCTTGCCGGCTGTTCATGCAATCCCGCCAGCGTATTCCGTCAGGATAATAGTGGCAGCTACAAGAGCAAATCTTGCGATCCAGGCATACCCTCTTACTGGCAAAAGAGGATAGCCATTCCGATTCATGAGAGACAAGTATCATGGTAACACCATCATTATGTAAATTTTTGAATAACTGAGCCAGCCCCGCCAGGTTAGCGGCATCTACACCATTAGTAGGTTCATCCATGATTAAAATTCGGGGTTGCACTGCTAGAGCGCGCGCTATCATTACCCTTTGCTGCTGCCCTCCGGACAATTCGCTCAACGGGGTGTAGCGTTGGGACAACATATTCACCCGCTCCAGCGCCTCCTCTGCACGGCGTTTATCCTCTCGACCCAAGAAGCGGAACAAGCCGCGCATTGCCGCCCGCCCCGAAATTACAACTTCTAACACCGTAGCCGGGTAGCTGCGGTTAAAAAGAGCAGCTTTTTGGGAAACATATCCAATCTTGTGCCAGTCTTTAAATTTATTAACCGGCACCCCTAAAATTTTTACTTCCCCGGACTGGGGTTTAATTAATCCCATAATTACATACAACAGCGTGCTTTTCCCGGCACCATTGGGACCGGTGATACCTACCACCTCACCCTCTTGCACGTGCAGGGAAATACCATCCAGCACCGGATGGCAGCCGTAAGTAAAATGAACATCAGTTAAATCAATCATCGTATTATTTCACCCCCAGGGCCAGGGCAAGATTCCGTAGATTTTCCTCCATCACTGCTAAATAATCTTTGCCCTCCTGTCTCTCCTCGGGAGTAACGCCACCCAAGGGGTTCAACACCAGTGTTTTAGTACCTGCTTCCCGGGCAATCACTTCCGATACCCGAGGGCTGACCAGGGATTCAAAAAAGACATACTTTACACCGGTCTGACGGGCAATTTGAATTATTTCCGTCATGCGGGCCGGGCTGGGATCTGCATCCGGAGAAAGCCCCCGGATAGCCACCTGTTCCAAATTATACCGGTGGGCCAGGTAACCGAAGGCGGCATGGGAAACTATAAATTTACGCATAGCAGCCCCGTCCAAAGTTGCTGCATATTTATTATCAAGAGCTTTTAACTGTTCCTGATACTGCCGGGCATGGTCACTATAGTAAACCGCATTATTTGGGTCTGCCTTTTGGAGACCTAAGAGTATGTTATCCACCATCAGACTGGCATTATGGGGGTCCAGCCAAATATGCGGGTCCATGTTCGAATACAGCGCCTCATCATCTGCATGGCCATCGCCGGACAACAGTTCAACACCCGCGCTGCAGTCCACCAGTACCGGTCCATCCCCTTTAAATGTGTTCAGCAGCTTTTGCAGCCATGTTTCCATACCCACTCCGTTATAAATGATTACATCGGCCTTTTGTATATTAACCATATCCTGGGGTGACGGCTCCCAATCATGGGGTTCCGCTCCGTCAGGCACCAGCTGCACCACCCGAGCCTTATCACCGCATACCTGCGTGGCAAAATCGTAAACCGGATAGATAGTTGCGTAAACCAGCAACTCATCCCCGACCGGGCCTGTAACTTCCTGCTCGGAAGTACCGGAACAGCCGGTAAGCGAAATACTAATTAATAACCAAATTAATCCCCATAACACAGTTGCTTTGCGCAATTACTTAATCCTCCTTTTTTGAACACCGGGCACAGTAGCCAAAGATTTCAAAGTTATGCCTGGTAATTGCGAAATTTTTATCCTTTATTTGTCCTTGATCAAGATAATCCAAGGGGCAAAAATCTACCTCCTCGGAACTGCCGCATTTCAGGCAAATTAAATGATGCCGGTGACCGACCTTTTCAACCAGTTTATACCTGCCTTTGCCATCGCCAAAATCCGTCTTATCCAGCATCTCCAGCTGCTCCAGTACACCTACATTACGATAAACTGTATCTACGCTCAGGTTCGGGAATCTCGCTGATATCTTGCCGTGAATATCATCAACCGTCATATGCCTGTTCTCCTGTAACATCACATTGATAATTTCCTGGCGCTGGGGAGTTATTTTATAACCATGCTCTTTAAACTTAATTAAAATGTCCTGAATACTCAAAACAGTATCACTCCTAAACAGGAATCTTTCTTAATTAATAATAGAATACACGCTCTTTTTTGTCAAGTTAAGGACGGCTAACCATAAATAATAGTATTTACTATTTAACCTAAATAGACGTTAAGAAAAATAAAAAAAGATAACCACAACTTTTCTTGGGGTTATCTTGGCGAAAATATCAAATTATAATCAGGAAAGCATAAACTGCTGGTTATCTAAGAGCTTCAAAACGTGCGCTGCGGCAATCATTTTGGCATTTAGCACATCCGGAGTTTGGATTCTGGCCAGTTCTACCTGTTCTTTCACTGTAACTCCTTCGTTGGCGCTTTTATTTATCTCATCACTTAAGGTAAACCGGGACTCATCGAACTGTGCGAAACTAATTGCCGAAGAGAAGACATCCCGCAATAAAATATTTTCCATTTGAGGATCAAAATCCGGCAGAAAAACACTGTTACCCCGGTAAATTTCAATTAATGCGGCCAGTAAATAACGTGCATCTTGATTTTTTTCTTCAACCATCAACTCATCTCCTTTGCCCTAATTAATATTAACTTTTATTATACACAATAATCACGTGCTATGCTTTATTTAATTCCTAACTCCTCAAAACAATTGTTTCTATAATTCTCCACGGCAGTTGTTAATTGGTTATTATTTTGTTCCGCTATGTCAAGCAAGCCATGCATTATTTCCGTTAGTTTACTCGGTTTGCTTTCTGCCAATACCTTGGCGTAGCTTTCTTTAGCTGCAGTTGACATTTTCTTATCTTCATAACTAAAGAGAGGAGTGTTGTTGGCGCCCAGTAAACAAAATTGAACATAACGCCCGTAGAGTTTCTGCACATCAGCCAGTTTAGCCGAAGAAGAGAACGTATTGATGAACTGTTCCTGGTTTAATGCCCTGGTGAGCACTTCATCCCAGCCAACCACCAGTGCAGCATCCTTGGCGGGCGGGTTATTCGATTCTACTGCCATAAGATTTATATAAGCTTGGATATCCGGTGTAACCAATTCACTATAGTCTTGATACTGCTGATAGTCGATAATTGGGTAAAACATGCCTTCGGCGGTATCCACTTTATAACCGGAGGCTTTAGTTTGAGCCAACAGCTGTTTTAACTCCTCGTCTTGAACGGCTTGCATATTGTTTATATCAGTACCGGCTATATAAGCCTCAACAAACTTTTGCGTTACAGAGTCACTATAAAATTTTGTTTCAAACTCAGGTAAAAAGTCTTGCTGGGCCTTTTCCAGCTGGATAACTAATTCTGAAGCGTTCTCCGGGGAAAATTTCGCTATATTGCTAGCCACAAATTTATTTAATGCTGCCGGATCACCGCTGTCGTTTGCTACTAGCGCATTAAATTCATTCAACAAAGCTTGCTGCTCTTCTTGATTAATTTTTTCGTTGTCGGCCTGGTTTTGTCCATGCCTGTCACCGTTTGTATCTGGTTGCTTGGTTGACGAACAACCAATTAGTGCCAAGGTAACACACACAATTAATGCGACAGTTAGCAAGACTTTTCTAGACAACATAATTAAATCCCCCCGTCATTCATAGTTTGCTTAACAACATTAGACATGAATTTAGAGAAGATTGTTCCTTCAAAAGTCCATAATTTATTTCCATTATATTCACAGCCCGGTTAGCACTAAGTTTTTATTTACGAGCGACAAAACAGCTAATGAAAACCAGTCTGGGCGGCCATGTGCCGCACGAAAGCTTCCGCCTCCACCCTGGTCTTAACCTTACCCTCCACCTGGGCATCGGCCAGCAGCTCCAACACCCGGCGCACCTGGGGAGAGGGTTTGATGCCCAGCAGAGCGCACACATCATTACCGTTCAACAACCTGGCCGGCTGCACAACCATATCATACTCGTTGAAGTATTTCAGCAGCATATCCTGGATAAACGCTGCGTAAGCTTTGGCTTCCTCCTCACGCCCGGCGGCCAGTCGGGTGGAGCAAATGTCGGCCAGGGATAATAACAGCAGGCCGGGCGCCTCCAGCCCTGACCGCTGGAAAAACCGGCGGACAGCCACCGGTGTCGGGGGAGCTGCCTTATAGAGAAACAGCGGGTCCATATGACCGCCCACCAGCACACCCAGGATATCTTTTTCTCGGGCGCTCATCTTCAGCCTTTCCGCAACTGACTGTACCACAGGCACACCAGCCTGGTGATGCCCGTAAAAGGTGTATTTACCGTTCCCCTCGTACCGGCGGGTATATTGTTTACCCACATCATGCAGCAAACAAGCCAATTTGAATACCGGCACTCGAGTGTGTACACGGGTAATGTAACCATTCAGGTAACCGGCGATATGTTCGGCAGGTACACCGGACAAAATCTCTGCCCACAGACCCTCCCCGGCACCTTTTTCATGTGATGGCACTGCGCCGTTGCCGACTGCCAGGCCCTGCTCCGACCATAACACTTCAAACTGCTTCAGTGTTTTCAAGCTGTGTTCCCAGGCGTCCTCCACATGATGCCCACCCTGGACCAGCCCTTTGAGGGGTTTTATTTCCGGTATAATCTGCTCCAAAAGCCCGGTTTCCTGCTCCATCCATCTAAACACAGGAGCAGACCGCAATTCAAGAATTGCGCTGAACTCATCCCACTGCCGTTCTCCGGCACAGCCGGTTACAGGCTGGCGGCAATGCTTAATTAAATCAATAGTCCCCTGCTCAATAACAAACCCCAATTGCGCTGCGAAGCGAAAGGCACGCAGTGCCCGCAGGGGATCACTAGCGATGGCATCCGTACCACAGGCGCGAATTAATCCCGCCCGCAGATCAACTAAGCCGCCCAGGGGATCAACCACCTGCCTTTCGTCAAGCTCTCCGCCCAGACCGGCAGATAAGGGCAAGGCCTGTGCATTAATGGTGAAGTCCCTTTTTTTTAAATTCGCATTCAGAGTACCACCGGCCACCACATCGATATCCACCTGTATTTTACCATCACCTGCAGGCAGCACCAGCCGGTACAGTCCGCGCTGCTCGTCCAAAACCACCAGGGTGCCGTTTAACCTGTGCGCAACTTCCGGCCATTCAGGCTCTGGCACATCCGCCGCCACTTCCACAACCAGGTCCACGTCCCCGGGTGACCGGCCCAGCAGCTTATCCCGCAGCCAGCCGCCGACAATATAACCCCGGCTACCGGCAGCATTAAGAATATCATTAATTAGCTTTAGTTTATTATTCACTCCCGGTCTCCCTACCAAGTTATTGTTATAAGAAGTTTCACCTATTAATCCTTCCAACCCAAAAGCAAAACCTCCCTTATGGGAGGCTCACTATCCAGACTCAGTTATTCTCTGGCCCGTGCTTCGTTGACGGTGATAACTCGTCCTTCGAAATCGGTACCGTTTAATGCTGCAATCATTCCTTCAGCGTCCTCGTCTTTTACCTCCACAAAACCAAAACCGCGTGAACGACCGGTTTCCCTGTCGGTAATAATACGGCTACCCAGAACTTCTCCGTATCTTGAAAAGGCCTCACCTAAATCTTCGGCTTTAGTACCCCATGGTAGATTACCCACATATAATGTGCGCGCCATCAGATCACCTCTTTTCCATTGCTGCTTTCAATTTACCCATGTGTCTGTATTATTAGCAAAAGAAAAATGCCTAATGCAATAATAGCGGGCTAAGATTTTACCAACTTGCAGACAGGTATAAATTATTTTGATAAATAAATTTTTCCACTTCATCAGGAAGTAAATATTTAATGGGTCTGCCTTCACGCACCCGTTGCCTAATATTGGTCGATGATATGGCCAGCGACGGTACTTCAATAGTTTTGATTCTAGCCAGAGCTTCTTTAGATAATCTGCCTAGCTTACATTCGACAGACTCAAGTTTGAAACCAGGCCGGGTAGCCGCAACGAAAAAACACTCCTCAAGCAATCCTTCTACATTTTTCCAAGTTAATATATCCAGTATCGCATCAGCACCGGTGATAAAATAGATTTCCCAATCAGGATTAGCTTGTTTCATGGCCTGTACTGTATCAATAGTATAAGATAGACCTGCTCTTTTTATCTCGATGTCGGAAGTGGTAAAATACGGGTTGGAGCTAACGGCAATTTTAGTCATTTCCAGCCTCTGCTCCGGTGTAGAGATATCATTTCTGGATTTATGCGGTGGTTTGCTGGCCGGGATAAAGATTACTTTTTCCATGGCAAACTGGTAGCGGGCTTCTTCCGCAGCCACTAAATGCCCGTAATGTACCGGGTCAAATGTGCCGCCCATCAACCCAATTCTTTTTTTTTCAGGCTGTTCGAGCCGGATATTCATCCTCAGCCAACTCCATTTCTCCCATGCACTATGGTCACGTACGTGATAGCACAGCTGCTATTCCCTGATTTGGCCGTCACCGAATACAATATATTTGTTGGTGGTCAGTTCTTTTAAGCCCATCGGTCCGCGCGCGTGCAGCTTTTGCGTGCTGATACCGATTTCGGCCCCAAAACCGAACTGCCCGCCATCAGTAAAGCGGGTAGAGGCATTGATATACACCGCCGCAGCATCAACTTCGTTTAAAAAGCGAATGGCCCGAGTGTAATTTTCAGTAATAATCGCCTCGGAATGCCTGGTGCTGTAACGATAAATATGATCCAGAGCTTCATCAAAACCGTCTACCACTTTAACAGAAATAATCAGATCCAAAAACTCGCTGGCATAGTCTTCCTCGGAAGCCGGGTTAACCCAACCGGCTACGTCCCTGGTGCGCTCGCAGCCCCGCACTTCCACTCCGGCGGTCTTTAACGCTTCCAGCGCAACGGGCAAAAATTCAGCTGCTACGGCCTGGTGAACCAGCAGCGATTCCAAGGCATTACAAACCCCTGGGCGCTGGCATTTGGCGTTGAGCACAATGCGCTGCGCCTTCTCTAAATCAGCATAACGGTCAACAAAAACGTGGCAGTTGCCCACACCGGTTTCGATAACCGGAACGGTGGCATTTTGCACAACGGTTTGAATTAAACTGGCTCCGCCCCTGGGTATAATCACGTCAATATAGTCGTTTAATTTGAGCATGAAGTTAACAGCTTCCCGGTCGGTAGTTTCTATCAGGTTGATGGCTCCCTCGGGCATTCCTTCACGGATAGCGGCTTCAGCAATAACATTGGTTATGGCCTTATTGGAGTTAATAGCTTCGGAGCCGCCCCTCAGCAGCACCGCATTGCCTGCTTTCAGACATAATCCCGCCGCATCCACCGTCACATTGGGCCGGGCTTCATATATGATACCCACCACGCCAAGTGGTACGCGGGTGCGCCCGATTCGCAGCCCGTTGGGGCGGGTCCACATACTTTCCACCTCGCCTACCGGGTCGGGTAGCGAGGCGACCATGGCCAGACCGTTCGCCATATCCGCCACCCGTGCCTGGTTTAATAACAAACGGTCAAGGAGTGCCTGGGAAAGGCCATTTTTAGCCCCTTCATGGACATCAAGCGCATTGGCCTCCAATATGTTATAAGTATTCTTTAGCAAGCTGTCCGCCATAGCCAGTAAAGCATCATTCTTAATATCTGTAGATAGGTAAGCCAGCTTACGGGCAGCCTCTCTGGCTTTTTTTGCCTTGGCGATAACCTGTCGTTCCATGGTTTTTACCCCCTTAAAAAGATTCATTACGGTATATGTAGCAGTTTACTCCAGCGCCAGATTATCCCGGTGGATGATCTCATCGTAATCCTTATAGCCGAGTACCCGGGTAATTTCGCTGGTTTGCTTACCCATGATTTGTTGTATTTCAGCGGAGGCATAATTAACAATCCCCCGGGCGATTTCTTTCCCGTCCGGGGCAATTACGCTCACCGTATTACCCATTTCAAAACTGCCCTCCACGCCGGTTATGCCTGAGGGTAGCAGGCTTTTGCCTTTCTCCCGCAGCGCCCGGGCAGCCCCTTCATCAATGTAGATTTGCCCGCAGACCGTGGCGCTAAAGGCAATCCATCTTTTTTTATTAACCAGTTTAATGGAGGGCCAAAATACTGTGCCGGCCGGTTCACCGGCTACCAACCGCCTGATTATATTGGGCTCGGCAGCCCGGGCAATGATCGTAACCAGCCCGGAATGCATGGCTATGCGGGCGGCCTGGATTTTGGTAGCCATGCCGCCGGTGCCCACTGCCGATCCCACGCCACCGGCCAGAGCTTCTACCTCATTGTTAATCTCGTGTATCTCGTGAATGATTCTGGCTCCTGGCTGACCCGGTTTATCACTGTACAACCCGTCTATATCCGAAAGCAGCATCAAAATATCCGCATCCACCAGCGCAGCAACCATAGCGGCCAGGTTGTCATTATCACCCAGCTTTATTTCATCTACCGCTACAGTGTCATTCTCATTGATTACCGGAATGATTTGCATACTCAACATCGTATGCAAGGTATTGCGGGCATTTAAAAACCGCTTGCGATCTGCAAAATCCTCCCGAGTCAAGAGGACCTGTCCCACCACCAGCCCATATTCGGCAAATATTTTTTCGTACATATGCAGAAGCAAACCTTGTCCCACTGCAGCAGCCGCTTGCTTTTCAGGCATGGTGCGGGGCCGCTGTTTTATACCCAGTTTACCCATGCCGGCCCCCACCGCCCCGGAAGTAACCAGTAACACGTCCAGCCCCTGGTTGTGCAGGTCGGATAATTGCCGGACCAGTGCTTCAATTTGGCCGATATTCAGTTTACCGGTCTTGTAAGTAAGCGAACTGGAGCCAACCTTGACCACAATACGCTGCAGGCGGCTGAATTTTCTATTTTCCATTAAAACACTCCGCTTTACTCGACAAATTCAAAGGTCATATCTTTAATGCGCACCAGGTCACCATTTTTGGCGCCATAATCGCGCAGTGCCTTTTCCAGGCCCATCACTTGCATAATTCGCTGCAGACGGTCAACCGCCGCCTCATTATCAAGGTCTGTCATAGCCACGTGTTTTTCAATTTCCCGGCCTGTGACAACCAGTTCATCATCCTCCCGGTGAATGCTAAACCGCGGCTCGGCACGGAACACCGTTTCTGTTGTTTGTTCCCCCGGGAGTTCGGGGACTGGTAATTCCTTCAGCAATACATTAACCCGGCGTATTAATTCCGGCACGCCTGCCCCAGTCACTGCCGAAATAGGGAATATCTCATACTCACCGGCCAGCGTTTCTTTTATACGGACCAGGTTTTCCCCACTGCCGGGCAAATCCATTTTATTGACCGCAATTACCTGAGGCCGCCCCGCCAGTGCCTCGTTATATAGCGCCAGTTCCCGGTTTATAATATGGAAATCATCCAGCGGATCCCTGCCTTCGGTGCCGGCACCGTCCAGCATATGCACCAGCAGCTTGGTTCTTTCCACGTGACGTAAAAAATAATGCCCCAGCCCTGCACCGGTATGGGCTCCTTCAATCAAGCCGGGTATATCGGCCACGACAAAACTTTCACCTTCGCCAAGACTAACAACCCCTAAGTTGGGTGTTAAAGTGGTAAAGGGATAATTAGCTATTTTTGGCCTGGCGGCTGATATCCGGGAAATAAGCGTAGATTTACCGGCATTTGGATAACCGAGCAGTCCCACATCGGCCAACAGTTTCAATTCCAAAATAAGATGGCGCTCTTCACCGGGCTCGCCTTTTTCCGCCAGGGTAGGTGCTTTATTTTGTGAGCTGGCGAACCGGGTATTACCCCTGCCGCCGCGCCCGCCCCGGGCAACCACCACTTCCTGACCATTAGCCGTGATATCCCCAAGCAGTTGGTTACTATTTTCTTCTCGGATTACCGTGCCCAGGGGCACCCTAATCACTAAATCTTCAGCCCCGCGGCCATGCATACCTTTACTCTGCCCGTGCTGGCCCCGATCGGCCTTATAATGGCGCTGGTAGCGAAAGTCAACCAGTGTGCGCAAGCCTTCATCGCCTCGGAAAATCACGTTACCGCCCCTGCCGCCGTCACCGCCCCAGGGACCGCCCTCGGGGACATATTTCTCACGCCGAAAGGCCACACAGCCGTTGCCGCCATCGCCCCCCTTGACATAAATCTTTGCTCTATCGTAAAACATTATATTTCACCTGTGCTTATAGATTAGAAACATTTTGGTATTACTACCATACTGTCTCACCTTTATTATTCTCGGCCATTCCCCTAATTATAATTGGTTATATAAAGGTTAAGCCTGCTCACTTCACTGCTAAAGCCAATCTGCCATTCATCGTCACCAGAAGTGCCGGTAATGCTGACTAATATTTCTCGGTTGGTAATCTCAGGCGCATTTAGGCCGGCGATCATATTGTTTAAAATATCCTCGACTACAATTGCTATTCTATCACCGGGCACGACACAGCCCCTTAGATTATTTTGCACATCGAATTTAATATCAACATTATAGTTTTCTGCCTGCTTATGGGCAATCAGCAATACCGCAGCCACTTCGTGAACTTCTAGATGCACAACCTTGCTTAAACTAATGATAGCAGTGGCAGCAGTGCGAATATATTCCCTGGCCTCGGGTTCTTTTTTCAATTGCAACAGACCGGATATAATCTGCAGGTGGTTGAGGAAGTCATGCCTTTGTATGGAAAGCAATTCTAACATTTTTGCAGTATACAAACAAAACTCTCCCATCTTACCTGGCCTGACAAAAGCCAGTTTGGCTGGTAGCATACCTAATATTATACCATAAAAACAAATTTTGCTGGGATATAATGCTCCATCGGCACTGCAGTTAAGGTCTATCCCATTAATAACAAAAAACAGCCTAAATCAGTAAGGCTGTTTTTTAGTTCAATAAATATTTTTATAGGTTAATTTTTTGCAGCTGCAGCTTCCTGACTGTTATATTAAATAACGGCTTCTTCAGCTTCTTTGATGTTAACAACCTTTTTATCTTTACCCTTGGTTTGGAAAGATACAATACCGTCTACCTTGGCAAACAAAGTATCGTCTCCACCACGACCGACATTTTGACCGGGATGTATCCGGGTACCCCGCTGGCGAACCAGAATACTGCCCGCGGTAACGAATTGACCATCGCCTCGTTTAACACCCAACATTTTGGGATTAGAATCGCGCCCGTTACGTGAACTACCTACACCTTTCTTATGTGCCAACTTATTTCACCTCCGCGGCTAAGCTAATATTTTTTCCACCACGACCCGGGTAAAGGGCTGGCGGTGACCTTTTTTTCGCCTATAATTCTTTTTTGGCTTATATTTAAAAACAATAATCTTCTTATCCTTACCGTGCTTTTCAACTTTTAACACTACCTTGGCACCTTCCACCAAAGGAGTACCAACTTGCAGCTGACCGTCTTTCTCCACAGCCAGTACTTTGTTTACTTCGTATGTTTGTCCGGGCTCAGCGGGCAGTTTTTCAATAAACAAGGTATCTCCTTCACTTACGCGGTACTGTTTACCACCTGTCTCAATAATGGCGTACATAATTTTCCCCCTTGTTTTCAGGACTCGCCGGAAACGGGTAAGGTTATTCAGCCAGCAAAGACTTTAGCCTGTTTAAAACCCTTTCCGAGCGGTATATATTTATGGCCTACAATAAATAATTTTACCACATCGACATCCTTTGTCAAGCTAGACCTGCCATTCCATTATGCCATTGCCGGAAAAACCTTAACCTTTGATTAATTTAGCACGAGCATAGGTGCGGAACACTTTGTTTACTTCCACAGTCACTGTTTCTCCCACCCTCGAACCGCCTTCCTCAATATCTATAATAAAACCATCGACTCGTGCGATACCATTATTCAGGTTGCTGGTATGGGGTTCTTCAACCACAACATCCAGCACCTGACCTAGCTTAACCGGTTGATTATTCGCCTGGATATCAGCCTGGTCATAGATGGGACGCATGGTTACCGACTCAATATGCTGCTCGGCTGAACCCCTAATGTAAAGGGTTTTACCGGTGCGGGCTTCCAAATCTCGCAGGCCGGCCCCCCCACTGCCGATAAGCCTGGCCGCCACCAGCGGGTTGGCTTCAACTAATATTGTATCCGCCCCGGTTTGTTTGGCCATCTGATAAATTTGCTGTTTAATATTAATACCCACTGTTTCTTCAGATAGCACTTTGCCCCGCCCTTCACAGTAGGGGCAAGCTTTTTGCAGCACTTCTGCCAAACTTGGCCGAACTTTTTTTCTGGTCATTTCCACCAGTCCCAGCTGAGTGATGCCAAGTATATTAGTTTTTGTTTTATCTTTGCGAATTTCCTGTTCAAGTTCAGCAAGCACCTGCCGCTGATGTTCCTCACTGTTCATATCTATGAAGTCCACAATAATTATGCCGCCGATATTACGGAGGCGAAGCTGTCGAGCTATTTCAACCGCAGCGTCCAAATTTGTTTTCAAAACCGTGTCCTCAAGATTGGTGCTGCCCACATATTTGCCTGTGTTTACATCTATGGCAGTAAGCGCCTCGGCCTGGTCGATAACTATATAACCGCCGCACTTGAGCCAAACGGTATTTCTTAAGGCCTTTTCGATTTCTAGATCCAAATTGTTATCTTCAAAAAGGTTTTTCCTGTCATCAAGAAGTACTTTGACTTTTAAACGAGGCCCCAGGATATCCAGCAAATCCAATATTTTTTCGTACTCATAGCTGGAATCAATAATAAGCCGATCGACATCCTCGGTAAAAATATCCCTTAAAATACGTTGTACCAACTCCAGATCCCGGTGCAGCAGATTAGGCACCGGCCCGTGGTTGGAGCGATTGACGATTTTACCCCACAGGTTGACCAACATTTCGATGTCCAGACCTAATTCTTCCTCATCAACCCCCTCGGCGACGGTACGTACGATTACCCCCATCCCCTTGGGTTTGACGCGAGCAGCCATTTCACGCAGGCGGTCCCGTTCCTTTTCCTCCTCGATACGCCTGGATATACCGATATAATCCACATTCGGCATGAGTACCAGGTAGCGGCCGGGCAAGGTTATATGAGTGGTCACCCGAGCCCCCTTTGTACCGATTGGTTCTTTGATAATTTGCACAATTACTTCTTGTCCTTGCTTTAAAATATCACATATATTAATGCCCAGGGCTGAATTGCCTGGACCGGCTTCCGGTGTGCGAGCTGGAATGGCATCCTCTACATACAAAAAAGCATTTTTTTCTAAACCAATATCAACAAAAGATGCCTGCATGCCAGGTAGTACGTTTTCCACCTGGCCTTTGAAAATATTGCCCACCAGCCGCTGGTTGGGCGCTCGTTCAATGTACACTTCAACTAGAACTTTGTTCTCCAGTACCGCTACCCGGGTTTCCTCTTCACCTACATTAATAATAATCTCTTTAAACATTTTCTTTCTCCACCATCTTTTCTTTCCGCTTGCCCGGTGAGTTTAAAGCAAGTTCTTATTTCAGAGGGAGATTCAAATCCCCCTGAATTTTAGAACTGCAAAATACATGACTTAGTTGGCGTTGTACTCTTGGGAGACTAACGCCAAGTTAGTCAGTTTAAAAAAGCCCTGTCCGAATTATTTGCAGGTCTGCTTTATCCACCGCCATACCGGCATGGTGGAAAAATGCCTCCACTACGTCTTCAGGGCGTACATTCATGGCACTGCCGGACTTTAATTTCATCTGCATGGTTAAACCACTTACCTGAGATAGCACATCCAGCTTAACTATACCTGGACGTATATCGCGTATTTTTTCCCTGCCGTCCTTGCCCTTACGGGTCACTTCTATATGTTCCTCACTTAGAAAATCACGTGCAGCCCCATCAGGCAGCGGACCGGGCAGATCGTGTTCATCAAGATGCACAATATATCCGGCTTCATCTAATTCTGCCATTGGTGCCGGAGTATTATCCTGTACATCACTCACCTCCAGCACCGCGAGCCCTGGCGGCAGAGCGGCATTTAATCGTTCGGCCAGCTCCTGGTGCGCAATGGGCTCCTGCATCTCTACATCCAATACCTCAGCTAACCCTTCGACTCCGACGGGTAGTGGTGCAGCAAAACTAAACCTGGGATGCGGATTAAAACCTTCGGAATAAGCAATGGGCAAAGCTGCCCGGCGAAAAGCCCGATCCAGTGTGCGCACTAGATCCAAGTGGGATATGTAACTGGCCGGACCCCTTTTACAGTACTGTATTCGATAACGAGGCAACAGTTTCACCTCCCGCAAAATACGGTTTTGCCTCCAGAGTGACACATAAGCCGCATCCCTGACACCGACCGTCGCGGCAATCGGGAGTAATTGCCCCTTCAAGAGAACGGCGGTGTTCGCGCACTAAGAAATTTTTACTCACTCCAGTGCTGATATGATCCCAGGGTAGTGTATCCTCATAACTATACTGCTTGTAGGCGTACCATTCAGGAGCTATGCCTGAACTGGCAAAGGCCCTTGTCCACTTGCTTAAATCAAAAAATTCCGACCAGCCGTCAAAACGGGCACCGTTGCGCCAGGCTGCTTCAATAGCACCGGCCAGTCGCCGGTCGCCGCGCGACAGCACGGCTTCCAAAAAACTGCCTTCCGGATCGTGCCATTTAAAGACCAGGCCCCGGTTACGTAGAAGTTCCCGCAATAAGGCTTGCTTGCGTTTTAATTCAGCTATAGAATTCTGGGGTTCCCATTGGAATACGGTATGGGACTTGGGTACAAATGAAGATACACTTACCGTCACCTTAAGCCGCCCTTTAGCCCTGACCAGCCGGCGTCCTCGCTCCAACACCTTCCGAGCCAAATTAGCAATCCCCTGCAGGTCCTCATCTGTCTCAGTAGGCAAGCCAATCATAAAATATAGTTTAATTGAATGCCAACCAGCCATAAAAGCTGCTTCGACAGCTGCCATCAGGTCATCCTCGGTTACACCCTTATTTATTACATCCCGCAAGCGCTGGGTACCGGCCTCAGGAGCAAAGGTCAGGCTGGAACGACGCACTTGTTGTACTTCCTTGGCCAAATCCACGGAAAAGGCGTCTACACGCAACGATGGAAGCGACACGTTAACACCGGCGGAGCCGTGTTTGTTAATAAGCTCGTGAACAAGGGGAGTCACCTGGGAAAAATCCGAGGTGCTTAGCGAGGTCAGCGATATTTCTTCCCAGCCGGTGGAACCGAGCAGATTGCTCGCCTGATGCAGCAACGTATCCGGTTCCTTTTCCCGCACCGGTCGGTATATTATCCCAGCCTGGCAAAACCTGCAGCCCCGGGTACAGCCCCGCTGCACCTCCAGCATCGCCCTGTCATGCACCGCTTCAATTGCCGGCACCACCATCCGGGTGGGGAAAACAGCGGCGTCCACATTTGTTACTGCTCTTTTTTGTACCCGGGCAGGTACACCTTGACTTAACGGGGTTACCGTGTTAATTGTCCCCAGGCTATTATACTCTACCCGGTACAATGCCGGTATATAAATACCTTCGATACCGGCGAGCCGGAGCAGCATATCCTGCCGGCTCTCGCCGCCGCGCCTCGAAGCCAGATAGGCATCCAATAAATCAGTAAGCAGCTCTTCACCCTCACCAATTGCGAAAACATCGATAAACTCCGCTATCGGCTCAGGGTTAAAGGCACATGGTCCGCCGGCCACAACCAGGGGATAATCCCCCTCCATACGTTCTGCTGAGTGCAGTGGTATACCGCCTAAATCCAACATGTTCACAATATTTGTAAAGCTTAATTCGTATTGCAGGGTAAAGCCTATAATATTAAAATCCCGCAGCGGCCTGCGGGATTCCAGGCTAAATAACGGCAGGCCATTATTACGCATTTGTTGCTCCATGTCCGGCCAGGGCGCAAACACCCTTTCCATCAGAGCATCATCACGGCTGTTGACCATACTATATAAAATCTGTAGTCCCAGGTGGCTCATGCCTACTTCATACACATCGGGAAAAGCAAAAGCCATCTTTACATCTATACTTTTCCAATCCT
The DNA here is from genome assembly GCF_009932395.1 of Sporotomaculum syntrophicum. GTDB lineage: Bacteria > Bacillota > Desulfotomaculia > Desulfotomaculales > Desulfallaceae > Sporotomaculum > Sporotomaculum syntrophicum. The sequence goes on from NZ_LSRS01000003.1 coordinate 773,268, forward strand.
TACATATAGAGTTCCATTCGCCTCCGGAGTACCGACCGGGCTTTTGCACTCGCCGCAGAATCTTTTCCAGCTGTTTCTCCATATAAACATAGTCCCCCAGAATTTTAATTGCGCCATCGGATCAATAAATATTAAATACCAACAAATACTATTATTTAATATACCACAAAATATAGCCTAATGAAATTAGCGATAAGCGTCACAGCAACACTTACTTAATATTATTTTAACCATATAAAAGCAATAATACAGCTAACTTTCGTCTTTATCTCTCAATTAACTCGCCCACAGGTACATTTGAACCACGGTGCATTAAGCTATCAATTATGCTGGACTCAGTCACTGTGCCCAAATACTGACTTTGCTTATCCAGCACTGTAACCAGATGAAACCGGCGAGGCAGAAAAGACTGCATCAACTGTCCCAGAGGAACATTCTCGATAGCTACCAATTGTTTTACCGGTAGCACTCCTTCTCGGAGCAACTCTTGATGTTTCCGCATTAAGAGCTGCATAAACAGGTATGGCGCTGCACTGCGCTCCCGGGTAGCCGCATAAAAAAGGAACAAAGCAGTAACTAGAATATCCACGCCGCAAGCTCCCCACCATACCCCTAGCACGCTGAAAACTGCGATAATGACTGCAAAAACTTGACCCAGCCTGGCAGCCCGGTAGGTAGCCGGCGTTATACCAATCCGGGCAGCCAGGTAAGAGCGATATATACGCCCGCCATCCAGTGGCAGGGCAGGCAACAGGTTAAAAAAGGCCATTAACAGGTTGCACTGTAAAAAAAACGGACCCAGGTCAGCATGCCAGAGCCCGTAATTTTTTAATGCTATAGCAAAGGCAATCATTGCCAAATTGCTGACAGGCCCGGCCAGTGCAGTATAGGTTTCTCGCACTGGATCCACCTGCAACTCAGTACCCGCCCGAGCAACCCCACCAAAGGGCAGCAGTTCCACTTCATGGGCAGGGATTCCTAAACGGTTGGCCATTAGAGAATGGGCCATTTCATGCACCAGCACTACACCAAAGGCCACCAGCCCCCGGTCTAACACTCCGGCCACAAAAAACAAGGCCAGTAAAGCCAGAAAAAAGGGGTTTAAGTATATATCCACCCCCAGTATACGTCCTAGTCGCATACCGGTATCCTCCGTTATTCACCACTTATTGTCAAACGAGCCAGCGGATCAACCAGCTTTCCATTTTCCCGCAGTTCAAAATGCAGCCCCCCGCCAGCTACATCACCGTTTTCGCCAATCAGGGCAATTTTATGGCCTGCCTGCACTTTTTGGCCTTCCACCACACTCACGTCGGTTACACAGCCATACAATGTGTACCTGCCTTCACCATGATTAATTAAAACATATTGCCCTAGTTCTTTATCTTCGCCTATCCTTTCCACCTTGCCGTCTAGAACAGCAACGACGCCGGTACCAATCGGTGCGCTGATATCAATGCCGGCGTGGTATCTTTCCATGTCGTCAACAGCAGATTGCGTCCAGCCAAACTCCTCCACGACCTTGCCGGAAACCGGTAAAGCAAGCTCTTCATTAGTGAGCCCGCTACCCGTTACCTGCCGGGCATCAATTCCCGTACCCGGACCATGAATCACCGGGTTGTCCCAATTAACTAGTTGAGCAGCCAGTTGTACAGATTTATTCAGTACCGGTCTGAAATCCCACTCCGCTGTAAGCAGATGCCTTAAACTTTCCCGGGCTTGTTCACCCACAGGATGGGGGTATTGGCGCACTACTATAAGTAGGGCCAGTATAACCAGTACGGCAGTAATTCTGTAGAGGCCGTTCCACCTTTTTGAGCGCTGATATGATGATGTAACCGGGCGCCGGCCATTTATGGTCTGGTAATAGTCTGCCCATTCATCAAACCCCCTGCTTTTACGCCCGCCCAGACGCGATAACTTGTCCCACTTCAAAGTCTATTCACCCCCAACCGTTTACCGCTAACTAATGTCGGCGGCTTTATAATATATATATTTGCTGGGGTGGATAAATATGACAATCTTGTCGGCGTTATTTAACATCCATTTACAGTCGGGTCATAATACCTGGCCCGCAGGTAGTACAGGCTGCTTTCGTATACTCTCCGGCATATTTCAGCAGCTGGGGCAATTGTTCCTGCTTGGATAGGATGTTTCCCCATTCATCGTAGATGTAGCTGTTAACGATGTTGCCGGTCTGGTCGATTACCCGGGTTACGTCTCCGTGGCCGTTGTACAGGTAGTAGTAATAGCAGATAATCTATATAGTTTGAGAAACTTCCATTATACTGACTTTTACTAAAATTATACTGACAGTGAGAGCATTAGCAAAAGGTAGGTGACCATTAATGAGCTCTTTGCATTGATACGCAAGTACATCGCGGATATTACAATATAGTTCAACAGGTAACTTAGTATCATTTCACCTGTACTTGTATATTTTTAGCTTCATCAAAACCTGGTCTTAGTAAATAATGCACATTTTCATAATCTAATAGCCGCTTACTACTTTTGAACAGAGTAGCAAGCGGCTTTTGTAGTTCTGTTTTCAAGCATCCCATCTTGCCGATACTTGGCATATGCCTAAGTTGTGGCAATATACTCGTTTAATCAACAAACTTTTAAATTTTAATTAGCAATTTATTAATTAACACATTTTACCTTTTTGCGATTTAGCGATGTTCGTGTTACTGAATGTTTCCTTTATTTCTAGGTTATTATATGCGTTTGCTGTGATTCTTCAGAATAAATAATATCAATAAATACCTGCGCCAACATGGGATCATATAAGGTCCCGGAACACCGTTTAATTTCTTCAATTACTTCAATGGAAGTCATGTTCTTTTTGTAAACACGATTGGATGTCATAGCATCGTAACTGTCAACAATCCTTATGATTCTTGATAGTAACGGGATGTCCTCGGCTTTAATTCCCTCGGGGTATCCCGAACCATCGTAATTTTCATGATGATATAGTATTACCTTTGAAATTGGCTCTAGTTGACTAACCGATTTAACAATATCACTGCCCCACCGTGGATGTTGCTTAAGAACATTCCATTCATTTTCATCAAGACCACCTGGTTTATTTAGGATATCTCCATCTATTTCTATTTTTCCGATATCATGTAAAAATGAAGCATATTTTAGTAGTTGTATGTTAGTGTCCGAGAACTGTAACCTTTTGGCTACTTTTATGGAATAATCAGTAACTCTTTCTGAATGGCCGAATGTGTAGCGATCTTTGGCATTAATTATAGATATCAATGTTCGTATAGAATTAAAGGATTCTTTTTCATTTTCATTGAGCTCAAGATCCTCAAATACCGAGATGTAAAGTTCAACTTTATTCCTATTGAGACTCTTAGCCTTATAAAGTGCATAATCAGCGTATTTGATTAATTCCTTAGGATTAATACCATGAGTAGGACTTGTTGCTATACCACAAGAAACAGTAATTTTGCCTCCGGGTTGATATTCTTCTCCGTAAAATTTCTGTTCTTCTACCATTTTCTTTATATTTTCAGCTAATTGTACCGCAGTGCTACTATCAGAATGCGGAAGTAAAACAACAAATTCTTCACCACCATATCTTGCTGCAATCCCGCTTTTTATATTTTTCTTCAATAAATCACCTATAATTCCCAATACATGATCTCCTTCAAGATGACCAAAACTGTCGTTGTAGTTCTTAAAGTAGTCAATGTCGATAATAATTAAGGATAAAGGGTTTTTATCAGAGACAGACTTAAAATATTCTTTTAATTTTTCTTGAAAATAGCGGTGGTTATATAGACCGGTTAGCATATCAGTATTAGCCATTATGGTCAGGTGTTTCCGGTGTTTTGTTTCCATATCTGTTATTCCGCCGATAAACCAACCAACAACATGCATTAAACTTATGTAAATCAAAACAGATTCTATAGCCTTAAATGTGCTTCCTACAGGTTCTAAAATTACCTCATGAAGTATTAGAAATAAACTGCATATTGAGGCCATAAAAATACCGGTTTTTTTACCCATAACTGATGCGGTAATCAAGATGGGAAGCAAAAGAATTGCTTCAGAATTTGAAAGATCTTTATGAGAGATAAACAAAATTGATACAGATAAAATTAACGGTAAAACCATGTAAGTAAAGTCAATATATGATAAAGATTCTGAAGTTACTGGTGTTAATCGTATTTTAGTAATATATAATATTACAATAATTAGACCTATTAAACAAAACAAAAAGAAAAACTCGATATTGGCAAAAGGGTAAAAATATTTAGGTAATATGTTATGTCCGCTTAGAATCAAAGCAATTACAAAGATAAGAAGACAAAGCATATGTGTAGTTGTAATATATTCGTATAATTCTTTCTGCCTTTCTTCTTCCGTAATCAAAACAATACACCTCATTAAATAAAAGGTGGTATGGCACCACCTTTATTTGTTCTATTTCCTTAGCGATTTGGGGACTTCGGGTTGATAATGCCAGGCAAAACAAGTTGGAGTTACTATGATACTTGCCATAAACAGCATTGTAGTTACTGAAAAATAACATAGCTTATTAATAATCTTTTTCATAATCAATTCACCTCCTTTGTCTTTGGGTTTCTTAACCTGTCAATGTGTGACATTACAAGGTGCCCGAAATGAGTTAAATTAAAACTAGTCCATAATACAGATAAAATTATAGCTACTTGTACTTCCTGAGTATGTAACCACAAACTTTGTCGAAGTAGGACTATGACCACTGATATGAAACCAATAACAATTATCGATAAACATTTTAGTCTCTTCCTTCTATTAGCAGATGTAATAGGTGCAGAAGGTGAATCCACAGGGGCTAATCGGACAGTTAAAAATGTTCCTATAGCTATGGCTACAATTGCCATAATGTCTATATATATTTGTTTGATATGAGCTAGATATGAGGCTGCTATTGATATTGATAGGAAAACTATGGCAGTTATTAAGGCACAGCGCCACGGTGAATTAGAATGTGCTCCACCAGCAGTATGTCTTAACAATGCCACTGTAATTAAGCATGTAATAACTGCCGGCAATACATCAAATAATAGACCAAGAAAAAGTATATTAATAATATTAAACAGGTTAATTAAAGTTACCTCAATAACATAAGTGATAATCTCTTCTTTTTCTGCTGAAAGTCCCGTTTGGAAAGACAAATAACCGGCTATGCGTTTGCTAATTGGCAGGTAACTCATATCTTCCATCCATTCAAAACAGGTTTTTTAATTTTAGAAACTAATAAAGAGAGAATAAAAATTATTATAGCCTGTGGAAGTCCGATTAGGAACCATAATAAAGAATCGGTAGATGCTGCCTCAAGGCTTAGCGTTGTTAGTCTGGAAATAGATAAATGAATAACGATTTCAAAAAATATAAGAATGATTACACTTGAGATAGTCACTATAAAACTTTTGGACGGTGATATGTGAGTTGTTTTAGAAATGAATAAAACACACATTAAAAGCATAGCAACTGAATGAAGGCCTAATGTCAAAGGTAAAAGTTTAATTGCAGATCCAATAATAGATATAATTACCCCTCCCACTACTATGGGGAGCCATCGCAAGGAAATTCTGGCGAATGATAGACTTAAAGCTAGAGTTGCGATAGTCTCTGGTATACCCTGTAATAAAGATATAACTTCACTCATTACCTTTTCTCCTTAAAGACTCATAGTGTTATATGCGTCCTTTATTAGTTAGTTAATTAAACAAGTACATTTAATAAGCATATTATCTAATTTTTTTCATTATTATACCATATTTCTGCAGGAAAGTAGGATATCCTCCATTATTACAACTCTTTTTGTGGTGGGACGGTTTTAATGTTATCTAAACCGGTTTCTTTAATGAAGGATTCAAATTTTTATATACGGAAACTGATTTAGAACTTCAACTATTGGAGTGTTACGATAAAAATACAGTCTGAAATCGCAAGGAAATAATAAAATACATTTCTATAGCTTATGGCCGGTGCAGCATATAGTTACTCCGGACGAAAATCCGATGCTTTTTCCGCCCAGAAGCACATGGCAGTACATGCCGAGCACCAAAAAGACAGACTGCTTTAATTTAAAAACAGCCTGTCCTGGGTTTAGCCTAGATGCGCTTAATTAAAAAATACTTTTCTGCCTACGCATATTGATATTCAACAGTATCCCAATGGCAATCATAGTAGTGATCATACTGCTGCCTCCATAACTGAATAAAGGCAGTGGTATACCGGTGACGGGCATAATAGCTACAGCCATGCCAACGTTGACCAGTATCTGAAAAGTAATCATACTTACTATACCTGTCGCCATAAGGGTCCCAAACATGTCCTTAGCTTCATTGGCAATCCGTACTCCCCGGTAAAGAAAAATACCAAACAATATCAAGAGCAATGCGGCACCCAGGAAACCGGTTTCCTCTGCTAGCACCGAAAAAATAAAATCGGTATGCCTGATCGGCAAAAACTCCAAAAAACTCTGGGTTCCCCGCAGCAGTCCCTTACCCCAGAAGCCGCTGGAGCCAATAGCAATTTGGGACTGAATAACATGGTAGCCCGCCCCTTGAATATCAGACCAGGGGTCTAGAAAGATAATCAGCCGCTTAAGCTGGTATTCATGGAGGGGGATCCAGGTATCAAACCTAAGATGCGACCATATTAATCCCACCACTCCGGCCAATCCCGCTCCGAATAGACCGACAACCAGAAAAGGCTTAGAGCTGGCTACAAATAACATACCGAACAATATGGCAATAAAAACTAATGAAGTACCCAAGTCGGGCTGGAGTAAGATTAGCAGCAACGGTACTCCCACAAAAATAAAGGTAGGCACCAACTCCTTGATATTGCCCAGCTGCCCTTCCTTTTTGGCTAAAAAATCGGCCATGGTAATAATGATAATGATTTTAGCAAATTCGGAGGGCTGGTAAACAAAAGGACCGATCTCAATCCAACGCTGAGCCCCCATAGCAGTATGACCCAGGATAAGTACTGCTCCGAGCATTATCACATTTACCACATAAAGGTGCCTTGTGTAGCGTCGCCAATCTTCATAATGTATATATAAGACGGCCGCTGCGGCTGCAATGCCCAGCATTATCCAAACAAATTGTTTTACCGCGTATTCTTTTTTCATCCATAGTAATCTTTGAAAAATATTAGCCTCTTGTAATTTGTCCACATCCAAGCCAAGGCGCATCCACCAGCCATAATCGGTGCTGGCACTACTGATCATGACCAAGCTAAACAGCAGAATCACCCCGGTGACCCCAACCAGGGTTAAATCCAAATTTTTTATAAACCGTTTATTACTCAATCGTTGAATCACCGCCTTGCTTTTGAAGCAAGTTCTTAATTCAAGGGTAGATTTAACTCACCCTGAATTTTAGAACTGCAAAATGCATGACTTAGTTGGCGTTGTACGCCAAGTTAGTCAGGTTAAACAGTATAAGTTTTATTATATAACAGGCGATGGCACAAAAAAAGCCGGTTAGAATAAAGCTACCGACGAAACGTATCAATAAATATCGCACAACCGCTACCCCTGCAGCAGGCCCGGTCCGGATAAACCCGAACCGGGCAACAGTAGTTTAGGCGGTCTCAGTTTGTACGGTCCTTTTCATTTTCTTCACCGGTATATTAGCCACTAAGGCAACCTGGTTCTCGCTGCTGTCCAGCGATACTTCCAGTGAGTGTTCATCAATTTCCATATAATTAGAAATTACTTGAATTAATTCAACTCTTAAAGTCTGTAAAAGTTCCGGTGAAACACCAGCACGGTCGTGCACAAGCACCAAGCGCAATCTTTCTTTGGCCACATTTCTACTGGAATGGCTTTCACGGCCTAACAGGCGGTTAATAATGTCCAACATTGCGCTCCCCCCCCTTTCCGTTACTTAAGGCCAATTATCTGCCTTAACTTCCTAAAAAACCCACCTTCTTCTTCCAGATTCATCATCGGTATATCTTCGCCTTTAATACGGCGTACAATATTGCGATAAGCCTGCCCGGACCTTGATGAATCATTCATTACCACCATTTCGCCCCGGTTAGTACTTATTACTACCTGCTCGTCATCCGGTACCACACCGAGCAGGTCTACAGCCAGTATATCGATAATATCATCGATGCTCATCATATCTCCATGCTTGACCATTTGATAACGCATTCGGTTAATCACTAACTTGGGCTCGCGCAAATCCTCCTTTTCCAGCAAGCCTATGATACGATCGGCATCCCTGACAGCTGAAACCTCGGGAGTAGTAACCACTATAGCCTGATTAGCACCGGAGATGGCGTTGCGAAAACCTTGCTCAATACCAGCAGGGCAATCAATGATAACATAATCAAACTCGCTTTTTATTTCTTCAGTAAGCGCTCGCATTTGCTCAGGGCTAACTGCTGTTTTGTCCTTGGTTTGAGCAGCAGGCATTAAAAATAAATTTTCAAAGCGTTTATCTTTAATCATTGCCTTCCGGAAGGAACAATTACCGCTGGTAACATCCACCAAGTCGTATACGATCCGATTTTCAAGGCCCATAACTACATCCAAATTGCGCAGCCCAATATCAGCGTCAATCAGGCATACCTTGTCACCTAAAGAGGCCAGACCGGCACCCAAATTAGCACTAGTGGTAGTCTTACCAACGCCTCCTTTACCTGAAGTAATGACTATTACTTCCCCCATAAATATTACTTCCTCCCTTTTATGCATTTCACTTAAGTTAACTTCATATTTAGCGTTCCGAACCAGATGAGAAAGTCTCAATAACCACCGTACCGTCTTTTATTCTGGCTATCTCAGGTACAATGGGTCCATTATCATCCCCATCCGGGGCACGGGTGATATGATTCGCAATACGCAACTGGGTAGGTCGCATGCGAAAAGCATAAACAGCGGCTTTTTCATTACCACCTGCACCTGCGTGCACCACTCCGCGTAAATATCCCATAACCACCACATTGCCAGTAGCAACCACTTCCCCACCGGGATTAACATCACCGACAATTACCACATTGCCGTCAAAATATATTGATTGGCCGGAACGCAGGGTGCGTTGGACCAGAACTGTATTCTCATCCATCATCTCCTCGGGCTCTCCCCCTCCTTTACCGGGGAACTGCACCAAATTCCCACTAGTCAAATCCGGAGCCAATAATTTACGCCTCCCAGCATAACCAGTTTTTTCACTTTAAACAACTAACGTAATTATTTCTACACTCCATAAACCATATCCTGCCTAATTTTGTTAAAACCAAAATTTTACATAAAAATTTTTCATTGATATTTTTCAGGTAGACATCCATACCGCTAACGCGAACCGGAGTATGAAAATACAGGACACTTTTTGTCATCCTGAGCTAAGCGATTAATCTTTAGATCCTTAGCTTACGCTCAGGATGACAGTTCCCATAACTTATTTTCAGTGTAGCCAAAATTGCTTTACTAATTGATTAATCAATGTCTCCCATACAGCATAGAATAACCGGCAGCAGACCGTACAGCTAGTTCTATAGTTGTCCCTCAAGCGTCTGCTCCGGTGCCGGCACAGTCTGAGGTACAGCAGGCACTGTTTGAGGTGGCTGCTGTTCAGATTGGGGTTGTACAGGTTCTGGTGCCGCCTCATTGGGCGATGTCTCAACAGGCGGTTGTTGGCTATCATCCGGAGGTTGCCGGCCCTCATCTGGCGGAGTAGACGTTGCCGGTGGTGATTGAGGGACAGACGGCAGGGCCGTTGGTTGCTCCGGTTGGGTTGATACAACAGGCCGGCTCGGAGTCACCGGAATATGTTGTACTTCAGATTGTTCAGTTTGGGACGAATTAGTCACTCGCACTGCCTCACTCTCACCGGACAGATGTTCCCAGCCCGGCCAGCTTAAAGCAGGCAGCGCGTCCCAGCCCTCAGGAAGTTCCCCGGTATCGTCCGCTTGACGGCCGGGCGTATCATTTTGTATATCCTCTGGTTTTGTCTCTGTCTCAGCAAAATAGGCATCCAGTATTTGCCGGGCAATAGGCCCGGCGAATGAACCTCCCGCATAACCATATTCCAGCACCACCGCTACAGCAACTTCAGGTTTTTCAAAGGGTGCATAGGCTACAAATAAAGCATGGTTGCCAATTTTATTGCCTTTGGCATCCAACACCTCCGCAGTACCGGTTTTAGCCGCTGCGTCAAGCCCAAAAACTGCCGATGCGGTACCGTTGGGTGGCGTTGCCACCATATGCATTCCTTCCTGAATTATCTGCAAATTTGCTTTTGAGATATTTACCTCTCGCTTGGCCTCCGGCTTAAACTCTTTGAGAATCTTACCATCCGGGGTAACAATTTTATCCACTAAATAAGGCCGATATAATGTCCCGTTATTGGCTATAGCAGCTACATATGATACCAGCTGCATCATCGTGTAGGTATTATTGCCCTGTCCAATGGACATGTTAACGGTTTCAAATTGCTGCCATTCCAAATCCCATTCATGTTTTTTTAATTGCTTGTTAAGTTCAGCGTCCCTTTCTTTTTGCAGTTCCTGATTACGTGCTTCGTTGGTAGTCTTTTCGATTTGTTCATTGAGTTTGCGTACTTTGGCAAAGTCCTCGTTATACATGATTAACATATTTTTCACAAGTTTATATTTCCACTCGGGTGTAGGCACCACACCGCTTATTTCACCAGGCAGATTAATACCAGTTTTTTCTCCTAAACCAAATTCTTTAGCCATTCTGGCGATTGCATCTACCCCGGCCATACGCCCGTATTGATAAAAATAAGTATCACAGGACACCTCCAGAGCCTTGCGGAGGTCTACCATCCCATGACCGCCCGGTTTCCAGTCATTGAATATTCCCTTGCCCAGCCGGTAATAACCGGGGTCGGGAATATTAAAGTTGGGATCCACAATTTTATTCTCCAATATCGCCCCTGCCGTAACCATTTTAAAAGTAGAGCCGGGCGGATAAATAGCTGATATGGTGCGATTAAGCAGCGCACCTGTATCCTGCAGCTCTTGCCACTGGGCATTGGATAACCCATCGGTGAAGATGCCGGGATTATACGAGGGATAGCTGGCCATAGCCCGAACGGCTCCGGTGCGAACATCCATAACTACCGCAGCACCAGCTTTGGCACGACTGTGGCCCGCACTTTGAGCCCGGGCTACCCCATCCTCCAATGCCTTCTCCGCTGCCATCTGCAAATCAAGATCAACGGTTAGCACCAGGTCGTTACCCGGTACAGGCAGTTTTAAGCCCAAGTCCCGCACCGGCCGGCTACCGGCATCTACCTCCACCTGCCTGGCACCGTGTTCGCCCCGCAGGTAAGATTCATACATCAATTCCAGGCCGTTTTGCCCGTAAAGATCGTTCATAAAATAGCCTTCGTTTTTATGCTCTTCATACTGCTCCTGTTTGATATTCTGCACGTAGCCAAGCGCGTGGGCCAGCAGATTCTGATAAGGATAGTCCCGAACAGGTTGAATGTCCACGACTACCCCGGGCAATTCCATCTGTCTTTCCCGTAGTGTCACTACTGTTTGGGTTGAGATGTTTTCAGCTACTAGCACGGGTTCGTATGGCTTGTAGTATTTTTTCTCCCTGATTGCTGCCCGCACATCCGCTTCCACTTCATAAACGGTCTTATCAGCAAATACCGCCTCTTGGTGTAGCATGGCCACGAGTTCGCTTAACATATCGGTTTTCTTTTCCAACCTGACACCAAAGGAACTAAGGTTTTGCTGACGCAAGGTGGCCACTGTAGATGGATGATAAACTACGGCGATTTCCAGTGCTTCACCATTTTCCAATTTAACCTTGTTGCTGCTGACCCGTTCTTTGATAATCTCTTCAATAGCTTGCTTTTTAGCTGTATAGGTGGCCTCGTCACTTTTTCGGGTTACATGCTCATTAAAGTCCTCCGGCGTTTTACCGCTGATTTGCTGAAAATACTGTACCGCTTCCTCATCCCCGGCTAATATCCAGGCAAGCTTGTCAGCCATACTTACCGTTTCCGGGCCAATACGGTCCAGGTATAAGTGATAAGTAGTGCCCTCTAAATTTAAATCATTGATGGATACAGTATAAATAGGTTTGTTAGTGACAATTTTTTCGCCTTGCCGGTCGAAAATTTCCCCCCGCGGGGCAAAAACCGGCACGATCCGAATATAATTATTGCGCGCCATCGTACGATATTGTTCGGTTTGCACCAATTGCATAAAGGATAGCCTGGCAAGTAATAGCAGCAACACCAAAAGCACTGCACCCAATATAAATTTCATTTTATATTCAACTAATGCTTTTCTTTTCATAATGCTAACCTTTCTTGTTTCTCCGAATGATGAGCGAAGGTCTCTTAGGGGTTAAAAAATTCTGCATTATTAGACTGGTCCTTTTGGACATATCGATAAAAATAACCGTAAATAAGCAGTACCACCAGCGCATTATAGAAAGCAGTGGGCAATATAACATAAGCAAGTGCCGCCGGTACTGGCACTGATACATTAACCAGCAACAGCAAAAATTGAAAAACTAGCTGCGCTCCCAATGTGCATATCCAGGTCAGCCCGGCAGCAATTACACGATTATCCCTGTATAACCTGCCTTCCCCCAACCCTGCCAGATAGCCTGATGTCATCTTGGTTAAAGCATTTAAGCCAAAATAACCGCCGCTTACCAGGTCCTGTAAAATACCGGCTGCAAAACCCAAAAAAGCCCCCTCCCGAGGACCCCGGAGGAAGCCGTTAAGAATAACCAGTATCAGTACCAGATCAGGTTTTATCCCATAAATAGCTATATAATTAAAAGCTGCGGTCTGCAGAATAAATGCCAGCAGCACAAACAATAAAAAAGACAAAGGTTGCAAATTTTTCACCTCCGGGTGCTACGTAACCGGATCAACGTTGCTTGAGGTAATTACCAGAACCTCCTCCAACCGGTTAAAATCCACAAAGGTTTTTAATGTTGCCATTTTAAACATGCCGGATTCTTCACGGCGGGTCTTATGCACTGTACCAACTGGTATGCCCTTCGGAAAAACACTGCCAAACCCTGAAGTTACGACCCTGTTTCCTTTTTTAGGCGCCAAATCAGACGGTATGTGCACCATATTTACAACGCTACTCCCACCGGCTACTCCCTCAACAATACCCGGTGCGCGATTTTCTTGGACCAAACAACCGACGCCGCTGCGGGGGTCAGTAATGAGCAGCACCTCTGCCGTGTGGTTGGTAACATTGGTCACCCGGCCAACAAGACCGGCCGGGGTTATCACAGCCATATCCTGCTGGATGCCGTTAGCAGAACCCTTATTAATAATCGCTATACCGAACCAATTATCTGCCGCACGCCCAATGACTTCAGCCGATACTGTATTCAGCTGGCCCGCCAGGCTGGTTTTAAATGAAAGCTGCTCCTTAAGACGAACATTTTCAGCTTTAATTTCGTTATATTCAGCTAGCTTCTCCTGTAGTTCCGTCACCTGCTGCTCAAGCTGCCGGTTATGTTCCGAAAGTTTATATAAGCGGACGGGAAACGCAAAAAAATCAGTGACCTTACCACTAACTACCGATACTACCCGCTGTACTGGAGAGAGCGTCTCCCGAGTAGTTGACTCAAAGGGAGTCAACTCATCCGTATTACCTGCGGAAAAATGCAAGCCAATAATAATAAGCACTACCAATACACCTAATAAAAAAAGGGTTTTCCCAGTTGTAAGACGGGACACTCGACACACACCCTATAATATATATTATAGCTCATTTGATATTGAACCGTAATAGACCAGGCTCAAGCCAATTTTTTGGGATGTATAATAACTTTACGTAAAATATGAATATTATCCAGTACCCGCCCTGTGCCATAAGCTACTGCCAGTAGCGGTTCCTCAGCCAGGTGTACAGGCATACCGGTTTGCTCACTGACCAGGTGGTCCAGGCCACGAAGTAAAGAGCCACCCCCAGCCATAACTATCCCCCGGTCCATAATGTCCGCGGATAGTTCAGGAGGAGTTTGTTCCAAAGTGCTTTTTATTGCATCTACAATACTGGCAACAGGATCAGACAAAGCTTTATAAATTTCCTCAGAAGTTATCTCAATAGTTTTCGGTAATCCGCTGATCAAGTCACGCCCCCGCACCTCATACGTTTCCACCGCATCAAGGGGGTATGCAGTACCAATTTGTATTTTTATTTCCTCAGCGGTACGCTCTCCAATCATTAAGTTATAGGTTTTTTTAACATGCTGAATAATCGAATCATCCATCTCATCACCTGCCTTACGTACCGAACGGCTGGTAACTATACCTCCCAGAGAAATTACCGCTACCTCAGTGGTACCCCCGCCGATATCCACGATCATATTTCCGGTAGGTTCATGCACCGGCAAGCCGGCTCCGATGGAGGCCGCCATAGGCTCTTCAATCAGATAGGCTTCACGAGCTCCTGCTTGCAGAGCGGCTTCACGAACAGCCCGCTCCTCCACCGCGGTTACTCCGGAAGGCACTGAAACCACCACACGGGGTCTAATTAGAAAAGTGCGGCCACGTAAAGCTTTATTGATAAAGTATTTGATCATGCTTTGAGTGATATCAAAATCGGCAATCACGCCATCCTTCATCGGGCGAATGGCTATGATATTACCTGGTGTACGGCCAATCATTTGCTTGGCTTCCTCACCCACTGCCAGCACATGGCCGTTATCGCGCTGGATAGCTACCACTGACGGCTCTCGGAGAACAATGCCCTTACCTTTTAGATAAACCAGGGAGTTTGCTGTTCCCAGGTCAATACCCATATCTTTGGAAAAAATGCCTAAGCGCATTTGTACAGGCCCCTCTCTCTGTCATTGTTTCATATTAGGCCCTTGGCCTTAAAACTGGTAAATCTATTATCTCCAATAACCAGGTGATCTAAGACTTCAATACCAATAATATTCCCTGCTTCAATTAAACGGTTGGTCACCTCAATATCCTGGCGGCTGGGTGTAGGATCACCGCTAGGATGGTTATGCACCAGGATCACCCCGGCAGCACTGCGTCTAATGGCCGCTTTAAACAGCTCCCGCGGGTGGATAGCTGAAGAATTCAGTGTACCAATGGAAATCGTTTCTCGCACCAGCACCTGATTTTTGGTGTTCAGAAGCAAAGCACAAAAGTGTTCTTTGTCCAGGTGACGCATTTCCTCCATGACCAATGAGGCTGCGTTTTCAGGTGATTTAATGCAAGGCCTGTCCCAGGTAGTAGTCATAGCCACCCGCCGTCCTAACTCCAGTGCAGCCCTGATTTGAGCCACCTTTGCCGGTCCCATACCTTTAAAAGCACTCAATTCCTCGGCTGAAACACCAAGCAATTGCTTTATACCACCAAAATGACCGAGCAGTGCAGTTGCCAAATCCACCGCACTGGCAGCGGCATAACCGGTGCGTAGCATAATGGCCAATAACTCAATATCCGATAAGGCCTCCGGCCCTTCCTGCAATAGCCGTTCCCTGGGCCGTAAGGATAGAGGCATGTCCTTTATCGCAACACGATAGACCGGAGATACCATGGAATCTACCTCCAATAACTTGATACATCTACATTAAATTCTTTCAACATCTGAGTCAACTTAAAAAGAGGTAACCCCACTACGTTAAAGTAACAACCCCTGATCCCTGCTACAAACACAGCCGCTAACCCCTGAACACCATACGCCCCGGCCTTATCAAACGGCTCTTTGGTAGTTATGTATCGCATCAGTTCATCCCGGGATACATCACGCATCTGCACCTCGGTGCACTCGAAGTCCGAAAAAACCCGGTCACCAGCCAACTCCAGCAAGGTTATACCGGTAAGTACCTCGTGAACATTCCCTTGCAGGCGTTCCAACATGGTCAAAGCCTCTGCTTCATTAGCCGGTTTTCCTAACACCTGGCCATCCAACACCACCACAGTATCTGCCGCAATCACAATACCTTCTGAATATATTGTTGCAGCGGCTCTAGCTTTGCGCTGGGATAGCGCGACTACCTGTTCAATAGGAGACAGACCAGGCAACAGACTTTCATCAACATCAACTGTAACTATAGTATAAGGCAAGCCAATTTGTTCAAGCAGTTCCCGCCGTCTGGGAGACGACGATGCAAGATAAATGGTGGGCAAATTTCTTCCTCCGTATAAGTAGCGTATTTTTCTATCCAGCAAAAAACCGTTCTATTCAGAATGACTATATTTTTCTGTAAACGATATATCCCAGCACCAACCCTAAAGCAGTAGTCAGACCTATATCCAAGGTAAAACCAAAAGTTAACTGAATAAACTGCAAATCCAGGGTGGTCGGTTGTAAACCAATTTTACCTGTGGCTGCCAATAAAGGCACAGACTTGGCAAGGCTATTAGCAACAGCGCTACCAACAAGACCACCGGCTAATAACAGCAACAATAGTATCCCGACATTGCTGGCTCCGCGTATAATTTTAGCCATTCACTCACCTCAAATGCGCACTTACAAACAAGTTAACTGTTTCCTTGCTCTATATTCTATCATACATATAATAACCAGTCTTCTGCAAACCACTAAAAAAAATCCCATATCCCTTTTGGGTACGCAGGGATCGGGTTTAAAGCAGGGGTATTAAATATGCTAAAGCTAAAATACAAACACCCTGCGTTGATTTAATTTGGCTATTACCAAAGTTAATAATGGAGCTTTTTTCCATTAAAGTCTACCCCAAACAGTTTAATTCGTCAATAAATTTTACTGTTCCACCCTAAATTATTTCTTGTTGAACAGACCACGTACAACTTCCCTGGCCTCTGCAACCATATACAAAGAACCGGTGATACACACCAAATCATCCACCCCGGCCTGCTTCATACCAGACAACACCGCATCAGCTATACTCTCTACCACATCCACATCAGATATATACTCGCGCGCTTGAGCGGCTAGCTGCTGCCAGTCGCCAGCCCTGGGGCTATTGGGCTTTGTAATGATCACCTTGCGAGCCCGCGGGGCAAGTTCAGCCACCACCCGAGCCCGTTCCTTATCGCCCAGCATACCTAAAATCATAACTATCTCCCGCTCTGGGAAATATGTGTCAAGGGCGAGGCGCAAACTGCGGGCGCCCTCATAATTATGCGCACCATCAATAAGTACCGGCGGTTTACCCCCAAGCAATTCCAGGCGCGCCGGCCATACTGTTTTACTCAGCCCGTCCCGCAGCGCACTTTCTTCTATATGTACGCCCAGGCCGGCTAGCAGTTCCAGTGCCGCCAGAGCTGTGGAAGCATTGACCACCTGATGCTGGCCAAGCAAAGGAAGCCATAGTTCCATAAAATGCCATTTAAGCCCCTGGTAGTCAAAGTATTGCCCGCGCAATGAATGCTCCCCGTATTCCCAGGTAACATCCCGGCCTACTTGAATCAAAGTGCAGCCTTTCTCACGGCAGATTTCCTGAATAATGGCCAGCACCTCAGGGTTATCTGAGGCAGTAACCACTGGAACGCCAGGTTTAATAATCCCCGCTTTAACCCGGGCAATATCAGATACAGTACCACCCAAATAATCCATGTGGTCCATAGTTACATTTGTAATAACTGACAGCAGTGGGTGTACTACATTGGTGGAGTCGATAGCACCGCCCAGCCCAACCTCCAGCACCAGATAATCCACCGCCTCCTCAGCAAAGTAACAAAAAGCCAGGGCAGTGCTGACCTCAAACTCCGTGGGGTGTTCAAAACCATCCTGAACCATAGTTTCTATGTGCGGACGCAGATAAGTGATTAATTTAGCTACCTGGTTCGGGTCAATTTCCGCATTATTAATTCGGAAACGCTCTGTGTAACTATGCAAGTGGGGAGAGGTAAATGTGCCCACCCGGTAACCTGAACTTTGCAAAACACTGGCCAGTATCGCCGTGGTAGAACCTTTACCATTAGTACCGCCGACATGAATTACATTAATCTTCCTGTGTGGCTCACCCAGGCGGCGCAGTAATTCACTGATCCGTACCAATCCAAAGTTCATCCCAAACTTGGTAAGGTTTTGCAAGTATTCCATTGCCTCTTCATATAACAATGCTATCACACTCCGGGTGAAAAATGTAAAAAAACCACTAACGTAACATATAACCTTTTTCCGTGCTACTATTAAAACATAAATAAAAAAAAGGTACCAGGTAAAAAACTTAAATTCTTCATCACATTTGTACTCCTACATATATTGTAGTTGACAAACTAAATCATCACCACTAAAATGATAATGATAATCAATGATAATGATTATCATTTAATTTAACTACTCAATTAAGTGGAGGTGCTTGATATGACATTAGGTAACGCTAAGCGTGGTCAGCATGTTAAGATTATACACATTCCAGATGAAAATATTCGCTCCCAGGCTATCCGCTTTGGTATCGGCGAGGGAGCAGTTGTATTTTGTGAGGAAGTATTACCCGCCGGCCCTATCGTACTGAGAAAAAACAGACAGGAAATTGCCATTGGCCGGGAATTGGCTAACAGAATTACCGTAACTTTGAACTAACATGCATTACATAATTCTATGCAAAGGTGGTGTTATTACTTGGCTCATTGTCATGACACAGGTATTAAAATAAATATGCCCGAAAACGCCCGAAGAATTGTTTTGGCCGGTAACCCCAACGCCGGTAAATCAGTAGTTTTTAACTATTTAACTGGGTTATATGTGGACGTTTCCAACTACCCTGGTACGACCCTGGAAATATCTTATGGACGCTTGAGCAATAATGTCATTATCGATACCCCGGGGATATACGGTATTTCCTCCTTTAATGACGAAGAACGCATCGCCAGGGACATCATTTTGTCCGCTGATATAGTAATTAATGTGGTCAACGCCGCGCACTTGGAAAGGGATTTATTTTTAACACGCCAGATAATCGATACCGGTGTATCGGTTTTGGTCGTCTTAAACATGATTGACGAAGCCCAAAAACAAGGCCTTAAAATTGATACCGATTTACTGACCGATTTGCTGGGAGTGCCGGTCATTCCCACTATAGCCACCAAAAAACAGGGGCTCGCCCAGCTAAAAACAGCCCATATATTGGCACAAAAAGGACATGTTGACGGGGAACTGCAACAAAAATTGACCCATCTGGCAGACAGGTTGGGCAGTCAGGGAGAGGCGTTGTTGGTATTGGAGGGCGATGAAGTAATAGCGTCCCGTCACGGTTTGGAACCGGGAGATGAACGGGAACAGATTTACCTAAAACGCCGGGAGCAAGTGAACAATATTGTAGGTCATGTAGTCAGTGAAAGCTCCCGCGGTGCAGGAATTGGTGTTACATTGGGGTGCTGGATGATTAAGCCAATTACCGGTATTCCCTTATTAATTATAACCATGTGGGCTATGTTCCAGTCTATTGGGGTGTTCATTGCAGGTACGGTAGTGGGAATAACCGAGGAAACAATTTTAATTGGCTTTTATGAACCGGCAGTGCGCAGTTTCATAGAACAATTTATTTCTTTAGACAGCAATCTGGGCTTCATTTTAACCGGCGAATTTGGCGTATTGACCATGACGGTAACCTACGTGCTGGGCTTATTGATGCCGCTGGTGGTGGGCTTTTACTTCTTTCTGGCCATGTTTGAAGACTCGGGCTACCTGCCCCGTATAGCCACACTGGTAGATCGGGTACTTACGGGTATCGGCCTTAACGGTCGGGCAGTGATACCGCTCATACTGGGTTTCGGTTGTGTCACCATGGCCAGCATTACTACCCGGTTGCTGGGTTCCGATCGAGAAAGAAGAATCACTATTTTCCTAATGGGACTGACCATTCCCTGCTCAGCTCAACTGGGCGTCATTGCCGGACTGCTGGCAGGATTTGGCCCCGGGTATATAGCGCTGTACGCACTGGTAATCCTTGCTGTATTAGTTATTACAGGTACGCTGCTGAACACTCTAGTGCCGGGCAAGTCCACCGAGTTGTTAATCGACCTCCCACCACTGCGGTTACCCAGGGTTGATAACGTATTACGCAAAACCGGTACTAAATCCTATCACTTCTTAAAGGAGGCCACCCCACTGTTTGCCCTGGGTGCTCTAATTATCAGCACCTTACAAATTACCGGTGGTTTAGCTGCGCTGCAAAAAATGCTGGCTCCGCTAACCGTAGGCTGGTTAAGGCTACCGCCGGAAACAGCCACTGCCTTTATTATGGGTATAGTGCGCCGCGACTTTGGGGCAGCCGGCCTTACTGATATGGCGCTGACACCTATGGCAACGGTTATAGTCTTAATCACCATTACCTTATTCGTACCTTGCATAGCATCAATATTGATCATTTTTAAAGAGCGGGGCTACCGGGAAGGTGCCATTATGTGGGCCGGTACATGGGTAGTTGCTTTTACCGTGGGTGGCCTGGTAGCACAGATGTCGGCTATCTTCGGCGGCAGCAGCAATACTCTGGGTATTCCCCTGGTGATCGCCGTCTTTATTGCCATAACCATATCCGTACTGCTAACCTGCCGGCTGCTCCAAAGATCAAAACCGGGGTCAGGCTTGTCATAACTACAACCAACTAACCTATATACGTCATAACTTGGTTAAGCCAGTCAGCAATGAAAAAATATCTTTACACAACCAAGGAGTTTTCAATATGCAAGAACAAATTCAACTAATAACCTGCAAACAGTGCAGCTATCGGTTTAATCCAGAGATTGCCTTGCGCTGCCCCCGTTGTAATAAGCCCGTGATTAAATCCGGTGGCTGTTTTGGCTCATGTACCAAATGCATAAACGCCGGGGTGTGTGAAAGTTATAAAGAAAAATAAATTTAACACAAGAGCACAATAAAATTCAGTGGGACACAAGAAGACTTCGAGTGTTTAAAAGCATTAAAGCTCTAATGTTGTCAAACGCCAAGACTACCTATTAATAATCAGCGAGCCCTACAACACGTACAGGCTCGCTGATCAATATTTATAGACCTATCTTCCCCCGAATATAGCTAGGCGTTCATTAATCGCATCTAATTTCGAGGAAAGCTCTGCCTGTTTGCCGCGTTCCTTTTCCACCACTTCGGCAGGTGCCTTATTAAGAAAACTTGGGTTATTAAGCTTACCCGCCACCCGGGACAGGTCTTTCTCCAAAACCTGCCTATCCTTGGTAAGCCGGGCCAGTTCTTTATCTACATCGATTAGTCCACGCAGGGGCACAAATATTTGTATGTCCCGGGCCACAGCAGTAGCTGCCTGCTCGGGTACTTCAATAAGCTCCTCCAGCACCTGGGCCTGGCAGTTGGCCAACCCCTCTATATAAGCCAGGTTATCCGCCAGCATCTCACGCAATCCGGACACAGCAGTGACAATTAACGCTTCAGCCTGTTTGCCCGGCGGCACGTTCATTTCACTGCGTATCTGCCTGATACCCCTGATTACCTCCATAATTATCTCCATTTGTTCTTCGGCCTCATCATCCACCTGCTCCTGCCGGTATTCCGGCCAGGGTGCACGCATCACAGTAGTACCCCGGTGTGGTAAACGCTGCCAGATCTCCTCGGTAATAAACGGCATGAACGGGTGCAGCAGTTCCAGCGCCCCCCGCAGCACTCCGACCAACACCTGCTGGGCTAGCTCCCGATCAGTAGCCCCGGTTTTACCGTAAAGACGCGGCTTAACCAGTTCAATATACCAGTCACACAGTTCACTCCAGATAAATTCATAAAGCACCCGAGCAGCCTCACCCAGTTCGTATTTTTCCAGAAATCCGGTGCATTCCTGCACTGTCCTCTGGAAACGGCTTACAATCCAACGGTCAGCCAGTGTGTATTGCTCATGCTCGGGTGACTTTTTCGGTGCATAATCCTGCAAATTCATCAGGGCAAACCGGGAGGCGTTCCAAATTTTATTGGCAAAGTTACGGGCTCCATCCAGGCGTTCAAAATGGAAGCGCAGATCGTTGCCGGGAGCATTTCCTGTTACCAGCATGAACCGCAGGCTATCCGCACCGTGGCTTTCTATAACCTCAATGGGGTCAACGCCATTGCCCAGCGATTTACTCATCTTGCGGCCCAGAGCATCCATAACCAGGCCATGGATAAATACCTCCCGGAAAGGCACATCATCCATGTGTTCCAGAGCGCTAAAAATCATCCGGGCCACCCAGAAAAATATAATGTCTCGGCCTGTAACCAAAACCGAGGTGGGATAGTAATAAGCCAGGTCCACCGTCTTATGAGGCCAGCCCAGGGTAGAGAATGGCCACAGTGCCGAGCTGAACCAGGTATCCAACACATCGGGATCCTGCTCCAGATTGGTCGAACCGCAGCGACATTGGTCCGGGCGGGTCTTGCTGACAATTACTTCCTCACATTCCCGGCAGTAATATACCGGTATCCGGTGACCCCACCAGAGCTGGCGGCTAATGCACCAATCCCGGATATTCTCCATCCAATTTAAGTATACCTTGGTAAACCGCTCGGGGATAAATTGTACCCGGCCATCCCTGGCCGCAGCTATAGCAGGCTCGGCCAGCGGCTTCATACGCACAAACCACTGTTTGGAAAGCATCGGCTCAATTACCGACGAACAGCGGTAGCAGTGCCCCACGGCGTGGGATAAATCCTCGATTTTAACCAGCAAACCCTTTGCCTGCAAATCCTTCACAATGCGCTTCCGGCATTCCCAGCGATCTTGGCCTTGATAGCGAGCACCGGCCTCTTTGGTCATTCTGGCTTCCCGGTCAATTACCTGCACTGAGGGCAAATCGTGCCGCCGACCTACTTCGAAGTCGTTGGGGTCGTGAGCCGGGGTAATCTTTACCGCACCAGTACCATACTCTGGCTCGACATACTCATCGGCAATGACAGGAATCTCCCGCTCCACCAGGGGCAAAATCAAGGTCTTACCAATGAGATGCTTATAGCGTTTATCCTCGGGATGCACCGCCACCGCCGTATCGCCCAGCATGGTTTCAGGCCGAGTAGTAGCCACGGTAATGAATTCCTCCGGGCTGCCCAGGATCGGGTATTTAATATAATAAAGCTGGCCCGGCTTGTCCAGGTGTTCAACCTCAATATCGCTAATGGTAGTCTGGCAGTGGGGGCACCAGTTGGTAATATAATAACCTCGGTAAATCAAGCCCCGTTCATAAAGACGGACAAATACCTCCCGCACAGCCTCGGAACAGCCCTCGTCCATGGTAAACCGTTCTCTGTCCCAGTCACAAGAAGAACCCAACCGGCGCAGCTGGTGAGTGATACGATCACCATACTGTTCTTTCCATTCCCAGACCCGCTCTAAAAATTTTTCCCGGCCAAGTTCATACTTATTGGTTCCTTCTTTGCTTAGCTGCTCTTCCACCTTGGCCTGGGTAGCAATACCGGCATGGTCGGTGCCAGGCAGCCACAGGGCGTTGTAACCCTGCATACGGCGCCAGCGGGTTAGGATGTCCTGCAGAGTATTATCCAGGGCATGTCCCATATGTAATTGTCCGGTTACATTAGGGGGTGGCATAACAATGCAAAAAGGTTCTTTTTCAGGGTCGACAATAGAGCGAAAATACTTATTTTGCTCCCAGTATTTGTACCACTTATCCTCCACAACATGAGGGTCATAAATAGTGGGCATGTTATACTTATTGGTCATATTAGAAAACCTCCGTTAGCAATTAATAACCCTATAAAAAATAAAACCTTTTTCGTTTAAGGGCGAAAAAGGTTCCGCGGTACCACCTTAGTTCCGGCAGGGATAACAGCACCTATCCCACACACGGCTCTTCATCAGCTATAACGGGCTGAACCCGGCAAGGTTCTAACAAGCTTATTCCTAGTAAATAAACTACTAGAATAACCGTTCAAACCGGCGGCTCCGGGGCGACAACGACCGCTGCCGTCGGGATACCTCACAGCCTCGGATATTCCCTCTCTGAGATCGCCACTTACGGCCAAACTCCCCTTCTTTGCCTTATTATTAACTCCTATTATCTTAATTATTTTCTTTGATCTTGTCAACCAGTGCGATACTAAACAGGAAAACGTTTCCTCTGCCTGCTGTTTATTGACGAGCTACGACTTGCCGCAGATATGTTTACTCCGGCAACACCTCCGGCAGCAGACAATAATAACAAGGCCAGACCATAACCAAACCAAACCGGCAAAGTAGACAGCCCATTACTCCAAACAATTAAAAGCAACAGCACAGCCAGGAAATAAATAAAACCCACCGTCACACCGTGCAGCCAACCCAGATACCCTGCCGTTTTACCGCTAACCGCCCCACCCAGCAATGCACCAATTCCTATACCCGCTTTGAGTAGAACGCTAAAATGATAAACCTCGCCGGCTGTCATAAAAACCCAGAGCATCAACGCCGTGCAGATAAACACCGTACTCATTAGAGCCCAAACCAACCCCGACCAAACTGCACCTGGATTTAGTAAACCGGCCTGTCCATTTCTACGGGACCAGCTAACCAACGTTATACCTTTAAACATACAATCTACCCCCGAAAAAAAATTTACTATATCCTATGCGCTAAAGGTATTTATATGCTTGTTAACAGTTAATGATTTTAAGTTCTTAAATATCTATTAGCACATAGCTATAAATAAATTGAATACTTGTGTTTTAGGGGTGAGTCAATATGTTTAATCTAAAATATGTTTTAGTGCTGTTGCTAATATCAGGCATCATAATAAGTGGCGGTATTTTTTTCGTACTTAGTAACCAGGATGTAGAAAAAAATGTGGTTTTCATAAAAGTATGGGAAAAAGAAAAAAATATCTTGCACCTTCCGCTGTATGTAGCCATGCAAGAAGGTTATTTCGCCGAACAGGGAATCAAAGTACAACTGCTCAACGGTTCCGACTTGGCGGCCAAAGATCTATATGCAGGTGATCTAGCCGATATCTTACTGACTGACCCAGTGGATTGCATATACCATCAATCGGTAAATCAATCAGCACCGTTGATTGTGGCATCGCTAGCCCATCGAGACGGCACCTTTATATTAGCTAGAGAAAAGGAAACTATATCCTGGGAGGGTTTGAGGAACAAAAACATTATCTGCTATCCTCCTGAAACAGGACCGGGGCTGGTTATGGAAAAAATTATTAGAAACAATGGAATGGTACCCATGCGCGACCTGTGCCTGTATAACCGTATCCCTGATGAATTACGTTTAGGAGTTTTTAAATCAGGCAGCGGCTCATATATCCAACTCTCTGGTACTCAAGCCTTGATAGCCGAGGAAAACGGTGCCGGTCATATTATTGCCAGCCTGGGTGAGTCTGCTAACAGCTTCCCTTCTGTGCTATGCACAGTTAAACCGGAGGTAATCAGTACCCGTACCGATTCTGTACAAGGGTTTGTCAATGGTATCTATAAAGCACAATTATGGATGCAGCACGAGCCCCAAATTACAGCCAGAGCAATCAAGACTCACTTAGGTGATCTGGATCAAAAAATATTGAATCAAATCCTCCAAAAATATTTGACCATGAAAATGTGGACACCAGACCCTCAGATTGATGAACAAACTTTTAACGACATTAAACAACTAATGTTAACTACAGGTCAATTAGATGTGCCCGTAACCTATACCTATGAAACTGCTGTCAATAACAGTTATGCTTGCCAGGCGGTTAAAACTATCCAGTACACGCCAAAAGATGAACAGGGAAAAAGCTGGTTCAGGGAAATTTTTGATTAACACCTGGTGTTATATCGCGTTCGATTGGCAATAATACTAATATTTATTCACCAAATCACTATTCATAAAGGAGCAGTGAATTGTCATGAATGTTTCGAGAGCTCAGCAAATATTTAATTCCAAACAAAGCCATCAGGTGCTATTTAACGGTTCCCCGATATGGATCGAAAGTATAAGCACCGATAACCGAACAGCCAGGGTAAGGCCGCTGGATGGCGACGGGCAGATCCAAGAAGTACCTGTTACTGAACTGGTTGAAAGCTAAATTAATAATATGATATAAAAGTAACCTCCTGGCCTATAGTTTTAACTAAACCACACAGGGGGTTTCTTATTGTTTTCATTTTGGATTGTTCTCATTTTGGAAAAACTGCAACCACCGACACTCCTTACATTATGTATTTTTTTTATTAGGATAGCCTATAATATCTATTAATCAATTTGGAGGTGATTATATGGCATTAGTACCCTACAATCCATTCAACAGCATGGATATCATGCGCCGTGAAATGGAGCGGTTTTTTGAACCTATTTATGGGGACATGAGGCATCATCTGGACATTGGACCTCGGGTTGATGTTTATGAAAACGAGAACGAAGTGGTAGCCCTTTGTGAGATCCCGGGTGTTGAGAAAAAAGAGGATATTCATATTGACATAGACGGTAATACACTGTCCATCTCGGGTGTGATAAACCGGACCAATGAAGTCAAGGATGAAAATCGCTACCACCGCACTGAAAGGTTTTATGGCCGGTTCCAGCGCAGCGTTTCTTTACCCGCCAGCGTACGCCCCGAGGGAGCCAGGGCTAGTTATCGTAACGGCGTTCTAGAAGTGCATATGACTAAGGATACCCACGGGCGTAACAGATCAATAGATGTGGAGTTCCATTAATAGCAAGCCATTTGACAAAATCAGGACAATGCATTCTTATAAAACCACTCAATAAAAAAAGTGAGAGGCTTTTTAAAAAAAGCCTCTCATCTACAGCAAGACAAACAAAGCTACTCACTATTGACTTTCCAACTTTTCACTTTAAACATCCGGCACCAATAGGTTGTTTTGCTCTGTCCAATTTTCGATAACAGCCCATATGTCATCTTTACCCTGACCGGAGACAGCAGAAAATAATATCAGGGGATCCCCATCCACCAGCTGCAGGGTTTGGCGTACCACGGCCAAGTTTTGCTTAGCCCGACCCCGGCTCAGTTTATCAGCCTTGGTAGCCACCACTGCAGTAGGAATATGGTAGGTCTTAAGCCAGTTATACATCTGCTGGTCATCTGTTGTGGGTTTGTGCCGTACATCTACCAGCAATAATAATCCCCGCAACTGTTTACGACCGGCTAGGTAGCTATTTACCATCTTGCCCCACTGGGCTTTAACCCGTACCGGAACTTTAGCAAAGCCATAGCCCGGCAGGTCTACCAAATGAAGTATATCGTTAATAATAAAAAAATTGATAAGCTGGGTCCTTCCAGGTGTATTGCTGGTGCGGGCCAGCCGTTTTCGGTTAACCAGGGTATTAAGCAGGCTGGATTTACCCACATTAGAGCGTCCTGCTAAAGCCACCTCAGGGTGGCTCCCAGCAGGACATTTATCCAGTCCCGTCGCACTAGTCACAAATTCAGCTGAAATTATTTTCATTAGGTAGCTCGGTTCCTCCATCAGTCTCTATAACGTTTCCGTACTGAACCTGGGGTGGTGGCTCAATCTGTTCCGTTTTTGGCGAAAATTCAATATCCCGCAGGGCAATGCTAAGCACTTCGTCCATGTGCTCTACCGGGATTAGTTCGAGCTGCTTCCTAATATTATTGGGTATTTCCTCAATATCCTTACGATTATCCACCGGCAGCAGCACTGTTTTTATACCCGCCCGGTGCGCAGCCAGCACTTTTTCCTTAAGCCCGCCAATAGGCAACACCCGTCCCCGCAATGTGATTTCTCCTGTCATGGCTAAATCATGGCGTACCGGGCGACCGGTTAACGCCGAGGCCAGGGCAACCGCCATAGTTATACCGGCAGAGGGGCCGTCCTTGGGTATGGCTCCTTCAGGAACATGCACGTGAATATCATATTTTTCAAACATCTCATCTTTAATGCCTAACTCCAATGCTCGGCTGCGCACGAAGCTGTAGCTGGCTTGAGCAGACTCTTTCATGACATCGCCAAGTTTACCCGTCAGGGTTAATTTACCGCGTCCTTTATAGGTAGTTATTTCAATAGCTAGCGTATCACCGCCCACCTCAGTCCAGGCCAGCCCGGTGGCAACGCCCACCTGGTCTTCAAGCTCCGCAATGCCATAACGATACTTAGGTCTGCCTAAGAATTGCTCCAGATTTTGCACCGTTATCTTTACCTTCTCAGCCTTCCCGGACACAATTTGCTTGGCTGCTTTTCGGCACAGAGATGCTATATTACGTTCCAAACTGCGTACGCCGCTTTCCCGGGTATATTCCCGAATTACCCGTCTAATGGTATTTTCGGAAATCTGCAGCATATCATCATTTAAACCGTGTTCCTTAATCTGCTTTTGCAACAGATGGCGCATAGCAATTTGCACTTTTTCTTCCTCAGTATACCCGGATATATTAATTATTTCCATCCGATCTAGCAAAGGTCTGGGAATGTTGTGCTGGATATTAGCGGTAGTAATGAACATAACGTTACTTAAGTCATAGGGAGTTTCAATGTAGTGATCGCTGAAGCAATTGTTTTGTTCAGGGTCCAGTACTTCCAACAGCGCTGAAGAAGGGTCGCCTCGAAAATCCATGCTCATTTTATCAATTTCATCAAGTAGAAAGACGGGGTTTTTGGTTCCGGCAGTCTTCATGCCCTGGATAATACGTCCCGGCATAGCGCCAACATAAGTACGGCGATGTCCTCGAATTTCAGCTTCATCACGCATGCCGCCCAGAGAAATACGTACAAATTTGCGATCTAAAGCACGGGCAATAGAGCGGCCCAATGATGTTTTACCAACGCCAGGAGGACCCACAAAGCAGATGATCGGCCCCTTCATTTTCTTGGACAGCTTACGAATGGCCAGGTATTCTAAAATACGCTCTTTAACTATATCCAAACCATAATGATCTTCATTCAGAACCGTCTCGGCCAGATTGATATCCAGCCTATCTTTGGTGCTTTTAGACCATGGCAAAGCTAACAACCAATCCAGGTAATTACGCACAACCGTAGCCTCAGCGGCCATGGGAGGCATTTTCTCCAGCCTCTCTACTTCTTTAATTGCCTTTTCTTCAACTTCCTTGGGCAGCTTGGACTTGGCGATTTTTTCCCTTAACTCCTCGCCCTCAGCCACACGGTCATCCTTTTCACCCAATTCTCGCTGGATAGCCTTAATTTGCTCCCGCAGGTAATACTCCTTTTGGGTTTTTTCCATCTGCTTGCGCACCCGGACATTGATCTTACGCTCCATTTCAACAATTTCCAGCTCCCGGGCTAGAATAGCGCACAGCTTATCCAAACGTTCTACAATATCAATAGCTTCTAAAATAGATTGTTTATCCTCAATCCTCAATGTCAGGTGCGAGGCCACTATATCAGCTAGTCGCCCCGGATCATCAATATTAACAACCGTAACTACAGTTTCCGGCGGTATCTTTTTACTCAGTTTTACATACTGCTCAAACTGAGTTACCAGGTTACGCATTAACGCTTCTACCTGGGGACTTTTGTCAGGCTCTTCAATATACTGGTCTACCTCAACGCTGAAAAACGGCTCATTGCTAATATATTTATTAATCTTAGCCCTAGCTATACCCTCGACAAGAACCCTGATCGTGCCGCCGGGCAGTTTCAATAACTGTTTCACCTCGGCAACCGTACCAACGGTGTAGATATCTTTTTCTACGGGATCGTCCGTCTGGGCCTCTTTTTGGGTTGCCAGGAAAATGGCCTTTTCCTTGACCATAGCTTCTTCTATGGCTTGAACTGATTTTTCCCTACCTACATCTAAATGAATAACCATATATGGAAAAACCAGTATTCCCCTTAAAGGTAATAGAGGTAACACTCGTGTTTCAACAGGACTCATGGAGCACCTCCTTCGATGTTGATCCCTATTAGTTCAAATTAACATATTCATGGGCAAGATTCATTGTTAATTGTAACATAACAAAATGGACATCGCCATAGCAATAAGTCCCATGCATACAGGAAACTGCATATGGTGGTGGAATCCACATTATAGCACCAAAAACTGCTATTTACAATCTTTTTATACCTTAATATTTCTTGGCATCAATAACAAAAGCTTCAAATGCTCTATGCATCGTATGTTAATATTCACCCGTTACAGTAGCACCGGCAGCGGGTACAAAATTACTGCTGCCAAGAGATTCCCTCGACTGACTGTTAATTACCGCAAACTTATCCTGGCTGCGCTGATGTAGAGAACCTTTGATTACTTCTTCAAGTGTTTCAACCGGCAGTACTTCCAAACCCTTTATATTACTGAACATTTCCTGATAGTTATCAGTCGGAATATATACCTTTTTCGCACCTGCGTGCCGGGCGGCCTCTACTTTGGCTACAACGCCACCAACAGGCATAACAAAACCCCTAATCGAAACCTCACCTGTCATGGCCACAGTATTATCTACCGGCACACCGGTAATGGCAGAATACACCGCAGTCGCAACCGCTACACCTGCCGATGGCCCATCTACCGGAGCCCCGCCAGGAAAATTCACATGTAAATCATAATTCCGCGGATCCACATTCATCGTCCGACGAAGTACAGTAAGTACATTTTCTATTGAGCCCCGGGCCATGCTTTTGCGTCTAATTGTTCTGTCCCGGTTGCCCAGCTCCTCTTCATCCACTATACCAGTTACGATCACTTTACCCTGCCCAGGAGTTGCAGGTATCGCTCCAACTTCAATTTCAAGCAGCATACCCAAATTGGGACCATATACTGCTAAACCGTTAACCAAACCCACCTGTGGCTTAGCGGGCACTTTTTTCTCCGGGCGCGGGGCATACTGACCGCTATTCACCACCCATTCAATATCAGCGGTTTTTATTTCGGTGCTACCCTCAGTGATGGCAAGACCTGTAGCCAACTGTACAATGTTAACCGCCTCTCTTCCACTGGTAGCGTATTTTTTAATAATTTCCAAACCCTGTGTTTCGATGTTAAAACCAATTTTTTGCACAGCATTAGCGGCTACTATACCAATTTCTTCAGGCATCAATGGCCGGAAGAAAATTTCCAAACACCGTGAACGAATAGCCGGGGGGATACTGTCCGGTGTGCGGGTAGTAGCACCAACCAATCGAAAATCAGCCGGTAAACCATTTTCAAATATATCATGAATATGCCCCGGAATATTAGTGTCTTCAGAACTATAATATGCACTTTCCAATAGGACTTTGCGATCCTCCATAACTTTGAGCAGTTTATTTATTTGAATAGGATGCAGTTCTCCTATTTCGTCAATAAACAGCACACCACCGTGTGCCTTAGTCACTGCTCCTGGCTTAGGCTGCGGGATACCTGCCATACCCATAGGACCGGCGCCCTGGTAAATGGGATCATGCACCGAACCAATCAGTGGATCAGCTATACCACGTTCATCAAACCGTGCTGTGGTAGCATCAATTTCAATAAACCGGGCGTCATTCTTAAATGGGGAAGCGTTGTTTTTCTTTGCCTCCTCGAGTACTAACCTGGCCGCAGCAGTTTTGCCTACACCTGGTGGCCCATAGATAATTACATGCTGGGGGTTAGGTCCGCATAAGGCTGCTTTTAAGGATTTTAAACCTTCCGACTGACCGATAATTTCAGCAAAACAAGCTGGCCGAGTTTTTTCTGCTAACGGTTCAGAAAGTGATATTTGACGCAAGTTCTGGAGTTTCTCCAATGCTTTGCGGGATTCCATTTCCACAACTGTTTTATTACCTTGTTGCGTTTTAAGTAAATTCCAAAAATATAACCCAATAATTACAGCGAAAAAAACTTGAATAAATGTAATAAAACTAGCTATGCCATCAGAAAATCCCATGTTTATACCTCCTGGATTAAACTATTATATATTACGACCTATTACAGCTATTACTAACAATATTTATATTATTGCTAACTTTTTCATATTTTATCCGGGTAAGTTTCGCGGTCATTATTCCATGCTGGAAACAAGAAAAACGAGCCCCTTTGGTTCCCTTTGCGCGCTTTTCAGTAGCAAGTATAATTCCATAAAGTATAAAAAAACCACCCTAAGTGGGTGGCTTTTATTTAGGCAGATTCTTCTTTTTTCTTTTGACGTTCCATAGATATAACAATGGGTTTTTCTTTATTAAGTATGGTATCCTTAGTGACTACACACTTAGTGATATCTTGCTGGGATGGAATATCATACATGATATCCAACATAATATCCTCAAGTATAGAACGCAACCCCCGTGCACCGGTATTCCGCCGTAACGCTTCCTGGGCAATGGCTTTCAGGGCATCATTCTGGAACTCCAGACCAACACCGTCCAGATCTAAAAGCTTTTCGTATTGTTTGACCAGCGCGTTTCTTGGTTCGGTAAGAATACGCACCAGCGCATCCTCGTCCAGCGCGTCTAAAGTAACTATGATGGGTAAACGCCCCACGAACTCAGGGATCAATCCGTACCGTAACAAGTCTTCTGGTAGTATATGAGAAAGTATCTCCCCGATACGCATTTCTTGCTTTGGCTTAATTTCAGCACCAAATCCCATTATCTTTTTACCAGTACGATTCTGGATAATCTTTTCGATACCGTCAAACGCTCCGCCACAGATAAACAATATATTTGTGGTATCCAGCTGAATAAACTCCTGGTGCGGATGTTTACGGCCACCTTGCGGGGGTACGCTGGCTACAGTACCCTCCAGTATTTTAAGCAATGCCTGCTGGACACCTTCCCCGGATACATCCCGGGTAATGGACGGATTTTCAGACTTACGGGCGATTTTATCAATTTCATCAATGTATACTATCCCGCGTTCAGCTTTTTCTACATCGTAATCAGCCGCCTGAATTAACTTAAGCAAAATATTTTCCACGTCCTCGCCCACATAACCGGCCTCAGTGAGCGATGTGGCATCGGCAATAGCAAAAGGTACGTTTAGTAATCTGGCCAGCGTCTGGGCTAACAGGGTTTTACCGCTACCGGTAGGGCCCAACATAACAATGTTGCTCTTTTGCAATTCCACGTCATCTATTTTACCGCCCAGGTTTATTCTTTTGTAATGATTATATACAGCCACAGCCAAGGATTTTTTAGCGCCTTCTTGCCCAATGACATACTGGTCCAAGATTTCTTTTATTTCCTTTGGCTTGGGAATATCACCCAGTTCCAGACCGATATCTTCACTTAATTCCTCTTCGATAATTTCATTACACAGTTCAATGCATTCATCACAAATGTAAACACCCGGCCCGGCCACGAGTTTTTTTACCTGATCCTGGAGCTTTCCGCAAAAGGAGCATTTCAGCTGACCTTTTTCATTAAACATATTTCCACCTCTTTTAGCTTTGCTTGGCCCTCACAAACACCTTGTCGATGAGGCCGTACTCTTTTGCCTCTTCAGCCGACATAAAATAATCACGTTCTGTATCCCGGGCGACCTTATCCTTAGGCTGGCCGGTATGTTGTGCCAGCAAACCATTTAAGGTATCTTTCATATGCAATATTTCTTTGGCATGAATGTCAATATCTGTTGCCTGCCCCTGTATGCCACCCAATGGTTGGTGGATCATAATACGGGCATAGGGTAGTGCAAAGCGTTTACCAGGTGCCCCTGCCGCCAGTAAAAATGAGCCCATACTGGCTGCCTGGCCAAGGCAAATTGTGGACACATCGGGCTTAACATATTGCATTGTATCATAAATAGCC
Source organism: Sporotomaculum syntrophicum (assembly GCF_009932395.1). GTDB lineage: Bacteria > Bacillota > Desulfotomaculia > Desulfotomaculales > Desulfallaceae > Sporotomaculum > Sporotomaculum syntrophicum. Next base: position 806,826 of record NZ_LSRS01000003.1, read on the forward strand.
ATGCCGGCAGTTACCACCCCGCCAGGCGAGTTGATATAAAGATTAATATCTTTTTCAGGATCCTCGGCTTCCAAAAACAACAACTGAGCTATAACCAGGCTGGAAACTGCATCATCGATGGGACCGCCAATAAAAACAATCCGATCTTTTAAAAGCCTTGAATAAATATCATAGGATCTTTCGCCCCGGTTAGTTTGCTCTACTACAATAGGAACAAGAAAAGACAATACGGATCCCTCCTTTATTATTATACGATATTGTTTACGAACATACCACAAAAAATAACCCTTTGGCAAACTCCTTATTCTTCGACCGGCTGATTTGTGTTCTCAAGCAACACAGCCTGCTCGGCAATTAAATCGATCGCTTTTTTTTGTTGCATGCCTTCACGGATGAGTTTAATTTGATTCCTGCCTTCAAGTATTTTACGCAAAAGCTTTGCATCCTGTTGGTAATTATTAGCCATTGATTCGATTTCCTTGTCCAGTTCTTCTTCGGTTATTTCAATATTTTCAGCCTTAACAATAGCCTCGAGAACCAGAGACGTTTTGACACCCTTTCGAGCATCATCGCGAAAACTCTCTTTCAAATCATCAATATTGGACCCAGTGTATTGCATGTAATTCTCTATTGTCAACCCCTGGGACATAATACGATTTTCCATATTCTGTATCATTTCATCAACCCGGGCATCAACCATTTCTTCCGGGATATCAACCGTAGCGTTATCCACGGCTTTTTGCAGTGTTTCACTCATAATCTGTTGTTTGGCCATATTTTCAGCAGCCTCGTTCAACTTATTGAACAAATCTGCCTTTAATTCCTCTAAAGTATCAAACTCACTTACATCCTTGGCAAACTCATCATCCAAAGGGGCGATTTCTTTACGCTTGATACCTTTTATAGTAACGGTAAAGACTGCTTCCTGACCTTTAAGCTCTTCATTGTGATAGTTCTCCGGAAAAGTAACAGTAATATCCCTGGTTTCACCGACCGCAGCACCAATCAGCTGTTCCTCAAACCCAGGCACAAAAGAGCCTGACCCAATTTCCAGGGAATAATCGGTTCCCTGCCCGCCTTCAAATTCAACCCCGTCCTTACGTCCAACATAGTCAATCAGAATGCTATCGCCATTTGCGACAGTACCTTCTTCCAGGTTAATTAATTGAGCATGTCTATCCTGCAATCTAGCAAGTTCTTTATCCACATCCTGGTCGGTAACTTCTACCTTGGGCTTAATTGCTTCAAGACCTTTGTACTGACCCAGTGTAACCTCTGGTTTGACACGTACGGTTGCTTTAAATTTGACTTCTTTTCCTTCCTCAACCTGCTCAACGTCAAATTTAGGTTGGGCAACCGGCTCTATACCGGTTTCATCAACAGCCTGCATATATGCATCGGGAATAACATATTCCACTGCTTCGTTATATAGTGCGGCTTTACCGACGAAATTTTCGAAAACCACTCGCGGTGTCTTTCCCTTGCGAAATCCAGGTACGTGAACATCTTTAACCAGCCTGCGATATGCTTGTTCAAGTGCATCGGCTAACTGTTCCGCATCAACTTCTACATCAAGTACCACTGTATTGTTCTCCAGCTTTTCTGCGGTCGCTTTCATTAAGGCTCCCCCTTTTAAGTTGTCATATGTAATGTTTTCCATAGCACAGTATTATTTTATCCAAATCCAGCATAATTACAAATACTATTTCTACTAAAATGCTAACATTTCCTCCGACCGGCAATGATTTCCACTTTGCCTTGCATATTGTAGTGAGAAAAAATAAATTGCCGGTATTCCTTGCCGGCATTACTTAAGGTTATATTTTAGCATGGTTTTTATAAAATAACAAGAAAGCATTGTATTTGACCCTATTTTTTAATATATCACAAAACAGCAACATAATTACACTGTGATACCAGCTATTACTTTTCACACTCACCATTGACACAAAAAAAGCCGAGCCCCAGCTTCAAGTAAAGTCCGGGACTCGGCTTAAAGAATTAAGCTTGGTAGTTACGGTTCAACCTTTTCGGAACGCTGCAAATATTGGTGGAAAAAGTATTCCCCCACCGCAACAAGCACAGCAAATAAAGCCAAAGCAGTAAAACTGGTTTGGAAAGCAGTAGGTACCAGATAATCAATAATGTACGCTGTCAAAGCAGCCATCACGCCATCAGCAACTGATGCGATAATGTTACCAAACTTAGGTAAAACAAGCAGGTCTCCAACCAGATAATTCAGTGCTGTAGCTACCAAGGCCACCCCAAAAACCCAATTCCATGCATTATTGTCTACAAGAAAAGTTAGGGTGATAAGAGCAAATGCAAAAGTCATAATAAATTTAAATAAAAGTGCGGTTGCAGTTTTACTCATGCTATTATTTCACCTCCATTCTAATACCCATCAAATATTTTCTCCACATTTTAATATGTTTATACATAAAGCAAACCCCCCCGGCACAAAACCAGGGGGTTCATTAAAATTAATTCCGGCAACTACCTACTCTCCCAGGGACAAGCCCAAGTACCATCGGCCTCGAAGAGCTTAACTTCCGTGTTCGGGATGGGAACGGGTGTATCCTCTCCAGTATGGTCACCGGAAAACTATATATACTA
>NZ_LSRS01000003.1:810944-816179 GCF_009932395.1 Sporotomaculum syntrophicum
CGAAGATAAAATACTGCATTTCTGCAGCTGGCAGGGGATGTCAAGACCTGGTAAGGTTCTTCGCGTTGCGTCGAATTAAACCACATACTCCACCGCTTGTGCGGGCCCCCGTCAATTCCTTTGAGTTTCAGCCTTGCGGCCGTACTCCCCAGGCGGGGTGCTTAGTGCGTTAACTGCGGCACTGGGGGGGTCGATACCCCCAACACCTAGCACCCATCGTTTACGGCGTGGACTACCAGGGTATCTAATCCTGTTTGCTACCCACGCTTTCGCGCCTCAGCGTCAGTTACAGGCCAGGGAGCCGCTTTCGCCACCGGTGTTCCTCCCAATATCTACGCATTTCACCGCTACACTGGGAATTCCACTCCCCTCTTCTGCACTCAAGCTCTGCAGTTTCAATCGCAAGCTATCAGTTGAGCCGATAGGTTTCACGTCTGACTTGCAGGGCCGCCTACACGCCCTTTACGCCCAGTAATTCCGGACAACGCTTGCCCCCTACGTTTTACCGCGGCTGCTGGCACGTAGTTAGCCGGGGCTTCCTCCAAAGGTACCGTCATTTGTTTCTTCCCTTTGGACAGAGTTTTACAATCCGAAAACCTTCTTCACTCACGCGGCGTTGCTCCGTCAGGCTTGCGCCCATTGCGGAAGATTCCCCACTGCTGCCTCCCGTAGGAGTCTGGACCGTGTCTCAGTTCCAGTGTGGCCGGTCGCCCTCTCAGGCCGGCTACCCATCGTCGCCTTGGTAGGCCGTTACCCTACCAACTAGCTAATGGGACGCGGACCCATCCTGTAGCGGTTTGTACCTTTCTTCACTCGATAAGGCTATCAAGTGAACGTATCCGGTATTAGCACCGGTTTCCCGGCGTTATCCCAGGCTACGGGGTAGGTTATCCACGCGTTACTCACCCGTCCGCCACTATCCAGCACTCAACTCGTTACCTACCTTGTATTAAGCGTTATCTCTTTATACTAGATGTTTCGCTTTTATTACAAGATAAGCACTGAGTTGAGTGCTGGACCGTTCGACTTGCATGTGTTAAGCACGCCGCCAGCGTTCGTCCTGAGCCAGGATCAAACTCTCCATTTATTATTCAAAAGAGTTTAATCTTTGCTCTCTCTTTTTATTTCTCGCTTTGCTTTCGCTTGACGAGGTTTGGTTCGGTTGCTGTCGTTTCATATTGGTCGCTATGGACCATTCACGACTGCGTTCGTTTTACATCTCTTTGCACTGTTTAGTTTTCAAGGACCTGTGCATCGTCGCTCATCAGCAACGTTTTACATTTTACCTCTTTTAGAACCTTGTTGTCAATACTTTTTTATCATTTTTTTTAATCAAGCATTTGTTGGTTCGCAGCAACTTTTAAATGTTAGCACTTACAAACCTCGCTGTCAAATAATTTTTTGTCTACATAAGGATATTATTATTAGTTTTTCAGTTTTTATACACGGCCACATTTTATTTCCTTTTCTCTATACTTAAACCACACTATTTGCCATCAACTCCCAATATACCTCCCGACATATTAATTACAGCATCAGGTACATCCCCTACTATAATGCTTTCTGCTACAGGAACCTTTGTTGCGACTTTAACCTCGCCACTGCGCAACGGTATTACTACCCGCACCATTGTGGTAAAATCCAAGTATATTTTATGCTTTGTTTGGTTGATACCAGCCTCTTCAAAACTGTCGATAACATTTACATTAACTGTACCCATTGGAAGAATACCTACTTTAATCCGCGGCCCCATATTAGCAAAAATATAACTACCAAGCAATTGTCCCATAGGAACTGATACCTGTTTAGCCTTTAAACCCTGCAATTCTTTCTGCACTTCCAATGTAATATCAGCTGCCATCCGGTTTATCCAAACAGTGTTCGCCTGCATTAACGCTACTCGTCCGTTATAATCTCGGTGTACTGCAATGAAGTCCTGGTAGTCCATGTCACCTCCCGATACTTCTTTTTGCACTGTCTTATTAATTGCCGCCACAGCCATATGGGTTACTTCTATCTCGGCAATGGAAAAAAGCGTAGGGCGCACGCGCGTATCCAAGAAAAAATATACTGCCGCTATTAAGAAAATGCATAATGCAATAAATAATACTTTCTTAAAAGATCTTCTTTTTTTAAACAATAAGTCACCCCCAGTTTCTTGCACTAGTAATGTTATATCTATATTGAACAAACACAAAAAAAAACCGAATTTTTTCGGTAAGCTTTTACTCATTTTTGGCATTTCATCAGTGCCTTCAATTATGGGCATCATTAACGTGACCTAAAAGCTCCTGCCCCGAATCCCCGTTCCAGTATCCTGGCTAAGGCATGTTTAGCCAGTTAGATTACATGAATATAATCCAAAAGGATAGCCACTTGTATTAAAGGTAGTGGTAATCTTGTCAGATTTTATATTATATAAAAACGCAAGATGGGTTACAAGCAAATTTATGTACTGATTCTTTTGGTAGTAGTATGATATAATTGCTTTTGATAAGCTAGGATGAATATTCCCTAAGGAGGGAAATATATTTGTCTACCACTAAAAAACACAATAAAAGAAAGCTCAATCCCATCAGGCTTATATTATTTGTGCTGGGTATCCTTTTATTAGCTGTATCCGTGTCTATGGCAGGACTAGTATTAATCAGTATAGTTGATTTACCTGCTTTTAATGAGAAAAATTTAATACCGGCTAGCACCACCCGGATATACGACAGTAATAACCAGCTGATTACTCAAATTGGTTTGGAAAACCGGACACAAGTTTCCTTAGGCCAAGTGCCCTTGCATGTTCAGGAAGCCTTTTTGGCCGCCGAAGACCATTTATTTTACCAGCACCACGGGATTAGAATTGAGGCTATCATAAGAGCGGCCTTTAACGACGCACTGCGTATTTTTGGTGAGGAACGTAATTTTCAAGGTGGCAGTACAATAACCCAACAATTAGTAAAGTTATCGTTTTTAAACCCGGAAAGAACTATTAAAAGAAAAATTCAAGAAGCAATTCTATCAATAAAAATGGAAAGCCGATACTCCAAAGAAGAAATTTTGGCTATGTATCTCAATCGAATATATTTTGGTGAGGGAGCTTACGGCATTCAGGCTGCAGCCCAAACATACTTTGGTAAAGAAGCCGGAGACTTGAACATTTCAGAGGCTGCCCTGTTAGCGGGATTGATTAAATCACCAAATAACTATTCGCCCTTTCAAAATTTAGATGCTGCCATTACTCATCGCAATCAGGTACTAGACAACATGTACCGTTATAAATTTATTGACAATGATGATTATCAACAAGCCAAAGCAGAGGAATTAGCTTTAAGGAACAGCGATTCTAATACTAACCGTTATCCTTATCCATTTTTTGTGGATTTCATAACTGAGCAGCTAGTAGAAAAGTTTGGCGATGAAAAAGTGTTCAAAGGTGGCTTGAAAGTATACACCACCCTTGACCCGCAAATTCAGACCTACGCCGAAAATGCCATGGCTAAACAGTCCAATTTCCCTGCTTCACTGAGGGATAGCAATGGCGTACTGCAGCCCCAGGGGGCTATGGTAGTTATGGATCCGAAAACCGGTGAGGTAAAAGCGTTGGTAGGAGGGCGAGAACATACCCATCAAAGATCGTTAAATAGAGCAACTATGTCCGCCAGACAGCCCGGCTCGGCCATAAAACCGATTATAGCCTATGGACCGGCCATTGAGTTCAATGGTATGGGTCCGGCCAGTGTAATTAACGATGCACCGGTTACATATAGTAGTTACGCCAACTATTCACCGCACAATTCAGGAGGAGGTTACCGGGGTTTAATCACTTTGCGTACTGCACTGACCTATTCGGTAAATATTGTGGCAGTTAAACTGCTCATGGAACATGTCAAGATTGACAAGGCTGTTGAATTTGCTTCCCGCATGGATATTGACATTGAACCTACAGGACCTGCTATAGCTCTGGGTGGTTTAAAGAAAGGGGTAACTCCGCTTGAATTAACGGCGGCCTATGCGGCCTTTGCCAATCTCGGCATTTATAACAGTCCGGTATCTATACTTAAAGTTGAGGATTATAACGGCACTATCCTATTCGAAGCTGATCCCGCACCACGCAGAACTATGAAGGAAACCACCGCATATTTAATGACTGATATGATGAAATCTGTGGTGCAAAAAGGTACCGGCACCGGTGCCCAGATCGGGCGTCCGGTAGCCGGTAAAACCGGCACAACCGACGAGGGCAAAGACATTTGGTTTGCCGGTTATACCCCGGACCTAGTGGGAGTAGTCTGGATAGGATACGATATTCCTGAAAAAATGCCTCAAAGTTATGGCGGCACGTATCCAGCTAAAATATGGCGAGAAGTGATGAGCCAGGCGCATAAAAATATTCCATTCCATGATTTTACCGAGCCGGAAGGTATAGTGAGAGCCACTGTGGATAGCAAGTCGGGGCTTAGACCCAGTTTTAATACACCCCCCCAGCACATGGTAAACGATATTTTTGCCGCCGGAACTGTACCGTCGGAGTATGACGATGCGCATGTATTGGTTGAAGTGTGTGCTACTTCCGGCTTACTACCCAATGAGTATTGCCCAGAAAAGATAACCAGTGTTTTTATCAAAGCGTCGTATGCATCATCTGCAACAGCAGATAATTTCCAGCGGGCTCCAACTAAAATTTGTGATATTCACGGGCTTAATAGTATTACTGATAAGGAAAATGACACAGCAGAGGACAATGCCGACAGTGACACAGAAGACAGCACAGGAAGACTCGAAAGCGATAGTAATAATGAGCCAGTGTCAACTCAGCAAAACAACCAACAGCCACTGCAAATCATGAATACGGATAACGGGATATAAACTCAAGTTTGACAGCACTATCCAAAGGAATTCAGTAATATCAACGGTTTCCGGGCACACCAAATAGACGTACCACTACAATATTCCTTTATATGGTAGATTTGTATCCTAGTATCCTTTTTGGCGGTCTGCTACCAACAGCCTTAAAAATATCAAAGATATTGCCCTTTAACTCTGTGCGCAAAATAAACTCTTCCTGACCGATGGTAAATTTAACAGCATGTAGTTTCCTTAGGTCAAGCATTAAATCTTTAAATCTATGCTTGCTGTCTTTAAGTAGTTTGGCCAGCATAACCTGTAAAACAAAAGCTAAGAAGCAGATAAAAATATGTCCGCGTACACGTTCTTCTTTCCAGTGATAAATCGGCCTTAAAT
>NZ_LSRS01000003.1:818656-839922 GCF_009932395.1 Sporotomaculum syntrophicum
AACTTTACCATCTTCACGTTTAGTTTCGCAAATTTGCAAATATGTTCTTGTTGAACCGTCTTTATTTTTAAATGTTTTTGTTCTAGCATACATGGCACCTTAATTATAGCATGGCAATCCATATGCTAAAAGTTATTATATGGAAAACGTGGCACTACACTTTTTGAATTTCTCTAATATTGACCCTTGATTTTACTGGGTTTGTTGGAGGTTAGATTCGAAAAATGATGGAAAACTGTCAAACTCGAGATAAACAACCAGATATCAAAGCCCAAACCAATCAAGTGCCCCCTGTCTATTAACAGGGGGCATCTCAGTGTAAATAATTCATCTATATCACAATGCTAGTTTGGGTAAAAAACTCTTATTTCAACTCAACCACAGTTACCCCGCTGCCACCCTCACCCTGTTCGCCTAGACGGTAAGTTTTAACTCTGTGGTGTTCTTTTAATAAATTCTGCACTGCCGCACGCAGCGCTCCAGTACCTTTGCCGTGTACAAGCTGCACCATAGGCAACCCAGCTACACAGGCATCATCCAAGTACTTTTCCACCTCAGCCAGACCCTCATCCACCCGCATGCCACGCATATCCAACCGGGGGGATATATTGCGAGCCTTTTGCTGCACCAATTGACCTACACCGGAGCGCTGTGCACTGACGGTCTCTTTACCTGAAGTTCCACGCAATTCCTCGCGAGATATGGTCATCCTGATCATACCCACCTGCACCTGCACCTGGTCATCCTGACCGGGAGCTTCCAGCACAACACCTCGCTGGCCGTATTTTGGAATAAAAACCTCGTCTCCAGGCCCGACAACGGATAAAATTTCCGTGCTGTGCTCTAGTGAATTGTCAGGTACCTGGGAGTCCAAGCTTGATTGCAAGTGATTAAGCCGCTGCCTGATTTTGCTGATCGATTTTTCCCTAGTGTTGGTGGTCTGCTCCTTCAGAGCAGCCCGTAGTTCCTCCACTAATTGTTCAGCTTCCAATCTGGCCTTTTTAACCATTTCCCTGGATTCAGCTACTGCCCTGGAAATTATCTCATCTTTACGCAAACGTATTTTATCCGCATCTCGCATAAATTGTTCCCGGTACTGCTCCGCTTCCCGGCGAATTCTCTCCGCTTCGCTCCGCTCCTGCTCTGCTTGCATGCGAGATTTCTCCATTTCCCGCATCAAATCAGCCACTTGCACCTGTTCCTCGGTAAGAAACCCCCTGGCCTGCTGCACTATAGATTCAGCAAGTCCCAGCCGCTGGGCTATTTCAAAAGCGTTGCTACGTCCGGGCCGGCCAATCAATAACCTGTAGGTAGGTTGCAAGGTTTGGATATCAAATTCTACGCTGGCGTTTTCTACCCGCTCGTTAGCAAAGGCGTAGCTTTTTAACTCTCCATAATGGGTGGTAGCCACTACCTTAGCCCCCTGGCACCGCAGTTGATCCAGTATAGCTCGGGCAAGGGCTGAGCCTTCAGTTGGATCTGTTCCCGCACCCAGCTCATCCAATAACACTAAGCTTCTGCTGCCAGCCCCGCTTAATATTTTTATAATATTGGTGGTGTGAGATGAAAAGGTACTTAAGGATTGTTCAATACTCTGTTCATCACCAATATCAGCAAATACCTGGTCAAACATACCAATCGACGTGCCATCGTCGGCAGGCACATGCAAACCTGCATGAGCCATCAGCACCAACAGCCCCACCGTTTTTAGTGTTACTGTCTTGCCACCGGTATTAGGTCCGGTAATCACAAGCATGTCAAAGGCTTCACCCAGCTGAATACTAATCGGTACCGCCTTCACCGGTAAAAGGGGGTGCCTGCCCCGGCGAATATCTAGTTTAGCCTCTGATACAATACGCGGTGCCCAAGCATCCAGGCTTTCACTATAGCGAGCCTTGGCCAGAATGAAATCCAGCTTGCCCAAGTTCTCCAGTGCATAAAACAGTTCTTTAGCTTGCCAGCTCACAGCGTTAGATAGTTCAGTTAAAATACGCGCTATTTCCTGTTTTTCTTCAGCCAAAAGTCCGCGTGCTTCATTGTTAGCCTCTACCACTAACATCGGCTCAATAAAAACCGTTGCCCCGCTGGCCGACTGGTCGTGTACAATACCCGGTACATTAGAGCGATATTCCTGCTTAACCGGTACAACATAGCGGCCTTCCCGCATGGTAACAATGGGATCCTGCAAATACTTTTGGTAGCTGGTTGACCGGATAATTTCATTGAGCCGATCCTTAATGCGCTGCTGGGCGGCCACCAGCCGGCGTCGAATGCTGAGTAGCCGCTCCGATGCCTGGTCCAGCACTTCTCCACCAGGTGCAATCGCCAGGGCAATCTCTTTTTCCAATTCTTTAAAACTACCCAGACCTAAGGCAATTTCATGCAAACGGGTATACCGCTCTTGCCGTTCACTAAAAAAATGTTTGATTTGCCGGCAAGCTGTCAGTGTTTGCAGTACATACCACAACTCCTGAGGATCCAGCACCCCCCCCCGCTCACAGCGGCGTACCTGAGATCGGACATCATTCCAGCCATCCAGCCGCGCAGTGGGATCCAGCCGCAATAACTCCCTACCTTCAGTTACCTCGGCCAGCGCAATTAGTATTTCATCCCGGTTGCTATATGGAACCAGTTCTTCAATTAACTCCCGGCCTATTTTTGATGCCGCGAATTCAATTAACTTTCCCTTTACCCGGTCAAATTCCAGCCTCTTTAAATTGCGTACGTCCATATTCTCTCCCTGCTTGACTATGTTAATCCATTACCCCTCGATAATAATGTCCTCGGGTAAAACCAGGTCCCCCTGCCACCAGTTCCTCCATGATGGTCTGCAAATCCGGCGGGTTAGCAGGCAAATTATGCAGGCTATCCAAAACCTGCCGGTAAGTTTTAACAACCAGCGCTACATATGCTTCATTTTCCCGGCGAGCTTCAATTCTAAGTACAGCCGGTCCTGCCTGCACCAGGGAAGGAAGGGTATCCAAAAGGCACAGCTCCCGGGAATTATATATGTGCATTAAACAGCGCTGGTCTGTCTCCACAGGGAAAACTATTCCTTTACGATCCAGAAGTGCATAGGACACGTTACGGCACTGCCCGGAGCAGATGCTGTTTTCACCCTTTCCGCCCAGCACACTGCCTACCACGCAATAGCGTGATACCATCAGCGGCAATACACCATGAACAATAACCTCGGTATCTACCAGGGAGCGGCCGGCCAAGTATTTAATTTGCTCTCCGGTAAGCTCGGTAGATAAAGTGACCCGGCTGACCCCACGTTGTTTTAAAGACAAAGCGCTTACATGGTTAAAGACGTTCAGCGAAAAGTCAGTAATAAAAGGCAAATCGGTCCATTCCCGCAATGCAATAAGCCAGCCGGCAGAAGAAGCCATTACACCATCTGGGGATATTTCCAATAATGATTGAAATAATGGTAAATACTGTTTTATTTCCCGGTCGTGAGCAATACGCGGAGTCGTTAAATAAAACTTAACTCCAGCATCACTGCAGTATTGTCGAGCTTGTTGAATTTCAGCTGCATTTATCTTACTCTTGCTCTTAAATTGATCTCCACTGAAATAAACCAGCTCAGCACCGTTTTTAACCGCAGCCAGCGTCTCCGGCGCACCGCCTACCGCTACGGCCAGCGCTGGAAATTGGCCTGTCCGGTCAATTTCCTTATCATCCAACAGTACCGACATTCTAATTTCAAGATCAGAATCACATGCTTTCTTCGGCTTGCGTAACAAGGCCCTCAACTCGGTGATCTGTTCCACAACCTGCCGACGTACATCGTTTATTTCGCTGACTGGGATCATTACATTTTCGCCAAGGTCGCATTCTAGTTTATTCAATACAAAGGGGGTGTTGCCTAACCGGTTTAGCTGTTCAGCTAAAAATTCCTTCGTCAGCGGCCTATTTAGAGCATTTTGGCCAAATTGCCGGGTAGCTGCACGGGCAGATACCCAATCCTGATCAGCCGCTTCCAGTATCATTGGCTCCCCTACCCGCGCCCGCACTTTAAAATCAAGGGGTACCTGTCGTATTTCCCGGCTGGAGGAGTACGTCTGCACAGCGTTTTCCATTAGCTGTGCATCATGGGTCTTAAAGACCCTGTCCCCGGGGTAAATATGTCCCTCAAGATTAACCATTACCAGTGCCCCTACATCAGCAGATGAGGTATTTTGCCCGTTGACTAAAATTTCGTTAACTTCGGTACCCACCCGGCCTCCCCGGGTAACCCACACTTCTATACCGTCACCTACACGCAGCGGGGCCTCCAGTTCTATTTCAGCCTGATTAGTATTACGGTCATAAGAACGCACCCGGCCAAGCCTGATACCCCGGTTGTTGGGCCGTTTATAGCTCATTAGATCATGGCCCGGCACACCGTAAAAATAACCGGTAGTAAATTCACGATTGAAAACCTGGGCCAGCTGATCAGTTTCAGCATCGGTTACGAAGTAATCCCCGCCCTGGGCTGCCCGGTCAATTAAAGTACGGTATATCCTGGTCACCGTCGCTACATATTCCGGGCGCCGCATTCTGCCCTCAATTTTGAAGGCATCGATACCTGCTTTAATTAATTCCGGAATATGTAAGCTCATATTTAAATCCCGAGGGCTAAGCAGGTAATCCCCCACCTTGGTACTATCTGCCATCTGCTTGCCCTTATCGTCCACCAGGCGGTATTCCAGCCGGCATGGCTGCGCACAGCGCCCCCGGTTGCCGCTGCGTCCACCGATCATGCTGGACATCAGGCACTGCCCGGAATAACATACACAAAGAGCGCCGTGGACAAAGGTTTCCACCTCTACACCGGCGCGTTTACGTATTTCACATACCTCATCCAGACTCAGTTCCCGCGCTAATACAATGCGTTTAATACCCGCATCTCGTAAAAATGTCGCGCCGGGCACATTATGCACCGTCATTTGGGTGCTGGCGTGCAAATCTAGATCAGGGAAGAGTAGCCTGGCCAGCCATATCAACCCAAGATCCTGTACAATAAGGGCATCGGCGCCGGCGTTGTACACAATGCGTAAAAAGCGCAGGGCATCCTTAAGCTCTGTGTCAGCCAATAAAATATTCATCGTTACGTGGACTTTAACCCCGCGCACATGGGCATATTCAATGGCTCTGGCTAGTTCATCATCGTCAAAATTGTCTGCACTGTGGCGGGCATTAAAACTTTTACCACCCAGGTAAACAGCGTCTGCGCCGTTTTGCACCGCTGCCACCAACGCATCCCAGTTGCCTGCCGGTGCCAATAATTCCGGTTTTCTCATCGCAAAATCATTCTCCCTTAACTACTCTTCTCGCTTGTGCCTAAGCAATCCTGAGCAAGCTATTATCTCCAGGCCTTTTTCCTCCAGGCCATCCAGCAGTAGATTCATACCCAGCGAATCACTGGCCATATGCCCGGCAATAATAACATTAACATGGTTCTTTTCGGCTTCCTTGCGGTGTTTTTCTCCGATATGCATTACTAATAGCGTACCCACCCCGGCCTGAGAAAGTTTAGCATAAGCATCTTCGGAACCACCAGTACCGCCGGTCATATCTACCAATATTTTACCAGCCCGCCGTTCTTTAGTCCCCACCACGATAGTAGGTCCGGCATTAAGTTTGACTGCCTCAGCGTATTCAGGTATTTTTTTAAGCATTGAAAGCACATCGCCCAGCGTATCAGGTTTTTCTTGCTCCATGAGTTCCTGTAGGTAGCTGGTTACCTGGTTATCGGCCACGGTGTGGGCAGACATCAACGGGATCCCCAATATCCTTGCAGCATCAACCGCCCGGTTATGATTGACCGGCAGCAAACCACGCTTAACTTCACTTATCCGGGATGCCATGATTCCCTCGGCCACATTTATGGACACGCCGAATTGAGCCAAAATATCCTCCTGCAGATGCATAACGCCATGCAGCGCCGCTAAAGCCTTACCCTCGGGATGATGTGACATTACTAAGTCTACTTTAGAGCCTTTATCGCTCAGGCGGTCTGCCAGCAACACTTCACCAGCTTCAATATCAATCCCTACCAACATGCGCTTAACTTCCGTCTCCGGATCACCGAAGAGTATCCGGGTGTCACTATATGGGTTTACCAGACTTTCAACATCAAATTCTTTTTTTTCCACTTCTTTTAAATTATCATATTTCTTCCTGGTCAGTTCAAGATCCCGGGTTACCGCATTAGTCCCCCTTGGGTCTTTCTCCATGCCCCTAACCACAACGTACTCATAAATTTCTCTTAACTTCATTATTAACCACATCCTCTTCAAATATTTGACACCTGTGCACATGTAATAGTTATTTTCTGGATACATACCCATTATCTTGAAGGTAATAACGCAGCGGCAGTTCCGCACCCTCCTTAATTCCAACACGAGTAGTCGTAACAATGGGGGCACCAGCCTCACCCGCACATAAGAATAAATCACTCGTCGTTAAATCCAGCTGGTTGTGCTCCCGGTAGATGCCCATCGCCTGTGTCAGTTTTGCCGGTCCAGAACATAGTTCTCGGGCGTTTTCCCGGCCCCGCCGCATTTGCATCAGTGGTATGCCCAGCACTGGTTCCAGTGCACGCACCAGCACCGCCTCACCCACCCCCTCAGAGGCAGTCACCACATTAAAACAATAATGCATTCCGTATGTAAAATAGACATAAGCATAACCAGGAGGCCCAAACATAACGCTATTGCGGGGAGTCTTCCGCCGGGCCGCATGACAAGCCGGGTCACCCTGTAAATATGCCTCAGTTTCCACAACCCGACCGGCTGTAATACCTTCCGGAGTGCAGTGTACCAAAACACAACCTAACAATGCCCGGGCCACAGCAATAGTGTCCTGGGCGTAAAAATCCCTGGGTAGCACAGCATTGGACACAAAGTCACCTGGATATTTTTTTGTTACCATTATATGACACCTACATCATCAGGGCTTATTTTGTCTTGCGCAGCAAGTTACCTATGCAGTACCTTTAATAAATCGGGCAGCGGCAAAGTATTTAAGACGTGCTGCTGCTCCAGCCAAGCCCGACGGGCTACAGATACGCCGTAAATCATTTCTCCCATGCGGCGCAAGTCATGAGCATCGGTATTAATAGCCAACAGCACGCCGCTTGATTTGGCCAGCTGCACGTAAAAATCATTCAGGTCTAACCGGTCAGGTGAGGCATTAATCTCCAGCACCTTGTTATAACGGGCGGCAGCTTCAATAATTTCCTCCACATCCACAGCATAAGGCTCCCGGTGTCCCAGCAATCGCCCGGTAGGGTGCCCTATTATATCCACATGCTCATTTGCAATGGCAGCCAAAACACGCTTCGTTATCGTATCACGCTCCTGCTTAAAACCGCTGTGTATCGAGGCAACCACCACGTCAGCCTGTGCCAGTACATCGTCCGGGTGGTCGAGTCTCCCGTCCGCCAATATATCCACTTCCACTCCGGTGAGGATATAAAAATCGTCCAATTGCTTGTTCAATGCCCGAATTTTCTCAAACTGCTGCAGCAATTTTTCCAGCGGTAGACCTCTAGCTATTTTTAAATTTGGGGAGTGGTCTGTGACCGCTATATATGAGTAACCCATCTCCTTTGCCCGCTGGACCATTTCCTCAATACTGTTCACTCCGTCGCTCCAGTTGGTATGGACATGCAAATCACCCCGTATATCAGGTAATTCCAGTAAGCGGGGCAGAGTACCATTTGCAGCAGCACTAATTTCACCGTTATTTTCCCGCAGTTCAGGAACCACATACTGCAGTCCAAACAGCAGGTAGATTTCCTCTTCACTGTCTACTTTAGCTGCCTGCCCGTCCTGGCGTGCAGTCAGGAAATAACGACCGAGCCGCCAGCCCTCTTGCCAGGCCAGCAACTGTAAACGCCGCAGATGGTGCTGGCTCCCGGTGGTCCACAGCAAGGCCAGCCAATACTGATCATCGTCCACAATAACCAGTTCCACCGGAACTCCCCAGCGGCTAGCTAACCGGATCCGGCCGTGCTCTCGCCAAAGAACTTCCCCCAAAGCCGGGTGGGTAATAAAAGCTTCAATAATCTCTTCTGCTTTTTCTTTACTCTGGGTTACTGCTAACAGCTCCACATTGTAGACCAGCTCTGTCCAGCGTCTAATATCCCCGGTAACGGTGACCTTTTTCACAGTAGCCAGCTGGCCAAGGTAATCGCTTAACTCAGCCGCTAGTTCCCTTGCCACTCCCGGCGGTAAACATTGAGTTTGCTTTTTTAAACGGCCGATATTCTGCACAATGCTTAGCTCGGTTTTGGTACCCATACCGGGCAACTCCCGTATTTTCTTGCCCCGGGCCGCCTGCTCCAGCTCTGCGAGTGTGGTTACCCCCAAACGTTCATAAAGCATTTTGGCCCGCTTAGGTCCCATGCCAGGTAAGGCCATTAAATCAAGCAGTGTAGGAGGAATTTCCTGTTTCAGCGTCCTGTGCAGGTGACATTCACCATTATCTAGCATTTCACCGATTTTAGCGATAATATTTTTTCCTAAGCCCGGGACGTTTTTTAATTCCCCGCTGACGTATAACTCTGCCACAGGCTGCTGTAACCCTATAATTGCCCTGGCAGCCCGTCGGTAGGCCCTGGTTTTAAAGAACTCTTCGCCTTTAAAATCCAACAAATCGGCCATTTGATAAAGTGCCCAGGCAATTTCTGCGTTTCTCATGCACCATGCCTTTCCTTTAGCTGTGATAACTGATAAATATTGTTTTATATCATTTTGGGAATTAACAATAATCTATCCCGAAAAATATAAAAAAACTCATGAAGCCCGCTCCATGAGTGTACATGGTATCTATTTGTTCGGTTTACTTTCGGGTTCCAGAATCTGCACCAAGCTATCATATTCTTCACGTAAAATAAAAAGTTCTTCAGTAATATTAAGAGCTACCAGAACTGCGGCCTTGTACAAGGAGAGCCTGGGATTGCGCCGCATAACCAGCTTAATTTGCTCATCCACATGCCTGGACATCTTAAAAATATTTTCCGGTGATGTATCTCCTTTTAATGTGTAGCGTACACCATTAATTTCAACATCCACCAGGTTCAGTTCATCTGACATGGTCGGCCCTCCCTAGCAATTATCGGACACACTTTATATGTAATTCGGCAATTTATTTAATAATTCCTGCTGCCAAATCGCATAAATTAATCGGGTAGGAGGCTACCCATTAATTGGGTAGCCGACCTCCCACACCACTGCTCATGCGGTTCCGCAAGCAGCGGTTCCAAAGTTTACACATTACTTCGCAGAATAACATCCCATTAAACTAAGGTAACCGGCACGTTCGAATCTCCGGTTGTGTAAGGCCGTTAACAAAATTGGGCTATGGGCTGTGTGCCAATAGCCTTTTCTTGTGTTTGCCCACATCCATGCCTGTTCTTCCTTGATTCCCAGGCGCTTGAGGTTCTTGAAACGCGTTCGGACTTTCTTCCATCTTTTCCATGTCACCATCCGTATGCGGCTTCTGATCCATTCATCCAAGCCTTGTATCAGTTTCTTTGCATCAGCCAGCTTGAAGTAATTCATCCATCCCCGAACCATTTGGTTCAGTCGGAGTCTCCTTGCCTCGATTCCCATCCCGTTGCTGCGACCAGTTACTTCCCGGACTTTGTCCTTGAATTTCTGGACGCTCTTAGGGTGTATCCTGAGCCTTCCTTCTCCTTTGTAGATATAGAAGCTGTACCCCAGGTATTTGACCTTGCTTACGTATGCCACTCGTGTCTTTTCCCGATTCACTTTCAGGAATAACTTCCCTTCGATGTACGGTGAAATGTGGTCTAGCGTACGTCCTGCCGCCTTCCTGCTTTTGCAGAATATCATCATGTCATCAGCGTAGCGGACAAAGCGGTGTCCACGTTTCTCCAGTTCATGGTCACACTCATTCAGCATAATGTTTCTAAGCAATGGACTCAGTGGTCCACCTTGCGGCACTCCTTGGGGGCTGTCCTCAAACAATCCTTTCACCATAACCCCTGCTCGCAGGAATTTGTGTATAAGCGAGATAACCCCTCCATCCTTTATCGTCTCCGATAATATCTGGATGAGTTTGCTCTGGTTGACCGTATCAAAATACTTTTCCAAGTCCATATCGACTACCCATCTGTAGCCCTCTGTAATGTTGGTCTGGCATCTTTTGAGCGCGTCATGGGCACTCCTTTTCGGTCGGAATCCAAAGCTGTTGTCTGAAAACTGCTTCTCGAAGAGGGGGCTCAGAATCTGACAGATGGCTTGTTGGATTAACCTGTCTACGACGGTTGGTATCCCCAGTTTTCTGGTTTTCCCGTTCTCTTTGGGTATTTCCACCCTACGTACGGGTTTAGGGCGGTATTTACCATCCCGGAGGGATTGCACGAGTTCATTCTTGTTTTCCTTGAGGAAGTGTAGAAGTTCATCTACCTGCATTCCGTCAATTCCACCCGCGCCTTTGTTCTTCTTTACTTGTTTATATGCGCGGTTCAGATTATCTCTGCTCAAAATTTGCTCCAGCAATCCTTCCCTCTGCTGGTTTGTGTCGGTACTGTCGGTTTCAGCCATCTTCGGTGACGCGCACACTTCTGCATACTCTTTCTGTTCCGCAGATACCATTTGCAGATAGTCTTCAAATCGAAGTTGTCTGCGTTTTATTTTGTCACTATCAGTGGCTTTCATTGACCTGCACCTCCTTTGGTTCAGCCCTTCCTTCGGTGCCTAGAACACCTCTGTACTATGGCCTCGGCTGACTCCTCACGATAAATCTTGTTTCAACCGGGCATCATACTCTGTTTCAGCCCGTCCGTGAGGCCTCCCCGGGTAAGAGCGCAGTCTTTCCTTCCATCTATCTGCCACATCTACACCGTAAGCTTCCGGATAGTTTAGGGCTTCAGTTTGTTCGGCAACCTTACCCAGCTTACGTATGCCTTATGTGATTCCTGTTCGTCAGACCAGAAGTTTGCCTCCGGCTTCCTTCAGATTCCACCTCACGATGGACACCCTTGCCTTTGGCTATGTGCTTGGCACTATCAACCCGCACTCGGGACTTTCACCCGTTAGACTGCGCCCATGCCGGGCGCACCGAAAGAAACGGGCAATTAGCTTGCCCGTTTTTGCTCTTTATTGTCTTAATATTGCCCCGAAATCCCTTTGCAAAGCCTCCATGATAGCATCAGTTTTATAAGCAACTTCCTCATCTGTAAGCGTACGGTCCACAGCCTGGAACTTTAAAGCAAAAGCCATGCTGTGCTGGTCAGAAGCAAACTGTGCACCGCGATAGATATCAAACACTTGCACATCACGCAAAATATCACCGCCATGCTGATAAATTTTGTCAATGATTTGCTGGGACGGAATATCTTGACGAACCACTATAGCCAAATCTCGTTCCACACCTGGGTATTTGGGCAGCGGGTGATACTTTTTAGACGTACTAGCAACCTGGATTAGACGGTGGAAATTAAGCTCCATTGCCACCACTCTTTGGGTAAGGTCATAACTTTCCTGCACGTCGGGATGCAGTTCACCAATCACACCCAACTCTACATCGCCAGCCAGCACTTTGGCAGTCCGTCCTGGATGAGAACCGAATATATCGGTAGCAGGCCGGTAAGATACATCCTTTATCCCCACATAGGCCAACAGCGTATCCAGACACCCCTTCAGGTAATAAAAATCCATCGATACGGGTTGGGTATTCCAGCTTCCTGGAGTAAAACCAGTAACTGCCGCTGCCAGCATGGGCACTTCTTTGGGCAATATCTCTCCTGCCCGCGGATAAAACACCCTACCTAATTCAAAAACAGCACCGTCCTTAAGACGTCGATTGCTATTGCGCTGCAGCACTTCAAGCAAGCCCGGGAACAACAGCGTGCGCATCACGGCCTGTTCTTCACTTAACGGGTTTTGCAACTGTACTGCATTACGATACCGGTGCTCCTTTGGCAGCCCTACCCGGTCAAATACCCTGTTATTCATAAAGCTATACGTAATTACTTCTTTAAAACCGCTCCGGGCAAGGAAATCTTTTACTTTGAGTGCCAAGCGCTGAGCTACGGTCCTTGAACCCTGGGTAATCACACCGGTGGGTAAAGTATTTTTCACATTTTTATACCCGTACAGCCGAGCAACTTCCTCGATTAGATCAACCTCAATGCTAATATCTGGCCGGTACCCTGGGATATGTACCAGTAACCCGTTATGATCCTCCTGCACTTTAAAATGCAGGCGAGTCAACAGCTTGCTGATTTCGGCAGTAGTTAAATCAGTATCCAAGTACTGGTTTACCCGGTCGGGGCGGAGCAGAACAGTTTTCTCAACTGCAGGCTCGGGATAATTATCTACCACAAGATCCACAGTGTCAGCTGCACCCATGTCTTGCAGCAAGGCAGCTGCCCGGTCTGCAGCCCGCAGGCAGCCCGTTATGTCAATACCCTTTTCAAACCGGGAGGAGGATTCAGAGCGCAGTCCTAAATCCCGCGAGGTACGCCGTACACTAATTGGTTTAAAGTAGGCCGATTCCAACAAAACAGCTGTGGTGTCCTCCATAACCTCGGATTCCAGGCCACCCATAACTCCGGCAACCGCTACCGGGCCGCCCGGGTCAGCAATAACCAGCATATCCGAAACCAATTTTCTTTCCGCTTTATCCAGAGAAATAATTGTCTCACCAGATGCCGCCCGGCGCACGATGATGTGACCGTCTTGAAGTTTATCATAATCAAAAGCATGCATGGGCTGGCCCATTTCCAACATTACATAGTTTGTCACATCTACCACGTTGCTGATTGGCCGTACTCCGGCAGCCCGCAGACGCTGCTGCATCCAGGCCGGAGATGGCCCTATTTTAACGTTTTTAAGCAGCCTGGCCACATAACGGCGGCACAAGTCTGCATCATCAATATCTACTCGCACTCGGTCCTGCAGTTCGGGCGGGATTTCGGACAATTGAACAGCGGGCATTTTTAAAGGTTTTTGCAGCAGGGCTGCCACTTCCCGGGCAACACCTAACATGCTCATACAATCGCCCCGGTTAGGAGTAAGCTCCAGCTCCATGATTATATCATCCAATCCAAGCAAAGGCTTAACATCCACACCTACAGGTGTATCAGCAGATAAAATCATAATCCCGTGCTGCTGCTCTTCGGGTAAGATATCAGGGTCCATGCCCAATTCCGCGCCCGAGCAAAGCATACCACGTGACTCCACCCCGCGCAGCTTGGCCTTTTTGATTGTCAAGCCACCGGCCAGTTTGGCACCCACTACAGCTACAGGAACCACTTGACCTTCCCGAACATTGGTGGCTCCGGTAACTATCTGTGTTTGTTCCTCCCCACCCAACGACACTTGACAAATCACCAGTTTATCTGCGTTGGGATGCGTATCTATTTTAATTATTTTGCCTGTAAAAACCTTCTCAATTTCCTTACCTGGTTCTTCCATACCCTCTACTGCCAGACCAGCTAAGGTTAATGACTCGGCAAGCGCAGCAGGGGAAACGTCTATATCCACATATTCCTTTAGCCAGTTAAAGGATACACGCAAGAGTTTCAACCTCCTTTAAACTATTTAATAATCTATAACTAAATATTTTAAAAAACACAAGTGCATTCAGGCTTAAGCCCGCCATTAAAACTGCGCTAAGAATCTTAAGTCGTTATCAAACAGTAAACGCAGATCATCAATGCCGTATTTAAGCATAGTAATGCGTTCCACCCCCATACCAAAGGCAAAACCGGTGACTTCCTCAGGATTATAGCCCGATACCTCCAACACCCGAGGGTGCACCATACCACAGCCCAGAATTTCCAGCCAACCTGAATGGGAACAAACCCGGCAGCCCTGACCGCCGCACATAACACAGGAAATATCCACTTCGGCGCTAGGTTCAGTGAAAGGGAAGAAGCTGGACCGAAATCTAGTTTTGGTGGTTTGGCCAAACATTTTTTCCACAAACACCTGCAAAGTACCCTTTAAGTCGGCAAATGTCACCCGGCGGTCTACCACCAGGCCTTCTACCTGATTAAACATTGGGGAGTGGGTGGCATCGTCATCACGGCGGTACACCCGGCCAGGAGCAATAATGCGCACCGGCAGACCGGGCGCAGTTCTCTCCATTGTACGCACCTGGACCGGAGAAGTATGGGTGCGTAGCAGCACCTCAGGGTTGATGAAAAAAGAATCCTGCATATCGCGAGCCGGATGGTCCTTTGGTAAATTCAGCGCTTCAAAGTTATAGAAGTCCGTTTCAATTTCCGGCCCTTCTTCAATGGTGTAGCCCATGCCCAAGAAAATATCTTCAATTTCTTCCTGAATAACTGATAAGGGATGCCTGTGCCCCCTCATAAAGACGGTACCAGGCAGCGTCACATCAATTTTTTCTGCTTCCAGCTGAACCCTTCTAAGTGTTTCCTTAATTTCAACTGTACGCCGCTCCAATACCTCCTCTATACTCGAACGCACTTCATTAGCGAGCTGGCCAACTACCGGCCGCTCCTCGGCAGGTAGAGCACCCATACCCCGCAGTACAACGGTTAACAAACCCTTTTTACCCAAAAAACGCACCCGGATATCATTTAACTCTTCTAAGTTACTAGCCCCAGATAATACCTGATTTGCCTCAAGTAAAATATTTTTTAACTTATCCTGCATATATAAATCCCCCTCAAAATAAATAGCAATTGCTCCTATTATTTCCACCTTATATAGACAAAATAAAAAACCGCCCCAAGGGACGGAATAATCCGCGGTACCACCCTAATTTCGTGCATAAAAAGCTCAACCACTTAGCCCGGGCCGTGGTTATTATCGGCCCGGCTCCCGGTAACGGCGAGAATCCGGCTACACCTACTAAAAAAGTTCAGCTGCAGTTCCGGGGTGAATTTGAGCGGAATTAGCACTTAATGAGGCTTCCAGTCTATGGCCTCATTTCCCTGGCAGGCAAAAAGCCGCTTACTTATCCCCTTCATAACCGTTTATTATCTGCAATTAATTATTGTTACACTAGTGGACAGCAAGTCTTCTATAAAGCATATATGCCCGGATGGAACCCGTTGCTTCAAACAGCCTCCAAAAAAAATCGGCGGTTAAAAACACTTTAACCACAACCTTTCCCATATTTTTTGGGGACCTTTTATTGAAAAGATTATATCATATGGCAGTTTTGAAAACAAGTAAGCTTTTATAGGGTTCTCTGGCGAACCGCCTCATAAAGCATTATTCCGGCAGCCACCCCGGCATTTAACGATTCTGCCCGCCCTGGCATAGGTATACGTACTTTTTCACAGGCCGCCTGACGTACTGCGCCTGATACGCCGTCAGCCTCACTGCCCACAGCCAGCACCACCCGGCCTGTCAAGTCACACTGGTGGATCAGCTTACCGGCACCGGGCTCACCAACCACTAAGCGCCAGCCTGCCTCAGGTATCTGTAAAAGCAACCTGTCCGATTCACCTACGGAAATTAACGGCACATGAAATATAGAGCCCATCGTCGAGCGCAGTGTTTTAGGATTATACGGATCTACAGAACCCTTGAGCAGAAGCACACCACCCGCCCCGGCAGCATCAGCACAGCGGATCACAGTGCCTAAATTGCCCGGATCCCGGATACCATCCACCAGCACCATCAAATCTCGACCCTGTGCAGCCCAAATCCTCGGGTCTGCCTCCAGTTCCTCCGGTACCCGAGCTACTGCCAGCATCCCCTGAGGCGATTCAGTATCCGCCAATTTTTGGAACAGCGAATCATCCACAGTCAAGAGAGGCACACACCGCCGGGCTAGAATCTCCAGCAACTGGCCTGCCCGGTACTGCACAGCTATTCCAGGTGTATGCATTACCAGTTCTAAAGGCCAGTTTACCTTTAATGCCTCCTCCAGGAAACGCACCCCTTCAATAATAAATTTTCTTTCCCGCTCTCGGAATTTGCGCTGAGCCAGGCGGCGCACATATTTTATGTGCAAATTATGCTTACTTTGTAGCATTTGCTTTGAGTGTTCCCCCTAAACAAGAAAAACGCGCCCATTCGGTTCCCTTAAGCGCGCGCTTTTCAGTACTTTAATCCTTAGCGTTTGCCAAAAATATGGCAAGCATAATTCCTAAAGTACAAAAATAAGCATGGTAAAAAAACTGCCATGCTCATCATTTCCGCTGACTGCTCATACAAACACGCAGGCAAAAGTAGGCGCAGCATATAATTATGAATGCGCCTGACTCTTAGCCATTTCTACCAACTGTCCAAAAGCCTTGCTGTCATTCACAGCCAAATCAGCCAGCACTTTACGGTTAATATCCACCCCGGCATTTTTCAGACCATTGATGAAACGGTTGTAAGACATGCCATTATCCCGTGCGGCGGCATTGATGCGGGTAATCCAAAGTCTCCTAAAATCACGCTTTCTAGCTTTACGGTCCCGGTAAGCGTACATCAAGGACTTCATGACCTGCTGATTGGCTACCCGGAACAGTTTGCTTTTTGAACCCCTATAGCCTTTGGCCAGTTTTAAAATTTTCTTGTGTCTTTTACGTGAAACCACACTACTCTTCGCCCGTGGCATGGTTATTCCTCCTTTTTTGCGGACTAAACTTTTACTAGATTAAGGGAGAAGACGCTGTAGTTTAGCTTCATTAGTTTTATCAACCATAACAGCCTTACGCAGATTACGCTTGCGTTTGGCCGACTTCTTCCCTAAAATATGACTGTGAAATGCATGCGAACCCTTGAATTTACCTGTCCCCGTCTTTTTAAAACGTTTTGCGGCACCACGATGTGTTTTGATTTTTGGCATTGGTACCTTCACTCCTTCCTTGTAGATAGCACTATTCTTGCTGCTGCTTGGGTGCCAAAATCATAATCATATTTTTGCCCTCAAGCTTGGGCTGTCTTTCCACATTAGCCAGTTCAGCGACTTGTTCCGCCATCCGGAGCAAAAGATTTTTGCCAAGATCGGGATGCACGATCTGCCGGCCACGAAACATTATGGTTAACTTGACTTTATCACCGTCTTTTAAGAAACGAATGGCGTTTTTAGCTTTAACGTCAAAATCATGATCATCAATATTCGGTCTTAACTTCACTTCTTTAACATTGATGATACGCTGATTTTTCCTGGCTTCTTTCTCCCGTTTGCCTTGTTCAAACTTAAATTTGCCGTAATCCATGATCCGGCAAACCGGCGGCTTTGCCTGTGGAGCTATTTCAACCAGATCCAACTGTTTTTCCTCCGCCAGCTTAAGCGCCTCACGGGCAGACAGTACACCCAGTTGTTTACCGTCTTCATCCACCACTCTAATTTCTTTGACCCGAATATTTTCATTTATCCGATGGTCCCTAGAGATAAATTTCACCTCCCTATAAATTAAAAAAGCGGGTGCATGCACCCGCTAAATCGTTACCGAAAACATATCAACATTTACGGTAGTTCACGTTAACCCTTAAACAATCCCTTTGGGTGTTACGGGGTGAGAAGCGAGTAGCTTCTACTTTAGTATTCAATATATACAGTTTATGGTTTATTATATCACATCCAATAGACACCGTCAACTTTCCTGTCAATTGGGAACACTGTTACATAGCTTATTTACACTCTTTACTATTAATTTCCTGCACCAGAGCTTCGACAAACTGTTCCAGCTGCACTGCTCCTAGATCTCCCTGGCTACGGTGGCGTACCGCCACTGCCCCTGTCTCGGTTTCCCGGTCGCCTACCACCAACATGTAGGGTGTTTTTTGCGCCTGAGCTTCTCTAATTTTATAATTGACCTTTTCATTACGGGCATCCAATTCCACCCGGATATCTTTTTGCGCAAGCGTCGCCACAACCTTATGAGCATATTCCAGGTGCCGGTCGGTAATGGGCAGCACCTTTACTTGCACCGGGGCTAGCCAGACTGGGAAAGCTCCGGCAAAATGCTCGATGATAATACCGATAAACCGCTCGATACTGCCGAACACAACCCGGTGAATCATAACCGGGCGATGCTTTAGGCCATCTTCGCCAATATAAGTAAGGTCAAATTTTTCAGGCATTTGGAAGTCTAATTGAATAGTTCCACACTGCCAGGTTCGACCCAGACAATCCTCCAAATGAAAATCTATCTTGGGACCGTAAAAGGCACCGTCTCCTTCATTAATTTTATAGGGCAGCTCCCGTGCTT
Source organism: Sporotomaculum syntrophicum (assembly GCF_009932395.1). Classification (GTDB taxonomy): domain Bacteria; phylum Bacillota; class Desulfotomaculia; order Desulfotomaculales; family Desulfallaceae; genus Sporotomaculum; species Sporotomaculum syntrophicum. Next base: position 836,814 of record NZ_LSRS01000003.1, read on the forward strand.
CCAGGGCATCTTGCAAAGTACTCGTGGCCAATTCCCACATTGCTTCGGAACCCATTGCCTTTTCCGGCCTGGTGGAAAGCTCCACATAGTATTTAAAGCCAAACACCTGGTAAAAATCATTGATCAGATCAATAACACCTATAATTTCATCTTTTATCTGCGAAGGTAGCATAAATATATGCGCATCATCCTGGGTAAAGCAACGCACCCGCATTAACCCATGCAGCACCCCGGAAAGCTCGTGCCGGTGGACCAGCCCTAGCTCGGCCATGCGGATGGGCAGCTCGCGATAGCTATGCGGCCGGCTCTTGTAAATCAGCATACTGCCCGGGCAGTTCATCGGCTTGATCGCATAGTCATTTTCATCGATACGGGTAAAGTACATATTTTCCCGGTAATGGTCCCAGTGCCCGCTTTGCTCCCACAGCGACTGGTTTAAGATCATCGGCGAGCGTATTTCGTCATAGCCCCGCTTTTTATGCTCTTCATGCCAAAATTTTTCCAGCTCATTGCGCAAGATCATGCCCTTGGGATGGAAAAAAGGGAACCCGGGGCCTTCCTCATGAATACTAAACAAGTCAAGTTCCGCCCCCAGCTTGCGGTGATCCCTGCGTTTAGCTTCTTCCAAGCGATGCAGGTGTTCTTCCAGCTGTGATTTTTTGGGAAATGCGGTGCCATAGATACGCTGCAGCATTTTGTTGTGTTCACTGCCACGCCAGTAAGCCCCAGCTACACTGAGTAATTTCAGAGCCTTCAGCCGTCCGGTTGAGGGCACATGCGGGCCGGCGCATAAATCCTCGAATTCACCCTGCCGGTAACAGGAGATCACCGCGTCCTCCGGCAAGTCCTCAACCAACTCTACCTTATACTGCTCTCCCCGCTCAGCAAATTTGCGCAGGGCATCTTCACGGGACAGCTCCACTCTGTCAAAGGCCCAATCTTCTTTAATGATCTTATCCATTTCTGCTTCAATATCAGCCAGTTGCTCTGGGGTAAAGCTTTGTTCCTTGTCAAAATCATAATAAAAACCATTGGCAATGGCCGGGCCGATCGCCAGTTTGGTGCCAGGATACAGTCTCTGTACGGCCTGGGCCAGTACATGTGAGGCACTATGTCGAAAAACCTTCTTACCTTCTTCGCTGTCAAAGGTTAAAAATTCCACCTCACAGTCTTGTTCTATTTTTTCATTTAAGTCAGTTGATTTACCGTCAACCTTGGCCACCAATGCATCCTTAGCCAGTCTGGGGCTAATATTATTGGCCACTTCTAATAAAGATGTTCCAGGCGCGTAACTGCGCACCGAACCATCTTTTAAAGTTACGTTAACCATTTTTACAGATACCCCTTTCCTAAATTAAACGGCCGATAAAATAATAACGCCCCCGGCACAAATGCCAGGGGCGGGATATTATCCCACGGTTCCACCCTGATTGAAAACCTCGCAAGGTCTTTGCTTAAAGGCGTATAACGGCGCCAACACCGGCTGTATTTACTATGATTTCGATACAACTGTTTAAAGGTGGTTTTCAACTCCCCGTTTACAAAGGTGCTTCCAGCCACTGGCACCCTTTCTCTGGGAACCGGTCGGAGTTTACTTTTCCTTATCATAACATTTTACTATTATTGTTAAATCATTATACATTAATTATTATATTTAACTTCTAGCTTATTGTCAACGGCGCAGATTATTGTTGCCGACAGAGCGAGCAGCCCTGGCATTTAGTAACCCGCTCAGCAAACACCTGGCAAATAGTATCCAGGGTACTAGCTGGAAAATTACCGTCTCCCATATGCACCGTGATTTTTCTGGGAGCAATCGTAATCAAAGCACTGATTAGTAAATCCTCATAATTAATTTCACTTTCAGCCAGCTCAACCATAAAATCCTTTAAATAGTCACTATTAATAACCCGGCCAATTTCATCGTATAATTGGAATACACCACTGGGACGCAGCACCACATTAACCAGTTCTGCACGAGGATCTTGAATGTTCACGAAATACCTCAACAACTGGATAAATTCCTGGTATTCCCGTTCACTTAAAAAATCATCTACCGCCTGATCGGCTACATCATATAAATCGTTAACATATTCCTTAAGTCGAAAGCGAACAAAACCGTCAATCACCAGATTACAGTTAAAATTTAAGTATTCGGTCAGCCGGCGCAGTATCCACAGTCTATTCTTTTCCCTACTTTTTTCATTATGATTTAATTTTTTCTGGGCATAATCATAAATAGTTACCTTTTCTTCTTCATCAAAATAATAATAATTGTTTCTGATAATATCTTTAAGCAGCTTATCCTTCCATTTGCTGGTAATCAAATCGGCAATCACACTCGCTATTTGGCGCTTGAAAACCGGTTCTAGCTGCTCACTGCCAGAAACGCTGCAAGCTAAAAATGTAAGGCTGCCAACCGGACTTTCCTCCATACGCACATCCAAACCTTGGTTCTTAAGCGCCCTAAGTTCCTTGCCCAGAGAATCTTTAAGGAATTCTTGATGGTGCGCAGCACCAATGGAAAGGCAATGTGACATTATGATAATCCTCCTTATGTATAACATTATATGTTAACACATTTTATGTTTTCCTATAAATTGCTATACGGCTAATGGTTGTGCTACAAGTATGAGCAAATAATATAACAATAATGTCAGGTAAATTATTAGTACCTGCCATAAGGCTGTGCTTTATAATAATACTCAGCATTATGACCTAAAAAAGACATGGAGTTTACCTCAATAGAATTAACTGAGCTTTAGTTAAACGAGCTATTACTTTACTTTTTTGAACCCTCGCACATTTAAGTTTTTTAGGCTCAGGTATTCTTTAAGGCGACCAAAGCAGCGCTCGACGGATGTACGTTTATTGTATATTTTGGTCCAGTTCTTACTGCCACGATGGGGAGTGTTAAACCGTCTGGGGTCATCTTTAACCCGTGTTTTCACTACTAGCCCGTAGTTTGAAGAAGAGCACCAGGCTAAACCATGTGGGCAGTTTACTTTACCCAAAACATGCGGGCACCTAAATTTATTGCAACCATTCTTATCACTACCCCAGTAGATCATAGGGTAACCACCGGAGCAAATAGGGGTGCCGTTAAAAT
>NZ_LSRS01000003.1:841812-958753 GCF_009932395.1 Sporotomaculum syntrophicum
CAACACAATTACCGTCTATAGTCCCTTGTTTCCGGAGTTGACTCACAAGTTGTTGAAAATACTGTTCTAACAATTCATTTTCGGATATTGCTTTAAATAGTCGGCTAAAGGTGGAAACGCTCGGTGCTTGACTTGCTATTGGAAAACCGCATGCAAATCTAAAAACAGGATCTTGGCTTAATCGTTCGGTTAAAGCAGTAAAATTCGGTATTCTTTCAATAACCATTGCAAACAGAGCTCGTAACTTTGCAGCCATAGAGTACCCATTAGGCCCTAAAGAACTTTTCTCAAAGTTATCAATAATGGGGCTAAGATCGAGGGTATGAAAAATCTTTTCTAACCGGGTTTCCGGTTGCAGTTTCATAATTTCGTCAAAGGAAAACAGGCACTGTTGTTGAATATACAAGTAACTTCACCTCTGGTTTTTGTCGTTTGTTATTAGGTGCTACTTGTAATATTCGGCAAAACAAGGGGTGAAGTCCTTTTTTGTGGCCTTGAAACCCTTGATTCTATTGGCTTATGGATTATGCAAAACACTTACTTAACTACCTATTCCGATTTTATAAAAACAAATCCCCGGCACTTACTCCGGGGAAAATGAATATTCGGGTATAATATTATACCTTCCCAATTATTATTATTTTATACGAAAATTAGTTTGGCTAGTATGTGGTTCATTAAAATAATATAATTTATTACCATAATTTTAACTATGCCATCTGACCGGTTGGCACTTGTGGGCATGGCTATTATTTTAATGTCCTGCTAAGCTTTTTAACGAAACCTTTTATTCACAGGTTTTGGCTCACCGCGATCTTGGGGCTAGCTGCGGCTCTGGCTTTGGTACTGGTTGTATTTCATATTCGTTTTGTTCAGGTACCTGCTGCGCAGGCCCGCTATTAGTTAGTTCGTTAATTGCCGGGATTGTCTGGCCAGTAGTTTGCTGTTCCTCTGGTTTTTTGTTCATTGGTTCCTTTGCTGGTATTGCAGTCAGCAGGATTCGGCAAGGAACATGAAGAAAAGACTAATTATGACTACTTGCAAAGATGCATTGAACACTATTATTCCATTAACAACTGGAGCAATATCTTAACACGGACGGAGACACCTATGCAAAAACATGAACTTCAACAAGGTATCAAAGACTCAATCCCCATCATTTTGGGCTATTTACCGCTTGGTTTTGCCTTTGGAGTGCTGGCCAATGAAGCAGGCATGTCAATTTTACAAGCTACAACAATGTCGATTCTGTGCTTTACCGGAGCCGGACAATATGTGGCCATCGGCATCATACAAGCAGGTGGGGCAATATTCACTGTTATTATGGCCAATATTTTGTTAAATTTAAGGTACTCATTATTTTCTACATCGCTGGTGCCCTACCTTAAGGGACACGTGCCAACTGCCCTTGGCAGTCTGTTATCCTATGGCTTGACTGATGAGACCTATGCAGTAGCAATGAACCGTTATCAGGAGCATGCGCCGACTGCTTCTTATATGGCCGGGCTAAATCTAAGCGCACACCTTGGCTGGATCTCCAGTACACTATTGGGAGCAGTTCTAGGTGGTTATATTGGCAATACTGATCGTTTTGGCCTGGATTTTGCCTTACCGGCAATGTATACCTGTCTATTAATTTTTATGCTCAGAGATAAATCAGACGTTATTGTGGCCATATCTTCCGCCTTTTTTTGTTTGCTCATTGGTTATTTCATGCCTGCTGCTATGGCAAATATGTTTAATATTATTATAGCTACAGTAATTGCGGCAAGCTTGGGGGTGTTAATCAGTGAACGGGACTAGTATTTGGCTCATGATCATAGGTGTGTCGCTGGTATCCCTTTTGCCACGTATTCTACCGGTTGCACTGTTTTCTCGTTTTGATTTTCCTAAACCCTTTAAAAGGTGGTTAGCATTTGTAGCCCCGGCAGTTCTTGGTGCTTTAACAGCACTAAGTGTATTAGCACCTGAGGGGGCAATTAGTATTAGCCTTAATAACCGGTATATCTGGGCCTTTCTACCCACGCTGCTGGTTGCCATCAAAACCAAAAGTCTTTTCTATAGTTTATTAGTGGGTATTGTTATTACGGCCCTGCTTTATAATTTTGTATAATTTTGTTTGGACAAAATTACACTACCTGGTTTGTCGCTTACGGCCGGGTTATAGATGTTTTTTTAAATGTAATCACAGTCTATTTACTAAAAATTTTGTATATAAAAAATCTTATTGCTCAATTTCATATTTTTAGTATAATAGTTTGTTAGTAGATTAATTAAATATCGTGTAGTATGGGAGGATGGTAAGCTATGGGTTTTTTAATCTTTTTGACGCTGCTGCCAATTTTAGTTATTGTGTATTTAATGGTGCGACGACAAATGGCAGCTGATATCAGCGGTACGGTAGGTTGGGTATTAACCATCATCATTGCTCTAATGTTCTTTAATACTTCACTTGAGGTTAGCCTCAAATCCAGTCTGGCTGGGTTTATTTCTTCCTTTCCAATATCCTTAATGGTATTCGCCTCGATTTTTCAAATTACCTTTATGCAAGCTACTGGTGCTCTACAAAGAATAGTAGTCTTCATTAAAACACTAGCTCCCACTGATAAAGCAGTCCAGATTATGCTGCTCAATGTTGGTGCGGGAACTTTGCTAGTGTCTATTGGAGCAACACCTGTATCCATTTTGCCGCCAATTTTGGTAGCTATGGGTTACACCACCTTCGTTGCTGTTGCCCTGCCGGCCATCGGTTATGATGCCTTATGCACTTACGCCATGCTCGGTTCTTCACTGGTAATTATCGCCGATCTGACCGGTACTCCGCTGGTGGAATCAGCCAAGATAATTTCTCTCTTTTTACCGGTTATCTCCACCGTTATTGGTATAGGCATGTTATATATCGTCGGCAAATTCAACCTGGTCAAAAAAGGGTTGGTTGCGTGTGTGCTGGCCGGCGTCACCAATGGTTCCGCTGCTATAGCCATGAGCCATATTCCTTTTCTCAGCCAGGGCGTGGTGTTAACGGGCGTAGTTGCCGGTATGTGCACTATTTTAGTGATGCTGGTCTATTTGAAGCTCACCGGTCAGCCAATTATTGACCGTTCCAGACTAACTAAAGAAGACCTGAATACGGAAAAAGAAATGTCTTTATTAAAAGCAATGTCTCCATGGTTAATTCTAATCAGCATCTTATTAGTTATTAACTTTTATAAACCGATATTTGACCTGTTATTTAATGTTTTCGCCACGCCCATCTCCATCATACCTGACAAAATCATTAAAACCAGGCTACTTTGGAATGCCTATACCTGGGTGTTTATTAGTACCATCTTATCATTTATAGTTCTTAAGCCTTCCGGTAAAGCTGTCAAAACTACCTTTCACAAGTGGCTGGCTCGGGCTCCCAGGCCAACTTTTGCCGCAGGTGTGTTTTTCGCTACAGCCTTTGTATTCAACAATTCAGGAATGCAGGACCTGGGTACTACCTGGGAGGTTATTAAGCCGAACTCAAATATGATAGCCGTTTTAGCCCAGGCGTCAGCTAACACCTTCGGTCCCTTGTATCCATTTATCAGTGCCTTTTTAGGTTTGTTTGGAGGCTTTGTCAGCGGCAGTGAAGCATCAACCATCGCCATGTTTGCCAAATATCATCAACTCACTTCAGAAATGCTTAAGGTGAATGCCTTGATTGTTATCGCCGCAACTGCCATTGGCGGGGGCTTGGCCAGTGTTATTTCACCGGCCAAGCTGCAAAACGCTGCAGCTACAATTGATGCGCTAGGCTTGGAAAGCCAGGTTATCAAAACTGCCTTTGTGATCTCAGTAATCTTAACAAGTATTTGTGCAATTATGGCGATGCTGCTGATCTAAAAATCAACCTTTAACATTTTACATTTTAGTATGCACCTGATAAGATAAGTTGTAGTACATTACTATAAATTAGTACAAAGTTATTCATAGGATGAGGCATTGATGAATTACAGCTGTAGCTCAACCTGCTTTGGCTGACTCAACACAGCAAAGTCATTTAATAATTCTAATAGTTAATCAGGTTAGTTTAACTGACTTAACCAACCCTCAATACCTAATTTTAAATCAGGTATTGAAAAGGTGCCGTTGCAGTGATAAACATCTCCACGGGGGGTGTCCAAATACCGGATAATACTTTTGTAACCATCAGAGCAGGCAGCAGGACCATTAGGTATCCCGCTGCCTCTCAGGCTTTTAATGCAGGGGATAAATTAAACATGTAACCTGTATTCGGTAATGTCTACGCCGACTAATAACCCGGCGGTAGACCGAACATTATCAGCCTTAAAGTAGAACAAATTAAAGCTCTAACAGTTCTCAATGTGTAATAAATTATTAATGCGAACCCATTGGGAGGAGGAAGATGATGTTAATCGAGCAAGGTCCGATTAGACCACCCAGCGAAGCATATAGTTTGCTACTTCGAGTTACCAGGAACTGCCCCTGGAATAAATGTGCTTTTTGCATAACTTACAAAAACGAGCAATTCAGCCGGCGCACAGTTGAAGAGGTACAACGTGATATCGATACGGTAGCTAAGGTTGCTGAGCAAATCAGGAAAATTTCCTGGCATATCGGTTTAGGAGGCGAGGTCAACGGACAGGTAGTCAACGAGGCAGCACGCTATGGCCATTTGCCTTACCATGTTGCTCACTGGTTATATTCCGGCGCCAGAAATGTTTTTTTGCAGGATGCTAACTCATTAATCATGAAGACAAGTGATTTAGTGAAAATTATTCAATATCTTCGTACCACCTTACCCTCTGTTGCACGAGTAACCACTTACGCCAGGGCTAACACCGTAACAAGAAAAAGTACCGATGAACTCCGGGAACTACATGAGGCCGGTCTGGACAGGATTCACATGGGTATGGAATCTGGCTCAGATACAGTGTTGCAAATAATACAAAAGGGTATCACAGCTAACCAATTAATTGAAGCTGCGCAAAAAATTAAGGACGCTAACATATCGCTGTGCTGGTATATCATGCCCGGGCTAGGAGGCCGAGAGCATACCCGAAAACATGCCCTGGAAACCGCAGCTGTAATTAACCAGGGCAACCCTGATTACCTGCGTTTTAGAACGCTATCGGTATTAAAGAATACCCCGCTGCATGATATGATGACCAGTGGTGCTTTTACGCCTTTAGATGAAGATGAAGTGGTTATTGAACAACGTTTACTGCTTGAATCATTGACAGGAATAACGACAACGGTAGTAAGTGATCACATGCGAAATTTACTAATGGAACTGGAAGGCACCCTACCTATCGAACGCGATAAATTGCTGAATACTATCGATCGCTACCTGGGTATGACACCGCGAGAAAAAGCTAACTTCCAGCTGGGAAGGCGGGCCGGAGTATATTCAGTATTGGATGACATGAAAAACCCAATTAAATCCTCATATGTAGAAAAATTACTAAAAAATATTCATACTCCGGAACAATTAAAGACTGCGCTAACTGAATTACGCAGCCAATATGAATAATACAAAAAAACTTTAGTATTTGAAGCGGACATAAACGGTAGTACCACGAGCACTAGTTTCTATATCTATTTTGGCATGATGTCTCTGAGCAATGCTATAGCATACAGCAAGCCCAAGCCCCGTACCATTATTCTTAGTTGTAAAGAAGGGGGTACCTATTTTCTCAAGCACTTCCGAAGCTATCCCATTGCCATCATCCTGAACAACTAGTACAATTTCTTCCTTGGTCGTATAGGTTTTTATTTTCAACTTCCCACCTGGTGACATTGCCTGCAAGCCGTTTCGAACCAAGTTGATAATTAACTGCCGGATTTCTTCTTCATCCAAAAGGGTTTCTTTAATTTCTTCTAGTTCCACATAAATATCCATTTCAGAAACCCTTGCATCTGCTTGGATTAAGGGGAACAAGTTTTCAATAATCTTATTAAGGCTTTGCCTTTTTAATTGAGTATGTTTATCATTTGCCAAAGAAAGAAAATTCGTGATAATTGAATTTGCCCTGTCCAATTCATCAAGCATTAGGGGAAAGTATTTATTATTTTTAGTGTTCTCGTCCTTACTCGCTAACACCTGTATTAAACCTCGAACAGTGGTCATCGGGTTTCTGACTTCATGGGCAATACCGGCAGCTAATTTGCCCACCGTATTCAAACGATCAATTTTTATCATTTCCTTTTGAAGTAATTTAATTTCTGTGACATTTCTAAAATAAATAGACAATCCACCAAAAAAGGGATACGCATTAACTTCACAGAACAATTGTTGTGGTTCTGGAATTTCCAACTCAAAATTAACCCTTTGCTTACTATTAATAGCTTCATTAAGCTGTTCATATAGTGTTGGAACAATGGTTTCCGGGATTAAGTCCCATATACTCTTACCTTCCAGGGAATTATTAGATAAATGAAATATACGAACAGCTTCTTTATTAATGTAAGTCAATTGCCAGTTATTATCTACCGAAATAAAGGCATCAGAGATACTTTCTAAAATATTAGTAATCTTTTCATATGACACGCGATCCTGGTAAACCCGTAAATATCCCTGAACCTTAAATTTTAATGTGTCCGGGTGAAACGGCTTAATAATATAATCCGTAGCACCAATTTGATAGCCCTTAAGCACATATTCACTGGCGTGGTTAATGGCTGTAATGAATATAATTGGAATATTGTGAGACCTTTTCCTCATTCTAATCAACTTTGCTGTCTCAAAACCATCTAAACCAGGCATTTGTACATCCAACAAAATAAGTGAAAAGTCCTCTTTGAGTATTAATTTCAAGGCTTCTTCCCCGGAATTCGCCCTAACCAGGTTATAATGTGGAGACATTAATACAGCTTCTAATGCTACTAAATTTTCAACTCGATCATCAACTAGTAATATATTTAGTTTTTGCCCATCCATCCGAATCCCCCATTTTAATATCAAACTTGTTCATTTCTATCCGTAATTCTTGGCTAACTGATCTATACTTCACAATTTAACAACCAGCTTAAATTTAACACTACTTCTATACGTAAATTTAAACAAAAGTTTCATTTTTCCCTTCGGAAATATTGTAATATAACGTCATATTATAATTTCGTATGATAAACTAACTTGGCATCAAAATATAAATTGGGGGAATTATATGTTTATTCAAAATATATAAGAGAGGTGGAGCCGACCATGGAAAAAGAAGCTACTATTCAAGTGCTGGAAAATGGACCGTATATTATAACCGGCAACGCTATACTGATAGACACACAAGGAAATCATATTGAAAATAAAGGACAGACAGCTTTATGCCGTTGCGGTAAATCAAACAAAAAACCATATTGCAGCGGAAAATGTCAGGAGCAGGATTTTCAAAATGTATAACACATATTGCAAAACAAAGCAACCCCGTTATATCAATAACGGGGTTTTGTTCTAAAAATTTCCTCCACAAGAAAAGGACTTATTGCTATCATGCAGAAGATTAAGTCAAAGGAGCTCCAGCTGGTCAGCGGAAGAGATTCAAATGTGTAGGTGTTTAAATTGAGAGGAAGGAGATACTACAATGCCAAATGCTGATACATCGGGTAAATTCTATGAGAGACCGGAAACAATAGCCTCGGGCGACGAGGCAAAACAACTGCTCATTGACGGCAACAAAAGATTTATGCAAGCAAAGCAGGCCAATCTAGACCTGGGAAGCACCAAAAGAACAGCCTTATTAAAAGGACAAAAACCTTTTGCTGCCATACTCAGCTGCTCCGACTCCCGTGTACCTCCGGAACTAATCTTCGATCAAGGGCTCGGGGACCTTTTTATTATACGCAATGCAGGCAATATCATTGATCCGGTTTCCCTGGGCAGTATAGAATATGCTATCGAGCATCTCCAGGTGCCCCTCCTGGTGGTCATGGGACATCAGAATTGTGGGGCTGTAACTGCAACCGTCGAAGGCGGTGAAGCCACTGGCAGTATAAGCGCCATAGTCAAGAGAATCGCACCGGCAGTGGAAAAGGCCAAAGCAGGTAAAAATATGTCTAAAGAAGAACTTATTGAAAAATCCATTAAAGAAAACATCAAAGCGACAATTAGAATAATTGAAAGGAGTCCCATCCTGGAACATGTTTTAGCCAATGGAAAACTAACCATCGTAGGTGCGGAATACCACCTAGTGTCGGGTGAGGTACAATGGTTAAACTATTAGGTAACTGACAAGAGAGACATGTATCCATCGACACAACGCTCTTAGATAGCAATGCAATAGGGCACATACCGACGCTGTAAATGCGGAGCTTCCCAAAATAGCGCTGTCAGATGCTATAAGTGCCCCCAAAGGTGCTCTTATCAACCTTTTTGATTCCAAAGCAGCGCGTAAGCTGCTCCAGAAGCCATGTGGGTGCTGTGTTAGCTATGGAATAAAGCTTAACTGAGTACCTGGTGGTATAGTTGACTTGGCAAGAGGCTGGTTAAACCATTTATACATAACGCCCATGTTTAATTGGTTAGACGGTATGGACATATGCACTTCTTCTGCTATTGACTTTTAATATATGAATAAATGTACACCTGTCGTTGTGAGCAGGTGTATTAATTATGCTGTTTCCAGTACGCAATAATTCCCGGCGTTATTTTTCAGAACAATAAATTGCATCAGGGCTTGATCTAAAGGAGTTCAAAAATTAAAGTAGAATGACTATAGAAAAGATGCAGCGGAACGCTACAAGAATACAAAAGAGGTGTTTTTAATTGGAACTTATGCTAAAAGATAAAAATTGCATTATCACTGGCTCCGGTCGAGGCATCGGGCGCGCTACCGCATTACTATTTGCCAAAGAGGGCGGCCGTGTAGTGGTAAGTGATTTAGACGCAGGCCCGGCAAATGAAGTAGTAGAGGAAATCAAATCCTGTGGTGGTCAGGCTGTGGCATGTATAGGAGATGTAACCGACCGGGCATTTCCGGACAGACTGATTAAAACAACTGTGGCAGCCTTTGGACCCAGTATCGATGTGATTGTCAATAACGCCGGCTACATATGGGACGCGGTTATCCATAAAATGAGTGATGAACAGTGGGAAGCCATGCTTAATATACATTTAACCGCTCCCTTCAGGGTTATCCGGGCTGCCGCCCCCTATATACGAGAAGCTGCTAAAAAAGACAAAGAAGCAGGTCGTCTGATAACCCGTAAAATCATTAACATTGCCTCCACCGCAGGCTTAGACGGTAGCGCCGGGCAGACCAACTACTCCAGTGCTAAGGCAGCTCTGGTTGGCTTTACCAAAAGTCTGGCCAAAGAATGGGGACCTTTAAATGTGTGTGTCAATACGGTAGCCTTCGGTTTTATTGAGACCCGTCTCACTCAGGTTAAAGAAAAGAATGACCTCATCGAACTTGACGGCAAAAAGGTGTCTGTCGGTATCCCGGAAAACAGGCGTGATATGCTCAAACCAATGATACCCCTCAGAAGGTTTGGCACACCCGAGGAAGGTGCCGGTGCCGTGCTGCTGATGGCCTCGCCGCTGTCGGATTATATCACCGGTGAAGTATTACGAGTCGCGGGAGGAAAGTAATACAGCACAATAAATTTAATGACGCCGCAGTATCTTACTGCGGCGTTGCTATTAGCATAATATTTATGCAAAAGACACTTAAATAAGTTAAGTTATAGGGAAGTAGTCGAAGCTTTGGAGCAGTCACCTGTTACAAACATTAAACAGAGACAGCTTGTTTAATATTAAGATAAAAACAACTCCGGTTCTCTACGACTAGCAAATTTAACCTCAATATCTTGCTTATGTTCTAAAAAGCCCGGGTCATCAAAATATTTTGCTTCCACAGGACATTTCTTAATGCAAGAACCACATTTGGTACAAATACCATTTAACTTGGTAACATCTTCTTCATCAATAGAGCCCATTGGACAGACATGAGCACATAGCTTACAATCTATACAAACTTCAGTATTTGTTTTGGGAGTAACCTTTCTAATATCAATTGGATCACCATTGGCACTCTTAGGCACATAATAACTTCCCAAAGGCTGGTTGCCTGGCACATATACAGGTTTCATACTATCCGGACCATTTAATTTTTTATATATTTGCTCGGCAAAATCATTTGCAATGGTCATATCTTTTTCGTCAGGCCGGTTTTTAGCCAGGATTTTAGAAAAAGAATGCTCTCCGATAAATGCTGCTGCGGCAATAACTTGAAAGCCTTTCGATTCAAGTATACCTTTTAATTCAATTGCCGCATCATCATAATTGCGATTGCCGTAAAGTACTACAGGAACTGCTAATGCACCATTGCCCGCTAGAGTATCCAAATATTTAAGCAAAACATTGGGGACTCTTCCTGCAACGACTGGAACACCAAAAACTACTAAATCATCTGCTGTAAACGATACCGCTACCTTCCTGGCTTCCGGCAAGGTAAAATCGATATTCTTTACAGTTTGACCATCAAATTCAGCAATTTTATTAGCAATTGCTAATACTATTTTTTGCGTAGTGCCTGTGGCACTAAAATACATTGCATTAATATTTTTGTCCACGATGAGTTTGGTTACCACCTTTCCATTATCTAATATACCCTCTCAACCTATAATACACTATTTAGGCAGTTAACTGTTAATAAAACTTAAAACTTATCGTTCCAAAAATTAGCTATTGCCGCACTAGAATAATAGTAGTCTAAACCTGCCCGTCCATATAACCGCTGGATATTTCAAAAGTGTATATGAAATGGTGATGGAATTTTAATTGCAGTAAGAATGAAAAAAAACGAAATACAGTTTTAATTACAGTACTCCGTTTTTTTGGTGGGTGCAGTAGGAATTGAACCTACGACCCCTTCCGCGTCAAGGAAGTGCTCTCCCCCTGAGCTATGCACCCGCATATATAGCAAGGGATTGACGCACTTTCTAAGATGTCGAAAAAGTGTTAAACCACTTTCTTTTTTTAACTTTATATTCCATTATAAAGTGGTTGGTAAAAGGAGTCAAGTGGTTTAGAAATATAGATATTATCACTATTAAAAAAACAATTTTAATTTTGTGACATATCTACAGCTAACTTTTTGATTCACAAATTAACCGATTTCTATGTCATTAACTATGACTGAGTTCTAAACTTATCATGGTTGTACCTCCTTTGATATGGAATAAAAAAAACCTGCCGGGTGGCAGGTTAAAATAAAACTTTTTAATAATTAATATCAATTATTTTAAAATTATCATCTTCATTAGTCACTGTAAAATATACCTTTTTATATAAAGAATTACCCAAAGCATTAGTTAAGTTTACATCATATAATAAAATAATTTTATCATAATACTTTCCAGTAAAAATAGAAAAAGAATTATTTGTTTCACTAATTATTTCACCTTTGTTTAAAAATACATTTTTCATTTTTAAAACATATTCATCATATGTTTCATTAGTTGATTTACTTAAATATTGATTGTAATCTGAGCGATTTAATTCTAAAACCTCTTTTTCTTTATCGAAACTTTTTATACTTACAAATTTATAATCTAAAACGTTTATAAAATCATCTACGCCATATTCTTTATAATCACTTGTATCTTCTCCGTTTTTTATTGCATTTAAATAATTATTTACACATATTTTTGCTCTAGCTTCGATACTTAAATAATTAGAATAAATGAAGAATGTTAATACTAATACAACTATAACACTTATTATAATTTTTAAATTATATTTTTGATAAAATGACTTGACTTCATTTTGAACTTCGTTTGTCTGGATATTTTGATTATTGTTTTTATCCATAACCTCACACCCCTTAAGTCTTTCTTCCATTCTATCACTTAAAGCGGACAATATTACAAATTAATAGTTTAGTTATTTAATATTAATATCAACTATTTTGCATTATCTAACTATGATTTTTATTTTACGTCACCAATTAACAATTTATATTTTTCATATTCATCTTTATACCTATGCATTATTTCAAATTCTCGCATTTCTCCAGGTTTTAAAACTAAGTTATCATTTGTATAGTCACTATCTAAAACTTGATCATTCTTATCTAAAAAATCACATCTTACTTCAAAATAATTTATATCTTTATTGCTAACATTTTTTACTCTGCCCGTTATATAGATATAATCATTTTGTATTTTACTTTTATGGTTTTGTTGAATTTCTAATTTAGAAGAAGGATATATTTCTTCTTTCATTTGTTTTCTATATAAATCTCTTTCTTTATCTTCTTCTATATAATTTATTATTTCTACTAATTTATCATTTTCATCTTTATATAATTCATTTGCTCTTTGAACTGCTTCATCATAGTTTTTATTATTTAATAATTGAACTATTTCTTTTTCTCTTGGATCAACTTTTTGACTACATGCAGATAATAAAAGTATTGCAAAAAATATTATGCAATAATACAGTATTTTTTGATATTTAATATTCATAAAATCACTCCTAATAATAAGTGTTTTCAAAATCGTGACTAACAGTTAAATTACTTCCTGGTTTAACTTCAATATCTTTAGTTTCATATTTCCAAACATACAAATTACTTGTATCAAAATAATCTATCATATTTTCACTTATATAATTACTTAATTTATCTCTTATATAATCATTATCATCATCTATAATATTTCTTTTAGCACTATTTGAAACAATAATTACGTTATATTTGCCTGGTGCCACATCTTGAATGTCATAATTTCCGTTACCATCAGTTTTTGCGTAATAATAACCTTTTGGACTTTCTATTCCCAAAAAATATGAATCTGCTTCATCGTCACTAAGTTTTTTGTCAATCTTATCAGGCATTAAAAAAACAGTTGCCCCAACATCTGGTTTTGTTCCTATTAAGTCATTATATTGCCAAGTTATTAGGCCATTAATTGTTGCTGGTCTGTTGAAAATATAGAAAATACAAGAAAAAATTATTAAAATAATTATTGAAATAATAATTTCTTTTTTATATTTCAAATTTATCCCTCCAAAATTATTCTAAAAATACTTCCACAACAGACAATAAAATAATTGCCCAATACTCCTACCCCCAAAAATTTTTTATTCCATTTTATCACTTAAAACAGACAATTAGGGGTATATGACATAATGTTACATAATATTTGATTCTTTTCAGGTTAAGTTGTCGGGGTATTACTGACACTTATCTTTACTCTGTTTAAAACCATAGATGGAGCGGTTTAAATGATACTCGCGATTATATAACATGCATTATAATCACCATCTGTTAACCGCACATACTTTCCCTGTAATGCCTTGATTTTTATATACCACCCGGCACCCCTTTGGCGAAGACTATATAATAATTTATCGACAAAATAAAAATCCGCTCAATTGGCGGATTCTTTTTGTTCAGCAATTGCCCTATAAAAAGCACTTCTGCTTACATTAGTTATCTGACATATTTGTTTTACTGTATCATATAGGTGCATTATTCCGTTATCTAAAAACAATCCCAATAGAGTGTACCCTAATGGGATATATTAGTTTAGCAATCATTTTAATAAATGCTTCGCCATACAAGGTTTATCAAGTGTTTTTATTTACTCCTATTAGTTACCACATCTAAAATAACAATAAAATGAATTTAGAACTATTAAAATTATAAAATAGAATTAAATACTACCACATGTAGAATAAGATCTCCTTATTACCAAACAACATATTGGTTTTTATTAAGTAAATATAATTTTGACTCTCTATTTACAGTTGGTAATCAATGAATAAATTCAATTAAAATATGGTATTCGCTGAAAAAGCTATAAACATATACTGCTAAAATTTGCCTAAATTTATTTAGTATTACCCATATAATTGAAATATGCTCTTCTAATGGTAAGCATTTTTAATAGAACGCAAAGCCCTGCATTCCTCCCGCATTTATTGCAATCCTTTAAATTTACGTTCTTAGGGGTAGTAATTTTGAAGGCAACATACAAAGGATCGTATGTATCATTTCCTGAATTTGTCATATATAAAATACAACACCCTTCATGGGAAAAAAAACCTGCTTAGTTAGCAGGTTAATCATTGATGGATATTTTTTCAACAATGTCTTGTAATTCCTTCTCACCTGGGACAGTGTAGATTTTACTTGATTCCAAACTGCTATGTCCGGCCAGCATTGCTACCTTTTCAATTCCCGCTCCGGCAATTATAAGGTTATGGCAAAATGTGTGTCTTAGTATGTGACAAGTCAGTTTTTCAATTTTTGCCCTTTCTCCATAATGTTCTACCATGTGTTGTATCGCCCTGGTTGTCATTTGTGGGCTACGCTCAGATATGAATAGATATTTACTATCTGAATATTTATGGTCTTGTCTTTCCTTTAAGTAATCCTTTAAAGCATTCCTGGCATCCTTATTTAATGGCACTTCCCTATATTTATTTCTCTTGCCATGCCTGACAATTACCTTACCGCTCTTACAATTTACTTCAATGTCGGTTATTTCTAATTCTGTTACCTCTTCTACCCGCAAGCCAGTTTGAAGCATCATTTGTATAATAGCAATATCTCTAACTTTTTTTAATTCATTCTTTTCCTTCTCTACTTCTCTCAATAGTTTATTTTGTTCATTTCTATCTAACCACTTAGGAGCAAGTTTTTGACGTTCCTGCAATTTTATTTTTCTTGCAGGATTAATATTGCTTATTCCGTTCTCTACAGCCCATCCAAAGAAGGATTTTAAGGTTACAATTATTTTATTAACCGTTGCTGGTTTGCGTTCTTTAGTTATTATCAGGTATTGTTTATAATCCTTTATATCCATAGGGGTGATCCGCTCAATAGTGGCCTGTTGCTCATTGCTATCTTCATACCAGGAAATGAATTGTTGAATTGTTGTCCGATAAGAAATAATTGTTTTCTCACTCTTGCCCTCTGCTTCTAAATCTTTAAGGTATTTTTCTAGTTCATTGGTCATAGATTATCCGCTCCAATCTTAAAATTATACTATGACGAATTTTTTCTAAGATAATCTGCAATTCTACCTGTATTCTATGACCAATTATAGCATTTTAATGTCATATAATCAATATTCTATGACTAATTATTCAACATACCTTTATTCTTTTGATACCACAATGGAATAGATGCATAAGAAACAAATGGGTATCCTAAGATCAAAAATCAATTCTTATTTGTCTTTCACATTATTTAAAAACTTCGCAAACTATAACACCAAAACAATTATCGAACACATGTTAACTAATTTATCGATTATTTTTTGTTTAAACTAATGTAAATAGTATTAATTAATATTTTTACCTCCATTTTGTCTACCAACTCCACTTGCTTTTGATTTTTATAATTATTAATGATAATAAGGAACTTCTGAAACATGAAAATTGTTAATACCATTATGTTTTAGCGAATCGGTTCCGGTGATATCATTATTCTATAAAAAAAAGGTTCTTCAAAACACCTATTTAAAATTAATTAAGTCCATCTAAAGGACAGGGAAAAATTTTATTGTCACCTTCTGGCAACATTCCAGAATGACTTAATATCCTTTCCGGTAGTGATTACATTCTTTCCACACTTTAAATTAACCAAACAACAGTAGTGTTGCATTAAAGTATATTAGCATATTTAGGGTGTTTCCCAAATTCGTAAGACATGTAGTGAATTTACAAAACTGGTGTATACAGTTAAATGATTTTCTCTCTACCGTGTTAAAGGAACAACCAAGTAACAAGTAGCCCTCATCCACATTTTGACATTAATGTGCTTTTTATTACACTAAAAAATCTACAGCTGAGTAAACCGTTATGTCCGCTTCTACTTGCTTTACGACTTCTTGAAAAGCGGCTTCGTGGTCTATTTTACGTCGCCCTTTTGATTTGCGTTTAGGCTTGTAATAAAGCTTTTGGACGAAGACGGTAAAAGGTTCGTAAAGACAGACATCCAACAATCTTTTAATATTTAGTAGTGGCCCCTTATACCCTGTTTTCAACTTTATTAACATTAACAAACAATAAGTAATTAACGCTATGAACAACTGATTTTGCACCGCTTGCTGACTTGTGCCGTAGAAGTGCTTAACTAAAAAATGTTGTTTGATCCATTTAAAAAAGAGTTCTATTTGCCAGCGGTTGCGGTAGATGTCACCTATTTCTTCGGTGTTCAGATTAAAATCGTTAGTGATGATAGTTACAGGTTTACCTTGAATGTCTTCGACTTCAATTAGTCTAAGTGGGTGTTTCATCCGATTAATGCCCTTTGTTCCCAGGTAAACGATTTGATGCTTTTTAATTAAACCTGTTGGATCTACCGGGAATTCCTTGATTAATTCAATTTTGGCATTGCCCTTTAAACGGGTAACAAACCTGGTGCCGTTTGCACAGTATTTGTCAAATTTCTTGTAGTCAACATATCCCCGATCAAAAACATTTAAAGCATCTTTACCTATAACAATAAGTTCATCCATTTGGGTTTTGTCAGCGGGTTTGGCAGATGTAATTATTGCTTTATCTGGTATAACTCCTTCTTCACAGAACCTAAGCCTTTGATGAAGCTTTACGCCACCTTTGGTATTTCTAAAATCAGCCCATTGGTACTGGGAAAGGCAAAGACTTATAGTCGAAGAATCAATGAGGTAAATACGGCCTAATTGACGGGTGATACTATCAAAGCCAATTTCTTTCCCAATTTCAGTTATGCATTTTTTAAAAAGCAACTGGACCACTTCCAGAGACAGATCCCTTAACCTACGGGATATCTGTGAAGCGCTAATAGAATCAAGATAAATTGCCTGGTTAAATTGGTTTTCGTTAAGACTATTGCTAATATCCCGCAATCCAACATACTGTTCCAATTGGGCGTGGATGATAAGTATAATCAGTTGTTCGGTGCTTAATTTTTTAGCGTATTTGTCGACTCTCAGACTATCAATTTGCTCGCAAGAAGTTATGCTACAAACTGGTTTAAGCAGTTGAAAAAATGTGAATTTTGTTGTATCCTTGTCCTGCATTGTTAATCTCCTTATATTAGAGATTTGGGCAAGGACTACCTATATCTCTATTATAAGGATTTTTTCTTTGCAAAAACAGGTTTAATCTGCCAATTTGGCTGAATATAATCGATTTCGGCCGTAATTTATTCATTTTAGAACTTGACATATAGAAAATCTATTTATGCAACGCTAGTGACCAAACAACAATATTGAATAGATAAAGATAACTTGCAACACTACAGAAATATTTTTTTGGAGGGAATCTCTTAACTGGGATTCCCTCATTTTTAACAATTTATTATTACATTTTTTCTAATTTTTTGATTTTCTTTACTTGTCCGGTTTTAATACCCCCAGATATTCGTTTCTCTAGTGTAGTCCTATCCTTGATTACCACTTCTTTTAATTTTCTAATATTATAACAATCACCAATATTAGATATATCCTCATTAGCAATCCTTTTTAGTAAAATTTCTAAACCCTTTTCAACGCTCTTATATCTTGATAATCTTTTATCTGTTTTATGTTTAAATTCTTTATCTATATATGTACGGAAATCATTATACAATTCTTCAAGTTCAGATGGGTTAGCATTACTAAATGTATTAATAGTTCTTTTCATAGAAAACCTTATTTCATTACTTATATATTTTTCATCTGCATCTTCAGATATATATGCTCCATGCTTACGAATATTAGGCAATACCTCAAACGCTAACCATTTCTGAAATGCTATAGCTGAATTGTTTTCTGCCTTCATTGCCAGTAAATAGACATATTGCTCAGGGATAAAATCGCCTTTCCCCAAAATGTTGGGGAAACCAAATTCTTCTAAATATTTATTAATTGTTTCCCATCTATAAGAAATATAAATTTTATCATTTTTATTTTGTTTTTGAATAAATCCTAAATATTTTGCTATATCATCAATTCTAAACTCGATAACCTCATTACATTCTCTTGCTTTAACCTCATACTCATCATTACTAAAAATCATTAGTTCTTTACTCATAAAACAAATCCTCCAATATTTTTTTTGAACCTCTCACCTCAAAATGTCCTCACTGTTAGTGGCCTATTCTCACTTACCGCTGATTTTCTCTGTCAAAAAAACTATAAAACTATAAAACCATAAAATCACCTTATTCCCACATCACCTCCTTTAATTTGGGCACTACTTTGGGCAAGCCAAAATATCCTTGGTCGGATATTTCAGATATAATGCTACGCATATATCTTTAATCAATTATTGCTACATACATTCAATCATTCAATTAATTGTTTAAATATTATAGTTATATTATTCACCCTTTAAAAACCCTTATAAATATTGAGACTGCATGCAAAAGTTTACCCGTTTTCTATATAGGTTATTATCTTTATAGATTTGGGTTAACTTTTTATCAAAAACCATTGATATTATTGGATTTGTTAATGCTATTTTTTAACCTAAAATAATAATTACTTTTATACCATTAAAATTTAATGTTTGTTTAAAATATTACGATAAAGTTTGCGTTAGCATAACTTTATTTTTATTCGCAAGAATGAAATTATGTCGCTAGACAAAGCAGTGCTACCACGTTTGGTATTTAAGCGTTTTTTATAATACTCTGTCCTATTGATAATATGTTGTTATCTTTCATATATTTTTTTACACTCATATGATTCAATACTTTATTTGAATAATATGATTTATTTTCACAGCCAATTTTCTCTCTTAAATATTTTTTCTTATATTTACCAAAAGGTATAATTTTAAGTGTTTGAATAAATTTATCAACATAATTTTCTTTTTCAACTGGATTTTGTTTAGGTGCTTTTTTGTACTCTATATCTAAGTCAAATTCTCTACTTTTTACATTTTTCATTTGTTTTTTAAGCATTTCAATTACTATAGAATCATTATTTAAAATATATACATCTGCTTTATATTCATTGTTTCGGTTAATTCTTTTTACGGTTTGGTATAACTCACTAACTAGATAAGCAATTCTAACCTTATTAAAATCTTTATTTTTAAATATCATAACTCTGCCATTTTTAACAAGGTTCCAATTGCTGCGGTTGTCCATTTTCTTTTTGCTGTAGTATAAATATCTTAAAACAAATACATGAAATGGAATGTTTGGCGTATGTATTAAATATGCTTTATTAAAATCTTTCCAGTCATTCTTGCCAATTACATTTAGAAAGTGATTTATGCTTATATTTTTATGCTCTATTTTTATATATTGTTCATCATCTTTACTACCGCATATAAATAATTTATCTTCTGGCTTAAGAATACCCTCTATGTGTTTTCTTATCTGATCATAAAAGTTTATTGCTTTTAGTTTTTTACTTTTAGTGGTATTAATATCGGCAATATGCAAAGTCCAATTTCTATGATCAACTATTTTTGCTTGTCTTCTTACCTCAAAAATATCTGATATTTTATATAGATATTGAAAGCCACCATTTGCATCTAAAATAATATTGTTGTTCAACATCCAGTATTGAATATCAGAATCATATGTATAAGCATTTTGATTATCCACTACGCTTGTATGTTTATAGAACTGCTCTAAAATATGTACTTCGTTTAAAAAATCACTTTTTTTCATCGGAGTTTTATTTTCACTAATTTCATTCCTATAGGTCTTTGCATATTCTGGTGTAATATTTACCTGGATTAGTTTTTTAAATTCTTTAATCATTTTACCAGTATCCTTATTCTTACTATTAAAAAAAGATTTGCCTTTATTAGTTACTAGAAAATTTTCGAGTTCATTAATGCACTCATTATAAATTGGTCTTAATTCTCTTGGCAAACAGTCCTCAAACCACGCAAATCTTAATTTGTTGTAAAGATAAACTTCTAGCATATCAATCATTTCATCAATTATCAAAATGCTTCTGTCCTCTGAAAATATTTTTCTTTGCTTTTTGTCTTTGGATAGAACTTTATATTTTTCATGAGTAATAATTAGGACGTTGAAATTTTTTAATTTCTTTTTATGTTCTTTATAATTGCTGGCATCAATAGCAATGGCTATTTCTTTTCCAGCCAGCTTATTTATTCTTTTGTGGCTAAAATTTTTATCAGTATTTTTAAATTTTTGGACAAAAATGCTTTTAATTTTGGGATTTTGCATATAAAGTAATGCTAAAGTTTTTTCAGTTTCTAGTGACTTACCTAATCCTGCTTCAGTATCAATTACTAGAAACTTATCTTTGTTTTGCCCATTAATTATTGCATCCTGAAGGTACTCTAACTGTTTTTGTTTTTTCTCTGTGAACTCCATCCATACGATCTCCCTTTATTAGTTTAGGTTTTGCCGAATTATAAAAACTCATAGCTTCTCTTAAATTTTAAGTATCATTGAAAATATAAATATACTTGTTGTGATCTTTTAAATCTGTTTTAGAACATCATAAATCCACAAAACATTAGCCATCCAGCCATTTTAGGTGAATTAATTTACTATTGTTTGATTCATGCTCATACCTCCTATTAACTTGCTGGTCTCTATCCTAGATAAAAATAAAAAAAGACGTATTAAAGCAATCCACATACTTATCAAACCAGCAGCAGACTGTTCAACAACGTCCTTTAAGACTGTGTTGATACGTCTATACCAGCCTTTTATGAGCTATACAGGCAGGTTTAGACATAGAATATGTAATTAATAACTTTCATTTCGTTTATGTCTTGTAATTACGTCAAGGAAAGTCGTTAATTAAACAATAGATATAAATAAATCTGGTAACTATTGTTGTTCTACCTGTACAGCTCATTTATCATCAACCCCTTTCTTTGTGGGATATTTTAAAGAGTCAACAAAAAATTTTTATAAAATACCAAAACCGTGTTGACTATAAAAACAATCCTGTGTTAATATTAATTCACCTGATAATATTTTTATTTAAAGTAATAGGCAACATCTCCAAAAGTTTTTTTAAAAATTGCATCAAAAAATTGGCATTGGTATGCCCTGGGTATAATATACCCTTTTTGAGGTTGGATGTCAATAGTTAATTAACCGGCGAAATTAATCGCTGGTTTTTCTATGTAGAACATTCAACAAGGATAAATACTACCATAAAATCGCCTTAAAAGACGCTCAAATTCACCCAGCAAGGTTGTTTGTACCTATTTTCAGTTTTATTTTGTTACAGACCATTTAAATTAAATAAAAATTAAAAAGCACTTAAAAAGCCTAATATATAAGATTTTGGGGATATGATGAAAAGCATTGTGAGATAAGGGTTTAGGGGTTTGTGTTGACTGGATTAAGAGATTAGTGGAAAAGGTTGAAGAAGAAAAGTAAAGGAATGTATCTACCAAATAAAAAACCTGCTACATTAGCAGGTTTATAAATTAGAATAGCAATGCTTTTACTTCAGTTAGTATTGTTTCATTTTCTAAATGATGTGCTACCGTAATAAGTGTCATAATCTGACCTTCTGCTAGATTTAGATAATATTCTCTAACCGCTTCATATTTAAGTAAAACTGGCTAATCTCATATGTTCACATATACTATACAACGATTGCTTGTAAATATGTTCAAATAATTCTATGTCCATATTGGCACCCCCTAAATATTCAATTTATTCAGGGGATTGTATTTCTCATTTTGCTCTGCTAGTGCAGTACCAAAAAGGTTAACATACCTCATAGTCATTTTTAAATCAGAATGTCTAAGCATACGTTGTAATGTAAAAGCGTCTGCACCGCTCCTTATCATAGTCACTGAAAAGTAGTGGCGAAAGCTGTGAGCCGATACCCTAGCATCTTTAAAATTCATTATTTTTTTCAGGCGTTTAAAAATATTCTTTACAGCATTAGGCGTAAGACGTTCATTGTATTTATTTGTAAAGACAAATCCCAACTGTGCATTTTCAAAGTGCTGTTGAAGAAAAACGTAATATTCAGTTAGTTCCTTTTTGAGTTTATCCGTAATTGGCACAGAAGATTGTTGACGTTTCTTGCCAATTACTGTAATTGTTTGATTTTTAAAGTTAATATTATTCCAGGTTAAATTGCATAATTCACCTAATCTAACGCCTGTACCAAGCAATGTTAAAATTATGGTATAGTCACGATAAGCATAAAAACTTTTTTCTCTATATTTCATTCTTGAATAATAGTTCAACATTTGCTTGACTTGTTCATCCGTAAAAACATCAATTTTAACATCTGCTTTAACATAATCAATTTTTTTAGTTGGATTCTTATTCTCAGAAATGATTTCCGCTTCTTGCAAGTAGTTAAAAAATATTTTTAAGTTATGCAGTTTAGTATTGATTGATGTAGGATTATTTTTCCTTTGCTTTTGGCAATACATTAAATATTTCTTAATAATATTAGGAGTGACATCTTTTACATCAACAATTTCTTGTTCAACGCAAAAATCATGGAACTCATTAAGCGTTCTATTGTAGTTTTCAATGCTTACAGGTGAAAGATTTTTAAATTCCCTGTCGTCAATAAAATCTTTAATGGCAAATTTCATTAACACGAAAAAACCACCCTCCTAAAAATTTTTAGGAAAGTGGTTTAACACTTTATCAAGGAGTTAATCTGCGACCACTTTAATTTAAAAATCCGTAGACCCTTGATATATCTGGCTTGGTGGGTGCAGTAGGAATTGAACCTACGACCCCTTCCGCGTCAAGGAAGTGCTCTCCCCCTGAGCTATGCACCCGCATATATTATACTTGTCTCACGTGCAATATTTATTATGCCGTAAAGCGAGGGAAATGTCAAGGAGAAAATACTAATTCCTGAGCCTCACCATTGATTCCACTAGCATGCGACGTATGGGGAGGCTGTATGGACATTTTTCTTCACAGGCTCCACATTCTATACAAGCATCTGGTTTAGTCGGAAGCGCCCAGTAACGTTCCCTTGCCCAGCCTTTTAAATTATACCTAGTGTAGTACCCGTCCAGTAAAAAAACCATCGGTATATCAATACCTTGTGGGCAAGGCTGGCAATACTCACAACGTCGGCAGAAAGCCGCCCCCAAGGAACCGGCTTCCTCATTCAGTGCGTTTTTTTCATCTGCAGTTAGAGGCTGCAGCTCCTGACCAGCCAACGTATTTTCATCCACCTGGGCAATTGAATCCATACCGGGAATAACAGTAGATACCTTGTGTCCCAAGATAAAGCGCAGTGCTTGAATCGGGCTTTTTAAAGCTCCCCCAGCCAGCGGTTTCATAATTATGATACCGGCGCCCACTTGCTCCGCCAGCTCAAACAACTCCTGCGCTTCACTCGTTTCAACTACATTAAAAGGAAATTGCACTGTATCCAGCTCGCCTGACTTCAGCGCTGCTTGTAAATGACTCTTAACATGCCCTGTGACGCCGATATGCTTGACCACTCCTGCCTTTTGAGCTTCCTTTAAAGCAGCCAACGCTCCGTTCGGTCTAAACACCTGTTCAAGAGCTTCCCGGGTTTTCACGTTATGTAACTGGTAAAGGTCAATATAATCTACGCCCAGCATAGCCAGGCTGGTTTGAATATCAGAGGTCATATCGTCTTTGGTTCTGGCCATTGACTTGGTAGCAATGATAACCCTGGACCTGCTGTTTTTTAACGCTTCACCCATTTTAGCTTCACTATCTGTATAGCTCCGGGCGGTGTCAAAGAAATTAATGCCTCTTTCCAAAGCATGCTGCACAATGGTCACAGCTTCATTAACGGGTACCCGTTGTATAGGAATGCCTCCAAAGCCAATAACCGACACGTTAAGTCCGGTACGCCCCAGTTTTCTGTACTGCATCTTTCATCTCTCCTCCAACATTAATCACTTGGAAAACCAGTATAGCACGCGATCTAATAAAGCTACTGGTGGCACTTCCCGGGCTGCTACCAGTGGTACTTTGAGCAGTTGGTAGCCGTCGATGGTAAATACGGCATGACCGAGCCTCTGCCCTTCCCGCACCGGCGCTATAGTATTGCTATTCAATGATAAATTTAGTTTAATGTTAAGCTGCTGATCCCGCGCTATCTCAACCCGCACAGGCTCTGCAACAGTTAAAGGTACGGTTGCAAAAATACCGTCTTTAACCGGTATTTCAGTCATTTCCTTACCAGCGGGAAATATAGTCACCGGACGCACTTCAGAAAAACCATATTCCAGCAATTTAGCAGCTTCCCGGTAGCGATTGCCGGCATGTAAAACCACCGCAATTAAACGCTTGTCCCCCCTGGTAGCTGAAGCGATCAAACAATTGCCTGCCCGGGCTGTACTGCCAGTTTTAACCCCGTCAATACCCTGAACTTCGTTAGCACGCAGCAGCCGATTAGTATTATGCACTTCTTTTTCCTTCTCCGGCTCGACCCACCGGATAACGGTTTCCCTGGTTGCAACTAGTTTATTGACATATGGTTTCTGCAGTGCATAACGAGTAATTAAGCCTAAATCGTAAGCGGTAGTATAGTGCTGTGGCTCATAATATCCGTTCGTATTAGTAAACCTGGTGTCCGCAGCACCCAGTATAACAGCTTTTCGATTCATCTGGTAAATAAAGCTATCATGATTACCCCCGACATGTTCGGCTATGGCAACCGTGGAGTCATTTGCTGAAGTGATCAAAGCTGACTTAAGTAAATTTTCCAAAGTAATACGGTCACCTTTATTCAAACCGATCGTAGACCCTACAGACACCGAAGCAGCCCGTTCCGTTACGGTAACAATATCATCCATTTTACCGTTTTCCACGGCCAGTATAGCTGTCATGAGCTTGGTTAAACTGGCCGGTGAGCGTCTCAGCTCAGCACCCTTAGCGTAATAGACCTGGCCAGTTGCAGCATCCATTAAAATGGCAGCCCGGGCGTTGATATTAAGTGACTCGTCCTTAGCATGTGCAGCAGACAATGCAGTAAAGTTACAGAAAATCAAAAAACAAACGATTGCCATACAGTTTTTCAACAAATTTCCCGTTAACAATTATAACACCCCCTTGGTATTATTTTCATTAATAAAACTAAAAAAATTTAACATAATGGCCTTTACCTGGAAATACCCTATTATAGATTCTAATTCAGTTGGTTTTAATTACCCACTTAAACTTTTAAAGAGGTGAAAGATATGCGTGTTTATTTACTGAGCCGGCAAAGGATTCTACGCAACATACTGATGGGCGCTCTGCTAATTTTCACCGCAAGCCTATTTATCGTCATACTGCAGCAAAACACGGTACCCACTGATGTCGAACCACAACCCTATGAGATCTACAAAGTACAGACTGATAAACCAGTCGTGGCATTAACCTTCGATATCAGCTGGGGCACCCAGATTCCTGGACCGGTGCTGGATGTGTTAAAAGAAAAGAATGTAAAATCAACCTTTTTCCTCAGTGGTCCCTGGGTAAAAAAATACCCGGAGATTCCCAAAAGGATTGCCGCCGAAGGACATGAAATCGGCAGTCACGGCAACCAGCATGTTAACTACAGTGAACATGACCCTGATTGGATCAAGAAAGAGGTCATGACTGCACACCAAGACATTAAAGATGTCACGGGTGTCGAACCAAACCTTATTCGCACCCCCAACGGTGACTGGAATGACATGGTACGCCAAACCATTGCTGATTTAGGTTATAAGTCGATTAAGTGGAGTGACGATTCACTGGACTGGCAAAAAGACAAATCCGTGGAGCAAATCACCAACCGGGTATTAGAAAAAGCGCACCCAGGCGCCATAATATTAATGCACGCCAGCGACACCTGTGACCGCACCCCAGCTGCACTACCCGCTGTGATTGACGGACTGCGTGAAAAAGGATATAGTCTGGTAACTGTCAGTGAGTTGCTCAAACTAGGACCTGGAATAGTAGACTAAAAGTTATTATGAAACGTATAGCAATAAAAAATACGAAGGGGAACTATTTGAATTCCCCTTCGTATTTAAGTTTTCTTTAAATCGCCATGCCCAGGGCAATACCCCCAGTAACCCAGCGAAGCAATAAAAGCTGTTACCTCATAATGAACTTCAGTTTTTTGGCACCTCAAACATCTACTTAATACAAATACGAAACCAACTATTCTAATACTTACCGTTCTTATTTATTTGCAGGGTGCGGATTATATTCCTATAGTTATTAGAAATTGTTGAGGCTGATACTTTATATTTATGCGCCAGGATATTTTGATTAATTAACTTATTGCCGGTACTCCTGCTAACAGCATATATCACAGCCGCTGCCCAAGTTTCAGGCTTTTTAAAAGTCGGCGAGACCATTTTGCTATAATCCCACCACATTTTTTCAGCTATCTTAATTTGCTGGGCAGGATAACCCATTTCAGTCAAACCATCTTTAATTAATTTTGAAACCTCAGAATAATCATGCTCGACTTCGTCATTATGTGTCGAGCCTTCCATACAGCTATCTAAGGGAATACTCAGCTTCTGGCAAACCTTAGCAAAATCATAAGCTGGCTCACCCTTTTTGGCTCTCTTTTTTTCTACTTTAAGCAATTCCCGCAGCAGAGTTTGCAGCTTACTCCGCCCTGTCTTAGTGCGGGAAGCCTCCAGGGGAGTTTGCCCCTGCAAAATATCCATTGGCTCATTAATCCAACGGTCATAAAAATAGTCTAAGAAAACATTAGTAGCCCGCTGGGCTAGCTGGGATGAAGAACCACCCGTCTTATTAAGGTCTTCACCTAATTCCTTATCATACCTTTCCTCAAGGCCCCATACAATTGAGGCTGTTTCCATAACCAGTGCATTAATTATTTGGGACCGATGCTGCAAATAAGCATCCCACTTACCACGCCTGCCATTTTTACTCCAGAATAACTCGGCATCAAAAGTAATCCGGCTGATAATATAATCTTTGCTATAAGCAGGCAATATCAATCCACCCGTAGAAAATTCAAATTCATCACCTACTGGTAATATCCGAATAAATAAAAGCTGCCCTGGTACAAGTTCCTGCACAATGTCCGGATCAGCAACCAGTACTTCACCGCCTCTAAGCAAATCCTTTATTGTTATGGCATGGTTATCAATAACCTCGACCACCTGATAGATTGAACTTCTGCTTTTGCCCCATTTTTCGAGCAACTCTGTTTCTTCACGGGTAAAATTGCCAGCCATAATGACATACTCCAGCAAGGTGCGACCGCGAATCCGGTAATCAAATATGAACCATTCAAAAAAGCGCTCCATTAAAAAATCGTCTTCATAATCCGCCAAATCCGGATCAATAACACTGAAGTATTTCTCCCTCGCCATACCGACCTCATCCATGAGCATTTCATGATCGGCAAATTCGGCAAGCTTTGAACGGAGATGCTGCCCTGTACGCCACCAGCGGTATTTACCAATATCAATCACATTTTCCTTATTCGCATTGCTCGCGCCAGTTTTTTTCCTGGTACCGCTCAAGCATTGTTTATCCGGCATCCAAAGCACCTCCCTGATAATTTTTGTTAACAACAATCCAATTATTATATTTTCCTAGTTAAAGTAATTTTATTTTCTTCCTTTACTATATCAATATTCAGTTGCTTCAATAAATTCTCAGATAAATAACTGATTCCATCTTGCACAAATACATCAGACCTGTCGCTGCGTTTACCTACTATAGGTCTGTTCCTCCACACTTCCTGCTGGCCTGAAAATACTATAATTAAACCGTCCTGCCAAAATACCTGATAAAGCATGGCTTCCAACACCGGGCGTAAGGGCAGCGCATACGAATTGTCTTGTTTCTCAATTTTAAGGATATTACCCAGAGCCCGGCCGTTTAAAACTGCACGGCCAGTACCGGGTTCCAAAACTATATCCGGTACCTCCTCCGGGTGCAATATTTGCCAGGCGACTTCCCTTTGCAATTCTGTAGTTAGCACATAATGATCCGGGATAAGGCCCACCTGGTCAATATCGTTGCCCGCAGGGGTAAGATATTTAGAGACCGTCAATTTCAAGGCACCTCCGGAACTAAGCGGTAAAATAGTTTGCACCACACCCTTGCCATAGGTTACATCCCCTACCAGGGTAGCAATTTTATAATCTCGCAGCGCTCCGGCCAGCAACTCCGAAGCACTGGCACTATATTTATTAACCAAAACCACCATGGGCGGAGCGTCAGCAGTAGCCGGCTCCAGTGTACGTATCTCCTCCCGGTGTCCCTGCCCGTCCAGAATGCTGACCGCCAAGGTATCTTCTGCTACAAAATTACCCAGTATACCCACCGCTCCATCCAAGTAACCACCGCCGTTATTGCGCAAATCTAAAATCAGGCTTTCCATGCCGGCAGCTCTTAGTTTGTGCAGAGCATCGTTAAATTCCTGGCTGGAAGTGGAACTAAAGGCAGCTAAATGAATATATCCTGTATTTCCCGGCAGCATTTCATGTCTTACCGAGGGCACATGAATATCAGCCCGCAATAGACTAATACTAAAAATATCATTACCACGCATAATTGTTAAAATGACCTTGGAGCCAGCGGTACCGCGAATCTTACTCACTGCATCGTCCAAGGACCAGCCTGAGATGCTTTGTCCGTCAACAGCCCTGATGACATCGCCTGCCTTTATTCCACTCTTTTCAGCTGGGGTACCGGGTATTACACTCAATACTTGAGGATACTGCTCGCCGGGTACAACTTCAATACCAACCCCCACAAGATCGCCATTTAAAGCGTCAGTAAACCCTTTGAATTCTTCATCACTGAAATAATCGGCATAAGGGTCCTCCAAACTGTCCAACAAGCCTTGGATTGCCCCCTCCGTTAAGACTGTAGCATCAGGATTGTTCAGGTGGTATTCATGCAATAAATCCATTAACTCAACAACTAAAGCCGCGCCGCTTTCCAAATCGTCAACAGCCTGAGCAGGCGAAAACAAGCTAAAAGTGAACAAAAAAACGCATGCAATAATGAAAAAAAACCGCCTGGTCATTGTTAGCCTACCTCCCAGGGTCAGCCTTGGCTGAATTCACAGCGGCCCCAATTATATATATTTAACAACTACTTCTCTTGCTGAACTAAAAATTCCTGCCACAAAAAAAATTGTTTACACAAATACTAAACACATATTAAAATTACCCGGCAGGTATTTTATGCTTTACCGGTGAAAATACTGATTAGAATCAGTATTTTACTAAAAGGTAGGTGCCTTATGTGCCCGAATAATTTCTTAATCATAGACGGCAACAGTCTGGCCCATCGGGCTTTTCATGCTATTCCCCATTTGTGCACCAGCGATGGCACGGAGACTAACGCCGTGTATGGTTTTACCAATATGCTATTTAAAGTGCTGAAAAAAATAAAGCCCGATTATATTGCCGTAGCCTTTGATAAAAGCAAAATCACTTTTAGACATGATAGTTATGCAGCTTATAAAGCTAACCGCATGGCCACCCCGCCCGAGCTGCGGCCTCAGTTCCCGCTGCTCAAGGAAGTACTATGTCACATGCGCATCAGCATACTGGAACTGGACAACTTTGAGGCGGATGATATTATCGGCACCCTCGCCAGCTTAGCCGAGGCCAGCGACTTAGAGGCAGTTATACTCACCAGCGACGGGGACGCCCTGCAGTTGGTTTCCCCCCGTGTGCGCGTGCTACTCACTAAAAAAGGCATCACAGAAATGGAAGAATACGATGAAGGGCGGGTTTGGGACCGTTACGGAGTCAGCCCGGTGCAAATCATCGATATCAAAGGGCTGATGGGGGATACTTCCGATAATATTCCTGGTGTACCAGGTATCGGTGAAAAAACAGCGTTGAAGCTGATTCAGGAACACGGAACCCTAGAGGATGTAATTGCTGACGTTGACAAGCTGCCCGCCCGCTGGAGAAATAAATTGGTCGAACACCGGGACCAGGCCTTGTTATCTAAAAAATTAGCCACCATTGAACGCCAGGTGCCCTTAAATGTACAAATTGAACAATTTAAATGGCGGGGACCTGACTACCCGGCACTCCTAGATATATTTAGCAGGCTGGAATTTAAAACTCTTATCCACAATATTATCAATAAAGCAAACGAACGAGATAACAACGATAAGCCCCCTGAGCAGACAGTCGCTGAGCAGGATGAACTAGACACATATTTTGTGCAATACCAAAAGGTGTCATCACCAGAAGAACTGCTACAGGTAAGGAAGGCGGCCATTACGTCCGGGATGGTCATGCTAGAGCTTGCAGGCAGCCGGCAGACCGGCATCAGCTATGCTGCCCTAGCCGCCACCGACGATGGTACTGTATACATATTGCCTGTACAGGAACAAGCCAAGGCACTGGACACTATCTTAGACATTTGCGACGATCCGCAAATAAAAATCATCTGCGCCGACGGTAAGGAAGCTCTGTGGCTACTGCACCGTCATAATCGTTCCCTGCAGGGACTAGAATTCGACCTGCTGCTGGCCGATTACTTATTAAACCCCAGCGTCTCCCAAAATACGCTCATGGATCTGGCTCTGCAGTACCTGCAGCTGATTTTGCCCACTGCAGGCGAAGCTGCAACCGCAGCACGCGTAGACATACTGTGGCGCTTAAAGCAGCTGATGCACCAAAAGCTGGTGGACACCGGTATGGACCGACTGTATTACGAAGTTGAAATGCCGCTGGTGACAGTGCTGGCCGATATGGAAATGGAAGGGGTTGCAGTGGATCCTCAGATCTTATGCAGTATGGCAGAAGAAACGGGACAGCAAATCGATAGCCTGGTGCAGGAAATTTACCAGCTGGCCGGCGAGGAATTCAATCTTAATTCCCCCAAACAGCTGGGTGATATATTATTCAACAAAATGGGTCTGCCGGTGCTCAAGAAAACTAAAACCGGTTTTTCTACCGATGCCTCGGTGCTGGAAGAGCTGGCCTCCGCGCACGTGATCGTGGATAAAATTCTGAACTATCGCCAGCTGGCTAAACTTAAATCAACCTATATTGACGGTCTGTTCGGACTGATTAACCCTACTAGCGGCAAAATACACACTACCTTTCACCAAAATGTTACTGCCACCGGCAGGTTGTCCAGCTCAAACCCAAATTTACAAAACATCCCCATTCGGATGGAAGAAGGTCGTAAAATCAGACGGGTATTTGTTCCACATCAGCCGGGCAACCTGATCCTAACAGCCGATTACTCCCAAATTGAGCTGCGCATACTGGCCCATCTGTCCGGGGATCCAAACTTGATTAGTGCTTTTATACAAGGGCAGGATATCCATACCCGCACAGCCTCTGAGGTATTCAACGTACCCCTGGAGCAAGTGACAACGGAAATGCGCAGCCGTGCCAAGGCAGTCAACTTTGGCATTGTGTACGGGATCAGCGATTTTGGCCTGGCTAGGGACATTAAAGTCAGCCGGGCTGAAGCCGGAAAATACATCCGCAGCTATTTTGAGCGTTACTCCGGCGTTAAAGATTTTATCGACCGTAAAATTGCTGAAGCCCGAGAAAAAGGATACACCACAACCATGCTTAACCGGCGTCGCTACCTGCCGGACCTGCAAAGCCGCAACCGGGTAACCAGAGCTTTCGGCGAGCGCACGGCCATAAACACGCCCATCCAGGGCAGCGCAGCAGACATAATTAAGCTGGCAATGGTTAGAATATATCGTGAATTAAAAAGCAGATGCTTGGCCACAAAAATGATTTTACAGGTGCACGACGAACTTATATTTGACACACCCGCGGAGGAACTGCCGGTAGTCAAGGACCTGGTAAAAGAATACATGGAAAATGCGCTGCAGCTTAATGTGCCGTTAGTCGTGGATTTAAAACTAGGACCCAATTGGTATGACGTCAGAAAGGTGACATAAACATGCCTGAGCTACCAGAAGTAGAAACCATCAAAAGAACCCTGGGAAAAAAAATAACCGGTTTGACCATAACCGATGTCGAGATAATCATGTCCAAAGTCATTCGGGATCCCAGCCCGGAAGAGTTCAGTGCACAAATTACAGGCAGTAAGATTACCCGACTGGGCAGGCGCGGCAAATACCTGTTGTTGTATCTAACCGGTAATAATGTATTGGTTATCCACCTGCGCATGACCGGACGCCTGGTCTATACTGAGCCCTCCGAACCCCTGGCCAAGCATACCCATGTAGTCTTTTCCCTTAGCGACGGCAATGAACTGCGTTTTAACGATATTCGGCAATTTGGACGACTGCAGCTTGCTCCCAAGCAGGCCTTGAACCAGGTCAAAGGTTTAAAAGACCTGGGACCTGAGCCTTTAGAACGGGAGTTCACCAAAACTTTTTTACGGCGGGAGCTAAAACGCAAACGCGTGCGCATTAAGTCATTGCTACTGGACCAAACCTTTATTGCAGGCCTGGGCAATATTTACGCCGACGAAGCCCTGTACCGGGCTCACTTGAATCCCCAGCGCATCGCCAATTCGCTGTCCCCCCGGGAGATAGCCAAACTATATCACGCGATCACGGAAGTCCTGCAGGAGGGCATCGAAAACCGGGGCACATCCTTTAGAGACTATGTGGACGGAGATGGCCGCAAGGGCAACTACCAGGAACTGCTGCAAGTATACAACCGCGAAGGTTCCGCGTGTAAACATTGCGGTACAACTATCACTCGCATCAAAATAAACGGGCGCAGCTCATACTTCTGCCCCGTCTGCCAGCGAGAGCATAACTAGCCACTCCGCACCAGGTACACACTCTACCCATCACCATAGTATTGAGCCAAAGCTAACTATACCAGGGTAACAGACCATTTAATACCGCCTCCATATCCGCAAGCTGGGACTGGTACTGCAAAATTTCCGAGAGTAATCCGGGAACACCCGGACAAGTATGACATCATTAACCGGCTCCATTCTTATTGTCATGGTATTCTTTAAAATTCATTAGGTTCAGCTTATAACTAACTAGACTTATCATACAACATTAATATAGCATTATTTAGTAGACTAGCTATTACCTGTTCACCTTGCACGGGACAAAAATTTTCTTTAATATATGTTGTATCTAAACCAAACCAGCAGGACCATACTTAAACCCGGGAAAATTAATAATAATTGCATTTCGGGGGGAATATCATATGTTGATCGTTGGTTTAACGGGAAACATCGGCAGTGGTAAAAGCAGTGTAGCCCGTTATTTTAAAGAGCTTGGCGCCCGTGTGATCGATACAGACCAAGTGGCCAGGGACGTAGTGGCTCCGGGGACACCTGGGTTGCAGCAAATCGTCCAATATTTTAGTGCCGACATCCTAAACCCAGACGGCACTCTTGACCGATTAAAAATGGCGGAAATTGTTTTTCACGACTCCGAGGCATTAAAACAGCTCAATGCAATTGTACACCCAATCATCAGGACCGAATTATTAAAAGCAATGACTGATTATAAAAGCAAACCTGATACTCCTCTGCTGATTATCGAAGCCCCGCTGCTTATTGAAACAGGTTTATATAAGTTAGTGGATGAAGTCTGGCTGGTCACTGTGAACAGCGAAGCCCAAATTCAGCGAGTGATGAAACGGGATAAGGCAACTGAAGAACAGGTATCCAGTCGTTTGGCCTCCCAGATGCCCCAGGAGGACAAGATTCCTTACGCAGACAGGATTATCGACAACAGTGGTAATCCCGAGAACACCATAAAACAAGTGCGGCAAATATGGAGTGATGTGCTTGACCGCCCGCAGACGCAAGTTAAATAAATTCAGATTTATAATATTTTTACTAGTGCTGGTTGTAGCTTTTAACTTTACTAACATCGTAAAGCTGTATTACCCCATGCATTTCAGCGACCAAGTATTTAAATATGCCGCCGAAAATGATATCGACCCGTATTTTTTAACTGCCATCATGAAAACGGAAAGCGGCTTCAACCCGAATGCTGTTTCACCGAAAGACGCTAGAGGACTAATGCAGATTATGCCCGAGACCGGTGAATGGATAGCCAGGCAAATCAATATCTACCCCTACCACTCGGACCTGCTATTCGACCCCACAACCAATATTCGGATGGGTGCCTGGTATATCGCCAATTTAGAAGATGAATTTGCCGGCAATAAAATAATCGCACTGGCTGCCTATAATGGCGGACGCGGAAACGTAACAAAATGGTTGCAAGATAATAAGATATCCGGAGAACTATCGGACATCAGAACTATTCCTTTCCCGGAAACCAAAAACTTTGTGAGCAAGGTATTGTGGCATTACCGGATCTATACCTGGCTCTACGACAGGCAGTGACCATGATTGGTTAAATATACACCCTTGACAAACTGGTGCCGGAATCATATAATTTTATTTGCATGACGCATATGTCGGAGTGGCGGAATAGGCAGACGCGTACGTTTGAGGGGCGTATGGGTGACCGTACGGGTTCAAGTCCCGTCTCCGACACCAGAAAAGCCCGAAAAATAAGGGCACGAGACCGAACGTGAAATTATCACGTTCGGTTTTTTATTTGGTGAACGGATGCATAAAAGATAATCGTCAAATAAGCAACATACGCGATTATCTGTAACTATGCAACTTATGCAGAAAAGTCTCTAACAATAAATTTTTTCTTGAGACATATTTGTTAAGCCTGCCTACAAACATACGATTAAATTGGCCGCAAAATTGGCATTATACAGTCAGGAGGGGATTTTTTGAACATAGACAACTCATCAAAACCCTATTTGCGCTTTAAAACTCGGGACCAATTGCAAAGCTACTTGGCAAGAGCAGGCCATGCCGAATTTGACTTTCGTACTCATCCTATATTCGGGGCTCCGGAAAACTTTCATTACAGCGGCAGGGAGAAGGTTATTACCCGGGAAAATGACCAGAAATTCTTTGACAGTCTGGATGATTTCACTTGTTATGCCTTTCAATGTGATGCCGAAGGTTATAGTAATACGGAATATATTGATTTTGAATTATTAAACTAACAATGAGTTATATTATAACTTGCAATTTATCGTTACACCGTAGCATTAAAAATAGGTTTTATATTAACCAGGTCAAATTATATCTAATAATTAATGACTGATTCACACTGCACATTGAATGAAAAGTATATCCACAACGATAACCTACGGGCGATCTGGGCCGTGTCTATAAACCTGTCCTAATTGCAATAATACTGTCTTCTTTTTCTTTCCAGATAAGTTTAACGCAAGTAACAAGTATGAACAGGCCAAGATATTCAGTTTATCGGTTAGTAGATTTTCTTAACTGGGCATCGATGCTTCCGGTTAATTTAAGATAATTCTTCCATACATAATACATATTTGTATGCATGTGGTAGCCAGCAGATACATATAGTATAATTACATGAACTAACTGAATATAAGGAGGAATACATTGTGGCTTTTGAAGTATATCGGCCAAGGTCAACCAGTGAAAATATAGTTGCAATTACTAAACATCATATAAGACTTGGCACAAAAATAGCAGGCCTACTTAAGGGCGATCAAGTTGAAATAGCTTATGATAAAGAAACGAATAAATTGCGCATTAGGAGCGTAGATGAAGCTGGAATGAAGGTTACCAAAAATAAAATCGGCGCCAAGGGTGTATTAAATTATTTTGATCTTAATGTAGCCAAAGGTAATTATGCAGCCGAGTTCAATCCAGAGGAGATAGCTGTTTACGTGGATTTAAATACGCGGAAATGACTAAATGTTCAATTAAAGAGAATTGCTTTTAATTTATTAGTCGCTCATTAATTAAGCCGGGTTCCCCCCGACTTTTTGTTATTTCAAGGGAGCTACAATCCTACCTAAACTGTCGCGATTATGACACATCCTGCACAAAAATAATTGCTTTTGCATATATTTAATTAGCACTGCATTAACCAGAGGGGGCTTTTTTTGAGCAACGCTCCCTGGTTATAAGGAGGGAGGATTGATATATGCCTATTCAATATTTCTACAATGAACCAGATAATGTTCTATGCGTAAAAATAAAGGTTCCTGTAGTGCTGGCAGAAGCAGAAGTGCAAGTTATTATCGACAACGTTTTAACTTTACCCGAATCAGCCCAAAAAATTGATCACATTGACGCGCGCCTGCAGGACTTTGAGGCCAGGCCGGTTTTTGTGCATGAGAACGGAGACAGGTGGATCAGTGTTATCGAAGAAGAAGGCTGGGAAAAATTCGGCTGGCACTGGAGCACACATCGCCAGCCTGTAGTAAAAAAAATACTGATCAGCGGGACACTGCATAAACAAATTTATTATGTAGATAAGAACGACCACGTCAAACATGTGGGAGAAGACATCCCTTTTACAAAGGATACAACATTAGAAGTGCCACAACCTGTTGTTAACGAGGATAATGTTTTCATCCAGCTACACCACAAGGCCATCGATATGCGCTGGGATTTAAGGAATGGGTCCAGGCTATCTCAAACCGGGTTGCTGATTTTCCAGGTCAAGGTGGTGGAAGAAAGGCAAATTTTTGTGCAGGTTTGCCCGCAGTTAAATGACAGTTGTCCGGCCAATGTAAATCTGCTTAAGGACGGTAACATTCAAGCTTGGGCTACCAATACTGTCCCCATATTTTGGAACGGAAGCAACATCCTGCGCTATGGTAGTGCCCTGTTGGGAGCTGATCCCAGCAAACCAGCAGTTTTGTTCCAAACCATTACCCGTTCTTATCCTAGTGTCGCCCCCAACAGCCAGTATCGCTTTTGCTTTGATGCTAAAGAAATTCCGGATTACCAGAAAGCGCAGCAAGGAATGGCTGCTTATACCCTTACAGCGGAAGTCGTATTACTTGACGAGTTTGGTAAAGTAATCGCCAACGAAAACAAAAGCTGGACTGCCAGCCAGATTTCAGATGGCAGCTTCACTAATTTTTGTTTTAATGGCCGGACGCCCGAGGGAACCAGGGAAGCACTGGTGCGCTTTAGCTTTGAACCTCTTAATTCCGAAAACCAGACCAGGGGGTGGCTTCCCCCGCCATTTAAACCAAAACCACCCTTTGTGCCACCGCACGAGCCGCCATGCGAACCTGAACCACCTTATATACCACCGCCATGCGAACCGAAACCACCTTTTATACCACCGCCATGCGAACCGAAACCACCTTTTGTACCACCGCCATGCGAACCGAAACCACCTTTTGTACCACCGCCATGCGAACCTGAACCTAAGCCGCCGCAAAGCAAACCTGTAAACACCAGCGCTGTAGTCATTACCAATGTTAGTTTGATCTGCATGGGACAGTTTACCTAAAATACTTCAATTCCCAGAGGCTTGTAGAAAATAATAAAGACCGGTACACGCAACCGGTCTTTAACTACTCATGAGGTTGTACTGAATTAACGTATCTAGATATTGGTTTAGTTACATAGTTATCTGAGTTTTTAATTTATCATATAAAGTAGTTCTGCTAATACCAAGCAGTTTAGCGGCCCTTGACTTATTACCCTTGGTAATCTTCAATGCATTAGCAATAGCTTTTTTCTGAGCTTCTCTGGCCATTTCTTTGGTTGATTCGGCTAAGATAATGTGTTCCAGTCTTTTATTTTGCTCCCAGGCAGTAGTTCCCAAAAGATCAATTTGAATCAAATCAAGGTGGCAGCCTGCAATGGCTCGTTCAATAACATTTTCCAGTTCCCCAATATTTCCTGGCCATTGATAAGTTTTAAAGAAAACCATGGTATCATCCGAAACGCCTTTAATTTGTTTTCCATATTTTTTATTATACTTGTCTACCAAGTGATTGACCAATAAAGGAATATCTTTAATATGCTTTCTCAATGGAGGTATAGTGATGTCCAAAACGTTTAACCTATAATAAAGCTCTTTTCTAAACCGCCCTTCTAAAGTAAGCTTATACAGGTCCTGGTTTGTTGCAGCAATTATACGGACATCAATTTTCTTGGTTGTGATCCCACCTACCCGTTCAATTTCTTTCTCCTGGAGCACCCGCAGTAATCTTCCTTGCAAAGACCATGGCATACTGCCAATTTCATCAAAGAAAATTGTGCCACCATCAGCCAGCTCAAATTGACCCGGTTTTCCATGCTTGAGAGCGCCTGTAAACGCCCCTCCTTCGTAACCGAATAATTCTATTTCCGCAATCCCTGCAGAAATTGCTGTACAATCTACCTTGATGAAGGGACGTTTATAACGATTGCTGGCATTATGAATCGATTGGGCTAATAATTCTTTCCCAACTCCGCTTTCACCACATATAAGCACCGTGGAAGAGCTTTTTGCAGCTTGCAAAGCTTGACTCTTAATTTTGACCATACAGGGGCTCTGACTAATGAAACAATCAATTGTATACTTGGTGCCGTTTTGCTTAAATAGCTGGTTATTGTCTGTGATCTTATTCACCAAAGATAATTCTTGCCTGTTGTCTTCTTTCTTGCTGTGAATAGATGCCGAAATAGCTGCAGTTTCTTGCAAGAGCAAAATCGCACCGTTTATTCTGCCGCCTTGCAACATCGGCAGTCCATTGACAATCACGTTTGTAGAAAAAAGCTTGACCTTTTGGGGCTCACAAGAAACCCCATTGATGATTTTGTCAAAGGATAGACCAGCTAATAATTCCTTAATCTGCTGGCCAACCCGGATATCAGGGAATGTCTGTTTAAGATACACGCTGACTAAAGTTATTTTCCCCTGTACATCGGTAGCCACAAGCCCACACGGTGTTTTTTGAAAAATATCTGCTATTTCCTTGTATGTAAATCTAATGTGGTCAAGCAATTGATTGATCGCATCAGTATGGTTTATGATGCCAACCGGCCGGCCATTAATATCAATTACCGGGGTCTGCTCAATACGGGAGCTACGCAGCCAGCTGATGATATCAGCAAGATTATTAATAGTTAAATCCTCACGAATGCACATTATATCACGAAGGTAATATTTTTGAATACAGGTTTCAAGGCTGGTTCCCTTTAGCAGACAATCATCTAAAATATCGCGGGTAAACATACCAATTAATCGCCCGTCCTGATTATGGACAGATACTCCTGTTAGCCTGGTGCTTCGGAAAACAAGCAGAGCATCTTTCATTGTGCTATCAGGCTTCAATGATACATTGATGGGAACCATGATTTCTTTTGCTTTCATATACTCCACCAACCTCTATAATTTTGAGTGGTCCTAAGACTGCCCGGATACCGCTTCGCCGGATTTATTTAATCGCACCGACAAAAAAATAAAGCCGGGCAGAGGTTGCGTAAAGCAAAGCTAGCCCGGCATTACATACCGAATCCAACTCTCCTTCTCGCAATGGAAGGCGCAACAGTTTCCCGTTGAGCCCAATGGCCAGTAAACCATGACTGAAATAGTTTTAGGTTATATGGCTCCAGAGAGCACCCTATAAAATTATAAAAAGCTTTGTCATATGCAAAAAAGGACAAAGCTTTAAAAAATTGCTAAAGCTAAATTCCCCTTTCCGCAATGGGAGGCACACCGGTTTCCCTGTGTACCCAATGGCCAAGCAACCATACCATTTGTTCAGGTTACCAGACTCGGAGATATTTAATACACCCAATAATATAATACTTTATTAATAGATTAAAGTATTTTAATAATAATGTCAAGAATAGTTTGTATTATAAATAATCTTAGCTATCAAACTATTTTGTTAATTTTTTATCTGGCGTTAAAGCAACAGCAGCAAAGCTAAAAGTAGTGCAACAAAAAGACATGTTTTGGCGTCTAGTAAAAGTAGATGAACACATTTCATCAAGTTTTGTGCCTTAAACGAAGCGAAAGGAATGGTTATAAATATGAAAAAAATACTTTTGCCGGCACTGATCTTTTTACTAAGTATATCTTTGATTGGTTGTTCCGGCGGAGGTAACCAAACACAGTCTATAGTGGAACCATCACCCAACAGCCAGCAGCCGAGTAATGCAAGCGATGAGGCTCTGGTTACCGGGCTGGTCAAAGATTTCGGCAGGAAATTGCAATCTGTTTCACTGTCAGCACCCGAGGATCTAGTTCAAGTAAGCTTGCATGAGAATTATAGCGGATTGGTATCCACCGAGTTGTTAACCAATTGGCAAAGCGATCCTCAGAATGCTCCCGGGCGATTAGTATCAAGTCCGTGGCCGGATCGTATTGAAATTGTATCGTTTAACAAAATATCGGAAAAGTCCTACGAGGTTAAAGGTGAAATTATTGAAATCACCAGCACGGAGAAGAAAAACGGCGGAATTGCTGCCAAGCGTCCTATTACCCTCGTGGTAGAGAAAATTAATAACCACTGGCTAATTAATGCTGTAAAGCTGGGTGCATACGAGGAAACCAGCACCATTGTCTATAAAAACATACCATATGGGTTCGATTTTTACTTGCCGCAAAGCTGGAAAAACTATACGATAATCACCGGTCAGTGGGAAGGTTTTCCACCTGGCGGGCAGGTGTCTGAAGCTGCCGCATCCGGACCAATGATTTCCATCAGACATCCCCTGTGGACTGAGCATAACCAGCGGCAGGACATACCCATCCTGGTATTTACCCTTGACCAGTGGAACTCACTACAGCAGGAAAAATTTCATATCGGCGCGGCACCTATGGGACCGAGCGAGCTTAGCCGCAATAACAAATACGTTTTTGCCCTGCCCGCGCGGTACAACTACGCATTTCCAACCGGCTTTGAAGAGGTGGAGAATATTTTAGATGGCAATCCTCTGCAACCGATAACACTAGAACATTAAGCTGGTATGAGTAGATACATTATCTTGTAGTAGTTCGTCGTTTCATCAACTTTTCGTTAAACCTTCGGCAATATAATCAATAATTACGCTCATGACTTTCGGAAATAACTCTGCCCCAATCTCTTCCTTATGTAACCGGAGCAACATAATGGCATGCAATACCCCATTGATCACTTCTGGAGACTGTTCTTTGAACACATCGCGCTGAATTAAAGCTTCAACAAATGCAATCCCATCTTGGGTATGATCTTGTGAAAAATCTCTTACCAGATGCTTTGGCAGTTTACGTTTAACTCGTTCAGCTACTCCTTCCTTAAACCACTGCTGCAAAAGAGGATTTTCATCGGCCATTGCAAAAGCCATATGTAAGAAAGAAGAGATCAACTCTTTAGGAGGGAGTTTCTCCTGCATATGTTCACCGATTAACCGGTTCTTAATCTCTTCTTGTTGTTGTATGATGACATAAAAAAGCTCTTCTTTGGAGGAGAAAAATTTATAAAATGAGCCTTTAGCAATCCCGCAGGCTTGCACCAGATCATCAATGCTGGTTTTGTCCAGGCCATATTTAATAAATAGCTCTTTACCTTTGTTTAAAAGACATTGTCTGATTTGTTCCTTTTCATTTTCTGTAAACTTAGCCATTGTCTCA
This sequence comes from Sporotomaculum syntrophicum, assembly GCF_009932395.1. Lineage (GTDB taxonomy): Bacteria > Bacillota > Desulfotomaculia > Desulfotomaculales > Desulfallaceae > Sporotomaculum > Sporotomaculum syntrophicum. The sequence goes on from NZ_LSRS01000003.1 coordinate 883,042, forward strand.
ACTCCTTTGACCTTATTTTTATGACTACTCATTGACAAAAAGTCACCGAGTTTTTATAATGATCTTATCAGCCACAATAACAAATGTAAAGGTCACCTAAGGAGGGGTATTTTTTTACAACCCTTGGTGACCAGATGTTATTAATTAGTCATTTGGTCAATATGGAATTACATTAGAAAAAAATCAAGGAGTGATTAAACAATGCCTTTCACACAAGTTAATGGTATTAACCTGCACTATGAAATTCGTGGCGCAGGACCACGTGTCCTCTTTATTCACGGCATAGGCGCCGATTTAAAGAGCCCCGTCAGCATCTTCACTACCCCTGTCCCTCAATATTTCACTGTACTTGCCTTTGACCCCCGAGGGCTCGGGGAATCAGATAGTCCTCAAGAACCCTGCAGCATTGCCGAACTGGCCGATAATGCTGCCGGCCTGGCGGAGGCGGCAGGCTGGGAGCGTTACCATGTCCTTGGCGCTTCAATGGGAGGTATGGTGGCTCAGGAACTGGCGCTGCGCTACCCTGCTAGGGTGGAACGACTTGTTCTGTCCGTTACCAATGGGGGCGGCGTAAACTCTGGACCCCAGGTGATCGACAAATTAAATGAAATGTCTACTGCCGAAAAGCTCAAATTATCGGATAGTCGGAAAGACAAGGCCTGGGTAGCCGCCCACCCGGAGTTGGTAAGCCAGGCAGAGCAGGAATCAAAGGCCTTTTTGGCGGCACTACAGGCTAACCCGGAACATCTTCGGGGCTATAACAATCAGGTATATGCCGTACTCAGACACAATACCTTTGCCCGCCTGCCACAGATTAAAGCTCCAACCCTCGTTATCGGCGGGCGGTATGATAACAGCTGCCCACCAGACATAACCCGGGCGCTGGCCAAGCAAATACCGGGTGCGCGCTACGAACTGCTAGAGTCTGGACATGGTGACTGGTATTTTGACTCGGCTGCTTGGGCTATGATCATTGATTTTCTCCGCGGCTAGGCGGGTGCTACTTAAGACAACGGAAGAGCAAGCCTTGAGCTCCTCCCTTTTGCTTGATTATTAAGGTGGTTACAAGTCTCAGATCCAAACAACTCCAAAAAACCCCGGTTGAGTATGGGATAACCACCTACCTTTCGGGCACATTAAGAATAAATCGTTAAAACAAGGTGAGACCTCATGCTCGTTCGTTTTGGCTTTGTCGCCATGTCGGTATTGCAGGAGAAAGCCTCTCCTTCCAAAGCAGTAACCTTTAAGAATTACCAACAGCTTGCCCGGCAAAACCCCGGAGCTGCGCTGGATAAGGTTAAGCGGGTAGCCAGGGAAAACCTGTTCAATACACTGCGCCTGCTCAGGCATTGCCAGGTCAACGGGGTAAAGTTATACCGCTTCTCTTCAAAGATAATTCCACTTGCTACTCACCCGGAGTTAACAGACTGGGATTACTTAACAGAGTTAAGTCCCCAGTTGCAGCAAATAGGGGAATTCGTTAAACAGCATGAAATGAGAGTTACCTTTCATCCTGACCATTTCACATTGATTAATACCCCCCGCGAGGATGTTTTCCAGGCATCGGTGAACGACCTTATGCATCACTGCAGGCTCCTGGAGGTTATGCGACTGAATGACCAGGCCAAGTTAATTACTCACATTGGTGGCGGTTATGGCAACAAGAAGTCTGCGTTGGATAAGTTCATTGAAAACTGGGCCCGTATTCCTCAAAATATAGCTAGACGCATTGCCCTGGAAAATGACGACAAAACATTCACCGCCCGGGACACGCTCTGCTTATGCCAGAAACTGCAGTTGCCTATGGTATTGGATATCCATCACTTCAGCTGTAACCACGAAACAGATAGCCGCCTAGAAGATATTTATCCTGGATTTGTGGACACCTGGCAGGAGACCGGGTTACCGCCTAAAATTCACGCATCCAGTCCCAAAAGTGAAGCTGACTCTCGAGGCCACCATGATTATGTGGAGCCAGGCAGCGTGTATAACTTTATTAAGTTGGCGAGGGAATTGCCAATAGATTTGGATGTAATGGTTGAAGCCAAGCAAAAGGACCAAGCCATGTTTAAACTAGTTCAAGATTTAAGTCAATTACCGGGTATTGTACCAGTAAGCGCTGCAAGTGTCAGAATTTAAACTAATCACCAACTGCCCCTTACAACCAGCGTATTAAAGCAACTTGGCAACACCTACCTCCAGTTTGTGAAACTCAAAAACAATTTCAGCAGAATTTTTTGCTTCCTGTAAAGGGTGCTGCTGCTGAATTAATATGCTTAGTGATTGTTCACTTTGTATTTTATGTAAAAGGAAGGATATTGGATTTACTTTTTGAATATAGACATAAACAATGTCCCCAGTTTGAGGAGGAACCGGTATACAAATTAAATTAATAATGGAGGAGATGTGGATTTTGTTACATCGTCTACTATGAATTTTAATAGGCAGGTGCTAAGTAAATGAAAATTATTGGTTTAAACGGAAGTCCGCGCAAATCTCAAAGCCGTACCGGGCAGTTGGTGCAGGAGATATTAAACAGTGCCGGTGCAGCAGGCGCTGAAACTGAATATCTTAACATCACCGACCTAAAGCTGGATTTTTGCATTGCCTGCGGCAAATGTCATCATATCGGTTACTGTATCCTTAAGGATGACTTTGAGCCATTGATGGAGAAAATTATTGCTGCTGACGGATTAGTGGTAGGAAGCCCGGTTTATATTTATCAAATAACTGCTCAGTTAAAAGTGTGGGTTGACCGCTTGGGCGGGCCGACCATCCATTGCCAAAAGCTTCTTGGGAAATACGGGGCAGTGGTCTCTACCTCCGGCGGTGCCGGTGAAAATGAAACTGCCCAGTATCTAGAAGCAACTTTAATAAATACGGGCATGCAGTGCGTCGGACGCATTGCCAGCGGTATTGAGCTGGATGGTTTGCTGCCCCTTGATTCCCCTTTAATGCAAAATGCGCAAGAATTAGGCCTTTCCCTGGTCCGAGCGATTGAGCATAAGCAGGAATTTCCTGAACAAACCCAGGTCCACCATCAATTTAGAGAATTTTTCCGGTATGTGATTAGCCAACAGCAGGAAGCCTGGAATTGGGAATATAAATACTGGCAAGAAAAGGGTTGGTTATAAAACAGTTAGTTCCAAAGAATAACTAATCAACAGTCTTAGCTCGAACTTCCTTCGGACTAAGGCTGTTTAATGTGAAGCATTGCCATGCTGCCAGGTTCAGCAGTTGGCCTAGTCCAATTTTTGAAAACTGACCAAATCAAGGTCTACCCCGCAATAACTCCTTTAGTCCGCTGTAAATCGCTACCACATCATCTAGTTTCATACGTACCAGACCACTTGAAGAGGGGACCACAAAGTCAGTAATTCCGGGTACAACAGGTTCTTTTTGCTTACCCCAGGGTACATTACGCCGACCGCTGTACTTTTCGTATACCCCCTTGCCTACATAACACACTACATGTGGTTTGTAATATGCCAGCTTCCGACGCAGCTCGACTGCGCCTTTCTGATATTCCTGGGTCGTAATTTCAGCGGCTGCCCGGGTTGGACCTGACACAATATTCGTAATACCATAGCCCAGTTGAAGTAAACCGGCATCTTCCTCCGGACTATATTTGCGCGGTGTTAACCCCGCCCTGTACAAAATATTCCAGAACCGGTTGCTCGGGTTAGCAAAGTGGTGTCCTGTTTCCGATGAGCGGAGGCTGGGATTATAACCCACAAAAATTATTTTCAAGCCTTTTTCTAGAATATCTGATAACGGCTTTAACATATCAATATTCCCCATACATAATTAAAATTACTTGACGAGCCAAGTGTCAGGCTGCTGGATAAATGCCAGATTGCCAGTTCTATATTTTATTTTAATGCATTGAACCGGGACTAACAATAAATAATCAACATTACGGATTGTGATAGAGATTGTCTATCTAATATAAACATTTCCCCTCAACTTGCGGGCGGAGTTTATGCCAACAGGTTATATTTCATCACTATCCCCATAATCCAGTAACTATGTGTTAAAATATAATGGGTGATTAATGTAATGTTATGGTTTTTGTTTAATAATAACAACATGTTGATCAAATTGAATAATAATCAAGTGGCTATCCCAGAACAGAAAGATATAACGAGGCTGGCAATTCAGATAGATAGAGAAGTTCAAATCGGCGTTTTGGAGAACTCCCCTTGTTATGCTGCAGAATTCAGTCAGGTTTCGGAAGCGCTACCGGATGGCTTTGCATACATGAGTTTAAGAAAACTATTTTTTAAAACCGGTGAGGAGGTTTTTGGCATTGCCGGGCGCGCTTATCAAATTATACACTGGATACGCACACACCAGTACTGCGGTAAATGCGGTAGTTTAATGGAAAATAAAGCTGGTGAACTGGCCAGAAAATGTCCCAACTGCGGCATGACAAGTTACCCGCGCATATCTCCTGCCGTAATCGTTGCTGTAGTTAAAGATGAGCAGCTATTAATGGCTAGCAATATAAGTTTCCCGACTAGTTTTTACAGCGTGCTGGCAGGCTTCGTTGAACCCGGAGAGACTTTAGAGGCATGTGTGCAAAGAGAAATTAAAGAGGAAGTTGGTATTGAAGTTAAAAATATCACTTACTTCGGTAGCCAGCCCTGGCCATTTCCAGACTCCCTGATGATCGGCTTCACTGCCGAATATGCCAGCGGTGAAATTACCGTAAACAACACAGAACTAGCCACGGCGGATTGGTTTACACGCTCCCAACTGCCGGGAAATATCCCGAACATCAAAACAATTGCCGGACGTCTGATTGAGTGGTTTTTACAGGGGGGTACACATGGACTATACTCAAATAATAAAAGATGAATTGCAGCATTATGCTGATCCCAAGAAAGCAGAATACTTGCCAAGGTTCTTTAAGGCTCACCCCGGTGGTTATGGTGCCGGGGATAGCTTTATCGGGGTTACTGTGCCTAATCAGAGGAAAGTTGCTAAAAAGTATTATCAGCAAATACCCTTAGAGCAACTAGTGCAACTGCTCCATGCTCCCGTACATGAGTACAGGTTAACAGCGTTATTGCTACTGGTTTACAAATTTGGGAAGCTAACCGCCGAGCGGGATAAACAAGCTGTTGTTGATTTTTACTTGGCCAATACCCAGTATATTAACAACTGGGACCTGGTAGATAGCTCAGCAGATAAAATTCTTGGCGCTTACCTGCTGGATAAGGATAAAGAAATTTTGTATAAGTTAGCCAACTCCAACAACCTGTGGCAACAAAGGATAGCGATTATGGCCACTTATTACTTTATCAAGCAAAACAGGTTTGATGAAACCTTGAAAATTGCCGAGATGCTGTTAAACCACCAGCATGATTTAATACATAAGGCAGTGGGCTGGATGTTAAGGGAGATTGGCAACAGGGATTTTGCCGTTGAGTTCAATTTTCTACAGGTACACTACCGGCAAATGCCCAGAACAATGCTGCGGTATGCTATAGAGAAATTCGAAGAGGTACTGCGCCAGCAATTCTTAAAAGGTATGGTTTAATGCCGTATAATTTGCTTAACTTCTTCATCAGTAACCTGGTCAAAGTTGGCATAAAACTGTCCGACTGCATAAAAAGGCTCCGGCACCAGGGGGCAGACCACCTCATCCACCTCGGTACTGAGCATATCAATTACCTCAGCCGGCGCCACCGGTACTGCTAAAATTGTCTTATGTGGCTTGAATATTTTTTTAATGGACATGATAGCGGCTCGGGTGGTAAAGCCAGTGGCAATACCATCATCAACAATAATCACCGTTTTGCCTGTATATTCAGGGTATTCAGTATTACCTCGATATTCTTGCATTCTTCTTTTGATTTCTTTTATTTCTTGCTTGATAAAATCACTAATGGCCCCTTTGCCGGTAAACTGCAACAGCTGTTTATTTTCGGTTAACAGAACTGTGCCGTCCTGAGTTACTGCCCCAATGGCAACCTCCGGATTAAAGGGCGCGCCAATTTTTCTGGGGATGATAATATCCAGCGGCAGCCTTAGCTCTTCCGCAACTTGAGCAGCCGTCACTACTCCTCCCCTTGGTATAGCCATAATCACGCCATCAGCAATATCCTTTTCTTTTAAAATACCAGCAAGCACCGCACCGGCATGAATCCTGTCTTGGTAAATATAATTTTCCACAAAAATTCCCTCCAATTTTTGTAGAGTAATAGCAAGGTTAATAAATACAATTAGAAGTTTATGTATTTTACCATTAAAATATATATATTTTGAAAATTTATGCACAACATTAGCAAATACTATCTATAGACATCTACGAAATAAATCGCTGGCAAGAACCTGACCAGCGATTTTCTAAGCGCTATCTTACTAATAGATTTTATACCTGTTTAACTTTTTATACAGCCCTGCCCGGGATATGCCTAGCATAGCGGCGGTCCGGTTTTTATTACCCGCACAGGCTTCCAAAGCATCTAAAATAGCTTCCCGCTCAATATCTTCCACAAGCTTCGACAGCCCGCCTTTATGGCGTTTCCCCTTCAGCCTTCGACTATTTTGCATATAAAGGGGTAAATGTTCCTTACGGATGATATCACCATCGATAATATTAAAGGCCCTTTCAATTACATTTTCGAGTTCCCGGAGATTTCCCGGCCACCGCTGGTTTTTGAAAATTTCAATGACCTCTTTATCCGCCCCGGAAACATGTAGGCCGAAATCTTCATTAAACCGTTTAATAAAATAATTAACCAGCAGTTCAATGTCTTCAATCCGACTGCGCAGTGGCGGAATATTCAGGGTAACTACATTAATCCGATAGTACAGATCCTCACGGAATTCTCCGTTAATAATCATTTCCTCCAGGTTGCGGTTTGTAGCGGCAATAACCCGCACATCCACCCTACGAGTTCTGGTATCCCCTAGGCGCTCTATCTCTTTTTCCTGAAGCACGCGCAGCAGCTTAGCCTGCATCATCAAGGGCATATCACCGATTTCATCAAGAAAAATTACTCCTTTGTCGGCGAACTCAAATTTTCCCATATGCCCGCCCTTTTGAGCGCCGGTGAAAGCGCCTTCGTTATAACCAAACAACTCAGATTCAAGCAGTGTTTCCGGAATCGCTGCGCAGTTTACCCGAACAAACGGGCTCTGGCTACGGCCACTTTCGCTATGAATAGCCCGGGCAAAGAGTTCCTTCCCTGTACCGCTTTCCCCCCTGAGTAGCACAGTGGAATTGCTTTGAGCCACCCTTTTAACAGTTTCTTTGAGGGCAATAAACCCGGGACTTTGGCCAATAATGCGGTCGCAAATGGATGGTACCCGCTGCCTATAGGAAATTCCCTCCCGACGGTATTCTTGCAAGTTACGCTGTTTCTGCGTTTTAGTCGCTAGAGCTTTATCAGCAGTTTTAAGGGAAACAATACCTAGCGCACCAATAATATGCCCGTCCTTTTTGATGGGCATCCGGTTAGCTGTAATTTCGTAACCATTTAAGTTCGTAACATAGCCGTGCTCGGTTTCACCATCCTCTATTGACCGGCTAAATATTGGGACGCCTTGATAAATCTTTTGCACGTGTTGACCTACTAAATCCTGCACCTTTTTACCAAAGAGACTGGCAAAAGGCTGGTTAACCATGGTAATAATATAGTCTCTATCAATAGCAATGATACCATCGTTGGATAACTCCAGAATATTGGCCAGAGTTTCTTTAAGTCCGAATGTATTTTCAACATTTGAAGTTTCGGTAATATCTTGAATTACCGTTACCGCTCCAGCCATTCGGCCCTTATTGAACACGGGGCTGCAATTGGAGAGGTAGATTCTGCCATTTAGCACAAACTGGCGCCCCAACTGAGGATGGCCACCTAACAGAACGTCTAACAAGCCGGTTTTCGGTAAATATTTATGTACCGGCTGCCCTTTGAGCAACCGAACCGGTAGTCCAAAGAATTTTTCCACCTGGTAATTGCCGTAAATGATTAAGCCTTCAACGTTCACAGCCAGCACCGCATTGCTTGATGAGTCAATAATGTCTTCAAGTTTGAGCTTTGCAGTTCCCAATGTTTACACCAAACCTTTTCTGTGTGATAAAAGTAGACATTGTTCACATTCGCCGGACACAACTAAAAAACCTGCCTTGGAACAACAACAACTGAAATTTTGCCTTATTAAGCCCTTTCCGCCTAGTTTATACCTAAGCTGACAGTTATAGTCTAACCACATCCTTTTGGATTCAAGTACATTTTAATTAGAAAACATTATTGGCATGAAATTTGCCAAATCTTGCCCCCTGCATGGATATGTGATAAAATTCCCCCAGATCGAATAAAGGAGCAACAACATGACAAAACCATCTATTGCCTTTATCGGGACTGGCAAGGTAGGCTCGGCCCTAGCTATTTTGTTGCAAGCCAAAGGTTACCCCGTTACCGCCGTAGCCAGCTTAAACCGGTCATCGGCTGAGCAGCTGGCCAGCCAGTTGAATTGCCCTGTGTTGAGCAACCATGAGGCAGCAGCTAGGGCTGAGTTAGTTTTTATTACCACCCCCGACCGCAATATTGCTTCCGTAGCCGCCGAGATTGCAGGAGCCGGCGTTCTGCGGCCAAGTCAAATTGTAGTGCACACCAGCGGAGCTCATTCGGCAGATGAACTAACGGGTGTCCGGGAAACAGGCGCACTGGCGGTTAGCATTCACCCGCTGCAGTCCTTCGCCGAAGTTCAGGCCGCGATGAAAAACTTGCCCGGTTCGTACTTTGCCCTGGAAGGTGATGAAAAGGCCTTGCCCCTAGCCAGGCAAGTGGTTGAGGACCTGAACGGCAAATGGTTCACTATTTCCGCCGCCGACAAACCCATTTACCACGCTGCGGCCTGCATTGCCTCCAATTATCTAGTATCGCTAATGCACTTTGCTACCGTATTATACACAAAATTCGGGCTAGGTCCCCAAGAGGCATTTGCAGCTTTATATCCATTGGTGCAAGGGACGGTAGCCAATATCACTAAGGTAGGTCCAACACAAGCGCTGACCGGGCCGGTAGCCAGAGGCGACTCCCCCACTATTGCCGGACACATCAGAGCCCTGCAGGAACATGATCCCCAGTTGCAGGAGCTATACTGCATCTTGGGTGAATACACCATCAAGGTAGCCCTGGAAAAAGGCGGTATCACCGCACCACAAGGCGAAGAACTATATAAAATCTTCCGACAAAAATAGGTCTTTAAAAACGGGTTTTTAATCATGCGCTCGAGACCAGCAGCACAGCGTTTAATGTGCCTGGTCTGATGCAAATACGCCAGACAAAGCTTTTGCTCGGAGGTTAACTCAACCAGCACCTTGCTTTCTACCTAAGCAGCAGTTATCCTCACACCCCATTTGTTAACGTACTTATGAAATGCGAAAAAGCCTCTTGCAGCACAGGCAGAAAGAGGCTTTGAATTTTAAATACCAGGTTTGAGCCGCGACACTTTCGGGTAAAATCATATTTGTGATTAAGCTTATTGGCTTTTTTCCATTTGTTCAAATAAAATATCCTTGAATTTTGCCCGATCCGCCGGATTAATTAAAATTTCATTAATTTTGGTAAGTGTACGGCCCTTATAGGAAGCAACCAGGATTTTCCCTTTAGCGGCCGTAATACCGCCAATCTCACTGAAAGGTATTTCCTTTACACCGGACAAGCTTTTAACATATAAACAGCGCTCGGTAATAATATATTTTCTTGTTACCGCGGGAAGATAAAAAGTAATTAGATCCATAAAAGCAAATAATCCGAATACGCTAAAAAACCTGGTCCAGGACCAGACATAAAAAATCGCAAAGATCAGATTCAACGATATACCGACAATCATAATTCTTTTCAGATCTACGATAAAAGGCGGTTGTGTAGTCTCAAACAATATGTTTTCTTGAATATCCACCAGGCTCACCTCAAATTATAGTATAATTGCTAATAATTCGGCGCAGCGCATAAAAATCCTGTTTCAAAAATTATTACTCCAAAACCGGTTTGAATTACGGGTAAAAACTGCAGATTATTCCCACAATATATTATAGCTACCCAAGGCCAAGCCAGCATGCTATAATAACACTGTTTGTATATAGGCTGGATACATACTGTTGCTAAGCTGCAGATTGTTTATGCAAAAACGCATACAATTATGCAAATATGCATCAGGATATTATATGTTTCGCTAGCTTTATTGTTTAAAACCTGGTTTTAAACTACTGGCATGAATGTTGCTTAAGTAGTATATCAGTCAGGTGTGTTTTATTTTTGCGATAAGGAAGGGGATTTCCCGACATAATAATAGTAAGAGACATGCATTTGTCCTTACCAGGTAAGTTTTTTTGTTTTTTTAATATCAGAGGAAAGGAGGAGTTATATAATGGCAAACGTTAACGCCCCGATGGCTGGAAAATTAATCTCCGTTGATGTAAAAGTTGGAGATACCGTTAAGAAAAATGATCCCGTAGCTACTCTGGAGGCCATGAAAATGCAAATTAAAGTATTTGCACCGGCTGATGGTAAAGTAGCAGAAATTAAAGCTGAAGCTGGTGCCAACATTGACCCTTCAGTAGTAATCATGACTCTGGAGTAATTTTTTGTTTTTTTTACGGCCGGAGTAAAGAAAAAAATGTGTCGGCCGTCTTCGCGGGACCCCTTCCTTATCTAACACCTGCGCGACGGCCGTCAACATTTTTTTAAAATTAAAACCTAGGGGAGGTGTGCCTTAGTGGAATTTTTGCAGTCGGCAGCATTTTGGAGCGGTTTAGCGCAAATTTGCCTCATTAATTTGATTTTAAGCGGGGACAATGCGGTTGTTATTGCCCTTGCCTCCAGAAATCTGCCGCCCAAACCAAGAAAGTTAGCTATCCTTATTGGTAGCGGCGCAGCTATTGTTCTGCGTGTTATTTTAACTCTTGTGGCCGCTTATCTGCTTAACTTCCCATATCTACAAGCCATCGGCGGCGTGCTGTTGATTTACATCGGCATTAAGCTGCTTACAGATGAAGAAGGCGAGGAGGACATGGAGGCGTCCAGTAACATTGCGACAGCCGTTAAAACCATTGTTATCGCCGATTTGATCATGAGCCTGGATAATGTGCTTGCTGTGGCGGCTATTGCCAAAGCGGCAGGCGGAGAGCACTATATGATTTTAGTTGGTTTAGGTCTAGCGATCAGTATTCCGATTATTATTGGTGGCAGTCAGTTGCTGGTCTGGGTAATGAATAAGTTTCCACCCTTTGTCTATATCGGCGCCGGTTTAATCGGCTATGCTGCCGGAGAAATGTTTGTCGGCGACAAAAGACTTGGACCGATTTTATTTGGGAATGCGGAAACAGGCACCCATGGTCTAATGCCTCATAGCTTGGAATGGACGATTCCGGCGTTTGTTGTGTTGTTAGTTGTCGGCGTAGGCTGGTGGATACGCAAGAGAAGAGTGGCAGCCGTTGAGGGAAATGATTTCAGTCAATAATATTGGCAGTGTTTTACGAACTTATATATAGGTTATTGATCCTTAGTTGTGTTTTTGTTAAGTTTCACAAATTGGGCGGTTACCGATAACTAACTGGTTGTTATATTAGTTTTATTTTTTACTGAGGGGAGTGGTAATAACGACATGGAAGCAATTATGGCAGTTATAACAAACAATGATTTTTTATATAACGTGTTTGGCGGGTTTACCCATTTCACCTGGCAATCTGCGGTAATGATCCTGATTGGTTGCATATTAATTTACCTGGGCGCTGCTAAGGATTACGAGCCGCTGTTGCTGGTTCCTATTGGTTTCGGATGTATTTTGGCCAACCTGCCCCTAACTGAGTTAATCCATGTGCCACGTGATGGTTATGTATTTAACCATAGCATACAAGAAGCGTTAGGCGAAGCAGGCTTGATGCCCTTCGTGGAAGGCGCGCGAGTAGTTAATGAAGGTATTTTAGACGTGCTCTATAACGCAGGTATTGCGAACGAGCTGTTCCCCTGCCTGCTGTTCATCGGCATTGGTGCCATGACTGACTTTGGCCCGCTGCTGCAGAATCCCCGGGTCATGCTGCTGGGCGGCGCAGGCCAGTTTGGTATTTTCTTAACCCTGATGCTGGCGTTGGCTATCGGTTATGAAAAACTGGAAGCCATTTGTATCGCTATCATCGGAGCCTGTGACGGTCCTACCTCCATTTTTATAACCTCTATGTTTAACCCGGCGCTGCTTGGCCCGATTTCAGTGGCTGCGTATTCCTACATGTCGCTGGTACCTCTTATCCAGCCGCCGGTCATGAAACTGTGCACCACAAAAAAAGAACGGGAATTTATCATGTCTTACGAAATGCTTACCCCGGTTACCCAAAGAACCAAGATCTTATTCCCGATTGTGGTCACCATTGTTACTCTGCTAATTGCTCCGTCCGGCGGAGCTTTGATGGGTACTTTGATGTTCGGTAACTTCTTGAGAGAGTGCGGTGCGGTCGGGCGTTTAGTTCAGGCGGCAGAAAACGAAATCGCCAATATCACCACGTTATTCCTCGGTCTAACCGTAGGTGCCACCATGACTGGTGAGGTGTTCTTAACTGCTAAAACACTTGGTATCTTCGCCCTTGGTTTCATTGCCATCTGCGGCGATACTGCCTTTGGTGTCTTCGGCGCCAAGCTGATGAACCTGTTCTCAAAACAAAAGATCAACCCGCTAATTGGAGCATCCGGCATCTCGGCTTTCCCGATGTCAGCCCGTGTGGCACAAAAAGTGGGTAATGAAGCCAACCCACAGAATTACCTGCTGATGCACGCCATGGGCGTAAACACCAGCGGTCAGATCGGTTCTGTGCTGACGGCCAGCGTGATGATTGCAATTATCGGCGCTTTACAAACTATGGGTGTGGATTTAACTATTTAATAAGTAGGTGATAATTAATGGAAGCTATTGGCAACATGACTTTTGGCTGGTTGCTCACGGTTGTGGGCTTGGTAATGACCATGACCTCTCTGGGAGTTCTAATTATTGTAGTGAATATATTAAAAAAATTCCAAAATTAATAAGCTGTTATTGAAATATTTTTGCATTAGCTAAGCCTCATGGTTTATTAAATACCATGAGGCTTTTTGTTTCTACGTTTCTCATCAATCTGCCTGAAAGCAGGCACACCAGGCCTGGATTCATAATGTGGTTGGTAATCTGTTTCCCGGTAACCTACCGGTATGCCAACCACCCGGGCAGTAAAATCATCCAGGGCAAACAAATCGCTTTTATCAACCTCATGAATGCTTTTTTTACCCAGGGCACGCACTGCATCTTGTATTTCCTCACTGCAGGACCGCAAAAATTTAGCCAGGCTTTCGGCTCCCTTATGAACATCAAGCTTATTTTGATACTTGCCCTTGTACCAGACAATCTCCGGAGGAGGCTCCCAGGGCATCGGCTTCAGGGACTGGGTATGATTCATGGCAAATAAAGCCACACTGCCAATATAAACGGCATCCGCTCCCAGGGCTAGGGCTTTAAGAAAATCACCCGGGGTAGCTAACCCACCCGATACGATTAAGCTAACTTGCTGACCCAGATCATGCTTGCGAATAAAATCTGCCGCCCTTACTAAGGCAAACAGCGTGGGCAATCCAAAATCATCCTGAAGAATGGGTGTGGTGCCTTTGGAACCGGCATTGCTACCGTCCACGGTAAAGAAATCCACACCCGCAGACAGAGCAATGCTTAAATCAGCTTCCAAATATTTGCCTCCCGCCAATTTTACTCCAATGGGCACTCCACCGGTAATCTCCCTTAAGTAAGCCACCAGTTCCCCAAATTTGTCTGTCTGTTTCCCCATGCCTGGATAGGTAGCATGGACCACAGCTTTTTCTCCCCAGCCCAGTCCCATCTGTCGTCTTATTTTCCAGTCGATTTCTTGATCCTCTATGTAATGCCCTACCCCGCCGGCTGCTCCCTGGCCGATATAAATTTCAATCGCATCCGCTTGTTTTAGTATCGCCTCAGACTTATTCCATTTGCCCCGATTATATTGAATAATCAACTTACCGGCCGCATCTCTTTCAGCCTGCAGAAAGGGTCCCTCGCCGGTGTTGGTAGCCGTCCCAACTAGTTTACTGCCTTTAGCCAGGGCAATTTTAGCCTTAGCCGACAAGGCAAGAGCATAGGCCATCCCTGAAATCATAATGGGCAGTTCAATTTGCAAAGGTTTCTTAGCACAAGGCCCTATGATCACCCTTGTATCGATGGGAAGTCCCTCATCGGTGGGCAGCCGGTGCAACTGGGCAAAGTTAAACATTATACCATCAAAATTAGGTAGTTTCTTTGGACTGCCCAAAGGGCGCTTGATCATTTTCCCTGCCTGAGATCTGATATTAGTTTCAAGTATCTTCTGCAGACCGGTTTTTCGAGTTGCCGAGACAATCTCCCATAAGTTTTCCGAATAGGCGTCCACCATCAGCCGGTGCACGAAACTGTCTGCCGCTTTGTTGACAACGTTTCTGCCCACCCAAACCGCCCCATGATAGCCAATAAATGCCAGGGCAGCCTTGAGTAACATATTCTTCATCAGATTGTTATTGTCAAACATGTTTGCCATCCTTATAAAAATTATGCTAAGCAGCAAAAGCAGTTTAACTCATTATGCTGCTTAAGTTAATATATATTCTTCTATGACAGCCGTTTATCTATACTTCATTGATATATTTGCCAAGAAATCTACCATATTCGCGAAGGTTATTTTCAGCGGGGGCAAAAAAAAATCGGTGGACAAACATCCACCGAATTATATAAGGTTGTTGATTAACTATCTTTTATTACTTCTCCGCCAGATCTTCATCTTCTCGGCATCTTTAATCAGCTGTTCACGAAAGTCGGGATGGGCAATGGAGATCAGAGCCTCAGCTCTCTGCCAGGTATTCATACCCTTCAAGTTAATCTTACCATACTCAGTTACCAGCCAGTGTGTAGTGGTGCGGGTATCGGTAGCAATAGTCCCGGGAGCCAGGGTAGGAACGATGCGAGATTGCATCGACTCACTCTTGCCATAAGCCGAGGATAAGCAAATAAAACTCTTACCACCCTTGGAATAATAGGCGCCCATTACAAAATCAAGCTGCCCGCCAGTACCGCTGATTTGCCTGAATCCGGAAGATTCAGCGCTGACCTGGCCAAACAGGTCAACTTCTACTGCATTATTAATGGACATAAAGTTATCCAACTGTCCGATTACCCTGGGGTCATTGGTGTAATCAACCGTGGCACTCATCATTTCAGGATTATCATTGATATAATCATATAATTTCTGCGTACCCGCAGCGAAAGCATAGGTCTGCCGACCTTTATCGATATTCTTTTTGGAGCCATTGATTTTACCGTTGTCAGCCATGTCCACATAAGCATCAACATACATTTCCGTATGCACACCTAGATCCTTGAGGTCTGATTCAGCGATCATCATACCTATAGCATTGGGCATACCACCAATGCCTAGCTGTAGACAAGCACCATTAGGTATTTCTTCCACAATCAATTGTGCAACCCTTTGATCAACTTCGTTAGGGGCTGCAGCACCTAACTGCGCAATAGGCGGGTTCGGGCCTTCAACAATATAGTCAACCTGAGAAACATGAATAGCTACTTCAGTGCCACCCAAGCAGCGGGGCATATTTTCATTAACCTCAACTATTTTAATTTTGGCGTTATCGAAAGTAGCCATCTGGTGCGAGGCTTGAGGACCGAAGTTAAAGTAACCATGCTTATCCATCGGTGTTACCTGGCAGACAGCTACTGCAATTGGCTCTACACAGTACCGGTAAAAACCGGGTAATTCAGAATAGCGCATGGGTGAGTAAAAACCACAGCCCATGTCAATAATCTTGCGGTCAACCCCGGTGCAATGCCAGGAGTTCCAGGTAAAACGCTCGGCAGCATCTTCTACTTTCATTACCTCCGGCATCCACATGGTTACGCCGCCTCTGAACTTAACATCGGTCAGTTCACTTGCTCTTTCTGCAATAGCCTTATCAACTATAAAAGAATGCCCTAAACACCAACCGTAGTCTACCCAGTCACCGGACTTAACCATTTTCGCCGCGTCAGCAGCAGAAATCAATTTGTTCTTGTACTGATCCACAAAAGACATTAAATACCCTCCCCAATAATAGTGATTATTCTAGTTCTCCTATTTAATGGCAGCATTCACTTCATCATGGACGCTGCTAAAAATGGTGTCTGAACTCACAAATCTATCATTATAGTTGCAAATATTATACCAAACAACAATTCGTTCAGGATTCAGCTAACCAACAAAGCTAGCTAATTTGATTGTCAACGTGGTTAAACATACTATAACGAATAAGATTTATACAGAGGTAATTAACTGATTAATAGTTGTCTACAAAGTTTACACCGTATACATACGCAACATTTATCACGCACCAGCCGGGCGGCCAAATACATATATATCACTTGGCTATGGCATACTAAACTAAACATTATAGAGAGGTGATTGCTATGTTTAAACACGATAAAAACCTATTAGAAATGGTACGGGTAGAGCGGCCTAACCCACAATATGCCACCATGCTGCAGGAACAGCTAGGTGGTTCCAATGGCGAATTAAAAGCCGCCATGCAGTATATTTCACAAAGCTTCCGTATCAAAGACCCTGAAATCAAGGATTTATTCCTGGATATCGCCAGTGAGGAATTAAGTCATATGGAAATGGTAGCTTCATCCGTAAACCTGTTAAACGGTCACGATATTGACGCCGGTGGAAGCCAGCCAAGTGGAAACATCGAAGCCAATGTCTTAACCGGCCTGGCGCCTTATTTAACTAATGGCTCAGGGGTTCCCTTCAGCGCAGCTTATGTCAATGTAACCGGAGATTTACCGGCCGACATCTTGTCCAATATCGCCGCCGAACAGCGAGCCAAGGTGGTTTACGAATACTTACACCGGCAAATCAACGATAAGTATGTGCGGCAAATGATTGACTTCTTGTTAAACCGCGAGGAAGCCCATAACACCATGTTCCGGCAGGCCTTCCAAAAAATCCAGGCCACTGGTTCCAATAGAGACTGGGGCGTAGATGAAGATGCCCGGCTGTACTTTAACTTGTCCTCGCCGGGAGTTAATCACTTCAGCGTAAGCAACCCGCAAGCACCCAGCTTTCAAAGCTCCAATTCAACTCAATAAGCCCCAAATATGCTCAGTAAAAATCTGCACTCACGCGCCCTTCGGGGCATTTTTTTACGTTTTATACCTGCTCCTTAACGTATTTCAGCAGTCCACCGGCCAGCATAATCTCGATTTGACGCTCGGATAGGCTGTGTTTTACCGGATAAGCCTTGTCTCTGGTGAGGTTCCGTACTGTAAGCGTATTGGTGACCAGACCCTGCCGAACATCCTCAAGCAACAGCACATCACCGGGGTCAATAGTGTCATAATCCTCATCATTAACAAAGGTAAGGGGCAGCAGGCCAAAATTCACCAGATTCTGCATGTGAATCCGGGCAAAGGATTTAACCAGCACCGTCTTAATACCCAGGTACAGCGGTGCCAGCGCAGCGTGCTCCCGGCTGGAGCCCTGCCCGTAATTTAAACCGCCCACGATAATACCACCTCCGGCGGCCAGTGCCCGCTCGGCAAAAGTGGCATCCACCCGTTCGAAGGCGTGCATAGAAATAGCCGGGATGTTGGAGCGCAACGCCATAATATTAGCACCGGCAGGCATAATATGATCAGTGGTGATGTTGTCCCCAACCTTCAGCAGTACCTCGCCCTTTATTTCCCCGGGCAATGAACTGGCCACAGGCAACGGCTGGATGTTGGGTCCACGTACTATACTCACATCTTCCCTGTTAGCCGGCGGCACAATTATCATCCGGTCATCCACCGGGAACTTTTCCGGCATCTCAACCTTAATCGGCTCGCCCAGATCACGGGGGTCGGTGATGACACCGGTCAGGGCTGCTGCAGCTGCAGCTTCACAGCTCACCAGGTAGATTTTGGCGTCCACGGTACCGCTGCGCCCTTCAAAATTACGGTTGCAGGTACGCAAGGACACGCCCGCAGAACAGGGAGATTGACCCACACCAACGCACGGTCCGCAGGCACACTCTAACATCCTCGCTCCCGCAGCCACCAGGTCGGTCAGTGCACCGTTGGCCGCTAAACTCACCAGCACCTGCCGCGAGCCAGGCGCAATCACCAGGCTCACCCCGGGATGCACTGTTTTCCCTTTGAGAATAGCTGCCACGCGCATTAAATCGGTATAGGATGAGTTGGTGCAACTGCCGATAAACACCTGGTCCACTTTCCGGCCGGCCACATCGGCAATTTTAACTACATTATCCGGCATATGCGGCAGTGCAATCAACGGCTCCAGCTCACTCAGGTTAATTTCCAGCACTTCATCATACTCAGCATCCGGGTCTGGTCCCAGGGCCACAAAATCACCGGCCCGCTCCTGGGCGGCCAGGAACCTGGCGGTAACCTCATCGCTGGGGAAGATGGACGAAGTCGCCCCTAGCTCCGCGCCCATATTGGTAATCGTTGCCCTGTCAGGCACACTAAGATATGACACCCCCTCCCCAGTATACTCCATTACCTTACCCACCCCGCCTTTAACAGTGAGCAGCCTGAGCACTTCCAGGATAATATCCTTGGCGGTCACCCAGGGAGCCGGCTTACCATACAGGTGTATATTGACCACCTGGGGCATACTTACATAAAAAGGGTAACCGGCCATAGCCGTGGCCACATCCAGCCCGCCTGCCCCGATGGCCAGCATACCCAGGCCGCCGCTGGTGGGGGTATGGCTGTCCGAACCCAGCAAGGTTTTGCCCGGCACCCCAAAACGCTCCAGGTGTACCTGATGGCAAATGCCATTGCCCATGCGGGAGAATTTGACCCCGAATTTAGCGGCGGCGCTTTGTAAAAACCTATGGTCATCCGCGTTTTCATAACTCACTTGTAAGGTATTATGATCCACATAGCTGACTGAAAGCTCGGTCCGCACAGCAGGAATACCGATAGCCTCAAATTCAAGGTAAGCCATAGTTCCCGTAGCATCCTGAGTGAGGGTCTGGTCTATCTTCAACGCAATTTCCTGCCCTGGTATCATCTCACCCTCCGCCAGGTGAGCTGCAATAATTTTCCTGGTCATATTTTGGCCCATTTTGCCCACTCCCTTTCTTGTCACGCCGTATATAATCTAAAAAGCAGCACTTTAATCAATTAACATTAATTTAAAATAATTCATTCACTTAACAGCCAGCCTGGTACAATAATGCTGCTGCTAGCGACAAAGAAATATCCATATTAATGTTCCACATTGACCCTCAAAATCCTTTCGTCAGATAGCCCTTCCTTACCGGAAAAACAGGCCTACAGCAGGCATAAAAAAACATAAAAAAAACCGGGCTATGACAACCCGGCTAAGCCAAATCGCATCTCCAAATTGAAATATCATTTAATCCTTCATTTGTTTGGCCAGGAAAACCGCTGCGGTTTCAGCCAGCTTATTTTCCAGATTGCCCATTTGCACATCATCATTAGTGGTAATAATAACGGCACCAATAGCATGGTCATTCGTCACGATGGGAGCAATCACACTGCTTTTAAAAATTACCCGCTCGTCTTCAGTTAAACTGTGTTCCTCCTGCAAGGTCTTCGCTTGAGCGCTTTGGATAATATCTTCCAGTACAGTCCCGATTGGCTTCTTTAGTAAATCCTTTTTAAAACCGCCGGAAACAGCAATAATTTCATCACGGTCAGCAATACAGACAATATAACCGATGGCCTCATGCAGAGAATCGGCATATTCCTTGGCATACTGACCCAAATCGGTAATGGGTGAGTATTTTTTTAATATTACCTCCCCTTCCCTGTCTACATAGATTTCCAGTGGCTCACCGTCTTTAATCCTCATCGTGCGCCTGATTTCTTTGGGAATTACAACCCGGCCTAAGTCATCTATCCTTCTGACGATTCCAGTAGCTTTCATATTATCCTCCTTTAGATTGATATTATATATTTCGCATGACAGTAGAGTAGATTTTCCGATATAAACTTATCATTAGTAGAAAAATATGAAAGTATGTGAGTAAAAAGAATCCATTCCTTAAAATCCCATAATTAACCACCTGCTGTATATCTGTCTAACTTCCATTATACATAATTCTTCTTAATATAGGAAACTTTTAGAAAAAACGACGTTAGATGATTTCCTTCAAAGCTTCTGTTATTTACTTCTCTCCTGTGTTGATATATGATTTAAAAGGAGTATAGATTGGAAGCCAGAAAATTATTCCTGAGGGTATCAATAATTTGCATTATTCTGGTTTTCATTGTGGTTCCGATGGTCCTTTCCTGATTACCCACCCATAACCTCTTTTATAGCCGGACGGTCACTGCTATTTTTTATATAAAATATGAACATGCACAAAAGGGTTCCAGGCTTAATTTAGCCTAGAACCCTTTTGTGCATTATAATGTGCGCACCTGGCTGCCTACCTGTTCTTGATATAAGTATGCGTTATATGGGGATGACTGGACTTTCGCGACTGAATTTGAAATTGCTTTAAGGACGAGATTAGTGGGGTAAGTTTGGCAAACCCATAATTCCTGGTATCGAAATCCGGATAACGTTTATTCAACTTCTTCCCTACTTCGCCTAAAAATGCCCAGCCATTATCGTCTGAAGTTTCGGTGACAATTACCCGGATAGTTTCAATCAGTTCATCGATACTGGCCATGCCTTCTTGCACATCTTCCAATTTTTCTGCTTTCTTAACTTTAGCTTCATAAGCAGTGGCCGTTACTGAAGCCAAGACCTCCAAATATTTAAATTTTTCACAAGCCGATATAAAAGGTGTCGGCGTCTTCTTCTCGCCCATACCAATTACATACATACCGGCTTCCCGTAAGCGGGCAGCAAGCCTGGTGAAATCACTATCGCTGGAAACAATGCAAAAACCATCAACGTTTCCTGAATACAGTATATCCATCGCATCAATAATCAAGGCCGAATCAGTTGCATTTTTACCTATGGTATAGCTGTACTGCTGAATCGGGGTGATGGAATAGTTCAGCAGTACCTTTTTCCAGGAAGACAGCCTGGGTGTCGTCCAATCCCCGTATATCCGCTTATATGTAGGTATCCCGTGGTTAGAGATCTCAGCAATTATATATTTGATATACCTGTCCGACACATTATCAGCATCAATTAAAACCGCAATTTTCTTATCACTTTCCATATGCTATCCTTTCCTGGACCCTACCGGGCTCGGGCATCACTCAATATAAAATCATGCAGTTGTTGTTTTGTGGCGGCAAGGTCAGATTGCAAGTAATAGACCCCGGCTATATTAGCATTTTGCCAGTACCCATCCTGGGGAAACCTTTCATGCTCCAGGATGTTAACCTGTTGCGTAAAACAACTCATACCCAGATTAAGTATGGCCGTTTTAGTCATGCTTGTTTCCACGTACGGTAGTATCCGGGCAACATAATTAGGTAAACTAGTTAAACCATTTTTTTGCACCTTATTAAATACAGCGGCCAGTACTTCCTTTTGCCTATCAATGCGCACAAAATCATTATCAAATTTGCGATTACTGACATAGGCCAAAACTTGTTCGCCGTCCAATAATTGCTTCCCACTTTTAGTTATGTACTTTGACCGGTCATCCATATAATCATTGATAATTTCTCTTTCCTCATCCTGCACATCAATAGTAATACCGCCTAACGCGTCAACAGCCTCCTTTAAGGTGCGAAAGTCAACGGTAACAAAATCACTGATGCTCGTATTAAAATTTTGATTAATCGTTTTTAAGGCTAACTGGGGGCCGCCATAAGCATAAGCATGATTAATCTTATCCTCACCATGGCCTTCGATAGGGACAATTAAATCCCTCATTATCGACGACATCTTTATGGTTTGCTGAGCAAAATCAATTGTACAGATAATAATAGTATCAGAACGGCCATTTTGTGCTCGCTGGTACCTGTCTAAGCCAAACAGCGCTATATTGACAATACCCTCCTGCTTGGGCAGGTTAGTTCCATCGGCTGTTTTTATCCCTAAGGCCTTATCTGTTTTATTTATCCGAACATGATCAATTTTATTGATTAAACTATAGGCAAAAGCAGAAGGGATTATTATAAATAATAAGACCAACAAAGCAGCTTTTTTAAACATAAAGTCATACTCCATTATTTTAATCCACATTAATAAGCGTAATAACTTGTAAACCATTCAGCAAACCTGAGCAGCCCTTCCTCAATACTGGTGCTGGGTTTGAAACCAAAATCCCGTTCCAACTTGGCAGTGTCTGCGCAGGTCCTGAGCACATCTCCGGGCTGCATGGGCAGAAATAATTTGTCCGCCGCTATGTTTCTCCCGGTGGTTTGAGCCAATGCCTTTTCCAGGGTTTTAATGAAATACATCAACTGCTCGGGGTTATTATTGCCGATATTATATACCTTGTGTCGCACGCCGGCTTTAGCAGGGGGGTTACCCAGTATCCTTACCACACCGGTAATGATATCATCGATATAGGTAAAGTCCCGGTACATTTCACCGTGGTTAAAAACAGTAATAGGTTCGCCCTTCATAATCTTCCGACTAAAGGAGAAATAGGCCATATCAGGGCGGCCAAGCGGCCCGTAAACAGTAAAAAACCTTAAACCAGTAGCGGGTATCTGGTAAAGATGGCTATAAGTGTAAGCCATCAGCTCATTAGATTTTTTTGTAGCGGCATAAAGGGAGATCGGGTGATCAACACAATCCTCCTCTGCAAAGGGTACTTTTTTATTGGCCCCGTAAACAGAGCTGGAAGAGGCATAGACCAGGTGTTCAACACCCTGTGCCCCGGTATAGGAATGCCGGCAGGCTTCCAGAATGTTAAAAAAACCGATGATATTGCTCTGTATATAAACACCGGGATTTTCAATACTGTAGCGCACCCCTGCCTGGGCTGCCAGGTTAACTACAATCTGGGGCTTGTATAAGTTAAATATAGTATTTACAAACTCCTGGTCCGCAATATCACCCTTGAGAAAGGTAAACAGGCTACTGTTTTCCGTCTGTGTAAGACTATCCAGCCTGGCCTGTTTTAAGGAGACCTCATAATAGTCGTTGAGATTATCTACACCAATCACCCGGCAGCCCGTTGCAAGCAAGCATTTGGCCAGCCAAAAGCCGATAAACCCTGCTGCCCCGGTAATTAGATAGGTCTTGGTTGTATCTAATTCCCTGTAATCCGCTCTCATCTAAAAAGCCTGCTCCTTTAAGCTTATATTACCCGGCACATTTGTTAAGCAATGATCTGGCGATGACCTGATTTCCTCGCACTGCCGGTTTTAACATCTTTGCTTACCACTGCCGCACGGCCAATAGAATAATACTCCACTCCCGCGTCCTGCATCTCGGTAATTTCGTAAATATTCCTGCCATCATAGACCAATGGCGTGCGCATCAGCGCAACATAGTCTGCCGGTTGCACAGCTTTAATCTCATCCCACTCGGTAAATATAAAGCAGACGTTAGCACCGATTAACCCTTCTTCCGGCCGGTCTACATACTTAATATTATACTCACCTTCCGGGTACATCTGACTGAAATTAGCTCGTCCCACAGGGTCATAAGCGTAAACTTTTGCCCCACGCTCCAATAGCAAAGGGATATTGGCCAGGGACGGGGCTTCCCGCAAATCGTCTGTTCCAGGCTTGAATGTCAGTCCCAGTACCGCCACTTTCAAGCCATCAAAAGTGATCAGCCGGTTGGATGCTTTCTTATAAAGAAGGGTCTTCTGATCATTATTTACTTCTACGGCAGCATGAACTGTCCGCAGGTTATAGCCATGTTGCCTAGCCAGGTAGGCCAGCGCCTTGGTATCCTTGGGGAAGCAGCTGCCCCCGTATCCAATACCCGCACTTAAAAATTTGCTGCCAATTCGCTCATCGAAGGACATGCCCCGGGCTACGTCCTGAATATCTGCACCTACCAGCTCACAAAGGTTGGCAATATCATTCATATAGGATATTTTCAGCGCAAGAAAATCATTAGAGGCATATTTGATCATCTCAGCCGACCGCCTGCTGACCGAAACAATGGGCAGATTAAAAGGTTCGTATATCTTCATCAGCATGGCTTCAGCCCACCGGCTTTCTGTGCCGATAATAATTCTAGCTGCCTCCAGGGTATCCCGTACCGCCGTGCCCTGAGCTAGAAATTCGGGATTGCTGGCCACCTCTACTATAACATCATGCACCAGGAAATCATGAATAAACTGCTCCACTTTATCATTCGTACCTACCGGGACGGTTGATTTTACCACCACCAGGCAATCCTTTTCGATGGCTTCGGCAATTTGCCTGGCCACAGTGGCAATATGAGACAAGTTAGCGGAACCGTCGGGCTGCTCAGGGGTGCCGACACCAATAAAGATCGCGTCGGCATCTTTGTAAGCCCGTACGTGATCAGTAGTAAAAGTTAACCTGCCTGCAGCGTAATTTTTCCGCATCAACTCTTCTAAGTCAGCTTCATATATGGGAGAGATGCCCTGTTTGAGCATATCAATTTTATCTTTGTCGATATCCACACAGGTAACCTGGTGACCAACTTCAGCAAAACACACGCCGGCCACCAATCCTACATAACCTGTACCGGCCACAGAAATTTTAAAGCTCTGGGGGAGCTGCATTACACTATACCTCGCTTTAACTAGATTTGTATATATACAAAAATAGCGTTTAGTTGCTCTACCCAATACGAACTTAAGCCGTCTTAACAGCTTATAGTGATAATTACATTAGAAATCTTTTCAATGAAAAAATAAAGATTTTCAAAGAATCCTGCCTAGCATCAAAGCCTCGCCCCTTACCCTGGCTGCAGCTGCCTCCTGCCCCCATCCGGTTTCCCTAGCCACAACCTTCATTATGTACCCCAAAAACTCCTCTCTCAAATCTTCCCTCCGCAAAGCCATTTCAACTGTAGCTTCTAAAAAGCCCAGCTTGTTTCCCACGTCATACCTTATACCCTGAAAATTATAGGCATACATAATCTCTTGCTGAGCCAGCTCTTTCAAAGCATCAGTAAGCTGAATCTCGCCACCTATACCCGGTTCGGTATGCTCCAGAATGTCAAAAATGCCTGGATTGATGATATACCTGCCTAAGATAGCCATATGGGATGGGGCTTCTTCCTGTGCCGGTTTTTCCACTAACCCTTTGACCTGATAAACCCGGTCGGCAATTAACGTACCATCAACAATTCCATATTTGCTGACTTCTTGTGGAGCTACTTCCTGTACACCCAGAATAGAAGCCGGGTATTGCTCATATACATCAAGCATCTGTTTTAAACAAGGTTGTTCAGTATGGCTATTATGTACGATATCATCTCCCAGGAGTACCGCAAAAGGCTCGTTGCCAATAAATGTACGAGCGCAATAGATGGCATGTCCCAGGCCATTGGGGTCTTTCTGTCTAATATAATGAATATCCACCATCTCAGATACGTTCCTAACTATTTCAAGTAAATCATGTTTATTCTTTCTTTCCAGTTCCAGTTCAAGTGCAACCGAGCGGTCAAAATGATCCTCAATAGCTCTTTTACATTTCCCGGTAACAATTAAAATTTCAGTAATACCTGAAGCAATCGCTTCTTCAATAATATATTGAATCGTAGGCTTATCTACAATGGGCAACATTTCCTTAGGCATCGCTTTGGTCGCCGGTAAAAAACGAGTACCTAAACCAGCTGCCGGTATAACTGCCTTACGTACTTTCATGATCTAACCCTCCTTATTTCCTGACGCTGTCTTTCTGCAATTTTTTTCTAAAACTACAATATAGTAATAATTAATTAAAGTGAGCATGCTCCTTATGGTATTGTTTCGGTTACTTAATTGGTTGGATTGCACCGGCCTGAGAAGATAAATGAAAAATCATTCTATTTACCTTAAGCACAAGTTACTGTTAAGACCAGCTAAAAAATCACCTAGTTCTTTTGTGCTTATGACTATATTATATCAGATTTTCAACGGTTAAATTAAAGTTTAGATGCAATATTTTCCGGTTTCGCCCAGCTTACTGCCAGCCAGGCTAACCATAAATTTGCTCAAGTAAAAAGTACCTAAAGTATAGGCAAAGTGCTATAATGTTTAATAATAGATTATTCATTAAACTCTTTAAATTTTTAAAATAACCCTTTTGCTAAAAGTTCGTAGCTGCGCTGTCCGGTATCGTAAAAAAAGTTAGGGTGCATAATTAGCCCACCTTTATAAACTTTTATACAGGGGAGGAAACAAATGCCGAAATTACTGCGTGCAGACCAAATGAAAAAATGTATCGGCTGCTATTCCTGCATGCTAGCCTGTGCACGTACGCTGCAGCATGATTTTTCACCCCGCAAAGCTGCGATCCAAATTAGAAGTGTCGGTGGCTTACAGAGCAGACTCGTGGTTGATATCTGCCGCGGCTGCACAGATCCCCCCTGCGCTCTAGTCTGTAATTGCAATGCCTTGACCCCCCGCCGGGGTGGCGGAGTGCGTTTTTATAAGGATAGATGTATCGGGTGTGAAAAATGCGTGGAAGCCTGTATAGTGGGTGCGATCCGCTTTGACGAAGACAATAAACAGCCGATCATCTGCATCCAATGCGGTACCTGTGTGAAATATTGTCCCCATGAAGTTCTTTCCATGCACGAGGTCTAACGCCAATATAGCAAGGGGGTCTTTAAATGACCAGAACATCCTCTATCAGAATACTGGATATAAATCTAACTGATAAAAAATTTCAAGTAAAGGAAAGGGAAGATCTGGCACCATTTTTAGGCGGCACGGGGTTAGCCACCAAATTGTATGCCGAATATGTAGCTTACGATAAACCACCACTGGCTCAAGAACAACCCATCATAATAACGTGCGGACCACTGTCAGCAATCTTCCCGATGGCCACCAAAGCAGTAGCCACGTTCCGCTCCCCGCTGACCGGCGAATGGGGAGAAAGCCACGCCGGTATGCGTATTGCTTTTGCCATGCGCTTTGCCGGTTTCCGGGCTATCATTATTCACGGCCGGGCAGAGCGCCCTGTTTATTTAAGCATTGGGCCTAACCGGGTCGACTTTAAGGATGGCACGCCCCTGTGGGGGATGCCCACAGATGAAACCGGGCGTATTCTACGCCAAATTTCACCCGGGCAGGGCTTTCGCAGCTGCCTGCGCATCGGGCCGGCAGGAGAAAACCTGGTGGCCTTTGCCAATGTTAACGTGGACACTTACCGGCATTTCGGGCGCCTGGGCTTGGGAGCAGTATTCGGTTCCAAGCAGCTTAAGGCAGCCGTCATATACGGTGGCAACTCCGAACCCATCCCCGACCCCAAGCAATACCGGGAAGTTTACGATACCATTTATCACCTAGCCGTAAACACCGATATTATGGAAAAATACCACGGCCTGGGCACTTCCGGAAATATCGCCGCCTTGAGCGCCCTGGGAGCACTGCCCACAGAGAATTTACAAAAAAATACCTTTGAAGGGAGCCAGGCTATCTCCGGGGAAGCCTTTGCCCGGGACACCCTGGTACGTAAAGTTGCCTGTACAGGCTGCCCGGTGGGCTGCATCCACATCGGTGTTAGGCGCAAACTGTTTGCCGAAGGGCACGAGTATGAATCAACTTATATAGCTTACGATTATGAGCCAATTTACGCCCTGGGCACTATGCTGGGTATATCTACTCAGGAGCAAATTTTTGATTTAATTGACTATGTAGAACAGTCCGGCATGGACGTCATGTCTACCGGTGTGCTGCTGGCCTGGCTGACGGAAGCTTATCAAAAGAATATTGTAACAAAAGAAGCACTTGGTATTGAACCTGCGTTTAACAACGTAGATAATTACATGAAGATAATGGACAACATAGTCAGTCAGCCCAACGAACTCTACCGCTTGCTGGCGCGCGGCACCAACCAGGCGGCGCAGAAACTGGGCGGGTTGGACTACGCGCTCACCTTAGGCAACCATGAAATGGCCGGTTATCACACCGGTTATGGCAACCTGGTTGGTCTAGCCTTAGGACCACGTCATTCCCACCTGGATAATAGCGGCTACTCCTTTGATCAGAAGGCATTGCGCAACAACTTAAGCCGAGAACAAGTCGTTCGGGAAATTATAGCCGAGGAAAAATGGCGCAATGTGCTGAATAGCCTCTGTGTTTGTCTTTTCGCTAGAGAAGTTTACACCAGGGAAAATATCTGCGCAGCCCTCGCCTGCGTACGCATCAACATGACCGGCGAGGGGCTGGAAAAACTAGGTGACGAGGTATTTCGCTTGAAAAACCAAATCCGGCTACAGCTGGGCTACAACCCGGGTAATTTAAACTTTGCCAACCGCTTTTTCGAAACCCCTGCTATGGGCCAGGAGCTAGACCGGGAAATCCTGGCTGACATGATCAATATGTACCGCAGCCAGGCTGGGATATAACTCGCTAAAAAAACAGCATTCCCTACCTGGTTAACCCCGGCAGGGAATTACTTTTAAAGTTGCAGTATTAAGTTACTTAAAACAGCCCACCCGTAGCAATTTTACGAATGTGCTGTTTTTCCTGATCAATAATTTTGCCGATGATGTCTTTGCCCGAAGCATCCACCACATTGTATAGTTCCTGGAAAATCAAGATGGAGTCTTTTTCAAATTGCATAGCAACCGCCAGGGCTTCCCTTACTGTTGTGACACCTGCGGCCAATTTGTCAACATTGTCATGATTAAACACATGGTTGTCAATCAACGCATGCATATAGTTGCTATATTCATTCACATAGCTTTCATTAGGAACGAACTCCTGTCCTAGACCAATACCCAGCGCTTCAAAGTCGATGATATGCTGTTTTTCTTCCGATGCCAGGGCGGTAAACATCTCTTTGATTTCTGGGTCGCCAACCTTGTCTACAGCAATTTCATAAAATTTCTGCCCTTGCTGCTCAACGGCTACCGCTAGTTTAACAATCTCTTCACCGCTGAAATTAATCACGCTCCATGCCATAGCTATTCACCTCTTATTTAATTAAATTATTATTTAGTACATTATAGCATGTAATAATAAGTTAAACCATACTTTTCTCAAATCGCCAGGCATCACGACACATTTCGGCCAAACCTCGCCTAGCGGCCCAGTTAAGCTCCCGTCTGGCCTTGGAGGCATCAGCATAGCACTCGGCAATATCGCCAGGCCGTCGGTCCACTATGACATAGGGCACGTCAATGCCATTCACTTCCGCAAAGGTCTTGACCAGCTGCAAAACCGAAGTTCCCTGGCCAGTACCCAGGTTATAAATATGCACCCCCGCGGTTAAATGATTAAGTGCCGCCACATGCCCCTCCGCCAAATCCATCACATGGATATAATCCCTGACCCCGGTCCCATCCACGGTTGGGTAATCGCCGCCGAACACCCTTAACTTCTCAAGCTTGCCCTTGGCCACCTGGGTTACATAGGGCATCAGGTTATTGGGGACCCCGGTGGGCGCTTCACCAATCAAGCCGCTCTCGTGAGCCCCCACCGGGTTGAAATACCTTAACAAAGCCACGGACAACTTTGGATTTGCCCCGGCCGCATCAGTTAAGATGCGCTCGCTCATAGCTTTCGTTGCTCCATAAGGATTAGTGGCGGGTAGCAAGTCCATCGTCTCGATAAAAGGCACCTCATTCTCACCATACACAGTGGCCGACGAACTGAAAACAAACCGGTTGACACTGTATTTCTGACAGGCCATTGCCAACACCATTGTGCTGACCAGGTTATTATAATAATAAACCAGGGGTTTGGCCACAGATTCCCCCACCGCCTTAAAGCCAGCAAAATGAATAATCCCGTCAATTGAATGGTTTGCCATGATTTGCTCCACCGCTGTTGCAACCGTCACATCTACCTGGTAAAAGGGAACGTCGTGCCCCGTGATTTGTTTGATCCGGTCGATCGTCTCAGCCTTGCTGTTGCTCAGGTTGTCCACCGCTATCACAGTATGCCCCGCTTCCAGCAGAGCTACACAAGTATGGGAGCCGATAAACCCGGCCCCTCCGGTAACCAGTATATTCATATGTAAAATCAACCTCTCTGGTACATATACAGCTAATATTTCTCAAAGCCTGTATCTATTATATGCCGATTAGCTGTCCCCGTGTAGCTATATTATCGTTTGACCGACAAATTCACACTACCACACCATTTAACTAATTAGTCCTGACTGGGCCAAATTGCGGGGGCTTTGGAATAAGTTTGAAAAATAAATTGCTCCGTGTTACAATAATTTAAAGAAGTTAGGAAGGGATTGGTTAGATGAAAGAGTACCGCTATGAGAATGAGCAGCTGACCGTTCACTGGTATCCTGAATTGTGCTCGCACCCTGGCATCTGCCTGAGGACTTTACCGCAGGTTTTCGACGTAGATAAAAGCCCCTGGATTAATATTAATGCAGCTGAGCCGGAGGACATCATCAGTTGCATAGACAAATGCCCCTCGGGTGCCCTGAGATATTCCCTGCCGAAGGGTTCACGGGTAAACCCCCATAAAGCCACCGGTGTGGGCAGCCTCAATTATGAACAAGCCAACCCGGCCATAGTCAAGATCCGGGTAGTCGCCAACGGCCCCTTGCTTATCGAGGGCTCGGCTGTAGCAATAAATTTTGATGGAAAAACGCTTAAGGAAGGCGCTAAAATGGTGCTGTGCCGCTGCGGCTTGTCTGCAAACCGTCCCTTTTGTGATGGAGAGCATCACAAGCAAGGCTGGCAGGTGGATCAGAAATAACACGGCTAACAAAGCCCAGGCGTCTCTTTAATCATACTGCTAGCCGTATAGCTCTTCATGCTATCGTTGCCTTGCCACTAATCCCGGCCGGAAGTATTCGAATTAAGCGTATGGGTTCATGCAAAGTATTGGTTTTACTGATACGATGAGAAACATATAAATACCACCTAGTTAGCTCAATAGAGCCCCAGGGTAATTTTTTTGCCTGCAGACTAAACCCAGATATTTTCTTTTCTATTGACCATATAAAAACCCTTTTCCTGTAGGTGATGCTTACGGTTATAAAGCATTTCAGAACCGTCCATCTGCCTGCAGATACCTCCTGCTGCTTCAACAATACATTGCATTGCTGCAGTATCCCATTCAGCTGTCACACCAAAGCGATAATAGACATCCGCCTTTCCTTCTGCTACCATACAGCCCTTTAGTGAGCTCCCTACCTGGATAACCTCACTGATTAATGATCTATGTTGAGCAATGAGCTCCTCTTCTTTGGCCGAGGAGTGAGACTCACTGCCCACCCAGATCAGCTCATTTAATTTATTTGTAACGCTCAGCTTCTTGACTGCACCGGTGGCCAAGTCTTTTAAGTAGGCCCCATCACCCTTGGCAGCGTAATACATCTGCTGCATAACCGGAGCATAGATGACTCCTAAAACTGATCTATTCTTATATGTAAGGGCAATGCTCA
This sequence comes from Sporotomaculum syntrophicum, assembly GCF_009932395.1. GTDB lineage: Bacteria > Bacillota > Desulfotomaculia > Desulfotomaculales > Desulfallaceae > Sporotomaculum > Sporotomaculum syntrophicum. The sequence continues at coordinate 914,530 of NZ_LSRS01000003.1, forward strand.
CCGTGAATTGACCATTCCGCTTAACAAATTCCTTGGTACCATCTAGTGGGTCCACAAGGAAGCAATAGTCATTCATCAATCTAGTTAGATCATCTTTTGCTTCTTCAGAAAGAATTGCATACTTGGGGAAGTATTTCTTTAACCCCTTAGTAATCATATCGTTGGCCGTTTGATCTGCTATGGTTACAGGCGAATTATCCTCTTTGCTTTGAACAGCAAAATCAGTTGCATAAATTCCCATGATTGCCTGACCTGCCTGGGTGGCCAAATTTTTTAATATGTTCAGTACAATGCCATTAGTATATTTTACATAACCCCAGTCCATGCTCATGTATATATTACCACCTTGCAGATCATCCAGCATTTACTGCAGACGCTTTAATTGTGTTTCCTACCGTTTTGCCCGGGATACCACCCAATGAAGTCATTCTGCAGGTAGGGCGGCTTTGTTGCCTGGTAAGCGACGACCAAATCATTTTCGGTTAAGTTAGGACATGCATTCGCTTTCACCAACAGGTTCGTTGGTGGTACCCAAAAATCCTCGCCCTTTAATGTAGTAGACATTAATTGGTTTTTCGTTTCGTAGGACATCAATGACAGTCTGCAGCATGCACGCAGGAAGATGCATTCTAATAATATCGCCATCGACAAAATCTGATTCAATAACAGCATTGGGATCATAAAACCGGAGCAAAGCAATCGTATTGCCCGACTCATCACTTAACTGAATCTGAGCTCGATTTTTTTGGAAACCTTCAGCGCCGCCGTAAAATAAAATGCTGTAATTTGCGACTCTTGCCATCTTCGATATCCTCCTTTATATATTTTACCCGTACCGGTCCGGCAATTGCTACTGCCTGTACTTATTCTTCTTCTGCCATTCTTCAAAGTCCCGATTTTTCAGAAAAGCTTTGCCACTGCATTGCTACTTCCATATAATAACAGGCTCTCTGCCAGTGTAATATCAAAATTTGAGGTCTTGATTTGTTTGTCAATGCCGTTAATATTAATAACCGTGGGGATTCCTATCGTCCTGGCATAGTTTCCCTTTGATTCGGAGATATGCTGCTTATCATGGGCGTCAATCATAGTATCGACCAAGTCAATCAAAAATCTACTGGATTTTTAATCTTTTTTTTTGCATTGTTTTGAATACTTCTCTTAAATTGGGTTCAATCAACTTAAAACCAATTGGCCAGAGTAGATTGATGGTGCTACAATAACGTACACCTTCCCGCTTTATCCGCGAGTTTGACGGGCTTAAAATATACAGCGGAATGCTCATACTTAATGACCCTGTAGCTTGTATTTGTTTTTTTCAGGGAATTGGTTTTTGCTTTATTAGCAACACCTCCAATTAATTAATTACAATGTTTACTGTCCTGGTAACCTGATCCCAATGGATATCCGCATTTAATAAATTGGCTACATCACGCAATTGCACCCAGTTACCCGATAGAAAAGCCTGGGCACGCCCATCCACAACACGCAGCGGCTCCTCAACTTCCAGAAGCCTTCCGTTCAGCATTAATTTCACAACATGTGGGTCAGGCTTGGGCGCATTCCCAAGGAGGATTTGCAGGCGTTCCCAGGGAAACTTGCTGCCCGGGCACTCCGTGGGGTTAACATCACGATGACTTTGAATTTTTAGCTTACCGTATTTACTCTCCAGATACTTAATAAGCCATACCAATGAGTCCAACTGCGCCAGGGAAGGTTCCCATCTGGAGAAATTACCCACCAGGCAGATACCAATACTATCGCTGTTGTTGGATTCCGCGTGTGCACCCACTGTGTTTTCCGGGCGACCGCGCTGAATTTCTCCACTGCCCATAACGACAAAGTGATAACCAATGCCAGCCCAGCCCCTGGATAAATGCCAGCGATGTATGGTGGCAGCATCCTCATCGCCCTGACTGTCTGAATGATGGAGCATAATTCGCCTGGTGGCAACTCGCTGAACCAATGCGCTATTAAAATTGTGGTTAATTTCGGTAATGTTCATTTATCCCTACCCCCTGTAGGTATTCTATTCAACAGCTTTTCGATTGGTTAATCAAATACTTGTTATCAACAAATACACTGACTGCTGAAATTTGTTGTTTAGATTTAATAACATGTCCATGATGCTATAATTATATAATTAGCTGAGCTGAATAGCAATAATCTTATGAATATTGTAAATACAAAGAAAATTAGAAGAAGGCAAAAAAAAAGTAATGCACCCACCATATCGTGAGTGCATTGCTAACGCGGGTTGACTAAATATCCAATTCCATATATTCCGGGCTTGATTCATCAGGAGACAAGCCCTTAAACATTAATTCCGGGATTTTGATGCTTACCTTGGTGCCGGCGGGTACTGATTTAGTTAAAAAGACATTACTGCCGATGGTTGCGCCCTTGCCAATGACGGTATTACCACCCAGGATGGAAGTACCGGAATAGACAGTAACATTGTCTTCAATGGTCGGGTGACGCTTTACACCGCGCAAATTCTGGCCTTCCCGGGGGGATAAAGCACCCAGGGTAACTCCCTGGTATATTTTCACGTTATCGCCAATGGTGGTGGTTTCACCAATTACTACTCCTGTGCCATGGTCAATGAAAAAGTATTTGCCTATAGTGGCGCCGGGGTGGATATCAATTCCGGTTACGTTATGGGCGTATTCGGTCATGATTCTGGGAATAAGCGGAACAGATAACAGATGTAGTTCATGAGCCATCCGATAAACACTAATGGCAAATATTCCAGGGTAGGCCAAAATGATTTCATGTTTATCCACAGCCGCGGGATCCCCATCAAAGGCCGCCTGTACATCCAGTTCTATAGTACTGCGCAGTTCCGGTATAGTACTTAAAAACTTATAAATAATCTCATCGGCCTGGTCGGCAATACTGCCTACCGCGTTAAGGTTAGGCCGGTGTTCCAAAGCTAAGATTATTTGCTCGTGCAGTTGCTCATGCAGGTGCATAAGCAGGTCGCCGATGTGGTATTGAATAGCTGTGGTCACTAAATGCCGCTGCCCGTAATATTCTGGGAACAGCAGTTCCCGGAGCATCAGGATGATTCTTATGATGGCGTCTCGTTTGGGCTGAGCAAAAGACTTCAGCGCCTCCTGCGGTTCTACCCGGTAACCGGCTACGATGGATTCAACCAGGTTATTGATTTTTTGTGGGTCAAGTTTGCTCATATTTACACCTTCATGTTGTTATCATAAAATCAGGATGGCAGGCAAAGTGCACCGCCGGTAGATTAAATTTTCTTTTATAAAGTTGTCTGTTGTTCTAACCGCTCCGGGTGGGTAAACACTGCCAGGTGATTTTCTTTAACCTGACCAACCAGAGCAATACCCAGATCCTCGGCCAGCAAGATGGCGTTCTTAGTCGGGGCATGCCGCGAAACCACAATGGGGACCTCCATTTTGGCTGCCTTGAGTAACATCTCGGAGGAGATACGGCCGGTGATCAGCAGCATTTTATCTCTGGTGGATATCCCCTTTAGGATACATTCGCCCTGAATTTTATTTAAGGTATTATGCCGTCCGATATCCTCAGCTACAACCAGCAGGTTGGCGGTATCGGTTAAAGCTGAAGTGTGAACGCCGCCACTGACCTTATAGAGTTCCATCTTCTCCAGAAGCTCCTGCATAAGGACAAGAACTTGCTCCGGTGCAACCTTTAGACTAGAATTAATTTTTTGTCCTTCGGGTCCCTGAGTCTTATAAATTGAGCTGCCGCTGCACCCGAGTTTTCGCAACGTGGGCAGTGCAAAATCCGGGTTGTTCAACATTACATCTGCCAATGCATCCTCCGGGCTTACCCGGATGCTCGCCAAGTCATCGGTCCCGGTGATGATTCCCTCCGCATATAAATACCCGTAAGTCAGGCAATCCAGTTTGTCCGGTGTGCATAGAATGGTGACCAGCGCCTGCTTGTTAACATATATGGTGAATTCCATCTCGCATGGCACATGCACTGAAACGCTGGTCCATGACCCGTTACCATAGCGATTGCTAACTACTTCCGCCACCACTCCTTTAATCTCCGGTCCAACCTTGTTGGGCATGTTTTTATTCCCCCTTTCCTTTAGCTAACCTTAAATAGCATTAACCTCTGTCTTAACTTTAATATATCATTAACGCAGTAAAATATCTGAAAAAAATTCTTAAAATAAATATATACAATCCCGATGGACTAAGTCAAGTATCGATTGATATAAAATTACTCAGAAACCGTACCTCACCAGAATACTAACTAGTAAAGCCGAATGATTGCTTTTTATAAAACAAATTATAAATGTATTAAAGCCTGCACCGCCCAATGGGCTTTGCCGCTATGTGACGCCTGCCGGGTCGGTAGATTACCTCACCGGGGAAGGGGTTATTCAGTGTTTATTTGATGCAATGCTTGGAGGCAGGAGTAATAGAATGTTTAACCAAGTTGAGCATACACTCTAAAGGTAATCAAAACCGGGGCACGCTAGCAGCTGCACCTTATAATCCTGATTGCATTGTATCGGCCGGGCTATATCCGGTCCATTTTAGCGCTGGCCGGGCTCGCTGGATGCGGTGCCTCGAGCCAAATCGGCCAGGGTATATGAGTCCAGAACTTCAGCAATGGAATCCCTTACTTCGCTCCATAAACTCCTGGTGGTACAATTTTCAAAGCGCTCGCATGCTTCAGGATTAGTTTCGCTAACACATTCAACAGGGGCAATCGGCCCTTCTAAGGCCCGGATAATATCCCCGGCAGTAATGTTTTCAGGTTTTTTCACGAGCATATAGCCACCTTGAAAGCCTCGGATACTTTTTACCAGTCCAGCTCTTTTTAGGGGAATCATCAGCTGTTCCAGATAGCGCTCAGAGACGCCTTGACGTTCAGCTATGCTATGTGTAGCGATTGGTCCCTCATCTGTGCTCTGAGCCAAGTCAATCATTGCCCGCAGTCCATATCTCCCTTTAGTAGATAATTTCAATTGCAGCATCTCCCATCAACGTTCTATACTGTAATTTATATTAGCTAAAAACATATTTAATCGTTTTTTATAGCCGTGATATTTTTCCTGATGGCTCCTGAACGGTTATACTGGTTATGCTCTTTAGTTTAATATACATAAACCCGATAGAGGAAATCAAGTATTAACCGGTTACAGACAACTGCGCAAATTCGGGTTTTATACTGGCAAAGACAGTGTGCTTATAGCCCGGATAAATAAAATCGGCGTGAATTTCATCAGCCACCACGGTTACCCCGTGCCGGAGACAGATATCACCCAGCCGGGTAATCTCCTCCTCCGTCCAAACCCTGCCTACTGGATTATGCGGGCTGCACAGTATAAATAATTTCACGTGCTTGGAGATGATTTGATGCTCAAAATCCTCATAGTTTATCGTATACCGGTTCCCTTCCATAAAACCAGTTTATTTACCACCAGGCAACGCTTATTAGACAAAACAGACCCGGCAAAGGGATAGTACACAGGCTGCTGGATAATTACGCCGTCACCCACCTGGGTCAAAGCTCGGATCGCGGTGCAGATAGCATTAACGACTCCTGGTGTATTCACCAGCCAGTCCGGCTGCACTGGCCAGGCATGACTCTGCCAAAACCAGTTCTGCAACGCTTCCCAATAATCCTGCCCGCTTTCAGAATAGCCAAAGATGCCGTGCCGTCATATCTCAATTAAGGCATTAATAACAAAAGACGGTGTTCTGAAGTCCATATCGGCTACCCAAAGCGGCAGTATATCCTCAGGCGCACCACTTGGCGTTAAAGTCATATTTGATACAATCGGTGTTTTTGCGGTCAATAATTTCGTCAAAATTATATTAACAGATCATCAACAAGTCTCCTATCTGCAATATCAATACAAATATCCATTTTAGCACCATGTTTTCCACTACAAGATATGTTAAAATCCTGCCGTTGTCAACTTAGCCCAAGACAGAGATAAATTGTTGATGAAAAAAAGGCTATATTGTATAATAATTAAGTATTTGATCATATTGTCCGAAATAGGAAAAGGGGGTTAAAACCAAGTGTTAGACCGCAGGATTACAAAATGGATCGGCGTGCTTATGTTCCTGACGTTGTTTGGTTGGCAGTTTTATTTTCTAAAAGACGACGTGGCGGAAGCCGGGTGAGCATCCTCCAAGACACCGGTGGTGAAAACAGATGAAGCAACGGAACTTTCCGGCGATGCAGCCACGCTAAATGGACAAATGACTGAGTGCTATGGAGAAATCAAAGAGTATGGTTTTTATTTTGGCACAGAACTGACCAAGACAGACCAGAAAATAATCGTCGGCGAAAAAGAGTATGTCGCCAAGCCCTTTAGTAAGAGGATTGACCAGCTTAAGCCCGGTACGTATTTCTATAAGGCGTTCGCCACGAATGCTACAGACACTGGTTATGGCCCCCTGATGGAGTTTACCATTAAACAAACAAGCGGAGATAACAATACTGCACCTGATGGCATAAAGGTTAAATTAGATGACCAGCTGCTAACCTTTGATGTGCAGCCCTCTATCTCTAACGGCCGCACCTTAGTACCGCTTCGCGGCATTTTCGAGGCCCTGGGTGCTAACGTAAGCTGGGATGGTGCTGCCCGCAAAATTATTGCCACCAGGGGCGATTTGGAAATCACGCTGGTCATTAATGGTGCGGCTAACATAAACGGTGTCATAGCCCCGCTTGATGAGCCGGCCAGGATAGTAAGCGGCAGAACACTTGTACCACTGCGGTTTGTTTCTGAAGCTATGCAGTGCAAGGTTGATTGGAATGGCGCGGCTCAGACCGTCACCATAACCAGTATACCCTAAACTGGCTGCCAGTGCCCGAACGGCGTTATGCAAAATTGTTAAATCTCTACCAAGCCTTAACCAAAAATAGACAGGCCGCCTCCTGCTATGTATTATCAGTGAGGCGGCTTTTGGTACGCATATTCATAATATCAAGGATCCTAACAAGCCAATTAAATAACTAATTTTCGATATTGATAGTATTTCAAAGGAAGTGGGACTATGAAAGCCAAAAAAATTCTTATGTTAGTGGGAGACTTTGTAGAAGATTATGAGGTAATGGTACCTTTCCAGTCTTTACTCATGCTGGGGTATGAGGTAGACGCTGCTTGTCCCGGCAAAAAGGCCGGTGATAAGGTTAAAACTGCTGTACACGATTTTGAGGGAGATCAGACCTACTCAGAAAAACCCGGTCATAATTTTGTTCTTAATATTGATTTTGACAAAGTTAATGAAGACAACTATATTGGTTTAATTATTCCCGGTGGCCGGGCACCCGAGTATATTCGGCTAGATTCCAGGGTTATTGAAATTGTAAAAAACTTCGATGCTAATAAGAAGCCCATCGGGGCCATCTGTCACGGGCCACAAGTTCTATTAGCTGCCGGGGTAATTCAACAGGGAGTATTTACTGCCTACCCTGCATGTAAGCCCGATATTTTATGTGCAGGTGGTACATGGGGGGAAGTTAATGAAACCTTCAGTAACGCTTATGTGAACGGTCACATTGTCACTGCCCCTGCCTGGCCTGCTCATCCTTCTTTTATTCAGGCCTTTGTAAAACTTCTTGGTGCAGAAATTAAAATATAATCCTGTAAGTTTCAAGTAAGGCTGAAGCCTGTATTTTTATTAAATATAAGTGGTACTTCTATATACCTTTAGGCCCAACCAGGAAATCATCCACCAGAGGTAGCTGTTATCGTTAATAACCTGTTAAAGTTAAATAAATCGGGTAATTTAGCGGAGTTGGAAAAGTTTATCGATGCTGAGGAGATTGTGGTTCCTGTGAGGTTATCACCGTCTCAATACTTAGGCTTCCGTATCGTTTGTAGGAGATAAGTAAAAACATTCTTTTCGGGGCTTTCAATTAAATTATATTTTGATACAATGACCATGTTAGTGGGGACGCCTCTTGTACTTCTGTTAACGTGTTAAGCACACCCAAAGAGGCGTCTTTTTCTTTTCTGTTTTAATGGTTCATTATATATGGTAATTTTCGGTCAGGCAATAAGCCCAAACTCATAAAAAAGAACAACCCCGGAGCCTCTGACGAGGGTCCGGGGAGTTATGAAATGGGTTGGTGCCGGAGACCGGAATCGAACCGGTACGATCATTGCTGATCGAGGGATTTTAAGTCCCTTGCGTCTGCCAGTTCCGCCACTCCGGCAGCTCAGTAGCATATATTATTATATTTTATGTTCAGCCAGATGTCAATTAGAATATTTCCCCGGAAAATGTGTTTCTAATTAAATAAAATTACTGTAGAAGGAAAGTTATGCTGAGTGTTAAATATAAATATCATAATGGAAGTGGAAAAAAGGAGTGAACACTTTGCCCAAAATACTGGCTGCCCTTACAGCTATCATCACTATTACTACCGTCGTGCTGGGGCTCGCTGCTTACCTTGGTGTTGACGGCGCAGCAAAGTACCACCTAATCGCCGGACTGCTGGCCCTGGTAGCGGTACTGATCGCCACCCACCTTCTATACCATGGCAAATTGGGTAGAAAATAACTCAATAACAGGCTAAATATTGCATACTACTGGTTATAATGATATCCTGAGATGGAATATATTAAAGGATGGAGGTGAGGCAACCTTGCCCAACCCGAATCCCATTGGGATTTTTGATTCGGGTGTGGGAGGTATATCGGTGTTGAAGGAAATTCGTCTCCTGATGCCTGGTGAAGACATTCTTTATTATGCCGATTCCGCCCATTGTCCATATGGAGCACAACCGCCGGAATACATTCGCCTGCGGACAACTGCCATCACTCGCTTTTTAATCGACGCCGGAGCTAAATTAATTGTCGCGGCCTGCAACACGGCATCTATAGCCAGCTTAGATTACCTGCGCCATGAGTTTCAGATACCCATTGTGGGCATGGAGCCCGCTATAAAACCAGCCGCCAAGATAACCCGCAACGGTAAAATAGGCGTGCTAGCCACCGGGGTGACCCTTAACGGCGACCGGTTTAATTCCCTGTTAACACGTTTCGCTGATAATATAGAAGTTATCAATGTGCCCTGCCCGGGTCTAGTGGAACAAGTGGAAACGGGGCAGTTGGACACCCCGGAGACGGCTGAGTTGCTGAGCAATTTTTTACAACCGCTCATCACCGGGGATGTGGATACGGTAGTACTGGGTTGCACGCACTACCCCTTCCTGCGCCCACTGGTGGAAGCGATCATGGGAACCGGGGTAACGGTTATTGATACCGGATGCGCCGTGGCCAAAAGGGTTTACCAAGTGCTGCAGGAGGAAGACCTGCTGGCGGATACTCCCCCCGGGAAAGCCACAGAAACTTTTTATACTAGCGGCGATGCAGACCTGGTCAGACAGGTCATCAGGCATTTATGGCAGCACCCTAATATATCAGTCGAGTACATAGCGTTATAAGCCCCGGTTATTCTTAACCAGGGCTTTTTATAATCCTATCTTTTATTCAATTATTTCTCCCTCAACGTCGATTGTATCCCCCAACCAGTTCTCATAACTATTTTTCTCATAATAATCTGCAGCAAGGCGTCCGATTTGCCGGCAAACAAAATAATTCACTGAACCCGAGATGACCGCACCCAAGAACGGGATTATTTTTAGAACTGTTCGCTGAGAGGCCCGTATACCCAGTGAGATCAGCAGATCACGAGCGAGACGGGTAAAAAACTGGTTTTCCATCTGCTGCATCGCCAGCTTGCTAATGGTCTTGCTGGCCGCATCAGAGCCCAAAGCGGAAGCCATGACCCATAACGCCTCCCGGGACACCCCGGGCAAATACAGATCACGTCCGTATACGGCAGACATTTCCAGCACCATTTCCGCGGTGAAATACCCCACAGCAGTCATATCTAGCACAGTGCCCCCCACCAGCGTAACCAGCGTGCCAATAACCGGCAGTGCCGCCGGGAGAGCAGTAACTGCGCCACTGACCGCGCAAAGTCTGCTTTTTTGGACGATAATCAGCTCACATAGCTCCCGGTTTGATTTATCTGGATGCTCCTTACGCAGTTTTTCCACTCTGCGGCGCACTTCTTCTTTGTTTACCATCATTAAGGGATTAAATATCATATTTTAGCACCATACTTTAATATACATATTTAAGCCTGGAGATACTTAACAGCTGGACAATTTTTACATTATATGGTAATTTATTAATATATTCCAGATTTTTTCAGGAGGCATTATCTTAGTTTGAAAAAAGTCGTTTTCTATGTGCTGTTATCAGTTTTTCTGTTATCCAGCGCTTCAGCAATTAGTGAGCCGTTTAAAAAAAATATGCAAGCTTCTACTGACTATGAACCACTGCAAAGGCATATTACCGGCTATCTAGCTCAGCAACCCGGTGTCTACGGGCTTTATTTCGTTGATCTGGAATCCGGTCAGGAATTTGGCTATCACTCCCAAACGATCTTTCATGCCGCCAGTACTTTTAAGATACCCATGAACCTCTATCTATACCGCGCAGCGGAACACGGCCAAATAGAACTTTCAGAACAACTGCTTTTTACTGAAACACACATGGAAGGGGGCACCGGCATTTTAAAGAGCCACACGCCCGGAGGCAGCTACAGCATAGCCCAGCTGGCCGACTACTCCATATTGTACAGCGATAATGTAGCCACCAATATCTTATTGACCCGTCTGGGCAAGGAAAACGTCAAAGAGTACATGCGTTCCCTTGGTGGCCAGGTAGTGGACAATGAGCAAAATATTACTTGCCCCTATGATTTGGCGTTATATATGCAGGAAGTCATACAACTAGCCAAAAAGCCGTCAGGAGAAAAGCTATTGGACAACCTGTTTGACAACCTGCTCAAAGACCGCATTCCAGCTCCCCTACCGCCAGGAATTAAAGTAGCTAATAAAATAGGCACCTGGCCGCCAACTAACACATACAACGACGCTGCTTATGTTGTTCACCCGGATAAGCCGTATATACTGGTCATAACCAGCGAAAACACCCCCGGTTACAGTGCGGCGCGGGAAGTAATTCGGCACCTTTCAGAACTGGTCTACCATTATCAATCCAATGGGACGGTACCGGCAAGTTTAAAGCAACCGGGTACCGCTCACGCAACTGGTGTATGTTACCCCTTGCTAGCCGGAGGATTTTATGCTATGATAAATTTTGTTCAATAAATATTAGGGCGTGTAGCTCAGTGGGAGAGCACTGCGTTCGCAACGCAGGGGTCGGGGGTTCGAATCCCCTCTCGTCCACCAAAAGGCCGACAGGCCTTTATTTTTATCTCCATCATATCACAACTATAGCCCAAGATCAGCTGCCCTATTTTGCCACTCGTTTTTTATATAGCGCATCCCCTAAAAATAAACATACGCTAACTCTATTCTTCTAAATCTTTGGTACTCCTCCTTATTCTAACGATCTACAAGAGCGTCGCTCTTTGCCATTACCCCTTTCTTGCTAAATCTATCATATTATTTTAAAATGAACAAAAATACTAAGGGGGGTTATTATGTACTGGGAAAATAAAGGGCCCAGTAACACAGCTGCTACAATTCAAGCTGCACTGGACCGGGCTGGGGAATTAAATATCCAAAATATTGTGGTAGCCTCCAGCAGCGGGGAGACTGCCCGCAAATTGATTGGCTGTGGTCGCCGGGTGATCTGTGTCACCTATCATGCAGGTTACAACACCCCCGGCAGCAGGAGTATGAGCGAGGAAACGATAGCCGAGCTGCAACAGCATGACATCCAGGTACTGTGCACCACCCACCTGCTGGCGGGAGTGGACCGGGCTATCCGTAACAAATTCGGGGGCGTTTACCCGGCTGAGATCATGGCCCAGACACTCCGCATGCTGGGCCAGGGGGTTAAGGTATGTGTGGAAATCAGCGGTATGGCCCTCGATGCCGGCTTGATTCCCTTTGGGGAAGAGATCGTGGCCATCGGCGGTTCCGCCAAAGGAGCCGATACTGCAGCCGTTATTGTACCTGCCCATTCTGACCATTTCTTTGACTCTAAAGTTAAGGAAATTATCTGCAAACCCAGGCATTTTTAGGAACATCAAAGGCAGTTGCCATAGTAAACGTTGTGCAACTGCCTCTTTTTGTCTTCCAGGACAACCTGCAAGTGTCAAATTATCGCCTGGCATAACGGTTTATATCGATGCCCCGGCGTTCAAGCCATTCAGCAACTAAACCGGTAATTACCAGGGGCTTTTGAGATAGCTCGACAGGCTTCTGCGCTCCTACAAGCATCATCACCCGGCGCAAGTTAGTAATGAACTCAGTGATATATACAACCAGGCCTTCCGGACCCTCTTGCATTAATACCCGCAGCAATGGTCCAGCCATCGCCACCAGTGTAGCCCCGGCAGTTAGCGCCTTAACTGCTTCTTCAGCCGTGCGCAGCCCGCCCGAAGCAACTATAGAAATCCCCATTCCGGCATTTAACGCCTCCAACAAACTGATTGCCGTAGGCAGCCCCCATTTCTCCAGGGGGATGTTGATTTCACCGGCGCGTTTTCCTTCGATAGCAGTAAAATTAGTACCTCCATAACCTCCAATATCCAGATAACGCACACCGGCCTTAGCCAGGGCGGCTACTGTCTCCAACGCCATGCCACAGCCTATTTCTTTTACTAGCACCGGCACCGGTAGATTATGCACCAACTGTTTAATATTTGCCAGGCAGCCGCTGAAATTTGCTTCCCCCTCGCGCATCGTCAATTCCTGGCTTACATTAAGATAAAGCTGGATTCCATCGGCCTCAACCATATCAACAGCAGCCAAGGCTTCTTCAAGGGTACAAAAAGCGCTCAGATTTGCCAGCAGCAGACCCCGGGGATTTTCCTCCCGGGCGATAGTAAATGTATCGCGCACCATCGGGTCTTCCAGCGCGGCTCGTTGCGAACCCACAGCCATGCCAATTCCTGTTGCGGCTGCCGCTCTAGCCAGCTCCCGGTTTATTACGCGCACCTCGGCATGCCCTCCGGTCAGGGCATTAATCATTAGCGGGGCGCTTAATTGTTTACCCATGAAGCTGCAGGAAGTGTCCAACTGATCCCAATTTAGTTCAGGTAGCGCGTTATGTACCAGGCGCAGGTCGGCAAAACCGGATTGGCCTAATACCTCAGGCATTTCCACAGCGTATTTAATATGTTCAAGCTTACGCGTTTGTCTAGTAATATGTTGCGCCTCCCAATTATTTTACCGGACGGTCAAAATATATATTTTTACCAGTGGCAGATATGGGAATGGCACAAACAAGAGCACCCTGGACAAATCCCATCCTTCTAGCCACCGCAGCCGGGCGATACATCACCCGGTTATCAGCATTGAGCAGCCCCGCTGTTTTCGCCGCTGAACCAACGGCGATACCCAGATCAACTACCCGCCAGGCACAAAGCGGGCCTTCAAATTCCGGCCCCTGCCGGCTTGCCAATTGAGTACATGTATCATGACCGCAGGCACCGCAATTAAGGCCAAGCGGCTCGTTCTCCCGCAAAGACACCAATAATACAGCATCAGAACGCCGAATGTTTTCCGCATCCCGGTCAAAATTAATTCTGCCGGTTGCTTTTCCGAATCTATCCATTTCATCGGCTAACTGAAGCAGGTCGTCACCTACCAGCACCTGGATGTCCAGGTAATCCTGTCCCAAGCCCTTGGGCGCCGTCCTGGCTGCTAGCGCCATAAGCTCAGCAACCGTCTGCATTATGCAAAACAATTAATCACCCCCACATGCCTAAGTAACATATTGTTATATCATACCACATGCTGGTCGATACTACACATACATTCTACCTTGAAAAAGGTTATTAATTAGTTTCACAATTAAATTATGTTTTATGTTTTTAAAAAATAATTTGCAAGGCAGCAGGAATTTTGAAGCTTATTCAGAATATTTTAAAATATATCTTGACAACAATCATTATTATTGAATATTATAATTTTGTAAGTTAAACAGTAAAGACCCATGAAGTCTGTCAAATATTTATAAACTAAGCGAAAAGCGGTGGTGTCAATGGCTAAAGAGGTATTGACTAACAATGGACCTGTAATAATTGAAGGTCCTGTTACTAAAGAGCATCTGGTTTCATTGGATGTAAACCGGAATTTAAACAACTTTAGGCATCCCAAGCGGCAAAAAGAGGCTATGATTTTGATAGCTGGGCATCCCGCAGGATTAGTATATATTGCCCGCTCTGGTCAGGAAATAATCGGCTATGTTTTATTTCATCACCCCTACAAATACAGTCGGTGGAGCAAGCACCCGCGCATTCTTGAGTTGGGTGCGATTGAGGTTAGCTCAGAATGGCAGCAAAAGGGTATTGCCAAAGCGTTATTACAGGAAGCATTTAAAAATCCGGTATTAGAAGAGTATGTACTAATTACCACCGAGTTTTATTGGCACTGGGATTTGAAAACCAGCGCCCTGGGACTATGGGAGTACCAGAGTATGATTAAACGTCTTTATGGAACAGTGGGCTTTAAGCGGCGGCATACTGATGATCCTGAAATACTGGAGCATTCAGCCAACATGCTAATGGTGCGCATTGGAAAAAATGTAAGTAAAAATCACATCGAAATGCTTAGCGAGCTTACTTACCAAAATTCCATTATCATGTAAATAATGGGTTTTAAACAAAGGCTTAATTAGTGCTAATGACTTGGTGAAATGGTAGCCTTTATCTTTTGCTTTTAAGTTAACCGAATATTCCCACAAAATATAGCCTGCTGTTCCTATTTTTCATTCGCCATGATATTTATATCCCTGCAGCAAAGTTTGGTCTTCAATCCCAGTAAATGATAGTTTTGCGCTATGCGATTAAACAGCACGATATTTTTTTCACACCTACTGCTTTGTCCCATACCACATGTGCACAGAGCAGTCTAATTAAGTTTGCCCATTTTATTCGAAAAGAAAGTTACCTAGCTATAAAAACCTGGTCGTTTGACCCGGTTTTTTTGACTTATTAATCAAGCAAAAAATGCACATACTATAGCTAAATAACAACTGTTAACAGGAGGTTAAGAGTTACATGATATCTACTACAAGCCTGGCCGATTTTTTGGTTAAAGCGAATGAAAGACTGCCCAAGGAGGCGGAAAGAGTACTTCAAACACTGTTAGAACAAGGCAACATGAATAAAGAGGATCTTTCATTAACGGCCCGAGTTAAAAGGGCTGTACTAGATCATATTATTATGCAGTTATATGCTCTAGGACTGGTTGAGATATCTACCGAAGGGAAAAGTAAAATCTGCAGCGCTACTAACTTAGGTGACGAATTTATTAACTTGGTCAGAGCCGGATAAATTTCCGGCTTTTTTCATCCGTCCCTCAGGCTAGCAAACATGATATAATTACAGATACAATATTTTAGTGTAAGGAGCATAGCAATGGCGGGAAATATTGAAATACTGCAAAGCATTCCCTTATTTACCCTGCTTAACAAGCAACAGCTGGAAGAGGTAGAGAAATCGATTATAGAACGCAACTATCAAAAAGGTCGGATTATTTTCATGGAAGGTGAGCCTGGAGAAGCGATATTTTTTATTAAGTCCGGCCGGGTCAAGGTAACCAAGCAAGCTAAAGATGGCCGGGAGCACATCTTGCATTTTATTTACCCCGGGGAAGTATTTGCAGAAGTGATCCTATTCGATGAAGGCAACTACCCGGCTACCGCGGAGGTAGTCGAGGATTGCACGGTGGGCTTGATTAGAAACGCGGATATGGAAAGAATAATTGGCAATCACCCGGACATGGCTCTAGCTTTACTTAAAATAATGGCCCGGCGACTGCGTATCGCCCAGAACCAGCTGGTCGAGTTGGCCTTAATGGATACCACTCGCCGCGCTGCCAGCATGCTGCTATTCCTGGCCGGTGAACAAGGTATTAAAACAGACCGGGGTACTGTTATTAACATCTCATTGACTAATCAGGATCTGGCCAACCTGATCGGCACATCCCGTGAAACAGCAAATCGCATATTGAATGATTTCAAAAGACAAAAGGCTATCGATATAAAAAAAAGCCAGGTTACCATACTGGATAAGTATAGATTGCGGACCTGGATTTAAGCCAGATAAACTATTCTTTGGTAATAATACTTAAAAAGTTATGGAGTATTAAGGCAGTCATGCCCCAAATAAAATAGTTTTGATATTCATAAATGTAAGCAGGTAATGACCAGCGCTTAGTCCATCCCCCCCTGTATTTTTCCGGAACCCGGTCGATGGGAAAATCAGGGCTGTAGCGGGTTGCTACTTCTAAGCTGCTTACTTGCGGAGGATTTGCCTGCAGAAAAGATAGGGGCACCGTAAAAATTTTATCCACTTCAGACCGGTTGGGCTCAATATGCTCCGGTGACAATATCCGTCCCACGAAGGGATGTACTAGTACCCCGAAAGGAGTAATTAACCTGTCCAGCGAGCCAATAGGCACTATATCTTCAAATGAGAGTCCTAGTTCCTCCGAAGCCTCCCGCAGAGCAGCAGAGCCCGGCCGGCTAGACTCGATTTCCTCCACATGCCCGCCAGGAAAACAAATTTCACCAGGCTGCCTACTCAGGTTCATAGAGCGCACCTCAAACAGCAGCTCTAAACCGCTGGCACCCTGAACCAGCGGCAGCAATACCTCCGATACCAGGTAATGGTCCTTAATCATTAGATCCGGTTTATTGCTCATTAATTTTTTTCTTATTTTGTCTTCGGTCATCAACTATTCTCCTGATGCACCATGCTTAATTTTATGTACACATTTAACTTTACTGATTTATTTTTTATTGTCAATAGCTGCTCAAACACTCAATATACTGCTTTAAATCAGACAACTTGCCCTAATTTTATGGTGACTTTTTAATTTTTACCGACCCCTTCATAGTAAGATTTAGCTACCCATGAAATTATGACAAAAGGGTGTGCAAGCCAGTATGCACACCCTTTCCTTGAGCCAAAATGACTTTCCTTAAATTATCATGAAAATAATATCTTTTTACTGCGCACATCGTAAAGTCCCGAGGGTGTCATTCTGATAAAGGGAACTCCGGTGTGGGCCATGAAATCCATCGTGATCAATGGCCCTGAGTGGGCGCCCCGCTCTATAAGGTAATCCTCAATTACCCTTTGCGCTCTATCCAAACTGCCCACGTCTTGATCTGACATAATGCCGCCAATCACCATGGGGCATTCAGCTCTGATGACACCACCATCCACCAGAACAAGCCCACCGCCTATTTCCAACAACCGGTTAAAGGCCAGGGCCATATCGGCATCATTATTACCGATTACAAATGGTGCGTGGTGGTCATGTGAGGTACTGCTGGCCAAAGCTCCGATTGATGCCCCGTAACCTTTCATAAAGGCAGAGACAAGCCTATTTCTGCTTATGTGCACCATGCTAATTTTAAGTATATCTTCGCCCTCAGTCATAATCTGTCCGGACTTTACCGGTAAATTGGCATAGTCCAATTTGGTAATGGTACGGTTAATGATTTTAACCACCGGCACTTTCACATTTTCCCCATCCGCTGCGGTAGCCTTTACAGCAAAATGCTCCGGGGTAACTGCAAAAGTAGGAACCCGACCAGGGCGCCAGTTTTCAATAGACAGCTTGGGTAAGTTTAAAGGTAGTTCTTGGAGCAGTTTTCCATTCTCAGCTACTATCTCACCATTCACCATCACTTTTACCGGATCCGGTAATATCGGGCTTTCTAAAAATAATATATCGGCAAATCGCGAAGGCCCGATCCCTCCAATTATTTGGTCAACCCCCATGTACTGGGCGGCGTTTATAGTAGCCATTTGTATGGCCGTTACCGGGGGTATGCCGTACTTAATGGCATCTTCAACTAGATATTTCATATAGCCCTTGGTTAAAATATCACGCGGGCTAAACCAGTCCGGTGTCATCATCAACCATCTGGTATCAAACTCCGGATCCAGGGTAATAACCTTAGATAGCTTTTCCATATCGCTGAGAATAGACCCGTGTCTAAACATAGCGTGTACACCAAGACTAACTCGATGATGTATATCTTCAGCACTAATCGACTCATGGCAAGAAGTTATACCAACGTTAACCAAGGCATTAAGTGTATCCGGTGAACAACCTGCACCGTGGCCCTCAATGCGCTTATTTATACCGCGTGCATAAGCAAGCTTACTTAATAGCGTTTCATCAAGATCAAGAGCCCTGACCCAGGCCACAATCTCACTCACGGCAATTGCCCTGGGGTGATTGAGAAAACTGATGAACTCCTCCATGGTTAAGCATTCTTCGCCTTCGATGTTGGGGAGAATTGGATTTGCTGCACAGATACAATAAAAGAATTTCAACGGCAGGTGCTCAGTCATATCCATCATACCTTGAACACCTTTAGCTCTTAATGCTCCGGTTATTGACGTAGTATCCGTTAAAATGGTCGTTGTGCCATGAGGCAGTATCTCATTGGTCAAAGCTATAGGGTTAGCGCCAAAATCGGTGTGCTCGTGAGGGCCAATATAGCCCGGTGCCAAATACAGACCCGTGGCATCTATAACTTCTGTTGCCTCACCCACCATGTTACTTGATGTACCCACGTAGGCAATTCTACTGTTCTTAATCGCTACATTTATTCCAGTCTGTATTTTACCTGTATAAACATTTATTAAATTGGCATTAGTAATAATTTTATCGGCGTAAACTTTGCCCAGGGGCACTTGAATTAATTCCTGATACTCTTTTATGTCCAGGTTATAGAAACCACCCTGAGAACTCATCATCAAGCACCTGATTTCCTAAATATATTATTGATAAACAAGCGAGAAGAAACAGACCCCCGTTATAATTTATACCGGGGGTCTGCTCTAATCTAAAATTTTACACAGCCAATGAATTAAGCCAATGCTTATTCAAAGTCCGGTACTAACACAATTCTCTGTGTCAGCTTGCCCGAATGTGCATCTTCAAACGCCTGTAAAATTTGACTCATGGGACGATATTCTACAAACGGCTTAACCTGGATTTTGCCAGCCAAGACATAATCCATAACATCCTTATAATACTTGGGCAGGCAACCCCATGTCCCCATAATTTCAGCATCGAAAGCCATTAACTTGGAGAGCATGTAGTCAACCTTCTGCATGCCATAGCCAACTACCATCATCCGGCCAACAAAGGAGAGCATATCCAGAGCAATTTCCTGACCAGCTTTGCTGCCTGTGCACTCAAAGATCTTCCAACCGGCAGTAGGTAATTTCTTTTCTTTACAATAAGCCTTAAATTCAGCAACAACCTCTTTATTGGTCTTGTCCTGAGTGCTAATCGCCTTGGTGGCACCAAAATTAAGAGAACGATCTAATTTCTCTTGGTTTCTGGCAATGGCTATAACTTCTTTAGCCCCCAGCACTGAACAAATCTGTGTCATGTAAACACCGATACCACCGGTAGCACCGGTAACGATGCACAGATCTCCTTCTTTTACTTCAGCCTTCATAGCTGCCTGATAAGGAGAAGTAACTGCATCAGCGACTACTGACAACATTTTTAATTCAAAATCACCACGATCCTCCACTACGGTGAGATCAGCGGCTGGTACGGGAATATGACTGGAAAAACCGCCATAGATACCCAGGCTGTTACCAGGCATTTTTTGTTTTAAACAACGATTGCCGCGGCCAGAAGCACAAATATCACAATTATTACAGGGCATAACAGCAGGAATAATAACTTCTTTGCCAACCAGATTTTCAAAATCTTTACCGGCCTTAACAACTACGCCACTTATTTCGTGACCAAGTGTCAACGGTGGTTTTTGCACTGTAGGTACGCCATCATAAAAATAGCCTACGTCAGTATGGCACACGCCACAGCCAGCTACTTCAACCAATACTTCGCCATCAGCCAATTCCGGCACAGGGATCTGGGTCTTTTCAAGTTTACCAGGTTCTACCATTTGCCAGGTATTTATCATGGTCGGTACTGCCATTTACGAAAACCTCCCTAAAATTTTAAAATATTTTATTTACCCTGCCATACCGGTTTACGTTTTTCCATAAAGGCATTTAAGCCTTCCTTCGCATCAGCGGTAGGCATTAATTCATTCAGGTAAATATCATCTATGGCTTTAAGTCCTTCAATAAAGCCCTTATTCAATCCTGCCTTCATGGCCTTTTTGGTATACGCCAATACTACAGGACTCAGAGACATGAACTTTTTACAAAATTCCTTTACACCTTCAGCAAAGTTATCAGCAGGTAAAACAGCGTTCACCAATCCAAGCTTATCAGCCCTGGCAGCATCAATAACTTCGCCGCTCAATATCAATTCATATGCGTGCGGCATAGACGTTAATCTGGGGAGCATATAGGAAGCCAGGGGTGGAAAAACGCCAACCTGAATTTCCGGCTGCCCCAGCTTAGCTTTTTCCGAAGCAACAACCATGTCGGCAAAAAGCACTAATTCATAGCCGCCACCCAAAGCCGCACCATTAACGGCGCACACAATAGGCTTATCATTGTCATACATATTATGAAAAATACTATCAAAAACTTCAATCATTCTATCAACTTTATCGGGTGTATGATCAGCAACATCTACACCGGCTGAAAAAGCTTTCCCAGCTGCATCCAACAGAATTATATTTCCAGTTTGCCCTTTTGCCCACACAAAAGCGTCGGCCAATTCCTCCATCATGGGAATAGTTAATACGTTAAGTGGCGGGTTATCCAGAGTTATTGTAATTAATCCATCTGCGTTATTTGTTTTTATAAATTTGTAACTCATACTATACCCCCAAGTCTAATAACAGACCATCTGCGCTGTTAAATAATGGCTGCCTAAGATAATAACAGGCGGAGAGGCTAAGCCCCGCCTCTCCACCTATATTATTTTAGCAGATATAAAGCTTCCGCTCGAAGCTATGGAATTATTTACGTGGAGCCATAACTGCATCGATCAGCTCTTGATCAAACGGATGTGCTTCAGCAAGCAGCTGACGATACTTAATAAAGTCAATGGTGTCTTTACCGGTCAATTTCTTGGTAGAGAAAGCGTTGAAGCCAAGGTAAGCTTCACTGCTCATATTGGTGCCGAGCCAATGACGGTATGCCAGTTTGTTCATATCCCAGAAGAATTTTTTCTTCTGTCTCATCATATCAATGGACATCTGCAAGCAGTTGGGGAACAGATTTGTCAGAGTCCAAATTAGTTTTTCAACTTCGCCATCCAGCATGGAGAAGTCAACCTCAGCACTCTTGATAATCTCTTTAGCCTTGGCTGCAGCTTCGCCGGTTACGTTTTCACCGTAAACAATTTCGCCATTGTCAACGAATTTGTCGGTGATTACCTGTGGGTTGCGGATAAACTCGCCATTCACTTTAAGTACGGGAACAGCCTTGGTGATTAAGCCCTTCCAAACCATCTTGTAGGCGCTCCATACTTCGCAGGAGATACAATTCCACATAGCATTCTCCATGCTCATATTCCAGTGGAGGAAGTCTGTGCTGCCGCCAACCGGTGCGGAGCCATGTCTGGGACCAGCTTGACCAAATACGGCCAAGTCGGAAGCAATAGCGATGTCGCAAGCCATACCGATTTCTTGACCACCGGCTACACGCATGCCGTTTACGCGGCAGATAACCGGTTTTTTGCAATCTAGCAGACCATCAACCATTCCGTTGAACAGGTCCATGTACTGCATATATTCACTGGGGTTGCTGCTGTAGTATTCAGCATACTCTACAGTGTTACCACCAGTACAGAACGCTTTGTCGCCAACAGAGGTGAAGATCATAGCCGCAACGGACCTGTCCGCAGAAGCCTTAGCAGCACCAGCGATAACGCCCTTAACCATTTCAGTGGTGTAGGAACCATACTGTGAAGGGTTGTTCAGAATAACCCACGCTGTGTAAAGGCCAGGAACCTCTTCACCAGTTTTAGGATTTTTAATAGGTCTTTTTTCATAAATTACGCAAGGTGCTTCGGTACCAAAATGTTCATCACCAAAAAGCTCATGATTCTTTACATCGGTTTGGCGGGGCCATTTATTCAGATCCATTAGTCATCCTCCTATTAAATAATTTTTTTAAGAGATCTTCCTTTAGTAAGCATTATTCCAACATTGTGCTGGTATTAGTCATGCCAGCTTTTACCACCCCCTCATTTAAGGTAGTAAAAACGTTGTTATGCTTTAATGAATTCGTATGACAACTGACCGTCATCGTATTGTATGGTTCTAACGGCCACTTTCATGCCAATTTCTACTTCTTCTTCCGGGATACTGCCATCAAGCCGGCCAAAAACCTGTACGCCGTCAAATGCGGCCATACCAGTGGTATAAGGTACGTCCTTCTCAAAACCGGTAGGTGCAAAACCTTGTCTGGTAAAGGTTACCAAAGTACCCACACCATCGATTGGGAACCAATCCATATCGTTACTCAGGCATTGGTCACAATCTGCCCGGGGAGGAAAGAACTTTGCCCCACAGGATTTGCATTGTGTGCCTCTTACTTCGCCCTTTTCAAGGTAATCAACAAAAGCATCGACCTTGGTCTGGGAAGCAAAACTTTTACGTCCGAATTTTTTAAAACTCATATTTTCTACCTCCCCAGAATGGTTACGTTAGCGTAAAGCCCTACGCCGCCAACATTATGAATTAACCCGATTTCAGGTTGTCCCGGAACCTGCATGGGACCGGCTTCATCACGGAGTTGCAGTACAATGGTACGTACCTGCGAACCACCGGTAGCACCGATCGGATGACCCTTGGATAGCAAACCGCCATCAACGTTCACAGGAATTTTGCCGTCAATTAGATTCTGTCCTTCGCGGACAATTTCCACACCTTTACCGGGTTCGGCGAACCCAAGAGCCTCATAAGCCAACAATTCAGCTATTGTGAAGCAGTCATGTACTTCCGCTACCTTAACATCCTGGGGCTTAATACCAGCCATAGCATACGCATCTTGAGCAGCCTTCATAGCGGCTGTTAAGCCGTAACAATTGCCACGGCCAGTTAGCGTTACGCTGGCTGAGCCTGAACCCAATCCCATAAACCAAACAGGTTTTTTGCATAATTCTTTAGCTCTGTCCGCACTAGCAACGATTACACAAGAAGAACCGTCGGCATTGGCACAGCAGTCAAACTTTTTCAGCGGGCTGGTCACAACCGGGGCATTCAAACATTCATCTACGGAAAGCACTTTACGATATACGGCTCTGTCGTTGATCGCACCGTATGTGGTGGATTTAGCCCTGATCATGGCCAGGTCTTTTTCGGTACTGCCATACTGTTTAAAATGAGCTGCAGCGTGCATGGCGTAATAAGCGGGCATCATGGTGCCAAATGGTGATTCCCACTGAATGTCGGAGCCACGGCCCATTCTCTCTTGAGAATCAGCTGAGGTAATTTCCGACATTTTTTGAAAACCGACAACGGCAACGATATCATGTAAACCAGATTTGACCATACTATAGGCTACTCTCAGACCAGAAGTGCTGGATGAACACACTGATTCGATGGCAAATGTCGGTGCGGGAACAAATCCGAGGTACTCGGCAATTACCCCAGCGGGACTACGCTGTAAATCGTATTCCGGAGCTGAGCAAATAACCGAGGCACTAATATCCTTAGCAGTTATGCCTGCGTCTTGTGCGGCTTCTTTCCACGCATCAAAAGCCAGCTCTCTGATCGAACCCGGATATTCCCTAACAAATGTACTTTGGCCAACGCCAATAATGGCTACATCTTTGGACATATATGAACCTCCCCGAGATAGAAACTTTTTCGGTTGGCAAATTATATCATAACCATGCCGCCGTCTATACAGAGGGTCTGGCCGGTTATATAAGCTGAGTCATCGGATGCAAAGAATACTACCGTCGGGGCAACCTCTTCAGGTTCACAGAACCTACCCAGCGGTATGCGTTCTAAATATTTAGGAGCTAACTTAGGATCAGTTGAAATTTTTCTAGTCATTGGTGTTATCACCATGGGTGCTATTACATTGACCCTGATATTAAACTTCGCCAGTTCTTTAGCACAGGATTTAGTCAACGCAGTAACACCGCCCTTGGAGGCAGTGTAGTTTACCTGACCGATGGTGCCAATCAGACCTGCGGAAGAGGTAATGTTAAGTATTGAACCGCTCTTCTGCTCCATCATTGGCTTGGCTACAGCCTGTATACAGTTAAACGTACCTGTAAGATTAATCCTAATTACATCGTCCCATTGCTGTGGAGTCATTTTCCATAACATTGCGGGTATGCTGACCCCTGCGTTGTTGAAGAGAAAATCTACCTTACCGAATTTGGCAATGGTATCATCTACCATCTTTTGCACCTGGTCACGATCTCCTACATCAACAGCTAATGCTAGATACTGAGCACCAGCGTCCCTAAGATTCTGACAGATCTCGCTGTCCTCGTTAATGCTGCGGCTAACAACAACCACCGCTGCACCTTCCTTGGCCAGGCCCAGCGCCACTCCTTCTCCTATCCCCTGGCGTGCACCTGTAACTATGGCAACTTTCCCCTGCAGTCTCATTTCTAATACATCCCCCCCTTTTAGAATTGGAATATGCGACACTCCACCTAACTGAACCGGTGGGAAAACAAACTGCAAAAAAGCCTGCCGCAATTTTTTTTCCTAATGAACACAAGAGACTGGACAGCATGAATATGCCATTGAATTATGTCCAAGATATTCAATTCACAAGTTCATGTACAAATCCAGTTACTCCAAATGTCGGTTTCAAGATTAACCTAGATGGGCAATAAGTTAAAGAATTTTATTTTAACATTACCGGTGTAGTCTAAAATATAAGGATATGTGCTTTGCACATAGCTACATCAGTTATGCAAAAATAGCAGACAGTTGTTTTTTGTCTTTAAAAATACTTGCGTCCTTACCGGCACCTAGTTTCTATTTACCGACATACCTATAGTGTTTGTCCATAAATATACTATAAGGCAATTAGGAATTTTCCAAAATCACTTAAAAGCATGGATACAAGGTTACTTGCGGGTGAAACTAGTGTTAATCCCATTTGGGTAATCCCAATAGCATTAGCCGCATGCATACCCTGCCCGACTTTATTATGTCTAATCTACAGGAGATTTGTCTGTCATGGTCATTTCTAGCCGTTGCTCACCTATACCTACCGCAAAGGCAATCACCCAGATCGATTTCATATAATACACCCGTTACAATTTGATCCAAGCCCTAATTGAAGCTTATTCTTATACTAACCCATATTCTCAAATATATCCTTAGCTCACACAATTTTTGCTTATTATATCACCTTAAAGCTTATTTATAGCTATAAGGTGATATAATTTTGTACTACACCGCCTCAAGAATTACTAATAAGGGTGAAACAGGGATTAACCTTTTTAGGCTATTTGAATATTGACAGAGTTACCAACAAGAATTAAAATCTATATTATAGAAGTTTGTAAAAATATAATAATAAAAATCACCCATAGAGTGATGTTACAGTTTATATGGTTAATTAATATAACCAAAGTAATTTTTATTTTAAAACGTGAAATTTTTCACCCAAAGAAAAGCTATAATAAAGCACGCAACTAACAGTGTGCAAAACACCTGCAGATCTCGTGAAAAAGGAGGAAACGCATAGTGTCCCAGATTAGGATTATGATCGTAGACGATCACCCAATGATTAGGGAAGGCCTAGCTACCATGTTGGCAACATGTGATGATATAAACATTGTCGGTGCATGCGAAAGCGGAGATGAGGCAAATATACATGCTCCCCAAATGCAGCCCGATATTATCCTTATGGATATCAAAATGAAAGGCACTAATGGTATAGACGCTGCAAAGCAGATATTAAAAAACTTACCACAAGTTAAGATTATCTTCCTAACTGTTTTTGAAGATGCGGAATTTATGCGTCAAGCTCTTCAGGTCGGAGCTGTTGGTTACATATTAAAAAACGTCACAAAAGAAAAATTAATCGAATCCATACGACGGGCACATAGGGGAGAAACAATAATCGATCCTACTGTATTTAATACCATAGTAAATGACTATATTAAGCTATCCAATTTAGCCGAGGAAACAGAAGAGGATGCCCCGCCAAAATTAGATTTTACTCCCCGGGAAAAAGAGATACTTTACCACTTAACTATGGGTATGACTAATAAAGAAATTTCAGCAACAACCCATCTAGCAGTCGACACAATAAAAACTCACCTGCGTAACATCTTCCGAAAAATGTCTGTCAAAAATAGATCTCAAGCTATTAATCACGGGATTAAGTATTTTAACTCCCACATCCAATAGTAATCTAGAGGAAGACTTTTGTGATGAGCTTTAATCAACATATTATTGCATTATTTTCTTAAATACGACATAATTATTATAATATTCGCAACCGTTAATTGCAAGGTATGTTTAGATATTTTTATAATCAATGGCAAAGAAGTTTCTAGCTATAGAATTTAGTTCTTGATTAATTTTATATTCCGCCAGCGCAATTAAAAATTCAACAGAAATAAGGTGGAAACAGGTGAATATACCAAACGCTATTATTACCGAGCAATTCATTAAGCATACAGAAGCCATTATGGATTGCACACAAAATGGTATACTTGCCATTGACACAACTAAAACAGTTATAAATTGTAATAATGCTACCGGACAATTGCTAGGAAGAAATCCACAGGATCTTATCGGCAAGCCATTACGAGAAGTTATTGATACATGCAATAGTTCCATATCCCGGGTTATTGAGACTGGCCAACCTGAATTTAGTACACCAATTAATATAAATGGTCGTAGCATAATTGTTCATTACACGCCTTTGTATATGAGAAATAAAATTACAGGAGCTGTGGCTATATTCCAGAATATTTCGGATTCCGATCAAGTAATATCAGAACTTGAATGTTTACGTCATCAATATAATCAACTAGAAACCTTTATTGACTCGTCTTTTGACGGAATTATGATTGCAGATACTCATGGACAGGTTATTAAAGTAAATAAGGCTCATACCCGGCTGACTGGTTTGAATAAGTGCAGTTTTATTGGTAAGTACATCAATGATTTGTTTAACCAAGGTATTTTCAAGTACGAGTCGTTAACTGGTAAATGTCTGCAGGAAGGCCATACTGTAACTGGCCTTCAATATATCAATCCAACTAAAAAGGATTTAATAGTCACAGCTAGTCCAGTATTTAACAGCGACGGCAGTATGGCCGGCGTGATCGCAAATTTACGAGATCTTACTGAGCTGAGTCAGCTTAAAGATAAATGTAAGATGTCACAGGTACGAACTAAACGTGGGCATATTGAATTATCCAATATATTAAAAGAAAAATTACGTCAGGATAAAATTGTTGCTGCCAGCCCGGAAATGATTAAAGTTTTAAACATGTCAGAAAGGGTAGCCCGGACAGACACTACCATATTGCTTACTGGCGAATCTGGAGCAGGGAAAGAAATTGTTGCCAGGATAATTCACCATGCCAGCGAGAGAGCAAAAGGCAACTTTATTCAAATTAATTGTGGTGCCATACCGGAAAATCTCTTAGAGGCTGAGCTTTTTGGTTACGAGGAAGGAGCTTTTACCGGAGCCCGTAGACAGGGTAAAGCCGGTCTTTTTGAACTGGCTAACAACGGCTCTATAATGCTCGATGAAATTGCAGAAATGCCAATAAACCTTCAGGTGAAATTGCTTCGCGTATTGCAGGAGCAGGAAACTTTTCGTGTAGGCGGCACCACCACCATAAAGCTTAATGCCCGGGTAATCGCTGCAACAAATAAAGATTTATGGGACTGTGTAAAGCAGGGAACTTTTCGCGAGGACCTTTTTTACCGTCTCAACGTAGTTCCGATAAATGTACCGCCCCTACGGCAGCGCCAAGACGATATTATTCCCTTAGTGATGAACTATTTAAACTGTTTTCAAGAGAAATATCATGTTAATAAGTGCTTTGATCCTGAGGCTTTATCTCTATTAGAAGCATACCAGTGGCCTGGTAATGTTAGAGAGTTGAAAAATGTTATTGAACGTCTGGTTATATTATGTGAAGGCAATATAATTTCTAGTCAGTTAGTGGCAGAGCATCTTAATCGAAACCAAAAGCTAACGCTGGAACCAGTAGTTGTGAATGGTTTGCTTCCTCTTAAAGATGCTCAGGAAAAACTAGAAAGGGCTCTCCTGCAGTTGGCTTTAGATAAGTTCAAAACCACCAGAAAAGCAGCTCAGGCCCTTGGAATAGCACATTCGAGTGTAGTACGAAAACTAGCCCGGCACGATATGAAACCAGTTCAGCTATGGACCACATATATAGACAGTTGATTTAGCCGAAGTAATAACAAAAATAAGACTGTTGCTGTATTACAGATTTTAAAAAAGCAATAAAAAAAGTACTGGAGGGATTAAAATATGCTACCTCCAGTACTTTTTACTTTCACTTGATTAATGTAATTAGATTTCTGTCTTACAAGATTATAAACTCTTGTTTATTCCTCCACTGTTGGTCCCATTGGAGCTGAAGGAAACGCCAGCGCTTTAGTTAATACAAAGACTCCTTGTAGATACTCTGTAGGGCAAAGCGGGAAACATTCTGTACAGCTCCAACACTCCTTGGCAGCTATTTCAGGAATAAATTGTATTTCACGCGATGGTCCCTTATTAACAAAACAAATAGCGTTTTTCTTTTTAATCTCAGCACAGTATCTTACACATAGACCACATTGAATACAAAATGAAGGTTCTTTTTCAAAACGGTTTTTGTCTGCTCCATATTCTTCTGCATATTCCTGCATCTTCAAACCCCTGGCCACTGGAGCATGAGCCAGCAGTAGCTCCAAAATCATTTTACGAATTTTATCTACCTTTTCCGTCCTGGTTCTGACGATCAAATCCTTTTCCACTGGATAAAGGCAGGCAGCAACGAGATTGGTCCGACCACGCACTTCTACTTCCACTGTGCAAAGGCGGCAAGCACCATAAGGCTCTAATGTCTCGAGGTAGCACAGTGTCGGAATCGATATTCCAGCTTTTTGAGCAGCATCTAAAACGGTCATCCCTTCTTCTGCTGCAACTTCTATTCCGTCAATCTGCATAATAATTTCACTCATATTTCTTTGCTCCCTTTAGGTTATAGTTCTCGCTAGTTCAGCTCTTTGCAGGCATTAGCCGGGCAGCGCTTCTCGTTTATATGAGCCTCAAACTCATCTCTAAAGTATTTCAACATACTAATTAACGGTTTTTGGATACTCCTGCCTAACGAACAAAGAGCCGCTTCGCCAACTACCCCGGATATTTCCTCCAAAAGCTTGATATCTCCCTCTTTTCCTTCACCTTGGGTCATATTGGTAAGAATCTTAAGCATTTGCCTCATGCCTTCACGACATGGTACACATTTGCCGCAAGATTCACCAGCTAAAAAGTCAAGGAATAACCTTGCCATTTCAACCATACATGTATCTTCATCCAGTACCAGCATATCGCCAGCGCCCAACGAAGCACCTAGTTTTGACAGCTCATCAAAATCAAGAGGGGTGTCGATGAGACTTTCGGGAATGGTACCTCCCATTGGTCCTCCAAAATGTATCGCTTTAAGTTTCTTTCCGTTTGGAATTCCACCGCCAAAGTCGAAGACAATTTCTCTGAGTGAAGTACCCATGGGAACCTCTACGACTCCTGAGTTTACTATATTACCTGATAGGGATATAAGTTTTGTTCCTTTGCTCCGCTCGGTCCCGATACTGCTGTACCACTCATACCCATTACTAATTATCTGAGGTACGTTGGCCCAAGTTTCTACGTTGTTCAGGTTACTGGGCCGATCCCAAATACCAGTTACAGAAGTACGGATATATTTTGGTCTTGGTTCAGGTGGCATCCCTTCAATGGACTTCATTAATGCGCTGGATTCACCTGAAACGAAAATCCCTACATCAAGATGTACATCAACATTAAAGCTGAAGCCGGAACCAAGAATATTGTCACCTAAAAACCCGTATTCTTTAGCCTGGGCGAGTGCTAGATCAAGATTCTTCCTTAGCACAGGAGTATCATGACGGGTGTAAATAAAGCCTTGGTGAGAGCCAATGGCATATGCACCGATAATCAAGCCTTCCAGTATTAGATGTGGGTTCCCGGTAAATAAAGCTCTGTCCATAAACGCACCGGGCTCTCCTTCGTGAGCGTTGACAATAACATACTTATCTACTCCCGGTTGAGCATTGCGGGTGGTTTCCCACTTCGAACCAGCAGGGAATCCACCGCCGCCTCGGCCGCGTAAATTGGCTTTCTTTATTTCATCGAGAACACCTTCGGGGCTCATTTCAAAAAGCGCTTTGGATAACGCTGAATAACCACCCACTGCCAAGTAGTCCTCAATACTCTTGGGATTAATCTTCGGGCTATTACCAATTAGCAATCTCGACTGGTTCTTGTAGAAAGGTATTTCAGATTGATGTGCTGCTTTTGTACCGGTGTCGGAATCAGTATAGATTAATCGGTCAATCACTTGCTTACCTAGTATAGTCTGAGATATAATCTCCGGTACATCTTCCGGTGTTACTTCCAAATAACATATTTCCTCAGGATAGATAACAACGATCGGCCCTTTTTCACAAAATCCATGACAGCCGGTTGCTATAAGATCAACTTTTGCATCCAACGACTGTTTTTTGATTTCTTCTTCAAAAGCGCTGAGCACTTCAGCATTGCCTG
Organism: Sporotomaculum syntrophicum; assembly: GCF_009932395.1. Taxonomy (GTDB): domain Bacteria; phylum Bacillota; class Desulfotomaculia; order Desulfotomaculales; family Desulfallaceae; genus Sporotomaculum; species Sporotomaculum syntrophicum. The sequence goes on from NZ_LSRS01000003.1 coordinate 945,219, forward strand.
AACCAAGACAGGCAATTCCCGCACATACGGAAATACAAGGCTTATCAGGATCTTTTTGTGCTAATATTCCTTTCCTGAGTTCTTCCAACTCCGCAGCTGAATTTATTCGTGGCATAACGTTCCCTCACTCATATTTTTTTAACGCTTCTGCTATCTCGGCAGGCGCCGTCTTACCGTGAGTCTTTCCATCGATTTCTACCAGCGGACCTAAAGAACAGCAACCCTGGCAGTTTACGGTTTCCAGGCTGAACTTCATATCGGGGTCCGTTTCGCCGGGTTTAATTCCAGTTATTTTTTGCACCTCTTCGAGAACTTGCTGCGCACCTCGAACCTGACAGGCAGTGCCCGTACATATATTAACTTGATAACGTCCTTTAGGAGTCAAACTAAATGTTTTATAAATGGTAGCTATGCGCAGTACCCGGCTTAAGGGCACCTCTAATTTTTCACTGACCTTTACTAATACTTCTCTCGGAAGCCAATGATTCTCTTCCTGTATCTCCATCATTACTTTGATCAGTGCACCTGGTTGGCCCTGGTGTTCGTTTAAAATCTGCTCAATTTTATCGTTATTCATAGCGACTGTTCTGACCTCCTTCTTTCCCCTAGACCGCCGTCTTCCTTTCACCTTAGACGAGAGCAAAGCGTTTTTGGCTTTCCTCGTATTTGACTAATCCTTGCATTGCTGAATTATTAAGTTGTCTTGAAACTTCAGACGAGGTTATACCTAAATTCACCGCCATTTCACCCGGGGCGAGTGGTTTTTCACGCAGCAGTGAAATAATTTGGTCTAGGGTTAGTTTGTCTCCAATTAATTCATTGAATATTTTTTCAAACTCTTTACTAGCATAGAATTCTTCATATTGTTCTACAGTTTCAAAACGCACTTTCAGTCTCTCATTTTGTACTACTCTAATGTAGGGGATTAATTCTGTAACTGCCTGAAGTTTCAACTTAAGTGCGTCTTGGTTAATTCCCTCAGATTGCCCTAGTAATCCTAAGTTTCTCATCGTTTGGCTGAATTCATTCATAGCTTCGGCAAAACGCAGCCCTTCACCGGCAGATACATGTTCTAATTTTATTCTCTCGGGATTTAGCCCAATGTGTGCAAGTATTTTTTTACTCAACATCACCATATTAAGTGCATCATAATTTCCATGCGTAACATAATGACAGTCTCCAAGGTGACAAGTGCCGACAAACACACCGTCATTTCCATTTGCAAAAGCACGGAAAATAAAGGACATGTCAACACGACCGGAGCACATCATACGGATAAGCCTAATGTAAGTAGCATATTGTTGTCTGGAAACTCCAGACAAATCTGCAGCACCGTATGCTCACCAGTTGCATACGAAACCTAAAATTCTTGGTTTAGAATCAGTTCCTGTAGCCACTCTTATTCCACCTCTTTAGTTAGTAATCTCAGCATCGTTTTTTTTGGGAGCATTTCCTTTGGGGACATACCTCCATGGGAGGTGTGTCCCCTTTCCTTATAACTTCAACATATCAACACTACAGGGCGTCTGCAGTTGCTGCGTCAATTTGGCTATATACCTGTTCAAACGTATAATGTTTCAGTGAAATAGCCCCTGTTGGACACTTGGCGTTACAGAGACCGTCTCCTTTACAGAGCACAGAATTAACCGTGGCTTTCTTGCCATGTGGTGTCTCATGAAATGATATAGCTCCATACGCACAGGCTGCAATACATGCTCCACACGAAATACAAATACTCTCATTGACACTGGCAACAGAACCTGAAGCAACGACTGTATCATTTGATAGAAGTGTTAAAACACGACCGGCAGCGCCATATGCTTGGCTAATCGTTTCAGAGAGAAGCTTGGGATAATGGGCTATCCCACACAAGTAAACACCATCTGCAGCAAAATCTACAGGTCTTAATTTGACGTGGGCTTCCGAGTAGAAACCATCCGGACTCAAAGATACTTTAAATAAAGCGGCTACATCTTTGCTGTCTTCAGCGGGAACAACCGCAGCAGCCAGAACCACTGCATCAGCATCTAGTTCAAGCTTTGTACCTAAAATAGGATCGGTCACAGTAACTTTCAATACGGACTTGCCGTCATCATTTTCACCATCTTCTACTTCAGGTAGATCTTCAGGCTCATAACGGATGAACCGGATATCCTTATCGGCCGCTTCTCGGTAATAATCTTCTTTATAGCCATAGGTTCTAATATCTCTGAACAGAATGTAAATATCCATCTCCGGGTTTATTTCTTTAAGCTTAAGTGCATTTTTGATTGACTCGCTGCAGCATATCCGACTGCAGTAATTTCTATCTTCATTTCTGCAACCTACGCATTGAATCATAACCAAACTCTCGGAGTTAAGCAGCTTTTCATCTTCTTTAGAAATTTGCTCTTCTAACTCCAGATGAGTCATTACACGATCATCTTCACCATATAGATATTCAGTTGGTTTATATACTTCGGCACCGGTAGCGATAACCGTAGCTCCATGTTTAATTTCGCTAACTATACCTTTTGATTCAATTTTGGTAACAAAATTACCTATATAGCCAGACGCATCAATGACTTTTGCATCAGTCTTTACATGGATATAGGGGTTCATATAAATCTTTTGAATTAGCTCGTTCAAATAGCCCTGAACATCGAGTCCTTCTAAGGTATAATGCAATTTCCTAGCTATTCCGCCCAATACTTTTTCCTTTTCTAAGAGGTATACATGGTGTCCCTGCTTGGCAATAGAAAGAGCACTGGTCATACCAGCTACGCCGCCACCAACTACTAACGCTGCCTTGTTGACAGGCAGATCAAATTCCTGCAGTGGCTCTAAATGGGAAACTCGCGCCACCGCCATGCGGATTAAATCCTTAGCCTTTTGGGTCGCCAATTCTTGCTCCTTCGAGTGTACCCAGGAACAATGTTCTCTAATATTGGCAAATTCAAAGTAATATTGATTAATTCCGGCTTCTCTAAGAGTGTCCCTAAATAGCGGCTCGTGTGTTCTGGGGGTACAAGCCGCGACTACCACGCGGTTAAGACCTTTTTCAATGATTGAATTAGTTATATGCTTGGCCGCATCTGTAGAACATATAAAAAGGTTGTCTTCGGAGTGCACTACGTTAGGTAAGGTTAAGGCATAATCAACTGCCGAAGGAACATTTACTATTCTTCCGATATTAGCCCCACAATGGCATACAAAGACTCCAATTCTTGGCTCTTCTTGGGAAACATCTCTTTCCATAGGATATTCTCTTGCTTTGGCCAAGTCACCTCTCCGGAAATTAAGCATTTCACCACACTGGGAGCCTGCCCCGCAAGCAGTCACAACCGACTCGGGAATATCTAAAGGACCCTGGAAGGCTCCACTAATGAATATCCCCGGACGAGTGGTTTCCATTGGATTTACTGGATTTGTTTTGCAGAACCCATGCTCATTAAGCTCAATTCCGAACTTATCGGCCAAGCTCTGAGCATCAGCAGGTGGAGTCAATCCAACAGATAATACTACCATATCAAATTCTTCTTCTTTTACACCTTCATCGTTAGTAGCATATCTTATTGTGACATTCTTGGTTACCGGGTCTTCTCTCATTATTGATGCATAACCTCTAATAAACCGAACACCGGGAAGCTTCTCTGTCCTCTGGTAGAAACGCTCAAAATCTTTACCATAGGAACGAATATCATTATGGAATATCGTACATTCGGCATCTGCATCATGATCTTTAGTCAAAATAACATGCTTCTGGGCATAGGTACAGCAAACTGCAGAGCAATAACTGTTACCGCCGGGGATAACCTGTCTTGAACCGACGCATTGAATCCAAGCTATTTTATGAGGATGCTTTTTGTCTGTAGCACGAAGGATTTCACCTTCGTAAGGCCCGGTGGAACATAATAAACGTTCATAATCCAAACTGGTAACTACATTTTCAAATTCACCGTATCGATATTCTTCGCGCAATTTGGGGTCATAGGGTTCAAAACCCGGCGCTAGAATTATCGAACCTACTTTAACTTCTACTTTTTCAGGTACTTGATTAAAATTAATGGCTCCATTCTTACATACGCCCTGGCACACAGTACATGTCTTGTCCTTCAGGTAGCGACAGCTTTCATCAATATAAGTCACCAGGGGAACTGCTTGAGCAAAATAAATATGAATAGCCTTGTTATTCGATATATCTTGGTTAAACTTATCGGGGTAAGTTACCGGGCAATATTCCACACATGTGGTACAGCCAGTACAGATGGTTTCATCAATATACCTCGGCTTTTTAATTAGCGTAACGGTGAAATCTCCTGCTTCCCCTTCTACTTCTTTGACTTCTGTATAGGTCATGATTTCTATATTGGGATGCCTGTTACATTCAACAAACTTAGGCGATTCAATACACATGGAGCAGTCATTAGTGGGAAAGGTTTTGTCCAACTGGGCCATATGGCCGCCAATGCTTGGTGCTTTGTCTACCAGGTATACTTTAAATCCTGCAGTGGCAAGATCTAGAGCACCCTGAATACCACTAATCCCTCCACCGACAATCATAACATCCCCTAAATCACTGTCTGCACAATTAACAAGCTTTCCCCCAATGCTTTCAATTTCTTTTTCCATATCTATCAATCCTCATCAGTTTTTATTTACCCGTACTATCGGGGGTTGGCCGGGTCAGCCAAACTTAATCTGTTGAACAGCCAAGCCGCTCCGGGTGGGTAACACCGCCAAGCGTTCACCGCGCACCTGTCCAACCATGGCAATGCACGTATCACGGGCAGCCAAAATGGCGTTCTTCGTCAGCCCATGCCGCGAACCATCAACCAGATCAGGACCTAAGGCATACATCTTTGCTGCTTTGCACAGCATCTCGGACGATATGCGACCGATGATCAGCAATAGTTCAACTTTAATGACCTGTTCAACCTCACATCGGCCAGCAACTCCTCCTCACTCACTCGTATGCTCACCACGTAACCAATGTCCATATAGCTTCTAAAACTTAATAATCATATCTGTTAGGTGAACACAGGATGGTAACTAGCGCCCTGAAATTACATGATTTATGAATACCTTTCGCTAGACAGGATTGCTCCTACGCAAATATATCTTTCCCACTTAGATAACTTCCGCGAGAACCTCGGTAAGGTCCTTAATCTCAATGGCGTTATCAAAGTTCATATTTACTCTTGCATCCTCAAAGTTAGTGACACAGTACGGACAGGTGGTAACCAACTCCTGGGCTCCAAGGGCAACGGCTTGTTCTAATCTTAGGTTAACGAATCGATCAGCCATGAGAGTATCCACCCAAATTCTGCCGCCTCCCATGCCGCAGCAGAGACTGTTTACCCGATTTTCCTCAAACTCAACCAGTTCTAGTCCCGGTATATTCTTTAACACGTCACGCGGCTCGTCATAAATGTGATTGTGCCGACCTAGGTAACAGGGATCATGATAGATAATTTTCTTCGCATATTCTTTATTAATCTGAAGCCTGCCTTCTTTAATTAGTTGGCAGATAAACTCGGAGATATGCACTATCTCAAAGTTTACATTAAACTCAGGATATTCGTTCTTAAATGTATGGTAGCAGTGGGGGGAAGATACTACTATTTTCTTTACCCCGTGCTCGATCCAACTTTTAATGTTGGCTTTGGCCAGTTCTTTAAACATTTCTTCGTTACCGGTCTTACGAATGCTTTCTCCGCAGCAGTTCTCCTCTTCGCCCAGGATACCATAATCCACACCTGCCGCATTGAGTACTTTCGCTGTGGCGGCTGCAACCTTCTTTAACCGCGGATCATAGCACAAGTAGCAGCCGGGGAAATATAATGCTTCCATACCTTCTTCGAAGGTTTTCACATTCAAGCCCTTAGCCCAGTCGGCCCGATTGGCTCGCGGTTCGCCAAAGGGGTTACCTTCTGCGCCTAGACCGGCGGTTACTGCACGCACAGGTTTGATATGTTCGGGGAATACGCCGTACCCCGTAGCCATCCTGCGCACGGCCATCATATCTTGGATCTGTTTAACTTCCCTGGGGCATACTTCCTGGCATCTACCGCAGGTGGTGCATCGCCAGATCTCTTCATTTTCAATTTCAGTCAAGCCAAAGGTAGCCTGTCGGATTAGCTTGCGCATACTGAAATTTCTTACCCTGTTCCAGGGGCAGACAGAATCGCATTTGCCACATTGAAAGCAATACTTGACTGGGTCTCCGCCGTACTCTTTTATCTCTAAGATAATATCTTTGATGGGGGTTTCAGTCTGCACGACTTTTTAATCCCTCCTTTCACATTGTGTTTTAGCCTTTCTGTGACAACCTATTAAAGGTATCTGCTATCTTTTGAGCTCCAAATTTGTCTAACAATGCCCTCATTCCTATTTCCATCTCGTCCATCTTCACTTCTTCTTTTTCTTCTTCTTCAACTTCCACTTCCTCGAATGTCAAACAGCCTTGTGGACAAAACTGAACACACATGGGCTCTTTTTCGTCTCCACACAAATCGCATTGGAGAGGAAGACCGGAATCGGGGTCGAAAAACATTTCCCTGGTCGGGCAGATAGTCCCACAGAAGCTGCACTCGCTGTATTGCTTTCCTTTAATAGTATAAACGCGTCTGCCGTCACATCCGGCTTTAGCATAATCAGTGGCACGAATGGGAACATATTCATCATTAAATTGATCCATAACTACGCGAATCCTAGACCTGGCCGGATTCATTGCGCTGTACTTCGGCGTAGCATGATATGCTGAGCAGGCCATCTCACAACCGCGGCAGCCATTGCATTTATCAAGATCAACTCTAATTGTTCTAACTATTTTTTTTACTTTTTCACCCACAATTAGCACCCCCCTGACTTTTGTTCTGCGGCTTTTGCCGCTTCTTGCTCTGGAGTACCTTCGTTAGGATCCAAGATCCCCAACTGAATCAATTCGTCTGCTACATAGTCTAAGCCAACTCTATGCAACTCTTCTTTAGTAGGAATAGCATCCTTAGTCCATCCTCTGAAGCTATAGTAGGCATCAAGCAGCTTTTCTTCAAGCTCAGGGTCTCTTACCGCCCAGTGATCCTTAGGTGGATCATCATCGACTCTTCTCATGCCTAATCTATTATTAATGCATCTGACCAAATCACGGTTCCTGCGGCAGATTTCCCAAAGTCCCTCTTTATCAATATCCATACCTGTCGCAAGATGAATTATTTGTGGCACGTTATTGAAGGAATATGCAACCTGACCGCCAAACTGCCCTCTAAATGATGAGACAAAACCACAAAGCCCGGTTGAGTCATCAACATAATGCATGGCCTCATTCCAGTCCACAAGTGCACAAGTATCTTCAATAGATATCTGATCACGCTTTTCCCAGTTCATGAACATATCTTTAAATTTCTGATATGGGGCTGCGTCCCATCTATCGACAAATTCTTTCCTCTTTACCGGATCCTTAATTGGGTCCTGAGGGAATGAGCCTTCAATCTGGGTAATAGCCATCTTCTCACCGGTGGCTATCATGATGTAATAAGCAGGGTTCAGTTTGCCCAACTTAATAGGTAACTGTTCCATTTTCTTAACGGTATTGTGTTCAAATGATTCAGCTCCGGGAATCATGCGGGACGCCCACCAAGAACCGTTAGCTAGTATGTCGCCAATTCCTTCTCGATGAACAATTTTTTCCAACAAGTACTTAACTCTATCCCCGGGATCAGTCGGGAAGTTAGGGACGTCCTGGTCAGTTAAAATACCGTTATCGTAAAGTTCAATGCCAAGTGATATAGCTTGTGGTGTAGAGTATGAATCTACTCCCCAATCCAAACATTGACCAAGCATTCCATAAGTATAGTCCAGCTCTTTAAAGGCCGCCATATGATAGGTATCTTTGCCGTAGCATTTATAACCAAATCTTTTCGTGCCCGGCCAGGAAATCACGTTAATGCATCCCTTGGGACAGTTGTAGCAGCCTGCTTGTCTGTCCATGTTGTCATATTTCCAGTGAGTCCATCTATCTTGAAGTTCTTCGCTCCAATAATTTTTAATACGCGTACGCGAATAACCCCAAGCAAAGTTATTGTGGTGGAAACTGTCATCCTCATCGACCGCCATCCAGTCACCGCAACCATTGCTGTCATTAATCCATTTCTTCATTCTCAGACATAACTCAAAGAGTTCTTGCGGATGAGCGATATTAACATCCTTTGTCCCGCGAACAGCAATAGCCTTTAACTTTTTATCACCCATGATTGGGCCAGGTCCGCGAGACGCACTGGAATAACCGTGCTCGACACTAGCCGTAAAAACCTTGTTTTCACCGGCCAGTCCAATACAGGCCACCTGGGCGAAGGGTTCATTCAGCTCTTCTCTAATGATACTTGTAGTTTCCCCGGGGCCTTTCCCTGCGAGATGTGAAGCATCGCGTATTTCCACTCTCTCGTTGTGTATATACAAATAAACCAGTTTGGGAGCTCTGCCGCGAATGATTATTCTGTCGTAACCGGCATATTTAAGTTCCGGACCGAAATGTCCACCCATACATGAATGTCCAAATATGCCCGTCATGGGGTTAATAGTGTTCACACTGGTACGGTTACAGCCGACAACAGGTGTGGCATGCAAAAGACCAGCGCCGAAGATCAGTAAATTATCTTCGCTAAAGGGTTTTGTGTCGGGTTTAACCCTATCCCAGATAATCTTAGCGTTAACACCCTGACCCCCTAGGTGAGTCTCCATTAACTTGGGGTCGGTTTCTACCCGCTCAATGTTGCCGGTAGACAAATCAACTTCTAAATTATACCCTGTCTCAGCGTACCTCATTTTTCAACACCTCTACGTATTTTTTTAGCATCTTTCGGGGTATCTGCGCAGCCATAGTCTTGAAGCTGCGCTGCTGTATTCGCAGTACATAAGAACAAAAACAGCCTATCACTTACTGTAGATTTTTTGCCTCCATTGCTTGGTGTAATAATGCTAGTCGTCAACCCCTTCCTTGATTTAAGCCACGCTTATGTCTGTCTGTAATAATTTCTGCCACAAATTATTCCCAATAATTACCATAATAACATGGCGGTTTCAGTAACTATACCTCCTCCTTTTTATTGGTTTTCATTTGCTGGAAAGCATTGTAAATAAATTTACAATTATTTTGTTTTTAGCTTGTTTAACATCGCATTTCTTTCAGAATCTTTAAAAAATCCTTTTAAAAATCTTGTAAAGTATATTAGCAACTTCTATACCTGCAGAAAGATTTTATTGTTAAACAAAAAAGTTTTTTTCTAACCGCGTTATAGCATCTAATCTTCAAGATTTAAAGCAAAAATCCTACATATTTCAACAAAATATATTGTCTAAAAAACAGACATGTTCAAATGGCAGACAACCTCATCAACATAGCTGACAGAGAAGCAAAGGCTTACAAAATTAAACCATGCCACTTGCGGGGCATGGTTTAATTCTATTGTTGAACTTTAAATTTCTATAATTCTATATAGCTTCAATCTTACAAAGTAAGGATTTAAAATCCGGGTAACCGGTAATGGGATCCCTTGTCTCCATATCAGTTAGCATGTTGACATTAGCTGAGGACCAACCGTGAGGCACAGATACTATACCAGGCATTAACCTCGGTTCTTCCTTAACCCGCATTTTGATGCTTCCATTACGCGTGGAAAGACGAATACGCTCCCCATCCTTAACTCCGTAACGACTGGCAGTTGACGGATGCATTTCTGCAAACGGCTCCGGCTCTTGTGCCCTGAGCTGCGGGACATGCCGCATTTGGGTATGGGTGAACGATTGCCGGCGGGCACCGCTTATCAGAATTAACGGGAATTCTTTGGCCAGTTCGGGGGTGCTTACCGGACTCTGGGCCGGCTCATAATATTTCGGCAGCGGGTCATAACCTGCATCTTCCAGGGTCTTGGAGTATATTTCAATTTTGCCACTGGGTGTACCAATCTTTTTATTCTTGTAAGCGTAGTAATCCTGTTCAGCGAAATACATGCCAATTTCGGCTTCTTTCAACTGTTCAGTTATACCGCTTGGTTCTAATAGTGTATCCATCACTTCTTCGTCTGAATTCCAGGGGAATAAATCACCATGGCCTAAACGACGGGCCAACTGGGTCCAAATCCACCAGTCAGGCTTGGACTCACCTAACGGCTCAATTACTTTCCTGTGGTAACTGGCAAAGGGTTCGCCGTGCACTACGCCATAAACGTAGGATAGTGCATCCTTCTCCATGAAGGTGCAGGCAGGCAGGAATAAATTACCCAGCTCAGCAGTTTCAGTCATAAAGAGGTCGATGCTCATCATGAAATCCATTGATTTAAAGGCTTCGATAAACTTATTTGCTTCAGGGAAGGAAACTACCGGGTTAGCTGCCGCCACGATAGCGCCGCGAACCGGATAGGGCTTGCTTTCCAAAGCTGCCTGCGGGAACAGAGTGGCAATACCATAAGGAGATTTTCTGCCCCAGAAAGAATAGAACAACGGGTATTGATCAGCACCGATCGGCACTTCATCCATCGGTAAACGCAGGTCTGTCATGCGCAAATAGGGTATGGTTACCCATGTGCCCGGCTTATCGATATTACCGGTAACAATCTGTAGAATATTCAGCAACCGGGACAGCTGCAGCCCGTTAACGTGCTGATCCAAAGTGTTGATACCCTGTACAATACAAGCCGGCTTGGACTGGGCATAAATACGTGCTACTGATTTAATGTCGGATGCGGACAACCAAGTAATCTCAGCCGCCCATTCCGGTGTATACTGCTGGACATGCTCTTTTAGTTCTTCAAAACCAATGCAGTAGTTTTCTACAAATTCCTTGTCATATAGGCCTTCGTTGATTATCACATTAAGCATGGCTAACCCAAGTGCTCCGTCAGTTCCTGGACGAATTGCCAGATGGAGACCCAACTCGGCTAATTCTGTCCGTTTGGGGTCAATGGTAATCAGATCAAGCACTCTATTTTCTGCTTTTTTCCTGATATCTTCAGCCAGCATTCCTTTGGAGCCGTCAGGGTTATGACCCCAGAGAACAATACAATGTGCTTCAGCAGGATAATCCATGGGATACCGACCAAAGGTCATCTGACGTGCCATGATTCGGGCTCGATAACAGATATTTTCCACTGATAACAGGTTAGGGGTACCATAAGCCGACTTAAACCTCTGGGCAAATCCAGCCACTTCAATGTTTTCTACGCCCATTGAACCGCAGAAAATTGCCAGCGCTTTAGCGCCATACTTGTCTCTAATTTTGGCAAGTTCATCGGCAGCATAATCCAACGCCTCTTCCCAGCTAACCCGCTGCCAGGTATTGCCTACACGGCGCATTGGGTATTTAATGCGATCCGGTGAATACACAAATTCCGGGAGGTACTCGCCACGGGGGCAGATATAACCTTTGCTCACGGGATGTTCAGGTAATCCCTCAACTTTAACCATTTTGCCGTCTTCCAGCGTCACTTTAATGCCACAGTCCCACACACATGACATGCAGTCGCTTATCACGGTCTTGCGTTCTACCAAAATACTCACTCCTTAACACAATTCATATATCAGCTATTTTATACACCAATATAGCTGTTACTAAAATTTTAAATAGCAACTTCTATACCAGCCGATAAAATTATAACATTCAAATATTAGGCTTATTTTTCAAGGGTATTTTATGTTGCATATTAACAACATCTGATTTTTTTTTAGCGAATACTGTCGGAAAAACATACATGTTCATTTGACCGACAGTTAACAACTGTACAACTTTACTCATAAAAAAACCATGCCGAATTGTGGAGGCACGGTTTTATTTCTTTGCAAGCAGTTGGCTTTACCCTTACCCTTACTGTATATTGTAAATTCACAACTTCTCCTCGTCATCGGGGTGACAGATAAAATATTCCCTCTCCAATAGATCGTGAAACTGTTCTGGTATAGCAACGACCTGTCTTAGGGATACCCCTTCAGGCTGGCCTAGTTCAATAACAAGTTCATATTGTCCGCTGCGTTTTTTACGAGGATGCCAGTTATTCAGTGTCACTCCTTCTCGAGATACATATGCGCTTAAAATTTCATCACACCAAGTAAAAAAGGTGGCTTGTTCATCGTTCAGGTATTCCATTCTTCTACGCCTATCCCTCCTCACAGTAGTAAGTATATTAACACTGGTGTTAATCTGAATTATTATACTACAAATTAACCTTGCAGGGTACAAGCTATTTTATGTAATAGCACCATAAAAAATAGAGGCAGGTATAAAATGCCAAATTATCGTTGACATTCTATACTGCCTCAAACTGATAAACAACATACCTTAATTACTTTCTTATGTTAATCGACAACAACACTATGCCTCTTTTTTCTTTCTAATAACCGTCCTTTCTCCTTCAGGCAGAGGAGGCGGAACTGGTTCACCAACCAACCGCGTCGCCGCCGCAAATCTAGGCGGGCAAACTGAATAGCAAGTTCCACATTTAATACATTTATCCTGTTCGACTATATGGACTTCGCCTTTGGCACTAATAATCGCATCGGCAGGACATCTCCGCGCGCAAGTCATACAGGCCTGGCACTTCGTCGGGTCAATCCAATACGAGGCTACGTTAGTTAGCATGTCGGCTACTTCTTCCAGGGTGAAATGCGCCGCGCACTCTTCCGGGGTCGTCAGGCGTGCCCTGAGTTTCTCCCGTTTCTCCACCTTAATATAGGGAACCAGCTTCATCACTTCGGCAAGCCGGGCTTTCATTTCTACTCGGCTTACTTCGCCTTCAGCTTGACCCAGCGGTCCTAACTCTTTAATTTGCTTAACAAACTCATTGGTACTTTCAGCAAACAGGTTCCCTTCAGCGCCTGAAACATGTTGCAGTCTTAACCTGCCGGGATTTATACCAACGTGTTCCATTATTCTTTTAACCAGCAGCACCATATTTTGTGCCTGGTAATTGCCATGCGTTATATAATTGCATTCATTTAAGTGGCAAGCGCCAATAAACACTCCGTCTAATCCGTTTGAGAAGGACCTGAGCACAAAGCTCATGTCAACTCTACCGGAACACATGACACGAATCAGCCGCATTTCAGTTGTGTATTGTAGTCTGGAAACTCCAGCCAGATCAGCAGCTCCGTATGCTCACCAGTGGCATACAAAACCAAGTATTCTTGGCTTAAATTTTCTTGCTGCACTCATCCATTCTCCCCTCCTTTGTTAGCAGTCTTATTGGACGCTATACTTCGTCAGCAGCCGCATCTATTTCTTTTAGGATATCTGCTTCATGAATCACTACGTCAATTTCGCTGTTAATCTCTTGATCGGTGAAGTGTTTTAATGAAATGGCCCCTGGCGGACATTTGGTATTACAGAGGCCACATCCTTTACACAGTACCGGGTTAACTTCAACCCTTTTGGCCTTATTTAACACCAGGGCGCCATATGTGCAGACTTCAACGCAGGCCCCACAGCCCATGCATTTCTTCTCATCTACCACGCATACAGAGCCGGACGCAACAACTGTATCACGGGAGAGGAGTGTTAAGACACGACC
>NZ_LSRS01000004.1:0-6821 GCF_009932395.1 Sporotomaculum syntrophicum
AGTTAAGGAAGAAACACCAGCGGAAGAAACATCCGAGGCAATAATCCAAGCAACCGAGGAAGCGCAGGAAATCTTAGCAAGCGACCTGTTCATAGAACAAAAAGGAATACGTTCACTGGTGGACAAAGATGCCCGAGTAGGACGCAAAAGCAAGACCCATTCCTTTTACGGCTACAAGGCAGAAATCTGCCAAACTACCGATGGTAGTTTAATAACCAGTGTTACTGTAGACCCAGGCTCTTATGTTGATGGCAGCAATTTTAAAGACCACCTTGAGGAAGCCCTAAAAGCCGGTCTGACCGTGACCGGAGTATATGGAGATAAAGCCTATTTCCGGCCCGACATCCTTAATCTGATTAAGGCAAAAGGAATCTTTTAGCCTATATACCGGTAAGCGCCAGTGCTTATAAAATAGATGAAGATTAGCTAGACTACTGAGAGTTAGTGTAAATACTCCTGAATTATATGAGTACAGTCAAAGAGCTAAAACCCCGGAATTCCTTGCAGAATACCGCAAGCGAGCGAAAATCGAACCTAAAAATGCTTAAATTAAAAAGATTTCATGGATTGGACCGAGCCAAAGGCTACGGTCTAAAAAGTGTGCGCATTCAGGAAAAATTAACGGTCCTGGCAGTAAACTTGAAGCGGATAGCCAATATGGTATCAGCTTAAAAAGGTTTTGATGAGCTTTTTTTGAATTTTTTTCAGACCGTTGGTTGCTGATTAATTTACAATATATGTTTAAGGCAGGCTCTGAGGCGGCTTAAAAAGGATACTTTTTCAGTGGTCTCGAACCGTCCCCTTGCTGCTTTACAAATACTCAAGTAGCTCATTCATAAATTCCTGCTCCACCTTAACAAGCTTCTTTGCTAAATCCATACTTTCTTTAGATGCGGTCTTATATTTATTGATATACTTACTAACTGATTTAATCCCTATGTAGCAGCCATCAATCATTATGTCGGCAATTTTATGGGTATCATCATTCATCATCAATTTCATTTCCGTACCAATCCATGAAAAAGCCTTCGCACTAAATTTCGGGTCTTTCTCTTCCTCATGGTATTCATTTAACATTTGATGGCATTCATCACCAATCTTAATATGCTTATCATTGTATTTATCAATAATAGACTTAAGCTTCTCGTTTTTAATATAAGGCTGCACCTGCTCCATACTATTTGTACCCGCTTTACAACCCGCATTGCATTCCTTTAAGAGATTAATAGTATCTTCATTCATAGTTGTCATCCTTTCTAGTGTTTTTGTTAATATGAGGAGATACCAACTTTTTTATTTATAAATAACATTATAAAATCACAGTTCCATGTCTCCTACCCACATACACATTTACATTATGCATATTAAAAACTGTTTTGACAGCATTTCTTGGATACTGTCCGGCCACGATAAGTTTTCAGCCATGAAATGCATAATATTCTTTACCATTACCGTAATCTTCTTTTATCCACTAAATATTATTTGATGGGAAAGGTAAAATCATTTAGTTCATTCTCTAAAGAACCCAATGGATTGTGTTCGGAGAACTTTGCTATAGTGCGCATAATTCCGCACGGCGGAGAGCAACATGCTACGTTTACGTGAGCTTGCCGCTGTCGTAGCAATTCTACCCTGCAACAGGAAACTGCTATTCATTGTGGGTATATCAAGAACAGTTTGAGAAGAAAAGGCAGACCGTTACCAGAAAATGATATTTGGATTGCAGCATGCGCAATGCAACACAAATTGACGTTAGTTTCACAAGGCGAACACTTTACATTCATGAGTAATTTATATTTGGAAAAATGGCAACTAATTATTTATTGCAATCCTCTTCAGCAATTAGAATAAGCTTGCAGCACAAAAATGCACATAGAAATTCCCTGCCAAGAAACTGGCAGGGAATTTCTATATATGTTCCACAAAATATTCTTTATTTATATCAAATAATCCTGGCTTGATGGCTGCAACAAAGAGGAATCGTCCAACCGTCCCCCTGTGTTTATTCACTTGGCTAAATACACCTCGGTTGAACCCCGCTTATTATATAAAATACCTTCGGCTGTATTGTTATACACTTGAAAAAACCGTCAGCGATTTTGGCGGCCTTCCCCCCGCTGATTTTAAAAATTCCCGCATCATATGATTTGTTGATAAAAAAACTACCGGACTTATTGATCAATATATCGTCCGACGTTCACAAAAGCATATCCTTTAAAATCAAAAGGCAAGAGCGTGCTTTTCGTAAAAGCGTTATCCAGAGAAACCGGTTGTTCGTTTAAATCCTCCCCAAAGGCGGGAACGCAAATGACTAAATATCGATAGAAATTCGCTCGTAAAGTGACATATTATCGAATCCTTTTTTCATAAATTTCTTGAGTTCAAGTTCATTATATTTCATTCCCGCAACCCCTAAAATGTATTCTAAGATGTTCTCACCATTAAATCACCCAACAAATTTTACTTTCTTAAAAGCATTCGCTACGTTATCAAGCCTTGCTACCTGGTAAGAAGAAAATTTCGTCAACCATCTCTCAGGGATTCCCATATAACCCCAATAAACACCAGCCAGACCGCCAGTTATAGCTCCAATTGTATCAGCATCGTTACCAAGGTTAACAGCATTGATCACGGCTTCTTCAAAGCTATTACTGCGGAAAAAGCACCAAAGTGCACAGGCCAGGGAATCTACGGTATACCCACTAGGTTTAAGACGTTCTATATGCCAGAACTCAATATCGTTAAAAGCAATCAATATAAGACTTTCTGCGGCGCCCGCGAATTGACGAGCGGTATGGCTTAGAAATTTATCTTTCGTATTATTCCAAGCCTGTAACTTATCCCGTGTACCGTTAAGAATCTCCCTAACCAAAAGGCAGTAAAGAAAACAAGTTAGCCCGGCCTCGGGGTCCCAATGTGTTAGCCTGGCTATAGCCATGCTCATCTTATATATGTCTGCAGGCTCCCTATACATAAAAGCAACAGGGAGTGTTCCTCATTAAAGCTCCATTGCCAGCTGTTTGCATACCCTTATCATGAATTCTTAGGGCTGCCATATGCCAATCCTTTAGGTTCAGGTATTCTAAGTGTGCAGCGCTTATTGTATTACCTACATCAGATGGGTTTGTGTTCAGCCACTCAAGGAATCTTTCACCTACGTGAGAAATAGGTGCATAGGGGTCCATTAAAACGCCTTCCGCAACTGCCAAAGTCATCTCGGTATCATCGGTCCATTCACCAGGCGCTAGGTTTAGCCAGCCACCGCCTACGATATCTCTAAGCTGGACATACTTTTGTTTAATTTGCTGTTGGTCCATGAATTCTAAGGTTGCACCGAGGGCATCGCCAACTGCCACCCCATAGAGACCACCTTTGATTTTGTCCAAGTTGACCAACTCCTTAAATTAGGAACGATGTTTGTAGGATTTATGTGGCTAATTATCGTTATTCTCAACTATCAGCTCTTACGAAGAACGGTAACTAGGACTCCCATTATACCCGGTCAACTCCGGTCCCGCTACTTAGATAGCTGCCTTTTTAGCGCAGGTTTCCCTTCCGGTAGATGCCGCTGATAATTTTAAAATAAGCTTCTTATTGTATAATAGAATGGCTGTAAATATAAAATTCTTCCTGACTTGGCTGGAATTTCTTCTCCATTTTTTCCAGACTCTCATCAAAGCGCCCGGCTTCTTGTTCGTCTATCTTCATCACAGGGCTGTCATAGTAAATCCATTTCCTTCCGTCCAAAGCTTCCGGCTTCAGTTCTTTTACCATCATTGCTGCTGGGTATGTTCCATTCTCAAGACAGATATTGCACTTTTTACAGCTCTTAAAGCCACGGCTTACATAATTACTAGGATTTCCAAATATCACAATCACATCATAGCCAAGTGCAACCGCTTGTGCAAAAGAATGCTCCATAAGCATTTTTCCGTAACCCACTCTTTGGTATTCCGGCGTAATGCAAACCGGACCGAAGGTAAGGATTTCTTTTTCTTCCCCAGACTCATCAACCAGTTTTGCTTTTGTGTACATGATATTCCCGATGATCTGATTATCAACTTCAATCACCAGATCCAACTCCGGCAGAAAGTCTTTGTGGGATCGCATAACATGAACTAAATAATGTTCAATGCACCCCGGAATATATAAATTCCAAAAAGCTTTCCTTGTGATTTCTTCGACTCTTTCATAATCTTTTTCTTCTTCATTCCTAATCTTAATTATTTTGTTCATTTACTAACCTCCGATAATTTACCTAAGATCAAATTTTTGTTATTTTTATTATGGCATCTGCGGCGTCCCCCGTTAAATAGACACACTAAACACAAGTATTACTCTTTTTTTTCAAGAATATCTTTATATTTCATTGAACCATAATAAAGTTATTACCAACAGAGTTGCCGTAGTCTGCTATAAGTGACCGCCGTCCTTGACCCCATGTGCTAATCAAAGGGTACCCGACCGACGGATTTTGCCAAATAATAATTTCCTACGGTCGGATCTATTTAATCTAGCACATAGGGTCAAGGATCTTCGACAGCAAACGGCGGCTAGTTGTTAAGGTTAGAACCCTTCTTGTTTCATAAGCCGTTCTACACGTTATCAAATGCGTGGCCGATTTGCACATTATGCTCATAACCCTTTAGTAATCAGGTTTATATCAGCTCCACCGTGGTATCTTGGCATCTTTTTTCATAAAACACCAGGCGCCACTCCACTTCGCCCACCGGCTCAAAGTGTAATGCGGAGCAGGCTACATGGAGCCGGCCTTGGTCGCTGCCGCCGGAAACGATAGCAGTCGGACCATCTGCACCGCCAATGATACCGATGTAAACGCTACCAGATGCCTGCGGCCCATAGGGATAAGTGCGCTTCCGGCGGAGTTGGTCGGAACGAACGCAATCAGTAACAGTGAATGCACTATCGGGCAAATCCGGTGAGAGCGTATAGCGCATCACAATATAGTGCGTCGGGAAGTCTTGATTTTGGCTGACAAAATGCTGACGGGACATTTCCTGCCGCTCACATTCCTGCACGGTCAGCGTATGCCGTACACCGGTGGTCGGGTGTGTAAACGCGATGCGCTCACCAGGCGCTGATACATGGAAATGCGGTCCCGGTATAGCGACAGGCTCCTGCATAAGTGTTACGCTGAGTATCGTGAGCGGCGGTTTGCGTTTCTTCGTCCAAGGAAAAGCAGCACGCCAGATTGCCCAGCCATAAGCAGGATCAAGGCCATAATGCTGGATCGCGCTCTTGGCCTCAAGGCCGTTGCCCTCTGGGAAGCAGGGATTCCATGACAAGCCGCAGCCATGAGAGACTGAAAGGACAGTTCCATTCAACATAACCTCAGCATTTATATTAATGGCCAGCGGGTTTTCTGCCTCAATCTGCATCTGCTGTTCACCAGTAAAGCCGGCTCTATCGTTCTCAATAGAGAGATTCCACTTGTCCATAAAGGAACGAATGTGCTCAGTTGGAACCTGTACGCAAAAGTCCACGACCAAGCCTTTACCGCAGAGGTAAATCGCCGGAATATACCAGACTTCATTGTTCCAGACAAACCGCTTATCGAGAGTAATTTCCTTGCCGGCTCTTTCACGGTCATGATTACCCCAAAAATTGCCGTCAAAGTAAACCTTCCATTCGGGTATCTTCGGCGCGACAGGAACCCACTCATAGTAATCTTCCGTATATTTGATACGATTGTAATCAAACTCGGCCTGCAGCTCTTTGATATAAGCAAAGGGCTGCTCCATAGGCGCGAGCAACAGCTCCTCCCTAATGGTATCCAGCACGGTCTGCTGTTCAGCGGTAAGAGGATTGGCCTGCAGGAAGGCGTCAAACTGCGCTTGGTCCCAACAGTACACTTGCTCTAGTGCCGTAGCATCACCGCAAGCCAGCAAGAGCCGCAGGAAGTCCATAAAATCTCTTGCCACCGGATGCACATAGTTTCCCGATGTGTTCGCCGGGCCGACGGCAAACACCATCTCGCCAAAGCCACGTACGAAGCAATAGTGGATACCATCCACACCGGCCCAGCCAATCACTTTCGCACCCTTGGGTGTGCAGAAGTAGTCGCTTTTGCTCTCGCCACGTTCCAAGCCAATGCAGGAACCGTCAATATTCATCTTCAGATATCTTTCATAAATGGTTGCCATCATAACCTCGCGTTCTATGTATTCCCTGACTAATCTGATTTATTGCAATGTAGGATTATATAAATACTAATGACTTAAATAAATTCTGATTATTTTCGCATTATTAGCCTAATTGGACACGCTACAACTTATGGATACCTAAAACGTTACCACTACCAAGGGAAAGCATGGTAAATTATGGGTTTTACTAAATATAAACTTAACCGCAGGACAATGCTTATTAACAAAATCACCGTTAATAACTTGCACATAGCCATCAGAAAAGCATATCGGTAATGAGAAAAATATCTTAGAGTTAATCTTAGTCTCTATTATCGCATTTCTTGAATATCCAAGATTAATTGACACAAAAGTCGAGTAGATGCGCACCTCTTAAACTTTAGGGGACACTTTGTTTTCCCGGTTTCTCCCCGTTTCCTCTGGGAGTGTCACAATATTTGCCCCATGATTTAATTGGTCACGCACCCCTCACAGAACCGGACGTGCAGCTTTCCCGCATCCGGCTCTTCACACTGCCATTTACATTATGTAGCCGATACTTTTCCTTAGTTCATAGATATTAACGTATATTTTGGGCTTGGGTAACCGGTATTTAACCAGTAGTTTCGGGAAATTGCTCCAGTTATGGCTTCTCTTCTGGCTTCGTCTGTTTAAATT
>NZ_LSRS01000004.1:9951-11569 GCF_009932395.1 Sporotomaculum syntrophicum
GTCAGATGTTGCCTTCTGCACGGTCCACTGCATCGGCCTTCCCATTGGGGTGATTTCGGGGCTCAATCGATTCAGCTTTCGCTTCCAGCCTGCTAGTTTGCTGTCTACGCTTAGAGACGCGGATCACCCCGCGCCTCCCAAGACTCGCTATAGGTAGTTGGCTAAACTTTTCCTAGTGGGGTTCGCACCCACTATATGACACGCCCTTTGCTTGGCGCACGAACCGTCCCCTTGTGTCTATATTTTCTTATTCAAGCTGTAGAGGTGACGGACAAACGGATTGAGAAAGCGATTATTCGCATAGATAATCCAGCAGAAGATTTTTGACATTTCCCACTGCATATCAATGGCGGCTTACATCATCATGCATAGCAATCAGTCGGTTGGATACCTATCCTCCAATTTACTGAACGCATATGACAGCGCTATGCCTGCAACAAGCATGATAACAGAAAAGACCGCGGCTTGTGTAAATGATAGCTCCAACATTGCCAGACCTGCATCGGTAAAGGATGGAAATACGATAGCGGGGAAGATGGCCAGGGATGAACCTATGACCAGTCCGACGATCAAGTGGTACATGTCTGCATAATACATTTTAAATAGCCAAAACGCGAATTTAGCAAAGAGTAGGATACAGAGCACCGCTCCGATACCGAAAGGAATGAGCATAAAGAAGTCGATAAGGGAGATCGCTTCTGCCATTTTATCATATAATCCAAAATAGATAAGGAAGTTACTAGTACTTAAACCCGGCACGATGAATCCGAGCGCTACGAAAGCTCCTGAAAAAAACCATACCGGCGTGTTTGGCTGGATATCCGGCAAGGAGTTGCCGATCATCATTAAACTAAAGATCGCTACAGCGGCGACAGCTAAAATGACGTTCTGCCTAATTGCCCGTCCGAATGCTCCTGCTTTTCTGTAAAGCGAAGGAAGGGTGCCGATGACAAATCCGATGAACAAACAGACAAACTGAGCTTCGTATTTGCCGAAAGCCGCCTTCACTGCAATGGAAAAGAGGAATATACCAAATACGGCACCGATGCCGATCGGTAAGAAAAACTTCATGTTTTGTATAAAGTTCTTTCTTATGTTTGCCAAAAAAGCAATCAACTGATCGTAGATGCCGAATATAACAGCCAAGACTCCGCCAGATAACCCTGGGAGGATCGCGCCGATACCGATCAGCATGCCTTTAAAGAGGAGGACAATCCAAGCAGCGGTGCTGTTCATTGCGTGTTTAGCGGTGTTGGTGGTGTTTTTTCTCATCTTAGTAAGTTGAAGAACTCACTGCACGAGTGAGAAAATCATCTTCTTCCTTTCAAGAGTTCTAAGCATGTTTTTTGCGTGCCACGTTACTATTATATTACAACATAGTGTTAATAGCACTGTCAATCTACAAACACAAGGGGACGGTTCGAGACCACTGAAAAAGTCCATATAAAACACAAAAAGCATCCCCACCTATAGTATAATTAAGTCACCATAACAAAATATACCGGGGGATGCTTTTTATGCTAGTTGAAACCACCTTTAAACAAGGCAGCTTTTACACTGAATTATACCATATAATACCGGAGAATCACATATTAAAACGTATAGATTCCGCAATATC
>NZ_LSRS01000004.1:14689-35021 GCF_009932395.1 Sporotomaculum syntrophicum
GTCAGATGTTGCCTTCTGCACGGTCCACTGCATCGGCCTTCCCATTGGGGTGATTTCGGGGCTCAATCGATTCAGCTTTCGCTTCCAGCCTGCTAGTTTGCTGTCTACGCTTAGAGACGCGGATCACCCCGCGCCTCCCAAGACTCGCTATAGGTAGTTGGCTAAACTTTTCCTAGTGGGGTTCGCACCCACTATATGACACGCCCTTTGCTTGGCGCACGAACCGTCCCCTTGTGTCTCTGTAAACGTCGGCACAATACCGGTTTCGTAGCGGAATTTTTCGTAGATTTCTTCCAAATCTGCTTTGTCAATTGCCTCGCGGAGCAGTCGCGTGGTTTGCACCCATTTTTCAGTTCCATAGGTGAGAGAGATAAAACTATGTCCGATCTCCACAGCCTTTAGGTGAATACCGTCCTGATTGAATTTGATGATTTTCGAATCCAGCAGGATCCCGAAGTAGGAAATGAACACCTCGGAATTGTCGATATCCTTAGATTCCATATCTGCACCGGATATGCCGCTGATGACGGCAGTGCGGATGTGCAGAATCGGATTTTCCATGATGAGCCGCGCAATTTTTGATTTTCTAAATTCGTGAATCCATAAGCCTAAAGAAATTGCGCTTGCCCAAAGCAGGATTGCCAGGAGTATCTGTGCGTGAAGATCATGAGCACTATCATCGTACATAAAAATCACAACACAGACTGTCAGGCCCACGCCTGTCAAACACGCGAAAAGGCAGATTCTTTTTTTTATGGCCTGCAATCCTATCACTCCCTCAGTAATTTCTCTCATTCTCCATTCTTTTCAAAAAGCCCCTACCTTTTTAGGCAGGGGCTTTTTGTCAAGCAGGCAGCCTGATTAGCTCTTATACTTTTACAACGCTCATCTTATTTGAATTGGATCGTCACCTTATAACTTACGCCGTCCCAGTCAACCTTTGCACCCAGATTGTCTGCAATAAAACGCAAAGGCAGCATGGTGCGGCTGTTCTGAATGATCGGCGCTACGTCGGTCATACCGGGCTTCCCATTGATCAAGGTTTCATTTTTGTCGATCCAGAGATCTATGATGGTGCCCTTTTGCTCAATGGTCACTTTCTTTTCCGCTGCCAGCCATTTGACGGTACCGCCGGCCGCTTCGATGACTGCAGCGATGGGTAGAAGTGTTCTGCCGTTGTAAACAATCGGTACTGTGCCCCGGCCCGGATCAATTTCCCTTTGTGCGCCGTTTACAGTCATAAACGGGTTGTTAATGCTCAGAATAATTGTGCCTATACCGCCAGGCAGGATGGGATTGCCTTTTTCATCAACCGTTTTTCCCTCCGTTCCTGAACCGGCTGCCTTTTGTCCGCCGCACGCAGCTGTGGCGCTGGGAGTAGCACAGGCTTCGTTTGATACAGTACCCATACCGCTGCTGTAAACAGGCCTCATGATATAGCAATAAGTGGTACCATTGAAGACGTTAGGATCATTATAGGAAGTATCTTTAATGGGGAAATCGGTAACCGGTGTTGTGGTTTCCTTGCCGCTGCCCGTACCCCTGAAAAGGTGATATCCAATCAGGCCCTGCTTATCTGCAGCAGCACTCCACGTCAGGCATACTTGTTTATTGCCGGCAGTGGCACGCAGGTTTTGCATGGAAGGGGTCGCCGGGGTCGCCAGGCTCGCTTCCTTCCACTCGTACACATAAGAATAACCGTAAGAATTACCTAATTGCAGCCAGATGGCTCTTTTGTCTCCCTTTTTGCCTGCCGGGATAACTTTACCGGACTCAAAATAAGTGGCCTGGTTCGTAATATGGGTTTCACCTTTGGTGGATTGGAATCTTATCAGACCTGCAGTGGCATAACTGGGGCTTCCCAAATTGGCTAGGTCAAACTTGGCATCTATCGGGGGTGATGACCAGGATTTATTACCGATGGTCTGCACCTCAATATTGAAGCCGGTTTTTTGATTGGGGGCAATAAAGGCCGGCGGAGTGTCCCACTTAACCCGATAATTATAAAAAGCTATGACATTACCATTGTTGTCTTTACGCGTACTGGAGAGAGTCATTTTTCCCTCGTTACCCTCACAGGTAAATGTGTCCCATAATCCCCCACCCCTGTTAGAGGCACCTCCTAAAACTTTTACATCCAATGATGATACGTGATAATTAGTTTTAATCAGATGCCAGCCTTCGGTTGAAGAGGCTGCCAGGGCTTTTTCCGTTGGAAAGCCATTTGGCGACAACAAGACTACTGTAAAAATAAGGGCGCAAATACAAACATACATACTTTTTCTAAACATTTGTTTTTCCCTCCTACATTTTTGTCAATTATAGAATTTTCCGCTCCAGGTGTCTTCACCCAAACCGGGTAGTCTTTGTCAAAAAGCCCCCACCCTTTTTCGGGTAGGGGCTTAAGAATCCTTTGTTTATGCGCCCTGCGACTATTTTTTATCAGCGTTGTCCTCGCCCGTCGTCAAAATGATGTCGATCAGCTCAGCTCGGCTCCGGACATTAAATTTGGCATAAATATTTTTCACATAATATTTTACCGTGTTTTCGCTGATAAACAGCTCTGCTGCAATTGATTTATACGTTTTTTTCTGGAGGAGCAAAGCGGTGACCTGACTTTCCCGCTCTGAAAGGTTGGCAAATTGTACAAACCGGTCGGTTATTTTGCTTTGTTCCTCTAATACCATTCCGGAAACCACCGTCAGATAGGCATGCTCTTTTAGCAGGGAGAAAAGTTGACTGTGCAATAGCGGCAGGAGAGCAAGGGTTACGCAAACTACGGCCAGTGCCAGTAGTGTTACGTTGTAAATATGCGTTCCTTCGGTATAAATGGCGCTGCCGATCAGCCCGCCAAGCAACACGCCCAGCACATTGGCCGACATACCTATACCGAACAACTTAGCCGGATTTTTGTGCAGATCCAGCATCTCGCCCAGGATGCTCCACCAAAACAAATCGTAGATACCACAAGCGCCCAGTATCAGCGTGTCGACAACAAGATAACTGAGCGCCGAATGGTCAAGGGTTACAAAGGCAATAAAGGAAAAGCCGATCATGGCGAGGGCCACATAGAGGATGTAGGTGTGGTTTGTTTTGGGGGGCAGGTTTCTCATGATGAACAGAGCAACGATATAGGGAATGGCCCAGTACCAGCTGGTCAGCCACTGCAGATGAGCAAAGGAGGGATTAATCACCTGATACATCAGCCCTGAATTAATGGTGATTACCACAATAAAGAGGCATAAAAAAACAAGGGGCCCCGTAATGCTTTCGGCGCTTTCCTTTCGACCGGAAGACGCGGGAGAAGCATCATTATCACCGGTGGGAAGACGCATCGCAAAAAAGAACGCAGCCATAAGCATGAGCATGGAAAGTGCCAGCCCGATACGCGGTGTTAGATGGATGGCCGCCATGTTCAGCAAAATCATCAGGACATTGGAACAGATGAGCACATCGGCAGCTGTCTTTATGCGCTCGTTTTTCGGTGTACCACTTTTAAAATAGAAACTCCATGCCGCCACGCAGCCTCCTGCTAAAAAAGCGCTAGTGATTATTCCCAAGGTCCAGAAGATTGAGGGCGGAAAGAAAAATACAACAGAGACTGTAAGGAAGTAAAGATAAGAACACAAAAACAGCTGCTTCGCCGCCCATTTTGTTTTTATGAAAAAGCCGCATAATAACAATCCGGAAAAAAGAGCGACAATCCCTCCAAAGATTATCACATCTGTGGTCAGGTCAAAGGTATCAGCCAGGGCATACAATATTTGCCCTTCAAAAAGGAAGGACAGCATCCAGGAGGAAAACAAGGCATGAACAATGATGGACAGCTTTCTTTCATCGATGTTGATATTGTCATTAGTCATTTCTCCACCCCGGGTAGCGTGTTTTAACAAAAAAACCATAGCCGCAACACCAGATACGGTATAATTATTAAAACTACCCAATCATTGAGCAACCGGCAATATTCCTAACGGCTGAAATATAAACCGCCTCCAATAAATTCCCTTAAAATAGAATTGAAAGGAACTTTTGCATAATCCATAGGTTCGAAAAACGTCAATAGATTCATAAGGCGCTCTTTTGTGTCGCGAAAAGGACTATCATCGCTGATTTTACTTAAGATAGACTCTGCAAAAGGACGTAAGACGTTCATTTCATAAAGGATATTTGAATTAAACATAACATCTGCCTCTTCCTGGAATTTAAAAATGTTCTCTTCTTCACCTCTGCGCACGCCAGCCCACAGGCTTAATGTTGTTTCGGGGTGGGAACCTCTGTACCAATCATCCCTAACCAATCTGCGCAGCAATCTAACTTCAGTGGTGGGCATTCTGTTGATTAGGTCAAAATTAAGCCCGCCAAGTGCACTGACATAGACTTTAAAAAGCAGATTCCTATTAATGTCGGGCACCAAACTGGGATTTAAGGCATGCATTCCTTCAACGACCAGAATATCATCAGGTCCAACATGCATAGTCACAGGTTGGTTAGTCCGCCGGCCGTGGATAAAATCATAAACGGGCACCTCAACAGTTTCTCCGGCAATTAACTGTTCAAGATGTTGCTGCAATAGCGGTATGTCCAATGCTTCCAAACAGTCAAAATTATATTTTCCATCAGCATCACGCGGTATTTGCTCCCTGTTTAAATAGTAGTCATTCAGGGAAAGGGAAACTGTCTTCATGCCAAGTACCTGCAATTGCGTGGCAATTCTTTGGGCAAAGCATGTTTTGCCGGAAGATGATGGGCCGGCGATAAGCAGCACACGCAAGGCACGGCGTTGTTTAATTATAAAATCCGCAATATCGGAGATTTTCTTTTCCTGTACCGCTTCTGCCAGATCAAGCAACTGCAGGCTCCGGCCAGAGGTAATATAGTTATTTATATCGGAAAAGAATTCAATACCGACTTGGTTTAACCAGTTCTGGCTACTTTCATAAGTACTTGCTAACAGAAAAGGCGGTTCAATTGGCTTATTGCTTTTTATGTTGGCTTCACTGAAGTCGATTATAAAACCGTAAGAAAAAGGAGTAATGGTAAATGGATTAGCCAGAGAAGTGGTGGTATGGGCAGGATAGATTATTTTCACTCTCATATCGCCTACTTGATAATGATAATAACCATCTTTACGTTCAATAAACTGGATCGGGCTGTCCTGTTCAACCCATTCCCTGAGTTTCATCTCAATTAGTTTTACCTCTCTTACAGATAGCATAGAACCGACCAGGTTGCCAAAAACCCCTTCACCTATTGAATAAGAGTTTTTAAAAGTTTCATGAGGAAACAGATCATGCATGACTTTAGCGACTCCCAATTTAAGAGTCTGAGTGCCTTTACGAAAATGGGTTTCGATCATATACTCACCTTCATATAGTTATTTGGAAAAAGTAAGGTTACCAACAGAATGGCTAAGAGAACTATGGTTAGACTAATGAACGTAATTCAACAAATTTCCTCAAATTCCGTGCACTTATCCGAATAGTTCGCCAATTATTCTTGGACTCCTGCTAACTTCTTTACGCAAAATATGCTTCACGAACACTGGTTTGGATCTCCTCCCAGGGGGTAACACCGAAGGTGTAAACAAAAACAAGCCGGGCGATCCGTATTGATCCCCTGGCTTGTTTAACAACAAGTTAATAAGTTAAGTGCCCGGCACCGGTTTAAAATGGATAAAGAAGGTGGAGCCACAGGGGCTGGTTTCCACCTGTATCGTAGCGTTGTGCCTGTCAGCAATGCTATAGCATATCGCAAGCCCCAAACCGGTTCCGTTATCTTTTGTTGTAAAAAAAGGCGTGCCCAATTTTTGCAAGACATCAGGACTAATGCCTTTGCCTTCATCACGTACCGCTAAGACTACTTCATTGTTGTCTGTATATGTACTGATTGTCAAAGTTCCTTTTGAAGACATTTCATCCAACCCGTTACGTACTAAATTTAAAATTAACTGGCGAATTTCCTCTTCATCTAAATACAAATCAGGAATATTATTTAATTCCAAAGCAATATATTTGTCGGAAACCGTCGCGTCTGCTTGTAATAGTGGATAAATTGACTCAATTATTGAATTAAGACTATGTATTTGTAAATTTTTTACCTTATCTTTAGCTAAAGATAAATATGAAGATATAATATTGTTTGCCCTATCCAACTCTTCAATCATCAGATTATAATAATCAACATACTTAATACATTCCTTCTTCCCCTTTAATATTTGTAAAAACCCGCGCACAGTGGTCATGGGATTTCTAACCTCATGACCAATACCGGCGGCCATATTGCCAATTAGGTTTAACTTTGCAAGACGGGCCATCTCCTGCTCGGTTTTTAATTTCTGAGTAACATCCCTTATATACAGAATCATACCCTCAGTTTGATATGTCTTTTGATATACAAAGGGAAAGCTATATATTTCATGCCGGCCAATAATTTCCCCGTCGATATCCTTGCGGGGAAGGACAGCACAACCGGATTTACCTGTAATGAGAGTATTATGAGCAGGGCATTCTTCACAGATTTTAGTTCTACCCATAAGAACTTCGTAACATTTTTTACCTATATGTGGTATGCCTTCAGAATACCAACGTTCTACGGTTGTATTAACCCGCATTATATTAAAGTCCTGATCAATAACACATAAACCATCCTGTATACTTTCGATTACGCTGGTAAGAAAGCTTTCTTTTTCACGAAGCGTTGCTTCTACTTGTTTACGCCTGGCAATCTCTTTTTCCAACTCGTTTGTTTTTTGATTTAGCTGACTAAGATACTTATTACTATAGGCGGCAATGGTTATCATCGCACTTATTTGCTTAAGTGCTTTTAATTCTTCTTGCGGGGTTTCCCTTAACCGAGTATCATATAAAACATATGTTCCAAAAGCAATGCCTTTGCTAATCAGTGGTACCCATATAATTGTTTTAATGTTGTGTTGGCCCATAATACCGTACCAGGATGCCAGGCGCGGCTCAAGTAAAGGATTATTAACTACAACAATGCGACCTGTTGAAATGGCTTCCCCTGAAGGGCTTGAAAGAACCGGCGCTTGCCGGTTCACATCCTGTGGGTAATTGTCGGGCAGGTTATGTGAGGCAATCATCCATCCTATCCCTTCTTCGTCCACTTCAATGACGGAACTAAAGGAGTAGCCGAAAATGTCACAAAGGACTTGTAGTAATTTTTCAATATATAGATTGGGCGGAAGAAGAATGTCTATATTAGCTATTGCTGTGTATAACCTATCCATTATTCAATCTCTTTTGGCCTTTGATAGTCAGGGTTTACGGAACAAAACATTTGCGCTTCGCCCGTCGTCCAGAAGGTGCATTTATTACACTTGATACATTTTCTTATGTCTGATTCTTGGCCAAGCAATGATTTGTTTACAATTGCAGGGTCTGCAACTTGCGCCCGCCCCAAGGCGATCAGTTCTGCTTTCCCGGAAGCTATTACTTCTTCCGCTAACCCAATGGAGAAAATGGATCCTACTGCGCATACGGGTACAGTTGAAAATTGTTTTAATTCAGAGGCTATATTGACATGGGGGGCATCGCCCAATGTTGCAGGGGGAACAATGCGCTCCATAGACTCGTAAACACCTGCAGAAACGTTTAACATATCTATGCCCTTGTTTTCAAACAGATTAATTAAATCCTTAAAATCATTGGGCTTAAGCCCGCCTTCAACGAATTCGTTGCCACTAACCCGCAAGCTTATTGCCACACGGTTATCGAGCTTGTTCTTTATACCCTCAATTATTTGTAAAATGAGACGCGCGCGGTTTATTGTATTGCCACCGTAATCATCAGTTCTGTGATTTGAATAAGGTGATAGAAATTGATTTAGCAAATAACCATGCGCGGCATGGACTTCTATTACCTTGGCCCCTGCCTCTGCGGCACGCACAGCCGCGGCAATGAAATCGTTACAAACCCGGTGGATATCAGCTATGGTCATTTCGCGTACTTTATAATTTGGCTCAAACCGGGACATTACCGGGCATGGGATGGGGCTTGGCGCAATAAGTTCACATCCGGTCACAGAAGTTAAAGCCTGGCGTCCATAATGGATTAACTGTATCCCAGGTACACTGCCCCGGTTTTCTATTTCAAGAAAAAGTTTTCGTAATCCCGGTAAATAGATATCACTATCTAATCTCATCACACGGTCAAAAGCGGCTGTATCGGACGATACCACAGCACAACCTGTAAAAACTAGCCCGCATCCCCCGTCTGCCAACGCGCTATAAAATTTTAATAATTTATCGGACACTGTCCCATCGGTATTAGCATAATTTACCTGCCACGTCGGAAAAACAATGCGATTTTTAAGCCTTACCGGACCAATATTGATTGGACTAAAGACCAGTGGATAATTGTTTTCATGGTTTGGTATAACTTCTTCATTTATTCTCAAAACAAGGCCTCCTTTTGAGCTAACAAAGATATTATAATAAAGAAAACTAATGAGATGCGCAATAACTCCCCTTTCCACTAATAGCAACATTTTAAGCTAAAATGAATATATGATATGGATTCTTTCCCAGACTTGCATAATCCTGCAAATATCAGCTCGAAAAGAACCTTTTCGAACAGACATTTGTGTCTTTAGACCTTCCTTAATATACTTCGCATATCATCAATTACCTTCGTGTATCTTAGATTTTCACTTTACTGTCAGATACTAGACTCTTGTTATTTACATCAATGTGTAATATTGGTTGATGGTGTGTAACCTCAATCAAGGCCGCCTGTTTTCTGTATTATGGCCAGTGGGATTCCACATCATCTCCCGGCAGCAAACCTCACATATCTTCCTGGGTCGTTGCCCTAAATTCCTACGTCCTGCCTATCCAAGAGGTGGAACGTCAGTCATGCTCCTGTTTTTGTATAAAAAAGTTGGCATCCCCTCATATTAACCTTAGAAAGGATGACAACTATGAATGAAGATACTATTAATCTTTTAAGGGAATGCAATGCAGGTTGTAAATCGGGTACAAATAGTATGGAGCAGGTGCAGCCATATATTAAAAACGAGAAGCTTAAGTCTATTATTGATAAATACAATGATAAGCATATTAAGATTAGTGATGAATGCCATCAACTGTTAAATAAATACCATGAGGAAGAGAAGGACCCGCAAATTAGTGCGAAGGCTTTTTCATGGATTAGTACGGAAATGAAATTGATGATGAATAATGATACCCATGAAATTGCCAACATAATGATTGATGGCTGTAACATGGGAATTAAATCAGTTAGTAAGTATATCAATAAATATAAGACCGCATCTAAAGAAAGTATGGATTTAGCAAAAAAGCTTGTTAAGGTAGAACAGGAATTTATGAATGAGCTACTTGGATATTTGTAGGAAGTATAAATAATTTCGTGTAAATGGTTATTACTATCAATAAGGAGATGACCATTTACACGAAATTAGATACATTCTCAGTCCCGTAAACTTGAAGCGGATAGCCAAGATGGTATCCGCTTGCCACATTCCTGTCTAACTATCACCTATAATTACTTTGCGCAATGGCATAGCGTTTCTGGCCTGCATCGTACCTGATTAATCCATGATTTGCTGAACTTATCAGGTGTCTTGAAATTTCAGACAGGTTGAGATTTAAATTACTGGCCAGATCACCCGGGGAAAAGGCTTTTTCTCTCAGGAGCTGTATAATTTCGCTTAAGGTTATTTTGTCGGCAATTAGTTCACGGAATAACCTGTTACACTCCTCACTGGCATAGTATTCCTTATATTCTTCCTCCGTAGACTTGCGCACCTGCAACCGCTCATTTTGTACCACTCTTAAATAAGGAATTAACCTGTTAACTGCTTCGAGTTTTAATTGCAATAAACTATTTTCTATGCCTTCACTTTTTCCCAGGGGTCCTAACTTAGTGATCTGCTCAGCAAATTCATTCATAATACTAGCGAAACGGATGCCTTCACCGGCAGATACCCATTCCAGTCTTAATCTTGCCGGGTTAACACCGATATTAGCCAGTATTTTTTTCGTCATCTCCACCATGTTTATGGCATCGTGATTACCTTGCGTAACGTAATGGCAATCACCTAGATGACAACCACCGACAAACACCCCGTCCGTACCATTTTGGAAAGCCCTGATAATAAAGGACATGTCGACTCTGCCGGAACACATTACTCTGATTAGCCTTATATATGGGGGATATTGAAAACGAGAAACGCCGGCTAGGTCCGCGCCTCCGTAGCAACACCAGTTGCATACAATACCTAACATTATAGGTTTAAATTCTGTAGCCATGCTTATGTCACTCCTTAATTCATTAATATCAATTCATTAATTGCTTACTTAAAGCTGCTGAATCAATGGGGTCGAAGAGCATTTCACAGGTACATTTGCAGACGGAAAAATACCTGTAGTATGATGGTTTTGCTCTTTTGCCTACCCAGCTTAGGAAGCTTTGAGCAGATATGCCATGTCGCCTCAGCGGATACAATACGTCAATGAAAGTGCAGGATATACTTTGTTGCCTGGCAAATCCAAACAAGTAAGCTATATTTCAAACTCACCAATTACGGACAATGCCTTTTGTTAACATGGCTTAGCTCACCTCCTGACCTGGGTACAAAGTTTTTTTATAGCGAAAATTAATTGCCACAGTTTTTAGGCGACATTTATATTGGGCATGGCTGCTCAATCCTACAAAATATATTCAGCTATTATTTAATTTCAAGAAAAATAATGCGAACCCTTTATTGTTGCTATAAATATATTATATTATATATAAAACTTAGATAAATATTATTTGTTACCCCTTGTTTTTCCCTGCGGGCAAATCGCCACGCATAAGCCACAGACACACCGTTCAATCTCAATACCCCAGTCTTTTTTCCGTTTTTCCATAAAATCGTAACATTTATTGCGATCTATTAGATAATCGTCTGCTTCGCCGCTAATAAATTCCCGGCCTTTAATGGCTCCGGCAGGGCAAGCACGGGTACATATTTCACAGGTCCCGCAGGCCGGCTCTATTGGTTTGCCCGCTCTTAGCGGGGCATCGGTGAGAATAGTGCAAAGGCGGACACGGGGCCCATTCTCCGGTGTTAATAATAGCCCGTTTTTCCCAATCCACCCCAAACCGGCTAACCCGGCCACCAATTTATGTGATACCAGTCCCGCTTTTCGGTTTTGATATACACTATATGAGGCCGGCACTGGATAGGCCAGCCAACCACTGCGCTCGATCATATGGGCAATTTTTACGGCACCGTTGTTTTGCAGGTAATCCACCGCATAGTAATAATAGTTATGGAAAGATAGTATTTTGTCTTGCTCTTGCCCTGCAATAGCATCAACAACCGCATCGGAAAGACGCATCGCCAGTGAAACCGCCCTGGGAAACCGACGAATAAATGCTCCACAAAAACCTTCCATGTAACCATGATGTTCCGTCAGGTCGGCAAAGCCGCAATAATCCCAGCCCTGTTCAAAAGCCATTTCTCTAATTTGCTTTTCTAAATGCACGATATCCCCCATCTCGATCATGAGCTTAATACAAAAAAAAGCCGGCTGTACCCGGTCAGCCGACTCTTTTTATATCGGCATTGTTAATGCCAGTTTTGGTACTCCTGAATATTTTCTTTGGTTACTACTTCCAGCGGGCTGTTGACCTGCGATGGAACTTCCAGGTCCTGAATAGTTTTTAAACAGAGGATTATGCCTGCTTTGGCATAGGCGTCCATAGAATAAGCGATACTGCCACAAGTTTGCCGGTACCAATGGCTTCTTTAGCTTCATCAATAAAGTCTACCCCAAAGATAATGCGCCCTTCTCTCTTGCCGGCTGCTGCCAGACCTCCTTGGCGCAGTTTTTGCAATAACTTAATAATCTTGGCAGATTCTTGGAGTCCCATCGCAGCAGTAGGTTCATCAAAAATAATTACCTTACCCCCTTGGAAAACATCTCTGGCCACCGCCACGCCCTGTCGCTGCCCGCCGGAAAGCAGGCCCACCGGCGTGTGCAACGAGGGAATATTAATTTGCAAATCCTGTAAAACTTGGGCGGCTTCTTTTTGCATCCTGCGCTTGTCCATTAAGAAACCGGCATAAACCGGTTCCCTGCCTAAAAAGATATTGCTGACCACATCCCGGCAATCAACCAAAGCTAGATCTTGATATACCGTCGATATGCCCAGACTGATTGCTTTCCCCGGTGTCATTGAGCTGTAACTTTTATCCCCCACCATGATTTGGCCATGATCCGGAGCTAATGCTCCCGACAGCAGCTTGATCAGAGTACTTTTTCCGGCACCGTTGTCACCAACAATGGCCAATATTTCTCCGGCATAAATCTCCAAGCTAACATCAATT
This sequence comes from Sporotomaculum syntrophicum, assembly GCF_009932395.1. Taxonomy (GTDB): domain Bacteria; phylum Bacillota; class Desulfotomaculia; order Desulfotomaculales; family Desulfallaceae; genus Sporotomaculum; species Sporotomaculum syntrophicum. Next base: position 27,047 of record NZ_LSRS01000004.1, read on the forward strand.
AAAGCCTCGATATTGCCAAAGGATTTGCTCAGATGGGTAATTTTTATGATGGGCTCCGGTAGTCCGCTGTTTTTGAGACAAACCTGGCTGCCCCCTCTTCCTTTTCGCTGCAGGCAGTTACTCAGCCGGCTCGATTTGGCAGAGTAGTGCCTTAAACACCGGAAAACCTGAAATCGGATCACGATTGGCAAAATCCGTCAGCACATTAGCATTAGCATTCCTCCAGGCTTCTACCTGGGCCGGGTTGCCTCCCCCCATATTTACCTCTACCTGCCCGGGCAGAACCTCGTCCGTTACCCTTGCGTAAAAGGCTACTCCGCCCCGTTGCGTAATTACCATCACCTTATTCCCGTCCTCAATACCGCGGCTGCCGGCATCTGACGGGTTAATTAATACCTGGGGTTTAGGCTGCAGTTTAACCAGGCCGGGCACATTTAAATGCTGAGAGCGGAAGGTTGACTGAATCCTAGTCCCGGTGTTCAAGACCAGAGGGTAATCCTGGGCTAACTCTGGATTCCGCAGAGGCCCTTCCTGCGGGTTAATATAAACAGGCAATTTATCATAACCGTGCTTAGCCAATAATTCCGAGGCAATCTCCAGCTTGCCTGAAGCTGTCGGGAAACCCGGCCGGCCATCCTTTCTCAGCTGCCCGGTGGAATATTTTTTGTACCGGCGCTCCGGAACAGCCACTTTAACACCGTCGGGGCTGTGCTTTAATAACTCCAGTAGTTCCGGGTTCCCGGCGAAAGCTTTGGCCAGTATCTCTTCCTCGCTTTGCGGGTACAGATAGCCGTAACCCAGCCTTTTTGCCAGTTCAGCTATAATTAAAGTGCAGTTGTGCGACTCGCCTATGGGCTCGATAACTTTTTTACGCAAACGCAAATAACCCGGGTAACGCTGATAAGAGTTTATTTCATAATAAGTAGCTGAAGGAAGCACTACATCGGCAAACATGGCATCACTGGTCATAATGATATCAATAACCAGCATAAACTCCAGATTGCGGTAAACCTCTGTCCAAATCTCCGGCTGCGGGTAGGAGGTTATGGTAGACGCTCCGTTAATTAACAAACCCTTTACCGGATACGGGTCACCCTTTAGCACGGCCTTGGGCAGTTCCATATAATGGGCACAGCGAGTTAATTCATAAAACAATGGATATTCACGCGCGCCGATGGGTAAAACTCCGTCCGGTTGAGGAAACTCTTCCTGAGCCACGGTACTGCCTGTAGGCAGGTTAATGTATAACCCACCAGGCACGTCGAGATTACCGGTAATGGCGAACAAAATATATACCGCTCTGATATTTTGCACACCGCTATTGGTATACTCCAGCCCGGTATAAGTGCGCAGGCACGCGTTTTTCGTGGTGGCAATCTCTCGCGCCAGGTCTACCACGGTTTGCGCGGGAACCCGGGTTATTCTCTCGACTGTTTCAGGTGCAAACTCCTGCACATAATCGCTCAGTTCTGCAAAACCTATCGTCCAATTTTGCACAAAATCCCGGTCATATAACTGCTCTTGAATAATTACATTAATCATGCCCAGGGCCAGTGCCCCGTCCGTCCCGGAACGCATAGCCACCCACTGGTCCGCTCTTCGGGCAATGTCGGTTTGCATATGATCAATGGCAATAATTTTTAAACCATTTTTTTTAGCATTCACTATCTTTTTAAATAAAAAAGGCGGTGAATCCGTAATGGGATTTGAGCCCCAAATCACCATTAGCTTGCTGTTGACCAAATCGGGCTCAAGAGCAGTACCGGGAATACCGAAGTTGGCCATTGGCGCCAGTATACCAAAGGAAACAAAGCAAAGGGAACCGCAACTGGCGATATTAGGCGAGCCAAAGGGCAACAAAAGCTTGGACGCCACCGTATCTGTTTTGATATTGCAAAAGTCCAGCATGGACTGTTCAAAAGCCCCGCGTCCCGAGTGGCTAATCAGTGCTTGCGGGCCGTATTTATCTTTAATTAATTGCATTTTCTGCACTGTATAATCCAAAGCTTCATCCAAGCCGGCAGGCCGGAATTTACCTTCCCCCCGCTCGCCTACCCGGATCAGCGGGGTTTTTAACCTTTCCTTGGCATAAACAACTTCCGGCCCGTGCCTGCCCCTGATGCACAGATTACCAAAGGGTGCTCCCTGTAAGGGCTGCACATTAACCAGCCTGCCTTCATCAAGAGTAACCTCTACGGCACACCCCCCGGGACAAACTCCACAAATAGCCGGTCTTTTTTCTATTAACCCCATACAAATCACCTTTTTTTTGCGTGGCCATAAATTTGGTCACGAATATTTAATCCCTGGTTGGTTAGAAATTAAACAATACGTCAAATAATCCTTTATAACAAACATAAAACTATTTTATTATTAGTTTTATCTGATAATGAGATTTAATAAGTCCTCTGCTGCTACCAGCTATCCCCGGAACTGATAAAAAATATCTTTATACTAAACATAACTAAATAAATTTTATTTATTGGCATTATAAAATCGACTGGTGTAATATTGAAAAGAAAAAGCAGTGATTTTGGTGAAGAGAAATAAAAAAATCGTTTTATTAGCCCATTGCATTTTAAATATCAATGCCAAAGTATACGGTCTTGCCACAGAACCGGCCGGTTGCAAACAAATTGTATCCTGCTTACTGGAGCACGGCTTTGGCATCATTCAGCTGCCCTGTGTTGAGCAAAGTTGCTTTGGGATCAAGCGCTGGGGGCAAGTCAAGGAGCAATTAGATTTCCCGGCATTTCGTGGCAAATGCCGCAGTTTGCTGCAGCCAATCCTGGAGCAAGTGCTGGACTTTCACAAAAACGGTTATGACATAACCGCGGTCATCGGTTTAGATGGCAGCCCTGCCTGTGGTGTGTATTCTACCTGCACCGGCAATTGGGGCGGAGAAATCGGTGACGGCCATGATTTGCCGGCGCAACTGGCTTCACTGGCTACTTTGCCGGAAGCGGGCGTGATGATGGAAGTTTTGCAGGAAATGCTGGAGCAAGCGGGTATAAAGGTCAGATTCCTGGCCGTTGACGAGCAGAACCCGGAGATGGCCTGCCAGGAGCTGATCAAAAACTTAGTTGGCAATATGGCCAGTAAGTAACCTGTATTAAGAAGTTCATGGGTTATATATGGATTATTTATTGAAGCCGGACTATGCTGCTGCTCGTCAACGGCACCGGGATTTCTGGCAGCATAAAACAGCAGACTGTCCTTTGTTATATATCAAAGCAAAAAAGGCAGTTGCTTTAGCTCCATGGCTAGTTGAACAAAAGATCGATCGTAAAGAAGCTGAGCTGGATATAAATTGGCATATCAACCAGTGCCGCAGCCAGATTTTAGCTTATGATTTCTTGGCGGACAGCATGCCAATCGCCAATGTGATGTTCGGCAGGGATATCACCAATATGGGCGTGTTGTCCGGATATGATTTTGTTATTCACCCGGTTACGGAGTTCATCACCTTTGCCCAGGACGCTGATTTTCTTTTTGCCCCTACCCCCGAATTTAATCAAGACAATTTTTTTGTGCAACAGGTGCTGGCCATCTACCAGGGAGTAAGGTCTGATGTGGGGCAATTGGCGGGCATCAATCCGCCCACCACAGCAGATGCCCTGACTACTATGGCAATGATTATGGGTATGGAGCAATTCCTGAAAAGTTTGTATAAACACCCTGTCGCAGTTCAGCAAAAAGCCATGGCTTTGAACCGTTTGTTTTACAGCTTTTATGACTACATTTATCAGCATTTGCTGGCCTGGGGTTATGGTGAGTCCGCTTCCTGGTTTCCTGTCTTTGCCGAGGGCAAATTTGACAGTATCAGATCGGACATATCGGTGATGTTGTCAGGCCAAATGTTTGCTGAGCTGGCCTGGCCGGTCATTGCAGATGCCTGCACTTATTTGGATTATGCGATGTTTAATTTGGATTCGGTAAAATTAATTCGCTTCTTGCAGCCCTTAGCCGAAATAAAGCAGCTACACGGTATCTATTGGAATATCGAACCTTGGCTTAATAACCTGCAGGAGTATTTACCTGTGTTGAAGCAAATCAAGGAGTTTGGGTTGCTTCTGGCTCTGCCCTGCCGGGATGTGACAGAGGCCAAGCTGGCCATCAATGGGTTGGGGAAAAACGGTTTGTTGCTTGAGTTCCCTGTTTTTGAGGAGAAAAGCAAAGGGATGGCGGTAGCGGAAGCTGTGGCTGATTATGCCAGCCATTGTTTATATTAAACATTAAAGGGGGAGAGAAAAATTGAAGCGGTTTAAGTTATTAGTAATGGCCTTGGTGGTGGTCTTATCTGCTTTTGCACTGGCAGGCTGCGGAAGTAGCGATCAAAAAGCCGGCGATGCAACCAATACCGGTTCAACTGATGCATCATTGCAAACAGTGCTGGACAGGGGAGTTTTGCGGGTTGGTATGTGCCCCGAATATCCTCCATTCGAAAGTATTAACGAAAACAATGAAATTGTTGGTTTTGACCCCAGCTTAGCGGCTGCCATTGGAAAAGAATGGGGCGTAGAGGTTGAATGCATCAATACACCCTGGGAAGGTTTGATTGCCGGCCTAAACAACGGAGATTATGATGTAATCATGTCGGCGATGTCTCCGGAAGAAGCCACCGCTGCTACTAAGGCAGTGGAATTAAGCGAAAATTATTATGAACTGGCAGATGTGATTGTGGTCAGAGCAGATAACACGGATATAAAAAGCAAAGAAGATTTAGCCGGTAAAATAGTTGGCGTGCAGGATGCCTGCTCTGCTGCCCAGGCTGCGGAAGACCTGCCTAATCAGGGAATTAAAGTGGCCAAGCTCAACCACTACACCAGAAATGCGGAAGCTTATGCGGAGCTGGCTAACGGCAGGATCGATGCCCTGGTGGTAAGCTTGACTTATGCCAATGAGCAGGCTAAAAATAACCCCGGCTACAAAGTAATCAACGACCCGCTGCATAATGTGGGTATTGCTGTGGTAGCGAAAGAAGGCTCGGTTGCTTTGATCAATAAAATCAACGAAACGGTGAACAAATTAAAAGCTAACGGTACCTATGATGAGATCGCAGTGCAATGGTTAGCTGCTGATTAAATACAGCCAAGGATAAATTATTGCGGCAAGCCAGCTGTGAATAACGCAGTTGGCTTGCCGTTTATTTGGGTGGTTTAAGAGATGACAAATTTAGACTTTACTACGCTTTTGCCCTATATCAATCTATTGCCGGCTGCCATTGCTATCACGCTGCAGGTAGGTCTCGGCGGGTTTATTTTAGCGATAGTTTTAGCTATTGTGGTGGGCAGTTTGCGAACCCGCAAGCTTAATTGGGCGGTGCATTTGGTCCTTACGGCATATGTGGAATTCTTTCGGGGCACACCTTTGTTGGTCCAGCTTTTTGTGGTATATTACGGGCTGCCGTCCTTTGGCATCAGGATAGAACCAATGATCGCTGCGATTGTAACGATGGGCTTAAACAGTGGTGCATATTTGTCCGAGGTGGTGCGCGCTTCCATTCTGTCTGTTGATCGGGGACAGTATGAGGCAGCGGCCATGCTGGGCTATAACTCTTTGCAAACCATCAGCCAGATTATTTTACCCCAAGCTTTACGGATTGCCGTGCCGACTTTCATGAACGGCTTTTCATCGATCATTAAAGAAACTTCTTTAATTTCGGTTTTACCGGTAGTAGAGCTAACCAAGTTGGGCAATCAAATTTATGCTAAAACCTACCACCCCTTTGAAATTTATATTACTATGGCAATCATTTATTTTGTGATGACTTATTCCGTAACCTTTTTGGCAAAGTGGTTGGAAAGGAGACTCTCGGTGTGGGTGAACTAATTAAAATAAGCAATTTGTCCAAAAGCTTTGCTGATACAAAGGTTTTGCAGTCCTTGGATATGCGGGTCAATTCAGGTGAAGTAGTGGCTATCATCGGTCCCAGCGGCAGCGGTAAAAGCACCCTGGTGCGTTGTATTGCTGGGTTGGAGCCGGTCAGCGGCGATGAAATTTTACTGGATGGTGAGGCGGTAGTAAATACCGCAAGTACCCATGGCAAAGTTGGCATGGTCTTTCAAAACTTTAACTTATTTCCTCATTTCACTGTGGGGGAAAATATAATAAAGCCATTGAAAACAGTCTTGAAGATGAAGGTTGACATAGCCACCGAAAAAGCCAAAACCTTGTTGGATAAGGTTCACATTTTGGATAAGTTTGATCAGTACCCTAACAGTTTATCGGGTGGGCAAAAACAAAGGTTGGCTATCGCCAGGGCTCTGGCAATGGAACCGGAAATCATTATTTTTGACGAGCCTACATCTTCTCTTGATCCCAAGCTGGCCCACGAAGTTTTTGAAACGATCAGTGACTTAGCCAAAGAGGGTCAAACTATGTTGATTGTAACCCATCAAATCAATGCTATTCGCCGTTTTGCTACTAGAGTTGTTTTTTTAAATAAAGGTAAAATCGAGGTGGAAGGTACTCCTGATTATATTTTTAATCAAGCGGACAATCAAATTTTACAGCAATTCTTGAAGCAGGTTGATTTTGCGGACATCTAGGCATAAGATTGAATGAGGATTTTGGATTAGGTATTGGAGCAAGACAACAGTGCCGTTCATATATTTAAAGCCCCCTGGCAGAAAACTAGGGGGCTCGACTTATTTTAGCGCAGGTCACAACACCCACTAAACATAAATAGTTATAGTATATTAAAGAGTTGATTGTACTAAAAAGTTATCCAACCTTGCTTATCGGAATAGTATTCAGAGGTGAGCTTATTGTCTAATAAAAACGAAAACACAAAAATTCCGGAGAACGACATTCAGCAAAAATGCTCTTGTATGTACACTTTCCTCAAAGGCCAAATTTCCTATCGTAGCATTGCGGAGGGTTACATAAGATGAACAAATCATCTACTCTCGGAATGTTTTTGGCAGAATACCCCAGAGCAGCATACTTCCGGGGACTTGAAGACCTATACCGGGATTTCAATTAATGGTGGAATAAACGAATTCCTGTAAAGCACATGGCCATACCATATTTGTTACATGTTTCAATAACATGATCATCACGAATCGATCCACCTGGCTCGGCAATATATTTAACACCGCTTTTATGGGCACGTTCAATATTGTCNCTTTAAATCCCACTACGTTCAGATAAAACTGATAGTATGTTTAAGCCCATTGAACGTAATTATGACTTTAAATCCCACTACGTTCAGATAAAACATATCATGCCATTACTTAAATCAAATACGCATAATTCTTTAAATCCCACTACGTTCAGATAAAACGCGGAAGTGCTTTAAAAAGGCTCATGCTTGCACCATCTTTAAATCCCACTACGTTCAGATAAAACGCTAAATTAGCGAGTAGTTTGCTTTTCCCCGCCCTATTCTTTAAATCCCACTACGTTCAGATAAAACCGGTTACATCACATTCCCAAAGCCAATCTCCGATGTCTTTAAATCCCACTACGTTCAGATAAAACAGCCCTGCAGGAAGGCTTATGTAATATCAAAGGTGTCTTTAAATCCCACTACGTTCAGATAAAACACAGTCGCCTTCTTCGAATATGCGTTTTAAACCGACTTTAAATCCCACTACGTTCAGATAAAACAAAGCCCGCATGCTGATAAAGACTATATAGTAGCTGACTTTAAATCCCACTACGTTCAGATAAAACTAAAAGAACACACGTTCAGACTCACCCAAAAGATTTCTTTAAATCCCACTACGTTCAGATAAAACATATCAGGATTTTCAGGATAACCATTTTTTATACTTGCTTTAAATCCCACTACGTTCAGATAAAACTGACATTTACACCATTCCTTTCAAGGATTTTTGCGGCTTTAAATCCCACTACGTTCAGATAAAACCCGGCCATTAAGCGGAGCGATTGCCGCCCACACAGCTTTAAATCCCACTACGTTCAGATAAAACGATTCACCGAGGCCGCTTGCCGCATTGAATAGTCG
>NZ_LSRS01000004.1:36020-151240 GCF_009932395.1 Sporotomaculum syntrophicum
TGGTTAAACAGATGAATCAACGATACGATTTTAACGGTCACTCTATGTCTCTTCCAGACCTAAAAGCAACTCTTAAAGAGAAGAATCACCGAGAAATAATTGGATCATGCTGTGTTAAAATTAAAAATGGAATTCCAGTTAAAATTGTCTTCATCCAGAACCGTAATAACAAACGGGAATGGCTTGCGATACTAACGACTGATCTTGAGCTTGATGATGCTGAGATTGTGCGTATCTACGGTATGAGATGGGGCATTGAAGTATTCTTTAAAAGCGCCAAATCTCTATTTAAACTTGGTTCTGAGTTTCAGGGCAAAAGTTTTGATATGCTTATCGCTCATACGACTGTTGTTTTTACCAGATATATGCTGCTTGAATGGGAACGTCGACAGAATCAAGATTACCGTAGTTACGGAGAGCTATTTTTCATGCTCTGCGATGAAATACAGGATATTGACTTTGAAACTGCTTTAAAGCAACTGATGCTATTTTTTACTAAATTGCTAAACAACTTCTCAAATGATTTTTCGAAAGCGGTAGCGTGTCAAGTTAAGCAATGGATTGCCGCTCAGCCCTCATATATCAGGGCTTTGATGACTGATTTAGGCTGCGAAGTTTGAGTAAAAGAATATGTCAATGCCCTAAAAGCAAAAAAAATTCGAGTCGAAAAGGCTATACTTTTTGGTTCTTATGCTCGCGGCCAAGGGAACAAGGATAGTGATATTGACATTGCAATAATTTCACCTGATTTTGGCCATGATTACTTGGAAGAAGCCGTCATGTTAAAAAGAATTAGTGAATCCGTAGACTTAGATATTTCACCCAGACCATATTCTACTGAAGAATATAAAAAAGTTAGACCGGGCCAGTTTCTACATGATGAAATAATCAATAAAGGTAGATATGTTGAATGATTGCAGGGGGGCGCAATTTGGCCACATAGCAGCGCACTGTTCTCTTGGGGGACACAAGGGGACGGTTCCTTTGTGTCAAAAACTAAGCCTTATGCAATGTATATGTGTTCTTTTATCTGACACAAAAGTCGAGTAGANNNTGAACACTTCAGGTTTAACCTTGAAGATACTCTGCCATTTACCTTCTGCAAGTACATCCAAGTATTCATCGCCAATATACAGGTCAATGGCATTATCTCTATCTGCACGTCTGATATCATTTAAGAATTGCAGGCCAAGTACTTTTGGTGACTGACGAAGGAACCAGTTGTCGGCCTTGTTGCCGGCCAGTCTCGTACAATGAATTCTTGACTGCTGTCCAGCACCAATACCGATGGCCTGTCCACCTTTGGCATAGCATACTGAATTTGACTGGGTATATTTTAAGGTAATTAAGGCAATCACCAGGTCCAGCTTGGCTGCATCAGGAATATCTTTGTTCACTGTCACTACATTTTTAAGGAGTTCCTGATCAATCTTTAATTCATTTCTTCCCTGCTCAAAGGTGATGCCAAATAGCTGCTTATGCTCAATTGGCTCAGGACGATACGAAGCATCAATCTGAATTACGTTGTAATTACCATTTTTCTTGCTCTTTAAGATTTCTAAAGCGTCCGGCTCAAATCCTGGAGCAATGACACCATCAGAAACTTCTACCTTAATGAGTTTTGCCGTTGCAACATCACATACGTCGGAAAGACAAATAAAATCTCCGTATGAACTCATTCTGTCAGCGCCTCTTGCTCTGGCATAAGCATTGCCAGTGGCGTTAACTCGCCCTCCTCCACCCAGTAAATCTTTCTTTCAACATCCGTTAAGGGCAGTCCAACTGCGGCACCTGCTGGTGAGACATGTTTAAATGATGTTGCTGCCGGAAGTCCTGTGGCATTCTTTAATTCAGATACTAACTGCCAGCCATTCAAGGCATCGAGGAAATTAATATATCCTGGCTTGCCATTTAATACTGTAACTGGAAGCTCACTTCCGTCTTCCATAAAGATTCTGGATGGCTTCTGATTAGGGTTACAGCCATACTTTAAATCTAATTCATTCATTAAATATTCTGCCTTTCTATGCTTGGTTTCCTATCTTACAATTCCGTTCAGCAACTCAAAGCCGTTCTCCGTAAACAAATAATCAATTGCCTTACCCTCATCTTTCAACGACACGCGGCAACGCCCAATCAGACAGTTCGCTGGCTTAGAAAACGTCATCTCCACAGCACCGAAATAACGGGTATCAAATCGAGAAGCGTAAAAATCTTGTTTGTTTAGATAAACGATACGAATAAAATTGAGGATATCGATAGAAATTTGCTCATCAAGTGACAGATTATCGAATCCTTTTTTCATTAATTTCTTGAGTTCAAGTTCATTATACTTCATTCCCGCATCCCCTAAAATTTATTCTAACTACAACTCCATCCCATTCAATAGTTCCTTCAAACTGCTCAATTACTCTTTAGTAAAAGTAACCATTTTATATTTCTTCAAAATATGATGCATTTTCTGGTTCACTACTTGGTTTTACCTATCGTCTAAGGGCCGATTGCGGGATTCCTAAGTCTTTATTGCATTATTGCCAATTAGCCCTACACTAATGACCTTAATACTTGTGTCTGGCTTTTCTAAGGGTATTGATTTGAAGTCAGGATCATCCATTAATAAATATTTAAGTTTAAGAAAGCGGATTTTAACTTATCTAATAATTCTCTAATACTCAATCGATGTTCCGCGTCTGTTTCAGTACGTAAAATCTCAATTATCTTAAGCAACCTTTGCTTTGTACTAACATCTCTCATGTAAAAACCTCTGATTAGATTTTTTATGATAACAATCAAAACAATAAAGATATTTTAAGGCAATATTTCATTTGCATAATTAAACATTTATTGCAGTACAATTTCCTCTAGATGATCTTTGAAATTGCTGTCATCAACATAATAGCCTGGCTCTACAGTAACACTGGTTATTAAACAACAGAGGCGCGGAATTAACCATTAGCGTGCAGGAAGACAACGAGCATAGTTCCAATATGAAGTGCTGGATAATAGTCACGCCAATACCACTGTCTACCAGACGAGCTATGATGGTGAAGTCTTGTCAACCACCGGCTTCTGCTCCCCCTCCCGGAGGCGGAAGGTTATTATGTATTGAAACTAAGGATATGACGGTTTAATCTTGAATGGCTAAAAGTAAAATTGAGCCCCAAAAGGCCAATAAAACCCACCAACGATAACTTGTCTAAAATGCAATAAAATTACTTGCGGCTGCTTAAAACAAAAGACTGTAAACCCCCGTCTTTGTTAAAAAGCCTTTTATATGACAGCACTACCAATATCAGACAACCGATAGCCACGGCAGCAGCAACCATTAGCATTACCACTATCTGATAACGCACAGCCTCCCTTGGGTCAACACCTCCCAGGATTTGGCCCGTCATCATTCCCGGCAAACTAACAAGACCAACTACCATTAATGAGTTGATAGTAGGGGTCATGCCGGCCCCAATGGCTTCACGAACACTGGTTTGGATCGCCTCCCAGGGGGTAGCACCGAAGGTGAGCATGGCCTCAATCTCAGAAGCGCGGGCCCTGGCCTCCAGGTAAAGACGGTCCAGGGACAGAGCGATGCCGTTCATGGAATTACCAAGGATCATGCCGAAAATAGGTATTGCAATTTGGGCTGAGTACCAGGGGTCGGGAGAAATGATTAGGGTGGTAACAATGGTACCCACCAGGTAGGTACTGGCGACAAGGGATAAAAATGCCAGTACGGTAGGGTAGTCGGACACATTGGGGGTCCTTTTTACTGCGGCCCGGGAAGCAATATAACACATAGTGGTAATGATTAAAATAATTAACCACAGGTTATTAATCTGAAATATATAGGTCAGTGCATAGCCTATTAATGTTAGTTGGACGAAAGATCGTATTGTGCCCCAGATTAAAGGCTTTAATAGTCCCAATTTTAAAAACGAGGAAATAGCTCCAGTTATAAAAACTAAGATAAAGGTAAAAGCCAGTTGAAAATTAGTAATTGGAATAACGGAATTCTCCAATTTAATCCCTCCTTTTAGAAGGTTCGATGATATCTAAATACTTTAATTGTTCCAGCTGCCGGTAATCATTATTATGGGATATTAGCAACGCAGTATGGTTTGGCTCCTTCAACCACCCGGAAAGTACTTGGTACAGAGCTTGCCGCGCCGGCTCATCAAGAGCCGCCGTGGGTTCATCCAAGAGTAAAACCACCGGGTCAACAAGAAGGGCACGGATAAAGGCAAGTCTTGATGCCTCACCGCCGGATACTGTTCTGGCATCCTGATTCCACAACTCCAATGATAGATGCAGTTGTTTCATTAACTCTTTAGCCCTGTTCTTATCCAGTTTTCTCTGACCGCCCACCCTGGTTTCGAAGGGTTTAGCCAAGTTATAGGCCACTGTGCCATCAAAAAGAGTCGGTTTTTGAGCTAGGTAGTGGACATTTATACGCCAGCTTGTACTTGGTATTTGCAGCCAGCTTTTCCCCATCAGGAAAGCCTCACCACCGGAACCGGGTCGAAGACGGGACAGTATTCTAAATAACGTTGATTTCCCTGCTCCAGAAGGACCTCTGACTATCAAAACCTCTCCGTTTTTTACTGCTCCGGAAACTATAATATTACGCTTTGTTTCATTGCCAAGGGTGTAGTTAATATCTTTAAACTCAAATAGCAATTTAAAGATCCTCCTCAATCGTAGCCGCAATCGGGATAGGGTCTACCCACCTCCTGCATACACTGCACAGCAAGGCTGCCTAGTTTACTGTAATCACCATCGCTGGCAAGAATAGCCCTGGCAATCGCAAGCGACATGATGCTGTCGTCTGTCACGGTAGCGGTAGGCTAAAAAATCAAACCCCTTGGTCTTGACATTGTTCCACTCGAAGCGCGAGCCAACAATATCACCAATGATTGATCCTAACATAAAGCCACCTTGGGATAAATTGATTGACCTTATTATACCATTGTAGATAGAAAATTGTTGTCAGGGTTAATTGATTTTGTTTAGACATAAGAACACGTTGCCGCTTCGTTTAGCAGACTTAGAAATTAGAAAAAACCGGGCATATTTAAGACTAATGGAAAGGAATAGCTTGAGAGTAGGACGAAACTTATACATACAGTCACAGGCGTTAAGAAATGACCGCTTGGAGCGTACATCAAATATCTTGCAGAATGTCACCGAGAGTAGCTATTTTTTAGCTTTCTTTTTTGCGCAAAAGCATGTAACCTAATTATTGAACTACAAAATGCATGACTTAGTTGGCGTAAGTCAGGTTAAATTAAAAAAAGGTGGTGCCGGTAATGCGGAAATCATTAATCATCATGCTCTCACTACTAGTAATTTTGCTGGCAACCGGTTGCAGTAGCCAGGGTGCCAAAACAAACGAAACACCAGCTCCAGCACCGGAAAAGATTATCGTACAAGCGCCGGTCGGTCCTCCCACCGCGCCTTTGCTCAGCCTGGCTGAAAACAGCACACTTCCCGATACCAGTGTGGAGTTGATTATTTATAAGACGGTTGAGGAAGCCACTGCCCGGGTGGTCAAAGGTGAAGCAGATTTTACCGTATTGCCTGTAAACGTGGCCGCCAAACTTTATAACAAGAACCTGCCTGTTAAACTGGCCAATGTCAGCACCTGGGGCATCCTGTATCTGATTTCTGTTGATAGTGAGCTAAAAGAATGGAGCGATCTTGCCGGTAAGGACCTTTATGTGGGAGCAAAAGGATCGTCCCCGGATGTACTGACCCGGTACCTGCTCAGTAAAAACGGTGTCCAAGCAGACAAGGTCAAGTTGACCTACTTGGATTCGCCTGAAATAGCTCAGATGATGATTAACGGCCTGGTTAAATATGCCGTATTGCCGGAACCTTTGGTTACCCAGGTTATCTTAAATAACCAGCAAGCCAGGGTGGTCAGGGATTTTTACAGTGACTGGCAAACTGCAGAAGGCAGCTCCACAAAACTTCCCCAAACCGGGATGATTGTACGCAACGATTTTGCCAAGGCGCACCCGGAAACAGTGAGCGATTTCCAACTGGCTTACGCCCGGCAGTTGGAAGCCACCGTGGCTGATCCCGTAAGTGCAGCCCCACTGGTGGAAAAGCATCTAAACATGAAAGCTCCGGTTTTTATCCAGAGCATGTCCCGTACCCGCCTGCAATTTGTACACGCAAGCAGCGCTCAAGCTGATGTGCATACATACCTGAAGGCACTGCTTGATTTATCACCGGACATGGTGGGAGGAAAGCTGCCGGATGAAAAATTCTTCCTGGCTAATTAAAACTCTGGTCCAGTTTACCGGTCTTGTTCTGTTTTTCGCCCTCTGGCAAGTGTTATCCGGTTTTTATAATCATGTCATCATACCGTCGCCAATGGAGGTTGTACGTTCAATCATCGGCCAGGCAAGCAGCGGAGAACTTTGTGAACACGGCCGTCAATCCATTGTCCGCGGCCTTACCGGCTTTGGATTCGCCTTAAGTATCGGTACGCCACTGGGACTCCTGATTGGCTTAAACCCGGTGGCAGCCTCCCTTTTTCGCCCGGTGGTCGTGGTGTTTCAGGTTACACCTTTGATTTCCTGGCTTCTTTTGGCGATGATCTGGATTGGCTTTAGCAGGGTCCCTGTTTTTATTGTTTTTGTCACTACCCTGCCACTGATTGTGATTAATGTCTTTCAGGGTGTACACAGCATTGACCGGCAATTGCTGCAGATGGCCTCGGTTTTTAAAATAAACAAGGATAGAATAATTAGGGAGATTTACCTGCCCCAGGTAGCTCCCTACCTCATGGCCGGCATTGCCAATGCGCTGGGTACCACCTGGAAGGCTGTGGCTATGTCTGAATTTTTAAGCGTGCAAACGGGTATCGGGGCCAGCATGGCTGTAGCCAGGATTAATCTGGAGACCGCCGACCTGTTTGCCTGGACTATTACACTGATTGTCCTGGGCATGTTAACGGATCGACTGTTAGCCTACCTGACCCGTCGTAAACTGAGTCATTGGATGTGATGGGCGGCTTGATAGAATTTGAGCAGGTCAATAAAACACTGGGGCAGACCCGAATTTTAGACAACTTTTCCTTTTCTATAGAGGAAAACAAGATATTCTGCATCATCGGTCCCTCCGGCTGCGGCAAGACAACCATCCTGCAAATGCTGGCCGGGCTGGAACAGCCTGACCGGGGTCTGCTCAAAGGCTTGACCGGTAAGCGGGTAAGCTATGTCTTCCAGGAACCAAGGTTATTGCCCTGGAAAACAGTTGCCGGCAACCTTGATTTCATATTGCGGGATGAGCTGCCACCGGCAAAGAAGGATAAACTCATCGACCATTATCTCAAAATAATGGGTCTTGACGGCTACCGCAACAGTTACCCTAAAGCACTCAGCGGTGGCATGAAGCAGCGCCTCGCCATCTGCCGAGCCTTTGCCTATCCTCATGATATTTTATTGCTGGATGAGCCTTTTAAATCACTGGACACGCCAATGCGGCTAGGATTGGTGCGGCATGTTATTAAGTTATGGCAAACAGCCCCCCGCACTATTGTGTTTGTAACCCATGATATTATTGAAGCACTTCTCCTGGGCCACAGGATTATGGTATTAGCGGCCAGGCCGACAGAAATCCTTGAGATCATCGACCTGGATATGCCCCATGACCAGCGCCATATGGGTGAGGAACTGCTAGGTTCACTTTACACTAAGCTGCTGGATTTACTGGATAAAGAAAATAAGAAGTATTTTCCGGAACTATGATCACCCTCCAGACTCCCTTTTATTAGGCGGAAAGCCCTCATATTTTATTCCCTTTCAGCAGCTTCTTGATAAAAAAATTTAGGTATTAAAGCTCACTACTTGTAAAAATATTAATTAACGTCCATTAACTTCAAAAGCGCGCTTACTCTACAATATTTTTAATGCGTCCCTTTCCGCTACTCTTAGGTATGTATTAGATATTTATTGTTTTACAGCCGCTTTCATTACCAATAATTTTAAAAAGTGTGAAGATTCCTATAATATCTATACTGCCCCACTCGATAATCAATCTTACATCATATGTTTTGCAATCTACCACAGTTGTTGCAAAATTTGCAACAACTGATTTTTTATTAATAATTAAAGTTTTTTCAGGTAAAAATATCTTTATAGGTTAAATTTTTTTACAGAATGGGGCTTGGAACAAATGTTTGGAGAAAGTATCTTCTTTTTTTATAAAGCTCTTCTTTTTGGTATAGCGGCTTATGCTGTAATTCCTAGACATGAATTTAAAAGATATTTGATATATGGATTTATTTTTGGGGGAATCGCTGATGTAGTTGTAATAATCGTTTTGGAACCTATCCTAAATTTGATAAAGTACCATAATCTGGGGCCTTTTAGTATTTATGGTTTATTTTCATTTTGGACACCTGTATCTTGGATGTTTGCTTTTATGATATTTTTTTACTTTCTTCCTGTAAGAAAAGTCTTTTTAATTCCATACATAATAGGTTTTTCACTATTCGGATATATGGTAGGAATTGTTTTAAATGGTCTTGGATTATTTGAGTATATCGGTATTCAAAAGTATCTTGCCCCAATAGTATTTTTTGTTTGGTTTTCTATATCTGCATATGTTTATTTTAGAATTGGTAATATTAAATTGAGAAATTTATAGTGTTGGATATAGTTAAATAAAATATGTTATTAATATTTCCGGTCTGCTCCAACCACTTCCTGAACAGCTTTTAATTAAGACTATTCTTCATTTAATCTAAGTTGGTTCTGATAAGCATCCCAGATCATCCATTCGAATATTTGTTTTGCCTGATGGCAAATCCGATCATCTATTTCCCATATAGAGCTATGATTTACATAGGCTGCATATGGACAACCGCCACCACATATCGAAATAGCGTAGCAATCAATACAGTCTTTCATGTTTAATGGAAACCTTTGTCTCCATTCACTAAACAGATCGCTTTCATTATAAAGATAATCTGAATTTATTTGTTCCAATTTCGCATGCATTTGATCTACAGAATATGGGAAAAACTCATTGATACCTAAAAAGGCCTGACATGGTCCAATTAATCCAGAGGGCGATATAACAATGAGTTGGTATTTGTCAAGGCGTCTACTTGTTTGACGCTTACGTTTTAGTAATACTTTATCTTTCATTTTTTTATCCGATGAAATCAATGCGTTATATACAGGATTTCCCCCACACACTTACTTATGCCCCTTGTTTAATACTCGTCTAAAAATCTTTGTACCGAACTAACTAATTTTCCAACATGTAAACCATCCACAAAAGAATGATGTGCTTGAACAGAAAATGGCAGAATAACTTTCCCATCTTTTTCGAAATACTTTCCCCAGTCAAACAAAGGTGTTGCGTTATCCTTCTTACCCAAGTTGGTGTGAGAAATATGAGTATAGGATACCCATGGCATAGGTGAGAACATAAATATATCATTTCCTAAAGGTCCGGTAAAATATTCTCCTTGCTCTTTAGCTACCTTACTTGCTTCTAAAACAAATTCTTCTATCGTATCTTTCATAGGAACATTAACAACTTTGAACAATTCCGTTTCTTGATTAAGGTAAGTAAACCCAGTATCAATCTTGTTAAATAGTACAACTTTACCACCAACAAAACGATATCGGAATTCCTCAATTTCGTTGGCACATCTTGAAACTACATAAATCATAGCCATAGTGAAAGAATAATTATCTTCTCTAATTCTACGTAGAAAATGTGTGATATCTAATTCGAGTGATACGCAAAATGCAGGTTCAACGCAATTTCTGAATACTTCGCAATGCATAGCTCGTTTCCAATTCTTTTCATCTATTTCAATATAGTTGTTTGCCATGATAAGCCTCCTGTACGAAATTGGCCTGTAGTTTAATATAAGCATTGATTTACTTAATGGTCTTTTTTCTTTACTGAAATTCAGATTTCGCTTCTATACTTTGGATTACCAGTGTCCTGATTCTCATTTTCAACTCCTCAAAACCTTCTCCATGGGCTTACCTTTTGCCAATTCGTCAACCAGTTTGTCCAGCCAACGGATTTTCTGCATAAGAGGGTCTTTGATTTCTTCGAAATACTTCTATTAGATTTTCCTTAGTTACAATTTCTTTATTATTCATAAAATCTACCTTTTCATTCTTAAGCTGTAAATACCCGGGTGGAATCAGCATATTCCAACATGTTATTTTCACATTATAGCGCAAGTCGTTTGCCCTTTCCAGCCAGCCTACAATACTACCTTGCCAATTATGCCATCTTCCCTTTGTTTACGCAAAAATCGTGATTCTGTTTAGCTTGAGCCTCCGCATGTTTTTGCTGTGCTTTTTCACATTGCTGATAATTGAAGATACGGATGATCGAAGTGCATCTATAAGCTCGTCTTTTGTATAATTATCGATAACACTTTTCAGCAGAGGAAAGTGAAGGAGATATAACCAGTTAGAGGTAGCTAGGAAATAATAGCAATTAAACTAAAACAAAAAAAGGTTTGCCGGTTTGGAGATAGAAATGATTATTTGTAATACAGACTTGTTTGCTTTGTTATTACGCATTTTGAGGAGGTTGGTTTATGTTTATTTTAAAAAAATTTGGCCAAATTTCTTTATTAGTCGTAATAACACTTTGTTTTTCCGCTTCGGCTTTTGCAGCCCCCAACAGGAATCTCACCAATACAGGTCAATACACAAGTCTTTTCATACCTGTTCAGATCCTTGGAATAAACGACTTCCACGGACAGTTGAACACAACCTCACAAATATCGGGTAATAATGTCGGTAGGGCTGATTATCTTGCAGCTTACTTAAAACAAAGGGAAAAGGAAAATAAGAATACGATTATTGTTCATGCCGGTGATTCGGTGGGAGCGAGCGCACCGGTTTCTTCCCTGCTTCAGGATGAGCCTACAATTGAATTTATGAATATGACCGGTTTTGATGTAGGTGTACCGGGCAACCATGAATTTGATGAAGGGCCAGACGAAATGATGCGCTTGCTTAATGGTGGATATCACGATGCTACAGGAGATTTCGAAGGAGCGGATTTCCCTTATGTTTCCGCCAATATTGTATATACAGAAACTGGAGAAAACATTCTGCCTTCTTATGTCATCAAAAAAGTTAATGGTATACCTATTGCCTTCATTGGAGTAACCCTTTCAGAAACTCCAAGAATTACAACTCCCAGCGGAGTTGCTGGATTGAAGTTCGGTGATGAAATAGATGCTGTGAATAAAGCAGTCGGCAAACTCAAAAAAGACAAAATTAAATCAATTATTGTGCTGGCTCATGTGGATGGATTTTATGATCAAGATGCTAAAGAGGTATCAGGCAAACTTGACAACCTTGCCAAAAGTATTGATGACGAGGTTGATGTAATCATTGCCGGGCACAGCCATGCAGGTATTAATAATATAGTAGATGGAAAACTCATAGTTGAGTCCTATTCCAATGGGATGGCGTTCTCTGATATTGATTTAAAGATCGACCCCAGAACCAAAGATATTATAGCGAAAAAAGCTGAAATCATTACCACTTTTCAAAAGGGTATTAAACCGGATGCAAAAGTAAATCAATTAATTAGCAGATACGAAAAGATAGTTGAACCTATTGCAAATACGACCATAGCAACTGCCAAAAGCGCAATTATCAAGAACCAAAACGAGTCTGGAGAGTCGGCTCTTGGCAATTTAATTGCCGATGCCCAGCGCTGGGAAATGGGGACAGATTTTGCATTTACGAACCCAGGGGGAATTAGAGCTAATATCGAGGAAGGTGAAGTAACCTGGGAAGACTTATATCGAGTACAGCCATTTAATAATGACCTTGTGAAAATGACGCTCACAGGCGCTCAAATTAATTCATTATTAAATCAGCAGTTTACTGTGAATAGAATATTGCAGATATCCGGTCTCAAATATACTTGGAAAGATGGTGCAGTTGTGGATATATTCCTGACGGATGGGATAACTCCAATAGATCCCTTGGCTAACTATACGATAACTGTAAACAGTTATCTAGCTTCCGGGGGTGATGGTTTTACTAAATTGAAGGAGGGTACTAATAAAGAAATTGGAACAACTGATCTTAATGGGTTAATCAATTATCTTAAAAAACTTCCTCAACCTTTTAATGCTTCTATCGAAGGTAGAATCAACAAATTGCTCTAATAGCAATTATGTGAGAGGTTTAAATAAACGATAAGTTTAAAGCCAAATAAAACCCTTAAGAATAAATGCTTAGGGGTTTTGTTTTGCCCTTAATACCAGCAAACAATAAAATGCCACAAGCTATCACCCTAAAAGTGGCACAGTTTGTGGCTGAAATACGTCATTAACTATCTCTCTATTATTGTTTTGTAACTTATCTAAATAAAACCAGTATTTGATTTTCACCTGTACGCTTCATTACCCTGTAACCTTCACTAGAAGCTGTTGCAATTCCTTCGTCATTGGGTTTACAATATCCATCTTCTTTACACGTTCCATCATCCCTTACAAGGATTTGTCCTATTAGACCAACAGCAACCCATTCGCACCGCTTACACCGTGGAATATATTCTTTAGTATTGTCCCAATCAGGGCTCAAAACAGGTTGTGTTTCAGTGTGTTCCGGGATGATGACCTTTCCATCTTTATCTGTCACTGCCGGGACAAGTACATCGTGGTATTGCACACTGCCCCATTTATCGATCATGTACTTATTTTTCCAATTCAATTCCCCGCTGTTACCGATTACTGCTGGAGTAGCACTGGTGATTCCTAGAATATAACTGTCATTTGCCTTTGCTTTGCGTATTTTCTCGCCTTTTAAAGTAACAAAGTAACCACAGTCGATGGGCTTCCCGTCAAATGATTCAAACATCTCTGCATAACCCGCACAACTACCGGGGCCGCCACCTGCAGTTAACGTACCTGCGAAACAAGCGTTACCATTATTTAGTATTTTAGCTGCTATACTTTTATTATCTGTACTTGTGCCGTTCGCCAAAAACCAGGAATAATCAGTGCTGGCGTCTCCAAACTTGCCCATAATATGGGCTCCGGTATGCCCGTTGGTATTTGTGAAATTACCTTCGGCATGGGAAAAATTTCCGTTTGCTGTTGCGCCTTCACCTTCGGCATGGGCTGCCCTGCCGCTGGCTGTTGGTCTAATACCTTCAGCATGAGCCGCCCTGCCGCTGGCCGTTACCACTCCACCATCAACCTCTCCACCCTCGGCATGGGAGGCTTCCCCACTTGCTATTGTAAAGATACCCTCAGCATGAGAAAAAGCGCTACTCGCTATTGTATAAAAACCCTCCGCATGGGTCGTATTTCCGCTTGCTGTTGAGACTCGACCTTCGGCATGGGCAGAATATCCGCTCGCCATTGTGCTTATACCTTCGGCATGGGAACCTGCTCCATTTGCTATTGTATTTTTACCTTCGGCATGAGCAGAAGATCCGCTCGCCGCAGTTTCAAAACCTTCAGCATGGGCTGCTACTCCACTAGCTCTTGTGGATTGACCTTCGGCATGGGCAGCGAGGATACTTGCTGTTGTTTCAAAACCTTCAGCATGAGAATCAAATCCACTGGCTGTTGTGTTTTCACCTTCGGCATGGGCATATGTCCCACTTGCTCTTGTATCAAAACCTTCAGCATGGGCTGCCTTGCCACTGGCTATTGTAGTACTGCCTTCCGCACGTGAGTAATCACCTAAAGCCTGGGTGTTGCAGCCCTCGGCATGAGCGCCCACCCCCCCGGTTTCTGTACCTGCTACTGAGGAAATACCTTCAGAATGCGAGGCCTGCCCTATTGCTTTTGTTAAGTCACCTTCGGCATGGGCCGCCTCTCCACTTGCTATTGTCTCGCTGCCTTCAGCATGAGAACAATCAGTTAAAGCCTCGGTGTTACAGCCCTCGGCATGAGCGCCCTTACCACTGGTGTCTGTACCTGCGACTGTAGAATCGCCTTCAGCATGGGAACATGTGTTAACAGCTATGGAAAAAGAACCTTCCGCATGTGAACATCTCCCAATTGCC
Organism: Sporotomaculum syntrophicum; assembly: GCF_009932395.1. GTDB lineage: Bacteria > Bacillota > Desulfotomaculia > Desulfotomaculales > Desulfallaceae > Sporotomaculum > Sporotomaculum syntrophicum. The sequence goes on from NZ_LSRS01000004.1 coordinate 50,052, forward strand.
CGTGTTTTACAACCTTCCGCATGCGAACATTCACCAATAGCCTTCGCATCGCAATTTGTTTCCTCTGCTGAAGAACATAAGATATTTCCAGTATCCTGAGTTTCGCAATTCTCATTTTGGGAACTATCCCCTGTAGCTTTAGCGTCATAGTCTTCTAGAGGGGCACACTTATCAGACGAACTTCTCATGCATAACTTCCTCCTTGCCATACAATTAATAGTATAATATGGTAGTTGAAATAGATTTGCACCTTTAGACCAAAGAAAACTTAATTTGGTAACACCTTCCTCCGCACTTACATAGTATATATCGTAACTACAATAGAACCTTATCTAAGGAGGAATGTGTTTATGGGTTATGGAGCAACTGGTGGCGGCGGAAGTTGCTTTGACGGTAGTTTCATTCTCTTTTTGATTCTGATTCTGCTAGTGTTTGGGATGGGATTTTGTGGATACGGCGGGAACGATGGAAAATGTTAAATCTGCGCAAGGCGCTCCGAGAGGGGCGTTTTGTTTTACATAAACGTCTGTGGTGCTGTGTGTTTTTTATGACGTAATCAACGTATTTCTTTCTTTAGCATATTATAAATGGTAAATCAACCCATTAAAAAAGGGGGTGGAAATACTGTGGGTTATGGGATGTTTAATTATCCAAAGAGAAGGACACATGTTCACAACTACCGGAATAAAACTTCATTTGCTGTAGGACATCTACATGGCATGGAAGGTACTACAAGTCCAACAATAAGGTCCGGTCGTAGCCATGTGCACTGTTTGAGTGGGACTACCACATTTAACGATGGCCACAGTCACAAATATAATTCATTAACAGGACCAGCTATACCGGTAAGCCCCGGAACACATGTCCACAGGTATAATGGGGTAACAGCTTCTAGTGGTCGGGTACCACATACCCACCGTTATTCTGGGGTTACTACTCCGGCTCAAGATGATGAATAACTATATAAAGATCATTTACATGAACGTCCAAGTTGGGGCATTTTGTTTTGCATAATCCCCTGGTACTGGACATAATCTTCAAGGACTCCCCCGAGACTCTCTTTTTCGTGAAGAATAGTCTTGATTCACAGACCCCGGTTTGGGACCGCCGGGGGCTGTATGTTTTTGCACATAGAAAAAGCGGCGCTGGGTGGGTGCCGCATTGGAGCGTCTTGAATTATATATCACATATATCAATCCATTTGCCTGAAATCAATGCCCTTTGGTATTCGTTCTGTTCTCTGAAAATCACTCTTATCCGTCTTTTAGCAAAATAATTTGAGATTTATATCTATTAGGATTTTCTTTAGCTTTTATAATTTACAATTATAATCCTTGTAATTCTGATATTGGAACAACTGGCTTTGGAATTGCAGAGTGCTCTCCGATAATTTTCTCCATCCAAATCATGTCATACCATTTTTCAAACTTGTATCCGCACTTAGTAAAATGTGCTACTTTCTTATATCCTAAACGCTCATGAAAATGTGTACTGGCATTGGTAAGATTTTCATTCTCAGTAGGTGTATAGGCTATACATGCATTCAGGTTAAGAATATTTTGCCTCTTCAATATTTCTTCCAAAGCTAAATACAATTTTTTACCTACACCTTTACCTTGACAATCTTGTCTTAGATATATAGTAGTTTCAACAGCCCAATCATATGCAGCACGATCCTTAAATGATGAAGCATATGCATAACCAATAATTTTATTGCTTTCTACCGCTACTAAATAAGGATATTTTTTCAATATATTATTAACCCTCTCACCGAATTTTTCAACTGATGGAACATCATATTCAAAAGAGATTGCGGTGCACTTTACATAAGGAGCATATATTTCTAAAATTTCTTTGGCATCTGCTTTTGTTGCCATACGTATTGTAACTTTTGTATTCATTTTCCCACCTTCTTTTATAAAAAATGGATAATCATTATTCCAGAATTTATTACTAAAGCCATTATCGACTGCTCCCTCGCTATGGTACGGGTCCAACCCGAGTTTTGTCTTATGTGGATTTATTAAAAAACTTTTCTTATCATAATAAAACTGTAGTCTTCTGCGGTATGGAAGGGTCTAGTCCACCGTACCGAAATACTAACTACAATATCTGCGCTGCATCAACACGACACACTCCACATGTGTCGTCTGAGGAAACATATCCACAGGCTGCGCTTCTTGTAATAAAAAACCCAACCTGTGCAGATAGCCCACATCCCTGGCCAGGGTGGCCGGGTCACAGGATACGTAAACCACCCGACGGGCACCGCTTTTGGCTATTGCATCCAACACCTCGGGGCGACAACCACTGCGAGGCGGGTCCAGCACTACTACCTCCGGGTGGTAGCCTTTGTCCACCTGCTCTGCCAGCACTCGTTCCACAGCACCGGCAAAGAAACGGGCGTTTTGGATACCGTTAAGCGCAGCGTTGGCTTCAGCGTCCCGCACAGCGCGAGGCACTATCTCGTAACCTCGCACTGTTTTCGCAAATCTGGCCAGGTACAGAGAAATGGTACCTACCCCGCAGTAAGCGTCGGCTACTTTATCGTGCCCCTGCAAAGCGCAGTAATTTAACACCTGCCGGTAAAGTATCGCGGTTTGATATGGATTCACCTGGTAAAAGGAGGCCGCAGAAATACGAAAACGCAGCCCGTCTATTTCATCTTCAATATAACCACGCCCGGCTAGTGTTTGATAGCGGCCACCTCTTTTTTTACCATGACCGTGGACATAACTGATCACCGTCACCACACCGGGAACCGTCAATAATGCACCGGTCAGCCCGGTCAGTACTTTCTCGCTTTGCGTACCATTTGGGCCACCGATCAAGACGATCATAATTTCGCCGGTGCTCCCCCGACGCAGCATAACCTCTTCCGTCCATACCGCCCCTTCCGGGCAGTCACTCAACATCTCCTGCACCATTTTAGCCACCCGGACTAAATCCTGATGGGCCAGCAGGCACACCACTCCAGACCCGCCGGCTTTACCCGCTACCAGTTGGTGCGATTCGGCTGCGAAGAATCCCAGCGTTGCTTTACCGTCCTTACTTTGCACTTTAAACCTTACATTATTGCGGTAATGCCAGGGGTCCGGCATGCCAACAATATCGTGCACCACGCCACTGCCGATGCCGCCTATACGGGCCATATTTTGCCTGACCAGGGCGGTCTTCCAGCGCAGCTGTTCTTCGTAAGCAATATGCTGCAGATTACAACCGCCACAGCGTTCAGCCAGGTCACAGGTCTGCCGAACCCGGTATTGGGAAGGTTTAACGGTTGTAAGCAGTGTCGCCCGGGCATATTTCTTGCGTAATTCGCTTATCCTTACGGTAACCTGCTCGCCGATCACCGCTCCGGGCACAAAAACCACCATACCGTCGTCCGCCCGCCCGATACCTTCACCGGAACGATTAATATCCTTTATTTGCAGTGCAAATTCCTGTCCTACCTGCAAGTAGTCCACTCCGTTTCTTGTAGCGCATGATTACAATTATAACACTTATAACACTCACGCTAAAATTTTCCGAGCCTGGCCAAAGTCAACCTGATCTAATGTATAATACCTCAAAAATTGAGCAGTCACTGGACAGCCAATGCACTCGCCCTAAAGTAATGACCGGCACTAGCTGAACTAGTGCCGGATAGTTAAAGATGTAGTAATATATAAAGTATGAAACTAAGCACCAAATTTAAAAAACCTGTCATTATCCTTGCTGTTACCCTGATGTTGTTTTGGTCCACCACATTGCTCTGGCATATTGATTTAAAAGACGTGGCGCAAACTGCTGTCTCGGGTGACATCAATGCCGCAGCGCAGGCAATTGCAGGTGCGGGAGCAGCGGCAATCCTAATCAGCATTTATATCAATGCAGCGATCAGCATCATGGGTCTATTGCCTTCAGTCTTTTTAACCGGGGCTAATGTGCTGGTCTTCGGCCTTTACGGTGGATTCCTGGTCTCCTGGGCGGGAGAGGTTGTTGGCGCTGCAGTTTCTTTCCTGCTCTACCGGTGGGGCATTAAATCCGCCGCCAAAATACCCACTGACCGCTGGAAAACCATAAAAACAATCAATGCTTTACCCGGGGCAAGACAAATATATTTTCTAACGATACTGCGCATGGCCCCTTTTATGCCCTCGGGTTTGATTAATCTCCTGGGAGCCTTAACCGCCATTCGGCTGCAGAACTTTATCCTGGCTACCACCATCGGCAAGTTTCCCGCTCTGCTGCTGGAGACCGCCTTCATGTATAACCTGCTCAACATTAACAAAGGCTACATCAACATGGTTACTGGTGTTCTCGTTGCCGCCCTTTTATATTGGGGTGTTCAAAAGGAGTTGCAACGGCTGGACAAATTACACCAAAACACAAACCGGTAGTCACCCAAGATGGGAAATACAGTTGAGTTGGTTATTCCACTTCACGCAGCATATTTTCCATGGACTCCACCCTGCTGCGCAACTCAGCCAAATCTGCAGCTATCTTCCGTTGTAAGGCAACACCTTCCTCTGCAAGTTTACGATAGGCTTCATCCCTGGCGATTTCAGCCATGCTGACTGTTTTAGCCCGTGAGGTCTTTAAAACTTGCGATATCACCACCACAGCCACTATGGTGATCATGGCTAATATAGCCAGCACAAAGCCCATTCCGCCAATGCCAAAGATTACTTCTTCATTCATTTATTTATCCCCCTTTTCACCTTTAGTACCCGGTGCAGTCCCGGCGGATTTCTGCACCGTAAGTGTCTTTGACGCTTCCCCAATAGTCTCCGGAGACAATACTATAGCAAATGGTATTAATTCATAAAAGTTCATTGCTTTCCCATCCTCGGATAACTCAATTTTACTGGTCACCAACCTTGCGTTTTCCAAACGCTTTAAATGCATGTACAGCAAGGGCCGACTTATCACCATTTCACGGGCAAGCTGGCTGACATGGATGCGCCTGCCTGCCAACAAAGCAATGATTTTTAACCGATACGGGTTGGCCAGGGCTTCCATTATTTTGACCAGGTCATCTCCGGAAGGAGAATCTATATGATAATTTTTTTGATCATTTATTTCGTATTCCCCCTTATACGGTGCAACAATTGCTTTAAACTCTTTTTTATAAATAAGTCTTACACCTGTAATTATTTTATTACAGGTGTAAGACTTATGTCAAGGTATCGTTTTATGATTCTTATTAAAACGAATTAATCTGCGTTTATAGTCCGGTAATTAATTGTAGTATTATAGAATATATACCAGGGTTACCGGTAATCATTATGATCAGATCCCGGCTTAATAAACGTCTCTTCACAAACATTATTGTCCGTTAATATATACTACAAGGAGGTTGAAATATTATGGTGGACCCGCGGATTACTAAGTTGGCTCAAAACTTAATCAGATACTCCTGCGCCTTACAGCGCGGAGAAAAGATTTTAATAGAAAACACAGGTTTTGAGGCACCGCTGGTTAAGGAGTTAATTAAAGAGGCCTATCGCGTTGGCAGCCTGCCCTTTGTTTCATTAAAGGACAGTTCTGTTGAAAGAGCCTGGCTGCTGGGGGCGGAGGAAGAACAGGTAAAGATGCGTGCTCATTTCGAAGCAGTAAGAATGCAAGAAATGGATGCCTATATCGGTATCCGCTCGGGGGGAAATAGTTCCGAACTCGCAGATGTGCCCTCGGAAAAAATGGATTTATACAATAAATACTTCTTCAAAATAGTGCATGAAAATATTCGGGTGGCTAAAACCAAGTGGGTTGTCTTAAGATACCCGTCACCGTCCATGGCTCAACAAGCTGTTACCAGCACAGAAGCGTTTGAAGACTATTACTTCAATGTCTGCAACCTTGATTACGCCAAAATGTCAAGGGCTATGGAACCATTGGTTGAATTAATGGAACGCACTGATCGAGTTAGAATTAACGGTCGTGATACTGCTTTAACCTTCTCCATCAAAGGCCTGCCGGCCATTAAATGCTCCGGTTTAAGAAATATCCCTGACGGCGAGGTTTACTCGGCGCCGGTTAAGGAATCGGTAAACGGTTATATAACTTATAATACGCCGTCCCAGTTCCAAGGGTTTGTTTATGAACGGCTCAAGCTGGAATTTCGTAACGGGCAAATCGTCAAAGCAACAGCCAACGACCCGGAGCGGCTCAACAAAGTCCTGGATACCGATGAAGGGGCCAGGTATATCGGTGAATTTGCCCTGGGTGTTAACCCGTACATTACTAAGCCCATGAAGGACACCTTGTTTGATGAAAAAATAGCCGGCTCCTTTCATTTTACTCCGGGCAGCTCCTATGATGAATGCTTCAATGGCAACAAATCTGCCATCCACTGGGACCTGGTCTGCATCCAAACACCCGAATATGGCGGTGGTGAAATTTATTTTGATGATGTACTGGTTAGAAAAGACGGCCGGTTCGTTATAAAAGAACTTGAGGGTTTAAATCCGGAAAACTTGAAGTGATGATTAAAAACACAATTCTGGAGGTGAAATTAATGGTTCATAAAAAGAAGTATGGAGAGGAATTTATACCCCGGCCCGATACTAAGTACGGACCTGGATTGGACAACCTGAATACCGCCCAGGGTGAAGAAACGGACCCCTTAGCTGCCTTTAACGCAGAAAAGGAGTCCGGCGATTAACTGTTATTACTCCAGATAAATAATCTTTTCATCAAACAGCGTCAAGGTTTCCAGTCCATTTTCCCCGACGACATACGTGTTTTCTATCCCTACGGCGCCTTCGGGGAAAATGAATTTTGGCTCTATAGCAATCACCATTCCCTTTTCCAGCGGGATTTTAAATCCTGGTGCCAGAACCGGCCATTCATTGAGCTCTATACCCACTCCATGTCCGAGAAAAGGCACCGGCTCGGGGTAGCCCATAAAATATTCCCCGTACCCTGATGCAGCAGCTATGTTGCTGGCCTGCCGATAAACGTCCTCGCACATTACGCCCGGCACAGCCATTTGCTGGACAGCCTCTTGAATGCGGCAAGCTGCCTCATAAGCTTGAACAAGTTTATCGGGCAGCCCGCCGATACAAAATATCCGGGTCATGTCTGCCAGATAGCCGTCTCGAACCGCTACATAGTCGATCATGACGGGCTCATTTCTGGCGATTTTTTTATAGCCCGCACCCTGGGGAAAAGTAATGCTCACCCCGGGACCCCCGGTGGGACTTTCCATACTGCTGGGTACGGCTCCGTTGGTGCCCGACAGTATATGACCATAAGAAACATCCTGGTTAAAACCTCGCATTCTCACCACGCCCTCATGACCCGCCAGGCGATACACTGCCTCCAGCTGACCCGCTAATTCCAGCTCGGTTATACCCTCTTTTAAATAATCTTTAACTCGCGAATAAAGAGTGTAATTCAGCCGGGCAGCATCCCGAAGCAGCTCCAACTCATACGCTGACTTAACCATGCGCACGGTCCGGATTAATCCGCTGATATCCACAATTTGAACGGTCTTAAACAGCTTTTGATAAAGCTGGAACAAGGCCACCGGCACTACGTCCAGTTCAAACCCCAGGGTAGTGATGTTATCATAACCATACTCACTCAATACTTTAGGCAAATCCTTCACGTTAGCCAGATGGATAATATCGTCTAATGCCGATTCTCCCCGGGCACGGACAAAGCTTTTCTTAACCATTAATACAGGCTTGCCCTCAGCGGGAATATACAGGTGACCGCGCTGGGTGGTGCCGGCAAAATAAAACATATCTGTGTTTTCCATGATTAACGCACCGCCAATACCCTTTTGCACTAGTAACTCTTGCAAAGCAGCAACCCGCCTGGTTAGTTCTCCTGCCGGTGTTAGCCTCACTTACAACACCTCGCTTTAAATATTACTTAGTGTTAAATACCATTAAAAGTTATAAAAACCTTCAAAATTTTTCAAGCAAACTGTGATATAATGCAACAAATAACTCAATATTTCGTCTTATTATGTAGAGCGGGCAGATTATCCTGGAGAGGAAGTATTTTTATGCGATCTGTATGTTTACGCATTTTAGCCGTGGTTATAGTAATACTGGGTGTTTGTCTTTGTTTTTTGTGCATTTTCCCAACCCTTGCCCACGCACCGTCCAGCTCTACTGTGCAAATAAACGGGGTAAAAATAAGCGGGGCTCAAGCGCCCTCCGAAGTTAAACAAACTATAAATCAGCGGACCGGTCAACCTGGCCAACCCCCACAACAGCCGGTTAATAATAACGACTTATCTGAACAGGCCGCTACATCCGGCACCGGCCAAATTGTCGCTGCTGTTGATGAGCCAACCGAGCAATCAAACCCGGAGAACATAGCCGAGACCCAGGCAAGCTTATCCCCGCCGGTAACGCCGTCACCTCCGGAGCAGCCAATTAACCAATTATCCGACCAGCTAATTAGAAGAGTAAATGGTGTTAATAATCTGGTAGCCATAACCTTTGACGATGGTCCTGTTCCCCAAATAACCGCGCAATATCTGGCAGTATTGGACAAGCTCAATGTCCGGGCTACTTTTTTTATGGTTGGCCAAAATATAAATCAATATCCCGAGTTGGCGTGTAAAGTGGTGCGCTATGGCAATGAAATTGGCAGTCATTCCTGGCGACACGCCAAGTTGGACAAGCTAACGGCGGACGAAATTGGCGAAGACCTGAGCCTTGCGGAATACCATGTGCAGATTAATTTAGGCCAACCGGTTAACCTGTTCCGCCCCCCTTATGGCATACGCAATGATACAATACTGGCAGTAGCGAACGAGCTTGGCTATCAGGTAATTATCTGGGATGTTGACCCACGTGACTGGGAGGATCCTCCCCCGGAGTATATTGTAGCGAGCGTACTCGGGCAAGTTCAACCAGGTTCAATTATCCTTCTGCATGAAGGTCACCCCAACACGCTAAAGGCTTTGCCGGTCATTATCCAGAAATTACGGGAGCGCGGTCTTGAACCGGTAACTGTCTCTGAATTGTTAAGCCATAACCCGGCACAGCCGACAGTATAGTTATCTTGGCAGCATCAGGCAAGCCGGCAACTTTAACTCTTTTACCTTACCCAGCTTACGATGCTTTATGTGATTTCTGTACGTTAGACCAGAAGTTTACCTCCGGCTTCTTTCACATTCACCTCGCATGAACACAATTGCCCTTGGCTATGTGCTTGGCACAATCAGCCCGCACTAGGGACTTCACTATTAGACTGCGCCCATGCCCGGGCGCAAGAAAGCATCGGTCTGCCGGCTGGCAGACCGATGCTTATTTTACAACATTCCATAGCAATAGGAAGTAATTTTTCCACAAGTTACTCAATACCGGTTTTACCAGTATGTTCCAATACCTCAGCACAACGAGGACAGGTCTCGGGATGTGCGGTGTGTTGACCTACCTGTTCATGATACATCCAGCAACGGGAGCACTTGGCACCGGCAGCCCGGGTTACGCCTACGGCCAGGCCGGTAAATTCGTCACTTTCCATAGACGCTGCGGTCCGCTCGGCAAATGCATGCAGGGTGACCCCGGAAACAATAAACAGCATGGCCAGATCATGGTTGTAGGGCTCGATCAGCTCGGTCATTCTTTCGTCGGCGTACAGGTGTATTCTGGCTTCCAGGGCATTGCCGATGATCTTTTCCTGGCGGGCTTTTTCTAACGCCCTGGTCACCAGACCACGCAACTTCATCAGCTGTCCCCATTTTTCTTCCAGAGCCGCATCCAGATACCGGTCATCCGGTTCCGGCATGTCGGTTAGCTGGACACTGACCGGAGCATCCGCCGCTTTGGGAATGTAATTCCACATCTCTTCAGTAGTGTAAGCCAGTATGGGAGCCAGCAAGCGTACAAGTGTGTGCAGTGACTTGTACATCACTGTTTGGGCGGAGCGGCGCTGCTCAGAATCCGCTTCCTCGCAGTAAAGCCGGTCTTTAATGATGTCCAAGTACTGGTTGCTCATATCCACCGTGCAATAATGGTGGATAGCGTGATAGACCACATGAAATTCGTAACTACGGTAGGCTTCAAGCACTCGCTCAATAAGCCGCTGCAGTTTTAACATGGCATAGCGGTCAAGCTCTAACATCCTTTCATACGGCACACTGTCCTGTTCGGGCTTGAAGTCATATAGGTTCCCCATCATAAACCGGCAAGTATTTCTAATTTTACGGTAGGCCTCGGTTAATTGTTTAAGAATGTTTGGCGAAACCGCCAAGTCGCTCCGGTAGTCCGCTGAAGAAACCCAGAGGCGCAAGATATCGGCACCCATTTGCTTAATAACCTTTAATGGGTCAACTACATTGCCCAGTGACTTACTCATTTTGCGGCCATTTTCGTCCACCAAAAAGCCGTGGGTAAGCACCGCCCGGTAGGGAGCCTGCCCCGTCACCGCCACCGATGTGCTCAGCGAGGAGTTAAACCAGCCGCGGTGCTGGTCACTGCCCTCCAGGTATAAATCAGCCGGCCAGCTAAGGTCGGGCCAGATGTCCGGCTCATCCAGTACAGCCAGGTGGCTGGAGCCACTGTCAAACCACACATCCATGATATCGGTTTCTTTAGTAAATTCCGCAGCACCACAGTCCGGGCAGGTTAGTCCCGGTGGTACCAGTTCTGCCGCTTCCCGGGCAAACCAAACGTCCGAGCCATGTTCCCGGAACAGTATTTGCAACCGGCTGATAGTTTCGTCATTGACGATTTCCTTGTTACAAGCTTTACAATAGAATATGGGAATGGGTACCCCCCAGGTGCGCTGACGGGAAATACACCAGTCGCCCCGGTTAGCCACCATATTATGAATTCTATCCCGGCCCCAGGCGGGAATCCAGCGAACTTTGTCTATTTCATCCAGGGCTGTCTGGCGGAAACCGTCAATGGAAGCAAACCACTGCTCGGTAGCCCGGAAAAATACCGGTTTTTTACAACGCCAGCAGTGGGGGTACTGGTGGCTGATTTTGTCGGACTTGATTAATACGTTTTTCCCCTTGAGGGTTTCCAGGATAATATCGTTGGCCTCATGATATATTTGCCCGGCAAATTGTCCGGCCTCATCTGTAAACCGGCCCCGGCCGTCCACAGGTGAAAGAATGGGCAAATTATATTTCAGACCAACCAAATAGTCTTCATGACCATGCCCGGGGGCGGTGTGCACGCAACCTGTGCCTGCATCCAACGTGACATGGTCGCCCAGGATAATCACTGAGTCGCGGTCGATAAATGGATGCCCGCAGACAATGCCTTCTAAGTCTTTCCCTTTGTACCGGCCGCCAATGTTTCCTTCTGCCAAACCGGTTTCATGTAAAAAAGCGTCCTTAAGCTCTTTGGCGACGAGCATCTTTTGTCCATCCAGCTCCATAAGAATATAATCATAGTCAGGGTGCAGGGTAATGGCCATGTTAGCCAGCAGCGTCCAGGGAGTAGTGGTCCAGATCACTACATAAGTATCTTCCTCCGGTAAAATGTCCTTGCCATCCCGTACCGGGAATTTAACATATATTGAGGGTGATTTTTTATCAGCGTATTCTACCTCGGCCTCGGCCAGTGCTGTTTCACAGGTAGCACACCAGTACACCGGCTTTAAACCTTTGTAAATGTAGCCCCGTTTAGCCATTTCCCCAAACACACCGATTTGGCGGGCTTCAAAGTGCGGCATCAAAGTTACATAGGGATGCTCCCAATCTCCCCGCACGCCTAGACGTTTAAATTCTTCCCGCTGAATGTCTACAAACTGCAGTGCGTATTCCTTGCACTTTTGCCGAAATTCAACCGTATCCACAGCATGGCGGTTAAGGCCTAAGTTTTTTATAGCCTGCTGTTCAATGGGCAGGCCGTGGGTATCCCAGCCCGGTACATAAGGGGCATCGTAGCCCGTCATCGAGTGGTATTTAACGATGATATCCTTGAGTACCTTATTTAATGTGTGCCCCAGGTGAATATGTCCATTGGCGTAGGGCGGTCCGTCATGCAGAATAAATTTAGGCTTACCGCTGTTGTGCTGCTGTACCAGGCGATAAATATCGTTTTGCTCCCAGAATTTCATAATTTCCGGCTCTCGCTGGGGCAAATTGCCCCGCATGGGAAAGTCTGTTTTAGGTAAATTAAGCGTCTTCCCGTAATCCATCATAACACCTCAATCATCATGATATGGCAATAAAAAACCGCCCCGGTAAAGGGACGGATATTTTCCGTGGTACCACCCTGCTTGAACCGACACCGGCGCTTCGCCCGGCTATCGGTCCCACTTGCTTTACCGGTAACGGCGGCAACCGTACAGACCTAATCTCCCAAAGGATTTCAGCCGTCGCCTCCCGGGTGATTTTCAAGCGGTTCAAACTACACCCGGCTCGCACCTCACCCGGGTTCTCTGAGCAGCCGCACCGTTTACTCTTCCCGCTCACCGGCGCTTTATACCAATATTTATAGCTAACCCATTATATTATAACAGCACCCGTTCAGTCAATAATAGAGCTTGTCCAGCACTTGCCTGGCAGTTAGCCCTTCCACCCGCACCGTTTTATTGCGCCCGGTATGCCCCTGGCTAACCGTCACCTGTCCCTTGGCTACTCCCAGCAGTTCGGCGATAAAAGAACAGCAGGCTTTGTTAGCCGCTCCGTCCACCGGCGGAGCCGTGATACGTATTTTCAAGGCACCTTCCATAACTCCGGCAACCTGGTTATTAGCGGCACGGGGCTGTACCCGTATTTTTATGGACACGCCTGCGCTATCCTCTTTAATATCCAGCATAGGCTTCACCTTTCTTCGGCTGTGATTTAAGTTTGCATTAAATCTATGTCGGGATGCCATAACCCTGCGCGAGAAATTTCAATGGATCGGAACTTTCTAACGGGTAAACCAAATATAACGGGTTAACGGGCAGATCCGTAACGATGCAACAGCAAAGTTGTGCGGCCTTTTTTAGTCTGCCCGCCGGTTTGCTCCACGGCTACCCGGCCGCGCCCCCGGGCTGAAATTATATCCCCGGGACGCACGGGCGCGGCAGGCTCCAGGCATAGGCGCCAGTTGAGATATATTTTACCGGCTGCAATTTCTCGAGACATTTTAGTCCTGGACAGGCCAAGGCCATGGGCAGCCACAGAATCCAGGCGCAAAGATTGCACAGTAACCTTTATTTCACGATAATCCCGAACCGGCGCCTTTAGTGCAGCCCGGTTTATTGCACTTACCGAAACCCCAACCCGGCCAACACTGGTTAGCCCCATTTGAATGAATTCGGACACCTCGGTGGCCACGATGATCTGAGCACCTTCCTCGCCCACCAATATGTCACCTAACTTTTCCCTGCGCAGCCCCAGACCCAGCAAAGCCCCAAGATAGTCCCGGTGTGTAACGGTATTGAATCGAAAGCTGCCCTGCACTGCAAGAAAACTCAGCCCGGCATCTACATCCCCGGCAACCAGGTAATCCGGAAAAATTAATACCCGCGACCGTTCCGCCGCGGGATAACCACCGTCCACCGCCACCGCCAGCCCGGGAATATAACCCACTGTCCGGACAATCATGGCGCAACGATAAGGATTATAAAAGTCTGTTACCTGAGGCCGGTGGCTTTTCCCGGTCACTTCCGCCAGATCCAACGCCCTGGCTAAAATCTCCCGGTCCTCCGAATTAGTTGCCAGGTTCTCCAATTTATCCAGATGCATCCTATTCACCCCGTTGACAACAATCCTGACCGGTTCAGTTTAATAAATACCGATTGAACGCAATATATAGATGATAAAATTACCCGCTAATTGCACGGCTAAAAGGGCAAAAATTGGGGAGAAGTCTATCATACCTATCGTAGGAATCAGCCTTCTAAAGAAGCCCAGTACCGGCTCGGTCATCTCTATAATAAATCTGACCACCGGGTGGTAGGGGTTCACCCTGACCCAGGATAGGATAATGCGAATAAAAATTAACCAGGTATATACCTCAAATGCATAATATACTACAGTTGTAATGCCAATATTCATAATTCACCCCGTTTGGTTATTTGGCTTCTCCGGACAATTCAGCGGAACGCCGGCTGGCTCTCTCCACCGCCCGGTACATCGCAGCCCTGATACCGCTTTCCTCCAGGGCAAACAATCCCTCTATGGTAGTACCTCCGGGAGTGGTTACCATATCCTTAAGCACCGCCGGTGAACGGCCGGTTTCTTGAATCATCCGGGCAGACCCCAGCATAGTTTGGGATGCTAGAATCAATGCCACATCTCGCGGTAGCCCCATGCGGACACCAGCATCAGCCAGCGCTTCGGCTATGATATACATATATGCCGGACCACTGCCACTAAGACCGGTTACCGCATCCATAAGTTTTTCAGGCACCGGCACCGCCCGGCCCACCGCACTGAATAAACTCAGTGCCAGCTGCTGGTGCCGGTCCAGAGCCCACCGGCCGCAGCATACCGCCGTGGCCCCGGCACTAAGCAACGCCGGAGTATTAGGCATGGCGCGCACCACCGGCACCTGGCCGGCGAGGTATTTTTCTATGTATGTGGTAGAAATACCCGCGGCAATAGAAATCACTATCTGACCAGAGCTAAACCGGCTGCCTGTTTCGGCCAAAACCTCACTCATTACAAACGGTTTCACAGCCAAAATTACTATATCTGCATGATTAATCACAGTACTGTTGTCAGTAGTTACCCCAATAGCGAATTTTTCTTTTAAATAAGCCCTGCGTTGCTCACTTATATCACTGGCCATTATCTGTTGAGCAGGTAACAGTCCGGCACCGGTGATGCCGGTGAGCAGCGCTTCAGCCATTGCCCCGCCGCCGATAAAGCCGAGTTTTTTTCCATTAAGAGACATAAATTTCTTCCTTCCGTGCTTACCTCATCCAGTTCAAAATACTCTTTTCTTTGATTTGCTCCTTAACATCAACATCTATATCAACATTACTGGGCACAAACAGAAAGATACCCTTACCCACCTTTTGCATGCTGCCATCCAACGCATAGGTTGCACCACTGACAAAGTCTACTATCCTCTTGGCCAGTTCAGGATCGGTCTGCTCCAGGTTAACTATAACCGGCCGGCGGTTTTTCAAATGATCGGATATCCCTTGCACATCGTCATAGCCATACGGTTCCACCACCGAAACCCGCATTTGCCGCTGGGTATGCAAGCTAACTACCTGGCCTTTATTTTTCCTGGGTTTTTGTATGACCGGTCTTTCTTCTTCAATTGTACTTGTTTCCCGCTCATTCCCGTCTTCCTGCTCCTCTTCAAACCCCATAAAATTTAGTACTTTATCCACTATCTTTGCCAAAATCGCCCACCGTTCCTTTCACTTATCATTGTTGCAAGGTTCTTAAACTGCAAAATGCATGACTTAAATGGCGTTATTCTCCCACTTTAGAAGTGGTAGACTTACGCCAAGTTAGTCAGGTTAAAATATTAATTTTCACGGGGACCAAATATCGCTGTGCCCAGACGCAGCAAATCCGCGCCTTCCTCCACAGCCACTTCGAAATCATTGGTCATACCCATTGAGAGATGTTCCAAATTATGCCTGGCTGCCAGCAATCGTAATTCTCTAAAATAAGGGCGCACTTCTTCAGGATTTTCTACGTAGGGAGCAACTGTCATTAATCCTTGCACCGATATGTGAGGCAAATCCCGCAGTGCGATCAGAAAATCAGCTAAATCCGACTGAGCCAGGCCGTATTTAGTTTTTTCACCCGAGATATTGACCTGAACCAATACCTTAGCAACCAAATCAAGCTTAACAGCCTGCCGGTGGATTTCTTCAGCCAGGCCCCAGCTGTCCAGGGAATGAATCAAATCCACCAAGCCTACTACATATTTTACCTTATTAGTCTGCAAATGGCCAATCATATGCCAGTGCAAACCTGTCGGTAGAGCCGGCCTTTTTTCAGTCAATTCCTGAACCCGGTTTTCCCCCAGATCAACAATGCCTTGCCGGATAACCTCCTGCATCCGGGCAATCTCCACTTTTTTAGTTACAGCGATTATTTTTATTTTTTCTAAATCACGACCGGATCTAACCGCGGCTGAGCGAACTTTTTCCCTGACCAGTTGCAGGTTTTCCCGCACTCCCATGCAATCCCCCCTACCCTAATTCAGCCGAACTCCTTCCCTGGCCCAACTAGGGTTTTTGATAAAACGCACTGAACTGCTCAATATATTACTGCTAACAGCTGCCCTGCCCTGCAAGCGATCTTGCACCGTCACAGGGACCCAGCAGATAGTTTGCTCGGAAACTATATAAAGACCCGGCTTACCTTCTTTGAAAACTATTGCCTCCTCGGGAACTAGCCAACCGGTCATTTGCCGGGTAACCAGATCAAGCTGCACCCGCCGCTCATGCAGAAAAACTTCCGGGTATTGAAGTAACTCCACAAACATACTTACCGTACGATCCATAACGCTTACCTGAGCTATTTTCCCCGAAAGCTTACGTTCATTCCAGTTCAGGGTCACATCCGTGTCCTTTTTAAACGAACGCGCGGTATACTCATCCAATGTTTTCAACTGGATAAATACCAGTACCGGCTGTAGATTGTCCACCATTTTACCAATGATTTGCCCACCGACCACTTCACCCGATGCCGGCCTCACGCTATTGTTTATTTTTTCAACTGCATCCATATCCAATACATCTATCATACCTGGTACCAACAAATTCTCCAAATTATCCAGGTGCGTACAAAAGATACCGGTACCGGGGCTCCAAACCTGTTTGTCTTCAAGACCACTTATTTCGGCTAATAAAGTACCCATTTGCAGTCGATCGCCATCTTCGACCAGCAGGGTGAGCAGGCCGTCAGCCGGCGCTTTCACCGGCTCTTCATGTTTGACCAGCAAGCCCTCAACTGTTATAGTTTCCCTAATTTCATCATGGGTCAGGGATTGTATCTCGAGCAAATGCAGCAGCACATTATTTTTCGCCCAGGCCAGTGTGCTCAATGCACCCCAAAAAGTTAATCCCAGCAAGCAAATTAACACGATTAGCACAGGAATAAACCGTCCGCGGTGCACTCTTCTGTATTTGCCCACATTGTCCCCCCTTTAGCTATATAGTCCTATGTGAAATATCAGCTGTAATGAGAACAAAATAAGTCAATGAGACATACTTACCTAAATTGGCATATATTATTAAGTACCTCGTAAAACACAAATTTCCTGCCTGATAAATAAAAAAAGGCCCTGGAAGGGCATTATATGATCAACATTGCAACATAATTAACGAAGCCATTCGCCCAGTGGGCCCATCTTGTCTGCGATAGGAAAAGAATAAGTCCTCACAGCAGGCAGTGCAGCAGCCGGCCATAGTGATATTTTCAGCCCGCACCCCCGCACCCAAAAGCAGTCTCCAGTTTACTGCGGGCAAATCCAACCACCAGCGCCCAGGCTGACCGGGGCGAGCCGGTATCGGACCGCCCGGCCAGACTCTCTCCACCGCCTCCATAACGGGGGCGTCTACTTCATAACAGCAGGCTCCAATAGCAGGACCTACTGCCGCTAAAATATTTTCAGCCAGGCAGCCATGCATTTCCAGCATATGATGCACTGTTTTAGTACCAATGTTTTGTACCGTGCCTTTCCAACCTGCATGTGCCAGTGCAATAACCCGGCGCATCGGGTCAAGGAAGAGAAGCGGCACGCAATCGGCATAGTAGCTGGAAAGCAGCACAAGCGGTTCATCGGTGACTAGGGCGTCTACACCTGGCAGCGCATCATCTATGGAGATGGCACCCCTGCCGGCCTGAGCCGCCCCCACTGTGACTACCCGGTCACCATGCACCTGTTCTCCGGCAACCAGCCAATTCATGTTCGCACCCAGGGCTTGGCATATACGCTGCCGGTTAGCCACTACATAACGAAGCTCGTCGCCTACATGCAGCCCTAGATTCAGAGAGCCATATGGCGTTGGACTAACCCCACCAAGCCGGGTGGTAAAAGCATGCGTGACTGACCCGGTAGCGGTAAAAGACGGCACTGTTAAATAAGCCAGCTCGCCTGACTTGTTGAGGATAAAACCACCTTGCATAGGAAATTTCCTTTCCTAAAGGATAAGCTAAATTGCTTAGGAATCTTTATCCAACAGTAATTCAAGCTGTTTTAACTGCTGCAACACTCGCTCCACATCTTTATGATTGTGCGCGGACTGCAAAAAACTATCCATCCTTGTCACCACAGCTTGGTAAGCCCTTTGCAATTCCTCGGGACTAAATTCAACTCCGGGGGTTAGTTCTATGGCCTCCTGCCAGGCCGGGGCGTACGCTTCAATACCGTTTTTTTCTCGTATCAGCCTTTCCATAGCCGCCAGCGCCTCCGGGGTACCGTGTACCAGAAAAATCCGGGCGGGCTTTTGTTTATAAGCATTTATCCAGGCCAGCAATTCCTGCTGATCGGCATGTGAGGAGTAACCATCAATGAATCTGATATCCGCCCGCACTGCCACCTCTTCACCATGGATACGAATAGACCGCAGCCCGCTGAGCAACTGCTGTCCTTTTGTGCCGGGGGCCTGAAAACCCACAAACAAGACAGTGCACTCAGGTCTCCATAGATTATGCTTTAAATGGTGCTTAATACGCCCGGCATCAGCCATGCCGCTGGCTGAAAGTATAATGGCACCGCGTTTGATTTCGTTCAGCGCCCGAGATTCCTCTACAGTACTGGACAGGTTCAGCACAGGCATGGTCAGGGGATTATCACCCTCTGATATTAGCCGGGTGGTTTCCTGATCAAAATTTTCGTAATTCCGTTTAAAAATTTCGGTGGCAGCCACCGCCATAGGACTGTCAACATATACCTGCATGGGTGGCAGACGGTCACTTACCAGCAATTGATTAATATCATATAGCAAATCCTGAGTTCGCTCCACGGCAAAAGCAGGTATAATCAGGTTCCCGCCCTTTTCGTAGGTTTGCTGAATTACCGCACGCAGTTTTTCCAGCCTGTCTCCCACATCCTTGTGGAGTCTATCGCCATAAGTACACTCCATCACCAGGTAATCCGCATCTTCTATGATCGTAGGTTCATTAACAAAGGGCTTGCCGGAAGCCCCAAGATCCCCGCTGAAGACCAACTTGGTTTGTTCTGTACCCTCACGTACCCACAATTCCACGATGGATGACCCCAGTATATGACCGGCATCCATAAAACGTACGGTAATGTTCTCATCCAGTCTGATGACCTGGTTATATTTTGCACGTTCAATTTTTTTTACACAATTAAAGGCGTCCTCTACGTTATAGATGGGTTCGATTAGTTTTTTGCCCGCCCGCATTGCCTTGCGGTTTAAACGTTCAACTTCCGTTTCCTGTATATGACCGCTATCCGGCAGCATCACTTCCAATAAATCAACGGTTATCTCAGTAGCCAGTGCCCGTCCCCGGAACCCATGCTTAAACAGCTTGGGAATCAAACCGCTGTGGTCAATATGAGCATGAGTGATGAGCAAGTAATCTACTGTTTTGGGTATCATGGCAAAAGGTTGATAGTTTCGTTCGCGGGACCACCGGTTACCTTGGAACAAGCCGCAATCGATCATTATTTTTTTGTTAGCTGCTTCTACAACATGACATGAGCCGGTAACTGCTTGGGCTGCACCGTAAAAAGTTATACGCATTTTTGCCTCCAGTTTGTTAATTAATTTCTATGTTTAAACTATATATATTGAGGTAACAATATAATTAACTATTCACTAAATAGCCTTGTAATCCTGCAAAAAAAATCGAAAAAACACTACTACTTGACAGTGAAGACCGCTCACCATAAATTAAAATAGAAAGGAGTGTATGGGTATGCCGTTTTACGAGTTCCGCTGTCATCAATGCGGGCTCCGTTTTGAAAAGTTATGCTCAATGGATGAGAGCGGTGCTAATATACAGTGTCCAGCCTGCTCGGCCGGAGCCCCTGCAAGGGTGATGTCCGGCTTCAACAGCATCGGAACCGGCGATAAGGTAACAGGGGGAGGCGGTAGTTGCAGCGGCTGCAGTTCCGCTAATTGCAGCAGCTGCAGCCGTTAGCACAGCTTCATACCATTTTAGCCCGGCAGGTAACTTCGGTGCTACACTATAAAGGCAGCCAGATTAACTGACCGGCTGCCTTTCATATTTTTGCTGCTAACGCACACAAGTCATGACCACATCATCAATAATCACCGTGTTATCATTACCCGTACGGGGTCTGAATACAAAACGAAGTTGCGCACGATCGGTACGCGACGGCAGCACCCCGGAAGTAAAAGTGTACTGCTGGTAGGTATTATTAGGCAGCGCACCGGGACTAAAGGACGGATCAACCCGGCCGATTAACCGGCCGGCACTGTCATAAATAAATATTTCCACTTCCAATACGAAATTAGCTGTCCCCCTAGGCCGGGTACGTTCCATACCCCAAAAAGTAATCTGGTAGATACGGTTGGGTTCGGCATCCACAGTCTGGTATAGCACTGCTTGACGGTCGGCATCAGCACCCAGTTCCGCAGCATAGCTACCGGAGTGAGCGGAAGTAGTGCGCAGCACATTGCTCCCCGACCAGATCCTGGGTGTATTTCTGTCCAGCCATCTTTCCAATCCCGGGTCGGACAGCATGTTTGTGCTCGGACAGGGCGACGGGGAGGGCAGAGACGGCTGCTGCCCGTCTGTACGTACCACTTGAACATTAGTTTGAACGGACAGACTGCTTAGTGACCGGGCCATATTAAAGGCTCGGATAGTATAAACATCAGGAGCCACAAAATTACCCTGATTGTTGCGCAGGTCCCAGGTAGCCCTGAATGTTTGACATGCCCCTGGCCGCAGAACCACTGTTTCGGTAGCCTGGGTAAAAAAACGATCGTCTGACCAGCGCCAGACTTCCCGGCCATTACGCAAGGCTACAAAATCAAAACGCTGGCTCGTATTATAACGTAATCTGATAGTACTATTGGAAACATTACACTTGGTGAAGGTTATATTTACCCGCTCACCACGCTGGTAACGAGCCCGGTTGGTGGTGATGGTGTAGCACAGACCGCTGATAATCCTGCTCACGGATGGGTCACCGGACTGGGCCAGGCTCGCATTTGCCCTTATACTCGGCTGTTCGTTATCGTCATCGTCGGGAATTGTGATAATTTGCCCTACCCAGATATAATTTGGATTTGCTATGTTATTCAGCTCAACCAACTGCTGCATGGAAATACCGTACCGGTTGGCAATGGATGCCAGTGTATCGCCAGGTTGTACTGTATAAGTCATCATTACCCCTCCTTTTGTTTATAGTTCTCTACACATTTTATGAGCCGCAAGGAGGAAATGTACCACTGAGCATCATGGAGAATACTGGGGTTTATTTTATAGCCAGGCACCTGATTTCCCCAACTAAAGACGCCTGAACATCGATGAGCCGCTGGTTTGACGAACCCCTGAAGGCCAGGGAGATATCGCGCCTGCTCTCTTCGAAGGGTCCGTCCACCAATACATCTATGTATTGGAGCACCGGCCAGTGCTTAACCTCTTCAAAAACATACCCTGTGTAAACCCAAATGTTAAGTTGCGGATACTCCAGGCGGATTAGTTTTAATATTTCGGCCAGCGCATCTGCCTGCATTAAAGGGTCGCCACCACTAAAGGTAATACCTCCGGTAAGGGAAGAAATATTTTGTTTAATTATTTGTAGTACTTCGTCGGGAGTCATTTCCCGCCCGCCGCCGACCGGTATCAAGTCCGGATTTTGACAGCCCGGGCAATGCCTGGGGCAGCCCTGGGTAAATAACACCAACCGAAATCCAGGCCCATCCACTACGCTCTCCTTGACCATGCCGGACAGTTTAATTGTATTCAACCCAAGTCCTCCAAACATCAATAAGTTGACTCCATATTAAAAGCTATGCACTATCCGGTCGCGCAGTTCGGCCACCTTGCTATCGTTGAATCGGTCCACAGTGCTCAGGTAACCGGTGATGCGGCGCACCCGCCGGATAGCCGCGGATCCGCAGTGAGGGCATTTTTCCTCGTTGATTACCCCTGTGGTTCCACAGCCCGTACAAAAGTCTACCGGAAAATTGACTGCCCCATAGCCCATATCGCTTGCCTTCATGTGCCTGACGATGGCTTCCATCGCCTCGGGGTTATGTACCGGAGGCGATGCCATCTCAACATAACTGATATGCCCGGCATTGCAGTATTTATGGTAAACCCCTTCCAAGCTAATTTTGTCAAAGCTGGAAACGGGGAAACCAACTGGAATATGAAATGAGTTGGTATAATAGTCATTATTGGTTACACCCGGTATAACACCGTATTCTTTGCGGTCCATTTCAACAAACCGCCCGCTTAAACCCTCCGCTGGAGTGGCCAGCAGTGTGTAGTTTAAGTTGTAATTCTCACCGGCTTCATCAACGCGGCGCCGCATATGGGCTAAAATTTGCTCACCCAGCTTATGCGATTCCTGGTCCTGGCCATGATGCCGACCGGTTAAAGCAGTAAGCGTTTCAGCCAGACCAATAAATCCTACCGACAAAGTGCCGTTAACGATGGCCTCTCGGATAGGATCGGACTCCTTAAGTCCCTCGGAATTCAAATATAGTCCCTGCCCCATCAAAAAAGGCATATCCTTTACCTTAAGTTTAGCCTGCACTTCAAAACGGTGATACAGTTGGCGTATGGTCAGGGCCAATACTTCGTCCAGCAGACGGAAGAATTTATCCATGTCCCGCTCGGCCTTTATGGCCAGTCGGGGCAGGTTTATGGTAGTAAAAGAAAGATTACCCCGCCCATCGGTCACCTCCGGTCCCCGGCGGTTAGCCATGACTCTGGTACGGCAGCCCATGTAACTCACCTGGTCGCCCCACTCTTGATTAAAGCTGGCATCCATAAAGCTAAACGTGGGGTTAAGTCGCTTGGCCGCAACCCGTAACGCTAGCTTAAATAGGTCATAGTTTGGCTCGCCGGGGTTGAAGTTTACCCCTTCCCGGACCCGGAAGATGATATTGGGAAAGATGGGGTTCTCACCCCGGCCTAAACCGGCCTCAAAAGCTAATAACAGGTTTCTGGTTACTTTACGAGCTGTCTCAGAGGTCTCGATGCCTACATTAAGGGAGCTAAAGGGGACCTGGGCGCCGGCGCGGCTGTGCATCGAGTTAAGGTTATAGATAAGCGCCTCCATAGACTGGTATATCTCTTCTTCATCGGCATTTTCTACGTAGGGAGCAATGTCCCGGTCGAAAAAAGCAAAGGATTGCCCGCCATGCATATCATTCTGGGAGCTTTGTAGTATAATGGCCGCCAGCGCTGTGGCTGATCCTGGCCTTTTGGGCGGGCGGATATAGCCGTGCCCATTATCAAACCCCTCGGCTAAAAGACGGCCCAGAGGAATTTGTACACAGGTTAATGTTTTACCGTAAAAATCTAAATCATGAATGTGGATGTCTCCCCGTTGGTGGGCCTGGGAGAATTCCTCGGGAATTAACCGGGTGAGGTAATATTTGCGGCTGGCTGCGCTGGCTATTTGGAGCATTTTAGCCGAAGGAGAGTTGCTAATATTGGCGTTTTCCCGGCTGGTTTCATCCAGTATTTCCGCCACCGCATCCATTAAATCACTTTTGGCATCTCTGATGCGCGTGCGCCTATCACGGTACAGGATATATGCCTTGGCGGTTTTGGCATGGCCTGCCTCGATGAGCACCTTTTCCACAACGTCCTGTACATCCTCAACGCCGAATATGGTACCGTTATATTTCTTCTTGAGCATCTTCAGCGTTTCAATGGTAAGTTCCATGGCAGTTTGACGATCTTCACCACCTACCGCCCTGGCCGCCAGGAATATTGCATCGGTAATCTTGTTGTCCTCAAAGGGCACTTCACGCCCATCCCGCTTCCTGATCACCTTGAACAACTAGTTAGCCTCCTCCACATCACGTTTAAAATTATTTCTTTTTGAGCAACTGCTCGATTTCCCGCATAAATCCCTGAACATCCCTGAATTCATGGTATACCGAGGCAAAACGAACATAAGCCACCTCATCTAAATTACGCAGCCGCATCATCACCTGTTCTCCGATAGCACTGCTTGGCACTTCCCGCTCAGCGGTGTTCCTTAAATCACGTTCAATTTCTTCGACCATTTGCTCCAGTGAATTAGTAGAGATAGTGCGCTTTTGGCAGGCTGTGGTCAAACCGGCCAGCAGCTTTCGCCGGTCAAAAAGCTCACGCCGTCCGTCTTTTTTTACTACAATTAACGGCAGCTCGTCCACCCGCTCGTAGGTAGTAAAACGTTTACCACACTCGCCGCATTCTCTGCGTCTGCGCACGGCATTACCTTCTTCCGACGGCCGGGAATCCAGTACCCGGCTGTCAGCAGTACCGCAATAAGGACATCGCATTATTTCACCATCCAGTTAGAAAAATAATATATGTAGTATACTCGGTTTTTATATTATACAAAATTTTGTGATTAAAGGTAAAAGGTAAAAAGGGAGCCTAAACTGTATTTTGTTTATTTTTGCTAACTCATGCAATTTGTGAACCCTAATAACATAGAAATCCAGGAATTTGTGTTACACAAGAAAAGCGCGCGCTTCTAGAACTTGCTTCAATCCCTAGCAGTATAAAAATAACCCCGGAGCACCGGGTGCTCCGGGGTAGTCACTACCATTTTTCTTTATAACCACTGTGCAGTTCAGTGCCCGGCAAATTAAAGGATAGATCCACCAAAATAACATCAACACCTATCTTTCTCACCTTGGGCCAGGGTACCACCAATTCCTCTTCACGCCCGATAAAGCCCATCAGCCTGCCGGCACCACCGGCATGCCCTGGTAAAATAATAGCGCTGATACGCCCTTCCTCTAAATTTATATCTATATCCTTAATGGGACCTAAGCGGCGCCCGTCAGCTATATTAATAACTTCCCGCATGCGTAAATCGGAGATCCTAACCATATAAAACACCCCCATACATATGTATATGAGGGTGTTAGCTTAATCTGAACAAAAAGGCTCTTCAGAGCAGAATAAATTATTCGGGTTATATGCGTGCACGGCATAATCAGTATCTGTTGTAGAACTGCCAACCGGTAAAACAAATAGCATAGATAAAATAATAGCGAGGCCGACAAATTTTAAAAGCAAGCAAACCACCCCTCTTTACACATGCTTGCGCATGTGGTGCAGCGCTGCTTTTTCCAACCGTGACACCTGAGCCTGGGAAATACCGATTTCCTCGGCCACCTCCATTTGAGTTTTACCTTCATAGAACCGCAGGGTAAGAATTAATTTTTCGCGATCACTTAATTTACGCAAAGCGTCCCTAATTGCAATTCCCTCAAGCCAGGTTAAGTCTAGATGTTTTTCGTCACTGATTTGATCCATGACAAAGATGGGGTCACCACCGTCATGAAAGATCGGCTCAAATAGAGAAATAGGTTCTTGAATCGCATCCAGCGCAAAAACAATTTCCTCTCGGGGCATATTTAGTTCGCTGGCAATTTCATTGATCGATGGCTCACGGGAGTGTTTATTGACCAGTGAGTCGCGCACCTGCAGTGCTTTATAGGCTACATCCCGCAGTGAGCGACTAACTCGAATGGGGTTATTATCTCTTAAATAACGTCTAATTTCACCAATAATCATCGGTACCGCATAAGTAGAAAACTTCACGTTTTGCGATAAATCAAAATTATCGATAGCCTTCATCAGGCCGATGCAACCAACCTGAAATAAATCATCCACATATTCACCCCGGTTGGTAAACCGCTGAATCACACTAAGCACCAGCCGCAGGTTACCATTGATCAGCTGGTCGCGGGCTGGGTAATCGCCGCTTTGCAATGCAATGAACAGTTCTTTCATTTTTACACTGGATAGCACCGGGAGCTTGGATGTGTTTACGCCGCAAATCTCAACCTTATTGACCAGCATGGACAAACCACCCTTTCCCATGACTTATGCTGAGCTCAATTTCATTATTACCTCGGCTTTGGTGATTTATACATGTCGGCTTCAGCCTATTCCATGCGGTTGATTTCTTTTTTCAATCGTTTTATAATTCTCTTTTCCAGCCTGGAGATATATGATTGGGAGATACCCATCATATCCGCTACTTCCTTCTGAGTTTTTTCTTTACCGCTTTTTAAGCCAAACCGCAATTCCATGATCCCCCGCTCCCGGCCATTAAGCTTCTGCAAGGCCAGATGCAGTAGCTTGCGATCCACTTCTTCTTCGATATACTTATGAATAACATCATTTTCTGTACCCAGCACGTCGGAAAGGAGCAGCTCATTGCCATCCCAGTCAATGTTCAGCGGCTCGTCAAAAGAAACCTCAGTTCGGGTTTTGTTATTTCTGCGCAAGTACATCAATATTTCATTTTCAATACACCGGGAAGCATAAGTAGCTAATTTGATTTTTTTAGCCGGATCAAAGGTGTTAACAGCCTTGATTAAACCAATGGTACCGATGGAAACCAAGTCTTCAATGCCGACCCCGGTATTTTCAAATTTCCGGGCTATATATACCACCAGACGCAGGTTTCTTTCAATTAACACGGTACGCACGGCACCGTCCCCCGACTCCAGCTTACTGATCAAGTAAAACTCTTCTTCGGTGGTTAGTGGAGGTGGCAGAGCTTCACTGCTGCCCACATAGTAAACATCGGCTTTCAAACCCAGCCGCAGCAGTATTTTTAGCATACTAATACGCAATAACAATCTAAATTTCCCAAACAGTATTAAACACCCCCCTTTAATGTTTAATTAAACTACAATAAACCAGTAGGCAGCAAAGCACGACAAGATGTATTACACTGCAAACATTCCCGGTACAGGGCAACCACCACTTCGCTAACTTGAATCAGATTATCTCCAGCCTTGAGCTCCACCAAATCCGGCCGAAACCCAAGCAGCCAGCCATTATCTCGACCCACCGACCGGTATGGGATAATTCGAAAGTTGCCCGGCCGAATGTTATCGCCCAGCGCGGCAAGGATAGCTGCACTGTCGTCCCGCTCATGAGACTCAATTACGGTACATACCTGCTCAGGCAGTATTTCCTTGATCGCTGTATATTCTGCGATAATAACCGGGGCTCCGGTTAGCGGATCGCTAAGGCTGTTACCTGTATCCAGCATTGCACCTAAACTAACTTTGCGTTCTCCCAAATGCATGGTTAAATCTGCCTGCAGCAGAGGCTGCATTAGCCGCTTGCGCAACGCCACAGGTAAAAATCTGCCCAGAAGCCAGTAGATTAACAGGGCCAGCAGTATACCGTACCACAGGTAAGCATCAACTGCCTGCATAAAGCCGGTCAATTGACCGTCAAAGGTGCTCTTGTGCAAAAAACTAATGATTCCCAAGACGGTACCGCCCAGAATAAATGTGCTGATATAAAAGTAGGCCAGCAGCACCAACACCTTGCGGGGCCGGCAAGGTATAAACACCACTGCCACCATCAATAATGACACTAATAGCTTATAACCGGAGCCCAGGTAGCCTTCCAAAGACGGAATAAACAAAAACAATGAGTATCCGGCGCCCACCGCAGCGCCTGCCAGCAAACGCCAAAGGCAATAGGCAATTTTGCCCAACCTGGCCGTCACCCAGAGAATCATCATATTCATTACTAGACTGCCAATAAACACCTGGTCTACGTATACTACATAAGTTGGCATTAGTTTCTCCCAACACGGTGAGACAATAAACATTCTCTTGCATCAGGTGCATATCATCCTCTGGGTTGTACATCTCACCATTTGCTTTTAGTTGTTATACAAAAAGTATTGCACCGCCCTGTGCCCTGAGGGTGGACCTATCGCTGGCAAAAATAGATGCGTTACCAACGCTTATTTATCTGATAAAACCTCTCCTAGATAAATATGGCACACACATCAACTTTATGAATCATTACCATAAAAAAAAAGCTCCGGCTTAATTATACACGCCGGGGCTGGAAAATTTTGTTATTAAATGTCAGCTGAAACGAATTTCCGTTCGACATTATCGCCTACGCAAAAAAGCAGGGATATCTAAATCATCATGGCTAGTAAATGGTTTAGACTCAGTCCGCTCTTCAGCAGACTTTTGCTTTTGAGGTTTAATAAATTGTTTTTGATCAAAGCCGGTAGCTATTACCGTGACCCTAACCTCATCCTCCATACGCTCGTCCACTACGGCACCAAAGATAATATTTGCCTCCGGGTCGGCAGCCTGGGCTATAATCTCTGCGGCCTCATTAACTTCAAACAATCCCAATGAGGTTCCGCCGGTAATATTTAGCAATACCCCCCGGGCACCCTCAATTGAGGTTTCCAAAAGCGGGCTGGATATAGCCGACCGGGCCGATTCCACAGCACGGTTATCGCCGCTGGAACTCCCAATACCCATTAGCGCCGAACCGGTATCTTTCATAATGGTCTTTACGTCGGCAAAGTCCAAATTTATCAGTCCCGGAACTGCTATTAAGTCAGATATACCTTGCACACCTTGTCGCAGCACATCGTCGGCAATACGAAACGCTTCCACAATGGAAGTGTTTTTTTCCACCACCTGCAGCAGCCTGTCGTTAGGAATGGTAATGAGGGTATCCACCTTTTCTTTAAGCGTCTGAATACCGTGTTCAGCTTGCAGCAAGCGTTTTTTGCCTTCAAAAGTAAACGGCTTGGTTACCACACCTACAGTCAGAGCACCCATTTCCTTAGCAATTTCAGCTACTACCGGCGCGGCACCGGTACCCGTGCCGCCGCCCATACCGGCAGTTACAAAGACCATATCGGCACCGCGAAGCATTTGTTCAATATCGTCTTTGCTTTCCTCGGCCGCCTTTTGACCAATATCCGGGTTTGCCCCGGCACCCAACCCTTTAGTCAGCTTGGACCCAATTTGTATCTTGTTGCTTGCCAGAGCCATTTGCAGTGCCTGGGAATCGGTATTCACCGATATAAATTCAACACCTTTTAATCCGGCGGCGATCATCCGGTTAACCGCATTGTTACCACCGCCGCCTACTCCAATTACCTTAATATGCGCATATTGATCCAGGTCTAGTTCAAAATCCAGCATTAAAATCCTCCTTCTTTCGGAGCTACGAATTTCTTATTGTCATTAACGGAACCAACTTTTAATACGACCTTTGAAACCTTTTTCTGCCTTTTGCCTCATCCCAGGGTATACCTGCCCGGTTCCCCAGGATGCTAAGCCAATGGCAGTAGTGTATCGATAAGCGTCTTCATTGGGCGCTTCTTCCCCTGGTAATGAATTAAAACCTATACGCACAGGCATCAGCCAGTATTCCTGTGCTACCTCAGTCAGTCCGTTGAGCAAAGCACCCCCACCAGTGAGCACTATACCACCTGGTAAGGAGGCCCCTAGATCTAATTCTTCGATAAATTCTTTTACAAAATCAAGAATTTCTTCAATTCTTGATTTAATAATTTTATGTACCAATGAACCAGGGACAGTATTATAACCGGAACCGGATATATTTGGGACATGAACATCACCGGCAATTAAACCCAGTCCGTATTCCTTTTTTACCTTTTCAGCAGCTTCCAGAGTGGTATGCAAACCTACTGCCAGATCTGCGGTAATATTTCCGGCTCCCGCTGGAAATATGCTTAATTTGTACAGCATATTATGATTGATAAAGACCACTTTGGTCATGCCGGCACCGAGATCCACACATATTACACCTAACTTGCGTTCTACCCCCGACAGCACCCCCTGCGCAACAGCCAGCGCACCGACCACTGTCTCAGTAGTCGGTGGCAAGCCTGCATTGCGCAAACATTGCCAAATTAGATCCATCTGACGCCTGGGTGCAGCCAGGACTGTAGATGACAAACCAAGCTCCCGCCCCCGGCATCCTTGTGGTTTAAAGACATACTCACCATCTATGTAAAATCTGATGTTATCCAGTTGAATAATTGATAAGACATCCTCAGGCAAAACAGTTTCACACAAATGCTGTTGTAGCTTAATTAAATCCCGCGCATCGACTACCTGCCGCCTGGTAATTGCTTGTTTTACACTACCATGTCTGATGACCAGTTCAGGCCCGTCTACGTTTACATAAGCAGTGGTAAACGGTACCCCTGCAGCGGTCAGGGCTTCGTCCAAGGCTTTTTTTACGTTATAGGCGGCAGCTTCGGAATCACCTATAAAGCCCTTTTCCATAATCATCGACGAGCAAAAGCCAAATCCTAAGGGTTCCTGTATGGCCACGCTACTGCGGTTAAGTACGGCTACAGCTATACCGGATGTGCCAATATCCAGGCCAACCACCACATCTTTCTTAACTGTCCCGGGCAAGCAGGTTTACCCCCTAAACTTTACTTATATTGCAAATTCAACACTCAATAATAATTCCCTCTTTAAATAATAATTCCCTCTTTATTTGTTAATTTAATTTTTTAAAATATAACGGCGGATAATGGCTAGATTTTGGAATAACCTAACACCAAAAGCCACAACTGCAGCCAGATAGAGATCAATTGCTAACCGGTCTCCGATATAAGTAAGTCCCGCGGCCAAAAGAGCGTTACTGAAAAAACCGGTGACAAATATCTCCTGGTCAAATTTATCTTCAAAAGCAGCCCTGATACCACCAAACACCGAATCCAATGCCGCCAGTGCCGCCACGGACATATACTTGGCATAATCCTGTGGCAAAGCCACTGGTATATAAAAGCCAATCAGTGCACCAAGCCCCAGGCCTAACAAAGCTAAAAATATGCCCATCCGCATAACTAAGTCACCGCCGTCCTCAAGAATAAATATATGAGCCCAAACAATATGTCACTTAAAGATAAAGCCTACTTAACTAATGCAATATAAATTAATACGTATTAGTTCTTAATTTTACGGTATAACTATTTTTTCACGTAAGCAGGCAAAGTTAAATCTTCGTGCTTTTCGATAGTCACCTTAATCCCCAAATCCCGCCAGTATTCCTGCAACCCGCCGGTCATTTCCAGTGTATTCATGAGTTCCTGTGGATTACCTATGGCCAATATTTGGTACGGGGGGACCACCCGATTAAGATTAATATTAATAAAGGAACCTGCTTGTCTGATCTCGGTGGTAGCTATAATGCGCTGACCATTAATGGATATAGCTTCAGCGCCGGCACCCCACAGCTCATTTAATGCGCTTAATAAATACTCGTCCTGGATAACCATCAGTTCGGGCGGAATTTGAGTATCCTCCGTATTATCAGGTTTATCCAGTACCAATTCAATCCCTGAACCACTTACCGTAATTAGGCCTGCGTTCATGCGCACTTTGTTTAATTCACTTTGCAGTGCAGCTACAGCCTCGGCCTGACCTTGTTTAACCTGGTTTAATTTAGAAGTTAGATCGTTTATTTCCTTTGATAAATCCTCCTTATCTTGGTTGATTCGTTTCAGTTCTGCAGTTACCTCCTGGGCGCGATCAATTGATATGCCACTTGAGGCACGGTTCACCGCACGAAACTGCAAGGACAGCATTAACCCCAGCACCGCGGCAACCAGCATGATGGAGATATACATACTAGTTTTTTGGGGCACCGGCCAACCACCTCCACTATGATATCTTGGGTTTAGCATAATCGAATACAAGACCGCCCGTATAAGCTGGAACGGTGAGTTTATCTACCTTTTTGACCTCCACTTGGATGCCCCAAAACTGCAAGTAGTCAATGACTCCGTTCTTCATTTTAAGCGCGCTGGAAAGTGTTTCCGGATCACCTACCGCAGAAATAATAAACGGAGGAGTGAGCCGCTGGTTTTTGTTCACTAAAATGGTCGGTCCTATGCAACGTACTTCGGTGGTAGAAATAATTCTTTGCCCGTTCAGGGAAATGGCCTTAGCGCCGGCTGCTTTTAGCTCGTTTAACACGCGTAGCACATCCCCGTCATGCAGCACGTAAAAGTTTGGATTTTCCCCAGGTTGCAGTACTTTATTGCTATCATCAAGGGTCACTTCTACACCGGCCCCCTGCACGTCTTTCATGCCTGCCTCCTGACGTGCTTCGTCCAGTTCCTCTTTCAATCTGGACAGTTCCGGCCCGGTTACCGCGCTATCTAGTTGGTTCCGCAACTCGTCTACCTTAGCCTGCAATTGATCTCTTTCTTTACGGGCTTCATCCAACTCCTGAGCCAGTGCTATGGGCGTTTCTAAATTCGGTGTGCCCTTCATATCACTGGTCACCCGGAACTGTACCGCCAGTATTAAACCCATGACTACACCAAACATCAAAAGTATCCAATGGTATGATTTTTTATTCATGCCAGCTCCCCCATGATTAATACGGTCAATCTTTATACTTTACGACCGGTGAGTTGATAATGGAGAAATCAACATACTCAATATTCTTATTATCCTCCTTCAAGTCCTCTATGACCTGAAGAAAATAATTCCCTTTAATAGCAGCATCCTTAGCTGTTCCCAATCTGCATTCAATACCATCCAACGTATATAGAGTTACCAACCCCACGTTATTGACATGCACTTCAGACAGATTATCCCGCAATTGGCCGCCCAATTCCTGCACTACCTGTAGTGCAGTATTTAAACTTTTTCCGGTTACTTTTTTGCCTGGTCCTGCAGCCTGCACCTGTACACCGGTTACCACCGGCAGGCCGGTGGTCGCTATATTACCCTGGCGCAGGTAGTAACCTTCGGCATCCAGTTCCACAAAATTACCATCTATAACTAACAGCACAACAGGCTTACGCTCGACTACCTTAATCACTATTGTATCAGGAAAATCTCTGATTATATTTACTTCCTTAATCATAGGCAAAACCTTTACCTTGGCAGAGGCGGTTGGCAAGTCAGCTTTAAATATATTCAGGCCTGTTACCAGACCCGACACCTGTACAATTTCTCCCGCAGTCACCTTATTATTTCCCTGCACAGTAATTTTAGTTATGATAAAAAAAGGTGATTGCAACAAAACATAACCTGCTAAAAGCATAACGAAAATAAAAAAAAAGCTTTGCCAAAATATAAATTTTTTCTTTTTGCCGACCGCATGTACCGGGCCTGCTACCATAGCCGTCCCATCCCTTTCCCACAAAAGCCCTCCGCTGCCCAAACAACTTTAACTAGACAAATTAAGTCTCTTTACTGTTTAACATTTAAATTATAAAACACCTAAGTAATCTTGTCCAAGAAATTTATGCTGTAAATAATGCTTTAACAATAAAAGCCAAGCATATAAGATAACTATATTTCCAAGTATAAAGATTGGTTATCATCACACAATAATGTGGAACTCTCAATAATCTGACAGGGGGGATGACGGTGGCACGCGAAGGTTTGATACCCACTGTTTTAGGTGCGGCAGTTACTACCACCGGGTTGGCTCTGCGCAATGTGAATCCAATGGTCGGCTGGGGTGTGGCAGGCTTTGGTTTGGCACATATCGTTATAGGTACTATAGACCTAGTTCAACACAACTCCAACCGCATTTTGTAATTGAGAGTTCAGGAAAGGAAGCCACCGGCTTCCTTTCTTCGCTTTATAAGCTTTAAAAGCATTATTTACGCCGAACATTCATATAATTGACAGAGGAGATGTATTATGGAAATATTATATTCAATTGTAAGCGCACTTCTGGGTTTGGTACTCATATTGGTGTTTTTCGTGGACTTTATAAGTATGATTAACACTGGAGTATTCTCTCGCAAACAGCTGATTATTTGTATAATTAAATTAATAGCAGCTCTATTATTATTTCACGCCCATTTTGAATTCGACATTTTAGATTAGTTAACATATATACTCTCACCTAAGTTGTTATAAAAGGTACAAAGGCGGGTTTTTCATGTGCTCAATATAAAGAGGACCTTTTGTTACCAGGTCCCCGTTTGTGTTAATATTTTTATAAAATTTTATTAAATCTCTGACTTGCTTCATCCAATAAAATATCTGCTTTATTGGAAAGTTCCTGTAATTCCCGTCTTCCCTGTTGATCATTGATGCGATTTACAGCAGATTTAATTTCTCCTATTACATTCTTGGCATTGCTTATACAATTTTGCAATTCGGCTTTGTCGTTAGTATTAATCACGCTTTAATACCTCCTATCATTTACTAACCATATCTTTACCTTGAGCAAAATGGAATATACGCAAATTGTTTAAATCGCTTTCTGTTGTAAATTTCATTAATCCACCAATTTTCACGCTTGTCCCCCATAAAACCAAAAAAGAGTCCACATTAACTGTGTATATACTGGATTAGTTATGATTAGCGTAATTTTGGGAAGGCTTGTCCTGCTTGCCCTGCGGGACATTGGGAGTTTGCCCCAATTTGCATTTTGGGGCGTTTTTTGCTCCCAATTTTCGTTTTTGCTCCCATTCTGCTCCCAAGTTACTCCCCGGCCTATCCGACCACACAGCGCCAAATATTGCTAAATGTGTGGTGACAAAGTGACCTATACCTCCCCGATCCACTCCCGCTGCTCTGGTGGCTGTCCCCTCAGCACCGGTTTTCCCGCTCGCCCTGGTGGGGTCCTCGCGTTCGTGCGGATCAACCTCTATATTCAGTTTTACCAGGCCAATTAAAACCCTTCCAAAGCCCGTAGCTCATTAAGCGTTTCCTGGTCAACTTCCATATACAGCGCCACAGTGAATAGGGCCTCATGCAGCCCGTCGATTTTGCCTTTCGGGTAAGATGCGTCTTGCATTTGCAATTTGGCCGCAAGCTCGCATTTGGTGCAGATAGAATTGCAAATTTCCCGGTAGATTTTTTCAAAAGTTTCATTCATTGGTCACACCTCCCTCACCTTAACTATCCTTTACGCCTCCGCAAACGTTCTTCTCTTTTCCCGTTAATATAGCCCAATAAGTAAACCGCACCCAATGCGCAAAACATGCTGCCTTCGTAACGCTCCCACGATTTGTCAAACACCTTAGATATGAGCAAGAATGGGAAAGTATCTAAATCAGTTTTTCCGCAGATTGTTACAATTTTATGAGCTTTATGTTCAATTTCAATGACTTCTGCGCTTGTCTTTTGAGCATCCAAAAAACTTACCTCCCTTTTACTTTTATATGGCCATGCCGGCCATAACCCCTACCGCCATAACTATACCGGCAGCCATTAACACCTGCAGCAATACGCACCGCTGATAATTCCACCGCATCAGCACCGCCTCCTTACTGTATGTAAGGGGCAGGTTTCCCCGCCCGAAGGTTGTTATTCCGCGCTTTCTTTGGTATCAACGTTCTCAACAAAATAAAACTTGCCGTCAAAGTATAATAAAAATTCACCATTACCAAGTTCTATCACCTGTAACCCTCCTTTCGATTAAATTAGCATGCGCTCTG
The DNA here is from genome assembly GCF_009932395.1 of Sporotomaculum syntrophicum. Classification (GTDB taxonomy): domain Bacteria; phylum Bacillota; class Desulfotomaculia; order Desulfotomaculales; family Desulfallaceae; genus Sporotomaculum; species Sporotomaculum syntrophicum. The sequence goes on from NZ_LSRS01000004.1 coordinate 85,310, forward strand.
TTTGTGATTAACCCGGCTTTGTTGGTGTTTTATTATGTAGTTTGGTGTAATGTAGTGTAACCAACTTAAACAAAGTATACCACTATCAACAAACAGCGTCAACGTATTTGTTGAAATATAGTGTAACGAATGGTAATATAGTATATAAGAAAGGGGTTGCCTAAATGGAAAACTACTATACACCGCAAGAGGTTGCGGATAAGTTAAAATTAAACGTGCGTACTTTATATAAGTGGATCAGGGAGGGGAAGCTTAACGCCGTTAAATTAGGCGACGTTTGGCGCATATCTGAATCAGAACTAAAGCGCCTGTTGGAAGGTAAATAAGGGGCTGATACAATGGCAAGGAGAAAGGATCCAATCAGCCAACTTAGAGAGGTATTATACAGCCTGGCAAAGCTCCTGGGGGACGTAAACGCCGTCCGTAATGGCACCATAGGCAAACGTATAGCCCGGAGGGCAGCAGGTAAGGCCACTGGTAGGCTGTTAGGTAAGCTATTCAAATAAGACAAAATAAAGCCCGGCCAGCACCGGGTTATTTTATGTGCAATCTTATCCAATACCGCAAACGAAATAATTTCGCGCGGTTGGAACAATTGGCTCACTTTGAGCTATTTGTTTTGCAGAGGGGACATTTTGTCCTCTTTGCTGTGCCAGCTTTTCAGCAGTAGTTGGTTGGGGGACAAAATGTCCCCCAACCTCTGTTGTTTTCTGCCGGGGCACATTTTGTGCCCCGGACATGTGACTAATGTCGTGTTGTTGTGCTATATTTTCGGCAGTTGAAATCAAAGGAACATTTTGTTCTCTTGATTCTTCGCTTTTTTCTGCAGTAGTTTGGTGTTGCACATTTTGTTCTTCACCAATTTTAGTATATTGGTTACCGATGGGACATTTTGTCCTTTCGGTTCAACTGCTACTGCCGGTGAGGGTATTCGTGCAACTCATACAGGCCGGAGGCGCGGAACCAGCCCTCGGTAAAATCATGGTTTGGTGCATTTGCACCATTCTTTGGTGCACGCCCCACCTGATACTTTTTTGCTAAATCTAAAACATCTGCACAAATCTTATTTAAAACTGTCGCATAGTCCTTAACCTGCTCCCTACTCCACCCAATCCGCTCACCAATCTGCGCCTGGGATGCGGAATTTTCCGCATCCAGGTTCAGCTTCGCACAGCTTCTCACGAGCTTCTCACGTTACGATTCCACACTTTCGGCCTGATATGAGCCCAAAAGTTTAGGCAGTGATTTACTGACTTTATGCGTTTAAAACGCAGAAAGTTTATGGATTTTAAATCCCGAAAGGTTTAGCGATTTGAAATAGATAAATTATAACTCACCCCACTTGTGGGGGGGCAGTGTCTCCCCGAGGGGGTAACAATCTGTTCCATCCTTGTTGGTGGCGCTACCTACCAACTTGGTAACTACTTCACGTCAGTAGCCGACAGTTTGTCGGTAACTGAAAACTCAGCCGACTTCCCGGCCCAGCTCACCCGGTTATTTTTCCGAGTGAGTTTTATTTATTGATGGCGGTAAATGTCCAAGCGCTTGGACATTTGAGTTGCAATACGCGCACGCGCGCGAGGGGAGCCGATGGCTCATTTTGAGCTTTCGGTTCAACTGCTTGGTTGCAATACGCGCACGCGCGCGAGGGGAGCCGACAGAAATTAAGCAAAATTTTGCTGAATTTAGTTGCAATACGCGCACGCGCGCGAGGGGAGCCGACAGAAAATCAAAGGACAAAATTTTGTCTCTTGAAACTCAACCGCAAGGCAGATAACCCCCGGGTGTAAAGTTTCTCGCCAAAATTGGAGCGAAAACGGCCTCCATATTTGCCGTAAAAAAGGTGGTGGGGCAAAAATTTAAGCGGGATCACTCCCGCTCTCCTCAATAAGGGTCCTTTATAACCTTAAATAAATCCTTCATCCAAGGCCATTCACCTTGATGTATTTTTAATGCCACCTCTACCGATGTATCGCTCCGCTGTAGTAGCTTTATTAATTCATCTTGGGTTACCTCGGCTTTTACTGTTTCTGTCTCATAGAAATAGTCTTGTTTTAAATAGGTGACTTTGTATATTGCCACTCCCTAACCCCCCCCCTTTGGTTTCCCCCCGGGTGAGCATCATCTATTTAAAAAAACGCCGTTGTTAGCTTAATCCAGTTGGTGCCATCGTATATAAAAACGTCCTGTGTGTCGGTTTCCAGGAACCTGCTGCCGGGCAGGACGTTTGCTTTTGGTTTTTCATCTGTAGACACACCTATATATTGTCTATAATAAGTTACCATTACCATAATTGCAGCCTCTTTTCAGCTTATGCCGGCCAATCTGGCCACCTTGCGATCTACCCGGGTGGTTCTTTTCTCATCGCGCATAGCCTTATAAAAATGAGTCATGCTATACTGCCAGGCATCGTCAATACCGCAGGCAGCAGCGGCCGAATAAAACTCACCCCGACAGATGGGGCAGTTCCAATGATCGTGATCTTTATTCATCGCACTTTTGCAAGCTGGGCAGGTCATCTTTTTTGTACCTCGCTTTCACAGCAGCACGTCTTATTTCCTCATCTTTAACCCACGGGTGATTATTTTTATCACCCTTAAGGGTGCCCTTAAGCGCTTTAATTCTGGCCACACCTTTATTAAAAGGCAGATACGCGTCAGACTTTAAGCTGATTCGGATTAGCTTATAAACTGCGTCCAGAGTCCATTCACGCCCCCGGTTAGTTTTGAAGCCCTCCATATTCAGCCTGTCGGCAATATCGCGTGAATTATAGCCATGCCCGGCCATACTTAGCACAATCTCGTTAATACGTTCGCGCTGGGCCTGGTAATCCTCACTGCCTGCCATTATCCCATGGCGCTTTAAGTGAGCCAGTACGTTAGTTCTTGTCCAGGGCCTCCCCCGGGGCGTCAGGTGCCCGGCTTCATTAAGCGCTGCAGCAATGCGGACAGCATCATTACCCTCGTTGTAAAGGCGCTGCATCAGTATTGCCACCGCAGCACCGTCATCAGTCCTAACTCGCCAGGGCCTGGTCCACTCGTCGGGATCGTCTGGTACCTGCTCATCAGGCGGCCAGAATTCCGCGCCACATTCACACTGCCAGAAGAACAGCTCCTGCTTCTTCATAGTACCGCCGCACTCAGGGCAAGTCATGTCATCGTTACCGGATATACTGGTATCAATACCGGCACGCTTCATCCAATTATTGACGGTGCCTTCAGGCGCTTCAACTTTGCGGGCAATTACCGCGGGTGAATAACCCTGCCGGGCCAGGGCCAGCGCTGCAGCCTTTTTTTGCTCCAGCGCCTGGCGGTATTGCTCCCGGTATTCCCGGTATTCCGGCAATTTCAGCAGGCGCATATTTAGCAAATCGCTGTCCACACCTAATTCGTGAGCAACTTCTACCACTGTAGCGCCGGCCAAAACCTTGTTTAACGCGTCCCTAATATCCAGCAGGTTCACCCCCCGAAGGGCTAGTTGGAAAGGCTTACACCCTGGTAGCAAGCGCCACGAACGGGCTAATTTCGTCGGTGCCCTTGTAAGGTGTCAGCGGCTTGTTGAATACCGGCTGCCCTGCTACCCTGTAAGTGAATTTGAAAGTTTGCTCGTCATAAAGGAACCTCACATGGATACTAACAGCAGAGTCAATGCCGCCTTTATCGGCCAGTAAATAATTGGACAAGTCGCAAAGTACTATGTCACCGGTTGTCCCTAATGTTTCGGCCTGTTCAATGGGAATCACCGGACGGCCAAATAACGTGCTGTAGGGCTGGCCGGAAATACCACCGGCCGGCATATACACCGGAATTCCACCGGTGCCTACTGCAAAGGATAGTGCGAAAAGCTGCGGTAATACGTTCTGGTTGACTAACCAGACAGCGTTTTTCTGCGAAGGTGCCCACAGCCTGGCCCACATATTGACGATATTCTCAAATATTACACTGTTGGCAGCCTGGCCGTTCTCTTTCGGCACTGTAACCAAAGCGCCGGATTTCATTATCCCTAATGGTTTGCCCGCACCGTCACCTGCAAAAACGCAGTCGTCAATAACAAAGGCGAATTCTTCGGCAAAGGCTTGCTGCATGACGCTTTCAAGGGTGGCCGCATCCTCGAGCAACTCGTCCGTGGCGTAGCACAGTCCAATCAGCTTATCCAGGTTTAGTTCCATCTGCCGGAATTTAGGCTTACTGTCGGTATAAAGATCGGCTTCGGCTGCCCAGTAAGCCCGGACACCGCCCCAGCGGCTGCCTGTCGCACGGCTGGACTCATCTACAGCATTAATTTTCATGCTGTTTGCGTTGGTGGAAATGGGAATCCTGCGGCAGCGGGAAGCCAGCACGCCGGTTTCATAGGTGCGCTTTAACAGCTCCGTGCTGAAATCCTGATTAACCAGGAATCCCCCATCACTGGGCACGGATTCATTAAGCCCGCTGGCGGTTCTCCTGGTTAAACGCTCGTCAATGTACCCGTCAGGCATACCTGCCCGCATTACGGCCTGCAGCTGTTCGCCCAGGCTGCGCCATTCGTTAGCAGGTTCGATTACCTTAATATTGGGATGCCGGCGCTTTTCATCTTTTTTAAATTCGCCGGATGCGATCCGTTTTTCCAAACTGCGAATTTCGCTTTGCAGGTCGATATAATCGCGCTGCTCGTCGTCGGTTAAATCTCTTTCCTCGTCATCGGCTGCTGCCATAATAGCGTCAGCCTGCTGCTTCAGGTTTGCCAGTTTCTGCCTTGCTTCGCGTTCCCGTAAATTCATGGTTTTTTTGCCCTCCCGTGATTTTTTATATTCTTCCAGTGACCGGCAGTTTACCTCATTGCTGGGGTAGGCTGGAAATGCCACCGGGCTAATTTCATAAAGTTCAGCGTCCAGTATTGAGCGTTTATACAGTTTTTTGTTGTCTCGCTCGACACGGCTCCATTTGTCTTTTACTACCCGCATGCCGAAGGACACGCCGTCAACATCGCCACGCCGGATACTCTCCCAGGCATCATTACCGGCTTGAGTATCCGGCAAGTCCAGCTCGAAGTTTAAGCCCGTGGTATCGGAATTCACCCGCAGAGTGCCGGCCTTGGTGTTGCCCAGCACCTGGCTGGTGTCGTGACTCCACAGTCCCACCACAGCCCGGGTTTTTAAGCTGCCGTCAAAGCATCCAGCGCCTAGTTCTTCGACAAAGGAATCACCCCAAAAGTCACGCATTACCGCGCTCTCGGTGTCATACCTAATAACGCCGGCTATGGTACGTTTGCCATCCTCTCCGGCCTGCCTTACTTCCAGCCTTACAGGTAATGCCCTAATTTCTTTTTCCGGATTCTTTTTCATCATTTGCCCCTTTCTGCGGTGGGTATAGTACATCGCCACCAGCTAATGGTTCCATGTTCTCCCTGATCCGCGCCTCGTTAGGTGTCATGAACCCGCTGGTTATGGCCGTGTTATAGCACGAGTAACGAGTTCTGGTATCGGTGCGCAGCAGTGATTCGGTTAGGAATTCCACAAATAAAGTTTTGCGTTCCTCGGTAGTGAACAGTTTCAATGTGAAAGCCTCTTCTAAGCGTGTTAAAAGCGGCTGTAAGGAGAAGGTAAGGAATTCCAGGCTCTGCGTTTCCACATTGGCATAAGCGCCGCGGACGGTAGGGTCCAGCATGTGACCGGGTATTCTCAGCGCCGCTGCAATAGCCCGCATGGCGAATTGCCGGCTTTCCAATAGCTGTGCTTCCTGTGCATTGCCCGATATAGATTCAAAGGTTGTCCCATCTTCTAAAACCGCTGTACCGTGACTTTTACCCCGGCCATAGGCTGCCTGCCAGCTCTCTTTAAGGCGTTTGGCTGCCTGCTCGCTTAACACGCTGTTTGTTTTCAAAATCCCGCTTGGCCGGGCGCTATTGGCAAAATATGATGCTGCGTGTTCTTCGCCGGCCAGGGCTGCCGCGATACTTTCACGGGCCAGCTGTACGGGTGACTTGCCCGTCAGGCCATCCAGGGACAACATACTGATATGCAGAACATCATCGGCGGTATAGTCTTTACGCTGCCCCTGTGTGGTTATTTTATAAAGCAGGGTGCCGTCACTCTGCAGCTCCACACTTACCCGGCTTGGGTGTATTGGCCAGAGTGCCGCAGGATTGCCGTTGTCATCCCACTGAATGACGATATAAGCGTTACCATGCAGCAGCAGGTGCAGGCATACTGTTTCTTTAAAGTTGAAGGGTGTCTGCTGCGGGTTTGGCCTGGTATGCAGCAGCTCATATACCGGGTGCCCTTTTGCTCGGACTTTCCCGCCGGTTGTGCGTTTGTAAGTAATCATTGGCAGGCTGGCGGTAAGCTCTGCAATCATCCGCACAGCTCCCAGCACGGCAGGGTGCCCCATTGCAGTTTCAGCCGTTACCGTTACGCCGGCAGCAGTGGTGCCACCAATCAGGCTTTGCCAGCCGTCAGGGTCACGCCAGCCCAGGGCGCGCTGCTCGGTTTTTCTATTGAATAATCGTTTGAATATGTTCATAGGACAAGTAGCTCCTTCTTGTTATAAACACTTTCGCTTTCCTGGTACCGCGTAGCACGGTCCAGGGCCATTATTAGGGCAACCATGCCGTCAATCTTTTCACTGCTTTTGGACTTATCCGGTTTGACATTGCCTGCAGGGTCCTGCTTAACGACCATGTTGTCTGCCATCCAGCGAAGGACCGGGTTACCACCATGGACTAGCTTTTTGCTTAGTACCAGGTTAAGCAGCTCCTTGGTGGGCGGGCTCATGGAGGCAAATCCTTGTCCGAATTGCACTACCGTAAAGCCTGCGTCATCCAGTTCTGTGGTAATCTGCACAGCTCCCCATCTATCAAAGGCTATTTCCCGTATGTTGTATAGCTGCCCCAGCTGCTCAATGTGCCGTCTAATGGCTTCGTAATGAATGACATTACCCTCAGTAGCAGTGATCAGTCCCTGCCTGGTCCACACGTCATACGGTACGCGGTCCCGGTTGATGCGCTCGCGCATGTTATCCCGGGGTATCCAAAAGTGCGGTAATACTACAAAGCCGCCGTCATCCATCGGAAATACCAGTACAAAAGCTGCAATGTCGGTTGTACTTGCCAGGTCAAGGCCACCGAAGCAACATTTTCCCAGCAGTTCATCAGGTTCAATAGTGCCGGCTGTCGCGTCCCAGGCTGCCAGGTCAAGCCAGCGGTCCTCTTGCTGCGTCCACTGGTTCAGATATAGCCGTCTGAACGTATTCTGCAGGGCGGGTACCTGTTCAGCTTTTTTAGCCATAGCACGCATTTCCTCAATCCCTCTGAATGTGCTCAGTGCGGGATTGGCCTTGTACCAGACTTTTTCATCCCGCCAGTCGTCCTCTTTGCCGGCTGCGTATATCACCGGCAGGAATGTTTTGTCCTCGATTACTCCGTCGATTATCTTTTGGGCGTATTCGTGCTGCTCCCAGCAGATAGAGTTACGATCATAACCTGCGGTAGTAATGGCGAATATTAAAGGCTGCGTCCTAGTACCGCCACTGGTAGTTAAAACGTCCCACAGCTCCCGGTTAGGCTGTGTGTGCAGCTCGTCAAATATGATTCCGTGTGCATTAAAGCCATGTTTCGTGTGAGCGTCCGCTGATATAGCCCGGTAGAATGAACCGGTGGCCGGTATTACAATTCGTTTTTGGCTGTCGATGATTTTACACCGCTTGGCCAGCTTTGGGTTTTGCCGCACCATCTGCGCCGCCGTATTGAAAACGATGGCAGCCTGGTCGCGATCCGCTGCTGCGGAATATATCTCTGCGCCGGGTTCGTTGTCGGCAAACAACAGTTTCAAGGCCACAGCTGCGCCTAGCTCGGACTTACCGTTCTTGCGTGGTATTTCCACATAGCAGGTACGGTACTGCCGGGTGCCGTCCTCATTCAAGGTGCCGAACAGCGGGGTGATAATGTCGTGCTGCCATGGCTCCAACTCAAACCTTACACCGGCCCATTTGCCTTTGGTGTGGGTGAGGTAATTCTCTATAAACTTGACAGCCCGTTCTGCGCTGTACTCATCAAACACGGTTTATCACCAGTCCAGGATTCCGTCGTCATCGTCCTTGTCCTCACCCGGCAGAGTCATTCGCGATCTTGCCGAAGGGGTTAAGCCAAACTCAGCGCAGTACAGCTTTATGAGGTTTAGGTATTTCTGCACAATGCCCACCTCCGGGCGCTGCCTAATATAACCGGTTTCGGTTTCATAAGTCATACCCTCGGTAGTTAGGACTTTTTCCGCGGCCACCCACCGGCTGTATGCTTGGCAGTAGGCAGCCAGGGCGGTACCGTCAACTATTGTCAGCAACCCCAGCTTTTCAAGTTCGGGCGCCACACGTTTCCACTCGTGCTTGGCCTCTTTGTCCAGCCAGGCGGGACACTTGGGCGCTACCGGCTTGGGCTTCGGCTCGTTCTTGTTTAGCGGCCGCCGGCCAGGATTGCCTTCAAGCACTTTAAGGTGTGTCGGCTTAGGTGCAGGGCCTCTTGCTCCCATATGATTACCCCCTTTCCAGGAAAAGTTTTGAAAACTTGCACTCGTTAACGCGAAGTTACCCCACCGGTCCCTGTGCAACCCTCACTAGAAAAAAATCCAATCTGTTTCAACAGCTCCGGCCCCTCAAAGCTGTGCATCCTGCCATGACACCTTTCACATAACGGCATTAAGTTGTCAGTGCGATTGCTCCCGCCGTCAGCCAGGTGTTCTACGTGGTGGGTTAATGTAGCCGGCGTTAACCGTCCTTCCGTCTTGCACACCACACATAAAGGTTCATGCTTTAGCACATACGCCCGGGCCCGTTCGTACTGTTTGTTGTACCCCCGCCGATGCGCGCTACCCCTGCGCTTGTCCTCGTCTTTGCGGTATGCCTTGATATGCTCCTTGCAATACCCCCTGCCTCCAGGTACCTGCAGGTTAGGACACCCGGGCATCCGGCATGGGGACATTGGCTTCATAGGCATATGCTCACCCCCAAAACAAAAGCCCACCTCAACGCGCACTTGCTCTCGCGTTTTCTGATAATAACTCAATAACCGCTTTTTGATATGCCTTAAAAGCTTCTAATTCATCAACCAGTGCCACCATTCCCCTTGTTAAATGTATCTCTTTCAAACCGAGCACCTCTTTAAGATAAATGAGAAAAGCCCGCCTCTGACATGCAATTGAAGTCATGTCACTAGACGGGCTGTACCCTCGCGATATTCTGTTCCGTTGTCAAGGTTGAAACCTTGCCACATCTCTTACATTTGATTATACCAGATATTTCCCCTACTGCAAGTACTTTCCCACAATATGGGCATCTATACTTTTGTAGTTTCACCGGCTTCCTCCCGTGCCTTCATCCGTTCGTATCTCAGTACACCTTTGCCCCTACCGATAGCCCGGGCCCACAGCTCCGGATCCTTGGCCAGCAGGTGTTCTATTTCCTGTGCTGTGAGCACCAGTATGTGCTTGGGAAGCTGTATTTTTATGTAGTTCAATTAATCACCGCTTCCATAATTTAACTAATAGTGGAGTAGTGGAGTAAGTGGACTAATTTTCACTTTTTTTATAAAACGCTACATATAGGGGAAAAAACCGGAATTTACTCCACTTAGTCCACTTAGTCCACTTTTACTAAGCATATTTCTTATCGCTGAATTCATCAGCCTTAACCCCTAACCCGCGCCAATAGTGGATTCCGCCGGTGCTCTTTTCATTTTCGAATCCACGCTCTTTTAACCTGTCACTAAATTTTCGGCGTGACATGGTGTTTTTTTCGCCGATTTCATCGCAATATTTTAAGTAAACTTTGTAAAGTTCGCCTACTTTTACCCTTGCAAATGGCTGTTTTATGCAAACTTCATCTAAAAAATCACTTAAAATATCCATCTCATCACGATAAGTTTGTGTGGCATTTTTTACCTCTTCTGGCTCACCTAACCCATTTTGCTGCCATTTGACACACCCAACCAGTGCCCAGTTCAAAATTCCAGGCAATTCTTGAAGTAACTTGCTAGTTAAATGTTTGTCTCGCTCACCCTCTGGAATTGTTACATCAAACGGTATCAACCTGATTCGCCGCCATATGGCATAGTCGTTACCCCTAATAATCGGTTTATGGTTTGCCGCAAGGAAAATCTTAAATTGCGGCTTAAACTCGAAAAACTCTTGATGCAGAAATCGCGCTGTTATTACATCGCCACCGGTTAACTGCTTGACTAATACTTCATCAAGCCGCCGACCTTCCCCGGCCTCTACCGCTGCCACAAAGCGGGCACCCTTTAAGCGGGCTACATCGTTGGGGATCCCGTTTCTATCTTTAGACATGAGTACATCGGTATTAAGCTGCATGCCGTAATCACCGAGCAAACTTCTAATAACATCTATAAAGGTTGACTTGCCATTTGCACCACTACCGTAGAGAAATGATAAAACCTGTTCGCTGGTATCACCGGTTAATGAATAACCAACCTTACGCTGAATGTAATCAATAAGGTTTGTATTGTTATCGAAAATTCGGTTTAAAAAGCTCTGCCAGGTTGGGCATGTTGCCTCTGGGTCATAAGCAACCGGTATAATTTTAGTTATCAGATCCTCCCGGGCATGTTCCCTTGCAACACCATTTTTTAAGTTAATCGTTACATTTATACAATTAATTACCCAAGGATCAGCGTCTAGTTGTTCTGGCAGCACCGGCACCCCTAGTTCGCTTTGTGCTAGGTCGATCATGGCCCTGATCGCTCGTTTAGATTCGGAGTTTTCAGCATGTTCGGCTATTTTTTGCCGTAGTTCCGTATCCGAAGTATCTGCAGCCTCGGCATAAATACTTTGAACTGTGTCTTTGGCCATTCTTTCAATAGCTGCAGTATTATCAATTTGCCAATGTGTACCGGTCCAGACCATCCACTTACCCCAAAGGTAACAATACCTTATGTTTTTACCATGTCTGGCCACCAGGCGCTTAGCATTACCCAGGTCAGTGAGCTTAAACCCCATAGTAATGGCACTGTCACCGTTAGGCTCCCAATATGGCGCATCTCTAACAATGTGTAGGAGCTTGTCCTGCGTACCACCGCAATTAAGCCAATCCGTTACATCACCTTTTGGGGGCAATCCGGGTAACTTAATAACCTTCACTTTGCAGCCGTTATCATATAATTGCCTTGCAACCTTCTGTGCATGATCCCGGCCGGGATCATCATTGTCGGGCAGTATTGCCACCCGGGCACCGGCTTTAAAATATTTTGAATGACTAGCCTTCCATTTTCCCGCGCCGCCATGATTGCAGGTAGCGGTAAGGCCCACAGTGGTCAAGCTTAAAACGTCCTTTTCGCCTTCAACAATAAAAATAATTTCATTGTTTTCAATGGCCTCTAGGAGTTCGGGTAACCGATAAGGCACCGGCTTGATCCCGGTCATTTTCCAAAGCCAGCCGCCTTTACCGTCCGGCTGCCGCTGCCTAAAATCTTTTGGTTTATACCTTATAGCCTGATAAAGCAGCTTGCCGCTTGCGTCAGTGTAATCATAGGTACATTCAATTTCTTTTTTTGTGGTTTTTCCGGTTTCCGGTGGAAATAAGTCTTTCAGCTCAATACCTAGAGCGGAAACAATATCCTTAATATCACATCCAGCATGACAATGTAATAAAATACGTCCATCATCGCCAGTGCTAACAGATACACTAGCTTTTTGGTCATCGTGCGCCGGGACCGGGCAGCAGGCAATATATCCATTTCCATCTCTTTTTACTTTCTTTAGTAGCGACAATATATATGTAATATCCAATTTGTTATGCCCCCCTAACCCCCAGCCCGCGCTTGTTCTATCGCGTCGTTAAGCTGTTTCATCATTGCCTCGCTGCCGCCCAAATCGGGATGGTGTTTTTTACTCAAGGCCCGGTATGCAGCTTCCATCACTTCCCGCGGCGCATCCGGTTGCACATATAGCGCCTTTGCCCAGCTCGGGGTCTCTGGTGTCCGTCTGGCCATAGCGGCCCGGGCTAAGTCGATGGTTTCCGCGTCGGGGAAATAGTTTTCTATAATTTCCAGTGCTTCATCTTTGTAATATTTGTCGATGCGCCACACTTTTTCAACTCTATCCCATTGCCTGTATTGCCAAGGGATTTCATCCTTTAGTTCGTTAATTAGGGCTTGAACGTAAGGCATTTTTATGAGCACATCGCCTGAATAGGTGTGGATAATTTCAACAAACATTTTCGATCACCTTACCTTTTGCTAGTCAATGTTTATGTTTTGTGGTAAAGTAAGGTTAATAATTTAGTTACCTCACCGTCCCGCCCAGCCTGCCCGCTGGGTGTTTTTGTTTTTCCCGCCATTACTTTAACCGCCGTATTTTACCGGTATCCTCCGCCGGCTCCAGCTTTTTTACCATGCTTTCAGCCTCTAAGTCATTTAACCAATTAGTCAATGACTGGGGCTGGAAAAATATACGTCCAGCGATTTTAACTGACGGAATCTTCTTCTTCCGTACTAAATCGTAAAGCGTCCACTGCGAAAACTTACCTCCGAAAAACTCCACCGCCTCGGCTGCATCTAGAAGTTGAACCCCAGCGCCGACCATGCTTTTCATTTGTCTTGATTGTTCAGCTGCCTTGTCACTCATTGCCCGCCGCCTCCTTCTTTAGCTCGTCAATTATCTTAAAAATACGCTCTTTTTTATCCGCCGGCAGTTCTTTACGTAAGAGCCTGGAAAAATTGCTATCTACCAACCCATATTTATCCGCTACTTGCCACAGATACAAGCCGGCCTTTTTTACACTGCCACGAATATCTTGATTTGCCTGTGCCATTTTTTTCACCTCGTTGTTATTTGTTTCTGTTGGTGTTATACTAATAATAAAACAATAGGGGACAGAGGGGGGACATAGTTAATTGAACACTTTAAAAACTATCTGCGCCGATGTCATCTACTTGCCTTTGCGCTGGAAAGGTGTTTCTATAGATGAAAAATTTATTTATTGCAACGGATTTGAAGATTTACATGAAAAGGATATATTTAGGCCAAACCCTGTAGAAGAGAACCCTCGGTTCTGGCTTGAGGTAAGGCAACTTTATTTTGATTTTCAAGATAAAAAGTGGGAGCGGATTGAGAGCTTTTATAAAAAATATGGTGCTATCAGAAGAAGGGCCGGAAGCCAAAGCAAGTTTCATGGAGAATCTATTAATGATGTATTAGCTTGGCTTAATTGGTTTCGTGTTTTAACAATAATGACAGAATACGCAAAAAATGAGAAACTGGCACCCTTATGGGAAATGTTTGGCCCACCGCGAGACAGCGAAATTAATGGCAAGAATCAAGTCATTTATTTTGTAAATATGGAAAAAGTAAACTTTGAAATATTACCTAACGATCCACCGCAGCAATTAATTCAGCCAATACACAACCAACCAACAATCAGATATATTCCGACGCCACATATGTCCAGAAATAAGCTTGAATATCACACGCCACAGAATGACGACCAACTGCTTGCGGCTACCTGGCAAGCGATTATTGAGGCCGTGACAGACGGCTTGCGCCCTATAGCCCTTGTCCCCACAACCGACCGTAGCCCATCAAAAAAGGCTCCGCTCATACTTTGGGGATTTCAAGCCGATGGAGCTTTGCAGGCGGCTTTTCTGCAATGGTTCTTTCAAGAAATCGCACACATGAACATAACAACTTGTGAATCTAATGATTGTAATAATATTGTTTTGCCACCGCGTGAAAAGTTCTGCTCTGATAGATGCAGACAAAGGGAAAAAAAGCGGAGACAACGAGAAAATAAAAAGGAGGCGTCTAACTAATGCGCGGCTGGATAGAAAAACGTGGTAACTCCTACCGTATCAATATAGACACCGGCACCAGGGATGCAGGAGGCAATCGAAAACTAATCCGCAAAACCCTAAAGGGTGTCGGCTCACGGGAAGCTGATGCCGAATTAACCAAAATGCTGCACGAGCTGAACACCGGCCTTTACATTGAGCCAACAAAGCTGTCCTTTAGTGATTACTTGGACAAGTGGCTGCCATCCCACACCCGAGAAAAGCTTTCGCCGATGTCCGCCGATCGGTACCAGCGGGAGATCGATAACCGCATTAAGCCAATACTTGGACATATCCTGCTGGAGAAAATAACACCCGTACACATTCAAGCCTTTGTTGATGAAATAATCCGTGCCGGCCGGCTTAAAGAGGATAAACCATTATCAACGGAGATGATAACGTATGATCTAAAAATAGTAAAAACCGCCTTAAAGAAGGCGGTCCAGTGGGGCCTTATACCCAGGAACCCGGCCGACAGTATAGCAGCGCCCCGGGCCACAAAAAAGCATAAGCAGGAAATGCACATCCTAACTGAAGATCAAATTAAAAAAACCCTTGCCACGTTAAAGCAAGGCAAAGATCATCAAAAGTATGTTCTTATTCTGTTGCTTGTATCAACCGGGCTCCGCATCGGGGAGGCCTTGGCACTAGAATGGTCTGACATAGATTTTGACGATGCCGTTATATCAGTTAACAAGACGGTCCAGCGCATTAAAAAAGAAATCATTGTCAAGCCGCCAAAGACAGAAACCAGCATCCGTAAGGTTACAATTGACGATCACCTGGTGGCCACACTCAAACGCCATAAGGTAAGGCAAAGCGAAAGGCGCTTGCTGCTGGCTAATAAGTGGAAGGGCACCACTAACAAAGTATTTACCGGCCCTATTGGCGGGCTAACGGTACCATCCACTATTGAAGGCTGGTGGATTAAATTCCGGCCCGAGGTGGGCCTCGATAACGTCCGCCTGCATGACTTGAGACACACTCACGCCACCCACTTACTTGCATCCGGACAGGTCGATATTAAAACCATTTCCGCCAGGCTCGGCCATAAAAACGCATCAATGACCTTAAACACTTATTCGCATGTATTGCCAGCGAAAGAGCGCGGGGCCGCTACAGTCATGGCTCACCTCTGGACATAGCCATAACCCACCGCAATGACTAAAAAGGCTCGGAATTATTTTCCGGGTCCTTATTTTTTGCTGGATTTATAAGGCTTTTGAAGCTTTTTGCTCCCAATTTGCTCCCATTCTGCTAGTTAATAATCGCATCATATAAATACTTTATTTTAGCGTAGCTGTTAGCCATTGATTTTACTGCATTTTCTTAAAAATAATTTCGCTCGCTTGTCCCCCCTAAAACCAAAAAAATGCACATTAACTGTGCACTCGAATAATCCGCGCCCCGATGGCATTGTATTTGTTTTCAAGTCTTTCATAACCACGGTCTATATAATCAACCTGATCTAATACTGTACCGTTTTCAGAGGCCATCGCCGCCAACACCAGTGCCGCACCAGCCCGTAAATCGCTGGCCTCCACTAAGGTTCCCGATATACCGGTTACCCCTCTGACTACAGCGGTGTGACCCTCCACTTTTATATCTGCCCCCATACGCCGCAGTTCCATCACATGCTTATATCTATTTTCGAAAATCGTCTCTGATATAACACTGGTACCTTCAGCTAAAGTAAGTAATGCCATTAATTGCGGCTGCATATCAGTGGGGAAACCAGGGTAAGGCATAGTTTTTATATCTATCGCCTTCGGCTTTTTATCCATTGCCACCCGCACCTTGTCATCTTTCACCTCCACGTATACTCCGGCTTCCCGTAATTTGTTAATTACAGGGTCAAGATGTTCTGGAATCACGTTGGTTATCAGAACATCCCCTTTAGTAATGGCAGCCGCTACCATATGGGTGCCCGCCTCGATTCGGTCAGGTATTACAGTATAATCAGCTCCATGTAAACCATCGACGCCGGTGACTTTAATAGTATCTGTACCTGCACCCTTAACATTTGCTCCCATACAATTTAAAAAATTCTGTAAATCGATGATCTCCGGCTCTCGCGCAGCATTTCGAATCACTGTATTTCCTTCGGCCAGCACCGCAGCCATCATTAGATTTTCCGTTGCCCCAACACTTGGCATATCCAGGTATATCTCACTACCCTTAAGCTTATCTGTCTCTGCAATAATATATCCGAACTTTTCCTTAATTCCCACCCCCATAGCTTGCATGCCCTTTAAGTGCAAGTTCATTGGTCTGGCACCAATCTCACATCCACCGGGGTAGGAAATTCTAGCATATTTATAACGGCTGACCAGAGGTCCAAGCACAAGATTGGAAGCCCGCATGCGACGCATTAATTCCTCTGAGACATCCTGATAGCCAACCCCCTGGGTATCAATATGCATAACATCCTTTTCCCAACTTACACTGGCACCAAGATAGATCAGCAGTTCACGCATCACTTCCACATCACGCAGGCGGGGCACACCCCTGATGGTACAATTACCGTCCAACAACAGACTGGCTGCCATAATCGGCAGGGTGGCATTCTTTGAGCCGCTAACCCTAATTGTGCCTGCCAAACGATAACCGCCTGTAATCATAAATCTTTGCAATTGTTTTTCACCTCCGCTAAAACTCCCCTAGCTTTTGCACCTCCAGTACAAGTTTAATACCAAATTTCTTTTCTACTATACACTGTACTTTTTCTACTATCTCCAATACGTCTCTAGCAGTACCACCGCCAAGATTAACAATAAAATTGGCATGACGGGGTGAAACCTGAATATTGCCGACTCGCATTCCTTTACAGCCCGCTTGTTCAATCAGCCGCCCCGCAGATTCATCGGGCGGATTTTTAAAAACACTGCCGGCATTGGGATATTCCAAAGGCTGAACCTGTCTGCGCCAGGCCAGGGCAAGTTCCATCCGGTTCTTGATTTCCTCCGCCGTATCTGGTTTGCCTTGCAATACTGCACCCGTAACAATAATATTCATGTGAGCGAGGGAACTGTGACGATATGAAAAGGTTAATTCCTGGGCTTTGAATGTATATCCGTTACCGGCATAATCACAAGCTGTAACCAACCTAACCAGTTCCCCGATGGCATAACCGTTAGCCCCTGCATTCATGACCAGTGCTCCGCCCACAGTACCCGGTATGCCGGCCAAAAATTCAAATCCGGCCAGCCCGGCCTGCATAGCCTTCCTGGCCAATAAATGAAGCGGAGTGCCAGCACGCGCGTAAATCATTTGGTCTCGCACTTCTATATCAGCTAAGCCAGCCCCTATTTTAATTACTATTCCCCGAACACCTTGATCCGCAACCAACAGGTTAGTACCGTTTCCAATAACAGTCACCGGCAAACCGTGCTGCCGCGCATAAATCAGCGCCTGTCGTAAATCTTGCTCACTTCGTGGCTTTAACAGGAGGTCGGCAGGTCCCCCAATACGCCAGCTGGTATGTTTGCTCATAGGTTCTTGTATACAAACCGGGCATTTCATACTTCGTTGCAACTCCAAATAGAGGTCCGAATTTGTCAACTCATACTCTCCTTTAACCTATTCACCAAAGCCACACCAGTTTTCCAAACATCCCCGGCTCCCATTGTTAATATCAAATCACCTGTTTGCAGCTTCCCTGATAGGTAAGTAGTTGTTTCATCTCCGGCTGAAAGTAGCAGCGGTCGTTCACCTTTGTTTTGGTGAACAGCGTCCACAATAAGACGGGCCGATACCCCATCAATAGGCTGTTCTCCGGCACTATATATATCATTGATAATTACCAAGTCGGCATCACCAAAACAAGCCCCGAAACGCTTGCACAATAATTTAGTTCTGGTATATCGATGCGGTTGGAAAACAACGATAATTCGTCCGGAATGTACCTGACGGGCTGCCCGCAGCGTGGCAGCTATTTCGGTGGGATGATGGGCGTAATCATCGATCACAGTTATCCCCTTTTCCCGGCCAACCAATTGAAAGCGCCTGCCTGCCCCCCTGAAACATTGCAAACACTCCACTACATCACGAAATGACAGGCCAATATTACGACAAGCGGCTACTACCGCCAGCGCGTTAGACAGGTTATGCCGGCCGGGCACCGCCAGCTTCAGCCGGCCCAGGTATTCTGCTTTATAATACACCTCACCCGTCGACCCGCTCGCATCCACCTTGATATCTTGAAGCGTATAATCTGCAACCGGGTTATCCACTGCGTAAGATACCAATTGCCCGCTACAATCTGCGGCCATATCTCTGAGCCGCTCATCATCAAAACACAGCACTGCCGTACCGTTAGCAGGTATTTTATGAATAAACTGTTTAAAAGCATAAATTATTTCTTCTATTGTTCCATAGTGATCCAGGTGATCATCTTCAACATTGGTGACGATAGCTAAATAAGGACACAGCTTTAAAAAAGACCCGTCACTTTCGTCAGCTTCAGCTACCAGGAATTCACCCCGTCCAAACTTGGCGTTACCGCCAATATCAGTCAGTTCACCTCCGATTAATATAGTGGGATCTTGCCGGCACTTTTCCAAGACCAGTGCTAACATAGCTGAAGTGGTTGTTTTACCATGCGCACCGGCAACCGCTAAGCCCTTTTGCCGTTGCATTAAAAGACCCAGCAAATCTGCCCGGTGAATTACCGGTATACCTTTTCTCCTGGCTTCAAGCATTTCACTGTTCTCAGCACTTATAGCCGTTGAATATACCACCAGCTCGGCATCACCAATATGGTCACCTGATTGCCCTTTATATATGGTGGCACCATATGCCTTTAACCGTTCGGTTACCGGTGTGCTGTTTATATCGGAGCCACGCACATCGAAATTTAGCTCCAATAGTACCCTGGCCAGCCCACTCATTCCGGCACCGCCGATTCCTATAAAATGAATTTTCTCTGGTATATCCTGCACCCGCTAATCAGCTCCTTCCTGCACCGGATGGCGCATATACGGCAGTCGGGAGAGAAAGATACCTCATATTATGCTGTATATAAACAAGGTGTTACATAGTAATACTCCCGGGCCTGTCCTATTGTTTGATAATTAAAGTTTGCGTATTTCTATAGTTAAATGGAATGATACTTCATGAGTTTAGTATACTGACTAACCCGGTTTATTGAACTACATATCATAAACCGGGTTTCAACCAACTTGACGTAAGTCATGCATTTTGCAGTTTTACAATTCAGGGGGAGTTGTATCTCCCCCTGAATTGTAAAACTTGCTTCAATAAATAACCAGCTGATTTATCTAAATTATTATATCCTGAATAAGGTTAATAATATCAACCAGGGCATGGGGTCTGCCCATTCGAAAGCTGGCGTCGGACATTTCTTGCAACCGGTTAGGTTCAGCCAGATACTGTTTAATTTTTTTCACCAGAATGCTGCCCGAAAAATCCGCATCTAATACCATATCAGCCGCCCCCCGGGACACCAGTGCCCGGGCATTATACTCCTGGTGGTTGCCGGTAGCAAAGGGGAATGGTACCAACAAGGCAGGTAGACCACGCACTGTGATTTCAGCCAAAGTAGCAGCACCCGCCCGGCTCACTACCAAATCAGCCGCTGCCATAGCTTCGGGCATTTCATACATATAGGGAACCACGGTAATATTATCCAATAAATTAACTTCTAAACCTTCAGTTTGCAGCATGTCCATAAACTGTTCATACTGCCCGTTACCGGTTACATGCAGTAGCCGCACCTCAGGGATGCCTGCCAGAAACCTCAGTGACTGTACCACTGCCTGGTTTATAGTACGAGCACCCTGACTACCCCCGAAGGAAAGCACAAACAGCTCATTTTGGTGCACGCCGAACTTTTTTCTGGCCTGCTCCCTCACTGCCGCAGTAATTTCAGCACGTACCGGCAGACCGGTAAGGTTAACTGGCACCTTGCTGGAAAAGTGTTTCATGGAATCTTCAAAGGTAACCGCAATCCGGTCTACCACCCGGGATAAAATTCGGTTGGTCACACCGGGCAGAGCGTTTTGTTCATGAATCAAAGTGGGAATTCTAAGCCGGGAAGCAGCCAACACTACCGGTCCGCATACGTAACCTCCGGTGCCCACCACTGCATCGGGCTTGAATTTACGGATTAGCCGTCGGGCCTCCCGGTAACCTGCCCAAGCCTCCCAAGGTACTGTTAGATTACGCCAGGAAAGGCTGCGCTTTATGCCCACCGATCGAACGGCATGAAACTCCAAACCAGCTTTAGGCACAATATCAGCTTCCAGTCCCCGACTAGTGCCGATATACATCACTTCACAGCCTGGAAATCGATCTTTCAGCCCATTAGCAACAGCTAGCGCCGGATATATATGGCCACCGGTTCCGCCGCCGGTTACGATAAATCGCAAAGATTTCACCTCTTTACATTCGAGAACTGTACCTGGAGATGTTCAATAAAATACCCACGCCCATCATAGAAAAAATCAAGGAAGTAGAACCGAAGCTTACAAAGGGCAAAGTAATCCCTGTGACAGGCAGAGATCCCGTCACCACCCCTATATTAACAAAAGCTTGCAGCACTATACCCGATACCAGACCGGCCGCCAGCAAACTGCCAAAGGAGTCCGGACAGGTAATAGCTATTCGAAAACCCCTCCAGGCCAGCAAAATAAACAGCAATATGACCAAACAACCACCAATAAAGCCCAATTCTTCTCCTATAGCGGCAAATATGAAGTCGGTATGACGCTCGGGCAGGAATAAAAACTTAGAATGACGCCCCTGGCCCAAGCCCATGCCCAATAACCCACCCGAGGCCAGAGACATTAAAGCGTTTAAAATATTCCAGCCCGCCCCGGTAGGATCAGCCTCAGGGTCCAAAAAAGCAGTAAATCTTTTCATTCGGTAAGGCTCGAAATAAATAGCTGCTGCAACCGCAGCAAAACCAAGGCCTGCCAGCGCTGCCAGGTGACCACCCCGGGCACCGGCGGCAAATAGCATTATAAAAATAGTACCGCAAAGTGTAGCCGCCGTGCCCAGATCCGGCTGAGCCAGTATCAACAGTGCCGCCAGTCCAGTTATTAGCAAAAATGGCAGCAATCCTGTACCTAAATTTAGAATACGCTCTTTCTTCTGGGACAGCCCATAGGCTATAAAGATGATAATAAATATTTTAACCAATTCTGAGGGTTGGAAACTAATAAAGCCCAAGTCTATCCAGCGTCTGGCGCCTAGTACTTCCATACCAACACCGGGAATAAGCACCGCTACCAGCATAACAAAGGCAATCACCAACATAGGTCCAACCCATTTTTTCAAATTGCGATAATCATACTTCATCATAAATAGCATCGCGAGAATTCCCAATGCCGCACCAAATAACTGCCGTTTAAAAAAATGAAAAGGGTCTTTAAACGGTCCTTCCGGATCGCCTGCAAAATATGCGCTGGCGCTGAACACCATGACCAAACCAATACTTAATAATATCAGCACGGTTAAAAATAATATAAAATCCGGTGCTCCCCTGCGCATACGCATGCTAAGACCTCCCTACAGGCTATTTACTATTTCTCTGAATAAATCGCCACGCTCCTCATAATTGTTAAACATATCCCAGCTGGCACAAGCCGGCGACAGCAATACCACATCACCGGGCTGAGCCAAGTTGTGCGCCATTATTACCGCCTCGCGAAAATTAGGTGCCCTTAATATATTATTACAACCCGCCGCCCGGGCAGCCTGTTCTATTTCACCCGCACACTCACCCAGCACCACCAGCGCCCGTACTTTTTGTTTAATTAGCCGGGCATATTCAGTAAAGTCATTGCCCTTATTTCGACCGCCAGCCAACAAGACAATGGGCTGAGCATAGGCCTCAAGTGCCTTGATGCTGGCATCGGGATTGGTACCCTTGGAATCGTTAATGTACAGCACACCGTTCTTTTGCGCCACTGCTTCCAGTCGGTGCTCCACCCCGGGAAAGCTACGCAAGGTTCGGGCCAGCACTTCAGGTGCGACACCCAGCGCACAGGCAGCCGCCACTGCAGCCAAGGAGTTTTCCAAGTTATGTAAACCGGGGATAGCCACTTCGCGTGCTGAAATAATATCAGTATCTACACCCATTTGGCGCACTGTAATCATATCCCCGCGGACAAGGACTCCTTCTTCTAAATTATGCTTACGGCTGAAAAATATAACCTTACCACATGTGGAATCAGCCAAAGCACGTGTTCTCGGGTCGTCATAATTAAGCACAGTAAAATCATCCGGCTCCTGCCGGGCAAAAATGCGGGCTTTGGCCGCAGTATAATTTTCCATAGTTCCGTGGCGGTCCATATGATCAGGGGTAATATTAAGAATTACCGCTACCCGAGGCCGAAAACGGTCAGCTGTTTCCAACTGGAAACTGGAGACTTCGGCAACAATCATATCGCTCGGGCCGTATTCCTCCACCACATCCACCAAGGGGAGGCCAATATTGCCACCCACCATAGTGCGCAGTCCCGCAGCCCTGAATATTTCGCCCACCAGCGTAGTGGTAGTGGTTTTACCGTTTGTGCCGGTTATTGCTACCATTGGAGCACTGGCAAATCGGTAAGCCAACTCCAGCTCACCCAGCACCGGGATGCCACACTGCCTGGCCACGGCCACCGGCGGCACGTCCGGGGGCACACCAGGGCTAACCACAACCGCATCGAACACACCTTCACGCACATCAGGATAAATGCCCAGTGCAGTCTGCAAACCTGCCTGCACTAGTTCATCCAGCGCGTTATCTAAACTTACTATTTCCCGGTTATCCGTGAGCATCACCACAGCGCCCTTACGCAGTAAAAAGCCGGCCACCGCGATACCGCTTCTACCTGCACCCACCACCAGGAACCTTTTTCCCTTGATGTCCAAAAAAATTCCCTCTTTCAATAATCCTTTTTTGAACTGCCAGCTTTATAAAGCACCTAAACCATATAGCCCCAGTGCTGCAAATAATACTGAAACCAACCAAAAGGTATATACTACACGCTGTTCATTCCAACCGCCCAGCTCGAAATGATGGTGTAGGGGGGCCATGCGAAAGATCCGTCGACCAAATACTTGATATGAAAACACCTGCAGGATTACTGAAAGGGCTTCCAGTACATAAATCCCCCCGATAATCAGCAAAAAAAGCTCGGTACCGGTTATCACAGCTGCGGCGCCCAGAGCACCGCCCAGAGCCAGCGATCCAGTATCACCCATAAAAACTTTGGCTGGATGACGGTTATAAAATAAAAAGCCCAGGCATCCGCCAACCAGCGCAGCCATAACCAGGGCTACCCCCGGCTGGCCGCTCAGCACCCCAATAAACACATAAGCGCAGGCAACGACCACCGTTACGCCTGCGGCCAAGCCATCCAGGCCATCGGTGAGGTTTACTGCATTAGACGTACCAATTACCACCATCACGACAAAAGCAACGTAAAGCCAGGTGCTTAATTCTAACACCACATTATGACCGGCAAACAGATTGCTGAAGGGTACGGCGATACTCGTATTACGCTCAAGCACCGTTATGGCCAGCAACCCCAACAGTGCGGCCAACAAAATTTGGCCCAATAGCTTTTCCCGGGCACGCAAGCCCAAAGACCGTTTCAAGGCTACCTTAATATAATCATCTATAAAACCGATTAATCCAAAGCCAAAGGTTATACCAAGCACCACCAGTGCATCCCGGTCATGCCCGCCCGTTAATAGCCCTGCCGCTAATACTCCGATGATGAATATTATCCCGCCCATAGTGGGCGTGCCGGCTTTAGCCAGGTGCCTGGAGGGCCCGTCACTGCGGATGTTTTGGCCGAATTTGAGACGACGCAGTAATGGAATGAAGAACGGCCCCAGGGCCAGGGTAACCACCAGGGCGATTAAAAAAACCTGTACGATATTTGGCTCAAAAACTATATCCATTTTTATTACTCCCCTGTATTTTCTTGTCTACTGAATCCAATTAATCTTTCAATAAACCTTTAATAATTTGCTCCATGCGCATGCCGCGTGATCCCTTGACTAAGATCACATCACCAGGCCTCAATATCCCCCGCAGCACCTCCAATGCCTCAGCATTGTTTTGGCAGCACACTATGCCACCCGGTATACCACCCGACATATGCGCACCCTGGGCCGTTTCCCGAGATAGCTCCCCTACGGTGACCAGATGCGCCACATGATGGCGCACTACTGCGGCACCCACTCGCCGGTGTCCTTCCACATTCCCGGTACCCAACTCCAGCATATCACCAAGCACTGCCACCGACCGCCGGGTATTCGCGGCTATTTCCTCTAGAGCCTGCAGGGCTGCGCATGTAGAGTCGGGATTGGCGTTATACGCATCGTTGACTATAGTTACAGTGCCGCCATTAATAGTCGCATCCACAACATCCATACGCATACCGGATAAAGTTACCTGAGATAAACCTGCAGCAGCCTGCTTTGGACTCAAGCCAAGCATTATACCCACCCCAAAAGCAGCCAGGGCATTTTGCACATTGTGTTGTCCCGGCAAAGGCAAAAATACTTCCTGCTCAACGTCACCCATAACCACAGTAAAACGGTTACCGGCACCTTCCCTGCAGACATCTCGAGCGTAAACATCCAGTCCCGGCTCCAGGCCAAAGAATAAAACCTGGCCATGACAACGCCGCGCCTGCTCCCGGGCTAATTGGCTGTCCCCCGGCAGTAGAGCGAACCCATCCGCCGGGATATGCTCCAAGAGTTCTCCCTTGACCCTGGCAATATTGGCCGGTGAGCCTAATCTTTCCAGGTGAGCTGTGCCGATATTAGTTATAACAGCACAAGTTGGCCGCGCTATCTGGCACAAAGCATTAATTTCCCCGGAACCCCGCATAGCCATTTCAACAACTGCCGCACTATGCTTTTGTGTGAATTCCAGTAAGGTCAATGGCAGGCCGATTTCATTATTAAAATTGCCCTTTGTTTTTAAAACCGTCCAGCAACTTTCCAGCACGCTCGCCACCATATCCTTGGTGGTGGTCTTACCGCTGCTACCGGTGATGCCCACAACTGGTACCATAAACTGACGGCGATGATATGCCGCTAAGGCTTGCAAACCGGCTAGAGTATCACTCACTTTAATTACCGGAATCTGAACCCGCAGCCCTTTTATATCACGGCTTAAGACCAGTGCAGCAGCCCCGCCTTCCACAGCCTGCTCGACAAAATCATGTGCATCGAAATTTTCTCCGCGCAGGGCGAAAAATAAGTCTCCAGACAAAATCTTCCTGGTATCGATACAAACCCTGGATACTGCAACCTTCTCGTCGCCCTGTAACAATCTTCCGCCGATAGCCCGGTACACCTCGCCCACCGTCATAGTCTTCACAAGTAAAATTACCTCCTCACAACTAACCACGGACTGCTGCTTATCATTATACGCAACAACTAATAAATTTACATCCTTTTAAGCACTCCCAAAGCGGCTATAGCCTCCTCACGGTCGTCAAAATGCAAACGCCTGCTGCCGATAATTTGGTAATCTTCATGCCCCTTACCAGCAATGAGCACCACATCACCGGGAGCAGCACTGCAAATAGCTTGCCTAATGGCTTCCCGACGATCAGGAACCACCGTAAAAAGTGCATTTTTCACCCGGCGAACACCGGCCAGGATATCCTCAATAATATTTAATGGTTCCTCGGAACGTGGGTTATCAGAAGTTACTACCGCCATGTCACTCATCCGGGCGGCAATTTCCCCCATCATAGGACGCTTAGCCCGGTCCCGGTCACCCCCGCAACCAAACACTGTAATTAATCGGCCAGTGGTAATATCCCTGGCAGTGGTCAAAACATTTTCCAACCCATCTGGAGTATGCGCGTAATCCACCACCACTGCAAAAGGCTGGCCACGGTCCACCAGCTCAAAGCGGCCAGGTACCCCAGTTACCTGCTCCAGTGCGTTCTTAATCGTGGACAGCGGTATATTGTCCGCCACCCCCACAGCCACCGCTGCCAGAGCATTATATACGTTAAACATGCCCGTCAGGTGCAACTGTAAATCAATCTTCCCAACAGTCGTCACTGCTTGAAAAGCTACCCCCCTGGCCGTTACCCGTACATCGCGGGCTTTTATATCAGCGTCCTGCTTCAACCCGTATCTCATAACAGGTACATGGCAGGCAGCCATAATTTGTTCCGCCGCCGGGTCATCAACATTGACTACCGCCCACTTACGCCCCGGGTTATAGTCATTCTGTTCTAGCCCGGCAAATAGTAAACTTTTTGCCTCCCGGTACTGCTGCATATTACCATGAAAATCCAAGTGATCCTGGGTCAGGTTAGTAAACACCGCCGTGTCAAAGAAGCATTCTTCCACACGGTTGAGTACCAACGCATGGGAACTTACTTCCATGACCACCGCCTGCACCTGCTCAGCGGCCATTTCCGCCAGTAATTGCTGCAAATCTGCCGATTCAGGGGTGGTATGATCCACAGGTAATATCCGTTCCCCAATGCAATTATGTATAGTACCGATTAACCCCGTTTTCATTCGGTGCTTACGGTAAATAGCATTGATCAAATTAGCAGTTGTAGTTTTGCCGTTGGTGCCGGTCACCCCCACCATTTTCATTTTTCGGGCAGGGTAATCATAAAAACGGGCCGACATCTGAGCCATGGCTTTACGGGTGTTTACCACCAGCGCCCAGGATATGCCCTCGGGCACAGGCACCGCTTCCTGCAGTATAACAGCGCAAGCACCGCGTTCTACGGCATCGGGCACAAATAGGTGGCCATCTGTTTTAAAGCCCTTTATGGCTATAAACAAAAAATCTCGTTCCACCTGGCGTGAATCGTAAGCTATACCGCGTACTTGCCGGTTCTCAACCAGCGATACGTCCAACAGCGAAAGACCAGCCAACAGGTCCGATAATAACACCCGCATTCCCCCTTAGTTATTATAGATTATTTCCATTATTAGAACATTTATCCTAAGAGCGGCTAAAAACACTTCCGCCGGGACGGCTAAATAACCGCCCGGCGGATTATTTCACGTATGCTGATTTTTAGTACGATCATTTTATTCGTATGGGTTTAGTAAATTACTTTGTATTTGAGCAGTCTCAGAACCCCCCGACGGTGGTTGTACAACCTCATTATCACTGGGTGGAGCAAATTTTACCTTCACAGACGTTCCACTCGTTACCTTTGTACCGGGGTTAATACTTTGCGTTACAGCCAAACCACTGCCTTCAGGCACCAAACGCAAACCAATCTCCTCCAGTAAATTACCCGCCTCTTTAATGGTCAGGCCTTTTAACATAGGTACTGTAATTAACTCACCCTCCTTGCCCCTTTGTTTGATGGGCTGCAGGGTTAAAATTACACTGGTGCCATATTTAACTCGTCCCCCGGCACCGGGCATCTGCTTATTGACGATGTTCCCCTCGCCACTCGTCTGGTACTGCAGCCCTGCGGCTTTGAGTACCTTAACAGCTTCATCAAGGGTGTAACTAACCACATTGGGCACCGTAACATCAGCAACAGGAGTCTCAACCTCCCAGGGCTTCTTGGGCTTTTTCTGGCTGGGTATTTCCGGTAGGCCCAAGTAGCGCAAAGTATCCCGGGCAATACCCTGAAACACCGGAGCTGCAACTACTCCGCCATAATATGAGCCACCCTGAGGCTCAGCAATAACCACCAGCGCAACCATTTTGGGATCATCAACTGGTGCCATCCCGGCAAAGGAAGCCACATATTTGCCGCTCACATAACCACCCTTTTCACCCACCACCTGGGCTGTGCCGGTTTTACCACCTACCCGGTAGCCTTCCACAAAGGCGTTACTGCCCGTACCTTCGGCTACCACGCTTTCCAGCAAACTACGCAATTGGCGTGAAGTCTCTACCGACACAACCTCGCGTACTTTTTCGGGTTTGATTTTTTCTATTGTCTTACCGTTATATTGCAATTCCTTAACCAGCTGCGGCCTCATTAGCACACCGTCATTAGCCACGGCCGCAGCAGCGGAAACCAATTGAATAGGTGTCACGGCAATAGACTGCCCGATGGACATAATGGCTAAATTCAGATTGGTGGCCTGTTTTTGGGGTATAATTATTCCGCCGGACTCACCTGGTAAATTAATACCCATTGGTGAGCCAAAGCCAAAAGCCTTGATATATTTATAAAAGTTATCCTTACCCAATTCCATGCCCACTTCAGCAAAACCGGGGTTACACGAATTCTGCACCACTTCGGCAAAGGTCTGGCTACCATGGCCACCGGCTTTCCAGCAGCGCAAGTTATGGTCAGCCACTTTAATAAACCCTGGATCATAAAAGCTATCCCCGGGATGCACCGTTCCTTGCTCTAAAGCCGAAGCAGCCGTTACAATTTTAAATGTGGATCCGGGTTCATAGTTATACCAGATGGCAGGATTTTTATCCCAAACCTCACGTGGTGCTTCCATCCACCGGTTAGGATCAAATGTAGGACGGTTGCCCATAGCCAAAATACCACCGGTTTCGGGATCCATCACAATAGCCAGCGCAAATTTTGGGTTATACTGGGCCACCACCTTGTCCAGCTCTCTCTCCACAAAGTACTGGATTGTTTCGTCAATCGTCAGAACAAGGTCGTAGCCCGGTTTGGGAGGTATATACTGGTGAATCGCTTCGGGCACTTGCCGACCGGCAGCATCGTATTCAATCACAATCCGCCCTGCTTGACCCCGCAATTCAGCATCATAGCTTTTTTCAATGCCAATTAGTCCTTGATTATCGGTTCCTGCAAAACCAAGCACATGGGGGGCCAGGGTAGGATGCAGGTAATAACGCTTACTCTCTTCTACAAAACCAATCCCCGCAAGGTTAAGGTCTCTGATTTGCTGCGACGCTTTATTATCTACCTTACGCTTAATCCACTCAAATGAAGATTTTTTGGTCAACTTAGCATATACTTTGTCAACGTCCATACCCAATATTGGTGCGATCTTTTCGGCTGCTTCCTGTGGATCCTTTACATGGCCAGGAGTAGCATATATAGAATCCACACTAATACTGGTCACCAATTCATTGCCATTACAATCTAAAATAGCACCCCGCTTGGCTTCTACCGGAATGTCTCGCATACGCACTTCAAGCGCTTTTTTTTGCAGTTCACCACCGTGGACAAACTGCACCCAGGCCAGCCTGCTCATTAACACGACAAAAAAACCACTGGCTATAATAAGCACCCAGGTCAACCTTTTGCGCATCCCCATATTGGTTCCGTACATTCATCAAGACCTCCAATTTTCGCGCATCTTAACCTGTTTGAATACTTGCCTCCCACAAACTAACCATATCGGCGAAGGTCCGGATCAGCCAATTTTGCTCCCGCTGCTTTGCCATAAAGGAATCCGGGGAATTAGCTTCGCCGCTTACCGTATCGCCGTTATCAGACTGATTTATTACCGGGCTGGCTTCCTTTACTATCACAATCTGATCGTTTTGTGGTTTAACCATACCGAGTTTATGCACCGCTATGGTTTCGATGTTTTCCAGACTAGTTAATTGATTTACTCGCGCATACAAATCATGGCTTTCAACACGCAGCCGGGTGAGCTCTCTTTCCGCCATGTTGAGCCGGTAACCGGTAATTAGCACTTGAGCGTAATAATAAGCAACAATCACACAACAGCAAAAGCTCAGCAACACCAAGCCGGTCAGGGCTAACTGGTCCCGTCTAGGCAGCCCGCGCACTGCCCGGCGCCTGCGTACACGTTTTTCCTGCACAGGCAGCTCCGGTAAACCATAATATTCTGCATTATATTCCGCATTTTCCCTGGCTACTATCAAAACTTATTCACCCTCCCGGCTGTTTAGAACTGAGCCTATTTTTTCCACAACCCTCAGTTTAGCGCTGCGTGAACGGGGATTCTCCTCTAACTCTGTACCAGACGGAGTTACCGGTCGCCTGGTCACCAGTTTAATCAAAGACTTCCGGCCGCATACACATACGGGGAACTGCGGTGGACACGTACACGGCTGTGCCAATTCTTTAAAAGTATCCTTGGCTATGCGGTCCTCCAATGAGTGAAAGGTAATCACACAAAGCCTGCCTCCTGGTCTGAGCAGCTCAACGGCCGTCCGAAATGCACAGTGTAATATATCCAGTTCATTATTCACCGCAATGCGCAAGGCCTGAAAAGTTCGCTTGGCTGGATGCGGCCCCTCCCGGCGGGCACGGGCAGGAATGGCTTCTTTGATTATCTCCACCAGTTCACCTGTAGTTAAAATTTCATTTTTTCCTCTGGCCTTAACAATAAATGCAGCTATTCTGGCCGCCCAACGTTCTTCACCATAGCGGCTGATTATGGAAGCCAATTCTCGCTCCGGCAGTTCATTGACCAAATGCCTTGCTGTAACCGGGCCGGTAGCGTCCATGCGCATATCCAACGGCGCATCATGCATATAACTAAAGCCCCGTTCAGGGTTGTCCAGTTGATAAGAACTAACACCTAGATCAAACAAGAAACCATCCACTGCTGTTAAACCCAACTCGGCCAGTACGCGAGGTAACTCTTTAAAATTTGACCGAACTAAAGTATATCGGCCGGCAAAGGCTGATAATTTTACATCTGCCGCCGCCAGGGCATCAGTATCTTGATCCAACCCTACCAAATGCACTTTAGGGCTTGAGTCAAGCAGAGCATAGGCATGCCCGCCCCCACCTACAGTACAATCAACATAAACTCCTGCCTCACCGGGGTTTAATCCATGTAATACTTCATTCACCATAATCGGTCTGTGGCTGAAGGGGATTTCGTAATCTTTTATATGCAAATGATCACCTTGTTTTGCTAAATGCCCAAATCTAAATCTACTATCTTTTCAGCAATTTCTTCTACAGAAGATGCTGCATTTGAATTATATTCTTCCCAGCGTTCTTTGGACCAAACCTCAACCCGGCTGGCAATGCCTGCTACCACTACTTCTTTGTACAGCCCGGCATACTCTCTGAGATTGGCCGGTATTAATACTCTTCCCTGTTTGTCAATTTCGCACTCGGCAGCACCGGCAAAGAAAAATCTAACGAAGGCCCGAGCATCTGCTCGGGTGAAGGGCAGGGAACGCATTTTTTGTTCCAATGCCGACCACTCTTCCATGGGGTAGGCGAACAAACAGCTATCCAAACCCTTGGTAACGATGAATTTATCGCCCAGGCCTTCGCGGAAGCGGGCAGGTACAATAAGTCTTCCTTTGGTATCTATAGTATGATGGTATTCACCCAAAAACATGCCGGGCACCCCACTGCTCTACTTTTATAAACCACTTTACTCCACTTTGTACCACTAATTTATCATTCTATATCTTTTCGAAATCTCCTTCAATTAGATATAATAATTTCCCATTTATCTTCTCACTTAAAAAATAAAAACCAGAACTGTAAGTTTCTGGTTTTTCAGTAATACAATTTAATCTTAATTGTTTGTTAAATAAATATGCATTAGATTTGCTCTTATTTTATCAGTGAAATTCTCTGTGTTATAAAATTACCCCGGCTATCTTTCTTTCATTTTCTAAAACAAATCTCGCAGCATCCTCAAAAATAAACACAGACGGCTTAAGCTAAAACGTCCTGGCAACAACAACACGCTGCCGCCATCTCCCAGTCGACATACCCTCGGCACACGCAAATGTATCAAGGCCACCCCCGCAGGCAAATATTTGTTTGAAATTTGACCACAACTAATCAAACCTATCGCATAATTATGAACCCAAAACTAATATTTTTGTATAGCCAGCTTCGACTAACATTGGCTCAATCTTATCAAATGCATACCCCACCAACCCCGGTTCATGGGCATCGGAACCCGTAGTTACCGGCACGTCATACTTGCGGCATGCCTGCAGCAGGCCTAATGCAGGGTAAATTTCCTGCGCAGGCACTCTAAGCCCGGCGGTATTAATCTCCACAGCAACGCTCGCTTCTGCAAAAACACAGGCAGTTTGTTCATATAACTCTCTTAGATCACCCCGGGGCCGGTAACCAAATTTTTTAATCAAATCCGGGTGGGCTATTACATTAAAAAGCCTGCTTCGGGCGGCCTGCTGCACCAGATTGAAGTATTGGCAATACAAGTCATCTATATTCATATATTTATATTTGTGCAGGTAAGCCGGATTATCAAACCCCCAACCGTCAATATAGTGCACCGAGCCCAGCACATAGTCAAACGGGTACTGATCCAATACTTTAGCCAACTCCGGCTCAAAGCCTGGCATGTAATCAGCCTCAATACCCAGTTTTATAGGAATACCAGGAAAAGCCAGCCGCATTTTTTCCACTTCCGCCACATATTCCGCAAGGTCTTCCTGGAACATGGCAATGCCCGGATCCCGTTCTTGAGCCTCGAGCCAGTACATAGGTATATGATCGGCAAAGCCTATTTGCGGCAACCCCAAAGCCAGCGCTTTTTCTACGTATTCCCGCATTTCCCCCCTGGCATGCCCGCAGCGAAATGTGTGGATATGATAATCAGGCAAAAGCATTGCTGTCGCCTCTCCTTCTGCTTTCAATAAATATGGTCTATATTTTATCCTGTATTGAGAGAAATCCTGCCGATATGATGCAGGATTTAGCGTTTCCAGATGTATGTTAATGTTCTTTGTAAAACTATTAGACATTAGCTTAATAACTGCTTTAAATTATGTATTCACCGCCATTTCCCTAACTTTCTCTGCAAGCTATCTGCCTAATTAATTGAAAAGCCGGAGCGGCTTACTTAAAAGGTATACTGCTAATACCCGTAGCCAGAACCCGGGGCTGTAGAAGCCAACCAAAATTCCCCTAGATAAATTTACTACTAATCAATCAGGTTAATTATATAACTTTCGCTTGATATCATCCAGGACCTCGGTAGCAGCCAGTTCCCCCTGTCTAATGAAGTGCCTGGCACGCGTTATATCCCAGGGATCTGCGTTAATTATTGGCCGTATCTCTACATCGGCGCAGCCTTCTAATTTCAAATTAATACCCTCGGAAATAACAATTTCAAAACTCTGGGTCAATAGCTTAAAGATATTGCCTACCTTGGCCACTCCGCGTCCACCGTAGCCAACATCCACGGCAATAACGAAATCAGCTCCCATACGACGCAGGACATAAGCCGGCACATTTTCTCTGACTCCACCGTCCACCAGGATACGTTCCCCAAACCGAACCGGTTCAAAGATGCCTGGGATTGCAACACTTGCACGGACCGCAAGTGCAATAGAAAAACCCTTAACAAATTCATCCGCAGGGGGAATTACTCTGCGCAATTCTTCGGGCGTATTAACTGCCATGAAAGAATGCGCTTCATAAGGAGCAGGTAGACCCTCTAAAAACACGACCAGCGTACCATCCCGCACATCTACAGCTGTTATGCCCAGCGGAATCTCGGTTTGACCAAACAAACGGTTTCGCCCCACGTGCTTGTTAACCAGCGTCTCTATCCTGTTTCCACGCATTAAACCCAAGGGACTGCGCAATGGATAGGGCAGGTGCAACACGCGGGAGATAACATCACCGGCAATTAACAGTAAATTTAAATAGATGGAGCCATAATCAAAAAGATCATTAGATCTCAATTCCAGCGCAATCTCTTCAATACGCTCCGGGCTATGACCTGATGCATACAAAGCGGCCACAATGCTGCCGGCACTTGTACCAGCCACCATGTCAATAGGGATG
This sequence comes from Sporotomaculum syntrophicum, assembly GCF_009932395.1. Lineage (GTDB taxonomy): Bacteria > Bacillota > Desulfotomaculia > Desulfotomaculales > Desulfallaceae > Sporotomaculum > Sporotomaculum syntrophicum. The sequence continues at coordinate 118,807 of NZ_LSRS01000004.1, forward strand.
CCGGCTTCTTTTAATACTTTCAATACACCTATATGTGCCATAGCGCGCATGACCCCACCACCTAAAGCCAATCCCACCAATGGTCTGGTAGCCATAAAAAAACCACCGCCTCATTTCAATTTACAACCATTGTATGAATAGACGGTAGGTATGGTGTGTGCCTTGATAACAGTGTACCGGTTACTTTTCGTTTTTGCTCACACAATCCCGGCACCTGCCATAAATTTTCAGCTCGTGGTTGCTGATGGTAAAATCATAATAATTAGTAACCCGCTGTTCTAAATCCTCTAATAAGTCCTCGTTCATTTCAATAATTTTCCCACACTTAATACAAATCAGGTGGTGATGTCTATGACCATCATTGTTTTCGAGAGTAAGTTCATATCGTTTGCGGCCATCGCCAAAATCCATGCTTTGGATAATATCAAAGTTAGAAAATAACTCCAGCGTCCTGTAGACTGTAGCTAATCCAACATCTGGATCTCTTTGTTTTACCAGGTTATACACATCCTCTGCACTAAGGTGCTTGTCTTTATTATCGAAAAGCACGCAGAGCACATGTTCCCGCTGGGGAGTCATTTTGTATTCGCGAGAGCGTAAGATATCCTCAACTTCGTCGATTACCCTACTCATTAAACCACCACAAAAACAAAAATATCTTCTGTGTTCAGTATATTAACCAACTTTGTAGCGCAGCTTTATGTTCTTGCATGACTCTAAACTCCATCGGCCAAGTTCCATCTCCTTTTGGCAAGTGACTTACTTCTCTGTCGTTAATGACATATGTCTATTATTCTTATTATACATCCTTAATGGCATATATCAATAATAATTTTAATTATCTTTAGATAAATATAACCCCGTCAATATGAACCATGTCAATAAATTAAACTAGTATTACCAGCTTCTTATTCTTCTTCTCCGGGAGCGGCGTCTACGCAAAAGCCATGCCTTTATGACAAATTTAATAAATTGCAGCAATATCAAAGCTGTCAGCCCTATTCCGCCCCAGAACCACCAGTAGCTGTTGATATTGCGGTCCACTGGGTATGCGGCCTGCAGGGGCACCCGGCCAAGTTCTTTAGTACCGGATGTCAGCACGAGCTCACCCAATTTATCTCCTTCTTTTAAAGGGGCACTAATATAGTCATTCAGCTCAACAATACGATTAACCTGTTGTTTTTCCCCTACCGGGAAGTTGTAATAAAAAAAACCGGCGGTTTCTACAATAGCATTTTTTGTCCCGTGCTGAACCTCGGCGTCAGTAATCATTTCCCGCGGTTTAACTAGTTGCACAGGCGTGAAGTTTTCAAATCCATAATCCAGCAGCATTGCAGTGTCAGTCCACAGGTTATTACCCTGAGTATTCAACACAACGGCAATTAATTCCCGGTCTCCCCGTTTAGCCGATGCCACTATACACTGCCCTGCATCTACAGTGTAGCCGGTTTTTATGCCATTAGCACCTCTGTATGCGTAGCGGCCATTGCCCAGCAGTTTATTATGATTATAGAAATCCTCCTGCACCGGCCCGTAGATACTCTCTAATCTTTCCACTTCCGACAGTAATTTTCCGGACATATTTTTTTTACGCTCCGCTTTATAATTGAGAGTCCGTACTATCCGGCGAAAAGTGATATTTTGCATCGCCTGCCGGCTGATTAAAGCCAGGTCTAGGGCAGTAGTATAATGATTTTTGTTCGGCATTCCATGCGGGTTAACAAAGTTGGTTTTTTTAGCCCCCAATTCCCTAGCACGATTATTCATCATCTCGGCAAAATGTTCCACTGAACCTCCCACATGCTCGGCAATGGCTATAGCTGCATCATTGGCTGAGCTAAGCATAAGGATGTATAGCAGGTGTTGCATCGGCACTTGTTCACCGGGCTGCAAACCAACTCGAGAGCCGCCTATTTCAGCCGCTCGCCGGCTCACCGTAACCAACTCTTCTGGAGAAGAGTTTTCCAGGGCTAATAAAGTTGTTATGATCTTAGTAGTACTAGCAGGGTACATCTTCCGAGTGATATTTTTTTCGTATAATATCTGCCCCGTCTCAGCATCCATTAATAGCGCCGCCTTTGCCAGTGGCTGCGGCGCAGCGGCGGGAGCAGCCATACCGGGTAATGCCAAATAAAATGTAAACAATAAAATAACCAGCCAAGCAACAACTTTCTTCATCAAGTTTTCTTCTTTCCTTTACATTACAGTACGTAACATCTACAGCTAATTGTAATTTTAACATAAGTTGTCTGCTCAACCAATAGTCTGCTACCAGCGGGTAAAAACAATATAATAAGATCATAAATAAATATTCAAAGCTGTAAATTACCCGACGGTTACAAAATCCGTTAAATTTTATTTATTAGATTAACCGTCAATCATTACAGAGCCGACTAGAAATATTGCAAGCCGGTAATAATAAGAACTAATATCTGACCAAAGGGGGCATTAGAGAATGGCTAATATTGATACCGCTGGAATGGAAGTGGCTAGTTTAAATGAAGAACAGCTAAATTGTTTAATTACTGCAGAAAAAGAGATAAACCAGGCCCCAGGCAAACAGGAAATTTACTTGTTAGCAGTACAAAAATAGCTAAATTAAATAAATAAAACTTGCCAAATAGCACATCAAAGGGGCTCTTCTTAAAGAGATCCTCTTTAAGCATATACAGCAAGTATTTTATTGCTCAATACACCCATAAAAGCTAACTTTCCCCTGCAATCATGATTAACAATTCTATAGTTTTGCACAGCAGCGCCCAGCGATTCGATATGTTCATGCCCGGTATTACCCCGGTGCGCTCCGGTGGCTACCAGAAATATAATCTCGTTTGGCTCAACCCCGGCTTTCGTTAAACTCTTTAGCAAAGGCGGCAAAATATAATTGTATGGTGTGGGGCGGGTATGATCGTTAACCACGATCACCACCATCTTCGGACGTCTGTTTTTGATTATCTCTGCTAGTCCCGGTGAAGCAATCGGATTATGTAATGCCGCTTCGATTAAGAACTCAGGATTGTTAACCGGCGGAAAGCTTGGTTTAACTACCGTTCGCACATGTTCATCTCGCAGCTCCAGCCATAGCTAACTGCGCCCAATTTCATTTCAAATTGCATGAACACCTTACCTCATTAGGCATTTCGCTTAACAAATTACGGGGCACATTTTACCATCAAGCAAGCTCCATGCATAAATTTTACCAGTAAACGCACCCGTTTGGTTCCCTCTGCGTGTGCTTTTCATAATTTCCTAAAGTACAAAAAAACCGTTTAGCTGGGAAATAGTATAGCCAAACGGTCCTACGATATACAGTTTAGCTCAGCCGGTCAGAAAAAATATACATAGCATAAGCAACGAGCAGGTTGTAAAGAACAAGAAAATAAACAAAAATACAGGATCAACAGCCAGCCGGCCGATGACAATTTTTTTCGGCCCGCTATTCCTTTCCTGTCCATTTTCGTTTGCCAAAGTCATCTCCCTTTGCCAATATTAATTTAAACAATAGTTTATCCCCGGTACACAGTACTACAAATATTGGTTGCGCATTTTGTCCAACTCGAGCTTTAGTTCTTCAGCACTTTTTATTTTTCTCCGTATCCTTTCAACATATGAAAATCTACTAGGGTTTTTCATATCATCCATTCTTGCATATATCCCGGCTCGCCTGCCTAGCTGGTAGTTAACTTTTTCCTCCGGTTTCATACCCAGATAGCGGTCAATAATACCTAGCATTTTGTCGCGATCGCCTGGCAGGGTACCCTCTAATTCCTGTAGTAAATTCAGGATATGGTCGCTCACTACTGTTGTTGTTACCCCTTCGAGGGACTCAAGCAATAAACGTTGTTCGTGAACTATCTCATCCTCATCTAAAGGAGTAAAGGCACCACTGGTTAACATATCATGCAGAGGAGTATTTTTAAGCACCGACAGAGTTCTAAATCGTAAATAATCAGGATTCCCCTTGTTGATAACTGACGCAGTTTCCAGAGCATGTTCCCGTGAATGTTCCCTGCCGCCCAAACCGGGCATAATATACCAGCATAGCGATATACCGGCAGCTCTGGTTTTCTGAGCTGCTTCAATTAAGTGCTGGGCTGTAATACCCTTTTGAACCATTTTCAGTACTACGTCTGATCCCGATTCCATGCCCATGTGAATTCTGGCCAGACCGGCTTCCCGGAGTTCCCGCAGTTCATCCACACTTTTTCTGGCTACCGTATTAGCCCTGGCATACATGGTAATTCGTTCTACCGAGGGCAAGGCGGCACGCAAATATTTGATAATCTGCACGATATCACTTGTTTTTAATACTAGTGAATTAGCATCCTGCAAAAAGACATTTTTACCACCATAATGAAGCCATTGAGCAATATGGTAATGCAAATAACCATAGCTCGATCCCGCCTCGCTTACCACTGTACTGTTTACCCGACCGCCCAATCCCTTATTCCATGAAATTTGCTTGACCTGCTCTGCAACCTGGGCTACCGTATCAATGTCCCGTAGTATATCTTCAATCGGGCGACGGCTAAACTGCTTGCGCTTGTATGTTTTGCAAAAGGTACATTTATTCCACGGACAGTTTCTGGTAACCCGGATTAGCAGACTGGATGCCTCGCTGGGTGGTCTGATCGGACCTTGATCGATTTGCATACTCTCCCCCCCCAACCATATTAAATTCCGCAGCAGTACTATTAAAAAAGTATACCGTACTGCAAAACCCACTGCAAGCTTAGCATCAGCAAGGTATCATAATAATACAAACAAGCGGATTAAACCATTGAATTAGTCATTTTGTGTTATTTATAAGGACTATCACCGCAAATGATAATGGACAGCATTAAATAAAAAAGGATTTCCTCACTATTACATAGAAAATATTATTAAATATTAACTCAGTATATCATAAAAAATTAACATAAATTAAAATTTTTTCATATTTCAACTCTATCTTCCGTACTACAAGGAGGGTATCCCTATGAACCTGTCTGCAAGGTTAACCGAAATAGCCCACCATTTCCCAGGTCAAGAGGCGATCGTTTTTAATAACCAAAGGCTAACTTACGCTCAATTGGACATCTTAATTAACCAATTGGCCAGTGGTCTCACGAAGTTGGGTATTAAAACAGGGGACCGGGTAATGCTGGTTATGCGCAATTGCCCGGAATTTATTATATCCTGTTATGCTATTATGCGCATGAACGGCATTGTAGTGCCGATTAGCCCACAGTATACGATCAATGAAATGAGCTTAATTATTAAAGATTGCCTTCCCAAAGCAATTATAACCTGCCCGGAAAAGCAAGAAGTATTATACAAAATTAGCCAATCTTTCACTATTCCTGCCGGTATTATTACAAATAGCAGTAAACCTGCCCAAGAGAGCATTAAGACGTACGAGCAAATTTGCGATAAAAGCACTGTTACATTCCCAGAAACTGAGCATAACCCGGAAGATGTTACTGAAATTATGTATATTTCGGAACTAACCGGCAAACCCAAAGGTGTTATGCTAACCAACAACAATCTGTTCAGCAATGCACTGACCTTTTCTCAGGTTTGCTCCTTATGTCCTGTAGATCGCGCTCTTCTAACCGCACCAGCTTACTATGCGGGTTCACAAACTTGTGTTATGAACGGCACTATCATTACAGGCGGTACTCTTATAATACAAGAAGGCTGGAAAGGTGCGGAAGAGCTGTTAAGAAATATTGATCAGGAAAAAATCACCTTTTTGTTTGGCCCGCCTACAATGTACAGCTTGTTATTAAAGTACCCGGCGTTGGAAAAATTTAATTTCAGCTCACTTCGCCTTGCGCTCTGCGGTTCCGCTAGCATGCCGCCGGGTCTATATGAATCAGTTTTATCAAGATTAAATATCCACTTAACTGATGGTTACGGTCTTACCGAGACATCCCCTATTGTTACGGTTAATTTTATTGAGCAGTCTGGTAAAATTGGTTCGATTGGCAAACCCCTACCTGATGTGGAAGTAAAATTATTCGATTATAAAGATCGGGAAGTTCCGCAAGGACAGGTAGGTGAAATTGCGGTAAAAGGTCCCAACGTAATGAAAGGATATTTTAACCGGGAAGAAGAGACACGCTTGGCACTCCGCAATGGTTGGTTCTATACCGGAGACCTAGCCTATGCTGATCAGGATGGCTACCTGTACGTTGTAAACCGGAAAAAAGATCTGATCATACGCGGAGGAGTACATATTAACCCCCATGAAGTTGAAGAAGTTCTTTATGATCACCCAGGTGTGTTTGAAGCTGCAGTAATGGGCGTACCGGATGCTGAGAAGGGCGAAGAAATACTTGCCTACATAATGCTCAGGAAAGATTATGCACTAAGTGCTGCAGACATAAAAACCTTTTGCCGGGACAAATTAGGTCGAGATAAAATACCTCGCTACATCCGCTTTATAAACAATATGCCCAAAACATCATCCGGGAAACTAATGCGCAAAGAAATGAAAAACTGGTTGACCAAGCAAGAACCACCGGTATAAACCGGAGGTTCTTTTATCTGTATTTATATTTATGTAATAATGCGTTGTTCTTTAAACAAGCCTAAAGCATTTAAAACATCATCCTGGGAATTGGATATACCCGTTAGCGCCTTGAACTCTTGACCGTTTATTTCATAAATTACAACTTTTATTTCTTCAAGTAATAGCAGAGCTTGGTGTACATCAAGGAACAACCCGGCCTGGCGTATTAGCCTTTCCAAAGTTTTTTCCATCATCGCCGCCAACATGCAAATTAATATATGCGCAGATGCTTTATCCTGAACATGCGCTGTACTTGGCCATAGTGCAAAATTATTTACATTATTAAATGAATCACCCAAAATAGCCAGACTTGTATACGCTTTTAGAATCTCCTGCCCCCTCAGGAAGTTGTTATTGGTTTCTATAAGAAAGGCTCCCGCAAGGTCTGTGTCTTGTCTCAGCAATTCATCTCGGCGACGAAAACGAAATTCCAGTGCTGTATCGTCGTAATGCCATTCAAAATATTTACGGCAATAACTATCTTTAAACACAGGTAGTTCTTGATTAAATACTGATTTGACATTATGACTGCGTCCTTCATCCACTGCTCGTTGAACAGATTTCAGTTCATTTTCTATGTCGCTAAGTCTCTCGCCGAGTATTGCCTTCGTGCGTTTAGCTGCTATCGGATTACCGTATATCAGGTAACGAGTATTGCCGTCCCTTATTTCCTTAAGCCATATATCTTCTGACGTTTGTTGGAACCCGTGCTTGTTTGTATGCCATTCCCGGATGAACAGCTCGCGGTCTCGTTGAGTCAGACAGTTACTACCCATAATGTAGTCGTATTTACTGGCAGCTAAAACTCCCCTTTTGTGATTATTTATTCTGCTGCGTTCACCAACAAATATACATTTATCCATATCAAAGTTTCTCTTTAAATAATCCATTATACTTTGAAACTTCTGTTCTTCAGAGGTTTCACCCCAAATATGATATCCTATGGGCATACCGCCCCGGCTAACAAGCAAGCCAAAGTTAACTCTCTGATACCTTTCTGAAACTCCCGGGATAACTTCACCATTAAAAGACGGATTGATTCGGTCAGACAACGCGGGTTCAATCATGCCTGCATCAAGCAAACAAAAGGCTAGATCAGTATCAGTATTAATAAACATCAAGGAACTTAATTTTTCAAATAAACTTTTTTCCAGTTCCTCCTTAGCAACAGTAATGACATCCAACGCTGAGGAAAAATTCTGCATGGTCAATTTCTTTTCCAGTATTGATGGCATATATAAGCATTTATACCAATCACTGATCGCTTGCCTATATTGCGGCTTAACTAGCTGGTTAATTACCATCAATTCAACCAGCAAAGGAATATTCTTGAGTTTTTCATCCTGGTTTGAGCCGGCTACGTTTGCCAGGAGTTTGTCCATGCCAAACAACTCCCAAATTTTATGGAGGGCAAGCACTTCTCCATAGCGTAATATTTTTTTAATTTTTATATTCTCCGGGTGGCCTGTACTGCCGCATATCTTGGATAACCCAGCAATCAAGCCTCTTATCTTTTCGGGTGTCAATTTATCAATACTACCCAGGTTAGCAACGACGCGCTGTTTTACTTTATCACCTTCCCGATAATTTTCTATTAATTTCAAGTAAGTATATTCTTTACCGTTACTCCGACTAGTAATTTTCCGAAAAAACAGCTGCATCACCACCTAACTAAAAAAAAGTAATAACCGTTCCAACTAGTAACTTAACAATTGATTGTCTAGTTTGAACACCATTTTTATCACTACTATACTTTACATTTAAACATAAATAAAAAAAGACACAAATCTTTTAAATTTAATATAACATAAGCGATATTCTCATGCAATATTTCACTAATCAGAGCGAAACCCTACCTAGTGAGTGATATCTGTTATGCTTATAATAATTGTCACTTGAATCAAGCTTGTCTATTGATAAAGGTTCCGGGCAATGACACTGGCCTTAACTATAGCAAGAAAGCAGACACCTAATAAGTGCCTGCTTTTTACTGCCTTCCCAATATGTTGTAAGCATCCCGTTTAGTGCTCGCAATTAACATCGTGGTTATCACAGCTAGCTGCTGAATTAGAGGGCAGATGTCCTAGTGTATATTTAACTACCACATCATCTATCTTTCCGCTTATTCCGGTAATCACCTGCAAACCATTGGCCTTTAATGGTTGCAACGCCCCAGCACCAATACCACCAACTATTACCGTATCCACCTGCTCATCTCTTAATAAGCCGGCCAAACCCTCGTGATTATGTTGCATTTGCTCAGCTGAGATAATTTTCTTATCGATTATCTGCCCACCGCTTAATTCCACAATCACAAACTCCCTGCTCTTACCAAAATGCTGGTTAACATAACCGTATTCATGGGGTAACGCAATTTTCATCTGTTTAATACCTCCGTTAAAACTATTAATCAAAGCTATAGAAAATAAATTTAGACATTTACAAATAATTATTATGAACTCTTGCCCATTACTATTTTATTCATTTATGAACATTGTGTCAATAAATAGGTTCATCACCAACCTTAGTTCTTATGCATAAAAAATCCCGCCATTATAAGCGGGATTTTTATTATACACAGCCGGTTGGTTTAGGCAGACCGGCCAATTTGCAGGCACCCTTGGCTGGACCGGAAGGAAAAAGCTCATATATTTGCTTAAGGCTGAAACCTGTTTCTTTGCACAATTTTCTTACCATTGGAGCAACTTGGAATTGCTTGTAGTATTCACGCAGGTAATTAATCACTCTCCAATGGTCATCTGTCAATGTCTTAATACCTTCACTCGTTGCAAATGCTATCGCTAACCCTTCAACCCACTCACCGGGGTTAAGAATAAAGCCGTCCTCATCTAATTCAATTCGTTTTCCATCCACTTCAAGAAAAGCCATTAGTTTCCCCCTCCAAATACTGTTTATATATTTCCCCTAATAAAGCCTTTTCTTATTAAGATATATGGTATGGTAAGGAAAAAATTTTTTTATCATTTGTATTATATTAACACCCCAAGATTCGGAGTGCAACAATCATTAACTAATATAGAAGCTACTTCAATTTACTTAACCACATGAGCTAAATGCTTTTATTAGGGGGTTAATTAAATATATGCTAGCGGGTAAAAATATGCTTGCCTATTTAGCAGCTTACTTTTATATTAACACACAGGGATTTAATGGCGTTTCCAATAGGTCATTACCAACATGATGACTAATGCTAAAACACTACTTTCAGGTTGTTTACTGCCAAACAGTAGAGTAAACTTGATGAGTATGGGAGTGATGAAGGATGATTGTATTACAGGCATCTCATATTTACAAAGCATATGGTGAAGCCCAATTGCTGAATGACGTTACCCTGACTGTTCGGGAAGGAGAAAAAATCGGGCTGGTGGGAAGAAACGGAACCGGTAAAACCACCTTACTGAAAATTCTAACCGGAGAACTATCTCCTGATGGCGGGGATATTATCCGTCCCAAAACGGTCACCCTGGGTTATCTAGCTCAACAGGGTGTCCTGCAGTCGGAGCACACCGTCTGGGAAGAAATGCTAGCAGTGTTTGACCAACACATTGCTATGGAAAAAAAATTAAGCAATTTGGAAAATGTTATGAGCAAATCTGAAAATACGGCTAACCCGGAATCGCTAATAAAAATAACTGATGAATATACCCACCTGCGGGAAGTTTTCACACAAAACGGCGGTTATGGATATCAGGCTGCCATTCGTAGTGTACTGCACGGGTTGCAATTCGGCGAAGAGCACTATCACTTCCCGGTGGATAAATTAAGCGGCGGTGAAAAGACTCGCCTGGCCCTGGCCAAGTTGTTATTAACAAAGCCAACAGTACTGTTATTGGATGAACCCACTAACTACTTGGACATGGATACCATGACCTGGCTGGAAAAATACCTGCAAACATACCCGGGCGCTGTTCTAACCGTCTCCCACGACCGTTATTTTTTAGATACCGTCGTTGGCACAATTTATGAATTAGAGTTTTCCAGGTTAACACGATATAGTGGTAATTACTCACGTTATTTATCATTGAAAAAAGAAGAATTAGAACGCCAAGCTAAACAATATCGTAAACAGCAGGATGAAATTGCCCGGCTGCAAGACTTTGTGCAACGTAATATCGCCCGGGCATCAACTACCGGACGGGCTAAAAGCAAACAAAAATTACTTGAGAAAATCAAGCCGTTGGAAAAGCCTGCCACGGACAACAAAAGAATCAATCTATCCCTAAATTCTACACAATCGAGCGGTAAAGAAGTGCTATGGGCAAAAGAGTTAAGCGTCGGCTATAAAGATGCTTTGATTGCCCGCAATATCAGCCTGGCTATTGCTCGCGGAGAAAGGGTTGCCATCATAGGGCCTAACGGTATCGGTAAGACCACGCTGTTGAAAACGCTGGCCGGCCTTCTGCCCCCGCTGGCGGGCTCAATCAACCAGGGTTATCATGTTAACACAGGTTATTATGAACAAGAACAAAAGCACCTCATAGGTAATAAGCAGGTTATCGATGAGCTTTGGGATGAGTATCCGGAACTTGACGAGCAAACCGTGCGCTCAATATTAGGCAGTTTTTTATTCAGTGGAGAAGATGTGCTGAAAAATGTGGGAGAGCTAAGCGGCGGTGAAAAGGCCAGACTTGCTCTGGCCAAGCTAATGTGCCTCCGGGCAAATTTTTTGCTATTAGACGAACCAACCAGCCACCTGGACATACTCGGCAATGAAGCACTGGAAGTTGCTCTGCTGCAATACCCCGGCACGCTATTGTTTATCTCCCACGACCGCTATTTTATCAATAAAATAGCCGGCCGGGTTCTTGAGCTTACCCCGGATGGCATCAAAAGTTATCTAGGTAATTTTGATGATTATCAAAATAAAAAGATGGCTGAGCCTAAAACCCTGCAGCAGGATAACCAGCACACCCCAGCTAGTGATAATAAAAAAGAATTCCTCCAGCGCAAAGAAAAACAACGGAAGGAAAGAAAGAAACAGCGACGCGCGGAAGAGCTGGAAGCACTAATCACTGCTGCAGAAGAAAGCATCGGTCATCTGGAAAACCAGCTTTATTTACCTGAGGTATACAATGACCATGAAACTTACCGGCAAACAAGCTCGGAGCTGGAAAAATTACGGGCAGAACTGGAGGCGTATATGGAAGAGTGGGTGGAACTAACGGGATAGAGGCAAGGGGCGAGCTTACCCTCGCGGTAGCGTGTATATTTTGTCAGGCATAGCGAAATAAGCAATATTACGTTGTAGTGTTAATTACGTCCTCTTAACACACCAACCAGCTCAGGCCAAGTATCCACGATAAAGTCCGGACGGCAGGCTTGCAATTCTTCCCTGGAGGCCATGCCCCAGGATACCCCAACGGTAATCACCCCGGCATTACGCCCCGTTTCCATATCATAGTAACTGTCACCTACAAATACTGCCTGCTCAGGACTTGCCCCGAATTTATCTAAACCCTTAAGCACGGGCTCACCGTGGGGTTTAGGGTTTTCCACATCCTCCAGGGACACCAGGTGTTCTAGATAACTGCTTAAACCAGTCACAGCAAGGCCTCGCTCCGCCATCTGACGTCGTTTGGAAGTCACCACCCCGATGCCATTAAGCAATGGTTTTATTTCAGCCAGCGTCTCGAGGGCGCCCGGGTAGACTTTGATATACTGGTCATGTATGGTCAGCTGGTAGTTGATATAGCTATCAAACAGTTCCTGCCACCTTTCCCGGCCAAACTGCCGGCAGGCGTCACGCAGAGGTAAACCCACTGTTTTCATCACTGCCCCATCGTCCCAGGGAATGTTCATTTGATTGAATACATGATAATACGTGGCTTCTATAAGCGGTAGCGAATCCAGCAAGGTACCGTCAAGGTCAAATAGCACGTAATCTTTAAGCATTATACCCTCCACACTGCGGTTAAGCATCTTTTGAATCTTACCGCGGTAATATTATTTAACCAGGACCGCAACCCAAAGACAGAATTTTATGGTATTGCCATATTTACGGGACGATGCATTGGCAAACTGCTGGAATCCATTGTTTTAAATTACCGAGCCGTTGCCGTTATACCCGCATGGACAGAGCTATTCTATGGCGTGTCACATCCACATCAATTACACGAAGAGTAACCACATCACCCACAGACACGACATCCAGTGGGTGGCGCACATACCCTTCAGCCAGCTCGGATATATGCACCAGACCGTCATGTTTCACACCAATATCCACAAAGGCACCGAAATCCACCACATTACGCACGGTGCCTTTCAGCAGCATCCCTATTTGCAGGTCTTCTATGCTCAGCACATCGACCCGGAAAACCGGCGGCGGCAGCTCTTCACGGGGATCGCGACCGGGACGCAGCAAGCTGTCCACAATATCCCGCAAGGTCGGCACACCGGCTGCCAGCTTTTCTGCTACGTCCTCAACATTCAGCCTGGCCAGTTTAGATCGCAGGTCCGGGCTACCAACAGCAGTCATATCGACACCTAAATAATCCAATAACTTAGCTGTTAGCGAATAGGACTCAGGGTGTATGGGCGTAGCATCAAGCAGGTTTTCCCCTCCGCTAATCCGCATAAAGCCTACACACTGCTCATAGGTTTTCGGACCCAGGCGGGGCACCCGGGATAACTGGCGGCGATTATTAAACCGGCCGTTTTGCTCCCGGTATTGCACAATATTTTCTGCTACCACACCATTGATTCCAGCCACATAACCGAGCAAAGACGCCGAAGCAGTATTTAAATCGACACCTACATAATTAACGGCCGACTCCACTACCTTGGCCAGGCTATCATTCAGCTGTTTGGGTGCTACGTCATGCTGGTACTGTCCCACACCCACTGCCCGGGGTTCAATCTTTACTAATTCAGCCAGCGGGTCTTGTAGCCGGCGTGCGATTGAGACAGCACTGCGGGCGGACACATCCAGCTTAGGAAATTCCCGGGCAGCCAGCTCCGACGCCGAATAAACACTGGCCCCAGCCTCACTCACAATGGTGTAAGCCAGTCCCGGTTGATTATATTTCTGAATAAAATCGGCCACAAATTGCTCAGTTTCCCGGGAGGCCGTGCCATTACCAATGCTGATCACGTGCACCCCGTACTGTTTTACCACTCTGGCCAAAACTGCTTCGGCTTCAGCGATCTTTTTTTGGGGCGGCGTCGGGTAAACTACACCTACTTCCAACAGCTTGCCGGTCTCATCCACCACTGCCCATTTACACCCTGTCCGGTAGGCCGGATCTACCGCCAGCACCACCACATCCCGCACCGGGGGCTGGAGCAGCAGACTGCGCAGGTTGCGGGCGAAAACCTGCACTGCCCGGGCTTCAGCCCCCGCAGTTAACTCACTGCGAATATCGCGTTCCACGGCCGGTGCCACTAACCTTTTATAAGCATCCGCCACAGCTTTTTGAGTGAGGCCTGTCGTAACCGTACCTTGTTTAACAAATCGACGATACAGCCACTCAAGCACGGGTTCCTCATCCACCTGCACCGCCACTTTCAGGTAGTCTTCGCGCTCACCCCGGTTAATGGCCAACACCCGGTGCGGCACTACTTTTTCCACCGGTTCCTGGTAATCGTAATACATCTGGTAAACGGATTCAGTTTCAGCGTCCCTGGCCTTGGTTAACAGCCGGCCCTGCCGCCGGGTATAATCCCGCACCCAGCCGCGCACATCCGGATCATCTGCTACCAGTTCGGCGACGATATCCATCGCTCCCTGAAGGGCGTCCTCCACGGCAGGTACCGCTTCCGATAAATATGCACCTGCCTCAGCCTCCGGGCTCCCGGACTGCGGGAAGGTCAGCAGATAATCGGCCAGCGGTGCCAAACCCCGATCACGGGCTACACTGGCCCGGGTTTTTCTTTTCTGCCGAAAGGGCCGGTACAAATCCTCTACCTCAGTTAATTTAACAGCGCTCTCAATCCGCGCCTGGAGCTCTTCGGTCAGCTTGCCCTGCTCTTCAATTAGCCGGAGCACCTCGGCCTTACGCTGTCCCAGATGACGGTGAAAATTGACCAGTTCCTCAATGCGGCGTATCTGCACTTCGTCCAGCTCGCCGGTTACCTCTTTACGATACCGGGAGATAAAGGGGACTGTGTTCCCTGCTTCCAACAGCTGAACCGTGCTTTCAACTTTATGCCGGGGAATACCGGTTTCCCTGGTCACAGTTTGCAATATATCGTTGGACAATTCGTTGGGCATCCGGCTTATACTCCTTCCATTAATAAAAACTAAGAGAACCATGCAACAAGATATATTAAACACCATTTTTCTTTTTTATCAAAGACCTAAAAGGTTATTTACTCAAAATCAAATGGTATTTCATAAAAAACAGTATTTTAAGGCTTGCTACTTTTGAAGAAGGACTTTCTGAGCAGGTTTCATAGCTGCAGTGATTCAGTATTAAGGAAACCCCTGCCGATAAGAACCAGATAACGGTGATCGGGGAAATTGCGGTAGGCCTAATTGACCTACCGCAATTTCCCCAAAAGGTAAAGTAAATGGGGAACTTTTAAACTTCAGGAAACTTCTTGGACAGTTCTTATGGAATCCGACCTAACCATGGCTGCCATAGCACAATAAAAAATCGAAAATTATAATGACTTGGATACAAGATACGACATATTTTTCCTAAACTGGTATGCTATACTACTAAAAGGTCACTTTACCTGGAACCATAGCAGTTATGGTAACCTGACTGACCGACCAAGCACGCGTTAAAAACAATTGTGCCTCCCGTTGTGGAAAGAATGGTATACGCAGGGAACAATAAAAGCCCTCCAGTGCGATTCATTTCGCAATGGAGGGCTTTTAAATATATGTAAAATACCCATATTCAAAAAAGGAGGTAGACAATTGAGAAAAGGTCGATTAAAAACATTTATCGCATTGTCCCTGGCGCTCGCTCTGACTCTTTCAACAATACCATCACCGTTATTAGCCGACACAAATCATCACCACGAAGCGTCATTGGAAACACCATCAACTGAAACCGGCACTTCAAGCACAATGGAAGATATCAACCCCGACCAGGATACACCCGGCAGCGATCCAAAACTTCAAAACCCGCAGAATCAAAGTGTTGCCGAACAAACTTACGCACCAATACTGCTCGACCGTTTGCCATCTGGAGCAAACGACTACAAAACCAACCGCTTCATCGTTAAATTTAAAAACGAGCAAAGCAAAAGCACCCTTACCGCTGCCATCAGCGAAGATCTAAAACAGCTTAAAAACTTTAAATACCACCGCTTTAAAGACTTTAGCGTCATAACCACAAAAACAGCCATGAAACAAGAAGACCTCGTAACAAAAATAAACAACCAAAATGCAGGCAGCGCAATCGCCTACATCCAACCCGACTACCAGCTAACCGCCGCATCACTGGATGCGGAAACAGCCATGCAGCAAAACGACCTGCCCGAACACCTGCAAGGGCTTCCCTCCACCCCAACCAACACCGGTACACCTGTCGACCTAGCCGACATCAACCTAAAAGCCGCCTGGTCAAAATCCCAAGGAGAAGGAGCCATAGTTGCCGTATTGGACACAGGCATCGACACCACCCACCGCGATCTGGCCCATAGGATCTGGTCCAACACCGCCGAAACAGCCGGCAACGGCATCGACGACGACGGCAACGGCTATATAGACGATACAACCGGTTGGAACTTCCCCGGCAACAATAGCGCAGTACACAAGTCCGGCCATGAATACGACGAATGGCACGGGACACATATAGCGGGAATAATTGCCGGTGTGGCCCCGGATGCCACGATCATGCCACTGAAAATCTTTAAAAACGGTACAGCCTATACCAGCGACATCATCGAAGCCATCGCCTATGCTGAAGAAAAAGGTGCTAAAGTAGCCAACTGCAGCTGGGGGATAAGCTTTGACAACCCGGCCTTAAAAGAAGCCATTGTTCACTCTAACATGCTCTTTATATGCGCGTCAGGCAACAGCCATACCAACATCGACGCCAACCCAGTCTATCCCGGATCATACAGAGGGACTAACATTATTACAGTTGCCTCACTAAATAAAGACGGAAAATTATCCGGCTATTCGAACTATGGCAAAACAACTGTTAACGTTGCCGCCCCAGGCGAAAACATCATCAGCGCCACACCCGGCAACAGAAACGGCAAGAGCAGCGGCACCTCCCAAGCAGCCGCCTTCGTATCGGGCGAAGCGGCACTGATACTAGGAAAACATAAAAACGCAAGCGCTTCAGAGATAAGGCAGGTTATTATAGAATCATCCGACCAAATGCCTAACCTGACCAATCAAATAATTAGCGGCAACAAGATCAATTGCGGCAGAGCCGTATCATCCCCCTTTCCGGCAAATAAAGAACCGTTGATCAATGAACACAATAAAGACATATCTGTCGATAGCTCAGTATATAAAGACATCTCGGTCACCGATTTAGTATATGTCGATACAACAGATACAGAATTTATTTATGGTGATACTACCGACTCAGAATCAGTTTATCAGACTACTGAAAGATACAGCCTGTATTCCGGTGAAATCTGGAACATAAAAGCAAGTATGCCCACAGCGAGATACGGTCTGGCAGCGGCAGCAGTAAACGGGAAAATTTATGCAATCGGGGGATATAACGATGTTAGCGGTTATTTAAACACATTAGAAGAATATAATCCTGCAACAAATACCTGGACCACAAAAGCAAGTATGCCGACTGCAAGAACCTGGCTGGCAGCGGCAGCAGTAAACGGTAAGATCTATGCAATCGGCGGTATCAACAATTACAATACTAAATTAAATACGATAGAAGAATATGACCCCGCCACAGATACCTGGATGACAAAAGCATCTATGCCCACATCAAGGTGTTTATTGGCAGCGGCAGCAGTCAATGGGAAGATCTATGTAATTGGCGGCAACAATAATAACGGATTTCTAAATACAGTAGAAGAGTATGACCCCGTGGCAAATACCTGGACGACAAAGGCAAATATGCCAACATCAAGAAACTATTTAGCGGCGGCAGTAATCAATGGAAAGATCTATGCAATCGGTGGTTTTAATGATAGCTTATTTAATAGTTTAAATACGATAGAAGAATATCACCCGGTAACAAATACCTGGACGGCTAAAGTAGGAATGCCAATGCCAAGATTTGTGTTATCAGCGGCAGCAGCAAACGAAAAGATCTATGCAATTGGTGGAAGACATTTCTACGATGGTGATACCTTAAACTTGTTAGAAGAATACGACCCCGTCACAAATACTTGGACAACCAAAGCAAGCATGCCTACAGCCAGAGGGTATTTGGCAGCGGCGGCGGCAGGCACCAAAATATATGCGATCGGCGGGTTTAATAACAGCATCGGCACCTTAAATACAGTAGAAGAATTAAGTCTACCATCCGTCGATTCATATCAATATCAATACGACGCTAACAACTGCTTGGATTATATTATTACACCGCCGGGACAAACCATCGACTACCAATACGATGCCAACGGGAATTTGCTCCGCCGGATACTAACACAGTAACCTAACTAATCAGTCAAACAACAGATCAACTAAAATATGAAACATCGGAAAGGAGATAAACGGATGAAAAAGTGCCTTGTGTATATACTGATTATAACTTTTCTCATCAACATACCGCTCCCCGCTTTGGCCCAAAACAGCGGCGCGGCAACAGCCCTTACAGATGCCGATAAAATAGCCAACTTAGAAAACTCACTGCCCCAGCTTGGTAACTACCCCTTGTTATCCGGGGAAGCAGATGATGATAAGACAACGCCCATAGATTTCAAGCTAGATAAATTCATACAAATAGAAAAAACCGAACCGCTACCTCCAACATCAAAAGAAGCCGCCGCTCTGAAAATGCAGGCAAACGAATCACTTAACAGCCTCAAGACGCTTCAAGAAGAAAAAAACAAGCGGGACCCGCTGGAAACGCTAGGCAAACCAATCTCAGCGGAACTATATAACAGCCTGATCAGCAATAACAGGCAGGACCTTTTAGATGAACTACTGGCCCAAGGGCGCACAATATCAGATGAAGTATATGGAACAACACCGCCCGCTACATCATCCGTATCCCGTGAAGTCTACGGCGCAACAAACCATGAAGCCCTGGCAGCGGCAGCTAGCTCCGGTGAAGACCAGGCGTGGTACAGCGCGTTTGTTGGCCCGTCAACCACAAACGGAGTTAACAACGAACAATATTCCGCTTGGGCAGATATAGATGAAATCATCTCCCCCCAGACCGGCGATCTAACAGTCAAACAAACGGACATCAAACTACCGGGCAGAAACGGCCTGGACCTAAACATCAGCCGGCTATACCAGAGCAACCAAGCATTGTGGGGAGACCTCCGTACATCAGGGGACAGAGGCGGATACAGCGATTACGCAACCTACTATCAGAACAGGTACAACCTTGGCCTGGGCTGGTCTTTCTGCTTCCCCTCCGTACAGGTGGAAAAGATAGGCTACGAAAGTAATGGAAGAATTTACTTTAAAAAAGAACTATACTACCATACCGGTGACGGTAGGGTATACCATGTTGATTCCTCCTCATCCTCCGGCGGGACATACAGCACCCTGGAGAAATATTACGACAAAGACGCTAAATTTAACCTCGGCGATACCAGTTTTAGCAACGGCCAGACAACCAGCCGGTACTCCTTCATTACAGCCGACCAGACCAAACAGTATTTCGCCGAGGACGGGCGACTGCTGGGCATTAAAGACCGTTTCAACAACCAAATAACCTTCAAACATACGGAAAAACCGGTAGCCAACTACACCCCCAACAACGACTTTGAATATGAAGAGACTGTGGGACTTTGGAAGACCGCAGGAGAATCGCGAATCAAAGCGCCCTTTTCTTACGATGAGACATTTGGCAAAGATGATACATCATCGCTGAAGTACAGCGGTACTGTGAAAAGTAAAGCGCTTTCCAGCTTTATACCGGTATTGCCAAACACCGAATACTATTACAGCGCTTATTTTTATGATCAACTAACCAGCGGCAGTACCCAGCTTTCGTGTCGTGTATACGATCATAACTTTGATGTCATACAAATGGGAGCTATTGGCCCCAACGCCAAAAATACCTGGAATTTTAAGCAAGGCTCTATGCCAACCAATGATGAGGCTAGATATGTCCAATTTGAATTTTATAATACCGACCTAGGCGATGACATAGACGGCACAGTATGGCTGGATAAAGTCAGGTTTGACCGGGCCTGGCCGCTGATCTCCGAAATTACCGATAGCATCGGTCGAAAAGTCACCTTCACTTACACCGACACGCTGTATCAAAACGAGGACCCTTTAGATCCTGCAGCGGGGACAATTACCGTTAATGTTACCGATCCCGCGGCGGCCAACAGCTATACCATAACGTATGATAAAATACGGGTTCAAGCCGAAGTTGATTGGTATCTATTGGATGAAGAGGGCAATAAAATAACCTCATGGTGCGAACAAAGAAGATATCCGCTGCTATACAGAAGTTACAACGGGGATTTATACGATATATATTCTTATACAAATACCATAGAACGTTTTAACTTTTTAGACCCGGCTGTACACAGTGACTCTCCCACTGTAGCCCGGGCTTTATTAAGCCAAATGGAACTTAGGAATTCCAAAACGGTATACAATTATGGGCTAACCACCAAACCGCTGGGGGGCCACGGTCTTTGCGAGACCCATAAAGTCGCTGAACGCTATGAAAATAAAGTAAACAGTAGCGGTGAATACTTTGGCTCGTATAACCGCCGTACCTACACATACAACCAATCGACCAGCACCATGCAACAGGACAACGGACTGGCCATCAAACATACCTATCAATACAATTCGGCCCATAAAGGCGACTTAAAATACAAAAAAGAGCAACACAACACCACCAGCGGCGATAAAGAGATCACCTACTACGAGCAATACGACGCCGTCTTCCGGGATAAACCCACCAGGCTTAAAACCGAACAACACAACGCCGGCGGCAACGTCAACACATTCTACCGGGGCTACACATACAGCGACTGGGGCGGCATAGCCACCGAAACAGCGCTGCTGACACCGGCCCAGTGGAACAACCCGACCGAAAAAAGCCGGCACACCACCAGCTATACCTATCATCCCGACTATAAATTTTTAACATCCACAAGCTATTATCAAAAGCCCGGGCTGTTACTGACCGAATCAACCAGCTACGACAGC
Organism: Sporotomaculum syntrophicum; assembly: GCF_009932395.1. Lineage (GTDB taxonomy): Bacteria > Bacillota > Desulfotomaculia > Desulfotomaculales > Desulfallaceae > Sporotomaculum > Sporotomaculum syntrophicum. Next base: position 139,617 of record NZ_LSRS01000004.1, read on the forward strand.
CTGGGACGCATTGCCACCGCCACCAACGCCAAAGGCGAAACAACCAACTACCAATACGGGGACACAAACCACCCCGGCAACTGCACCAGAACCAACATCCAGCACAGCGACGGCCGGACCACCAGGACCGACTACAGCTATGCCGGGGCTTATTATGCCTTTCCCAGCACCATAACCAGCTACTACACCGAGGAAGGCGTACAAAAAACCAGCGCCACACACAAAAGCTATGAATTTATCCGGGGTAACGTAACCAGTGAAACAGACGCCTCGGGCAACACAACCCGTTATAGCTACGACACCCAAGGCAGACTCAAAAAAACAACCCACCCGCAGTCAACGGGACAGGACGGAAACTACGTGGTGGAAGAGCACACCGACTATTATAACTATATTGATCTATCCGGTTCTTGGATAGAAACGCCTCAACGTACCTTTGGCGTCTATAACTACAGTACCGCAAACGGCTCCGAATTCAAATATTCTCTTGATTTCTATGACGATCACGGTAACCTGCTCCTTTCCCAATACTGGGACTATAATCGCGGGGTATATGTCCCGGCTGTATATGGCTACGACAGCTATAATCAGCTAACCTGGCACAAAGACGCCAACGGCAACAAAACCACCTACCAAAGTGACGAATGGGGCCGCCTAAAAAAAGTCACCGACCCCCAGGGTAACTACCATGCCTTTGATTACAACCTAATCAACCGTACCAAAACCACTACCTTCGTCCCGTCGGACACCGGCGCGGCCGAAAACCATTACGTGGAAACAAGCGATCAGTGGGGCCGGACAATATCGAGAAAAGGCTACCCCAACGGGCCGGGCGGAGCTGCCGTTGAAGAAAAATACGAATACGATCTGGTCGGTAACCTGACCAAACTAACCGACCCCAATAACAACAGCACCCAGTACAGCTACGACGCTCTGAACCAATTAACTAAAGTCACCAACCCTTTGGGAGAGATCACCGACTACGCTTATGACCGTTTGGGAGATCTGACCCAGATAAAACAATACCAGGGCGCCGCCACCTTCCCCACAGTCCAGCAGTACAGTGAAAGAGGCGCCATGGTAGCCAAACAGCCCCCGGCGGGACAGCCCACCACCTATAAATACAACGCCAACGGCCTGCCGGTGCAGATAAAAGACGCCTCGGGCAAAATCACCGCCCTGGAATATTACCAGGACAGCCGGCTATCCCAAAAAACAGCCAACCAAGACCGGATACAATATTACTACTACCCCCTGGGCATCGTGGAGAAATACCAGCCCCTAAACGGCGATACCCTGAGATATCTTTTCTATTGTACCGGGCAAATCGGCTACCGGATAACCGCCGAAAGCTACGTTGCCGGTTTTGAATACGACCTGCTGGGCAACCGGACTAAAGTAACCCATCCGGGCAACTTAGCCACCAACTACCAGTACAACAACCTGAACAGACTAACCACCGTCACCGCCGACGGTAAAAACTACACCTACGAATACTACGGCGACGGCATGGTAAAAGCCGTCAACTATCCCCAATTAACCGATGGGACAAGCATGCGTACCGAATACACCTACGACAACAGCAACCGACTCAAGACCATGCACAACAAATTAGGCAGCCAAACAATCACCCAATACAGCTACAACTACGATAACAACGGCAACATCACCTCGGTAACCGAAAACGGTCAAACTACAAACTACACCTACGACGCCCTGAATCGGCTTACAGGAATACAAAGGCCGGGCGGTGAACATGTAAGCTATCAATACGACAGCAGGGGTAACCGGACAGTAGCCTCCCCTAACGATAGCGGTCTGGACGGATTTATACCCGGCGACTTTAGCTACAACAACTGGGACCAATTGGCCACATTCACTACTGGTGGTCAGACCAATAACTACTCTTACGATCCCGAAGGGCTGAGGACCAAAAAAGTTACCCCTTCCGGCATCACCAGGTACCACTATGACAACACCGGCAGAGTCATCACCGAATCCAACGCCGGCGACTATGTTACCGCACAGACGATCTGGGGCAACCAAGCTTTGGCCAGGAAAGTAGGCACAAGCTATTACTACTACCTGTACAACGGTCACGGAGATGTAACCAAGGTAATCGACCAAAACGGCAATATCGTCAACAGCTATAGCTACGACGAATGGGGAAATATCCTCTCCCAGCAGGAACAATTACCCCAGCCGCTGAAATATGCCGGAGAGTATTATGACGACGAGAGCGGCCTGTACTATCTGCGGGCCAGGTATTATGACCCGACTGTGGGGAGGTTTATATCGAAGGATAGTGATGAAGGAAATGTAACAAACCCGTTAAACCTGAATTTGTATACGTACTGTGAGAATGATCCGGTGAACAATGTTGACCCTAGCGGACATAATCCAGTAATTTTAGGTCTTTACGCTTATGCCTCTAAGGTATTAACTTCTCCTGATACTCAAAACGATTTGAGACTAATTTCAATAGATATACAAAAAAAGGATTACCTTGCAGCAGGACTGGATACAATTGGCTTGCTGGTTCCTGCGGGAACTGGATTTGGAGAGTTATCTAAACCGGTTCAAAAGGGAGTTGTTTGGTTAAGCAAACAACTTGGTAAGAGTGTCGATGAAGTATTAGAAATGGTGGGTAAGGCAGGAGAATATGCTTCGAGCTCAGCCCAGTATCAAAGGCTAAAACAAAGTTTGGCAACAAAAGAAATTCAAAGCGTTGTTAAAACCACAAAGCATGGTGCTGAAAGGCTAATAACAAGAGGTTTTACTCCTTCAGATATAAGCGATTTAAAACTTTCACCATCAAAAGTTATGACGCAAACAGATGGAGCTAGTGTTTACATTAAAGATATTGGAAATGGTAAATTTAATATTATTGTTGAAAGTGAAAACGGTGTTGTCACTGCATTAAAGAACATTGGGCAAAACTCGTTAAACAGATTAAGCAAAAACTATGGATGGAAGTGAGGTGTCAAGTAAATGAGCAACCAGAAATATCAATGTTGCTTTTGTGACAAAAATATAGAATCAAACCAATTTGATATTACTGCACTTATTGTAGTATCAAATTGGGATAAAAAACAAGATTTACAGCAGGAGCAACAGTTATTTTGTCATATAGAATGTTTACGAAGCAAATTAGTAGATAATGTTCCATTGTATATTGCAGATATTATTGAGTAATATGAATATGAGTCACACAGTCCTGACTGCTGTGCTCGGGTAGTTGTTGGGCCCGGCTCAGGAAGTGCTGACGATGCATTTAAGTTTTTTAAAGGGCAGGTTAATCCAAATACGATTAGGGAAGTAAAACCTGGTACTTTTGTTGGCAAAGATTCAAATGGATTAACGTTCACCTATAGAGCATCTTCCAAATCGGGACCTCCAACGATTGATGTAAATGGAGTTTCTGGATTAAGAAAAATTAAATTCATTGATGGGGGTGCGACAAAATGATTAGAGCCTTGTCGGAATCCTCATTCGATAGAATAGCGAAATCGTATTTTAATATATTCTTAGGAAATAATCCTTTTGAGGATTGCTTTAGAAAGGAAATTGAAAAAGTAGAATTGCTGTATCCAGTTGATGGATATTATCTGGCACAAAAGCAATATACCGCTTTAATGCTTACCTTAAGTAATCTTTATGTTGATGAAGAAGTATATATTTCAGAAATTGAGACTGAGTCAATAGGAGATGTTTTTAAACAAAATTGTGATGTTACTAAATATGAGTTAAAGCACTGGTCTTTTGATTTATCTACCTCTTATGATGAATATATGCAAATGGACATTAATGTTGAAAATGCAATTTATTCATCACAGGGTAAATGGGGAATAATTATATCGCATGAAGAACATGCTGTAATTGGAGGGAGTATCGAATTTTTAGAAAAGTTTAAAGTAAAATACCCTGAATTTAATAATTCCATAAAGAATTTCCAAGCACATTGGGAGTATAATAAAAATAATTATAATTCCAATATGGAATGGTATGATAGGTTTATAGAATCGCTAAAGAGATGATTATTGTGTAGGTTGTCAATTAGAGCAATTGTGTACATGCCTGTTTTTGCACATTTTAATTAAAAGGCATAGGGGTCATGATTTTGACCCCTATGAAACCCTTGAAAAATGAGTAATTCACAAAGCATGACCCCGTTTACAACTCCATTGCGCCAAATCCGACTTCGATGCTCGGGTAGTAGTTGGGCATGGCTAACGCCATTCCCAACTACTACCATAAGGGGACAGTCCGTGCGTCCGAGAAATGGCGCGTCATATAGTGGGTGTGAATCCCACCCAGCAAGGTTGAGCCGACCACTGGTAGTTAGCCTTGGAGTGTAAATGGTAACATTTACATTTAAGCGTAGGCAAACGAGGTAGCGGGCCGAAAGCCAGAGAGCTGAATGGAGATAGAGCCCCGAAATCCCTTAATCGGGAAGGCTGATGTGCTGGACTGCACAGAAAGCAACATCATGTCCGACGCTATAGGTTAGACGAACATGACTTCCCCGGGGTCGAAGCCCTTGGCACGTTACACAATGTTATGATGCGGCAACTCGGGAGATCCCGCCTGCTCTTCCATGCACAATGGGAGTATGGCCTACAAGCGATAAAAAGTAAGGAAGCCAAATGGTGGACGGGAAGACGGTGACCTATCATTGCCCTATCAAGGGAAACATTTACTACACACAGGGGTAGATAAGCAAATGGAAACAAAACTTGCTAGGATAACAGAAATAGCTAAACTGAAGCCGAACGAGAAATTCACATCGCTATATCACCACATAAATGAAGAACTGCTTTTGCAGTGCCACATGGAACTGAGTGGCAACAAAGCAACCGGTGTAGACGCAGTAACCAAGGAAGGATACGAATCACGACTAAACGAAAACATCAAAGACCTAGTTATCCGTCTTAAAAGCCACAGCTACCGCCCCATGACCCAGGGAAGCAGTTGGCAAATTAAAGCGTCTATGCCTACACCAAGGTATGCATTGGCAACAGCGGAAGTCAGCGGCAAGATTTATGCCATCGGCGGTATTGGCAGCGGAGTTTATTTAAATACAGTGGAAGAATTTACTTTAAAAAAGAACTATACTACCATACCGGTGACGGAAGAGTATACCATGTTGATTCCTCCTCATCCTCCGGCGGGACATACAGCACCCTGGAGAAATATTACGACAAAGACGCTAAATTTAACCTCGGCGATACCAGTTTTAGCAACGGCCAGGTAACCAGCCGGTACTCCTTCATCACAGCCGACCAGACCAAACAATATTTCGCCGAAGACGGGCGACTGCTGGGCATTAAAGACCGTTTCAACAACCAAATAACCTTCAAACATACGGGAAAACCGGTAGCCAACTACACCCCCAACAACGACTTTGAATATGAAGAGACTGTGGGACTTTGGAAGACCGCAGGAGAATCGCGAATCAAAGCGCCCTTTTCTTACGATGAGACATTTGGCAAAGATGATACATCATCGCTGAAGTACAGCGGTACTGTGAAAAGTAAAGCGCTTTCCAACTTTATACCGGTATTGCCAAACACCGAATACTATTACAGCGCTTATTTTTATGATCAACTAACCAGCGGCAGCACCCAGCTTTCGTGTCGTGTATACGATCATAACTTTGATGTCATACAAATGGGGTTTTTAGCCCCCAGGGCCAAAAATGAGTGGGATTTTGATCAAAGTACTATGCCAACCAGTGATGAGGCCAGGTATATCCAATTTGAATTTGCAATTACTGAAAATAACGACAGCACAGGAGGCACAGTATGGCTGGATAAAGTCAGGTTTGACCGGGCCTGGCCGCTGATCTCAGAAATTACCGACAGCATCGGTCGAAAAGTCACCTTCACTTACACCGACACACTATATCAAAACGAGGACCCCTTAGATCCGGCAGCGGGGACAATTACCGTTAATGTTACCGATCCCGCGGCGACCAACAGCTACACCGTAACGTATGATAAAATACGAGTTCAAGCCGAAGTTACCTGGTATCTATTGGATGAATACGGGGATAAAGTAACCTCATGGCGCGAACAAAGAAGATATCCGCTGCTATACAGAAGTTACAACGGAGAATTATACGATACATATTCTTATACAAATACCATAGAACGTTTTAACTTTTTAGACCCGGCTGTACACAATGACTCTCCCACTGTAGCCCGGGCTTTATTAAGCCAAATGCGTCTGAGGAATTCCAAAACGGTATACAATTATGGGCTAACCACCAAACCGCTGGGGGGCCACGGTCTTTGCGAGACCCATAGAGTCGCCGAACGCTATGAAAATAAAATAAACAGCAGCGATGAATACTTTGGCTCGTATAACCGCCGTACCTACACATACAACCAATCGACCAGCACCATGCAACAGGACAACGGACTGGCCATCAAACATACCTATCAATACAATTCGGCCCACAAAGGCGACTTAAAATATAAAGAAGAGCAATACAACACCACCAGCGGCGATAAAGAGATCACCTACTACGAGCAATACAACACCGTCTTTCTGGATAAACCCACCAGGCTTAAAACCGAACAACACAACGCCGGCGGCAACGTCAACACATTCTACCAGGGCTGCACATACAGCGACTGGGGCGGTATAGCCACCGAAACAGCGCTGCTAACACCGGCCCAGTGGAACGACCCGACGATAAAAAGCCGGCACACCACTAGCTATACCTATCATCCAACCTATAAATTTTTAACGTCCACAAGCTATTATCAAAACCCCGATCTACTACTAACCGAATCAACAAACTACGACAGCTTAGGACGCATTGCCACCGCCACCAACGCCAAAGGCGAAACAACCAACTATCAGTACGGGGACGCGAGTCACCCCGGCAACCACACCGGAATAAACATCCAGCACAGCGACGGCCGGACCACCAGAACCGACTACAACTATGCCGGAGCTTACTACGCCTTTCCCAGTACCATAACCAGCTACTACACCGAAGAAGGTATTCCCAAAACCAGCGCCACACACAAAAGCTATGAATTTATCCGGGGTAACGTAACCAATGAAACAGACGCCCTGGGCAACACAACCGGCTATAGCTACGACACCCAAGGCAGACTCAAAAAAACAACCCACCCGCAGTCAACGGGACAGGACGGAAACTACGTGGTGGAAGAGCACACCGACTATTACAACTATATTGATCTATCCGGTTCTTGGATAGAGACGCCTCAACGTACCTTTGGCGTTGAAAACTACAGCACCGCAAACGGCTCCCAATTCAAATATTCCCTTGACCTCTACGACGATCACGGCAACCTGCTCTTTTCCCAATACTGGGACTATAATCGCGGGGTATATGTCCCACGGATATATGGCTACGACAACTATGATCAGCTAACCTGGCTCAAAGACGCCAACGGCAACCAGACTACCTACCAAAGTGACGAATGGGACCGTCTCAAAAAAGTCACCGACCCCCAGGGCAACTACCATGCCTTTAACTACAACCTAATCAACCGCACCAAAACCACCACCTTCGTCCCGTCGGACACCGGCATAGCCGAAAACCATTACGTGGAAACAAGCGACCAGTGGGACCGGACAATATCGAGGAAAGGCTACCCCAACGGATCGGGCGGAGCCGCCGTAGAAGAAAAATACGAATACGACCTGGCGGCAACCTGACCAAACTAACCGACCCCAGGAACAATAGCACCCAGTACAGCTACGACGCCCTGAACCAATTAACTAAAGTCACCAACCCTCTGGGCGAGATCACCGACTACGCTTACGACCGTTTGGGCGAGCTAACCCAAATACAACAATACCAGGGCGCCACCACCTTCCCCACAGTCCAGCAATATAGCGAAAGAGGTGTTTTAGTAACCAAACAGCCTCCGGCGGGACAGCCCACCACCTATAAATACAACGCCAACGGCCTGCCGGTGGAAATAAAAGACGCCTCGGGCAAAATCACCACCCTACAATATTACCAGGACAGCAGGCTATCCCAAAAAACAGCCAACCAAGACCGGATACAATATTACTACCACCCCCTGGACATCGTGGAGAAATACCAGCCCCTAAACGGCGATACCCTAAGACATGTTTTCTATTGTACCGGGCAAATCGGCTACCGGATAACCGCCGAAAGCTACGTTGCCGGTTTTGAATACGACCTGCTGGGCAACCGGACTGAGGTATCCCATCCGGGTAACTTATTCACCAATTATCAATACAACAACCTGAATAGACTAACCACCGTCACCGCCGACGGCAAAAACTACACCTACGAATACTACGGCGACGGCATGGTAAAAGCCGTCAACTATCCCCAATTAACCGATGGGACAAGCATACGTACCGAATACACCTACGACAACCTCAACCGACTCAAGACCATGCACAACAAACTGGGCAGCCAAACCATCACCCAATACAGCTACACCTACGACAACAACGGCAACATCACCTCGGTAACCGAAAACGGCCAGACCACCAACTACACCTACGACGCCCTAAACCGGCTGACGGGAATACAAAGGCCGGGCGGCGAGCAGCTCAGCTATCAATACGACAGCAGAGGCAACCGGACAGTAGCCTCCCCCAACGATAGCGGCCTGGACGGATTTATATCCGGCGAATTTAGCTACAACAACTGGGACCAATTGGCCTCATTCACCGCCGGTGGTCAGGCCAGTAACTATTCTTACGACCCCGAAGGATTGAGAACTAAAAAAGTAACCCCTTCGGGCACCACCAGGTACCACTACGACAACACCGGCAGAGTCATCACCGAATCCAACGCCGGAGGCTTTGTTACCGCACAGACGATCTGGGGCAACCAAGCTTTGGCCAGGAAAGTAGGCGGCAGCTATTACTACTACCTGTACAACGGCCACGGAGACGTAACCCGGGTAATCGACCAAAACGGCAATATCGTCAACAGCTACACCTACGACGAATGGGGAAATATTCTCTCCCAGCAGGAACAATTACCCCAGCCGCTGAAATATGCCGGAGAGTATTATGACGACGAAAGCGGCCTGTACTACCTGCGGGCCAGGTATTATGACCCGACTGTGGGGAGGTTTATTTCGAGGGATACCTACGAGGGAGGCATAACGAATCCACTATCGCTAAACCTGTATGCGTATTGTTACAACAACCCGCTAAGATATCTGGACCCGACGGGTCATTCTGCTAAAGAAACTTGGCAAGATTTAAAGCTAGGTGTTGGTGAAGTATTTAACGGTGATAACTGGCAAAGCAGCTGGGCAGCAGTAAAGACAACACCTGAAGGCGCTATAATATTTGTTAGGGAAGGTTTGGTGGGGCCTGAAAATTACGATGAGCTAACCAATGAAGATTTGAGTTGGGCAGATGCTAAGGCCGGTGCGTCGGCGGCAACGTTCTTTTTTGTTGGTAAGGCTAAGGTTTTGAAGGGTGCGGGGAAAGTTGTAAGTAAGGGCGCGGGGAAGCTTGACTTAAATGTTAGACCAGTGGCATCAAATCAAAAGCTAAATAATATAATTGACAATTTATATAAAGGGCAGAATAACCCGAATAAAATTGGAAGTGGTACAACTATGGATGCCATACGCAATGAGATACAGACCGGAATAGCAACCGGTGGTAAATTCCATACGACTAAGGGACAAGAAAGCATAAATGGGTTAAATAATCTGCTTAAAAGCGGTACTCTATCAACACAAGACGCTAATATAGCTAAAGCATTGATAAATGATTTGACTAATGCTTTAGCCGGAAAGTAGGTGGTGATTTGAGATACGAGAATATTATTGATGTGCTATCATCAAGATTTCCAGAAGTATCAAGAAGGTACAATGAAGAAAAAGACTATGTAGAAGGACTTCCACATTTGGTTTTCGAAATAGTATTTGTTCCATATTTCAGAGAAGTTATGCAATCTGAGGATCAGAATACAAAGCTACAGGTTATTGAATTGTTAGAAGAAATGATTTCATGCGAGGATGAAAAAATTCAAGAAATCGTGGTAGTTTCAGTGTTAGAGCCTTTATTATCAGAAAGAGATTTCTTAAAGATTATAAGAAATCAGCTTGGGTTGAAAACACAAGAAAGTTTGCAGGTTTTAGAAAAAGACTTTGGTTGGGCTTAATATCTCTGCTATCGGGGTCAGCAATGACCCCGATATGGTTCCTTGACAAATGCGGATTTCCACAGCTCATAACCCCGGTTTCAATCCCGAGGCTGCAAATCCGATCCCGTTAAAAAGGTGTTTCCAGCCCGCATTGCGGGCTGATGTAAGCCGTGCTGGGGCGCTCTGCGACCCCGGTTGCCGGTACTCGGGCTTTATGTGGATGGCAGGACAAAAGAAGGGATGATATGCAGAGAAGAGAAAACTACCTCTATGTCGGTATGGACTTGCATAAGGACACCCATACCGCCGTTCTGGTGAATTGCTGGAATGAAAAATTAGATGTAATTGTCATTGAAAACAAGCCCAGCGAGTTTAATAAGTTGGCAAAGGAGGTTGATAAAGCAGCATTAAGACTGAATTTATCGCCGATTTATGGCCTGGAAATTGCCTACGGCTACGGCAGAAGCCTTGCGGTATGGCTCATTGAAAAAGGCTATACGGTGAAAGACGTAAATCCATCTTTAGCCTATGACCAGCGCAAAAGCGCACCCATGATGAAGAAAAACGATGAGCATGACGCTTACTGCGTGGCAACGGTGCTGATCAACCAGCTTCACACCCTGCCCGACGCAAAGCCGGAAGATAACCATTGGACGCTGTCACAGCTTGTCAATCGCCGGGACACCCTTGTCAAATACGGTATCCGGCTGAAAAATGGTTTGCATGAGCAACTGACAAACGCATACCCCAGTTACCGTAAATTCTTTTGTGAAATCGACCGGAAAACGGCATTGTACTTTTGGAAAACCTATCCGTCACCCGGTCATCTGAAAGGCAAGACAGCAGAAGAATTAAGGGCCGAATTAAAAGCTATATCCTCGAACTACACCAAAGTGTAGAGCTGCACTTTAAAATCTCGACAAACAGCAAATTAAATTTCCATAGGGTGTAGGTGCAGAAAGTTAATTGTGATCATTTGACGGACGGACTGACGGACAAATAAGCCCTATATTATTCATTATTATACTATCATTAAGAATATCTTTAGTGGCGGTCTATCTAGTTTTTAAAATACAGTGCCACTATTTTAATTTGCGGTAAAACCCCTGTTTTTGGAGATTTTAATTTGCAGTATTACAACACACCAGACCACACTACCGGGCAGAAACGGCCTGGACCTAAACATCAGCCGACTGTACCAGAGCAATCAAGCGTTGTGGGGAGACCTCCGTACATCAGGGGACAGAGGCGGATACAGCGATTACGCAACCTACTATCAGAACAGGTACAACCTTGGCCTGGGCTGGTCTTTCTGCTTCCCCTCCGTACAGGTGGAAAAGATAGGCTACGAAAGTAATGGAAGAATTTACTTTAAAAAAGAACTATACTACCATACCGGTGACGGTAGAGTATACCATGTTGACTCCTCCTCATCCTCCGGCGGGACATACAGCACCCTGGAGAAATATTACGACAAAGACGCTAAATT
>NZ_LSRS01000005.1:0-36630 GCF_009932395.1 Sporotomaculum syntrophicum
GATATTGCGGAATCTATACGTTTTAATATGTGATTCTCCGGTATTATATGGTATAATTCAGTGTAAAAGCTGCCTTGTTTAAAGGTGGTTTCAACTAGCATAAAAAGCATCCCCCGGTATATTTTGTTATGGTGACTTAATTATACTATAGGTGGGGATGCTTTTTGTGTTTTATATGGACTTTTTCAGTGGTCTCGAACCGTCCCCTTGTGTCTCATTTCTTATAACGGAAGCTTTACTGTAAATGTAGTACTCTCTGGATTGCTTGCCACAGAGATTGTACCGTCGTGAGCCTTGACAATTTCTTGGGCGATTGCCAAACCCAGCCCTGCTCCACCGGTGTTTGTGGAACGTGCAGAATCTAATCGATAAAACTTTTCAAAAATAGTATCAAGCTTTGACTGCGGGATTGGATTTCCCTGATTAGTAAAAGTTATAACAATATTTTTATCCTGCTGTTTAGCAGAAATGTCAATGACGCTGCTTTCATAGCTATAGGCTAACGCATTTTTCAGAATGTTATTGAACACCCGGGCCAGTTTGTCGGCATCTCCCCACAGAGTGAGGCCGTCAGGCACATTGACGGACACCTGCTTTTCTTGTGGAGTCAGCATTGGGTAGAATTCATCTGCCATCTGCTGAAGCATGAACAGTAAATTGATTTTTTCTTTATTCAAAACAATCGTTTGAAGATTAAATCTTGTGATCTCAAAAAACTCATTTATAAGCTGCTCTAATCGATAAGCTTTTTCCAGAGTAATACCGACATATTTCGCCTTCTGTTCAGGAGGCATATCAGGAGCTTCATCCAGAAGACTTAAGTATCCAATAACAGAGGTCAGAGGTGTTTTTATATCATGAGCCAAGTAAACTACCAAATCATTTTTACGCTGCTCCGCATCAAGTGCAGCTTTTTTTTGTTTTTCCAAGTTGTTTTTTATCTGATTAAGCTTAATTTCCATAAAATCCAATTCCGGTGATAATATAATTTCATTATCGGATTCCTCAGCAAGTTTATCCATTCCAGCGCTGATTTCATCAAAATATTTTGTGAACCAAGAAATAGAAAATCGAAAAAGGATAACTAAAAATATCAGGATTACAACAAAAATAATCATGTCAATATTGTTGCGAATCACCAACTGATAGATTATCAGTGCTTCGGAATAATTAAAATGAAAAGTGTTGACTAAAAATTGAACGATACGATCTCCGATCTGTCCACGCAGGATGTAGCGCAATAGATATACAGTCACAGCGGCGGCAACTGTAATCAAAAGCATTTGAAAAAATACTTTTCCTTTTAATTTTGTATAGTCATTCCTTCTTTTATCGCTCTTACTTTTCAATTTTGTAGCCAATCCCCCATACCGTTTTGATATATTTAGGGTGCTCCGCGCTGTCATGCATTTTTTCCCTTAAATGCCTGATATGAACCATTACCGTATTATTGTTGTTAGTGAAATACTTATCTCCCCATACCTTATGGAACAATTCTTCCGAACTTACCACCCGTCCGCGATTGGAGCAAAGGACCCAAAGAATGGAAAACTCAGTAGGAGTGAGAGATAGCTTTTTCTCATTCAGCGTACACTCATGGTTATCCATGTCCAATACCAAGCCGGAAAAGGCAATCAAGTGTTCTTCTTGGTTTGGCTCCGCAGAATTATATTTGGTAAATCTCCGGAGCTGTGCCTTTACACGGGCAACAAGTTCCAAAGGGCGAAATGGTTTAGTGATATAGTCGTCCGCACCTAATGTCAGGCCGGTAATCTTGTCGATTTCTTCTTCTTTGGCTGTCAGCATGATAACCGGGAAATTATGCTTTTCCCGGATTTGCTGACAGATTGAAAAACCGTCTATATCGGGAAGCATGACATCCAAAATGGCGAGGTCTAGTTTTTCATTTTCAATACAATTAAGGGCATCCTTGCCGTTATAAAATTTAAAGATATTATAGTTCTCATTTTTCAGATAAACTTCAACCAAATCGGCAATAGCTTGTTCATCATCAACTATTAAAATATTTGCAGCCAAAAGCGTCATCTTCTTTCTTTTTTGTATATATTCCCATAATTATAATACTGCGAAGCAGAAATCCATTTTATAGCTTTTTACTTATTAAAATCTTAAGATTTTCTAAACACGAGGGAGCGGTTCCCTCGTGTCAAATGAAAGATTAACGCAATTAATGGGGTAATGGAGCAATATACCGATGGTTAAATTTGAAAACGTACCTAAGAGATATTATAGAGATTAAGCCGTGGATAACGTAGTTTTGAACTTTCCGGCGGGAAGGTGACAGGCTTAATTGGTCCCTCATGACCACCGATGAGGTATCGGAGATAGAACCACTTCCAGTTATGGTTGTAGCTATTCGAGATGACCATGTGCTGAAAATAGAAGAAATAGATAATAAAAGGGAGAGCACAATGTTAGTTTGGTGGAGTGGATGAAAAAAGTTTTGTGTAGTCTTCTAAAGCATCGCACTATTCAGCCTATCATAAAGCCGCCTGGTCTGCTCCGGATCTTTAAAATTAATGATGATGTAGCTTTCTTTAGTTTTGATATATATAAAGGGGCCTTTAGATGAGCCTGTAAAAAGTTTGCCCGTACCCAGCTCTTCCAGCTTTAAGTTCCCTTTCAGGGTCTCGCCAAAGTTAAAGCCGTTTGTTTTCAGTTTTACCGGTGGAATCTGGTTCAGCAGCTGGACATCTTTTATTTCATCCCTGCTTAATTCCGTGCCGTACATACCGCTGATTTTAAGGCTGTTTTCCCCCACGGTAATTTCCGGGGCCCTGGCACCCGTGAAAATGACCACACTTGCAATGACTAGGACCAGCAGCGAGATGGCCAGGGCAACGATAGTTTTTGTTTTGTTATTGTCACCGGCGTTGTACCGCAGGGCTCGGACGACGATGACTGCTGAAGCGACCAATACCAGTATCCAGGAGGTAGCTGCGGCCATTTCCAGACCGAAATATTGTAATACAGCTCCCGCTGCGAATATCCCCGCCAGGAAAAACAGGCTGTTCCCCATGAATTCGCCCAGACCTTTTTTTATCATTTCCTGTTGCTTCTGGGGGGATGAGGTGTTGTAACCGGAAATAAGCCAGTACCATTTAAATTTTTTTATAGCTATCCCTAAAAAAGCCAGCAGCCCTGCCGTTAATCCAATGACCAGGTAATACATACTCATGCATCCTCACGTTGTTTTTCCGGCGTCTTCTGGCCAGGCAGGCGTCCCGCCCGGCGGGTCGCTTCCCGCAGCAAGTATTCAATATGCGCGTTGACACTGCGCAGTTCATCGGCTGCCCAGCGCTCAAGTGCTTCATATAGCTTTGGGTCGATTCTTAAGGGAAAATTTTTTCTGGAAGTCATGATATTTTCCTTTAATATAAACTACCCGTGTTAATCACCGGCTGGGCAGCCCGGTCGGAAACAATGGCCACCATTAAATTGTTGATCATGGCCACTTTGCGCTCCTCATCCAGCTCCACAATGCCTTCCTGCTGGAGTTGGGCAATGGCCATTTGAGCCATGCCCACAGCGCCCTCGACGATCTTTTGCCGGGCAGCCACAATGGCCGCGGCTTGTTGACGCTGCAGCATGGCACTGGCGATTTCAGTGGCGTAGGCTAAATGGGTTAGCCGGGCTTCCATTACCTCAACTCCCGCCACCGACAGCCGAGCCTGCAATTCCCGCCCCAGCTCGCCGGCCACTTCTTCGGAATTACCCCGCAGTGAATAGCCCTCTTCCTCGAAGGTGTCATAAGGGTATTTGGTGGCTACATGGCGCAGTGCGGTTTCACTTTGTATTTCCACAAATTCCTCATAATCATCAACGTCAAAAACTGCTCTGGCGGAATCAACCACTTTGAAAACCACTACGGCGGCGATCTCTACCGGATTGCCATCCACATCGTTGACCTTTAAAGTTTTACTGTTAAAATTACGCACCCGCAAAGAAACCTTTTTGCGCGTGGACAGGGGTAAAGTCATCCAGATGCCGCTATCCCGTACGCTGCCCATGTAGCGCCCGAAAAATGTCAGCACCTTGGCCTGGTTTGGCTGTACAACGGTAATACCGGAGAACAACAAAATAGACACGATAAGTAAAAGTATGCCGGTTATAATTGAGCCGCTGACAAGCAGAAAAACCGCTGTTATGGTAAGTAGAAGTGTTATGGCCAGGGCTAGAAAACCGTTTAACATCCAGGTCTTTTTCTCTTTCATGAATAGCGCTCCTCTCTTTGTGATTTTATTTTGATGTATGTATGATATCATATTTGGGGTTTTGTGTAAATGATCTATCATACTGGGGAAACTTACCGGTTCCTCCTTTGAACATTACTACAAAAGAAACTATAAAATAGACTGTTGTTATAAGCTTTAGAGGAGGATTATTAAAAAATGACACATTCCATAAGACGGCGTACCCCTAATTTGAACCAGTAATTGAATACGGTCAAAAGCTCTGTTTGTATATGCAGAGAAATGGGAGCAGTCTATCCTTTTTAATAATCTTCGTTTCAAATACAAGCATGTGATGTGAAGAAAGGCGGAGCGTTCTGTCATTCTTTTTTGTATAACCCCCTTTTTTGCTTTGGCAAAAGGGTTTATTTCGGGACAGCTATCGGCGCTTAAACCTAAAAAGGTCGGTTATACTTCCTATACTCTGAATCACAGGCATATTGACTGTGGTTTTTATTTTCTTTTTAAAGTCGCGCAATCGAAGCCAACCATATTTATACGAGGAGGAATCTTTATGTATATCGTCTTCATGTAATCCTCCCTAATTAAATCGAAGAGTTTCTCTGCGAACAGGTAAACGAAAACATGTGATTTTAGACAGGAGGAAGAAAAATGGCATCATTAATCAAAGCGAAAGATGTTTATGTGGATAACCGGAAGTGACATTTTTAATATTATGTAAAATTTTTCATGTCCTCTAAGTAGCATAATAATGTAATTAGAATACTATATGGTAATCTTGGAGTAGGGTAGAAATGAATGGATGAGGACAAAATCTTACCGGTGAAAGTGTCCCAAAATTGTTATCGATAATGGACTATGCCAGGTTATGTGAAAAGGAGGTGTACCATAATGACAACGGAAATACAAAGCATGATGTCACAGTTTAGGCCGGGTTTTTGTCAACCGGATTGTGTTGAACAAGATTGCCCGAGCTTTACCTGTCCGCCGCCAGGAATAATACCACTAAGAAGAGGCGATTTTATTGCGGAATCAATAAGCAATAACTTATTCTGGCTGCGCATAATGATGGAACATGCACTTTTTATGCGGTTGGGATTTGCATGTGTAAATATAGATTTAATTAACGAAGCCCAACAATACGAACAAGCATACACAAGACAGCTAAACCAAGCAAGGGCGGTTGCCAGCGCCCCAACAGAACAAAGTGTAAGGGCATTAAACCAGGAGAGTATAGAACTCACCCAATCTTTTGCCTGTTTTAAAACCATGGTATTAGATAGGATTCTCACCTGTGGTCCGGCCAAAATAGGTGGTTACAATTTTCCATTGCTAATTGACCATATCAGAAGGGAAGCCGTTGCCTTTGTAAGCAGATTAGAAGCACTACAAACAGGAAGAGTAGAACCGTTAGCTTTAACGATTGTTAGAGACCAAACCTTCTGGCATAGAATTATGGCTGACCATGCCAAATTTATAGTGCATTTACTTGACCCCTCGGAAAGAGGGTTTGTCGATCAAGCTAACTCTTTTAGCGTGTTGTTTGATAACAAAAGGTTCCAGGCACTTGATTTAAAATCAATGTTAGAACCCAACTTTGCTATTTATCCTATTTTGAAGAGGTTCACCAGGGATAGTTTACAAGCGGCCATGCAAATTAGGGATTTTAAAGCCGCCGTTACAGAACTAATTGCTGAGTGCGAACTCCTCAGTGTTATTCCTGAATTATTAGCAGACCATGTAAGACGCGAAGCTGAGAGGTTTGTTGAAACAATGCAACAAAGGTTACATGAATTGTCTCAAGTTTAATAATTAGAACTAGAAGGATTTTCCTTCTTCATAGGATTAAAAAATAGGCCTTCTTACTCTGGTATAGTTAAATAGTTGCTTGAAATCTCAACAGAAATTCCTTCTATATTTTTTTTGTAGAAGGAATTTTTCAAAGTTCATTAGTTCCTGGAAGAGAGCAAATATATCTGCAAATAATAATACATCCAGAAAGATTAGCATTGACATGGTAAATATTAAACAACGTTTAAAATAATTTGTAAATCAAAATATTACTGCCTAGTTAAAAGGGAGTAGCTGGTTAGATGAAGTCAGCATACTGGATATTATCCTGGCTTCATCGTTGGTATAAAAACCAATAGGCGAGACTATTGACGCAGCTCAGTCATATTGAACTATGTTAAAAGTCTCGTTTATTTTTTATATATTTTTCTTGCAGAGGGGCTTAAAAAAATGGTAGTTTACCTTAGGGCTGCATTAATGGTGGTTCTTGCCTAAATGGGTGATAAAACCTATCTGCTGGTTATTGCGATGGCAACACGTTTTCCGGCAAGGCCCGGCGAGAACAATGCTATCCATCAGCTTAGCAAACTGTAACTATATAAATGAAACCGGCTGTGTTTTTTTTGTAATGTATAAAGGAAATTGTGACCATTTAGCGAATTATTACACTATCAGTTGGTGCCGGCATCTATGTAGATGCTGGCTATTTTATTAGCAATTATAATGGCTATCAATGGAGGTGACTAAATAAATGAGCATGTATGACAGGGATTGGTACAGAGAGTCTTTGCAAGAACAAAGACAGGCAGAAGCTGATAAACAAAAGAGATATAAAATAGGATGCTGGATTGCTTTTATCGCTATTGTACTGATTGTCTTGATGAATGATAGATATTTTAAAATATCTCCGGTCAGGGACGCAATGCCAAACAGCTACGCATCTTTCTTGAATCAAATAGATTCATGTAAAAGCGAGTTAATCCCCGTTGCTGAAGCAATATCTGAACAGCATAGAATACCTTATGAAGCACGGGATATAGGCACATATAGAAATATGTTAATTAAAGGCATTAGTTTATGTGATAAAGCCCATGATTCTTTGGCAAGTTTAAAGCCACCAAATGAATTTGTCCAGCTAACCTACTTAGCATTAAAAGATGTAGATAATTTGAAGATGGCTTGGTCTTCATATTTGGAATATTCATATTCAAATGATATAGAAAATCTTAATGTAGGGAATAGTTTTTTGGAACAGTCAAATGTAGCCCGTAAAAGTTACCAAAATGAGCTTGTTCAGTGTTTAGAAGACTGCAAGTTTAGGTATGAGATATTGGAAAATGGCATAGTGCGGTATTGGTATTCTCCAGGTTTATATAATGATGATGCGGAAGAGTTTGTAAAAAATATTGATAGCAGTTTTTAATGGCGAAGAATGCTTTTTTTACGCAGTCTCTATGATTAGAAGTTACTAGTGTGAAATTACACAAGTCCTAAGTATTTATATGTCACACAGATAAAATGGAATTTGGCAGTGAGATTATAAAACCAACACGAAGGAGCAGAAAATGGATTTTGATATAGACACTTGGATAAAGGGATATTTAGATAAACTGAAATCTCTGTTCGGTTCTCGTCTTCTGTTTGTCGGGCTTCAGGGAAGTTATGCTCGGGGCGAAGCAACGGACAGCAGCGACATTGATGCAGTTGTCATACTCAACTATGCGACTCCGGGAGATCTTAAAGCATACAGTGCTATGCTGGACACACTTCCGAACAGGGAGAAAGTGTGTGGGTTTATCTCCGGTAGGCAGGAATTAATAAATTGGGAACGTTCCGAGCTGTTCCAGTTCTATCATGACACCACGCCGGTTTTCGGTAGCATTGATTTTCTACTGCCGCTGATCGGTAAGGAGGATATCCACCGTGCTATCCGGATCGGGGCCTGTAACATCTATCACATGTGTGGCCACAACATGGTGCATGAGAAAGATGCGGAGATATTGAAAGCTCTTTATAAATCAGCCGCCTTCATCGTGCAGGCAATCTATTATGACCAAACGGGAATCTACATAAAGCAAAAGGCCGAGCTTATCCCCGTGCTGCAACCACAGGAACGGGAGATTTTGAAGACCGGCATTATGTTTATGAAACAGCCGAATATGGAGCAGACTGAGTTTGAACGACTCTCTGAACTGCTGTTCAATTGGGCAGCGGGGTTGATTATCAAGTATAAAACCGAGTTAAATTGAGCGAAGAACAGGAATTTGACGAGCGTTTTAAAGTTCGAGTTAGCCATATATTATAATTAATATTAATAGATAACGTGAAGTAAATGAGGGTTAAATATGAAGAAACAAATTGTGCTTGGAGCGTTTGTTTTTTTATTTATTACAAACATAATATTTATTAGCACAACTGTATTTTATAAAACAAAAATTGATGAACAAGTATTCAAAGTTTATTCATTTGAAGCAGAAAGCACAGATATAAAGATAAACGATGGGCTTGTTATTATATTACCTAATAAGCAAATAGTTAATGGAGGGAAGATGCAGTATGTAGGGAATAAACAAGAAAATATACAGTCCTATTCGAAGACTATTTATTTAAATAAACAGGGGAATAAGGAAATAGTATTATCTAATGCTGTATCAGTTGCAGGTGCAAGTGATGGAACAGCGTTTTCTGATGTATTTTTGTTAAATAAGAATATAGGGGAAATAAGTTCAGAGAAACTGTTTAGTCCAGATGATATAAATATCATCAACGACAACCTCTACTTTTCCCTGGATTATTCAACAATTAATAGAGAGAAAGGAAACATTACAATAAAACTAAATGTAAAAGAATTTAATTGCTAGACCCACTGACAATTGTTATAAGAAACGACACTAAGCTTTCAGCTGGTTGAACGTTTAAACGGTTACCTTCGTGTAACTAGGGTGAAAGAGGATAAAAGTTCACTGGTTACCACCAGTTTGAAGAAATAGTGAAGTCATTCGCTAAGGCCGCTTGCAGCCACTGCCGAGAATTAAGAGAAAATGATTATTTGAACATATAGAACAGAAGTCCGGCGAGAGAGCGGGTTGGATGTTATTATAAAATGAACTGTTTCAGCAGGGAATGGATTTTGACATGAATAAAGCAGGTGATAGATTTGTATAAGAATATATTGACAAAAAAATTTTTCAAAGACAATCTGGTGAAGGACCTGACTGTCCAACAATTTGTATATGCTCAGATTGAAACCCCTGAATTGTCCCAAATTGCATCAGATCTTGTACGGAGGTTCGATAATAGGGCAGATGAAGAAAGAGAAAGGCTGCTTCGTGAAAGCGATCCTGATATACTCCTTAAGATGTTACGAGGTAAGAGCGATCCTATAAATCACCATATAGTTTTTCAAAAAGTTTTGGAGCAAGAGGAAGTAATCATCCCAAGAATATTAGGCATGCTTAAAACAAGTCTCAATGTTGTGTTCATAGAAAATGCGGTCAAAATACTCGCTAATACCGGTAAGGATTATTTAGAAGATCTGCTGAAAATTCTTGATGAAATAAGGTCACCATACGCACTATCACTTACTTGTATTACGCTTGGATTTATTGCCGATGAAGACGCAATTCCGGTATTGCTGAAAAAATACAACGAATTAAAAAATCTTTATCCGGGAGAAACCTACGAGCAGGGGCCTCTTTACGGCTTAATTAAACTGAACGAGAGGTTTTATAATTAATGTCGGATACTTCTGCAGAAAAAGGTGATTTTGAGGATATTCCTGCCACTACTGTTTTCACTAGCTATTGTTCAACAGTTGACACTTTTTTGACCAGTAGCCGATGTTTTTTATTTAGCTTCATAAATACTGCCGCGGCTTGACCTTGAATTAGAAAGGCTAAAGAAACCATCAAAGCTGCATTAGTCCCAAAGGCAGCTGCGGCCAGGCCGATAGAAATGGATAGATTACGTAGGACAGTAGAAAATACAAGGCTTAGACTATCTTTTTCGTCAAACAGCTTTCGCCCTACTAGTATAGCTATTAAATAATTGATTACATAAAAAACCAATTGAACTGTGAAAGCCACTACAATCATATCGAGTTGGGAAGCTATTCTTGGCGAGTTCATACTGATACTAATGAAAATAATCGGTATTATTCCCCAGGCACTAGCCGCCGGCAAATAAGGTTTTATTTGTTGCTGAAAAAATTCCGTCGAAAACCTTTGCATTAGATAACGGTAAGTTAGTATGCCCAGAAGCATGGGCACCAAGATTAGCAGGGCTATCGTTTTAAGCGTGAATAAAATGTCCACCGGCACATACCTGCCCACCATCAGGTAAAGATACCATGGCGCAAGTAAAGAGCCAAGCAGCAAGCCAAGGGTAGTCGCCTTTATGGAAGCGGTGACATTTCCTTGGGCAAGCATGGTAAAGGCAATGGTCATATTACTGGTCGGCAACAAAGCGGTGATTGCCAAGCCGGCAAAAAGTTGAGGATCATTTAATAAGAATTGCGTACCAAGCAGATAAGCAAATACCGGAATCAGCAAAAAGTTTAATAGCATTACCGTGGCTAGAAGTTTTCCATTGGATATACTCAAAATTTCTTGAATTTTAAATCCGATCATGGTTGGATAAATCATCATAAATATAATGGGTGGGAGCAACTGTTTTAATGGGGTTGTATCTATCCACAGGCCAACTAAAAATCCTGAAATTAAGGCCGTCAGGATGGCGGATGAAATATTTTTCGAGGGCCAAAAAAATAATTGCTTGGCCAAGCCGGTTTTGGCTTGCTGCATTAATGATGACCTCGCTTTCGAACTGCCGGATGTTTTTATTTAATGTTAAACCAGACCGGCAAAATTGGAAAGCCCTTCTTGTTGAATTAACAATTTCTAAACAGCCCGGCAGTCAATGTCATACTTAACGAAGTGAAGTATCTTAGGTTAAGATACTTCACTTCGTTAAGTATGACATGAAGTTTAGTATGAAATAAGTTCCCGGCTTCGGAATTATAATTTTGACTGACAGGATTTCGACAATAACCGTCGAAATTAGTAAATACTATAATTGCATATCATGTCTTCGAGCTTGGCCTCCTGTAGTGTTTGCTATGGATACCAAGCCGATAGGCTCAACTGGAAACGGTTGGACCTCCCGTGCGGAAAGAAGATTTAGTTCACTAATTAATTGTGACGATTTGCTTTGCGCAGGTCGTCTTTTTTATGTCCACTTTTAGGATATATTTATTGCCTTGCCCAGCCAAAGATTGAGTAGGGGGATTATTGTTTTGTTCAAGCTTGAGAATGTAACTCTATCCTTCGATAACCTGAAGGTTTTAACTGATTTTAATTTAGCCAGCCAGGGACATGAGTTTATTAGCATATTAGGCCCATCAGGTGTAGGCAAAACCTGCATATTGAATATTTTAGCCGGGTTACTAAAACCGCAGGCCGGTCTGGTTAGTGTAACAAGTTTACGTACAGGTTACGTATTTCAAGAACCGAGATTAATACCCTGGTGTACGGTTGAGGAAAACATGACCCTGGGGCTATATGGGTTAAAGATAACCAAGGCGGAAAGAACCGCGCGAATCAACAAGCTATTGGACAAATTAAGCCTGAATAATTTTGCCCGCTATTACCCCGGACAGTTAAGCGGCGGTATGAAACAGCGGGTAGCCCTCGGGCGTGCATTTGCGGTAGAACCGGATTTACTGCTGATGGATGAACCCTTCAGTTCTCTGGATGAGAACCTCAGGCAGGCTATGCGGGAATTGTTGAAAAGCTTGATTCAGTGGAATCCATGTGCGACGGTCTTTGTAACTCATGATGTAAGGGAGGCGATACAACTTGCAGACCGGATAATTGTATTAAAGGGTCGACCCTGCCAAATTGTCCGGGAAATTAATGTGGATGCCGGCCAGAGCGGCGAAGAAAGTTATCAAAAAAACCTGGCGGAAATAATTCTTCAAGAATCCTTATGATGAGGAGGTATTTTTAATGCAGAAAAAAATTGTCTCACTGGTATTGCTAATTGCGCTGCTTTTTGTGTTAGGTGGCTGTGAGGGAACAAAAAATACTAACCCAACTACAACTTCTGCCGACACAGCTGCCAAAGCAGAGTTAATCGTTGGTTCAGCGCCGGGACCGGCAAGCTACCCACTGGCTTATATGGCTCAAGACAATGCTAACTTAGTGGTCAAGCCCTGGAAAACTTATGACCAGCTACTGGCGATGATCACTGCCAAACAGGTTAACTTATCCAGTACACCGATTACCAATGCCATTATAGCTTATAACAAGGGGTTTAATGTAAAACTGGTTAACGTTTCTGTATGGGGTATGCTTTATGTAATTAGCTCCGATGCTTCTATCAAGGATTTAAGTGCATTAAAGGGTAAGGAGATTGCTGTCACCGGACAGGGTGGCATACATGACCTGGTTTTCCGCCACCTGCTTATCCAGCAAGGGATCAATCCGGATACCGACCTGCGTATTACCTACCTGGATTTACCCGAATCGTCAGCTAAATTAATTTCTGGAGAAATCAGCTACGCACTGTTAAATGAGCCTAATTCCAGTATGGCTATCTTAAACGCTAAAAAGTCAGGAAAGCAACTTTACCGGGCAATTGACCTGGCGCAGGTATGGCAAAAACTACCTGGTCAGGAAAGCAACCGGATTCCTCAAGCCGGATACATCATGATGGCAGATGCAGGAATAACCGATGAAGAAGTAACTGAATTTGTCGCTAGTTTCGAAACCGCAGCCAAGTGGATCAATGAACATCCAGTAGATGCAGGCCCGCTGGTGGAAAAACAAAATGAGTTCATGAAAGCCACAGCGGTTACAGAGTCGCTAAAATTTGCCCGCTTACAGCCTGAAATGGCTGCAGATTGTCGCGATGAAGTAGAAGCCTTCTTTAACGAACTAACTAAAACAGCACCAGCTCAAGCGTTGGGAGGCAAATTACCAGATGCCGAATTCTACTTCCAAAAATGATTTAGCATTTCGCTATTCTCTGCTTGGCGTATTACTAATCGTCATTGGTTGGCAGTTGATATCGTTATTTTATAACCAAGTCATTTTCCCTTCGCCGGCTGAGACTATTCAGGCTTTGCTGAGTATCATGATCAGCGGAGAAGTGCTAGATAATTTAATAACCACCTTCCAACGCCAGATTGTTGGCTTAACTTTTGGGGTAACGCTTGGGATTATTTGTGGCATAGTAGCCGGGCTCAACCGTAAGGTTGAGCTCATTTGCCAGCCTTTTATCTATACTTTATTATCCGTCCCGGCCATTGTATTTGTGGTCATGGCTATGGTCTGGTTTGGTATGGGAACCACTATGGCAATATTTCTGGTGACCTTGCTGGTGTACCCAACCATGTATATGAATACGCTGGAGGGCTTCAAATCCATTGACCGGTCTTTGCTGGAAATGAAGCAGGTGTATAAGTTACCGGCCTGGATAACGATTAAAAAAATATATCTGCCCGGCTTAACCAATTCGTTAGTGGCGGGCTTTTCCTTGAGTGCTACCGCTTCAGTGCGTTTAACTATCATGGCGGAGTTAATCGGAGCTAGGGAGGGGATTGGACAGAAAATTGCGGTCTCAAGAGCCTATTTGGAGACCGAAAGGCTCTTCGCCTGGGTGCTGGTGCTGCTTATGATCATTATTTTCCTTGAATTTGTAATTATAAGGCCGCTTAATGCATTTTCAGCACGCTGGAAACAGAACTACCAATAATTATCCGCAAGGTCTAGAAAGGATGATTGTAGTGACTGATAATTCAAGTATTATATTGAACCCGATTGGTATAGTTCGATCCGGGGTAGAGTCACCCGGCGAGGTGCCCATTACCGGCAAACCTGCAGAGGTGGAAGTTTTTTCCCAATATAGCCAGGCTTTATTAAGAATAGAAGCAAACTCACACCTTTGGCTTTTGCTGTGGTTTCATCAAGCTGAGCGTAATAAACTTACCAAAGTGCCGGCCAGGGTAAACCCCTTTCTGCCCGAATATGGAGTATTTGGTTTACGAGCGCCTCATCGCCCGAATCCCATCGCTTTAAGTTTAGTCCACCTGGACTCAGTGGAGGGGAACATTCTCAAGGTGAGCGGGTTGGATGCTATCGATGGGACACCGGTGCTGGACATAAAATCTTATTATGAACAAGACATTGTTTTTTCGCCTAAAACCCCTTATATTAGTGCTTTTGATCCTATCATGCGCCGAAATATATTTTTTAAAGAAGCGTTGGCCCACCATCAGGAGGCGTGTCCGGAATTATACCTGGCGGTGCGTATGGCTATGGTAGCGGACGAATATATGGGTCACTTGAACACGCCGGATTTGACCCTAACCGTAATTGGCTCAGCTTGCCTGGCGGATACTTTGCAGGGATTGAGCCGGGCCAGATTAGCTAACCCGCCTAGATTTCGCTATGAGAAAAGCAAGGCGGTAAACCAGAGCATTTGGCAGAGGTCAGGCCAACGCTTAACTCTTACAGCGCGACAGAAATTAAATGCGGAGTCCTACCAGAATCTCTCTGATGAGGACCTGTTTATTATTGAACTAACCAAACATGAAGAAGAAGGAGCGGAAATTGATGCTTGATCAGGATGCATGGGCAAAAACGGTTGCTTTTCATGGGCATATCTGCCCTGGTATAGTAGTTGGATTTCGCGCTAGTATGAAGGTGCTTGAGCTGCTCGGCTGTCCGGGCAAGCTTATCGGGGAAAGTCACTTCGCCATAGTGGAAAACGATGTTTGCGGAGTGGATGGAGTGCAGCTGATTACCGGCTGCACACTGGGAAATGACAGCCTAATCATTGAAAACCAGGGTAAATTCGCCTTTGCCTGGGTGGATAAAAAGACCGGGGAAGGCTACAGGCTGCTCCTCAAGGTGCCGGTTTGGCTGTCCAATGAACCCATCGAATTGCACCAAAAGGTTAAGCTGGGGACGGCCATAGCAGAGGAAAAGTCACAGTTCATCTCATTAAGGAACCAGCGTGGGTTAGACATAATGGCCCTGTCAGACGCAGAGCTGTTCCAGATCGAAGCAATAGTAAGAAAAATCCCCGGCAAGCCTCGCTTGCACCCCTTTATCCAATGTGCCAGGTGTCACGAATATTTTATGGCACCATGGGTTCATACCATTGATAATGAGACTGTCTGTTCAGGATGTGCAACTGCATTAGTACAGGCTTAGCTATCATAAAACTAGCATGCTCCTCAAAGAGATTATGTCTCTAGGGGAGCATTTTAATTAATCATCATCATTTACATCGGTGCCAATTTAACTGCACCTGCGCCGGCCAGTATATGGCCGAGTGGGCCAGATTTATTTCGCTGGGATGACTAATTTTCCCTACCAGCTGCAACATCGGTTACGTCAAAGTTCTTTAACGCCATAGCACGGTCAAATCTTTTGGTTAGCTCAGGCATTTTGTCATCCTCCATCAAACTGGATCGGGGCCTGCAACATCTATCACATGTGTGGCACAACATGGTGCATGAGAAAGACGCGGAGATATTGAAAGCTCTTTATAAATCAACCGCCTTCACCGTGCAGGCAATCTATTACGACCAAATGGGAACCTACATAAAGCAAAAGGCCGAGCTTATCCCCGTGCTGCAACTACAGGAACGGGAGATTTTGCAAACCGGCATTATGTTTATGAAACAGCCGAATATGGCGAAGACTGGGTTTGAACGACTCTCTGAGCTGCTGTTCAATTGGGCAGCGGGTTTAATTATCAAGTACAAAACCGAGTTAAATTGAGCGAAGAACAGGGATTTGCCATTCCACATTGTGCAAAAGGCTTAGCTAATGACACAGGAGAACCGTCCCCTTGTGTCCCTTGTGTCTGAGCTTATTCAATATGATAAGACAGCCTTCTAGCGAATCTTCCTATGGAATTCATAAAACCAAAACCGGCAATTTTAGCAGTAACTTTGCCAAATTTACGATAGAATAGATTAAATAAAATATAAGGCACTTTTTGCTTCGGGTGATCCGGTATTCTCTTAAAAATATTTTTAAAAGAATAAAACTCTTTGTAAATCCATAAATACCCCTTTAGCAAATCTTCTTGAGTCATTTGTTTAGGGGTAAAGACAACGTTTGAAGTATTATAATGACTTAAATTAAAATCAATAATCCTTCCCTCTGCAAAGAATCTTTGATATAAAACTGTGCCGGGATAGGGCGTGAGAATATGAGATGTCATTGTTTCCACTTTGTTTTTAACCAACCAGTCTAGAGTGTTCTGAAACACTTGGGGAGAATCATAATCAAAGCCAAAGACAAGACTCGCATTTACCATGATACCCCGTTTGTGTAGCTCATCAATCAGGCTCTCATAATTTTGCCTTTTATTTTGGAACTTTTGAACACTTTGAACGGATTGCTCATTAATTGACTCGAATCCAATAAATAGGCTCTGGCAACCACTCTCATGCATTTGATCTAATAAATCAAGATGATTGATTAGATTAGCCGATACAGCGGCATTCCATTTGAGACCAAGTGGTTTAATTTCCTTTAAAAATGCTCTGGTCCAGGCGATATCACCAATTAGGTTATCGTCAATGAACATGACGTGCTTGGTTTTTAGTAGTTTTATTTCCTCAACTACATTGGCTATTGGCCGATTACGATATTGATGGTGTACATAATCGCAACTATTATAGCAGAATTCACATTTAAAGGGGCATCCACGGCTTGCAACGATGATATTGGTATAGAGGTATTTTCTAGATGGGATTAGACTCCAGCGTGGAATTGGTATTTTGCCGGGATCAGCCATGGTCATGGAATAATATTTTGGTTTTAGTTGACCGATACTTACGTCGGTAAGAATTTGAAGCCAAACATTTTCAGCTTCCCCAATACAAACAGCATCTGCAAACTGTAAGGCTTCCTCAGGATTTGCACTTACATGAATCCCGCCAACGATAACCGGTACCTTTTTCTTGCGATAATACTCGGCAATTTGATACGCTCGATTTGAGGTATCAACATTCACTGTAATGCCAATTAAATCGGGTGAATCCTCCAGGTGAAGTGGATTTGCATTTTCATCTTCAATGATAACTGAATGTTCCTTCGGAGTAAGAGCGGCTAATACCAAAAGGGACAAGGAAGGTGCCATTAAGCGTTTAAACTCTGAATCCATGGGTCTAAGACTCATTTTTGGCTGGACTAATTTTATTTTCATTTGTTAAACATCCCTACTTTTTTATCCTTCCGGTATCTTTGTCACTTCTGTATTCTAAAATATCTCCAGGCTGACATTCTAAAGCCTTACAAATCGCCTCTAGAGTAGATAATCTAATTGCTTTGGCCTTTCCATTTTTCAATATAGAAAGATTAGCCATCGTTATTCCAACCTTCTCCGATAGTTCTGTGACGCTCATTTTCCTTTTAGCCAGCATCACATCAATATTGATTATAATGGCCATGTTATTCACCTCAAACCGTTAAATCATTTTCTGATTTTATATCTATAGCATTTTGTAATAGCTTTTGAAGAACGGCAGCAAAGACTGCAACCACCATTGAAGCGAAGATTATGACCATTCCAATTAGTATGGCACCCGGTGTGTCATCTGCCTCCCCTATTAGATAGAAGAGTGGCATGCTTGCCACATACAAGATACTGATTGTTATTGCACAATTTCTTATATTTTTTAACGCAGTTACAGATAATTCCGAGAACGCTTCGTTCTTGTCAATATAGCCTAATAGTTTAAAAGCTTGATACAGAGCAAAGTAAAAAGGTATCGCTGTTGCATACAAATCGATGAAAACGAGATATTTCAAATAAGCCCAATCCGGAAACAATTCTGCTGTATAATTCGCTATCTCCGGCACCAGAAATATGCACAAAGCAAGAACTGGAAGGCCCATAAGAATAACAGCTAACTTTAAAAAGAGGGTTTCTCGTTTCATAAAAAGCACCTCACATATTATTGTTGATTTGATTTTAGCAAAAATTATATCATTTTACAATAAATATTTATCAAATTAAGTTATTTGTTTATTGTTCTAACCCACACCCATATTTTGACACAACAGTTAAAAAGGTATTCGAAACAGAGATATTTAACATATACTATCTCTGTTTTTTTGTACAAAAAAATTGTAATATTGCTGTAACATTTTCCAAAGCTCGGACACTAAATAACCAGGAGCGTTTTTTGATATGGCCATGTCAACTATAGAAAAACTTTATCAAAGTTATAGAGTATCAATTTTTCGATATCTTTACCGTATGGGCGGAGATTATCACCTGGCGGATGAATTAACCCAGGAAACCTTTTGCCGGGCATTGGTATCCCTAAAAAACTTTCGTGGTGAGTCCGCCCTGTCCACCTGGCTGTTTCGGGTGGCCTATTATGTCTACACCGGGCACCTGCGTGGCCGACCCGGAGAACGCAATTTGCCGCTGAACCAT
This sequence comes from Sporotomaculum syntrophicum, assembly GCF_009932395.1. GTDB lineage: Bacteria > Bacillota > Desulfotomaculia > Desulfotomaculales > Desulfallaceae > Sporotomaculum > Sporotomaculum syntrophicum. The sequence goes on from NZ_LSRS01000005.1 coordinate 18,474, forward strand.
GATATTCCCGACATAGACAGTGCGGGTGATCCGGCCCGGCACCTGGAAGACGCCGAAAGCCGGCGGCTAATGCGGCTGGCCCTTGAGCAGCTGCCTGTTGATTACCGTACGGTGATTGTTCTAAGGGAACAGGAAGTACTATCTTTTGAAGAAATAGGGGACATACTGGGCAAATCCCCGGCAACGGCACGGGTAACCCTTTTCCGAGCCAGGCAAAAATTTCACCAACTATATAAACAACTAGAAGGTGATGACCATGACTAAGTATGAATGTGAAATAATTAAAGATCTTTTACCTCTTTACGCGGACGGTGTGGTAAGTAGGGCCACTTTAGAAATGGTGGAACGCCACCTGACGGAATGCGCGTCCTGTCGGCAACTGTTGAATGAAAGCACTCAGCCTGTGTTTGCGAAATCCCCTGCAGCTAAAAATTCCCCCATAACCGGCATAGATAAAGCCTGGGGGCGGCTGCGCCAGGTGGCGGCGGTTTTTATGGCCTGTATAATCATTTCCGCTTCCACCATCGCCTGGGCCTCATACCAGGCGGGGCGCAATATGGCTCTACGGGACCCTTCATTCCAACAGGCCAATGATATGGACCTCTTTACCGAAGTAAACCAGACCCAAAAGTTAGGTCCCTATACCATTACAGTGGATAAAATTTTGCTGGATTCCGCCCGGACCACCGTTTTTTACAGTGTCGACCCACAGCTGGAGGTAGATAGCAATATCCATATCAACTTATCCGACGATAAAGGTGTGCACTATGACCCACGAGGCGGCAGGGGCATACAGGGTAAATATTTTGTCTACGATCTGGAACCGGTTAATCTGGATGCCCAGAAATTAGCCCTGTCCTTTAATGACGGTGCAACGCCGGGAGAAACACAGTTTGTCATACCGGTTGACCCCACTTTAGTGGCCCAAAACACCAGGGAGATTTATCCTAACTTGAAAAAAACCATAGAGTCGGTTGAATTGGCCCTGGACCGGGCAGTGCTGGGACTTTCCGAAAGCACTATCTTCTTCCGGGTGCGCTGGCCACAGGATAATACGTCAATAGCTGGTGTAGGCATAGGGCAGGACAGTCCCATGTATACCGTTATGGGACCCAATGGGCCCACCAGCGTGGAAAGCCGGGGCAGCAGCACCCCGCCGGCACCGATGATTAAAGAATACGGCGCCTTCTTACCAGGTCACTGGGCGGATCTAATTGACGAAACCAACGGTAGAAGAATCAAGCTCAATGAAACCCGCACCCAAACCGACCCGGTAACAGGTGGTATTACAGGTACGTTCCACTTTGAACCGGCAGACCCGTCGGCCAGGGAATTAAAGCTGACTTCGCCGCCGCTGTACCTGTACCGTTTCCCGGACCAGGAACAAACAATGGAGTTCAACTGTCCCCGCCAGGGGGAACAAGCATTAAACGGAGTTTTTAGCTATGAGAACGTTACTTACAGCTTGGAGAAGGCGGTTATAGAGGATAAGCAGTTAGTTTTTTACTTTAGTTTTGAAGGGACCGGGGATAAACCGCCTCATTATTACCGCCCTGAATTTCGTATTAAAGATCAAGATCTGGAGTTTTGGCACGGGCATATCCGTATGGAATGGCTAGAACAAAATCAATTAAAGATATCTTTCCCCATGCCCGAGAACGACCGGGTTACTTTGCAGTTGAGAAGTGTGGGGGAGAGAATGCCCAAGGTAGATTTTGAACTTGATGCCGCACGTTAACCGAATTTCAAACAGGAAGGTGGAGGAAATGTCTAAACAGGATAATTCTTCCGAGCAAATAGTTTATTTACTCTACAACACAGGTTACAGATTAACCGGCAGCCACAATAGAACCCAAGAACTGTTAATGGTAGTTTTTAACACAGTAAGCGGTAATATAAATCTAAAAACAGCTTTGAAAAAACTGTGCTTAACATACAAAAATAAAGCCACAACGGGTTGGGCCCCAAATTTACCTAAAGACTTACCTGAAGCTAAAAAAAGCCCGCAAACCGAAGACAATAGTACAAACAAAATCCAAGCAGGTCTTATGACACTGCCGCCTTCAGAAAGGTTAGTACTGGTTTTGCGAGAGGTATCAGGGTTGAATTATGTTGAGATAGCTGAGGTGACCGGTATGGAAAAAATATCGGTAAACCGGTTGCTGAGTACGGGGCGGTGGGAACTGCGAAAAAAATTTGCCCCGGTCCCGGAGCAAAGCTAGCTGCCTAAAAAATATTCTGCAGCGAAGTAAGTTATAATTTTTACGTAAGTTAAATTATGAAGGGAGAAAGTACGCAAATGGGTGGTCTAATTGAATCCCTTGGTTTAAATATGACGTTTGTAGCTCAGATATTAAATTTTATACTGCTGACAGTATTTTTAATCGTGCCCATATTGTTATTCATATACATATTTTTTGTTATCAATGATATTAGACAAAGGGTTCGCAATATAGAAAACATCTTAATAGAAATAAAAGTTGCGAAAAAATAATTTTCCTCCTCCATCTAAAACCAAGCGGTTACGATGCATTATTGTAGGGTTAGGAAAGGAAAATATAGAAACTAAACTGGAGGGTTTTGATAGCTCCTTTAATATGGCTGAGCAGTCTTATTCCTTTTACCCCATGGTTTAAATCTAGAGATAGCTACCACGAAAATTAACACAATAGCAGAACACAGCAATCCCATGATTAACATCTGGCGATCATGTAGGTAAATTGGATTATTTAAAACGTTTGCATCGATCGCTGATAGTTCAAATGTATTGTGTGCCCACTCGTTAATCAATCCGCCACCAAAATAAATTATTCCAATATTTGCGATTAATTTGCTCATAATCCAATAATATTTTGTAATTCCCCATTGTGTTCGTAAAGCGAGAAGAATGCCTGTCAGAAGACATCCCGTACTTCCAGGAATATTTAAATATGTATCAAAGAAATTGACAAATAGATGAGCAGCATGAATTAATCCTTGATTGGTTATAACAGTTGTTGTACATACAAGGAGTAATGTCCCCAATGCACCTCCAAGCCAAACAGTAGCAAAGAAGATGTGGATGAAGTGCCACCAATTTTTCTGTTTTATACTAAATTTCCACTTGTTTTTACCAATTAATATTAATAAGATTTCATATACCGCCAACGGAAATAGTATAATAAGCGTTACTAGCAATCCAGTCAATAACATATAGTTTCACCTTCTTAATTTTTTTCAACTTTCCCACCTGCAAAACAACTTTTATCCCAACATATAACTATTTGGTTTTGAGACGATCCGTTCCCGTTAAGCATAAAAATAAAAACAATCCAACCCCTGCCATAACAAATAGCATCGAAGATGCAATCGATACATAAATTTCATCGGAAGTAAGTCCTGTTACTGCAGCTACAAATATACCAAAAAGTAGTGATCCTACTGCTAAAGCGTAAGATGCTGCTCTTATCTTATTCATGGCATATTTTTTACCGGTTTCCATGGTCAGAATACTGTAAGTGAACAACGCACCTCCTGCAACAATAAATATTCCGGGGCCAAAAGCTTCCTCTGCAGATAAGTTGATAAAATATAGCATGGCTACCGTAAAAGAGCCAAATAATGTGAGCAGCACTCCTGCGATGATGCCGGCCAATGAGATCCGTGCCGTCTTGGTTGAATAAACCGCTTGTTTCGCTTTATCCCGGCCAAGTTTACGCATATCGTCTACCAATCCGCTCAAATCGCCCATGGAAATAACTGCTTCTTGAAGGGCCTGTTCATCCTCCATACCTTTAGACCGGTAGTCGGCAATTTTTTCCTTCAAGTTTGTAGCTAATTCCTCCTTTAGGTCAAATAGTTGCTGGCTTGCTCCAACTCCATCAAATAAATGTTCAATATGATTTTTTACCTTATCGTCAATAGTCTTTTTATTTTTTAACATCGCAGAAGCCCCCTTCAATTAATCTAGTTAGAACTTCTTTGGCAAAGTTCCAATCTTTTTTATTTTGCTCATATCGTTCTTGGCCCTTTTTAGTAATCCGGTAATATTTCCGCCTACCTCCCTGAGTTTCGTCACCCCAGTAAGAAAGGATGTAACCCTCTTGCTCCAAGCGACGAAAAGCAGTGTATAAGGTTGCTTCCTTTAGTTCGTACTGATTGTTACTTAACTCAATTACTTTTTTGTATATCTCGTAACCATAACTATCACCCTGGCGAAGCACGTTCAGTACAATCGTGTCGGTATTACCGCGTATAAGATCAGTCGATATTGTGCCAACCATAAACTTCAACTCCTCAAGTACATTTTATAAAATAGTACTGTGGTTGTCAAGGTACTTTGGCGCGCAAGGTAGTCATAAACAGAAAACCTGCCATTATGGCAGGTTGTTCATATCACGCACACGAATACTTTAAAACCTTATTTAATGGTTTCAACTTCTAAACTATAACCCATTATCTCGCCAACATCAGTTATGGTTCCGACTACGGTAACTTGCTGGTTGTCAGTAAATTTTGCTACGGCATCCAAATGTTCTTCTTCAATAAAACATTGCACATTTGTAAAAGTAAAGGAATCATTGTAAGGTTCAAGAGTGAAATAACCACCGGAACTATCAATATTAACCAGCGTACCGGTCACTTCAACATATTCACCTTTATAAGTATTACTAGCGTTTAACGCATTATTATCCAGGTCCGACACCAGCTTAGCTACTGTTACTACCATTGGAGGTTCTTGTGGTTGTCCTTTTGTGGTTACAGCAGTTTCATTAGTCGATTGTTTGTTGCTTGTCGAAGGTGTATCAGTATCTTCGCCACCCATTGAACCAATTATCATTAGCACAGCTATGGCTAAAATTGCGGTTATTATTTTGTGCTGTAAAAACCAATTTCTTTGGTCTTTACCACAATGTGGACATTTTTTAGCATCTGAACTTATCTCATTACCACATTCTTTACATGCCTTCATTGCCATTGGCTTAACCCTCCCTTTATTGTTTGTACTTACTTTGTGACGCCACGAAATTAAAGCTTATTATTGCACTGCTAAACATCCCCCCATAAAGTTTTTTACCCAGCCGTCTTCTCTCATCTATCTAAGGCTACTTTATACCCATGCCCGGACAACTAACTGTCCGCATAAAAAAATTTTTAAAACACAAGTAAAACACAAGGGGACGGTTCTTTTGTGTCAAGATGAAAGACATGGAAGAATATAATTTTAAAAAAGGGGGGCATGAATAAATGCTGGGAAGCCAAGAGGGAAGAGTGAAACAGGAATCTACATGTTATAATGTGAGGAATCGGTCGGCAGGATATATTTCATAAATTATTATTAGCAGGCAAAGTAAGAGCCAATCAAGGCAGCCATTACAAGCATTAGCGCCAGTTAGTATTAAGATTCCAATTGTAGATTCTCAAATTAATTCGGAAATATTTTTCACTTTAAATTAGGCCAAACAAGCAGCTAAATAAAGCGAGTTCTCAAACTAAATTGGTATTCCCAAATCTAATTCTTAAATTACATTAGAATTTAAATTAGAGAAAAGAAAAACCGGGCTTGCCGCTGGACAGAGACAATACCCGGTGTTATGAGATTAAAATAATAAACGCTTACAATTTTTGAAAGCTAAAATATCAGCCCGTGCCTCATATAACTTTTCTTTAAAAACAATAGCAAACCAAGCTTCTCGGTTTTTTGTAGGCGGATATACCCTAGCTTTATCGGCCACCTTGCAAATAGCTTCCAGAGCTTCTTCCTTACTAAAGCCTAATTCTCGTATTAGTTTGATAGCAACCGGCAGCAAATCATAAAATCCAGTGCTAGCAAAGTAATATTCAAGGCTGTTTTTCTTTGTCATATTATGCCCTCTCAAAAGCTAGATTTCCAGTTCCTGCTGAGCCTGATAAACCACATCCTCATCAATTTGACGTTGTTTCTTACCACTGGCAATGATCAGACAAGTAGTAACCAAGTTATTAATCAATCTAGGTAAGCCTTTGGTAATACCGTAAATTGCTTCTAAGGATGCTGGAGTAAAAACTTCCTCATGCAATCCGGAACTTTTCAACCGACTGGAGCAATATTCCCCAACCTCATCGCGTTTAAGCCCGTACATGAAATATTTAACGGTAAGCCTTTGCCGCAGCGGATTATTCACATTTAAGGCCAGTTTGTTTCTAATTAACGGCTGCCCGGCCAGAATTAAAATAAACGGATTTTGAGAGTCCATTGTAAAATTAAAAAGCAGTCTCAGCTCCTCTAGAATCTTGTTAGTCACCATGTGTACTTCATCTAATACTATTACCGGAGTTACATGTCGTTCGTAATATAAATTAGTTATGGCCCCTTGGATTTGATGAAAAATACTGACCTTCTTATGATGAGGCTGCTCACCTAACTCCAAAGCCAGACCCTGGTAGAACTCCAGAACTGTTACCGTGGACAGGGCAAAATAGCAGGATTTGAAATATGCCGGATTAAGTTCATGTACATACTTTCTAAGGGCAGTAGTCTTACCACAGCCGGGTTCACCGGCAATCAGACCGATACCCCGCATCTGCTGCAAATACTTAAGGCGGGATTCAAACTCTTTAAGGTCCTGGCCCATAAATAGCTGGTCAAAATCAATCTCTTTACTAAAGGGGTTAAACTTTAAGCCAAAAAACTGGGTAAACATTACACTTCACCCACCTCGTCAGGAGTATCTGTTTCTTTGTCAGCATCAAAGATGGTGCTAAAAGAAACAATTGGTTCAGTAACTTCACCCTCTGTATAAGTAGGCGGAGTATCCTCCGGTTCATTCTGCTTGGCCGGGCGACCACGCCCTTTCCTTTTGGCACTGGCATTTTCCAATAAGTTGACCTGTCTGGCTTCGCCAACTTTAGCACCATCACGGTACAAAAAGACAGGCCGGGCCGGGTTATTCAGCCACTGGGGCTCGTATCTTACCTCCAGGCGAGTATTGGCAAGTTTCTGGTCTGTTTCATAAAGAATGCTTTCCAAAGATAAAGTGGCGTCATGATTAATTTTACGCATTACACGCATAAGAAAATATTCGTCTAAAAGGGCCGGATCGGGAAACATTTTCACCTCGTCTGCCCGGGACATGAAATAGTCGAGGGGACTCATCTGCAAAGAACTGTGCACTTTGCGCTGGTAATCCTCCTCCAGCCACTCCCAGAAGCGCAGATTCAATTCCTCCAGCGAATTGATCTTTTCCGGTTCCAGGCGGCTCAAAAAGCGCATGCGTACAGTTCTAAAGAACCTTTCAACCTTGCCTTTTTGGTTAGGAGAAAATGGTTCAGCATGGAGTAAGCTGCACCCCAAGCTGGCACAGATAGAAGCCAACTGGCCACAGCGATACACTTTCCCGTTGTCCGTATAGAGCATTTTCGGCACTCCGCGCCTTAAAACCGCTTCCTTGAAGACATCCCGTATAGCCACGAAATTCTGTTCCCAACTAAACCGGGCATGAGTAATGAGGCGGCTGGCATCATCAATATAAGCGATAAGATAGGTGCGTTTCCTGGCCCGACCTAGCCTTAGGTGTGGCCCATAGAGAATATCCGTTTGCCACAGTTGATTTATCTTCTGATGTGAAAAGCGTTTCATTTCTTTTTCTTCTTTGCCCGTGTCTTGGCTGATAACTAGATCGGGATTTTGGGCTAAAAAGCGGTAAAAGGTAGCTGGTGAAAGCTTGTCCGGCGTAAATACACCGTCTTTTACCAGTTCTTCATAGAGCAAAATGCTATTAAGTTTAGGCTTAGCAATCTTTTTCTCCTGTATCTTGAGGGCGATTTCTTCCGTTATACGCCGGCTCTTACCCCGGTCCGACCGGTAGCCTGGCTTTAGTCCCTCTAGACCGTGCCGGCGATAAAGATACAGCCACCATTCAAAGGTTTTTACCGTGTAGCGCCTCAGGCCGTAGTGTGGCATATCAATCGGCTCGGTTGCCAGTTTTTTAAAATATTCCTTTTGATTTTCCGTCTGGTTGTTTAGGACCGGTGCAACTAGCGAGAATTTTCTAATAGCGATTTTTTCCCTTTCTTTTTCATCGAGCATGGAACTTTAGACCTCCTAAAACCGTTAAAGTTTGGAGGCATCAAGCGCTTGAAGCCGTTTGGCACCATTTCCGGTAATCATAACATTTTACTATGCGGCCTCCCAGACAAAAGTTATGTTGGTGCCGCTATTAACATATCAAGGGTACCCAAGCAGCTTTTGATAATTGTATACTTGAATTCTTCACTGTATCTTGCCATAGTGTTTCCTCCTCTGCCCTACTTAACTAACTATATTTTAGTTAGAGGTCTATGACAACTATTCTGACACAGGGGGTGAATGAGTACCTGCATTGTGTATAAAACCTTGTGGCGAAGGTCTGGATTTGGGGAAATCCGGTTGTTACAATGCTCAGTACTTCTTTGGCTCCTTTTCTTTTGTCCTGGTTGTCTGGTGGTAGCCTACCACCAGGGATAAGTTGGCGTAGACCTACTTTAATTCGGTTTAGATTGTTTAAAAATCGCCTTACATAGAATTGTAGATGGGATGGAGCCCACTCAAGGTGCTTCATAAGTTTTAAGCAAGACTGTAGAGAGTAGTTAGAGTTTAATATGTGGCATAAGGCTGTAAAGATTGTCTCCACAGTATATTGAAAATATGGTAGGCAAAAGGAAGGCAGGTATGAGATGGTCTTGCCGCAATGCTTACAGTAGTATCGGCGGATTAAGATTCGACCACTAAAGGTAGCGCCTATGGCATTGCGTTCATAAAAACTATGTTTTTGGGGGGCACTTTAACAAGGCATTCCGGATTGGGGCAAGAATCGGGTACGGGGAAGGGGAAGTTTTTACCCATACGCTGGTATTCTTCCGGTGTTGCTGTTGTATAGAATATCTGCTGCATTATTATCACTTCCAGCAAATATTCTATCTTTTTCTAAGCGGGGTTTTGAGTGGTAATATCTGTTAGGGACTGACAGACTGACTATTTATTAATCCCAATTTAATTTAAGAAGTAAATGATAAAATTGTTTTCCAGCGTGGTTATTGGGACAAGCTTTCTTTCCTCAAACAGCATGGTTCGCCAATTGAGTAATACGCAAAAATTTACAGTCAAAGAGACAAAACCCCGGAATTACTTGAAGAATACCGCAAGCAAGCTAACACCTGCCCCAGGCAGGTGCTTTTTTATATCATTTCATTTTTGCTAAAATACCCAATCTCGCCCAAATAAAAGGTATAATAAAAGAAGTAATTTACACTAGCGGAGCGTGTTGCTCAGCAAACATCGGCTTTCCTCTCGAGCACCAAACCCATATCAAGGTTCTTTAGAAACACCCTGGACTTCCTGAATAACTTAAGGCTACTCAATTCTAATAGATAGGAGAGCAGTTATGGGGAAAAAAGATTTATCAGAAGAAGATATCAAAGCCAGATACATAACCCCAGCAGTAACAAATGTGGGTTGGGATTTGAAAAAGCAAATCCGCTTAGAGTATGCTTTTACTGCCGGACGGATTATCCTGCGTGGCAATATTACTGCCAGGGGCAAAAAGAAAAGGGCAGACTATGTGCTTTTTTACAAGAATAACTTGCCGCTCGCTATTATTGAAGCAAAAGACAATAATCACCCAGTTGGGGCGGGATTGCAGCAGGCCATCGAATACGCCAAATACTGCAGGATGAGGATTTTAGGAATAAGCTGATGGATCTGATCATGCTGGATGTTTATGCAGCGTTTAATGAGGGTAGAGGTGTTAATGCGTGATGAGGGCGGTAATTCTTTCTAAGCAAGTCCTGGGTAATAACAATTTGGTGCAGGTTAGGTGCGGGTAATAGCTATTAGGCGAAATTGAGAATATAAGTAATATTTACGACACAACCAGCAAATGGAGGGTTTTGTTAACACTTAATTCGTAAATGGGGTGGCTTAAAGTATGCAAGATAAACACGATATTCATGATTTTTTAATTTCGGCTCAACGTGATATTCAAAATGAATATGAGCGAATATTGAAGCGTGCCAAAGAAGATCCCGGCACAGCTGGCGATCAGGGGGAAGAAAACTGGGCTACTCTGCTGAGAAATTGGTTGCCTGGTTACTTTCACATAGTAACAAAAGGAAGAATATTGTGTGAAAATGGTTATGCTTCCCCCCAGATCGATGTGTTGGTTTTATATCCTTCATACCCTAAGGTTCTTCTGGATAAAAAGTTATATTTAGCTGGGGGAGTTGCTGCTGCTTTCGAGTGTAAAACCACTCATAAATCCGTACATGTAAAAGAGGCAGTTGAAACTGCCTCAAACATAAGAAAAAACCTTAATAAATGCGAAGGATCTCCGTATGTAGAGCTAAATTCAAGTATCATTTATGGCTTGCTAGCTCACTCCCATTCTTGGAAAGGTGAAAAATCCAAGCCTGTTGAAAACATAGAGAATGCTTTATGGGAGGCAGATCAACTTTACGTCGATCATCCTGTCCAACAGCTTGATTTTATTACTGTCTCGGATCTTGCTACGTGGCAAGCAGTGAAAGTAGTATTCATGACCCCTAAAAAGCCTTATTATAATGATGCTTTTGAAGAAATATATGGTAAGAATGGATCTGGTACATCTTCTTACGTTGTTGCTTCTATAGGTACGAAGCAACAAAAAGACTACTTTTCCCCAATTAGTGTTCTACTAGCTGGTTTATTTTCGAAACTGTCTTGGAAATTTACCGATATGCGAGAACTGGATTTATACTTTCGCAAGGTCAATATGATGGGTTTCGGAGAAGGTAAAACTCGTTTATGGCCTATTTCTATATATTCTGAGGGTATTAGAAATCGGATCTATAAAGGACAACTATCCAATGGAGTAGCTTACGACGAATGGCACTGTGTGTTTTAAGGTTGTCATCTGAGCTAACTTGCTACTTCCTAATTTACCAAGGTATCTGATGTGGTAACCTACTAGCGGACACCGAGAAGATGGACAATAATAAAGAGAAGCCATCAGGAGGTGTCGACATGGCAAATTATTATGCCAGAGATACGAAAGTTGCTTATGTAGAACAAATTAATGCTGGGAAGCTAACGGTCACAGAAGCAGTAAAAGAATTGGGCTGTTCCAGATCAGCGATTTACTCATGGATAAGGAAGTTATCCGAAGATGAAGAACACGGTCTCCCGGGCAGTGGGCATATGAAGCCGGATATGGCATATCAGAGGCAACTTGAAAAAAAACAAGCAGCTAAAGAATGAGATCGAATTTTAAAAAAAAGCGGCAGCGTACTTTGCCGGGGACCAGAGGAAAGGTACGCGATGATCGAGAAGGAACACAGCAATCTGGTCAGTATCAAGCGGGCCTGTGAATTGTGCAAGGTATCGCGCAGCGGATATTACGATTGGCATCGGAAACCTGCCAAAACAGATGTAGATGTCTTGTGTCAAAAGATAAAACGAATATTTAAGAGGAGCCGCAAAACGTATGGTACACGTCGGATTAAGAAGCAATTAGCGGTTGAGGGGATAGTGGCTAGTCGTCAAAGAATCAGGCGTAAAATGGCTGAACAGGGACTTGTTGCGAAAGCCCATAGGAAAACTCGTGCTATCACAAACTCAAACCACGATCATCAAGTAGCACCAAATTTGCTGGATAGACAGTTTGATGTTCAACATCCCAATAGGGCCTGGGTTATGGATATCACCTATTTGGCAACAAGCGAAGGCTGGCTGTATTTGGCGATTGTTCTTGACTTATATAGCAGGATGGTAGTTGGCTGGAGTATCGGCATGCGCATGACCAAAGAGCTGGTTATTAATGCTCTTGAGACTGCTATTAGGAGGCGTAATCCAGGCCCTGGGCTTATTTGTCACTCAGATCGCGGCAGTCAATATTGTAGCCATGCTTATCAGGATTTACTGCGGGAGCATGGTTTCCTGTGTAGTATGAGCCGCAAAGGTGAGTGTCAGGATAATGCCTGTGCGGAGACCTTTTTCCATAGTTTAAAGGTCGAATGGATATATGGAGAACCGTTAAAATCCAGATATAGGATGAAACAGGAAGTTAGGGAATACATAGAGGTGTTTTACAATCGGCAGAGACTGCATTCTAACAATGGATATCTCTCGCCTTGTGATTTTGAAAGAGTTAGTCAGTCCAGCTTCTTATTGTCCGCTTAGGCTTGACCAGATCAGAAACAACTGACTATGTAATGGAAGACAGTACATATTTTAAGCGCAGCTACATTACTTCAACGATAAGACAGCGGTTACACCAAAAATCCTTCCGCGAGCGGGTCCTGGAGGCGTACAGCTCGCAATGTGCTTTTTGCAAGCTTAAACATACCGAGTTGCTTGATGCCGCTCACATAATACCGGATGCTGATGAACTGGGTGAACCAATGGTGAACAACGGGTTATCCTTGTGCAAGATTCACCATGCGGCTTTTGACAGCAATATAATCGGTATAACTCCGGATTACAAAATTATGGTGCGTGAAGACATCTTATTAGAGAAAGACGGCCCAATGTTAAGGCACGGCATCCAGCAATTGCGTGACCAGAAAATAATTCTGCCGAAAAGCAAGCTGCTCTGGCCAGATCAAAACAGGCTGGAGGTTAAATATAACAGGTTCCGGGAAGTGGGGTAAGGGGTAGAGATGAAAATATTTTAATAATTATATCAAATTAAAGCAAGGCATATAGTATTGATCTATGTAATAATCAAACTCTCCTCAACCCACCGCCAGGGCCACCTGATGTTCGGCCACCTAAACCTGGGAAGCCTGACCGAGTCACATTCTAATACCACAGGATGCAGTGGTATTAGAATAAATCAAGAACAAATTTAACTAAGAATATGTAGGTGTTTGTCTTGGTTGATAAATTGACCCTTCATGAAGCAATGGTATATGTTTTACAAGATAAGCCTGATGGCCAAGCATCAACTCAAGATATTAGTGACCAAGTGTATTCCATGAACCTATACCGAAAAAAGGACGGTAATAAGGCATTGGAGCATCAGATATTCCTGAGAGCTAGAAATTACCCTCATCTATTTGAACTCATTGATCGGCACACAGTTAAATTAATTAAATAATTACATACTAAAATAATTGAAGCCTATTATAAAAAAGGGTGATAAAGTGACAGATTGTGAAAGCATTTTGGATATGCAAAAAAAATGCTGGGATTATTTAATAGATATTCAAAAAACTAATAGTTCCTTTTACTTCGTGCCAAGAAAAATAAATAAATTGGGTCGTTTGAAACAGGGATATTTTTTTATAGGTAATGACAAGTATATGCAGATATCCTTCTGGGATGGTGATGACAGACTTGAAAAAATACATAACATTTCTTGGGGAGTTCGTGATAATGGTTCATGTTTCATAGAGATAAGTTCAAGGGATAACACCGATAAGGCTGAATATTTAGCAGAACTAGTAAAAATATTGGAACAAAAGAGAGCTGTTATATACCAGGAAGTTAAGTTGAATAAGTGGCGTTATGAGTACCCAAGCAATCTTTTTTATATGGACACTTTGCAAAGCTTTATAGATATTGAAAAGCCAATTATTGATGAATTCATAAGCAAACATCCTGGATATGGTATTTCTATGCTAGATAAAGAGTTTAATGAAAAATATGTATCTGGGTTAATACAAACCCTAACACAAGGAAACGCCAATAAAAAGAAGGAAGGTGTAGTAAGTGTATCCCCATCCGGCTATTTCATGGCGTTACAGCATAATGAATTGCAAAATGCACTGGTAGATTATTTGGAAACCAATGGCGACAATTCTGTGAAAATTGAAGTTAACAATGTTGATATAACAGTTCAGACTGTTACAGGTGAAAATATTTTCTATGAACTTAAGACAAGTGATGTGAAACAAGCAATAAGATTGGCTATGGGGCAGCTATTAGAGTATTGTCATTATCCTAATAAAACAAAAGCAGACAGACTTGTTATTGTTACAAGGTATGCTCCAAGTGATGACGACATCATCTATTTAGATAAAATACGCAATTTATATCATGTACCTATTTATTATCAACAATTTGATATGGAAAAGAAACAGCTGTTGTCTTTTTAAATCCTTAAAATAGCGCTCAAAAAAACTGGAGGTCAGGTATAACAGATTCCGGGAAGTGGGTCAGCTAAATAAGGGGTGGTGTTTTTGTGAAGGATTTAAATACATGGGCGGGCAGGAGTACCTTTAGCTATGCAGGTTCTGTTAAAGAAGGTACAAAGATCATGTATGGCCAAAGCCGTTCGGTTTATATAACTGCGGAACATTACGAAAACTTACTTAAACAATTTAGTGGAAAAGAAGTAAATATTGGGACTTCAAGGGATAATCCAGCAAGAAATAGTGTTGGAGAATGGTTAATGAAAACGTTACCAAAACAGCTGTAGCTTCATATATTGGACCTATTTTAATAAACGAGGGTTATGCCGAAAAAGCAAATGATCTCGAAATTAGGTTTAAATCAGTAGCAGTTTGTTTATGATGTCTTGAAACGAGTTTAAAAGACCTGTTAAAAGGGTTAAGCGTATTAGGTAAACGATGTAAAGATGTAGGGGCATTTTTACATCATGGAGGTTTACTATGGGGAAATATGATAATCTATTGCAATACATAAGTTATTTTCAAGAATCAAAAGAATTTTGTACCTGGGAAGCTTCTAACGAAAAACCTGATAGTATTCCGTGGGGATATCCAGAATATGATGATAAGCTTACACAATTTATTGATGACTTTTACAAAACAGATTTGCTTAAGCAGGATTACCTGGAGTTTTTAGATAAAAATGTGGCAAGGTTTGAAAATATCGAAGATGTTATCGGTAAGGCGGATTTTGAAACCTTAAAAGCAATACTAACCTATTATGTTAGACAAGAAAGGTTTTCTGATGGCCTTTGGGCTACTGCAGCTGAAGAAGGAATTTTTTTAAAGCTCCTAGAGAAGTTATGTCAATTTGATAAGTAGTTGGTAAAGAGTGCAATATGTCAAAGGCAAAACATGGCTGAGGGCTAACCTGTAAAACTGCCCCCTTATGTATGAGGCCCTGACAAAACACTAATACGGACATAGTTGAGGTGATTTCTGGTGAAAAAATTGACTTTGTCGGATACAGAAAACAAAATATTGCATGGATTCATAAAAAGAATTTATTAACGTTGCTGAAAAAGTCACAAGAGAATATAAATATGCAGGTCTAATTGATTGAATTAACTAGAGAAGGAGAACAATGCAGCATGGCAATACCCCGCTACAACGAAATGTACCGTAATTTTCTTGAATGCTTGAAGGACGGACAACCGCATAAAAGCAAAGAGGTCAGAGAGGCTGTTGCTGCTGCTATGTCGGTAACGGAAGAAGAGCAAAAAAGGCTGCTTCCAAGCGGGAAACAGGCAATGTATGATAACCGATTTGGATGGACTCGCACCTATCTCAAAAAGGCTGGGTTGCTCGAAAGCCCATCCCGTGGAGTATTTGTTATTACTACAGAGGGCAGCAATCTGTTGGCAGAGAACCCTGCCGTTATTAATGATGATCTTCTCATGCGCTACGAGAAGTTTTCGCTTATTTAAAAATCCAAGTGCTAATGGCAATGATAGACCTGTGGCAGATAGTACAGAAGATACACCACAGGATCAAATAGATAATGCATTCAAAAAAATAATACAAATCTATCTGATGAGTTACTCTCTGAGATCATGAAACAACAACCATCATTCTTTGAGGCTTTGATGGGCTATGGTGGTTAGCTAAAAGATGCAGGAACTGTTGTCGGTCAAAGCGGCGATGAAGGTATTGATGGTATTATTCGAGAGGATAAACTTGGATTTAACCTCATTTACATACAGGCCAAGCGTTGGGATATAAGTAAATCTATCGGCAGACCGGAAATTCAAAAATTTGTGGGGGCATTAGCTGGCCAGGGTGCGACCAAAGGTTTATTTATTACCACAGCACAATTTTCGAATGAGGCACTCGCATACGCCAAAAAACAACATACCACAAAGGTTATTCTAGTTGATGGCGTCATGCTTACTAATCTAATGATTGAATATAATCTTGGTGTTTCAATGGAAACAGTTTATGAAATTAAACGGATAGATACGGATTTCTTTAGTGACGAAAATAATTAATCAGTAAATGGAAGTTCTATAATGGACTTGTAATAACAATAATGTATGGCCAAAAACTTCCCGAAGGTGCCGGCCAGCAGCCCAGAGATGCCGGCAAAACAGTGCCGCTGATGGTTATGCCGCTTAAGAAATCTGCATCAGACAAATAAACGGAGGAACATCATGTCCAAGCAAATTGATCATGTATGTGATCTATGTCATAAGGCAGTGGTACAAGTCCACTTACAAATATATAAAGGAAATACTTTACATATTTGCCTGGAGTGTAATAATAACCTTACAGCGGAGTTAATGGGATTAGAACTGATGCCTTTTCAACCTGGTATTTATGAGTTTTCAGGCATAAGAGGTAAGAAGTATAACTTTAGCATTCATAGAAAAATAAATCCTATAGGAATCGTATACGAAGCCAATGAAGTTACTAAAGGTGATTCTCCTGGGTTCCAGATTGCTGTAATGGATTATGTAAATTGTGATCAGCAACTACTATTTGAAAAACTCAAAGCAAAGATAAAAAAGGCAATCTTTAAAAGGTATCTGGAAACCAGTACTGCTCCTTACGGGAGTAAGGTTGTCAGTATAAAAAACCGTGAGGTTGTCGGCAGGTTTGAATACGACGAAGATCATGATCTTCCTAAACTTGTGATAGATGGTAAGCTATTCTCATGGGAAGAGTTCGGTAGGATGTTAAATTCATCTGAAGGGTTTCAGTTTCAACTGAAAATATTTGATATTACGGATGACATTATATAAATCCGTCTGAATAAGGCACGGCATCCAGCAACTGCATGATCAGAAAATAATTCTGCCGAAAAGCAGGCTGCTCTGGCCGGATCAAAACAGGCTGGAGGTCAGGTATAACAAATTCCGGGAAGTGGGTTAGTTGAATAAGGAGCGTTGATATTGTGAAGGAATTAAATACATGGGCGGGTAAGAGTATGTTTAGCTATACAGGTTCTTTGAAGGAAGGGACAAAGATCCTTTATGGACAAGGGCATACTGTATATATCTGCGGAATATTATGAAGCCCTACTTAAACAATTCTGATCAAATCGATAATTCCTTGGGTACAATAGATTCCATAATAATGATGAAAGACTAAAGCTTAGAGAGGAAGACATTGCCATGAAAAATGAATTAGCTTTAAAGTATGGATGTAACCCTAATCAGAAGCCATCCAGAATCTTTATGGAAGACGGAAGTGAGCTTCCTGTTACAGTATTAAATGGTAAGCCAGGATATATTAATTTCCTCGATGCCTTGAATGGCTGGCAGTTAGTGTCTGAATTAAACAATGCCACAGGACTTCCGGCAGCAACATCTTTTAAACATGTTTCACCGGCAGGTGCGGCAGTTGGACTGCCCTTAACGGATGTTGAAAAAAAGATTTACTGGGTGGAGGAGGGCGAGTTAACGCCACTGGCAATGCTTATGCCAGAGCAAGAGGCGCTGACAGAATGAGTTCATACGGAGATTTTATTTGTCTTTCCGACGTATGTGATGTTGCAACGGCAAAACTCATTAAGGTAGAAGTTTCTGATGGTGTCATTGCTCCAGGATTTGAGCCGGACGCTTTAGAAATCTTAAAGAGCAAGAAAAATGGTAAGTACAACGTAATCCAGATTGATGCTGCGTATCGTCCTGAGCCAATTGAGCATAAGCAGCTATTTGGCATCTCCTTTGAGCAGGGCAGAAATGAATTAAAGATTGATCAGGATTTGCTTAAAAATGTAGTAACAGTGAACCAACAAATTCCTGATTCAGCCAAGATTGACCTGGTGGTTGCATTAATTACCTTAAAATATACCCAGTCAAATTCAGTATGTTATGCCAAAGGTGGACAGGCCATCGGTATAGGTGCTGGACAGCAGTCAAGAATTCATTGTACGAGACTGGCCGGCAACAAGGCCGACAACTGGTTCCTTCGTCAGTCACCAAAAGTACTTGGCCTGCAATTCTTAAATGATATCAGACGTGCAGATAGAGATAATGCCATTGACCTGTATATTGGCGATGAATACTTG
>NZ_LSRS01000005.1:38819-40751 GCF_009932395.1 Sporotomaculum syntrophicum
GGTGCTGGACAGCAGTCAAGAATTCATTGTACGAGACTGGCCGGCAACAAGGCCGACAACTGGTTCCTTCGTCAGTCACCAAAAGTACTTGGCCTGCAATTCTTAAATGATATCAGACGTGCAGATAGAGATAATGCCATTGACCTGTATATTGGCGATGAATACTTGGATGTACTTGCAGAAGGTAAATGGCAGAGTATCTTCAAGGTTAAACCTGAAGTGTTCACCAGAGAAGAAAGACGTGCCTGGTTAGAGCAGATGACAGATGTATCACTTGGTTCGGACGCCTTCTTTCCCTTTGGTGACAATATTGAACGTGCCCATAAAAGCGGTGTTAAATATATTGCTGAGCCAGGTGGATCGATTCGTGATGATCATGTTATTGAAACATGTAACAAATATGGTATGGCCATGTGCTTTACAGGAATTCGTTTATTCCACCATTAGTTGAAATCCCGGTATAGGTCTTCAAGTCCCCGGAAGATGCAGTATTTAAGGCGCCGGGGGTAAGGTAATAAGGGAGGCATCAAGATGAGATTAGACGGATTTGGTATATTCGTAAAAGATATGGAGATTATGGTTCGATTCTATAGAGATGTATTAGGTTTTGAAATTAAAGAGGATGAAAATGCATCCAATGTATTTTTAGAAAAAGACGGGACTTTATTTTTACTGTATCGCCGGACGGATTTTGAAAAGATGATAAATCGACCGTTGGGATATGCAAATGGAGTAAATGGCCATTATGAGATAGCCTTGACCGTAGAAAATTATGCAAAAGTTGACTTGGCATTTCAAACGGTAATTGCAAAAGGCGCGACACCCGTTTTAGAACCAACAACCGAACCATGGGGACAGCGTACTTGTTATATTGCTGATCCAGAAGGCAATTTAATTGAAATCGGCTCATTTAACCCGTAATCCAACAAACGAAAGAGATACATTATGGTTTCAACCTGCATACACTCTTTGATAGATGCTATTTAACTGTAGATGAGAGCCTACATATTGAAGTCAGCAAGCGGATCAAAGAAGACTACGGTAACAGTAAAGAATATTATGCATTTCATGCCAAAAACTTCTCGATGTGCCGGACAATAGCCATGAAATGCCGACAGTTTTTAACATGGCATAATGAAAATGTGTACGTGGAGTAGAAGATGGAAGAATAAATCAGACTTGCCGCGTTTAAATGGCTGCAGGAACAGGTGTTTATACATGGCGATGTACTCCACATCACCTGCTTGAACAAGGCTTTATCTATAATGACCAGCGTATAATAGTTATCTGCCCCTAGGGAATCTGGAAGCCCGGAGTGTTCAAACAAACCCCACTATCATTAACTACTACTGTCGGTGAACCTTATGACGACTCTTATAACGGTGACAGTTCTTATACCAATACAGGGGCACAACTTCCCCATCGCCGGGATAATGTTGGCTTGCGGCAGATCATGTCAAGCAATTGCCGTTAAATTATTTTCAGAGCATAGTAAAAGGAAAGTACCTTAGTCGTCTGGATGGTATAAGTAATGGGAGATGACCCAAAAATTTGACCTTTATCATAGCTGCGGATGAACAAAGTAATACGAAAGCTCGCAATGTATTTTTTACAAACTATAAACATGCCGAGCTTCTTGATGCCGATTACATAATACCAGATGCTGATGAATTCGGCGGGCCTATTGTGAACAATGGATTACTACATGGGGCACAGAAAACACAGGGGGACGGTTCGAGACCACTGAAAAAGTCCATATAAAACACAAAAAGCATCCCCACCTATAGTATAATTAAGTCACCACAACAAAATATACCGGGGGATGCTTTTTATGCTAATTGAAACCACCTTTAAACAAGGCAGCTTTTACACTGAATTATACCATATAATACCGGAGAATCACATATTAAAACGTATAGATTCCGCAATATC
>NZ_LSRS01000005.1:43270-116198 GCF_009932395.1 Sporotomaculum syntrophicum
GGAAATCTTAGCAAGCGACCTGTTCATAGAACAAAAAGGAATACGTTCACTGGTGGACAAAGATGCCCGAGTAGGACGCAAAAGCAAGACCCATTCCTTTTACGGCTACAAGGCAGAAATCTGCCAAACTACCGATGGTAGTTTAATAACCAGTGTTACTGTAGACCCAGGCTCTTATGTTGATGGCAGCAATTTTAAAGACCACCTTGAGGAAGCCCTAAAAGCCGGTCTGACCGTGACCGGAGTATATGGAGATAAAGCCTATTTCCGGCCCGACATCCTTAATCTGATTAAGGAAAAAGAAGCTTCAGCCTATATACCGGTAAGTGCCAGTACATACAAAATAGACGAAGATTTGTTCAGCTACAATAAAGACAGCGATCAATGGTTTTGTGTCATGGGAAATGAAACGGTAAAAGTAAAAGCCAAAACCCGTGAACGATATGGCAAAAAAGAGAAGTTGTTGGAATACAGCTTTGAGCGTGAGCGCTGCCGTAATTGTTCTCACCGAACTGAATGCATAGGCAAAAGTACGAGAATAGCTAGACTACTGAGAGTCAGTGTAAATACTCCTGAATTATATGAGTACAGTCAAAGAGCTAGAACCCCGGAATTCCTTGCAGAATACCGCAAGCGAGCGAAAATTGAACCCAAAAATGCAGAATTAAAAAGATTCCATGGATTGGACCGGGCCAAAGGCTACGGTCTAAAAAGTGTGCGCATTCAGGCAAAATTAACGGTCCTGGCGGTAAACTTGAAGCGGATAGCCAATATGGTATCCGCTTAAAAAGGTTTTGATGCGCTTTTTTTGTATTTTTCAGACCGTTGGTTGCTGATTAATTTACATTATTTGTTTGGGGTAGGCGCTAAACCGACTTAAAAAAGGTACTTTTTCAGTGGTCTCGGACGGTTCTTTTGTGTCAAAATGAGAGACAGGTAGGATTTGAGTAAAGGGGCATGAATAAATGCCCAGGAAGCCAAGAGGGAAGAGTGAAACATCAATCTACTATATTATGATGCGAGGAATCAGTCAGCAAGATATTTTCCATGAAGAATATGATTTTTTGAAGTACTTGGAAACCGTAAAGAATTATAATTGACAGGCTAAGTAAGAGCCAATCAAGGCATCCATAACCAGGAAACCGGTAACGGCTTTACTTCCTCAGAAACCTCGAGATTACTCATCCGGACCAAGTCTTGGGCATAGATATTACTTACATTTGAAAGCTTACCTCAACTTTTTGACAAGAGAAATGTAGAAGTCATGAAAAAAGATTACGTTACCTGGAAACCGTAACCTAAACATATTTTTCATAATCCATTGCCCCGTAAAATACCCGCATAACGACCACAGTTTTATTCTCTTCATCAACAGAGTAAAGTACAACATATTTATGAATGACCAACCTCCGATACCCTTTGTGTCTTAATATCGCATTTTGCGAGTATTGACAGCGATAGGGGAAGTCACATAAGGATAAAATTGCCGTTTCAATATCATCCAGGAGAGTATCTGCTGCTTGTGGTGCAACCAGGTTATTGGTAATGTAATAATAAATCTGATCTAAATCGTGCGCAGCTGCCGGTGTAATTTTAAGCTGAAATCTATCTTCCATATTTTTTTCTCAGTTTGGCAAGCACTTTTTGCCCATCTAACAATTCACTATCTTGAACTTGTTTTTCTGCCAAAGCCAATTTCTTATACACATCGGCCAGGGCCATCTCACGCTCGTAGGTTTCAATGCTCATTACTACCAGGTCGCCATATCCATTCTTGGTGATAAATATCGGTTCGTCTTTACTATGGCATAACTCTGATATCTCGTTTGTATTGCGCAAGTCCGTTATTGGTCTTATTTGCGGCATTATGACCACCTCACATAATTATGTTGCAATAATATCATAATTATGTGCGTAGGGCAAGGTGAACCAAATATTATAATCTTTTATATATTTTATATAAAAAACGGCAATCAACGCCATGACCACTTTCTGTACCTTGTTTCATCATGAAAATACACTTTGAGTAATATTTTGAGATAGAACCAGCAGTGTACTAAGTTAGAACCACATTGTTTTGTCTGAAAAACCACTGTGTTCTTCCGAATAACCACCGTCAGTCTATACCGATTTAACCAAGCAACGAACTCCAGTTCCTTTTCTACCCGATTTCAAGCAGGCATTGTCTGGTTTGCATAGCGCTTTGCTGTGGTCTCCTGATGCCCATTGGTTGATAAGCCCAGGCTCCATAATAAAAGGTCTACACATAGAGATATAATCTACTTCTTCGTTCTCTACGAGCTTTTCAGCTAGCTCATAGGAACGTATTCCCCCCACCAGAATAAGCGTAATGCGTATTTCACGTTTGAAGGCACGGGCTTCATTTCTATAATAGTCCTCTTTTTCCAGCGAATTAATCCCTGTCCTGCTGGATTCAATAGCATCAACACCAGCGTTGGCGAGTCTGTGTGCAACCTGAAGAGAATCGTCCACATTTAAACCATTTTCAATATAATCCTGACAGTTGAGTTTTACCAAAATAGGATACTTATTCACAACGGTTCTTCGCATCGCTTGTATATCTTGATTTAAGATGTTGCAGGTTTTTGAAAAAGTTATCATATTGGCCATCAAACTGCTCGGACAACTTGCTTCTAGTTATGGTATGTTCCCAATGGTACTGAATAACAGTTGCTTTCGTACAGAACAGTGTTGTCTTTACGTACTGCACGGGTTATACTAGCGCTACAGGTATTAGAATCTGTAAAGGGTACTGGCCGTAGGTGTTCGCGTTCTACTTCAAACACTTGGGCCGGTACTTTTTTGTAGTTCCATGTACCTTGGCATTGCCGGTTCTGCTTAGCCAGGCTTCAAAGCTTTGATTGAGCAGGTCAATTCCCATAAAATATCGGTTGGGCAGAAAGTTGTTTTTAATGTATTTCACAACCGATTCAATCCGGCCTTTGCTCTCGGGGTCTGCCTTTCTGCATAAAAAGATTTTTAGCTGTTCTGCTTGCTTGAATTTCTCAAATTCATAAGTATAGATAATATCTCCGTGGCTTTTGCGAATATTCTCCGTAGCTTTGACATACTCACCAGGTGGCATATCCCAGTATTTACGTACTGTATTTCGGCTGATCTGTAGATATTTGGCTACTTTTCGCTTGCTAAATCCCTGCTGTTTAATTGTTGAATATTACTGTACATATCCATTCCCTTCATTCACGTGCCGCCTTTCATGCTGTTATAGCCTTAACTATTATCTCAAAAAGGTCAGGCCTATTTTTATTCATGATGAAGGTGGTGGGTCAATTTCTGGCCAGAACTTGCTCTATTTGTGGCCAATAGTTGATCAGTACTTATGTCCGAATTTGGATCAATTTATTTTACCATTCACAGGTGTTCATGACGGTCTTCTCTATAATTCCTAACTTGTTTTTATGTAGGCTTTTTTTAGAACACATACTTATCTCGTAATTTTACAAAATTTAACCCTATAATTCTATCATTAGTAACCATGAAATATAGTATTTTTTAAAATCTCGACCAGTTTTGACAAATTTTTATTATTATAAAGTATACAATAGATTTATTAAATATTTTAGCGTATGAGAGGTTAACAGCCCTTTTTATTAGGTAAAAATATCATTTTAGGTTAACGTTTTGGTCGAAAGAGATAATGGAGGCGGCTTGAACTCCTAAAATTGGAGAATATACACTTAAGACTTAAGCTTATATAGAATACAACATTTTATCTTGGGCAGCCGCCCTTGACATGGGGGCCCCTGGTGTCCGTGTTTCTTAGGGCCGACCAGGGCCCGCTGCAGCTAATGCTTTTGCGGCCCTTTGCCAAAGGCAGGCTAACACGGACACCCTCCCCATGTAAAGGGTCTGCGATGAACGGCTGCTAGGCGACCATCTTCTTCACTGATATCTGAATCTGGTTACTCATAACAGCTTTATAATATTTAGCAGGTGCAATGTGCCCAATGCTGCCATGCCTACGATGATTGTTGTAATAATCCATATATTCACTGATGACTCTGTATGCATCTGTAAAACTGGTAAACTCATTTCTGCTATAGCATTCATTTTCTAAAATAGAATGAAAGGACTCAATATAGGCGTTCATATTAGGGCTTTTAACGGGGATCCTTTCGTGAGTTAATTTCCATTTCCAGCATGTTTCTTCAAATTTTTTAGCTATAAACTGTGGGCCGTTATCGGTCCTTATTATCGGAAGTTCCATGCCGGGCTTCAAGCCACGTTTATTAAGCGAATTTATAAGTACTGCACAGGCATCCTTGGCTGTAGCGCTTAATCCAAGATGATAGTCAATTACTGAGCGGTCATAAACGTCTATAAGTGATAACTGGAAAAAGAATCTGTCCATACCCTCAATATAGCCATACTTTAGATCCATTTGCCAGTGTTGGTTCGGGGCAGTTACTTCCTCTCGCTTTGCCAGCTTTATCGGGCGGTTTAGGTATATTTTTCTCTGAGGGCGCAATACATTAAGTTCTTTACAGAGCCTATATGTTTTCTTGTGGTTTATGACAAGCTGGTAATCTTCTTTCAGGGTTGCGTTGATTTTTTTATAACCATAAGGGAAACCATCCCCGGTAACTATTTCTTTAATGTATTGCTTAATCAATTCGTTAGAAATTTGTTCACCTTTTAGGTTTAGTGAGTACTTTGATATCTGACGCCCCGGTTTATTTTGGGGTAATTCCTTAACGGCAGTTTTAGTTTCTTTGATTTTATTATAGTAGGTGGATGAAGCCAGGCCGACAGAGCTAAGTACAATGGACCCCAATGTCAAGACACGATTTTTTAAATTCAAAGCGACACCGGGTTCAACATAAAAAACTTTCTGACTGAATGTTGCGATAAGTTAAAATGGTGAGGTTATGCATTTCACATTAATTATAAAAATGGCGGTCTCCAGAGGGAGGGGGAAACCCATTCACAGCACTTAGCCGCCGCTTGCGGTCGGAGCGAAGCGGAGAGTCTTGACTCCATGTGCTAGGATTAATAAACCCGACCGTAGGCAATTGATTATTTGGCGTATATCCGTCGGTCGGGTTACCCATTAAACAGCACATGGAGACAAGACCGGCGTCATTTTTGTTCACATCAGGTGGCTCAATAAATTGGCCATTTGTTTAATCTCTGTTTCAATACATTTGGTTATGCAGATTGCTGCGGTAAGTTAGTTGTAGCATAATAAACACTTGCTGGAGTCTTTTTGCCGATAGATGTGTGTCGACGCTCGAAATTGTAATAACGCATAAAAGTAGCAATACCTTGGCGGAGAGCACTGGGGGTTTCGTAGTTCTTTAGGTAAATATCTTCCCATTTAATAGTTCTCCAAAAGCGCTCTGTAATGGCGTTATCCAGGGCTCTACCTTTACCGTCCATGCTAATTTTGATGCCATATTTTTTGAGCGTATTTATATAATCAGGGCTGGTAAATTGGCTACCTTGATCCGAATTTAATATAATAGGGGCTCCGTGCGTTTCGATGGCTTTGTTTACCGCCTTAATGACAAATTCCTTATTCATCGTATCAGAGAGCTCATATCCAACAATCATCCTGGAATACCAGTCAATGATGGCAACCAGGTACATCCAACGGCCTTGCATGGCACAATACGTAATGTCGATTCCCCAGACATGATTAGGATGGGCCGGTTTGACATTGCGAAGCAGATATGGGTACACATACTGAGCTCTATTGCGTTTGCTGAGGTTGGGACCGGGGTAAATAACCCGTATTCCCATTTCCCGCATATATCGTTGAATGCGTTTGCGATTGACCTTGTAATCTATGTCATCCATGTTATTAATGTCGTCAACAATCCGTCTGGAGCCTTTAAACGGGTGCCGCGTGTGGATCTTGTCAATCAGGTGCTTAATCTCCACTTCGTGTTTAGACACATTTTGGGCAGTCCAGTATAGACCTGTTCGGTTTAAGGATAATAGCCCGGCCTGAGCTTTTATGGTTAAATGTGAATCTGAGATACCCCAATCCACCATAGCTTTGCGTTCATTCACGGGGTATGATACCGCCAGATTTTTTTTTAAGCCAATCCAATTGTGTTGTTAGACGGCCGACTTGTGCGTATAAGTTTTCAATGGTTTCCTCTTGTTGGCGCTTTTCTTGAGCAGCAGCCTTAGCATTTTTAGAGGTAGCGAATACCTTGTCAGCGCCTTCTAAGAGCTCTTTCTTCCAGCGGTGAATTACACTGACATGTACTCCGTATTCCGAGGCGATTTCGCCAATATGACGTTCCTCTTTTAAGGTTTCTAAAACTATCTGTAATTTCTGCTCCGGTGACCACTGTTTTTTTTGCATGGGATATACTCCTTTCGCTTAGTTAGTTTAATTCGAGATTAGTGTCGCTTATCCCCTGCAAAATCGTGTCGCATTTCCTGGGTCCATTATAAAGGACCAGAGAAGCTTTATAGCCCTTATCTATCCACCTTTTAGCTATAGCGACTCTGTCGGCTACCGAGGGTTTTGAATGTCTCTTAACTCTCTTAAAATAGCCAACTCAAGCTCTTTATCAGCAAGAAGACGTTTTAGCCTGTCATTCTCAGTACTAATTTCTTTAAGCTGTTTTTCCATAGCTTTTTGACGTTCATCTTTTGCTTTTGGCAGTGTCTTTACGGAGCCGTTTTTTCGATATTTACTTAACCAAGTATGAATAGTATTAGCTGACATTTCATGCCTGCGGGCTACCAAGGCAACATTACCTGTTTCTTGACATTCTTTTATAATTAATTCTTTAAATTCATGACTATATTGCTTGTTTCTCATTAGAACCTACCCCCTGATAATATATTAATATATTACACGTACTTTCTCCAAATCTATTAGGGGGCTATATAGGAGGCTGTTGTTGATGGACGCAGATAAATTACTGGATTGTGCAAATAATTATATATTCAACGAACAGAAAGATGATAAATACAAACCATTAAAATCAGAAAGGGACGATTTAAAAGGAGAAAATTTTGGTGATAATTCTATAGAGATTTGCGCTAATAATCAAGAAATACAGAGAATAACTACTAGTGAATCTATTGAAACAGGAAAATTTGAATACAAAGCAGTTGAAAACTATACGTGCAACACAGATCATTATAGGTCTACTACAATCCTGTCAGACAGTATAGAACCAATCATCAAAGACATGCTGTTATTTGCCTCAAATCTTCGCGAAGCTATCGAAAAACAGCAACAATTAATATTAGATTTGCAGACATATATTATCAAACTTAATAACAAAACTATAGAGCAACAATTATTAATTGATGCTCTGCAGAAAAAAGAAAATGAATTAAGGGAAATAATCCAAAGTAAACAACGTAAAATTATTGAATTACAGCAGTATTATTATGAGCTACTAATCGATAAAACACAAGAAGTAGAGATAATAGATCATATTTTAACCACAAGGGAAACAGACTTGGCTAAGTTAACCAGTGAATTGGAGATTGTAAATCATGAACTAAAGAGTACAAATGAACTGTTAACCGTAAAGGAAAAACTTCTGGTCAAAATAAATAAAGAATTAGATCTTACAAATAAAGATTTAAAGATTAAAAATACGATGCTTGAGAAAACTGAAGCTGACCTGGCTAATGTAACGGGTGAATTGGCAAAGGCAAATCAAGAATTAACAAATAGAAGTATTCTACTTACTGAAAAAGAAGAAGCGTTTGATACTATTAAACAGGAATTAGAATTATTAAAGCAAGAAAAAGCAAATGAAAGGCGATCACTCATTGAGTTTAACAAGATTAAAGAAAGCATGCATAACATAATGCAACTGCTTCGGGGAAATAAAGATTCGGAGTTTGACCAGAAATAAATATCTTAAGATAGGTAGTCGATGGTTGTGAAAATTGATTATGCTAAGTATGAAAGGCTGTCAGAAATAGAAAATTGCTTTGCTGCTCAAATCAGAGAAAAAGAAATTAGTCTCTTAGGAGATTTAGTAATAACTCAAGAGCAATTTAATGAATTAACAGACCTTATAAGGCACGTTATTCTAACTAATCAAAAGGCCATCCAAGTCAAATATGCTCTAGCTACAGCCGTTTTCTTAGTTTGGTGTAGTGTATATTATTATAAAGACGGCACTTTTTGGGATCCTATTTTTTCAAAATTGAAGATCCCTGATAACCTAAAGAAAGCCGAATTTTTAGGTGAAACGTTCCTAAAGGTTTTAAAAAAATTTGGACTTCAGAAAATCTCAGCCACTGAAAGAACTAAAAAATATATGACCCCAATATTGATGCATGGCTATATAAGCGATCACTACGCCGGCAAGTTTCTTGACTACTTAAATGCAATCTATGTGTCATATTTAAAATATAATGTTACGGAACATGCAATGGCAAGTCTTTGGACTGACCTATTTAATTTGCATACTGAACAGATTTCTATTAAGAGCGAAATCGAAAAACTAGAAAAGCAAGAAAATCAAATAAAGTTAGCTATTCAGAAATACTCAGTCCCAGATATATTACACAATATAAATCGGCTGATGCTCACTGAACATGAAGAAAATGTATCTCAATTAAAACAAAATATTACTGACATATTATCAAAGCTTAGTGAGCTTGATGAAGAAATTGAGCGCTATCAAATGATTGAAAGGGAATTAAAAGAATTCCGATTCATATTAGAAGGAATTAAGACTATTGCTCCGGCAGGATGGGCGGATGCTGCTTTAGAGCAATTAGTTCAGTTTCAACTGGAGAGTTCAGAATTAGTTAAGCACAAACTAGGGTGCTTAAATAAACAAAAATTTCACATAGTTAAAGAAAGAAAGCACTTTGAAAGCCAATATGCTATAGAAACGGAAAAGATCATAACGATAAAAACTAATATTTTAACGCTGGGGAAAGGCAAGGCTGAAGAAGGTTGGTCAATCTTAAATGACTTCCAGGAATTAAAGAAATCTTTAGAAGTTGTCCAAGCTAAACTGATACAGAGACGGGAAATGCACCAGATGGAAGACTCTATAGAAAATTTAACCGTAAAACAAATTTTAACAACTTCATTAACACATCTAGCAGATGAGAATCCCACACATTTTCAATCATTTATTAAGAGTACATTGAGAATGATTGATAGTGTGTCGAAAAATCAATGTATAGTTGAAACACACCGTATGTATAAACCGGTATACCGCTGGTGGAACAGTTTAGGCAAAGAAAAAAAGGAATCGTCTGTAAAACCATCTTCAACTGATGAAATAGCTCAAAATGGACATTTGCGTAAACTACGTAGCAATTGGCGACTAGAACGGCCAAAGCTGCGTCAACCATCTCTTATCTACGATACGACTGAACGTAATCTATATCTTAAAATACCTGAGCAGCAGTTAGCAGCGCCAAAGGATTTCTACGAAGAACCACATTTCATTTTAGAATATTCAGATTTACAGGAAAAAATAGAAGTAAATTACGTTATCGAAAAAAACAAAATGTTGATACAGGAACAAAAAGTCTGTATCAATAGACCAGACATTAAACATTTAACCTTCCGGTGTCTTAGTATATCTGAATATTGGCCAATAAGCGTAGAACCGGTCATGTTATTTAATCATAAAACAAAAGTAATGTTTGACCAAATTATTCCTAATGGTTATTATTACATTTTAGCACAAAAAAACTGGCAAACGGACGCACAACATATAATAATTGACCAATACGTTGGCGGACCTGATGACTACAGGATATACGAAGTCAAAATGGACGAGTCGGAAATTAATTTTTGGTTGGATACTGCTAATAACCGTGAAACCTTGACTATTCAGTCTAGTCAATTTACAGGGATTGAATTAAAGGGAATTCAGTTTGTGCCCGGTGTATTCATGGAAGGAACGCCGGTATGTTATGCTTCTTCGCCAGTAATGACGATTGGATACAAAGCAATAGATACCCATCAAATAACGTTTTCTTTGTTTTATCAAGGAGTACTGCATATACAAAGTCCAATTCACGTTATGTTTAACAGATATGGTAAGCAAATCTCACCACATGCGGCAGAGCTGGAATTAGAAAAAATACTTAATAATAAGGCTCAACCCAATGTCGAAAAGATTCAAATTTCTATTACCGATCGACAGGGTAAGGAGATATTTGGCAGATCCTTTTGCCGGGTAAGAGGTTTAAATTTTACTTTCAACACCTCAGAAATAGTCATCAAAGTCCCTGTAGGAGCCCTTTTGAGGCATCCTTATTCAATACAAGATGGCACAAGTTACCATATTCCTATCTCAGAGCAATCCTTGCTTGAAGTGGAAATTTATTTAAAACGTCTTGGATGGAAGACTTTTCAATTAGAATCACCTATAGTGCAATATGAACTTAGAAACATTGAAAACCAGAAGCTAAACATTCCACTATGTTTATTGTATTCAGAAGCCGAAAAGCTCAAAGACATTAGTGTTGATTGGTCTACTTCAAGTGATCTTCCGGAGAAAGTCATTCTTTTCGATGATGCGGAAAATTTAGTTAGCACATTTAATTTAAGAAACGGCCAGGCAAGTGCACAACTAATTGGTTTTTACGATATCATTCGGGACTTGGCCGTTAACAGAAAAATTTATTTTCGTTGGGAAAGTAAAACCCGTATTTCACCAAATTTCTTACTGTTAGAAGTATTTCATAAGGTAGAAGTTACGGAATGTACACTATACCAGACAGAAAATGAAATGGATAACTTATTTGAAATTAGATATAAGCTAAATTTTCCTTATTCCGGGCAACTTATGATTCGTGTGCGTGAAACAGAGAACTCAAATAATATTCTGATAAATCAGGCCATAACGGATAATCCTTGTTATGTATATATTAATAAAGTTGATACCACAGCCAAACTACTTACTTTTGAATTATTTTATATACAAAGTAATAAAAGCATTTTTGGAAACACAGAACAAGAAATAATTTGCTGGGAACGCGAAGAAAAAAGGATTCTAAAAAAAGCGGTAGTCAAAGAAATTTTAAAACGTGGACTATTGATTAAAGCTTTTAATTACGAGCATAAACAACACCTACTGCAGGATACATTTTGCATTGAACAAATAACAAAAGAAAACAAACATTTTGCAGAAGAAGAGATTTTTACAGGTATTTTTAAAGGCAAGAATATATCTTCCGTGGTATATTTTTGTTTGGATATTGAAAAACAAAAACTTCCTTTTTTGATTGATACTGACTATGATGGCGTACAATATCATCCCGTTACTGGCGAACTTTTTTGGGAATGCCGGAGCGATCCTGAGATTATGGCACCACTTGATGATTTAGAATATACGATCAAGGAGGACGTAGTTTATGAACCTAAATCCGGTGCTTTCATCGCAAAAGATTTTTGAAAGATATGTCAGTTATATCACCACAACATTTAGATTAAAAGATGAATCGTTAAATCAACAAATTAAGTCAGCATTAAATGATAAGTTTAGATTTTCCAAAGGACCAATTATCGAAGCGACCCCACCTTTTAAAACGGGGAAGAGCATACGACAATTAATAAATGAAGGTATCCTTACAAGCTCTTTTGCAGAGCTAAAAGCTGCTTCACTACCAATGGATAGAAGTTTATATCTGCATCAGGAAAAAACCATAATGAAAATTTGCCAAGAACAGCGTAACGCCGTTGTGGCAACAGGAACAGGCAGTGGTAAAACTGAAGCCTTTATCATTCCCATTTTAAATCATCTTTTAACTGAAAAACAAAATCATAAACTTACCCCTGGTGTTCGAGCCTTATTGTTATACCCAATGAATGCATTGGCTAACGACCAGATGAAGAGGTTGCGTGAACTTTTAAAAAATTGTCCGGAGATCACTTTTGGCATATATACAGGTGAAACAGAAGAAAAATATCGAGCAGCTTATGATAAATTTCAACGGATGCATCAGCAACCTTCGCTTCCTAATGAATTGATTTCTCGTGAACAGATGAAAGAAAGCCCACCACAAATACTCTTAACCAACTATGCCATGCTTGAATACCTAATGCTGCGTCCAGCTGACAACGTATTTTTTCAAGGACCCTATTCAAATTCTTGGAAATTTATTGTTATAGATGAAGCCCACACGTACACAGGTGCAAAAGGAATTGAAATGGCCATGCTTATTGCTCGTTTAAAAAGCACTATTGGCATAGAAGAAGGTCAACTTACCTGTATTATGACTAGCGCATCTCTCGGGAACGGCCAAGAAGATTTTAGCATGGTTGCGGATTTTGCCTCCAAAATATATCGGGAGCCGTTTGAACCCGGAGACATAATCGGTGCTACTAAAAAAACCTTTACTCACTCAGCTATTTGGGGTATTCCAGAACCAAACTTATATAAAAATATTAATCTGTGGTTAGATTCTGTTGGTAAAGATAAGCAGGAACTGCGCAAAATTTTAGTGGAATGTCAGGTGCCCGAAGCGACCATCGAAGAGGCTTACCATAAAGAAAATACATATGCGGATGGTGCATTATACCTCATCATGTCAGGTGATGGGCGTGTTGATCAAACTATCCGTAGTTTAGTTGATGGACCAATGGCTTTGGAAGAATTGGCTCAAAAGCTATTCCCAAACGACGAGCAGGCATCTTTAAATACCGCTTATCTCATTGACTTATGTAATCGGTTGCGTCGTCATGAGTATGATCATTCACTTTTACCAGCAAGATATCATTACTTAGTAAAAGCACTGGAAGGTGCCTTCATTGTTTTTACTGAACAGCCGAAAGTCTATTTGAGCCGCATCAACCAGGTAACCATAGGTCAAATGGATTATAAGGCTTTTGAAATTGGAGCCTGTATTAAGTGCAATAGTATATACCTTGTTGGTGAGGTTTTACCAGGTATAGATAAACCTTATCTTTACCTTTCTGAAACAAAAAACAGATATGCTGATGCTGAAAATGCTAACCTGGAATACTTTGCCCTACTTGAACAAGAAAAAGAAATTGATCAGGAAAATGAAGATGTACTTTTAGAGGGCACACAGTTAAAAATACCACCTTTTTCAGTTTACAGACTGTGTGTATACTGCGGTGCTATACAACAGGATAATGGTACACCTGTCTGTGATTGTGTCCACTCTAAAACAGTCCGCTTGTTAAAAGTTAACCATAAGAACCAGAAGGTCCACAAATGTGGGATTTGTGGTTCAATTAATCCAACTTACAATATTGTCAGACGATTCTTTGTATCTGAAGATGCTGTCTCGAGCGTTTTGGCAACTACACTATATCAGGAACTGCCAAACAAACAGAAGGCTCAAGTGCAGAATGACTCTATGAAAAATGATCTCTTTGGATTTTTAGATAATGATATCGTAGATACACTAAAAACTATTAAAAGTCATAAACAATTACTTGTTTTCTCAGACAGTCGGCAAAATGCGGCCTACTTTGCGCCTTATCTTAGCCGCACCTATAATGATTTGTTGATCAAAAATGCTATGGTTCGAACTATTGAGTCACAGCATGACTTATGCATTGCGAACCGTTGGACCCTGGACGACTATTATCACCGAATCGATCGGTACGTTCGGGAAACAGCTTTTAGCAGTGCATCAGTGGAAACGTTACGACGTGATATCTGGAAATGGATTATGCTTGAGTTTGCTGTTGTTTCTGGGGCCAATTCATTAGAAAATTTGGGACTTATTCATTTTCAACCGAATTTTGATGGCGTTCCCGGAATTGATAATATATGGAGAATACCAGCTTTAAAGAAATTTGGTTTTAAACAGGAAGAATTACCTATCTTTTATGAATATATTTTAGATCAGTTCAGAGTTAATCGAGCAATTGAATATCCCGAGTATGTGTCTCCGCAAGATCCTGTTTTTGCACCTCAAAATCAGCAGGGAGGTTTTTGGCGTCAAAAGCCAATAGGTGATGTACGATTCCCCCGAGGTTATTCATTAAAATCATGGTTGCCTGCACATGAACACTTTTCCAACGTTAGAATGGATTTTTTAAAGAAAGTTTTATCAGTAGGAAGTGCTGAGGTACAAAAGTCGACAGTCCAAGAGCTGTTGGGTATTTTATGGGAATCAATGACCGATTTAAGAAGTCCATTAGTTAAATATTTAAAAAATGAGATGCTTCCTAAGCTAGGAAAAATTTATAAACTTGACCCTCAAATATATTGCGTAGCACCAGGAATGAATAATCCCGATGTAACCTATTATCAATGCGATACTTGTTTTAAAATATCGAAAACAAATTTACGTGATGTATGTCCTACTTACCGTTGTGAAGGTAAGCTTCACATAATTGATATGGATAAAAGATTTGATAATAACCATTACCGGAATCTTTATTTGAACATTAAACCTGAGAAAATGATAGCAAGTGAACATACAGCCCAATTAACCACTGAATATGCAGCAGAAGTACAAAATCAATTTATCAAAGGTGAAGTTAATGTCCTTAGTTGTTCAACTACTTTTGAATTAGGTGTTGATGTGGGGGAACTGGAAACCGTTTTTATGAAAAACATGCCTCCCACACCAGCCAATTATGCACAACGGGCAGGGCGTGCAGGTCGTCGCACAGATTCCACCGCTTATGCATTGACGTTTGCGCGCCTTTCATCACACGATTTTAACGGATTTAAAGATCCGAATAAAATGATTAGTGGGGTGGTCAAACCACCTTATTTCGAAGTGGCTAACGAAAAAATAGTTCTACGCCACTTGTACGCCTGTGCATTTGCTCATTTTTGGCGTCAATACCCAAGTTATTTCAAAACGGTGAAAGACTTTTTCATGAGTGAACCCGCAGGCCCAGCGTTGTTTCGCCAGTTTCTAGATAGTAAGCCCCAGGCACTCTTTGAAATGCTTCAAGAGGTAACTCCCGATGCAATTAAACACATGGTTAAATTAGAAAGTTGGGGTTGGGTTGACGATTTATATGGAGAACGTGGGGCGATGACTAAAGTTATCTCTGAACTCACCTATGATTTAAATAGCATTCAACAAGCTATTGATGATGCCCTGAAAAAAGAGCATTATGGCAGGGCAAATACGCTGTCACGTATCCGTAACACAATTACAGAAAGACCATTGATCAATTACTTTTCTCAAAAAAATCTTTTGCCCAAATATGGATTTCCGGTGGATGTAGTAGGTCTGGATATAAATCTTCACACCGATGAAGCAAAGAATATTGACTTAAGTCGTGATTTGCAGATAGCCATCTCGGAATACGCACCGGAAAGCCAAGTCGTGGCTAATGGTAAGTTATGGACAAGCCGTTATGTGAAAAGGGTTGCCAACCGTGAACTTGTTCGATACAGTTATATCCAATGCTCATGTGGATTTTTCAGAAAAAATCTTGATTTAGAAAAAGTTACTTATAGTAGTTGTCCGGTGTGTGGAAGTAAAAGGGTTCAAAAAGGTACTTTTGTGATACCTGAGTTTGGTTTCATTTCTGATAGTATCGTCGGTGAACCTGGTGATGCTAAACCAGAAAAAACCTATTCAAGTCGTAAGCATTTTTCAGGGTCAGGCGAGTATTTACAGGAAAAAACCATACTTGTGAACAAAACTAGGATTGCCCTGAATACGCAGACACATGGTGTACTAACCGTAATAAATAGCGGAATCGGGTATGGGTTCTATTTATGCAAATTCTGTGGATATGGCAGCATACAGGAAAAACCGAAAAGTCATAATAATCCCAATGGAATTAAATGTTCCGGTAATTTTGAAAGGGTGTCATTAGGGTATGACTTTGAAACAGATATTCTTGAAATTAGTTTTATAGATAGAATTTGTGACAAGGAACCCCCAACAGGTTATTGGGAATCACTGTTGTACAGTATCATTGAAGGCATGTCAGCATCTTTGGAAATCAATAGGGATGATATTGATGGTACACTTCACATTAATAAAGATTTAACACGTTCAATGATTCTATTTGATACTGTACCAGGAGGCGCCGGACATGTTAAAAGGATGCTAGATGAAGAACAGTTTGTTGAGGTCTTAAAAGAAGCTCGTTCTATCGTAAGCAGCTGTACTTGTGGAGCAGAGAAGAAAGATACCAGTTGCTACAGCTGTTTGCGGAACTATCATAATCAATACTGTCATGATTATTTAAGAAGGGTCTATGCCATTGATGCCCTAAATAAGATCCTCGGTGATTAGGTAATTTATATGGATTAGATTTCGCTATAGAATCAAATGCATTGGACTCAATAATGCGGGATAAAAAACTGCTGGTTTGAGAACTTTCTTGAGTATAAGTATTTACTATAATGAAGACATCTTAAATTAAAATTTTTTTTTATGTATACTGACAAAGGGTGGTAATAATTAATTTGTATAATTAAGTTAGGCCATCAAAAATGATGGCCTAACTAATTAATAGGGGGTATTCAATCATGAAAGAGATTTTAAGATGGTATTCCAATACTCTTGATAAGGAAAAGCTAAATAAATTTTTTAGATTAACCGGCATTGAAATTCAAGGCTTTAGAAAAAAGGCAGATAAAGCACCTGTGCAGATCATGCGAAAGAAATTTAGCGGTGTTTGTATTGATGTTCCACGCGATAAGTTGATGTTCTTTTTATCTATCTTAAATGAAGAGCTTTATGACGAGATAAACGAGTTAAGCACAGCTGAAATTATGGCAGAAGAAAAAGAGCTAATCGGAAAATACAATTTACCTGACTATGTATTGGGATTGCTGGTCATGTCGGAGACGGAGGAGTCTGATCATATCAATGAACATATTAACCAGCTGATCATTGATGTTGACCAGCAAGAAAATCAAATTGATGATGTTGACGCTAAAAAAACATTGGTTGAGATTAATGCCTCAACAGAAAAAGAAAGTAAAATCTTAAGAAAAAAACTTAAAGATAAAAATCAGCAATTAGAACAAGCCATTAATCAAATTCAGAAATTAAATAGCACAATAACTAGAATTAAAGAAGAAAATAAAAAACAGTTGGGAGATATGACCAAAGCCTACGAACGAACAAGTACAGAACTTGAACAAGCAATAACATTCCAGAATGAAGTGTTGAAACAAAAAAGAAAGTTTGAAGAACAGCTTGGAGAAATGAATAACGCCATAAATCAGTTAACTACTGAGAATGAGGGGCTTAAAAAGAAGTTGGCTGAACAAGAAGTTTTGTTAAAAATCTGGCAGGCAAAATATCCTGGGGAGAAACTTAATAATAAAACGCTGCGAGTTATTTTCCTGGGTGATAAGTCTAACCGAGTAATAAACGTTGTTTCAGGAGTTGTTGTAGATAAAACCTGTGTTGATTTTGATGATGTAGATGTGATTTGCAGTAGTGAGGAGCATATCAAGGAGTATGATGTAGCATTTTTATTATCCAGTCGGTGTACCTTTGAACAACGGCGTAAGATACTTAAAAATTTTAACAGCTGTCAAATTAAAATTAATGAGATACCTAATATAAAAAGCAGTGAAGATATTATTAATCAATTAATTACCGATCTTTCCAAAGATAAAAAATATGCCATTTAGTTTCCAAGGAGGACAATGTAAATGAGTGAAGAGTTAAACTGTATTTTGGTTGGTATTCTAGCTGAACCAGAAGACCTTATGCCTGAAAGAGAGTTTGTTGTATTTGTTAATAGTATTAATGAGCTTCAGTTTGCCTTAAAGATAATATCTGATGGGCCTGATTTTTTACCTTTAGAAAAACCAATAACTTGTTA
Source organism: Sporotomaculum syntrophicum (assembly GCF_009932395.1). GTDB lineage: Bacteria > Bacillota > Desulfotomaculia > Desulfotomaculales > Desulfallaceae > Sporotomaculum > Sporotomaculum syntrophicum. The sequence goes on from NZ_LSRS01000005.1 coordinate 61,017, forward strand.
TGCCAACAAATTTACTGATTATGACTTTATCGATAACTATTATGATGATCTGCCTATGAGGGCCAAGTCTTTTGAAGATTTCATTAAGGATAAAGTGGTCTTATTTCGTCCTGTTCAACAATATAAAAAAGGTGAGATTTTATATTCTGCTGAACCTGTTATGGTTTTACCGAAGCCCCCTGGCATACATAGAAATAGCAGGCTAATCCCTATGCTTTATTTGAATGAGAGAGACTACGAAGATTACGATAAGCTAATTGTAAACAGGCAGCCTGTAGGACCATTCCGCTATTTCCCTGGACAAATGCCTATAGCAGATCCTATTTATATTCATATTGGCGGTTATTTGTATGGAGATTTTGCTTTTCGTGTAGAAAGGCATAATAAGTGGATCTTTAATTATAAAAATAACCTAAAGCGTGTTCAATGCGACCTTTTTGAATATGAAAATGTAATTACCTATAAAGATGTAGCATTTGTTGAATCTTATTTATACCTGCAGGATTTCGCAAAACTATTAGAAGCTGATGGTGAAAAGGTAGAAATCTTAGATGCACCCTTATCCAAAGATGTGCAGTTTGATCCAGGTACTAAAAAAGAAGTTGACCATAGCGCTGATGATCATACCAAGTCACCAAAAACAGATGCCGTGAAAAAAGTGATTGATGCACTGGAACCCGACCTGCAAGGAGTCTTAAATGATGCTACTGGTAATCTAGAGGAACCGGTAATGGGAGTAGGCCTAGAAGAAGTCGAGTTTATCAACAGGTTAATTAAACACTGTCGTTTATCAGGTCTGCTTTATGATGAGGATGATTTATATAATTTTCATATAGACTTAAAGATCAATAATTTTGTTATTATTGCCGGCATGTCGGGAACAGGAAAATCAAGGTTGGTTGGTTTATACGCTGAATCACTGGGATTAACCCGAGATGATTCCCGGGGCAGGTTTAGTTTTATACCAGTAAGGCCAACATGGACAGATGAAACAGATTTAATTGGTTTTTTGGACACCTCCAATAACATATACAGACCGGCGGATACTGGTTTGCTAAACCTCTTATTGGAAGCGGAAAAAAACCGGGACAAACTGTATCTGGTGTGCTTTGACGAAATGAATCTGGCCAGAATAGAACATTATTTTGCCCAGTTTTTAAGTGTTTTGGAACTCCCGGCAGAAAAGCGGGTGCTGCAATTATATAATCCTGAAATGGCAGAACGTGTATATAATTCTCATCAATATCCCCCCCAGGTCAAGCTTGGTCGCAATGTATTAATGGTGGGAACGGTTAACATTGATGAATCAACTTACGCATTTAGCGATAAAGTACTGGACCGGGCCAGCATACTTCGTTTAAAGGTGTTGCCTTTTGTCAGGTTGGCTGAGTTAATTGAAGGTTTAAAAACCAATACACCCATTATAAATAATTCAGAAATTTTAGCCACACAATACTTCAACTGGGTAAACCAAAGCGGATTCTCTCTTAATGCAAGTGAAAATGAGTTTTTATATAAATTACACGAGATAATTAACAAAGTTGATGCCAGAAAAGGTATTGGTTATCGTAGCCTGCGTCATATAGATGATTACTTGCGCAATATACCCAGGCATGAACAGGGGCCAATCTTAAATCGCGCGAAAGCTTTTGACTATCAGCTTGTGCAAAAGGTACTTCCTATGTTGCGCGGGCCACAGGAACAATTGCTTAAATTAATTGGTATTTATAACGAAACGACGGATGAGGTAGAAGATAGCGAAATTTTGAAATTGATGGATGAATACAACAATATCAGCGATTATAATTATAGCCGTAACGAAATTAAGCAGAAAGCCAAGGAATTAAGGTGGTTTGGTTATGCATCCTGATGGATTACCTTTCCGCGTCATTTTGCACATTGGCAGCAAAGAAAAGAATTATTCCATCCCGTTAAACAGTTTTTGCAGCAAAGAAAAAGATGCCGTTATTGATTCCACATATTTATTGGAATTTAGTTATGTGAGTTTGGAATTTACTCCAGGCGATGGTATCAAAATACCGGATAATGCCCGCTTATACATGGACGGGCTGGATGGCCTTGGTAACCACCAAATTAAGCGCGATTATGACGGGGCCTACCTTGATTGTCCCAGTAATATGCCTCTATACAACCAGATAGAAAACTATCCCTGGATTCCCGGTCTGTATCGAGTTAAGGTGGTCTGGGGGGATAGTTCGTATTTCACCATATTAAAAGTTAAGGCTAAGCAAATCAGTGATCGTCAACTAGAGGTTATGCGACAAGAGTTGGAGGACTGTGTTAGAGGTTTAGCTATTGATGTGGCTTTACCCAGGCGTGGTCCAGGTACATCCGACATCATGCAAGCTTTACCGGTTCTTTTTTATCAGTATAGCTTGTTGGAAAAAGAATTTCCGCGGCTTTATGCCAGTTTGCTGGATATTTTACAAAAGCCTCACCAACAAGTAATTAAGGAACATGATATAGTTCCTGAACATAAGGCAAGGGTTTGGGATAATCGCACTTTATATTGGTTGAACTCTGAACATGGCAGGCGAAAGAACAGCGGTTCAAACCGGCGTCCCAAATATGTCTTGGCGCCGCGAAGTAAAATAAATTATGATTTGTCAGAAAATCAATGGCTTAAAAAAATACTTTTCGGTTTTATCCAGGTATGCAGCCGGATTCAAAAAGCAATTGAAAACACACTTAACCTTAAAAAAGGTATATTAACAGAAGAAGAACGATACATGCCGGGTAATGCAAGTATACTCAAGCGCAGGCAAAAAGAAATCGATCATTTGTATAAAGATCTGGATCGCTGTAATAGACTACAGGGGCGTCTATGGCAGCTATTAAATCATCAATTCTTCACCGGTGTAAAAAGCATTAAAGGTCTTATCCCCATAACTCCCGGCTTATTACAGGATTATCGATATTTTGGTGTTTTTCGGTTTTGGCAGCAATTATGCCTAAATTCAGAAATACAGGTACAGTCTGCAACTGAGTATCAGTGGAAACGTTCTGATTTGCTTTATGAATATTGGATTTTCGTTAAAATGTTGGAAATTTTAAAGAAGCTCGGGTTTCAACCCGTGGAAGGTTGGATTTATTCCAACACATGGAGATTTGGCGAGCCCATGTTTATACCCAGCATTGAACCGGATACCAAAGTAAGCTTGACGAAAGGTAAATGGCGTTTTGATTTAATATACGACCAAAGTATACCTTACGAGAGTAAAATAGCGAGCGAGAAGGGCATTCCCATATGGAGTGAAAGCGAGAACAACAGGCCTGATTTGCGTCTGGATGTCTACGAAAGTGAAGAATATTCTCAATCCTTCATTTTCGAGGTGAAATATCGCAAGCTTCAAAATGTGTGGAACACTTTGGTGGAAAAAGACCGAAGAAAATGGACAGAAAATATGCGCCAGCTATTAAACTACCGCATTGGTTTATCAAGTGTTTCTGATCATAAAATCAGGCCGGTTGATGAAGTAATTGCGTTTTACCCCGGTGATGCAGCAAATGATGCGAAACTAACTATAGATGAATATAGAATTACGCTGATAAAATTCGGGCCAGGTGGGGATAACCAGCATGTATTATTCTATTTAAGAGATATCTTGTTCAAAAAAATTATAGAGAACGATGAAAAAGAAGCGATTGTTTAGAATCTTTCAATATGTTGGGTATACTTACGCCCACTATTTCCCTTTAGGTATTATAATAACATAAGGTTTTATAAGTTGCTGTCGGCATTACTCTTGACTAAAAGATGTTAGTGCGTGAATATAGGATAGGGATAAAGTAATATAAAATAAATATGGGGACTCTGAGCATATCAAAGAAAGAGAAAGGGTGAAAGTGATGAATGCTTTCGTATATGACATTCCAACAAAAGTATATTTCGGTGAAAACCAACTGAAGAACTTGGGCGCCGAATTAAGCAAATTCGGCAAAAAAGTACTTTTGACTTATGGTGGAGGTTCCATCAAGAAGATTGGGCTTTATGACAAGATTATCGAGGAGATAAATAAAGCTGGTTTAGAGCTTTATGAATTGTCCGGAATTGACCCAAATCCAAGAGTATCCTCTGTAAACGCAGGTGCTGATATATGCAAGAAAGAAAATATAGACGTTCTTCTTGCTGTAGGTGGAGGATCGGTTATAGATTGCACAAAATATATTGGTGCGGCTGCTTATTATGATGGAGATGCCTGGGATATCCTGCTTAAGAAAGTCCCGGTAAAGAAATGCCTGCCCATCATTACCGTGCTAACCCTGTCAGCAACGGGTTCAGAAATGGATGCCGGCGGCGTTATCAGCAATCCCGAAACAAATGATAAAATTGGTCTGATTTTTCCTGTCATGCAACCTAAGGTTTCCTTCTTGGATCCAACACTCACCTATACGGTGAACAAATTCCATACAGCCTGTGGAGCCGCAGATATACTTAGCCACATCTTTGAAGTGTATTTTAGTATGGACCAAGATTTGTATATGCTGGACTGTGTTATGGAAGGCCTAATGAAGACCGTTCTAAAGTATACACCGGTTGCCCTGGCAGAACCTGAAAATTATGAAGCACGTGCCAATCTGATGTGGGCTTCTTCATGGGCGATCAATGGCTTTATCAATGGCGGTAAGCGTCAGGCCTGGAGCTGTCATCCCATGGAACATGAGCTATCGGCGTTTTACGATATTACACACGGACTGGGGCTTGCCATACTGACGCCAAGATGGATGGAATATACTCTGAATGAAAATACAGTAAGTAAATTCTATCAGTTTGGCGTAAATGTATTTAGTATTGATGAGTCCTTACCACAAATGGAAGTCGCTAAGCAGAGTATTGATTTGCTTAAAGAATTCTTCTTTGAGACTCTGGGGCTGCAGAGTACCCTTACTGAAATTGGTATCAACGATGCAAACTTTAATATTATGGCCAGGAAAGCTGCAACTTTGGGAAGCACCAAATATGCCTTCCAGCCTTTAGCAGCTGAAGATATTGAAAAGATTTTCAGGATGTGTTTGTAAGATATGTACATTTGTATAAATTGCGTGAATTATGAGACATTTACTGTAATTTAATTAACATTTCATTAACAAAAATATTATAATAATCTAAGGGAGGTGTCGGCAATGGAGCTTGGGAAAAATCTGTTGTTTGGCTTAATGGGCGGCATGGGCCTTCTGTTGTATGGTATGTACATCATGAGTGAAGGCCTGCAAAAAATTGCCGGGCACCGGCTTAGGAGTCTCCTTAGCACCCTTACCCATAACCGCTGCACAGCGTTGCTTGTGGGCGCGGTAGTAACCATGCTTTTTCAAAGCAGCACCGCAACAACGGTAATTTTAGTCGGTCTAACCAGTGCCTCGATTATGTCCTTAAAAGAAACCCTGGGAGTAATTCTAGGCGCAGATATCGGTACCACGGTTACTGCTCAGTTAATCGCCCTTAAGGTTACTGAAATTGCGTTGCCCATTATGACTATCGGCGCTTTAATAACGTTTTTTTGCCGGCAAGACCAATACAAACGGGTGGGACAAGTGCTGCTGGGTTTCGGGTTATTATTTTTTGGCCTAAAACTTATGGCCGCTACTATGCAGCCATTGAAAGACGAACCTTTTTTCCGTCATATGCTGGTGAGCGCCGGTGATTACCCGCTGCTGGCCATTTTTGCCGCCGCTTTATTCACTTTTTTAGTGCAAAGCAGCGCCGCATCAGTAGGTATTATCATGGTTATGGCTATGCAAAATTTAGTGCCGCTGCACTCTGCGATTTATTTGCTGTTTGGGGCAAATATAGGCACCTCATTTACAGCGCTCTTGACAAGCTTGGGTTCTTCCCGTGAAGCCCGGCGAGTGGCTGCTGCTCATCTGCTGTTTAAAACATCCGGTGTGTTGTTGCTGTTGCCATTTGTCGGCCTTTATGCCTTGCTAATGACCAAAATCACGGCAGCGCCGGTCTACCAGGTGGCAAACGCCCATACTTTTTTTAATATCGCTATCGCCATTTTGTTTTTACCGTTTATTAATCAATTTGCCAGGCTGCTGCAAATAATTATCCCGGATCGTAAAGGGCCCCATGAAAGACAGTTAAAAACCAAATACCTCGATGAGAAATTAATTAATACCCCGTCCATAGCTCTGGGGCTGGCTTCCAAAGAAAGAGACAATGCCGCAGATCAGGTTTACTTTATGATCCAATCAATTATAAAGGTATTTGAAAAAAACGATACTAAGTTGTTGGGAAAAATTAATAGGAAAGAAGACTATCTAGATCTGCTCTGCCAATCCATGACCAATTACTTAACCAGTGTGATGCGCCAACCGCTATCACGCAAAGAATTTAACCGGTGTATGAGCAATATGCATATTGTAGCTGATTTAGAGCACATTGGAGATATTATTGAGAAGGATATTACTTATATTGCCAATTCCAAGATAAGCCGGCAGTATCAATTCTCTGCGGAGGGATGGGAAGAGATCAAGGATATGCACCGCCGGCTGGTTGATTTAATGCGCATGGCTAATGTGGCCCTGGTTGCCAATGATATTGAGCTGGCCAATGAGGCCATTAAAGGATGCTCAGAGTTAGCCCTCATGGAGAGACAACTGCGCACGCAGCACTTTAAACGGCTAAAACAAGGTACCGAGAAGTCCGTTTCCACCAGTGCATTGCATTTGGATTTAATTAATTCTCTTTTACGCATAAGTGAACACATAAGCAATATCTGCTATGAAATTGCTACTGGGGGGGGCGGCAGCGACACTAACTTCAGCCATTATGTGAATGAAATAGTAGTGCCCGGATAATTTTCCGATATTCATTGTGGTAACAAAGGAAAATATGCAGGAGAGATATATTGTTGAATCTTAAAGAAAGAGCTAACAAATTAAAAATAGATATCCCTGCTGTTTTCATAGCATTAAGGAAAAAAGAGACACCGATGATAGCGAAAATTTTTGCCGGAATAACAATTATATACGCTTTATCTCCGATTGACCTTATTCCAGATTTTATACCCGTTTTAGGTTATTTAGATGACGTGATTATACTGCCAGGTCTTATTGCTCTAACAGTACGATTGATTCCGGCAGATATTTTTGCGGAATGTCGTATTCATGCTGAAGGACTATGGGCGGATTACAAACCAAAGAGATGGTATTTGGCCTTGCCAATTGTAGCAATATGGTTGCTTGTGATTTATCTAATTATAAAGACAATATGGTTTCGTTAATAATCTGCTTCTTATGCTCAAAAAAACGCAGGGTATCACCGGAGAGATTAGGAGACAGCACTTACAGGGGAGTGTGAAATCTTACTTGTACTGCGGCCGGGAAGGTTGCTAATCCAAGTGGCTGAAGGCCTCACCAGAGTAATGTTTAACCATAGTCTATAAAAAAAAAGGGCTTCCAAGTTTGTGGTATCACACAGGTCTAATGTGTGTGGCCACAATACTTGGAAACCCCTTTGGAAGCCGTTATCTTCTTATATTAAATATTAATAAAATTAAACATCGCGTATTACTTGCTTTTGGAATTGCTCTATATATTATAGGTCATAGTAATGTGCAAACTCTGCCGGATGAGGAATCCTATTAATTGCTTCAGCTTCTGCTCGCTTAATTCTAATCCACCTATCCAGCAACTCTTTAGGGAAGACTCCTCCGCGGGTTAAGTACTCATTGTCTGCTTCTAAAGCATCAAGAGCTTCATCTAGTGATTTAGGCAAGGAAGTCAGCTTCTTCTGTTCTTCCTCAGAAAGATGATAGAGATTAAAGTCATATGGACCCCATCCATTCTCATGTGGGTCTATCTTATTTAATATGCCGTCGATACCGGCCATCAGTATGGCAGCATATGCATAATAAGGATTGCAAGTTGCATCTGGATTTCTAAGTTCAAAACGTTTTGCTTCAGGAGATTTGGCATAAGCCGGTATACGAATTACAGCACTTCTGTTGGAAGTAGCATAACCGATTGTTACAGGGGCCTCGTAACCGGGCACAAGTCGCTTGAATGAATTTGTTGAAGGATTGGTCAAAGCACAAAGGGAACTGGCATGTTTTAAAAGGCCGCCCATAAACCAGTGTGCTTCTTGACTAAGTCCGGAATATCCATTTTCATCATAAAAAACGGGTTTGCCTTCCTTCATTAGCAGCATATGTACATGCATGCCGTTTCCGGCTTCATTAAAAATCGGTTTGGGTAAAAAAGTTGCTGTCTTATTTTCTGCAACTGCAGCATTTTTAACAACATACTTGATCACCATTGTTTTGTCAGCCATTTCAGTCATATTCCCAAGTTCAACCTCTATTTCTAGCTGACCGGGGCCGCCTACCTCATGATGATGATATTTAACCTTAACGCCCCAATCCTCTAGCAGAAGGCACATTTTGCTGCGCAAGTCAAAGGTTATATCATGTGGTGGAGTGATATGATAACCACTTTTTAGTGGTATATGATAGCCTGAATTGTTATAGTCGTTAACTCCGCTGTTCCACTCCGCCTGTGATGTGTCCAGCGTGAAAGCAACAGCATTTGGACTGCATTCATAGCTTACATGCTCCAGGACATAAAACTCAAACTCAGGGCTTATAATCATGGAATCAGCGATTTTTGTTTCGCGCATATATTCCTCTGCTCGCAGAGCTACGTTTCGTGGATATTGATCAAAAGGCTTGTTCCCATCTGGATCAATAACAAGTACATTTCCAATCATGGTAAGAGTGGGGGTTTGCACAAACGGATCGATTTGAGCACTGGAGAGATCAGGAATAAATACCATATCACTTTTCTCAACTTTAGCGTAGCCGTAGTTTGAGCCATCAAAACCAATACCGTATTTCATAACATCTTCATTAAGTCTATCAACTGGTATAGTTACATGACGCCAACGACCACTAATATCAATCATTTTGAAGTCTATCATCTTAATAGCGTTTTTTTTGCAGAAATCTTGCACTTCATTTAATTTTGACAGCATAAGAGCCTCCCATCAATTGCATTAGTTTACAAACTTATTATAAAATAATAAATTAAATTTGGGTAGGGCATTTTTTATTTAAAGCTTTTAACAGGCTACGGGGGCGCCACCCTATAACATTGCGGGCGTAATTATGATCGCCGGACTACCACATTCTTGCGAGTTTTTGACAATATCCAAGTTTTGTGATATTATCTTTCTGCTTTCTACACTAATACTGAAGGGAGCAGTAGGGGATTTGAAAGTGACAAGACCGCAACAAAAAATAGAGACCTCAGATAAGAAAAGATGGCTGCTTGAACAAGCCAGCATGCTCTTCTGGCAGCATGGTTATCATGCCACAAGTATGAAAACTATTGCTAAAGCATGTAACTGCAAACCCGCCAATCTTTATAATTATTTTAAGAATAAAGAGGAAATATTATATGAAGTAATCAGAGGTTTTACCGAACTAGGTGTTTCTTCCATTGCATATCTGGAGAAAGATGAAGAAACAAATCCGGTTGAACAATTACGGGCACTAATCAAGAGCCATTTCAGCTTTCTGGCCGGTATGAAGCAGTCAAGCATAATGTTATCCGACACAGGAATAAAAGACTTATCCGATGAACACAAAAAAGAAGTTATCAAGCTGCGTGATTCGTATGACCGTATTCTCCGCAAAATCATCAAGAGAGGTATTGACGAAGGCTACTTTGCCCCTATAGATATCCAGGTTGTCGGTAATTTAATTGCCTCTGTAGTTATTCGGAGCAGCTTCTGGTTCTCGAACAAAGGAAGGTATACTGTAGATGAGGTCGGCGAGATGATGTTTAGCTTTATCTATAATGGTATTGGGCGGAATAACAATATTAATCCGCCAATAATGCCTAAACAAGAATCAAACTAAACTGTTGTATTGCTGGACTGACCATCTAATTAGTTAGAGTTTTCATAATCGATGACCTTAAGATTTTTCAATTGCCCTAGAATAACCGGTTAATCTCTTATTGCAATTGTGTAGGTATATGTTAATATGATTTTGGTTAATGAACGTTAATTAACTGAAATGCCAAATATCCGGACCGATACATCTTTCAGTACATAATGAAAGTTAAGCAGCACGAATATCGGCAATATTTATGATGCATACCTTGGTAGCAACAGCAGACTACTGCATTGGCTTTGAAGAACTGAAGGAGCACGTTCAGCAGCATACACCGGAATGGGCGGCGGAAATCACCTGGTTGTCCGCATCCGACATTAAATCAGTATCCCGTATTTATGCCCAATCCAAGCCTGCCTGTATCGTGCAGGGGATCAATACGCTGGATCAACATGGCAATGGCTTCCAGCTGTCCAGGCTGCTGAACATCCTGCAGACTGTTACCGGCAATATTGACAAGCCTGGTACCTGGGTAACCATTCCTTATCTGCGCATGACCGACCTGCGTTTACCGATGGATGAAGAACCCATTGGTGCAGATCAATACCCGTTATTCTATTCTTTCTGGGGCAGGAAATCTCCTTACGGCATTGCCACTTTGTTCCCGCAGGCAGCCCTGGAAAGCAAACCTTATCCGGTCCGGGGCGCCATCGTAACTGCAGCCAACCCGGTGGTTTCCTTCCCGGAAGCGAACAAGTTTATCGAAGCCTTTAAATCCATGGATTTTATGATGACCATCGATCTTTTTATGACCGACACTGGTGAACTGGGTAATTTATTCCTGCCTGCACCTCTATGGAGAAGCATTCTCTGTCCTACGTTTATGGCGTAGTGCACGGCGAACCCTTTGCCTCGTATTCTAGGCCGGTTATTGAACCGTTAGGGGAAGTCTAAGCCTGACTGGTGGATTTGGACCCAATTGGCCCATCGTCTGGGCTTTGGTGACTTATTCCACTGGAAGACGGACGAAGAAGTGATAGATATGATGGTGGAACCAAGCGGTATTAAGGACCAGTTAAAAGAAGCCGAAATTGGCATGTATTTCGCTGAACAGGATTACTACGCTTATTGCATCCATCAACTGCCGGTCGTTACGGAGTCAAGGACGGGTAGCGCATTCGCCTTTCCACTCGCAATGGCAGTATTATGATGCGGGTTAAAGAGGAACCCGAGGTTAATGCCCGGCGTAGTTTCGGTACCGCATGGTTGGTCCGGTGCTAATGTCAATATGTTGACTGATATGGTAACCAGAGATCCCGTTACCGGTTATCCCGATTTCAAATCCCTGCTGTGTAAGGTTGAAGCGGTATAGAATTACAGCGCTAAGTCACGCAGAGCATAAAACGGAGCTATTTGTCCGCATTGCCAAGGAAAGAGTATGCATTTTCAAATCACAGCTGACAAAGATAGCATCTTAAGCACTTCCCAGCGGAAAGAATGTTTAAGTTTCTTTAAATTCCGGAAAGCCAATTGGACTTTCCGGAATTTTCTCGAGCATCTTTCTTATTTAGTATAATAAAATGATAATAATATAGTAATTACGGTAAAAGCTGCGTAAGCGAATGTGATGGAATATATAGAAGCGCTGAATGAAATGGATAGCGGTAACCCGGCTGCAGCATACGGGACGGTGGGCCTTACGAAAACAATATGAACCTCCTCAGTAGCAAAGCAGACTGCCTGAAGAATATTCTAGCGAGGCCTAATATCTACCAGAGTAACGATTTTAGCTTGTCTATTTATTTCTTTTTAAAATCTTCCTAGCCGGTTGTGGGTGTGGTATAAATACCATAGATCTTTTTCCTTCATGTTGTTGCTGATCGAAGTAGGTGGTCAATTTATAATAACCCCAAGTGGCTGTTGGAAACCATATTAAAAAAGGTATTATTGAGTCTATTATTCCATGAGCCAGGTATAAAACACCTAGTTTCGTAATCATCTGGCAAAAAGCTATGCTGGAAAGAATCGCTACAATTATGTATATATATACATACGTTTTAATTCGAGGCAAGAAGTAGAAATACATAATAAAGAATATTGACCAGGCGACAGGGGCTGCAAAATGTATTCCCCCGAGACCAAATGGTCCGTAGTTTTTATATCCGAATTCATTAAAAAAATTTGTAGTCGTAACAAGCACTATATCGAACAATGCCCCAAAAATTATCCCATAAATTGACAAACGGTGTATTTTATTTTTAGGCACCGTAGCTACTAAAATCAATGCAAGTATTGCTGTGTATAGAAAAGGAATAAACATAATTGGCATTTTCTTTGCCCCTGTTTTATTGATTTATATTATTTATACCCTTGGAATATTAATATATACGATTTTCCAACGCTAATACTTTACTGCAGTGCTATGAATTTTAGTGCGCATGCCTCTGGCTTGGATAATGAATCAAATACAGGTTGACAGAAGTAATGGCCGGTGCTAAAATCAACTTATTATTATCAGTTATAAACCGATGAGCAAGAGAAGTAGGAATGATTGGCTGTACTTAGAGAGCCGCTGGCTGGTGGGAATGCGGTTACAGAGATGATTCTGAATGGACTTGCGAGGGTGACTCGAAACCGGTAGGGAGTAGACGTCGACGGGAACCCTGTCCGTTATCAGTGGGGTGCATATGATGGTATGCAAAATAAGTGGGCGATTTTTATCGTCAATTTGGGTGGTACCGCAGAAGCTTAAGCTTTTGTCCCTTAGTGCAGGGACAAAAGCTTTTTTATTTTTATCGCGCCAATAGCATCAGTAACCGGAAAGGAAGTGGCAGAAATGTCCAACGGGCACTTTGGCATTCACGGGGGACAGTATATCCCCGAAACGCTAATGAACGCAGTGCTTGAGCTGGAGGATGCTTATTATCATTATAAGAACGACCCTGGTTTTCAAGAAGAGCTGACAGAACTGCTGAATAATTACGCCGGGCGCCCCTCTTTGCTTTACTTTGCCGAAAAGATGACCGGAGATTTAAAGGGCGCAAAAATTTATCTCAAACGGGAGGATCTCAATCATACCGGCTCGCATAAAATCAACAATGTGCTTGGTCAGGTGCTGCTGGCTAAGCGCATGGGCAAGACCCGCGTAATTGCGGAGACAGGCGCGGGACAGCACGGGGTGGCCACAGCCACAGCCGCTGCTCTCATGGGGCTGGACTGCGAAATATTTATGGGCAAGGAGGACACTGAACGGCAAAGGCTCAATGTATATCGGATGGAGCTTTTGGGTGCGCAGGTACATGCGGTGACTAGCGGAACCCGGACGCTTAAAGATGCAGTCAACGAAACCATGCGTGAATGGACAAATCGTGTGGCGGATACACACTATGTTTTGGGTTCGGTGATGGGACCACATCCATTTCCCACCATAGTGCGCGATTTCCAAAGCGTGATTGGTCGGGAAGTCAAGCAACAGGTGCTGCAAAAAGAAGGCCGGCTGCCGGATGCTTTGCTGGCCTGCGTGGGCGGTGGCAGCAATGCGATGGGAATTTTTTATGATTTTATCGAAGAGCCGGGGGTTCGCTTAATAGGCTGTGAAGCCGCCGGGCGCGGCGTTGATACCGCCGAGACGGCGGCCACTATGGCCACCGGTACGACGGGCATCTTTCACGGCATGAAGTCCTATTTCTGCCAGGACCAGTACGGTCAAATCGCACCGGTGTATTCTATTTCAGCGGGACTTGATTATCCGGGGATAGGCCCCGAGCACGCTCATCTTTACGATACGGGCCGGGCGGAATATGTGCCGGTTACTGACAACGAGGCGGTAGAGGCCTTTGAATACCTCTCGCGTACGGAAGGAATTATTCCGGCTGTTGAAAGCGCCCACGCGGTGGCTTATGCCAGGAAGCTTGCTCCTACGATGGGTAAAGACCAAATCCTGGTAGTTAACCTTTCCGGCCGGGGCGATAAGGATGTGGCGGCAATAGCGCGTTACAGGGGGGAACAAATCGATGAATAAATTACCACAGGTATTTACCAACGGCAAGGCGTTTATTCCCTTTATCACTGCAGGCGACCCGGAGCTTGAGGTAACGGAACAACTGGTATATCGGATGGCGGAGGCCGGCGCGGATTTAATTGAGCTGGGGATCCCTTTTTCTGACCCAATAGCCGAAGGGCCGGTGATCCAAGAGGCAGATAACCGTGCTTTGGCTGCCGGCACGACGACGGATAAAATATTTGCCATGGTAGCGCGCATCCGGCAGTGCTGCCAGGTGCCCATTGCTTTTATGACCTATGTAAATCCCATTTTTACTTATGGCACCGAGCGGTTCATGAAAAACTGTCGGGATGTTGGCGTGGACGCGGTGATAGTACCGGATGTGCCCTTTGAAGAAAAACAGGAACTATTGCCGTTTTGCTCAACATACGAAGTTGACTTGATCTCCATGATTGCCCCTACTTCAAACCGGCGCATACGCAAGATCGCCGCTGAGGCGCAAGGCTTTATTTATTGCGTATCGTCGCTGGGGGTCACCGGAGTGCGCCGAGAACTCAGCAACGAGGTGGAGCAGATGATAAAGTTAGTTAAAGAGGTTAAAGATATCCCCTGCGCCGTTGGGTTCGGTATTTCGACATCGGAACAAGCCAGGCAAATGGCCCGGCTGGCTGACGGCGTGATTGTGGGAAGCGCCATCGTAAAAATTATCGGCCAATACGGCGCGGACTGTGTGCCTTATGTTGTGGAATATGTGCGCAGCATGAAAAAGGCGATTGAATAACATAAGATTGAATATCAATAGTTAAACCGATGAGCAAGAAAAGTAGGTAGGGGAAGGTAGCCCAGAGAGCCGCTGTTGCTGGGAAAGCGGTGTACCGGAACATACTGAATGGACTTGCGAGGGCGGCTCGAAACCGGTGGGGAGTAGACGTCGACGGGAACCCTGTCCGTTATCAGTGAGGTGCATATGATTAGTATGCAAAATGAGCGGGCGAATTTATCGTCAATTTGGGTGGTACCGCAGAAGTTTAAGCTTTTGTCCCTGTTCAGGGATAAAAGCTTTTTTATTTCTATAAAAGCTGGCCACAGGTGAAAGAGGTTGAGTAGATGATTAGACCTGATAGTGATAACATCCCGGCACTGGCGAAGGATTACAGCAGTATACCAATCTGCCGGGAAATCTATGCCGATGTGATTACGCCCATTACACTTCTAAGAAAGTTTTCCGGCATCAGCCGGCGTTATTTCCTGCTGGAGAGTATCGAGGGCGGGGAAAAGTGGGGCCGTTATTCTTTCCTGGGTTTTGACCCGGTGCTGCGGGTGTACGGTAAAGAACATAAAGTTACCATCGAACAGAACGGTAAGGTTTGCCGGCTTCAAACTAGCCGGCCCTACGATGTGTTGCGGAAAATTCAGCAGGATTACAAAGCTCCCCGCCTGCCTGATATGCCGCCCTTTACCGGGGGATTTGTCGGCTACTGGGGTTATGCCATGATTGGTTACGCAGAGCCGAAATTAGCCATTAAGCGAGGCGAATTTAATGATTTTGATGTAATGCTCTTTGACAAAGTCATTGCCTATGACCATCTCAAGCAGAAAATATGCATTGTGGTGAATATGAAAACCGACCGGGTGCTGGAAAACTACGGCAAGGCCACCGCGGAGCTGGAAGCCCTTACCGGCCTGATCAGGGATACCCGGAGGCTGCCCCGGCTAAAGAGTGAGCAAAATGTAAGCTTTACCTGCAATGTGAGCAAGGAAGAATACTGCCGAATGGTCGATCGGACCAAGGAATATATCCGGGAGGGAGACATCTTTCAGGCCGTAATCTCTAGGCAGTTCGTTGCTCCTTACCAGGGCAGCTTGCTTAATGCCTACCGGGTGTTGAGAACCACCAATCCATCACCTTACATGGTCTATATGAATCTGGATGGGGATGAGATTATCAGCACCTCTCCGGAAACACTGGTACGTTTACAAAACGGGCGGTTGACTACTTTCCCGGTGGCCGGGTCCCGGCCGCGAGGCAAGACCGACGCGGAGGACCAGCGTTTGGAGGCCGAGCTGCTGGCTGATGAAAAGGAACTGGCCGAGCACAACATGCTGGTTGATCTCGGCAGGAACGACCTGGGTAAAATTTCTCAGTACTCCTCGGTTGAAGTCACCAGTTATAAGTCTATCCATCGCTATTCCACTATCATGCATATTTGTTCCCAGGTGGAAAGTAACATCCTGCCAGGTTGTGACGGGTTCAGCGCCCTTGAGGCGGTGCTGCCGGCCGGCACCCTGTCCGGTGCGCCAAAAATCAGGGCCTGTGAAATTATCGATGAGCTGGAAGATCAGCCGCGGGGGATATATGGGGGCGCACTGGGTTATCTCGACTTTACCGGGGATATGGATACCTGCATTGCCATTCGTATGGCGGTAAAGAAGGATAGTCAAGTGTATGTGCAGGCGGGCGGCGGTATTGTTGCCGATAGTATCCCGGAAAACGAGTATGAGGAATCCGGCAATAAAGCCCGGGCGGTAATTAACGCGATATGTCGCGCTGCGGAGGTCGATGATTGATGATTTTACTGATCGATAATTACGACAGCTTTGCCTATAACCTGGTGCAGCTGGCCGGCAGCATCAACCCGGATATTCAAGTAGTGCGCAATGATGAACTGACCGTGCCGGAGATTGAAGCGCTGCAGCCTTCGCATATTATTCTATCGCCCGGTCCCGGTTACCCTCATGATGCAGGCATTTGCGAGGATGTGGTTTACCGCCTGGCGGGAAAAGTGCCCATCCTGGGGGTGTGCCTGGGGCACCAGGCGATTTGTGAAGTGTATGGGGCTGAAATAACTCATGCCAAGCGGCTGATGCATGGCAAGCAGTGTACCGTTACCCTTGATAATGAATGCCCCCTCTTCCAGGGGTTGCCCGGTCGTATTGAGGCCGCGCGCTATCATTCGCTGGCAGCACGAAACGATACGCTGCCTGCCCAATTGCAGGTCATCGCTATAGATGAGCTGGGCGAAGTGATGGCCGTCCGGCACAATAAGTACCAGGTTTACGGCGTGCAGTTTCACCCAGAATCCATCATGACCCCCCAGGGGCAGGTAGTGATAAAAAATTTCTTAAATTTTTAGGAGGAGATAAAATTGATTAAAAATGCTATTCAAACAGTAATCAGCGGCCAGGATTTGGACTTTGCCACTGCTAAAGAAGTAATGACCGCCATGATGGACGGAACGGCTACCCAGGCGCAAATGGGTGCTTTATTGACCGGACTCCGCATCAAAGGCGAAACTGTGGAGGAAATCACTGCCTGCGCAACGGTAATGCGGGAAAAAGGCTTGAAGCTTAACCCTGTACGCAATGTAATTGATATCGTTGGCACCGGCGGTGATGGGACGAACACCTTTAACATCTCCACCACCTCTGCCTTTGTGATTGCGGCCGGTGGTGTTCCGGTTGCCAAACACGGGAATCGCGGGGTATCCAGCAAAAGTGGGGCGGCAGATGTCCTGGAATGCCTGGGGATTAACCTCAACCTGTCGCCTGGACAAAGCGAAGCAGTATTAGCCAGGAGCAATATTTGTTTCATGTTCGCCCAGCTTTATCATGCCTCCATGAAATATGCCGCTCCGGTGCGCAAGGAAATGGGCGTGCGGACCATTTTCAATATATTGGGACCCCTGGCCAATCCGGCGGGAGCCACAATGCAGCTAATGGGCGTATATGATCGTAAGCTGGTTGAACCGCTGGCCCAAGTGCTGGCCAATCTGGGCGTGGTAAGGGGCGTGGTGGTCAGTGGCGGCGAGGAAGGCATGGATGAAGTAACCCTGACCGGAGAAACCTGCGTTTGTGAAATTAGATATGGGCAGCTGACCTCTTATGTGATCACTCCTGAGCAATTTGGCTTCAGCCGCTGTACCCTTGAGGATTTGGCTGGCGGCAGCCCCGAGGAAAATGCCAGGACCACCCTGGATATTTTAAGTGGCCGGGAGAGAGGGTCCAGGCGTGACGTGGTAGTGCTGAACTCGGCCATAGCCCTTTATTTAGGCATTGATGATTGCACCGTAGCAGATTGTATTGAAAAAGCTCAAGATATTATCGATAGCGGCAAGGCTTTGGCCAAACTGGAGCAATTTCGCCGGCTGACCAACGAGGTCGCCCAATGATTCTCGATAAAATTGCGGCAGCCACCAGGCACAGGATTGAGCGTAAAAAAGCGGAAGTGCCGCTGGAAAAAGTTAAACACATGGCTCTGAGCATGGGGTCCGGTACCGGTTTTCCCTTTTCTGCGGCCTTAAACAAACCGGAGATTAGTTTCATTTGTGAGGTAAAAAAAGCTTCGCCGTCTAAAGGAGAGCTTGTGGCTGATTTTCCCTATCTACAGATTGCCGGGGAATACGAACAGGCCGGAGCAGATGCCATATCGGTACTGACGGAACCCGAATACTTCCAGGGCAGTGACGATTATCTAGTGCAAATAAAAGAGGCGGTTGCGCTGCCGGTGTTGCGCAAGGACTTCGTAGTTGATGCTTATCAGCTATATGAAGCAAAAACCCTGGGTGCGTCGGCTGTTTTGCTAATTTGCGCTCTGCTGGATACCCGGATCATCTGCGATTATCTGGCTATTTGCGCTGAACTGGGCTTGTCGGCACTGGTCGAAGCCCACGACGAGAGGGAAGTTGATGCAGCTCTGACAGCCGGGGCTGGGATTATCGGGGTGAACAATCGCAACCTTAAGGATTTTACAGTTGATATTAGCAACAGCATCAGGCTGCGCCAGTTAGTACCGGAAAATATTCTCTTTGTTGCGGAAAGCGGTATACAAACTGCCTCTGATATCGCCATGCTGCGGCGGGCCAAAGTCAACGGTGTCCTGATTGGTGAAACACTGATGCGCTGTCACAATAAGCGAGCTAAGCTCGCCGAATTGCGAGGTGGGGCAAATGACCAAGATTAAAATTTGCGGTTTAACGCGCCGGGAGGATATTGAAGCAGTGAACCGCTGGCTGCCGGAATATGTGGGTTTCGTGTTTGCCCGAAGCCGCCGGCAGGTGACACCGGAGCAGGCCGCCCTTTTAAAAGCCGGCCTTGATGCCCGTGTTCAAGCAGTTGGGGTTTTTGTTAATGCACCGGTTGCCTCGATAGCGGAACTATGCTATACCGGGGTAATCGATGTGGTGCAGCTGCACGGGGATGAAAGCGAAGCATATATCAAGGAACTCAAGGAGCAAATTAATTGCCCGGTTATCAAGGCCGTGCGTGTGCGGAATGCGGAACAGGTGTTGCAGGCCGAGCAGTTATCCTGCGATATGCTGCTGCTTGATACTTATCAAAAAGACGAATACGGGGGCAGCGGCAAAACTTTTGACTATGCGCTGGTTCCTGATTTACAGAAGCGCTTTTGGTTGGCCGGCGGGCTGGAAAATAGCAACCTTGCCCGGGCCATTGAGCAGTGCCGGCCGTATGGCGTTGATCTCAGCAGCGGTGTGGAAACAGATGGCTTAAAGGATGAGGATAAGATCAGGCAGGTTATTAAAACAGTGAGAAGCTTAACAGGATAAACGAGGAGGCAGTAAAAAATGATATTTGTATTAAAACCGGGTGTGCCGCAAGAAAAAATAATACAATTTCAGCAGATGATTGAGTCCTGGGGCTTCAAAACTTTCCTCAATACAGGCACGGAACATACCGTGGTCTGTCTGATTGGCAACACGGCGGCAATAGATTTAGATGCGGTGGTGCAAAACAATTACATAGTTGAATATGGCAAACGTGTGACTGAACCCTATAAAGCAGTAAACCGCACCATCCATCCGGAGGATACCCTGGTCAAGGTAAACGGTGTAACCTTTGGCGAGGGCATGTTTCAGGTTATTGCAGGACCCTGCTCTGTTGAGAGCGAAGAACAAATTATCGAGGTGGCCAGGTCAGTGAAAGCCAGCGGTGCCACGCTGCTCCGGGGAGGTGCTTTTAAGCCGCGTACTTCACCCTATGCCTTTATGGGACTTCATGAAGATGGTCTGCGCCTTTTGCTGAAGGCTAAAAAAGAAACCGGCTTGCCGGTGGTGACTGAGATTATGAACCAAACCCAGCTATCTTTATTCGAGGAGATCGATGTCATCCAGATTGGTGCCAGGAACATGCAAAATTTCGATCTGCTCAGGGCAGTGGGGCGGTTTAATAAGCCGGTGCTGCTGAAAAGGGGGCTGGCCAATACCCTGGAAGAGCTGTTGATGAGTGCCGAGTATATATTATCTGCGGGAAACAGCCAGGTTATCCTGTGCGAGCGAGGAATTCGCACATTTGAGACAGCTACCCGTAATACTCTGGATTTATCGGCCATTCCCTTGCTTAAACAGAAGTCTCACCTGCCGGTAATCGTCGACCCCAGCCATGCCGCTGGCCTGCGAAACCTGGTGACTCCCCTGGCACGTGCTGCGGTGGCGGCCGGAGCAGATGGTTTAATGATTGAAACCCATAACGATCCGTCCCGGGCGTTGTGTGATGGCGCTCAGTCTCTTGACCTGGAGCAGTTTAGCAATTTAATGGCGGATTTAAAACGCCGGATTGCCTTTGAAGGGAAAAAGATTATTTATCATTGACAAATAGTATTGAAGGGGGGTATAATTTCTTAGTAGTTTAGTAAATTACTAAGGAATGAAAGGATATAGAAAACATGGATAAGCAAAAACGCAAGGAGTTGCTGGAGGAGTACAAGAAGATTAAGACTTACATGGGTGTCATCCAAATAACCAATAAAGCCAGCGGCAAAATTTACGTCGCTTCTTATCCCAACCTAAAAAACAAGTGGCTGACCATTCAAGCCCAGCTGAACATGGGCAGGTTTGCCAATGCCCAGCTACAGCAAGACTGGAAGGAACTGGGGGCTGAAGTCTTTACCTACGAGGTACTGGAGGAAAAGGATGCCGCAGAGGTAACAGACAGACGCTGGGAGCTTAAACAAATGACCAAACCGTGGCTGGAGAAACTACAGCCCTATGGAGACAGAGGCTACAATAAGCCGCCAAAATAAGAAAAAACTTTACTTATGCTGTACCATAAAAATCAAAATAGGTTTTTGACTGATACAGATTTAATTGCCAGACGAAACATTTGCCAAATTCTAAGACGGTCTTGTTTTTTGTGCAACAAAAGTATATAATGAAAATGATACGGCCCCATGGTCAAGCGGTAAAGACGCTGCCCTCTCAAGGCGGAAACAGGGGTTCGATTCCCCTTGGGGCTACCAATAAGTATCTTATTTGCATAAGCCATCTTTCTGTTATGGAAAGATGGCTTATTCTTTTAAAATTTTGTTAAGGGGAAGAAACCTATTGAGCTTAACATTGTTAAAGAATTGTACCTTATGCCCGCGGGATTGTCAGGTAGACCGTACCCGGGGGCAGCGAGGGTACTGCCGGCAAACAGAAGAGTTAGTGGTGGCAAGGGCTGCTCTGCATATGTGGGAAGAACCATGCCTTTCCGGGGCCAATGGCTCAGGTGCGGTGTTCTTTTCCGGATGCTCATTGGGCTGTGTTTATTGCCAAAATTATAATATTGCGCAAGGACTGGCCGGTAAGCCAATCACCATAGCCCGGCTGGCGGATATCTTTTTAGAACTTCAGAGGCAAGCTGCTCATAACATCAACTTAGTAACCCCCAGCCATTATGTGCCGCAGATTATCGAAGCTTTAATACTTGCGCGAGGAAAAGGTCTTGTTATACCAATTGTCTATAATTGCAGCGGTTACGAAAAAATAGAAACGCTGCGGTTGCTGGAGGGTTACGTGGATATCTACCTGCCGGATTGTAAATATTGGTCCCGGGAGGTGGCCAGGAAATATTCCCATGCCGAGGAATATTTTGCATATGCCTCCGCAGCAATTACGGAAATGGTGCGTCAAACCGATAAGCCTGTTATTAATGAAGAAGGCCTGATGACCAGGGGTGTGCTGGTCAGGCATTTAACACTACCGGGGTATCTAGAGGATTCAAAGCTGATACTAAAATATTTATACGAAACTTTTGGCGATAAAATTTTGCTCAGTATTATGAACCAGTACACTCCATTACCACAGGTAAATCGATATCCGGAAATTAATCGGAGGGTAACCGAGCAGGAATATAATGATCTCGTGGATTATGCTATCGCTATAGGTATAGAAAATGGTTTTATTCAGCAAGGAGATACTGCTTCGGAGAGCTTTATTCCGGAGTTTAACTGTGAGGGAGTTTAAATTATTTGTTTAGACTTGACATTCAAAATGTGCAAAGCTATAATCAAATCAACATCTAGTAATTTAGTAAATCACTAAATTTGAGGGGGCCAAATAATGAAGATACCGACTACATTAAAACATAAACCGGTGATTGTTTCTGAAAACTACGAAAATGTTGACGGCAGGTATGCGTATGATACAGATGCTAAGGGCCTTTCATTGGGCCTGGCGCAATGGAATGACCGGGGCAAAGTAGAAATATCAGCCAAGGTGTGGCGGCATACGGGTGAAAAATGGTCCAGGCAGTCTGAGGAAATGCCGCTGCACCGTGTACTCGACCTGGCCATTTTAGTCTGCCGGGCAAAACTGCATTTTCAAGAAGCTTACCGTTATGAGAAATTATATAATCCGGAAAAGCCGGTGATTGATCGGGTGGGTTTACAGGGTGATGCTATGACGGTGGCTGTCTGTACCGATAATGAAAAGATCGATGAGGATATTAAGCTATTCAGCCAGGCACTCAGTAATGATGATGAGCTGCTGGGAGAACGGTTGCATACTTTAGCCAGAATATTAGAGGAGATGGGCTATTAAGCCGGGGCTAAAAAAACAGCTTTTTCCACGGGGCATTTCGGCTGTGATCAATTTCCTTACTGCGGGCTAAAATATAGCTGTGGATGGCCTGATCCTCGGCCAGCTGCCGCCACACAGCCAGCACTTGCCTGACAAAGCGGGGATCCAGCCGGCTCAACTCACCCAGCTGCACCAGGGGACAGATAAACCAGCCGGCTTCATCGAATACCAGGCTGATATCTTTGCCGTCTTTAAGATGAGGAGTAAGGGGAAAGGTACGGCATAGCAGAGGCCGTTTACTTCTAGGACATTTGCCCCGGCACTGCAGGATATAAGAATATTCCCCGGGGAAAGCTGCTTCTATTTTTGGGATCGGAACTGTTTGGCACCAGGCCAACCCTTCAAATAGCTGTTCTTCACCCGGCAGCAGGTAAACCCCCGCACCATTGTCCCATTCGGTACAGCATTTGGAACCGCAAAGTCTGCCGCAATCGACCGGCAGCGGTGTTACTTTATCTAACTGTTGGTAATAAAAAGACCAATTGATTGTTGCCATGCTGGTAACCTCCATTTTCGGTACATACATAATACTACAGTTTTAGCCGTGATAAAAACTAATTTAACATTTTCCATAAGCGGAAGAAATTAAGCATTGCACATCCTTTTGCGGAGGGTGTGCAATGCTTTTTGTTGTTATTTACTTGCCGGGCTGGATAATGAGAGAAAATAACAAATGTGATATTGGCGATTTGGTGACAAATACTTGCAATGCTTAATAATATATAAAAGTTTGAATAGCATCAGGTCGGTGATAACTGGTAGCCTATATGCCCTGGACCCAATTGTTATGCATCACTGAGATGAGGTTATCAAGTCATGTTTGAAGGTAGTTAAGGAAGTTTTAAAATAGGGAGGTAATGATTGATGGAAATATTTGAACAGGTAAAAGCGATACTGGTTGAACAGTTTTTTAGAGATGAAGATGCGATTAATATGGATGCGTCCTTTGTTGATGACCTGGGCGTTGAATCTTTGGATTTTGTTGAATTATTACTGGCTCTGGAAGATGAGTTTGATTTGATTATATCCGATGAAGAAGCGGAAAAAATTCATACCGTAGGTGATGTAGTGATGTTTATTGAGGAGCGTCAAAAAGTTTAATGAACGGTGGAACCTGAACTGTTGGATGTGAGCAAATTAAAGAAACCTGCCGGGTCGAAGATTAAATATAGAGCGGCCAGCAGAACGGGTTGATGGAGCAGATAGATGAACAAAGTATGCCGCCCGGCAGCTGCTACAAGCTTAAGCAGCTTGCTGTTGGACTTGATAAGGCCTTTTTTTTGTGGATAGACAAGCTTGCTGAGGGCTATCCCCCATAGAAATACTCCCCACCAGGGTATTAAAGGAAAGTAATCAACAGAAGCAAAGCCGGGCGTTCTAAACCCCAGCGGCACAAGCCAGTTATGGCTGATAGATAATGAGGCAGTAAATTCACCGCCCAGCATAACAGCTGCCCCAATTCCCACCAGTATATAGGGAGAAATATTTTTTACTACCGGGTAAAGTAACAGGCAAACGCCTAAAAACTGCAAAATGCCGAACACTATGTTCGAGCCGGGCACCGCGATACTGGTTACCAGGTAAATGACGCAGCCCCAGCCAATTAATTTTAGCCCCCGGGTAGTGTTATTTTTGCTAAAGGAGCTACTCAATCCTGCCACCAGAATAAATAATGTAGCAGCTACTTTACCAAGCAAGTAAAATATGCCATGATTATAAGCTATATCAAAGTTAAAAAACACACTGAGGTCATAAAGTAGATGGTAGATAATCATTAAGATTAAAGCGGTACCTCTGGCTAAATCAATTTCCCATAACCGCTGCTGAGCAGTCCGTTGCATGGAGATTAATTCCTTTTTTAGCGGATTTGTTAATATACTTGCACTATAACAAACTGCACCTCTTAAGGCAAGAAAATAAACGGTAACTACCATGGACAGGTTAACCGGTGCCAGGTATGACAGAGTGATTAGGTTTGTTAAAGTAAGTATAATTAGGTTGACCGGGGGCAATAAATTAAACGCTTTTGTCGTTATTGCTGCAGGTTGTATTTACGCCGGGATTGTGTTAAATTATGATAAAATTTGCTGGAGGTGTTGACGGTGAGCATTAATGAAACAGTCTTAAAAACCTTGGGGGAGGCAAAAGGACCTCTTAAAGCAGGTGAAATTGCAGAGCTTGCCGGTATTGATAAGAAAGAAGTGGACAAGGCCCTTAAGGCATTGAAAAAAGAAGGTAAAATCGATTCCCCTAAAAGGTGCTACTACGGTTTGAGCGAATAATATCTAGATAAAATGCCCTAATGGAGACCGGTCGGTCCTCGTTAGGGCATTTTCGTGCTTTCGCCAAGTAAACGTCCATATTCGGTTGCCCGGGTCATGGCTGTTGTGTGGTTCAGGATCTCACCTTGGTGATCTACTCCGTCAAAGCAAAGGGAAGCCAGCAGTTCGATTTCCAGCATCTTAAAAAAATAATTAGCAACCTGCCGGGCACCGTCAAAAACACCGGGCAAAGTAGAGCCCGCGCAGCTAATAAAAATGCCCCGGCGGGCAAGCCTGTTCTGGTCGGAGATAACACTTCTTTTTAACAAATATTTCATTGCCCAGAATTGCTGGGCCCGGTCAATAAAGGTTTTAGCCTGCGCGCAAATGCCCATAGAATAAACGGGGGCGGCTAAAATTATCCTGTCGGCGGACAGGATTTTTTCATAAAGCATTCCAGCATCGTCTTTGAGCACGCATCGGCCGGTGGTATTACAGCCTTCACAGGCCTGGCAGGGCTGATAATTAAACCCCGCCAGGTGGAGATATTCCGTTGCGCAGCCTGCCGCCGCACAGGCATCCAGCGCCTGCCTGGCCAGCAGGGCGGTATTGCCATTTTTGCGCGGGCTGCAGGCCAGAGCCAGACAGCTTAGCATGACTTATTCCTTCGCGAATTCATCCTTGCCGGCGCCGCAAACAGGGCAAGTCCAATCATCCGGTAGTTTATCAAATGGAGTTCCCGGGGCAACTCCATTTTCCGGGTCACCTTGGGCCGGGTCGTAAACATAACCGCAGATATTGCATACGTAGTTATCCATTTTTTCTGTCCCTTCAGCTTGTTTTGGTACAAAAGTTGGTGCGGTGGGTGGTACGGAACCTCTTTTGATTTGTTGATAATACGCATAAGTCATGGGAGTGCCTTCTAAAAATACCTCAGCATTGGTAACCCGGCCGATAAAGATATGATGCGTTCCGGCGTCTACTTCATTAATCACTTCTGCTTCGAGGCAGGCCAGCGTATGTTCGGTGATAACCGGTACTCCGCTTATTCCTTGTTTATAGCTAACCCCCTGAAATTTATCCACATCTTTGCCGGACTTGAAACCAAATTGCCCAACTATTGACAGGGGAGCTTCCTGGGCTAGTACAGATACACCGAATACCTTGCTTTCCCTGATAAACTCATTGGTTAAGTTTTGTTTGTTAATACTAATTGCAACGGTGGCCGGATCGCTGGAAATTTGGAATACCGTATTGGCTATTTGGCCGTTGATTTGCTCGCCCTTTTTCGATGTAATAATGTAAAGACCATAGCTGATTTTATACAGCGCTTTTAAATCCAATATCAACACCTCCAAAAAAAACTTCTTCAAATAGGCTACCCATCATTATTTCCCTTTAATGCCTATATATACCGTCAGCCAAATTGATGCCTAGTAATTTTGGCACCATAGCTCATAATGAGCCTGTGGGTGGTCACAGGCCGGGCAGACTTCGGGTGCCTCGGTTCCTTCATGCATGTATCCGCAATTGCGGCATCTCCAGACTACTTTTTCGGCGCGCTTGAAGACCTGGCCTTTCTGGATGTTTTCCAGGAAGGCGAGAAAACGTTGCTCATGACCAACTTCTGCTGCCGCAATGGCTCTGAAAATTTTAGCCAGTTCCGGGAAACCCTCTTCGTCTGCAATTTGGGCAAACTCGGGGTACATCTCGGTATGCTCGTGGTTTTCCCCAGCTGCAGAAGCCTGCAGGTTCTCCGCTGTGGTGCCGATTATCCCGGCCGGGAAGCTAGCAGTAATTTCCAGATCACCGCCTTCTAAAAACTTAAACAGCCTTTTCGCGTGCTCCTTCTCCTGATCGGCTGTTTCAAGATAGGCAGCTGAGATTTGCTCGTAACCTTCCTTTTTTGCTACGCTGGCGAAATAAGTGTAGCGGTTTCTGGCTTGAGATTCACCGGCAAATGCGGCGAGTAGGTTTTTTTCAGTGCGAGTTCCTTTAATTGACAATATATATCGCTCCTTACTTATTTTTTATTAGGCTTTCCAGAGGCCGTGCAGGTTGCAATATTCCCGTACAATAATGTTGCCATCGGCGATATTGAAAACTGCTTCTGGTTTGTCTCTAGGTTTTAAATACTTCCTGTATATTAATTGTTCTCCAAATAGTTTGTTGTCCACAATGACTTCGATCCATTCGATGTAATGCTTTTCTTCCATCGGGTGTTCAACGCTGCCCACTTTGACTGTAACCTTGCCATTGGCTTTTTCCACTACGGGCACGTGTTTTTCGTAGGCGGCGTCGACAGTGTTTTCCACCATACGTTTCATGGGTTGATTGCAGCAAACCAGCTGCCCTTTACCCCCGTGTTCTATTTCGACTATATTGCCGCACACATTACATTTGTAAACTTCATACCTGTCAGCCATGATAATCCTCCCTTAAATTTTATAAATCATATAAATTAAACCATAGAACGATTTTTTTGTTAAGTAGTTCAAGACAACTTTTTTTGAATATTTAAAATTATTTTATATTCAAAATTAGTTCGCCCATTTTCCTGCCAACCTCTTTAACTGCTACCATCTCAGATTCGTCGGGTAAATACAGCATGTTGACCGTGTCCAGCGGCATTTCCATGCCCATTCCCTGCATAGCCGCAGCTACTTCCCGGGCGCCCTGGCCGCCCCAGCCGTAAGAGCCAAAGGCCAAACCAAGCCGGTT
Organism: Sporotomaculum syntrophicum; assembly: GCF_009932395.1. Classification (GTDB taxonomy): domain Bacteria; phylum Bacillota; class Desulfotomaculia; order Desulfotomaculales; family Desulfallaceae; genus Sporotomaculum; species Sporotomaculum syntrophicum. Next base: position 88,717 of record NZ_LSRS01000005.1, read on the forward strand.
TTTGGGGCGTAAACCCTTCATGTAGGTGAGCAGCGCGCTCACAGTGGGCATCATGCCGTTATTTAATGTGGGGGTGCCGATTAGTACCGCTTTGGATTCCAATAAATCATCCATCACTTCAGAAATATGGCTGGTTTGCAGAAATCTTACCACAACTGGTACACCTGCTTCTTCCAGCCCTGCTTGCAAAGTCAAGGCGATCTTTTTAGTGGATTCCCAGATGGTATCATATACGATTAATGCCCTGGGCTCAGTTTGGTTGCTGGCCCAGCGCCGGTAAACAGGCAAGATTTTATCAATATAAGAACGCCAGATGACGCCGTGACTGGGAGCAATGGTATCAATATCTAACTGTTCAACAACATCCAGAGCTTTCAGTACATTTTCGCCATAAGGTAAAACAATATTGCTGTAATAGCCGGCTGCTGCTTCACGAACGATGTCCCAGCCGATCTCATCATCAAAACGACCTGTGCTGGCCATATGCTGGCCGAAGGCATCATTGGGCAGCAGTAACTTTTCTTCCGGGATATAGGTAACCATGGAATCAGGCCAATGAACCATTGGTACATGCACAAATTTTAAAGTGCGGGAACCGATGTTTAACTCCTCGCCGGACTTTACAACTATAAAGTCCCAGTTATCCTGTTTGTAATACCGTTTAAGCCCTTTTTGACCTTGGGGAGAGGTAACCACCTTGGCATTGGGCGCAAGCTCCATGATTTTAGGCAGGCCACCGGAGTGGTCCATCTCCACGTGGTTGGAAACCACGATGTCAATGCGGGAAGGATCGATGATTTCCTTAATCCTGTCAAGCATTTCGTTGACCATGTAGTATTTTACTGTGTCTACCAGGGTAATTTTGTCGTCGATGATCAGATAAGCATTGTAGGTTGTCCCCCTTGGCGTTACATGACCGTGAAATAAACGCAGGTTCCAGTCAATTCCCCCTACCCAGTAAATGCCGGGTTTAATTTCTAGTGGTTTCATATGTAACTAATCACTCCTATTAAGAATTATATAAACTATTAACTTATATTAATTTTAATATAGGCCTAACTATGAGTCAACATTTAATTTTGTTAATTGACTAAGGAATTACATTTTCAAATATCTGACTTTAGTTAACAGAACTAATTTGTATGGCATCAAGGATTTAACAGACTAATTGTTGAATAAAAGACATGAAAATAACGGTAAAATATGCCGGGATAGGATGTGTAAACGTTGGTCAAGAAGAGTAAAAAGCAAGAAGAAATTTTCACACCGTCCGGTCACCAGGTGGACAAGGACTTAATGAAGGTATTAGTTAAGGTATCGCCGGCGTTGCAGGCGTTAATAGCTAACCAAGTTGATTTGTTAGAAATGCTGGAGGGTAAAGCAGCTAATAACCCTGTCCTTATTGAGCAGCACAGGGTGGAGTTATTGCAGGTGGAGGAAGAAATTGCCAGTGCTTTTTTTAACCATGTACAAAAGAAAGAAAAAACTAGAGAGAAACGGTTGCTAAAGAAGGGCAATACCGCCGTACCATTTGACCTTAACGATGGACCTGTACCAGCCATGGACTCAAGCGTGGCCGTAAAACCGCTCCTCGACAGGAAAAGCAGGGATGCCCAGGTGCTGGAAGATGACCGGCCTTTAGCACACGACACGTTTTTTGAGCTTGAGTCGGTGAACGAGGGACCCGGTCTGCCCTCAGCCAAGTATGAAACCGGTCATCGTACCACGGTCGGCCGGGATACCGGGGTGGACGTGCGGCGAGTAGCTTTGGGGGCATCCATCAAGGCGCTGCAGAGTTTCCTCGGCCGCGAGTTAATTGAAGAGGAGATTAAAGCGCTGGAAAGCCAGGTGGATTCATACCTGACCTAATGGTATGGTAGGCCAGGCTTTATGTTCTACTTAAAAAGCCTGGCATAAAGGGCTATGCGGCGTAATCTGCGGCGCATAGCGGGGGAGGAGATGCGGTAGATATCCAGCACTTCCTGTAAGAATTTACTGGCCAGCTTAGTTTGTCCGGTGCTTTTAAAATATTTACCGGCCTCATAAAATGTCCACACCGAGCCATGTCGCAGTAAATTTTCTTGCAGATTCTCTATTGGTGCACTATCAACTTTATTCCCGTATTTCAATAAATAAAGATATGGATAGCCCTGAGCAGCTTTGGGGTTAATTTCTATAGCTCTGGCCACTTCCTTCAGCCCCTCCACCCGGCCAAGATGCAGCAGAGAAGCGCCAAGATAATAGTGGGTCAGAGGGGAATCCTCCATTTTTACCAGTGCCATTTGCAGTTGGTCCACCGCTCTTTTATAATCGCCCTTGTCAAAGTACAGTTCGCCTAGTTCCATTCGGGCATTGGCGTTGTGTGGGTTAACTGCCAGTTCACGCTGGAGCTCACCCAGTCTTCTCTTACGGCGCAGGGGTGCTGTGTAATCCGGTAAAAAACCGATAAAATTCCGGTCAATGACCAAATAAATCAGGATTATGATTAATAAGGCTACCAACGGGTTGCGGGTAAGCATAGATATAAGCATAAAAAGTCCAAAGGTTTTCAATGATATCCCTCAATCACTTAACGATGGTTAACGGTATACTGGTATTCTGCATAACCTTTTGACTTACACTGCCCAGAACCATGCTTCTCAATGCACCCATACCCCGGCTGCCCATGATAATATGTTCTATTTTTTGCTCCTGGGCGTACTTGATAATGGTATCGGCCGGATCTCCTTCCAGCAATACGGTTTGCACGGTTAACCCAGCTTTAATAAAAGCGTTTCTGGCTTTTTCCAGGGCTATACCGGCTCTTGATTCTGAAAACGGCGCAATTACGCTAATGACAGTAACCTGAGTCTTAGGATTTTCCCTGGCTAAAGCAATAGCGAAATTAACAGCCTCCATAGCATTGTTTGAACCATCTGTAGGCACCAGCAATTTCATCCTTAATCCCCCTCCTTATGTAATTATTATATTTTAGGGAGTTTAAATGCACAATAGAGTTAAAAATAATTAATTAAATATTTTAAAAAAAATGAAAATTAATCAAATTTTAATATTGACAGGCTTTTAAATTTATAATAAAATAAGGTCAGTTAAAGTCAAAGTCAATGTCAGATTGGTAATATAGTTATATCCATTAAATCTGCTAATAATATAACGTAATTAAAATACAGCCATGACCGGGAAGGCACCCGGAACAAATTTAAAGGAGGTTTTGTAAATGGGAAAAACTGTAGGTATTGATCTTGGTACTACTAACTCGGTGGTGGCGGTGCTGGAGGGCGGCAAACCTACGGTCATCGTAAATGCGGAAGGTTCTCGTACTACCCCATCAGTAGTGGCTTTCAAGGATGACGGGGAAAGATTGGTAGGCCAGGTGGCCAGGCGCCAATCAGTGTTGAACCCGGAAAATACACTGTATTCGGTAAAGCGGTTTATTGGCCGGCGCTATTCTGAAGTAGCTGACGAACGGTCCCTGGTCCCTTATAAGGTAGAGGCCGGCCCCGGCGATGTTGTGCGCTTTCAAATCCGCGGCAAGGAATATGCGCCTGAGGAAATTTCCGCGATGGTGTTGCGCAAGCTGGCTGATGACGCCTCTAAATACCTGGGTGAAACCGTTACTGATGCAGTAATCACTGTGCCGGCTTATTTTAACGATGCCCAACGGCAGGCGACTAAAAACGCCGGTAAAATAGCCGGTCTAAATGTGCTCCGTATCATTAATGAGCCCACAGCGGCGGCACTGGCTTATGGTATGGATAAGAAGCTGAACCAGACCATCCTGGTCTTTGACTTAGGCGGTGGTACCTTCGATGTATCCATTTTAGAAGTAGGCGACGGAGTGTTTGAGGTCAAAGCAACCAATGGTGACACGCACCTGGGCGGCGATGATTTTGATAAAGCCCTGGTGGATTGGATGGCTGAGGAATTTAAAAAAGATTATGGCATTGATTTGCGCAATGATAAGCAATCTCTACAGAGGCTCACTGAAGCGGCGGAGAAGGCTAAAATTGAGCTTTCCTCCACGATGGAAACCCAGATCAGCCTGCCCTTTATCACGGCTGATGCTACCGGTCCCAAGCACCTGGAGAGCAAACTGACGCGGGCTAAATTTGACGATCTGACCCATCATTTGGTAGAGCGGTGCAGGAGACCAGTGCAGGCGGCCCTGGCGGACGCCAAGCTATCATCCCAGGATATTAACGATGTAATTCTGGTGGGTGGTTCCACTCGGATACCGGCGGTACAAAACCTGGTGCGTGAGCTGACCGGAGGTAAGCAGCCCAACCAGAGCGTTAACCCGGATGAAGTTGTGGCTATCGGGGCGGCGGTGCAGGGCGGTGTGCTGGCCGGGGAAGTAAAAGATGTGCTGTTGCTGGATGTGACCCCGCTATCCCTGGGTGTAGAAACCCTGGGCGGTGTAACTTCTAAGATTATTGAGCGCAACACTACCATTCCTGTGCGGCGCAGTCAGGTGTTTACTACCGCGGATGATAACCAGCCCGCTGTGGATATTCATGTTCTGCAGGGCGAGCGGGAAATGGCCCGGGATAACCGTTCCCTGGGACAGTTCAAGCTGGATGGCATTCGCCAGGCACCCCGTGGCGTACCACAGATTGAGGTCACCTTTGATATAGATGCAAACGGTATTCTCAAAGTAAGTGCCCGGGACAAGGATACTAACAAGGAGCAAACCATTACCATCACCGGTTCCGGCAGTCTTGATCAGGCGGATATTGACCGCATGGTGCGGGAGGGCGAAATGAATGCCGCAGAGGATAAAAAACGCCGTGAGGAAGTAGAAATGCGTAACGAGGCCGACTCCGTGCTATACCAGGTGGACCGGCAGCTCAATGAACTGGGTGACAAGGTGCCTATGAGTGATAAGGCCAGGATCGAGCAAATGCAAAATGACTTACGGGCTGCTCTGAAAGAAAATGCGCCTGCAGATCGCATTCGCACCCTTACCGAGGAATTGAAACAAGCGGCTTACAGCTTGTCCCAACAGGCTTACCAGCAAACCGGGCAAGATACCGGTGCCGGTACCAATACCGATAATTATGGGAACGCAGCAAACAAAGGTTACGATGACGACGTTGTTGATGCTGATTACGAAGAAAAACCCAATGCTTAAATTTGCGTACCATAACTACCCGGTTAAGGCAGGTGAGTAAATGAATGGGCGTAACCTATCGGGATTATTATGAAACCCTCGGTGTCAGCCGTGACGCAACGGAAAAAGAGATTAAGGCGGCATACCGCAAACTTGCCCGGAAGTGGCACCCTGATTTGCACACAGGTAAGGATAAAGAAGAAGCTGAAGAGAAAATTAAACAAATCAATGAAGCCTATGAAGTTTTAAAGGATGCTGAAAAGAGAGCTAAATATGATCAGCTGGGAGCTAATTGGCAGTCAGGGCAAGATTTTCGGCCGCCACCCGATATGGATGGATTTCATTTTTATACCGATATAAACGGTGCTGCAGGGGGTTTTAGTGATTTCTTTGAAATGCTGTTTGGCGGCGCTGCGCCCGGCGGTTTTAATAGAGCCGGGCGCGGGGTGCGCCGCGGTCCGGTACGAGGCCGTGATATTGAGGCCGATCTGGAGCTGACCTTGGAGGAAGCCTACCGGGGTGGCGACAAAGTGTTGCAATTATCCAACCGGGAACTGTGTCCCACTTGCGGTGGTTCGGGTCAAACTGACAACGCCTTTTGTTATCGCTGTGGCGGAACCGGGGAGATTACGGGCAGCAAGACGCTTACGGTAAAGATCCCCCCGGGAGTGCACCAGGGCAGCCGCATCAGGTTAAAAGGACAGGGCGGAGAAGGATTGGCCGGGGGCGCTCAAGGCGACTTGTACCTGAAAGTGCGGCTTCTGCCGCACCCCTTGTTTAAGGTGCAGGACAATGACCTGGAGACAGAAATAACCCTGCGTCCGGAGCAGGCCGTGCTTGGCGATAAGATATCAGTACCTACTCTGGATAGCCCGGTATTGATGAAAGTGCCTCCCGGAATCCGGGCCGGCAAGCGCTTACGGCTGCGGGGCAAGGGACTACCGGTTAAGGGTGGTCGAGGGGATGAATATGTGCGCATAAAAATCGATATCCCTGAGCAGCTGTCGGCAGAAGAAGAGCAGCTTTACCGGCAGCTGGCTGAGCTAAGGAAAGGGGTGTAAGCAGTGCCGCGATTCTATATGCAGATATATAGACATACTCTGCCGGCAGGAGATGAAGGTGCCTGGGTAGAGCTGTCCAGCCTGGGTATACATCCTGATTTGATTCAACAGCTGGTTGAATTCGGTGTTATTGAAGTTCGCCACGGGAGTATACCTGTGCAACAGGTACAACGATTACACCGGCTGCTGCGTTTGCGCCAAACCCTCGGGGTAAACTTAACCGGGGCGGTTATTATTATGGATTTGCTCGAACGCATTGAACAATTAGAGGATGAAATAGAGAAGTTAAGAAATTATTGGTAAAGCTTAAGTTTAACAATCAGAACCGTGAGGAGGTGGACATTGTATGGATATCAACCATTATACACAAAAATCGCGGGAAGCTCTATCGTCAGCCCAGCAGCTGGCCGCCGCCAGGCATCACCAGGAGGTCACCGGGAAACACCTGTTGGCGGCGCTGCTGGCTCAGGAAGGCGGAATGACGGCCCGCTTTTTGGAGCATGCCGGAGTTAGCCCGGTAAACTTAACCGGCCAGGTAGAGACCGTCTTAAAAAAAATTCCGTCAGTTACGGGCTATGAAAGCTCATTGCATCTGAGTAGCTCTCTGGCCAGGGTGCTGGCCCGGGCTGAAAAGGAAGCCCGGGATATGAAGGATGAATATATCAGTGTAGAGCACCTGCTATTGGCCTTGCTGGAGGAGGGGGAATCGGAAACTCGTGATATACTGCGTAAAAACGGTTTGACCAGGGACACGCTGCTCAATTCACTGCGTGCGGTGCGGGGCAACCAACGGGTAACCGGTGAAAACCCCGAAGAAACGTACGAGTCGCTAGAGCGTTACGGCCGGGACATAACCAAACTGGCCACAGAGGGCAAGCTGGACCCGGTGATTGGCAGGGACAATGAAATTCGGCGGGTTATGGAAATACTCTCCCGGCGCACCAAGAACAACCCTGTACTCATAGGGGAGCCCGGGGTGGGCAAAACCGCTATTGTAGAAGGACTTGCCCGGCGCATTGTGGCGGGGGATGTACCCGAAGGCTTAAAAGATAAGCGCATTATTGGACTGGATATGGGGGCGCTGGTAGCAGGGGCTAAGTACCGGGGTGAGTTCGAGGAACGGTTGAAGGCTGTGCTTAAAGAGGTTCAGCAATCCCAGGGGCAAATTATTTTGTTCATTGACGAACTGCATACCGTGGTGGGGGCCGGCAAAGCAGAAGGGGCAATGGATGCAGGTAATTTATTAAAGCCCATGCTAGCCCGTGGCGAGCTGCGCACCATTGGTGCTACTACTCTGGATGAATACCGCAAAAACGTAGAAAAGGATGCTGCGCTGGAAAGGCGTTTCCAGCCTGTGCAGGTTCAGCCGCCCTCGGTGGAGGATACCATTTCCATATTGCGGGGACTTAAGGAGCGCTATGAAGTGCACCACGGTGTGCGCATCCAGGATAGCGCGCTGGTGGCGGCGGCTACTTTATCCGACCGTTACATTTCCGACAGGTTTTTGCCTGATAAGGCTATTGACCTGATGGATGAAGCAGGGGCTAGGCTGCGTACCGAGATTGACAGTATGCCGGCCGAGCTGGATGAAATCACTCGCCGGATTATGCAGTTGGAAATTGAAGAGGCCGCGTTAAACAAGGAAACCGATCCGGCTTCGGCGGAGCGGTTGAATAAAATCAAGGCTGAACTGGCCGAGCTACGGGAAGAGTCCAGCGCCATGCAAGCCCAGTGGCAGGTGGAAAAGCAAGCTATCTCCCGGTTGCGCCAATTGAAAAAGGAAATCGAAGAAACCCGCCAGGAAATTGAGCGGGCTGAGCGGGAGTATGATTTAAATCGCCTGGCCGAGCTGAAGTATGGCAGGTTGAATGAACTGGAGCGTCGCTTGAAAAGCGAGGAAGAACACCTGTCCGGCAAGCAAAAGCATGGCATGCTGCTCAAAGAAGAAGTGGATGAAGAGGATATCGCCCGTGTGGTTAGCCGCTGGACTGGAATACCGGTAACCAAGTTAATGGAGGGTGAAAGGGAAAAACTAATCCACCTGGATGATGAGCTGCATAAGCGGGTAGTTGGCCAGGAAGAAGCGGTGCGGGCAGTGGCTGATGCCGTGCTGCGTGCTCGGGCCGGCATCAAAGACCCGGCCCGGCCAATTGGTAGTTTCATTTTCCTGGGACCCACCGGTGTTGGTAAAACCGAACTGGCCAGAGCTCTTGCGCAGGCCTTATTTGACGATGAGCGTAATATGACCCGGCTAGATATGTCGGAATATATGGAAAAGCATACCGTGGCCCGGCTTATTGGCGCGCCCCCCGGTTACGTGGGTTATGAGGAGGGCGGCCAGCTTACCGAAGCGGTACGGCGTAAACCATACTCGGTGCTATTGCTGGATGAGATTGAAAAGGCCCACCCGGATGTATTTAATGTGCTGTTGCAGCTGTTGGATGACGGCCGGCTTACCGACGGGCAGGGGCGAACCGTTAATTTCCAGAACACGGTGGTAATTATGACTTCAAATTTGGGCAGTCACGAAATTCTAGCCCAACAGGAGCGGGGCGGCGATTATGAAAAAATGAAGGAGGCTGTGCTGGGCATCCTTCGGCAGCACTTCCGCCCCGAGTTTCTAAACCGGGTAGATGAAACAGTGGTGTTCCATGCTTTGAACCAGGCCCAGGTGCGGCAAATTGCCGGCCTGCTTTTGGGAAACCTGGCCCGGCGTATTTACGCCGGTACCGGTATCAAGCTGGCCTGGGAGGAAAGTGCCTTAAATTTACTGGCCAATAAAGGATACGAGCCGGTTTACGGGGCTCGCCCGCTGAAGCGGGTTATTCAGCAGTCGGTAGAGACATCTCTTTCGCGGATGATCATCAAGGGGGAAGTTAAGCCCCAGCAAACCGTGACTCTGCGAGCGGAAGATGGAGAATTGCGTTTTGTGTAAGTTAAAAGCTAAAGCTGCCGGTAAAATGCGGGCAGCTTTAGCTTAATTTATTGAAAAAACAGATAAAAAAACCGGGCGTACCCGGATTCTAAAAGTTGATAATTTAATTAGCGTTAATTTAGTCACAGCAATTGTGTCCATCGGTGGTAGATTCTCCCCATTCATCGGTCAGCCCTGACTTGCTGATAAAATCGTCACACAGCCGATTATCAGCGTCCACTTGTTGATTAGTTTTTTTACAAAGGCATGCTTCAATTTTCTTCCACTGCTTAAAATGAAGGCAATCTTTACATAGCATATTTTACACCTCAGTTCCTAACTTAAGGGATATTGTTATGGGCACTAATATATTATATACTTTTATTATTAGAAAATCCAGAATTATTACGAGCAATCAGTAACAATATTAACAAATTATGGATGGCTTGTCCGGAAGAGCTTTACAAAAAGTATAATTATGGTAAAATATTAACAATAAGTTATCGACAAGGAGGCTTTTTATGAAAACGGATCATTCCGAACAAGACACCCTTGGTGCGATCAGGTATAACGACGAGGTAATTAAAACCATGGTCAATATGGCTATGGCTGAGGTAGAGGGTGTTGCCGGCATTGAAAGCCGCAGTACAGGAAACATTCTAAGCCGTAAAAGCGATTCTCATATCAATAAAATATCGATAGACGGAAAAAATTTAACTGTTGACCTGGCTATTGTGGTAAAATATGGTTTATCCCTGCGGGAGGTTGCACAAAACGTACAGCGCAAGGTCCAGGAAAAGATTGAAGCTATGACGGATTTAATTGTCAACGCCATTAATGTAACTGTAACCGCACTGGAAATCGAAGAATAATCATGCCGGTGCGTCCGGTTATTAGTTTGAGAGATGACATAACCATAAGTGCATTTAGGGGAAAATACCCGGCAGCTAAAAGCGGCCGGGATATTTTTTAAGTTATTTACTTATTTGCATATGCAATTTTTCACCCAGGGCTATAAACATTTTTACCCAGACCAGGGTATTCTTGTCTCCCTGTTCTGCTTTACGCTGCAGATAGGGGTAAAAATCATGCAGCAACCGGTAATAAATATTTTGGATTTTCCATAAATCAATTTCAAAGGGCAGTTCGTGAGTTAGTCCGGTCATCGTATCCAGGTTGCTCAGCAAGGTAAGGTTCATTGGATCTGAATACAACTTCTGCGCTGTCTTTTCCATATTGGCTTTTAATACATAGCCCAGGCTGACGTCATCAAGCTTAATATCTAGCATTCTAGCTTCATTAAACAGGGTATTAATATGCTCAATATCCAATTCTTCCTCGGCAAAAGCATGGCGCAGCTCCGCGTTCAGGTTCAGGTCAGCGGCACACAGCAGTGCTTGTGGCAGAGGAATTTTTAAGTCCCTCAAAAAACGCATGAGAGTGGCATTATGATGATAAATTTGCTTGTATTCGGCCTCGATATCCTCCAGCGTGGAGTTTAATATTTTACTTAAGATGCTCCGCAGCCGGTCACGGAACAGCTCTTTTAATGATAAAAAGGAACCATTTTCAAAATAGTGGTCCATCAACTGGATGACTTTATGAAAATCAGCCCGCTCAAAGGCATCGATTGCTTTTACCCTCAGCTGCTGGTAATGCTGTTCATCAGAAAATTCCTGAATGCTGCAGCTGACATTATGTACCGCGAAATAAATTGCACAGTAGTATAAGATGGTTGAATCCATTGTCACCAAGGAGGTCACACGTATTTTACCGATGGTGAATTTTGTGGAACCGGCTTCCGTGGTATAGTTATCCAGCCTTTCTACCTCGTAACAACGAATGCGGGAAATCCGGCTGAAGTTTTCAAATAAAGAGATTATGGCAAAGTGGCCGCCCACATTGGTTAAATCCACCATGGCCGGAGTAATTATATGATGATAGATATAAACACCATCCTGATAGCGGGGGTCGTTGCTTTTAGCTTGAGCCAGCATTTCCAGGAATTGCGGTTCCAGCGGGATGGCCAAAATATTACCGGCCAGTTGTATTACCCGCCTGGCATACTGAAGTACCTGGATAGTTTCAATGCCTGATACGTCATCAAAAAACCATCCGCAGCTGGTGAACATCAGCATGGCATGTCGCTGAATTTCCAGCAAACTAAGTGCAATCACACGTTCTGAAGCATCCAACGGATGGATAACGTGCTCGGCCAGGAAGCGTTCTCTGTTCTCTGGGGAACGATCCAGTACTAGGCTGATATATGCATCACGGGCAGCCCAGGGATCTTTAAAGAGCCGTCCAGCGTGTTTTTCGTACTCAGGGGTTATTGCGTCACGCAGCCAGTTCAAAGCTTTGCGCAGTGGGGCCCGCCAGGCCTGGGTCCAGCCTTCGTGCATGCCGGTCCGGCAGCCACAATCATTCTGCCAACGGTCCACTCCGTGGGCGCAGCTCCAGGCGGTTTGTTCTTTAATCTCCACCTCATGAGTAGGGGGGAACAGGGCAAGGAACTCACCGTAGTTGGTAATCCGTGCCAGTTTATGGCGCTCAATAAAATCCAGGGCATAAGCCAGGGCCATTTCTCCATGCCGGTGGTGGTGACCGTAGGTTTCACCGTCGGTGGCAATGTGCACCAGTTCAGGCCGGTCGCTGCGGTTGGAAAAACCGCTCATTAGCCGTTGGGCGAAATGTTCTCCGTTGGAGAGCAGTTTTTCAAAGGCTACAGCCTGGGAAATCGGACCGTTATAAAAGAAGATATTAATCTCGCGTCCTGTCTCGGGCAGGCGGAGCAGGTAGGGCATGGTGGAATCGATGCCCGCCGGGCCCACCTCCTGCCAAACGTCATCGATGGCCCGTACCCGCTGGGCCTGGTAGGGCGATAAAATGGTGAATTTAATCCCTTCCTGAGCCAGGATGTCCAGTGTTTCCAGATCCACAGCAGTTTCGGGTAGCCACATGCCTTCAGGATCCCGTCCAAAACGATATCTAAAATCCTCAATCCCCCAGCGCACCTGGGTAAGTTTATCGCGGCTGCTGGCCAGCGGCATAATCATATGATTATAGGCCTGGGCTATCGCCGAGCCGTGTCCGGAAAAATGCCGGCGGCTGTCCCGGTCTGCTTTGATGATTTGTTCGTAAACCTCGGGGTCACTGGTTTCCAGCCAATCCAGCAGGGTGGGGCCGAAATTAAAACTAATCCGGGAGTAGTTGTTAAATATTTTTCTAATTAAATTCTTATTGTTCAGAATGCGGGCTGCGGTATTGGGTGCATAGCATTCGGCATTAATCCGTTCATTCCAATCATGGTAAGGGTAGGCGGAATCCTGAATTTCAAGGAATTCAAGCCAAGGGTTTTCCCGGGGTGGCTGGTAAAAATGGCCGTGAATACAAATAAAGCGTTCCATTTTAACATCCTTTCTTCATGGGAAGCTTTAATCTTGATTATTATTTGAGCAGATAAATTTTTATGCTGCTGACAGAAGGTAGTTTACACTGGTTAGCCTGGCCTTATGCCAGGCGTTCATTTATCTAAATGAGCTGGCCTACACCAAATGTAGCTTAGAGCGTTTTAGTATTAATTAAACCTTTCTGAATATTTTCCGTTTTCTCAGCAGGTTAATTGACCGCAGTGTATTTAAAACACCAGGTTGCCGGGTGAAATCCTCGATATCATGCCTGGCCTTACGCTGCCAGTTGGGGTACTCCTGGGTGGTACCCGGAACATTCTGGGGTGATGTTTCCAACCATAAGTCTTCCAAATTTATCAGCATTATCCTTGCCCGGCTGGCTGCCAGGTGTTGCAAACAACCCACTAAGGCTTGACTAGGATGAGCAGTGGGTGCCGGCAACCATCCCCGGCGAAACAAAAACCGGGACAGTCTCAGCCGGCTGCGCCGGTTTTCCTGCTGCCAGTATGTCGCAAAGGTCGGCATGTCATGGGTGTTCAGCGCGGCCAGGGACCTGGGCGGGGGCAAATTAGGACCCTTGCGGGTGAGCCGGCCGAGTTCAAAGGGCAGGATATGCATCCGGTAAAGCTTATGCCTGCTCATAGATGCCCGGACTGCCGGCGGTACGGTACCAAGATCCTCACCCACCAGCAGCGTCTGGTGGCGATGGGATTCAAGGGCTAGTATAGCATAAAATTCCTCTGCCCGGTATTTGACATATACCCCGTCCCGGGCGGTTAAGCCTCTGGGAATCCAGAACAGCCGGTGCAAGCTCATGATGTGATCCAGGCGCAGTATGCCGGCGTGTTGCATGTGGTGGCGCAAAGTGGCAATATAATATCGGTAGCCCTGTTGCCTGATGCCTTCGGGGTGTAGGGGCGGGAATTCCCAATTTTGCCCGTTCGTATTTAGCTGGTCCGGCGGTGCGCCGCATTGGGCTTCCAGGGCAAAGGCTTGCTGCTCACGCCATACGTCGTAGCCGGCCTGGTGCACTCCCAACGGCAAATCGAGATACAAGCCTGTACCCCTTCGACGGGCTTGGCAGGACAGCGCATGTAACTGGTCCTTGGCCAGCCACTGCACATATAAATGATAGAGCTCGTCAGATGGCTTGTAATCCCCGTGCTGTAGTTTGCCATTGCGCATTTGGTGAGGCCATTGTGGCCAAACCTGGTGCTGTTTTTCCATGGATGCCCGAAAACGTGCGTAATCCTGGGCCGCCGGGTGCGCTGAAGTCCAGCTGCGCAGCTCGGCTGCTCTGTCCGGTAAACTGGTGCAACACCGGGCTAGTAATTCCAGTATCCGGCGTTTTGCAACCATACCCCGGCGATAATCCGCGTAGGGAGACTGGCGCAAAACGGTCAGCTCTTCTTGGAAGGCCGCTGAATTTAACAAATCCTGGGCTTCCGTACATAATTTTAGCTCAGGAACAGCGGCTATGTCTAGATAAAACTCGTTCCAGAACAATCGGCTGGCAGGCGAGTAGGGACTGGGTGAGAAAGGTTCATCCAAAAAAGCGGCCAATAGTGGCAGTGTGCCCACAATGCTGCCGCCCAGACTCTGCGTCCAGCTAAGTAATTGTCTTAAATCAGCAACATCTCCTGCAGCCCAACTGTGCTCGGAGCGCAGTGCATAAAGGGGTATGAAAACTCCCCAGAGGCGTTCCATGGCTTCCTTCGGGGGCAGGTAAGCTTTTTGCGGAGCGGCTATCAGCATTGTCTGGCAAGTTAAACCGGGCATAACTATAGTGAACTGGTGATAACCCAGGGGCGCTCTGCCGGGCAGGGGGAGTTGCTTTACCTGATAATGGACGCCTTCCATTGTAGTTTCTTCCACCGTAGGTAGCAGGGTCAGATCACAAGTCCATTCCTGCGTTTCGCCGTTTTCCATCTCCAACCTGCAGTTAGCCTGGCTATTACTCAAACGCACCGGTAGGCGCAGCTCGATATGTACTGGACGGTCTTCCCAGGCCACTGCCACCGGCTCACAGCATCGCTGCCATAGTTCCAAGCGTCTTTGCCGCAGAGCGCCCGGCACATCAGCCAGCCTGGCCAGCGGGGCGCCCAGTGCTTGCAATGCGGCCAGCAGCGATTCATTAGAAGCCGGTCGGCGATGCCCTTCAGCATCCCGGTAGGCCGTTTGCAACCCGTACATTTGGGAAAGTTGATGCAGCGTGTTATCCTGCTTATCCAATTACTCTTCCCCCCCCATCTATAATGTGGGCCGATACTGAATGTCCGATGTAGATATGATGAAAACTGGAATGCTTCTCAATTTTTACGCAGACTATTGGTTATTGTATGTAGTTTTAATGTATTTAAACAATAGAAGGTTTAGTATAAATAGACCATGAATCAATATTACCATAAACCCACTATCAACCGAGATTAACGAAGATTAATTTTTTCCATGTTATAGTTTCCAATAGGTACGGAGTCCAGTTCATAAGTAATGCTAATAGCGTGTGGTTTATTATATACCCGTTCTCATCATAAGATATGTCGAAGATAAAGGGGTAGTCGGCAATGAATGTAAGCGGTTCGGCTGACCAAATAATATATAAAGGAGTAAATAGATAAGAGTTTCAAAAGAGATTTATGTGATTATAGCGTTGGAAAACCTGGTTGGCGATACTTTAAAAATTAATGTAGATAATATTGTAACTGTCGGTCCCGCACAACCTATTCTATTTACATCTTAAAGGTCAGACCTTAGAGATTAGACTATGCATAGTCTATAAGTAAGCAAAAACCCAGCGAGGCTGGGTTTTTGCTTTGGTTTGTATTATCCCTAAAGCACTCTTTTCGCCATGTAAAATTATAATAGTAAATGGTTAGGGAACACGCCGTTGCGAGCATGCTTGTTTGAGTCAGGTAGAAAGTAGTACTAAAGTACCGCCTTTTTGAATTCTTCTATACCGATGCGTTCAATGAAGCGTGCGGTTCTTTCCTTTTTGTTGGCGTTGGCGGCATAATAATCAAAGCATTTTTTAGCCAGAGCAATAACTTCCTCGCTGCTTAAATTTTCAGCGATGACGTCCCCAATGCGGGCACGGGCACCTGAATTGCCGCCAAAAATGACGGTCCAGCCGGATTTTTTACCGAAGGCGCCAAAGTCTTTAACATAGCTTTCACCACAGCACATGGGGCAGCCAGATATGCCGATCTTAGTTTTGGCGGGCATCTCCATGTTCACGAATATTTTCTCCAGCTCTCCGGCCAGTCCCAGGGAGTCCTGCATACCGAACCGGCATACCGCTGTGCCCGGGCAGGCCTGCACATAATGCACACAAAGTCCCACAGCGGGCCCTACATCCAGCCCCAGGTCCTGCCAAACCTCCTCGACTTTTTCCGGTTTCATTCCTACCAGCGCAAGGCGTTGGGCAGAGGTAATTTTAATGATGGGGATTTCATGTTTACGGGCAACATTAGCTATATTTTCTAAAATATCGGGGGTTATTAAGCCCATCGGGGTCCTGGGTACAATGGCATAAGTTTCCTTATCTCGCTGGAGAATCGCTCCCCTCGGCTCGTCTGCCATGATCATTCCTCCCTTTGACAAATATTTAATCTGTATGTGATTATGATATATTCAAGATAAAAGGCATTTTTCCTTCTATGCAGCCTTAATTATGGATTTAAATAGTGTATTTTACAGTGAAAATGCGTAGGTGATTGACTTGACTTTTGCTTTGCTCTGTCTGCTGCTGGTGCCAAAGCGATCAAAACTGCCGGGGCGTAATTTATCTTATCTCTTGTTTACCGGAGTTTGCCATCAGAAATAACATATTCTTGACAAGGAATATTATATTGTAGTATTGTTTGCATGGTGGCATACATGCTTTTGTGAATAAGGAGGCGAGCATAATTAGTTCAGGTAAATTTGGGGAATTTATCACAGCAAAAAGAAAAGCTGAAGCTATCAGTTTAAGAAAATTGGCCGAGTTACTGAACTTTTCCCCTGCTTATTGGAGTGACATAGAAAAAGGTAGGAGGAATCCACCTAATTATAATAAACTAGAGGAAATAGCTAAAATATTTGCTTTATCAGAGGCAGAAATAAATCAGATGATCGATCTGGCCTCTTACGACAGAAATGAAATTCCAATGGACTTGCCCGAATATATCAAGAGCAGTGAACTTGTCAGACAGGCTTTGAGAAAGGCGCGGCAAATGGCTGTTATAGAAGGGAAGAGTGAGCTTGTGGAACAAGCATGGCGAGACTTTTTGCGAGCTTTGGAGGCGGGTTAAGTGCATTTTATATATTCAAATTAATTAGTTTTAAAGAAATGTAATTGAGAAAAGGGTGTAGCTATGGACATTGAAAATAAACTACAGGAATTAGGCATTGTTATTCCGGAAATTAACAAGCCGCTGGCTGCTTATGTGCCTGGCCGATTGGCGGGTGACTTCATTTATGTTTCCGGGCAACTGCCCATCAAAGCGGGTGAAATCATCTATGCCGGCCGGGTAGGTGCAGAGCTTAACCTTGCTGAAGGGCAGGAGGCTGCCAGACTGGCGGCCATTAATTGCCTGGCTGTTTTGCATGATACGCTCCAGGACTGGTCCAGACTGGTGCAGATCGTGAAGATAACAGGTTACGTGCAAAGCGGGCAGGATTTTTATGAGCAGGCTAAAGTAATTAACGGTGCCTCCGAATTATTGGAACAGGTTTTTGGTGAGCGGGGTAAACATGCACGGGCGGCGCTGGGCGTAGCTGCTTTACCCCTGAATGCAGCCTGCGAGGTGGAAATGATTGCTCAGATTAGAGTTTAACTTCTTTATGATCTGGAGTCTACTGACTATAGACCAACTGACTGTGCCGTGCTGATGAAGGCACAAGCTGGAGAGGAAATGAGTAATAAAATATTCCAAATTCGCTCGTTAGCTTTATACGGGCTTTTTTTTTGGGGGCAAATTTATAAATGGTAAAGTGTTCATTATTAACATAACATCAGCTGCGAACCTATGTACTGATGCAAATTTATTTTATCTATACTCCCAGGCAGGTTTTTCGAGTTTTATCGACGAAATAATGACGATATATTTATATTAATAATTGTTATTATGTATAATGAGCTTGGCCTTGCAACTGGTGATGCAGGAGGGGTATTAAATTGATTAAAATCAAAGAACTTAGCAAAGTTTATCTAACCCCCAGCCAAAAGATAACTGCTTTGGATAATGTTAGCCTTACTGTGGAAAAGGGTGAAATATTTGGTATTATTGGTCTGAGCGGAGCGGGTAAAAGCACCCTGATTAGGTGCATTAACATGTTAGAAAAACCTACCATGGGCTCTATTGTGGTGGACGGACAGGAAATTACCAGTCTGGCCAAGCGTGAGCTGCGTACTGCACGGCAAAAAATCGGCATGATATTTCAGCATTTTAACCTGTTATCTTCCAGAACTGTCTTTGCTAACGTCATGTTTCCCCTGGAAATAGCCAAAGTACCCCGGCCGGAAGCTGCCCGGCGGGCGCGGGAACTACTGGAACTGGTGGGACTAGCCGATAAGGAAGGGGCTTTCCCCAGCCAACTGAGCGGCGGCCAGAAACAAAGGGTTGGCATTGCCCGCGCCCTGGCCAACGGTCCCAAACTGTTGTTATCCGATGAGGCCACCTCAGCCCTGGATCCCCAAACTACCCGTTCCATTTTAAAATTATTAAGGGATATTAACCGCAAATTTAACTTGACTATCCTACTTATAACTCACGATATGAATGTCATTAAAGAGATATGTGACCGGGTGGCGGTGATTGATAACTCTCATATTGTTGAAGTGGGCGAGGTGTTAAAAGTCTTTGCTAGTCCCAGTTCACCTACCGCGCGCAGCTTTGTCAATACGGTGATCAGCAGGGAAGTTCCCGCAGAATTGCTACACCGTTCACAGGTACAGAATGAGCAAACCCATGTCAAGCTGATCCGTGTTTCCTTTATCGGCCCTTCGGCCGGTGCACCGGTGATTTCTTCAATGATCCGCCAATTTGATATTGAGGCTAACATTCTTTACGGCAACGTAGACCGGATCAAGGACACACCCTTTGGCAACTTGGCCCTGGAACTGATTGGCCCGCCCGGGGTATTGCAGGAATCAATGGATTACCTGCGCAGCCGGGGTCTGGAAATCGAGGTGTTAAACAATGCTTGATGCTTGGCTGTTGGATAAATTGCTATTCGCTACGTGGGAAACCATCTATATGGTTTTAACCTCTACTGTATTAAGCTATTTGTTTGGACTGCCCCTAGGAGTGATCCTGGTTATTACGGCTAAAGGCCATATCATGGAAAGAATTGGCATCAACCGGGTACTGGGGTGGGTGATCAACGCCACCCGATCGGTGCCTTTTATTATCTTTTTAATCTTACTTATACCTCTAACTCGTTTGATTGCCGGTACATACATCGGTACAGTGGCTTCCATAGTTCCCCTTACCCTGGCGGCCATTCCCTTTGTAGCCCGGATGGTGGAGACTTCCCTCAAAGAGATTGAATGGGGACTAATCGAAGCGGCCCTATCCATGGGGGCCAGCACCTGGACTATTATCTCCCAGGTGCTGTTGCCCGAGGCTAAGCCTTCATTAATTTTAGGTGTGGCTATAACCACCATTAACCTGGTTGGTTATTCAGCAATGGCAGGCATTGTAGGAGGAGGTGGTTTGGGTACACTGGCTTATTATTACGGTTACCAGCGTTATGAAAACTCCATCATGTGGGCAACCGTGATTGTCCTGATCATACTTGTTCAGGGCGTGCAAATGCTCGGGGATAATCTCGCCGGAAAAGTGGCAAAAAAAAGGAGGTAATTTAATGAAGAAACTAGGTGCCCTGTTGTGTGTTTTTGCGCTGGCCATGGTCGTTATGGCCGGCTGTGGAGGTAATAACGACAAGGATACAGCCAAGGACACGGCCACAGATACCGCCGCCAATTCCAATAAGATAGTAGTTGGGGCCACCGCCAAACCCCACGCTGAAATACTGGAAGTAGTGAAGCCTCTACTGAAAGAAGAGGGTATTGATCTGGAAATCCAGGTGTTTACTGACTATGTATTACTTAACCCGGCCTTAAAGGACAAGCAAATTGACGCCAACTTCTTCCAACACATACCTTACCTGGACGACTATAATGCGAAAAATAATGCCAACCTGGTCTGGGTATATAAAGTGCACAATGAACCGATGGGCGTATATTCCGACAAAATCGACGACCTGAACAAGCTGGCCGACGGGGCCAAGATAGGTATACCCAACGACGCCACCAATGGCGGCCGGGCTTTAAATGTACTGGAAGCGGCCGGGCTACTAAAGCTTAAGGAAGGTGCCGGAGTAACCGCCACTGATGCCGATATAGTAGAAAACCCGAAAAATTTAAAGATCCAGATGATGGATGCTGCCATGCTGCCCAGGGCCCTGGCGGACCTGGATTTGTGTGTAATTAACAGCAACTATGCTCTGGAAGGTAATTTAAATCCGGTGGAAGACGCTATTTTTATGGAACCGAAGGATTCGCCGTTTGCTAACGTACTGGTAGTGCGGGACGAGGATAAAGATAAGGACAACATTAAAAAACTTGGCCAAGCCCTGCAGTCACCGGAAGTGAAAAAGTTTATTGAGGATAATTATGAGGGCAGTGTGATTCCATCTTTTTAAGTAGACAAGGATAGTAAAGAGCCGGCATTGGATTTCCGGCTCTTTTTTTAATGCTATTAAAAAATATGTATGTCTTTCATAGCTTACTGAAACTTGGATTGGATAGTTCCAACATTAGCATGAAATGTTTGGAATTTTGGCTGTTCATGCATTATAATCCATATATACGCTGCAGCATTGAGGAGTGAAGGTATTGTATAAAGAGGTTTTGCCCAATATCTTTTTAATTGAAATTCCCCTGCCCAATAACCCGCTGAAAGCGCTCAATTCATATATCATCAAAGGACAGGAAAGATACTTCATGATCGATACCGGTATGAACCGAAGGGAATGCTCAGAGGTCATGTATACAGCCTTAAAAAAACTTAATGTACAGCTGGATAAAACTGACTTCTTTATTACTCATATGCATTCAGACCATTGTGGCCTGGTGGGGTCTCTGGCCACGGATACCTCAAAAATATTTTGCAGCTATCCGGACGCTGAGGTAATCTTAGAGCCTGCCGCCAGGGGGGAAGAGCTTTTGGCTGGTGCCCGTGGGTATGGTTTTCCTGAAGATGAACTGCAGAATGTGCTGGAAAGGCACCCGGGTTTTAAATACGCGTCCCAGGGCGAAATTAAAATTGACTACGTTCAGGACGGGGATAACATAGAGATTGGGGATTACCATTTTCAATGTGTGGTCACTCCCGGCCATACCGACGGCCATACGTGTCTGTATGAACCGGACAAAAAGGTGCTGGTCTCCGGGGACCATATTCTGGATGATATAACGCCCAATATCTCTCTATTTATCTCCGGTAACCCCCTGGCCGATTACCTGGCCAACCTGGAAAAAGTCTCTCAGCTGGATATTGAACTGACACTGCCGGGACACCGCAATTTAATTTACGATGTTAAGAAGAGAATCGCTGAGCTTAAACAGCACCACCAGGAAAGAAACGCCGAAATACTGGCGATATTGCGTCGTGGCAGGGCCACTGCTTACCAGGTAGCTACCCAAATGAGCTGGGATATCGACTGCCCCACCTGGGAGGAGTATCCCACGCCGCAAAAATGGTTTGCCAGCGGCGAAGCCATTGCCCACCTGCGCTACCTGGAGGGGTTAGGCCAGGTAAGGAAGGAACTGAGCGATGGGATAAAAGTTTTTTCGCTAAGCTAAATTATTCAGGTTTTGCTTGACCATCAGACCTATACGATGAATTGCCCCGGTATAAAAAATAGCCCGTGGTTCAAAGCAGATGACAGACGTGAGCAGTTAAACAATAAATAAAAAAGAAGGTTCAAAATGATCGAAATCGGTAAAATGCAGAAATTGCAGGTTATGAGCATAACTGTGCTGGGAGCTTATCTAAATTTTCCTGTTGTCCAGGATGGTGAGGATATTTTATTGCCTAAAAGGGGACTGCCTGAGGGACTGGCTGTAGGTGATGAGCTCGAGGTCTTTGTGAACAGTAATGCTGAGGGAGTAATCATAGCTACGCTGGAAAAGCCAAAACTAACCATTGGCGAGCTGGGATGTCTACAGGTTGCAGACATCACAAATTTTGGTGCTTTTTTAGATTGGGGCTTGCCGAAAGACTTGTTGTTGCCCATAAAGGAGCAAGTGGGCAGGGTGAAAATAGGGGATTTATGCCTGGTTGGTTTGTATGTTAATCAGAGCAATAAAATTTGCGCCACGATGCGTATCTATGATTTATTGAGCAGCGAAGCACCCTATAAAAAAAATGACCTGGTCCAGGGAATCGTTTACCGCATCAATCGGGACCTGGGTGTTTTTGTCGCTGTAGATGGTAAATATCACGGGTTTATTCATAACAACGAAATGTTTGGCAACTTTACTGCAGGAGATGTAATCACAGCCAGAGTAAAAAAAGTGCGGGAAGATGGCAAGTTGGAATTAAGTTTAAGGCAAATGGCTTATAAAGAAATCGAGGGTGACGCCGAAAAAATTATGGAGCGGTTAAAAGTCAACGGTGGTTCGTTGCCCTTCAATGATTATAGCGATCCTGAACATATCAAGGCCGAGTTAAATATGAGCAAACGAGCTTTTAAACGAGCGGTGGGGCGTCTTTTAAAGGAAGGTGCCATTAAAACTACCGAGGAAGGCATTGAGCTGATGTGGTAAACAGGAGGGTGGCCAATGTTAATAGCAGAGCTTAAGGAGTTTATGCTGCAGAACGGGCTAACTATTGACCTGGTGCAGGCAGGGGAAAACAGTATATCAACAGCCTACATATACAAGGGCTACCAGGGGGACAGGCTATTATTTAGCCATAACAAAATTAATATTAAAAAGACCGTCAAGCTTGATGTGCTGGGGACCCCTTTGTGGGACATTATTGCCTTCCTGAAGCATGAAAATTGGCTTTATGATATGTTTATGCAGCATGAGGGAGTTAAGCCGCTGGAGAGGTATGTCGAAGGACGGAGGCTGTTTATCAAGGTGCTGAACGTGTGCGGGCCGCCGGTCATCTGGCGCCATCATGAAGGGGCCAGGTTGCAAGTGATTACCGATAACTTCAATACTGAGCAGGGTTTTACTTTTTACGCCGATGGGCACAAGGTAGCGGAAATATCAGAACGCGCTATCATCACCCCCAAACCAATCCAGGATACTTTGCCCAACCATTTTATAGCCAGGTTCGATGTCCGTGATGCTCACGGCATGATTTGTGAGATATTTTGGCCAAGGTGATGGAATTAAAATTAATGATAGTGATGGTGTAGGCGATGCCTGCGATGGGTATCGCTTACACCATCTTTGGACCCGGCGTGGGCAAGCTTGCCCGCCATCACACCTGCTGTGGGCAGCAGCTTAGCTTAAAATATCAAGGAATTCAACATAGCCCATCTGTTCGTTGAGCGTACAGGCTATTCCCGGGGGCACGGCATGCTTGTCAATCATTTCTTGGAAGGAACAGTACACTGTATAACCACTGCCATGTTCAGGCGTTTCCATAAACACTAGATATTGGCCGCTAGCTGTTAGAGCTACCGAATATCGGGTGCCAATGTCCCTGCCTGGAGCGTCCTCCCTAACTTCTCGTAGTAACCAGGTGCCTTCAAAAGCAATTGTCCCGCTGATGCCGTTAGCATCAGAATATGCAAGCTTAATCCTGGTCATTGTTTCACCTACTTTCAATTGGAGTTTACGACACTAAACGTGTGATGTCAAAGGTACATTAATACCTAAATTGCATGAGGCTTAATATAAAGTAAAAATTTGCTGATCGCCCCAAGCCTGCCAGTAGCAACCCTTTATTAAAGGGAACCAAGAAAATATAGCGAATTAATAATATAAAAAATCTATTAAAGAAGGGGCTATTATGCTGAGCAATATTAATGACCAGCTGCTGGATCATTTCCATTATGGGCACGGGGCAGCCGAATATTTAAGGGGACAGATCCCCGGCTTTGTCCATAAGCTGAGAAGCTTTATGAGAGCGCGTACCGATATTCGGCGCTTACAGGAAGGGGAAAAAGTTGCCCAGTTAATTCTAGCCACCATGTATTTCCGGAATATCATGGAGCTGCGCTCTCAGGTAGCCACTTATGAGCTCATGCATATGATTCGCTATAAAAACCAATATGATCATACCGCACACACGCTTTACCTCTTTTTATTAGGGGTCTGGATTTACGATAGCTTACCAAATGTCAAGGAAGCAATTAATAATTCAATTAATGAAGTCCCCCACCTTAAAGTAAAACGTTTTCTATTCCAGTGGACATACGCTTCCTTGCTGCACGACATTGGCTATATATTTGATCACATTGTAGTTGACGCAAAAGTGCAAATTGACGAGGAAGGGCTGCGTTTATACGACGGCATGTTTGAGTATGCATGGATTAAAAAACATATCATCGGCGATTTAAGCCAGGAATATGAAGCCATCCTGAGGAGGCTTTGCGCTGAGTTTGCCCGGAACTATAAAAGCTGGAATTTAGTTAATGAACCAACTCCGGAAATAATCATGAAAAAACTCAGTAATGTTATCTGGGTTAATGAATTTTTGCCGGAACAGGCTAAAAAAACGGATGCTTTTGCCTGGCTGGCCTTGAAAACCTTTGATCCCACCGGGGAAAAAATGCGCCAGGAAGCCATGCGCATCGCCTCGGAAGGGTACTATATGGCTGGTCAAAAAGATTTAGATCCCAAGGTGGATCATGCGGTGGCCAGCGGCTTAATGCTCTTTCAATATACGTCGGCCTGGTACTGGCTCTATCATAAGATACGGCTAGTTAACCAGCAGATGTATGATTCCGTTACGCAAACAGCTAAATATGATGTACCGTTTTTTGTCAAACACATCATTCCGGGCTGCAGAGCTGTAATATACCACAACCTGAAGCAGATAGGAAACCATATCATCAAGCTGGAGTTGGATAAAGACCCCCTGTTGTATTTAGCAGTGCTTTGCGATGAGCTGCAGGTTTGGGACCGCTTTTATGTAGGAACCAATCGCATCATCACCTGGCGGCAGAGTGTTCAGATTACGGCTGAAGATATGATGATCGATGTTGATTTAAACGGCAATAACATGTTCATTGTCACTGAATTTTTTAATGTCGCAAAAGAACAGAGAGTATCAATTCGAGAAAAACTCGATAGTCGGTTAACCGGTTGGGATAAACTCATACAATTAAGGGATTAAAGCATCTCCATGCCGTTATATCGACTAAATATATTTCATAGGTGGTGTATATAGTCGTCAAATTGGTTAAAAAATAGTTTATAATTACTCTAATTTTGTCGAGCGATAGGCAGGAATGTTTTGCTAAAAAATTGAATTTAAATAAATAAATTGTGTTACAAGGATCCGGTACGAGGCTAACAAGCCGGCGACGGGAAATATTTAGAGAGGAACGTGTCTAGATGAGGAATTTTTTGCTTGGAGAAACCAAAGAATTAGGCATCAAGATTTCTGGTGCGGATGGTGTGGATTTCAAGATTTTAGAAGCGAGGTATGAGTACAAAAACCGCCTGGGGGAAATATTGGCATCCGGAGAGGCGATTGTTGAAGATAAGATGGTTTATACCAATCTGACTCCCACTGAACTTGGTTTTAATCAGATATGTACCTTTATCGTTAAAGTGCAGTCGGACAATGAGGAGAAAGGTATAGAGCAAGTTAGGCAGGATATAATTGTTAATGTAATAGAAGAATATTAGCAAGCGCTTTTGGCATAATTTGACGGATTAATTCCGTACCGCCCTTACCCCTAATTAGCGGGTGAGGGCGGTTTTTATATTAAACTTAGTCCCCATTGTATAGGTTCCAATTAAAAAAATAGCTAAGCCTTTCGGCAATGCTACAAATTTTTAGTCATAAAATTATTGATGCTTAGTGTATCATCTATGCGAAAGTTGCCTCAATTTATAAGTTCAACAATATTCTTAACTTGGCAAAATATTCAAAGGTAATAAAGGAATTATATAGAATAATTCCTTTAGGCTATAAATGATCGAGGGACTGGTTTATTTGAATAGACAACAAAATCTGCCCAATATGCAACTTTTGGATATAATTGATTTTCTACCTGACCCTACTCTTGTTGTTGATCAGGATAGGAAAGTAGTTGCTTGGAATAGGGCTATTGAAAGAATAACTGGTGTTAGCAAGGCAGATATAATTGATAAGGGCGAATATGCCTACTCCCTGCCTTTTTATGGAAAGGCTAGACCGGTTTTACTGGATTTAATTTTTACAGATGATTATACAACCGAAAAGAAATATCGGAATGTTGTAAAAGAAGAAAATACAATTTATGGTGAGGTCTTAGTTAAATTACCATATAATCAAAAAGAGGTATTATTATGGCTCAAGGCATCACCTCTTTATGACAGCAAAGGGAATATAGTTGGTGCTATAGAAACCGCACGTGATATTACTGAATGTAAGCGTAATCATCCGCAAGAACTGGTAAATAAGCAAATTATCGAGCTAGAAACAGCTAATGAACAACTGCAAAAGGAAATTTTCGAGCAGAAACAGGTCGAAGAATCATTGCGAGAGATTAAAGAACTTTACTGTCAACTAGTTGAAAACTCACCAAATGCAATTCTTCTCCATTCCAAAAATAAACTTAAATTTATAAACAAGGCAGGTGTTAAGCTTTTTGGCTTGGGGAGCATTCGCGAAGCTGTTGGAGTATCAATGATCGATTTAATTCATCCCGATTATAAGGACATTGTTGCGGAAAAGTGGCGGCAGGTACAGGATGAAAGAGTAACTGCCTCATTAATGGAAGAAAAGATAGTTAGACCTGATGGAAAAGTTTTAGATATAGAAGTGGTGACAGCTCCTTGTACTATTCAGGGTAAAAATATAATGCAGGCACTTGTTTTCGACATAACCGACCGCAAGCGAGCGGAAAAGATGCTGCGCTTGTCCGAAGAAAAGTTCTCTACGGCCTTTAATGCCGGTCCTAACCCGATGGCAATTACCACAATTGAGAGCGGGCGAATTATAGATGTAAATTCAAATTTTCTTAGTTTTTTCGGTTATTCACGTCAGCAAGTTATCAACAAAACGATTGCGGATTTAAACATATACAAGAATCCGGAAGACCGTACTAAGTTGATTAATTATATAGTGCAGCATGGATTTATTAAAAACCTTAATATTAACTTTCGTAAGAGATCAGGAGATATTCGAATTGCTCTTTTTTCTTCGGAGATTATTGCTATTGGTGGCGAACAGTATTTACTTAGCGTAATCAGTGATATAACGGAACTTAAACAGGTTGAACAAGCATTGCGTTTATCTGAAGAAAGGTTTTGCAAGGCTTTTTATAACAATCCAACTCCAATGGTTATAACTAGGCAAAGTGATGATAAGCACATTGAAGTAAATAAGAGTTATGAACGTTTCTTTGGTTTTTGCCGTGAGGAATTAATCGGTCGAACAGCTTCAGATATATGCATATTTAATGATACCGAGCAATTTAAACTTTATAATAAACAATTAAGCATTTTGCATAATTTCTGTAGCATAAAATTCAATGCCATAATTTAGAACTGCAATCGCATTAACTTAACACAGTTATGGTAAGTTGCTATGCTAAATGCTATTTTATAACTGTGGATAATCAAAAATGGACAAAAATACCCCTTTGAGCTATAGAGAGTTTTAAAATACCAGTATCGCCTAAGCTACCTGCTTTACAACTTTGGGCTCAAATACTGAAACCATCGCTGTGGATAACATTGCAATACATGATAATAAGACACGCGCTTTTACTTTTTTGAACCCTCGCACATTTAAGTTTTTTAGGCTCAGGTATTCTTTAAGGCG
>NZ_LSRS01000005.1:118337-124615 GCF_009932395.1 Sporotomaculum syntrophicum
GGCTAAGATCGAGGGTATGAAAAATCTTTTCTAACCGGGTTTCCGGTTGCAGTTTCATAATTTCGTCAAAGGAAAACAGGCACTGTTGTTGAATATACAAGTAACTTCACCTCTGGTTTTTGTCGTTTGTTATTAGGTGCTACTTGTAATATTCGGCAAAACAAGGGGTGAAGTCCTTTTTTGTGGCCTTGAAACCCTTGATTCTATTGGCTTATGGATTATGCAAAACACTTAATTAAAAGAGCAGGGGTATGTTCATAATTATAATGCGCTATTTAAAACAAAACTTGGTAATATTCGTAATGTGTTACTCTCCTGCGAGATAATTGAGCTAAATAACGAAAAATGCAGGCTTATTACTTTAAATGATATTACGGATTATAAAAAGATGGAAGACAAAATGGCAAGCTTAGAACGATTGAATCTTATCGGACAAATGGCTGCAGGTATTGGGCACGAAATTAGGAATCCAATGACTACTGTGCGTGGGTTTTTACAAATGTACAGAAATAAGGATTCGTTTATTAAATATAAAGAAACTTTTAATCTCATGATTGATGAACTGGATAGGGCAAATTCAATAATTACTGAGTTCTTATCTCTGGCAAAAAACAAACCGGTAAATTTAACATTGAAAAATATTAATCGAATAGTACAAAAGATTTTACCGTTAATTCAGGCCGATGCCACTAATAATGAAATGGTTGTCGAAGTTGAATTAACTGAAGTTATTGACCTGCTGCTAGATGAAGAAGAGATTATACAGCTGGTCCTAAACCTCGTAAGAAATGGGTTTGAAGCTATGACAGCCGGTAAAAGATTGAAAATTAAAACATTTTTAGATGGTAATCAAGTCGTTTTAGCAGTAGAGGACCAAGGTTCAGGTATTAAACCTGAAATACTTGATAAGTTGGGCACTCCATTTTTTACAACTAAAGAAAATGGTACGGGTTTAGGGCTTTCGGTCTGTTACGGTATTGCTGAAAGAAACAATGCTACTATAAATATTGAGACAGGACCCAGTGGAACTACAATATTTGTTCGGTTTGATGACTTTGCAGGGATGTTGTAAATAATTAAACCATAGAAAATATTTAAGGCAATGGTTTGCGATGTTTGTATAAACAAGAAAAACAGGTAGTTATACCTGTTTTTCTTGTTGAATTAAAATATTAATTAGTTTATTTTTTAATATAGATAGAACCTAAGACCATGTGAAAATCGAACACCATGATAAAAAATACCATATCCCGCCCGACTTATCTGAGACCACCATCAACAATCTTTCCGACTACCACTTTGACCATTTTAGATCACTCAACTTCAGCTGCACTACTAAATTTACTCTTAGCTTTCACTAGATTCATTAGAATTTGAATATCTTCTAGCTAAGAATTCAACGTAAGCATCTGGATCTCTTAAAAAGGGCTCTGTTTGAAATTTGTCGAGGTTTTTGAGATTTTCCAATGTGATTTTTTCCATTATCATTCCTCCTGATTAATAAAGTACATAAGTAATCCTGCTTTAAATTTTTTTAATGTATTAACCGAAGGCATAGTGGCAACGGTTGTCAATGGAAGCCCCATCACTCCACTCAAAGATTTCCCTTATAAGCTTTATTATAAGATACGTTTTATTACTGTCAAGCCTTTTAGATATTTTTTGTTATACTTTGTCGAAGAGGCTGTGGCCGTGTTTTAGCACGGCCGCATTGGCCAATGAAGTTAACCGGAAAATAATAACCAGAATGCAACTATCAGTCATGCCGTTCAACGTAACCTGCAAACTGGTTGATTTTAGCCTGAGGGATACAATGACATGCACAGGACTAAGCCGAGATGAAGTTAAGCTAGATGACCTCTTTTTCCACAATAATTGATTCCTTACCAGGCAAAGGTTTGGGTGTTTTTAAATATTTCACCCCTGTCCAAATCAGCACAGTAGCGAAAACAATGCGTAAAACCCCTTCAGGCATGAAATGGGCAAGGGAGCCACCTAGGTACGTTCCCAGCATAATACCAGGGATTAATCCCGGCAATATGCCTGTGTTGACGTTCTCCAGGCGCCAGTGAGTATAAGCCCCGACTATTCCCACCGGGACCATGGCCAGAAGGGAGCTGCCCTGGGCGGCGTATTGGGTGAAGCCGGTGAGCAGCACCATTGAAGGTACCATAATCGTACCTCCACCAACCCCCATCATACCGGAGAGGAAGCCGGTTAAGACCCCTGTTAATAAAAGAAATGCTACTTTTAGCCACCCTGTGGCGGGCTCATCAACATGGTACAGGTAAGGTTTCAGAAGCAGGAGCAGGGAAGTCAGGATAATGAACCCGCCGAAAAATTTCTTGAGCTTCCATTCCGGAAGGGCATTTGCGTAGCGTGCGCCCGCTCTGGCGGTAAATATAGCGGTGGAGGCCAAAAGCAAAGAGGCAAGTAAATCTACAGAACCATTTAAGGAGTAAGTGAAGGCTCCCGATATGCCTGTAAACACCAGCGCTACTAGACTTGTGCCGCCGGCCATGTGCTGGCTCATTTTTAGAATGCCCACCATCAGGGGGATCATGATTACTCCGCCGCCAAGACCCACAAGCCCTCCGAAAAGCCCCGAGGCAAGACCTATTAATAAGTTTATCATTTTTGCTCCCTCAACTATTAATAACAAAATTTTATTCCACTTGGTCCATAATCTCCTTAGTTATTGAAACTAATTTCATTTTATCAGAAATTGTTACTATTTAATCATGTCTTCAAGATCTATTTTGTTCATACTTTACGCTATATTAAAAGCCACCCTTTTTTTCATGGGTGGCTTACATTTGGAATATTCCAGCATTATTACAATAGTCCTGTAATAACTTTATTCATTTTGATGTTGGTTTTTATTAGATTGTGCAGTAAAACTAAATGGTTGCGTATAAGTGATACCATTATTATTTATTAATTCAGCCCGTACAAACTTGCCACTGAAACTATCATAATTAAAGGTGCGCCCTGTCCCGATTTTTCCTGCATCTGAAACCCAGTCAATCCGGGATATATTAGCACCTTGAATTGTAATTGTATTAGTATTAGTATCTACATTTATACTTGTTATGGTCGGTACATTAACAGTTCCAGTGCCGGCAGGTTCATAACAAAAGTAAAATGCCCCTTCCTGCATTGCTATTTTAAGTGCTGTTTCGGTTAATTCAGTCATTAAAATAAATTGATAGTTTTTACCGGCATAAAATCCATTATGGTCGTCGGTATTACTATAACCCCAGAGCATTCTATTGCTAATACAATTAATTTTATCCCATAATTCTCTACTGTCTGGATATCTGTCCCCTTTATTGTATACTTCAACACCTACTATACAGTCATATTTCAATAAATCAATATACCAACCAGCCTCGTAAGAATATCTTGTTGGATGATGTATAATACTTAATCCATCTCTTGCTGCAATATCAACAAAACTATTTTCAATGCCGTTATCGGTATTATAATCGGAAAATAAACTACTTCTATGGTGATTAACAGATAACTCGCTTCCTTGTACCGCAAGCATGTTTAATACTGCCGGGTCTTTCCCATAAATAGTCCAAGGATAGGTTGTTCCTGTAGTTAAGTGATTATGCTCGGTTATAGCTAAAATATCATACCCGGCTTTATGATAAATACCTATCATCTCCTTCGGTATGCGGCTACCATCACTCAAATCTGTATGAGTGTGAAAATTAGCCTTATATTGATTAACTGTTTCCCAATTTACATTTTGATAGGGGTTTAACGCTAAATTAGCCATTTACACACCCCAATCATGGGATAGTTTATTATAAATTCGGCCTTTTTTATTTTTTACATATTTATTATTTTCAGTAATCTCTACTGCCCACATATTATATATCGGATGTTTTATCAACGGCTTTGGGTTGTCTTCATGCGCTTGAACATCTAAAGCCTCATTTTTATTGTTTGTAATATAAAAAATCATAAAAGCCTCCCTTCGGAAATTTTATCTGATGAAATATTTGACATTGATTGTGTTAATGGCTTTATAATTGTCGGCTGATTTTGCACAGAAACTCAGATCTAGGAGGATATTCCATTTTTGTGGGAGAATAAATACCCGCAAACTGTCATCGAGCAGCTTACCTATTAATATTTATCCGCTTCCTCGATGAAAAAGAACTGGAAAACGGGAGCTTCGAAGTGCTAAACTATAGTAGATACAAAGCGGAGACTACACATCGCAGGAGGCATTTATGGAACCAAGAAAACCGGTAATTGGCGGCAAGTACTGCCATTTCAAGAATAAAATGTACCAGTTGCTGACGGTTGCCACTCACAGTGAAACTAAAGAAAAATATATTGTCTATCAGGCGCTATATGATGATTTTAGGGTATATATTCGTCCCTACGATATGTTTTTGAGTGAAGTGGATCATGTGAAATATCCGAAGGTCACGCAGAAATATCGTTTTGAGCTGGTGCAGGAGCCGGAACGCTGATGATGGAATTCTCACTGGGCGATAATTGTTGCTGGAGCTTGGCTTGTGTCATTGCCAACAAACACTAAAAGTGGTCAGCCCTTTACCAATGGAAATAGCTCCCTGAATTCAGGGGTGTTGGCTTGTTTTTATCATTAGCCTTAAAGAATCTACCTTTAGGTACTGCCTATGCAATTTGGACAGGAATTGTAGGATTGAAACTTATTACTTCGCACAGTATGCAATGGCCTCGCCCTTGAACTATTTACCCGGATATGTTAAAATTAACCAATTAAGATGAAGTTCTGTCTAACGCTTGAAGTGATCTGGCTGCTAGATTTGACTAACTATTTTAGCTGGACTAAATAAATACTAAGCTGTAGGTTAATGGTGTAGGCGGTTGTAGTCGGAGTGCGTGAAATCGTGGGCGTTACCTCTCGAAGCTGTGGGTGGAGCTGCTCATTATGTGGACGGGAAACTTCACCGACCACAGTTCCTCCCACAGACCTAACCCTTACAACCATAAGGGTTAAACTATAATTGTAGTCTTTGTAGTCTATAGATTATATATGAGAAATATATATATATATTTATAAGTATATATATGTATATATAACTTTCCAGAATAAATCGGCCACAGCACCTACAACACTTCACTACCTCTAAAGCCTGCCTTATGACCATTAAGCAAGGGTAGTAACCGCATATTAAAGCCGAATAATTGCATCGGGCCGAGTGAAAGAACCAGCATCTGTCGTAAAGCAGATGCTTTTTTCATGTTTAGAATAACATCCAACACCTATTTACAAAATTTATATTTTAACCTAAATTGTCACAAGAAAGTGATATTATATGATAAAATATGGCAAGAACGATAACAGCATAGCTTTTATCAGATACAATTCGGTCTGAGTTGGAGCAATGACATAGAGGTGAAATCAATGCCCGCAAACTTTGATTTCTTAAAGGACCAATCCACATACGCTTTGTTTGCCGCCGCCTGCCTAAAAGCAGAGCTGGTGCTGTCACTTCCCAGGTCATGTCTGCGGTGGGCAGTCGCAAGGCCTTCGAACTGGCGGTGAAATGGGTCTACGCCGCCGACAACAAACATCATCACCATGCCCTATAATGAAAACCTGCAGTCCTTGATTCACGAGCCCTCCTTCAGGTACGCCCTGGAAGCCAAACCTGGAGCAAGGGAATATGGATGTATATGAAAAGTCAGAGAACCTTATTTTACAAGCAAGAAAACAATATTAAGAGATGGCAAAATCCATTCCTAATGTTGCTATTGAAGGTATTACAATAAAACCGGAAATAAGGTGAATCAGATATCATTTTTTGATGTGATCAAACCATATGAAAAACTTGCATGACGCTAATAAAAATGGTGCTTGGTTTTCCGAGGATGGTATGTATCGAGTTGCCGAAGTATTGCTGGCCCATCACCATGAAAACCCGGTAGATTATACGTTAAAGTACGGTATCTCTTCTCAGGAAAACCAACCCGCGGAAGCAAAGCAAGCGCAACAGCAACTAGCCCCGGTATCATCGGTTACAATTGAGGATACGCCAATTTACCGGGAATTGCGTGAGTACCGGCTGATTAAAAGCAGGGAAGAGGGCATCAAGCCGTATTACATATATAACAATGCTCAACTCGAACAAATTATTGCCTTAATGCCTGAGACATCGGCTGAATTAAGGCAAATCAAGGGTTTTGCCGAGACAAAGTGCCATAAATATGGAGAGGCCAGAATTAATATTGTGCAGAAGTACAAAGAGGATGTGATGATATAAAACTAT
>NZ_LSRS01000005.1:127152-135775 GCF_009932395.1 Sporotomaculum syntrophicum
TAAGTGAGGTATATAAAAAGTTTATATTTGAACCGGTAGGACTAAAGAACACCTATCTCCCTGAAAGTGAAAATAACTTTGTGCCAAAAATATATTATAAGGACAAAGCTATTCACCGTCCAAAATTTGTCATGAGCAGCCGGGCAAGCAGCGGTTGCGTGACTACTGCTCGTGAGTTGATGATATTTATTAAAGCTTTCTTTGGTGGTGAACTGTTTGATAAATTAATTTTCGACCGGCTGTCATCATACAACAAGTTGCAAGCTTCAATGTGGCCGATTTGCTATGGTGGCGGGTATATGCGGATTCCTTTAAATGGAGTAGCCACATTCTTCAGGGGGAAAGGCGAGATAAAAGGCCATTCCGGTTCGACAGGGTCGTTTGCTTTTTATTATCCCGTTAAGGATTTATTTTTTGTAGGAGATCTAAACCAAATGGCCAACGCCGCTCTTCCTATTAAGTTGTCCATGCGTATTGCTATGACAACAATATGAGCTACCTTTAGGTACTGCCTATGCAATTTGGACAGGAATTGGTACTATTGGTACTGTGATTTCAGGAATAGTATTATTTAAAGAGCCTGTTTATATAATCAGGCTAGTTTGCATTGGGTTTATAATAATAGGAATTGTAGGATTGAAACTTGTTACTTCGCATTAATTAATTCCAAATGAACGCGTGGCGTTGGATTCCCAAATGAGCTAAAAAATAAGTACCGAACAACGATATGCAAAAGGATGGGAGGAAAAATAAATGGCCAAACCAACTTTTGATGAGTTCGCTGCCATGCTTGATCAAGCAGTGGACAGTATTCCGCCACATTTCCTTCGAGACTTGACCGGTGGTTTTAACTTGCAGCAAAACAAAAAGTGTGAAGACGATTACTATATATTGGGTGAGTATATTGAGGATAGTATGCTGGGCTGCTTTATCGTGTTTTATTATGGTTCATTTGTGGCATTGCTAGAAGACGAGTCTGTTGACTGCTGGAAAGCGGAGATTATAGATACGGTGCTACATGAAATACAACACCACCTGGAGTCGCTGGCCGGCCAAGAAGATTTGGCGAAAAGGGAAATAGAGGAATTAGCCAAAGCCCTTAAAAGCTAAACGAAGGGGTGAAGACAACCCTAAGGTTTTGGGGGGGTACTGTTGTTATGAGGATCTAATATACAATTTACTTATACCTACCTAATTTTCTGCTAATCTTATTTTGGTAGGAGATCATAGCGTTGCTTGAGCCGGCTTTCCTTTTTTCCATCATCATGTCGTAGCGTAGCATTTTTTCTGTTAGCTTTTTCCTTAGTGAGATGATTTCACCATCATCGGCGTTGTCATCATAGCAGCGGTTAATCAACGTCTGCAGATTGACAATTTCTTTGTGTAATTCCATTTCCTCCGGCAGCACGCCGGCGTTTTTTAACAAAATATAGCTGGCTCTAAGGTCATCAGGAACATTGGAGAGATCATCAATTTTTAAAGGCTTGCCCTGGCCCGGTAGGTCATCAAATTCTCCCTTCAGCATAGCCTCACGAATTTTATTTTCAGCTATAATGGCGAACATGTCCATTAATCCTCACCCTAACGCTAAAGATCTAAAATAATGCAAGCAAATATAACAAATGCTAGATAGCAGTGCCTTTATATTTATATTCGACCGGTTCTAAGAAATTCCTTGTACACTTTCTATTATATTCTTCATATAGTGAGACACAATATAGCAGAATTGAGTTATACTGGAAGCATGGAAATGAGAAATCATTAGGAGTAATGATGCATTTGAAGAACGTGAGACTTCAAGTGCCATACTGTGGAGACATAACTCCGCCTTTGCCGAATTTAGAGAAAAAAAGATTGCCTGGTAGTTGCCTTTGCCTCCGATGTGCTGCATGATGAATGGGCACCGACGAAAACATTACAGACCTCTAAAAACCGTGTGGTTCATTATTTTGAGGTGAAGGACAGCGCTTTATTTCAGGCGTTTATTGAGCGTATTGCCCGGGCGTATATCCTGACGCAGTCAAATAGCGCACATAAGGAACCTGCTGTAAAACCGGAATATAACACTATTGACGAATACATAGCACTATTTCCCGATGATGTGCGGGAGATACTCGCGCAAGTCAGGCAAACAATTCGCCAGGCAGCACCGGACGTATAGAAAAGATAAGCTGGCAGATGCCGACGTTCTGGCAAAATGAAAATCTCATCCATTTCGCGGCGGCGAATAATCACCTCGGGATTTATCCCGGCGGTTTTCTGAATCGATACCGTATGAATTGATTGCAGAAATTACCCGGTTTAGGGTGCAAGATAACGCAGAAAAGACCAAAGGCGGTAGCAGTAAGAAGGTATACACCTTTGAAGCTGCAATCCAAAAAGTTCCTGATATTGATGGTGCATATGTGGAAATTCCTTTTGACGTAAGGAAGGAATTTGGCAAGGGTCACGTCCCTTTCCACGCCACCTTTGACGGGCAGCCATACGACGGTAGTGTAGTAACCTTTAGCTCGTTGTGTAACAACCACTTTCTAGTTTAACCAGCAGACTTTATTTTCATCTACAACTTACGGAAAATCTGTTCAATATAATACTTGCTCGGTCACACCAGACACCCATCATAGCGGGGTTCGTCAACATGCTACAGACCAGGTTTCAGAAACAGGAGCAATAAAAAATACATCATATCGACAAAATGTCAGATTAAACCTGTCCTAATAAATAAAAAAACCTTATAATAAAGATAGAAAAGGTAGTCCTTGCCCAAATATCTAGTGTAAGTGAAGATTTAAAATGAGGACAAGGATACAACAAAATACATTTTTTTAGCTACTTAAACCAGTTTGTTAATAAAATGAAGGTCGATAAGTACATTAATAATTTAAGCACCAACAACTCCTAGTCTTATTGAAGTTGTTTAAGGCACTTAAGGTAAGCCTGTCGTATTGCTTGTTAATGTTTATGATAACGGGGTATACGGGGTCACTTTTATGCCACTAACGATAAAATGTAAAACATACTAAGAAGGAGGTGCAAAGCCTGTTTTTTTATATAAAAGTAAATATTTTATATAATTTTAGCAAATTTTAAACTTGAAAGTTGAGTTGCCTAAAAAACATAGGAGGTTTGTTTAAGTGAAAAAAATATTTATACTGTTGTTGCTTATAGCTTTTACCGGAACATTAATGTTGACAGGTTGTGCAAATGAAAATGAATCTGAAAATAAGGATAAGGTTATTAAGCTAGGTAATGCGCCTTACGATTATGAAGTTCCTGTATTAGAAGTTGCCAAACAAATTGCTGAAGAAAAGGGATACAAGGTTGAAGTTGTTGAAGGCGACGTTGGTTTTATGTTTATGTCATTGGCACAAGGTGATATAGATGCATGGCCCGGAATTTGGCTGCCATCCATTCACAAATCCTACCAGGAAAAATACAGTGATAAATATGAACTTGCAAGCGCAATATTTGAAAATGCTCCTTTAGGATGGATAGTTCCAAAATATTTTGATGTTGATTCTATAGCTGACCTTAAAGGTAATGAAGATATAGTAAAGGGTAAACTTGTTGGTTTTGAACCTGGTTCAGGTATGATGTTAGTTTCCAAAGATATAATTGAAGGTTATGACTTGGATATAGAACTTATAGCAGGTACTTTACCTTCAATGATGGCAGAAGTGGATTATGCAATAAAACACAATGAACCTATACTATTCTTAGGTTGGCGCCCTCATACAATGTTTAGAGATTATGATATTAAAGTATTGGATGATCCTAAAGGTTTTTGGGAGTATGACAACTTTTATTGGGGCTTAAGAAAGGATTTTAAGGACAAATCTCCCGAAATGTATAATTTTTTCAAGAACTTTAAAATGAGCATTGAAGATAATGAAGATTTCCTATACGGATACCAAAATGAAGATAAGGATGTTAAGGTATTGGCAAAGAACTGGATAGACAATAATCGTTCATTAATCGATATTTGGTTTGAACAATAAGGATGATTAAAGATGGCTATTATTAAGGTTAAAAATTTATATAAGATTTATGGTAAGCATCCTGATATGGCATTAAAAATGTTGGAAGAAGGTCATTCCAAAGAGAAAATACTTTCCGATATTGGACAAACTGTAGGTTTAAACAATATATCTTTTGAAGTTGAACCTGGAGAAGCTTTTGTAGTAATGGGGCTTTCAGGCAGTGGCAAGTCTACCTTGATCCGCTGCCTGAACCGCTTAATCGATTCAACTTCAGGATCGATAATTATTAACGGCAAAGATATTACTAAAATGAATAAAAAGGAACTTAATGAGCTGCGCCGTGAAAAAATAAGTATGGTTTTTCAAAGCTTTGCAGTTTTTCCTCATAAAACAGTGCTGGAGAATGCGGCATATGGACTAAAAATAATGGGTATTTCTCAAGTGGAAAGAGAAAAAAAGGCTTATGAAGCTTTAGAAATGGTTGGGTTAAAAGGTTGGGAAGATTTTTTACCTTCAAATTTAAGTGGGGGTATGCAGCAGCGTGTGGGTTTAGCTCGCGCCCTGGCTACAGAACCCGATATTCTTTTAATGGATGAAGCTTTTAGTGCACTTGACCCGCTTATAAGAAAAGAAATGCAAACAGAATTACTCGAATTACAAGAAAGAATGAAAAAAACTATTGTTTTTATTACACATGACCTTGACGAGGCATTAAGAATAGGCGACCGTATTGCACTTATGAAGGAAGGGGAAATAGTTCAGGTTGGTACACCCGAAGAGATAATGATGTCTCCTGCTACAGATTATGTGGAAAAATTTGTGGAAGATGTCGACAGATCACGAGTTTTAACTGCCGAAATGATAATGAAAAAACCTTCAACAGTAGTAATTCATCCTAAAGACGGTCCGCGCATAGCTTTGCATAGAATGGAAGAAAGTAATATTTCCAGTATTTTTGTTTTAGATAAACAGAACTGTTTATTGGGACTGGTAATGGCGGAAGATGCATTACAAGCTATAGAAAAAAATGAAAAAAGTCTTGAAAACATAATACGCAAAGATATTCCAACAGTTTTTCCGGAAACCCTTTTAAAGGATATGTTTTCATTATTAACCGGTAAAAGTTTGCCTCTTGCAGTTGTGGATGACAATCATAAATTTAAAGGTATTGTTTTGCGTGGAACTGTAATGGCAAAGTTGGCGGGGGGGATTCCGAGTGATTGATTTTGTAATACCTCTGGCTGATTGGATTAATGCAATTTTTGAGGTAGTTAGCTTTTACCTTAGCCCGGTATTGCGGTCTTCAAGCGTATTGATGGAGTCTATAATTAAACAATTTGAGAATATTTTAATTTGGCCACCGGAAGTTGTAGTTATGATCATCGTAGGGGCGATAGTCTGGAAATTAACCAATTACCGCCTGGCAATTTTTGCTGTATTTGGGTTTTTAATATCATATGGTATAGGTGTTTGGGAAGAAACAATGGCAACTATAGCTTTGGCGCTTTCGGGAACTGCAGTTTCATTATTGCTTGGAATACCTTTAGGTATTATAGCATCTCAAAGTAATTTTGCAGAGCGAATTATTAGACCGGTACTTGATTTTATGCAAACTTTACCAAGCTTTGTTTATCTGATACCGGCAGTCATGTTCTTTGGTATGGGGAAAGTTGCGGCTCTGGTTGCAACAATGATATTTGCAATGCCTCCTGCCGTACGACTTACAAATTTGGGAATCCGTGAAGTATCCAAAGAAATGGTAGAAGCAGCACAAGCTTTTGGATCAAGTAGGTGGCAGACTTTAGTAGACATTCAGCTTCCCTTGGCTCTGCCAACAATCATGGCCGGAGTAAATCAATGTATTATGATGGCGCTGGCTATGACTGTTATTGCTTCAATGATTGGGGCAGGTGGTCTTGGTATGGTAGTTCTACGCTCCATGCAGACTCTTGATATCGGAATGGGTGCTGTTGGAGGATTAAGTATAGTTATTTTAGCCATACTTCTTGATCGCATAACAGAAAACATAACTAAAAAACAAAAAGAGCAAAAAAATACACGTTAATATGAAAATACTCCTATCAGGTTTGATAGACAGCAAGTTTACCAGGGGAAGAGCAATCAACACCCATAGACCATACCATGCCCTTCCTAGATTAAACCGTTGATCCCAAAGACCTGGCGGCAGGCTCAGGAAGTTTCCGGGCACTGTTGGCCTGATAAGGAAAAGAACAGTCTTAGCTGCTCTTTTCCTTACCAGGCAAAGGTTTGGGTGCTCATAAATATTTTACCCCTGTCCAAATCAGCACGGTGGCGAAGATAATGCGTAAAGCCCCTTCAGGCATGAAATGAGCAAGGGAGCCACCCAGGTACGTTCCCAGCAGAATACCAGGGATTAATCCCGGCAATATGCCGGTGTTGACGTTCTCCAGGCGCCAGTGAGTGTAAGCCCCGACTATTCCCACCGGGACCATGGCCAGGAGGGAGCTGCCCTGGGCGGCGTATTGGGTGAAGCCGGTGAGCAGCACCATTGAAGGTACCATGATCGTACCCCCACCGACCCCCATCATACCGGAGAGGAAGCCGGTTAAGACCCCT
Organism: Sporotomaculum syntrophicum; assembly: GCF_009932395.1. GTDB lineage: Bacteria > Bacillota > Desulfotomaculia > Desulfotomaculales > Desulfallaceae > Sporotomaculum > Sporotomaculum syntrophicum. The sequence continues at coordinate 133,731 of NZ_LSRS01000005.1, forward strand.
GTTAATAAAAGAAATGCTACTTTTAGCCACCCTGTGGTGGGCTCATCAACATGGTACAGGTAAGGTTTCAGAAGCAAGAGCAGGGAGGGTCAGGATTATGAACCCGCCGAGGCATTAGCGTAGCGTGCGCCCGCCCTTGCGGTAAATATGGTGCTAGAGGCTAAAAGCAATGAGGCAAGTAAATTAAAATCAAAATTTATATTTCACTTGATCGATAACATTTTATGAGAAATTGTTATTATTTAATCATGTCTTCAAGATCTATTTTGTTCAAACTGTACGCTTTTAAAAGCCACCCTCTTTTTCATGGGTGGCTTACATTTGGAAGTCCTGTAATAACTTTATTCATTTTGAGGTTAGTTTTTATTAGATTGTGCAGTAAAACTAAATGGTTGCGTATAAGTAATACCATTATTATTTATTAATTCAGCCCGTACAAACTTGCCACTGAAACTATTATAATTAAAGGTGTGCCCTGTCCAGATTTTTCTTGCCTCTGCAACCCAGTCAATCCGGGATATATTAGCACCTTGAATTGTAATTGTATTAGTATCTACATTTATTCTTGTTATAGTCGGTACATTAACAGTTCCAGTGCCGCCAGGTTCATAACAAAAGTAAAATGCCCCTTCCTGCATTGCTATTTTAAGTGCTGTTTCGGTTAATTCAGTCATTAATATAAATTGATAGTTCTTACCGGCATAAAATCCATTGTGGTCGTCGGTATTACTATAACCCCAGAGCATTCTATCGCCAATACAATTGATTTTATCCCATAATTCTCTACCGTCTGGATATCTGTCCCCTTTATTGTATACTTCCACGCCTACAACACAGTCATATTTCAATAAATCAATATACCAATCAACGTCATAAGAATATCTTGTTGGATGATGTATAATACTTAAGCATGTTTAATACTGCCGGGTCTTTCCCATAAGTAGTCCAAGGGTAGGTTGTTCCTGTAGTTAAGTGGTTATGCTCGGTTATAGCTAAAATATCATACCCGGCATTATGATAAATATCTATCATTTCCTTCGGGGTGCGGCTGCCATCACTTAAATCTGTGTGAGTGTGAAAATTAGCCTTGTATTGATTAACTGTTTCCCAATTTACGTTTTGATAAGGGTTTAACGCTAAATTAGCCATTTACACACCCCAATCATGGGATAGTTTAGTATAAATTCGGCCTTTTTTATTTTATACATATTTATTATTTTCAGTAATTTCTACCGCCCACATATTATATTTGGGATGTTTTATCAACGGCTTTGGGTTGTCTTCATGCGCTTGAACATCTAAAGCCTCATTTTTGTTGTTTGTAATATAAAAAATCGTAAAAGCCTCCCTTCGAAAATTTCATCAGAGGGAATATTTGACATTGTACTGCCATTTCAAAAATAAAATGTACCGGTTGCTGACGGTTCCACGCACAGTGAAACTAAGGAAAAATATATTGTCTATCAGGCGCTGTATGACGATTTTAGGGTATATATTCGTCCCTACGATATGTTTTTAAGTGAAGTGGATCATGTGAAATACCCGAATGTTACGCAAAAATATCGTTTTGAGCTGGTGCAGGAGCCGGAGCGCTGATGATGGAATTCGCACTGGGCGATAATTGTTGCTGGGCCTGGCTTGTGTCATTGCCAACAAACACCTAAAAGTGTTCAGCCCTTTACCAGTGGTAATAGTTCCCTGAATTCAGGGGTGTTGGCCTGTTTTAATAAATCGAAAAACACTGTCTCGGTATTGGTGACGACGGACCCCATCTGCATCATCTGGGATAAACCGTTTTTGTAATTCTCTTTGGTGCGGGAACATACCGCGTCGCCCACCACAAATACCTGGTACCCGTGTTCAAGGAGACTCCTTACTGTCTGCAATACGCAGACATGGGTTTCCATCCCGACGACAATGATTTTTTTTCCGGCTAGTCGGTTTAATGTTGATAGCACTTCCGTTGTACAGCCGCAAAAAGTAATTTTTTCAAATACCATGTCTGAACCGGTATTTAATTCGGGGACTGTCTTTCCGAGGCCTTT
>NZ_LSRS01000005.1:136810-136960 GCF_009932395.1 Sporotomaculum syntrophicum
GCACTAAATCGTTTTATCTGAACGTAGTGGGATTTAAAGTTGCTATTGACGATGGAGACGCAGGATCTGCCGGAGCGTTTTATCTGAACGTAGTGGGATTTAAAGTTTTTTATTACCTCCTAATTTATCCTCTTATTTTTAAGTTTTATC
>NZ_LSRS01000005.1:137013-138091 GCF_009932395.1 Sporotomaculum syntrophicum
TATAAGTTTTATCTGAACGTAGTGGGATTTAAAGAAAGAAAAAACTTATATATAACAGATACTTGGACGGTTTTATCTGAACGTAGTGGGATTTAAAGATGTTAGCGCAGCGTTTAGGCCTGGATTTGCTGAGGGTTTTATCTGAACGTAGTGGGATTTAAAGAGTTCCTGGCTGCAGCCGGGGCCGTTGGGTATGAGAGTTTTATCTGAACGTAGTGGGATTTAAAGTGAGCTGCTCTTGCTTGTTCACATCCTCCCCCTCCGTTTTATCTGAACGTAGTGGGATTTAAAGATATACATGATAAAGTCCTGATTTTCTGCGGTCACAGTTTTATCTGAACGTAGTGGGATTTAAAGATAGTTATTGCCGGCGGTGGCGGTTAAACCGGATAAAGTTTTATCTGAACGTAGTGGGATTTAAAGAGTTTAAAGAGCAGCATCGCCGCTTCGGCTTCTTGGTTTTATCTGAACGTAGTGGGATTTAAAGACATTACTTCAGGTATGGTTAATTCAGCACCGGTAAGTTTTATCTGAACGTAGTGGGATTTAAAGTCAGTTTCCATCTATCTATTGTAGGTGTACTACCTGGTTTTATCTGAACGTAGTGGGATTTAAAGATGTGACTAGAACGTATGTTAATGAACATACAGGGCGTTTTATCTGAACGTAGTGGGATTTAAAGAGGAATACAACAACTTCATTGGCACAAAAATCATGAGGTTTTATCTGAACGTAGTGGGATTTAAAGCATACCGCGTGATAAATCCTTTATCAGCTATGGCTTGTTTTATCTGAACGTAGTGGGATTTAAAGAAAAATATTTTTTGGCATTTTCTGTGTCGGCAATTTCTGTTTTATCTGAACGTAGTGGGATTTAAAGCCGGTATAAAACTGGATGAAAAAATCGAATGAACTGGTTTTATCTGAACGTAGTGGGATTTAAAGCAGTATGCGCGGATCACCACGAATGGGAATAAGTTAGTTTTATCTGAACGTAGTGGGATTTAAAGATATATGGTAAATCTGATATGTGGGATCGGCTTTAAGTATTATCTGAACGTAGTTGGATTTAAAGATG
>NZ_LSRS01000005.1:138184-217755 GCF_009932395.1 Sporotomaculum syntrophicum
ATTGAGGATAGTATGCTGGGTTGCTTTATCGTGTTTTATTATGGTTCATTTGTGGCATTGCTAGAAGACGAGTCTGTTGACTGCTGGAAAGCGGAGATTATAGATACGGTGCTGCATGAAATACAACACCACCTGGAGTCGCTGGCCGGCCAAGAAGATTTGGCAAAAAAGGAAATAGAGGAATTAGCCAAAGCCCTTAAAAGCTAAACGAAAGAATGAAGACAACTCCAAGGTTTTTGGGGTTACTGTTGTTATGCGCATCTAATATACAATTTACTTATACCTACCTAATTTTCTGCTAATTTTATTTTGATAGGAGATCATAGCGTTGCTTGAGCCGGCTTTTCTTTTTTCCATCATCATATCATAGCGCAGCATTTTTTCTGTTAGCTTTTTCCTTAGCGAGATGATTTCACCATCATCGGCGTTCTCATCATAGCAGCGGTTAATCAACGTCTGCAGATTAACAATTTCTTTGTGTAATTCCATTTCCTCCGGCAGCACGCCGGCGTTTTTTAACAAAATATAGCTGGCTCTTAGGTCATCAGGAACATTGGAGAGATCATCAATTTTTATAGGCTTGCCCTGGCCCGGTAGGTCCTCAAATTCTCCCTTCAGCATAGCCTCACGAATTTTATTTTCAGCTAAAATGGCGAACATGTCCATTAATCCTCATCCTAACGCTAAAAATCTATAATTAATGCAAATGTAACAAATGCTAGATAGCAGTGCCTTTATATTTATATTCGACCGGTTCTAAGAAATTCCTTGTACACTTTCTATTATATTCTTCATATAGTGAGACACAATATAGCAGAATTGAGTTATACTGGAAGCATGGAAATGAGAAATCATTAAGAGTAATTAACATGGCGAAAACGGTATTTTCCGGCGTCCGTGCCAAGTGGCTTTACCTTTATGACGAATACATAGCACTATTTCCCGATGATGTGCGGGAGATACTCGAGCAAGTCCGGCAAATAATTCGCCAGGCTGCACTGACGTTATAGAAAAGATAAGCTGGCAAATGCCGACGTTCTGGCAGAATGGAAATCTCATTCATTTTGCGGCGGCGAAAAATCACCTCGGGGTTTATCCCGGCGAAAGCGGTGTTAGTGTTTTTGCGGACAGGCTGAAGGGATTTAAAACTACCAAGGGCGCGATACAATTTTCGTTTTCTGAACCGATACCGTATGAATTGATTGCGGAAATTACCCGGTTTAGGGTTCAGGAAAACGCAGAAAAAGCCAAAGGCGGTAGCAGTAAGAAAAAATACACCTTTGAAGCTATAATCCAAAAAGTTCCTGATATTGATGGTGCATATGTGGAAATTCCTTTTGACGTAAAGAAGGAGTTGGCAAGGGCCGCGTCCCTGTCCACGCCACCTTTGACGGGGAGCCATACGACGGCAGCGTGGTAAAAATGGGTACACCCTGCCACATCATCGGTATCCGCAAGGATATTCGGGCAAAAATCGGCAAGCAGCCCGGTGATGTTGTCAGGGTTACGCTGATGGAAAGGGAGGTATAGCTTGATGATCCAGGATATTGAACCAAGAGTATTGCATAATGAATTTAAAAATAAAAAGGCTTGTCCGGAAGATTTGTTTCTGGCGTATCGGGGCGATAACGTACTGGTTCGGGAGGATAAGGATAAGCTTTGGTATCCGTCCTTTACTGATTTTTTAGTTAGTCATCCGCATCTGATGCGGGATGCACAGTTTTATTTGCTATTGATGAACTAAATTATTATCTAGTTGAAGAAGATGGACTTGACGATATTCCTGGCTGGACTTATGTGAGTACCAATCGATTTCTGTCGGAGAAAAAATACTGGCGCTCCTTTGCCGGAGTTATCGGCTGGCAGCTAAATCGCTGGTACTGCAACCACCGGTTCTGCAGCCGTTGCACCAAACCCCTTAAACGCTCGGAAAAGGAACGCCTGCTTTATTGCGAAAGTTGTGGTTTGATAGTGTATCCCAACATTTCTCCCTGTGTCATTGTCGCTGTGTATGATGGGGATAAGCTGCTTTTGACCAAATATGCCAATCGTGAATACCGTAACTATGCGCTTATTGCCGGTTTCTCAGAAATTGGCGAAAGCCTTGAGCAGACAGTACGCAGGGAGGTCATGGAGGAAGTAGGGCTGAAGGTTAAGAATATCCGTTATTATAAAAGCCAACCCTGGCCGTTTACCGATATCATCCTGGCGGGGTTTTTTGCCGAACTTGATGGTAATGATTCGATTCGTCTCGATGAGGATGAGCTTGCTATCGGAATATGGCTGCCCAGGGATGAGATTCCTGAGGTAGATTCTAACATTGCTCTAACCTTTGAAATGATTGAAGCCTTTAGGACACAGAAAAAGGAGTAAGCGCTTATTTAAGCTGTTGCTAATATTTTGTTGTTTCAGTTTGGCATGAGCTGTAAGCTCAACTAGTTTTTGCGTAGTAAATTTATTTGAGTCTCCTTAATTTAGGGATTTCGGCAGGACTACCTATATTCCTATTATAAGGAGTATTTCTTTGCAAAGACAGGTTTAATGAAAAAATAGGCTGAGTAATACTTTTGGGTGTACTTAAATACGGATATTTTGCTAGATTGATATTTATATCCCAAATAGAATTAAAGACTCTCGGTATTAGATGGGGGGGAGCGTGAAAATTTAACATAAAACAACTGAAATTTCTGATTTCTAACGTGACTCATCATAAGTGACTATCAATAACGGAAAAACTTCTTAAAAAAACTTTACGGAGGGTTGTGCTCATGAAAAAAATGTTTTTGATTCTGTTGATCATATCTACCGCTGTTTTGTTTGCGGCATGTGGTCAAAGTAATCAATCGGCAACAAACAGTAATAATAATACTGTTGCAAAAGAAGAATCATCTACCCCAAACAACCAGGAGAAAAGGATATCCTTTGATAGAAGCAATGAAGATGACGTTTCATACAAACAACATATAACTGATCTATGGGAGAAAACAAAGCCTTTGTTAAGGGAAGATATAGCCAAGGATTATTCCGACGAACAGTATAAAAAACTTGGGGCTGAAATTAATGAAGCATGGGTAAACCTTCAAATACACGCTTCTTTAAATCACCAGGATGAAATCGATAGCATAACAGATGTCGGGTACGCCAATCTGGATGGGAACATTATCGGGTTAATTGGTGAACTATATGGCAACGGGTACTCCGGCACGCTGGAAAAACGTGAAGAAAGGAGGGAGAACCTCAGGAAAAGCCGCCTGGAATATAAGATAAAAGAATTTGATGCTGTTCTTCAAAATGTAAATTAATTTGATTAATAGCTGTGGTTTATCGCCGAGGCGCTGGGCTGTGATGTAGAATACAATCCAGTCACCAAGCAGGTTACGGTAAGCTACCCCTCCAGCTAAGTGTACAACAGCCCCCGGGGCCACAAGCGTGTACCAGGGGTTGCTTCCGGCGTATAGATAACAAAGCTAATGAGAAGTTACGGGAAATGGCTCTGTACAGAGAAAGGGGTTAGATTGTGAAACGCAGTTGGTTAATTATGATCATTATCCTGGCTGTTCTGGCATTGCCTTCTATGGGTTGGGCCGAAAAATGGCAGGATGCCGATAGCTTTGGCGGCGACAGCATTAAGTTTATCAATGGGTCATTTATGGGAGTAGGTGGCGGGTATTTCTATACCTCGACAAATGGAAAGGTGTGGAACCAAACGCAAGTTGATACGCCTCCCGGACCCGATGGCGAATTCTGGCTCAAACTGAATGGCCTGGCTTACGGTAATGGTACTTACGTTATAGCGGGATTCTATGACGGCTTTTCCGGCCTCAAAGGCGGCCGGCTTTATAAGTCCGTTGACGGAACGACGTGGACGAGGACGGACGAACCTCTAAAGGGTTACATCACCGAACTATACGATGTCGCCTATGGCAACAACACCTTTGTAGTGGTTGGTGACCGCTACGGGGTTCTGACTTCGCCCGATGGTCAGAGTTGGACCAGAAACAGTATTGATATTAAAAAACTTCACCGCGTAATTTTTGTCAACAACACATTTGTAGCCGTAGGCTTGGAGGGTGCGATCGCCACGTCAACCGACGGCCGGACCTGGTTACGGTGCAACTCTGGCAGCACAGAGGACCTGCACGGCATCGCTTTCGGGGAAAACACCTATGTAGCGGTAGGCTGGAAGAATACCATCCTGACTTCTCACGACCTGGTGCACTGGCTTCCACAGGATTCAAAGACCAAGAATGTCTCGTTACAGGGAGTAACCTATGGCAAAGGTGTCTTTGTGGCCGGCGGTGACAAGGAAACCATCCTTAGCTCTCCCGACGGCCACAATTGGTCGGTTGAAAAGCAGTCGGAAGTTTACACTTACAGTAGTTATGGTCAGGGTGCTTGTGACAACAACATCATAGTCATACCAGGTAAAAAAGCTGTTTTTTCGACGGGTGCATTCCTCCCTCCGATTAGTCCGGTATTCGCCGAGGCTGTCGCTGTATCGCCCAACCAGATTAACCTGACGTGGAAAGACAAAGCCAATAACGAGACAGCCTTTATAGTGTGGTATAGGGAAGGAGATAGTGGGGCATGGAGTACTGCCGCCACGCTTCCTGCCAATACCACGGAGTTTAGCCATCAGGGTCTTTCAAGCGGCAGACCTTACGAATACAGGGTCGGCGCCTATAATCAATACGGGTACTCAAAGTACACCAGCGATGCCAGCGCAATGACGCCATTCACGGGCGTCGGCCCCTTGCCGGTTTCAGGGATGATGGCCCCGACAGGCTTGTCGGCTAAGGCGGTATCCGCTTCACGGATCGATCTAAACTGGACCGACAATGCCTGGCAGGAGACCGGCTACGTAGTGTGGCGTAGGGAAGTCGATGAGGATATCATCTACACTCGCGTGGCGGTGCTGGGAGCCGACGCCACTGAATACTCGGACACCGGACTGCCCTCCGGCCGAACCTTCGAGTACAAAGTGGGTGCTTTCAACCCCGATATCATCAGTTCCCCGTATTCTAATGTGGCTAGTGCCAGGACCAAGATCGAACTGGGTGACCAGCCGTCGAATAAAATTGTCATTCCGCGGGACATGATAACACGCAAGGATATTGTCATTCCACAAGTCATGTTACCACCGGCTGCCCCGTCCGGTCTGGCCGCCACTATTGACGGCACTGCCATACAACTGACCTGGACCGACAACGCGGACAATGAAACGGGCTTTAAGGTAGAACGCAAAGTTGGGAACGGCTTTTTTATCCAGGCGGCCACTATTGAGGCGGATGCCACGGATTGTCTGGATTCCGAGACCGTACCGGGAACCAGTTATACTTATCGCGTCAAAGCTTTCAACGAGCGCGGCGATTCCGAATACAGCAACCAGGCACTGGTTACCGTACCCCAGTCAAGCGGCAATCTGATATCCATCGAGCCCCGGAACCCGGTGCCCAATCTGATTATACCGGATATCCCCGATTTGCCGGAACCGCCGCCAGCGACGGACGACACCGCCACGCCGGAAGTCAACCCGACCACCGAGCAGAATGCCGGCACCGGGCAATCGACTACGATCTGCTTGTACCTGGGGCAGAAGAGTTACGAGGTGAACGGTAAAACGCTGCAGATGGATGCCGCCCCGATTAACCGGAGTGGGCGGACGCTGCTCCCGATCAGGTATGTAGCCGACCCGCTCGGCGCAAATATCGACTGGGACGGTGGCTCCGGAAAAGCAACGGTTACCCTTGGAGACCAGGTTATCGAGGTCTGGCTTAACCAAAGCGGGGCCAGAATCAACAGTCGGGCAGTGTCGATCGACCCTGACAACCCCACGGTAACTCCGGTTACTGTCCCGCCGGGCCGGACAATGCTCCCGCTGAGGTTTGTCGCCGAGGCGCTGGGTTGTGATGTGGTATACAGCCCAACCAGCAAGCGGGTTACGGTAAGCTACCCTGCCGGGCATTAAGCTTAGCCATTCTTTAGCGTAGTGATTGTCTTTATTAAAGCGCAGCGAAGGATCTGAGTTTTAAGATTCTTCGCTGCGCTTGAAAATGACGGGATCGTAAAATAAACATCACCGTTACTTGACCGGGTGCTGGTTTACAAAGTTGTAAAGCATAATCAACTGACTGCGTCTTTTAATATCCAGTTTGGCGAATATGTTTTGCAGGTGCATTTTAACGGTATTGATTGAAATGCCAAGGCTGGTTGCGATTTCCAGGTTGGAGCAGCCCAATACAACCTTGCAGGCGACGTTTCGCTCTCGTTCGGTAAGGCGGTTGAACAAAAAGGTCATATTATTTAATTTATTTTGAGCAAATGGCTGAAAGGTGTTGTTAACCGAACTAAGGAAGAAATGCCAGCGCAGCCTGTTTACCAGATGTGGATAAAGAAGATGCAGCATATTAATGTCTTCCTGGTTGAAATCACCGTTATTGATGCTGCGGAACAAACACATGCCACCCAGAACCATTTGCCCGTCTTTAATCTCAAAAATAACACTATAATGGATATTAAGGGGTTTTAGCATTTCGTTATAATATTTGCTTTTCCGGGTCCACTCATGATAAGGCATCAGGTCGGTGCTGCGGGCAATTAAAATGTTGGAAATACGGTATGCCTGCAATAATTCATCTGCATGAGCGAAATGCTGCATATAAAAGCTGTAGTTGTCCATAGTAAAGTCAAGCGATACTGGAGGTCCCTGGGGCACTCCTAAAAACGGGTGATAAAGAAAAAAATTCCCCCGGTCGAACCATATCACCTGGCGAATCATTTCCAGGGCAACCAACCGGGCATTGTCAATATCGGTAACAGCGCCCAATGCAGCCACAATTTCCAGTATTTTTTTAACCACTAAAGATCACCTTAGTTTAGTGCTGTAATGAATTAATTATATCACGATTTAATTTATTAGGAATAATTTGTTTACAGCACATAGACCTTTTTGCGATATTTGCATTGACTCGGCAGTTTGTTTTTAATTGACGTTTACTCTAAATATAATTAACAGCAAACTGGTTTCAAGAGACAGCCTTGGCTGTCTCTTGTTGTTCGCTCACCTCATGGTTTCAACTTTATCAAGGGTAGACCACCCAAGAATGTCTAATAGAGGTCAATAGGCAATGATGCTTTCTAAAATTTGCGCCCCGCCGATTGTAGCTAGAACTGCAATAGCCCATGGCGGCCAATGGTAAAGAGCAGGCAATACCACCAGTGCAGAACCCAGCGTTAAACGAACGGATTGATCTATCGGGCCAACATTCTTTTTAATACATAATGGTTTATCCGGCATAATTTTTGGGTACCTCCCGGCGATAAATGTATTGTTTGCAAGTTAATTAAAATTATTAATGCATATAAGGTGAGTCACGGGATTAAAGATGTGCGCTATACTGGAAGTGAAAGAGAGGTTAAGCTGATGATCCAGGATATTGAACCAAGAGTATTCAATAATGAATTTAAAAATAAAAAGGCGGGGCTGAAGGATTTGTTCCTATCTTATCAGGGAGATACCATTCTGATTCGGGAGGATAAGGAAAAGCTTTGGTATCCGTCCTTTGCTGATTTTTCTGATACTCATCCGCATCTGATGCGAAAATCCCAGTTTTTATTTACCATTGATGAGCTAAATTATTATCTGGTTGAAGAAGATGGTCTTGACGATGTTCCTGGCTGGACCTATGTAAGCACCAGCCGATTTCGGTCAGAGAAAAAATACTGGCGCTCCTTTGCCGGGGCGATAGGCTGGCAGCTAAATCGCTGGTACACCAATCACCGGTTCTGCAGTCGGTGCACCAAACCCCTTAAACGATCGGGAAGGGAGCGTTTGCTTTATTGCGAAAGCTGTGGTATGACTGTCTATCCCACCATTTCTCCCTGTGTCATTGTCGCTGTGCATGATGGGGACAGGTTGCTTTTGACCAAATATGCCAATCGTGAGTACCGTAATTATGCACTAATAGCCGGTTTTGCAGAAATTGGGGAAAGCTTTGAGCAGACCGTGCGCAGGGAGGTCATGGAGGAAGTGGGGCTGAAGGTTAAAAATATCCGATATTATAAAAGCCAGCCCTGGCCGTTTACCGACACCATCCTGGCGGGTTTTTATTGTGAGCTTGATGGTGATGATTCGATCCATCTTGATGATGATGAACTGGCTATCGGAGTTTGGCTGCCAAGGGATGAGATTCCGGAGGCGGCTTCAAACATTTCCCTGACGAGTGAAATGATTGAAGCCTTTAGAACCCGAAAAAAGGAGTAAAGCAAGAATCTATGCAAATTTACGCCTTGTAACCGTAACGAAACACCAAATTTTAAATTGAACATATGATATTCATAAGGATGTTCTTTCTGTACAAAAGTTAATTTATGAAAGGAGCTGTGACAATGGTTATTGAATCAGAATATTGGCCCCCAAAACCTAAAGAACCGGAAATAAAAGTAGATCCCTCAGATCCTGCTACTATTCCTAAATTTGTGGATCCAATGCCAATCCCGGCTATAGCGAGGCCGGTCAAAAAAAATGATTCCTCAGAGGAGAAAACTTCGCTATATCATATCCAAATGAGGAAAGCAAAACACAGATTTCATCGAGACTTCCCCCTTACTACTATTTTTGGATATAATGGAACCTATCCTGGCCCAACCATACAGGTTAATAAAGATATTCCTGTTAAAGTTAAATGGGAAAATAAACTACCTGACACACATTTTCTTCCAATAGACCATACACTTCATGGAACAATGGATACCCCTGATGTAAGAACGGTAGTGCACCTCCATGGCGCAAATGTGGAGGCTGATAGCGATGGACATCCTGAAGCATGGTTTACTAGCGATAATAAATATGTTGGACCCAAATATACCAGGGAAGTATATGAATATACTAACCATCAAGCCGGAGGTACCTTATGGTATCACGATCATGCCCTGGGAATAACTAGATTAAATGTTTACTCAGGGTTGGCCGGATTTTACCTTATAAGAGATCATTTAGAAAAAAGACTTAATTTGCCGAGAGGTCCTTATGAAATACCAATTATGATACAGGACAAATCATTTAATAAGGACGGATCATTATTTTATCCTGATAACGCCACTCCGCCTGTTGATTATCCTGTCCCTTCTACACCTTCATTTTTCTTTGGCAATACCATAGTAGTGAATGGGAAAATTTGGCCTTATCTTGAGGTTGAGCCTCGTAAATATAGATTTAGAATATTAAACGGTTCAAATCTTCGCGCTTACGACCTGAAATTAAGTAATGGTGGTGTATTCCATCAGATTGGAACTGAATTAGGGCTATTACAACACCCCGTAGAGATTGGTTCTTTTGTTCTGGAACCTGCTGAAAGAATTGATTTAATAATTGATTTTTCAAAGTATAAAGGACAGGAAATAACCTTATTAAATACGGCTCCGGCTCCTCCTAGTCCCGGCACTGAGCTGATATTGAAATTCAAAGTGGGTAGTGAACTGACCTGCCCGGATAATAGTACCATTCCTGAGAAACTGATGCCCTTTCATAAAATTGACCCCGCCTCAGCTGCCCGAGAGAGAACCTTGCATTTAGATGAAACTACAGACCATTACGGCAGAGTGTTGCATTTGCTTAATAATAAAATGTGGGATGAACCGGCTACTGAAAAGCCTAAATTAGATACGATTGAAATATGGCACTTAGTTAACCACTTTGATTTTCCACACCCAATCCATCTTCATTTAGTTCACTTTGAGATATTGGGCAGAAAAGTGTTTACTGATGAAGATTTCGACGAACATGGAAACTATAAGTTCGATTTGGCAAGCTTAACTCCACCCTTGGATTTTGAAAAAGGCCCAAAAGATGTGGTGAGGACAGAACCCGGGCAAGTAACATCAATTATCATGCACTTCAAAGAACACTACGGGGATTACGTATGGCATTGTCATATACTGGAACACGAGGACAATGATATGATGAGGCCGCTGGTAGTAGAAAAGTGATGATTAATTACGATTAGCCCTCCTGGAGGCTGTGTTGTTAGTCAAAAAGTTTACTCACCGACAGGTTCTTATGTATACGCATAATCGCCTCTGCTATAAGGGGTGCCACAGATAGTATTTTTATTTTCGAAATCCTTTTCCATTCCGGCAGGACTATGGTATTGGTAACTATTACCTCCCGTATGGGCGCTTCTATCAGCAGGTCAAGGGCAGGACCGCTGAGCACGGGGTGGGTGCAGCAGGCATAGATATTCTCCGCTCCCAGTTCTTTGAGAGCGACCGCTCCCTGGGTGATGGTACCGGCCGTGTCAATGATGTCATCAAGCATGATGATGTTCTTGCCGGGGATATCACCGATAATATGCTTAATTTCAGCTTCATTTTGATCAGAACGCCGCCTGTCTATAATGGCTAGGGGAGCGCCAATCCTTTCCGCAAATTCTCGGGCTCGCTGCACACTGCCCATATCGGGACTCACCACCACGATATTGTCTACCTGCTGCTGTATAAAATACTGGGCCAGGAGTGGTACGCCACGCAGGTGATCCACCGGTATATCAAAAAAACCCTGAATCTGCGCTGCGTGTAAATCCATCGTCAGGACCCGTTTGGCTCCGCTGGCAGTAATTAAATTAGCCACCAGCTTTGCAGTGATGGGGTCACGCGCCCGAGCCTTACGGTCCTGCCGAGCATACCCGTAAAAAGGCATTACCGGAGTGATCCTGATAGCCGATGCCCGGCGCATGGCATCCATCATGACCAGCAGCTCCATCAGGTGCTCGTTTACCGGTTCGCTGGTGGGTTGAATAATAAAGACATCTGAACCCCGCACGCTTTCATTTATTTTTACCTGTATTTCCCCGTCACTAAAACGAGTAACCTTAGCTGCCCCCAGGGAAACACCGAGGTAGCGGGCAATTTCTTCCGCCAGGGCAGGGTTAGCGTTGCCGGTAAATATTTTCAGCTGTTGTCGGGATGACATGTGCGGGTACCCCCCATAATTATTCTTCAGCGTATATAGGCAAAGGGACAAAGCTGTATCCCTAATATACAATTCCCATCAAATTCTTATTTTCCTGCTAGCAGGTAAAGTAATCCACCTGAACCACATTATTATGCTCATAAAAAAAGATTCCCTCACATTTAAATTGGAGGGAACAAGAAAAATTATGCTTGAAAAGAGGAGGGCTTTAAAAACACATTTGCCATTATATATAAGCAAAAATAATGCCAGTCCAAGTTAATTTTTCTAGCGCCCAATTTAAACAATTGCCACAACCGGTATAATGATAGCGATTGACTGCAATGACCAAAAACCGTACATATCAAAAAGACAAACAATTAAAGGCAATCAATGCAGTTCGGGGTTTATAGATGTAAAAGGGTCCAGAACTGCAGCTGCTGCTTTTAAAACAGGTAGGGGGAATTTAGAAAACACAGTGTTGGCGTACTTATTTTGTAGAATTTTAATGACCAGGTTATATTTGTGATTATCCATGCCTGCCAACACTCTTCTCATTTTTAAAGAAGGATAGTAACTTTCTATTAATGGTTGCATTGCGTCAATATAGCTTTGTAAGTTGCTGTTTGCTATCGCGATGGCTGCCTCAAAACCGCTAAGCATTGAGGTGAACTGCCCGAAGCCCAGGAATGGCATCACGAAGCCCCCCGCATGACCTATAAAAACAAGATTTTCGGTAACCAGAGATTTGTTTCTGCCTATTTCAAACGAATGCAGGGTGAATGTATCCTTAATACTAAATTCCCAATCAAGGCCGGCTAAAAACTTCTGCCATAAAACCTCCAGGTCAACTCCTTCAGTCCCGGGCACAGCAAGACACAGGCTGGCTACATGGCTATGGTAGGGTAATAAAAAACAATACCCCTGTGGGGCATAGCAGTCGTTGAACCATACCTCGGCCTGGTGGGGATTAAAGTGCCCTCTAATGCTGGCACCGATTATATTAGCAACAATATCGGTTTCCCAAGTCTGCTGCCTTTTTGGTTCATTGCTATTGCCGGTAGCTACTACCACGACATCATATTTATCCTTTAAATCATCTGTTGTAAAAAAATTATTGTTGAACACCGGCGCCTTAGAAATGTCACCCAGTTGCACCTCAAGAGCCTTGGGGTGGTTACCTCTCGCCGTAATATAGCCCAGTTCTCCTGTAATAAGTGCCGAGTCTTTGGGGCCGTGTATAACAAGACTTTTTAGAGCATTTATTGGTTCAAGCTCAACCTTATATTGGTGAGCCAGGTAGCTAAAGCAGTCCTCTATTGGATAATCCAAGATATTCATGATGGCTTCACCATTGGTAAATCTAGCGCCAATTTTATACTGGGCTTCATAGATATCCGGTACAATGCCATATTGTTCTAATACCACTGAACAAGCAAGGCCGGCTAAACCTGCCCCCATTATGGCAACCTTCATTATAGACATCCCCTAACCAGCTAAGATAAGCATAAGGTTTAAATATATTCTGCCACCGAATTTTTTTTGTATCCGATTAAATATGGTAATCCTATGCAATTAGTAAACAAGCACAGGCATGCTTATATCCTTTTCAGTTATTAGTATCAGCGAGTTAAGTAAAGCAGTGGTTATAAATCTTCCTGCTTTGGTAAATATACTAATAACAAATCTGCCAGTAACCTGCCCAAGAGCTTGGGACAAAGGTCTTACGGAGTGTATATTAATGCAGCTTAAATACTGGGCTAATAAAATTTTAGGCTACAACGGACCGCCTGCTTCCATGGATTTTGAGCTGGCGGAGACGGAGGAGGAGCAGCAAAGCGCCTCCCAGACCGGGCAAGAAGAGAATGTACCGGCGAGCAAATCCAGACAGCATAAAATTAGAAAACCAAGGAAAACAGGGCCGGCCGGAGATAAGGGTGACGCGGGCGGCACCGGCGATGCAGCCAATCAACCCGGCGGAACCGGTGCCGGCGATAACCCGGAGCAGTCAAAACCCGGTGCAGCCCCGCAGGAAATCCAGGTTGCTCTGGAAACCAATAGAAAAATTATTGCCCGGCTGTTTAACCTGCCCATCAACAAGGATGTGATAGTGCGGGAATTCACCCTGTCCACGGAACCGCCGGTGCCGGCTTTCTTAGTCTTTATAGATGGCATGGCGGATACTAAGTTGATCAATAACTCTATCCTACAGCCCTTGATGTTGCTAACCAACCTGGAGTCGGGGCAGGGCATCAGGCCTGATACCTGCACCAATGTGCTGCAAAGACACCTGCCCAGCAACCAGGTAGAAAAGTTAACTCTATTTAAAGACGTGGTTACCCAAGTACTGTCAGGAGCAACCGCAATATTTTTTGATGGCTGTTCTTACGCAATATCCGCTGAGACCAAAGGTTTCCCGTTCCGGGGAGTGGATACGGCCAGAACCGAGCAGGTCGTCCAGGGTCCCCAGGAGGGCTTTGTGGAAAACCTGCGCTCCAATACTGCATTAGTCCGTAGAATTATCCACTCGGAACAGCTGATTACCGAGTATTTAGAGGTGGGCGCGCGCAATAACAACAATGTAGCCATCATGTACCTGGCGGATCTGACCAACCCAGCTTTGGTACAGGAAGTCAAAAGGCGCATTAGGGGTATTAAAACCGACTATTTGGCAGAAAGCGGCGTACTTGAGGAATTAATTGAAGACCACCCCTTGTCTTTGATGCCCCAGATCATCAAAACAGAACGGCCTGACCGGGTATCCTCCATGCTGCTGGAGGGCAAGGTGGCCATAATAGTGGATAACACACCCTTTGTTATGCTGGTGCCCGGCCTGCTGTTTGATTTTCTGCACAGCTCCGAGGATCACTATGTGCGCTTTTCAAATGGTATATGGCTCAGGGTTATTCGGCTGTTTGCTGTATTTTTAACCATTCTGCTGCCTGCTTTTTACGTGGCTATAGCCACCTTTCACCAGGAGATGATTCCCACTGATCTGCTGTTGTCCATAGCTGCGGCCAGGGAAATGGTGCCATTTCCCACCATTGTGGAAATTTTACTTATGGAATTATCCTTTGAACTGGTACGGGAGGCCGGGGTGCGTGTACCGGGCATTATCGGTCCAACCCTGGGTATTGTGGGCACACTGATTCTGGGCCAGGCTGCGGTGGCGGCCAGTATTGTCAGCCCGATTCTCATTATTATCGTCGCTGTAACAGGCTTATCTTCCTACGCCATACCCAATTATGCCGCTGCTTTTGGCTTTAGATTTATGCGATTTGTTTTTATTTTCCTGGCGGCTGCCCTGGGTTTTTTCGGTATTTCCAGCGGGCTGTTTATAATGCTTTGCCTGTTATTAAACATGAAATCCTTTGGGGTACCCTATTTAGCGCCGGTGTCCCCAAAAACTGCCTCCAGCCATGATTTAATTATACGCTTCCCCGCCTGGCAGCAGGAAAACCGGCCTGATTACCAGCAGACCCTGGATACCAGGCGCCAGCCTGAGCTAAGCCGGGGCTGGGTTACCAGGCAGTCCGCAAAGCCCAGGGGCAACAAGGCCAATAGTGAGGGAGATTAAGGTGCCATTGAAGCAAAGAGACCTAAAAGGCGGTGGTGGGGATAATTAACCAGGTAAAAATCGGCCAGGCCGAAGCAATCGCCTTGCTGGTCACTGTAATGTCAACAAAATTATTTTTAACTTACCCTCTAATTATTGTTAGTCATGGCGGTAGTGCCGCCTGGCAAATAGTAATAATTTCAGGGCTGGTCACCCTGGTTTTCTTCTGGTTGATCCTAAAATATATCGAGCGTTTTCCAGACCGTTCATTCCCTGAAACCGCGGAATATATCAGCGGGCCGTATTTTGGCGGGCTGCTGGTTATGCTTTTACTGCTGCCCTGGCTGTTTGAATTGACAATGACCTTCCGCAGGTTCGGGGAAATGATCGTCATTATCGCCCTGCCGGAGACAAGCATCGGCTTGATCATGCTAATATTTTTCTGCGGCGCGGGATTAGCTGCCTATCTTGGTTTGTCCACTATCGCCAGAGCTTGCCACCTTGTGTTTCCCTTTACCCTGGGGGCCGCTCTTTTAATTGTTGCGTTCAGTTACTCCAATTGGGACACGGACTGGTTGTTTCCCATATTTGGCAATGGCCCCTGGATAACCATAAAAGAAGGCGTTATACAAAGCTCGGCTTTTTATGAATTAAGCTTTATTTATGCGCTGCCCCTGGTCTTTTATGCTCACCAGATAAAAAAAATTGGCTATACCAGTATTATTGTCACCACGGTTATCTTAACTACGATGGTATTGGCCTACCTGCTGGTGTTTCCGGCCGTAGTGGGGGAGGAACCCTATTTGCCGCTGTATAATATGGCCCGCAGTGTTTACCTGGGGCGATTTATACAACGTATCGAGGCTATATTTCTCCTCTTCTGGGTAATCAGCGGGTACCTGTGGGTTTCAGTTGGTGTTTACGGTCTCTGTCACATATTAAAGGACTGGCTAAAGCTGCCCGACCACCGACCCCTGATTTTACCTGCGCTGATTATTATTTTTGCGCTGGCCTTTATACCACAAAGCCTGCCCGACGCTGTATTAACAGTCCAGGAATATTTCTATGAAATAGGTTTTATCGCAATTTTTGGGCTGCCGCCGTTGTTGCTTTTGCTGGCGGTATTACTTGGCAAAGGGGGCAAGAATAATGTTGAAAAATAGCCGGCAACGCCTTACTGCTGCGTTGCTGATCTTGCTGGTGTTACTGTTTGCCGCGGGCTGCGGCAGTAATTCCGAACCGGATGCACTATCTTATGTTTTGCTCATTGGCATCGACCACGGCGCCCAAAACCTGCTCCGCGTATCCTATTTAATCGCTGTTCCTAAGGTCATTGCCGGGGGAGGACAAGAAGGTGCAGGTGGAGGAGGGGGAGAAGGTCAGCGGAGCGCCAATGTAATAACGATAGAAGCACCCAGTATTTACGCTTCAATGAATATGGTCAATTCCTTTGTGGGCCGTAGAATTTCACTAATGCATGCTAAGGGCATCATTTTTTCTGAAGCGATGGCTAAAGATGGTTCGATGGGCGTAATTGTCCCCGGTTTAACTCAATTCCGGGAAACCCGGGGTACTGCTTTTATAGCTGTTGCCCGCCAAAAACCTGAGGAAATACTAAACAAAATGACCCCTTTTTTAGAAACGAACCCTGCTAAATACATTGAACTACTGGCCGGCAATCAGTCGTTTACCGGCTATATTCCAGGCGAAAAACTGCAGGATTTTTACAACGATCTGAAAATAGGCGGTATTAATCCCGTAGCTTTATTGTTCGCGGTGTCTAATGAAAAACTGCCGCCCCATAACGGCCAAAGCAGTTACCGGTCGGAAGGGGACTATGTGGCCGGTGAGATGGTTAAAAAGGGGGGCGTGTCCCTGGAAGCAATGGGGGCGGCGGTTTTTCGGGGAGGGAAAATGGTTGGTACCCTGAACGGTGACGAAACTTCAATTTACTCCATGTTTAGAGGGCAGTACGGCAGAAGAATTTATACGATCAAAGATCCCTTGAAGCCCGGCAAGCTCGTGATTATGGATGTATCCCAGACAGACAAGCCCCGGATAAAAGTTAAGCTAACCGAGGAGGGTCCTATTATTGAAGCCCGGTTATCTCTGGAGGGTAATGTGTTGGGGGTAAACAGTTTAATTGATTACAGCCTGCCCCGGTACCGTCCGGTTTTGGAGCAAGCCTTCGAAGAGCTTATCGAGCAGCAGGCCCGGGAACTGGTGGAAAAAACCCAGCACGAGTACCGGTCCGATATATTCGGCTTTGGCAACAAGGCCCTCCGCCTGGTACTGACCCAAAGGGACTGGGAGCAGCTCAACTGGGCTGCTCTGTACGAGGAGGCCCAGGTTAGCGTGGATGTGGAATATAAAATCAGGCGTACAGGCACCCAACTACGGCTAATGCCCATTGCCAGGAGCAACAGCGAAAGTATTCAATAAGGAGCGTGATGAGTTATGATCATGATTATAGCTTTGACAATAATTTTCCTGGTGGCGGTGGCCATAAAAACCATCAATTATGGCCGCTGGTCTGCCGGACAGGGTAACTGGCGCGGGGCTATCGGGCTGTATGTGATAGCTCTGCTGCTGCTTGCGCTGCCTGCCGCCGTGTATATTTACAACCAGGTGGTATAAGTACAAATAATATTACATCCGGTAAGCAGGGGGTATTCTTCAGTGATAAACACTTCAAAAAGTGGCCGTTCTATTTACTTATGAAGGTAAGGAATAGCATTTATCTGTTCGTGCCAAGAAATGCACCGCTACTATATGTATTACTATTGATGGAAGAATATTGTGCTATAATTATATTTATTAATTATTTATTTAGATATCAGATAGTAAAACAAGTGTATTTGTATATATGATAATCACCTGTAAGTACTTGGGCTAGCGGGATTGTGGTAATTTCCTTTAATGAGGTTACTGCACATCGTATTCTATATCTTGCTCAGCTTCTTCTTTATGGTTACCGGTAATATTCCATCGATACAGCTCTGCAGCGGCCGGATGGCTTGCTGGAGGAAATTGCGGTTGGAAAATTACCCGGTTGTGGCCGGTTTATATTCGGCTCAGCAATCATCAAAGATAGCTCCAAATCAACCGGCCGGGAAGTGTAAGAATGGCTAAAATTATTTTTAAAATTTGTTGTGTCATGGCTGAGGTAATAATGGATGCAATTTAGGAAGGAATTTGGTGCCTATGGAAACTCAGAATGTTCTACTGGCCTTTGGACTGACCTTGTTTGCGGGTTTATGTACCGGTATCGGTGGACTGCTTACTCTGTTTTGGAAAGAGACCAATACTAAATTTCTTTCGTTTGTCCTTGGTCTTTCGGCAGGGGTAATGGTGTTTTTATCCTTTATCGAATTTTTTCCCCAGGCTAAACACTGCCTAACCCAGGAGTTTGGCGGGCATACGGGGGCATGGCTTACCACGGTAGCATTTTTTAGCGGTGTTTTCCTAATCTGGCTTATCGACAGGTTGGTTCCTTCCCCGGAAAACCCGCATGAAATTCATAAAGTTGAAGAAATGAACGGTATTGTTGTGAACATTAAAGAAAGAAAGCTATTAAGGACAGGTGTGCTTATTGCTATTGCCGTCATCATTCATAATTTTCCCGAGGGCGTTGCATCTTTTATTGCTGTAGTAACCAATCCTTCACTGGGCATTGTTATAGCGGCTGCCATTGCCATCCATAATATTCCCGAAGGGATTGCCGTAGCTGTTCCGGTTTACGCGGCAACCGGCAATAAAAAGAAGGCTTGTTTAATGTCCATTATTTCAGGCCTTGCGGAACCCTTTGGCGCTTTAATAGGTTTTATGCTATTTTCCCTGTTTTTCAACGATGCTGTGCTGGGTGTATTATTTGCGGCTGTGGCAGGTATTATGGTTTTTATCTCCTTTGATGAACTGCTGCCGTCTGCTGAAGAATATGGTCATCATCATTTGTCCATTTTCGGGCTGATCGGCGGGATGATGGTAATGTCCTTAAGCCTTTTGCTGCTTGGTGATTAGCTATGCATATCCTTCATATCGACATGGATGCCTTTTACGCGTCCGTTGAACAAAGAGATAAACCAGAGCTGCAGGGTAAGCCGGTTGTGGTGGGTGGCAGGCCGGAGGACAGAGGTGTGGTGGCAACCGCGTCGTATGAGGCGCGCCGTTATGGCATTAAGTCAGCCATGCCCATGGCCATTGCCCTCAAGCTATGCCCTGGTTTGACGGTGCTACCGGTTAACCATCATAAATACCGCCGGGTATCCGCAGCTGTGATGGAAATCTTTCGTGCTTATACCCCCATCCTCGAACCTGTTTCGCTAGATGAAGCGTTTTTAGATGTGCGGGGCAGCGAGAAATTGTTTGGCCCGGCAGAAGTTATTGGGGCAGTTATCCAAAAGCGCATTCAAGAAGAACTGCAATTATCCGCCTCTGTGGGGGTTGGGCCCAATAAATTTATCGCCAAACTAGCTTCTGATTACCAGAAACCCAATGGTTTTACGGTGATTTCACAAGAAAAGGTACTACAATTTTTGGCTCCGCTGCGTATTAGTAAAATGTGGGGTATTGGCGATAAGACGGCAGCCAGCTTAAATCATTTGGGGATTAAAACAATTGGTCAGCTCAGGGAGCTGCCACTTGAATTATTGGAAGGTAAATTTGGCAAACATGGCAGAGTTCTGTACGAATTCGCCCGGGGCGTGGATAACCGGCCGGTGAAGCCGATGCGTGAGGTAAAGTCGCTGGGCAAGGAGGTCACCTTTCCCGAGGATATTTGCGATCTGGAGGTGCTGCGCCGTACTTTGCAGGAACTCGCGGAAAAAGTTGCCCGCCGTTTGCGCCGAGGTGACTTAAAAACCGGGTCGGTGACGCTGAAAATTAAATACCCTGATTTCCAGCTGGTCACCCGCACGGAAAGCTTGCCGGAACCCACTGATCTGCCCGGCCCAATCTACCGGGCAGCGGGGCAATTGCTGGCTAAACACTGCAAGCCGCCAGTCAGGTTGCTTGGCGTGACCTGTGGTAAACTGACCGGTGAGCGGCAAATCACCCTGTTTCGGGATGAGCAGTTAGTAAAAGAGGAAAAAGTAACTGCTGCTTTGGACAAGCTCAGGGACCGTTATGGCGAAGATGTAATCATGGCGGCCAGCCTGTTAAAAAAGCCTAATGAACATTCCTGATGTTGGTGAGGTGTTAGTATTGACCAAAAAGATAGCCTGCTGGTTATTATTACCACTATATTTTTTGTTCATGCTATTTACGCCTAATTATGTATCTGCTGATGAACCCGGAGCAAGACTCGCTGTCTCGCTCAAGTTTCTAGAGCCCACCGGTACGACATCTGCAGTGGAATTCACCGTCAATAACGGTAAGTCTGTTACCGTTGGCGATAAGGTCCCCATAGCAGTGGCCTCAGCACCTGAGGCGGGCATAAGTAAGATAGTGTATTACGTTGATGGCGTAGTTAAGCATTCTTCTACCGCTCAAAGCTATATCTGGGATACTAGTGGTACAGCTCCGGGGAGTCATTATATAAAAGTAAAGGTAATAGATAACAATGGCCTGGCGAAATTAACCACCAAGACAGTTATTATAAACAGGCAATTCACCGTCAATAACGGTAAAACTATTACCGTTGGCGATAAGGTCCTCATAGCAGTGGCCTCAGCACCTGAGGCGGGCATAAGTAAGATAGTGTATTACGTTGATGGCGTGGTTAAGCATTCTTCTACCGCCAGGAGCTATACCTGGGATACAGGTGGAACAGCGCCGGGGAGTCATGCCTTAAAAGTAAAGGTAGTAGACAAAAATGGCCAGGAGAAAGCATCTACACAAACTATCACCGTATATGGTCCATCGAAAATTACGGTTGATTTCACCGTCAATAACGGTAAACCTATTAAAGTAGGCGATAAGGTTCCCATTACAGCAGCTATCATATCCAATGCAGGCATAAGTAACATTGAGTATTATGTTGACAGCACTATAAAGAAGGCTACCACAGACAAGAGCTATATCTGGGATACGAGTGGTACAAGTCTTGGTAATCATGCCCTAAAAGTTAAAGTAACCGATTACAACGGCCAGGTGAAAGCATCGGTACATCTGGTGTCTGTAAAACCGAGGTAGCTAAAAGTAGCTGCCGCACCTTTGACTGAAGTAAGCGACGGTTACCAATACTTAATGTTGCCGGAGCAGCAAGTTAGTTGACTCAAACACAAGTTAAATGGCCGCCGAAGAAGAGCAGGCAATGCTAGCCTGCTTTTCTAACTTTACTGCTGCATTCCGCAGACCGGACTTATTGCGAAGAGCAGAATCATTGATTAATGAATAGTTTAACATTAGAGTGTTTGCTCAAGCCAAAGACGTAGATGGAGAAGGTGAATTCGCGTGCTTTTAAAAGGTATAGATGTTTCCAAGTATCAGGGCTTAATTGATTGGGATGTACTAAGGGGTAAGGTTGATTTTGTTATTATTAGAGCAAGTTATGGAATGCATGATACTGACGAAATGTGGGAACGGAATTATGCCGAAGCCAAACGAGTCGGTGTTCCAATTGGCGCTTACCACTATTTTTACTACGGCGATGAGGTTAAACACCGGAAAGAGGTGGATAACTTTTTAGTCCAATTGGCCGGCAAGGAATTGGCCTACCCGGCTTTTATTGATTTTGAAGAAGCCGACCCAAAATTTAATCCTCCCC
This sequence comes from Sporotomaculum syntrophicum, assembly GCF_009932395.1. Lineage (GTDB taxonomy): Bacteria > Bacillota > Desulfotomaculia > Desulfotomaculales > Desulfallaceae > Sporotomaculum > Sporotomaculum syntrophicum. The sequence continues at coordinate 159,395 of NZ_LSRS01000005.1, forward strand.
TTGGAGCTTTGCCCCGGGAAAAAATCACGGTCTACGCGCTAGAAGCACTGAACCGTATCCGACAGGCCGGCTTCAAACCCGGCATCTACGCCAATAAACACTGGCTTACCAATCACTTGGAGGCTGCTAAATTACCGGAGGATGTTACCGTTTGGCTTGCTGAATATAATACCAGGCCGACATATAGCGGCCGTTACCATATGTGGCAGTACACTGATCAAGGAAGTATGGACGGTATAACTTCCCGGGGCTTGGATATGAATTATTACTTTACTGAAGTGTAGACAGCTTAAAGCAATATGTACTTGGCAATATTAGTTGCGGTCCGGTGGACTGCAAAGTGTATCATCAGGTTAATGTGCCTAACCTTATTTATTAATTCTTCTAAAAAACAGCTGATTATAGCGATGATTTATGTAGTATAGTTACTTGTCCATGTATGGTCGACATTGCTGCATAAAAGAATCAACGTTAGCAAGTTCTGCTTCTAGTATCTTATCATTCATATTACCCCTGCCAAGGCGATCACACTCGCAGAAAAGGACGATTTCTTTCAGCGGTACTTCATTGAGCATCCCTTGAATATCCGCAAAGGGCAGCTTTTTGGTTACATAAAGAATCTGCATGTGCCATCTGACCAAACACGTTACCTGGTTAATAAATTCCTTATCGGTAGTAAATTCCTTTAAGAATTCTGCTGCTAATTTAGCGCCGTGCTTGTCATGATCGTAAGCGGTGATTTTACCCCGGCGAATTTTGGTGGTATTGGCTTTGCCAAGATCATGCAACAAGGCTGCCCACATAAAAACACGTGGGTTGGTGCTATTCTTCCTCCTTGTCGCGGCCATGTCGACTACCAGCAGGGTATGTTCCCAAACGCTGCCTTCAGGATGGAATTCAGGCGGTTGTTTGATCTTCTGCAGGATATCCAGCATGGTAAAGGGATAAGCAGTATTAAGCAGGCCTGCCTCAGCCAGCTTTCTGAAATAGAGGGAGGGCTGGTCATCGTTGAGTAAGTGAGTATCAAATTCGCTGAATAGACGGTGTTTATCCATTAAGGTTACGCTCCTGGTTCTTTATTTCAAACAATACTTCTATTATATAATGGCTTATAAAATAAATTGTAAACGTCAAATTAGGCAAGAAGTGATGAAGCCGGCCATAACTGCAGGTGTTTCCTGGTAAACAAGCCGAAAAAAATTCCCTCGATGAGAGGGAACAAAACTAAGTATAGATAAAAGAGAGGGGTTTGTTGGTATATTCAGGGGGTATCTGATTACCATATTGCATTTACTATTACTAACTATTTATTAGCAATTTTCATGCCAGGTTAAGTTAATTCTAAATACAGCAAGAATTAGCTAATTTCAAAACAAAAGGTTTTATTGCGACAATTGTGTATGTTTTTTAGTCACTTATCAATCAAATTAAACAAAATAGTTAGTAAAGCGACAATTTCTGTCACTGGTATTGTCACCGAGATACAGCCAATGGCTGTTTACATAGTTACTAAACTATGGTAGAAGAATCGCCTTAGCTAGCGTAGCCGGATGGCGATGTTTTAGATATAATTGGTATAACCGGATGGTTATCAATGAAAGAAAGGGTGGCATTTGCATGGGTAAACCTGAGCGGGTTGCTGAAGGAGTGTATATTGTGGGGGGACCTCAAATAACGGAAGGCCGTGATTGCTGTGTCTACCTGGTCGACGGCGGTTCCGAGCTGGCGCTGGTAGACACAGGGCTGGGTTATACTACCCGGACAATTTTGACCAACATGGAAAAACTTGGCCTGAACCCTGCCCTGTTGAAATATGTCATTGTGACCCACGGGCACATTGATCACATCGGGGGCTTGCGTTATTTTCAGGAGCGGGGAGCTCAGGTTATTTGTCATGAACTAGAGAGCGACGCTGTTACCGGGGGTAATTCTAAACTTACTGCAGCTTCGTATTACCGGGTCAATTATCGTGGCGTGCCGGTGGATAAATTGTTAACCGGCGAACTGCAGGAGGTGCTAGTGGGCAACACGGTCTTGCATTGTCTGCATACACCTGGCCATACACCCGGCGGCATAAGCCCCTACCTGGATGTCAAGGGAACCAGAATTTTATTTGGGCAGGACATCCACGGTCCCTTTGACTCCTCCTGGGGTTCGAATATGAAACATTGGCGGGAATCAATGGGCAAGTTAATTGCCTTAAAGGCAGACATTCTGTGCGAAGGCCACTTTGGGATTTATCAGCCCGCTGTCAAGGTTCGGAGCTACATTGAGTATTATCTGTCTCAGCACTCCTGAGAGAATAGAAGGTGAAAAAATTGGAACACACAAGAAAGGCTTCTGAAACAGCTGTGGTTACAGCTTCGCTAAGGGCTTTGGCCTGTTATGAAGACGATGCTGATGTACGTGGCAAAGATGAGCTTGCAGCTTTATTCTTACCGGAGGAGAAAAGTGAGCCATTAAAGGACGCTGATTTTCGTCAAAACATTAAAAAAATGATTCCGGAAGGCCTGTATGAATTTGTTACTGCCAGGACTGCGTATTTTGATGATTTATTTGTTACTTCCCTGCAAGCAGGGATACCTCAAATAGTCATTTTAGGCGCAGGTTATGATAGCCGTCCTTACCGGTTTAAGAACTATATTACTAATACCATGATTTATGAAGTAGACACTTTAGCAACTCAGGAGCTTAAGAAGTCAGTTTTACAGAACAACGGCATAACCAGCCATGAAAACGTCAGGTATGTAGCGCTTGATTTTGAACAGGATGACTTAATCCGTAAACTTTGTGCTGAAGGTTTCAATCCGGCCTTGAAAACCTTGTTTATCTGGGAAGGGGTTACCTTTTACCTGCAGCCTGATACGGTAAGGGCTGTATTGCAGGCATTAAGGGCTAATTCTGCCTTGCACAGCCTTTTATGTTTTGATTATCAAACTGTTGATCAAAGTAAAGGGTTGGTTGATACCGGTTTAAAGGAAGAAATAATTTTATTCGGCATAGAAGCCGGAAAAGCAGGCGAATACTTGCAGGGCTTGGGGTATACAGTTTTAGAGCAACTAGATGCCGAGGAATTAGATAGACGCTACTTAACTTGCCGGGATGGCAGCCTTTTGGGCAATATTAAGTCGATGATGCATATCGTGAAAGCGGAAATGGCTGAAAACGTGGTGACTCCCCAAGTCGGCAGTGTCCAGGGGAAGGGGAGGCTGCGGTTTCATCTTTGCCAAACCCTAAGCTGCCTGATGGAGAAAAATATCCGGTCTTGTTATGAATGTGACGAGTTCCCCTGCCCAGAGGTGCAGGAGGAGTAAACCGGTTGATAAGCCTTTGGTTGCCAGCGATGGGTCTAACATTTCCTGTAACACAGATAGACAAGCCTTAAGTTAATACATAGTTTAAGGGAAAATAAAAATTATTAACAAAATTATAACATTTTGAGGATTACTGTGTATTTACTGTTTAATCATTGACTCCAATATGATAACTTTATTACAATAATAGTATAACTAATTAACGAGAAGGAAGGCTGATTTGATGAGCGTAAAAGATTACCTTAATCAATTGGGTATCATAAATATTAAAAATGAGTATCGGAATCTCTCTCCGGCCAAACTGGTAGAGATGGCTTTGGCCAAAGGTGAAGGAATCCTCGCCGCCAATGGTGCCTTGCGTGTGGAAACAGGCAAATATACCGGCCGTTCTCCTGAAGATAGATTTATTGTGGACAGTGCATCAACTCATGACAATATTGAATGGGGAAGTGTCAATCAGCCAATTAGCGAGGAGGCGTTTAACCAGCTCTACCTGCGTCTCACCGCTTACCTGCAGGGCAAAGATCTTTTTGTCTTTGACGGTTTCTGCGGTGCCGATCCACAATACCGGATGCCTATTACCGTTATCAACGAATATGCTTGGCAGAATCTCTTTGCCCACCAGCTTTTTGTCCGGCCACAGGCCGATGATTTAATTAATCATGAACCTAAATTTACCGTACTTTGTGCGCCTGGCTTTAAAGCTATTCCGGAATTAGACGGAACCAATTCGGAAGCATTTATTATCCTTAACTTTGATAAAAGAGTGATCCTCATTGGTGGTTCTTCTTACGCCGGTGAAATCAAAAAATCAATCTTTACAGTCATGAATTATCTGTTGCCGGAACAGGGCATTTGTCCTATGCACTGCTCGGCCAATGTTGGTTCCGGCGGCGAAAGCGCTATTTTCTTCGGCCTATCCGGCACCGGTAAAACTACTCTTTCTGCCGACCCCGAGCGTTTTCTCATTGGGGACGATGAACACGGCTGGACGGACCAGGGCATATTTAACTTTGAAGGCGGTTGCTATGCCAAATGCATCAACCTGTCCCGGGAATACGAGCCGCAAATTTGGAATGCTATTCGCTTCGGCAGTGTTGTGGAGAACGTGATTCTTGAACCGGAATCCAGACAGCCCGATTATGACAATGACGCTATTACAGAAAACACCCGGGCTGCATATCCGGTAGACTTTATACCCAATGCGGTAATTCCCGGTGTGGGCGGCCACCCGAAAACAATTATTTTCCTGACTGCGGATGCATTCGGTGTCATGCCGCCTATTGCCCGCTTGACACCTGAGCAGGCGATGTATCATTTCCTTTCCGGTTATACCAGCAAGCTGGCCGGAACAGAGCGCGGCATTACTGAACCCAAGGCTACCTTTTCCACGGGCTTTGGCGGGCCGTTTCTACCCCGTCGCCCCCTGGTTTATGCTGAAATTCTTCGGGAAAAGATTGAAAAGTATAATTCCCAGGTTTACCTGGTCAATACCGGCTGGACCGGTGGTCCTTACGGAGTCGGTCAAAGGATGAACCTCAAATATACCCGGGCGATGGTCAGCGCCGCTTTGCACGGCGGTTTTGATAACGTAGAATTTCAGCCGGATCCTATTTTTAATATCGGAATTCCGCAAAGCTGCCCGGGAGTGCCGGCTGAGTTACTGAATCCGAGAAACACCTGGTCCAATCCCAGTGAATATGACATTCAGGCTCGAAAACTTGCCCTGCTGTTTAAAGAGAACTTTAATAAGTTTAAAGGAATGTCTGAGGTTGTACTAGCAGCCGGTCCTACCGTCGAATAATATTACCTGCAGCTATATATGCAGCTCTCCACCTGATTTTTCAAGGTGGGGAGCTTTTGTTTATTCAAAAAAACATATTATGTAACATTATGACAATTAGCCACATATTATAAACAATCCGAAGGTTAATATATCCAGGAAAGGGGGTAAACATATGGGCTATGGAACAAAAGGCGGCGGTGGTTGCGCTCCTTGCTTTGACGGTAGTTTCATACTTTTCCTCATACTGATACTGTTAGTATTTGGTATGGGATTTTATGGTATGGGCTATGGCGGCTAATCTATTAATTGAGTAACATTTAATTCCTCCTTTGCTTTTAGATAGCATGCAGCACTCCTATCAATGGGGGTGCTTGCATGACTTTTTTTGGCCTAGAGTTGCAAGATTCTTTTAATATGACGTATATTTAAAAAACAGCAATAATTGATGAATGGATATAAACGGCATGAGGTTACACAGGTCTGGGGTTTGTGTTAAACTGAATATATCTCTATGATGCATTAAGAATCGACAGGTTGATTAGTAGGACAAGCAGCAGCAAGTGGGCTGATGTTCATGGTGCCTAACAATATTAAATGATATGCTGGAAAACCTTGCTGAGTTAAACGCAGTACCGCCGGGGTGATGGCGGCCGAACTCAATAAGGCACCGGTTGACGAGGCTAAGGCGCTGGAAGAAAAGTATACCTCAAAGGGTAGTTCTGCTGTAGATGCGGAACCTGGATAAACTTAAGGGCGAGTTGGGTATCTAAGCAATCGTGACCAGTGCAATATGTTCTCCGTTGGAAACTAAGTGACGGGAGAGTGGTAAGCCGTGAAGACTTTTCGGCTAGAGCTGGATAATGTATTAGATGCGATTTTTTTCACGGATATGCTTGATGCAGAGGCAATTCCATACGCTATCGTGGAGCACGGCAGCCATGCCTATGACGGTTTGTTTCAAATGACTATGGGGTGGGGGTATCTGGAAATCCCTGTGGCCTATCAAGAGCAGGTATTGGAGCTCTACCAAATCTATAAAAAACCTCTGCGGGAATACCATTGAGTGCTGTTTAAAAGGACTTAATTTGCAGGTGGTCAAATTTGTGGAGAAAATCAGGATTTCCTGATTTTATTTTTCTTGAGTAGACCGGGGTGGAATTAGGGTAAATTATTTTCAGCATAAAAGGCAGGAAAGTTAAATTGAGTGGGTTTTTCCTTGTTTAATAAAAGAATTAATAAAAGAGATACAACCTAATGTCGGAATAAGTTATTACTGCTCAACAAGCGCGTGAATATGTGAAGACAAGTTATTTATATACTCAATTTTATGTGGAACAAATTTGTATGGCATGGAAGTGAGCTTGAACACAGAACCCGAGACTCACACACCAATGTTAGCTCCAAGCAAGGCCCAGTGCCATGCTCTAGTGTAATACTTATACTTATTGAGGGGGATTTTGGATGAACGACTTCTTTGCCAGGTTCAAAAGCCTGGCAGTACTAGGTTTATCACGAAAACCGAAGTCCTTTAGCCGGCAGGCTTATGATTTTCTGCAGTCCCAGGGATATGAACTGTACCCGGTTAATCCTCATGCCAAGGCGATTGCCGGCCAAGCCTGCTATGATTCGGTAGAAGCTTTACCCGAGGTGGAGGCAGCTGTCTTTTTTACCCCGCCGGGGGTAAGTATGGCATTATTGCCTTTGTGCAAGGAGAAAGGGATTGTTTATGTTTGGTTTCAGCAAGGTTCAGCCGACAAGGCAGTGCTCAAAGTTGCTGACGAGCTTGGCATAACGTATACCAAATCATGTGTCTTCTTGCACCAGCCTGGCGCCGGCTTTCCGCACAATGTGCACCGGATTTTGGCGGGTGTATTTGGTAAATTATAAAAGAGGTTACTTCGGGATAAGGGTAGGCGCATTCCGATTAGGAATATAAAGCCTGTTCTTATTAATTGTCAGGGTTGTGGACGAAGTGTATTATAATAAAAGAACACAATTTATTTTATAGATAATGGGATTGAGCGTTTTGGGTAAGAATAGTATATACTTTATTTGGTATTCTTAGGTATACTATAAATATAAAGGGGGTTTTAACGATGAATTTAGGAGATGACATGAAAAAAATAATTTTAGCCGGGATAGGGGCGATGGCTACCACAGCGGAAAAAACCAGGGAGTTTATTGATACGCTAATTGAAAAAGGCGAGCTGACTGTAGAACAGGGCAAAATCATTAACGAAGAATTGAAACGCAGTCGTGCCGAGAGTAAGAAAAAAGAAACTGTTACCGATAGCATGGAGGATCTTTTGAATAAACTTGCCACTCTTAGCAAAGAAGATTTGGCTGTCTTAAAAGAGAAGCTCACGGAGATGGAGAAAAAAGATGAAGCATCTAGGGTTATCGATTGATAATAAATTATCGGCTGCCAGACTAAGGGAAATGGTCAGTGTTCTTAAACGCCATGGAGTAATCCACGGCGTTTCTCCTGAAAAATTGAAATTAATTTTGGAGGACCTGGGTCCAACTTATGTCAAGTTTGGCCAGGTGATGTCTATGCGCAGTGATATACTCCCAAGAGAGTACTGTGATGTGTTGGTTCAACTGCGCACCGATGTAAAACCGCTTTCGTATGAGGAGGTTATCGGAGTAATTGAAGCTGAGTACGGCCTGCGGACAGACGAGGTTTTTAAGGAAATTTCCCGGGAATCCCTTGGCTCAGCTTCGATTGCCCAGGTGCATAAAGCGGTCTTGCATAATGGGCAAACCGTAGTGATTAAAGTTCAGCGTCCCGGCATATATCAAATGATGGAGCGGGATATTCAATTACTTAAAAAAGCGATTTCCTTCATTAAAGTATTTAAAATTAATGTAGGAAACATTGACTTTAAATTAATCGTGGATGAAATGTGGGCGGCTGCTCAACAGGAAATGGATTTTATTATAGAATCTAACTATATCCAGGAAATTACCAATTTAAACGCAGATATTAAGTACGTAGCTTTCCCCCGTGTGGAGCGTAATTTAACGACACCAAGGGTACTTGTTATGGAGTATATCGATGGCGTACAGATAGACGATCTGGAAAAACTAGCCTCACTGGGCTATGACATTAATGAAATCGGCATTAAGTTGGCCGAGAACTATGTTAAACAAATTGTCGATGATGGTTTATTTCATGCTGATCCTCACCCGGGGAATATCTTTATCCGGGATGGCCAAATTGTCTGGCTGGATTTAGGTATGATGGGGCGTATTAACAGCCGGGACCGCAGGCTATTAAAAAAGACTATCTTATCCATTGTGCAGCAGGACATTCAGGGTTTGGTTGAAGTATTCTTAGCTGCGGATACGATAAAAGGTAAGGTTAACTTTACCAAGCTTTATGAAGATATTGAAAGTATGCTAACCCGATATGGTGATATGGAATTAGCTGATATGCAGCTGGGTCCCATCATACAAGAGGTTAAAGATATCTTAAACTTTCACCAGATATCTTTGCCCTCGGGCCTCTCTATGTTAGCCCGGGGCATTGTTACTATTGAAGGTGTTTTGGCGGCCTGCAGCCCGCAGGTTAATTTTGTGAAAATTATTGCCAATCATGCTTCAGAAAATATATTTAAGGAAATTGATTTTAAGAAGGAATTCCTAACGACGATGCTATTGCTCCATAGCTTTGGCAAACATACCCTGGCATTACCGGAACAATTCTCCAATGTCATGCAAATGGCCATCAGAGGGCAAACCAGAATAAATATCGATTTAACTGCTGATGAACCGGCGCGTCGACTTGACCTGATGCTCAACAAGCTGCTGGTTTGCCTGCTCAGTGTTGCCTGTATCGTTGGTGCCAGTATCATTTTTGCTTCAGGTATGCCTCCCCATTGGTATGGTGTTCCTGTGTTGGCTTGGATCGGGTATTTGCTGTCTATACTGTTGGCTGGTTGGGTAATTAAGAAAATTATTCGTAATAAATATTAATGTGTGGATAGTTAAGCCTTAAGAAGTAAGGCTTATATTATAGTTCGTTTGCCTAAAATTCATCATATGGCATTTTCGTATATTAATTTTATTTGGCAATCTGTTGTTTATAATAATTTTAACTTTATATTATTTAATATAAATGTTATGATAAACCATTTGGGTAAATAAAGGGGGGAGTGAAATATTGGATCTAGTGGTCCAGGCACAACAATTGTTACCTCTGCATAAATATATAAAACTATAGTTGGTTGCTTGGTTGGAGGTATGTTTGTCGAGAGACAGTGAATAATATACTGGCAGCACTCAAATACCACCTGGTCTGAAAATGCTTCTGCAATATGGATCTAGGAATCTTATTGCCGAAATATAATAAAAATAGATAATTGAGTTTTAATAAAAAATTGTTTGAATTTTTTCTCTTATAATATATAATTAGTCATATAATATGTTTTAAACGCATATGTTTATTAAATGACGCTAAATATAAGGAGGCTGGTATATGTGTCAAAGGAGTTAATTGATCAAATCTTGAGGGAGATTGGATTGGAAAAAATTGATACAGACCCCGAGGAAATTAGGCGGGAGGCCCTGTCCGAGACTGAAGTGATCAGTAAATAAAGTTAGGGAGGGTATAACGTGTTGGTCGGGGATAAATAGCCGGGGGCTGGTTGGAAAGCTAAACCGCCCCCGGTTTTCAGTCTTAGCTAATAAATCCCTGGTTTTCCAAAGTGCCCGCTGATCTCATCATACCCATTGTCCCGGTATTACCTACTGGCTGGAAGGTATTAATAAAGTTCATCTGAGTTCTGTCCTGCATAGTTGGCACCTGGTACATGCCCTTTTGATTCATATAGGTGAAGATTTCGTAAGCCTTTTCGGCGCAGGACATAGCACCCTGCATCATAATATGCCGGAGCTGCGAATCAGCGCACTCCAGTGAAGCCATCATTTTACGGGAAGCACTACATTTATGCATATTAAGCATTATGGAGGCTACATCCCGGTCGCTTAGCCTGCCGGCTGTTTCATGGGGCGAAACGGGTTGTGGGCTACGCAGGCCGTAATTAATCGAAGGGACTCTCCGGGCGTGGTAGGTGTCGGCACTAATGCCGTGGCGGTTGGACATGAAGGAAACCATATCGTTATATTCCTTTTCCGCAAAGCTTAGTTGCCTGTCCATTATTTCGCCCAGCTGCTGATCGGAAACATGCCGGCGCAGCAGTGAGAAAGTATTGATGCTATCAATAGTGCTGGTTAAAACCTCATGAGCTTCCATAATTTCATGAGCGCCAAAATCGTGTTGCATGCGCATAGTATCTCCTCCTTAAAGTTATTTGTACACCTTCCGCAAATCCTCCCTATACCCCCAGGTAAAAATTCAGATTTTAGTCCGGGCGGCCTTTTGAGAATCCCAATGTCTATTTTCTTTCGTGTTTGTTACAAATATACAAGCACCTCATTAAACACCGGTGGCAATGTTTTCCTCATGCTAATCCTCAACCTTCTGCACATATTCCGTTTGATCTTTCTTCAAATCCAGGTACAGAGTTCCGTCCGTATTTAAGGAAGCTAAAGTAACATCATATTTCAATGAATTAGGTTAGTCTTTTGGTTGTTTTTTGCTTAATCAATTAGTGGAAAATGTTCACGGGTATATACTCATGGGTTTACAAGTACATTTTTAAAATACTTTAGGTTGTCAATTTGGATTATTTTGCATCTATGATATAATTTTTCATGGAGGAGAAAAATGCAGCATAAGTATTACATAGAGCGCTTGCAAGGTATGCTTGGTAACAAAAGGCTTGAGCATTCACTGGCAGTCAGCGCAACTGCAGTCGGGCTGGCCGAGTTATACGGTGCCGACCGTCGGCAGGCTGAAATGGCAGGTCTATTGCACGATTGCGCCAGGGAATTGTCGGACGTGGAACTACTGGCTATGGCCAGGGAAAATCATGTGCCTGTTGTCGAGGTCGAGGAGCTCAAACCGGTGCTGCTTCACGCACCTGTAGGCGCGTTGCTGGCCAGGAGGCAGTTTGGCGTGTTGGATCAGGCGGTTCTGCAGTCTATTAACTTGCATACCCTGGGGGATGCGGCCATGACCTTACTGGATAAGATTGTATTTTTAGCGGACAAGACAGAGCCGGGGCGTAATTACCCGGGGGTGGATAAGTTGCGACAACTAGCAACTCAGAATCTGGACCAAGCTTTGTTATATTGTTTTGACAATGCTATCCTGCTAGCTGTGCGAAGGGGCGAATTAATCCATCCCAGAATTGTGCAGGCGCGAAATGGAATAAATATTTTCAACCGCAGGCAGGAGATTTTAAACCTTAGCCGAATAACTTGAAGTATTAAAAATCTAACTAATAGGGGGATTGCTTGTTGATAATTGAACCTGAGGTTCTGGTGCAGTTGGCTGTTGAAGCGGCGGAAGGGAAAAAGGCCTTTGATATCACCGTGCTCAATATCAGTGAGGTTTCTGTGGTGGCTGATTACTTTATCATTTGTAGCAGCAGGTCGACAGTACATGCCCGAGCTATTGCCGATGCCATTGAGGAAAAGTTGCAGGAGTACGGCTCTAGTCAACCACGCAGGGAAGGGTTCAAGACGGCACAATGGTTGTTATTGGACTACGGTTCTGTTGTCGTCCATATCTTCCAGGAAGAACAACGCCATTTTTATAATTTAGAGCATTTGTGGGGAGACGCCCAGGTTGTCAAATACACGGCAAGTATGTAAGTATTTTTATCGTTGACATAAAATATTATTTATTTTATAATAGGCTTCAGTTTAATAGTTAATAACTGTGAAGGGGAATAGTAATATTGTATTTTTACCCTCAAGAGAGCCGTCGGTTGGTGCGAGGCGGTGGGTAAAGCGAATGAACTCGCCCCGGAGTTGCCCGGTTGAAACCAGTAAACCGGGACGGCCTGTGCCGTTAACACACCGAGTGGATAAAGTCATGGGGGTGTAGCTCAGCTGGGAGAGCGCCTGAATGGCATTCAGGAGGTCAGGGGTTCGAGCCCCCTCATCTCCACCAAAACGACTTTATCAATTAGGGTGGTATCGCGAGATTAACCTCTCGTCCCTTATGGGATGAGGGGTTTTCATTTGTTTTCATTCGATAAAATGTGATAACATGGTAGTTAGGTGTAAAATGTTAATTTTGAAAGAAACGGGAGGAAGACATGCAGGAACGCTATGAATTTAAGGAAATAGAGGCCAAATGGCAGCGAATATGGGCTGAGCAGGATAGCTATACGGTACCCGATTTCAGTGATCGGCCCAAATATTACTGTCTGGAGATGTTTCCCTATCCTTCGGGTAAGTTACATATGGGTCACGTGCGTAACTACTCCATCGGAGATGTAGTAGCCCGGTTTAAGACGATGCAGGGTTATAATGTGCTCCACCCGATGGGTTGGGACGCCTTTGGCTTGCCGGCAGAGAATGCCGCCATCAAGCATGGAGCCATACACCCTGCCCATTGGACTGTTGAAAATATCGATACTATGCGGGCCCAGCTCAAACAATTGGGGCTCAGCTATGATTGGAACCGGGAGGTGGCAACGTGTCACCCCGGATATTATAAATGGACTCAGTGGCTGTTTTTACAGCTTTATCAGCATGGGTTAGCTTACAAAAAAAAATCAGCGGTAAACTGGTGCCCTTCCTGTGCTACCGTACTGGCTAACGAGCAGGTCAAGGAAGGCTCCTGCGAACGCTGCGACAGTGTAGTGGAAAAAAGAGAGTTGGAACAGTGGTTTTTAAAGATCACCAACTATGCCGACCGGTTGCTGGCCGACCTGGAAAAGCTTAGCGGCTGGCCGGATAAGGTTAAGATTATGCAGAAGAACTGGATTGGGCGCAGTGAAGGCGCCGAGGTTAATTTTCCAATCGAAGGAATGGATGAATCCGTAGCTATCTACACTACTCGACCGGATACTATTTATGGTGTAACCTATATGGTGCTGGCACCCGAACATCCCTTGGTGGAAAAATTAATTGAGGGTAAGCCACAGGCCGGTCAGATCAGGGAATTTGTGAAGCAGGTGCGTAATTTAAGCGAACTGGCCCGTACTTCCACTGAAGCCGAAAAAATCGGTTTATTTACCGGCGCTTACTGCATTAACCCGGTGAACGGCGATAAAGTGCCGATTATGGTGGCCAATTATGTGCTGTTGGAATACGGTACCGGCGCTGTCATGGCGGTACCGGCCCATGACCAGCGTGACTTTGAGTTTGCCCGCAAGTATAACCTGCCTATTCGGGTGGTCATTCAGCCAGAGGGAGTAACCCTAGATCCTGGCGCTATGATCGAGGCCTTCGAAGATGAAGGATTGATGGTTAATTCAGGGCAGTTTAATGGCACACCGAGCCGGCAGGGTATTAGTGCCGTAATCAAATATTTGCAGGAACAGGGGTTAGGCGAAGGAAGGGTCAATTATCGCTTGCGGGACTGGCTTATTTCCCGGCAGCGTTACTGGGGAGCACCCATTCCCATCATATATTGTGATCAGTGCGGAGCGGTACCGGTACCTGATGCAGAATTACCTGTGATGCTGCCCATGGATGTGGCCTTTAAACCTACCGGTCGTTCCCCGCTGGCTGAACATGAGGACTTTGTGCATACTACCTGCCCCAGCTGTGGTGGCCCGGCATGCAGGGAAACCGATACTATGGATACCTTTATGTGTTCGTCCTTTTATTACTATCGTTATACCAGCCCCCGGGACGAAACCAGTGCCTGGGACGGGGACAAAGTAAGGCAGTGGCTGCCGGTGGACCAGTATATCGGTGGTGTGGAACATGCTATTCTGCACCTGTTGTACAGCCGTTTTATTACCAAGGTGCTTTTTGATATGCAATTGGTGGGTAACGATGAACCATTCACCAACCTTCTTACCCAGGGCATGGTACTCAAGGACGGGGCTAAGATGAGCAAATCCAAGGGTAATGTGGTCAGCCCTGAGGATATCGTGGCCAAGTATGGAGCTGATACTGCCCGGCTGTTTATTCTGTTCGCTTCGCCTCCCGAGCGGGATTTAGAATGGAGCGACCAGGGAGTGGAGGGCAGTTATCGGTTCCTGAACCGGGTATGGCGTCTGGTGGCGCCGCTGGGGGATCTACTGGCTGCCGGTGAATATACGGGCCGGACTGGTAGCTTGGTGGGGATCAACAAAGATATGCGCCGGATAACCCACCTGGCTATTAAAAAGGTTACGGAGGATGTGGGCAACCGGTTTAACTTTAATACCGCGGTGAGCGCCATTATGGAACTGGTCAATACTATATATCAGTACCGGGAAGTGCCCGAGTTCGACCGGGATGCCGGTGTTATGCGCGAGGCGGTAGAGTCTTTGCTGCTGCTTTTGGCTCCTTTTGCCCCGCATATCACAGAGGAGTTATGGGCATTAACCGGACACAAGGGCAGTATCCATGCTCAGCCGTGGCCCCAGTATTCTCCCGAGGCTTTAGTTGAAGATGAAATCACTATTGTGGTGCAGCTTAACGGTAAGGTGCGCGACCGGATTCTTGTCCCCGCCGGCATTAGTGCGGACGCCATGCGGGAAATGGTGCTAAAGCAAGAAAAAGTGCAGGCACTGATTGGTGATAAAAAGGTGGTTAAAGTTATACCGGTGCCCGGAAAATTGGTGAACATCGTGGTAAAGTAATAGCTGACCTGGTTGGTTGAACAGGCTAATGATAAAGGGGCGGGTCTGCTTAGCGATAATAACATACCTGCCCCTGTCTGCGTTTCATACAACTCATTAATCCTTTATACGGTAGCTATATGAAATTCTTTTGATTAAGCAGAAATTTGATATAAATATCTTGACAGTTATTATACCCCAGTATATACTAGGCAAAGATACTTTAATGTGCTAAATAGATAACGAGATAAAGCAAGGGGGTTATATTTTAATGGGCAATATTTTGAGATTGGGATTACCGAAGGGCAGCTTGCAGGAGTCCACTTTTGCGTTGTTTAAAAAAGCGGGCTTTAATATTTCCGTAAGCAGCCGCTCTTACTTTCCATCGATAGATGACCCGGAAATTGAAGTTGTGCTGATGCGGGCTCAGGAAATACCTCGGTATGTAAACGAAGGGGTTTTGGATGCCGGCTTAAGCGGGCTGGACTGGATTACGGAAAACGAGGCCGATGTGGTGGAAGTGGCCGACCTGGCTTATTCCAAACAAACCACCAATCCTATCCGGGTGGTGCTGGCCGTTGCGGAAGACAGCGGCATAAAGACAGTTAAAGATCTGGAGGGCAAACGTATCGCTACCGAGCTGGTGCTCTTGACCCGTAAATATTTGGAGAAAAACGGTGTTAACGCCTCTGTTGAGTTTAGTTACGGAGCCACAGAGGTAAAGGTACCAAACCTGGTAGACGCTATTGTGGATATCACTGAAACGGGCAGCTCGCTGCGGGCGAACAAACTGACTGTAATTGACACTATTTTGGTATCTACCACCCGATTGCATGCCAATCCAAAAGCCTGGGAAGATCCATTTAAAAAAGAAA
This sequence comes from Sporotomaculum syntrophicum, assembly GCF_009932395.1. GTDB lineage: Bacteria > Bacillota > Desulfotomaculia > Desulfotomaculales > Desulfallaceae > Sporotomaculum > Sporotomaculum syntrophicum. The sequence continues at coordinate 175,008 of NZ_LSRS01000005.1, forward strand.
AATTACAAAACCTGGCAGTTTTACTACAGGGCGCGCTGCGTGCTGACTCCAAGGTAGGTCTTAAAATGAACTTGCCCAAGGATAAACTGGATAATATACTGGCTATCTTGCCGGCCATGAAACACCCCACGGTCTCGCAGCTGATTAACAGTGATTGGTTGGCACTTGAGGCTGTACTGGACGAAAAACAGGTGCGGGATCTAATTCCGGCGCTGCTCCAGGGGGGAGCTCAGGATATAATTGAGTACCCACTGAACAAGGTTATTCCCTAAGCCACACAGGTTAACCGGGCTAGATTAGTTAAATGCCAGAGGAAGGCGATACTTGCAGATTGCCTTCCTCTTTTTTTGTTTAATTTAAATATACTAAAATAGCCACTGGTTGCAAACAATAAGAAGGTATTGCCGGTCTAAATTATAGCAATTTTAGCAGCGGCTACAAAAGTCTAACCAAATAGTGCACAAAATATGTTTAAATAGTATATTATTCTTATAACGTTGCACTCCCCATCAGAGAGGAGAGAAGTTATTGATACCACTTAGGGATAGTACTAAGTCGCCAATTTTTCCCATTGTTAATGTGACGCTCATAGTTTTAAACATTTTAATTTATTTTTGGGAGATCAGCATTGAACCATACCTCCTAAATCAGGTTTATTATGCGTTTGGTGTGGTCCCAGCTGAAGTGCTCAATGCTATTTACACAGGTGCACCCTTTACCCCATTACTGGTCAATTTTATCACCGCTATATTTATTCATGGTGGCTGGTTTCATGTGATCGGTAATATGCTTTTTTTGTGGGTGTTTGGCGATAATGTGGAAGGCCGACTCGGGCATTTTAAATACCTATTGTTTTACCTGGTCGTCGGGATTGCAGCGAGCCTGGCCCATATTTTGAGTAACCCCTTTTCCACTGTGCCGGTGGTGGGAGCCAGCGGGGCGGTAGCCGGAGTACTGGGCGCATATATTATCCTTTTCCCGCGTTCACGTGTCCTTGCCCTGGTGCCTATATTCATTATCTTTACCTTTATGGAAATACCGGCGGTGGTTTTCATTGCTCTCTGGTTTGTGTTACAGTTGTTTAACGGTGTGGCTTCTTTGGGTGGTGATGCTCAAACTGTGGCTTACTGGGCCCATGTGGGCGGTTTTATTATGGGAGTATTATTAATCAAAATAGTAACCCCGCGAGTAAACAGGGGCTACTATCTTCCTTAGCAACCTAAAATTCCAGCCATCTTTAAGAAGTATGATTGAAGTTTGGCAGGCAAAGGAGATGAGTTTATGGCTAGACAAATTAAACGCATATATCGCTCTAGCCGGAATAGCATGCTGGGTGGTGTTTGCGGCGGGTTGGCGGAATATTTGGGTGTTGATGCTACGCTGGTGCGTATAGGATACGTTTTACTTTCCGTAGTTTCCGCAGCCTTCCCCGGTATTCTCATATATTTAATCGCCTGGCTGGTTATCCCCAGAGATTTTTAATCCTTGCCTTGTGTTCCTTTTGTAAAGATTATTTCTATTAAATTACCTTTAAGGAAAAAATGTAATGCAAAGCAGGATTTCACGACCTAATGACGAAAAACCTAAGAGACGAAAATACCGGGGATCAACCTTAGCGAAATCATTTTTGGTTCATTGATACAGCGAATAGAGAGTACAGGAGCAGGTGGTTAATACTGATATGGTTTATAGCGCTTGCTTTTTATTGCATGCGAACTGCTGACAGTATGCCAAACTGTTTTGCAGAAGATATGAAGCGTTTTCCAGGCCTTCAATTTACAGAATAGGCATTTCCAGACCATTTGCCGGGATGGAACTTTTACGCCCCATTTCTTCTTCAAGAATAGTTTGACTTGTGGACAGCAAGGCTGTTGAGACTCGCTCTTGCCACGTTTCACGGATAAACCGAATTTACTAACAATACCGACAACACACATGTTTCCTGATTCTTTGAACTGTGGTCAATAATACCAATAATTAACACACTGTCTTGTATTTTAAAAATTTACCCAGAATGTGAACTTTGAAACAATCTAAAACAATTAAAAAAATTGGGAGGTAAAGCATGATGAGTTTAACAGCGCAAATTAGAGAGAAGGCAGCTGCAAAGGGTAAAACTATAGTACTTCCCGAAGGTACCGAAGAAAGAACCTTAAAAGCTGTCAAGACAATTGTGGATCAAAAAATTGCCCAAGTAGTTTTATTGGGTGACGAGAGTGCCGTCAGGGGGGCAGCAAGCAGCTTTGGTGCCGACATATCCGGCGCCGAAATTATTAATCCGGCTACCACACCATTGCTGGATGATTTTGTACAGGCATTTTATGAATTACGTAAAGAAAAGGGAGTAACTTTAGATAAAGCTAAAGCTACCATGTTGGATCCGTTGTTCTTTGCTTCCATGATGGTTAAGTTGGGCAAGGCTGACGGCGAGGTTGCCGGAGCTCAAAACACCACTGGTAATGTATTGCGCCCAGCTCTGCAGATTATCAAGACTGCTCCGGGCATGTCTGCCGTGTCGGGGGCTTTTATTATGATTTGCCCGGATAAGACCTACGGTGACGATGGTATCTTTGTATTTGCCGACTGTGCCGTTACTATTGATCCGTCTGCTCAGCAGATGGCTGAATTTGCCAAAGCAACCGTACAGACCGCAGTCGATGTATGCGGTTTTAAAGATCCCAAAGTCGGCATGCTGTCCTTCTCTACTAAAGGTAGTGCCAGCCACGAGTTGGTAGATAAAGTTGTATCGGCAGTTCAGATTGCCAAAGAAAGATTTCCCGAAATTAAAGTGGATGGCGAGTTCCAGTTGGATGCAGCGATTGTTCCCAGTGTAGGCGCTTCTAAGGCTCCCGGCAGTGAAATTGCCGGCAGCTGCAACGTTTTGGTATTCCCTGACCTTCAGGCAGGAAACATCGGCTACAAATTAGTGCAAAGACTGGCCGGAGCAGAAGCTGTCGGGCCGATCCTGCAAGGCATGGATAAACCTGTTAACGACCTTTCCAGAGGATGCAGCATTGATGACGTTATAAACGTTGTAGCCATGACAGCCCTTAAGGCATAGGAAATTTAGTTTTAAATTCCACAGGGGTCGAATGAATAATGATTGAGTTCAAGGAGGTAGGATTTGAATGAAGATTTTGGTCGTTAATGCCGGCAGCTCGTCTATTAAATATCAAGTAATTGATATGACTGACGAATCAGTTCTGGCGGTGGGCCTGGTAGACAGAGTCGGCATCCCGGGGAGCACCTTGAAACATGAGCCGGCAGGCAAAGAAGCTGTTGTGATCAAGCAAGATCTACCCGATCATACTGCAGGTATGGAGTTGGTTCTGGAAGTTCTGGTCAATCCCGAATACGGCGTAGTGAAGAGCATGGATGAGATCGGGGCGGTTGGCCACCGTACCGTTCACGGCGGTGAAGCTTTCGCTCAATCTGTAGTTATCGATGATGAGGTTAAAAAAGTCATAAGAGACTGCATTGACATTGCTCCGCTGCACAATCCCCCCAACTTGATGGGCATTGAAGCCTGCCAAAAACTGATGCCCAATGTTAAACACGTTGGAGTATTTGACACTGCATTCCATCAGACTATGGAACCTGCCAATTACATGTATGCACTGCCTTATGAAGTATATGAGGAGTATCGTGTCAGAAGATATGGCTTCCATGGCACATCTCATTATTACGTTTCCCACCGGGCTGCTGATATGCTGGGTAAGAAATTTGAGGACTGCAAGATCATCACTCTGCATCTGGGCAATGGCGCCAGCATGGCTGCCATCAAAGATGGTAAAGTAGTCGACACCAGCATGGGCTTCACGCCATTAGAAGGCCTGGTAATGGGGACCCGCTCCGGTGATATTGACCCCGGTATCGTTTTCTATTTAATGGACAAACTGGGTATGAACCCGGCTGAAGCTAACAACTATTTCAATAAGAAGTCCGGTCTGCTGGGTCTTTCCGGAGTATCCAATGACATGCGCGACATTGAAGAAGCAGCCAACAATGGAAATGCTAGAGCACAGATCGCCCTTGAAGTATATTACAATCACGTAAAAGGCTACATCGGCAACTACTTCGCCAAGTTGAATGGCTGCGATTGTATTGTATTCACTGCCGGTGTCGGTGAAAACGGCATCGACATCCGCCGTCACATCTGCGAAGATCTGGATGCATTAGGTATCAAGATGGACGTTGAGAAGAACAAAGTGCGCGGTAAAGAAGTTGATGTTGCAACAGAGGATTCCAGGGTACGCATATTCGTTATCCCCACTAATGAAGAACTTGTTATCGCTCGCGATACTTATCGCCTGGCTAAATAGCATATTTTTGTTTTGACGAGTTATTGCGGACAACCGTAACGTGCTGCCGGGCAGCCGAAGCAGTTAAAATAGCATAAAGCTAAGACTTACTTTCGATGATAAACTTGTTTATATATTAAGCCTCCCTTGCTGGGGAGGCTTTTTTATGCTATTACACAAGTTATTGATTAAGCTGGTTAATATAGTGTTGTACAGCTGCGGTAATTTGCTGCTGCAGCTGTTTACCGACTTCGGGTGGTATATTGTCGCTTACATATAGGTCGTTACTGACGGCCTGCCGGTTATACTCGACAATGCCGTCACCAACGAAGGTACCATTCCTGGTCACCCGGTAGTGTACAATATAGCTGGGATCTATGGAAAGATCTTTATTAACCTTTGTTTCAATTTGATAGCTCATTATTACCCTCCGTTTTTAAGTTTATTGTTTGCGCGGCAGGGTATATTTATAGCTGGTCAGTACAGTCAAAATTATTGGAAGCAAAAGGAATTACCGGGGTCTTGTAGAAAATTAAGATGTTGAAGTTTGCCAAGAGGGGGAGAGTTAAATGCCTTTACTGATGGCCGGTGATAGGAAGTTTGATTGTGATGCCATATTATTGGACAAGGACGGTACTTTGCTCGATTTTAAAACAATGTGGTTGGAATGGTGCAGGTACGTGATTGGTGGGATTATGACCGCGATACCTTATGCTATTGAGCAGGTGATACTGGAACAGGCTATGGGAATAGATTTAACGTCCTGGCATGTGGATCCTCACGGTGCACTGGCCGGAGGGACACTGAGTGGTCTGCGTAAATCCCTGGTTCATGTTTTGCGCGAATACGGTATGGGTGAAACACAGGCGCATAGTCTAATCACCGAAGTATATAAAGCCTCCGAAACAGCTGTAAATTGGGAGGCGTTGACCAAACCGCTGCCAGGTCTACAGGGGTTGCTGGCCAGGCTACGGGCTAATAATTTTAAATTGGCGGTGGTGAGCGCTGATGATACGGAGAGGGTTAAGCTTTCATTGTTTTCCCTGGAGCTGGTTAATTATTTTGATGTTATTATCGGCGGAGACTTAGTAGCCAATAGTAAACCAGCACCGGATATGGCGCTACTCGTCTGTCGTTTACTAAATGTAGAACCGGGCCGGGCGGTGGTGATCGGTGACTCGCCCCGGGACATCCTGATGGCTAAGAATGCGGGCGCCGGCGGTATCGGTGTACTGTCCGGAGTATGCCTGCGGGAACAGCTGGATGCTGCCGGTGCCGACGTGGTTGTTGAAGCTGTGACGGAGTTAAGATAGCTTGCCCAGGGCGAGCTGTCCCTCCAGGTGATCGATAAACTGGCGGGCCGACCGGGGTGAACGGCCGTTGTACCAGACGGACCACTTTAACGCTCGCTGGCGCAGTTCCTCTGGCGCAACCTGCAGCTGTCGCTGGTCAGCTAGACCAAGGACGATTTCAATAAAAGTCTCCTGGTCCGGTGTGGGGAAGATAATGGTCATTCCGAAGCGATCGGCCAGAGAAAGCTTTTCCTGCACTGAGTCCATGCTCCTGATTTCACGGTTGTCATCGTTTGTCTTACGGTCGGAGAAGGTTTCCTTGATCAGGTGCCGTCGATTAGAAGTGGCATAGATTAGCACATTGTCAGGTTTTTCTTCAATACCTCCTTCCAATAGTGCTTTCAAGTCTTTAAAATCCGTTTCATTTTCCTCAAAGGATAAGTCGTCTACAAACAAGATAAAGCAATGCTTGCGGTGGCGTAATTCCTGAATAATTAGCTGGTAATCTGCCAGCTGGTTTTTAGGCACTTCCACCAGTCGCAAGCCTCGCGGCCAATATTCGTTGAGTAGTGCCTTGATCGTTGATGATTTACCGGTGCCCCTGTCACCGTAAAGCAGCAGATTGTTGGCCGGGTAACCGTGTAAGAATTGTAGTGTATTATCGATAATTTGTTCCCGTAAATCCGCATAGTCGATTAACTCGCTGAGCTTGATGGTGTCTGGCTGGCTGATGCCATGCAAGGCGCTGTTTTCCCATTTAAAGGCGATATGGCCGCCGAAGATCCCGCAGCCAAAGAAGGCATAATGCTGAGCCAGCTCTTCCACTAGCTTGTACCATTGTGGTTCAGCGGCAAATTCTTCTTTGGTTTGGCGGAACCCTTCATCGATCGCAGAGTGCTCCTTAGCCGCCGGCTGGGCTGCTACCCAGGGCGGGAGCGCCGGGTCCCCAGTAAAGTGGAAGAAGCATTGCAGCACCGACATCGTGGACTCGTATATATCCGTTACGCTGAGGTTAAATAGACTGCGTAAAATGGTCAAATCCCAGCATACGGCTTCATTGAAAACAGAGTAATCCGCTCCCGGTGTATAGGCCGCCTGGCTGAACGGATTGACGTCCTTTAAAATGAGGTCCAGCAGGTGGTTTTGCCAGGCATCAATGCCCGTGGTAAAAGGGTTGCTGGTCTTAGACAGCAGATGGCAGACTTCGCTGTAACTTTGTATGGGGTTAATCCCGCCGGTGGGTGCGGAAACTGCATCTAAGTGTCGGGTGACCGCTTTAACGATCGGGTCTTCCATAATATTACGGTAAATGGTCAGGCTGGGTAGAGCTTTAACAGATGTAAGGTAATTTGACATAGTTAACCCTCTCTTCACTTAACGCTGAAAATTAAGCAAATTATACCTTTTTTGGTTCAGTCTATTTCACATTATTTTAATTATATTATAAATACACCTGTCAAGATCTAAACTTAATCAATGGCAGGCTGTTTAAACCAGTTAGAAAAAGGGTGTGGGCAGTTAATAACGATGCTACTTGGTGTGTTAACTGCGCCGGAGGGAAGGGCGTAGGAGAGCTTGAATGTCATTGATATTGATATAACCGGCTAAGGCTTGCTCAGGAATAAGCAGTTGGCGGGTTACCTTAAAGCTTAGCCGCAGTATGTTCTGGTGTAGGAGCCGAAGAACAGGGTTAACTTCAGGCATGGGGTTGACTGTTGGCAGCTACTTTGGCGGCGCAGTTATTGCCCGGTAATAATAATTCGGTGACTGCGCCGCTGCTGAGATTAGCTGTACCAATTAAACAGAATAATCAAAGTAACAATAATACCCATGAGGCTGGCCAAAGACAGTATTACGGTGAAGCGATTCCATTTTCTTACCTGGACTAATTCTTTTTCCAAATGATAAAACTTTTCATTGGCTTCTAAAGTAAGTTTGCCCGTTTCCAGCTCAATAAGCTGCGTGAGGGCCATAATTTCCGTTTCTAGCGTGCTAAATTTCTTTTCCGTGGGCGCGAAGAGCCCGTTCTTTAGAGATTGAGCTAAGGAACTGGTTATTTCCCCTGAGGCAGACTCCGGGGTAATTTCATAAAGCCTGGCCATTTTACTCATCCTCGCTGGCCTCGTTAATAGCATCCCGGATAGCTGACAGCACCAGCAGGGGAATCTCTTCAATTTTTTGTTCCAGCAGTGCCACCCGTTCCTTTAGTTCAGCCATGCCCTCCTGGTCCTGCCTTTTTAATTCCTCCAGCATGTTTAACAGCCTTCCGTTTTCGTCTAAAACAGGCTGAACAAATTTTCCCTTTAGCCCAACTAAAATATCCGTGATGACCCCTTGCATTTCATTATCTTGACCTCTGAACATATCCTGTTCCTCCTTTTAAATTTTTTTCAGAGCCCGGTTAAATGATTCCAGGAAACTGTTTAATTCCTTGGTCCGGTTTTCAGTTAATACGCTGGCCAGTTCTTTAATTAAATCGCGTTTAATTTCCTGGCCGGTACTGTCACTGATTTCTCTAATTATTTTGCGCAGCCTTTCGTCTAGTGCTCTGGCGTTTTGCATGTTAGCTCCCTCCCGGGTTAAGAGTTGAAACCATAAAGGCCAGCGTTGTTGCTTATCCTTGCTGACTGGTGCCGTAGATACTTGCTTCCAACTTGTTGATATGTTGAAGATAGCGCTGGGCAGCTGTTAATGCAGCGGGGGATAGATGATAACTTTTCTTTATAGATATGTTAAGCGTTAAATGCTGCTCAATTTGGCCGGCCAGAGTTTTAATGGATGAGCTGATGTGTGCTTCTTGGACCTTAAGGTATTTATTTAATACACTATGAGCACGGGATAAATTAAAATCCGCCATTAATTGATCAATGGTTTTTTGCAGCTCCGCTAAGTTTAAATGACTAACCGTCAGATTATCTGCCTGACTTATCCATTTACGCTGATAGTCCTTCAACAAGGCATTGACACTCTCGGCTAAGTCCCGGCACGAGGGCACTGTTACAGTTTTACGGGATAAACCGAGCCAACCTTTCATTGATTTCTGACCTTCACGGAGTCCATAAAAGTCGTCCAGGCTGCTAAAGGCTGCTATATGGGCCTGCCAGTAATTCAGTCTTTCTTTGATGGCCTTCAGCAACGTCCCGGTTTCAATTTTTAATAAAGCCAGCTGCTGCTCGGCTCGTGTATCCTCCGGCTTGACTGTTGGCTGCACGGCGCTGGGTAAAGCTTGTTTAAAGGCTTGAATATATTCAGGGTAGTGCTCGGCACAGCGTAATTCCCAGATGCGTTCTTTCAAACTTCCCAGCAAGCGGGAGAAATTAGTTTGATCAGCTCCGTTTAAGGCTTGCAGAGCGGAAATAAAGAATAAACTGCCCTGGTTTACCGCTCCCTGGGAAGGTTTAATTAAATTATCTTGTAAGTAATGGTATACCTTATTGCGTTCTTTACCGGTCAGAGTGTCGGCGAAGTTAACGATAACAAATAACTTGCTACCCGGCTGTTTTTTGTCTTGCATCGCTGCCCGCAGCATGGTCCAGATACTCATGTCGGGTTGAGTGAGAATATGTTTTCCATTTAAAAAAAAGAGGAAGCAATCTGATGCCGGCAGGTAGCGGTTGGTTATTTCCCGATGGTGGTGGTAAACTGAATCTAGTCCCGGTGTATCCACAAATGTAGCCAGGCGAAGTGGTTCCGCCGGGTGCTCGATCACGATATCCGCTACCCGCAAAGCCAGGTGCGAGGCAGTCAGCTTGTTCAGCTCAGCCCTGCCGGCCGCGCTTTCCAGCTCAAGTTCCTGTTGAGCCGCATTTTTAAAATGAACAACGAAGTAATCGGCTAAGTCACTGGCTAGAAATTTGGTCGCTGCAATTTTTTTGAATAAGGATTTCCAGGGGCGTCTTTTTTTATTGGGGAAATCCCGTTTCACCCGGGCGAAGAATTTTTTTAAGAGCTCTAACTGCTGCAGTAGTTCCTTCGCAGTAATTTTAGTTAAATTACCGTTCTTACTCTTATCAATGGCACTGATCTGCCCCGGCAGGATCGGGTCAGAAATCCACTGTTCCAGGGCTTCAAGCTCATGCCGGCAAAGGACTGCTTGCTTGTCTTCTAAATAATGAGTGGGGATAGTTATTTGCCGGGCATAGTTTATCGTAGCTTTTTTCTGGCTGCCGTGTTTGAGTAAGGTAATCGCAGCAGTGGTCGGGCGATTTTGGGCGGGCAGGATGGCCTCACCCATTAAAGCATTAAGAAATGTAGACTTACCGCTAGAAAACCCACCGGCAGTGGTGACCAGAAAATTCTCCTGGTGCAGCTGGCTGTGCAGTTGTTTTAGTTGTTTGATGCATTCAGCATCGGACAGCAGGGAAGGGTCAGCCAGGGCTTGCTTAATTAAAGAAATAAATTTTCCCTTGATTACTGCCGGGTCTCGCTGGGGACCGGCTGTTTTATAGACCACTGTTACGTTACTTCGGTCAGCTGACCGGCCGGTCGGTTTGGTTAGTAAGGCAGCTATTTCCTGCGTCACCGGGGGCAGGGTGTTCAGCTTATATTCCCCGTCGAGGATTAATCGGGCTTGTTCAACGGCAGGCCAGAGTTTAACTAAGAATTCCGCATCATCATTTTCACGCATAGCTGTGGTAATCTGATCGTTGATTTGCAGATCCAGTTTGTTCAGCTTACCGCTTATCTTTTGCAGCTTGCACAGCGCCGCACGGTTTTCTATATATGTTATAAATTTGTTTACATCATCTGGATGTATGGTGTTGGTCATGTGAACGGTCACTTCGCCGGCACAGATTTGCCGCAAATACTGGCGGGATTCCTCCAGGGCTGTGCCGTCATGGTCACCCAGGTTGCAGTTCAGCCAAAAGGAGATATTGCCCGGGTTGTAGCTGCTGAGCAGCTTTTGGATGTGCTGCCGGTCTGCCTCGTTAAGACCCCGTTGTTGCAATAAATAAACAATATGGTCGGCGACGGGGATGCGGCTGAGCAGTGAGGACGGTTCGTGTAAGGCATCCAGTCCGGGGGTATCAACTATATGCATTTTTTTAAGCAGCTCGTGCTTGTACCGTACTTCAACATGGGTTATCTCATGACCGAGTCGCTCCTTGCGGGTTAAAAGGCGGGTCAGTTCACCCGGAGTTAAAACATGCATCTGCCGGTCGGGATAATGGAGCAGTGCCAGGAAATGTTCGCCGTAACTGAATCGGACCGGGGCCGGTGTGGTCGGTATGATATCTACTGGTGAAAGGTACTGCCCTAAAAGGCAATTAATCAGGGTAGATTTACCGGTATTATAGGGGCCCATCACAACCACGGTTGGCACTTCATCTTGGTTAAGGTGGGTTTGGGTTAATTCATCGACTTGCGAGAAAAAGCAATCAAGGCTTTGATTTTGCATAATTACCACCCTTGATAATATATCCGGAAATCTGGCTGTAGTGTAAAATGTCTATTTTCCCTTGATGGAATATATTACTTGAGGGATGCAATTATGACACATAAAAAACCCGGCATATAAAGGCCGGGTTTGCTATTTGGGCTTAAAAGCTAGCCAGTTTGTTTAGTTCTTGGAACACATTAGCATGGGAAAAGTTGAAAAATTCAACCAGGTCTTCTTCAACTTGTTCGGCAGCCAGTTCAATCAAACGGGCTACCTTGGTGGTGTTAATATTACAATGGTGACGGTAGTGCATTTGTAAACGGTACTTGTCGGCCAGGGATTCGGGGGTAGCTTTATCGATCTCAATAATACCGCCAAAACCAGCGATTCTTTTTTTCAGCCCCTGATTAAGGCATTTGGTTTGTTCGGGCAGCAGGTCGGTAATTTGATTAATTAATTCCTCATTATTAAAAGCCCGCCGAATTAAAGCGCCATAATTACCGCGGTTGCTGATGAGCAATTCGATGCCCATCTCAACAATGTTGTGGGATTTCCACCAACCCATCTCGGGGGGAATCTGGCAGGCTTCAATGGTTTGCTCTACCAGCGCGCGACCTTTAAGGAAGCAGTAACCGCGCTCGCAGTCCTGGTATTTTTCATCGCCAAAGTAATCTAAACCATGCGGGGTTATACCGTGGGTGATAATAGCGCGGGCGAAATCAGCCAGGGCGTGGTTTTCTTGTATCACATGCAGCAATTTCGTCCCCAGACTGTGTGCGGTCAGGTGTTCAACCTGGTCACTGATGATTAAGTCGGGGAATAGGCTGCCCATGATAATAGCATCAGTAGTATGCCCCAGAACCATTTCGGCAAAAAAGACATGAGTTTGTGGGAAAATGGTAATCTCCCCCCTTAAGCTAAAATGTGCTAATATAGTAATTGTTGTATAAACTAACCTGCGACCTATGTTTAGTATATTTATGGAGGCGCGTTAGCATGTCAAAGCAAAATATTTTTCACGCTTCCTCAATATTGCTCGTTCTGTTTGTGGGCAGCAAGGTGCTTGGCTTTGTACGGGAGCAGGTGATTGCTGCGTATCTAGGTGCTACTCTGCAGTCTGATGCATTTGTGGTGGCAGCCACCATTCCGTTTACCTTATCCACGATTATTGGCGTTTCAGCAGGTAATGCCCTGCTGCCTCTGTATACAGGTCGGTTGCAGGACGCCAACCGGGTTTACTTGGCTTCTACAGTAGTATATGCGGTTGGCGGCCTGGTGGCCGTATTGACGGTACTGGGGATGCTCTTTACCCCCCAGGTGCTGGATTTACTTGCTCCCGGTTTTACCGGTGAGGCCAGACAAACTGCGCTGTTCTGCACCCGGGTTATGCTGCCTTCCACGTTTTTTCTCACCATGGGCTTTTTAGCCAAAGCAGTACTTAATGCTCACCGGGAATTTACTGTACCGGCTATGGCACCGGTATTACAAAATATTATTTTCATTGCCCTTATTTTCCCGCTGGGTAGTTATCTTGGTCCCGGCCTGGCCTGGTGTACCCTGGCCGGGGCACTGGTTTTTTACCTGTATAACCTACCTGCGATGCGGCGGTTCGGTATACCCTGGCGCCCGCTGCTGGACATTGGGGATCCTGATGTGCGCAGAGTATTGTTAATGTCTGTACCGGTGATGCTAACTGCTCTGTCCAGCCGGGGCTTCATGTTTTTAGACCGTTGGTTTGGCTCTCATTTGGTGGAAGGTAGCATTGCCGCCCTCAGCTTTGCCAACCGGATCCGGGAACTACCCTATGGTTTATTTGTCGCTGTAATTTCCTCGGTGTTGTTCCCGGCTCTGGCAGCAGCTGCCAAACGCCAGGATTTACAGCTGCTTCATGATAGAACAGCCACAGGCCTGCGCCTGGTGGCACTGTTGACCTATCCCTGCGCGGCATTAATGCTGGTGCTGGCTGTACCGGTGGTGCGGCTGCTCTTTGAGCGGGGCGCCTTTGATGTGACTGCTACCACTGCCACGGCCACGGCATTAAGTTATTACGCTGTTTCTGTCGCCGCAATGTCGGCAAGCTCGGTTCTGACATATACTTATCTGAGCCTGCGGGAGGCCATGCTGCCCCTTTGGGTGGGGCTAGCCGGGCTGCTTGTGAATATACTGTTAGATTACCTATTTGTCGGTAATATGGGCCATATCGGACTGGCCTTGGGAAATACTATCGGCTTTTGGGTTACTGCCGTGCTTTTCCTGGTTTTTTTATACCGCCGTTTACCTGGTTTTGATTGGCGCCGGCAGGGTGTCGACCACTTAAAAATAATCTTTGCCACATTAGTTTTCGCCGGCCTATTATGGTGGGTGGGCGGATTGGTTGGTCTAAGCAAGGCAGGTTTACCCCTCTGGGGACAACTACTGGGCATGACGCTGACGATTGGTTCGGCAGGCCTGGCATACCTGCTGGTTTTGATTTGGTTAAATATTGAAGAAACTGCTGCTCTCAGGAAAAGACTAATAAAATATATAAAATAGTATTGTGCTAAACATAATATTATAATATAGTATTTTTAAAAAATACTACTTGGGGGCTATATACATTGAACGATGCATCAAAATATGAAGAACCCGCCAGGTTATTAAAGGCACTTGCGCATCCCACCAGACTTTGTATTGTCGCCGGGTTATTGAATGATAGCTGTAATGTCAACAAAATGAAAGAATGTTTAAACCTGCCGCAGTCCACGGTATCCCAGCAATTGGCCATCTTGCGCAATCAGGGTATTGTCGATGGGGTACGTCATGGTACTGAGGTTTTTTACAAAGTGGCCAATGAAAAAGTTAAGGATATCGTTAAAGTTCTTTTAGATGATGAGGAAATAGTTTTTAAATAGGGCTAGTTAGGTAATTATTGTTATACAAATTGTTTAATATTTCTAACATTATTGCAGCCGGATGGCATGCTTAATTGGCATTATTAGACCAGACCCGGCTTAAAGCCTTGCCGTTTAAATAATTAAACTTTTTACCCTGCCAGGTATCCTCTACTTCCAGCAGCCGCTCAATTTCATGCTTTATTCTCCACCAGCTTATATCCCAATTGCAAAAGAGCACTTCTTCTTGGGGCCCTTTGCCTACTAATCGCTGAATGACAATAGCCGGGTCCAGGTATTCCAAAAAGGTAATCACCCGTCTAATATATTGTTCCAGCGATATTAAGGAAATCTCACCGCGTTCATACATGTTACCCAGCTCAGTACCGCGGACTATATATAGCGAGTGTAATTTAACATAATTAATACCCAGGGCAGAGACAAGCTTGGAGTTTTCAATTACATCATCTGTATTGTCCCAGGGCAAATTTAAGATTATGTGGGTGCATATTTCAAATTGCCGGCGGTGTATGCGCTGTACTGCATCTATATATTCCGCCAGGGTATGACCTCGATTTATTTTGCGGAGCGTATGGTAGTTAACTGTTTGCAGACCGAGCTCGATGTTAATATCGATGTTTTTTTCGGCCTGGGCCCTGGACAATATGTCCAGGTATTCTTCGTTGATACAGTCCGGCCTGGTGGATACCGAAATACCCACGATGTTCTCTTCAGCCGCCGCGCTGTTGATGTTGGCAGCAAATTGTTCCGGCGGCAGGTAGGTATTGGAAAACGACTGAAAGTAAGCGATATATTTATTAGCGTTAAACCGCTGGCGGTAGTACTTTTTATCCGACCTGAGCTGTTCTGTTACTGACAGGCTATTGGGCAAGGCGTCAAAACCGGAGCCTGATTCGTCACAGAAAATACAACCACCGTAGCCCAGGGTGCCGTCCCGGTTAGGACAGGTGCCGGGTAAATTGACCGGGATTTTGTAGACTTTTTGCTTGAATTTATTGAGCAGGTGGCGGGAATAGATATTATATCTGCTGCTGGTTTGCATAGTCTTCACCTTGTCTTGATGTCTTGGTATTTACCAAAATTTTATCACATTTTGAGACAAACCAAAAGAATTTAAGCCGCTGTAATTGATTTACTAGAAAAACGCGCCCATTCGCAAGCATAATTCTATAGAATAAAAAAAGTCACGAGATTATTCTCATGACTTTTTTGGCCAGCATATGGTTATCATTGGGATTAGTTTAATCTGAATAAGCAGCGGAAACACTGCGATAAATGTTATCACGGCTGATGCCGGTCCAGTTTATCGTGGATACACTGCCCGACTCCCGCCGGGACATATATAGCGCTAAGTCCAGTACCCGGCAGGAATAACCCCATTCATTGTCATACCACGCGATTACCTTAACAAGCCCGCCATCCATTACCATGGTGGATAGGGCGTCAACAATGGAAGAATGAGCGTCCCCATAAAAATCTTTGGAAACCAGCGGAGCATCACTATAGGCCATAATACCTTTAAGCTCGCCATCGGCAGCCTGGCGAAACGCGTCGTTAATTTCATCAACTGTTGCGGCTTTTTCAAGAACGGCGACAAAGTCAACTATAGAAACGTTGGGTGTCGGTACTCGCATGGCCAGACCGTTCAGCTTGCCCTTGAGGTCGGGGATAACCAGCCCAACTGCATTGGCAGCACCTGTAGTCGTGGGTATAATGGATACCGCGGCAGCCCTGGCCCTTCGTAAATCCTTGTGGGGCAGATCCAGTATCTGCTGATCATTGGTATAAGAATGCACGGTAGTCATCATGCCGTTTTTAATATGAAATTGTTGGTGTAGTACTTTCACCACGGGGGCTAAGCAGTTGGTGGTGCAGGAGGCATTGGAGACAATATTATGTTTTTCAGGGTCGTAATCATTGTGGTTTACACCCATCACAATGGTAGCATCAACATTTTTACCGGGCGCACTAATAATTACTTTCCGAGCCCCTGCCCGCAGGTGACTGGCTGCAGCCTCGCCCGTGGTGAAACGCCCGGTGGACTCAATGACTATACCAACGTTTAAGGCACCCCAAGGAAGGGCACTGGGATCCTTTTCAGCCAGTACTTTAACCTTTTTGCCGTTAACAGTAAAACCATCTTCCGTAACTCTTATATCAGCGTTCAGGATGCCGTGTACTGAATCATATTTTAGCAGGTGGGCCAGTGTTTTGGCATCTGTTAAATCATTAACTGCTACTATATCCACTTCCTGGTTGTCGAGTGCCGCTCGGAAAACATTGCGCCCGATGCGACCAAAACCGTTAATACCTATTTTAATGGTCATATCTTAGGAACCCCTTTCTATAAAACAAGTATATTAAAAAATATTTTACATAAAGCAAGTTTTCCCGCTAAGCAAAAAGGTATGAATGTAATTATAATATTAAATTATATTATAATGTTTTTAAAGAGATAAATTAACAATTTTTATTATTATTTAAATTAGAAGCGGATAAAGTATAGCTAGCATTGGCCATGATAACGTATCTGCGGCGGCTATTAATAGCAAATTCACTATATAATAGTGTAAAATATAACGATAAATATTACAAGCTCAAGGAGGATATACAAATGGAGGAGATTAATGTTAATGATGAACTCGCGGAAAAGATCAAAGATGATCCTTTTCCCCGGCATCTGGGTATCAAAACTATCAAATTATCACCTGGTTACGCAAAGGTATCTTTGCAGGTGCAGGATTACATGACCAACATACTCGGTATTACCCACGGTGGGATAGTTTTTACACTGGCAGATGTTGCTCTTGGTATTGCCAGTAATGCCCGGGGCCAAGCGTCAGTTGCCATGAGTGTTACCATAAACTTTATTAAATCCAGTAAGCCTGGTACTGTACTGTTAGCCACTGCTGAAGAAATCCATTGTGGCCGGCGCACAGCAAATTATCGCATTGCTATTGAGGATGATCAGGGGAAACTAATTGCTTTGGCGCAAGGATTAGTGTTCCAGGAAAGCAAATAGTATTTTATATTGGCAAGAGTTTGGTCAAAATAAAAGATGGTCATGTATCAGTGTGCTGCAACTAGTGCTAGACAGGGCATACCAAGTAAGTCGTTGTTCTTAATTACCAGTTGTCTGTGAGTTAGCCAAGTGGTAAATTGATAATATAATCAAAGTTTTCCGGTAACCATACTAGCCGGGATACACCCTAATCCATTCCGAACCAAGGAAGTCAAGTGCTTCAATAAGGTGGCAATTGGGTTCGTCTCCTTAACTGTATGCTGTTGCCGGAATTAAAATTTAATCCCCTAACGCATTTATGGTGTTTTACTTACCGTGAATACGTTAGGGGGTTGTTTATTTGAGCGAGAATTTTAGTTATAACTATTGCCTGCCATCTGTCCTTATGTTAGCGCAGGGGCGGGGCAGTTATTGCTCATCTATCTGCACAGTGTAGAGTATGCCATTACTATCACCATCCAGTTGTCCAAAGGAAACGGAACGCCCGTCTTTTGTCCACATGAACTTGAGGGGAGGTTCATTACCGGCCAGTTCCTCTTTAGCCATTACGGTCCTGCTTATTAGATCGAATACCTGTGCGTTTAGCCGGCCGCCCTCTGCAGTCGTGATAAGCAGGGCGAATTTGCCATCGGGGCAGATGCTGCCTGCAACAGTATATTCATGCACAGGCAAAAATTCAATATTGGGGTTGCCAACAGACAGTAAACCGGCAGAAGACCTAGCGTCTCCTTCCCGTACCAGTACCAAAATAGTCCGGTTGTCACTGGTTGTACCACCATAAGAAACAAACTGGCCGTCACGGAGACTGGTTAGCGGTGTAAAATTTCCGGTTTGGTCGGCCAGCATTAAATCCGAGCGGTACCCGCTTTCCCTGTATTCTTGTTGCCCTGTTTTTGATTTATTGGCGTGTACAATAAAGAGCAAGTCATTATTTAGCCAGTCAACCGGGTTTGATAAGAAATTAGGGATATTCTGAAATTGATATGAATTTTTTTCCCCGGTATTGTTGTTATAAATAAAGTAATCCGCTGACCACTCCCCAACATACATATACATAAATTCAACAGAATCCGGGGACCACAACCCGAGAGCTAAAGATGAGCCATGGAGGGAGGAGTTCGGCGCTACTGCAGTGCTCTTGCCGGTGTTAAGGTCATACATATATAGGCCTTGTTCATCTATTAAGGCCAGCTTGGTTGCGTCCGGAGAGAGCATTCCGGACCAGGCGCTGCCTTTTGTTTTAAATGCACCGGTTTGGGGATTCCAGAAGGTTATATTATTGCCGGTCATACCAAATAAGGAACCATCTGGCAGCACAGCAGCGGGTAAGAAGTATTTCAGCGTATTTATTGTTGTTAGCTTGGCAGTATATACTTTGTTAGCAGTAGGAGTTTCAGCCTCAGGAGAACCACTTTTATTACTCTGAATGTTTTTGGTACAGCCGCAAATAAGTAGCAAGGTAATCATTAGCGCCAGCAGGAGTTTTTTCATTGCTTTTCACCTCGATTAATTATTTTAACACTATCGAGAAAGGGATGATTAGGTTGCTATTTTACATTGACGTCTCAAAAACCGGAATGTTCCTCTACCTTCTTCGATTCTACATGGACGGTAAGAAAGAAACGTCAAAAATAACTAACGCTTGACTGTAAAAATAGTGTATGATGGAAAAGAAGGCGGCAATAAGCAAAATTTGGCTAAGATGGGGTTGAAAAATGAGTTTTGTACTACTGGTAATTGGAGTAATATTGGCGATTATTTTTATTGTGATAATCGTTGCCGGGGTTAAGGTAGAAGCGGACAAAGGGGGAAAAGACGTGATTAAAAATGTTTATATCTACCTGGTGCTTTTTGCTACACTGATGATGACTATTGGTGGGAGTGTTGCGGCTTTTATGGCCGTGGCAGATATTATCTCGCCCGTTCCTTATTATCAAACCTTTGAGGAATTCAAACGTATTGATAATGAAAAACTTATGAATAATACTGATAAGGACAAAACCTCGGAAGCTGAACTAAAAAAGCAATATGATGAACTGGTGTTAAGGGAAAGGGAAATGCAGATTAGCAGGGCTAAGAATAACCTGGTTAAAAGTTTTGGTTGGATTATTATACCCTTACCGGTATTTGTATATTTTCAACGGCGTTTGGTTAATCGAGATATGTAAAAGGCAAGCTGCCCAACATCTCGGGTTATTAAGATGAAAAACAATGATTATAAAAGGAGAATGAATTATGAAAAAGAATAAGTTGATTGGAGTGGTTGCCATTGCTTTTGGAATCTATCTTTTATATAAATTTTTTACTAATGGTAATATTTAAGGAATAATATAAGATCTGCTAACAAAAGGTAAAAGCGTTGGTTGATAAGTTAGAAATACTCAAACCAGCGCATTTTTTTGTATCACTTAATTGTTTTTTTGCTAAACCATGTATAGTATAATTTGCTTGTTGAGTATAATTATTAACAATTAAATCAATCAATTTAGTAAATATGGGGGTATTATGTTAGGTAATATTTATGAAAAAGAATATCAGGCCAATGCAATCGCAATAAAATACAAGAGAAACACAATCACTTATGAACAGTTGGACAAAACCATTAAACAATACTCAAATTTATTACATCAGCTGGGCGTGACAGCCGGAGAACGGGTGTTACTGAGTTGCCCCAATGCACCTGAATTTATTTATTCCTATTTAGGTGTGGTAAAAAATGCAGGTATTATCGTACCGGTTAATCAACAGCTAACCCTGGAGGAAATTTCTTATTTTATACGGGATGCTGAGGCACGTTTTATGCTGATTCATCCTGACGTTCTGCAAAAATTAAAGCATGATCAAGATTCTCTCCAAAAACTATTGGGCGTTAAGGTAATTATATTGGATGACGAGTTTCATATGGCTGTTGCGGCAAGCTCGCCGGAAGTGGTTGAGAAATTTGTTGATGAGCAAGCGGTATCCACATTTTTATATACTTCCGGAACTACAGGGAAACCAAAGGCTGCCATGCTTACTCATAAAAACCTGCTCACCAATGCTGAACAGTGTAGGCTTGCCTTTCAGGGCACAGCCAGGGATAATTATATGTGCGTGCTGCCCATGTTCCATGTGTTTGGCTTTACCACCTGTGTGCTGAACCCGTTGTTGAGCGGTGCTACCGTGACCATCATCGAAAAATTTCAGCCCAAAGAGGTCATCGAGTCGTTATTAAAGGATGGCGTCACGGTTTTTATGGGCGTTCCCTCGATGTATGTATTATTGTTGGAGGCATGCAAGAAAAACATTACCTTTCCTGGGTTGCGATTAGCGGTTTCCGGGGGAGCGGCACTGCCGGTTGAAGTACTTAGACAGGCTAAAGATATATTGAAGCTTCCTGTTGTTGAAGGCTATGGTTTGACTGAAGCTTCACCTGTAGTATGCTTTAATCCATTGGATGGCGTTAAGAAAGAGGGATCAATAGGTCTACCGATTCCTTTTGAGGCCTGCAAGATTGTTGATGAATACGATCGGGAATTGGGTGTCGGTGAGGTCGGTGAACTGGTTGCGCAGGGCGAAAATATCATGCTGGGGTACTATAAGCAGGAGGAGGCAACAAGAGAGGCTTTAAAACATGGTTGGCTGCATACTGGAGATTTAGCGAAGAAAGACGAAGACGGTTATATTTATATTGTAGACAGGAAAAAGGATCTGATCATAACTGGAGGCTTGAATGTTTATCCGCGGGAAGTAGAGGAAGTTATTTATCGATATCCGAAGGTGAAAGAGGCTGCAGTGGTCGGAATCGGCGATAAGTTAAGAGGTGAGTATGTAAAAGCCTTTATTGTTCTCAAAGACGGCGAAACATGTACGGCAAAGGAAATGACCAGGTATCTGAAAGAACACCTGTCTGTTTATAAGATACCCCGAGCATATGAATTTATAGCGGAGCTCCCCAAAAACAGCTCGGGTAAGATATTGAAAAGAGAGCTTATAAGGTAGTGATTATTATGTTTCTTATTAACATATAACTACTGAACCCGGTAAATAGCCAATTGATAACTGACACGTTAGACTTAACTAAATTAACAAGATTTTATAATTGTTTTCTAGGGTATCTTTATTTAAAATTGGACTGAGTCGAGAGAAAACACACGATTATCGTGTTCATTGAAAGATAAAAGCCCGGGAGGATATTAATTTATATCCCTCGGTTTTTTTATCTTCAACAGGAAAAGGAGTATCACTATCATGGTGATAACCTACTCAGGGTGCTTGATGAAACTGAATTTTGGAAACGCCAGGAGGCAGAACACACGGTAGTTATCCTTCAAACGGTACCGAATCTGAAGGCACATTATGTACAATTGCTTCAGGAATGGGTAGATATAGCGGGACAAGCAGTGCTAATAAATACCGAGCAAAAAAACAAGCGGGTTACGACCGGCTGGCTGAGCCTGGTGTGCCATAGCCTGGATATGCAGCTAATCTATAAATTAATGGAAATGTAGAATGATGGATATATTCCTAATACAGACCTTCTGTGGCTATATTATTGATTTATAGGTGGGCGATCCACCCCGCTTGCCCCACCCGGTTATGGCTGGCTGCGTTACTTAGCCGGTGGTCCATGGTATATGCCATCGCTTGTTTTCCTTACGCGCGCCTGGAAGGACTAGGTACGCTTTATAATAGGTATAAGGGTAAACGTGAATTAATTTGGGCTACCGGCAGTAAAATAATAATAGCTACTCTAGTGGCCTGGGTTGCGAGCTTAATATTATTATTGGCTGCGTGGGGTTGGGTACATTTCATGGGCAGCAAGCTGATGGGCGAACTGGGTGGCCTGACCGGTGATGTATACGGTGCCACGGCGGAAACCACCGAGCTTTTAATTTATTTGACGGTGTTTCCTTTGTTTGGATACTGGTCCTGGTTATTTAGTGCCCCGTGGTTATGAAAAATAACATTAAGGAGCAATGTGAATGATACACTCCGAATATAAACATGGTGGGGATGTATTTGGCGCCGCTCGAAGTTTACAATGTAACCCCCGGGAAATATACGATTTCAGTGCTAACATCAACCCCTTGGGTCCTTCACCCTTGGCCCTGGCGTCAATAAAGGATAACTTGGATCTGATTAGGCATTATCCCGACCCGCGCTGCACGGAGCTGCGGGGGGTTTTATCCAGGCATCTAAAGGTAGCGCCTGAAAAAATGGTGTTGGGTAATGGCGCTGCGGAATTGATATTTCTTTTGCCCCGGGTAATGGGTTATCGCCAAGCGGTGGTTACAACCCCCACCTTTATGGAGTACGGAACGGCGATGGCAAACGCCGGTGGGATGGTTTATGAAGTACCCTTATTGGAAGAAGAAGGTTTTGGGCTGCCGGTGCCCCGGGTTAATAAGGCATTGTGTAGTGCCGACGTGGTATTTATTTGCAATCCCAATAACCCCACTGGTGGGGCGGTTAAGAAACCTATTATTCAGTCAATTATTGAAAATGCTCGAACTTATGGTACCACAGTAGTGGTAGATGAGTCTTTTATTGATTTTGTCTACAGGCAGGAGTTATACTCAGTGCTGCCTTTGTTAAATGACTACCCAAATTTAATTGTGCTTTATTCTTTGACTAAATTTTTTGGTATTCCCGGGCTGCGGTTGGGTGTATTAATGGCCGGCGAGTCAATCATAGAAAGAATTGAAGCAGCCAAGGCTCCGTGGGATGTAAATTGTCTTGCGCAAATTGCCGGTGCGGCGGCGCTGGTGGATGAAGAATTTATGGCCCAAACCCGGCAGCTAGTTTGGCAGGAAAGAGATTTTCTACGTAGAGAAGTTTCACTGATACCCGGCCTTAATGCCTTTAACGGGAAAGCCAACTTTTTATTAATTAAAATTGAAAGATCCGAAATATCTTCTGCTCAATTGGCGGCCCGAGCTGCCAAACAAGGTGTTCTGGTGCGGGATTGTGCCAGTTTCAGTGGGCTGGGTAACAAATATATTCGGGTGGCAGTCAGAACAAGATCAGAAAATTTGGTGTTATTGAAGGTGCTCAGAGAAATAATGAAAGGGGTAACACATGGGTTGTAGATTATATTTAATCAGGCATGACGAAACTAGCTGGAATAAAGAAACCCGTTTTCAGGGCCAGGTAGATATTCCTTTAAACGAAAGGGGCATTGAACAGGCTAAGCGTTAAGTAAACGTTTGGCGGGACAAAACTTTGCTGCCTGCTTTTCCAGTAGTCTTACCCGGGCTAAGGAGACCGCTTGAAATTATAGCTAAGCCCCACAGGAAGCTTGTACAGGTGGTGACGGATTTACAAGAAATGAATTTTGGGTATTGTGAAGGGCTGACCGCAGAGGAAATCATCCAAAAAAAGCAATGAATACGCAAAAGTAGGAGAATTTAAGCCCCTGGACTACTGGCTGCCGCTGGCGCTTGAGAAGTTAAAGATGGTGACGTTGTCTTTGCGGGTACCGGGCTTCCCATGCTGGCCATAGGCTTGCCTCCGCGGGTAAAAAAATGGCACAGTGGTGAATATGTACCCCAAGCAAGAGGTTTATGGTAAGTTTTTCAAAGGTGGGCCATCTGCTTGTATTACCGACATGGTTTTTTTAGATTTGATGAGAACGGCGAGATGTATCTGGATGCCGTAAATCCTGGTTTCAGTATAGAAGATGTTAAAAATAATGTTGGCTTTGACCTGAATGTTTACAGGTGCAGCGGGGAGACCAAACCTCCTACCTATAGACAATTGGAAATACTCTATAAAGTTGTAGATCCTGAAGGCATTTTCCTGCCCTAAGGCAGGAAAATGTGTTTATTTTTTATCCAACGATGACGGGATATGCTGTGTAGTTAGGGGGTATCTATTGAATTAAAGGATCTTGAACGTGGGAAAAGGAGAATTATAGATGAATGAGCAGGAAACAAAGATTACGTTAGTGAAGATGGAGTCCTGCATGATGATGACCTGTGAGGGATGTTCTGTTCCATGCCTGAGATAGTAAATCCTTTGATTGATGAGATTAAGAAAATGCTCAATAGTGAGATCAGTAGTTTGACGATAAAATAGTTGCCCGATGTTACACCTTTAATACTATCCCGGATCAATGGCTCTATTTACGACTATGTCTCTACTGCCATCGTGATAATTTTCGGCTTGCCAGATGCCTTTATGACTTCGTCAATAGATACGACACAAAGTCTAACCCAAGGGTGATGTTAAAATTCAATTTCATGTCTTGACGCGAGGACTTATAATAATAATTAAAGCGCTTACCATAAAACGGACAAATAGTTTGATAGTAGAATTATCGCTATTCTGATCTTTATTCCTTCACGTCTAATTTAAATGGGGGAGAAACGTACTTGACAAATGGAGAAATAACATTGATTATCGGCGGTGCACGTAGCAGCAAATGCAGTCTAGCTGAAAAACTGGCTGTGGCAGTGCGATGATGGTGGTCTACGTGGCCACCGCAGGTGTACATGACAATGAGATGGCTGAGCGGGTTAAACAGCACCGCCTGCGCCGGCCGGCCAGTTGTTGTACAGTGGAGGAAACACATATACTCGCAGGTGTATTGCTTTCACTCCCTACGGGGGCGGTTGTTTTGATAGATTGTTTGACCCTTTGGATGTCTAATTTGTTGCTGGATGATAACTTTCCTGGTTCGGATCGGATACGGCGGAAAAAGAAAATTATATAATTTCCCTGGCCAGGGAAATGGTTAATGTGGCACGCGATAAACAATTGCATTTGCTAATGGTCAGTAATGAGGTAGACTGTGGCCTGGTGCTTGAAAATGAATAGGCAGGCTATACCGGGGTATTACTGGACGGGTCAACCAGCTCCTGGCAGAACTCTCCGACCGGGTTTTTTATGTAGTGGCGGGCTTACGTTAGAGTTAAAATCACTGGCAGCAGGTAGTGTACTAAAGGGGGTTTAATTATGCCGGCCAAAACAATTATGGTCCAGGGTACGGCTTCACATGTTGGAAAGAGTATTTTAACAGCGGCATTGTGCCGTATATTTCACCAGGACGGTTACCGGGTGGCACCTTTTAAATCACAAAATATGGCTTTAAATTCATTCGTTACCGCCGATGGTAGTGAAATGGGCCGTGCCCAGGTGGTACAGGCCGAGGCGGCCGGGTTGCTGCCTAGTGTGGATATGAACCCCGTGCTGTTAAAGCCAACTGGTAACGCATCATCCCAGGTGGTAGTGCTGGGCAGGCCGCTGGATAATTATACAGCCTGGGATTACCATCAAGATTTGGCAGGTAAATTATGGAGTATAGTTACTGCAGCACTGGACAGGCTGTGCGGCCAGTTTGATATAGTGGTTATAGAAGGGGCCGGCAGCCCGGCAGAGGTCAACTTGCAGGATACTGACATAGTAAATATGAAGGTGGCCCGCCAGGTAGAGGCACCGGTACTACTAGTGGCAGACATAGACCGGGGCGGTGCTTTGGCGTCAGTAGTGGGCACTCTGGAATTGCTCCCCCCAGGGGACAAGGAACGGGTTAAAGGCATTATTATAAATAAATTTCGTGGCGACATAAGCTTATTTCAGCCTGCTATTAGTTTTTTGGAACAAAAAACAGGTGTACCGGTATGCGGTGTAGTGCCATTTTTTGATGATATATACATACAGGATGAAGATTCAGTAGCTATAGAAAGCAAGCATGACCATGCCGGTAATGACGGCGGCAAAGTGGAAATTGCCGTGCTGCGCCTGCCCCGCATTTCTAATTTTACCGATTTTGATCCCTTGGAAAGTGAACCCGATGTGCATTTGCGTTACGTGGGCAGGAAAGATAAACTAGGACAGCCTGATTTGATTATCATCCCGGGCAGTAAAAACACCATTGAAGACCTGATGTATCTCAAACAAACAGGCCTAGCAGGTGCAATAGCGCGCTTGGCCCGCCAGGGTGTGTCGGTAATCGGTATTTGCGGTGGTTTTCAAATGCTGGGCCGGGAGCTCAAAGACCCGTATAAAACCGAGTCCGCCATCGAAAAAATTTCCGGCCTTGGCCTGCTCGACATGCAAACGATCTTTGCCAGGGAAAAAGTGACCAGCCAGGTGCAGGCTGTGGTGGCCGAAGACAGTAATTTTCTGAGTTGTTATAATACACCATTGACTGGTTACGAAATCCATATGGGCCGCACTGAATTGGGTACCCAGGTCAAACCTGCATTTGTAATTAATATCCGTTCAGGTTGCCAGGTACACTTGCTGGATGGTGCGCAAAACGCAGCAGGCTCAGTTTGGGGCACATACATACACGGTATCTTTGATAACGATGCCTTCCGGCGGCACATATTGGACATGCTGAAGGAGAAAAAAGGTTTAAATACAGTGGGGCAGGCAGTGTTAATAAGTACTGAGCAAAAAAAACAAGCGGGTTACGACCGGCTGGCTGAACTGGTGCGCCATAGTCTGGATATGCAGCTAGTCTATAAATTGATGGAAATGTAGAATGATGGATATATTCCTAATACAGACCTTCTGTGGCTATATAATTGATTTATTGGTGGGCGATCCACCCCGCTTGCCCCACCCGGTGGTGTTTATCGGCCGGGGCATAGCTCGCCTGGAAAAAGTGGCACGGCTTATAACTGCATCGCCGGTGGGATTGAAAATGGCGGGTGCAGGTATAGCTATATTGGTTGTCTTGATGAGTTTTGGCCTTACTGCACTTATTTTATGGCTGGTGAGGCAGGCTAATTATTACATTTACTTGCTTTTGGGGGCCTGGATAGTCTCTACGACCGTGGCTGCCCGGGGTCTCGCCGAAGCGGCCGGTGCCATAAGGCAGTTGCTGTTAGCTGGTGACCAGGCGGCAGCTCGCCGGTGGGTTGGCTGTATAGTGGGCCGGGACACAGAAAAAATGGACTGTGGGCAAATGGTGCGGGCCACTGTGGAAACGGTAGCAGAAAATTTGAATGACGCTGTGGTGGCGCCGCTTTTTTATGCCTGTATTGGTGGGCCCGCTCTGGCTATGGCTTACCGGGCGGTGAATACACTGGACTCCATGTTAGGCTATAAAAATGAGCAATATTTGCATTTAGGTTGGGCATCGGCCCGGCTGGATGATTTAGCAGGATATATACCTGCCCGTCTGACCGGCCTGGCGCTATTGCTAGCTGCCTGGCTGTCTGGGCGTGATTGGCGGCGGGCCATTAAAACTTGGCGCAGGGATGCTAAACAACATCCCAGTCCCAATAGTGGTGTTCCAGAATCGGTCATGGCCGGGGCTATACACGTCAGGCTGGGGGGCAGCAATGTTTATAGCGGGGTGACCTCTTTTCGCCATTATATGGGTGATCCGCTGGAGGAACTTAGACCGGATCATATTGCCCGGGCGGTGGATATGCTTTACTTGGCATCAGCATTGGCCGTGCTGATTATGCCGACCCTGGCCTGGGTAGCGTTACAACTATTATAGCTATCCCCCCTTGCTACCGGGGGATTTTAATATTCCTGTGCTTTGTATTGCTGGGCAAGGAAGCGGGTGTAGATTTGAAAACTTTTTATTTTGCTCTCCAGCATTTGACCAGAATTAATATTTATAAAGGTGAATTTGACGAAGCCGCTTTTGGGCGAGCAGCTTTATTTTTCCCTTTAGTGGGGTTACTGCTTGGCATATTACTACTACTGGCCCAAATAGTATTGTCATGTATGTTCCCTGAGCCGGTGGTGTCTGGTATGCTGGTGGTGCTGATGGCCATTATGACCGGTGGTATACATATAGATGGTTTTATGGATACCTTGGACGGTGTTTTTAGTGGTCGGCCGCGAGAAATAAAACTAGAAATTATGCGGGACAGCAGGGTAGGCGCTTTTGGGGTTTTGGGTTTAGTTTGCTTGTTTCTGTTAAAGTATAATGCCTTTTTATCTATGACGGCACCTATGATATACCAAGCGATATTGCTGGCTGCGTTACTTAGCCGGTGGTCCATGGTATATGCCATCGCTTGTTTTCCTTACGCGCGCCGGGAAGGGCTGGGTACGCTTTATAATAGGTATACGGGTAAACGGGAATTGATTTGGGCTACCGGCAGTACAATAATAATAGCTACTCTAGTGGCCTGGGCTGCGGGCTTAATATTATTATTGGCTGCGTGGGGTTGGGTACATTTCATAGGCAGCAAGCTGACGAGCGAACTGGGCGGCCTGACTGGTGATGTATACGGTGCTACAGCGGAAACCACCGAGCTTTTAATTTATTTGACGGTGTTTCCTTTGTTTGGATACTGGTCCTGGTTATTTAGTGCCCCGTGGTTATAAAAAATAACATTAAGGAGCAATGTGAATGATACACTCCGAATATAAACATGGTGGGGATGTATTTGGCGCGGGATTGCGCTGGTTTCAGCGGGCTGGGTAACAAATATATCCGGTTGGCGGTTAAATCAAGAGATGAAATTGTGGTACCATTAAAGGTGCTTAGAGGGATCATGAAAGGGGGCGGCTAATGGGTAGTCGATTATATTTAGTCAGGCATGGCGAAACCAACTGGAATAAAGAAACCCGTTTTCAGGGCCAAGTAGATGTTCCTTTAAGCGAAAAGGGCATGGAACAAGCAAAGGCGTTAAGTAAGCGTTTGGCGGGGCAGAATTTTGCTGCCTGTTTTTCCAGCAGCCTTTCCCGGGCCCGGGAAACGGCTGCTATCATAGCCAACCCTCATCATATGTCTGTGCAGGTGATGCAGGATTTGCAGGAAATGAACTTCGGGTACTGGGAAGGGCTGACCGCAGAGGAAATCCAGCAAAAATATGACCGTGAATCTGCTGCTTGGTGGTCCCGGCCACTCGAGAACAGGGTACCGGGGGGCGAAACACTGGTAGAATTGGCGGAACGATCGGTTCAATCTGTAAAAACGATTGTGCAGCAATATCCGGAAGGACAGGTGTTGTTGGTGACCCACGGCGGGGTTATTAGATGTATCGTGTCGGCGGTGCTTGGTATTGATTTAAACCAGTATTGGCGCCTGCGTCAAGACAACGCATCCCTTACCATAATTGATTTTTACCAGTGGGAAAAGGCCATCTTGATGTTGTATAACGATTGCAGTCATCTAGCGCCGGGGCAGGTGCCGCCAGTATTATAGTTGTTTTACCTATACAAAATCCGTTAAAACCCAGGGTGTCTTAGAGTACTGCGCTTCTTGATATTTAAGACCGAAGATGTTTGCGGGCTAAACCCGGGTTGACAGAACTGGGAAATAGGGTTATATTGCTTAACAAATGCATATTTGGTTTTACAGGTGCCAACCTTGTTGGAGAATAGGGAACCAGGTGAAATTCCTGGACGGACCCGCCACTGTATGGGGGAGCAATTGTCATACCACTCTTTTTTAGGGGAAGGGACAAAGCTGCGATGAACCTGAGTCAGGAGACCTGCCTGTAAAATTACGTTGCTGGCTTCTCGCCTAAGCCTGCAATTGTGAAGGATGATGGTAAAGTCCGCACCCATATTGGGATGCGGACTTTTTGTATCTATAAAAACATTCATAAAAAATATGAAGGGGGAAATCAAATGCATATCGAACAGTTAATCAAAAACATCGGACCTTTAGATGGCGAGGCGATGCAAAAGGCAGTAGCCAGGCTGAACAACTTGACCAAACCGATAGGCAGCCTTGGCGTACTGGAGGACCTGGCTATTCAACTGGCTGGTATTACCGGCGAGGTCATGCCCAAAGTAGCCAACAAAATGGTCATTGTTATGGCCGGCGACCATGGCGTGGTGGAGGAGGGTGTTAGTTCTGCCCCCCAGTCTGTAACACCTCAGATGGTATATAATTTTTTAAATGGAGGAGCCGGCATAAATGTATTGTCTCGTTGTGCCGGGGCTCAGGTAAAAGTTGTTGATGTAGGGGTTGCAGACCCAACTTTAAAGAACATAAACCTTATCTCCCGAAAAGTAAGGCTGGGTACAGCTAATATGGCCAAAGGTCCGGCTATGTCCAGGGAAGAAGCACTTCAGGCTATCCAAGTAGGGGTAGAAGTAGCCGAAGGGGAAATAGACCAGGGTATAAATTTATTGGCTACCGGTGAAATGGGCATAGGCAACACAACTCCCAGCAGTGCAATCTTAAAGGTTTATTCTGCTGCAACCTTATCTACGATAGTTGGACGGGGTGTTGGGTTAAATGATGAAGGATTGCTTAATAAAATAAAAGTAATTGAAACCGCAATAATGGTAAACAAGCCGGACCCTGCTGACCCGATAGATGTACTATCGAAGGTAGGCGGACTTGAAATAGCCGGTATGACAGGATTATTTTTAGGCGCGGCAGCAAGAAAAGTGCCAATTGTCATTGATGGCTTCATTTCCGGAGCGGCTGCTTTAATTGCCTATAAGCTAGCCCCACAGGTTAAAGATTATATGATCGCCTCACATTTGTCTGAAGAACCAGGACATAAGTTAGTGCTGGAGGCTATCGGGCTTGAGCCGATGTTGAGGATGCGTTTGCGTCTCGGCGAGGGGACAGGTGCTGCATTGGCTTTTAATATCATCGAAGCAGCTACCCGGATAATGAGTGAAATGGCCACATTTGAGGAAGCAGGAGTGATTATGAATTAATATCGTGAGGTGAAACAGCTTCTTAGCAATATCAATGTATGAGATATTTAATTTATAAAAAAATTAATACAGGATTTTCTCGGATTTTATAGAACGTTATAAATGTATTATATAGCTATGGATTTATTAAAATCTCCCTAGACTACTTGCAGGGAGCTTTCTTATATTAACAACTTCATAACGAATACAGGTGTCGGTTGTGATATTAATCATATACCGGTGAAAAGGAAAGTTGGGTAGAAGCCCACGCGGTCCCGCCGCTGTAAAAGTTGAGCTCTTCAAGATATACCACTGGGAAACTGGGAAGGTTTGGAGAGTGATGAAGCTTGAGCCAGAAGACCTGCCTGTATTTTCATCACCATGAACTCTACGAGCGATAGAGAGGTGTTGCTTAGCTATTAAAGTATTGCCGGTTGTGCATAACCTCTTGACGATTTACGTTGGGAGGCTTTTTATTTTGTTCGGGAAAGGATGATGAACAATGTCAAGAAAAAAAATTTTTATGATTGGCTTATTGCTTATGTTTGCCTTGTTACCTAAGCCGGCTTTTGCCATGCATATCATGGAGGGCTTTCTGCCACTTGAATGGTGTATGGCTTGGGGGGTTTTGACCATTCCCTTTATATTGGTGGGGTTATTTTCGATTCGGAAGACAATCAATGAGCATCCTAGAGCTAAGATGCTTCTGGCCATGGCAGGTGCTTTTGCTTTTGTGCTTTCAGCACTTAAAATACCTTCGGTTACGGGAAGCTGCTCTCATCCAACCGGAGTAGGTCTCGGTACCATTTTATTCGGGCCTGCGACAATGACTGTATTGGGAACGATTGTGCTGTTGTTCCAGGCTGTTTTGCTGGCCCATGGGGGTATAACAACGTTAGGGGCAAATGCTTTTTCCATGGCGGTGGTGGGTCCTTTGGTGGCCTTTGCTACGTACAAAATTATTAAGAAGGCGAAGTGGCCACAGGGGATTGCAGTATTTCTAGCGGCAGCACTTGGCAATTTAATGACTTATGTGATGACTTCAATTCAGTTAGCGCTTGCTTTTCCTGCAGAAACAGGTGGTTTTATGGCCTCACTGGTCAAGTTTATGGGCATATTCGCTGTTACGCAGATACCCTTGGCTATCAGTGAAGGTATATTGACAGTGCTGGTATTTAATGCTATTGCTGCCTATAGCAAGGGCGAGCTTAAAGATCTAAATGTACTTTCGAAGGAGGCTTAAAGATGTCTGCGTCAGGTATCATAAAGAGTCTAGTATTAATTGCCATTGTTATTGCACTTACCATTTTACCGCTTTTTATGCAAAAGGATGCTGAGTTCGGTGGGGCAGATGGCGAAGCAGAAAAGGCCATTATTGAAATCAATGCTGAGTATAAACCCTGGTTTGAGCCGCTAATTGAACCGAAGAGCGGTGAAATCGAAAGCTTGCTTTTCTCTCTCCAGGCAGCAATTGGGTCAGGAATTCTTTTCTATGGGTTGGGCTACATGAGAGGTAGGAAAAAGCAGGAAGAAGCAGCTAAACAATGATAAACATTGATAAATATGCTTATAGTTCAAAACTAAAGCAGACAGCCCCTCTGAAAAAGCTTACTTTTGCCATGCTTGCTCTCGGGGTTGGCCTTTGGGCAGATTCTGTTCCGGTATCTGTTTTGGTGCTTCTAATTATGGGGTACTGTACTATTTACAAAGGTGGTACACCAATTTCATTATTTATTAAGCTAATGTTGGTGCCAATATCCTTTTTAATCATCGGTGTTTTAACGATTGCGATCAATGCTTCCGGAAATAAGGATATTTTTCTGTTTTCTATAGCTGCTTGGGGAACGCATATAGGTGTGTCGCAGTTGGGTATGCAGCAAGCAGCACATTTATTTTTTAAAGCAATGGGAGCGGTTTCCTGCTTGTATTTTTTAGCGCTTAGCACCCCCATGGTGGATTTGTTGGCGGTTCTTCGCAAACTTAAAGTACCCAAACTAATGCTTGAACTGATGGGACTGATATACCGGTTTATTTTCGTATTACTTGAGACTGCAGACACTATCCATACAGCTCAAAGTTCACGCTTGGGTTATTTGAACCTTACATCGGGCTACTGTTCACTGGTTGCTCTAACATCAACACTTTTTATCCGTGCTTACAAAAGGTCGGATGAGCTTTACACAGCTCTTGAAGCAAGGGGCTATGACGGTGAACTCAATGTGCTGGAAGAACCTTATAAAACCCATTGGACAGAATATATTGCTCCGGTGATGATAAATCTAGCCCTTGTTGGCTTAGCACTGCTTTTGAAACAGTACACAGGAGGGGTGCTTTGATGATGGAGCATATACTGGAGGTGCGCGACCTTTATTATACATATAGTGATGGAACACAGGCATTAAAGGGCTTGACACTTGGCATAAAACAAGGAAAGACAACTGCTGTGTTGGGAGGTAATGGAGCGGGGAAATCAACCCTATTCCTTTCTCTTAACGGAATATATAAGCCGACAGCAGGTGAAGTGTTATTTAAGGGGCTCCCGCTGGATTATTCCCGAAGAGGCCTTAAAGACCTGCGCAAATCTGTTGGCATCGTATTTCAAGATCCGGACAGCCAGCTGTTTTCAGCCAGTGTATACCAGGATATATCCTTTGGGGCAGTGAATTTGAAATTGACTAAAGAAGAAGTCCGCAGGAGAGTAAATATGGCCATGGAGCAGACAGATATAACGCATCTTAAGGATAAGCCTACGCACTGTCTCAGCTTTGGCCAGAAAAAGAGAGTGGCCATTGCCGGGGTGCTGGCTATGGAGCCGGAAGTGCTGGTGTTAGATGAGCCAACGGCCGGACTTGACCCAATGGGGATTAGTGAAATCATGAAGCTGCTCAGGAAGCTACAGGCTCAATTGGGCTTGTCTGTAGTAATTGCGACTCATGATATTGATATTATACCGCTTTACTGCGACTATACGTATGTCATGGATCAGGGGAAGATAGTGCTGGAAGGCAACCCCAAAGAGGTATTCAGTCAGCCGGACGACATAAGGAATGTAAATTTAAGACTGCCTAGAATCGGACATTTGATGGAAATTCTCAAAGACAAAGACGGCTTTGTATTTAATGATACAGCAAACACCATTTCTGAAGCCCGCAGGGTGCTGAAGGCTTGGAAAATAAATCAAGAATAAAGTGAGAGGGGGTAATGAAGCATGTTGGACGGAATTGCTATTGTGAATCCGGGAGATATAGAAAAAAGAAGCTTTGAAATGATTACTGAGATATTGGGTGAAAAAAAATTCCCACCCTTCCATGAAAATATTATCAAGAGAGTCATCCATGCAACAGCGGATTTTGAATTTGCTGAGAGTATGAAAATCAGTGAAACGGCAGTGGCCAAAGCTTTTGAGGCTATCAAGTCCGGCTGTAATATTGTGACGGATACAAAAATGGCTTCGGTAGGCATCAATAGAAAATCTATTGCCAGATTTGGCGGGCAGATTGTTTGTTATATGGACGACGAAGCGGTTGCATTGGAAGCGAAGCAAAGAAATGTTACCAGAGCTTCAGTATGTATGGAAAAAGCTGCTAAGGACGAGAATAACAAAATTTTTGCTTTGGGGAATGCTCCTACTGCGTTAATCAGGCTGGTAGAATTGATTAAAGAAGGGGCTGTTGCGCCTGCATTGGTGATAGGCGTTCCGGTTGGTTTTGTAAATGTGGTGGAATCCAAAGAGTTGCTTAAGACGGCGGGAGTTCCCTATATCCTTTCAGAAGGCAGAAAAGGCGGGAGTAATATCGCTGCAGCAATCGTAAATGCTATTTTGCAAATGATTGAGGACCCAAGGTGAAGCAAATACTGGAAGAGTACGTGGTGGTAAACGGCAACAAATATAGAAAAGGTTATACGACAGGCTCTTGTGCTGCTGCTGCGGCGAAAGCCTCGGTGATGATGCTGCTTTCAGGATCTGTTGTTGAAGAAGTTTCTATCGATACTCCTGCAGGTGTCCGGCTAAACCTACCGGTTACGGATGTTTGCATCACAGCTGAGAGCGCTGGTTGCGCAGTGCTCAAAGACGGCGGAGATGACCCGGATATGACCTCAGGGCTGAAAATATTTGCCACAGCCAGGAGAAAAAGTGCATTGGGTATTGAGATTAGAGCGGGAGAAGGGATTGGCCGGGTCACCTTGCCCGGGTTAAAGGTGGCAGTTGGTAAACCGGCGATTAACCCGGTGCCTGAGCAGATGATTTTAAAGGAGGTTGGAAATGTTTTACCGGAAAACGTGGGCGTGGAGATAATGTTCACCGTCCCGGGAGGCGCTGAAGCAGCCCTGAAAACGTTTAACCCCAAGCTCGGCATCATTGGTGGTATTTCTATCCTGGGTACTTCAGGCATAGTCAATCCCATGTCTGAGGAGGCTTGGAAAGAGGCCTTGGCTTTGGAACTTAACGTTTTGGTTGCGAAAGGAAAAAAGTCTGCCGTTTATGTCTTCGGGAATTATGGAGAACATTTTGTTACGCAAGAGATCGGCTTGGATAAAGATAATTTAATTAAGGTCAGCAATTTTATGGGTTTCATGCTGGATAAAGCGGTAGAGTGCGGGCTGGAGAAGATTTTAATTGTCGGGCATCTAGGGAAGCTGGTCAAAGTGGCGGCGGGAATATTTCATACTCACAGCAGGGTTGCAGATGCCAGGAAGGAAATCATGGCTGCGTACACAGCCTTAGAGGGAGCACCGGCCGCAACGGTTGCCCAGGTATATGCGTGCCGGACTACTGAAGCGGCGGCGGAAATTATCAACCGGCATGGACTACAGGGCGTCTATGATAGAATTGTAGCCAACGTATCCCAACGGTGTATGGATCACGTGTTTAATAAAATTCAGATCGGCTGCATTCTTTTCCATCAGGATTATACTCTACTGGCCATGGATGAAAATGCACGAAAAATTTTAAAAGAGACAGGGAGTAGTTATGGGCTATAAGCTTTACATTATAGGCATCGGACCGGGAGATAAAGACTATATTTATCCTGCCGCAAACAAGCTAATTGAAGCAAGTGATGTATTGATCGGGGGAAAACGGAATCTAGATCTTTTCCTTCATTTAAAAAAAGAAGAAGTGGTGATCAGCAATAAACTGGCCGATATAGAACGATACATACTGGAGCATATCGGTAAAAAGAGAATGGTAGTGCTTGTCTCTGGGGATCCGGGGGTTTTCAGCATTGCGGAATATCTGAGGAGCAGGCTTGTCGCTGTAGAGCTGCTAGTTTATCCCGGCATTAGCTCGATGCAATATTTATGTGCAAAGGTTAACAAAAATTGGAATGACGTTTTTATCGCCAGCCTCCATGGCAGGGAACTACACAATCTAACTGATCTAGTAAAAAAGCATGCTAAGGTAATGCTCTTTACCGGTGGCACCTCATCGCCCGACCAGATATGTAGAAAGCTGGCTGCCAATGGCTTAGGGGAAGTGATAGTTACCATTGGGGAGAAGCTCTCCTATCCGGAAGAAAGAATTGTCACCGGCTCAGCTGAAGAAGTGGCGAAGATGCACTTTGACAATCTCTCTGTTATGTTAGTGGAGCATCCCGGCCAGGGGTTAGTTCCCCAGCAATTCTGGGAGATGGCCTCACCCGGTATACCGGATGAACTGTTTGTTCGAGGAACTGTACCCATGACTAAGGAAGAAATAAGAACAGTGACTTTAGCCAAGCTGAGGCTTCGGGAAAATTCTGTTGTTTATGATATTGGTGCAGGTACCGGATCGGTGGCCATTGAATGCGGGTTGATCGTGAAAAAGGGTAGGGTATACGCTATCGAAAAGGAACCTGACGCTCTAGCCCTGATCCGGGAAAATGTACTGAAGTTTGGATCTGGCAACGTCACTGTAGTACCTGGACAGGCCCCTGAAATATTATTGGAGCTACCCAAGCCGGACCGTATTTTTATCGGGGGAACGGGCGGCAAAATGGATAGTATTTTGGACTGGGCAGCTGAAATGAGCCAAAATATTAGAATTGTGGTGAATGCAGTAGCGATTGAAACAGCCTATGAGGCGCTGGCAGGCTTGGAAAATAGAGGTTTCAGGGACGTTGATATTACCTGTGTTTCGGTAGCTAAGGGACGTTTGGCGGGAAAGAAGCATTTAATGCAGGCGCTGAATCCTATCTATATTATCAGTGCAGAGAAGTAAAGCACATTACTGGAGGAAGAAATGGCAGGAAAACTATACGGTGTAGGCATAGGACCTGGGGATCCTGAGTTGATCACCATTAAGGCCAGGCGCATTCTTGCCGAGGCGGATGTGGTGGCAGTGCCGAAAACTGCCGCAGAAAAAGCCAGTTTTGCTCAGACTATTGCCGAGGGGGCCTTTGAAAAAGGAAAAGAGCTGCTCGAGCTGCTTTTCCCTATGAGCTTTGATGTCGAGGTGCTGGAGAGAAGCTGGCATGAGGCGATCGGACAAATCCGGGAGAAACTGGAGCTGGGCAAAACTGTTGCCTTTATCACCCTGGGTGACCCAACAGTATACAGTACCTATATGTATATCCACAAGCAGCTGTATCAAGAAGGATATGATACAGAGATCATTCCAGGAGTTACCTCCTTTTGTGCTGCTGCTGCCAGAGCAGGAATCAGCCTGGGAGAAAACCGTGAAACCATAGCGATCGTACCTTCAGCCTATGAATGTAACAATCTCGAAAATATATTAAAAAGCTTTGATAATATCATTTTGATGAAGCTATCCAAAAGCCTGCCGAAACTAAAGGAG
The DNA here is from genome assembly GCF_009932395.1 of Sporotomaculum syntrophicum. Lineage (GTDB taxonomy): Bacteria > Bacillota > Desulfotomaculia > Desulfotomaculales > Desulfallaceae > Sporotomaculum > Sporotomaculum syntrophicum. Next base: position 212,232 of record NZ_LSRS01000005.1, read on the forward strand.
TTACTCAAGTCGGAAGGCTTGTCTGAAAGCGCTGTGCTGGTAAGCAAGTGCGGGCTGGAGGATGAAAAGATTACCTATGACTTGAATTTGTCTGACGACGAAAAAATAAGTTATTTCTCGACCATGCTGGTGAAGAAAGGTGGTGTTAGGTAGCATGATTTATTTTATTGGTGCAGGTCCCGGGGACCCTGAGTTAATAACGGTGAAGGGAAAACGGCATATCGAAGAGGCGGATATTATTATCTATGCCGGTTCCCTGGTGAACAAGGCGCTTTTGGCTAATATACGAAAAGGAGCGGAGATCTATGACAGCGCCGGTATGACCTTGGAAGAGGTGCTTGAGGTAATGGTCAAAGGGGCTCAAGCAGGAAAAAAGATTGCCAGGGTACATACGGGAGATCCTTCTATTTTTGGCGCTATCCGAGAACAACTGGATGCGCTGGATAAATATCATATTGAATATGAAGTTATACCAGGAGTCAGTTCTTTTTTAGCAACGGCGGCTGCGCTTAAAAAAGAATATACGCTACCCGGTATTACTCAGACTGTGATACTAACTCGTATGGAGGGCAGGACAGCGGTGCCTGCTTCGGAAAAGATAGAAGCTTTAGCCAGGCACCAAGCGACCATGATTATATTCTTAAGCGCTGGTATGCTGGTTGAGCTGGTGGACAAGCTGCAATGTGGCTACCCGGCAAATACACCGGTGGCAGTCGTTTATAAAGCGTCCTGGCCGGAACAGCTAATTGTCCAGGGGACGCTTCAGGATATTGCCGAAAAGGTGCAAATAGCAGGCATAAGGAAAACAGCTCTAGTGGTCGTAGGTGACTTCCTGGGAGATGAATATGAGCTGTCCAAGCTTTACGATAAACACTTTACTCATGAGTTCAGGAATGGCAGCGCATGAAAGTTGCAGTGATTGCTCTGACCAAAAACGGCATTGAGTTAGCCGGAAAAATAGGTCGGGAATTGGATGCGGATCTCTATGTGCAAAATGTCGACTTCCTTGGGCTGGTAGAAAAAATATTCTATAGCTATGATGCCTTGATTTTTGTTATGGCCTGCGGGATTGTTGTCCGTAGTATTGCGCCTTATATCAAGGATAAACAGTCCGATCCGGCAGTGGTGGTAGTGGATGAACTGGGTCGATTTACCATTAGTTTGTTATCCGGACATATCGGTGGGGCAAACCGTCTTGCGGTCAAAGTTGCTGCAGTTACGGGAGGAACTCCGGTTATTACGACTGCCACAGATATTAACGGTGTGCTTGCTTTTGATGAACTGGCCACCGATAATGATTGTGCCATTGAGAATATAGATGAGTTGAAATATATAAGCTCCGAGCTGGTCAATGGCGGTAAGGTAAGTCTTTTTAGTGATTGTAGGCTTGATGGAACCCTGCCGGGCAATATAGATACTCCTGTTTTTGGTCAATATTGCCGGTTTGCTGTTGCCCTGACTAATTGCACAATGGTACCGGTAACTGCTGACAGGATACTCTATTTGAGGCCCCGTAATCTCATCATTGGCATTGGTTGTAAGAAAGGAAAGTCTAAGCAGGAAATTGAAGAAGCTGTGGTGCATTTTCTGGGGATGAACAACAAAAGTCTGCTTTCGGTAAAATGCGTTGCCTCCATCTCGATGAAAGCAAACGAGCAGGGGATACTGGACTTTTGCTGTGAGAAAAATATTCCTTTTAACACCTTTTCTACTGAGGAAATTAAAACAATAGAGCACCGATTCTCGTCTTCTAATTTTGTTAAAAACATCACCGGAGTCGGATGTGTGGCAGAAGCATGCGCCATATTAGCCGGTAACCGGCCCAAGCTGATTTGTCCGAAGACAGCGTACCGTGGCATCACGCTTGCCCTGGCAGAAGAGGAGAAGGTTATTACAATAAGAACATATCCATTGGTAAAGGAGAACGCATAAAACCATGTCAAAAATAGCGGTAATAGGTATAGGACCAGGCAGCATGGCGGATATGACTCAACGAGCCAAAGCTGCTATGGAGAACGCTGATATTATCATGGGCTACAATACATATATCGAGCTTGTCAAGAAGCATTTTCCCGGGAAGGAGTTTCTAAGTTCTGGAATGACCCGGGAAATTGAAAGGTGCCGGTTGGCTCTTCAAAAGGCTCTGGAAGGGAAATCTGTTGCCCTGATCAGCAGCGGGGATAGCGGGATCTACGGGATGGCCGGGATTATGCTGGAAGTCGTTAATCATTCGGGAATCGGCATACCCGTGGAGGTGATGCCGGGAGTAACGGCAGCAAGCGCAGCAGCAGCTATTCTTGGGGCTCCCATCATGCATGATTTTGTCGTGATCAGCTTAAGCGATCTGATGACGCCTTTGGAGCAGATCTACAAGCGAGTAGAATGTGCTGCTCAAGGAGATTTTGTAATTTGTTTATATAATCCCAAAAGTAAAAGCCGGGTGGACTATATTGAAAAAGCCCGGGATATCGTACTTAAATACAGAGAGACAACGACACCGGTCGGTATTGTACGGAATGCCGGAAGGGAAAATGAAGCATCTGACATGGCCACCCTGACGAATATGCTTGATTTTGAAATTGACATGTTTACGGTCGTGATTATTGGAAATTCAAAAACCTATTTTGAAAATGGCCGAATGATTACGCCAAGGGGATATGATTTATAGAAATGAAGCGTATCATGGTGATTGCAGGTACCAGGGACTCCAGGGATATCATCGATAAACTGCTCAAAATTCAAGCTGTTGTAGTTGCTACCGTTACGACAAGCTTCGGCAGAGAGTTGCTGGAAACCTATTCTGGAATTATTTTGCATGAGGGTAAATTGGATTCGGCAGGAATAACAGCGCTGGTTCAGCAAAACAACGTAACTTGTATTGTGGATGCCTCTCATCCTTTTGCCAAGGCAGTATCGGTTAATGCTATGCGCTCCTGTAGGGAGACGGGAGCAGTGTATTTGAGATTTGAACGCGAGAATACGGTCATAGTAGGCAACGGGGCAGCAGAAGACGGTAGGATGGTGATACGGGTAAGAAGCTTTGCAGAGGCGGCAGAAGTAGCCGGGAAAATTACAGGTAATATTTTACTGACCATTGGGAGCAAGCATATCAATGTGTTTACCAAAAGTATCCCGGATTACAAAATGAGGCTTTTTGCCAGGATTTTACCTGACAGCCGCATGGTTGCCAAATGTGAAGAAGCCGGTTTATCGGTGGGGCATATTATTGCTCTACAAGGACCCTTCTCTGAAGAGTTTAACATCGAAATGTTAAAGTATTGCCATGCGGAAGTACTGGTTACCAAGGAAAGTGGGGAAGCAGGCGGGACTGATCGCAAGCTGAATGCAGCTGCAAAACTAGGTATTCCTGTCGTGTTGGTGGAACGCCCCGAGGTAGCTTATACACGCAAAGTGAGCACAGTCGATGAGGTTTTGGAATTTGTCAAGCAGTATATATGATTGGACAATGATATCAAACAGGAGGAAGAACACAATGGATGGCGTATTAATACTGGCTCATGGAAGTAGAAGACATGAAACTGACAGGATCCTCAGGTCATTAACGCAGAAGGTAAAAGATAAAACGGGTGAAGAGCTAATTTACTCGGCATATCTGCAGTTTTCTCAACAGAACCTGGAAGTAGGCGTTGAATACCTTATAGAAAAAGGAGCCAGTAAAATAAAGGTTATACCTATGTTTTTATTTGACGGTATCCATGTAACCCAGGATATTCCGCAGGAACTGAATATGATTATGACCAAACACCCCGGGATCGAAATAAAGATGGGCAAGCCCCTTGGAGATGATGACAGAATTGCAGATATTATCAAAGACCGTATCCACTCCCTTGATTAGACCAAGCATTGTCATAGCGGGAACCAACAGCGGCTGCGGTAAAACCACCCTGTCTATTGGCATTATGGCTGCATTGGTGGAAAGAGGTCTGAAGGTGCAGCCATTCAAGGTGGGGCCTGATTTTATAGACCCGATGTTTCATACCTTTGTAACTGGAAGGAACTCGTTGAATCTTGACAGCTGGATGCTTCAGGAAAAGACCGTCCAATATCTTTTTGCCAAGCATTTAATTGATGCAGACATTGCCATTATTGAAGGTGTAATGGGCTTATATGACGGCTATGGCGGCATATCCTTGGAGGGAAGCACAGCGGATGTGTCCAAAATTATCGGTGCCCCGGTTATTCTGGTGATTAGTGGTGAAGCCATGTCCCTCAGTGCTGCTGCTTTGGTCAAGGGTTTTGTTGAGTTTGATAAAAACGTCAATGTGCAAGGCATCGTAATTAATAATGTGTCCAGTCCAGGGCATTACAAACTGCTGAAGGAAGTGATTGAAGAAAACACAGGCGTTGCAGTTTTGGGGTATATAAGAACCATGGGTGAAGTAACTATTTCCAGTAGACATCTCGGGCTTGTCACAAGCGCAGAAATCCACGACCTTAAGGTAAAGGTCGGAATGATATCCCGGCAAATTAAAACAACTGTTGATTTAGATCTACTGCTTAAGCTGGCAGGGAAGGCGAAAAAAATTGATGTATTTAATAATAACCCTAAAATTGAAACAGCTGCTGTTGAGAAGTTAAAGATTGCGGTGGCCAAGGACAAGGCATTCTGCTTCTATTATCAAGATAACCTGGAGTTGTTAGAAATGCTGGGTGCTGAGGTCGTGTTTTTTAGTCCGGTGAGTGACGACAGACTACCGGAAAATGTTGACGGGCTTTATATCGGTGGGGGTTATCCGGAAATTTGGGCAGAGGAGCTGCAAAACAACCTGGCGATGCGCATGGATATAAAAAGCCATGTTGAGCAAGGTTTACCTACATATGCGGAATGTGGAGGGCTGATGTACCTGACAGACAGCATCAGGGTTGGGGAAGACAGAGAATTTGCGATGGTTGGACTGATTCCCGGTAAAAGCAGCATGTCGTCATCATTGAAAAGATTTGGTTATGTGTATGTCAAATTGATGGATGATACGATATTGGCTAAAAAAGGTTCTAAAATACGGGCTCATGAATTTCACTATTCCGAAACGGTAGTGGATAAAAGATTTAAACCGTGCTTTGAAGTATCTAAACGCAGGGATGGCTTAATTAACCAATCATGGTACTGTGGATATCAAATTTACCACCTCCTTGCCGGGTACGCGCATATACATTTCTGGTCAAACCCGGAGTTTGCCAGGAACTTTGTAAAAAGCTGCGCAGAATATCGGGCTCGTAAAAATGAGCAGGAAACATTATGATCTCAATATACAAACAGGGGATTTTAAAAGATCTGGATAACCTTGTCTGGCTAGTTAAAAGATTATTTTTTTAACCTATATTACTTGTTGCATTAAAGTCCTCAAAATGATAACATAACAAACGTCGCTGCTAGAACGGCGATGCAAGCAACTAAGTCAGGGCAATACCGGTAAACGGAGTGTTCAGTAAAACAGAAGCAAACCACAAATTGCCTTTGACACAGACCGATACAAAATGCTACAATACAAATCCGGTCGTAAAA
>NZ_LSRS01000005.1:220458-329928 GCF_009932395.1 Sporotomaculum syntrophicum
GAAGCTTTAAACCGAAGCCCCAGTAAACGGCGGCCGTAACTATAACGGTCCTAAGGTAGCGAAATTCCTTGTCGGGTAAGTTCCGACCCGCACGAAAGGCGTAACGATTTGGGCGCTGTCTCAACGAGGGACTCGGCGAACTTGTAATGCCGGTAAAGATGCCGGCTACCTGCGACAGGACAGAAAGACCCCGTGGAGCTTTACTGCAGCTTGACATTGGATTTTGGTATTGCATGTACAGGATAGGTGGGAGGCTAGGAAGCCAGTGCGCCAGCATTGACAGAGCCATCGTTGGGATACCACCCTTGTGATATTGAAACTCTAACACCAGTCTTTGAATCGAGACTATGGACAGTGTCAGGTGGGCAGTTTGACTGGGGCGGTCGCCTCCCAAAGAGTAACGGAGGCGCCCAAAGGTTTCCTCAGCGCGGTTGGAAATCGCGCGCACAGAGTGTAAAGGCAGAAGGGAGCTTGACAGCGAGACACACAGGTCGAGCTGGGACGAAAGTCGGGCTTAGTGATCCGGCGGCAATCGAGTGGAAGAGCCGTCGCTCAACGGATAAAAGCTACCCCGGGGATAACAGGCTTATCTCCCCCAAGAGTCCACATCGACGGGGAGGTTTGGCACCTCGATGTCGGCTCATCGCATCCTGGGGCGGAAGTACGTCCCAAGGGTTGGGCTGTTCGCCCATTAAAGCGGTACGTGAGCTGGGTTCAGAACGTCGTGAGACAGTTCGGTCCCTATCCGTCGCAGGCGCAGGAGACTTGCGAGGAGCTGTCCCTAGTACGAGAGGACCGGGATGGACGGATCACTGGCGTACCAGTTATCGCGCCAGCGGTAGCGCTGGGTACCCATATCCGGTCGGGATAAGCGCTGAAGGCATCTAAGCGCGAAGCCCCCCTCTAGATAAGGTTTCCCACCCAGCACTCAACCCAATGTTTACATTATGCTTAGTTGCAAGTCCATGCTTCGTATGAGAGTATGCTTGGAAAGAGTATATTGTAAATGTCGGGTTGAGTGCTGGGGTAAGACCCCTGGTAGACTACCAGGTAGATAGGCCGGGCGTGCAAGCACAGCGATGTGTGCAGCGGACCGGTACTAATAGGTCGAGGACTTGACCTGATTATTCGGTAGTCGGTGATAGAGTTACCTTAGCTAAACTAAAACTTGCTTGGCTGTACAGTTTTGAGGGAACAATAAGTTGACACAAGGTGCCTGGCACCGTTAAATTAACTTATTTACCTTATACAATAGTATATATAGTTTTCCGGTGACCATACTGGAGAGGATACACCCGTTCCCATCCTACCCCTCCAGGGCATACCCCTTCGGGGCATAGGCACTCGAACACGGAAATTAGGCTCTTCGACTTGTGCCCGATAGGGTAGGCCGATGGTAATTGGGCTTGTCCTTGCTGTGTGCCCCGTAGGGGTAGGAGAGTAGGTAGTTGCCGGAATTATTTTTCATATCATCAGAGCTAATATGCTTTTGCGCCAGTATATCAATTGCCGGGGAATACAATAGAATAAAATAGGATTAATGTAAACAACAACCCTCTGGTTTTTTGCCGGAGGGTTTTATATTCCCCCTAATGATGTCTATGACTTATTTAATCTGACTGCTGGATTTTACCAAAGCCTATCACCTTATGCCGTTCACAATGCTTCCATTCCTTTGGATGGTTTTTTAATGGGCTTATCTATATGGAAGCTAAAGTTATCTTACCAGATGCTCGGCATATTTTTATCAATGGTCTCACTTGTAGTCCTGACTGGTTAATGATAAAAGTTAGTGTTATATGCATTAAATTAAGACGTGCTGTAGGCAGGAAAGCGATAGCGTTTAATTGAAAAAGTATAATAGAAAATTTAAAAGGTATGTACGTCATAAATCATATCGAGGTTTGGCAGGTAATATCATAAGTCATTTTGTCTTAAATTAATTAGAAGGAAGGGAGCAGTTTGGAATATAAAAATTTAAGGCTCGAAAAAGACGGTAATATTGCCGTAATTACATTAAACCGTCCGGAAGTGCGCAATGCCCTGAATCCCCCTATGTGGGAGGAGATACATTATGCCATTCGGGATTGCGACCTTGATAAGGATGTGCGGGTGGTTATCATAACGGGAGCAGGTGGTATCGCCTTCGCCTCTGGTGCTGATATCCGTATTTTAAAGGATTTCGATACCCGGGAAGTATTAGAATTTGAGGTTCTTATCCAGGGTTCGCTAAATGAGGTGGAGAACCTCGATAAGCCTGTTATTGCCGCCATTGACGGTTTTGCTTTGGGCGGCGGCTGTGAATTAGCTCTGGCATGTGATATCAGAATTGCCACCAACCGTTCCAAGCTGGGTTTCCCGGAAGTAAACCTTGGCTTGATACCCGGGGCCGGTGGTACCCAGAGATTGCAAAGGCTTGTAGGGATTGGTAAGGCCAAGGAATTGATTTTTACCAGTGATGTCATCAGTGCCCAGGAAGCTAAAGAACTCGGCATGTTGAATAAAGTTGTGGAAAAAACTGAAGACTTATTGCCGGCTGCCAAAGCAATGGCCGAAAAGATCATAGCTAAAGGCCCGATGGCGGTCAGTTTGGCAAAAGCGGCTATTAATATGGGTGCCAATACGGATCTTAACTCGGGTCTATTAATTGAAAAATTCGCTTCAACAATTGCTTTTTCCACCGAGGATCGTTATGAAGGTACGACCGCTTTTATTGAAAAACGCAAGCCAATTTTTAAAGGTAAGTAAGCAGACAATCGTGTTAAAATAAAATAGTAGCAGTTACGGCTATTAAATGTTTTGTTTGGGGGAGTGAATCAAATGGGCATATACCAATTTGAAGGTAAAAAACCGACCATCGGTAAAGGTACATATGTACATCCCGATGCTACCATTATCGGCGACGTGACCATTGGAGAGGGCTGTTATATTGCTGCAGGGGCATGTCTCCGGGGTGACTGGGGCGCTATTGAAGTCGGGGCCGGCTCGAATATTCAAGAAAACGCGGTTGTTCACGTCTTTCCTGAGAAGAAGGCTACTCTGGGGCAGCGGAGCCATATCGGGCATGGTTCCATTCTGCACACACCCACGCTGGGGGAACATGTTTATGTGGGCATGGGGACCATTATTATGGATTACGCGGAAATTGGTGAGGGATGCTGCATTGGTGCCGGGGCATTGATACTGGAAAAAATGATTATTCCGCCATTTAAGCTGGTCGTAGGGGCGCCCGCGAAAGTTGTGGCAGATATTAATGAGGCCAAGCGCAAAGCTTTGGATGGCGCTACTGCCTATTACCAGGCTCTGCCACCCCGCTGCCACCAGGGTATGATCCAGGTGACTCTGGAGGAGTGTATGGCTGAATAACCGGGGTTGGGAACGCAAAAGTAATTTAGGCTGTACCTATAAAATGCTCCTTTAACGGGGGCATTTTTTGGAGCTTTTCATCAATGGTCTTACCAGTTTGCCTAATCTAAAATAAATGTGCTAAAATAACACGTGCATGTGTATAGACTTCGATGGAGGGTAAAATTATGCTGATTAGCGATCTGGTTAAACAAATCGAGGATTGGCTGCATAAATTAGTTAAAGATACTGCTGTTAAGGGCTTTGTGCTCGGGCTGAGCGGTGGTATTGATTCTGCGGTGGCCGCGGCGCTGTGCCGCAATGTTTGCCCCAAGACCACCCTGGGTATCATTATGCCCTGTTATAGTCATTCCGAGGATGAGGAGCATGCCGAGCTGCTGGCTAAAGCTATAGACATTGAGTATACAACGGTGCGGCTGGAGAAACCCTTCGATGAAATGGTGCAATTGCTGACCGGTGCAGCCTATGACCCGGGGAAAAAGGATATGGCCATTGCTAATCTTAAGCCCCGGCTACGCATGGCCACTCTTTATTATTTTGCCGCCCAGAGACATAGCTTGGTGGTGGGCACCGGGAATCGCAGTGAACGCACCGTGGGCTACTTCACCAAACACGGAGATGGCGGGGTAGATTTACTGCCACTGGCTAATTTGGTAAAAAAACAGGTGGTGGAAATGGCCAGGCTTCTCGATATTCCGGCTGCGATTATTGATAAGCCGCCTTCTGCCGGTTTATGGGAGGGGCAGACTGATGAAAATGAAATGGGTATTTCCTATGAGGAATTAGATAAATATATTTTGACAGGACAGGCTGACGATCGGGTGAGAAAAATTGTTGATGACCTGGCTATGAAGAATCTGCATAAAAAGCAGCTGCCGGCTATACCTCCACTATAAAACATTTTCCGAACATGATTTAAAGGAGATGAATTAGATGTCAGGGCATTCTAAATGGTCAACTATAAAAAGAAAGAAAGCCAAAGTTGATTCTGCGCGGGGAAAGGTTTTTACCAGATTAGCAAAAGAAATAATTGCCGCTGCCAGGCAGGGCGGCGGTGACCCGGAAGCTAATTTGCGCTTAAAAAACGCTATTGCCAAAGCCAAAGAGGTTAACATACCTAACGATAACATTCAGCGGGCGATAAAACGGGGCACCGGTGAACTGGGCGGTGCCAACTTTGAAGAATTAACTTATGAGGGTTACGGCCCTGGTGGTGTGGCTGTGATGGTGGACATTATGACTGATAACCGTAACCGCACCGCCGGTGAATTAAGGCATTTGTTCTCCAAATACGGCGGTAACCTTGGTGAAACCGGCTGTGTTTCCTGGATGTTTGATGCCCGTGGGGTACTAGTTGTCGATAAGGGCGATTTGCAAGTTGATAGTGATGAGCTTTTACTCACTGCCCTTGACGCCGGGGCGTTAGATGTCAAGGAGGAGGACGACACCTTTGAAATTATCACTGAGCCGGATGCTATAGAACAGGTGATGGAAACACTGGCGGTGGAAGGTATAAAAGTCAGTGATTCTGAGGTAACTAAAATCCCCCAAACTACGGTGATGATAACCGGCAGCCAACAAGAGCAAATGCTCAAGCTCATGGACATACTAGAGGATCATGACGATGTGCAGGAGGTTTTTGCTAATTTTGATATAGTAGATGAGGAATAGGTTGCTATGTTATAGCAACCTATGTTATTTTTTTACATGAATATGGCAATAATCCTTTTAGCATGCTAATAGCCAGAAAAATATTTAAGTCTTTCTGGCTGAAAGATAAAGAGGCTATAAACAAATGAAGGAGTATTACCATGTTTAAGAAAATATATACTATGCTAGCAGCCGCTCTAGCAGTATTTTTAATTGCCACAACAGTATATGTTACATTAACTTCAGTGAGTAACCCGGCCATGAAGCCAGTACTCACCGGAGAAAGGGTAGAGCCATTAATCCAGTCTACCACCACCATACGCCAGGAGAATAAATACACCGCTTGTGGTGATGTAGAGGTGTATTACCGGGGTCCGGCCAAGCGTGATTTAGTCGGTCTGGATGAAAACCGGTTGCGTCTAAAGTACCCTCAGCAGGAGGGTTGGGCTGTTGCTGTAGAAGGTGACGAGGTGGTGATTACTCGACAGATCGACGGCCTGTGTGGTATGCACAGAGAATATAGACATTTAGGCATTCATGAAGGGCAGCTGGCAGTTTACCAGGGACCGCTGGGTCATGATGAAGTATTATTGCGAATAGAGACAGGCATTAATATTAACTGTTTGCCGGAATCGTTTTTAGATAAGCTGAACAAGAGCGATACTTATGCAAATTTAAATGCTGATGAGCAGCTTGAGCTTCGTAACGCTATTGAGTTTACAGATGAGCAAGCACTCAACGCCTTGCTGGAAAATTTTGATGAATATAGCGATTCTTAAGTAGAACGGTCGTTGTGATAAACCTAGCAGTGTGTTAATATTTACTAAACTTCAGATGCGGAGTGATTTAATGCGTGTTTTGGGGGTAGACCCCGGAATCGCCATTGCCGGTTACGGTATTGTTGACTATGCCGGAAATAGTTTTAGCCCGGTGGACTATGGTTGCATAAGGAGCGGGGCGGGTATGCTACCGCACCTTAGGCTTAGTAAATTATTTAGCGAACTAACTAATTTGATAGTTAAATATCGTCCCCAGTGTTTGGCTGTAGAGGAGTTGTTTTTTAACCGTAACGTGCGTACGGCCATGTCGGTAAGCCAGGCAAGGGGTGTAATTTTACTTGCAGCCGCTTTGGAGGATTTAGCAGTATATGAATACACCCCTTTACAGGTGAAACAGGCTGTAGTTGGTCGTGGACGAGCAGATAAACAACAGGTGCAGTATATGATTAGGATTATACTCAATTTACCGGCTATTCCTAAGCCTGATGATGTAGCAGATGCGCTGGCTGTGGCGGTTTGTCATATCAATAACTACAGTAATATAGTTATAAAATAAATCTATGATGATTTAATGTTCAGCAGTATGATAGGTGGCGACATTGTAATGATCGCGTTTTTAAGGGGTGCTTTGGCAAGCGTGGAAGCTGAGGCAGTTGTGCTTGATGTGCACGGTGTGGGCTATAGAGTTAACGTAACAGCTGCTTGTGCCGCTAAATTGTCCGGCCAGGTTAATCAGGAGGTTGCTTTACATACGCATTTGATCGTCCGGGAAGATGACTTGCAGTTATATGGATTCTTTAGTACCGATGAGATCAATGTTTTTCTGCTCTTGCTTGGCGTTAACGGGGTGGGACCGCGGGCCGCTTTAGCTGTTTTATCTCATTTAACGCCTCATGGGCTGGTACGGGCTGTAACCCTGGAGGATCTATCGGTACTGACCAAAGTGCCGGGTGTGGGTAAAAAGATTGCTCAGCGCATTGTTCTCGAATTAAAGGATAAATTTGAAAAGTTAACTATACAATCGGCTGAAATGCCTGCTATACCGGTTAAAGCAGCAGATGTTATAGATGACGCCCTTGCCGGCCTTTTAGCACTGGGCTATGGTGCCGGTGAAGCCCGGGATGCTGTGCAGCGCGCGATGGAGTCAACGTTGGGCCAACAGGCCGGTGTCGCTCAATTAATCAAACATGCCCTGCGTTTATTGGATAAAGCCAAGTAGTTATACATATTTGTTAAACATTGCCTAAGGTTTAGTAAGCTTAAGGGAGGAACGGGCTTTGCGTGTCCGGGATATAGTATGGGGGATTTAAATCAAGACAGAATAATAACAGCGGCCATCAGGGAAGAGGATGCGGATAACGAGGTCAATTTACGGCCACGTAAGCTTAGTGAATATATAGGTCAAAATAGGGTTAAAGAGAATATTGGGATATTTATTCAAGCCGCTCTGCAGCGCGGTGAAACTTTGGACCATGTACTATTATTTGGGCCACCCGGTTTGGGTAAAACAACGCTGGCTAATATTATTTCCAATGAGCTGGGGGTAAACCTGCGCACCACTTCCGGTCCGGCTATTGAAAGACCTGGAGATTTAGCGGCTATTTTAACCAATTTGCAGCAGGGCGATGTGTTATTTATTGATGAGATACACCGGCTCAGCCGTACGGTGGAAGAAATACTTTACCCGGCGATGGAGGACTTTGCCCTGGATATTATCATTGGCAAGGGACCCGGGGCGCGTTCCATAAGAATTGAATTGCCTCGCTTTACCTTGATCGGTGCTACTACCAGGGCAGGTTTAATGACCTCCCCCTTAAGAGACCGGTTTGGCGTGATAAGCAGGCTGGACTATTATCAAACTGCTGACTTGGTAACAATTATTACCAGGGCCGCCAAAATTATGGGCGTGGTGATTGATAACGGCGGGGCGGAGGAAATCGCTCGCCGGTCCCGGGGCACTCCACGCATTGCCAATCGCTTGCTGAAACGGGTGCGAGATTATGCCCAGGTCAAAGCTGACGGAATAATTACCCTGTCTGTGGCCACCGAGGCACTGGAGTTTTTTGAAGTAGATCCACTAGGACTGGATCAAGCTGACCGTAGAGTGTTATTGGCTGTGATTACCAAGTTTGCCGGTGGTCCTGTTGGAGTGGAGACCATTGCTGCCGCTACCGGTGAGGAGGCGGGCACGGTGGAGGACGTTTATGAACCCTATTTGCTGCAGTTGGGTCTGCTGGCCCGCACCCCGCGCGGTCGTGTGGCTACACCTGCGGCTTACCGGCACTTGGGGGTAACCATGCCTGTGCCTAAACAGCCTACGTTGTGGTAATAAAGGAGAAAATGGCATGAAAATTCTTTTGCATACCTGTTGCGGCCCATGTACTATTTATCCACTGCAAAAGTTAAGGGACGGTAACCATGAGGTATGTGGCTATTTCAATAATCCTAATATCCATCCTTATACTGAATGGCTAAAAAGAAAAGACACTCTGCTGAATTATGCCCGGGACAATGATTTCAAAATCATTGTGCATGAGGCCTATGATTTGGAGAGTTATCTGCGGGAAGTGGTACATCGGGAGAGCGTGCGCTGCCGGTATTGCTATACCATGCGCCTGCGACAAGCGGCCAAGATAGCGCGACGGGGTAAGTTTGATGCTTTTAGCACTACTTTGCTGGTCAGCCCCTTCCAAAAACATGACTTAATTGCTGAAATTGGCGAAGCGATGGGTAAAGAAGCGGGTGTTCCCTTTTATTACGAGGATTTCAGGCCCGGTTATCGGAAGGCTACGGAAATATCCCGGTCCCTCAGCATGTACAGGCAGCAGTATTGTGGCTGTATATACAGCGAAAGAGACCGTTATGACAAGGAATATAAAAGTAAAACCAAAACTGGAGGGGAACCAGTATGAATTCCTTGGCAGATTTGGGAAAAGTTATTTTAATACTAGGTTTTTTTATGGTAGTTACCGGAGGTCTTTTGATGCTGGCGGGCAAAATTCCCGGACTGGGCAGACTGCCGGGTGATATATTTGTGCAGAGAGGCAATTTTACTTTTTATTTCCCGGTGATTACCATGATCATTGTCAGCGTTGTACTAACTCTGCTGCTCAACTTGCTTTTCAGAAAGTGAAGCTATTTTTATATTATTGCGGAACATTACTCGCAAATAGAAGGAAATAATTTATTTGTGTCGAACTTTCCACGATATGGTTAGGCGGGGGAGGTTCTTTTTTTATGGTTGAGTGCATCGGCAATAAACAAGGTTATTCAAATGTATGGATTATTGTGGTATTTTTACTGGCGGTATTATTGCCGGGAGGTAGGGCCTGGTGTTCTGTACAGGTAGTACCCCAGTCTGTGCGAGTAGGCCTAATGCAGGACGCTCCTCAAGTTGCTTTTGTCGTACAAGGTAATTATCAGTTAGTCAATGATTATACGAAGCAAGTGATTACTGGGGTGGGAGAAGGTCGCTGGGTAGTGGAATATGCCGGTGGTCTGTGCCAGGTATCAAAAGACGGTGAATATGTAGGGTTATACAACGGACCTATTAAAGTTGAAGGCCTAAGTAGCGGTGGAGTAAAAGCGATATTATCCAGCGGTGCACTGCTGCAAAAGGACTCCGTGGATGGTCTGGCGGTACAGGGTGCCGGTGATGCTATTAATTACCTGGAACATGAGCAGGCGGGCTGTTATGTGGTTGACGTAAACGGCCAGATCAAGCAGATGACACGGGATGGGTTAAATCTAGTCGGTCTGGAAAAGAGCGGCCAGGTAAAACATTACCGGGGGAATTTAGAGATCAGGTCCAATGAAAAAGGTCTGACCGTAATCAACGAATTGCCAATTGAGCAATATTTATATGGTGTAGTGCCAGCAGAGATGCCTGCTTCATTTTCCTCGGAAGCGCTCAAAGCCCAGGCAGTAGCGGCACGCAGCTATTTAATTGCTCAGTTGGGCAGTTACGCAAATTTCGGCTTTGATGTGCTATACAACCAGTCTAACCAGATGTATCAGGGGTATGATGGAGAAAAACCGGCATCCAGTATGGCTGTAGATGACACCAATGGTCTGGTACTGGTCAAAGATGGCCAGCCTATTGCGGCTTATTTTCATGCTTGCAGTGGGGGATATACTGAAAACAGCGAAGATGTCTGGTATGATAAACTGGGTTTTATTCGCGCCAAGGAAGACCCTTATGATGGCAACAGCCAACATTATAACTGGTCGGTAACGTATTCGGCCAGCGAACTGGTTACATTGCTTAACCAGCAATTAAGAAGGTATATTAAAAGCAGTGAGTTTACTGAATTAGCCGTGATTACAGATATAAATGCCTTGGAGTGGACTGCTTCCGGTCATAGAGTAAAAAAACTATTAATTGAAGTCCTTGATCACCAAGGCAACCTGCAATCGTATACTGTGGCCAATGCTGACCGGGTGCGCACCGTCCTCGGACTGAAGAGCTCTTTATTTACCATGAAAAAGCAATATTACTCCGAAGAGCAGGATAACCCCGTAGACCTGGAGGATATTTTAGAACCAACAAATATTGTGAAACAAGGGCTCAGCAGTATTACTTTTTACGGCAGCGGTTGGGGGCATGGTCTGGGTATGTCACAATATGGCGCGGCCGGGATGGCGAGCCAGGGTTATAGTTTCCAGGATATATTGAAATACTATTATACAGATGTTGAGCTAATTAAATATTAAGGGGTACTGCATGAGGGTAGCGGAATTTGAGTATTATTTGCCCGAGGATTTGATTGCCCAGGAGCCTGCACCGGTGCGAGATGAATCCAGGCTGATGGTACTATATAAAGATGGTGATGGGCTTGAACACAGGTTGTTTAAAGATATTACGGAATACATTACACCGCAGGATGTGCTGGTGATCAATGATACAAAGGTAATTCCGGCACGGCTGTGGGGTAAAAAAGAGGACACGGGCACGGTTATTGAAGTGTTGTTATTAACCCGTCGATCTGAGCAAACCTGGGAAACACTGGTGCGTCCGGGGCGGCGTGTACCTGTCGGTACCACTATTAGATTCGGTGATGATTTAACCGGCTCCGTTGAGGCTGTGGTAGACGATGGCTGTCGCCTGATTAAATTTCATTACCAGGGTATGTTTGAACAGGTTTTAGATAGGCTGGGAGTTATGCCCTTGCCGCCATATATTAAAAAACAACCTGATGATCCCGGCCGTTATCAAACTATATATGCCAGGGAGCCCGGTTCAGTTGCAGCCCCCACTGCCGGTCTTCATTTTACACCTGAGCTGCTGCAAAAAATCAAGGACCGGGGTATACCCATTGTTCCCGTGCTGTTGCATGTCGGGCTGGGCACCTTTAGACCAGTGAAAGTGGACGAGGTAACCAATCACCGGATGCATGCTGAATATTATGAAATTCCGAAGGAAACAGCCCGAGTGATTAATGAAACCAAATTACGGGGTGGTCGGGTGATTGCAGTGGGTACTACTACAACTCGGTGTCTGGAAACAGCAGCCGGGGAAAACGGTATTGTGCAGGCTGGCTCAGGTTGGACTGAAATTTTTATCTATCCTGGCTATCGCTTTCAGGCAGTGGATGCTCTGGTAACCAATTTTCATTTACCCCGCAGCACCCTGCTCATGATGGTGAGTGCGCTGGTTGGCCGGGAGCGGTTGCTGTCTGCTTACAATCTTGCCGTTCAACTGCGCTACCGGTTTTTTAGTTTTGGTGATGCCATGTTGATATTATGATTTGCTAAGGAGCATGATATGGCTATCGGTTTTAAGATTACCAAAGAAGATGGTCAAAGCAGGGCAAGGTTAGGTTTGCTGCATACTTCCCACGGCACGGTGCAGACGCCTATTTTTATGCCGGTGGGGACTCAGGCCACTGTGAAAACCATGACCCCTGACGAGGTGTGCAGCTGTGGTGGGGAGCTGATACTAAGTAATACCTATCACCTCTATCTGCGGCCTGGCCACGAGTTGGTGGCAGAGGCTGGTGGCTTACATAATTTTATGCGCTGGGACGCGCCCATTTTAACCGACAGCGGCGGTTTTCAAGTTTTTAGCCTGGGTCCTCTGCGTAAGATAACTGATCAGGGAGTTACCTTTCGTAGTCATATCGACGGCTCGGAGCATTTCTTCAGCCCGGAAAAGTCCATGGAAATACAGATGGCTTTGGGGGCCGATATTGTTATGGCCTTTGACGAGTGTATACCCTACCCCTGCAGTTATGAACAGACAAAAGACGCCATGAAACGCACCACTAGCTGGGCTGTGCGCTGCCGCACGCGTCATAACCGGGAGGACCAGGCGCTGTTTGGCATTATTCAAGGAGGCATGTTCCGCGATTTGCGCCTGCAGAGCGTTGCGGAGTTGACAACCCTGGATTTTTCCGGTTACGGTATTGGTGGGCTAAGCGTGGGAGAACCGAAACCAATGATGTACGAAGTGCTTGATTACCTGGTACCGGCTATGCCTAAGGAAAAGCCTCGCTATTTAATGGGTGTAGGCTCACCGGACTGTTTATTGGAGGGAGTTTACCGAGGGGTAGATATGTTTGATTGTGTGCTGCCCACCCGGATTGCTCGCAACGGCACGGTTTTTACCAAAGAGGGCAAACTTGTGGTGCGCAACGCTGAGTATGCCCGGGATTTTCGGCCGCTGGACCCTGAATGTGACTGTTATACCTGTCGCAATTTTTCCCGGGCGTATATTAGGCATTTAATTAAGGCCAACGAGGTTTTAGGAATTAGGCTTACCACACTGCATAATTTGCGTTTCGTGCTGAAGTTGATGCAAAATATCCGAGCTGCTATTGTCGGTGATTATTTTGTAGAATATAAAGATGAATTTTTACGTCGGTTCAAGTTAGATTAATTATATCATTCTACATTGATTTGCCGTGCCGAAATAAAAGGGAATTGCATCATAATCAAGAATTAGTATTATGTTTTGATTAATAACATGTGAAAGGGGGGCGGAAACAAAGTGAATGAAACTACTATCAGCATTTTATATATGGTCGGTTTATTTGCGTTACTCTGGTTTATACTGATTAGACCCCATCAGCAGCGCCAGAAAAAACATGCGCAAATGGTGGCCAGTCTTAAGGTAAATGACCGTATTGTTACAGCTGGTGGCATTTATGGCACGATACTAAAGATTAAAGAAGACAGTATTATAGTGAGAATAGCTGAAAATGTGCGCATCGAATTAATGAGAAATGCAGTGTCACAGCTCATAACTAGCAGTGACGACGATGATAATGACAAGGATTGATTCTTCGGAGTAGACCCGGTCTACTCTTTTTGTTGAGCGACCTTGCAGTTGGGGAGGCATTGGTGTTTGGTAACCCTTGATGATGTCAAAAGTGATCCTGTATTAGATAGTTTTATCCGCAAGGGTAATGAATACCTGGGGGCAATGGGTTATACAGAACATAGCTATCGGCATGTCAATCTGGTGTCCGGCATTGCCAAAAATATACTTGACAAGCTTGGTTATAGTAAACGAGAGGCTGAACTGGCGGCTATTGCTGGCTATCTGCATGATCTGGGTAATGTAGTGAGCAGGAACGATCACGGCATCTCAGGTGCCACCATTTGCGGTCCCATACTGCTGCAAATGGGTATGGAGCCCGACGAAGTAGCCACCGTCATCTCAGCTATTGCCAATCATGAGGAGCAATACGGACAGCCCGTCAGCCCGGTGGCGGCGGCTCTGATACTTGCGGACAAGTCTGATGTGCACCGGTCCCGGGTACGCAACCGAGAATTTGCAACCTTTGATATTCACGACCGGGTTAATTACGCTGTGGAAAATTCCCTTGTGTGGGTGGATGATAAAAAGCGGACTATTACCATGGAGTTGACAATTAATATAAAGATAACACCTGTAATGGAGTATTTCGAAATATTTCTATCTAGAATGCTATTATGCAGAAGGGCGGCGGTGTTTTTAGATTGTGTATTTGAGCTGGTGGTCAACGGAGCCAAGCTATTGTAATTAAGCTAAGGGGGAGAAACAAAATGAGATGGAGTAAGATATTGGCCATGGCCGCCATCATCCTGGCCATTGCCGCTTTGGGCATAACAGCGGCAGTGCCGCTGCCGATTTTCAAGGATGTTGCATGGCTGCCCTGGGCCAATCAAACTATTTTAGGCCTGGACTTGCAGGGCGGTGTGCACGTGGTGTTGGAGGCCAAGGATACGCCTTCTGCCAAAGTTAATGATGAAACTATGAAAAGAGCTCAGGCTGTGTTAGAAAGAAGAATTAATGAGACTGGTGTGGCAGAGCCCGTTATTCAGCGGCAGGGCGAGCGGAGAATAATTGTTGAACTGGCGGGGATCAAGGACCCTGAAAAAGCAGTCATAGATTTAATTCAGCCGGCTTACCTGGAATTTAAAAATGAGTTGGGCCAAACGATAATAACGGGTGCTGATTTGAAGGATGCTTTGGAGGCTAGGGACCCCAACTCTGGTCAGGTTGAAGTGGATCTTACTTTTACCAAAGAGGGCACCGGTAAATTTGCCCAGGCAACCACGGCTAATGTGGGCAAACCCATTGGTATTTATCTTGACAATAAGTTGTTACAGAATCCGGTGGTTGAGGAACCCATCACCCATGGCCAGGCTAGAATCACTGGTTATGAAAGCCTGGAAGAGGCACACACTATTGCTATTCTGCTGCGCTCCGGTGCTCTGCCTGTGCAGCTTAATGTAATGGAGAAACGGACCGTAGGCCCGCAGTTGGGCCAGGATTCCCTGGATAGGTCCATTAATGCCGGTATTGTCGGTCTGGTAGCTATTTTAGTTTTTATGATTGTTTATTACCGTATTCCCGGACTAATTGCTGATTTGGCATTAATTTTTTACGCACTGCTGGTGCTGGCTATATTTATCGGCATACATGCTACCATGACACTGCCCGGCATAGCAGGTTTCCTGTTGTCACTGGGTATGGCTGTGGATTCCAACGTGGTAATTTTCGAGCGGATCAAGGAAGAGCTGCGTACCGGTAAAAGTATTCGTTCCGCCATAGACGCCGGTTTTCGCCGGGGCTTTGTAGCCGTTTTCGATTCTAATGCCACTACGCTGATTGCTGCCATTGTGTTGTATTATTTCGGAGCCAGTATGATCCGCGGATTTGCGGTGACGCTTAGCATTGGTATATTAGTCAGTTTGTTCACAGCCATCACTTTAACCAGGTGGTTACTGCATCTGACCGCTGCTACCAATGTAGTTAAAGATCCTCGCTATTATGGCGCTTAAGGGGGGCGGGACAAATGTTTAATTTTATAGAACACAGAAAGATTTGGTATATTATTTCGCTGTTACTTATATTACCGGGCCTGTTCTCCATGGTGACCCGGGGTTTTAACTTGGGCATTGATTTTACCGGCGGTAATCTTGTGGAAGTTCGGGTGGAGCAGGGCGTGAAGATTGAACAGGTGCGTGATGTGGTGGAAGGCTTGGGTTTTGCAGCCTCCAACAACATTCAGAAAAGTGGCACCACCGATTATATCATTAGAACTCGGGAGCTTACCGAGGATGAAAGTGCTACCCTGATTTCCACCCTGGAGCGAAAGGTGGGTGAGGTCAACCTGCTGCGCAATGACCGGGTGGGCCCGGTAATCGGTAGGGAATTGACCGTGAATGCCATTTTATCTTTGCTGATTGCAGCGGTACTGATGCTGGTGTATATAACCTTCCGCTTTGAATTTAAACAAGGCGTGGTAACAATTGTTGCGCTGCTGCACGACTTGCTGGTGGTGCTGGGTGTATTCTCCATATTTCAGATTGAGGTTGATAGCGCCTTTGTAGCAGCCATATTAACAATTATCGGTTATTCTATTAACGACAAAATCGTTATTTTTGACCGGGTCAGGGAAAATTCAAGGATGCGTAAAAAGGGAGAATCCGTGGAAGATTTGGTCAACATCAGTTTATGGCAGACCCTAGTGCGGTCACTAAATACCGGTATGTCGGTACTATTTGTTTTATTAACCCTGTATTTCTTTGGTGGCACCACTTTAAAGACCTTTATTTTGGCTTTATTAATAGGGGTGGTGATTGGTGCTTATTCATCCATGCTTAACGCTAGCCCGTTATGGGTTGATTTAAAGCTTAGGGAAAAAAAGGCAGCAGCTAAATAATAGCCAATCTTCTACATGTGCATAAAGCGTCTTGGATCGTACTAAAAAATGGCCAAGACGCTTTTTTTATTTTGTTGACTACAATAAAATTAAATGAAAGCCAAGTGGAAAAATGGCACGTCAGTTTTGCCGGTGCCATATTTTTGTATGAACCAGGGCAAATTAAAACAAAGTTTGGAGGTTAAGCAATGAGTAATAAGCTAAAACCGCGCAAATACTTTTTAGCCCCTGGGGAGAACGATTCTTGGATGGCTACTAAGCAAAATAAAGTTTTGCAATCGCTGGAGGACAAAGTCAGGGAACTAGCGATTAATACGGAGAAGATGAAGCTGGCTGAATATGTCGATTTATTGGATAAGCCATATAAGCTAATGTACATTAATTTAATTAGCGGTATTGCCAGGGGTTTTGGCATTGCCATCGGCTTTGCTATTTTGGGAGCCATCCTTGTTTTAATATTGCAAAGACTGGTGTCCTTAAACTTGCCTCTTATTGGTGATTTCATTGCTGATCTGGTTAAAATAGTGCAATTACAACTGGGTAAACAATAAACAGGGGGGTAGCACAGATGGAACAAGGATTACTGAAGGATTTAAAAAAACAATTGGAACAGGAAAAATTCAATTTAATGCAAACAATAAACCATATTGATGATGGAGGGTTGGGTGTTTCTCTGTCGGAATCTATGGAGGAGTTATCAACCTATGATCAGCACCCGGCGGATGTGGGTACCGGAGTGTTTGAACGCAGTAAGGATTTTGCTTTGCGTGAGGATGCCATGCTTAAAGTGCAGGCCATTGAGCATGCCCGGCAAAGGATGGTCAAAGGTACTTACGGGATCTGTGAAGTATGCGGTGAAGAAATACCTTTTGAGCGCTTGCAGGCGGTTCCTTATACTACCCAGTGCGTCCAATGCCGAGCCCGGGTTGAAGAACCTGGCTATAGAAAGAATGTTCGACCAGTGGAAGAGGACGTTCTGGAGCCGCCCTTTGCACGTACTTTTAATGATGACGCAGATGTTAATGGGTATGACGGTGAAGATGCCTGGCAGGATGTAGCCAGGTGGCAGGAACACTCGCCACTCTCCGGGGCGGGAGCTTATTATGGCAGCGGTGAATCAGGGAACGATGGTGTAAGCGATACAGACTTAATTGACCACATTCCCTATGAGGTGGATAGCGAAGGCAACTTCTATGAAAGTACTAGAGATATAGACGGTGTAATTGACTCTCCAATACACATCGATGAGTAAGATTTTTCTCTTAACAATGGTAAATAAGATCTAGAAATATGCGACTTTCAATTAGAGAATTATTAAAGCGTATTGACCCGTGGGACTTTATCTAAGAGTTGAAGATGAGGGCTCCCGGGTTTAATTTTTGAAGTGAATGTCTGGTTATATATTGGCAAGATACAGGAGGAAGGTGAGCATGTATGTCGAAGATAAGAGTAAAGTGGTGTATCTGTCCAACATTACCAATGCCAGGTACTACTTCAGCGGAGTGACAACTTGAATTAGATTTACGCTATGTTGGCGTGGTATGAGCCATGCATGGGCTCCCTGCCTGCCCGATGCGGTAGATAGTTATATAGCAAGAGAGTCATTAATTAGCGTGGAAAGACAATTGGTATACTTGTACGGTTACTTGAAGAGTTAGACTGTAAAATGTAGCTAGGATTAGGATACCCCTTAAAAGTCTAACTAATCCCGTATAGTAAGTCAAATGATTTACTTCGGGAGGGAGCGATGGAGTAGCACCAGGGGGAGTGTGGCAGTGTGCTATTTGGGGATAAAGTGGATGTTTATCTGCAAAGAATTAGAGAAGGTGACGAATCGTCCAGGGAGAGGTTAATTGCGGATGCCAAACCCTTTATTGCCGGAGTAGTAGGTCGGCTTTGCGGTCGCAGTTTGAGCTGGGATCGGGATGATGAACTTAGTATTGGCCTGATCGCTTTTAATGAGGCTATTGACCGGTTTAAAGATCAAATGGGCGTTCCCTTTACTGCTTTTGCCCGGATGGTGATCAGGAGCCGGGTGACCGACTACTTGCGCAAAGAATCGAGATGGGACCGGGTTGATCTTCATATGTCAGAAGTTCCGCAGGAGAGTACGGTTAGTCAGGCGGAAAACAATGCATCCTGGGCTAAATACATCAAAGAAACCGCTAATCGCGAAAGAATAGAGGAAATTCAAGATTATAATTTGAAAATTAACAAGCTGGGTATTACATTCCAGGATCTTGTACGATCGTCACCTAAACATAGGGACACCCGGGAAACACTGATCCGGGCAGCTTGGTATATCGTTGAACACCAAACATTATATGACGCTTTGCAGGCCAGTAAAAGGCTTCCCATTCGGGAAGTTGAAATGGGTACAGGAATTAGTCGTAAAGTGCTGGAACGTGGGCGTAAATACATAATCGGTATCGCCATATTATTATATAATCGTGAGGAGTATCTTTACTTAAATTCATATGTCAGGTTACCGCAGGGGAGTGTTGAATAAATGGAACCGGGCCGGGGTTTGGTTTTGGAAGTAAATAAACGAAGCTGTATAATTATAACCGGCGATGGCCAGTTCCTAGAAGTTCCTAAGCCTCGTGGCGGCGCTGAGGTGGGGAAGGAAATAACCCTTAGCCGGACGTTCTCACTTCGTTTTAAATGGCCATATATGGCAGTAGCATCGCTATTGGTCGCTGTTCTAGCCTGGTGGGCTTTTTATGCTATGTTTCCGCGGGCGATGGCGTATGTCTCTCTAGATATTAATCCTAGTCTTGAGCTGGCCATTAACGATAACAGTGAGATTATTTTAGCCAGAGGTGTTAACAAAGATGGCCGGAAGCTGTTACAGCAGGTAGATGTGCTGCATGAGCCGCTGGCTAAAGGTGTACAGAAAATTATTACCGGGTGTATTGAATATCATTATATAAAGCAGGATAAAGATAATCTTATTCTTGCTACGGTCACTGATGCCAAGAGAAGAAAATCGAATACGGATAAGCAGGAAAACCAAGAAATTAAACAGGTGTATAACTACGTATATACATCGATAAATAACACCATTAATGAATCCGGGGTAGGTGCGGAATTAATTATCGCTGATACTGACTTAGTTACTTTGGAAAAAGCACATGATACCGGAGTTACTCCAGGTCGCTATATATTGCAGAAGGAAGCACAGAAAAACGGGGTAGAAATAACTGATCAAGAACTAAGGGAAGAACGTATTCGTGAACTGGAAAAAAAGAAAAACTTCCGGGCAGGGGAATTAATACAACAACGAATGCAAACTGATTTATCTGACAAACAGGTTTATACAAATAATTCCAATAAAAACAGAGGATCGGTTAAGACAAATAAATCTGAATTATACGTTAATATTAAACAAACTGAGCATCAAAATCATCTAGACAAGCCTAACTGGTCGTTAGCATTATCTCGAGGTGCAGTTAATGTAAATAAATATCAACGAGAATCAGAGCCAAAAAATAATAGTGTGTTTTATGCCCGGGGAAATTTGTATATTCCGCGGGATAATGGATATTTAACAGGAATAACAGTATATAGTCAGCTTAAGCATTTAACTAACAGTAATAATGGTGCCGGGAACAATTTAAATTATTATAATCAGAGCTATTTCCAGGATAAACAGGTAGTTTCGCGGTCCAGTAACTATAGCCAGAGAATAACAGGGGAACAACAGAATAAGCAGTTACAAAATACGGACAGTGCTAACCAAAGCGTCAATAAAAATAGCTTGACAAATAATTTAGGGAAACAATCTAGCACCAAGGTCAAAGGCCCTGTAGTGGAAAAAATTACACATAACCAACAGAACAAGCGGTTACAGAATGCGGACAGCGCTAACCAAAGCGCCAATAAAAATAATTTTACAAGTTCTATCGACCAACAGTCCGGCGTTGGTGTTAATGACTCAGTGGCGGAGAAAACAAGAGTTAATCAAGGTTTCAAGCAGTTGCAAAACACGGGCAGCGCAAACAAAAGCGCCAACAGAAATAACCTGACAAGAACAATTGAGCAACAGTCCGGCGTTGGCGTTAACGGCTCAGTGGCGGAGAAAACAAGAGTTAATCAAGGTTTCAAGCAGTTGCAAAACACGGGCAGCGCAAACAAAAGCGCCAACAGAAATAACCTGACAAGAACAATTGAGCAACAGTCCGGCGTTGGTGTTAACGGCTCAGTGGCGGAGAAAACAAGAGTTAATCAAGGTTTCAAGCAGTTGCATAACACGGGCGGCGCAGACCAAAGCGCCAACAGAAATAACCTGACAAGAACAATTGAGCAACAGTCCAGCGTTGGTGTTAACGGTTCAGTGATGGAAAGAACGAAGGTTAATCAACCAAATTTACAAGTACCAAATCATAATAGCGGAAAAATTAATTCAACGAAAACTAATCGTCAAACCAATACCAGCTCTGAACAGTCTGCTATACGATATCACGATTATTTACTGCAAAGGAGCAAACAATAAAGTACGATGACAATCCTCAAGAAGATAAAGCTAGGAATTCTGAAAAAAACTGAAGTTTTATAATTCCCCGTAAAAAGGGGGATTTTTTCTTTTAGCCCAATAGTGTGCTGTGTTGATGTTGTTGATTTTTATAAAATTATTCAGTATAATTTCTCAAGATGCATAAAGATGGAAACAATTGCGGTTTAGTTACGGTAACGTTGTCTTGTACATATACCTTAAATATCTAAAGGTTAGCCATGAAGTTACTCGGTCTTTGAAAAGACAGGTGTTCATGGTTTTTTTACAATGATTGTCCAATAACATTGATGTTAAATATTTTATGAGGCAAGGCCGGGCGCATTTTACTTATGAATCCTTGGGACACTGGTTGTTTCAGGTGGTCAACACTATCGATAATCGACAGCAAATAATTAATTAAAAAAATTAGTGCCTAAATGTTGACTTGACTGAGTATGATAGTTAATAGATTTACCGTATAACAGTGGGTTAAGTGATCCTAACTGAACCGGATTAGCCGGCCTTAAAGCCATGCCGAGGGGCGTGATTTATTGTTACGCTTTGAGTAGGATGATATACTTTTTAAATGGGGGCGATAATCTTGCTTGCGGTATATCAAATGATCATTCCAACTCCTTATCCAGTTGGGCCGGTAAATGTATATTTAATAAAAAATGATCCGATTACACTAATTGAAGTTGGTCCCGATACGCCGCAGGCTAGTAAGGCTTTGGAGCATATGCTGGAGTTGCTGGGTTGCCGGGTTGAGGATATTAAAAGGATAGTTGTTACCCACTCCCATCCCGATCATTGTGGTATGGCAGAGCAAGTTGCGCGTGCGTCTGGCGCAGTGGTGCATATACATCCGCTTGAGGAAAGCAAAATTAAGGGTAAAGAAGATTTTTATAAGGAGCGGATGCCCTTTATCCTAGAAACAGGAATTCCGGAAGAGGTGTTGAAGGAAGTAATTGGTGAGAAGGATCAACTGCCTGAGCCATCTTTAGAAGACATAAGTATTAAATTATTGAGCGGGGGCGAGCGCATCTCCTTTGACGGAGGAGAATTGCGCATTTTGCATTTACCCGGGCATAGTCCCGGGCATCTGTGTGCTTACGAGCCCGAGCAAAAATTATTTTTCTCTGGTGACTTTCTGCTGCCCCATATAACACCTAATCCATTAATGGAGCCAGACCATGAAAAACCCGGCTTGCGTTTGCCCTCACTAAAACAATACCTGTCTGGGTTGGAGGTACTGGAGAAGCTGGAGGTAAACCTGGTTTTTCCAGGCCACGGAGGCGCCTTCAATGATTGCGGTAGCGCGATAAACGTTGCACGACAGCATCATCAGGAGCAGTTTACACGTATTATAGCAAATTTACAGGGCGGGGAACGCAATGCCTATCAATTGTGCATGGCTATTTATCCCGGCTTGCAGAAGTTCGGAATTTCTCTGGGACTTTCGGAAATTGTGGCTCATCTTGATTATTTGGTAGAAAATGGCAATATTAACTGTTCCAAACAGCAAGGCATAAACTATTATTGCCTGTAAACAAATTACTAACATGAGGTAGAAGTATGAAGCTGCAATTAATAATGGCTCTATTAGTGGCTAAAATCGCCATGTACTTAAGTAAACTTTCCGGGCAGGGGCGTGGTTCGTCCCTTCCTGGTATGCTGGCGCTGCGTATTTACCCGGATTTGCTGAAGCAGTACCAAGGCCAGCCACGTAAGGGTGTAATAATGATTACGGGCACTAACGGAAAAACCACCACTAGTAATATGCTGTCCGACATTCTGGTATACGCTGGCCACCGGGTGGTGACCAACCGGGAAGGGGCTAATCTAATTACGGGAGTGGCTACAGCCTTTATTAAAGCCAGTACCTTTACAGCCCGATTAAATTGTGATTATGCTGTTCTGGAAGTGGATGAGGCCGCCTTTCCAGGGGTGACACGGTGGATCAAGCCTAATCAAGTAATGGTAACTAATTTTTTTAGGGATCAGCTGGACCGGTATGGGGAATTGGACATTACTATAAGTAAGGTGCTGGATGCTCTAAAACAGTTACCTGAGGATGTTAAATTGATCCTGAATGCGGATGATCCGCTGGTAGCTCGCCTAACCAGGGAGACTGGACAGGCTGCCATATTCTATGGGGTGCGCCCGGATGAGGCTTTGTCCAGTGCTGCAGCATACAGCCGGGAAGCTAAAGTTTGCCCTTTTTGCGGTGGTATGCTGGTTTATAATATATATATATATAGCCAACTGGGCGATTTTAGATGTCCGCAGTGTGGATTCGCCAGGTCGCAGCCTGATATTGAAGCGGTAGGAGTCACCAGTGGTGGGTCTGGCACGCAGGCAACTATATGTGCTAAAGGCTTAGCTAAGGGCATTTGGCCGATGTATATACCGGTACAGGGTATCTACAATATTTACAACGGGCTGGCTGCTTTTGCTGCAGCCTTATCACTGGGTGTGATCCCTGAAAAAGCGGCATTAAGCTTATCTACCTTTACACCTGCTACTGGCCGCATGGAAGCATTTCGTTATGGTAATAAACAAGTTACCCTGACACTGGTCAAGAATCCTACGGGCTTTAACCAGGCTCTGACAGCATTGTTAGCGCAAAGGGAACGCCAGGATATTTTAATCGCCATTAACGACAACGATGCGGATGGTCGTGATATTTCCTGGCTTTGGGATGTGGATTTTGAAGTGCTGACACAGTACCTGGAGCAATTTAACCGGTTTATTTGCTCCGGCCAGCGGGCTGAGGATATGGCTTTGCGCTTGAAGTATGCCGGCGTGCCCATTGAGCGGCTGACCATGGAAAGAGAATATCAACGGGCTGTAGAAGCTGCTCTGCAAGGTGAAGGTGCGGTCGCTAATATACTGGCTACTTATACAGCGTTATGGCCAGTGGAAAAAATCTTAAGGCAAAGGGCTGAGAGGGTGAGTATTGGTGCTAACCGTGTGCCATCTGTATCCTGATTTATTGAACTTGTACGGTGACCGTGGCAATGTGCAGGCCTTTACGCAGCGTTGCAGGTGGCGGGGGTTACCTGTACAAGTTAAGGAGGTCAACCTGGGGCAACCGGTAGAGTTTGCTGATTATGACTTTTTGTTTATAGGCGGCGGCTCGGACCGAGAACAAGCACTGTTGGTCACGGATTTAAAAAACCGGGTTGATGCTTTACGCATGGCAGTGGATAAAGGTCTGGTGGTATTGGCCATTTGTGGTGGCTACCAGTTGCTGGGACGCTACTATCGAACTCCCCAGGGTAAAAGAATTCCCGGACTAAGTCTGCTTGACTTTTATACCGAGGCCGGGGAACAACGGTTAATCGGTAACGTGGTTATAGAAGCGGAACTAGCAGGTAAAAAAACTAAAATAGTTGGTTTTGAAAATCATGGGGGTAAAACTTTTTTGAATGGCCTTAAGCCGCTGGGTTGTGTTTTATCTGGACATGGCAATAACGGTCAGGATGGCTGGGAAGGAGCACGCTATAAAAATGTTTTTTGTTCCTATTTGCACGGCCCTCTTTTACCAAAAAACCCTGTCTTGACCGACTATTTAATTACATTAGCTTTGGCCAGGAAAGGTTATGCGGCACAGCTGGTTGCACTGGATGACGAAATAGAAACAATAGCTAATCAGGCGATGGTTGAGCGATTGTCGAACAAAAAATAATAATTTAGATATTCTTGGGGACAGGTAGTTCTTGTTTTTGTGAGAATCGCCTGTCCCTGTTATTTTTTTAGGCAGTTGAAAAGTTTTTTACTCCGAAAAACAGTAAAAATAAGAGTTATCATTCAATTTCAGTCAATAATTGTCTAATACTACATTTTAGAAGGATACTCATTTAGACACTTCTGCATATAAATATAGTACTTGTTCGTGTGGAGATGTTGGGTGCATAACCATATGATAGGAAAATAACACAGATGGGGGAGTGTGAAATAGTGGATTTTTTTAAGAGATTGGATGAATTCCGCTCTCTGGGTAAACGACATAGATGGGAAGGTACATTTTGCGATTATCTAGATATTGTCAAGGAAAAACCCATAGTCGCACAATTGGCTCACGCCAGGATTTACAACATGCTCTATGATGCAGGGGTTGAAGATCTGGGATATGGCGGCAAAGTTTATAAGTTTTTCAATCAAGAAATCTTCGGGCTGGATAAAACGCTGGAAAAACTAGTAGAAGAGTATTTTCATCCTGCCGCCCGTCGTTTGGATGTGCGCAAGCGTATTTTACTACTCATGGGTCCTGTGAGCGGTGGTAAGTCCACTCTGGTATCCATGTTGAAAAGGGGATTGGAGCAGTACAGTAAGCAAGAACGTGGTGCGGTTTACGCAATTAAAAACTGTCCGATGCACGAAGAACCGCTGCACCTGATCCCTAAAGAGCTGCGTGCTGATTTTGAAAAAGAGTTTGGTATATACATTGAAGGGGAGTTATGTCCCTCCTGCCGAATGATGTTGGAAACGGAATACAACGGCAATATTGAAGATGTGCTGGTGGAGAGAATAATTTTTTCTGAAGACAACCGGGTGGGTATAGGAACATTTGCTCCTTCCGATCCAAAATCTCAGGATATTGCAGACCTAACGGGTAGTATTGATTTTAGTACCATTGGTGAATACGGCTCTGAATCGGACCCCAGAGCTTACCGGTTTGATGGTGAGTTGAACATCGCTAACCGGGGCATTATGGAATTTCAGGAAATGCTCAAATGTGACGAAAAATTCCTCTGGAATTTACTTAGCCTGTCACAGGAGGGGAATTTTAAAGCGGCTCGTTTTGCTCTGATCTATGCTGATGAGATGATCATTGCCCATACAAACGAAAATGAGTATAAGGCCTTCATCAGCAACAAAAAAAACGAGGCACTGCAGTCCCGGATTATTGTCATGAAAATCCCATATAATCTAAAAGTAAGTGAAGAGGTCAAGATATATGATAAGTTAATTAAGCAAAGTGACCTTAAAGATATCCACATAGCACCCCATGCTTTAAAGGTAGCTAGCATTTTCACCGTGCTCAGCAGACTAAAAGAAAGTAAGAAACAGGGTATGGATCTGGTCAAAAAAATGAAGCTTTATGATGGAGATGATGTTGAAGGCTTTAAACAAAAGGATTTAACTGAATTGCAGAATGAACACGCTGATGAAGGCATGAGTGGGGTAGACCCGCGTTATGTAATCAACCGCCTTAGCTCGGCGCTGATCCGCACTTCCACCCGCTGTATCAACCCGTTGGATGTACTGCGGGCCTTAAAGGATGGGCTGGACCAGCATCCTTCCATTTCTAAAGAAGAAAAGGAACGGTTATTAAACTTTATCTCGGTGGCTCGTAAGGAATATGATGAGCTGGCTAAAAAAGAGGTACAGAAAGCTTTTGTGTACTCCTATGAAGAATCAGCACGGGTACTGTTTGATAATTACTTGGATAACGTTGAGGCATACTGTAATGGTATCAAATTAAAGGATCCGATTACAGACGAGGAAATTGATCCTGACGAGAAATTGATGCGCTCTATTGAAGAACAGGTTGGTGTATCGGAAAGTGCGAAAAAGAGCTTCCGTGAAGAGATACTGATCCGGCTATCTAGTTATGCCCGGAAGGAAAAACGCTTTGATTATAAATCCCATGAAAGATTACGGGAAGCGGTAGAGAAAAAACTGTTTGCTGATTTAAAGGATGTAGTAAAAATTACCACATCCACTAAAACACCTGATGCGGAGCAACTTAAGCGGATGAATGAAGTTAGTGCTAAATTAATCGATGAATACGGGTACTGTAGTATATGTGCCAATGAATTACTGAAATATGTCGGCAGTTTGTTGAACAGGTAGGTGTTGCTAATGTCCGGCGAATATACGGTATCCCGGGAAGATTGGTCACTGCACCGAAAAGGTGAAATTGACCGGGAGCGCCACCGGGAAAAAGTAAGAGAAGCGATAAAGAAAAATCTGGCGGATGTAGTCAGTGAGGAAAGCATTATCTTATCTGATGGCCGGAAGATAGTAAAAGTTCCAATACGTTCCCTGGAGGAATATCACTTTCGCTTTGATACCGGTAAACGCAAACATATTGGTCAGGGTCAGGGCGATACAAAAGAAGGGGATGTGCTGGGGAGAGAGCAGAAGAAGTCTACCGCACCTGGCAAGGGTGCTGGAGAAGAACCGGGGATGGATTACTACGAAGCTGAGATTACCATTGATGAATTAGCCCAGTTAATTTTTGAGGACCTGGGTTTACCTAATTTGCAACCTAAGAAAAAACCTGAGTTGGCATCAGAGGCCTTTGAATTCAAGGATATTAGGAAAAAAGGTATTTCCACCAATATAGACCGTAAAAGGACTATTTTAGAGGCGATAAAGCGCAATGCTAGACAGGGGCAGCCCCGCTTCGGCAAAATTACCAGGGAGGATTTGCGCTACAAAACCTGGGACATTACCTATAAATACGAAAGCAATGCCGTAATATTGGCCATGATGGACACGTCTGGGTCGATGGGACCCTATGAAAAGTACATTGCGCGCAGTTTTTTCTTTTGGATGACCCGGTTTTTGCGTACTAAATATCAAAATGTGCAGATTGTTTTTTTAGCCCACCATGTAGAGGCTAAGGAAACTACTGAGGAGGAATTTTTCACCAAGGGGGCTAGCGGGGGTACACGCTGTTCATCTGTATACCAATTAGCTTTGGAGACAATTGCAAAACGGTATAACCCGGAGGATTATAATATTTATGCTTTTCACTTTTCCGATGGAGATAACTTAACCTCAGATAATGAAAAATGCTTGAAGTTAATAAATGAACTTTTGCAAGTATGTAATTTGGTTGGTTATGGAGAAATTGAAGGACCCTACTACTTTACCAGTACCTTACGGGTAGTCTATAGAAAAATAGTTAATCCCAAGTTTACTAGCGTGGGTATAAAAAGTAAAAGCGATGTATATCCCGCCCTGAAGACGTTTTTTAATCCTCATCCGGAAAACGCAGCAAAGTAAGTGGAGGTAAGACTATGCATCCGCAGGAAGAAATGAAGATACTGGAAAAATCTATTGAGGATATTACTGCAGTAGCCAAAAAGTTTAATCTGGATTTTTATAACATGTATTTTGAAATTTGTCCGGCGGAAATAATTTATTCCTTTGGTTCGTATGGTATGCCTACCCGTTTTTCGCATTGGACCTTTGGTAAGGCTTACCACAAGATGAAAACGCAGTATGACTATAATCTCAGCCGTATCTATGAAATGGTCATTAATACAGATCCTTGCTACGCCTTTTTACTGGAAGGTAATTCGCTGGTGCAAAATAAAATGGTCATTGCCCACGTGTTGGCGCACAGTGACTTTTTTAAGAACAATTACTACTTTAGCCGAACTTCCAGGAAAATGGTAGAGAGCATGTCGCTGGCGGCAGACCGCATTAGGGGATACGAATTTAAATACGGGCGAGATAAGGTGGAAAGCTTTTTAGATGCGGTAATTGCTTTACAGGAAAATATTGACCCTGAAAGACACATCAATCCAGGTGGGGTGCAGGATAAAAAAGATAGAACCAAGGAACAGACACATTTGGGGCGAAACTGTTCCGGAGGTAAATGTCGCCAAGGTAAGGAAGAAACTCCCTATGATGATCTTTGGGATTTAGAGCGGTCTGAATGTGATAGTACATGTGCGGAAGCAGAAGACGAGGGGAAGAAAATTCCCGGGCAGCCGGAGAAGGACCTGCTGCTATTTATGATGAATTACGCGCGGGATTTGGATGACTGGCAAAGGGATATACTATCCATTCTTAGGGAGGAAATGTTATATTTTTGGCCCCAGATGCAGACAAAAATTATGAACGAGGGATGGGCTACTTACTGGCACATGCGCATTATGCGGGAAATGGATTTAACCGAGGATGAAGCGTTGGAGTTTGCTAAAACTCATGCCGGGGTTGTTCAGACCTCTAAGTATCAGCTCAACCCATATTATTTGGGACTGAAGATATTTGAAAATATTGAAAAAAGGTGGGATCATCCCACAACTGAGGAAAGAAAAATATATGAACGTCCAGGGGGTCAGGGTAAACAGAAAATTTTTGAAGTGCGTGAAACCGAAAATGACGTGTCTTTTATTCGTAACTACTTAACCAGGGAACTGATTGAAGAAAATGATCTATATCTTTTTAAAAAAATAGGTTATGATTGGAAAGTTACCGATAAGGATTGGGAAAAAGTACGCGACGGATTGGTGGCAAACTTATATAATTGCGGGCTGCCGTACATCGTGGTTGAGGACGGCGATTTTGTAAAGCAGGGAGAGTTGTACTTGAGGCACGTACATGAGGGAGAGGACCTGGACATTTATTATTTGGAGAGAACGCTGCCCCATGTCCATAAAATTTGGGGGCGAAAGGTTCATCTGGAAACAGTTGTGGATGGTAAGAAAATCTTGTTTACTTATAATGGGGATAAAGTATATAAGAAAACAATCTAAGCTTGGTGTTAATATACCCCTTAAATGGGGTATATTTTTTGGTTAACAAAGGTGTTTAATTATTTATCGCCGTGTCAGTGTATTGACTTTAATTCTTTAGTTGGTTAAACTATTAGCAAAAATAATTATTTTTTTGTCGAAGGAGATGACGAGAATTGCGGAGAACAAACTAACTATATGTGTTGGTGTTATTATTGGGATTGGCACTAATGCTGGTTGGTTGCGGCGGTCAGTCGGCGGACAAGCCCGACGGTCAAGCTGTAGGTGAGGATATTGAGAAGACAAGTTGGGAACTTATTCAGGAAAAGGGCGTTATGACAGTCGGTTTGGATGATACCTTCCGTCCTATGGGCTTCCGGGATGAGCAGGGAGAACTGGTAGGCTTTGATATTGATATGGGTAAAGAATTGGGAAAAAGGCTGGGCATCACTTTAGAGTGGATTCCAACCGACTGGAGCGGTGTCACTGGCGCTTTAAATGCAAAAAAATTTGATGTTGTAATCAACGGATGAGCATTACCGATGAGCGTAAAGCGGTTATCGATTTCTCCGTGCCTTATGTTAACGCTAGCATTGGCATGGCGGTGCTTAGGGACAATACTGATATTAATACCAAGGAGGATTTAAAAGGTAAAACAGTGGGTACGCAGGCCGGCAGTTCTGGATATGAAGCCTGTAAAGATTTGGTAGAAGAAGGTATCATTGAGGAGGACAGTCTCAAGCAGTACAACCAGTACCCTGAAGCATTTCAGGACCTTGTCATAGGAAGGATTGATGTGATTGTAGTTGACGTGACCACAGCCGAAGATTATCTAAGCAAAAAGCCGGATACTTATAAAATCGTCGAGGAGCCTCTTGTGGAAGATATGTATGCTATTGGTCTGCGGAAAGCTGATAAGGACCTGAAGGAAGTACTGGATCAGACTTTAATAGAAATGATGGAAGATGGTACTCTAAGCGAAATTTCGAAAAAATGGTTTGATGGCAAAGATATGATTGCTATACCGGAATAAAAATAACAGGGCGCGATTTTTTCGCGCCCTATCAAGCTTTAAGATGATTAACGGGGTGTATAATATTGCGGATTGGCCCAATCGATGTAGAATTTTTACTGGCCATAATGCCTATTTTACTTAAAGGCGCATTAATGACGATTGAATTAACAGTGCTTGCTATATTTTTCGGTACCATCATTGGATTATTTGTTGCCTTAATGAAAATTTCTCGTTTTAAATTACTAACAGTTTTCGGCGGTATTTACACTTGGGTTATCCGTGGTATACCGCTATTGGTACAGTTGTTCATTCTTTACTATGGTTTGGCACAATACTTTGATATTCAACTAAGCCCAAAGGCTGCGGCGGTGCTCGGCTTGAGTATTTGTGGAGGAGCTTACATAGCGGAAATTTTCAGGGCAGGTATTCAATCCATAGATAAAGGGCAGATGGAAGCAGCTCTGTCACTTGGTATGTCCTATACCCAGGCTATGCGGCGGGTAATTTTGCCCCAGGCCTACCGGCGTTTGCTGCCGCCTATGGGCAACGAGTTTATCGCTTTAATGAAGGATACATCGCTGGTTTCGGTAATCACCATGGTGGAACTGATGCGTAGTGGTATACTGCTCAATTCTACCTACATTCGTTCAATGGAAATATATTTAACTGTAGGTATTATTTATTTAATAATGACTACATTTTTTATCTACATAATCAATCTTATAGAAAAACGTCTCTCCATATCCGACGCTAGTTAACGGAAGGTGAAATTCTTGATTGTAGCGGAACATATTAATAAATATTATGGCAAACTGCACGTGTTAAAGGATGTCAGCCTTACTGTGGCCAGGGGGGAAGTGGTGGTTATTATTGGACCCAGCGGGTCCGGTAAAAGTACCTTTTTACGCTGTCTAAATTACCTGGAAACAATTGACGACGGGTATATTACTATGGAGGGCCAGCCTATTGGTAAAAAAAAGCTGTCCGATGGTCGGCTTGTGGACGACAGCAGAAAGAACATCTACCGTTTACGCAGCCGCATAGGGATGGTTTTTCAGCGGTTTAATTTGTTTCCCCACCAAACAGCGCTGCAAAATGTAATGGAAGGACCGCTCACCGTAACTAAAATTCCGGTGGCCGAGGCAAAAGCCCGGTCCCTGGCTTTGCTGGCCAAGGTGGGGTTGGCCGATAAGGCCGATGCTTACCCAGTGCAGCTATCCGGTGGTCAGCAGCAGCGAGTGGCCATTGCCCGGGCTTTAGCTATGCAGCCCCAGGTCATGCTGTTTGATGAACCTACTAGTGCTCTTGACCCCGAACTGGTGGGTGAAGTGTTGGAAGTAATTAAGGATTTAGCCCGAGAAGGGATGACTATGGTTGTGGTCACCCACGAAATGGGTTTTGCCCGTGAAGTAGCCGACCGGGTAATTTTTATGAATGACGGGTGTATTTTGGAAGAGGCCAGACCGCAAGAAATTTTCACTAACCCGGCACATCCCCGCACCAAGGAGTTTTTAAGTAAAATATTATAGACTTAATGATGTAACTCAATGATATAATCAATAACTATACACAGGAACAATTTACCCTGCATGGACGGGGTTATTTTTTTGCAGTCTAAGAATAATAAAATTGATGTTTGCTGTGTACATGCCAGTTTATATTAAGGATGGTGAATTTATGCGGGCTCTCTGGAAAGGTGCGATTACCTTTGGGTTAATTTATGTGCCGGTGAAAATGTATGCAGCCACTGAAAAGAAAGATGTGAAGTTTAATTTCCTGCATGCACGATGTCATACACCACTGCGTTATGTGCGCTACTGCCCTAAATGTGCTGGAGAAGTAAAAGCCGAAGATATTGTACGGGGCTATGAGTATGAAAAGGGTCATTATATAACCGTAACAGACGACGAATTAGCCGGATTGTCCGGGGAAAAGAATCGTAGTGTAGCTATTATGGATTTTGTGGAGCTACAAAAAATAGATCCCGTTTATTACGACCGATCCTATTATCTAGGCCCGGGAGAGGGCGGTAAAAAGGTTTACGAGCTTTTGAGACAAGCTATGCTGGAGACTTCTCGGGCTGCCGTGGCCCTCATCACAATCAGGAATCGAGAGTCTTTGGCTGTAATCAGGCCCACCGATCGGGCGTTAATTATGGAAACTATGTTTTATGCTGATGAAGTGCGTGCGGTTGAACAAGTTGATGAAATTGGCGGTCATGCTAACCTGCATGAAAACGAAATAAAGATGGCGGTAAACTTAATTGACAATCTTTCCACAGATTTTGAACCTAGTAAATACACCAGTACTTATCGAGAAAAGTTGCATGCCATGCTCCAGGCTAAAATTGCAGGTGATGCGGTAGTGGAGAAACCCGCTGCCCCCGTAGCTGAAAATGTAGTTGACCTGATGGCGGCACTGCAGGCCAGTATTGAAATAGCTAAAGAAGAACGAGGTAATCGAAAAAATCGCCAGATAGCGGGTAAAGGCTCTTGAATTTGGTAGATACTACAGGCACCCTGCCGCTGGTGAAACCTATGCTGGCTGTACCGGCACAACCTTTTGATCATCCCGATTACTTTTTTGAGATCAAATGGGATGGGTACCGATGCCTGGCCTATCTTGATGGCCAAACCAGTCTGGTTTCCAGAAACTTAAAAAATATTACCGCTGCCTTTCCCGATCTGGGTGGTATGCATCTGCGGGTCAGTGAGCAACCTCTACTCCTTGATGGAGAAATTATTGTCTTGCAGGACGGTAAACCTTCTTTTGATGCTTTGCAGTCACGGGACAAGCTTGTAGAAGGTAACCGGGTTAGACGGGCGGCGCAGGCGCTGCCGGCAATTTATGTAGCATTTGATATTTTATATCTTCGTGGCAAATCCTTGATGCAGTTGGCTTTGTATGAACGCCGGAAATATCTGCGTGCTGCTGCCCTTACAGGGGATAATTTGATCGTCTCCGAGCCGGTGCAGGGGGAAGGTGTTGCCTATTACCGGGCCTGTGTGAATAAAGGTCTTGAAGGGGTAGTAGCTAAAAGGATGGACAGTAAGTATTTACCCGGTACCCGCTCGTCATATTGGAAAAAGTTGCGTCATACACGGGAGGCCGACCTAGTCATTTGTGGCTACCGCGAAGGGCGAGGAAGCCGATTGCTGGGAGCGTTGGTGCTGGCTGCCTGGAACGGCAGAGGCTTTGTTTATCAGGGTATGGTGGGCAGCGGTCTGAGTCGGGATGATGAACTTTACTTGCTTAAGCAGCTGGAGGGTCTTGGTACAGCAAACCCACCATTCATTGATCAACAGTCGCGAATGCACGATGTGCATTGGGTAAAGCCACGCTTGGTTTGCCGGGTAGAATACCTAACCCTCACCAGGCAGGGTATTTTGCGACACCCGGTGTATAAAGGCTTGCGCGGCGACAAGCTGCCTGAGGAATCCGGTCGGGTTGAAGAGCAGAATTGAACTGAAAAAGGTGATGACTATGCCTGAGGCGAAACGGGAATTGGTGACTATACAGGGTCGGGAATTAACCATTACTAACCTGGATAAACCTATTTGGCCAGATCTGGGCTTGACCAAGGCCCATTTAATCAAATACTATCTAGATATGGCACCTTATATTTTACCTTATATACATAACCGACCGCTGGTGATGAAAAGATATCCGGATGGTATAACCGGTGATTATTTTTATCAAAAAGAATGCCCTGACTATGCTCCGGAATGGGTAAAAACCTATCCGGTTTTGCATACCGGCAAAACCATTAATTATATCGTTTGTAACGAAACGGCAACTCTGGTTTGGTTAGCTAACCAAGGTTGTGTGGAAATTCATGGTTGGCTAAGCCGGATCGATGACATTGACTACCCGGATCTAGCGGTATTTGATTTAGACCCTGCCGAGGGGGTTGACTTTAGCGAGGTTCTGCAGGTAGCCTTGCTGGTAAGAGATTTGCTAAAGCAATTTGGTCTTACTGGTTTCCCAAAAACCTCGGGCTCACGTGGCCTGCATATTTTTATCCCCTTGGATGGGCAATATACCTTTGTTGAAGTAACCGGAGCGATGAAAAAACTTGCTGAAATTATAGTCAGGGCGTACCCCGGTGGAGTGAGTCTAGAAAGGAGTATCCCTAAGCGCCGGGGCAAGGTTTATTTAGATTACCTGCAAAACGGGCGGGGAAAAACTATGGCCTTTATATACAGTCTAAGACCTTTGCCCGGTGCTCCCGTATCTACGCCTCTAACCTGGGCGGAGTTGGAAACAAAGTGTCTTAAACCAGAGCAATTTAATCTGGTCAACATACTCGACCGGGTGAGCAAGTGTGGTGATCTGTTTGCGGGTCTGTTA
This sequence comes from Sporotomaculum syntrophicum, assembly GCF_009932395.1. Classification (GTDB taxonomy): domain Bacteria; phylum Bacillota; class Desulfotomaculia; order Desulfotomaculales; family Desulfallaceae; genus Sporotomaculum; species Sporotomaculum syntrophicum. Next base: position 254,751 of record NZ_LSRS01000005.1, read on the forward strand.
CTTACCCAAAGTAATATTGATTTGCTTGTTGAGAAAGATAAGCCATAGTAATTAATGCTAGCAATGTTCATTCAAGTTATTATTAAAGTAAAATGGACAATAGAACTTCTTCTGGCACAAGCAGGAAAAATCGTATGCATCTTGAACATGTTGCAGTATTGGTATCAAAAAGACCCCAGGTGGTGATTTTAAATTGGATGATAAAATCTACTGGCTTGCCTGGCATATAATACTAGCCGGGCAAGCCCGTAAGTTTTGGACAATTATGGAGTATTTCGGTACACCTGAAAATGCCTGGCGGGCACCTGACCAAGAGTTTATTGGTCTTGCTGGCTCACGTCCGTCAAGTCATGTAAATATGCTGGTGCGTCGGAGAAACAGTGATTTGTCCAAGGTGGCTAGTTATTTAGATAAGCAGGAAGCTTCGGTGCTTTTTTATACAGATGTCGCTTATCCCGGGCAGTTAAAAAATATCTATGACCCACCACCGGTATTGTTTTGGCGCGGTAGGGTCGATTGCTTGAATGATCTTTCCGTAGCCCTTGTGGGGTCTAGAAAGGCTACTCCTTATGGCTTGAGCGTGACAGAAAACCTGGCCCGGGAGTTGTCTGATGCCGGTGTGGTTGTGGTAAGTGGCCTGGCTAGGGGCATCGATGCCGCTGCCCATCGCGGTACACTGGATGCTGGTGGTAGAACTATTGCCGTGTTGGGCTGCGGAGTAGATGTGGCTTATCCTAAGGAAAACGCCAGGCTCATGGACAGTATTGTTCAAAACGGTCTGGTAATCAGTGAATTTCCACCGGGCATTGGACCGGAGGCCTGGCATTTTCCGGTTCGTAACCGAATAATCAGCGGGTTGTGCAAGTTAATCGTGGTTGTCGAGTCTGCTGAGCGAAGTGGTGCTTTAATCACTGCTCATCTGGCGCTGGAGCAGGGACGCGATGTGATGGCAGTGCCGGGGAATATTACATCCAAGTTGAGCCGCGGTCCTAATGAGCTAATAAAACAGGGAGCAGCACCGGTGCTTGGTGCCGGGGACATTATTGAGGAATTGGGCCTTGACGTAATTAAGCCGGAGCCCAGAAAATCAGCTGAGGGTTTAAAATTAGATGATAATGAAAAACTATTGCTTAAATTATTAAATTTTGAAAGCGTTCCCTTGGAGATTATTGTGCAAAAATCAGGCCTCACGGCAGGAGAAGTAATGTCGGCTTTAATGTTTCTGGAATTGAAAGGTTTGATCAGGCAGATGCCCGGTAGGCTTTATGCTCTATCCGGTAAATAATGTTCTAAAAGACCGCGATGTAGTATAGGATAGATTTAACAAGCGGTATTCGGTTAAAAATTTTGTTTGCAGCGCTTGTTAAGTTACCGGCTATTGAAACCTAGAACTTGAGGTGAACTGTGTGGCTAAAACTTTAGTAATTGTGGAATCACCAGCTAAGGCCAAAAGCTTGGGTAAGTTTCTTGGCAATAAATATACCGTAAAGGCATCCATGGGACATGTACGAGACCTGCCAAAGAGTCAATTTGGGGTTGATGTAAAAGAAGGTTTTAAACCCAAGTATATAACTATAAGGGGCAAGGGGGATATCATTAAAGATCTAAAGGCGGCCACTAAAAAGGCAGATAAAGTGTTGCTGGCCTCTGATCCTGACCGGGAAGGGGAGGCCATTGCCTGGCACTTGGCTAATGTTTTGAATATCAATGAACAGGATCCGTGCCGGATTGCATTTAATGAGATCACCAAACAAGCTGTTCAGCAAGCCGTTAAGCATCCGCGCCCGGTTGACCGGCATAAGGTGGATGCCCAGCAGGCAAGACGCGTTTTAGATAGATTGGTGGGTTATAATCTCAGCCCGCTGCTATGGCGCAAGGTGAAAAAAGGCTTGAGTGCCGGGCGGGTACAATCGGTGGCCATGCGTTTAATCTGTGATCGTGAGGAGGAGATCCGGGCTTTTGAACCAGAAGAATACTGGTCTCTTACTGCCAAGCTAGTCAAGGGAAAAACAGGCAGTTTTGAAGCAAAATTACATAAAATTGACGGTGAAAAAGCTCACCTTCCTAATGAAACATTGGTTAATGAAATCAGAGAGCATTTACAAAATGAATTCTTTAAGGTAGCCAAGGTTACGAGACGGGAAAAAAAGAGACAACCGGCGCCACCGTTTACTACCAGCAGTATGCAGCAGGAGGCTTACCGGAAAATAAATTTTACGGCCAGGAAAACTATGATGGTAGCCCAGCAGCTCTATGAGGGATTGGATTTGGGTAAGGAAGGCCCGGTGGGACTAGTAACATATATCCGTACCGATTCCACCCGGGTTTCTGAAATAGCTGAGCAAGAGGCAGCTTCTTTCATAGCTTCGAGCTTTGGTACCGAGTATGTGCCCTCTGAAAAGAGGCGCTTAGCGCCAAAGGGCCGGGCACAGGACGCTCATGAGGCCATTAGACCTACCTCTGTGCAACGGGAACCCGATAGTATCAAGCAATTTTTAACCCGTGAGCAATACAAGCTGTATAAGTTGATTTGGGAAAGATTTATTGCCAGCCAGATGAGTCCCGCGATTATAGATACTACCAGCGTGGATGTGGAAGCAGGCAGGTATATATTCAGGGCTACTGGTTCCATCATTAAATTTCCTGGCTTCATGCAGGTATATATTGAAGGGCGGGACGATGAGGATGATAGGAACGAAGAAAAGACTTTACCGGAACTTAAGGAAGGCGATAAGTTAAAACTATTAACGATCGTGCCTAATCAGCATTTTACCCAACCGCCGCCCCGGTTTACCGATGCCACTTTAATTAAGATTCTAGAGGAAAAGGGAATTGGCCGGCCCAGTACTTACGCTCCAATCGTGGATACCATCTTAAAAAGAGGATATGTAATCAGGGAGAAGAAAATTTTTTATCCCACCGAGCTGGGTTTGGTGGTTGTGGACCTTTTGAAAAAATATTTTTATAATATCATTGACGTTGAGTTTACCGCCGAAATGGAGCAAAAATTGGACGATGTTGAAGAAGGAGATGTGGATTGGGTTCACATCTTGGAGGATTTTTATCTGCCATTTCAGGAATCTCTGGAGGTTGCCGAACAAGAAATTGAACAGATACAGGTGGAGGATGAGGTTACTGATGAGATATGTGAGCTTTGCGGAAGGAATATGGTCGTTAAAATGGGCAGGTATGGTAAGTTCTTAGCCTGTCCAGGATTTCCTGAGTGCAGAAATGCCAAGCCACTGCTAGAGCCTACTGGTGTAGCTTGTCCGAATTGCCAGGGTGAACTGGTTCTGAGACGCAGCAAAAAAGGAAGAAAATTTTTTGGCTGCAGCAACTATCCGGAATGTGATTTTGTAGTTTGGGACCAGCCCACTAATAAAAAATGCCCGCAATGTAATAACATGATGGTTTTAAAGGAAAATAAAAAGGGAAAATTATACCAATGTATTAACAAAGAGTGTGGAAGTAAAATTGACGCGTCAGCAGAGGCTGAAAGGGAGTATAAGCTCACTTTAAATGAACCAAATGATTCCGTAAGTACTTATTAAAACGCGGTAAATTAGCTTTGGAAGTGCAGAGGTGGCATTGTGCAAGAACCGTTAATCATTATTGGGGCAGGTCTTGCCGGGTCCGAAGCAGCCTGGCAGGCAGCCTGCAGGGGTATACCAGTGCGGCTATATGAAATGCGGCCGGTCAAGAATACTCAGGCGCATAAAACTGGGTATTTTGCCGAGCTGGTTTGCAGCAATTCTCTCGGAGCCAGAGCTCTGGAGAACGCAGTGGGTTTGCTAAAAGAGGAAATGCGCAGGTTAAATTCAATTATAATTCAGTGCGCTGACGACTGCAGCGTGCCTGCCGGGGGTGCGCTGGCTGTAGACCGTGAATGTTTTGCCCGATCTGTTACCGGTAAACTGGAAGAGCATCCGTTAATCACAGTGTACAGGGAAGAGTATACTGATATAATGAACGGTGTGGTGTTGATCGCTTCTGGCCCTTTAACTTCTGACTGGTTGGCCGAGAAAATTCGAAACTTTACCGGACAAGAGTATTTATATTTTTACGATGCTGTGGCTCCGATAGTTAACTTGGAATCTATCAATTTGGCTAAAACTTTCTGGTCCTCTCGTTATGACAAGGGTGAGGATGACTATCTAAACTGTCCAATGAACGAGTCCGAGTATGCAGATTTCCAGCAGGCTTTAGCTAACGCCGAGCGGGCGCCCCGTAAAGATTTTGATCCGGAAATAAATTTTGAAGGCTGTATGCCCATTGAAGTGCTGGCTAAGCGTGGCACTGATACCATGCGTTTTGGACCGCTTAAACCTGTTGGACTGGTTGACCCGCATACCGGTAAGAGACCCTTTGCTGTAGTCCAGTTACGCAGGGATAATGCAGCAGGTACGATGCTAAATATTGTTGGTTTTCAAACCAATCTTAAATGGAGCGAGCAAAAGCGTGTTTTTAGCATGATACCCGGTTTGGAGCAGGCTGAATTTGTGCGCTTCGGAGTTATGCACCGCAATACATATATTAACTCTCCTGTATTATTGAAGCCAACTTTTCAATGCAAATTGAAAGAGGATTTATTCTTTGCCGGGCAGCTGACCGGGGTAGAGGGTTATGTTGAATCAGCTGCCTCCGGACTTGTAGCAGGTATAAACGCTGCCTTGTTGTTAAAAGGACGTCAACCGGTGGTCTGGCCATCTGAAACAGCCCACGGCGCCCTTGCCCGTTACATAACCTCAACTGATGCTCGTCATTTTCAGCCCATGAATATAACCTTCGGTCTTATCCCACCACTGGAAGAAAGGGTGCGGGATAAGAAAAAGCGCAACGCTATGTATGCTAACCGGGCGCTGGAAAAATTAAAGCAATACCAGGAATTGATGAAATAGTAGAAAAGTAGTACGGCATATGGCCACCACAACTAGAACACATGGCAGACTAGTGTTAATTACGGTATTATTATGCATTGCTATTGCTATGGTGAGGTTTTACTATGTACAGTTATATTGATGGTTTTTTTGTATATTTACTGACGGAAAAAAACGCTTCCCCTCATACAATAAAGGGTTATGAGAACGATTTATATAACGGGCTGACTTTTTTTACCCGGATAATAGGGATAGAAGACTATAGACTTCACCCCGCCCAGGTTACTAAAGAGATTTTTAGAAGTTACCTGGGGGATATGCATGCACAGCAAAAATCAGGTGCTACCATTGCCAGGCGTATGTCGAGCTGGCGGTCTTTTTTCAAGTATCTGTGCCGGGAAGGAGTATTGGAGGACAATCCCCTGGCTAGAATCAGTATTCCCAAACGGGTCAGGAAATTGCCCAGCTTTCTAGACCAAACGGAAATGGGTAGGTTATTGGCCTGTCCAGAACGACAAAAGCTATTGGGAGCAAGGGATCAGGCTGTGCTGGAAACGCTATATAGTACTGGTATTCGAGTAAGTGAGCTGGTGCGTATTGATATTGACGATATTGACTTAAGCAGAGGAAGTATCAAAATAATCGCAAAGGGTAACCGGGAGCGTTTGGTGCCAATGGGAAGCTACGCCGTGGAGGTGATACGTAATTATATGCAACGAGTGCGCCCGCTTTTAATGGATGGGGAAAAGGGGCGCCAATCGGCACTTTTTTTAAATAACCAAGGCAGGCGGCTTACCGACCGGGGTGTACGCTGGTTGGTTCAACGATATGTACAACAGCTAAACCTGCAGACAAAGGCTAGTCCGCATACATTTCGGCATTCCTACGCTACCCACTTACTAGATAATGGTGCTGATTTGAGGTCGGTACAGGAGTTATTAGGCCACGCGCGGCTTTCAACTACCCAGATATATACCCACCTGAGCAAGGAACGTATCAAGCGCATTTATGATCAATGTCACCCTAGAGCATAACTAAATTATGTTGTAAGGAGAATAACCATATGTTTCATGCCACCACGATAGTGGCCGTTAAGATCGGCAATGATGTAGCTATGGCCGGTGATGGTCAGGTGACTTTTGGCCAAAATACAATACTAAAGCATAATGCTCGCAAATTACGTCGTTTGCATAGCGGGTCTGTATTGGCCGGGTTCGCTGGTTCTGTGGCTGACGCCATCACTTTATTTGAAAAATTTGAGGCTAAACTTGAGGCCTACCAGGGTAATATGAAAAGGGCGGCCGTTGAGCTAGCAAAAGAATGGAGAACTGATAAATATTTACGGCAATTAGAGGCTTTGCTGATTGTGGCGGATAAAGATTGTATGCTGGTAATCAGCGGGAATGGCGAAGTTATTGAGCCTGATGACGGAGTCGTTGCTATTGGTTCCGGTGGTCCGTACGCTATTGCGGCAGCCCGGGCGTTAGTCAAACATACTGGATTAGATGTAGCCGTAATAGCCCGGGAAGCACTGTCTATAGCTGCAGATATCTGCATTTACACGAATCATCAGATCATTGTTGAAACACTATAAAAAACGGAGGTTTTTAGATGAATTCGCTAACGCCCAGGCAAATCGTAGCGGAACTTGACAAATATGTGGTGGGTCAGAACCAGGCGAAAAAAGCAGTAGCTATTGCCTTGCGCAACAGGTACCGCAGGAGTAGGCTACCTGAGGATCTCCGCGATGAGGTAATGCCAAAAAATATATTAATGATCGGGCCAACAGGTGTCGGTAAAACCGAAATAGCTCGTCGCTTGGCCAAACTAGTTAAGGCTCCCATGGTTAAGGTGGAAGCAACAAAGTTTACCGAAGTGGGTTACGTGGGTCGTGATGTAGAGTCAATGATACGTGACCTGGTGGAAACATCCATCCGCATGGTGCGCAATGAAAGAATAGTAATGGTGGAGAAAAAGGCCAGTATGATGGCTGAAGAACGGATTATTGAACTGCTAGCCCCCATGCCAAAAGAAGATAAACAAGCGCGTAATCCTTTGGAAATGCTCTTTGGGGCCACACGTCAACCGGATCAAATGGAAAGCAACCATTATCAACAAATGGCCAACCGGGTTAAGTTTGAGAGAGAATCATTGCGTGATAAGTTAGCCAGAGGTGAACTGGAAAGAGAATATGTGGAAATTGAGGTGGAAGACAGTCGGCCACCCATGATGGAAGTATTTACCGGGTCAGGCGTGGAAGAGATGGGTGTAAATATAAGTGATATACTTGGGAACATATTCCCGAAGAAAAAACGCCTGCGCCGGTTAACTGTTGCTGAGGCACGCAAAATTTTAACTCAACAGGAGGCCCAAAAGCTGATTGATATGGATGAGGTGACCTCATCTGCGGTGAAGTTGGCAGAAAATGACGGGATTATATTTTTAGACGAAATTGATAAAATTGCTATGCACGAGGGTGGTACCGGCCCTGATGTTTCGCGCGGTGGCGTACAAAGAGATATACTGCCCATCGTGGAGGGCTCTACGGTAATGACTAAATACGGTCCGGTTAAAACAGACCATATATTGTTTATTGCGGCTGGTGCATTTCATGCTTCTAAACCTTCAGATTTGATTCCCGAACTGCAGGGTCGCTTTCCGATCAGAGTTGAGTTGACCAGCTTAACCAAGGATGATTTTTTGCATATTCTAGTGGAACCCAAAAATTCTTTAATCAGACAGTACATCGAATTATTACGCACTGAAGGTGTAGAGGTGATATTTTCACCAAATTCTATTGTGAAAATTGCAGAAATCGCTTATACTGTAAATGAGCAAACTGAAAATATCGGGGCTAGAAGGTTACATACCATTATGGAAAAATTATTGGAAGATGTATCTTTCAATGCTACTGAATTAGAAGATAGCTCCTTTAATATTGATGAACTATATGTCATCCAAAAGCTTGGTGAGGTAGTCAAGGATCAAGACTTGAGCAGGTATATTTTATAGTGTTAACTAGTAATAATTTACAGAAAATATGCATTATTTTATCTATATCAATATTTCAGGTATTATATTTAACTAAAGGTAAAGCTATGCGCTTTTGGTCATACAATTTGCAGCACTGACTGCAACTGGTTAATAAGAAATTTGCAATTATATAATAAGGCATAATAATTGAATTAGGATAAGAAAGAGGCGATTTAGCTTGTCTAATTTACTAGCCAAGACCCGCTCAATTAACAGAGTGCTGCAAAAATCTGCCGGTCACCCAGTTGATTTCAAGGAGATTGCAGCAATACTAAGTGAAATAATAGAGTGTAGTGTATATATATTGGACCGCCGTGGCAAAGTGTTAGGTTTTGCTTACCTAAAGGGCTTTGATTGCGATGTGACGAGAAACATTGTGGAATCAGCGACGGGTTTTCCACCCGATTATAATGAAAAGGTAATGAATATCAATGAAACCTACGCCAATTATTGTAATCCCTATGATACCTGTGACTTAAATCACGAACTAACCTGCCAATTTAACAAAAAAATGAATACTACCATAGTTCCCATAGTGGGCACAGGTAACAGGTTAGGTACGCTTGTGCTCGCTAGATTTGAACGAAGCTTCGATGATGAAGATTTGATTTTAGCTGAACTTGGTGCTACTGTTATTGGGATGGAAATATTGCGTGCACGCCAAGACCGCATGGAGGAGGAAGCTAGAAAACGAGCTGCCGTACAAATAGCCATTGGTACATTGTCCTATTCGGAGCTTGATGCTGTACATCATATATTTGAACAGCTTGACGGCGATGAGGGGCTGCTAGTGGCCAGTAAGATAGCGGATCGGGTTGGTATAACTAGATCTGTAATTGTAAACGCTTTGCGCAAGTTTGAGAGTGCGGGAGTTATTGAATCTAAGTCTCTGGGCATGAAGGGTACTTTTATTAAGGTGTTAAATGATCGTTTGCTGGAAGAACTGGAACGGTTAAAAGAACGTTAAATTTAACTTAAATAAAAAGCCAGCCATTAAGAATGGCTGATTTTTTTTGCTTCTAATTAATGGGTAGCCTTGTCATTGGTTAAACTTTATGTTAGAATACTTCCTGGTGTTAAATACACACGCTGCCGGATTTTGCGCAGGCGGTTCCCTGTGGGGCCCTGGAAAAGATGATGGTAGCGGAGGAAAAAACCGGCTGGGGGGAGGTGTTACACTAATGGCCGTAATATCTATGAAACAACTGCTCGAGGCGGGTGTTCATTTTGGACACCAAACCAGAAGATGGAATCCTAAGATGGCCCCCTACATTTTTACAGATCGCAACGGTATTTATATTATTGATTTACAAAAGACTGTCAAAAAGGTAGAGGAAGCCTATAACTTTGTAAAATCTACCGTACAAGACGGCGGTAGCATATTATTTGTTGGTACGAAAAAACAGGCACAGGAATCAGTTCATGAAGAGGCTGAACGTTGTGGTATGTATTATGTCAACCAGCGTTGGCTTGGTGGTATGTTAACTAATTTCCAGACTATTCGCCGGAGAATTGATAGACTGCATGTTTTAGAAAAAATGGAACAAGATGGGACGATGGATAAACTGCCCAAAAAAGAAGTTGCTGAACTCCTGCATGAAAAAGAAAGATTGGCTAAATTTTTGGGTGGTATTAAAGAAATGCATCGTTTGCCCCAGGCTTTGTTTGTTATTGACCCGCGCAAAGAGCGAATTGCCGTTGCCGAGGGGCGCAAATTGGGCATCCCCATTGTAGCTATCGTGGATACCAATTGTGATCCAGACGAGGTGGATTATATTATACCCGGTAATGATGATGCTATTAGGGCAGTCAGGCTTTTAACTGCAAAAATGGCTGATGCCGTGATTGAAGGCAACCAGGGTGAACAAACTGCTGAATAACTTGTTGGTGGGGGATTAACCTGGGAAGGTTACCCCTGCTTTTTTCTATTTACTTAAACTTTTGGATATAATAATATATTACGAGAAAAAACATGCTATAGGGGGTAATACTACATGGCTGAAATAACTGCAGCAATGGTAAAAGAATTGCGTGAAAGATCCGGTGCTGGAATGATGGATTGTAAAAAGGCATTAGTAGCTACAGGAGGGGATCTGGAAAAGTCTATAGATTTTTTACGTGAAAAAGGTTTAGCCTCTGCTGCTAAAAAATCAGGCCGGATTACAGCAGAAGGTCTTATCGAGTCCTATATTCATGCCGGTGGCAGAATTGGCGTGCTGGTGGAAGTAAACTGTGAAACAGATTTCGTTGCTAAAACTGATGAGTTCAAAGAGTTAGTTAAGGACATTGCGATGCAGATTGCTGCCGCCCGTCCGCAGTACGTGGATAAAGAAGAAGTGCCCGAGAGTATAGTGGCAAAAGAAAAGGAAATTTTATCTGCTCAGGCAGCTAATGAAGGTAAACCGGATAAGATTATCGAAAAAATGGTGGAAGGTCGGATTGAAAAGTTTTATAAGGAAATATGTCTACTGGAGCAACCATTTATTAAAGATACAGATAAAACTGTAAGACAGCTTGTAACTGAAAAAATTGCTAAAATAGGAGAAAATATTTCTGTGCGCCGGTTTGCGCGCTATGAGCTTGGTGAAGGTTTGGAAAAAAGGCAGGATGATTTTGCTGCGGAGGTAGCGGCACAAGCAAGAAAATAATATTGACCCAAAAAGGGATTTTCATTTTCTTGTAGAATAAATTAAATAAATTGACGGGAGGTTAGATAGCCCTAATGGATGCACCCAAGTTTAAGAGGGTTATATTGAAGCTTAGTGGTGAGGCCTTAGCTGGAACCATGGGTTATGGCATAGATCCGGAGGTTGTATCTTCCATTGCTGTACAGATAAAAGAAGTGGTTCAGTTAGGTGTTGAGGTAGCGGTGGTTATTGGTGGCGGCAATATATGGCGTGGTGTAGCCGGTAGTACTAAGGGAATGGATAGGGCTACTGCCGATTATATGGGTATGCTGGCCACAGTCATCAACTCCCTTGCCCTACAGGATGCTTTGGTCCAACATAACATTGTCACCAGGGTGCAAACTGCAATAGAAATGCGGGATGTGGCTGAGCCATATATTCGATTGCGGGCTATCAGACACCTAGAAAAAGGTAGGGTGGTAATATTTGCCGCAGGTACCGGTAACCCGTACTTTTCTACCGATACTGCAGCTGCTTTGCGGGCTGCTGAAATAGAAGCTGAGGTAATTTTAATGGCCAAGCGGGTTGATGGTGTTTATGATTCTGACCCTTATAAAAATAAAAATGCAATCAAATTTACTCAGCTTAGTTACATTGATGTGTTAAATAAAGGGCTTGGTGTAATGGATTCAACAGCTACCTCTCTCTGTATGGATAACCGTATTCCCTTGTTTGTTTTTGATATTAATGTACCAGGCAATATAAAAAAGGTAGTTTTAGGCGAAAATGTTGGAACGTATGTTGGAGGTGATTTTATTGACACTTCTGTCTGATGCCGAAAAAAGTATGCAGAAAACAGTCGAAGTAGTAGATAAAGAGTTTGCTTCACTGCGAGCTGGAAGAGCTACACCTGCATTGCTAGATAAAATTATGGTGCAGTATTACGGAGCTCCGACACCGATAAATCAGATGGCTAATATCAACGTTCCCGAGGCACGATTGCTGGTTATCCAGCCCTGGGACAAAAACACTTTACCTGATATAGAAAAAGCAATATTAAAATCCGATTTGGGTATTACTCCTGCCAGTGATGGTAACGTAATTAGATTGGCAGTACCGCAATTGACCAAGGAAAGAAGAACAGAGCTAGTTAAAGTAATTAAGAAGAAGGCTGAAGAAGGCCGAGTAGCCATTCGCAATTTGCGTAGGGAAGCTAATGATGGGTTGAAGAACCAGCAAAAGAATGGGGATATTTCTGAGGACGATTTGCGGCGCTTGCAGGATGAAGTACAGAAGCTTACAGATAAATACATAAAGGAAATCGATGCTCTGTTTGTTGCTAAAGAAAAAGAAATCATGACAATTTAATTAGTATTGATGGCTATAGTTAGCTTTCAATTAATATCTAAGTTATTCTTGAACGGCAATGAGTACAGATATTAAGCTATCTTAGTAGCGATCGTGGTGAGCAATATACAAATTGATGATTTATTGATTTTAGAACTGGATGCTGCAATAGAATTATGTCGTTCGGCGGGTTGGCAAGTTAAGGTAGAAGTTACCTTGCCTCCCCGTGGAGAATTAACAGGACAGTATAGGGTAATTCGTGTCCGAGAGCTATCTGTCGGAAATGTTATACTGACGGTGGCTAAAGAGGTTTCAGGGAAGGAGGTGTAGAAATTGGCATATAAAATAACCGATGATTGTCTGGCCTGTGGAACTTGTAAAGAATCCTGCCCCAATGAAGCGATCATAGAAGGCGATATTTACACGATTGATCAAGAGAAATGCTTAGAATGTGGAACCTGTATTGATGAATGCCCCACCGGAGCCATTATTGAAGAATAATGGAACAACCCCCTCATTTTCCGGAGGGGGTTGTTTTATAAGAAAGGGGAGCAGGAATGTTTAAACGTCTGTTGGGCGACCGTTCAAAAAATGCTGTTTCCGAGAAGAAGAACTTAAGTGAAGAAGAATTATTGAAACAGCTGGACATGGGCAAACTGCCCGTGCACGTGGCGATCATCATGGACGGTAACGGGCGGTGGGCTACCCGGCGCGGTGCACCCAGGTCGTTTGGACACAGGGCAGGCGTTAACGCTTTGCATGAGATTGTCAAACTAAGCGTGGAGCTAAAGTTAAAGTATTTAACAGTATATGCATTTTCGACTGAGAATTGGAAAAGGCCACGTGAGGAAGTCAACATATTGATGAGTTTGTTGGTCGAGTACCTCAATAAAGAGATCGATGAACTGTGTGCCAATAACGTACGTATACATCCCATGGGGATATTATCGGAACTACCGGAAAAAGCTCGTGAAGCAGCTGATATGGCCATTCGGCGCAGCAATAACAATACCGGCTTGTTTTTTAATGTGGCCATTAATTATGGCGGTAGGGCAGAATTGCTTAGGGCTGTACAAGAAATTGGACAAAAAATTATGTATGGTACGCTAAAGGTTGAAGATATAAATGAGCAAGTAATAGCTGCTCATTTATATACTGTGGGACAGCCGGATCCTGATTTGTTGATTCGGCCGGCGGGCGATTGCCGAGTTAGTAACTTTCTGCTGTGGCAATTAGCTTATACTGAACTTTGGCTAACTGATACCATGTGGCCTGATTTTGGCAGAAAGGAGTTTTTACAGGCGCTATTGGATTTTCAGTTGAGGGAAAGACGTTTTGGTGGTTTATTACATAACTAATTGTGTTCTTAAAGTGTTTTATTAAATAAGACTTATATTTACAACCCGGGTTGGTGATATGGTGCTTTGGCTAAGGGTATTAAGTGCATTTATTGGAATTCCTATATTAATTGCTGCGGTTTGGTATGGTGGTGTTGTATTATTAGCCGTAACCGCAGCATTGATGTTATTGGGTATTCGGGAAATGAATTCGATGTTTTTTCGAATAGATTTGCATGTACCCTTAATTTTGGTTTTACCGGGTTGTCTTTTTCTGGCTGTTGCGGCATATCAATATAAGGTGGGTTACCCAGCCGAAGCTTCGATTCTTCTTCTAATATTTTACTTGGTTGCTATGCTTGTAGGTTACCCAAGGTTAACTCCCCTTGATGTTGCAGTGTCCTATTTTAGTACGATATATGTGGGCTTGCTTATTTTCCTTTATTTACTCAGTACACTGCCAAACGGTTGGATATGGTTAATTATCATGCTTTTTTGTACCTGGTCCAATGATACAGGGGCTTATTTGGTCGGTCGCCTCTGGGGTAGGCGGCGCCTGGCACCTGAACTTAGTCCCGGTAAAACATTGGAAGGGGCAATAGGTGGTTTGTTTGCTTGTTTGCTCGCGGCCTGGTTAGTGGCTTTGTTATATACCCAGCTACCACTGGGGCCATTATTGCTACTGGGGCTTATTATTGGAATGGCGGCCCAGGCCGGTGATTTAGTGGAATCAGCTATTAAACGCCAGACAGGAGTTAAGGACTCTGGCAGATTGATTCCAGGTCATGGAGGAATAATGGACCGTTTTGACAGTATGCTGTTCACAGCCCCACTGGTGTATTATTATGTGGGTAGGATGCTAATAAACTGAGGTGAAACAGTTGCCGCGGACAGTAACAAATATTTTGTATGTTCTGGCGGGTACGGTAACATTACTTGCTCTTTATTTGGCTGTAAAATATGTGCTGCCCGAGTTGCTAACCTGGCTATTATATTTGATGACCATCTTGTCCCCGTTTTTGTTGGCAGTTATTTTCAGTATTTTTATGGAACCACTGGTAGTTTTCTTTGGTCGCTATGGCAGGGTATCAAGAACAATGGCCGTAGCTATTACAATGTTGTTGTTCTTTGGCAGTATCATTTCAATATTAACTCTGGTTGTTTTAAGGCTAGTTAAGGAATTAAGCGATCTTTACTTGACGCTGCCTCAAAGGGCAGCGGAAACACAGCAATTTATCGACCTGTGGGTAAAAAAAGGCATTTTATTTTATGGTACTTTACCTAAAAGTGTAACTGATAATTTGCAGTCATCTCTAAATAATCTTACAGGTATTATCCAACACTGGACTGGGGAATTGTTAAGTATTCTGCTCAATATATTAAGTGGTGTTCCCAGTGTTATTATGGTCATCCTGGTTAGCTTAGTAGCTACTTATTTTTTAAGTAAAGACAGAGAAAAGGTAGCCCGACTTTGGCTAAAGATAGTTCCACCACCTTGGGGAATGCGTATTCTGGAAGTAAGCAATCAGGTGGCTGCTGCCTTTTTATCATATGTACGTGCACAACTGATCCTAGTTTCTATTTCAACTTTATTGAGTATTATTGGCTTGTATATGATCGGTGCGAAATATGCCCTGACCGTTGGTTTACTGGTTGGTTTTTTGGATATGATACCGATATTGGGACCTGGCACGATCTATATCCCCTGGGCAATTTGGTCGTTTATCACCGGCCAGGTACTGCTGGGTGTGCAAATTACTGTGCTTTATCTGCTGGTGATGGTGATCAGAGCGTTACTAGAGGCCAAAGTGGTGGCGGCTAATTTAGGCTTGCATCCTTTGGCTGTGTTAGTTGCTATGTTTGTGGGTTTGAAAACCATAGGGGTTGTTGGGTTGATAGTAGGACCGGTGTTGGTTATAGCCATACTGGCCGCGGTTAATTCAATAAGTTCAGTTAATAAGTGAATAGGCTTAATTGGAGAGTATTATGAAACAACTGGCTATTTTAGGAAGTACGGGGTCTATTGGGCGTCAGACTCTGCAGGTTATTGATAGTACACCCAATACGATAAAGCCGGTAGCCCTGGCAGCCGGAAACAATAAACTATTATTTTTGGAACAGGTTAAAAAATACAAACCTCAGCTAATATCTATGCAACATGAGGAAGATGCCCGCTGGCTGCAGCAGCAGTTAGACGGGTTTCATCAAAAAATTGATATCTGCTATGGTAGCGAGGGGTTACTGGCGGTAGCAACTTTTTCTGATGCTGATACGGTTTTAACTGCTATATCTGGCGCGGTAGGTCTGCAGCCTACGGTGGCGGCCATTAAGGCCGGTAAAACCATCGCACTGGCCAATAAAGAGACACTAGTAGCTGCTGGTGAACTAATTATGCTTTTGGCGCGGGAATATGGTGTGCATATTATGCCTGTGGATAGCGAACATTCCGCTATCTGGCAGTGTTTGCAAGGTGAAAATAGCCATGATGTGGCTAGACTTATTTTGACTGCCTCGGGGGGGCCGTTTCGCAGCTGGTCGAGCGAACAGATGGCAGCAATTACCCCGGCGATGGCTCTCAACCACCCTAATTGGCAGATGGGTGCTAAAATTACCGTTGACTCAGCAACTTTAATGAATAAAGGCTTGGAAGTAATCGAGGCCAGATGGCTGTTTGATATTAGTTATGATAATATTAATGTAGTGATCCACCCGCAGAGTATAATTCATTCGATGGTAGAATTTAATGATGGCTCGGTGCTGGCTCAAATGGGTGTACCTGACATGCGATTACCCATTCAGTATGCTCTTTTTTATCCCCAGCGTCTGGCTGGAAAGGCACCTAGACTACAGTGGCCAATCGGTGAGCTAACCTTTGCAGAGCCTGATTATGAAAGATTTCCATCCCTGAACTTGGCTTTCCAGGCCGGTCGGGTGGGTAAAACCATGCCGGCAGTGTTGAATGCTGCTAACGAGATGGCTGTACACGCTTTCTTAGCTGGTAGACTTGAATTTAAGGCAATTCCTAAGTTAGTGGCTAAAGTTATGGAAGAACACAGCCCAGTACAGTATAACTCCCTGGAGGATATAATGGAAATGGATAGCTGGGCACGCCATCGTGTGGAAGAAATAATAGGATAATATAGCACTATCGTTTTGCCCACTGAACTCAGATCAATATTTAATTTTGTATATATATATAACAAATTAGAGCTATTCTGCATACTATGCCAGGGTTAAATGCATGGCAGTACGAAAAAAATTTCAAAAAGGATGGTCTGTATGGCTACTTTTTGGGCATCTATTTTTGTTTTTGCTATTTTAATATTTTTTCATGAACTGGGGCATTTTGCCGTGGCTAAAGCGGTAGGTATCAAAGTGCATGAGTTCAGTCTTGGTTTTGGTCCTAAATTATTTGGCCAGAATCGTGCAAACACTGATTACAATGTGCGCTTAATCCCGTTGGGTGGGTATGTGCGCATGGCCGGAATGGATCCCGAGGAAGAAGAAGTGGAAGAAGGTAAGGGTTTTAATGATAAAACGGTACTCCAGCGCGTAGCAGTGATCATTGCCGGTCCGCTGATGAACTTTTTATTAGCTGCGGTGTTAATGGCAATTATATTTATGCTGCAGGGTATGCCTGTGCAGGGCACCACGGTTGCCGGTGTTTTACCCGGTCAACCCGCTGAGCAAGCGGGCATCAGAGCTGGTGACCAGATTTACTCCATTGCAGGTGAAAAAATGGATGACTGGGAAGAAATTATTTCAACCATTAGCAGTCGCCCCGGTCAACCTACTGATTTTGTGGTCATCAGGGATGAGCAAAGGATAGAGTTAACTGTAACCCCTATCAAAGGCGAAGAAGGCCGGGCGATGATTGGTATTACCCGGGTACAGAAATTAAATCCCCTCGCTGCACTGGTTAACGGTGTCAAACTAACTTCCCAGGTAATAGTTTTGATCTTGAGTTTTGTTGGTCAGATGATTGTCGGTCAGGCACCTGCAGATTTGGGCGGGCCTGTGCGAATGGTTTGGGAAATCGATCGGGCGGTGGATACAGGTTTCTACTATTTGTTGCAGTTGGCTGCATTTTTAAGCATTAATCTTGGGCTATTTAATTTATTTCCTATTCCAGCTTTAGATGGTAGCCGGATCATGTTTCTTGGCTTAGAAGGGCTACGGGGACGTCCCGTAGATCCCTCCAAAGAAAATTTTATTCATATGGTGGGGTTTGGGTTGTTGCTGTTATTGGTTGTGTTTGTAACCTACAACGATGTCTTACAGCTGTTTACCCAAGGTCCCCAGGGTTCTCCCTAGTGAAAAAGGTAATATTAACGAAAGTAATTAACCCCGGCAAGAAATGCAGTTGCCGGGGTTAAAATTTGGACTTGGGTCGGATGTTTGGAAAATCCTGCAGGAAAATGTTATAATGTATGTTGTTTAAGTTAGAATGAACCAGAATGGTACCGGATGAATGACTTTGAGTTGGGGGCTAAATATATGCAGCGTAGAAAAAGTCGTCCTGTGCAGCTGGGTGACGTTACTGTGGGGGGCGCTGCTCCGATCTCAGTACAATCGATGACCAACACCGACACATCTGATGTAACTGCCACCAGGGCGCAAATTGGACGGCTAATCGAGGCTGGCTGTGAAATAGTCAGGGTGGCGGTACCTGATAAAAAGGCGGCCAAGGCATTGCCGGCTATTAAACAGGGTCTCACCATCCCTTTAGTTGCGGATATTCATTTTGATTATCATTTGGCTCTTGCAGCTATAGAGGCTGGTGTAGATGGATTGCGGATCAATCCGGGCAACATCGGTGGCCGGGATAAGGTTGTGGCGGTAGTCAAAGCAGCTCAACAAAAGCATATACCCATACGTATTGGTGTAAATGCCGGGTCTTTGGAAAAAGATCTATTGCAGGAAGGATTAAACCCACAGGCGCTGGTGCAAAGCGCTCTTCGACATGTTGCTATACTGGAGGAACTGGGCTTTTACGACGTTAAGATTTCCTTAAAGGCTTCGGATGTGCCCCTTATGCTTACTGCTTATCGCATGCTGGCTGAAAAGGTGGATTACCCGTTTCACATCGGCGTTACTGAAGCAGGGACAGTTTTCGCGGGAAGTATTAAGTCGGCAGTTGGTATTGGGGCGCTGCTGTCGGAAGGATTAGGTGATACCATACGTGTCTCTTTGACAGGTGACCCTGTACAGGAGGTGCGGGTGGCCTATGAAATATTAAAAGCCCTTGGTCTAAGGAGTCGAGGAGCAGAATTGATATCGTGTCCAACCTGTGGGCGAACGCGTATTGATCTGGTTAGCATTGCCGGTGAAGTGGAACAGCGTTTAACCTTGATAAACCAGCCTTTAAAAGTAGCGGTAATGGGATGTGTTGTGAACGGCCCTGGGGAAGCCAAACATGCCGATGTAGGTATTGCGGGCGGTCATGGGGAGGGACTTATTTTCCGCAAAGGACAGATTATTAGAAAAGTGCCGGAGAATTTACTGGTTGAAGAACTGATGAAAGAAATTGATCATATTATCCAAGGGAGGAACGGAGATGAGGGTATCTAATTTATTGTTGCCAACTTTGCGTGAGGTACCCGCTGAGGCTGAGGTAATTAGCCATCAATTGCTGTTGCGGGCGGGCTTTATGCGCAAGGCGGCGGCCGGTGTGTATACATTGCTGCCCCTGGCCTGGCGTGTAGTCCGTAAAATCGAGCAAATTATCAGAGAAGAAATGGACAGGCAGGGTGGTCAGGAGATCATGATGCCTATTATTCAGCCTGCCGAGTTATGGCAGGAATCAGGACGTTGGGATGTATACGGCCCCGAGTTATTCAGACTTAAGGACAGGCATGGACGCGATTTTTGCTTAGGCCCCACCCATGAGGAAATAATTACTTCGCTGGTTAAGGGTGAAGTTAATTCTTATAAACAGTTGCCCCTACTGCTGTATCAAATCCAAAATAAATATCGTGATGAGCGCCGGCCTAGGTTCGGTTTGATGCGTGGCAGAGAATTTATCATGAAGGATTTGTATTCATTTGATCGTGATCAGGCTGGACTGGATGTTAGTTATAATAAAATGTACGATGCATATACTAGGGTTTTTAGGCGTTGCGGTTTACAGTTCAGACCAGTAGTGGCAGACTCTGGAGCCATTGGTGGCAGCGACACTCATGAGTTTATGGTGTTGGCTGAATCAGGAGAAGCCACTGTTTTATACTGTGGCGATGAAAAATGCGGATATGCGGCCAACCAGGAACGAGCCGAGACAGTATCCGCATCTGGACAAATTACTAGTGCGCTCGAGCAGCTGCAAACAGTAGGAACACCTGGATGCCGTACTGTTAATGAAGTAACAGAGTTTTTAAACGTACCACCGGAAAAAATAATTAAAACCGTAATCTATACCACTGATAAGGAAAACGTAGCCGCAATGGTTAGAGGTGACCGGGAAATTAATGAGATTAAGCTTTATAATACGCTAGATTGTGTCAGGTTGGATTTAGCTGATGAACAAACGGTACAATCGGTAACTGGTGCTCCGGTGGGCTATGCTGGCCCAGTTGGCCTGAGCGGGGTCAGGCTGGTGGCTGATCACGAGATAATGAATATGGTTAATGCTGTCTGCGGGGCTAATGAAAAAGACAAGCACTTGGTTAATGTCAACCCGAAGCGGGATTTTAAACCGGATATAATTATTGACCTGCGTTTAGTGAAAGCCGGTGATCCGTGCCCGCATTGTGGTTCTGAATTACAAGAGGCCAGAGGGATAGAGGTTGGCCAGGTTTTCAAGTTGGGCACCAAATATAGTAAAGCGTTAGGTGGTACCTTTTTGGATGAAAATGGCAAATCTATGCCATATGTAATGGGCTGTTATGGAATTGGTGTAACTAGGACGATGGCTGCTGCTGTGGAGCAGAACTATGACGAGCGTGGCATTATCTGGCCTGTACAAATTGCCCCTTATCATGTGATAGTGGTGCCGGTTAGCAATAAGGATCAGAAACTCATGCAGGCAGCTGAAACGATATATAATGACCTTAATGCAGCAGGTGTTGAAACTGTTATTGATGACCGACCGGAGCGGGCAGGGGTTAAATTTAACGATGCGGACCTGGTGGGCTATCCTGTGCGCGTTACGGTGGGGTCAAAGGGATTAGCAAATGGGCAGGTGGAGCTTTACCTGCGGCGGAATAGTGAAACGGAGTTGGTATCGTTAAATAATGTAGTGTGTGCTGTTAAGACAAAGCTAAAGCAAATGGACGAAGGGTGTATTAATTAGTGTAAGTTTAATACATGTTGCGTCATAATGAATTTAGTGCTCACCTTGTCAAACGTGCTCTTTTATGATAATATTAACTTGTTTTTGTGCCCTATTTGTTTTTTGGTGGTTTTTGGTCATAATAAGTAGTAGCTCTACATAGTGTTTAATGTTGCTAGACAGGGCGAAAAATAGGCTGCCCCCGGGAAACAGTAATGATGACCGGTTTTGAGATGACTGCTAAAGACTTTATGCAGACCTTGTTATTGAAGGAGTGGGTATTGCCCACTCTTTCGTATTATACTAAAGGAATGATAACGGTAGTTTATCATTAGGGGGATATCGAAATGAGTAATACCGAAAGCACAGTAGCAAAAATCATAAACCCCAAACTGGTTGAACTGGGCTTTGAACTTGTGGATATAAAATATACCAGGGAGGGAGGACGCTGGTTCTTAAGAATTTTTATTGATCAGCCCGAAGGAATAGGTCTTGAGGATTGCCAGTTGGTATCCGAAAATATCGACACACTATTAGACGAATATGATCCCATACCTCATGCGTACACCTTGGAGGTTTCATCACCTGGTTTGGATAGACCGTTAAAAAAACCGGCTGACTTTGCCAGATTCACTGGTGAGAGTGTAAAAATAACTACTTTTGCTCCTTTCGCAGGCAGGCGTAAGTTTAAAGGACAAATCATCGCCGCCGAAGAGCACTCGGTAACTCTTAATATAGACGGCACCAGTATTGTGTTGCCGTTGGAACAGGTTGCCTCAGCTCGTCTGGTACCCGAGTTTTAAAATTGTGCTCAATATTGGTACGCCTAAAATATTATGTACGGGAATAGTTGTTGTGGAGGGACACGGTTAAATGAACACCGAATTCTTGGAAGCCCTGAAGGACTTGGAAAGGGAAAAGGGTATTTCCGCTAATGTTTTACTTGAGGCGATAGAGGCTGCACTGCTCTCAGCGTATAAAAGAAATTTTGGCTCGCTGCAAAACGCCAAGGTGCTTATAGATCGGGAAACAGGCGATTGTAAAGTATATTCCCAGCGGATTGTTGTGGAAGATGTTCAAGACTCACGTCTAGAAATCTTGCTGTCTGAAGCTAGAGCTATTGATCCTCTTTATAATTTGAATGATGTGGTAGAGACAGAGGTTACACCTCGCAATTTTGGTCGGATCGCGGCCCAAACGGCCAAGCAGGTAGTGGTACAACGGATTCGCGAAGCCGAACGGAATATAATTTACGAGCAATTTGCCAACCGCGAAGGGGATATAATTAGCGGTGTTGTGCAGCGTATTGAACAAAAAAATGCCTTTATTGAATTAGGTAAAACAGAGGCTATTCTAACACCAGCGGAGCAAATCCCAGGCGAAACTTATGCTCCGGGCGATCGAGTGAAGGCTTATATAGTGGAGGTGAAAAAAACCACCAAGGGACCGCAAATTTTTGTTTCCCGAACACACCCGGGGCTTTTAAAAAGGCTCCTTGAATTGGAAGTTCCTGAACTTCAGGATGGTGTGGTAGAATTAAAATCTATAGCCCGAGAGGCCGGTTATCGTTCTAAAATTGCGGTTTTTTCCCGGGATGAAAACGTAGATCCAGTTGGGGCATGTGTAGGACCAAAGGGGATGCGGGTACAGACTATAGTAAATGAACTGCACGGGGAAAAACTGGATATAATCAAATGGGATTCTGAACCATCAAAATTTGTAGCCAGTTCTCTCAGTCCGGCAAAAGTAGTAGCCGTGGAAATATGGGAAGATGAAAAGGTGGCTCGTGTTATTGTTCCTGATTACCAGCTGTCGTTGGCTATAGGAAAGGAAGGGCAAAACGCTCGTCTGGCTGCTAAGCTTACGGGTTGGAAAATTGACATCAAAAGTGAAAGTCAAATGGCTGAATTATATCCTGATTACAAAGATTTATTTGCCGAGGAATTCATTGAATAGGGGGTCTCGGCTTGCCTAAGGTAAAAAAAATTCCGGAAAGAATGTGTGTCGGCTGTCAAGAAATGAAACCCAAAAAGTTATTAATTAGAGTAGTGCGTACGCCGGAGGGGACCATAGAAATAGATCGCACCGGCAAACGCTCGGGTCGAGGCGCTTACATTTGCCCGAATAAAGAATGTTTGGATAAAGCATTAAAGGGAAAAAGATTGGAAAAATCGTTAAAACACGCTATTAACCAGGAAATTAAAGAGAGCCTGTTGGAAAGGGTAGAACAGCCATGACCGATGCAGTGGCTAATTTACTTGGTTTATGCAGGCGGGCGGGTAAAGTGATTAGCGGCGAAACCGCAGTACAAAATGCTTTTATGAAAAATGAAATAAAATTGCTTATATTGGCTGGCGATGCATCGAAGCGCAGTCAGGAGAAGTTTATGCAGTTAGCTAAAGAAAATAGTGTTCCAGCTTTTTGTTACTCTTCCAAAAATGAACTGGGTTTTTTGCTGGGAAAGGCGCCCCGTACAGTGGTGGCGATTATAGATGAACAGCTTGCCCGGGGTATCGCCGGAGCGATGGAAAGGGGAGAGATTGACTTGTGTACATTATAATCATTCGGAGGTGATTGTATGGTAAAAAAACGTGTTCATGAACTTGCTAAGGAGCTTAATATAGAAAGTAAGGATATGCTAAACCAACTTAATAAAATGGGTATAACAGTAAAATCCCACATGAGCACCTTAGAGGATAATGAAATTGTAAGGATAAAAAATCATTATCAAAGTGTTGGTGGTGGCAATATTGTTGCTAAGTCAGCGCCACACAAAAATGAAAAGCACGGAGGCTTTAAAACTGTAAGTAACCGGGATCGTCAAGATCGAGGCCCTGGGTTGGTGGACAGGGTTCCCGACCGGCCGCCCGATCGCGTATTTACTGAAAAGACAATTGGTAGTTTCTCGAACGACAAAGGGCGAGCTAGTGAGCCACGGTTCCAGAGACAAGACGATAAACCAAAAAACAATCAGTATAAAAGTAGCCAATCCAGGAGTAACCAGACCAGAGGTAACCAAACGGGTAGTAGCCAGCCCAAGAGTAACCAACCCAGGCCTAATCAGCCCAGCGGCCAACCAGGTAGAGCCACAGCTGACCGTAACCATGCGCCGGTTGGCAACCGTACGGCAGCAAATAAACCAGAACAAACCAGAGGCCCAGTTTCAACTTTTCGCGACCGCAACAAGGTGGGTGACTATAATCGTACGACAGGTCAACAGCGCCCCTCAAAACCTTTTGATCGGAGCAACCAAGGTCCCAGAACAGGTAGTGGTCCAAATACTCAGGCTGGTGTTATTGCTAAGATGGTTCAAAAGTCCATGCCTGATCAAGTAAAAGCACTGGAGAAGAATAAAGCTCAGGAACGTTCTAAACAGGTTGAAAAACATGCCTTTAAAGGAAAGGATACCAAAGATAACAGGTTAAATAAGGACGCATCCAAAGAGCGCAGCTTTAAGTCTGGCTCGAACAGAAGATTTAACAAGGGTCCCCAGAAGAAAAGCCAACCCGCACCTGTGGTAGAGAAAAAACCTGTGGTGATTGGTGATACCATTACCGTTAAAACACTGGCTGAAAAGATGCGTATAAACGCCGGTGAGGTAATTAAAAAATTAATGGAACTTGGCACATTGGCCACTATAAACCAGGAAATTGATGCTGATACCGCAACTATTGTAGCTAATGAAATGGGCTTCGAAGTGCAGGTAAAGGTAGAGCTGGATAAAGAAGCACAGCTGATGATGAAGGAACCTGAAGATGATGCTGAAAATTTAAGATGGCGTCCGCCGGTGGTAACGATCATGGGTCACGTTGACCATGGTAAAACATCTCTACTGGATGCTATTCGTCATACCCATGTGACAGCTTCTGAGGAGGGTGGTATTACTCAGCATATCGGTGCTTATCAGGTTGAGCATAAGGGTAGAAAGATTACTTTTGTTGATACACCCGGTCATGCGGCATTTACGGCAATGCGAGCCAGGGGTGCCAAAGTAACAGATATTGCCATCGTGGTAATCGCTGCTGACGATGGTGTGATGCCACAGACTGTTGAAGCCATTAATCACGCCCGAGCTGCAGATGTACCCATTATTGTGGCAATTAATAAAATCGATAAACCCGGTGCTGACCCGGAAAAAGTGAAACGTGAATTAACAGAGTATAATCTCGTACCTGAAGCATGGGGTGGAGATACTATTTTTGTGGAGGTTTCAGCTAAGGAAAAATTAAACCTCCCCGAATTACTGGAAATGATCCTGTTGGTAGCGGAAGTTGGTGAATTTAAGGCCAATCCTAACCGGGCGGCTCGGGGCACAGTAATTGAGGCTGAACTTGACAAGGGCCGAGGGCCGGTGGCTACCGTTTTAGTGCAAAATGGCACGCTGCGGGTAGGTGATTTCATTATTGCCGGTGTGGCTTATGGTAAAGTTAGAGCGATGATGGATTATACCGGCCGGCGGGTGAGTAAAGCAGGTCCGTCCACGCCTGTTGAGGTACTTGGCTTTTCGGGAGTACCACCGGCGGGAGAATTGTTCTATACTGTGGAAGATGAAAAATTCGGCAAGCAGCTCATTGATGAACGTTTTACGAAAAAACGGGAGGAAGAGTTTAGGCTTTCCGCACCAAAAATATCGCTGGATGATTTATTTAACCAGATTCAAGAAGGCCAGGTTAAAGAACTAAACATAATCATTAAGGCTGATGTGCAGGGTTCGGTGGAAGCCGTGCGTCAATCGCTGGAACAGATGGGTAATAGTGAGGTCAGGGTAAACGTTATCCATGGCGGTGTTGGTGCCATCACTGAATCTGATATTATGCTGGCTTCGGCTTCTAATGCGATAATAATTGGATTTAATGTACGGCCCGTTGAAAATGCCCGTAATGCTGTGGAAACGGAAAAAGTGGACATACGGTTATACAGAATAATTTACGATGCCATCGAGGATATCAAGAAGGCCATGAGCGGTCTTTTAGAGCCCGAGTATAAAGAAGTGGTGTTGGGACGTGCAGAAGTGCGCAAGACATTTAAGGTGACCAAGGTGGGCACAATAGCAGGGTGCTATATAACGGAAGGCAAAGTAACCAGGGATGCCGGTGTGCGCGTAATTAGGGATGGCATAGTAATCCATGAGGGACATCTTGATTCTCTAAAAAGGTTTAAGGATGACGCTAAAGAAGTGATGCAGGGTTACGAGTGCGGTATTACAGTGGAAAGGTTTAATGATATCAGGGAAGGCGACCAGTTAGAGGCCTATATTGTAGAGGCTGTTAAACGTGAACTGGCTTAATATGTAGTACTATAACCGTGAGGGGGGATTATTATGTCCCACCGGCCGGAAAGGTTGGCCGAGGCAATAAAAAAGGAAATGTCCGACCTGTTGTTAAATGAATTAAAGGACCCGCGGATTGGTTTTGCTACTATTACTGGTGTAGATGTATCAAGTGATTTGAAATACGCAAAAATCTATGTCAGCGTGTTAGGTAACCATGAGCAAAGGGTAAGCACTATGCAGGCTTTAACCAAAGCTCAGGGGTTTGTCCGCACGGAACTTGGGCGTCGCATCAGGTTGAGGCTAGTGCCTGAGATATCCTTCATTCTTGATGAATCCTTGGATCACGGGGTCCGGGTTATGGAACTGTTGGAAGAGGTTAAGAGCAAAGATGTGTGAGCAAGAAGCAAAACAGCTGTTTTCCGCAATGGTTAGTGAGTTAAATAAGGCGGAGCAGATAGCGCTTTGCGGTCACGTTATGCCCGATGGCGATTGCCTGGGGGCAATGCTGGCTCTGGGGTTGGCTCTGCGGCAAATGGGAAAGAAGGTGGTTTTTTATAGCCCCGACCCGGTGCCAGAGTTGTATGCCTTTTTACCTTGTGCAGATGAAATCCATGTTGAGCTTGAGCAACAATGTCAATTTGATTTATTTGTTTCCGTGGATTGCTCGGTGCCCGATCGGTTGGGGCATTTTCAAGTACTGCTTGGCCGGGCGGGTCGGGTGGCCGTTTTAGATCATCACACTGGTTCTGTTCCTTTTGGTAATACTTATTTGAATTTACCTGTTTGTGCAGCAACAGGTGAAATTGTGTATGATCTTTTACGTTGGTTGCCGGTGTTAGTAGACGAAGATATTGCTACCTGTCTGTATGTAGCGATTGTCACCGATACAGGTTCTTTTTCTTATGATAACACGGGCAGCCTGACCCACCTTAGAGCTGCTGAATTATTGAAGCTTGGCGTAAAGGCAGCATGGATAAATAAACGCTTGTATGAAGAGAAACCACTAGTTAGCCTGCAAGTATTAAGTACTGTTTTACAATCGCTGGAACTCAGCGGCTGTGGCCGAGTGGCTTGGATGTTTATGCAAAGAGATACGCTGCATAGGTTGAATGCAACTGATGAACATGTAGATGGCTTGGTTAACTACCCTCGCTTAATTAAAGGTGTGGAACTGGCTTTATTTTTCCGTGAAATAGAGGATGGCAAATATAAGGTCAGTTTAAGATCTAAATATTACTTAGATGTTAACAAATTAGCGACCTTGTTTGGCGGGGGCGGACATCCACGGGCAGCAGGTTGTGTGATGGAAGGAAATTTAGAGGATGTAAAACACCAATTGCTGCAGGCGGCATTACCTTTTTTAAAGGATGAATGATTATGGATGGCATTCTAAATATCCTTAAACCGCCGGGTATGACCAGTCATGATGTGGTAAGTTTTATACGCAGAGTGACCGGTCAAAAAAAAGCTGGACATACTGGCACGTTGGATCCGGGAGCTGCAGGTGTATTGCCCGTCTGTTTAGGCAAGGCTACGAAAATCATTCAGTATTTGCCAGACACTAAGGACTACCGGGCTGAGGTTACCTTTGGCAAATCCACCACTACCCAGGACATGTTTGGTGACGTGCTTACATCGACCGGCGCCCAAGGGTTACGTGCTACAGATATTGAGCAAGCGCTAAAGAGTTTTAAAGGGTGGATTATGCAAATACCGCCAATGACATCGGCCATCAAACAGCAAGGTAAAAAGCTCTATGAACTGGCCAGGGCGGGTATTGAAGTGAAGAGGGTTCCTCGAGCTATATACATAAGCGAAATTGAGTTGAGAGGTTTTTATGATGATCCGTCATTTCCAAAAGCAATATTGCATATAAATTGTTCCGCAGGCACATATATACGTACAATATGTCACGACTTAGGGGAAATTCTTGGTTGTGGAGCTTATATGTCGTTTTTATTGCGCACTAGAGCGGGTTTGTTTAAATTAGAGGATTCTATGATACTAGAGCAATTGAGTGAGCCTAACGGCCTTGATGTGGCTACCTTGCTGGTACCAATGGGTAAAGCGCTGGAATACTTACCTGTGGTTACTGTTGAAAGTGCATTGGAAAGAACTATTAAGTGTGGAAATAGTTTTGAGCTGTATGGCCGTGCCTTAGCAGGCCGGTTGACTCCTCAACAGATGGTTCGCTTGGAAAAAGCCGGTGCCTTAATTGCCTTGGCGATTGTTATTAAAGATGACTTTAATACGTCGGGTAAGTATATGCTTCAACCTGTTAAAGTGCTGGTTTAAACATAAATCTGGAGGTTATAGCAGCAGTGCGTATTTATAGAGACTGGAAAGGGTTAAAAGATACATTTAAAGACCTAGTAGTTGGGCTTGGTAATTTTGACGGCATACATTTAGGGCACCAGCGGTTGATTAGCGATATCGTGGCTAAAGCTAAAGCGGTTAATGGAACGCCGGCTGTATTTACATTTGACCCCCACCCATTGGCGCTATTAAACCCCCAGGGTGCTCCGCCCTTGATTTTGCCGCCGAATGTGAAAAGGGATATGTTTGCTAAACTGGGTGTAGAGGTGCTGTTGTGGATACCATTTACTGAGGAGTTTGCCCGTTTGAGTCCAGAGGATTTTATCAAGCAGGTATTATATGAACAACTTGCTGTGCGTGCTGTTTTAGTAGGTTATAATTATACATTTGGCTACCTGGGACTTGGAACTCCTGAATTATTAGAAGACTATGGTGAAAGACTGGGTTTTGATGTGGAGGTTTTGCAACCTGTCAGCATTAACGGTCAACCGGTAAGCAGTACATTGATCAGGAGTCTGCTGGCCGATGGAGAAATAACTGAGGCGAGAAAATTTCTAGGCTACAGCCCAGTCCTTGAGGGTACGGTGGTTTATGGTGAAAGACGTGGTAGTACCCTGGGTTTTCCCACAGCGAACATTGAGGTTGCTCAAAACTTATTAGTGCCGGCCAATGGTGTATATTCAGTGAAAGTCAATCTTGAGGGGCAATCTTGGGGAGGGGTGGCCAACATTGGAATTAAGCCTACATTTCACAGCAACTCCTTTATGAGAAGCATTGAGGTCCATCTGCTAGATTATAGTGGCAATTTGTACGGCAAGGTTATTAAAGTGCATTTCATCAGGCGACTGCGTAATGAACAAAAATTTAACTCAGCTGTGGAATTAGTGGAACAGATTCAGAAAGACATATATGAAGCCCGCATAGATGCATCATTTGCAGTTTAATCGTTAAGCCAACCAGTGTATTCTATTTCTTACTAAGTTTACTTGTCGAGTGGAATATGCTACAATGATTTTGTAATAAAAACGGTTTTGTTGCCCGGTCTGTAAACGTCTCATCGAGATGTTTCATTAATGGGGGTGTCCAAGATCGATTTGCCGGAAGCGGAAATGAAAAGATGGTTAAACCACATTGCCTTGATTTGTTTAAGTGAGGACTTTCAGGATTTAAAAAGGGAATTGGAAAAGATATATCGACAGGCTGACATTGAGGAAGATGCCCAAATAGCCGCCTTTCAAGATGCTTTGTATGCATTTTTAGCGCAGGAAGAAGATAAATTAGCCTGCCAGACAGGGGCTAATTAAATAAAATGAATGTAATTATTACTGAACATGCACGAAAGCGTTTACGTGATTATCGCCAGGATAAAATAACAGTTGTCGATATTATCACAGCCACTACCGGTATACCAGGCCGGATACCCACAGCAACACGCTTTAGAGGTTTTTTTGCTAAATCGGGACGGATGTTTGATATTGTGGCTAAGGATATATCTGATGGGCGACTAGTGATTACTGTAATTGGTAAATAATTTCAATTTATTATATTTGAACTGTTAGCTAGGGAACTCGTTTATCTCCGACGATTAGCTTGGCTAGCAGCGATTTTGAAATGAAGGAGGTGAACCTTGTGGCACTATCAGCGCCTGATAAGCAGACGGTTATTGATAATTTTAAGTTGCATGAAAACGATACCGGATCACCCGAAGTTCAGGTGGCAATTTTGACTCGGCGGATTAACGATCTAACCGAGCATCTTAAGATTCATAAAAAAGACCACCATTCCAGGCGTGGGCTGCTTAAAATGGTTGGCCAGCGTCGGGCTTTGTTGAACTATTTGAAGAGCCGGGATTTTAATCGTTACCGTGTATTAATTGAAAGGTTAGGTTTACGTAAGTAAAAGCGGGTTTAAACCCGCTTTTATTTTTTAATGGCTTTAGCCATTTAAGCACGCGAAACTTACGAAACAGAGAATCACCCTCAATGCTGGTGCGACAGAGTTATACAAGAGACCACCTTTCCAATAAAATAGAGATCTTGGCGAATTATCTATACCAAATTTTTTGATTATTTGAGTGTTTTTATTGAGCATAAACTCTACGAATGTCTTAGCTACCTTAGCTATACAGACTTTGAACAGTCCGATATAAATAACAAAAGAATTATGTATTTTTTTCAATTTAGGCAGGATATACTACTAAATATGTAGAATGTGATTCTTTTATGGTAAAAGTAAATTATTCCAGTCCTGGGTAGCTTGACTGGATGAGGAAGGAGGTATACCGGTTCCCATTTTTTTGGACCGGAATTAAAAGTATAATATGCAGCAACCAAACATTTTATCGAAAAGTATTGAGGTCGGCGGTAGGCCAATGACCATAGAAACAGGCCGGGTGGCTAAACAGGCCGGTGGTGCTGTGCTGGTTAGGTATGGGGATACCGTGGTACTGGTTAACGCTACTATGTCCCAGCAGGTCCGAGAAGGGATCGATTTTTTCCCACTTACTTGTGATTATGAAGAACGTCTTTATGCAGTGGGCAAGATACCCGGCGGTTTTATTAAAAGGGAAGGGCGGCCAAGTGAAAAGGCCACGCTAACTGCGCGGTTGATTGACCGTCCTATTCGCCCGCTGTTTCCTAAGGGTTTGCGCAATGAAGTGCAAGTTATTGCCCTAGTTTTATCAGTGGATAAGGATAACCCTCCTGAAATGGCTGCCATGGTAGGCGCTTCAGCCGCCCTGCATATTTCCAATATTCCATTCAACGGACCTATTGGTGCTGTCACTGTAGGTCGGGTGGATAATAAACTCATTATTAACCCCAATATAGTTGATGCTGAAAAAAGCGATATGCATTTGGTGGTTGCTGGAACTAGTGACGCAATTATGATGGTCGAGGCGGGCGCTAAAGAAGTGCCCGAGAATGAGATGTTAGAAGCCATTATCTTTGGACATGAAAAGATCAAGGAGATTGTGAAATTTATTGAAGATTTTCGTGCTGAAGCGCTGGCCATGGGCTTAGCCAAAGAAAAATATAACCCCGAATTAACGGTTATCGATGAAGAATTGGAAAGTGTTATTACGGCCAGGGTCACCGAGGAAATTAAATCAGCAGTACAGGAAGGTATTGTTAAACAATTATCCAAAAAAGAGCGGGAAGACTTAATTGATGGTGTTAAAGATAAGTTGACTCTGGAATTGCTGGAAGAGTATCCCGAGCAATCTAAAGCTATTGTCAATGTCATCGAAAGCGTAGAAAAGAAAGTAGTACGCCGCTTTATTTTAGTTGATCGGGTGCGCGTGGACGGCAGAGCTCTTAATGAAGTGCGGCCTATTAGCGTGGAAGTTGGTATTTTACCCCGTACACATGGCTCCGGCCTCTTTACCCGGGGGCAAACTCAGGTGCTTTCGATAGTAACTCTAGGGGCTATATCTGAAGAGCAAAGGCTGGACGGCTTGGGTATCGAAGAAAGTAAACGCTATATGCACCACTATAATTTTCCTCCTTTCAGTACTGGGGAAACCAAACCGATGCGGTCACCGGGCAGACGGGAAATTGGCCATGGTGCTTTAGCTGAGCGTGCTCTTGAGCCTGTGATCCCCGCGGAGGATAAGTTCCCTTACACAATCCGGGTTGTGTCCGAAGTATTAGAAAGTAATGGCTCCACATCGATGGGTAGTGTTTGTGGTAGCTGTCTGTCGCTTATGGATGCAGGTGTGCCAATTAAGGCACCGGTGGCCGGGGTGGCGATGGGTTTAATTAAAGAAGGCGATGAATTTGCGGTTCTAACAGATATTCAAGGTTTAGAGGACCATTTGGGTGATATGGATTTTAAAGTGGCCGGCACTGCCAAAGGGGTTACTGCCTTGCAGATGGATATTAAGATAGCAGGTATTGACCGGGAGATACTTCAGATTGCCCTGAGCCAAGCCAATGAAGGTAGAATGCATATTCTCGGTAAAATGCTCGAAGTGATCGATAAACCTAGAACTGATTTATCTTTATACGCACCCAGGATTATTCAAACTATTATTGACCCGGATAAAATCAGAGATGTAATAGGTCCTGGTGGTAAAATCATCAAAAAGATTATTGAAGAAACCGGTGTGGACATTGATATTGAAGATGACGGCCGCGTATTTATAGCTGCGGTCAATCCTGAAGCTGGCCACCAAGCACTGTCAATGGTAGAAAAGCTAACCAAGGATGTGGAAAGCGGCCAAATTTATAATGGAAAAGTGGTTAAGATTACTGATTTTGGATGTTTCGTGGAAATAATTCCTGGAGTATTAGGCTTACCAGGAAAAGATGGGTTGGTTCATATTTCACAGTTGGCACACGAGCGGGTTAATAAAGTGGAAGATGTAGTCAACGAAGGAGATATGTTAGAAGTTAAAGTAATTGGTTATGACAATCAAGGGAGATTAAAACTCTCTCATAAAGATTTGTTACCGGTTCCCGAGGGCATTGAATATAAAGAAAGGGTAAGGGAAAATAGAGATAACCGGCGCCCTCAGCGCAACCAACGGCGGACACCCAGTAATAGAACTACAAGCTAGTGAACTATACCCCTAAGATAAAAGGGGTGTATTTCTTTGTAAGGCAAACAAGTATCTCAAATAACCTACCTAAAGGCAGGTTATTTTTATTACCCCAGCATTTTCATTTCTATTGCTGAATAAATATTGATGTAAAACAGTTTAGGCAGGGGGTATAAATATATTTATTCTCATTAGCAGACAGCGGTTGGTTAAATATTTCCTTTTGATTTGTATCGGGGCTTTTGTTTTATGGGCGGTTTATCCGCGTGAACATGTCGCCACTTCCGCTGTAGTCGAACCTATTTACCAGGGTAATGAAAATGTGAAAGCTATAGCGCTGACCTGTAATGTATTTTGGGGTGAGGATTATATTGGTCAGATGCTGGACATTTTAAATGAAAAAAATGTGCAAGCGACATTTTTTATCGGTGGCACCTGGGCTGAAAAATATCCCGACTTGGTGAATAAAATATTTGAACAAGGGCACGAAATTGGCAGCCACGGATACTCACACCCGCATCCTGACAGTTTATCCCGGCAGGAAAACCTGCAGGATATAAGTCGTGCAGAAAAAATAATTGCTGATCTTATTGGAGAAAAACCACGTCTTTATGCCCCTCCATATGGAGAGAGGGGATCTGCAGTATTGGAGGCTGCACAGGAGTTGGGGTACCGTACTGTGTTGTGGAGTATTGACACCGTGGATTGGCAGAGACCTGCCCCCGAGGTCATTCGTAATCGTGTCTTAAATAAAATGGAAAACGGCGCTATTGTGCTGATGCATCCAACTGCACCTACGGTAAATGCTTTGCCGGGCATTATAGATGCTTTACATGAACAAGGTTATCAATTAATTACCGTGGGAAAGATGTTGGAACAAATGCCTAAGCAGTAGAAATTAGCTAGAAGAGGTGCCAATATCTCCAGCGTACCGAAACAGAGTATTAGTGGTGGTTAACTATTGGATAAATTATGTTTAACGGGAAAACCTAACATAAAGGTTATTCTGTCAATAAGAGGTGTTCCCATTGCATTTAAGCAGTTTTACTGGGTTAGGGCTATTTCTTTGTCTGTTATCTGCAGTTAGCTTTACCTCGCCTGGCCTGGCGAACAATCATCAACAATCACCGCAGGTTAGCGCTCAGTCTGCAATTCTAGTAGATGTAAATAACGGTCAAATTCTTTATGGAAAAAACCACAGGCAACCTAAGCCGATGGCCAGTACGACTAAGATCATGACCGCGGTGGTAGCCCTGGCGGGGGCAGATATTAAAAGTAAAGTAAAAGTTAGTCCCCAAGCAGCCGGAGTTGGTGAATCTTCCATGTATCTTGAGCCAGGAGAAGAGCTTACCCTGGAACAGCTATTGTATGGTGCATTGCTGCGTTCCGGCAATGATGCTTGCGTGGCTATTGCCGAACATGTGGCTGGTACAGAGGGAACTTATGTGCAATTAATGAATGAAAAGGCGGTGTTGCTGGGTACCGAAACGACTAGTTTTCGTAATACCAATGGCTTACCAGCAGCTGAACATTATACAACCGCCCTTGATTTGGCATTGTTGACCCGTTATGCACTACATGACCCTGCGTTTTGCCGGATCGTAAGAACTCGTGCTCGGGTTGTGGAAAGTCTCAATGGTGTAAGCCATTATTTACAAAACACGAATAAGTTACTTTGGCGTTATCCGGGAGCGGATGGTGTTAAAACGGGAACAACCATAGCGGCAGGTAAGTGTCTGGTGGCATCCGCTACTAAGGGGGACAGGCGTTTGCTGGCTGTTATATTAAATGGGAGTGACCGGTTTGAAGATGCTCGTCGACTGCTGGATTATGGATTTAACACATTTAAAGATGTACAAACTGTTTATAGCGGTGAAGTATATGACCGAGTTAAGGTAACCGGAGGCGTGAGCGATACAGTACCGGTTAGGGCGGAAGGGAATATTACAATTAATATGCGAGTGGACGGCACGGACCAGCTTGAGAAAAAAGTAGCCTTATTGCGCAATATCAACGCGCCGGTATATGAGGGACAAACCTTAGGCCAAATAATTGTATTACTCAACGGCGAAGAAGTGGATGCTACTAATATTGTAGCGGGATGTACTATCGATAAAAGTTCTTTATTACATAAGGTGCTCAGGTAAGGTAATATGATCGAAACTAAAAAAGATACAGTTAAACAAGGAGTTTTATTAAACATCAAGAAAGTATATACAAATTAGTGTCGTAGTACTGGTGATTTGATAAACAGGAGGTAACCATGTGATACAGGTAGCCGAATTGGCTAATGGAATCAAGGTGCTGATGGAGAATATACCGCATGTGCGATCTGTTGCCATTGGAGTTTGGGTGGATATAGGTTCCCGGGATGAAAGTAATGAATTGGCAGGTATATCACATTTTATCGAACACTTGATGTTTAAAGGAACCGAAAAACGTACAGCTAAAGAAATAGCCGAGGCGCTAGATGCTGTGGGTGGTCAGTTGAACGCTTTTACCACCAAAGAATACACTTGTTATTACGCCAGGGTGTTGGATGAACATTTAATGCTTGGAGTTGACTTGCTTGGTGATATGCTGCTAAATTCCCGTTTTGACCAGGACGACATTGATCGGGAGCGCAATGTAATTATCGAAGAGATAAAAATGTATGAGGATGCCCCAGATGAACTGGTCCATGATGTTTTTGCCGGTACTATTTGGGAGTCCCATCCGCTGGGTAGGCCGATCAGCGGTGATAAAAATACAGTACTGGGAATATCCCGGGAGCAAATACTGTCCTTTTATTACAAGTATTACAGCTCCGGCAACATGGTCATATCGGTGGCAGGTAACTTTGATAACAATAAGGTTATGGATGTTTTAAACGATACCTTTGGGAAATTAACCGGGGGAAAAAAACAAAGACTTTATACTTTACCCGAGCCTGCTCATCAAGTGGTATGCCGGGCTAAAGATAACGAGCAGGTACATATATGTCTAGGAACACAGGGATTGGCTTTGGACCATGAGAAGATTTATGTTCTGCAAATTATTAACACAATTTTAGGCGGAGGTTTGAGTTCTCGGCTTTTCCAGGAAATCAGGGAAGTGCGCGGGCTGGTTTATTCGATATATTCATATCATAGTTCATACCATGATTCCGGATTATTCTGCATATATACGGGGCTAAGCAAACAGAATGTTCGCCCTGCCTTGGAATTGATTATAAATGAGATTCACAATATCCAGTCCAGCGGAGTGTCTGTTATCGAATTGCAGCGGGTTAAGGAGCAGTTGAAAGGTAATCTGTTTCTCAGCCTGGAAAGTATCAGCACCAGGATGAGTAGGCTGGGTAAGTCCCAATTATATCTAGATAAGGTTGTTTCACCAGATGAAATTGTTAATCGTATTATGTCTGTCTCGGACAGTGATATAAAAGATTTTGCAAGGGACTTTT
Source organism: Sporotomaculum syntrophicum (assembly GCF_009932395.1). Lineage (GTDB taxonomy): Bacteria > Bacillota > Desulfotomaculia > Desulfotomaculales > Desulfallaceae > Sporotomaculum > Sporotomaculum syntrophicum. The sequence goes on from NZ_LSRS01000005.1 coordinate 290,809, forward strand.
TAAATCCGGATAACTTTTGTATGGCCAGTGTTGGTCCTTGGGATGACGGTGGAATTTTTCAAGAGATTATTCGACAAGGCTAAATGTCATTTGAGGATGTGGGAAGGTGCAAGTAAAATTTAAAAAGTTAAACCAGGCGATTGGGGTTACCTTACCTGAACCGGCTTATGCGACTTCGGGTGCGGCCGGTATTGACCTGGTCGCTTCCTTAACGGAGTCAATGATAGTAGCGCCGAGGGAAAGGGTGCTTGTTCCCACTGGGCTGGCGGTTGATATACCGGATGCAAATATGGTGGGATTGGTTTTCCCACGCAGTGGTTTGGCAAGCAAACATGGGCTAACCCTGGCCAATACGGTGGGGGTCATCGATAGTGACTATAAGGGCGAGATAATTTGTGCTATGCAAAATAACAGTGAGGTACCGTACGAAATCAAGCCTGGTGACAGAATCGCCCAGCTTGTATTTATGCCGTGTTGGCAGGTGGACATTATCTATACTGATGAGTTGACTTTAACGGTCAGGTCTTCAAGGGGTTTTGGATCTACGGGCAGATAAAGAAAGACTGTGTAAACGGTCTTTCTTTTTTTTTCGGTTAATTTGATATAGCAGCCCGTAAAAAAACAAGGAATATTTTACAATAAAATAAATACAATTTGGTACGGGAGGTGAAAAAATGCAGATTAGTTTGATTGTATTTTTATTAATTGTTTTGTTGTTAATTATTGTTTCCGTACGCGAGCGCGTTAAATGGCAATCTATGCGGAATAAAAATTGGGATGTTTTAGGTGACCCTAAATCTTCACCTTTATCACAGGCCATCACTGGTATGGTGGGCACGGCGGGTGGTATATACCTTTCTTTAATCATCTTACAGGCTTTCTTAGAATTGCATATACCAAAATCTATCCAGATAAGCGGTATTAGTTTGGAACCGTTGGCAACATTGTCCATCGTACTGGCTATTATCCAACCCTTTGCCATGCGTTTATGGTTGGGAAGAAGATTTTGATTTATTTAAATAGCTCAAAGGAGGCTTGTGGCAAAGTGAGACTGGGCGAACTGGCGGGAAAAGAAATTATCAATATTAACGATGGCGCCCGGTTGGGGGTAATTGGGGAAACCGATTTGGCCATCGATGATGAAACTGGACAGATAGAGTCCATTATCTTGCCTCGCAGAGGTAATTTGTTAAGTATGTTTAGCGAAAAGCAAGAATTGATTATCCCCTGGGAAGCGATAAAAAAAGTTGGGTTCGAGGTAATTATAGTAGAACTCGATCAAGCTATTCCCAGGTATGGCAAACATTTAGTATAAAATCCGTCGTAGCACGGATTTTTTTAATGGTACATAGTTTAATATAATGTGGAGTTAAACGGGCTATAATAATGGAAAATAGGAGGGCATATTATGGCCCGGCCGCAAAGAATCGAGCTAATGCAAAAGATAGGCCAGCTTAGAGGTTCAGTTGTCCTTTCGTATGTTACGGGAGATCGAGAAAATGTAAGTACCAGAATTGCTCCTGATGTAGTAAAGGTAATTTATCGGCATCTTGAAGTTTTTGGTAACAAGCCACGGGTAGACCTGCTACTTTATACCCGAGGTGGTGATGTGCTAACACCGTGGCGCTTGGTTAATTTAATTCGCGAGTATACGGAGCATTTTTCCGTTTTAGTTCCGTTTAGGGCCTACAGTGCTGGTACACTCTTATGCTTAGGGGCCGATGAGATTGTTATGGGGAAAATGGGTGAGCTGGGGCCTATCGATCCCAGTGTTATTAACGCCTTCAATCCTCAGGATCCGTCGAATCCTTCAGCCAAACTGCCAGTTAGCATTGAGGACGTTTATTCCTACATGACATTGATTGCAGAAAAGATGGGCATTTATGATGATAATATTATGGCTAAGGCTTTTTTGTTACTAGCGGAAAAAATTCATCCACTAGCTCTGGGCAATGTGCACCGCAACTGGATGCTTATCCGCTCTCTGGCCAATAGAATGCTTAGTCTGCGCAAAGAAGTGCTGACCAGTGAACAGTCGCAAAATATTGTAAATTACCTTACCGAGAAGTTATATGCTCATAATCACATGATCGCTAGGCGGGAAGCTAAAGAAGAAATAGGGTTGCCAGTTATTTTTGCGGATGACGAACTTAATAATTTGATTTGGACTTTATATGATGACATCGCCACTGAATTAAAGCTGGCCGAACCTTTTAATCCTACTGAAATAATGAGGGGAAATCGCACTGAATTTGAAGTGGCCAGCGGTATAGTTGAGTCTGAATGTGGCAGCGATTACTTTGTATTTTCAGGTATGGTGGAACGAAGAGATTATCCAGAGACTGGCCAGATTAACGTAAATATAAATAAACAAGGCTGGCGGTCAGTATAACCTAACCGAGCCAAAGCAAATAAATATTCTAAAGGGGGTGTATAATTTTGGAACGAAAATTACGCCAATCGATGGGATATAAAATTAATTACCAGACAGCAAGCCGTAAGTATTACGTAGCTACAGAATATTCAGGCGCTCCCGCAGCGGATTTTTATTATCAATCCAGAAAAATGTCCAACGGTTTAATCATGCCCAGGGACAGGGACAGCTCGGCTAATATAGAATCGGTATGATCATGAATAGAGAATCATTTCTTGCAATGGGAATTTACTTGGTAATGGTTTTTCACTTGACATACTTGTTGAGATATTAGAGAATGAATTTTATAAGTTAATTTATGTATGTGAAAATTAGTATAGAAAGGGGGTAGCCGGTAATTAATTTTTACTAAATACGGCACAAATTAATTACTGGTAAACTATTTTGATTAAAGTTGCTATTTGCGGTGTGGCCGGGCGTATGGGCCGGGAAGTGCTAAAAGCCGTACTGGCTGCAGAGGATACCGAATTATGCGCGGCTATTGATATTTTTAACGATGGACTTGATGCTGGTACACTCTTGAGTGGTGAAACTCTGGACGTTAAAATTACCTCCAACCTGGCTGAGGCGCTGGCTACTTCCGGTGCCGAGGTAATGGTAGACTTCACTGATACCCGTTCGGTGGGAGCAAATGTGATTACAGCCTTAAAAGCAGGTGTGCGTCCTGTTGTCGGGGCCACAGGTATGTCAGCGGACGATTTCGCCGAGGTTTCTAAACTGGCTCAAAATAAACGTTTAGGATGTATCATAGCACCTAATTTTACCATTGGTGCGCTGTTGATGATAAAATTTGCTGCTGAAGCTGCTAAATATTTCCCGAATGTTGAGATTATAGAAAAACACCATGACCAAAAGCTGGATGCCCCTTCCGGTACAGCGATTAAAACTGCGGAGAAAATTATAGAGCAGCGGGGTGACTTCCAGCAGGGTGTAGTCTTAGAAGAAGAAAAAATAGCTGGTGTCAGGGGCGGTAAAATGCCAGGTGGATTGCGTATTCACAGCGTCAGGTTACCTGGCTTTGTGGCACATCAAGAGGTAATTTTCGGAGATGTAGGACAGACGTTGACCATTAGACATGATACCACTTCCCGGGAATGTTTTATGCCGGGCGTTTTAATGGCTATTCGAAAGGTGTTGCGCCTCGAAGGAGTGGTATATGGTTTAGAAAATCTTTTGTTTGAATAATATTAATTACAATTTCACATATGCACCTCTAAAACCGACGCTTCATATATTGGTTTAAGTACAAGAAGGTTGGAGGTGGGTTTGCCGGCCATGCAAATTTTGACAGGCCTAACGGTAGCTGTAATGGGCGGAGACGCCAGAGAAGTGACTCTGGTGGAGTATTTGGCTGAGGTTGGTGCAACCGTTAAAACTTATGGTTTGCCAGTAAAGGGGCCAAATATTGTTACCTGTCCGGAACCGGAGGAATGCCTGATCGGGGTGCAGGCTTTAATATTACCGGTCCCAGGGGTTAATGAACAAATGGAGCTATCGTCGGCATATTTAAAAGTCAAGCCGATAATTAACGAGGAACTTCTTTCACTACTGCCAGCCGGGACACCTGTTCTGGTGGGAGTTGCCCGGAAACCGCTGCGCGAGCTGCTGGAAAAACACGCTTTGGATTTTGTAGAACTGATGCAACTTGATGAAGTGGCTATTTTAAACGCGATCCCTTCTGCGGAAGGGGCTGTGCAGATGGCTATGGAGAGGATGCCTATCACTATTCATGGGGCAAAAGCAATGGTGCTGGGTTTTGGCCGCACAGGCCAGACACTGGCCCAATTACTTGAGAATATGTATGCTCATACCACGGTAGTAGCCCGGGACTCCGCACAGTTGGCCAGAGCGTATGCTATGGGCTTAAAAGTGCTCCATTTTCAAGAATTAATAGATTATTTACGAGATGTGGATGTAATATTTAATACTATACCTGCACCGGTTATTAACGGGGAAATTCTACAAAGGTTACCCTCGGCAACCCTAATTATCGACCTTGCTTCTGCTCCCGGGGGCACTGATTTTGGGAAGGCCAGGGAGTTAGGCATTGAGGCTGTTTTAGCGCCTGGTTTGCCTGGCAAAGTGGCGCCTAAAACTGCCGGCATGATCCTGTCACGGGTGGTACCCGGCATTTTGCTGCAGAAGATGGGACATTAGTTTTCCGGTTTTAACCAGGAGGTGCATGTGTTAATGAGATTAAAGGGTATTAAAGTGGGATTTGCTTTAACAGGCTCTCATTGTACCTTGGAAGAAGTAATGGTGGAAATGAAAAGGGTTGCTGATGAGGGTGCTATATTGTATCCTATAATAAGTACTGCTGTCGATGAAACTGACACCAGGTTTGGTACAGCAGCCGGCTGGAAAGAACAGGTTATGGGAATTAGCGGTAGCAAAAAAATAATCAACAGCATTGTTGCCGCTGAACCAATTGGCCCTCAGCAATTACTGGATGTACTGGTGGTGGCGCCGTGCACCGGAAATACATTGGCTAAGCTGGCTAACGCGATTACCGATAGTCCGGTGTTGATGGCTATTAAAGCGCACTTGCGCAACCAGCGTCCTGTGGTATTGGCAGTATCTACCAATGATGGTCTCAGTTTGAACGCCAAAAATATTGGTTTGCTATTAAATGCTAAAAACATATACATGGTGCCCTTTGGACAGGATAGCCCTGCCGATAAACCAAACTCGTTAAAGGCTAAGATGGATAAATTGGTGGACACCATTGAGCATGCTTTAAAGAAAGAGCAGCTTCAACCAATTCTAGTAGCCTGCGAATAACTAAATAAGCCGGTGGAAGAGAAGGAATGGAGGTATTGATTTGGCTGGCAATAAAGTAATCATTGTAGGAGCATCTGGAGCAGTGGGACAGGAAATGTTGAAAATTATGGAAGAAAGGAATTTCCCGGTGAGCGAATTGAAACTTTGCGCTACCGAACGTTCCGCCGGCCAAGAAATGCTCTTTAAAGGTAAAGCTTATACGGTTGAGGAAACCACGCCGGCTTCTTTTGAAGGTATGGAAATCGCTTTTTTTGCCGGTGGCGAGGCTAGTTTGGAATTCGGCCCGCTGGCGGCAGAAATGGGTGCTGTGGTTATTGATAACAGCAGTAATTTTCGCCTAGACCCGGATGTGCCGCTGGTGGTTCCCGAAGTTAATCCGGAGGATGTTAAAACTCATAAAGGCATTATTGCTAACCCGAACTGCTCAACAATTATCATGGTGGTGCCCTTGAAAGCGATATATGATGTTGCGGGCATTAAGCGGGTGGTGGTATCCACTTATCAGGCGGTAAGCGGGGCAGGGGCTGAAGGGATTACAGAATTAACCGAACATACCCGGGCTGCGCTGGATGGCGGCGAAGTTGTTCCGTCTAAATTTCAATATCCAATTGCTTTTAACTTAATACCACATATTGATGTATTTCAGGAGATGGATTACACTAAAGAAGAATGGAAAATGGTCAAGGAAACTCGTAAAATTTTGCATGATGATGCTCTGCAGATCACCGCGACAACGGTTCGAGTTCCGGTTTACCGCAGCCATTCGGAATCCATTAATATAGAAACCAAAAGCAAGGTCACAGCAGAGCACGCTAAGAAAATACTGGCGGATTTCCCTGGGGTGATTGTACAAGATAGTCCTGCTGACAAGAAGTACCCAATGCCTCTTTACACTTCCGGTAAGGATGAGATATTTGTAGGCCGGATAAGGGAGGACAATTCAGTGGATAAAGGGCTTAATATTTGGGTGGTGGCTGACCAATTGCGCAAGGGGGCAGCTACTAATGCGATACAAATAGCGGAGTTGTTGATTAAATACGATTGCCTTGGGAAAAGGTAGTGTTTAATGACATTCCTGGTACTTAAGTTCGGGGGAACTTCACTAATTTCCCCAGAACTTAGGAAAAAGGAGGCGGCAAGATTATTGCAGTTAAAGAAGACGGCTATGCGTCAGTGGTAGTTGTTTCAGCCATCGGTCGACAGGGTGATCCATATGCCACGGATACCTTGGAAAATCTATTGATATTTACACTGACGTGGAAGTTATTATAACCAGCCGAGCACGGAGGCTAAAACCCTGGAGGTCATTACCTAGTGATGAGATATGCCACCTAGCTCATGAAGGTGCCAAATCCGCCATTGCCCAGCGTTATTAGTCAATAACAGCCCCGGTATCGAAGGCTTCATTCAGCCGGGCTGCATGTTTAAAACTTTGGCTCAAACGGAGTGAGTATTGATTTTGTTATATATACTTGCAGCAGTTTCGTTTGTTGTTCAGGGTAAAAAGCTTTAAACTGCGGTCCGTGCATTGGAAACCGCTGGTTATGCCGTAAAAGTAACTACCCAATGTGCTAAGGTCTCTGCGGTGCAGGTATATTTGAGGTTCCTGGAGTTTTAGCTGATATGGTTGAAGCGCTAGAAAGAAATGATATTCAGATATAGCAATGCAACGACTCTTATACTACTATCTGGATGCTGCTCAGACACGAGGAAATGGAAAATGCCGTAAGGGCTCTGCACAGGCAGTTTAAGTAAGCCCACAAAAAGCAGGGCAGTTAACCTGGAAGGAAGGTGCAAGTTTTGGGTATTGATTTTGGGAGAGTATTAACGGCGATGGTAACCCCATTTAAAAAGGACCTAACAATTGATTATGACCAAGTTAAGAAGTTGGCTCGTCACCTGGTGCAGTCGGGTTCGGACGGCTTGGTCATTTCCGGTACTACCGGTGAATCGCCTACCCTTACCAAAGATGAGAAAGTGGAGCTTTTCCGTGTGGTAGTGGAAGAGGTTGGTGGTGATGCCGTGGTTATTGCCGGTACGGGTAGTAATGACACAGCGTCAAGCATTGAATTGACTCAGATTGCGGAAAAGGTGGGAGTGGACGGGGTTATGCTGGTGGTGCCATATTACAATAAGCCTTCCCAGGAGGGACTATACCAGCATTTTAAAACCATTGCCCAGAGTACTAATTTACCTGTCATACTATACAACGTACCAGGGCGTACTGTGGCAAATATTTTACCTCAAACTGTTGTACGATTATCTGAGATCGAAAATATAGTGGCGATCAAGGAAGCTTCAGGCAACCTTGACCAGGTTAGCGAGCTGCGGCGCTTGTTACCGGATCATTTCGCTATATATAGCGGGGAAGATTCTTTAACCCTGCCCATTTTGTCCTTGGGCGGCATGGGAGTTATCAGCGTGGCTTCCCATATCATTGGACAACGTATTCAGGAAATGGTAAACGCCTTTACTTCAGGGAACATTACCATGGCTACAAAAATACATTGTAGTATATACCCGGTTTTTAAAGGCATGTTTATCACAACTAACCCGGTGCCTGTTAAAACTGCTCTTAATATGCTGGGATGGCAAGTGGGTGCACCTAGACTACCGTTGGTTGATGCCACTCAGGAAGAAAGGGATGCTATCAAGAAAATGCTATCTGATGCTAACCTGTTATAAATAATGATATTTCAAGGAGCCTGAGAGGCTCCTTTTTTGTATTATAAATCACTAGCGTTGCATAAAAGTAATTTTCCATTTTCAAGGTTATGTCTAAAATATCAATTGATGTAGCGTTTTTGTAGTTTTGGTGTATAAAGGAAAATAATTTTCTCTTCACTGTGTTAAAGGAAGAACCAATTAATTAGTAGTCATCATCCACATTTTGACAGTAATATGTTTCTATTAAACTAAAAGATCGTTGGTCAAATCGTAAAGGTAAAGTGCTTCGCCTGCTTCCACTTGCCGTACTATTTCTTGAAAAATAGTTTCATGGTCTATTTTTCGCCGTCCTTTTGATTTGCGTTTAGGCTTATGGTAAAGCTTCTGGACGAATACGGTAATAGATTCGTACATGCAGGCATCAAGCAATCTTTTAATTTTTAGTAATGGTCCCTTGTACTCTGTTCTCAACTTAATTAACATTAACAAGCAATAAGTAATTAACGCTATGAACAACTGATTTTGCACTGCTTGCTGACTTGTGCCGTAGAAATGCTTAACTGAAAAATGCTGTTTTATCCATTTAAAGAATAGTTCTATTTGCCAGCGGTTGCGGTAGATGTCACATATTTCTTCAGCATCCAGTTTGAAATCGTTAGTGATGATAATTACAGGTTTACCTTGAGTGTCTTCGACTTCAATAAGTCTAAGAGAGCGTTTCATCTGATTAATGCCCTTTGTTCCCAGGCAAACGATTTGATGCTTTTTAATTAAACCTGTTGTAAATACCGGCAATTCCTTGATCACTTCAATCTTAACGTTGCCCTTTAGGCGGGTAACAAACCTGGTACCGTTGTGCAGTAGTTGTCAAATTTCTTGTAGTCCAGATATCCGCGGTCAAAAACATTTAATGCGTCTTCATCCATAACTACCAGTTCGTCCATTTGGGTTTTGTCAGCGGGTTTGGCAGGTGTGATTATTGCCTTATCCGGTACAACTCCTTCTTTACAGAACCTAAGCCTTTGATGTAGCTTTATGCCGCCTTTTGTATTTCTAAAATCAGCCCATTGGTACTGGGAAAGACAGAGAGTGATAGTCGAAGAGTCAATGAGGTAAATACGGCCAAATTGACGGGTGATACTATCAAAACCAATTTCTTTCCCAATTTCAATAATGCATATTTTAGCAGCAGCTGCATCACTTCCGGAGGTAAATCCTTTAATCGACGGGATATCTGTGAAGCACTAAAAGAATCAAGATTCATTGCCTGGCTAAATTGGTTTTCGTTAAGACTATTGCTAATATCCCTAATCCACTATACTGTTCCAATTGGGCGAAGATGAAAAGAATAATCAGCTGTTTGGTGCTTAACTTTTTAACATACTTAAGTTTCAGATTATCAATTTGCTCATAAAAAGTTTTATTAAAAACCGGTTTAAGTAGTTAAAAAATGTGGATTTTGTTGTATCCTTGTCCTGCATTTGAATCTCCTTATTCTAGAGATTTTGGACAAGGACTACCCATATCTCTATAATAAGGATTTTTTTTGCAAGAACAGGTTTATCTGCCATTTCGGCGGAATATGAATAATTTTAACTGTTTTTAAGTGTTTTTCAAGCTTGACGTTTATAAATTCTATTTATGTAACGATAGTGATTTTAAATATATTTATGGTAACTAATATTTTTTGAAAATCTGGTTATTTCTTGTTTATGCTTTCAAGATAAAGTATAATGTATTGACGAGATCTGAACGGACTTTATAACAAAAATAAAATATTTTCCCGCCTTCTCCTAATTCTCACCAAATTCTCATTTTTTTTGATAAAAATTTGTACAATATTAGGAGGTATAGTATGGCGCGTGAACCTAAAGTATCCTTGATCCCTTTGGGGGGACTAGGTGAGATTGGCAAGAACATGATGGTGGTGAGATACGGGGAAAATATTTTGGTTATTGATTCCGGCCTGATGTTTCCTGAAGAAGATTTGCTGGGTATTGACGTTGTAATTCCGGATATCACCTATCTTATGGAAAATAAGAATATAGTACGCGGTATTGTGCTTACCCATGGTCATGAGGACCATATCGGGGCTTTACCATATGTGCTAAAGCAACTGAATGTGCCGGTTTATGGCACCAAACTAACTTTGGGGATCTTGGGCGGAAAGTTGCGCGAGCAGCATATGTTAGACAATGTTAAGTTAAACTGCATAGTACCGCGGGATATAGTTTCTATTGGCCCGTTTAAGGTTGAGTTTATCCGGGTTTCCCACAGTATCCCCGGTGCTGTGGCACTTGCTATTGAGACACCTGTGGGAGTAATTATTCATACCGGTGATTTTAAAATTGATCCAACCCCTGTGGATGGGGAAGTAACTGATTTTTACCGGTTTGCCCAGCGAGGGGAAAAAGGTGTACTGGCTCTGTTAAGTGACAGTACGAATGTAGAAAGGCCCGGGTACACTATGTCCGAACGGGTAGTGGGACAAACTTTTGCCGATACCTTTAGAAAAGCCCGGGAAAGAATTATCGTAGCCACCTTTGCCTCTAATGTACACAGGTTGCAGCAAGCTATTACCATGGCTAGTCACTATAATAGGAAAGTGGCTGTGGTGGGACGCAGTATGGTTAACGTAGTAAATATCGCTTGTGAGCTGGGCTATCTGCAAATGCCGGATGGTTTACTGGTGGAACTTGATGAGGCTTCCAGGTTACCTAGGAATCAAGTTGTCTATTTAACTACTGGTAGTCAGGGAGAACCGATGAGTGCTCTAACTAGAATGGCCAGTGGTGATCACCGCCAGGTTGAAATCATGTCCGGTGATACAATTATTATTTCTGCCAACCCCATTCCAGGCAATGAAAAACTGGTGTCCAGAGTTATAGACCAGCTTTTTAAACTAGGTGCCAATGTCATTTACGAAGCGGTATCGGGTATTCACGTAAGTGGACATCCCAGCCAGGAAGAATTAAAACTAATGATTAACCTGGTTAAACCCAAGTATTTTATACCGGTACATGGAGAGTATCGAATGCTCATTAAGCATGCACAGCTAGCCGTAGATATGGGTATCGCGGAAGCCAATATTTTTGTGGGTGAAAACGGCCAGGTGCTAGAGCTATCAAAACGCGGCGGCCGCTTTGCCGGGCGGGTTACCTCCGGGCGAGTACTGGTAGATGGCCTGGGTGTAGGTGATGTAGGAAACATTGTACTGCGTGACCGACGTCAGTTATCTCAGGACGGTATCTTAATCGTTGTGGTAACGATCAGCCGTGATTCAGGAATGATTATATCTGGACCGGATATTGTATCCCGTGGCTTTGTGTATGTAAGAGAGTCTGAACAATTAATGGACCAAGCCAAGGAAAAGGTGAAATCAGCTTTAGACAAATGCAGTTCTCGTAAAATATCGGAGTGGGCATCCATAAAATCCCAGATTAGGGATGATTTAAGTAGGTTTTTATTTGAAAAAACCAGGAGAAGGCCAATGATTCTACCCATCATAATGGAAATATAAATACTTGCCAAAAATACACAGGTGTATAACCTGTGTATTCTTTTGCCTTATTATGCATACTAATAGGGAATTTCCAGAACAACTAGTAGAACGGAGAGGATACTAATGTCTCACTACCATTCATACAATGAGGTGCCGGGTGTATTCCCTTATCACCCACCGTCTGAACCCGGACCAGAAACTGATCCGCATCATCCGGAGCAACCCTGTGATGATCCAAATACTGAAAAAACCAGGGTAGTTGGTAAAACCAAGAATAATACTTTAGAAACTGTCAAAGAAATGGGCACCACCCAGGTGCCCGAAATTAAGAGTAATATCCATTGCTTAACTATCGTAGGCCAAATAGAAGGGCATTTAGTGCTCCCACCGCAGAATAAAACCACTAAATATGAGCACATGATACCTCAATTAGTGGCTTTGGAACAAAGCCCTGAGGTTGAAGGTATTGTAGTTGTATTAAATACTGTGGGCGGCGATGTAGAGGCTGGCTTGGCTATTGCTGAAATGATCGCCAGTTTATCAAAGCCCACTGTATCAGTAGTACTAGGTGGCGGTCACAGCATCGGTGTGCCTATAGCGGTGGCCACAGATTATTCTTTTATTGCTGAAACTGCCAGTATGACGATTCACCCGATCCGACTTAACGGATTGGTTATCGGTGTCCCCCAAACCTATGAGTACCTGGATAAAATGCAGGATCGGGTTGTGCGGTTTGTTACCGCACACTCGCAGGTTTCTCAGGAAAAATTCAGGGAGCTGATGTTTCGCACTGGGGAGTTGGCCCGCGACATCGGCACTGTTTTAATTGGGCATGAAGCTGTAGAATGCGGTTTAATCAATGAGGTTGGTGGCGTACAGCACGCCATGGTTAAACTGAAAAATTTAATTGAAGAATGGAAGGATAGAAATGGGGTGCCTCTGCAGTGATACTTTACACACCTATGCAATTAGAGCTCGTGCTGGCTGGGTTAGAGCAGATGAAACATTACCCGGAAAGAAAAACTACTGTCAATGGAGTACCTGCACTTGTACGTAATGTGGGTGACAGGGAAGAGTTGGTGCAGCTTTTAAGCACTGATCCCCAGGATTATTTGCGTTCAGACATATACCCGGGCGTTACCGTAATGCCGGTCAGATAAAGACAATTTATTGAAGAATAGGTTACCTAATAAACCAAAGCTGTGGTATTTATCATATAAAATAAATACCACAGCTTTTTTTTAGAATAAATTCTTAGCAGCATGGTTTGTCCTTATGTTATAATGATGCTGTTTATCTATAAAGGGTGGTGGTGGTTTGGACTTATTTCAAGCTGTAGTACTGGGTATAGTGCAGGGTTTAGGTGAGTTCTTGCCCATTTCTAGTTCCGCTCATTTGGTGTTGATTCCTTGGCTAGCTGGTTGGCCATACGCCGGACTAACTTTTGACGTGGCTTTGCATGTGGGTACACTATTTGCGGTGATGGCCTTTTTCTGGCGGGATTGGCTGATTTTAATTAGTGATGGGCTGCGGGCTAAAAAAACTGTTGAAGGAAGATTATTTTGGTATATCATACTAGGTACTATACCCGGAGCACTGGTGGGATATTTGCTGGAAGACCAGGCGGAAACAATTTTCCGCAACCCGTTATTAATTGGTATTATGCTGATGATTATGGGTGTCATACTATATCTAGTTGATACGCGTTCTCTTGCTACGAAAAAGTTAGATGAAGTGGGTTTGAAAGAAGGACTAATGATTGGTATATCCCAGTCCCTGGCTATTATCCCAGGTGTTTCACGCTCGGGTATTACTATGACCGCCGGCCGGTTAATGGGTTTGACACGTGAAACCTCAGCTCGCTTTTCCTTTTTATTATCAACACCCATTGTTGCTGGTGCGGGTTTAAAAAAACTAACCGAGATAACTGCTGGTGATATTAACACATCCTTTATCATTGGGGTGGCAGTATCAGCGGTGGTGGGTTTCTTATCTATCAAATTTTTATTAAATTATCTAGCACAGCGAAGTTATTCTATTTTTGTATGGTACCGCTTGTTAGTGGGATTAGTGGTTATTGTTATTTATTTCATTAGATGAGGACTGTGAATGTTTCTGCTGCTTTACCTGTGCTAGCGCTTGGCTACGGTTTGCAGCAGCATTTATATAGTAATTAAAAAAACATCTAGAAGTCCTAAAAACAGGCTTTTAGGTGTTTTTTATCTTTAACGGGATGGATTTTCTTTTTCTTGGAAGGAATTATATGTAAAAAATGGAATAACTTATTTATCAAGTGGGGGGGTGATTTACTATGTCGGATAAGTTGTCATATGAAATAACTGGCATTATATTATTTGGCTTAGCCTTGTTGGTATTACTGAGCATTATAAATCCTTCGTTAGGCTTGGCGGGAAGCTTATTAAACGTTGCCTTGATGCATATGGCTGGGGAGGGAAGATATTTATTTCCTGTTTTACTGGCGGTCGCGGGTTATAAAATGTTTTGCCGGAAAAAGAAAGCCAAAAAAACCGTAAATTTATACGGCGCGATAATTATAGCTATCGTGGTGTTAACTCTTTTACACCTGTCCATTCCTGAGGATTATATTATTAAAGCTGGATGGCAAGGCGATGGTGGTGGCATTATCGGGGGAGTTGCTTATTATATCTTGATCAAGTCGTTTGGCGATCCTGGGGTCTATATTATACTGGTCACTATGTTTATGGTCGGCTTTTTATTGTTGTCGAATCAGTCTTTAGTTACAATGTCAAAAAACACAATTAATAAAATAAGTCAGGGTCTAAAAAAAACGATACGTATGGTGGATGAATTCCTGTTTTATAAAACTGAAGAAATTGAAGAAGAAGGGGATTTGTATCCGGTAATCATTGACCGGTGTAATGCAGGACACTTAAATTCCAGAGAAGTTGGTGATGAAGATTACCCGTCAAGCACTTTGCATAATAGCAGAATAAGCAGTTCGGTATCGAACACCAGGGAAAAAGGGGAAAAACCTAATGTTGTTTACTATCGGCCCTTAAGGCAGCCTGCTAATACAGGTAAGCTGCTTGATAACGAACAGGTGGGAGACCGTGAAACAGAGGAAACTATATCATTTGGTCAGGAACTACCTGGAAGCGAGGAACTGTCAATAGCTGAAAAGAAGTACCAGCTGCCACCTGTTTCATTGTTGGCCAAACCATCCCGTGGCAAAGCAAGTAAGGATAATCGAGATATTAACGATAATATTAAAGTATTGGAGGAAACATTAGGTAGTTTTGGTATTAGGGTTCGAGTTACTCAGGTTTATAAAGGACCCGCGATTACTAGGTATGAGCTTCAACCGCCATCGGGAGTTAAGGTTAGCCGAATTGTTGGACTAGCTGATGACATAGCCTTAAGCATGGCTGCTTCTAATGTCCGCATCGAGGCGCCGGTACCTGGCAAGGCGGTGGTGGGTATAGAAGTACCGAACAGGGAAATCGCCACGGTTTTTCTAAGGGAACTTGTGGAAACAACGGAATACCAACAAGCGAACTCACATCTTACCATTGCTTTAGGCAAAGATATTGCAGGTCAGCCGGTTTTGGATGACTTAGCCCGCATGCCGCATCTGCTGATTGCTGGAGCTACCGGAGCGGGGAAAAGTGTTTGCTTAAACACGTTGATCGCAGGCTTTTTATTTAAATCAACGCCTGAGCAAGTAAAATTGATGATTATTGACCCAAAGATGGTAGAATTAGCAGCTTTTAACGGTATTCCTCACCTAGTGTCCCCAGTGGTTACTGATCCCAAAAAAGCTGCCACATCGTTGCGCTGGGCGGTTAAAGAAATGGAATACCGGTATGATTTATTTGCTGGTTGTGGTGTGAGGGATATCACTCGTTATAATAAGTTGATGCTACAGCAAAATAAAACGCAGTTGTCGTTACTAGTGATTATTATTGACGAGCTAGCAGACTTAATGATGGTGGCTCCTGCGGATGTCGAAGATGCTATATGTAGATTGGCCCAGATGGCCAGGGCGGCAGGTATTCATCTGGTGGTAGCTACTCAACGGCCATCAGTGGATATCATCACTGGCTTGATTAAGGCTAATATACCTTCCCGTATTAGCTTTGCGGTTTCCTCACAAATAGATTCCAGAACGATATTAGATATGGGGGGGGCGGAAAAATTGTTGGGCCGTGGTGACATGTTATTTTACCCGGTGGGGGCTAGTAAACCAATCAGAGTCCAGGGGGCTTATTTATCTGACCGTGAAGTTGAATTGCTGGTTCGGTACTGGAAACAACAATCTGAGCCGGAATATGACCCCAGTATTGCCGATGAGGTTAGTAAAGCTGGTGAGGAATTAAGTGATGAACTGCTGCCACTGGCCGTGAAGATTTTTATTGAAAGCGGACATGCTTCCATCTCACTGCTGCAGCGCCGTTTGCATATCGGTTATGCCAGGGCTGCCAGGTTAATGGATATTATGGAGAAAAAAGGGTATGTAGGTGGTTACGAAGGTAGCAAACCCCGGGTGGTATTAATTACGGAAGAAGAGTACAATAATAAGTTTTATGATGTAATTGCTCCCCAGGCGGGGAATGATAAATGAAAAGAGGATTATATTATTGAAATGTCGAAGAATAATTTTGTTATTTATATTCCTACAGGGGGTAATTAATGGATAAAGATATTGATATATACCAGCTCGCACATATGGCAGCTGGTATACCTGTTATTGACCTGAGATCGATGGAATATAGTGAAGCCACAATACCTGGTTGCCTATAACATACCCTTGTTGGATAACATTGAACGGTCTCTGGTGGGCACAGTTTATAAAAATCATAGTATCGTAGAAGCTAGAGAACTGACCATGGATATCTTGGCCCCAAAGCTACCTGTTTTCATAAAATCTTTTCAAAAAATTGCTCCGGAAAAAAGTAGTGGTCTTTTGCTGGCGTGGCGGCGAACGCAGCCATTTTGCAGTAGTATTTTAGCTAACATGGGTTTCCAGGTCTATCGGATTAACGGTGGATATAAAGCCTACCGGGACTATGTCAGAGCATATTTGGGTAGGGAAAATCTACCCTTTTGAGCGGTGGTGGTGCACGGTTTAACCGGGGTAGGCAAAACGATTTGCTCATCGCCTTAAAGGATATGGTTTATCCCGTGCTTGATTTGGAAGGACTGGCTAAACACAGGGGTTCAGTATTTGGCAAAATAGGACAACCTCCTTCACCCGGGCAAAAAATGTTTAGTCATATATCGAGAGGGATTTACAAAAAGCTGAGCAATACGGGATATATATAGTTGAATGTGAAAGCCGGCGGTTGGGAAACCTGTATGTACCTGCATCAGTTATGAAAAATATGCAGTCAGGCATCGGGTCCTATTGTATGCTTCCTTAAATGCGCGGGTGCAACGTATAAACAGAGACTTCCGGAGTATAACATTCCGGGGAGGTGATGGTTTTGTCCATTGGTGAGGAACTGCGGCAAGCCAGGCAGCAAATGGGAGCATCGTTGAAAGATGTGGAAAACGAAACTAAAATTCGTACAAAGTATATCAATGCAATGGAAAATGATGCCTTTGACGTGCTGCCGGAAAAGGTATATGTCAAGGGCTTTTTGCGAACATATGCTCGCTTTCTAGGCTTGGACGGAGACACATTGGTTACCCAGTATGAGGAACAGTTTAGACCCCGGTTGGCAGCTCAGAAGGCTGGTGTAACTACCCGATATTCAAAACCTGCGATCCGGTGGAAGGGTTTTGCTATTGCTGTACTAGCCCTGGTGGTGCTTGCCCTGATCTACCGAGGTGGTTTTGTATTAGGGAACCTGTCCGATGATATTGCGGACATCGGACAGCAGTCGGGAACTTCGAATCAATATAGTGTAGATGAACATAAAGGACAGGCACCCAAAACTGACCAGGAGACAAAAACGGTTAACATGGTTTTGCAGGTGGTTGGAGGAGAAAGTTGGATCAAAATAGCGGTAGATAATAAGTATGTGTTCGAGGGAACGTTAGGACCCAATCATGTTAGACAATTTACCGGACGGGAAAAAATATGGGTAAAGTTTGGTAATGCCGGTGTGGTAAATGTGAAGGTAAATGACCAGGATTATGGTTTTCTTGACGGTCCTGGTCAGGTTGTAACCAGGACGTTTACAAAAGATGATGGTCAGCAAACAGCCGGGGGGTAACCGCCCCTGGTTTTTACTTTATTTGCATATTCTTTGACAGTGTCGTATGCAGTGAGTTATACTGGTTTAAGAATTTAAAAAAGGTGCTAAATAATGTCTATTTTAATTGGATTGATTAGTTTGGGCTGTGCGAAAAATAGGGTAGATTCAGAGGTACTGCTAGGGCAATTGCACCAGGCAGGCTATACTTTGACAGGTGATATTAACAAGGCAGAGGTAATTATCGTTAATACGTGTGGTTTTATCAATGCGGCTAAGGAAGAATCGATAGCCGCGATTTTGGAAGCTGCCCAATATAAAATAATTGGTCGGTGCCGAAAGCTGTTGGTGGCGGGTTGTTTATCCCAGCGTTACGGTAATGAATTGTTGCAGGAAATGCCAGAAATTGATGGCATTATGGGGACTGGAGCGGTGCCAGAGGTCGTGAAAGTATTGCAAACAATACACTCGGGACATAGACCGCTGGCAGTTGGTGCCCCTGGCTATATCCCAAAGAGACTGGAGGCCAGAGTGCTAACTACACCCAGCTATGTAGCTTATCTAAAAATTGCCGAAGGATGTGACAATTGCTGCTCATATTGTGCTATTCCCGCCATCAGAGGTCCTTACCGTAGTCGTGACATGGATGATATTGTTAGTGAAGCGCAGTGGTTATGTTCCAGCGGTGTTAAGGAATTAATCGTTGTAGCTCAAGAAACCACTCGCTACGGACGGGATATATATGGCCGGTATGCGCTGCCCGAACTTTTGCAGCGGCTGGCGGCAATTGATGAGTGCCGTTGGGTCAGGCTCATGTATTGCTATCCTGATTCTTTTACAGATAGTCTAATAGAATTATTAGCTACAACTCCCAAAATATGTCGGTATATAGACTTACCATTGCAGCATATTAATAACCGGTTGTTGCGGTTAATGAACAGGCGAGGCAGTAAAGAGTATATCATCAAGCTGGTGGACAAGCTGCGCAAGTCAATTCCCGGCGTGACATTGCGGACCACCTTTATTGTCGGTTTCCCCGGTGAAACTGAACAGGAATTTAATGAGTTGCTTGATTTTATGGAACAAGTTAAGTTTGAACGAGCCGGTGTCTTTGCTTATTCGCCTGAGGAGGGTACTGCGGCCGAGATGCTACCGGGTCGCATTCGCGATAACGTGGTAGCGGAAAGGGTAAACCGGGCAATGAGTTTGCAGCAGCGTATATCATTAAGCCACAACCTTGACAAGGTTGGTCAAGAGCTTATGGTATTGGTGGAGGGCTGGGATGATGATGCAAAAATGTACTGGGGCAGGACAGAGGCAGATGCTCCAGAAATAGACGAGAAGGTTTTTTTTACATCCCGTGCAGTGGTTCGGGAAGGTGATTTTGTGCAGGTCAAGGTGCTAGATGCTGCAGAATATGATTTATCAGGAGTACGGACAAAATGAATTTGCCAAATCGTGTGACTTTACTTAGAATTTTTATGGTACCAGTTTTTCTGGTTATCCTGGCTTTACACCTGCCGTGGGGGGATTATATCGCAGCTGCTGTATTTGTGCTGGCTGCCTGCACCGACGGACTGGACGGCTATATGGCTCGCAAACACAAGCAGATAACCAGCTTGGGTAAATTATTAGATCCGCTAGCTGATAAATTACTTATTTCAGCCGCATTGATTGCTCTGGTAGAGCTGGATAGGTTATCCGGATGGGTTGCTGTGGTGATTGTAGGACGTGAATTTGCTGTTACAGGGCTGCGTTCCCTGGCTGTTGCCGAGGGGGTAGTCCTTGCAGCCAGTAAGCTAGGCAAAATAAAAACGGTGACTCAAATTGTTGCAATTGTGGCTTTGTTTTTGCGAGATTATCCCTTTAATCTAATTAACATACCTTTTGGTAATATGGCTATGGCTGTGGCTGTTGTTTTTACCATCTGGTCAGGCATGAATTATTTTCAGCAGGCCGGTTTTTTATTGCGAACCAAAGACTAATAATAACTAGCAACAACCTATCTGCCATGCAGTGGGTTGTTTTTGATCTCATCATGTATTTGGCTGTCCATTCCTGATGGTGACAATTACCTGCTTTAAGAGCTTAATGGTTATGTTATAATTACTCATTGTCAGAGCATTATTTAATCATAATGGTTTAGGAATGAAAGGGTGATGGCATGCGCTGGCAGGACTTTAAAATTCATGTAGTTGCTGTATCAATGCTGGTTGCGCTGGCAGCTTTTTTTGGTGCCCAGTGGTTATATACCAGCTTGAATTTCCAGCAACCGTTAAAGAAAGAATTGGATAGTAACCAACAGATAATTAATTATCAAATTAAAGAAAAAGATGCTGTCTATACTATAGTAGTAACTCTGCGTGAAACTGCTGATTTAAGGCAAACATATTGCCTAATCAATGAGCGTATGCAGGATATCATGGGCAAGCGCCCCTTTATTATTGAGTTGGATGACCGGCGCAATGAACGCCTAACTGACGTTTATAATAAGGGTCAGTTTGCTATTCACGAGGCTATGGTTAAGGGCAATTTTCGGGAGATGTCTGATTCCATGAATCAGTATGCCCGTGCAAGTGGTGTCCAGTCAAAAGTATATATTGACAGCGACAATATATACTGGCAGATGAAAGATGAAGCATATTTTCTGTATGCAGTTATACCAAGAGGGGAATGGGCCGTAAATGTACAGGAAAGGGGGGCAAATGATGCTTAAAGAGGTAAGTTTAGGAGTAGGTTTGGCTTTGCTCATATTTCTGGCTGTTTCCGGCCAAGACATCACCCCAATCATTTTTTTGATACTGGCTGCCGGGGCATTAACTTATATTGCCCGGTCTCGCGGCCTGAACACCAGGATATTTAATACTGCGCCGCTGACACACCGGCCGGAAATTTGTTTTGATGATATTGGCGGGCAGAGTTCTGCAATTAATGAGTTAAAAGAGGCACTGGATTTCATAAGAAATCAAGAAAAAATTATTAAATTGGGTATCAGACCACTAAAAGGCATATTGCTCACCGGGCCGCCTGGTACCGGAAAAACATTATTGGCCAAAGCTGCCGCTGGGTATACTGACTCTATATTTATTGCCTGCAGCGGTTCGGAATTTATCGAAATGTACGCTGGTGTGGGTGCCCAGCGGGTGCGCCAGCTCTTTCAAACTGCCAGGGATACAGGCCAGAAGCTAAAAAAGGACAGTGCGTTGATATTTATTGATGAAATAGATATCCTGGGTGGGAAAAGAGGTCAGAACACAAGTCATCATGAATATGACCAAACATTAAACCAGCTGCTGGTGGAGATGGACGGACTCAAGGTAAACGATAAAGTTCGTGTGCTGGTGATGGCCGCTACCAATCGGGTGGATATGCTGGACCCAGCATTGTTGCGCCCAGGACGGTTTGACCGGGTGGTCAAGGTGGATTTGCCGGATAAACAAGGGCGGCTGGAAATATTAAAGTTGCACTGTCGCAATAAGCCGCTGGCTAAAGACATAAATTTGGAAGAGATTGCTAGGGAAACATTTAGTTTTAGCGGGGCACACCTGGAAAGCTTGGCCAATGAAGGGGCTATTTTAGCTATGCGAGAAGGTTGCTTAAAAATTGAACACCGGCACTTGCATGAGGCCATCGACAAGGTGATGATGGGTGAAAAACTGGACCGGCGACCGTCCAAACAAGAATTGGAGCGGATAGCCGTGCACGAAGTAGGACATGCCCTGGTCAGTGAAAGAAACCGGCCGGGTTCTGTATCCACTCTGACGATTACCCCCCGCGGCCAAGCGTTGGGTTACATGCGGCAGATACCGGAGGACGATGCTTACCTGCATACACGGGATTATTTGGAAAGTCAAATCCGGGTCCTGCTGGCCGGTTCGCTGGCGGAAGAAGTAGTGCTGGGTAATCGCAGCACGGGGGCGGCAAATGATTTTGAACAGGCACTGAAAACTGCTGCACAGATAATCCGTTCAGGTATGTCTGAACTAGGTGTAGTAGATCCAGATATTCTACCGCCGGATCTGCGGTACCGGGTGGTTACCGGTATCATCAGGGAACAAGAGAAGATTGTTAAGGAATTCCTGACCCGCATGTATGGAGTCATTATACAAGTTGTGTATACCCTGTTGGCTGAGGAAAAAATTAATGGTGAGCAATTTAGAATGATGATGAAAAAAGTTTCGTGACTAAGCATTTTGGCTATCGCTAGTGCAGCATATCATAGTCCGGATCGATTGTATCTTTTACGGGCTATTATATACTGCACTTTTTATATTCTGAAGAAGTCAGCAATTAGACACGATAAGTTTCATAATCTTTACGGTAGCTAGACTGCAGTTCTGGGGGGGCAATGTTTTTTAAAGCTATAGCAGGAATTGTCTTTAGGTGGCACGAATATGCACATTATAGTGAGGTGGTCTTTATGCATCAGGAAAGTATCTGTAATACAAACGTTAAAGAAGAGGTACTCAATGAAGCAGTTGGAGCTTTACTAATAGAACGGGATATGAATGTGTCTCTCGCCGAATCATGTACCGGGGGCCAGGTGATGAAATGTTTATCTGATGTGCCCGGTAGCTCCCGTTATTTAGCCGGTGGGGTGGTGTCTTATAGTAACGATTTAAAAATTAACCTACTGGGTGTACCCCGGGAAATAATCGAGCAGTATGGAGCAGTAAGCGAGCAAACTGCTCGGTTAATGGCTGAGGGTGTCAAAAAAATAACTGGTACTTCCCTGGGCGTTGGTATAACAGGCATTGCCGGGCCTGACGGTGGCACGGAACAAAAACCTATTGGTTTGGTTTATATTGCATTGTCTGGTGAAGATAAAACTATTTGCCAAAGAAATGTTTTTCGGGGACAGCGCTCGGAGGTGCGTTCCAGTGCAACCAATAAAGCACTTGAAATGCTTTGGCGGTATTTACTGGATGTGGATAATGTAAACTGTGAAAACAGTTAATATCGAAATGCCTGTTATAAGGAGGGAATGACTTGACAGATAAGGGTAAGGCGTTAGAGAGCGCCATTGAGCATATTGAGAAGCAATTTGGCAAGGGCGCGATCATGAAATTGGGTGAGAGCTCAGCAGGGTTAAATATAGAAGTTATCCCCACAGGTGCACTATCTCTGGATGTGGCCCTTGGGATAGGTGGTGTACCCCGTGGTAGAGTGGTTGAAATATTTGGCCCCGAGTCATCGGGTAAAACTACAGTGGCGTTGCATATTATAGCCCAGGCGCAAAAGGCCGGAGGATTGGCTGCTTTTATTGATGCTGAACATGCCCTGGATGCTACTTACGCCAATCGAATTGGCGTAGACATTGAAAATTTATATGTATCCCAGCCAGACACCGGGGAACAAGCGCTGGAAATTGCTGAGCACCTGGTGCGCAGTGGGGCTATGGATGTGGTGGTTATTGATAGCGTGGCTGCATTGGTGCCCCGTGCAGAAATAGAAGGTGATATGGGTGATGCCCATGTGGGACTGCAGGCACGATTAATGTCTCAAGCGTTGCGTAAACTGACTGGTGTAATTAGCAAATCTCGCTGTACGGCTATTTTTATTAACCAGTTAAGGGAAAAAGTTGGGGTGGTATATGGTAACCCGGAAGTAACGACCGGTGGGAGGGCACTCAAATTTTATTCCTCTGTGCGTTTGGATGTGCGCAAAACGGATGTTTTAAAACAGGGCAGCGATGTTATTGGTAACAGGACTAAAGTAAAGGTGGTTAAAAACAAGGTAGCCCCGCCCTTTAAAATGGCTGAGTTTGACATAATGTATGGCACTGGTATCTCCCGGGAGGGTTGCATACTGGACGTGGCGGTGGAGATGGGTGTTGTTCATAAAAGCGGTGCCTGGTATTCATATAAAGATGAGCGGCTGGGACAGGGCCGGGAAAATGTTAAGGAATTACTGAGAGAACGAGTAGATTTAGCTGAAGAGTTGGATCTGTTGGTACGCCAAAAGTTGGGAGGGGTTGTTATGGATAAGCCAGCCCAGGCTTTTGACGTTGAGGCTGACATTAAAGATGACCTTGAAGCTGACGTAGATGTTATCAAGGTGGATTGAGTAACTTGCCAGATGGAAAAGGTGTCCAAGCCGCTAAGAACAAATGCTATAGGTTATTAACTTACAAGCCCAGGACAGAATACGAGTTAAAATGTCGTTTAAAAGAAGCTGGCTTCGATAACGCTGTTATAGAAGAAACAATTTCTATCTTGTATCGAAAGGGCTTATTAAATGATGAACTTTTTGCCAGCGACTGGGTAAGCTGGAGGCTTTCAACAAAGCCGGTAGGCAGGGAGTACTTGCGTAACGAATTACGGCATAAGGGTATTGATAACACCATAATTGAGAAATCTTTAAAGGGTTATGGGCCCGAAGATGAATTAGAAAAGGCACTGGTTCTGGCCCAAAAAAGAGCGGAACGCTATACTAGGCTAACTTGGTCCAGGTTGGCCGGTTACCTGGGAAGACGTGGTTTCCCTTATGCTGTTGTGGTGAAAGTATGTGATATCATGGCAGATAATGGCCAGTTGGATATATCTTGACACGTTGACATAAAAAAAGTAAAATGATGTCTGGGAGAAAGTAGAATTGGAATTACCCTGCCATTGGGTTGATATATATTACCATAAAATAATATATTGAGCAGGCAAGGGAGAGCTATTTGACTAGTTGCTGCTTTTATGTAACTATGTGCAGCAGCGGTCAATATGTTGTGGGACTGTTGCTTGGACAACCATGGTTAAAAGAGTCCGATTCTTTTTCTTACCGAGTATCGCTCGGTGTTTTTTTTGTTAACTGAGCCAAAAATTATATATATTATTTTTAGTAGGAGGTGAAATATGCAAGCTAGCCTGACAGTATTTTTTATTGTAATAATTATTGCTGTACTAATTGCTTTTGGTGCAGGATATATAGTAAGAAAATTTATTGCTGAATCCAAAATTGCAGCTGCCGAAACACAAGCGGCGAGGATTTTGGAAGAAGCCCAAAAAGAAGCTGAAGGCAAAAAAAGAGAAGCGATATTAGAAGTCAAAGAAGAAATATTAAAGCAACGCAACGAAATGGAGCGGGAGAATAAAGAACGTCGTTCCGAGTTGCAGAGGCAGGAACGCAGGCTGGTTCAAAAGGAAGAAACACTTGATCGCAAAGTGGAAAGTATAGAAAAAAGAGAGGAAATCTTAACCAGAAAAGACATGGAGGTTGATGCGCTGAAAGCGGAGCTTTCAGCCATTTATAGCCGCCAGGTTGAAGAGTTGGAGAGAATCTCCGGGCTTACTTCCGATGATGCCCGTCAGATCCTGCTTTCCGATATAGAAAAGGAAATTCAACATGAAGCCGCCATCTTGATTAAGGAAATAGAAAATAAGGCCAAAGAGGAAGGAGAAAAACGAGCAAAGGAAATTATAACTTCAGCTATTCAGCGCTGTGCAGCTGATCACGTTGCCGAAACAACGGTGGCGGTTATTCCTTTACCTAATGATGAAATGAAAGGCCGGATTATAGGTCGTGAAGGCCGCAATATAAGAGCCTTTGAAACAGCAACTGGTATTGACCTGATAATTGATGATACCCCGGAAGCGGTGATTTTATCCGGTTTTGATCCAATCCGCCGTGAAGTAGCTCGAATGTCTCTGGAAAAGCTTATTGTGGATGGACGTATCCACCCTGCCCGGATTGAGGAAATGGTTGAAAAATCCCGTAAGGAAGTGGAACAGCAAATACGAGAGTCCGGTGAACAAGCCATATTTGATACCGGTATACATGGTTTGCATCCTGAACTGATTAATCTGCTTGGTAGGCTGAAGTTCCGAACTAGTTATGGACAAAATGTCTTAAAGCATTCCATTGAAGTAGCACATCTGGCTGGATTAATGGCCGCTGAATTGGGTGTGGATGTGCAGATGGCGAAAAGGGCTGGGCTTTTGCACGACATCGGCAAGGCGGTGGACCATGAAGTTGAAGGACCTCATGTAACCATTGGTGTTGAATTGGCGCAAAAATACCGGGAGAGCAGAGAGATTATTCATGCTATCGCTGCACACCATGGTGATGAGGAACCAAAAACAATCGTGGCTGGTTTAGTGCAAGCAGCAGATGCCATCTCAGCGGCTAGGCCGGGGGCTAGGCGTGAAACACTGGAAAATTATATCAAACGCTTACAAAAACTAGAAGAAATTGCTGGTGCGTTTGACGGTGTGGAAAAATCATATGCTATACAAGCCGGACGCGAAATCAGGATTATGGTCAAACCAGAAAAAGTTGACGATTTGGGTGCTGTTAAGTTGGTCAGGGAAATTGCCAAAAAAATAGAAAATGAACTGGATTATCCCGGCCAAATCAAGGTAATGATTATTCGGGAAACCAGAGTTGTGGGTTACGCCAAGTAAGAAAAATAAACGATCTCTTTGCTAAATACAATATTTTTCGTAATTGAAGAATATTGAGAAAAGAGATCGTTTTTTAATTTGGAATATATTAATTGTCTTTCGACTTTAAGCAAGGCAGGAAAAAGACAAGTAAGCACGAAATCTTTATAACGTTTGTGATAATGGAAGGAAGGTGAATATTTTTGCGTACCCATGTAAAAGCAGGTGATGACGTAACGGATTGTGTGGGTTTATTAATTTCCATACTTGTTCGTTATCCCCAAGTAGCTTCCATAAATTTTGACCCTTGGGAGCAAATACTTCGATTTAATTTTATTTGTTCCCGGGTTTTGAATGACCTTGAATTTGAAGAGTTTAAAATTTTGCTTTTAAACTCTATACAAACATATAATTACCTGGAAAAGAAAGATGCGGTGCTTATTGAAATTGTGCACCAGGTTTATGATGATTTAACCTTAATTGAAATCAAAAGAGATGTAGGTACACTGGTGCAGGAAGAAATTGCTCTAGTTGTTGCAGTTTTTAATCAGTTTTTGGGGGGAAATTTGGTTTCTGACTTAAATGAAGCTATAATTGAAGAGGATTTAATCGTGCAGGAAGAAATTATTGAGCAAATGCTGGAAAGCGTGAGGGGTTCTGAGGAAGACAAGCATTTGTATGCCTTCAGGGAAGAAGGTAAGGTACTGGTTTTTAATAAATAGGTGGTTATTACTTTGATACGTATAATGATGATTGGCGATGTATTCGGGCGTTCAGGGCGCCGAGCTCTTAAGGATAATGTTGTTGAATTGGTACGAGAGCACAAAATTGACCTAGTACTAGCTAACGGTGAAAATGCTGCCGGAGGAAACGGTATTACCAGGGAAAATGCCAGGGAAATTTTTGACGCCGGTGTTGATGTAATTACGATGGGCAATCATGTTTGGAATAAAAAGGAAATTATTAATTACCTGGACAAAGAGGAGAGAATCATAAGGCCACAAAACTACCCGCCAGGCACGCCTGGAATGGGGTTTGGGTTATTTAAAACAAAAAACAATGATGTAGTTGGTGTGGTAAATATGTCGGGCAGGATTTTTATGCCGGAATTAGACTGCCCATTCAGGTGTGCCGACCAAGTTATCCCTCTGTTAAGAGAAAAAACGTCTATCATAATAATGGACTTTCACGCAGAGGCCACGTCAGAGAAGGCGGCCATGGCCTACTATTTAGATGGTCGGTTATCAGCTATTTGTGGCACGCATACTCATGTGCAGACAGCGGATGAGCGTATTCTGGAAGGGGGGACGGCCTTTATCACCGATATTGGTATGACCGGTCCCCGTGATTCAGTAATTGGCGTCAAAAAAGAGCTTGTTATAAGAAAATTTATAACCCAAATGCCGCAAAAATTTGAAGCCGCCACCGGTTTATACCAGTTTAACGCTGTGGTCATTGATATTCAGCAGGAAACAGGCCAGGCTGTGGCAATTAAGAGAATTCAAAATTTTGAATAGTTGAGCGGAAAGATATAAAAAAATATTGAGTAGAAAAGGAATTTTACCGGTCTTGCAGAATATATTTTAGAAATAGGGATATTGCAAACATTCTTTCTAGAGAAGAAGGAGGTTCGATGAATGGAAGTGTTAAAAGTTTCAGCAAAATCTAATCCAAACTCTGTAGCCGGTGCCCTTGCTGGAGTGTTAAGGGAAAAGGGATGCGCAGAAATGCAGGCCATAGGTGCTGGTGCTTTAAACCAGGCTGTAAAAGCAGTAGCCATTGCCAGAGGCTTTGTTGCGCCGAGCGGCGTCGATTTGATTTGTATCCCGGCCTTTACAGATATCATCATAGATGGGGAAGAAAGAACAGCAATTAAATTAATTGTCGAACCCCGGTAATGTTTATTGTTTTGGTAACATTTTTTTGATGTGCATAGGTTAACCTGTTTATTCACATTAAGAATAAACAGGTTTTTTAGTTTTTCATTGAGTAGGAGGTATTAAATATTGAAGTTACCGTGGATAGCGGACGGCCATTGTGATACAATAACAGCTTTATTGAAGCAAAACCGTTCCTTTTGCGATAAATCTGCCATAGGACAGCTTGACTTACCGCGTATGCAGACAGGGGGCATTAATATCCAGTTTTTCGCTGCTTTTATTGCTCCTAAGTATAAGGATATGGCTATAAAAAGGTGCTTGCAGTTAATAGATGTTTTCTACGAACAAATACTTAATGACCAGAATAGCATTGAGCTGGCCTTAAATGCAGAAGATATTCACCGGATCACGGGCACAGGTAAAATTGCCGCTTTACTTGCTATTGAAGGTGGTGAAGCGTTGGCCGGTGATGTCTCGACGTTAAGAATCTTTTACCGGTTGGGGGTGCGTTCGCTAACGTTGACCTGGAATGGACGTAATGAGATTGGTGACGGTATGGGCGAAGGTATTACCGCAGGTGGACTGAGTCAGTTTGGTCGGTTGGTGGTGCAGACCATGAACGAGCTGGGTATGTTAATTGATGTAGCTCACCTGTCCCCCAAGGGTTTCTGGGAGGTGGCGAAGATGTCAAGTATGCCATTTGCTGCTACACATGCCAACTGCCGGTCGGTATGTGAGCATCCTCGGAATTTGGATGATGCGCAAATAGAATACCTGGCTAAAAGTGGCGGGATAATTGGTCTTTCATTTGTTCCCGAATTTATCGATCAATTTAATCCTTGTCTAGCAACACTGCTCAAACATATAGAGTATATTGCCTCGCATTTTGGTACGGAGTGTATAGGGTTGGGGTCTGATTTTGATGGTATGGATAAGGTTACCCACGGTCTTGATGATGCTAGTTGTACTTTGCGCTTGGCTGAGGAATTAATAAAGCATAATTATAGTATCGATCAAGTATCCGGTATCATGGGAGGGAATTGGTTAAGACTACTCACCAGAGTTCTCAAATGAAGTACAAAATATTCAGAATAGCTTACATTAGTATGGTACAATAGAAACATGGTGCAAGATTTGTAAAGTTTGCGATATGTTAGGGTGAGGGCAATGTTTGCTGATTTGCATATACATACGACTTCTTCCGACGGTGCCAGTTCACCGAATGAAGTCGTTCGGATGGCGGTACAAGCAAACTTACGGGCGGTGTCAATAACAGATCATGATACTATGGAAGGTATTTGCCAGGCTAAACTAGAAGCCGCGTTGTATGGTATAGATGTACTTGACGGTGTGGAATTAAGCACTGAACATGATGGTATGGAAATACATATTCTGGCATATTGTGTTGAGCCGGAAAACAGTGTCTTGCAGAAACATCTAAATCTTTTCCGCGCTGCCCGGCTGAGCAGAGCACGCAAAATTGTGGCTAAACTACAGCATATGGGTATTAATATTGGCTATGACCAGGTGCTTAGATATGCCGGTTCTGGTTCAGTGGGTAGACCGCATATAGCACAGGCTTTACAGGCTATAGGTAAGGTCAGCAGTGTTACTGAAGCGTTCGAGCAATATATCGGTGTCGGTAAGCCGGCATATGAACCCCGTTTAAAATATCACCCGGTAGAAATGGTCAAACTGATCAGAAGACTAGGCGGGGTGCCTGTGTTAGCTCACCCGGGCATATCTTGCGGTGAGGATTTTATCAGAACCTTAATTGATGCCGGGTTGCAGGGACTGGAAGTATATCACCCCAAACAAACTAGTGAGATGGAGGCTTACTATCTCGGACTTTGTCGACAACATAATTTGCTAGGCACCGGTGGCTCTGATTTTCACGGTGTAGGCGCAACAGGACATGGGCGGCTAGGCGAAGCTAAAGTGCCTTATACTGTGGTTATACAATTGCGGGCGCTGGCTGCGGAAAACGTTAAGTAAGCTTGTGCATCATTTCAGCAATTTTTGCTGAAATGGATGAAGTAAAGAACAGGTGGGACAGCAGGGGATTAGAGTGATTAATTTAGGTTTGGAGCCCGGATTGTCTAAAACATATAATATGGCTGGATGCCGGATTGGTAACTTGTTCTTCAAGAAGCGGTGCGCCGCATTGGTGAATTTTTAGGCCAGAGGCAGGGGTAAGATGTCTATTTGGACACTACCTGACATATAATAATTTTATAAAGACGGTCAAGGTGGTGTTGCGATGGAAGAAAATTCAGATTTAAAATATTTCCAGCGCAGGATACAGGAATTGGAGGATAAGGTGGACCAACTCCGTCTTAGCCGTAGGGTATTAATGAACTTAATTGAAAAGGTAGAAAAAGAAAAAAATTTATTTACAACCAGGCTGGAAAAGGAAAACCGCCGTTTACACCGGAATAATTATAAGTATGCCTGTTGGTTATTAAAGAAAAACAGGCAAATAGTTGAACTGGAGTCAAAAATTAAAGGACAGTAATTACTATGCTTTGTGCGCAATGACCCTAAGAGGGGTCTTTTTTTTTGAAACAGTTGCATTTAATAATAACTTAATTGTGAGAGGAAGTTGGAGGAAAAAAGGTGCTGCCAATTTCATGATAACTAGGTTCTCATTTTGTCATTGCATACATATAATGGGATAGATTGTCCTTTTCTTGACTTTCTCCTGCATAATTGATGAAAGGAAAAATCATGGATACGTTTATTAATAAAACTGTGCTAATATTCTTTACTGCTCTTGGTGTTATGCTTGGTGCTGCCTTGGTGGGTGCTCTAGCGGCTGTTTTGGTGCGTGAACCGCCAGTGGGTACAATGATGAAATTGGCTAGAGAAATTAAAATTTGGGCCATTGTAGCTGCCATAGGTGGTACTTTTTCAACCTTTGAAGTGTTGGAATCTGGCCTTTTTCAGGGTGAAGTACGCGCGGTCATTAAACAACTGATTTATATAACCAGTGCCTTGGCCGGCACCCAGAGCGGGTATTATTTATTATTAATACTTTCGGGTGAAGGGCAATGAGGAATCGCCTTATATTCGGTGCAGCCATTTTTGGGTTGGGTATGATAATCGGCGCCGCTCTAACAGGAGTTTTTATAGGTAAGCAGGTTGATGACTTGTATATCAAGAACCGGTATCTTGCAGATAACCTAGCGGTTGCTGAAAAGGAATTAGAGCAGCTGCGACAAGTCAGTGAAAAAATGCATCCTAGAGTGATCACTAAAATCAGCACTAGCATTAGATTCAATGAAGAATGCGATTATTCTGAGTACGAAAGAAGTACTATTGAGTTAGCAGTAGAGAAAAAAGTTAGGGAATGGTTACAAGTAATTTCCGGTCAGGAAGTGGAAACAATTAATTATTTGCTAGTACCCCGTATTGTGGATAACCGGGAGATAGAGGTGGAAGGAAAAGATATCCGTTTAAAAGTACTGTTGGTCGTGTTATCGGAACATGTCATTGTTTATCTGGAAATAATACCCTCACAAAACATAGTATGATAAAGGCAACGCCTACCGGACACACTACCTGTAAAAGGAGGTGTTATTATTAATGGAAGAATATATCCCTTCCAGAGTGCCCTGGAGTACGGAACCTAGTTTAAAATTCAAGACAGACGAAGTCGGTATTAATTTTGACGATTTCATTGCAGGGTTAAAGGATGGCAAGTCTGATGTTGAAATGGCTGATGAGTTTGATGTAACAGAAAAACTAATTTATCATCTGCGTGACCATTTTATGCGCTATGGCCTGGGACATGTTATGGGGCAGGATTAAATAAATAGTTTTTTCAGGGAAATATCAATAATATGTCCCCTTAAAACTACACCTTGTGCTATAATAAGCAAATATATTAATCGTAAACTTGACTGAGGGGAGTGAGGGGACATGTATCCTGATAAATTTAATAAAGAAGGATTAACGTTTGACGACGTGTTATTGATGCCGTCGGCCTCAGAGGTGCTGCCGCGGGATGTGGATACTTCTACCAGGCTTACTAAAAATATTAAACTTAACATTCCCCTGATGAGCGCTGGCATGGATACTGTTACCGAGTACCGTATGGCTATTGCCATGGCCAGGGAGGGCGGCATTGGTGTAATTCACAAAAATATGCCTGTTGAGCGTCAAGCTTTGGAAGTAGACCGTGTAAAAAGGTCGGAACACGGGGTAATTTCTGATCCTATTTATTTATCAGCGGACAACCTGATCAGTGAAGCGTTGGTTTTAATGGAACGCTACCGTATTTCTGGTGTGCCCATTACGGATAATGGTAAACTGGTAGGCATTTTAACGAACCGGGATTTGCGATTTGAAAAGAACTTTCAGCAAAAAGTGGGCAATGTTATGACCAGGGAAAACCTGATCACTGCTCCAGTCGGTACTACCTTAGAACAAGCCAAGGAAATTTTGCAGGTTCATAAAGTTGAAAAGCTGCCTATTGTGGACAACGATTTTAATTTGAGAGGTCTCATTACCATCAAAGATATCGAAAAAGCTCGCCAGTATCCACTATCCGCCAAGGATACGGGAGGTAGACTGCTAGTTGCTGCAGCAGTTGGGGTAACCGCTGATACTATGTCACGAGCTCTAGCCCTTGTGGAAGCTAAAGTGGATGTCATAGTTATTGATACTGCTCATGGGCAATCACGTGGGGTATTGAATACAGTGAATGCTCTTAAGAATAAGTTTACTGAGCTGGATATTATTGCGGGCAATGTGGCTACAGCGGAAGGTACACGCGATTTGATTTTAGCCGGTGCTGATGCAGTTAAGGTCGGTATCGGTCCCGGTTCTATTTGTACAACCAGAGTTGTAACAGGAGTAGGCGTTCCGCAAATAACAGCTATTTATGACTGCGCCGAGGAAGCTGCCAAGTACGATATACCCATCATAGCTGATGGAGGTATCAAGTATTCAGGAGATATTACTAAGGCTATAGCTGCAGGTGCTGATGTGGTTATGCTGGGAAGTTTGCTGGCGGGTACGGAAGAGAGTCCGGGGGATATGGAAATTTATCAGGGACGTAGTTATAAGGTTTACCGGGGCATGGGTTCATTGACTGCTATGAAAGGGGGCAGTAAGGACCGGTACTTCCAAGAAGATCAAAAGAAACTTGTTCCCGAGGGGGTAGAAGGTAGAGTTCCTTTTCGGGGCACACTTGCTGATACTGTTTTTCAACTTATTGGCGGTCTACAAGCCGGTATGGGTTACTGCGGGACGCCCACCATTGAAGATTTAAAGAAAAATGCCAAGTTTATTCGCATTACACCAGCCGGCTTGCGGGAAAGCCATCCCCACGACGTAGTAATTACCAAGGAGGCACCAAACTACAGCTTGCGCTAAAAACCATTTGGTATAAGTTTTTAACTTTCGCCATTCTATGTGATATAACAAATTTACATTGCTCTATCATGTAACGTTAATTAATCATATTAAGTTAATATTAAGCCCATGGTGTCAATTTGATGCTGTGGGCTTAGTTTGTTAAATGAGACTTAAAGCAGTTCAAACGCCTTATTAACACCGGTTAAGTAACGTTTCGATGAGCTAACCAAATATTTTAAAGCCAATCAACGATTTATTGCTCAAGCCACGTAATTAGTACCACAAAATAGAAGGAAAATTATTGAAAAAAATTTAAAATAAGGAAGGATATTTGAAATTAAAGATGAAGTATATATCTAGGAAATAAATGTAAATAATTGCTTAAGGTGGTGTACATTTGATGAGCGGTAAATTAAATTCGCTTACCGACGTACTTAAAAAGACCTTGTTTTTCTTTGAATCTCTTACTGTAGCTGAATTGACACCTTATGTGCACAAGCAGATGCTGGTGGATTATTCACAGGAACAAGTAGAAGAAAATATTTGCTTATGTTTAGAACAGCATAAATGCTTTGAAAGTAGTGATGGTTACATATGGGTCCTGAACTTGGAAGGAAAACGTGAAAATGACCAATTGTATAATCTGTTGCTGAAGAAACAGCAACCGCTTAGTTCTAGCGAACTAATTAAGAATGGTTTAAAGAAGAAAAAAAATAAGCTTTTAGCGGAACAGGCGGAACTAATCAACGATGGTAGGTTTATTCAACTGTCCAATGGTCAATGGGGTTTGACAGAATGGGAGGTAGAAACAGAACAGTATTCCTTAAAGCATTTAATTATTAAAGCTCTGAAGATACATCCGACCGGCCTATCGTTGGCACAATTAACTGATGTGGTTGGTAACTGGCGGCAGACAGCAGGGCAGAAAGAAATATATGGAGTTTTAAGAAAATTTCCTTATTTCGATGAAATAGGTAATGGGGTGTGGTGTTACAATGCAGAAGCCAGGGTTATTTATGAGCGAATAATAAAAAGATATTTGAAGTCAATCAAGCGCCAAAGGGATCGTTGGCATAGAGAACGTTTGAAATGGTCCCAAAAATGTGCCGGCTTGCAGAAACAAATTGAGGAGATTTCGGCGACACATCGTGAGGTTGCAGCAGCACTGGCTTTACGTCAAAACGAAGTAAGTCAGTTTGAGCAAATGACTACTCAAATGGCTGAAAAGGATCTGCTGCTAGCATTGAGGAAAAAGGAGATCTATCGATATAAGGAACATATGCAAAAGCTAGATGCTAAGGCAAATAGTATATTGTACCAGTGCAGGCTATGGGTAGCCAGATATAAAGAGAAAGAAAAAGAGATACAAAAATTACAACAGCTTTTAAACGTTAATCAATCAAGTCAGGAATCGTTATTCTCTAAACTTCAGCAATATAAAGAGAGGGAACGTGAGAATAGGGCAAAATTAATTGAGATGAAAGAGAGTCATGCTAACCGGGTTGCTGAACTGCAAACAGAGATTGTTGAATTAAAACAAAAATTGGAACGGCTAAAGGAAAATACTAGTCAGGAGCAAAAAATTTGGCGGACGGAAATTAATACCCTTAGTGCTGATCTTAAGCATTCCATGTCTGAAAGTGAGAAGCTGGGCAACGCATTGCGCTTAGCTCAGCAAGAGTTAGAAAAAATAAAAAATGAGTATGAATACTTAGAAAATCATTTAACTCATCCCTTAGTGAGAATGATGGCTAGATTGGTAAGCTTATTTAGAAAGAATGCCAGACAAGTGGCTTCATAGGGATACCTGTTGGTATCCTTATTTTTATTTGTGGGTTGGTATATTAGCAAAAAATAAGCTTAATAATTTTTTTAACTGACTGAATTATAGAAGAAGCCATCCACTATCAAACAATTAATTTATTTTTCTGGTCTAAGTTAATTATTAAAGAAATAACTATTAATATAATTAACCACCGGGAGGTTATGTATTGATATACTTTGATAATGCCGCTACTACTTGGCCTAAACCACCCGAAGTGTTGGATGCAATGCATCATTGCTTGGAAAATATAGGGGCTAATCCAGGCCGGTCTGGCCATAAAATGTCACTGGCAGCCGGGAAGTTAGTTGATGATACCAGGCAATCTATAGCCGAGCTATTTAATATTAAAGAAAGCGAGCGAGTGATATTTACTTTAAATGCTACAGATGCATTGAACATGGCTATTAAAGGGTCTCTAAGGGTTGGTGATCATGTAGTAATTAGTTCTATGGAGCATAACTCAGTGGTCAGGCCGTTATATGGAATGTGGGGCAAAATATCTGTAACCAAGGTGCGCTGTGCTCATGATGGTACGCTGGACCCGGATGCGGTTAAAAGAGCCATTAATTATAATACCAGGGCTATCATATTAACTCATGCCTCAAATGTTACCGGTACGGTTATGCCAATTAGGGAAATCGGGGAAATGGCTCGCCAGGCTGGGATCATCTTCATTGTTGACGCGGCTCAAACCGCAGGTTTACTGGATATCGACGTGGCTAAAATGAATATTGATTTACTGGCTGTGCCCGGGCATAAGGGATTAATGGGACCACCGGGCACCGGGATACTATATGTGGGAGATCGGGTCAAGCTAAAACCCTGGCGTGAGGGAGGCACAGGCTTACATTCGTTAGGTGCACAGCCAGATTATTTACCTGAAAAATATGAGAGTGGTACACTTAACTTTGTGGGTATTGCCGGGCTGGCTGCCGGAGTGAATTATATTCGCAATACCGGGATATCCAAAATACTAGAGCATGAGCTGATGCTTATTAATCGGTTTTTGCAGGGAGCAATGGAAATACCTGGCATTAAAATATTCGGTTCGCCGAATACTGCCAACCGTGTGCCGGTAGTTTCCTTTCAACTACAGGATAAGGATAGTATTGCTGTGGCTGGTGCCCTGGACCAATGGTATAATATTGCTTGCCGCGCCGGACTGCATTGTGCTCCGGATGCCCACCGCACATTAGGCACCTTAAATAGCATGTTGGTTAGGTTTAGTTTTTCATATTTCAATAAACTTGAGGAAGTGGATATTGCACTGCAATGTCTAGATGACCTTAAGGAAAGGAATATTGATCAGTTTAGTGGCTATGGGTGTAACAGTGAATAATCATTAATCAATGATGCCCGGGGTAACCCGGGCAATTTGTTATTTGTAAAATCTATGTTTAAAAAAGTAATATACTACAGGACCCACTATAAATAACCAGCAGGCAAAAATACCCCACATGATAGACTCTGTCCAGGTGCGCCCTGTTTTACGGGCATCAATACTTACCCACAAGCCGGAGACGAGCATAATAAGAACAATTACAGTGTTAAAAAAAACTGCTAGTATTCTTAAGTCGTGCTCTGTCACGCTATCCCTCCTGAAGAATATCCCATCTCGGACACCTTGCCCCCCAGCGTCCGATTACTCGGTCTTCCTCAAATATTTGAGCAATTTCACAGTTGTTGGCACAACCTTGACAGTCAAAGCTTTTAGTATGATAGGTCAAGCCAGCTATGGAAAAACCTTTGAATCTTGTTGATTGTTGAGTGTCGGCCAGTTCTTCCTTAGCCAGCATTGCTGCTCCGATGGCTCCCATGACATCATAGTGGGGAGGTACGACTATTTCCGTTCCCAGCGACCTTTCAAAGGCTGCCTTTATTCCTGCATTCGCGGCGACTCCCCCCTGGAAAACAACAGGAGCAAGTATCTCTTTGCCCTTACCTACATTGTTTAAATAATTTCGCACCAGCGCCTCGCATAAACCGTTAATAATATCAGATATGGGATGACCCATTTGCTGTTTGTGGATCATGTCTGATTCAGCGAATACCGTACAGCGACCGGCGATACGTACTGGATTAGTTGATTTAAGGGCCAAACAGCCAAATTCGGTGATGGGTATGCCCAGCCTAGAGGCTTGCTGATCTAAAAAAGAACCGGTGCCTGCGGCACATACTGTATTCATGGCAAAGTCAGTGACGATACCATCTCTAAGGATTATTATCTTCGAATCTTGTCCACCTATTTCTAAAATTGTCTGCACCTCGGGAATAAAATGAGAGGAGGCAACAGCGTGAGCAGTGATCTCATTT
The DNA here is from genome assembly GCF_009932395.1 of Sporotomaculum syntrophicum. Lineage (GTDB taxonomy): Bacteria > Bacillota > Desulfotomaculia > Desulfotomaculales > Desulfallaceae > Sporotomaculum > Sporotomaculum syntrophicum. Next base: position 328,123 of record NZ_LSRS01000005.1, read on the forward strand.
TTTATGACATCTGCTCCCACCATTACCCCAGCTAGATATCGCCCGCTGCCGGTGGTGCCTACTCCGCAGATCTGTGTCTGTTCAGGTATTGCTTTGGCTATTTGCTCTAAACCAGCCTGTATGGTTTCTACCGGGCGCCCCATTGTACGTAGATAAAGACTGGCAATAATTTTTCCGGACTGATCTTGGATAATCAGGTTAGTGCTAACTGAGCCCACATCTATACCAAGATAAGCTTTCATAAATTCACTTCCTTGGTTGTTGGAATTAATTAAGTGTTTTGCATAATCCATAAGCCAATAGAATCAAGGGTTTCAAGGCCACAAAAAAGGACTTCACCCCTTGTTTTGCCGAATATTACAAGTAGCACCTAATAACAAACGACAAAAACCAGAGGTGAAGTTACTTGTATATTCAACAACAGTGCCTGTTTTCCTTTGACGAAATTATGAAACTGCAACCGGAAACCCGGTTAGAAAAGATTTTTCATACCCTCGATCTTAGCCCCATTATTGATAACTTTGAGAAAAGTTCTTTAGGGCCTAATGGGTACTCTATGGCTGCAAAGTTACGAGCTCTGTTTGCAATGGTTATTGAAAGAATACCGAATTTTACTGCTTTAACCGAACGATTAAGCCAAGATCCTGTTTTTAGATTTGCATGCGGTTTTCCAATAGCAAGTCAAGCACCGAGCGTTTCCACCTTTAGCCGACTATTTAAAGCAATATCCGAAAATGAATTGTTAGAACAGTATTTTCAACAACTTGTGAGTCAACTCCGGAAACAAGGGACTATAGACGGTAATTGTGTTGCTATCGATGCAACCAAATTAGAATCCCGAGAAAGAGCAAAACCTAAGAAAACCATAGAACAAGATGGTACCCAACCGGATTGGGGCTCCAAAAAAGACAGTCACGGCAATCAAATAACCTGGTTTGGCTGGAAAGTACACCTAGCGGTTGACTGTAAAAGCGAAATGCCGCTGGCCGTAAATTTAACTCCTGCCAGTAGATCAGATAGCATGGAAGCACTACCTCTTGTAGAAAAAGTAACTGCGCCTCTGGCGAAAAAAGATTATCCAAAACATTGGACAATGGATTCCGGTTACGATATCAAGGAAATCTACGCAACCCTTTATCACGAATATAATTCACAAGGCATTATACCGCTAAACTTACGTGGAGCTAAAATGCCGCCTGAAGGCCTTGATTTTAACGGCACCCCTATTTGCTCCGGTGGTTACCCTATGATCTACTGGGGTAGTGATAAGAATGGTTGCAATAAATTTAGGTGCCCGCATGTTTTGGGTAAAGTAAACTGCCCACATGGTTTAGCCTGGTGCTCTTCTTCAAACTACGGGCTAGTAGTGAAAACACGGGTTAAAGATGACCCCAGACGGTTTAACACTCCCCATCGTGGCAGTAAGAACTGGACCAAAATATACAATAAACGTACATCCGTCGAGCGCTGCTTTGGTCGCCTTAAAGAATACCTGAGCCTAAAAAACTTAAATGTGCGAGGGTTCAAAAAAGTAAAAGCGCGTGTCTTATTATCATGTATTGCAATGTTATCCACAGCGATGGTTTCAGTATTTGAGCCCAAAGTTGTAAAGCAGGTAGCTTAGGCGATACTGGTATTTTAAAACTCTCTATAGCTCAAAGGGGTATTTTTGTCCATTTTTGATTATCCACAGTTATAAAATAGCATTTAGCATAGCAACTTACCATAACTGTGTTAAGTTAATGCGATTGCAGTTCTAAATTATGGCATTGAATTTTATGCTACAGAAATTATGCAAAATGCTTA
>NZ_LSRS01000005.1:330244-388899 GCF_009932395.1 Sporotomaculum syntrophicum
CAGAGGTGAAGTTACTTGTATATTCAACAACAGTGCCTGTTTTCCTTTGACGAAATTATGAAACTGCAACCGGAAACCCGGTTAGAAAAGATTTTTCATACCCTCGATCTTAGCCCCATTATTGATAACTTTGAGAAAAGTTCTTTAGGGCCTAATGGGTACTCTATGGCTGCAAAGTTACGAGCTCTGTTTGCAATGGTTATTGAAAGAATACCGAATTTTACTGCTTTAACCGAACGATTAAGCCAAGATCCTGTTTTTAGATTTGCATGCGGTTTTCCAATAGCAAGTCAAGCACCGAGCGTTTCCACCTTTAGCCGACTATTTAAAGCAATATCCGAAAATGAATTGTTAGAACAGTATTTTCAACAACTTGTGAGTCAACTCCGGAAACAAGGGACTATAGACGGTAATTGTGTTGCTATCGATGCAACCAAATTAGAATCCCGAGAAAGAGCAAAACCTAAGAAAACCATAGAACAAGATGGTACCCAACCGGATTGGGGCTCCAAAAAAGACAGTCACGGCAATCAAATAACCTGGTTTGGCTGGAAAGTACACCTAGCGGTTGACTGTAAAAGCGAAATGCCGCTGGCCGTAAATTTAACTCCTGCCAGTAGATCAGATAGCATGGAAGCACTACCTCTTGTAGAAAAAGTAACTGCGCCTCTGGCGAAAAAAGATTATCCAAAACATTGGACAATGGATTCCGGTTACGATATCAAGGAAATCTACGCAACCCTTTATCACGAATATAATTCACAAGGCATTATACCGCTAAACTTACGTGGAGCTAAAATGCCGCCTGAAGGCCTTGATTTTAACGGCACCCCTATTTGCTCCGGTGGTTACCCTATGATCTACTGGGGTAGTGATAAGAATGGTTGCAATAAATTTAGGTGCCCGCATGTTTTGGGTAAAGTAAACTGCCCACATGGTTTAGCCTGGTGCTCTTCTTCAAACTACGGGCTAGTAGTGAAAACACGGGTTAAAGATGACCCCAGACGGTTTAACACTCCCCATCGTGGCAGTAAGAACTGGACCAAAATATACAATAAACGTACATCCGTCGAGCGCTGCTTTGGTCGCCTTAAAGAATACCTGAGCCTAAAAAACTTAAATGTGCGAGGGTTCAAAAAAGTAAAAGCGCGTGTCTTATTATCATGTATTGCAATGTTATCCACAGCGATGGTTTCAGTATTTGAGCCCAAAGTTGTAAAGCAGGTAGCTTAGGCGATACTGGTATTTTAAAACTCTCTATAGCTCAAAGGGGTATTTTTGTCCATTTTTGATTATCCACAGTTATAAAATAGCATTTAGCATAGCAACTTACCATAACTGTGTTAAGTTAATGCGATTGCAGTTCTAAATTATGGCATTGAATTTTATGCTACAGAAATTATGCAAAATGCTTAATTAAATAGATGCCTCGGAATGTGACCATATTGTGGTTTGGTGTTGTTTTTTAATTTCTTACGTTTCATCAGGTCTACAAAGGCTTCCAAGCGGGTGTTCATTCCGGCTTTCCCGGTCTGCTCATCAAGGAAAAAGGTGAGCACAGGAATGTCGTAATCTTTACTAACTGCAGGTAATATAGTACGCGCCACTATTTCCGGAATGCAGGTAAAAGGAGCAAGCTGAATAATGCCATCGAACTTGCGTTTGGCATATAGAACAGTATTGCCAATGGAGTCCCTGCCGTGCCCGCCGATTAATTCCGGCAGGTAAGGCAGTGCGGCATCCTTTACTGTCATGCCCTCCACCGTCTCTTTCCAGGTATTGTCTCGCGCCCAACCAGTTAAAAACATGGAACGTTCCACCTCAACTCCTAGGTTGCCCAGCGTTTCCTCAATTTCTAAATTGGCGGCTGGTTCTAAAAGAACGTATATTTCACCGACAATACCAACCTTTACAACTAACCGGTCTGGATCCTGGGGAATCTTGTGCAGTTCCTCTAAGGCTGCGGTTTCAGCTTCAATAATATCATTGAAGGTATTGGCATCATCAATCCATTCCAGTACTTGTTTGTATTTTTGTGTAGTTGTACCTTTTTTTAATTCTCGTGGTCTGATAATATGAGTTAACTTTTCGGCATTATCTAATGCTTGTAATTTCCGCCATCCTTTTTTTATGCGTTCAATAATAGCTTTAATAGATAACTTGGCCTGGTTTAATTTATACACGTTGCGGATAAAATTTAACGGGTATAAGCGGGGTGGTTCAAATACAATCATTTCGATTTGGTGCCCAAGATCATGTAGTATTTTTTTATGTAATTCGGCGTAAAGCCCGGCCCGGCATGGTCCCACACCACCGGTAGTGACCAGTATATTGGCTCCCTTTTGGATAGCTTCAAGGTAGGTGCCCATCAATATTTTTAAAGGGAAACAGGCAAATTCGGGAGCAAACTGAACTCCCAGATTTATCGTGTTCAGGGTGGGGCGGGGTGGTAATATTACTTCATTGCCCAAGTCGTTTAATAACATTTTAAAAGCACGAAAAGACTCGCCCATATGGGGAAAGGTTACTTTATTCATTATGGCATGCCCCTTTTTTTTCTTTTGACCATGTCTACAAACGCTTCCAGCCTGGTACTTACTCCGGCTACACCGCTAAGCTCATCTATAACCAACCTCAAAAATGGTATTTTGCTTGAATAGTTATCTAATTGAATATACCTATCTACTATAGAGTCCGGCCCACAGCCGAAGGCGGACATGTGTATTATACCATCAATATCTTTGCGCCTGGCAAAATGACTGGTTGCTCGCAGGGTGCGTTCGCTGAATGTCCAAAATAAGTGCTTCGCGGCTACTCGTGGCTGTAGCCTGAGAATTAAGTTAGAAATGTTATCCGATGTAATTACACTTATGCCCATTTTGCGCAGTTTATTTATTATATCTACGCTAATGTATTGATCATGGATAATATAAGGGTAGCCTACCACCGCAAATTTTAATTGCTCAAGCTGAGAAGGTGGTTTAGTTACTTGACCGGCAAAAATATTGTTGATAGCTTCTATTGGTTGAAAACCACTACTTAACAATTTCTGGAAGTTGTGCTGGCAGATTTTTGCTTTTATAATTGCCTTGTTAATTTGTAGCGGAGTTTTGCCAAGCATTTTACCTACTTTGTGAAAAGCGGCAAACAGGCTGTCTTTACGAGATCTAGCATCTATGCGTACATCGATAACAGGTGGCATATTAGCTATTCCATAACGAATCATGTCGGGTAACCCCAAGAACTTGGGACAGTATACAGTTTTTTTATTTAAGCAAACAATGCGGGGGATAAATAAATAATCAACCTTGTTGTACAGGTCTATCACGTGCCCGAAATACACTTTCACAGGCACACAAGCATCGGCGAGCGCTTCGCGTACGCCGTTATCCACTATTTGTCGGGTTGTTTTCCCTGAAGTTACCACCTGAACATTCAGCTCTTCAAAAAAAGTTTTCCACATGGGATAATGGACATAATAAAAAAAAGCGCTTGGTATGCCAATGCGAAGCACGATTGCACACTCCTGATTTATTGATGTTTATTATAATATTATAATTCTCGCAAATAGTAAAAATTCCTTGCCGATGTAAACAAAAAAACATTTACTAATGGGCAAAGCCATTGCTGAAAAAAACTATTATTGTGTAAAATGCAGGTAACGATTTATTTCTGTTAGCTGTGATGTGAACGAAGGAGGTTTTGGGTATTCTATGCCATAAAAATATAAAACCAGCGGAATTATCACCTTTGGGCAATGTTTTGTTCGAAGCCTCTGCGCATAGTCATTTGCAGACTAAAGATTATGCTTAGTTACCTGGACCGACTTTTTGGGAGATGAAAGTTTTATTTACTTTAATTAAGGAGGAGTCTTAATTATGACTGAACAGATAATTGCTTCAGAAACTATCTATACAGGTAAAATTTTTACCGTGCGGAAGGACCAGATGAAGTTTCCAAATGGTCATTCAGGTATACGGGAGGTGGTAGCATGCGCTGATGCAGTTGCGGTGGTGGCGTTAACTAATCTTAATGAGGTGCTCATGGTTAAACAGTATCGTCACCCTACAGGCCAAGAGCTATGGGAAATCCCTGCAGGGAAGATAGAAGCTGGTGAATCTCCACTGCAAAGTGCCCAAAGGGAATTGGAAGAGGAAACGGGTTACCTGGCCCGTAATTGGCACCAGGTATGTTCCTTTTACACGTCTCCAGGATTCTGCACGGAAAAAATTTATTTACTTCTGGCTAGTGATTTAACCCAATACAATCAAAACCTTGATCCAGACGAATTTATTGAAGTGGAAAAAATCTCGTTACCTGCGGTTATGCAAATGGCAACTAGCGGTCAAATTCTTGATGCCAAAACTATTGTTGGCTTGCTGACCGTTGATCGATACCTTAAACAATTAGCTGTAACGGAGTAAACCTAAGAATAAACAGCAACCGTTAGCTGGTGATATTTGGTGATTTTGTGTTATATTCGTTTATCTGAATAATCGGCTAGTGTAATTTTATTGTTATTAATACGTGCTATGACTGGACCAATTTGCTTTAGCTGGTTGAGGGATAATATCTGCTCTGCAATCCTTAAGTGGGCATTTTTTATACGTAATGCCATGATATAAGCTTTTTGATTGCCAAATTGACCGGCATGTACAAACCCCGAACAGGTGCCCATCACAATAATGTTTCCATCAGCCAGCACCTTTGCACCCGGGTGAATATTACCTAAAACCGTGACATGTCCACTATAGTTAACCATTTGACCAGAGCGCAAAGTGTGTTTTACAAGTAAAGCAGCCTCTCCCGGAAGAGAATACCTGTTAACGCCATTTTCATTAACTGATATTTCTACTATATGATTAGTTTTAGTTACTGGTGGCGGCCATTGTGCATCCGGGTTGGGAATGAGACCATATGCTTTACAGATAGATTCCAATTCAGTTTTTTCTGCGGGAAATAGTTGATTCTCGCGATATAGTGTGAATTTTGCACCAGAAAAAAAACCACTTGAAGATTCCATTTTATTTTTAAGACCTTTTTTTATGTCTTCAAAATCCCGTTTGGGATCAAGTAAAATAATTAAACCCTGCTTGGTTCCTTTTATATTAATCGCTTCTTTCGCCAAATTACTCACTTCCTTTCCGGGATTTGCATTTATAATTCGATGAATCTTTTAGGTATTCCTGCTTTAAATGCTATAATATTGTTCCTAAGATCAAAGTTGTGTCAGAATAACAATTGATATTATTTATTTCAACATTTTTAGAATCGATTGCATGTTTACAAATTGAGACATATAAATTATTATGGATATTGGTAATTAACCTCAGCTTAGTTGATTTTTTTAAACTGGTTGCGCTTATGTTAATACATTGGTATACATAGTAATAGTTATGGAATTTATGTCTAATATTCATGCTGCATGTAGCTAAATCGACTTAAATGGGCTTGGTATGTTTTTTGCTTTATGTTTTCATGGTAAAATTGGGGACAACTTCTATTGTCAATGGTATGTTTTGTTGATAATATAAATATATATTTAATGGATTGTCCCCATAATATCAAATGTCATTAGAGGAGGAGAAGGAAAAGAATGGATTTTTTGCTGACTGAAGAACAAGAAATGCTCCGTAAAACAGTACGGAATTTTGCAGAAAAAGAAATCGCTCCCAAAGCAGGTCCCATGGACGAGGCAGAAGAATATGATTGGAGTTTATGGGACGCCATGGCTGAAATGGGTCTTACTGGTGTTCCTTTCCCTGAAGAGTACGGCGGAGCCGGGATGGATAACCTTTCTTATGCTATAACTGTTGAAGAACTTTCTCGTGTATGCGGTTCTTCCGGAGTCTTAGTATCCGCTCACACCTCACTGTGCTGCTGGCCTATTTATAACTTTGGCACCGAAGAACAGAAACAAAAATATTTGGTACCACTAGCAAGTGGTGAAAAAATTGGCGCCCTTGGATTGACTGAACCTTCAGCCGGTACTGACGCTGGCTCTGTTAAAACTACAGCTGTGCTAGATGGTGATGAGTATGTTCTAAATGGTACGAAACTTTTCATTACCAATGCTGAAGTGGGTTCAGTTTATGTAGTTATCGCCCAAATGGATAAGTCTAAGGGTAGTAAGGGATTAACCGCTTTCATAGTAGAAAAAGGCACCCCCGGCTTTACCTTTGGTAAAAAAGAGCACAAAATGGGTATCAGGGCTTCGAAAACTTATGAATTAGTATTTGAAAACTGTCGGATACCCAAAGAAAATCTGCTTGGTGAAATTGGTCAGGGATTTAAAGTTGCTTTAATGACCCTTGACGGTGGCCGGATTGGTATCGCTGCCCAGGCTCTCGGTATTGCCCAAGGCGCTTTTGACGAAGCTGTTAAATATAGTCAGTTGCGTGAACAATTTGGTCAACCGCTCAGCAAGTTCCAAGGTTTGCAGTGGATGATGGCTGATATGGCCACCCGTATTGAAGCTGCAAGAATGCTGGTATACAGGGCTGCCAATTTGAAAGATCAGCACCTGCCATATAGCAAAGAATCTGCTATGGCGAAATTATACGCTGCTGAAACTGCCATGTGGGTAACCGAAAAAGCCGTACAAATTCACGGTGGTTATGGTTATACCCGCGAGTATCCGGTGGAGCGTATGATGCGTGATGCCAAAATTACTGAAATTTATGAAGGCACCAGTGAAGTACAGCGCATAGTCATTTCTGGCCAAATTCTTGGCAAATAGCATAGGTGATTTTGCTTCAAGAATATTTTTAAATGCTATAATAATCTTTAAAGAAAAAAAGGATTTTGGATATCTATAACGAATTATATTTTATCGATGGCATGCCACCTATATTATATAAACATACCTGTGCTAGACCGTTCTAATTTGTGAAGTATATCAGACTTTTCCCGGAGTAAACAACTGGTTAGACTCATAAATGGAATTCTGGGAAATGTCTGCTTTTTCACTAATCAGTTGTGGTGAATAACATGGGTTAAAGGCAGAAAATGCCATCATTATTTAATACTAGGTCCGATTCTTGTAATGGACCCAATATAATAAGTATTATTTAATCAGCAAAGGAGGAAGCGTATGAAAATCCTAGTTTGCCTGAAGCAAACCTTTGACACGGAGGCCAAAGTCGTTCTGGACGGTAACGGCAAAATTGATCGTAAAGGGGTCAGCATGATTGTCAATCCGTACGATGAGTTTGCTGTAGAAGAAGCCCTGAAAATCGTTGAAAAAGATGGCGGTTCAGTTACCGTAATCAGCGTTGGTGACGCAGGGGCCCAGGATGCCTTAAGACAGGCTCTGGCCATGGGTGCCGATGATGCAGTTCTGGTTGACGTTGGTGATACGGAGTTAGATGAATACTCCACCGCTACTATTCTAGCCAAAGCGATTAGCGGCATGGAATATGACCTCATTCTGGGTGGATTCAGGGCCATTGATGACGGTTCTGCCCAAGTTTGCGGAAGAGTTGCAGAAATCTTAAACATTCCTGTTGTTAATGTAATTACCAAGTTAGAAGTTGCTGGTGGCAAAGCTACAGCTACCCGTGAAATCGAAGGCGGTAACGAAGTAGTGGAAGTTGCTCTGCCGGCAGTTTTCACAGCTCAAAAAGGTTTAAATGAACCTCGTTATCCTTCCATGAAGGGTATTATGAAAGCTAAGAAAAAACCTTTAGCGAAAAAATCTTTGGCCGATCTCGGTTTGGATGCCATTGCTCCCAAAGTAAAGGCAATTTCCTTCTCGCTGCCAGAAGCGCGTCAGGCTGGTAAAGTCCTACAGGGCGAAGTGGCTGATACCACTGCTGAACTTGCCAAGCTGTTGCGCGAAGAAGCTAAAGTTATCTAGTTAAATAGTATATTCTTTATAAGGAGGGAAATAGTTAATGGCGAAAGGAATTTGGGTTTTTGCCGAACAGCTTGGAGGACAGATTAAAAAAGTTTCTTTCGAGCTTTTAAGTGAAGGTCGTAAAGTAGCTGATACACTAGGTGAAGAGTTGTGCGCAGTTTTAGTGGGTAAAGATGTTGCCGGATTAGCCGCATCCCTTGGTGAATACGGTGCAGATAAAGTATATGTGGCAGAAAATGCTGCTTTGGAAAATTATACCACTGATGGATACACTAATGTAGTGGCTGATTTAGTTAAACAATATGAGCCCAGCGCGTTATTGCTTGGCTGTACCGTTACTGGACGTGATTTGGCTGCACAGGTAGCTCAGCGTTTGGAAACTGGTTTATTGACTGACTGCATTGGTATGGAAGTTGCTGATGGACAGATAGTTTTCACCCGCCCGTTATATGCTGGTAAAGTTATTGTTAAGGCTAGCGTTCCTGATGCACGGCCTGTTATGGCCACGATCCGTCCCAATACTTTCCCGGTTGCCTCGAATGCTAAAGCAGCCGAAGTGGTTACCGTTGATGCCAATGTAGGTGAAGTTCGCGCGGCTGTCAAGGAAGTTATTCGTGTGGCCTCCGAACGCCCAGAACTCACTGAAGCTGATGCCATTGTCAGCGGCGGTCGCGGCATGAAGGGACCTGAAAACTTTAAGGTTTTAGAAGAACTAGCTGATACGATTGGCGCTGCCGTGGGTGCTTCCAGAGCTGCTGTTGACGCTGGCTGGATTGCTCAGAGCTTCCAGGTTGGCCAAACTGGTAAGACAGTTTCTCCTATACTTTATGTTGCTTGTGGTATTTCCGGTGCCATTCAGCACCTGGCCGGTATGAGCTCCGCCAAGTGCATTGTGGCTATTAATAAAGACGAAGAAGCCAACATCTTTAAAGTAGCCGACTATGGTATTGTTGCTGACCTATTTGATGCAGTGCCTGCACTGAAAGAAGAAATTAAAAAAGTTATTGCTTAATAGTTTGTTTTTACAGCAGAGTGGTTATTACTGCTCTGCTGTAAACTATTATTTGCTAAAATATTCGGTCAATTTCGAACAGAGCAGGTGTGTTGACCAAGCTGGTGTCAACACGGAAATATACCGTAATAATCGATGAGGTGAAGGGTCATATGAATATAATTAATATTATTATTTTCTTGGCTTTAGGCCTTTTCGCAGTGTACTCTTTGGTTATGGGTATCAAAGAACGCTACGAAAAGTTAGCTATGGCCATGCCTGAAAACAGGTTTGACCAGCCCACGGAAAGATTATGGGGAGCTCTGGGCAACGTGCTGGGGCAAAGAAGGTTATTGAGAGAACGCGGTGCTGGTATTATGCACGTTTTCATTTTTTGGGGCGTCTCCATTTTCGCCATTGGTCTAGTTTTATATTTTTTAGAAGGTTTATTCCCTGTAATAAAATTTAACAATCAAATTTTTTACTTATTGATTGATATTTTTGGTATTTTCGGTATTCTTGGTATGGTCATTGCTGGCTGGCGCAGATGGGTTGCCAAAGTGCCGCGGCTTGATGTAGGTCCTTGGGAAGAGGAAAAGTTAATTGTTGCCTTAACAGTTGGTATTATTTTAATGATTGCAAGTTATTTTATCGGTAGTGCTGCTAATGCCGTGGCAACCGGTACAGAAGAACGTTATGCACTAGCTCCGGTAACTGGTTTGTTGGTTAACGCTTTTGCTGGCATGACGGCAGCAGGGGCCTTGTACCAAGTATTTTACTGGTTAGCAGTTTTACCTGCCTTGGGCTTACTTGTTTTCTTTCGTTATTCCCCTCTAGTGCACCCATTGGCAGCCCCTCTTAATCTTTATTTCCGTAATTTGCAGCCCCGAGGCGGGCAAATTAAAAAAATAAATCTCGGCGATGAAGATGAAGATGAAGACGAAGATGAAGACGAAGATGAAGACGAAGAAATGAATTTTGGTGTAAGTAAAATTACCGATTATACCTGGAAACAGTTGCTGGATTGTTATGCCTGCGCCGAATGTGGCCGCTGCCAGGATAATTGCCCGGCAAACCTGAGTGGCAAACCTTTATCACCTAAAAAGGTAATCCTTACTTTAAGGGAACATTTACCCAATAAAGGAGATAACAAGGCTGATTTACCGGAAGTGGCCGGTGAAATACTCAGTGAAGATGTTATCTGGGCATGTACTAATTGTTATGCTTGCCAAGAACATTGCCCGCAATTAAATGAGCATATTAATAAACTCATTGACTTGAGACGTCACCTGGTACTTGACGTCAGTGAGTTTCCCGGAGAAGCACAACTGGCTTTCACAAATATGGAGAGAAATTCGAATCCCTGGGGTGTTGGTTGGACCACTAGGGGTGATTGGGCCGATGGGCTTGATGTGCCGCTTATGGAGGATAATCCCGACGTTGAATATCTGTTCTATGTAGGTTGTGCAGGTTCCTTCGATGAACGCATTAAGAATGTAGCCAAATCGATGGTGAAAATAATGCAAGCCGCGGGCGTTAGCTTCGCCATTCTTGGCAGTGAAGAAAAATGCTGTGGTGATTCAGCCCGTAGGTTGGGTAATGAATATTTATTTAAATCGTTGGTCGATGAAAATATTGAAACAATGAACGGCTATGGTGTGAAAAAGATTATTACTTGTTGCCCTCACTGCTTTAATTCATTGAAAAACGAGTATCCTCAGTTTGGTGGTAATTATGAGGTCATTCACCATACACAGTTGATTAGTAAGTTAATAGATGAAAAGAAGATTAACTTACAAGGTACCGGTGAAAAGTTAAATCTTACCTATCATGATTCATGTATGCTTGGTCGTTACAACAATGAATACGATGCACCGCGTAAGATTATTAACAAAATACCTGGTGCTTCATTAAAAGAAATGGAACGCAATAGAAATAAAGCATTTTGCTGTGGAGCCGGTGGTGGCCGGATGTGGTTGGAAGAGCATGGTACTCGGATTAATGTGATGAGAACCGAACAGGCCTTGGAAACCAATCCAGATCTAGTTGCCGTTAACTGCCCGTTCTGCCTGACCATGATTGAAGACGGCCTAAAAGATAAGAACCAAGAGGAAAATGTACAGGTTAAAGATATTGCGGAACTTGTTGCTCGCTATATGCAGTAAAAAAAGCAGTTTTAAGTTTAAGCCAGCGGAGCATTTTACGCTGGCTTAAATATTTTTGAAATTGTTTATATGCTAGAAAATATTAATTTGAATATAATAGAAACAATACATTCAGTTTTCAAATATTAAAAATATTTTATATATTGGAAATTAACCGGAAGGAGTTATATGTTTTTTGTAGTAACTAAATAATAAATAGATTAATCAAGCAATAAACTTTTTTAAGGAACCATTGATGATTATATAAAAGGCAGGCAGTCACGGAGTATTTGGATATAAGTTGACATAACATTAATATAGTCTATAATCTAGTTACACCAATTATTGAAGTGTGGCTAGTACTATGGTTAATAAAATGTTATTAAATTAGTATAAATAAGAGGTTTCAATTAGGAGTATGTTCATAGTTAAATGCTTATTGAAATTAGTATAAATTGGTCTCTATACAGATATGGTTCTGCAATTAAATAAATAACCAATGATAAAAATAGTATGTTGTATTGTAGCTATTATTTTACTATAACAGTTATAACAATGATTAATTAACTAAGACTGGAGGGAGGGCAGAATTAAATTTTTATTATCAACTGTATTTTAAAAATAAAAAAAATTGAGAGGGGTAGATATTAATGAACGAAGCCGTAATTGTAGGTTCAGCTCGTACAGCAGTAGGTTCCTACGGAGGGTCACTGGCGAATATAAGCGCTGCAGACTTGGGTTCTATTGTTATTGCGGAAGCTCTCCGCAGAGCAGGTGTTGCTCCTAATCAGGTGGACGAAGTAATTATGGGTAATGTTGTGCAGGCCGGTTTAGGACAAAACCCGGCTCGTCAAGCATCTGTAAAAGCGGGTATACCTGTTGAAATACCTGCCTGGACATTAAATATTGTATGCGGATCAGGTTTAAAAACAGTTGCCACAGCTGCTCAGATGATTTGCGCTGGTGAAGCCGATATAATCGTGGCCGGAGGTACTGAAAACATGTCTACGGCCCCTTATCTGGTACCAAAGGCCCGCTGGGGTTACCGCATGGGCGATGCTAAATTGGTAGATACAATGATTAAAGACGGCTTATGGTGTGCATTTGGCGATGTGCATATGGGCATAACTGCAGAGAATGTTGCAGAAAAATATGGTATTACAAGAGAAGAGCAGGATATTTTTTCAGTTGGCAGTCAACAGAAGGCTATCGCAGCTATTGACGCAGGGCGTTTCAAAGATGAAATAGTACCTGTTCAGGTGCCCTCTAAAAAAGGTGAACCTGTATACTTTGATACTGATGAGTTCCCGCGCCGTGGCACTACACTTGAAGCGCTGTCTAAGTTAAAACCTGCTTTTAAAAAGGATGGCACTGTAACAGCTGGTAATGCATCAGGTATTAACGATTCAGCGGCTGCCGTGGTAGTCATGTCTGCTAATAAAGCGGCTGAGCTAGGTATAAAACCTTTATTTGCCATTCGGTCGTCAGCGACCGCCGGTGTTGAACCTGCATATATGGGGACGGGGCCGATTCCAGCCAGTAAAAAAGCGCTCTCTAAGGCCGGTATTACTGTTGCAGACCTAGATCTAATCGAGGCTAACGAAGCATTTGCGGCCCAGTCACTGGCAGTAGTTAGAGGGCTGGACCTGCCCGTGGATAAAACAAATGTTAATGGCGGTGCCATTGCCATTGGACATCCCATTGGCGCCAGCGGTACCAGAATATTAATTACCCTTATGCATGAAATGAAACGGCGGAACAGCAAGTACGGTTTAGCAACGTTATGTATTGGTGGCGGGCAAGGTGTAGCTCTGGTGGTCGAAAATATATAAGTTGGTTTAGCTTTCATAATAATTACCCCGTATTTTTAAAATTAACACATACATTGGAGGTGTTAATATGGAAATTAATAAAATAATGATTATTGGTGCAGGGCAAATGGGCTCTGGTATTGCTCAGGTAGCAGCTGTAGCTGGATTAGAAATTGTATTGAACGATATTAAAGACGAATTTGTAAATAAGGGTATTGGTGTTATCGAGAAGAACCTTAAACGTGAGGTAAGCAAAGGGAAGTTGGACGAGGCTGGTAAGGAAGCAATATTGAAGCGCATAACGCCATCCACAAGTATTACGGATGCTAGTGATGTAGATCTGGTTGTGGAAGCAGCTGTAGAGAATATGGAAATTAAAAGCAAAATTTTTCGTGATTTAGATGAAATTACACCACAGCATGCAATATTAGCCACCAATACTTCTTCTTTGCCTATTACTGAAATAGCCGCTGTAACCAAGCGCCCGGAAAAGGTTATTGGCATGCACTTTATGAATCCAGTGCCGGTAATGAAGCTTATAGAAGTTATACGTGGGCTGGCTACGAGTGACGATACTTTTAACATTGTAAAAGAACTTAGTGAGCGGATGAAAAAGGTGCCTGTGGAAGTAAACGACTCCCCCGGTTTTGTTCTTAACCGGGTGTTAATCCCCATGATTAACGAAGCTATATATTGTGTGCATGAAGGGATTGCCACCCCTGAAGCGGTAGACCAAAATATGAAACTAGGTGCTAACCATCCCATGGGACCGTTAGCATTGGCAGATTTAATCGGGTTGGATACGTGCCTTTCCATTATGCAAGTGCTGCATGAAGGTCTTGGTGACAGCAAGTATCGCCCCTGCCCACTCCTGCGCAAATATGTGGCTGCTGGCTGGTTGGGCAGAAAAACCGGACGCGGTTTTTATGTGTATGATAAATAAATAATACCGCAGGAGGTTTGCTATGGGTTGGAATAATATTTTATTAGAAAAAGAAAATGAAATTGCGGTATTGACCATAAATAGGCCAGATGTTCTCAACGCCCTGGATGCGGAAACTTTACAAGAAATCGGTACGGCAATGGATCAGCTGGATAACGATAATGAGGTTAGAGTGGTAATTTTAACGGGTGCAGGATCTAAAGCATTTGTGGCTGGGGCTGATATTGCCTACATGCAAAAGCTTACACCGATGGAGGCAAAAAACTTTTCTCGTATTGGACAAAAGGCATTCAGTAAGATTGAAAATCTGTCTAAACCGGTGATTGCTGCAATTAATGGATTTGCCCTGGGTGGCGGTTGTGAACTGGCCATGGCCTGTGACATTCGCATCGCATCTGATAATGCGAAACTTGGTCAACCTGAAGTTAGTCTGGGTATAAATGCCGGTTTTGGCGCGACGCAACGGTTACCCAGATTGGTGAATCCCGGTATAGCAAAAGAAATGTTATTCACTGGTGATTATTTTAGTGCTGAGAGGGCTAAAAGCATAGGTTTGGTAAATGATGTGGTACCTGCCGCTGAATTGATGAAATACTGTATGAATATGGCAAAGCGCATTGCTGCTCGAGCTCCAATAGCAGTTCAACTGACCAAGGAAGCGATAAATGACGGTCTTGAAATGGACCTGGAAAAAGGATTTATACATGAGGCTGATATTTTCGGAGTTGCATTTTCTACGGAAGATAGGGATGAAGGGTTTGCTTCATACTTAGATAAAAGAAAGCCTGAATTCAAAGGAAAATAAAAAACGACGTTCGTAATAAAGACACTTAAAAAGCTTTATTTCATAAAATTTAAGTGCGCAAAAAAAGACGATTCGCATTCAATTTTTGAATGCTGAATCGTCTTTTAAGTTTTATACATTTGCGTTTATCGCTTTAACAGCATTAGTTTTAGGAGTCGTTTGATTTTTACTGAATATAGCCATTTCACCATGCAATTTCATGCCGATTAGACTTGTAAATGATGCCACGCCATACCTGTAGCACATTGCACGGTTAAACAGGTGTTTTTTCTTTCTAGGACATACCATTATATGTGGCAATTTTTGTACAGGCAAGACTATCAGCTATGTAACTTACAAGGTAGCGGAAACAACACACTTCGGCATTGCTTTCGTCTATTTTTGTAATTTTAAAATTAGATATGTTATAATAAAAAACAGTTATTGAATATAAAGATGGTGAAAATTTGAAAAAGTATCTTATTATTACATTTGGCTGTCAAATGAATGAACACGATTCCGAGTTAATAGCTGGTATGCTGGAGAATAAAGGATATTTTCTTGCCGAGGGCCAAAATGATGCAGATATAATTGTGTTAAATACCTGTTGCGTTCGAGAAACTGCTGAAAATAAGGTATTTGGGCTGTTGGGCAGGCTAGGCAAGCTAAAAAAACAAAAACCTCATTTAATTATCGCGATGGGTGGATGTATGAGCCAGCAGGAGCATATTGCAACAAAAATAAAGCAGCGTTTTAAGTATGTAGATATCCTGTTTGGTACACATAATATACATATGCTGCCGGATTTAATCGACCAGGCAGAGGAACAAAAAAAACAAGTTATTGATATCTGGTCTGAGCGAAAAGATATTCAAGAAGGGCTAACAGTTAAGCGTTTTCAAGGTTTTCGCGCTTGGGTTAGTATTATGTTCGGGTGCAACAATTTTTGTACCTATTGCATAGTTCCATATGTAAGGGGTAGAGAAAAAAGTAGACAACCTGAGGATATTATTAAAGAAATTAAAGAATTGGTAAACAATGGCTATTGCGAGGTGACATTACTCGGGCAAAATGTTAATTCTTATGGCAAAGATTTTAACCCAGTTATAGATTTTTCTGATTTACTGATCAAGATAAATGCTATCGATGGCTTAAAAAGAATTCGCTATATGACTTCTCACCCTAAAGATTTTAGTGACAAACTGATTATGACTATTGCGCAATTAAATAAAATATGTGAACATATTCATCTGCCTGTACAGTCGGGCAGCAACAAAATATTAAGGAAAATGAACCGGGGTTATACCAGGGAAGACTACCTGAAATTAGTGAAAAAAATCCGTACTGCTGTGCCTAATGTATCATTAACTACCGACATAATTGTAGGTTTTCCTGGAGAAACAGACGATGATTTTTCAGATACTATTGATTTAATAAAAGATGTAGAATTTGATAGCGCCTTTACCTTTATTTATAATAAAAGGCAGGGAACCCCTGCGGCTGCTATGGAAGAACAGATTCCAGATTCAGTAAAGATATCTAGAATAGAGAAGCTCATTGCATTACAAAATGAAATCAGTTTACGCAGAAACAATATGGAAGTGAGTAAAACACATCTCTGTCTAGTCGAGGGACCGAGCAAAACTAATGCGAATTTAATGAGTGCCAGGACAAGTACAAACAAAATTGTGATTTTTCAAGGTAATAAAGAGCTGGTGGGTAGCTTGGTGCTGTTGCGTATTACCGGGTACGGTCTTACTCATCTTGAGGGAGAAGTTATATCAGAGTAAGTACATATGTGGAAGTAAAGCTTTAAAATAATTAACGGAATTACTAAACGTAATGGGCAAAGTACTGAAAACGCGCCTATTCGGTGTCCACTCTGCGTGTGCTTTTCAGTACGTTATCCTTAGCTCTTTCCATAAAATAGCAAGCATTACTTTCTAAATACAAATAAGCTATCTGTTGGATGGCTTAAAAAGTCTTGATATACAGAAATCAAAACGCTCCCATAGTTTTTTATATGACCTATCCTCTTAAGGATATTGTAAATAGCTGTTAGGAGCATTTTAGCAATGCAATGATTGCCTGATTCTAACCAAGAGTTATTTAAGCTTTAAATAGCGTTTACGGATTTCTGAATACTTTAGTTTTTTATTACATCGGTCACATTGTTCCAAAGTGGTTTTATGTAACAACCAGCTTTTTCTGGACAATCCTTTGATTTTTGTTATTTCAAGAGTTGGAGAAGGTTATAGAGGAGATTAATAGAATGTTCTTCAGGCTGTAAGTGAAAATGAATCTTACGTTGATGATTGCGGCTCCCTCTAGCGACGCGTTTGCACTCACTGAACAAGGAGAACCCCTGCGTTATTGCGCTGGGTTTTATTATTGATTGAGATTGATTTGTACTCGAATGATTAAATTTCTTTATGTTATAATATTCCCGGGAGGGGTATTTGGTGGCTTATTCTCCGATGATGCAACAGTACTTACAAATTAAGCAAGATTATCAAAATCATATTCTAATGTTTCGCATGGGAGATTTTTATGAGATGTTTTTTGATGATGCTCTGCTGGCGTCTAAGGATTTGGATATAGCTTTAACTGCCCGTGAGGGGGGCGGTGGAGAAAAAGTACCTATGTGTGGTGTACCTCATCATGCAGCCCAATCATATATTGCCAGGCTTATTGAGAAAGGTCGCCGGGTGGTCATATGCGAACAAATTGGGGATCCCAAACAGGCTAAGGGGCTTGTAAGAAGAGAAGTAACAAGAATTGTTACCCCCGGAACTGTGATGGAAGGTCAGTGTTTAGATGATAAAAACAATAACTATCTGGTAGCCGTTTTAGCTGAAGAACAAGGCTGTGGGTTAGCTTTGGCTGATATATCCACAGGTTTGTTCAAGGCGACGCAATTCACCGGTTCTAGTGCTTATAATGAATTGATTGACGAGTTATACCGCCTGCAGCCGGCAGAGTTGCTGTTGCCGCGTAGTTATCAAGGTGTTTTAACTAAAATGCTGGCTGGCATGACCAATGTTTTGCTTACTGTTATTGATGATGAGTTATTTAATATTGAATCAGCTAGAAATATTATGGAACGCCAGTTTAACGGGGATTGGTTGCACACAGGTATAGAAAGGTTTGTATATGGTTTGCGTGCTGCTGGTGTAATCTTGTTTTATTTAACTGATACACAGAAAAGAAGCCTGCAGCAAATGAAAAGCCCCCGGATATACAATACTAATCAGTATATGAAGATAGATGCGGTATCACGACGTAATCTAGAGTTAACCAGTTCTATCAAAGAAGGTATGCGTTGGGGTACACTCATCTGGGTGCTTGATTATACAAGCACAGCGATGGGTGGACGCTTGTTAAAACAATGGATTGAACAACCGCTGTTAGACACGGTTTTAATAGAACAGCGCTTAGATGTTGTAGAAGAACTATTAAATAATTTACTCTTGCGTGCTCAGTTAAAAGATGCGTTAAAGCAAGTGTATGATTTGGAACGTCTGGCGGGGCGAGTGGCATACGGAAGTGCTAATGCCCGGGATTTACTAGCCTTAAGGAAGTCTTTTGACGTATTACCGGAGATTAAGAGCTTGATGGCAAACGCACATACGGAATTTTTAGTTAAGCTAATTGAAAATATAGATGATATGTCTGACATCAATAAACTGCTGCTTCAGGCACTGGAGGATGAACCCCCTCTACAAGTCCGGGACGGTGGTATAATCAAAGATGGTTATCATCCTGAGGTGGATCGCTTGCGTGCAGCTCTTCGTAACGGTAAAGACTGGCTAGCTCAGTTAGAGACTGAAGAGCGCCAGAAGACAGGCATTAGATCCCTAAAAGTTGGTTATAACAAGGTTTTTGGATATTACCTGGAAATCACTAAAGCTAATTTAACTCAGGTCCCTGATTATTTTATACGCAAACAAACTCTGGCCAACGCGGAGCGGTTTATTACTAACCAATTAAAAGAATATGAAGATATGATTATAGGTGCGGAAGACCGGCTGGCGCAGCTGGAATTTCAGATTTTTAATGATATAAAAAGCATAGTAACCGGTAATTTGCGACGCATACAGAGTACCGGCAGCAATTTGGCAGTTTTAGATGTATTGGTTTCTCTTGCGGAGGCGGCTGAACGGGGGAATTTTGTCAGGCCAATCGTGAATACTAATAAAAAAATAAACATTTCAGATGGTAGACACCCAGTCGTGGAACGGGTATTGAAGGCAGGAAATTTTGTGCCCAATGATACCTACATGGATGAGCACAGTTCATTTGTTTTACTCACCGGGCCTAATATGGCAGGCAAAAGCACTTACATGCGCCAGGTAGCGCTGATTATTTTAATGGCTCAAATGGGAAGCTTTGTACCGGCGTCCGCAGCTGAAATAGGTATGGTGGACTATATTTTTACTCGCATTGGTGCAGCGGATGATCTTGCCGGTGGACGCAGTACCTTTATGGTGGAAATGAGTGAGTGCCGGGATATTGTTAATCATGCCACTGCCAATAGCCTAATCATTATGGACGAAGTTGGCCGGGGGACGAGTACATATGACGGAATTAGTATTGCTCGGGCTCTGGTAGAATATATTCACGCAGAAATTAAAGCAAGAACGCTATTTTCTACTCATTATCATGAATTAACCGACTTAGAGGCTTTACCAGGTGTGGTCAATTATACAGTCAGTGTTCATGAGGAAAATGATGAAATAATTTTTTTAAGAAAAGTTCTACCGGGTAAAGTTGATAAAAGTTATGGAATTCAAGTTGCCCGTTTGGCGGGCTTGCCGGATAAGATTTTAGATCGTGCCCAAGATGTTTTGCAGCAGATGGAAATAATCAGTAATGGTAAAAGAGCTGCCGCTGAATTTCAAGGTGAAAAAGGTGACAGTTCACCAGCGGTTGATATTAATGCACTTTGCGCTAATTGCAGCGACAAATACTTAACCGGAGAATTAAAGAAAATAAATGTGTTGCAAATAACTCCGCTGGAGGCTATGAATTTAATATATCAATGGTCAGAGCAATCAAAAAAAGAGTCTTGGAGGTTAGCAGGGTTAAAGGAGTAAAGGCCAAGTGCCGACAATTATTTCTTATGATTTTAGTAATGTAATAGTCCGGAGGTAAGGCTATGTATATTGGTATTGATGTAGGGGGTACTAGTACTAATGCGGTACTCCTTGAAAATGGATTAGTGCGCAATTTTGCAACAGTGCCTAGCAGTGCTGATATTATTACCTCATTGCTGGAAGCGTTAGAGAAGATTATTGCTAATGTGTCCTCGGAATCAATTGAACGGATCGTATTAAGCACGACTTTAATTACTAATTTAATTGCGGAAAAAAAATATGCACCGGTAGGTCTGATGCTTATACCTGGGCCGGGTTTAAGCCATGAGCATTATCAGTATCACACTGATACGTATATTCTATCTGGTGCCATTGATTACCGGGGGCGGGAAACTATGCCCCTGATTGATGATGAAATAGATCAAGCCATCAATGCTTTAAACGCCAAGGGTTATAAAAATGTAGCCGTTGTAGGGAAATTTTCGGTGCGGGACAACAGTCATGAACTTAAAGTTGTCTCCAGGATCAAAGACTTGCACCCGGACTGGCATGTGGAAATGGGGCATCAGGTGGCGGGCCAGTTAAATTTTCCGCGTCGTGTAGTGTCCACAATGCTGGCTTGTGCCACCAGAGATAAATATGCTTTTTTTGTGGAATCGGTACAGGAAGCTCTTCGTAGCCGTGGTATTTCAGGTACCGTATATATCCTTAAAGCAGATGGTGGTACCATGCCGCTGAATAAAGTAACCGGTATACCTATCGAAACTATTTTTAGCGGTCCGGCCGCCAGTACTTTGGGGGTGCAGGCACTGATACCACCTGGGGAAACCTCGGTGGTAGTGGATATTGGTGGTACGACTACTGACCTGGCTTTAATTTTAAGCGGCCAGCCCCTGCTTTCCTCGAAGGGTGCACCGGTATACGAGCAGTTAACCCAGGTTCGGGCGCTGGCTGTTAAATCTGTGGCTGTGGGTGGAGACAGTTTAGTACAACGAGTAGGCCAAGCAATTAAGGTTTTACCTGAAAGACTGGGACCGCCGTTTTGCCTGGGGGGGCCTATGCCTACGCCGACTGATGCCTTAAGGGTGCTGGGACTTATCAGGGTTGGCGATGCCGAGCGGGCTTGTGAAGCGATGGACATGCTGGGTAGTCCTCTGGGCATGAGTTATAGTGAAGTTGCTCAAAGGATAATAAATCTAGTTGTCGATGCAATTGTACAGCAAATAAAATATATGTTTACTCAGTGGGAACAGGAACCCGCGTACCGGGTCTGGGAGGTATTACAAAAGCGTAAAGAACGACCGGAGATGGTTGTGGGAGTGGGCGGCGGTGCGGCCGGTTTTATCACCCAGATAGCGGCAAAGTTAGGCGCTAACCCGGTGCTGCCACCTTATGCCTCGGTGGCCAATGCCATTGGTGCTGCTGTGGCTATACCTACGTTACAAGTCGACTTGCGGGCGGATACTGAACGAGGTTATTACACTGTTGAGCAGGAGGGTTACCAGGGAAAAATTGAAAATAAACGTTTTACTGAGGAAGATGCTCTACTTTTAGCCGAGGAATGGTTGAAAAAACGGGCGAGTAAGCATGGCTTGTGCAACCCCGTGGATAATCCGGAAATCACTCGCCGGGATGTGTTTAATCTGGTGCGCAACTGGTCCACCACCGGAAGAATATATGATATCAGTGTACAGACCCCCAGAGGGATTATCAACTATATTGGTGCAAAGGGCGGGTGTAGTGATGCCTAAAAAAACCGGTGTAATTTTTTTTCCTGCGTTTGACTGGGCTATATCGCCAACTCATCCCGAAAGGGAGGAGAGATTACTATATACTCGGGATCAAATTTTTGAAGAGGGCGTCATGGATTTACCTCAGATCCAGGAGTTTGCACCCCGGTTAGCTACATTAAAGGATATAACCAGGACGCATTTTTGTGTGCCGCAGGTGCAAAATCAGGTTACTGAAGCGCATTTAATTGCTGCCGGTTCAGTAATGCAACTTGGAGACAGTGTGGTCAGTGGAGAGATCCAAAACGGTTTTGCTATCGTTCGCCCGCCGGGGCATCATGCCATGCGTGTTGTTCACGGCAACCGGGGTTTTTGCAATATCAACAATGAAGCTATTCTCGTTGATTATCTGCGCCACCAGCATGGTATTAGAAAAATTGCAATTGTGGATTCGGATGTCCATCACGGCGACGGTACTCAAGATATTTTTTATCACGACCCTGATGTTTTGTTTATCTCGTTTCACCAAGACGGGCGTACTATTTATCCGGGTACAGGTTTTACCAATGAATTAGGTGGTCCTGGTGCTTATGCTCGCACGCTTAATGTTCCCCTGCCACCGGGTACTGCAGATGAGACCTTTATGTACGTGTTGGATAATCTGGTTTTACCAGTGGTAAAGGATTTTCAACCAGAGCTGATTATAAATTCTGCGGGGCAGGATAACCATTATAGCGACCCCTTGGGGAGTATGCGGTTCACTGCCCGGGCTTATGCTGATTTTACTAAAAAATTAAAGCCTCATCTCGCTGTGTTGGAGGGCGGTTATGCCATTGAAACTGCGCTGCCCTACGTTAACCTGACCATTATTCTAGCCTTGGCGGAAATTGATTATGCTAACGTTAAGGAACCAGATTATGTGCCGGGAAAATTTAAAGAAAGCCCTGAAAAGGTGGCGCAAGTGCATCGCATGGTGGAGCATTTGTCCGAAATCTGGGCTAATAAGGCTAAGGTGGATGTGTCTAAAATCTTTGGTACAGGAAAACATTACCAAAGGAATAAGTTTATTTATTATGATACCGATTACATTGAAGAAAAACAACAAGAGCAGGTGCGCATGTGTACTGATTGTCCTGGTTACCTAAGCATTGCATCACATGCTCAAAGGGGTCACCGAACATCAGTTAGGGTTTATACTGTTTCCATACCTTTTCAAGCTTGTCCATCCTGTCAATGTGAGGCATATGATATTTATGAGCGGGTAAAAAAACAACAAGAATACGATTTTGTTTATCTGCAGGATAAATTGACCGATACCTATCGGACTTACGCTAAGAACAAGGGACAGGAATGGATAACGGAAGGATAAGTCAAGAAAATGCCTAAAATTATCTTATTAAATGAAGATACAGCCTGTCGTATTGCGGCAGGCGAGGTGATTGAACGACCTGTTTCCATTGTAAAGGAACTAGTGGAGAATTCGCTGGATGCCGATGCTGATCTGGTAAACATAGCCATCACCAACGGAGGTATTGGCGCCATTGAGGTGGTGGACAACGGGTGTGGCATTAGCCAGGAGGATACCCCCCTGGCTTTTCACCGTCATGCCACCAGTAAAATTATAAGCTCGGCTGACCTAGAGAATATTCGTACCTTAGGTTTCCGGGGCGAAGCACTGCCGAGCATTGCTTCTGTGGCACATCTGACCATAAAAACAAGAGTACCAACCAATCACGAAGGTTTTCAGATGGTTATTCAGGGTGGGCAAGTGCTACATAATGGACCGGTTGGCTGTCCGGTGGGTACAATGATTAGTGTCAAGGACATTTTTTTTAACACTCCGGCGCGTCGCAAACATTTAAAGTCCAAGACTACAGAGGGTGGGCTTATAGCAGATTTTGTTTATAAAATGGCACTAATCAAACCGCAAACTAAATTTATATTTAATCACAACGGGAGAGAAGTTTTCCGTTCCCCAGGTTCTGGTAAATTGCATGATGTGTTGGCCTCGGTTTATGATGTTCGCGCTGCTAAAATGATGCTGCCGATAACCGGTGAAGAAGCTGGTGTTAAAATAGATGGATATATCAGTAAACCTGAGCTTAGCCGCAGCACACGCCAGCACATGACTGTGGCGGTGAATGGGCGGCTTGTCCACAGTTCAGCCGTTAATACGGCACTCGAACAGGCTTACCGGGGTAAATTAACTGTTGGCCGCTACCCGGTAGCGGTTATTTTAATTTGGCTCCCGTTTAAACAAGTTGACGTGAATGTACACCCGGCCAAAATGGAAATAAAAATGGAGAATGAAGAACAAGTAATGAGGTTGGTTATTTCAGCGGCCAGCAGAGCGCTTAGGGAAACAAACTTAATTCCTTGTCAGTCCAAACTGCCTGCTGCCAGTGAGCCATATAAGCTTCAATTTCCAATAAATACAAAGCAATATCCTATAACCCCAAAGAGTAAAATTAATGATATGGTTGCAGCAAATTGGAATGGCAAGCAAACTAGTACCATGGTCGATATTCCGGCAGCGCCTGTGTTGCCGATAGGTCTAGAAGGCGAGCTGTCGAAAGGACCGGATCCCAATACTGGATGCGATATAACACCAACCCATATAACTGAAGTTGAAAATGCCTTCAGCCAGTTAGCTGAAATGGCCAACGATTACAGAAATAACTGCGCGTTTCCAGATTTACATGTTATAGGTCAATTAATGAATACGTATATTCTAACTCAGACCGGGGATGGTTTTTTTGTGGTTGATCAGCATGCCGCCCATGAACGCATTTTATTTGAAAAGTTTCTATATACATTAAATAGAAGCACACCGGAAGTGCAGTATTTATTAACCCCGGTTAATATCAGCTTAAGATTACATGAAAAAGAATTGCTCAAGGAATATGCTGCTAATTTGCAAGCCGTGGGCTTTGTCTTTGAAGATTTTGGGCGAGATAGTTTGTTACTGCGTGGTATACCGGTGGATTGCTCCCCTAGAGAGAGCGAACAATTGATTGCAGACCTAGTTGAGACCATTATTGAACAAGGTAAACCTGGTGAAGCTGAAAATAAACATGCAGTAGCTGCTCTATTGGCGTGTAAAGCAGCCATTAAGGCAGGGGACAGGCTGTCTATGGAAGCTATGCAAATGCTTATCGCGCGTTTGGCTAGGGCTGATGAACCATATACCTGTCCACATGGCCGCCCAACTACGGTATCCTTCACCCGACGGGAGATTGATGCCATGTTTAAACGTACTTAACCGGAGTGTTAGCATTGATTGCGGTATAAAATTGGTCTGTTCTGGAAAAAATGAATTGATAAGTGTTAACAGATCTACAACAGTTTATTTGGTATGTTAGGATTGATGATATGGGATGGTTATGAAACATAATGCTAAAATACCTTTAATGGTTATTGCTGGTCCTACGGCTACCGGTAAAACTGAAATAGCCGTAGAGGTGGCACAAAATCTTAATGGTGAAGTGGTTTCAGCTGATTCCATGTTGATCTACCGTTATATGAATATAGGTACTGCCAAGCCTACGATGCAGGAAATGAAAGGTATTCCCCATCATTTGATAGATATTATTGACCCCAGTGAAGATTTTTCGGTGGCTTGTTATCAGCAATTAGCCAGGGAGGCCATCGAAAACATCTATCTTAGCGGTAAAATACCTTTATTGGTAGGGGGAACCGGTTTTTATATAGATGCAGTACTTTACAACTATGATTTTAGTGGAGCAACGGTGGATAGGGAGTTAAGAAAGTCCCTGCACCAAATGGCTGAGGATAAAGGGAACGAAGCTGTATATAAACTACTTCAAATATACGACCGGGAAACCGCTGCCCGTATACATGTCAACGATTTAAAGAGAATCATTCGGGCACTGGAAATATACAAGCATACAGGTACGACTGGTGCTCTATTTAGAAATGCTAATAAACAAATCTACCGGGATTACGAGGTAATATTCGTTGTTCTATATTACGATCGCAAGACACTATACCAGCGTATCGAAGCCAGGGTGGATAAGATGATCAAACAAGGTTTGGTAACGGAGGTGCGAGGTTTACTGGATGCCGGTTATCAGCGTAACTTGGTTGCCATGCAGGGATTGGGCTATAAAGAAATTGTCGGTTTTTTATTAAACGAGTATTCGCTAGATGAAGCGGTGCAGTTACTGAAAAGAAATACAAGAAGATTGGCCAAGCGGCAGTTGACTTGGTTTAGACGATATAGTAGTATCAAATGGATAGATATGGAGAAGTATGATACAATTAATAAAGTTACAGAAGTTATAAAAAACTTATGGCTAAATGCCCAGTGTCAGTAGAAATAAAAATATAAAATGCTAACGGAGGGAACTATATGACAAAACCCCAGATAAATTTACAGGATGCCTATTTAAACCAGGTCAGAAAAGATAATATCCCGGTAACAATTTTTTTGGTTAATGGCTTTCAATTAAAGGGTATGATTAAGGGATTTGATAATTTTACGGTTATTATGGAAAGTGATGGCAAACAAATGATGGTTTATAAGCATGCCATTTCTACCGTTAGTCCTATGAAACCGGTCAACACATCTTTTTCTGATTATAAGCCTAGCTGAATAATAGGGTATTAAGGACCACGTCTTTAGTTATTGGTAATAAATGCCAGTTTATTAGTTCACTGTATCTGTACTCTCAGACCTGCAGTTTGACTTGGTCTCTCTATTTAGAGAGACTTTAATTTTTAGTCAGGTTCACCTGACCGACGCATAGACATATATAAAGGCTCGGTGAGGTGATGGAATGGTTAAAATTAAAATGTGGCATAACACAGGTGGCAAGGGTATGGGTGAGGAGAAAGATACCCAGCAAACTGATAAGATTTTATTAGTTCCTGAAAAGCACGGGGTCAAGGTTGTTGATGCGGAGAATAATATCCATGAGATTAAAAAAGAGCTGGATGCCCTAGTAGGCTTAAGTAATGTAAAAAAACATATCAATGAAATATATGCATTTATGGAAATTCAAAAACGTCGTACCAGAGAAAAACTACACACTGAATCTCAAACACTACATATGGTATTTAAAGGGAATCCAGGCACTGGAAAAACTACAGTAGCCAGGATCCTGGGTAAATTATTTCGGGAAGCGGGTATTTTACCAAAGGGTCATTTAGTTGAGGTAGAACGGGCTGATTTGGTTGGAGAATACATAGGTCATACAGCTCAAAAATCAAGGGAGCAAATTAAAAAGTCACTGGGTGGGATTTTGTTTATCGACGAGGCGTATTCTTTGGCCAGGGGCGGAGAAAAAGATTTTGGTAAGGAAGCCATTGATACTTTAGTTAAAGGCATGGAGGATCACAAGGACAATTTAATTATTATCCTGGCTGGTTACGGAGAGGAAATGAATAAATTTATGCAAACCAACCCAGGTTTGCGTTCTCGGTTTCCTATACATATTAATTTTCCCGACTATTCGACAGATGAATTACTTGCTATAGCAGATATGATGCTGCAACAAAGACAGTATATTTTATCCAATGGAGCTAAGGAAGAACTGCGTATGATCATTGAAGCCATGCCCCGACTGCATGAGCATAACGGCAACGCTAGGTTGGTGCGCAATTTAATTGAAAGGGCTATGCGTGTACAGGCGGTGCGGCTCATGGACCAGAAGGAGTTAACCAGGGAAGATTTAGTAGTGTTAAGTCGGGAGGATATCTTGGGTGCAAGGGAAAGCGTTCAAAACTAATCATTAAAATACCAAGGAGTGGATAGGTACAGTTGAAAGATTTAACTAGTTTTGTTGCAGGAGTTGATCAAAGGGCTGAAGAAATAATAAGTAGCTTAAAACCTATAGAATATGCAAATCATTGCAAAGTACTAGATGCTTTTAGAGAGATGCGGGTGAGTTCCTACCATCTTAAGGGTTCAACTGGTTACGGTTATGATGACGAAGGCAGGGAGATACTGGAAAAGGTATATGCCCGGGTTTTTGCCACCGAGGACGCTCTGGTGAGAGGGCAGATAGTGAGTGGTACCCATGCTATTGCCTTATGCTTGTTTGGTGTGTTAAAGAACGGTGATACATTATTAACTGTGCAAGGCAAACCGTATGATACACTAGAGGAAATTATTGGTGCTCAACAGGCTGTCGAAGGTTCATTATGCAGCAAGGGGGTCAAATACCGGCAAGTAGAATTATTACCAAATGAACAGCTTGACTGGTCTAGTATTGAAGACGCGTTGCGTCAGCCTGTTAAAATGGTGCTGCTTCAGCGCTCATGCGGTTATAGTACCAGGCCTTCCTTAAATATGATTATGTTGGACAAGCTTTGCCGGTTTATTAAGGAAAGGCAGCCGGATACCGTGATATTTGTAGACAATTGTTACGGTGAATTTGTGGAACAATCCGAACCAACTGAACACGGTGCTGATTTGATTGCCGGTTCGTTAATTAAAAATCCAGGAGGGGGCTTGGCTCCGACTGGAGGTTACGTTGCGGGCAAACAACATCTTGTCCATTTGGCCGCCAAGCGCTTAACTGCTCCTGGTATCGCAGCCGATGTAGGGCCAACGTTAGAGTGGCAGCGTCAGTTTTATCAGGGGTTTTATATGGCTCCCCATACTGTTATGGAAGCATTGCGCGGTGCTATTTGGGGGGCATGTTTTTTTGAAGCTTTAGGCTATGAAGTTTATCCAAATCCGGAGACGCCCCGTACTGATATTATTCAGGCTATTAAGCTTGGTTCTGCGGAACTCTTACAGGCATTTTGCCGGGGTGTGCAGAATGCTTCGCCGGTGGATAGTCATGTAGTACCAGTCCCTGCTCCAATACCTGGTTATTCACATCAAGTCATCATGGCCGCTGGAACTTTTATACAAGGTGCTTCGTTAGAGTTTACTGCAGATGCACCTTTGCGAGAACCGTATATAGCTTATTACCAAGGTGGTCTTTCTTATCAATACACCAAAATAAGCTTAATAAAGGCGGCCGAGGAAATTTTACGGCGGTGATAAAGAATGAATTTTAAACAGTTGGAAGCTTTTGTCCGGGTAGCCGAACTACAGAGTTTTACTAGGGCCGCCAGGCAATTATACATGAGTCAGCCTGCAATTAGCTTTCAGATTAAAGCTTTAGAGGAAGATCTCAGTGTCACTCTTTTGCAGCGAAGTGAAAGAAAAGTTGCCCTTACAGAGGCAGGAAGGTTACTTTATCCCGAGGCTAAGCAGATGTTGGGTCATTATAATAAAATAAAAGCGGGACTAGATGCTCTGCGAGGATTAAAGGCTGGTCATATGGTTATTGGGGCAAGTACTATTCCAGGGGAATATCTTTTACCCATCATTATCGGTGATTTTAGGAGCAAATATCCCGGAGTGCGGGTAAACCTGCGTATTGCTGGTAGTGGTGATGTGCTCAAGTGGTTACAGGAAAGAGACATTGACCTGGGCGTAGTAGGTGCCTTGGGGCAGCAAGAAAATGTAGAGTTTACTAAATGGCTTGATGATGAATTGGTGCTGGTCGTTCCGCCAGGTCACCACTGGTCCGGGAAGACCATTGATGTCTCTGAACTGGTTAATGAAAAGCTGATACTGCGGGAAGAAGGTTCCGGCACCCGAAAATCAATGTTTGATATTCTCGAAAAACATGGCATTTCTATTGATGACCTCAAGATTGAAATGGAGTTAGGCAGTACCAGGTCGGTAATGAGTGCTGTACAGGCCGGTATGGGCATAGCACTAGTCTCTAGTTGGGCAGCAGCAGATATTATTGAAGCTGGCAAAATGGGTAGAACCAAATTAAACGGTATTGACATGACCAGGAGTTTTTATTTGGCTAGATACCATCCTGGTATTGCCAACTATGCTGCTGACGCATTCATGGATGTACTCAAAAAATACGATGTAGCTTGTAATTAATATATTTAAAAACTCTTTATTGCCTTTTAACATTAAGGAGTTTATTGATTTTATTAAGACTGTACCCAGTATTTAAACATCTTAACCAATACGGGCGACAGCCTGTTTTTTTTTCAGGATGCAGCCGAATTGTTGTTTTTGATATATATGCAAACTTTATCTTCAAGTCTGAGCAGGTAGTTATGGACAGTGAAAGCAATTTTAGCTAATATGTTTTTGCTAAAAGGATTTATTAACGTTATTATATAATGTGGGGTAATCAATTATATACGACGTAAAGCAAAGATTCAGACTTTTGTGAATAAAAAGTTTTACAAATTTAAGGAAAAGGATATATATTAAAGAATATTTGTGTTAAAATTTAACATAAATAGAATAACAAAGTGGGTTAAGTGTATTGTTATAGATATACAAGGGGGGAAACACCATTAAATCGATTGATGTTGCCGATATCTCACAGGCGGTTGCTAAACTTTGTATTGATGCTAATTATTTCCTTGATCAAGATGTGATAAGTGCTCTGCAAAAGGCGTATGAAGAAGAAATTTCTCTAACTGGTAAAGAGATTATCAAACAGATAATTGATAACGCAAATATTGCTGAGAAGGAAGAAGTCCCCATGTGCCAGGATACCGGGTTTACAGTGGTTTTTGTAGAACTTGGACAGGATGTTCATATTGAGGGAGGCTCCTTTGAAGATGCCATATATGAGGGTGTACGTAGGGGATATACCGAAGGTTACCTAAGAAAATCTATAGTAAGACACCCGTTAGATCGGGTTAATACTGGTGATAATACACCAGCAGTGGTATACTATAAATTAGTACCAGGTGATAAACTTAAAATAATGGTAGCCCCTAAAGGGGGTGGTAGTGAAAACATGAGTGCAATAAAAATGCTGAAGCCTGCTGAAGGGGTAGAAGGAGTTAAGCAATTTGTACTGGATACTGTACTGGCAGCCGGACCAAACCCATGCCCACCGATTATTGTTGGCGTTGGTATCGGCGGAACGTTTGAAAAAGCAGCCTTGTTGGCTAAGGAGTCATTATTACGGGCAGTTGGTAAACCAAACCCCAGTCCGGAATTGGCAGATTTGGAAAGGGAATTGCTGATTAGTATAAATAAGCTGGGGATTGGGCCCCAAGGCTTGGGGGGACGTATTACAGCTCTAGCCGTACATGTGGAAGTTTTCCCTACCCACATTGCCAGCCTGCCAGTTGCGGTTAATATCAATTGCCATGCTAGCAGGCATAAAGAAATTATTTTATAAGGCGGTGGGGTGAAAATATGTTAGAAAATATATCCATGACTCCCATTAGACTGAAGACCCCTGTCACCGATGATATTATTAAACAACTCCGGATTGGTCAAAAGGTTCTAATTAATGGTTTTTTATATACTGGCCGTGATGCAGCGCACGCAAAGCTGGTTGCATTAATTGATAATGGCCAGGATTTGCCAATAACTTTGAATGGGCAGATTATTTATTATGCAGGGCCATCTCCAGCCAAGCCCGGTAGAATTATCGGATCAGTCGGTCCCACCACGAGTGGGAGGATGGATTTATATGCTCCAAAGTTAATTGCGCTGGGGTTAAAAGGCATGGTGGGCAAGGGTAAGCGGTCACCCGAGGTGATCAAGGCAATAAAACAGTATAATTCGGTATATTTTGCTGCTGTTGGCGGAGCGGCTGCCCTTATCAGTAAAACGGTCAAGCAATGTGAAGTAGTTGCTTACCCGGAATTGGGTCCGGAGGCGATTTATCGGTTGGCAGTCGAAGATTTTCCCGTGATTGTTGTTAATGACACGCAAGGTGGAGATTTATACGAAGAAGGTATTAAAATGTATGCTGCGACCAGTTAATTGAAGGGTTGGGAGGATGGCTGTGAAATGGTTTGAGTATATAGGCAAAGTTCTATTCAATACCATTGACATCCATGTACCCCAAGCTAGGACGGTGGCTATCGGATGTGGCAGCTAAAATGATACAGGGTATGGGCGACCATATAGAGAAAGAGGCTGACAAGTAAACCAGTGGTATTTATATTGCAAGTAAAAGTGCTCCGCCAGGAAAATGCTTGGGACATGCTGGTGCGCTATTGAAAGATTGGTCATAAGTAATAGAAAAAAGAAAAACCAGTATGACGTTAGTGCCACAAAAAATTCTTTATGCATTCTGAATTCAAACTGGTGGCCTGCTGGTTTTGATTGTATGAAGCGATTTGAGGGGGTTTGCTAAGTATGAGTATGCAGGACAGACTTGAACAACTACAGGTACTGAGGGCTAAAGTGCAGTCCGGCGGTGGTGAAAAAAAGATTGCCAAACATCACGTGTCAGGTAAAAAAACAGCTAGAGAAAGAATAGATTATCTTTTTGATCCCGGCACTTTCAGGGAAATTGATGTTTATGTCGGGGATGTAACTAATAACCCAAGTGAAGGTGTTGTCACCGGATATGGGCAGATAAATGGCCGAAAGGTATACATTTATGCTCAGGACTTTACGGTAAACGGTGGTTCGCTAGGCGTAATCCATGCTAAAAAGATATGTAATGTGATGGATTTAGCCTTGAAGATGGGTGCCCCGATAATTGGTTTAAATGATTCTGGAGGGGCACGTATCCAAGAGGGTGTGGAAGCTTTAAATGGATATGGGGAAATATTTTTTCGCAATACGATAGCTTCAGGGGTCATCCCGCAATTATCCGTTATTATGGGACCCTGCGCTGGTGGGGCAGTTTATTCACCTGCGCTAACTGATTTTATATTTATGGTTGATGGCACTTCGCAAATGTTTATCACCGGTCCGCAGGTGATAAAGGCTGTAACTAAGGAAGAAGTATCTATGGAACAGTTGGGCGGAGCCCTAACCCATAACAAAACCAGCGGAGTGGCTCACTTTATGGGTGAGGATGAAGAACACTGCTTGGATATGGTTAAACAACTGTTGAGTTTTTTGCCGTCTAACAACCTGGAGGAAGCGCCTTGTTATGCTGTCAGGGAACCGGAAATGGATAGCGAAGAACTGCTTGATATTGTACCGGACAAACCCCAGAAACCATATGATGTGAAGAAAATTATTACTGCCATCGTTGATGGCAGTGAATTCATGGAAGTACTACCGGTATACGCCAGAAATGCAGTCGTTGGCTTTGCTAGAATATATGGTCAGTCTGTGGGTATTATTGCTAACCAGCCGAGTTTTATGGCCGGCTCTTTGGATATCAATGCATCAGATAAAATAAGCCGTTTTATCCGGTTCTGTGATGCTTTTAATATCCCCCTGGTTACGTTTATGGATGTGCCGGGGTTCTTACCTGGAACAGCCCAGGAATTTGGCGGCATAATCAGGCATGGTGCTAAGGTGCTCTATGCCTATTCTGAAGCTACTGTGCCCAAAATTACCGTTATATTACGCAAGGCTTATGGTGGAGCATATATTGCCATGTGCAGCAGTTCTTTGCGAGCTGATATTGTTTATGCTTGGCCTACTGCTGAAATTGCGGTTATGGGACCTGAGGGTGCGGTTAATATTGTTAAGCGTGATGAAATTGCTAACGCCTTAGATCCGGAAACGGAAAGAGAACGTTTAGTGCAAGAGTACAGGGACAATTTTGCTAACCCATACGTGGCCAGTTCTCAGGGTTATGTGTGTGAGGTTATTGACCCGCGGGATACCAGGGTTAAGATTATCGACGCCCTGGATGCGCTGAGTAGCAAGCGGGAAATTCGGCCCCGAAAAAAACATGGCAATATACCCGTGTAGAGGGCTAGGAGCAACCTTTTTCAAAAGGGGAATAGAGCAACAACGTAACAACGTTGGTTAAGTGGAGGGACTAGAAAATGGGAGCAAGGTTAGAGAATGGTACCAAGCTTTCAGTTGAACCCAAGACTGCGGCAGTTATTACTGCTGCACTGGCGGTGGGTGGATATTTAAATCCTGGTGACCGGGTAGTGGGAATTAAAAAAAATGGTCAGATGGATCCTTGGAAATATCAAGGTATGATTGAAATAATGACGGGCAGGGATAGCCTTAAATAACAAGGGGTTGCTGCTAAAGCTGAGATTGACTGGCCTGATAGCTTTTGCAGTTCCATTTCTCAATGCTGGGGAGGTAATAAAAGTCTGAAATAAGTTGTCCGGAATTATTGTAACGTAACGAGCATAGCAAAAAAGCCATCCAATGATGACTTAAAAAGAAATTATGGGTTACTTTTTCTCTCCGGCACTTTCGTTATTCGTAGTTGTAACCCCTTTATTAGTAGAGGTAATACAAGCAACAACAAAAGTTTTATGGACATCAATGCCAAAACAAATTGGTTAACGATTTTTTAAGCTATAGAGAAAATTCCTTTCATAAAATTACGGGGATAGACAGCATTGACTGATTGCCTGGTTTTAAACGATTAATGTTTATACAAAGATAATTCTTCGTGCTCGAAGTCACACATTTGTGCTTGGAAAGGCAATCTACACATATATACCAATGCTGAAGAAGCCAACACATTTCATAACATTTTGTGCCTTGAGCGAGGCGAAAGGAATGGGTATATAAATGAAAAAATTTAAGATTGTTGTCAACGGGGAAACCTTTGAGGTGGAAGTAGAAGAGTTAACTACCACATTACCCACACAAACCAAAGTAGTTGCACAAGCTGTTACTAAGAAAGGCAAAACTTATTCGACGGTGCACGGGCTGAATAATGTGACAGCCCCCTTGCCTGGCAATGTCAATGAAATCAAAGTATCTGTTGGCGACCAGGTTAATGTTGGTGATGTACTGATTATTTTAGAGGCTATGAAAATGGAAAATGAAATTACCGCTCCTATCGCTGGTATGATAAAAGAATTGCTTGTGAAAAAAGGACAGGTAGTACAAAGTGATGAATTGTTAATAGTAATAGAATAATAACTTAGGTTTTTGATTGTTGGCCGATGGCCAGCAATGGACTACTGTGAAGTGAAACTAAAACACAAGCCTATTTTTAGGACTTGTGTTTTTTAGTTTGTATTTAAGACAGTTGAGCAAGGATTTTGTTTTGGTACGAACCTAATATACAGTTATTAGAATAAATTCTGATAGCGATGGCCTGTTGAGTATCTCTGCATCAGAACAGTTTGTAAAAAGAAGTGGTTGTCTGATGGATGTTATACAAATACAATACATCAAACTTCCGATAATAAGTATTATGTAAACTTAAATAGCGAACACAGAACCCCACCTGTATTTATCTTATTCATTTTGCAGTTCTTGAGCGTTTGAGAGTTAGCCCGGTGCTGTAAGTCTATGCTAAGCACAACTTTGAGTACGGCTTTGACATTATGCTGTGCTTATATATGTACTAACCCCATACTCGAATGACCGGAATAGCCTAAGTCTAGAATAAATTGAAAATGCATCAATGGTTAGTCGGCCTTGCAAGGTAAATTAAAAAGGTAAATTAAATTTGATAAAATATGGTTTCCATTTATTTAATGATGGAAACCATAGATTTAATGCATTACGTTTTATGCGATTGTCAAGAGAATTGTGGTTCTTCCGCACTTTTGATGCTAATTAGCAATGCTTGTAATACAAGTTATTTTCAGGTTTATAGAGTTAGAAGAACCCGTTTGCGAAGTAAATCAAACCTTGCCCTGCCAAACATTAAACGTTTTATTAGTTTCAAACGGTTATTGATTCCTTCTACAGGCCCCTGGCTCCATGACTCAGTCAAGCCAGCATAAACAGCATCATAATCCTTATTTAGCGAAACGGCAAATTTCTTGAGTTCAGGAATTCCACTTTTATGTACGGCATTTAACCATGCCGGGAGAGCATGTCCAGCTCGATAACGCACCATAGTATGAAATTGGTGGACAAGAGCATACCCCCGTTTCAACTCAGGAATATCCGTAAGGAGTTTAGTTAATGTTCTTGTTGCTTTTCGAGGCAATTTATGTAATCGTGTCAAAAACCAGCATTGAAGCTTTCGTGGTGCAATTGATTTGACCTGTGTTTTAGGCTGCTCCTCATCTTTGTGATCAATGCTCTTTTGTTCTCTTATCCAGCGGGCTACAGTAGGTCGAGATCCCTGGTAGCCCATAGTTAGAATCTCTTCAAACAATATACGACCATTGTGACAGCCATCAGCTAATCGTTTTTGGAGGTGGCCTATGTAGTTATCCAACAGTGTTTTGGAAGGTAT
Organism: Sporotomaculum syntrophicum; assembly: GCF_009932395.1. Lineage (GTDB taxonomy): Bacteria > Bacillota > Desulfotomaculia > Desulfotomaculales > Desulfallaceae > Sporotomaculum > Sporotomaculum syntrophicum. Next base: position 365,710 of record NZ_LSRS01000005.1, read on the forward strand.
ACGCTGGGCCGCTTGCGGGCATTGTTCTACAGAAGCATATTTGCGAACAGTATTACGGCTTAGTTTTAAGATTCTTGCAATTTTTCGAAGGGATAGGCCTTGCTTTTTTAGGTTTTGAATCTCATCAAAACGCACCTGCCGGTTATGCTGACCCAGTGTTGATTCGGTTGAGGAATTATCTATGACCTGATTACGTGGTTCCACTTCTGAAACGGTTTGTGACAATTTGGGCCGAAGCCGGTGAAACCAACGTTCCAAAGCCTCACCAAGATTTTTTAGCAAATGCCAGCGATCAGCAATTTGCTGTGCATTTGGTGCTCCCATTTGAGCTGCTTTAGCATAGGACTGGGAACGGTCACGGCTAATTATTTCCACGCCCGGGTGGACCTGCAACCATTGTTGTAACGTGGATACTTGCCGGTCAGGTAACAGGTCAACTACCTTATGTGTCTCCAAGTCAACAAGAATAGTACCGTAGGAATGCCCTTTTCGCCAAGCCCAATCGTCTACACCTAACACGCGCGGGGTAGGCATCTTAGGTTCCGGGGTTGCACGGATAGCACGCAAAACAGTATCAGCACTGGTAGATAGTCCTATTTTGCGGGCAAGGCGGGTGGCGGCCTCAGCGCTGCTAGCCCTGCCTAAAGCGGATAACGTTTCGGTAAAACGTGCGGTACGCCGTCCATGGGCCGGGACTAGTTCAGGTATTCGCTCACAAAAGATCCGTTGTTGACAGTCCCTATCAATACAGGCGAATCGGCGAGCCGTAAGACGGATTATCACCGGAGTGCCACACCAGGCCAAATCGCGCAAAGTTCGTTTATAAAAGCTTCTGATTTTATTTGAAGCTTTGCCACAAACAGGGCATGTTGCAAAAGGACTAGTCGTCTCCATTACCAAGTGGATAGTCCCGGCTTCCTGCTTCATTACAACTAATTTAAGACCATCGGCCAAAGGCATAATCGGCAGGGGATTACTCATTTTTCATGAGCACCTCTCGGAAATTTCCGGCCAATGGATAGAGATAGATGTCCTTTATAGGCACCCGGGAAGAATTATGGTGACGGTCGTTACGACCTCGTCCCTGCGTTTTACCTACATAAACCCAGTTGCTAGCCTGATAGCTGATACCCTGAAAGCGGCGTGCCTCAACAAATGTTTCCAGTAAATAGACAGGATGACCGTATTTGTCGTACCAATCTTTACTAATACGGCGGATAATTTGACTCAGAATATGGCTAGCCAGGTAACGTACTTTCACCCAGGGTAGGATTAGAAAACGTGTATTATTAGTAATTAGGTGAATATTTGTTTTTCGAGTTCGGGCATCCCAGCCAATAAATTGATCTCTGCTAGAACATGCCCAGGCGGCTGCACCAAATAATAGGCAGGCTAAGGGATTTTGTTTGTAATCCCAAACCATGTATTTCATGTTTTCACCGACTGTACCGCTCCACCCCAGGTAATGATATTGATCAAAAAAACACTTTAAAAGGCTAAGCTCGTCTTTACCTTCAACTGGCTTTATCTGCAAAGGGAGGACGTTATCAAGTGCGCCGGTAATACTGGATTTTAAATGGGGTATGTAATTAATAACCTTTTTTTCATTACCCTTTCGGCCCCATTGTTGGGAAGGGGGTAAAGTTAGGAAGCCGTGCTTTTCCAGTTTCTTAAGAAGTGCAAGACAGGCCATATCCTTCAACTGGCCTTTTGCGTTTCGCCAGTCCCAAAGGGCACAAAGCTCTCTGGATAACCGTGTACGCAGCCAGGTAGGATTAGAGTCCATAAGTCCCTTAATGAACTTAATGTCTTCAGTAGTTATTTTCCGTTCTTGGATAATCAATATTTCGCTCATGGAAGGATTTTAGCATAATAACAATAAGAAGACCAGCATTGTTTTATGAAGTATACATGAGCTATTTAGGTATGATTGTCGTTTTTAGAATATAACGAACTATAAAGATGATTATGGGCCTTGTATCAAAAGTGCGGAAGAACCAGAATTGTGAGCCACTCGCTGGAAAAATGTTGAGCCACTAACGCTGGAAAAAAAGTGAGCCACTTTGGGAAAACTGCTGTGAAAATATTGATCCACTTATCAACGAGTATGCTTTAGTTTTCCTGGTGGTATGTTGTCAAACTCAATATACCACCAGGGTAATGAAAACGTCTTACGTTGATTTTTAACATGGGTCTTCCTATTTAGTTTTAGTGATTATGGTGGTTATTTTTTTAAGTAGCTATGGCTGTGGGCAGTGTGGTTAACGCGAAGCGTTATCCAAGCCCTGTGTGTCAACCCGTAGGGTTGTCCACAGGGCGGCACTGTCCATAACCTAATATAGGGGGAGCATGAGTAAGCTAAAGAATCAACCAAGCAGCGAGCAGGGGTAGGGCCGCTTTCGATTAATCGTTAACGCATAAGTTGTCATATGCATTTGCAATACATCCCTGACCAGGCTGGTTTACAGGGCCGGTACGGGTAGGCAATGTCCGCATAGCACCGGCACCTAAAAAAATGGTGCACGGTTCCTGTATAGCCCCCCGGTCCTTCGCCAATTGCCAGGTTTCGTGACCTGTTACAATATGACGGGAGCCGGTTAGGCTGTTTTTATACATATCTACCGATAAATCACTCTCCTTTAAGACACCCGGGATTATGGGCGTCTGGCCCACCGACCGGAAAGCATGTAGTTGCCGGCGTATTGCCCGTCATCGACAAGACGTCAGTTTCTGCACTGCTTTTTTACCCGTTCAAATGGGGTATTAAACTAATAGCCGCAGTGTATTAATTACCTGTCATTCTCACCCCTTTGTTTTTGGCCCGAAATAAACCGAGCCGGCCAGGAAGGTATTGCAACTGCATATAGCTCCTACCACGCCGGTCCCTATTTTTTACCCTGCCCGTTAGACGTGGTATAATTAACTAATCTTCTATATGTTCTTCATTAACCTCGTTTCCTTTTGATAAGGTCTGTTCTAAGCGGTAGGACTCTTTGACATTCATGTTCAGTACATGTGAGCGGAATGTCACCCTATCAATTAAAGCTGCAACCATGATTTCGTTTTCAAACAGCTCTGTCCACCTGGAGAACTCAAGATTGGTAGTCACAATGATACTCGCCCTTTCAGAACGCTCTGATATTACCTGAAAAAGCATCTCAGATTGGTAACGGTTAAAGGTCAGGTAACTGAGCTCATCTATTATCAATAAGTTAATTTTGGCCAGGCTTTTTTCCAGTTTGGACAGCCGGTGGAACTGTACTGCCTCTGCAAGTTCGTTTGCAAGGTTTGTAGCTGTATAAAATTTAACGTTAAATCCAGCGTAACAGGCTTTGATGCCTAGCCCTACGGACAAATGCGACTTTCCAGCACCTGGGTTACCTATCATTACTATGTTTTGCCGGTTTTTAATGAAGTCACAAGAGGCAAGTTCCCATATGAAAGATTCCGATACATGTTCGAGCCTGGTGTAATCAAATTCGTCAAGGGTTTTCATAATAGGAAACCCAGCTTTTTTAATCCGCCGTCTTTGCCCTGCTTCCTGTTGCTGTAAAACTTCCAACTGCATAAGCTGGCACAGAAATTTATCGTATCCGTCACCGGGCTGTAACTGTCTAACAACATTTTCATAATCTACAAACGTTGGAGTTTTGAGTTGTTTTGCATAAAGTTTTATGGTTTCCTTAGTGGGGTTTATCTGGACAGAATTTACTCCGGTCATACTGCAGCACCCCCGCTCATTAGATTGTCATACTTATTAAGCTGGGGTTTTGTGACCTTTATATCTATCCGTGAGTGTATTTTAGCTGGCGTATTTACAGGTATCAGGTAGGCCCGTATTTGCTCTACAGATATTTCAGGGTTTTGTATGCTATCTATAGCGGACATTAGCTTGTCCTCTCCATAGTCAACAAGTAGCCGTAAAAGCTTTACCATTTCCCGCGGCCCAGATAGCCGTTTGCCTATCTCAAGCAATTCAGCTGATATATTGCTCTTTACGGGTTTTGCGTTAAATACGCTGCGGGGCCTTTTTTCTATAAGATCTATGTAATGCTCAAGCCTGTATTTAGTTTGTCTTCTTTGGTAACAGCGCTGGTACCTGGCTATCTCAGTATTCCGGTGGAACATCACAACCTCATTGCCATAACCCTTAACGCTAACTTCTTTTCCGGCATATTTTACCGGTACAGAGTAGTGGTTGTAGTCAAATCTTACCGTGGAAAAATCGTCAACTCTTGCGGTTATACTCTTACTGGGGTCAAATCTGTATCGGGGCAGTTGGGTCATCCTTACTCTTGCAGTCAGTGCCATTTTACCTACGGTTTGTTCTCTGCCCTTTATTTGGTGCTCACGGTATTTGAGGCATCTGCGTAATATTTCGGCGTTTAGCTCGTCCATAGTAGCTACTCTTGGTATGGGCACTAATATATTACGCCTTACCCAGCCTACAAGCCCCTCTACCAGCCCTTTTTCGTGTCCTGCTGCAATATTAGTAAATTCACATTTGAATGCGTAATGGGCTGATAATGCTTTGTATCTATCTTGGGCTTTTGCATGTACACCAAAGCCTTCTTTTACTGCAACCTTTGCATTATCAAATATCATTCGCTTAGGTGCTCCATCAAAATACTCAAATCCAGTAATTTGGCCCTCAAGGAAGCTTTCTTCGTTCTGGCGGTAAAAGGCCCGACAATATATATCTGCACTGTAACACTCACGCATACAAAATAGGTTTACCTTGATCTTTTTGCCAGCCAGATAGATTGTTGCCTCACCCCAGTCTATTTGTATTGCTTCCCCGGGTTCATATGATAACGGTATAAATACCTTTTTCTGCTTTTCTTTAAGCTTGGCTACTATCTCGCGTATCGTTGATTCGCCGCCTTTAAAGGCTTTTTCGTCCACTAGTCGATCGTATATCCGCTTGGCAGTGTGCTTCTGTTTCTTTATATTCTCTGCTTCATCAGAGGCAAGGCAGCTTTTGATAAATTCCATAATTTCATCGGTTATCACGTACTGCCGGCGTCCGCTTTTCCCTTGGCGTTCCCACGGCACGTGTGAACCGTCGCAATATTTCTTGACGGTATTGCGTGACACCCCAAGAATTTTGGAAATCGCTCTTTGTGATTTGCCTTCATGTTCATATAAATGCCGGATCTTTTCATAAATATCCACTTCAATTGACACCCTTTCACCCCCGCATAACAGCATCAGATCCTTCTAAATTATACGGGGTTTTTTTATTTAAAGTGGATCACTTTTTTCCTGGCGTTTCCCTTATTTATGGCTCACTATTATTTTAGCGTTTATAGTTTTATGTAGACTTCTTTTTCATATACCTTTTCTTACAGGAAAAACGCCTCCGTGAATGCGTTTGGCATCTGATATATTAAAAAAGATTTCCGGGTCAGTTTTATTAATAATTTGCATAGCTTTATTGAGATCTTTACGTTTAATTAAGATAAACAATATTATTCTCTCACCGTCTCTACCATAACCAGAAACACTGGTTATACCAAAACCGGCATTGCGCATCTGCTCAACAAGAGCATTTACGCAATCCATTGGTGGAAATACTTGAATAGATAAATAGCCCATTGCCAGCCGTTCTTCTATTAAACTGCCAATATAGTTTCCGGTTGCGAAACCACCGGCATAAGCAATTACTTTGCCCGGATCATTTAAACCGCCCTTGAGTACTTCGTTTAAGGCCAGCACAAATACAGTAACTTCAAAAAAACCTATTACTGCAGCTAAAACACGCCGGTCCCGCATCAACATTAAAATGCGTATCACGTCCAGGGACATATCGATAACCCTGGCACCGAAAATGAATAAGTAACCAAATATTAGCGGCAGCCATTGTTCCATTACAATCCCCCGAAATCTAGATTTACTTTAACTCTTTGCCAATTAAAATAGGAACACCCAAGTGTTCCCATGAAAGCTATTTATGGTGAAATTCTTAGCTCAAATTAGGCAGTCTTAAGTCTTTTTTATTATATCTTTTGATCACTTCAAAATAATGCTGGATAAGTTTTTGCGTTAAGTTTTTAGCTGATATTTCTTCTGAATTTTGCAAAGCATTTTGGCTCATAGCAAACCGTAAATTGTTGTCATTGAGCAACAAATTTACTTTGTCTGTAAATTCATCATTATCTAAATTTGTTAAAAAGCCATCAACACCATCTTGGATCATTTCAGAAATACCATAAGCCTTTACTGCAACTGTTGGCAGCCCGGCTGCTTTAGCTTCTCCAACAACCAGGCCCTGGGTCTCGGTAATAGAGGCAAAGATAAAGATATGAGCGCTGTTATAAGCTTTGATTACATCCTCCTTTGGTAACTTGCCAGTAAAGACTACTTTTTCTGAAACCCCAAGTTGCTCAGCTAATTTAACCAGTGCATCTTTCTCAGGACCATCCCCAACCAGTATCAGTTTGGTGTTCGGGAAAGCTTCATTAATTTTTTTAAAACTTTTTAGAACGAAGGGAAAATTCTTTTCTTTGCCCAGCCGGCTTACAGATATGATTAGTCTCACAGAAGGATCAATATTATATTTTTGGTATAACCAATTTTTTTCCTCGATCCTAAAGCTGTCTATATCAATACCGGTGGGTAAAGCTTTTATTTCAGTAGTAACCCCCCATTCTCGCAATTGTTCACCTATTATACCGGTGGGTACGATCACTGAGTCACAATGGTTACAGAAATCAGTACAATATTTCTTAGTGATTTTTTGTGCGAAATTATTCCCTAGTGGTAAGTAAAAAGCATATTTATCGTAAAGGGTGTGAAATGTAAAAACTAGCGGTATATTTAGTTTTTTAGCGCTGTACGAACCCAAACTACCTAATAAAAAAGGTGAATGTACATGAATAAGATCCAAGCCAATTTTTTTCAGGGTAGGCCATAGCCGGATAGAAAATGGTACGGCCAGGGCAAAATCATGGTATGTTGGTGCCGGTATAGAAGGAAAACGGAAAACTCTGTTTTCATCTAACCGCCCTTGATTATTTGGATAGTCTGGTGCAAAAATAAAAATCTCATGTCCCTGAGCCTGTAGTTCCGAAGAAAATGTTTCTATTGACCTTACCACACCACTGGTATATGGCAGGTAGCTGTCTGTAAAGAATCCGATTTTCAGGCTCAAAGAGCAGTCACCTCCTGTAATAGATGGTTATGATGGGTGTACCAGTCATAATGCATTTCTCTTATACGCCAACCTTCACTGGTTTTATGTAAAGTAAACACTCCCTTGCCTGTTTGTGTCTCCTTTGTCACATCGGTTTCTATTACAGATGCTTCAACAATGGCTATATTTCCATTATTATAAACAATATGACAGTTTTTTATAAATGTCAAGCTGTACCAGTCTGTATCGGTTTCCCGGTATTGTTTTATTGCATCAGTGACAATCTCAAGAGCTGGGCTTTCATAAAACTTCCCTAAATCTACTTGATAGTCTTTTTCTTCCGACCACCATTCATAAGTTAGTGCTTGCTCGATTAACTGAACAATACTTGCTTGCTCAACACTCATAGATATTGTATGCTGATTAATCGCACCGTGAACGTTGGAACAGTATAAAATTAGAAAAATGCTCAGAATGAGTGAAATTATAGTTTTGATAAACAAAGCAATTGCCTCCTTAATATGGTAATTCAAGTATATAATACCATATAATGTAAGCAATTGCCCGATAATTTTTTTATTCCGTTAATCCTTTTTACATGCCTCTTGCACTTTCAGGCCTTAGGGGTATCGTTCCCGGCTGGTTAATAGCCCGGTCTAGAATATTGATCAGATCTTTTCTATCCTTATTTAATACACCACGCAAAGGCAGGTAATTTGTGGCATGGTTGCATCTAAAGATACAGTTGTTTAAATCCAAGCTTTCCAATAATAACTTCATCTCTTTAAACATATGCATGGTGTTGGGTACGGTAAATTTGCCCTGCTGTATTTGGCCGTATAAGACTGTATTTGGCAACGGCATTAGGGTAAGCGCACTTAGATAGGTCGGATCGATGGCGCTGATAATTTTACCGGTTTCCCTTGCGTGTTCCTCCCATAATTCAGTACCGCCAAGACCGTTTATGATGGTCACCGACAGTTCAAAGCCAGCTTCTAAAGCCTTTCTGCCTGCCTCGACCATTTGTTCGGCGGTTACTCCTTTATACACAGCTTTCAGTATTCTATCACTTCCGCTTTCTACGCCCATGTACAGCATCTTGATATTACTAGCCCGAATTTCTTTAAGTTCGTCCATTGACTTTTTTAGAATATCCTTGGGACCGGCATACATGGAGATGCGTTCCAATCCCGGGAATTTTTTATCCAGGTAAAAAGCGGTTTTTAAGATCAGAGATGTTTCTGCAGCCAGGGCGTCGCCGTCAGCTAAAAATACTCTTTGTACACCTCTTAAATTGGCACAGGAATCAATATCTTTTTTTATTTGCTCCCAGGTTTTACTGCGGTAAGGTTTGCCCTTATACAACCCGCAAAAAGTACAGGCATTATGTCTACAGCCGATGGTAAGCTGAAATATGAGACTGTATGCTTCACTGGGTGGTCTGTAGACCGGCGCTTCTAGATGCATAAAAAACTCCCCTCTAATTTGTATTAATCACCAAGGCAAATGCCGAGGTGTCTGGCTACCCGGACCAGTTCTCCATCTACAGGTACTTTATGCAGTTCGCCGACGGCCTGGTCCAACGGGACATGCTTAATATGTTGTCCCTTGAGACAAACCATATTGCCAAATAGTCCCTTGGCAACTAAATTGACGGCTTCTGTGCCGTAGCGAGTAGATAAGATACGGTCGTAAGCTGTGGGTGACCCGCCCCTTTGCAAGTGACCCAGCACAGTTACTCTTGATTCTTTGCCGGTGGCGGCTTCTACAGCTTGAGCTACTACATTGCCAATACCGCCTAAGCGAATGGGATCAAAGCTGTCTTCCACATGTTTGTTAACTACCATTTCACCGCCCTGGGGTTTCGCTCCTTCGGCTACTACGATGATACTGAATTTTTTCTTTTCTCGGGTGCGCTCATTAATCTTTTGTACCACGACATCCATATTGTAAGGTATTTCAGGGATTAATATCACGTCAGCCCCGCCCGCTAAACCTGATTCCAATGCTATCCAGCCTGCGTAACGCCCCATTACCTCCAATACCATTACCCGGTGATGGGATTCAGCGGTGGTATGTAGCTTGTCAATTGCTTCGGTGGCTGTGGTGAGAGCCGTATCAAAACCAAAAGTCTGGTCAGTGGCTGAAAGATCATTGTCAATGGTTTTCGGCACACCTACAACGTTTAAACCCAAGTCATACAATTCTTTACCTATAGCCAGACTACCGTCACCGCCAATGACAATGAGTGCTTCAATGCCATGGATGCTGATGTTTTCAAAAACCCGGTCTGATACATCAGCAAAGGTTTTTTCATTGCCCTTAACGACGGGATAATGAAATGGATTGTCACGGTTGGTGGTGCCGAGAATAGTACCCCCCCTGGGCAGAATACCCGCAACGTCCTGCTCGGTCAACTCTCTGGCCTGGTTCTTGATTACTCCGCCAAAGCCGTTTTCGAAACCGGTGACAGTTATTTGATATTCTCTGATGGCGGTTTTAACAATAGACCGGATTACAGCATTTAAACCTGGCGCATCGCCTCCTCCGGTCAAAACGCCAATGTGCTTAACCACTGATTTAGCCATGTTCAGACACCCCTTTACACACCATACCGGTGATAAATTCTTCAATACAGTGGTTTACTTCTTGAGGTTTCTCTAACATCATTAAGTGACCGGCTTGCTCAATTATTCGTAACTGGGAGTTAGGTATGTTATCTGCCATATACTGACTACACTTGAGCGGCTTGATCGGGTCTTCCGTGGCTCCAATAATAAGCGTGGGCGTGGCTATGTCTTTAATCCTGTCTTTATAATTAAACCCGTCACAGAATAAAAAATCATGATAATATATTTCATCAATACCAGCTTGTTTGAATAACTCAGGGTTAGCCGCGTCACTATTTCTAAAATTTACAAAGTCGGGAAAAGACTTGCCGGGTGCAAAAAGGTTTAAAATGTAGGGCGACACCCGCATACGAGCCCCGGTGCCCACTAAAATTAACCCGCTAAGTTGCTCGGGAAAGCGAAGAGCAAAGTCCATGGCAATAGCGCCACCCATTGAATGACTGGCTAAAACAAACCTAGTACCCAATACACGCTCTGCGAAATCGTATAAAAAATTGCTGTAGCCCTCAAGATAGTCAAATGGTTCACCTTCCGACTCACCATGTCCCGGCAGGTCAACTGCTATAGTTAAGAATTTTTTACCTAACCCCGTAGTTTGATTGGTCCAGTGTTTATGACTGCCTCCAGCGCCGTGGATAAAAATAATGGCGCATTTAGTGTTTTGTTGAGGGATCCCGGCGTCATAATTATACATTTTACCATCGATAACTACTTTAGGCACTTATATTCCTCCGTTATAAAAAGCCACCGGCTACCCTATAACCGGTGGCTTAGCAGATGAATTTGATTTTAATGATGAGCATCGTGTGATGGACTAGGTTTTTTAAGTTCACCGGTAAACTTACTCCATTTTAGTGCGAAGGCATAACAAAGGGATGCCATAGCGATAGATGTTACTATGCCGAATACTATACCCTGCCACCAACTGCCAAAAAACATATTACTCACTTCCTTCCCATAAAATTTTATAAGGCTATTCCGCTTTCGCGGACAAATCATTCAATGTTTCTTTTAATTTATTAATTGCCTCACCGTAACCCGCCCAGTCGCCATTTTGTAGTTTACTTTGGGCTTTATTATATAAGTTGTTTGCAGTTTTAATTAAGTCATTAATTGTCATCATTGGCGGTTCGTTTGTGTCCGGTTGCTGCTGATTATCCGGTGTAGTATCGTTTATTGCTGTGCCGAATATTTTGTTTAAAGCAATGTCCAGCGTAGGCTCCATGACGATCCTGTCATTATGGGCTACGATTACCCGGCGCAGCTCCGGCATTCTGCTCTGTTCGGATTGCAAATATAGCGGCTCAACATATAGTAGGGCGTCCATGACCGGAATAACTAGCAGATTGCCCCTGATGACCGATGAACCTCGCTGGTTCCACAGGGTCAGTTGCTGAGAAATTACAGTATCCTGGTCAATACGAGCTTCTATCTGCATTGGACCGTAGACTAATTCCTGCTTAGGGAATTCGTACACGATTAGCTCGCCGTAATTAGGTTCATCACACCTGGCTGCCATCCAGCCAATCATATTTGTTTTGTTGTTAGGCGTGAAAGGCAAAATTAAAACATATTCAGCTTTTTCACTTTCCGGCAACCTGATTATATTGTAATAAGATTCCATCACTACTTCTTCATCATAATGTTTCTCAGTTGGTATATTCCATTTATCCTCTTGGTTATATAATACTTCGGTATTGGTCATGTGGTAAACAGCATATTTTTCCGCTTGAATATTAAAAATATCTTCGGGATAACGGATATGTCTTTTTAAATCCTCAGGCATATCACTTAGCGGCTTAAAAACACTGGGAAATATCTTAATATAAGCTTGGATAATTGGGTCCTTGGCATCGGCTATATAGAAATCCACCTGTCCGGTATAAGCGTTGACGACCACCTTTACTGAGTTGCGGATGTAGTTGTACCCTCCTTTGAAGGGCTCGGAGTAGGGATACATATTCGTGGTGGTATAAGCATCCCACATCCAGTGCAGTACACCGGCATCATCCAGTACAATATACGGGTCACCGTCGTAATTTAGAAAAGGCGCTAGTTTGGGTACCCTTTCCTGTATATTGCGGTAATACAGTATTTGACTGTCGTTCTTCAAGTCACTGGCCAGTAGCATTTTATAATCGTTAAAAGCCAGGGCAAAAATAGCTTTGCGCAGTAATCCATTGATCGGCACACCGCTTTTACCTTCGTAGGTAGTGTACGCATTTTCAGTGCCTACAGGGTAATCAAATTCCTCGGCTTTGGTGTTGACCAGCACATAGTTATTAGTTAGTTCGCCAAAGTATATTTCAGGTCGTGTTACATTTAAGTTCACTGTGCTACTGGGAGGGATGTTTTTGATAAATAACTCCGGCAATCCTTCCGAAGTCATTTTATTGACCGGGTTCATGGTTATGCCATGACCATGGGTGTACTTAAGGCGCTGGTTAATCCAAGTTTTGGCTGTATCCGGTAATTGCGCCTGATCAAGCTCTCTGGCTGCCAACATGACCTGACGATATTCTCCGTTAATTGAATAACGGTCGATATCTATATTTTTCAGTTCGTAATAAGGTCTGATCTCTTGCAATTGTTGATAGGTCTCCTGCAATGGCCGCCAGTCCCAAAGTCTAATGTTGTTAACGGTATCCCGGTTGTTTTCAATATCAGCGTTGCTCAGCACCTGCCCTGCAGGAAATCTTTTAGTTTCCATCTGATTAAGATTATAAGCCATTCGGGTGTATTTGATAGAATTAGCAATATATGGCGATTCTTTGTTCAGTTCATTTGGTTTGACGATTAGATTTTGAATTAACGTTGGATATAAGCTGCCTAAAACAATTGATGCTAAAAACAATGCACCAATGCTGTAGAGGATCAGTTTAAACCGGCGCATAAATAAATTAATGATGATGATCAGGGCTATGAACAGCGCAATAAAGAAGAGCGCTTTATAGGCCAGCAACCGCGCATGAACATCTGTATAGCCAGGCCCGAAGGTAACACCGTTGCCGGAATATAGAAGCATGTACTGTTCCAATCTGTAACCCCAGGCACGCACTATAAAAAAGAGCGCAGCTAAAAAGGACAGATGCAGCCGGGCCGCAGTAGAGTTAAATAGCCTGCTGAATCCTTCATTACTGGCTTCAGCCAAAAAATATACTATGGTGATGGTGAAAGCGGCGAGAAAAATAAACCAGGTTAATAGACGGTACAGGAATTGGTAAAAGGGCAAATTGAAAACATACGTACCGATATCTTTATTAAAGATAGGATCGGTGATGCCAAAGACCGTACTATTTAGATACTTTTGTAGAATAACCCAGTCACCAGTTACAGCTGTGCTAACAAATATGCCAAGGGCGATGCTAATGGCTAGGTAAAGCATGGTGAGCAGGCGTGGAGTTACATACTTGTTCAAAGGTGATTCATAAATGGTAATGACATCATCATCCGTTTTATTTACCTGCCGATTGCTGATGCTCTGGAGAACAGGTCTTCTGGTTAACATTAAATTTATAAAAATGAATACAAATGTGGTTAAGCCAACCAGTGTCCGCAGGCCTATTTCGGAGACTATTATGGTGATAAACGTACTACCATAGCCCAGGGACTTGAACCACAGCCAGTCAACATAAATGTTGGCACCCCACTTGGCCACGAGCAAAAAAAGAACTAAAATGGTGATGACTGTAGTGGATAGCCATTTAATACCTTTTTCCAATAAATCTCCTCCTTTATTACTGCGAGGACGTGAGATAGTTATTTAATTAGCCAATAGAGTTACATTGGTTTTGTGCCTTTTCTAGTATCATCTGCCTCATGGCGTATTTTTGCTTCACACATCTGGCAAAAAGAAGGTGTTTTTTTAGGCATGTCTTCGTCATCGTCATCAAGGAAAGGGTTCTTACTTTCTACTACTATCTGGTCTGGATCAAACATTTTTCCGCACATGATACATTTCTTCATAGCCATTTTATCACCTCCGGTCCAGTTATGTTTTAATAGCTTAATATTCTCCGCCGAAAGTATGATTCCTGCCTAGTCTGTCTTTGGGTAGGTGAAAACTTCTCTCCAAGCGTATTAAATAAAGAATAGTTTTTGATAACCTGCCGGATGATAAATAAACACGCTCGATATCTAAGGAACGAGTGTTTTTTATATTATGTAAACTAACGACTTCTCCCTCTGAACTTGTCTATATTTGCTTAGAGAGATTAGTAGTTAGGTGTAGTAAACATGGTAACCTGTTACTCCACCAATTTGCGAAGCTAAGAGTTTATTTTTCCATCGCCAATTCAACTACTTTAGCCACCAGTGTTTCAAAGTCTATGCCTGCTGCTCTGGCGGCATCGGGGAAAAGGCTGGTTTCGGTCATGCCTGGTATGGTGTTAACCTCTAAAATGTATGGCTGGCCATTCTGGTCAACCATGAAATCAACCCGTGACAGTCCCCGACAGCCAATAGCCAGATAAGTTTTATAGGCTAGGTCTTTGATTGTTTGCTGCACACTGTCCGGTAGACGGGGAGGAATAATATGGTTACTTAATCCCACGGTATATTTGGCTGTATAATCGTAAACCCCCGTAGTTGAAAAAATTTCAATCAGGGGCAGCACTTCCGGTGTTTCATTGCCCAGCACGGAAGCAGTTATCTCGATACCATCTATCATCTTTTCCACCATTATAGTGGGATCATATTGAAAAGCATGTTCGATGGCGCCTCTAATTTCGTCCTGGAGATGCACAAATGAAGTGCCGATGGTAGAACCCTGGGTGGGTGCTTTGATCACCACCGGCAAGCCCATAGACATTATTTTAGCGCTGATATTGTCGGCTGTATTAATGTATTCACTACGTGTTATTGTGAAAAATTCCGGGGTGGGTAAGCCCTCATATAGTAATATTTTTTTTGTGGTAATCTTGTTTATAGCAATGGCACTTGCTAAGACCTTTGAACCGGTGTAAGGTATATCCAGCATTTCCAGAAGACCTTGAATAGTGCCATCCTCACCATATTTGCCATGCAAGGCGATAAAAGCCAGGTCAATGTTTTGGCGTTTTAAATTCTCCGTAATTCTTTTATCTACATCGATTTTTACTGCATCATAACCAATAGCTTGTAATGCTTGATAAACTGCTTCCCCAGTACGCAGGGAAACCTCTCTTTCCGCTGAACGCCCGCCCAGTAAAACACCAATTTTGGGGCTCATTAAGCCACCTCCGAGATTGTAATTGTTTATATATATTCGATCGCGTTCTTAAAAATCCTTTATGTGTCACAAATTTCCCTTGACTGAACGGAAATATTAATTTATAATAATTTTTGTTACGGTTGTTAAGCAGTTTTAGGGGAGTAGCTCAAGTGGTAGAGCAACGGTCTCCAAAACCGTGGGCTGCGGGTTCAAGTCCTGTCTCCCCTGCCAGTAATCCCAAGGGTTCCGGCCTTTGGGATTTTTTTATTTTTACGATGTGTAACAAATTATGAAAGTGGCCAGATTTAACCAGCAAGATAAAGCCGGCCATTGCCCGGGTTTATTATGACTTTATTCTTGTATTGACATGCTTGTCCTCAAATTGTATCACAGCAGTATACTAAAGGTGCATAAACATGAGTAGGTATTTCCTGCCCCAGAGGGAGACAAAAAATACCTACTTGGTTTGTTGTCTATTTCAGTATATGCTGGGACCCGTGTCCCCTAACTTATTGTGTTACAGCTAAATTTAACCAAGCCTACCGGAAACCTAGGCCTGTGTTATTTGCCTAATTATAATATACCATCTTTGCGCAATTCTTCTGCAAGTTGTTCCGCTAACTCCTTGGACATGCTGAAGGAATGCTCCTCATCCGGGAATACACCATCGCGCACTTCACGGCAGTAGGTATTGATTGCTTTCTGCATATCTTCGCCTAAGTTAGCATAGCGTTTAACGAACTTGGGGGTATATCTGTCAAACAGTCCCAATAGATCGTGAATCACCAGTATTTGTCCGTCGCAATCATTTCCGGCACCAATACCGATAGTGGGCACTTTGACTGTATCGGTGATGATTTTAGCCACCGGGCTGGGTATGGCTTCCAGGGTAATGGCAAAGACACCTGCTCTTTCAAGGGCCAGTGCATCTTTAACTATTTGTCTGGCGCTTTCTAAGCTTTTGCCCTGAACTTTAAATCCACCCAGCTGGGCAGCGCTCTGGGGGGTTAAACCGATATGGCCCATCACCGGTATACCGGCCTTTACTAAGGCGGTCACTATATGCTCAATGCGCTCCCCGCCTTCCAGTTTAAGTGCATCGGCGTGCCCTTCCCTAATCATCCGGCCAGCGTTGAGCATTGCCTGCTCCGGTCCGATTTCGTAAGTCATAAAGGGCATGTCCGCCACCATGAAAGTATGTTTGGCGGCATTAGCAACTGCCTTGCAAAAAACTAGCATGGTATCCAGGTCAATATGCACGGTTCCTTCATAGCCCATCATGGTATTAGCCGCTGAATCGCCTACTAAGATCATATCAACGTCGGTCTTATCTACCTGGGACATCATGCCGAAATCATAGGTCGTGACCATAGTGATCTTTTTACCCTGCTGCTTCATCTCTTTGAATTTTAAGATATTGCCTTTTTGTTTTTCCACTACATTCACTCCTTTAATTGCCTTTGCGTTATTGTTCCTGCTAAGCCATATAACTATTAATAAAAACCAAACCAAAGCTAAGGAAAAAGTAATTTTTTGTCTAGGGAAATGACGCCGGGATAATAAAAAAAAACCTCCGGACAAGTCCGAAGGGTATAAATATCCCTTGTGTAAACCCGTCTCGGTCCCACAGGCTCCAAGCGGAGGAATATTAGTTTAAACTAACATGATCAATCACCTACCCAATCAATCCGAACCAGTGGTGCAGTTCAATTATGATACCGCCCAATACCTGTTTAATTTTAACATACTAACAATGTTGTGGCAATAATACTGATTACATTAATTTTAGTTAAAAGAATACCCATTCATTGCACAAATAATTTATTAATTAAGCAGCATGTGGGATAAGCAGATCTTATTTGTTCCCAGGTAGCTTTTTTGTTGTACCGGCAGCTAGAGCGTAGAAAAAGGCCGGTTTATTACTAATCGGCCTTTTTTCAATGCAATGTATTTATTTTTCAGCTTCAGCTTCGGCTTTGGCCTTTTGGATTATATCCTCAGCAAGTTTAACCGGCACTTCTTCATAGCTGTTAAATTCCATTTTAAATTGCCCGCGTCCCTGGGTCATGGATTTCAAGTCATTGGCATACTTAAACATTTCTGACAACGGCACTTGAGCTTTTACAACAGTGCCTTCTTCAACCTGATCGGTACCCAACACCCGGCCGCGCTTTGTATTAAAGTCGCCGATAATGTCTCCCATAAACTCGTCCGGTACGGTTACTTCAACCAGCATAATCGGTTCCAGTAAAGCCGGTTTGGCCAACGGGACCGCCTTTTTGAAAGCCAGAGAAGCCGCAATCTTAAAGGCCATTTCAGAGGAGTCCACACTGTGATAAGAGCCATCATATAAGGTGGCCTTTATACCCACCGTTTGGTAACCGGCCAGAGCACCTTCCGTCATGGCCTCCCTTAAGCCTTTTTCCACGGCTGGGAAGTAGTTGCGCGGCACTGCCCCGCCAAAGACTTCTTCATTAAATTCAAAGTCGCCCTCGGGCAGGGGCTCAAATCTAATCCACACGTGCCCATATTGTCCACGACCACCGGACTGTTTCTTGTGTTTACCTTCCACTTCTATTTTAGCGCGGATAGTTTCCCGGTAAGGCACCTTGGGTTCCTCGGTAACCACGTCAACACCGTAACGGCGCTTCAAATTGCTGATCATAATATTTACATGGGCTTCACCCATACCGGTGAGCAGGGTTTGCTTAGTCTCTTTATTCTTTTCTACGCGGAGAGAAGGATCTTCTTCCAGCAGCTTGTGTACTGCATCACCCATTTTATCCTCGTCGTTTTTACTCTTGGGAGCAATGGCCAGGATGTAGTTGGGTACCGGGAAGTCAATTCCTTCCAGAACCTCTTTATGATCCTTGTCACACAGTGTATCGCCGGAGCTAGTGTCGTTTAGCTTGACCACCACAGCCAGATCGCCGCATGTTACCTGGGGAGTTTGCTCTGAATGTTTACCCCGCACGAACAACACCTGGCCAATTTTTTCGTTGCTTTCCTTCGTGGCGTTATACACCTGAGAGTCTGCCTTTAGCTCGCCGCGGAATACCCGGATAAAGTTCATACGCCCCACATAAGGGTCGGCCAGTGTTTTAAAGACCAGTGCAGCCATCGGCCCGTCCTCGCGTTTGGGCGACGGCATATACCGGGCCAAAAAGTCGCATAAATTGGGAATGGCCATGTTCTTAGTGGCTGACCCGCATAGCACCGGCACTGCTTTACCCTCAGCAATAACACTATGTAGCCCGGCTTTAATCTCTTCTGTAGTTAACTCTTCACCTTCCAAGTATTTCATGGTTAGGTCATCGTCACCCTCGGCTGCGGCTTCGACCAATTTATCGCGGTACTCCTGCAGTTGATCCTGCAGTTCAACGGGGATGGCAATTTCTTTGGGTTTGCCGTCGTTGCCGAATTCGTAGGCCTTTTGCTCGAGCACGTCTACAATGCCTTTGTAGTCCAAACCTTCACCAATGGGAAAGTTCACCGGTACAAAATTGGCTTTAAATTTGGCGTTTAAGTCGTCCATTAACTTGGTAAAGCTGGCGTTTTCCCTGTCCATTTTGTTGATGAAGGCTACCCGGGGCAACTCTGCCTTTTGTACAGATTTCCAGATGATTTCATGTAGTACCTGTACACCGTCCACGGCTGAAAAAACAAACAAAGTAGCATCAGCTACCCTTAAGGCACCTTTGACTTCACCAATAAAATCGGAAAAACCAGGGGTGTCAAGAAAGTTTAATTTAGTGTTGTTTACTTCTACGGGCACCAGACTGGTATGCACAGTAGATTGTCGCTGTGCCTCTTCGGGATGGTAGTCGGATACGGTAGTGCCATCTTCCACCCGGCCTAAACGATTTATTACTCCGGTGTTAAAAAGCATTGCTTCCACCAGAGATGTTTTCCCCGCCCCACCATGTCCTACTATAGCGATGTTGCGGATTTGTTCGGTAGTAAAATTCTTCAAAACTCCTGCCTCCTTTTGTAAATAATGGTTTCCCTCAAACCCTTTTTCTATACTTATTGGCATCCAAAACTGGCCAAAATTGGCTATAAACATAAAAATAGCCCGATAGGGCTCTATTGGCCGCCAAGAAACGGGTTTACTCACTAGTTTTCATTACTTCTACAAGCTAAGCTTGAATTCCTTGTTTTCAATACTGTCCAGATAAAAATTTTTGTTTCCTCCACCTATTTTTCATAGTCTTAGGCTTGTAGACATAAATATAAACAAGCTCTGGAAAGGACGGTAAGATATGGCTGGGTATGCATTCTTGCAGGGAGCCTTTATTTTACTAATCGCCGGCCTGGTTAACCGCATTTTAGGCTTTGGTTATCAAATCACCATGATACGCTTAATCGGTCCTGAAGGTGTAGGGCTATTTAATATGGTTTTACCTGTTTATATTATGATGCTGGTGCTGGCTAGTGCAGGTATACCACTGGCGATAGCTAAACTGGTCGCCGAGGAAGTAGCTAGTAATAATATGCCCGGCGCTTATCGAATTTTTAAGCTCTCTTTATTTATCTTGCAGTTTACCAGTGTGTTTTTTACGGTGGTTTTGGTAATTAGTGCGCCCATTCTGACAGAATCATTTTTCCCCAATCCAAGGGTATATTATTGCCTCATTAGTCTGGTGCCAGGCATTATCATAGTTACCCTGTGCTCGGCTTTTCGTGGTTTTTTTCAAGGTTTACAGCAAATGTCTCCCACAGCAATTACTCAGGTAGTTGAACAAATAGTACGGGTGGTGTCCGGGTTGGTGATTGCTTATTTTATGCTTCCCCTGGGCATAGAATACGCTGCCGTAGGCTTATCGGTGGGTGTAATCTTAGGTGAATTAACCGGCTTTATTTATATGTTGCGTATTTATGCAAGAAATAGACCTCAGGCTTTGCATTATGTAGCTGGGTTGTGGCGTAAAATCAGCTTGGGCAATGATGTAAAACAAATTTTTACACTAGCCGTACCGGTAACACTGACCAGGATTGTGGCTACGGCTTTAATGTCCGTGCAGGCTGTTTTAATACCACTGCGGTTAAATGCAGCCGGGCTTTCTGTATCAGATGCAACTAATGCTTACGGCCAATTTATCGGCATTGCCGATGCGTTGCTTTTTGTGCCTGGCGTACTTACCATGGCACTGGCTACTTCCTTAGTACCAGCTATGTCAGATGCCATGGCTAGCCATAACTTGACTTTGGCCAGAGCACGCATTGCAGACGCAGTTAGGTTAACATTACAGGTGGGGGTGCCCGCCGCATTTATTTTTCTTTTGCTGGCGGACGAGCTTTGTGGTGTGCTGTTTGGCTATCCCCAGGCAGGCGATATATTAAAGGTTTTAGCGTTTTCCGGGCCATTTTTGTATTTACAGCAAACTACCACCGGCGTTTTGCAAGGTGTAGGCAAGGCTGACGTGCCCTTTAAAAACCTAGTGGTTGCTTCACTGGTGACTATTGTTTTAATTTATTATTTTACGGTTATGCCGCAGTTCGGCATAGCAGGGGCCGCGGCGGCGGTGGCCATTGGTTACATCATTATGTCTATTTTAAATATGCTGTATCTTAACAGTATGGAATTGCTTTACCTTTCCGGTGTGGAAAATGTAGTAAAACCTTTGTTAGCGTCTCTTGGTATGTCTTTAGTGATTATTTATTTAAAAAATATGTTGTACTGGTATGGTTTAAACATCGCTTTAGTACTGGTTATTGCGTTGGCAGCCGGCGGGGTCATTTATCTAACGCTGATGCTGTTGATGGGAGGTATAAACGACCAGGATAAAGAAAAGTTCCGTGTCCTGTTTAAATTTAATCAGCGTTAATGCCTTGAGGCTGGAATTTATGCTGGATCATTTTGTTGATTTGTTCGATGGCGTAAAAATCAGTTAAGTCAAAATGCAGCGGGGTGATAGAAATATAATCATTTTTTACCGCTTCTACATCAATATCAACGTCCAGATGAGGGTTATTATCTACAACGGACTGGATGGTTTTTAGCTCGTGTGATGTATCCAGTGGTTTACCGGCCATCCAGTAGTAGACATTACCCCGGGGGTCGGTCCTTTTATCAAAAACATTTATATAACGCCGCATACCCAGCCGGGTTAGTCTTATTCCCCGGGGTTTGCCCGGCGGTACGTTGATATTAACTAAAATATGTTTGATGTCCTTACTGAGCTCGATTAAGTTGGGTACAATATACGAGGCAAAGCTTGCTGCCTCGCTAAAGTTAGTACTGTCGAAACTAGCCAGTGATATAGCTACAGATGGTAGATCATTAATTAACCCTTCAATTGCTGCTGAGACAGTGCCGGAATAAAGCACATCGGTGCCCAAATTAGCTCCCAGATTGATGCCGGAAACGACAATATCGGGTTTTTCGGGCATTAAGGCCTCAACAGCCAGTTTAACACAATCAGCCGGGGTACCGTTTACTGCCCAGCCAAAAGTGCCGTCGGAAAAAGTAACTTTTTTAGTTCGAAGCGGCTTGTAGGTAGTTATACCATGTCCCGCTCCGCTTCTTTCCCGGTCCGGCGCTACAACTAGCACTTCACCCAGACTCGCAAGTGACTCCCTAAGCGTTTTCAAGCCGGGAGCGTTAATACCGTCGTCGTTACTAATCAATATGCGCATCGTCATCCTCCATAAGGTTCAAAACTCATAAATAGTTATAGTCAAGTTATTTTCCTCATTATTTTTGCTCAGTCCGAACATAATTCTTTTATCCTTCAGGTTTTTATTTAAGAAGTCCACTACTTTGTACATATCTTCATACATAGAAAATGATTTAAAAGCAATTAATTCCAGTTTGCCTGCTTCATCGGCATGCTCCATAACGCTCCCCCTATTCTTTCCGGATTAATGAAAAAGCTTCTGCCCGGGTGGCTTCGCTGCGCTGGAATATCCCCCGCACCGCCGAGGTAAGAGTTTTGGAACCGGGTTTGTGTACACCGCGCAAGGTCATGCACATGTGTTCCGCTTCAATGACTACTAATACCCCGTGGGGATTTAATCTTCTCATAATGGTATTAGCTATTTGGGAGGTTAATCTTTCCTGCAGCTGCGGGCGTTTAGCATAACCCTCGACCACTCTAACTAATTTGGAAAGCCCTGTAATATTACCCTTGCGGGGAATATAGGCTACATGTACTTTACCATAAAACGGCAATAAATGATGTTCACACATGGAATAAATGGGTATATCTTTGACCAACACCATTTCTTCATGCTCTTCGGAAAACACTTTATCCAGGTGCATTTCCGGATTTTCACGGAGTCCCGAAAAAATTTCATTATACATACGGGCTACCCTGCTTGGTGTTCCTTTTAAACCTTCCCTATCCGGATCCTCGCCGATGGCTTCTAGGATCATTTGTACAGCTAATTCTATTTTTTCCATATCTGCCATAATAATTTCCCCTTTCTTTCCCGAATATCAAGCGTGTTTATAAAACCTTGTTGGGAATAACAGAGGTTTTCGGTAGGGTAGGACGTTTTCTTTTATTGAATTGACGAGGTGGTTTCAAACATGTTCAATGATATGGTGCCTTTAGGGGCGTATTATTACTCATCTAGAAACATCTTAAATTATTCGCCATTTTTCGATTTCGTCCTTCAACCTGATCTAAAAAAGACTCGGTAATAAGCCGAGTCTTCATATATGAGTATTTTAACCATAGTTGCCGGCAATTTAAGTGGTTAAACCATAAGACTCGAGTTTGACAGTTTTCCATCATTTTTCGAATCTAACCCCCAACAAACCCAGTAAAATCAAGGGTCAATATTAGAGAGATTCAAAAAGTGTAGTGCCACGTTTTCCATATAATAACTTTTAGCATATGGATTGCCATGCTATAATTAAGGTGCCATGTATGCTAGAACAAAAACATTTAAAAATAAAGACGGTTCAACAAGAACATATTTGCAAATTTGCGAAACTAAACGTGAAGATGGTAAAGTTCGCCAAATAGTTGTAGCCAACCTGGGCCGCTTAGAAGAACTACAGGAAGGAGCCCTGGATAAACTGGTTGCCAGCCTGGGTAAATATTGCAAAATGGCTAAAGTGATACGGAGCATGGATGAACTAAACACCCAGTGGTCTAAAGAACTGGGACCAGTCGTTATCTTTCGCCGTCTCTGGGAACAGCTTGAGCTACCGGATCTGCTTAATAAGTATATCGCAGACACCCAAATACAACGCCCCGTGGAAAGTGCCATATTTGCGATGG
>NZ_LSRS01000005.1:391341-481389 GCF_009932395.1 Sporotomaculum syntrophicum
CTGTTAAATTTACCATCGGTCAGGAAGAGTTTATTTTGCGCACAGAGTTAAAGGGCAATATCTTTGATATTTTTAAGGCTGTTGGTGCCAGACCGCCAAAAAGGATACTAGGATACAAATCTACCATATAAAGGAATATTGTAGTGGTACGTCTATTTGGTGTGCCCGGAAACCGTTGATTTTACTGAATTCCTTTGGATAGTGCTGTCAAACTTGAGTAAGAGTTGCGATAGTTATCGGTGGTTTCGGTGATTTTGCCCAGTTTACTGAGCAGTTCACCTCTGATGCTCCACCATTCTACATCCAGCTTGGCTTCCGGTTGTCCGTCACAAAGTACTAACGCCTCCTCGTATCTATGCAGGGTGATTAAACATTTTATTTTATTTAAGGTCATCATTTTTTTATGTTCCTCTTGATTAGCATATTGTAGCGCCAAATCATAGTGCTTTACAGCCTCAGTTTTTTGACCGGTGGCTTCCAGGCACATAGCGAGATTGTTTTCCAGGGTGGCATCGCCGGGGTAGCTTTGAGCGGCTTTTTGCAAATAATTGACCGCTTTATCGGGCTGGTTTGTTTTTACATAACAAGCCGCCAGGTTATTTAAGATAGCATAGTCGCGGGGAGCTAACCAGCGGGCTATTTCATAGCAAGCCAGGGCTTCTTCGAACCGGTTGAGCATAAACAAACTATAACCTTTATTATTGAACATCTCGACGGTGTTTAGAGCGCTGTTTTGTGCTTTCTCGTAATAGACAAGTGCTCCTAAGTGTCTGTTTAATTTGCTGAGGGTATGCCCGATATTGAAGTATAAACCAGCGTTGCCTCCATTTTCCCTTAAGTCCTGCAGAAAAGCTGCTAAGGCATCCGTCAGACGGCCATTTTCCAGCAGCTTCAATCCGTAATTCTGAGCCGTAGCAGTATGCAAGTAACCATAATTTTGTTCCACTGGTTGCTGAAACCACTGGAACGTGTGCAGCTGTTGTCCCCGGTACGGTTTCTTTTTACATCTATTCAACCAGTATAAAAAAATACCTAAATTTTCCTGGCCAGCTGCCTTTTTCCAGCATAGGACCGCTTGGTCCACCTGTCCCTTCTTTAAATAAAGGCGGCTGGCCTGAACATATAGTTTTTGTTTATTCGTGGCACTGGTGAGCGCCCGTTGCACTATGCTTAAAGCCTTGCTCAGGGCACCAAGTTTTTCCATGATTACAGCCATACAATATAGTAGTTCGATATCGAACTGAATACTCCTCAGCTTTTTTCTAATATGTTCCATGAGAACATCCCCCTTTTTTGAATTACTGGTAAAGTTCGCTGACCTAACCACCAATTCCTGCCATAAGGATGTAAAAATATGGTAATATTATGTGCATGCTAGTATGGAGTTTAGTTTTACTATGCATAATAATGATGCGGTAACTAAGGAGGTGGCTAAATTGGACAAAAGAAAAAATAAAAGCTCCAAAGAAACAGGTAATACTTTTGTAGTTGAACCGACCGGTTCAGCTACGCAGGTTAACCTGGATGGACAGTGGGAGCATGATTTTACCGACCATACCGAGCATGATGAAAAAGCCGGCAAATAAGCCGGCTTTTCATCTTTTAAGCATATTCAGTTATTAATAACATAAAATTTACAATAAACAGGGAGGTGTGAATATATTGGCAAATTTCAAAAATGAAAAGACAACTTCTTCGCCGCTTAGTTTAAACGCTATTTTTAAAGGTTTGCTGGCGGCGCTGATTATCACAGTGCTAGGCAGCGCCCTACTGGGAATTATCTACTATGTCACCTCAATAGGTGAAACAACATTGCCTTTGACATCAAGTATTCTATATTATATTAGTATATTTGCCGGCAGTGTTTTGGCTGCTCGCTGGGCGGGATGTAAGGGTTTGGTGCATGGTATTGGCGTAGCGTTACTATTTATGCTGTTAAGCTGGTTGATAGGACATTTTCTTTTGCACACTTCTTTAACTGCCGGAGTTTCGCTGCAAAAAGCGGTTATATCCTGCCTGGCTGGTGCTGTTGGAGGTGTACTTGGCGTTGGTTTTTCAAGGTGATGTCAAAATACAGGTAAATATATAAAGTTAAGGGGCAGGCTGACAGCCTGCTCCTATTTGATACTTTAGGAAATTATGCTTGCCATATTTATGGCAAGCGCTAAGGATTATAGTACTGGAAAACGCGCGCAGAGAGAACCGAATGGGCACGCTTTTCTTGTTACTTGATGATTTTCATTAACCAACTACGTAAAAAATTTGGGAGCTTTACATAATAAACTCGCAAAACTATCATCTCCTTTGGCCGGTTTTTGTTATTTATAATAATAATATGGATAAGGTGTCTTATATGTGCTAATAAAGTTGGGTAGTTTTTTATATCCAGGCAGTTAATTTTTGCCTGATTTCATGAATTGTGCCCCGTAGATGCGATTTAACAGGAAGAGAGTTTAAGAATATTTTACCGTATCTTTTTTCGATGATACGCTTATCGAGTATAACTACTGCCCCTCTGTCCTGCTCACTTCTAATTAACCTGCCGAATCCCTGTTTAAAGCGGATGACTGCGTTGGGCAGGCTTAAGCTATAAAAGCTGTTTAACCCAAGTGTGGCCATTTTTTCGCTGCGTGCCTCCAGTATGGGATCATTGGGCGGTGCAAAGGGCAATTTAACAATAATTACATTCACTAAGGTATCCCCCGGAAGATCTATGCCCTCCCAGAAACTAAATGCGCCAAACAAAACGCTGCGCTTGTTTTGATGGAACTCATTGACCAGTTTGGTCCGCCCGCCATCGATACTCTGCCCCAGCACGCAAATATCCGCTTCGTCAAGAAGCGGTTTGATTTTATAATACGTATCCCGCAGAAGCTTGTGGGAGGTAAATAATACCAGTGTCCTGCCTGCCGTGGCGATGGATAGCTGGTAAATAGTATTAATTAATGTTGCCATGTAATCAGATGCGCTGCTTTCGTTATAGTTGGGGAAATCCTTCGCCACACAAAGCAAACATTGCTGTTCATAATTAAACGGTGACTCCGCAATCATTCGCACAAGTGTACTGTCAGGTATAAGATTGAGTCCGCATTGCTGCATAAAGTGGTCGAACTTCTTATTCACCGTAAGGGTTGCCGAGGTAAGTACAATGGTTTTGGGCTGATTAAACAACCGTTCATGAAGAATGGTGCTGATATCTATCGGTGTGGCGTGCAATATGCACTGATAGCCTTCTTTGCCCAGTGCCATTGGGTTAGGTGCTTCGACCCAGCATACATAATTCTCGTCCTGTGTTTTAATGATGAAATCCAGATCACTCAGGTAGACGCTGCCGGAATTAATACTGATTGAAAGGTCCATCAATTTATCTTCCCAGGCGTTATTGGTAGCTGTCCATATTTCCATCCAGTCAACCAGAGCTTTGAGATTAGCAAGGAAATGCCTCAGGTAGTAAAGCATGTTCTGGTATTCACCTTCGATCTCCTCTAACAGGCCGGTTTCCCGGTGTAAACGCACATTATTTTGATAAAATCCCTGGTTAGGATAATATTTGTTGATACTTTGCACAAACAGGTAAAAGAAAGTATTGATATTCTTCAGAAGCTCGTGTCTTGCTGCTTCGGCTTGATTGATAGCCTCAAGCCAGCGCTGACCACTCTGGGGCGGGACCAGTTCGTTTAACTTTTTTAAATTCTTGCCTGCTATGGAGAGCCACTGCATGATTTTAGCCCGGGATACTTTTTTGCCCATGTATTTAGCTGCAGTTTCCTCGATATTATGGGCTTCGTCAATTATCAGAGCACCGTGGTTTGGCAGGATATTAATTTCCGTCACCATATCGGCGAAGAGCAGTGAATGGTTTATAATAACCAAGTGGGCATTTTCCGCCGTGCGCCTGGCTTTGGTGACAAAACAATACCGGCTGCACAAGCGGCAGGCATTACCCAGGCAAGTCTCACTTTCCGAGCATAACTGCATCCAGGTTTCATCATCAGGCCCATACAGGTTTAATTCTGTTTTATCACCACAATCCGTGTCTTGCAGCCAGACGAGAATGCGGGCTACGAGCATTGCCTCACTGGACGTTAAGGATGCGGCGTGGGTAAGCAAATTGATCAGCCGGCGCAAACAAAGATAATTAGCCCGTCCCTTAAGTAGCGCCGCCTGAAAAGGCAGTCCGAGCAAACTTTTTAGCAGCGGCAGATCTTTTAACCAGATTTGTTCCTGTAAATTGATAGTGTTGGTGGCGATGACCACCCGTTCATTGTGCTCGATAGCCCAGAGCAGTGCAGGCAGCATATAGGCCATGGACTTGCCGGTGCCGGTTCCTGCTTCAACTAATAAGATTTTCTGTTCTTCCAAGGTTTTGGCTACGGCCTCTGCCATTCTGATCTGTTCCCTGCGAAACTGGTAGTTGGGCAGTAGCCGCTTCAGAGGACTTTGCGGGCCAAGGAGGTAATCCAGCTGATTTTGCGGTTGGTCAAAGGTGTCCGAGTCTATAATGTTGGAATCAGGTTCAAGATAAATCGGTTCTTTGATTGGTATGCCTATGCCTTTTCCTTTACTGATCTTGTCGTTGGGTATGGTTTTTATTTTATCTTTGATCAGGTCTGAAAAAATTGATGAAAGCTGAGAACCGCCTTGTTGTAAAAGGGGCAAAAACTGCAGGAGAAGCTCAAGCTCGAAAGAGGCAGCCTTGTCCAGCAAGGCAAAGAACAGTGCGGTAGCCGCAAGGGCATCATCCAATGCCCGGTGTGGAGGTTTTTGTTCCAGCTTCAGGGCTTGCACTAGATTGGACAAGCTGTGACTGGGGGCACTGGGCATAACTAAACGTGCCAGCTCCAGGGTGTCCAAATATTGGGTAAATGGTAAATGCCCTAATTTGGCTGCCAAAAAGGCATGATCAAAATCAATATTATGTCCCACCAGCGGACATTGCTCCATAAAACGGTGCAACTCGGGGGTTACCTGCTCCAACGTTGGGCTAACTGCAAGTTGTTCATCAGTTATCCCAGTCAGGCGTTTTATTTTTAGTGGAATTTTGCATCCGGGATTGACCAGGGTACTGAAAGTTTCCTTTATTTGGCCGTCCAGTACCTTAACGAAGGCTATTTCAATTATTTGATCATTGGACGGGTCAAGACCGGTGGTTTCCAGGTCACATGCTATAAAACTCAGTATAAAATTCAAAGAACTCTCACATCCATAAATACATGCTCTTCATTACATGTATTCTTGCTGTACCTGCTTTATCCTGCTTGAACAGGCTACATTAAACGTGGGAGATGATAGCGTGCCGCAGAAAATAGTAAATATAGCCGAAGCCCTTGATAATCTGGAATTAATACTGGGGAAAGATTGGCTTGAAGAAAACCTTAAGGTAATCAAGGATGGCCAGTTTGGACAGGGAGGTTTTGGGCGGAGCATAGATTTTTCAGCACTGGGAATAGCGTATATAGCCGAACTATGGTATAAAGGCAGGGATGAAGCGATTAGTATTGAGATTGCGGGAGGAGGTTTGCCCGGGCGTTATGCCTTAACTGCCGCAGCTATAGCTAGCGAACTTGAGGTGGTTAAGGATTGTGTCGGTTGGCAGGCCAAGCTGTCCGAATTAAAGGATGCTCAATGCTCCTTAAAAACTGTGCATGAGCTGGGGATCGCCGCAGGTTATGCCCAAGCCGGGCAGGTGGTTGATTTTACCCGGCCACTGGTGAGGGACTGGCTCCCGCCTTGCGCGGCCGGTTTGTTTATGTCCCATGGTCAGGACAAGTTCACTATGGTTGTCTGTGTTGAGATAAAGACACTAGCCAAGGGGGAGCCAGGTAATGTGGCTGCGAGGTTACACAGTGCCCTGGAACAGCTGCTCAATGCTCAGGGATTAGCCAAATCTGGTGGGGACGTTATCCAGTGCCAGCCAACAGTATATATTTATGTTGGAGATATAATTGGTGAAACAGAAGCACTACTGCAGTATTGGTCAAATCATCCGGATATTAAACAGCTGGCGCGGGATACTGCTGCAACCGTGCTTGTCTACACCACCGGCACCATCTTGACTAAGTATGAGCTAGCTTATGTACGGAGGGGCAGTTTGGTTGCATACAACCAGGCGTTACAAGACAAGGGTATTTACATCCCAGATGAGATAATGACCCCGTGCCAAAAACGTTAATTAGTGGTTTTCTTCCGGGCAATCACATTGATGTTCAGTAAGTACCGGCCTAACAAGCAGGGCTGCTCTTTCCCCCCAGTTACCAGGTCCAGGGTAAAGCAAACGCAAGGCCAGGGCAAGCCCGTAAATCTGCCCGTGTAGATAAGCGGCGTAACTGTTGTCCTGGACAGCGAAGATGGAGGATTTTTGAAATTCTCTAATTAGCTGCTGTAAATGTGTCAGAACAGCTTGAGCGTTCATTTTGTTTTCGTCGATAGTTGGTAATTGATTGATCTTCATTGTTTTCTCCTTGCTTGGTAAATTGACGCCAATATATGGCAGCAAATGAACCTTGACCGGTGTACGATTTAATGTTGTGTACATCGGCATATCAGATCAATTTATTTGTTGTAGAGAAGATCTAATATTGCAGGTTTCTCCGTTAAGAATCGAATTCCTGTTTAACGAAGTCAATTGGCCAGTAAAAAGCCTCCCGTTACCCGGGAGGGCTGGCTGCTGTAGAGATGCCTGCAGTTATTTTTTTTGTAGATCTTCGATATATTTCTCTGCGGTTACAGCGGCTATGGCACCATCCGCTACAGCGGTGACTACCTGACGAAGGAATTTTTGCCTGATGTCGCCGGCGGCAAAAATGCCCGGCTGAGAGGTATGCATGTTTTCATCAGTTATGATATAGCCACGCTCGTCAAGTTTAATCAACCCGGTTACAAGAGCGGATACCGGTTGGGTGCCAACGTAAATAAAAATACCCTGCACAGCCAGTGGCTTGGTTTCTTCACTACGAACATCCTTGACAGTTATCTCATTAACGGTGGCCTGGCCAGAAATACTTTCTACTACACTGTTCCAGTGCATAACTATTTTCTCATGCTCCAGTGCCCGCTGCTGTAATATTTTTGTAGCTCTTAGCTCGCCTCGGCGGTGAAGGATATGCACCTTACTGGCAAATTTGGTTAAATATAGTGCCTCCTCTATCGCTGAGTTGCCGCCGCCAATAACGGCAACTTCCTTGTCTCTAAAAAAAGCACCGTCACAGGTGGCACAATAGGAAACACCGCGGCCGTGGAATTCTTCTTCACCCGGAATATTAAGCTTTTTCGATTGAGCACCGGTGGCCAGGATAATAGTTTTAGTGGTAATAACTCCTTCATCGGTATGTATAGTAAAACAGCCTTCACCTGCTTCGATCCTTTCAGCGGTGGCTGATTGTACCTCGGTGCCAAACCTGCGTGCTTGGGCATCCATCTGCATCATTAATTCTGGGCCGCCTACGCCCTCGGCAAACCCCGGGTAATTTTCAATAAATTCAGTACTGGCAGCCAGGCCCCCGGGCATACCCTTTTCCAGCAGCAGTGTTTTTAAAGCCGCCCTGGCAGAGTAGATACCTGCGGCCAATCCAGCCGGACCGCCTCCGATGATGGTTACATCGTATAAACTCACTTTTCTAACCCCCAATATCGTTTTTTGTATATTGTTATCTTAACTTTACCTATTTATCAAAGAAATAGCTAGCTTACTATTGTAAAAATTTTTTAGGGTTATAATGGTTAGTCTGATTTACGTTAAAGTATTGTCAGTCTCACTCGCCCAGGTAGGCTTTCTTTACTTCGGGGTTGTTGGCAATTTCTTCGGCTGTGCCCTGGAGCACAATGGCACCGGTCTCCAAAACATAAGCGTGTTGAGCTATAGATAAGGCCATGTATGCATTTTGCTCAACCAATAGAATTGTGGTGCCCGATTGGTTAATCTCCTTGGCGATGGAAAATATCTCCTGCACCAGCATGGGGGCAAGGCCCATCGAAGGTTCGTCCATTAGAAGCAGTTTGGGTTTGGACATCAGCGCCCGGCCAATGGCCAGCATCTGTTGCTCTCCCCCGCTTAGTGTGCCAGCTAGCTGATTTCTGCGCTCCTTAAGACGGGTAAATCGGTCAAAGACTCTTTCAATGGACTCCTTTATTTCGACTCTGCTTTTTTTGAGATATGCACCCATGACCAAGTTTTCGAGTACAGTCATTCGGGAAAAAACCCTTCTCCCCTCTGGTACCAGTGATATACCTGCTTCGACAACTTTATGCGGCGGTAGTTTGCTGATGTCTACGCCCTGGTATTTAATTAGGCCGCTTTGCGGGTGCAGCAGGCCGGAAATATTGAGCAAGGTAGTGCTTTTCCCTGCTCCGTTAGCGCCAATCAGGGCAACAATTTCCCCTTCGTTAACCTGAAAGGAAATGCCGCTTAAAGCATTGATGGTGCCGTACGAATAATGTAGATTTTCCACGCAGAGCATGTGTTTATACTACTTCCTTTCCCAGGTAAGCTTCAATAACCGCCGGGTTACGTTGTACTTCAGCCGGTGTGCCGCTGGCAATTATTTTGCCGTAATCCAGTACAGTTACTTTTTCCGCCAGGTTCATGACAAATTTCATGTCATGTTCGACTAGAAAAATTGTAATACCCATTTCTTTGATCTTTCTAATTATGTTAGCTAGTTTTTCCTTTTCTATTGGGTTCATGCCCGCTGCAGGTTCGTCAAGACATAGTAAGGCAGGGTTGGTGGCTAGAGCCCGGGCTATTTCCAGTCTGCGCTGTTCACCGTAAGACAGGTTGCCGGCCACTTCTTCTGCCTTGTCTGCCAGTTCCATTAAGGCCAGGCAAGTCAAAGCTCGCTCATGGGTATGGGCCTCTTCTCTTTTAATTGCTGGGCTGCGCAATAAAGCATCTATAAAGCTGCCGCGGGAACGGCAATGATAACCGATTTTGACGTTGTCTATAACTGATAGCTCGCTAAACAGACGGATATTTTGAAAGGTCCTGGCTATACCCCTGCCGGTGATTTTATGGGGGGGCAGTTTATTGATGATTTGACCTCGGAAAATAATCCTTCCTTTTGATGGCGTGTAAATTCCAGTGACCAGATTAAATATGGTACTTTTACCGGCCCCGTTGGGGCCGATTAAAGCCCTGATGTTTCCTTCGGTTAAAGTCATGTTCAGACTGTCCACTGCAGTTAGACCACCAAAATTTATAGTTACGTTATCAATTTTCAATAACTCAGACAATAGTAACACTCCCTGTTATCTAGCGTCACTTGGTATAGTTGTCTTTTTTTTGTTTTTTAAGGCACGGATTTTCTTACTTAAATTAACCCCTCCCAGCAAACCTCTGGGCCTGAAAATCATCATGATCACCATTAAGGCACCGTAGATCATCATCCGATATTCGGCAACAAAGCGTAAGAACTCGGGGGCTAGTGTTAATACGGTAGTGCCCAGAATAGTGCCTGGGATACTACCCAGCCCGCCCAGCACCACAAAGGTTAGATATTCGAAGGATCGGGAAAAACCAAAATCGGTGGGATTTAAATATTGAATCATGTGTGCGTAAAGACCGCCGCCTATACCTGCAAAAAAAGTCCCGATGCCAAAGGCTTGTATTTTATAGGCAGTGATATTGATGCCCATCACGTTGGCGGCTATTTCATCCTCACGGATAGCCATCAGTGCTCTGCCGAAGCGGGAATTTTCCAGTCTATACATACTCCAAATTGTAAATATAACTACTAGCACAACCAGGGACAGGCTGGTATTTTTGGCTATTCCCGACAGGCCAATTGTGCCCCCGGTAATATCCATATTTTGAAAGACAACAATTACTATTTCTCCAAAGCCCAGAGTAGCAATGCCCAGGTAGTCACCGGTAAGTCGCAAAATGGGAAAGCCCAGTAATATGCCCACCACAGCGGCAAGTAAACCGCCGACTAGCAGCGAGGGTAAAAAAGGCAGTTGCAACCTGGTGGTTAGAATGGCTGCCGTGTAGGCGCCTATACTGACAAAGGCCGCATGACCGAAGGAAAGCTGACCAGTCACGCCTGAGATAAAGTTGAGTCCCAGAGCGATAATAATATAAATGCCGACCAGGGTAAAAATTTTTATATAATAAGGGCTGATATAATTGGTTAGTAAACTATCCACTCTGGTGTTACACCTTCCTTTGTATGGGGCGTCCGAGCAAACCGGTGGGCTTGAATAGCAATACTAGTATCAATAAGGTAAAGGCTATAGCATCGCGGTACCCACCGTATCCTAAAGCCACTCCTCCTACCTCAGCTACGCCCAGGAAAAGACCGCCCAGCATAGCACCAGGAATGCTGCCGATGCCGCCCAGCACTGCCGCACAGAAGGCTTTGGTTCCGGCCATAACACCCATCAGTGGATGAATGCTGTTAAAATACATACCCACCATCACGCCTCCGGCTGCGGCCAGTGCGGAACCGAGGGCAAAGGTAAATGAAATCACTCTGTTTACGTTAATACCCATCAAGCTGGCCGTATCGTAATCCTCCGAAGCGGCTCGCATGGCTTTACCAATCCTTAAATACTTAATGATTAGTTGCAGCCCGACCATCAAAGCGCTGGCCAGGATTAAAATTATGACTTGTACCTTGGAAACTGTTACCGAGCCGATATGATAAAGCTGATCATTAATAACTTGGGGAAATCCCACGGCCTGAGGCCCGGCTATTAAAGTCATGAGAGTTTGTAAAAATATAGATACACCAATGGCGGAAATAAGCGGAGCCAGCCGGGTGGAGCGGCGCAGTGGCTTATAAGCTATGCGCTCTACTGATACGCCGATGATGATGCATACAGTCATAGCCACAAATAGGGCAATAAATATGTTTAATTGAAAAACTGTTACTGCCACTACACCAACAAAGGCTCCAATCATATAAATTTCTCCGTGGGCAAAATTAATCAACTGGATAATACCGTAAACCATAGTATAGCCCAGGGCAATCAGTGCATAAGTAGATCCAAGGGTAATCCCATTAATTAGCTGCTGCCAAAACATAGCATTCCTCCTCTAACAATGGGACAGCCATCGCATAGCGATGGCCGCCAGTTTGATATCTGATTATTCCGCTGAAATCGGGATAGCAGCTTGAATCTCCCATTCCCAATCGCTTCCATTGCTCGTGGGTGCCACTTTGAGCAAATAAACCGGGCTCTTGATGGGTTCACGGTTTTCTCTAATGGTAATGGTACCGGTTACTCCCTGCCAATCCTTAGTTTGAGCCAAGCTGTCCCTGAACACCTTGGGATCTGAACTTTTAGCATTTTAAATGGCTTCGGCAATCAGCATTACTGCATCATAGCCCTGGGCGGAAAACATATCGGGCAATTTGTTGCCATTATTGGCTTTGTATTTATCGATAAAAGCTTTGGTTTTTTCGTTATCGGTATTGGGATCGGGTGCAAATCCAGTATAGACCATGCTGCTTTCTACAGCTGCTTCACCCATTTCCCATAACACCGGAGACAGCAGACCATCACCGCCCACCATTACTTGTTTCAAGCCCTGTTTACGCACTTCCTTCATTAACAGGCCGCCTTCAGTATAGTAACCGGTGAAAACAATGCCGTCAAATTCTTGGTCGGTGAGGTTAGTTACCTGGGCGCTAAAGTTTGTATCGCCATCTTTAACCTGCTGTTCGGTAACAATTTCTACATTGTATTTCTTCAAGGCATCTCTAAAGATATTGCTTAGGCTTACGCTATAATCGTTATTAACTGAAGTAATTAGTGCTACTTTTTTCCAATCAAGTTCTTCCGCACAGTACTTGGTCACAGCTGGAGCCGCCAGTGCGTCAAGTAGGGTATCCCTAAAAATATAGTCACCGATTTCTACCACGCCAGTGCCAACTGCACCCGCGGAAAGCAGTACAACCTGATTATCCTGGGCGATAGGGGCGGCTATTTTAGTTAATCCAGTAGTTGGATCGCCAACGATCGCTACAACTTTATCATTGTTGATTAACTTATCGGTTACCGTTGAAGCCTCGGAGTTTTTGCTGCCGTGGTCAGTTTCTACAATAGCCACATTTTTACCTAAAAGACCACCGGCTGCATTAATATCTTCCTCAGCCATTTTCATACCCTTGAGAGTTTCCAGACCGTAACTGGCATGTCCACCAGTCTTGGCTCCCAAAAAGCCAATTTTGATTGTGTCATCGCTGGAGCCGGAAGAACCGCAGCCTGCCAGAATAACCAGCGAAAAAACCAACATGGTGATTAAAGCGCTTAATTTTTTATTCATTAGTATCCTCCTCATTTTTCAATTGTAACCAGCTAATAAAAATTTCACCTCCGTACAATAGCATAAATAAAATTAGTCCTTCGACAAAAATCATCAACATTCCTGCATGCATAAAAAAGTAAGAATCTTTTGTCTAAATTAGTCTAGCCTGGCGGAAACTGCTTTGAGTAGAAATGCATACATATTTGGTATATTAGGGAATGCAGGAATTGCGGGTGGCTCTAATGTGAGAGGTATAGTTTGGGGTTAAGCACAAGGGATGTATTGTATCATATTTATTACTATTATTACATACAGCCCCCGCTTATTGAACTGCTCCCCTGTTAAGTACAGGTATTAATAAGTTTTAAAGAACAATCATAATACAGGGGCTGTTAGAATTATTTTATTAAGCTAGCTAATATATCCTTGAGTACTTTATTAATATCCTGATCACCGTTAATATCCCTGAGCAAGCCCTGGGTAGCGTAATAATCAACCAGCGGTTGGGTTTGGGCTTCGTAAACATCCAGGCGATAACCTGCCGCTTCCTCGTTGTCGTCACTACGCTGGTACAGCTCACCGCCGCAGCTGTTGCATTTGCCTTCTACTTCGGGTCGGTTAAAGAGCACATGGTAACTGGCTCCACAGCTGCGGCAGACCCGGCGGCCGGTAACGCGTGCTATCAATTTTTCCCGGGGCACCTCTATGTTAATTACACCATCCAGCCTAATACCCATTTCACGCAGGGTGGCGTCTAAAGCTTTGGCCTGCTTAAGGGTGCGGGGAAAGCCGTCCAGCAAAAAACCACCGGCGCAATCCGGTTTGGCAAGGCGGTCCTTTACCAAGCCAATAACTACTTCGTCAGGAACCAGAGCACCCTTATCCATATACTCCTTAGCTTTCATACCCATTTCAGTGCCTTCTTGTATAGCTACCCGGAACATGTCACCGGTAGAGATATGGGTAATGTTTAATTCCTTGACTAAAACTTCGGCTTGAGTGCCTTTGCCGGCTCCGGGAGGACCCATGATTAAAATATTCAAAATAACTCCCTCCTACAAATATGACAAGAATTAATGCGAAAAATAAACAACTTATGCACATTATAGCATTAATAGCTAAACAGTGAAAATAAAAATGATCAACTAGCCCAGGTGTTAAACTAAGGGTTAATTTGTCGTTGACAATAGGGTTGGGTTTTGTTATCATAATGTTTGTTTGAAAATGATCAATGCCGGGGCGTAGCGCAGTTTGGTAGCGCGTACGGTTCGGGACCGTAAGGTCGCAGGTTCAAGTCCTGTCGCCCCGACCACCAAAACAAACCTGTTATTACAAACGGGTTTGTTTTTTTATACCTAAAACGAGATTATATCGATGACACTAGCGATGCATAATCATACACTTAGCTTGATCTCAACTCTAAACTATTATGTTATAATAAAAAAATATTTTGCCCGAAAGGTCTTGTATTACAGTTCATTCATGGGACGGTAATAACCAGCTAAGCTTTTGAATTGCTCCGTTTTAGAAGATTACTGATTTAATTCATTAAAATGACGGAGGAAAAAATAAAATGTGCAACACCGTATTAGGGGCATTATGTTTATCCTCAGCAGCTACTATCTGGGGCGCATTGTATGTGGTAAGTAAATATGTACTTGACTTTATCCCTCCCTTGACCCTTGTTTGGCTAAGATATAGTATAGCGTTTGTTTTTTTATATATAATTTTAAAAATAGTACAGCGTAAAACAGACACACCTACCAAATTTGACAGGGGTGACTGGTTGCTTTTGGCCTGGATTGGGTTCGTCGGATATTTTTTATCGATTTCATGTCAATTTATTGGAACAAAACTTTCAGATGCCCATACGGGTGCTCTTATCACTTCGGCAACCCCGGCCTTTACGGTTATATTTGCTCGCTTTGTCTTACAAGAAACACTTACTGTTCGTAAGTTTCTTTCTCTAATCATAGCTACTTTTGGTGTTGCAATTATTATAGGTTGGAATTCCAACCTGGGCTATAACATTTGGGGATATGTCTTTCTTGTTGCTGCTGCAATAACCTGGGCTCTATTGTCTGTATATGTTAAACTAGCTTCTTACAAATTTTCCACGCTAACCATTACTACTTATGCTATCTTATTCGCTGTTATTTTTACAACCCCGTTCATGATCTGGGAACTGCAAACGAGCCGGCTCATCTTTAATAACTACTTAGTTTATTGGGGAGTTTTGTATATAGGTATTGTAGCAACGGCCTTTGCTTACTTACTGTGGAACAAGGGTATGGAACTAATGGATGCAGGAATTGGTTCATTGTTCTTTTTTTTCCAACCAGTAATGGGCTCCTTCTTGGGCTGGTTATGGCTTGATGAGCATTTGGATTTGAATTTCTTTATTGGCGGAGTACTCATTTTATTAGGAGTGTTGCTTGTAACCGTCCCGCAAAAGCGGAATAAAG
This sequence comes from Sporotomaculum syntrophicum, assembly GCF_009932395.1. GTDB lineage: Bacteria > Bacillota > Desulfotomaculia > Desulfotomaculales > Desulfallaceae > Sporotomaculum > Sporotomaculum syntrophicum. The sequence continues at coordinate 406,054 of NZ_LSRS01000005.1, forward strand.
CTTTAACCGTAAAAGACAGGTAAATGCCGTCTATTAGCTGTAATAAGCAAAAAAACAGTCTCGTCGGTTGTAGCATGCATCGTCTTGGCCGGTTCACATCACTGCCTGACAGCTAGAGCCAGCTTGTCATATCGCTCGTTTAAAGGGCTGGTTGCCCAGTCGGCAGTATGTAATCGGGCCAGTACGTAGTGGTTATTGCTCTTGAACAACTAAGTCGCCACTTTTTGCCCGTAAAATTAATAAATAGATTATTTTTGTTTAAACTAATCGTGAACAGAAAAAAGGAGGTGGCCTATGAGTACATTAAGTCCATTTATCTTTTCCCCGTCTATTCAGGGGGTGCAAGTTAAACCGTTGACACAGGATGGCAAAGAAATACGGATTAGGTACACCGGCATGTTGAGTCATAACGGTGCTAATCAGATCTGGATGCATGCCGCTTTTGGCGGAGCCAAGGAATGGAACGATGTCAAAGATTATCAGATGGAAAAGTCCAGCGAAGGCTGGGAGCATACTGTTGATGTTAAAGACAATCAGTTTAATTTTTGCTTCCGGGATGATGCTCAAAACTGGGATAATAACAACGGTTCCAATTGGGTATACAGGATCACTTAAAAGCCGGGCTTAAAGCCGGCTTTTTTCACTACTCCGGACTCAGCAATTCCTCGGCCGGTGTACAGCCCGGTACCTACAGGATTGTTACGGTCAAGTACCTGCTTTCGGCCAGCTTTGACTGAGACATTCCTTTTTTACAGCTTTTAAAGCATTTCCTCCGGGTGGTGGACAGATAAACTTTAACCGCTTTGCTATTCGTGGATTTCAGGACACAAAAGCAACAGCTCCCTGAAGTTAATTAATTTAACGTGCCAGCAAATATAAAACCAGAGCAGTTATAGCGCCGACCAGCATAATAACGGTACCCATCCCTCCAAAATTGACCAACAGCTTTAATTTGACACCTTCGCTTTCGGATTTTAAGCGTAACTGGTTGTACACTGTCAATGGCCCGATTATTTTCATGACCAAGGCGTCGCTGAGATCCGGTTCACCGCCTCGGTCCAACATACTCTGTAGTAATGCGTCCAGCCATTGCTTTTGTCCATCAGACCCAAGGGCTTGGTAATGTTGTTTTAAGCTATTAATGAATTTTTTTTCTCGAACTTTGATGTTCTGGAAATAATACCTGCGGTCGGTACGGTTTTGCTGGCGTAAGGTTCTGCTCATTAATTTGGTATCTTCCTCGGTGAAGTCAAATTCTTTTTGTAATATTTCTAAAAAAAGTGCAGCCATGCCTTTTTCCATCCTTTGAAATAAAATTGCATAGGTATGTAATTTATGTATATTGATAATATATAATAATAAACAAACTCGACAACTCTTAGATCAAAGTATATATTTTTTGGTGCAGGTTAGCAATAAACACTGAGGAATGAGGGATATGGTTGGAAGTTTACGCACTGGTGGGTCCCAGCGGCACGGGTAAAAGCTACCGGGCAGTTATGCTAGCAGCCCGTTTGGGTTGTGAGATCATTATCGATGACGGATTAGTTATCAAAGGAAATAAAATTATTGCCGGTATGTCCGCCAAGAAACAACCCACCCGGATCGGAGCCATAAAAGCAGCTCTTTTTACTGAACCGGAGCATAGAAAAACTGCCGTTGATGCTATAGCCGGGCAAGCTCCGAAAAAAATATTAATTCTAGGCACCTCTAAGGGCATGACGAATAAAATTACCGAAGGCTTGGGGTTGCCCGGGATCAAAGAATATATTAATATTGATCAAATCGCCTCGGCCAAGGAGATTAGAAAAGCACGTATAATGCGCACTCAGCACAGCAAGCATGTCATTCCGGCACCGATTGTTGAAGTAAAAAAAAGTTTTCCCGAAAGTATAATTCACCCTTTGCAGGTTTTTATGCGCCGTCATGGACAAAAGGACCGGCGCAGCTGGTCGGAACAGTCAGTAGTGAGGCCTACCTTTACCTTATACGGTAAGTTCAGCATATCCCAGGGAGCTCTGGTGGCTATAGTGAATTATGCGGCTTTGGCTGTTCCCGGCGTGGTGGCGGTTAAGCATACCCATATTATCAGGGATGACCAAGACGTAACTATTGAGCTATCAGTGGTGGTAAGTATAAATTATAAACTAGACCACATTAGCAAAGAATTACAGAAGGTGGTTAAATTACAGCTGGAAAATATGACTGGTTTAACAGTGAATTTTGTTAATGTAACAATCGTGGATATTCAAGCAGAAGAGATCTGCTAATCTGTAAGAAAAAGGCACCCCCTGTACCAATGATGCTATTTGGGGGGATGCCTTTTCTCTTTTGTTTCATAATAATGTTTTGACTGGCTAAACGTATTATTTATTTGAAGGAATATGTTTACGTTTTAGTGGCAAACACATGTCTGCCTATGGTTGTTATTACTGGCAAGGTTCTAATCCACTGGTCAGAAGCAATTCGGGGGTTATAGAAAAACAATGCCCCGTTGGTGGGATCATGCCCTTCCAGTGCTTTAATGGCCGCTTTAATGGCCGTTTCGTCAGGGTTTAAATTGATGGTGCCGTCGCCAACAGGAGAGAACTGGTACCCTTTGTGGCTGCGCTGGAATACCACTTCACTGATACTATCGGGGAAGTGTGGGTCGCGGGTGCGATTTAAGATCACAGCCCCAATGGCCACCTGACCTTCAAAACTTTCTCCCCGGGCTTCGGCATATATAGCCCTGGCTAAAACCATAAGGTCTTCCCTGGACACATCACCCCGGCTAACATTGGCCGAGCTGGCTTTGTCCAGTGGTGGAATGGTTAATACCTGGCAAGGTTTTAAAACCGACGTTTCCAGGTTGTTGGCACGTATTAATTTGTTTACATCAATATCAAAGGACTTAGCGATCTTGGATAGAGTGTCACCAGGCTGCACCGTATACTTAACCGTTATGCTGTTTGACCCTCCGGCCACTTCTTTTTCCACACCAGCTTGGGCACCCTGACCATTGCTCAAAAGCAGACAGAGTGCGAATAGCAAAATACTGGTGAGCTTGGAAAAATGAGTGTTCATTTTTTCCTCCTTTCTGACCAAAAAGTATTTTGTACAATATATATATATTCTATACTGGTAATTATAACCATAAAATACGGACAAGCATGTACGCTTGTCCGTATTATGAGAAAATATGTTTAGGTTATCTGTGCTGGCTGATTATTTGCATGCGGATATCAGCGTCTACCAGTAGGCGGTAGGGGTGGCACATCTGAATAATGCGAGAGGTTGTTCTGTCGCCCAGGAATTGCTCTAATTCTCCAAGGCTGTTATTGGTGGTGATCACGGTGGGTAAAAGAAAATTGAGCCGGTGATTAATAATGGTAAATATTATATTACGTGTCCAGTTTGTGTAGTTATGGGCTCCCAGGTCATCCAGAATGAGCAAAGGCACTTCCCTGGCTGTATCTAACAGTTCCGATTCCGTAACATCCTTTTCATTTTTTGCATCGTAGGTAGCTTTAATTTGTTCCAGCAAATCTGGCACTACGATAAAAAGAACAGTTTTACCTTCAGCCAAAAGGGCATTAGCTATACAGCAAGCTAAAAAAGTTTTGCCGCTGCCTACCGGACCTGTTAATAATAAGCCATTGGTATGTGGATCCTCTAAATAACGGCGGGTAAAATCCTTGGCTGCTTTTAGGGTAACCCAAGCGGAATCATAAAAGGAAGTTTTCTTTACCGGATCAATTTGAGTCCGTGAATAAAAATCAAGTTTAAAACGGTTAAAGGTATAATTAACTAATCTGGGTGGGATCTGTGCAGCCCTTATTTTATTGTTGATATTCCGCTGTTTAACACAGCTACAGGGCTCAGCAACACCATCATGAATAATCAGTCCACGGTCGGCGCATTTATTACATAAATAAGCCAAATGCTACCCACCCCTTAACTCATATATAATGACTCGAGCATATTTTTTTTATCATCATTTTGATTGGTCTTGCGCCTGCCGTTAGATGGTGTTTTTTTGTTATCGTTGTGCTTCATTTTAAACTGCCGGTCATAATCTTCAACCTGTTCCGGTGTGAGAAAATTGTTCTTTTCCCATTCCAGTAAAATACTGTCTATATACTTAAAATTATGTTTGCCCAGCATAACAGCCCGGCGTAGTGCTTCAAGGACCATAACAGGGGGCATTTTTTGTGACCACCTAGCAATTTGTTCAATTTCCATTGGCGAAAGGGGGCGGCCAAATTCTTTTTCAAAGCTCTTATATAAGTTAAACGGCTTTTTTAATTTGTTTTCGGTAATTTTTTTAATGGCCTCATGTTGCTTTACTCTGGCACAAGCCCATATTTCCGACAGCTTTTCAAATATAGGTTCAAAATCATAGCCTTGTATGACAATGTCTCTTTCTGCATCGTAGAAGTCGGTTATTTTTAGCATGCCGTTGCTGATTAAATTTTCCAGGTCACGGTTAATTTGTGCAATATTACCGGATAAATGTTCATAAAGCAAATCTGCTGACGGTAGATAATTGTTTTCTTCAGTAAATAATCTGAATAATTGAATAAGCAGCATCATTTCCGTATCAGATATGCCCATGTCTTTATACAATTTTAATAATAAATTAGGAATAGAGGTTGAGCCATGGATAAACAGGTCCACACCAAAAGCTGCAGTTATGTTGCCCCGTTTATAATTTTTTACCGTACTCACTGTGCCTCTTGGGACCATCTGGTATCTCTCCTTCTTTTGACCTAGACATATTTTATGGCAGATTGGTGGGTTTGTCCACTCTTTTAGCTGGGCTTACCGTCAGCGCCTTGTCTGAAATTTCCTAGCACGGTTAAATTGCCCTCTAATATTTTACGGCAAAGACGGCTAAATTCCTTTATTTCATCTCTGACAAAAAAAGCCAGCCAGAGACAGCTGTCTTGATAATTCTCTGTAGATAGTGCCATTATTCAAACTCTACAGTCTGGCGGTGTTTTAAATTGTCTGGCGGTATATATTTTTCGAGCATTGTTTGGTTAATTAACAAGAGACCCTCTGGGCAGGGTCTCTTGTTAATTAATTATTGCAAAGCATCGCCGGGCTCACATAAGCCATTCAGCATATGATTTAGCATCTGTTCACTGCAACCCTGCAGCGTAATGGCTTTATTGGGGCACTCGCCGGCGCAAATGCCGCAACCCTGGCATAAAACAGGTTCAATTTCGGCTACGCTAAAACTTATCCTGGGTACGTGGAAGGGGCATAAGCGAACACAGGTAAGGCAGGCTGCACATTTGTTGGGATCCACCGTGGCAACCAGACCCAGCGAAGCCAGACTCTCTTTGCTTAAGATGGTGGCCGCCCGCCCTGCAGCTGCTTTGGCTTGAGCAATATTCTCCTCTAGATTCTTAGGTCCGTGGGCAATACCGGCCATAAAAATGCCTTCGGAAGTAAAATCCACCGGGCGGAGCTTCATATGGGCTTCCAGGAAGAAACCGTCAGCATTGAGGGGTAATTTAAGCAGCCGGCTCAAAAGAATGTTATCTTCCGGCGGCAGGATGGCCGCAGCCAGTCCCACCACGTCGGCGTTAATGATAATATTCCTGCCCAGGATATGATCTCGTATCGTGACAATAATGCCCTGGCTGTTCTTTACCACCTGTGGTTTGTGCTCTTCGTCATATCGGACAAAGATAACTCCCTTGACCCGAGCCTCGAGGTAACAATCCTCCAAAAAGCCATATGTGCGGACATCCCGATACAGTACAAATACATTGGCGGCAGAATTATTTTCTTTGCACCTGATGGCTAAGTTGATTGATTTACTGCAGCAAATACGGCTACAGTAAGGCCGTTCGTTATCCCGCGAACCTACGCAGTTAATCAGTACAACGTTGTGTGCGTTCTTTAAGCCGCCTCGGTTCATGACTTCTTCCATTTCCAGCAATGTCATCACCCGGTTACTTTGGCCGTAGAGGTATTCATTGGGCTGGTACTCCTGCCCGCCAATCGCTACAATGGTTACACCGTGTTTAATTGTCGTGCCACTGGTTAAAATAGTGGTAAAATTACCTGCATATCCCGTCGCTTCAGCTGGTTTAACTGACTTATAAACCTTAATCAGCGGGTGCTGCTCTACTTTTTTAATTAAACTATTAACAAACGCTTCAACATTTTCGCCGGCAAAACCCAGCTTAAGGCGTTTGCCCATGCCACCCAGTTCGCTGGATTTTTCCACCAGGCTGACCGGATAGCACATTTCTGCCAGAGCGAGGGCGCTGACCATTCCTGTTACACCGCCGCCGATGACTAGTGCCGACTTGGTAATACCAATGGATACCTGCCCGAGGGGTTGCAGCAGTGCGGCTTTATACACAGCCATTCTTGTTAAATCGATAGCCTTTACCGTTGCCCGCTCGGGCTCATGCATATGCACCCAGGAACACTGGTCTCGAATGTTGGCCATGGCAAACAAGAACTTGTTTAAGCCGGCCTCCTGCAGTGTTTCCTGAAACAGCAGCTGATGGGTTCGGGGACTACAGGAGGCGACCACTACCCGGTTCAGGTTGTGCTCCTGAATTGCTGCCCGAATTTTGGCATGGGTACCCTGAGAACAAGCATACAATTCATCCTCAGCATACACTACATAAGGTAATCGTTGAGCTTCTGCCACTACTTCGGGCACCCTGACCACGCCACCGATATTGCTGCCGCAGCGGCAGATAAAAACTCCAATTCTAGGTATTTCGCCTGACACATCCCGTTCGACCGGAAATGCTCGTTTTTTAACTAGCGTGCCGCGCACTTCGCTGAGCAGGCTACCGGCCGCACAGGCTGCTGCGCTGGCCTGCTGGACAGTTTCGGGGATGTCCTTGGGTGCGTTGAATGCCCCGGCGGTAAAAATCCCAGGCCGGGAGGTGTTTACCCCCGTAAAGGGAGCAAGTTGTACAAAGCCATACCGGTTGACTGCAACCGCTGTTTTTACCGTCAATCCTCGGGCTTCTATAGATGGCTCCAGACCCACGGAAAGTACTACCAAATCAAACTCTTCGCTTAAGAATTTATCGTTTTCATCCTGGTAACGAATGAGCAGGTTTTTATCAGGACGGTTAACCTGCTCAATCTGATAGATTCGAGAGCGTACAAACTTTACTCCATACTCCTGCTCAGCTCGCCGGTAATATTTTTCGAAATCCTTACCGTAGCATCGCATGTCCATCATAAAAACCGTGGCAGCGAGCGGCTGTTCACTGTGCTCTTTAGCGATCACTGCTTCTTTGATGGCAGACATGCAGCAGACTGAGGAACAATAACCGTGGCTTTCCCGGTTGTTTCTGGAACCGACACACTGGATCCAGGCAATATTACGGGGTACCCGGTGATCAAAAGGGCGCAGCAGGTGACCCTGGTAAGGACCTGAGGCACTTAAAATTCGTTCAAACTCGACGCTGGTCACTACATTGGGATAATTGCCGTAGCCTAGGTAAAGTAAATGGCTGGGATCATAAGCTTGGACTCCGGGGCATAAGATAATTGCACCAACTTGCAGTTCCAAGTATGCATCCGTAGCGTGGAGGTTAATGGCTTGACTCAGGCAGGTTTTTTCACATGCACCGCATTCAGAGCAAATACCGCAGTTCAGGCAACGCCCTGCCTCGGCGATGGCTTGCTCAGGTGTTAGCCTGGTAGTTTCCTTGGCAAACCCCTGCTCACTCGGTTCCACCGGGCTAAAAGGTAGCGATGCCGGTGTGTTCTGGGTTACTCCGGTTACAACAGGTTTTCCGGGTGGGGCAATTTTATTCACGGATACTTTAAAGATCCGGTCTTTTCTTTGTTCGATGTCGTTTAAATAGCGGTCTATGGATTCCGCTGCCCGCTTACCTACCCCGATTCCTGAGATCACATTCCGGGGGCCGGTGACATTATCCCCGCCGGCAAACACTCCCTCCAGGCTGGTTTCCAGGGTATAATGGTCTATCTGCAGCCGCCCGTCGTCATTTAATAAAACCTGATCATCGGCGGACAGGTAGATGTAGTGGTGCATGACTTTGGCTAATTCCTTGCCGGGCGTGCCTAGTTGCGAGGATTTAGGAGTTTTGACGGCGATAAAAACAGCATCGAATTCTTTTTTTAGTCCGGTTACTGAAAAGTCCGTACCCCAGCGATGTTTACATCTGATTTCTACGCCCAATTTTTTCAGCAGATGTATTTCGGTATCCAGATAGTGCCTGGGTAGTCGGTATTCAGGTATGCTTTTGCGCATCATGCCGCCGGGACGTCGCTCAGATTCAAAGACCACCGCCCGGTAACCCCGTTTCACCAGATGGTAAGCAGCGGTCAAGCCTGCCGGGCCACTGCCGATAATCGCCACCTTCTGTCCACGTTCGGTAGCCTTGGCGGGTAAAGGAAGCTCATCGAGATTGCCGGCATATACTTGTTCAGCAGCTACTAGCTTTAAGTTCTTGATACTCACCGGAGTGTCCAGCCTGCCCCTATAACACCGGTTTTCGCAAGGATGGGCGCAGACCAGACCGCATACCGCCGGAAAAGGGTTATCCTGGTAAATTAAAGACCATGCGCCCAAAAAGTCACCTTTTTTAATCAATTGCACATAACCTTGAACGTTAACTCCTGCTGGGCAGGCGGCCCGGCAAGGTGGGATACCAGCCTTTTCAATGGCATAAGCAGCCGGCATAGCCTGGGGATAGGTTTTATAAATAGCCTGGCGATTTTCCAGGTAGGCATTAAAGTTATTGGGTACCTCCACTGGGCAGGCCATGGCACAATCACCGCAAGCGGTACATTTATTCAAGTCCACAAAACGGGCTTTTTTATGCAGGGTTACTTTAAAATTGCCCGGTTCACCCTGGATGTCCACAATACTGGTTAACATGTGCTTTTCAATATTCAAATGCCTGCCGCATTCAACTATTTTAGGGGATAGAATGCACATGGAACAATCGTTAGTAGGAAAGGTTTTATCCAGCGCCGGCATAATGCCTCCGATGGCCGGTGACTGCTCCACCAGGTAAACGTAGTAACCGGAATCAGCCAGGTCTAGAGATGTCTGAATGCCGGCAATACCGGCTCCTACCACCATTACCGCGCCAATCTTATTTTTGCCCAAGGAATAACCCGTCCTCTCCTTGCAGAGCGTCTTGCTGCCATACGCATACGTAATCATTACTGAACACTCTTTATTAAATCTCTTTGTCTTAAGCTTGTTAGCTTAGGATATATATAAATATGCTGGTCGGTAAAAAAATTGATTGTTTAAACAAATAAATTAACACTTAAGTATTTAATTCAGTGTAATGGGGTGCCAGCACGCCTATTGATGCAGAACACAGGCTTATTCACAGATTTTTTCGGTATAATCAGGGCTTTTTCTATCAGATCGCAGATGTGCATATTCTGAGATCTGGCCTTTTCCGGGTACCATTTGTTTAAATCATTAAATTGGTCCATACAGTTATGACAGGGCACAATGACAATTTCCGCACCGGTGGCAACTACCTGCTCCACTTTTCGTCGGCCTTTGGCTTTGCGCACCTCATTGTATTCCGGCATAGCCATACCACCGCCGCCTGCCCCGCAGCAATAATTCATTCTGCCGTTAGGGTTCATGTCCACGAAATTCTTGACAAAGCTTTTAAGCAGCTCACGGGGCGCTGCGTAGACGCCTTCTTTGCGAGCTGTGTTGCACGGGTCATGATAAGTAACTACCTCAGTTATGGCCTCGGGGTCCAGTTTAATTTTATCTTCTTTGACCAGCTCGTTAAGTAGCTCAATAATATGGCGTATCGGGAATGGTTTACCTGACCAGTAGGTGCGTTGGCCCCACTTCATGGAACGAAAGGCGTGCCCGCACTCGGTGACAATTAACTCTTCACATTCCAGAGCGGCTACTTCCTGCCACAGGGGCATGGAAATAGCTAAAAAGTCATCGGTTTGACCGGTAAACAGGGCGGCATTGGTGGCGTCCCAGCGTTTAGTGCTGATGGTATAGTCAATGCCCGCCACATAAAACAGTTTTAAAGTGGTCTGCAGTTCGTTAGGATAATACTTAATATCCCGGGCGTTAAACCCGTAGAAATATTTGGCGCCTTTTTTATTAAGGGGGATTTTATAATTAGCGTCCCCCAGCTCCACCTGTAGTTCCTCTTCAATCCATTCCAGGGTATCTTCGTAATCTTCCTGGCTAACATTCATTTGGTTGCCGGACGCGATGTGCTCTTTGACAATGGTCTGCAGATAGCCGGGGATTTTGTCTTTGTCCCAGGTACCACGAAGTGCTCTCACAAGAGCTGAAACATTTACATTCATGGGGCACTCAATAGTGCAAAGCTCACACATATTGCAATACCAGATGTACGGGTCGGCATATACTTCCTCTTTCATACCCAGCAGTACTTTACGTAAAAAAATACGTGGATTATGATTTTCCACCAGATCGGCATACGGGCAGCCAACCGAGCACATGCCGCAGGCCAGGCAGTTAGCAAAGTCGTAACCCTTCAGCAGTTCTGCAACTTCCTCTCTGAATTGAGGGTTAAGCTGCTTTGCTAGAATATCTTCCATTTTAGTTTCTCACCTCTTGGATTCGGGATAATTATATGATGTTCGTCGAGTATATTAAGCTTTCAGCTTAGCCAACGTTTTGGCACACGAGTTTAGTTATATTTGCGGTTATATTGGTGTTTGTTGTTAGATAGTGGTTTTTTACCGCGTACCATTGCCCATTTTATGCAGTTCTTAAGAAACATGATATCTATTTAACATGTAAAAAATATACCAAATCGCAGTCAGGTCAGAGCTGTCTGCAATTTGATTATGTAAAAAGGGTTGCTTATCGCAATAATTTGGGTTTTGTATCATTATATTTTTCTTCGCATAGCAAATGTCCTGCTTGCAATTTACTACAAAGAAGTCAAAATGCCTTGTTAGAAATTAAAAAGACCCTCTTCAAGAGGGTCTTTGCGTTATTGAACATACAGTTAATCGTGTTATAAAATGGCTTAATCCACCTTAGGCCGTGGGTACAGGCCTGATTTTTCCACAATTTCTGGGACCACTTCTTCCCAGGCGATAGCCATGATGTGCACCCCGTGTACGCCCTTAATTTTTTCTTTGATATACTTAATTTGTTCAATACAAATATCTAAACCTTCGCGTTTGGGATCTTCAGCGTTTTTAAGCCGTTCCACCAACTCGTCGGGTACGATCATACCACTGACGTTGTTTTGCATATAACTGGCGGCCCTCCAGCTTTTCATCGGGGTTACTCCGGCCAGGATGTGCACCCGTTGATCTAAACCTCGCTCCCGTACCATTTCCATGAACCGCTCAAAGCGTTCCATATCAAAGATACACTGGGTTTGGATAAACTGGGCACCGGCATTCACTTTCTTCTCCAAGCGGTCCACCCGGAATTCGAAGGGATCGGCAAAGGGGTTCGCCACTGCCCCGATGAAGAACTGGGGCTCAGCTTCCTTAATAGCCTCACCACAGAAAAACACCTTTTCGTCCCGCATACGGCGTAGATTTTCAATTAATTGCATGGAATCGACATCATACACGTTTTTGGCCGTGGGATGGTTGCCAAACTTCTGGTGATCGCCTGATAGGCAAAGTACATTGCGCATACCCAGGCTGTAGGCGCCCAATAAATCTGACTGCATAGCAATCCGGTTGCGATCTCGGCAGGTCATCTGGATGATCGGTTCAATGCCGCTATTTAGCACATGTACACCGGCGGCTATGCTGGACATCCGCACAATTGCTGTCTGGTTGTCAGTAATATTGGTGGCGTCCACGTAATCTTGCATCATTTCGGCGTGATGGCGAATACCCTCGGCTGAAGAATGCTTGGGCGGCCCGATTTCTGCAGTTACCGTGAATTGACCGCTGTCAAGTACTTGCTGAAGTTTACTTAGGTTACTCATCGATCATCACATCCTCCCTGATAGCCTTACGTGGCCCGCCGTCCCGTGATTTGGACCAATCCTTGATTGGCTGGATTTCCATCAGTTTATCAAGTTTGCCCAGTGCCCTCATACGGTCGTAAATTAGCTGCCAGGCGCAGTCGACGTCTTTGTCTACTTCACACTTACCGTGCTGAGACCCGCCGCAGGGACCGTTTAATATGCTCTTGGAGCAGCGGATGATGGGACAGATGCCGCCAGTTCGGTGTAAAATGCATTCCCCGCACAACCCGCACTTTTCTTCCCACAGGCCGTGCACCACAGAACCTCCGATGAACTTGGTGTCAAGGGCCGGTACCACCCATTTATCTTTAAAACGCTCGGCTAAATATTGCACGCCAACACCGCAGGCCAGAGATACAATGGCGTCGACATCCTTGACCAGGTTATCAATACCCACGATGTACTCGGGGTCGCACTGCCTGGTGCAGGTAAAAGTAGTGGCCTCCAGAGGATTGCTTTCCAGAGTGCGTTTAATGCGTATAGCCGAGGCCAGAACATCGGTTTCCTTTTCACCGCCGGCTAGGCAAACCGTTACGCATCCTGCACAGCCCAGGAACAACACCTTTTTACAGTCACTTATCATTTGCGCAATTTCACTAACGGGTTTTTGTTGTGCTACTATCATGCTGTTTGGCCACCTTCTTTCTGTGCGTTACCGGCCGCGTTTTTATTCAAGGGGCTAGGTCCGAGCTGGCGGATCCGTTCTGTCATTTCATTGGCTACCTGAGCAAATTTCGTCCCTTCTGAAGCAGGCACGTGGAAAAATTCCAGTCGTTCGCCACCTAAACCAATCTCATCGAGTATCTTTTTCACTGCCGCCACCCGCTTAATCGCGCGTACGTTACCCTTTAAAAAGTGACAATCACCGAGATTGCAGCCGGCAATATATACTCCGTCGACACCCTTTTCAAAGGTACTCAAAATCAATCCGTGTTCAATGGTACCGGAGCATGGCATTTCCACCACTCTGATGTTGGGAGAATACTGCAACCGCATCGAACCAGCCAGGTCTGCAGCTGTATAAGCGCAGTAGCGGCAGCAAAAAGCTACAATTTTTGGCTCAAATTCTGGCACCTCAATGCACCTCCTTAAATAGACCATCCAGCAATTAAGCTATCCATATTTTTTAGCATGAGCTCATAGTACCCAAGGACTGTAATGGCTTTATTGGGACATTCACCCGCACAAATGCCACAGCCCTTGCACAGTACGGGATCGATTACCGCCGCGCCATTATGTATCTGGGGCGCTTCCACGGGGCATAACCGTACGCAGGTAAGGCAGGCAGCACACTTGTTGACATCCACTAAGGCCACCAGACCCGTCGAGGGCAGGTTGTCGGACGCAGTACGCTCTTTGTCCAACTCCTGCAGGCGGCCGGCAATCTTGTCCTTGTCCCACATGCTGCGGATCGACTTGACCAGTGCGGCTATGTTAACGTTCATGGGACACTCGACAGTGCAGTGTTCGCACATGTTGCAGAACCACATGTACGGGTCGGCATATGCTGCCTCTTCCATGCCCAGCAGTACTTTGCGGATAAATTTACGGGGATCAAAGCTTTCCACAAGGTCGGTATACGGGCAACCTGCTGTGCACATGCCGCAGTTCAGACAGTTACTAAAGTCGTAGCTCTTCAGCAGTTCGGCAACTTTATCCCTAAATTTGGGGTTGAAATCGACAGCTTTCACAGCTTCCAATTTTGACCCTCCCCTCTTAATCTTACATACGAAATAGCAAGTGGTTATCTGTTGAAGCGTCTCTTTAATAACAACTAAAGAGACGCCAATTTATATTAATTGAACTTAATTAGCTGCTTAATATTCACCGGGCAGTTCATTGAGTTGGGCTTTAGTAAATACCGGGCCATCCTTACAGACGTATTTGCCACCAACATTACATCTGCCGCACATGCCAATGCCGCATTTCATGCGGTTTTCCAGGGACATAATGATTCTTTCGTCCGGAAAACCGAGCTTTTCCAACACAGGCATGGTAAATTTAATCATTACCGGCGGTCCACATACAATAGCATAGGTATTTTCGGAACTGGGGGCTACCTCCTCGGTAACGGAGGGGATAAAGCCTACCCGGCCATTCCAGCCGTCCACCGCGCTGTCAATGGTGGTTACTAAGTTAATGTTTGGATTCTGTTCCCAGGCAGCCAGCTCTTCTTTATATAGTAGCAAACCGGGATTTCTGGCCCCGTAAATCACGGTGATGTCTCCATAATCACCACGATGCTCGGGCTGCAGCATATAGGTAGCCAGCGAGCGCAAAGTAGTAAACGCGAAACCACCGCCAATAATAACCACATTTTTACCCTTAAGTTCATCAACCGGGTAGTAGTTACCCAGAGGTCCGCGCACACCAACCATGTTTCCCTCTTCCATCATGTGAAGAGCAGTAGAAACAACACCCACTTTAGCAATGGAGAATTTTAGAAAACCAGGCTCAGTTGGAGAAGAAGCCATGCCGAAAGGCGCTTCTCCTTTACCAAATACACACAGCTCGGCAAACTGCCCCGGCATGTACGGAAAACTCTTTTCGTCTTCCTCACTTAAAAACTGCAGGGTAAAGGTGTGGATGAGCTTATCTTCAGTTTCAGTAAAGTTTTTCACCAGTTTCATAGGTAGCGGTAGATATGGATTTTTCATTAGCTATCCAACCTCGCTTCCGAGCCCCGAACATCTTCAAGGACTGCCCTGATGTCCAAATTAACGGGGCAATTATTAATGCACCTGCCGCAACCAACGCAGGCGATTTCATTGAAGTTATCAACGAAATATTTAAACTTATGCATGATTCTTTGGCGATAGCGTTCTTTATTGCTGGTCCGTGGGTTGTGGCCGGAACCGTGCAAGGTGAAAATCGGGAAAGCGCAGGAATCCCAGTTGCGCACCCGGCATCCATTGCAGTCCTTGGCGTCGTCCACTATGTCGAAGCAGTGGCAGGTTGGGCACAGGTAGGTGCAGGCACCACAGCCCAGGCATTTTTCGTGAATTCTATCCCAGATGGGCCAATAAAAGTTAGTATCCAGCTTCTCTTTGAGGCCGTCGGTATTCACCTGGCAAGTTATCGTGGCGGTTTCCTTTATCTTAGCGGCGGCAGCCTTGTCTGCATCCGTAGCAGCGGCCAAACCAGCCTGTTCAGCCAGTGACTTGCCTTTGTCCGATACCACTTCCACTACGTAAGCATCACCTATATCCACCAGCAGTAAATCCAGGCCTTTGGTGTCAAAAGGACTGCCGTTTACCGAGGTGCAAAAGCAGGTGCTAAGGGGGGTGTTGCAGCCGATGCCGATCATGATGGTATTGGCCCGTTTGGTTAAGTAATAAGGATCCTGGAATTTATCGTTATCAAATACATTGTCCAGCAAAACAAGACTTCTGGCATCGCAGGGGCGGACGCCGAAAATGACTTTTTTCTGTTCATCAAGGACCTCTTCTACCTTGACACCTTCCTCGGTAGCGTTGTAGCTGAACAGTTTTTCCGACTGTGGGAAAAATATTTCTTTGGCCGGAAGTTTGGTATTAGCAGCTGTCAAATCAGCGTTGGTGCCGGAACTAATTGGTTTGAATAGAGTGAAAGAGCCTTCTTGCACAGGGGCAAAAACTTGATATTCGCTAATTAATTTATCCAGGAAGCCGGGTATGTCTTTTTTGCTAATTATCATCAGTTTCACCTCATTCCTTCAACAAGAAAGCTTCTGGATCGTCGTTGGTAAATGTAGCCAGAACCGGCTTATCTTCAAGGTTAACCCCGGCCTCGGCGTTAAACAGCTCTTTAACGTCTTTAACCGTTTTACGGGTTAACAGGCGCAGGTTAATGCCCATTGGGCAGGCCCGCTCACAAGCACCACAATCAACACAGCGTCCGGCTAAGTGGAACACTCTGACTACTTGGAAGAGAATGTTATCCTCTACATTATAAGCACTCTTACCGATCCATTCCGGCTGGTTGCAGTCTACAAAACACTCTTCGCAGTAGCACATGGGGCAAGCGTTCCGGCAGGCATAGCACCTGATACATTTGCTGAATTCACTGTTCATAAAGGCCCTGCGCTCTGCGGTGGTTTTTGCTTCAAATGCTTTAATTTCGTTAAAATCAGCAGCTTCCTTCTCGGGCAGCAATTCACCGATTAGCTCATCATAAATTACCGGGTTACCATAACTACAATCCCGGCAGGAATTGTGCAGCAGGTCGGCTACCTTGGCGGTTACGCTGCTGTTATTGCCTTTTATAACCAAGGTATCACCGTTTTCTTCGATGGCCAAAACCTCCTGGCCACTCAGCAGTTCAGCTACTTTTCTGCGGTCAATCATACCCCTGCAGGGCACCCCAATGATATAAAGATTGTCCCGGTTAAGCTGGTTTTCCTTAATCAAGGCCACAATAGACCGCACGTCGCAGCCCTTGGCCACTACAGCTACTTTACCTGGTTTTTTACGCAAGTAATTGGCCAGGTTATTTTCACAGTCCAGATTCCAGGTCAGTTGATCAGCTTCTTCGGGGGTCCTAGCAAAAAACGGTGTGCCGCGTAGCGGGAGACTGCCTTCGGTAAAGCCGACCACCAGGTCAACCTTCTTTTCGGTCAGCAGCTTTTTAGCGGCACCTTTGATTTGCTCGGCTAGCTTTGACATCCGCAACACCCCGCTTTACTATCAGTTAGGCCCTTGTTGGGACCAAGTTTTTTTGTATTTTCCGTGACTTTTTTGACAATCTCAGCAAAACGACCACCTTCGGCCGCGGATACCCAGGTAAAGTTAACCCGGCCTTCATCATAGCCGACATACTCCAGTAATTCTTTTAATAAAGCAAATTTCCTGCGGGCTACCACGTTGCCACTTACATAGTGGCAGTCACCGGGGTGTCACCCGGAGGTCAGCACTGCATCTGCTCCGAGCCGAAGTGCTTTTATAATAAATAAAGGGTTGATCCTTCCGGAACAAGGTACACGTATCACCCGGATATTGGGCGGGTACTGGATACGACCTATACCGGCCAGGTCTGCACCGGCATAACTACACCAGTTGCATAAGAATGCTACAATTTTAGGTTCATATTCCATGATATCCATTTCCCTCCCCCATCTATAGCGCGTCTAACATAGCGACTAATTGTTGGTTGGTACAGCCCTTGATGTTGATGGCTCCGCAGCGGCAAGAGGATGCACAGGCACCGCATCCTTTACACAGGGCATCGTTAACCACGGCCACTCTTTGTTCCGGGTCAACCTGTACAGCCTTGGCCGGGCAAA
The DNA here is from genome assembly GCF_009932395.1 of Sporotomaculum syntrophicum. GTDB lineage: Bacteria > Bacillota > Desulfotomaculia > Desulfotomaculales > Desulfallaceae > Sporotomaculum > Sporotomaculum syntrophicum. The sequence goes on from NZ_LSRS01000005.1 coordinate 423,289, forward strand.
CATTTTCACATTCGCCACAGCCTGTACACTTATTTTTGTTAACAAAAGCGCTCTTGCCTTCCACCGTAATGGTGTTCTTAGCCAGCACAGTACAGGCACGTCCCACAGCAGCCTTAGCCTGGTTGACATTCTCCTCCAAGTTTTTGGGCCCATGGGCTAAGCCGCACATAAATACGCCGTCAGTACCAAAATCAACCGGGCGCAGCTTCATATGCGCTTCCAGGAAGAAACCATCCTGATTCAAAGGCACTTTATAGAATTGGCTCAACTTGCTGTTGTTTTCCCTAGGCGACATAACAGCGGAAGCAAGTGCGACTAAATCTGCCTCTATTTCTATGGGTATGCCCAGCACATGGTCGGTTACCGTAACCTTCAAACCGTTGTCGGCTGCTTCTACGACCGGTTTATTATCCAATTCATAGCGAATAAAGATAATCCCCTTCCTACGGGCTTCGGTGTAAAGTTCTTCATAGAAAGCATAAGTTCTGATATCCCGGTATAACACGTAAACATTGGCCTCGGGATTGGCTTCCTTGACCAGCAGCGCTTGTTTAATGGATTTGGTGCAGCATATTCTGCTGCAGTAAGGGCGCTCGGGCTCACGACTACCGACACACTGAATAAAGACAATATTTTTAGCGTCTCGAACCTTGTTATCAACCTCGGCCAGTAAAGCTTCCATTTCCAGGAGCGTTATAACCCGGTCGTTTTGCCCGTACAGGTATTCAGTAGGCTTGTATTCATCAGCACCGGTAGCAATAATCGTTACACCATGCTTGAGTACTTCGCCGCTACTGATGGTAGTTTCAAAGTTGCCCACAAAACCATGTACGTCGGATATTTCAACACCGGTATAGACGGTGATTTTCTCATCAGTGGTAACTTGATTAATTAAATTGCTAACAAAAGCCGGTATATCTTCGCCGTTCATTCCATAGCGAATACGGTTGGCCGTGCCTCCTAGTACGTCTGCCTTCTCCACCAGGAATACTTTATATCCTTGTTTTGATAAGTTTACTGCACTGGTCATGCCGGACACACCGCCGCCTATTACCAGGGCGTCGTGATTCATGTCCAAGCTAACCGAACTAATCGGTTCCAGAAGGGCAGCCCGGTAGACAGCCATCTTCACTAAATCCTTGGCTTTTTCAGTGGCTTTTTCGGGCTCATGCATGTGCACCCAGGAACACTGGTCGCGGATATTGGTCATTTCAAACAAATTCGGGTTGAGCCCCGCTTCTTTTAATGTCTCCTGGAACATGGGCTCGTGGGTCCGGGGACTGCAGGAAGCCACAATTACTCTGTTCAGGTTATGCTCACGGATGGCATCTTTAATTTGAGCTGATGTATCCTGTGAGCAGGTGTACAGGTTATCAGTTGCAAAAACTACGGTTGGTAGTGTTCTGGCGTATTCAGCAACTGATGGTACATTGACCACGCTGCCAATATTTATGCCACAATGGCACACAAATACACCGGTGCGTACAATTTCACCGGCCACGTCTATTTCAGACGGGTATTCTTTAATTTTTGTCAGAGTGCTGCGCACCTCTGCCAAACCGGCTGCCGAATCCGCTGCTGCGGCGCTGGCCTGCATGACGGTTTCTGGAATGTCCCTGGGGCTGCTGAAGGCGCCTGCCACAAAAATACCCGGTCTATTGGTGCCTACACCGGTTAAGGGGGCGCTCTGGCAGAAATTATACTTATTTAATTTTATACCCAGTTTACCGGCTAGCTCTATCATATCGGCAGGCGGGTCCAGCCCGATGGATAATACGGCCAAATCGAAGTCTTCGTAAGTGATGTTGCCAGCATCGTCGGCATATCTAATACGACAATTACCGCTACCGTCTCCGGCTTCGACAATTTCGTAAACCCTGGAACGAATAAACCGGACACCTACTTCATGTTCAGCTTTATGATAATATTGCTCAAAATCTTTACCATATGTGCGCATATCCATAAAGAAAATAGCTGTTTCTAAGGGGTAAGGGGAGTGCTCTTTGGCAATTTCGGCTTCTTTAATGGCGTACATGCAGCATACCGAAGAGCAGTATCCGCGATCGATGCGGCAGTTACGGGAACCAACACATTGAATCCAGGCGATCTTATGGGGTTCCTTGCCGTCGGAAGGGCGTTGCAAATGCCCGCCAAAGGGTCCGGAAGCACTTAGGAGACGCTCAAATTCCATGCTGGTGACCACGTTGGGGTGTTTGCCGTAGCCATAGTAGGCTAGCTGGCTAGAGTCAAATTTTTCAAACCCTGGGCAGAGGATAACCGAACCTACTTCAATTTCCATGATTTGGTCGGTCATGGTATGGTCGATGGCACCAGCCTGGCAAGCTTGTAAGCATTTGCCACAGGCCTTGGGCTTTTTCATTCTTAGACATTTGGTAGGGTCAATAGCATATGCATTAGGAAAGGCTTGAGCATATAGCTTATAGATGGCCTTGCGATTGTTTAACCTCTGATTAAACTCGTCAGGCACTTTAACAGGGCATTGCTCGGAACAGGAACCACAACCGGTGCATTTGGTTGGGTCAACGTAACGTGCCTTCTGCTTAAGGGTGACTTTGAAATTACCTGGCTCGCCTTGAATGTCCAATACTTCGGTATTGGTAATGGTGTTAACATTCAAGTGTCTCCCACAGTCAACTAGCTTGGGAGACAGGATGCACATCGAGCAATCGTTGGTGGGGAAAGTTTTGTCCAGTGCAGGCATGATACCACCAATGGCGGAATTTTTCTCTACTAGGTATACATAATACCCTGATTCCGCTAAATCAAGCGATGCCTGAATACCGGCAATACCTGAGCCAACTACCAGTACAGCACCAACCTTTGCAGGTTTCTCACTCATTTGAAGCATCACATCCGTTCTCTACTAGATTAGACGTCATAGCATAACAATATAAACTTGCGCCAGGGCTAAAAAACAGTAATAAACAAACCAGATTACCTGTAAGGGTTATCCAGTTCATATGTAATCCCGGTAATTTATGTTGATTATGCTAGTTGATTAATCTATTAAGGCAATCATTGGTTGGCTAGGAAATGTAATACTATGGCGAATAAACGCAAAATAGCTAAATTATTGTAACAATTACCGAGATTTTGTCTATATACCCATAGTATAATGTTTACAACTTTGACTGTCAAATTATTTTATTAGTAGAATACTGCGGATGTCAAGTAATACTAATTCTAGAAAAGACGGTTAATAATTACCGTCTTTTCGTATCAGCATCGATTATTTTATTCCTTATTTGGCCTATTTAACGTAGAAAGTTTTCAAAAAGGAATCACAGTAAATTTCTTTGTTTAATAATATATTTGCTGCGGCCACGGCTACTGGACCAAAAGGATATCGTTATTTTAGATATAGGCGCCGGCATAGGACATTTAATTCGGGGCACAGACTGGGGAGTGGATGTATTGTTGGTGCTGGAACCCAGCCGCAATAGTGTTATTACCGCCAAAAACATACAGCGTATGGCCGGCAATCTGGGTATTGTGCTAATGTATCAGGCTGCAGACGGAACGCACTGTTTAAGAGTAAGTTTCCATAGCTCTGTAATGCTAAAAATTATCCAGCTTGTGGTTAAGCTCGTAAAATACGTCGTCGGTCGATATTTTTGCGAATCATATCTTTCATTTCTACCACCAGCTTAATTTTGGCTGCCTCTTCTTAAGGTATGCCGATGAACAGGTGATTTAAAAAAGAAGATACTTTTTACGAAGCCATCGATATAAAAATATATACCCGATTAATAATATACTTAAAATAACCGTACCCAAAATCTTTAAGATTTTGATTTGTAAACTCAACCGTTCTATGGTGCTGTCCTTGGCCAAAATAATTTGTTGGATATCTTCTCTAGCCTTCTTTAAATCAGCTTGCTGTGCTATAACTGTTTGCCGTTCTTTATGAAGCAGTATAATTTGTTGATTATACTGCTGGGTTTCCTTTTGCAAATCATTAATTCTAAGTTTCAGGTTACTGGTTAATGCTTTGCTCGATGATTGTGACAGGCATTCGTAAAGTACACTCCCGGTTATTGCTGCCGGCGGTGTAATGCCGTATATTTTGCAAATCGTTGGCGCAATATCCAGCTGGCGGCAGTGATAATAACTTTCCGGCTGATTTTGGCCATTGTTGAAGATGACCAGGGGCGGCGTGTCACCACCGCCGGTTATGATAATAGTCGTGTTGGCTAGCTTGTCTGAGCGCATCAACTGGTTGATGACCCTGCCCACCTGGTTGTCGGCAGTTGACCACTTGCGCCCCGGCTTTTCTGTTTGACTGGCGTCATCCAGGTAGATAGCCGTAAACTGGTCAGGCTGCCCCTTGATTTTCTCTAATAACCTGTCCACAGCCAGCTGATCATTTTTTTCCGAAATTAATTCCAGACCGTTTTTCTTGGCCAGCGCAGTGGTTAACTTCTTCCCACCATCAACAGCCAGGCAATCGATATTATTATTTGACAATGACCGAGTTAACGATAAGAAGGCTTCCTGTTCTTCGGCCGGTATTGTTTTGGTCACATGCTGGTAGCTAATGCCGGTGCTTTTCAGCTTTTTCATGTTGGGCAGTCCCGAGCCGTCAAGCTCGGTGTCATTTAAACCCTCCACGTAAAATAAAAAAATATATTGGTTGGGGTTGTCCGTGTCACTATCTGCGGCGGTTGCTGTCGGTGCATTTCCTGAGACAAGGGCTGAAAAGCATATTATGATAATCCAATAAATATTTTTTTTAATCATGTAAAACCCCCCTACTTATTTGCCATACTATACATATAGTAGGGGTTGTCCTTTATTTATGACTGCAATCTTTCGTCATATTTCGAGTTTTCAGGTGTTTTTTTTACCTTGGTTTTTTCCTACAACACCATTTGGAGAAAGTTGCTTGGCATTCGGTCCACGCATAGTTCTTTAAATTACCGGTTATACTAATACTACTCCGCTTTGGTGAGTTCTATCTCTCCCCGTCCGGCTTTGGAAGCCGGACTTTTTTTACTTAAATATTTAGCCCCGGGATTGCCCGGAGCTATTGTTGGTGCGGCAGGGAGGACTTGAACCTCCACGAGCGTAGCGCTCATAAGAACCTGAATCTTACGCGTCTGCCAATTCCGCCACTGCCGCATTCTGATTGCTTAGTCATTATAGCATTTTAGCCAAATGCGCTCAATATTATTTTTAATGTTGGATTAGCTGGAACTATAACCTTTCGCACTAGCGCCAACCAAAAAAGAATAACCCCGGTATGCCCCGGAGTAATTGTTGGTGCGGCAAAGAGGACTTGAACCTCCACGAGCGTAGCGCTCATAAGAACCTGAATCTTACGCGTCTGCCAATTCCGCCATTGCCGCTTGTTATATATGCGCTACTTCTTCCGCGCAAAAATTATATTAACATAGTTAAATGTGTATGTCAACAACATGAGCAAATCAAAATGAGTAAATCCTTTGCCAAGATATTAAGCTGCTTTCGACAGAGATAGCAACTTATGACCAGTCAAGTCGGCCTTTTGGTCGCTTTGCAGTGAGCATATATTATAACTTCCTGATGTCTTAACTAACGAATTTCCAGGCGAGAAGAATGAAATTCGACTTCATTATACATAATATCTGGGAAAACAATTATGCTATAGACAGCAACAGATAAAATTTTTTGTCGGGAGGTGTAAAATTTGGCGAAACAAGTGAGGGGCATATTAGCTAAGAATACAGGCTATCGCCAAGTTTGGGATATGGGCAAAGCCGCCAATATGAAAAAAAAGCAGAAAATAAGCGGGGTAAACCAGCCCAGTACGTAAACAAGCCAGATTACATCATTATATCTCGCATTAAACAGTATGTTTTATAGCACTTAGTTCATAGACGGTGACTTCTCCTAGACAGACAAGCACCAAGTACAGCTTTTGCTTGGTCATATGAGCCTGCGGTTAGTAACTGCTGCAGGCTAATTTTTATGCATCGGCCGAGCTGAGTTAACTTATTAAGAATAACGGAGTTGTAATACTGCTTTGACTAACCTGAGGCTGCGCCGACCCAAAAAAAAGCTGTAGTTAAAACTACAGGAAAAAAAGTAGAGGAGGAGTATAAAATGTAGAATTGCAGAAGACGGAATTTTTAAAATATAATTTATTTTAGCACTATAAGAGTGTGTTGGCAAGGTAATAAGTGGTTTTAAAGTTATAAATTATATAGTTATTGAAAAATTTTAATAATTTCTTAATTTTGAGGTTCTAAACTAAACATCCCTACTGTTCCGGAAGATACGTTGCAAATGGCAAAGCCAGTACCCGCAAACCTTGCGAATACCAGCTTTATTTGGCGGGTGTTTGACACTTAATCAAATAAATAAACGCTATAAGCCTTGAAAGAGCTTATTTTTTTTGCCAAATTTACAAAGTTTATTAATCGTAATGTTGCGTAATGTGCTATAATATAAGGGATTGGAGGGATTGTTCATATGAGACTCTCGCTTTCAAAATCTAAAAATGCTACTTCTCTTTATGTGATTAAAGATGTCATCGAAAATAATAAACGCACTTCCAAAATTGTTGAGAAACTTGGCACATTTAAAGAATTAGAAAAGAAACTAAACGGCCAAGATCCTATCGAATGGGCAAAAGAATATATTGCAGAATTAAACCGACTGGAAGAAAAGGGCAAGGAGCCTGTAGTAATTGCAAAGTACTCGCCTTCTAAATTGATTAAAAAGGGTGAACAAAGAACCTTTAACGGAGGTTATCTTTTTCTTCAGAAACTCTATCACAAGCTCGGGCTTGATAAAATCTGCAGTGAAATTTCGGGGAAATACAAATTCGAATACAATTTGGATTCTATTCTCTCAAGGCTGCTTTACGGCAGAATTCTTTTTCCCTCCTCAAAGCTATCTACATATGAACTATCATCTGAATTGCTTGAACCGCCGGATTTTGAACTACACCAAGTTTATCGGGCACTCGAGGTCATTGCTAAGGAAACTGATTTCATTCAGGCATCCCTATACCGAAACAGCCTCGCTTTTTCCAAGCGCAATACCGGTATCCTCTATTATGACTGCACCAATTATTTTTTCGAAATTGAACAGGAAGAAGGTTTAAAGCAATATGGGTTTGCCAAGGATCACAAACCAAACCCTATAGTTCAAATGGGTCTTTTCATGGATGGAGACGGCGTACCTCTTGCTTTTAGTATTACTGAAGGAAACTTAAACGAGCAGCTTACACTGAAACCTTTAGAAAAAAAGATTCTGTCCGATTTCAAGCTATCGAGGTTTATTGTCTGCACAGATGCCGGGCTTGCCTCGAAAAGCAATAGGTTATTTAACGATAAGGCCGACAGGGCTTTCATTACTACCCAATCCATTAAAAAGCTTAAATCTTTCCTCAAGGAATGGGCGTTAGATCCCGAGGGCTGGCGTATGGCTAACGATACAAGAATTTACGATATTCGTAAACTGGATGAAAACAAATACAAAGAGAAAATATTCTATAAAGAACGCTGGATTAAAGAGGGTGGTCTGGAGCAAAAATTAATTGTTACCTATTCCATCAAATATAAAAACTACCAAAGCAAAGTTCGTGTTTCACAAGTTGAACGGGCTCTTAAGACTCTCGATACAAATCCTTCGAAAATTAAAAAACATCGGCAGAATGATTACAAGCGGTTTATTGAAAAAAAGACCTGCACCGATGACGGAGAAGTTGCTGAAAATGAAGTCTACAGTCTTAATACCAGCCTGATTGAAAGCGAAGCAGTATATGATGGTTTTTATGCTGTATGCACGAATTTGGATGAGGATGCTGCTGAAATTGCACAAATCAACAGAAGACGTTGGGAAATCGAAGAATGCTTCCGAATCCTGAAAAGCGAATTTAAAGCTAGGCCTGTGTATCTAAAAAGGGATGACAGAATCACTGCGCATTTTACAACCTGTTTTATTGCGCTGGTTATCTACAGGGTTCTGGAAAAGAAATTAAATGAGCAGTTTACATCCGACACTATTATCCGAAGTTTAAGAAAAATGAACTTTAAGGAATTAAAAAATGAAGGCTATGAGCCGATATATACCAGAACTGACTTTACCGATGCTTTACACGAAGCGTTCGGTTTCCGCACGGACTACGAAATCGTCACTTTAAAGCATATAAAAAATATTTTTAAGCTAACGAAAACTAGATAACATTACGCATTTTTGTACGAATAATAAAAGCCTGGATCCCACTATTCTCAAGGGATTTCAGGCTCTTTATCTTCTTTAAGTGTCAAAGACAGGATTTTAGCACTATAAGAGTGTGTTGGCAAGGTAATAAGTGGTTTTAAAGTTATAAATTATATAATTATTGAAAAATTTTAATAATTTCTTAATTTTGAGGTTCTAAACTAAACATCCCTACTGTTCCGGAAGATACGCTGCAAATGGCAAAGCCAGTACCCGCAAACCTTGCGAATACCGGCTTTATTTGGCTGGGACGGATGGATTTGAACCATCGAATGACGGATTCAGAGCCCGTTGCCTTACCGCTTGGCTACGCCCCAATATGGTTGGTGGAGGGGGCAGGATTCGAACCTGCGAAGGCGTCGCCGGCAGATTTACAGTCTGCTCCCTTTGGCCACTCGGGAACCCCTCCATATTGGAATTCTACATATAAAATGGTCGGGATGGAGGGATTTGAACCCCCGGCCTCTTGCTCCCAAGGCAAGCGCGCTAGCCAAACTGCGCTACATCCCGATTAACCGAACAAAAGGTATTTTACTCTAAAAATTTAATAATGTCAACGGCTAAATGCAACCAATCGTCTGATAATTTTTCATTCGGTGTAGATTTTAATAATAACCTGGCGTTGACGGGGACCGTCATATTCGCAGAAAAAGATGCGCTGCCATGTGCCCAGCAGCAGTTTTCCTTTGGTGAACAGCACAGTTTGCCCGGTGCCGGTGAGCAAGGTTTTTATATGGGCGTCCGAGTTCCCCTCCTGGTGGGTATACCTGCCATGATGAGGCACCAGTTTATTTAGCTGCATTAGGATATCGTCAATTACGCTGGGATCGTACCCTTCATTAATTGTCACACCTGCAGTGGTATGGGGCACATAAATATGGCAGACTCCCTCGGTAACGCTGCTTTTTTTGATAAGTGCGCTGATTTCAGCAGTTATATCAATAAACTGTTCACGCTGAGCGGTTTTAATGTCGAGCGTATGCAATGCAGCCATGGTTTTCATCTCCTCAAAAGCAGGCTACAGGCTCTGGGCAGCCTTGAGGCCTAGGTTGAAGGTTAACAGCTCCAGCGTAATGGATAAGTCCACATTACGGATTTCTATATTCGCCGGTACGCGCAGTGTTATCGGTGCAAAATTTAAAATTGCCTGTACGCCGCTTTGAACCATGATATTGGCTACTTCCTGGGCCATACTATTGTTCACGGTGATTACCCCGATGCGAATATTTTCTTTTTGAGCTAGTTCGGGTAACTGACCTAGAGGTTGTACAAGTAGTTGACCAATTCGTTGACCTACCCGCCTGGTGTCATGATCAAACACGCAGGCAACATGAAAGCCACGCGCGTTGAACCCTCGGGAGGTAGTCAAAGCCTGGCCGAGGTTGCCAGCCCCCACAATGGCTAGCTGCCACGTCTGGTCAAGACCGAGTATTCTTAGGGTGTATTTTAACAGCGTTTGGACGTTATAACCTACTCCCCTAGTGCCGAATTCACCGAAATAAGCTAAATCTTTCCTGACCTGGGCGGGGCTTACACCAACACCATCTGCTATTTCATTGGATGAAATCGTGGTTATGCCGTTTCTATCCAATCTTTCCAGGAACCTGGAGTAAATGGACATTCTGGTTACGGTTGCTTCCGGAACCCGTAATGTTTTCAATAATGTCACCTCCGCTCCCGCTATATGCTAGATACAGCAATTTTCCTTTAGCTGAACTAAATAAGTGACATTATATTGCTGTTACCATACGGCTGGTTTTGCAATTGTTATAATTTTCACATAATATACAATTCCTTTATAACATGTGTACAACTGGATGTCAATATTCTTTTTATCTACCTTTCTATAGGTTGAACATTGGTAATTTTGTTGTTAAACGGCATGCCCGCGCGGGTGGCTAAACTAGCTCTTTAAATACCGCGCGGGCAGCCTTGATGGTCTGGTCAATTTGCTCATCACTATGAGCCAGGGACATAAAAGCGGCTTCAAATTGGGAGGGGGCCAGGTAAACCCCTTTTTGCAGCATGCCCGCAAAAAACCGGGCGAACTGTTTGGTGTCGGAACGGGTAGCTGAATCGTAATCAGTTACCGGCTGGTTCGTAAAAAACGTGCAGAACATGGAGCCCACCCGGTTGAAGGTCAGCTCCAGTCCGGCTTCTGCTGCCGCTTGCCGTAAGCCCTGCTCCAGGCGTGCGGACTTTTGCTCCAGGGTCTCATAAACACCTGGCCGGCGTAGCAGCTGTAAGGTGGCGATACCGGCCGTTACTGCCAGCGGGTTGCCGGACAGAGTGCCCGCCTGGTAGACCGGTCCCGCCGGGGCTACCGCGTACATGATTTCCTTTTTACCGGCATAAGCGCCCACGGGCAACCCCCCGCCGATGATTTTGCCCAGGGTGGTGAGGTCAGGCTCCACGTCATAAAGCACTTGGGCGCCGCCGTAGGCCACGCGAAAACCGGTCATGACCTCATCGATAATGAGCAGGGACCCATATTGCGCGGTTAATTCTCGCAAGCCCGCCAAAAAACCGGGCGCAGGCGGAACAACTCCCATATTACCGGCCACCGGCTCGACGATAATCGCGGCAATATCTTCGCCTGCCCGGCGGAAAATTTCCTGCACTATGTCCAGGTCGTTATAAGGCGCGATAATCGTGTGTTCAGCAGTGCTCGCGGGAACGCCCGGGCTGGTGGGTACGCCCAGGGTTAAAGCGCCGGAGCCTGCTTGAATCAGAAGGAAGTCGGCATGCCCGTGATAGCACCCGGCAAATTTAATGATTTTATTGCGTCTGGTGTAACCCCTAGCTAGCCTGATAGCGCTCATAGTCGCCTCGGTGCCCGAGTTAACCAGCCTGACCATATCCACAGACGGCATGGCTTCCACAATCATTTTGGCCAGCAGAGTTTCCAGCTCAGTGGGTGCACCGAAACTAGTACCTTTCTCCAGACAATTGTGAAGCGCTTTAACCACCTCAGGATGCCGGTGGCCAAGCACAAGTGGTCCCCAGGAGCCCACGTAGTCTATGTAGGTATTGCCGTCCACATCGGTGAGCAGGGCCCCCTCGCCTTTGGCGATGAATACCGGCTTGCCTCCTACCGCTTGGAAGGCGCGTACCGGGCTATTGACGCCGCCGGGAATATAATTGACGGCCTCTGTAAATAACTGGGCTGATTTGGTAAACCCGTTGTGCACTTAAATCACCACCCTAATCAACAAAATATTGCATGCTGCTCTTTTTTAACTCTGTGGTGCTAAAAAGCAGCATATAATTGGGTATACCAATTTTTTCGGCCATCACAGCAGCCAGCTCCTCACACTGCTCTTGGGTTTGCCCGTGAATAACAGTAAACAGGTTGTAAGGCCAGCCGGACTGCCGGGACCTCTGGTAACAATGGGTCACTTCGGCCATCCCAGCCAACAGCCGGCCGGTATCTGCGGCCAGCTCGTCGGGTACGTCCCATACCACCATGGCGTTGGCGGTGTAGCCCAGCTTCTGGTGGTGCATGGCCGCCCCGAAACGGCGAATCAGGCCACTGGTGATCATCTCATTTATTTTAGCCATTAACTCATCTTCCGATAAGCTCAGCTTTTTAGCCAGCGCAAGGTAAGGTCTGACCACCAGTGGCAGTCCCTGCTGTAGTTCCCTGATAATTTGTTTTTCCAGTTCAGTCAGCATGCTGCACCTCGGACAGGTTGAAATTAACACGTACTTTGAAAATATTAATGGCCGGCAGAATAAGTATATCCGTCAAACCGGTTTTTTGTTTAATTTCAGTTAAGATTTCTTTGATGTGCTGTTCCGACGGGGCCAGTAAGGTAAACCACATGTTATAGTGGTGATTGCGCAGATAATTGTGGGTAATACCCGGATAACTGTTGACTATTGAGGCTACCCGGTCAATATCCGCTTCGGCTACCTGCAGGGCGCACAGGGTACCGGTATAGCCTACTTTACGGGAATCAAACAGCGCGCCCAGCCTCCGGATGATGCCCTTCTGCTGAAGCCGGGCGATGCGCTTCAGCACCTCCTGCTCGCTGATGCCCAGTTGTTTCCCAATCTCCGCAAAAGGACGCGGCACCACCGGGAAATTGGATTGGATGAGGTGCAGTAGTTGTTTATCGGTTTGCTCAACACTCATGGGCTAGTATCCCTTTCTTCCATGATAAAGACACCAGGGCTCCTCGGCCATGTAATCACCGTGGTAATAATATGCCCTGGCCCGGCAACCGCCGCAGATTTTGGTGAACTGGCAGGTGCCGCAGCTACCGCTGTATTCCATGGTGCGCAGCTTTTGCAGCACTTCGCTGTTACGCCAGATTTCCTTAAACCCGGTCTCGCGCACATTGCCCAGGGGTATATTAAGGTAAGCGCAAGGCTGTACATCACCCCGGGGGCTGATGATACAGTAAGCCGTTCCGGCCAGGCAGCCGCGGCTAAAACGCATATCCACTCCCATTTGCCTGGCGATGCGCATGAACTGAGGCGCACAGGTAGGTTTGAGCTCGATATCCACCTGGCCCTGCTTAACGATAATCCGCCTCAGTAAGTCTTCATATTGCTCGGCGCGCAGTGTTTCTGCTTCAATGTTTACCGCCCGGCCGGTGGGTACCATGAAAAAGATGTGGTGGCCCCGGGCACCCAGGCCGACGGACAAGTCGGTGATGGCTTCTATGTCACTACTGTTCCAGTCCATTACCGTGGTGTGGATCTGGAAGGGCAGCTCGGCCTTCTGGCAGGCCAGTATACCGCCCACCGCTCCCCGCCAGGCACCGTTTACGCCCCGGAAATCATCATGCTTGGCCGGATTGGTGCTGTCAAGGCTGATTCCCACTGCCATCGCACCCGATGCTTTTAGCCGGGCGGCTGCCTCCGGAGTAAGCAGCGTGCCGTTGGAACCCAGCACAGGACGCAGCCCGGCGCCGGCGGCGTATTCGACCAGCTCGTAAATATCGTCCCGCATCAGCGGCTCGCCGCCACTGAAAATCATGATTTTAAAACCTGCACCGGCTATCTCGTAAATCAGCTTTTTACCCTCTTCAGTATTAAGCTCTTCCTCTGCCCGGGCACCCGAGTCCCGGTAGCAGTGCTTGCAGTACAGGTTGCAGGCGTTGGTGGTGTTCCATGATACCAGCATAGCTGCTTTGTTCCTTTCTATTTAAAACTTGTTTTAAACTTCTTCGTTTAACCAGCGCACGACGTCCAGTGCATGGTAAGTAATAATGATATCAGCCCCCGCCCTTTTCATGCCGGTGAGCAATTCCAGGGTGGTTTTGCGTTCATCGATCCAGCCCAGCTGGGCCGCGGCCTTCAACATCGCATATTCTCCACTGACGTTGTAAACCGCTAGCGGGCCGTCAAAGTTTTCCCGCACTGACGCGACTACATCAAGGTAAGCCATGGCTGGCTTAACGATTAGCATGTCTGCTCCCTCGGCGATATCCTGCTCGACTTCCCGCAGGGCTTCCCTTATATTGGGCGGGTCCATTTGGTAGGATTTACGGTCGCCGAATTGTGGGGCTGAGCCGGCTGCTTCCCGGAAGGGCCCGTAAAAGGCAGAAGCGTATTTAACGCTGTAAGACATGATTGGGGTGTCTGTAAACCCAGCGCTGTCAAGAGATTCGCGAATAGCCCGCACCCGCCCGTCCATCATATCCGAAGGGGCGATGATGTCCGCCCCGCTTCGGGCGTGGGAAACCGCGGTGCGGGCTAGAAGCTCCAGGGTGGGGTCGTTTAAAACCTTGCCCTCCTGAACAACACCGCAGTGTCCGTGGTCGGTGTACTCGCACAGGCAAACATCAGTGATTACCAGTAAATCAGGGTATTTATCTTTAACTATACTAACAGTCTGCTGAATAATTCCGTCGTCAGCATAAGCACCGCTGCCGACAGCATCCTTGCTATCCGGGATACCGAAAAGCAGTATACCCGGGATGCCCAGGGATTGCACCAGGGCAACCTCGGCCAGCAGCCGGTCGATGGATAATCTATAAATGCCGGGCATCGATTCGATAGGTTCCTGCACATCCCGGCCGCAGGTAACAAATATAGGATATATCAAGTCATCCACACGCAGGTAGTTTTCCCTGACTAGCCGCCGCATAGTAGCGCTGGATCGCAGGCGGCGCGGCCTGGCAACTGGAAAATACATAGGCTACCTCCTAACTAAAGGCGTTATAAAGCAATAAGATCTTTTCCCGACCAATGCAGGGCAAGATGCTGTGCAGTCACAGTGCTATTCAGCTAGCAAAATCTCCTGATCCGATAGGTAACAGGCGGGATCGGACGCCCAGAAATCTCCGTGCACCGCCTCAGCCCGGGTTCTGAAGTTGCCGTTGCACATATTTAGATAGCGGCACCGGGCGCAGCGCCCCGTAAGCAGCGGTTTACGATCCTTTAACCCTTGCAGGACCGGGTTATCTGCGTTTTGCCAGATCTCCCCGAAGGACTGGTCTCGGATATTGCCCAGCAGGTGCTGGCGGGTAAACTGATCGGGGTATACATTGCCGGACCAGTCCACCGCCCCTATGGCTATGCCCGTACGGTTGCCGCCGTTGGCGATGAGCAGCAGGCGAACCTGCTCGGCCCGGTCCGGCTCGGTTTGCAGCAGTGACAGGTAGATATAAATGCCGTCGGCATGGTTGTCCACCGTCAGGATCTCTTTGTTTAAGCCGCGGTGGTGATAATCGAGGGTACGATCCATGATCAAGTCCATGGCCTGCCGGGTTTGGGCGTGGCTTACGTCTTCGTTAATCATTTTACTACCCCGTCCGCTGTATACCAGGTGGTAAAAACATACCCGTGGTATATCTTCATCCTCGATCAATTTAAAGATCGCCGGCAGCTGGTCGAGGTTGTGGCGGTTAATGGTAAACCGCAAGCCCACCCGCTGGCCGATGGACCGGCAGGCGCGGATGCCGTTTAAAGCTGCCTCGAAGGCTCCCTGGCGGCCCCGGAATCGGTCGTTATTGTCACCGATGCCGTCCAAGCTGATGCCCACGTAGCTGACCCCTACCTCCTTGATGCGTTCGGCCATATCAGGTGTGATCAGAGTACCGTTGGTGGATAAGGTGCAGCGAATGCGGTGCTGGCGGGCATAATCAGCCAGTTCAAAAAAATCAGGGCGTAGCAAAGGTTCGCCACCGGAAAAAAGGATTACCGGAACATGAAAGGCAGCTAGGTCATCAATGAATTTTTTAGCCTCGGTGGTGGTGAGTTCATTGTCATAGGTTTGATCGGTCGAACTGGAATAGCAGTGACGGCATCTTAAATTGCAGGTGCGGGTTGAGTTCCAGACCACCACCGGACCGCGCCCGGTCGTGGTGCCGTCCCGCTGGCTGCCAGCATCATGTTGGTAGCGCAGTGAATCACCGTAATGTTCTGCTCCGCAAAGCAATCTGCTAACGCTGATCATAATTTTCTCCTCTATACAGGGTCGGTTGATAATGCTGTCTGTATATCTTAGTTTATTATAAATTAAATTTCCAGTATGAACATGCTGCATGGGTGAATTTATCTTTAAAAGTCTACTTCTCACCTTTCCATGGCTCAGCTGCAAAGCTCAGCCGGTCCATTACGGACGGACTAAGTTATTATGCTTGGCCGGAACTGCAATCAGCCAAAATAGCCTGGACCAGGCCGTTAATGGTATACTCCTGCGCTTCAATGTGTACAGGAACTCCCAGTGCCCGGGCCGTGGCGGAGGTGATGGGACCAATGCTGGCTACTTTGGCACTGCCCACCAGTTGGGCCGGGTTTGCTGTATCCAGCAAAGAGACAAAATTGCGCACCGTGGAGGAACTGGTAAAGGTGATTAAATCAATAGCCCCTTTAGCCATAGAGTCACGGATGGCCGCGGCATCGCCGGTACCGAGCACAGTGCGGTAGGCTGTTACTTCATCCACTCGGGCGCCCAGACTGATCAGCGCCTCGGGCAGTATTTTTCTGGCTATATCTGCCCGGGGCAACAATACCCGGTCGCCTGTCGTTAATTGCTCCTGCAGCCCCTCGACAATGGCCTCGGCCCGGAATTCCGTGGGTATGTATGTCACTTGCAGGGCCATTTTTTGCAGCGCTTGACCTGTTTGAGGTCCAATAGCACAAATTTTAAGGCCTGCTAAAACGCGGATATCTTTGTTTAACCGGCGCAGGGTATCAAAGAAGTGGGATACCCCATTGACGCTGGTAAAAATAAGCCAGTTATATGAGGATAAGCGGGCTATGGCCTGTTCCAAGGGCGAGTTGTCTTCGGGCGGAACGATGGCGATGGTGGGAAACTCCACCGGCTCACCGCCCAATCCCTCAATTACCCCGGCTAAGCTGCTGGCCTGCTCACGGGAGCGGGTGATCAGTACCCTTTTGCCGAATAGAGGCTTATTTTCAAACCAACTCAATTTATCTCGTAGCTGTACCACTTCACCCACGATGATAATGGCTGGGTTTTTGAAATTTTGCTCACTTGCAAGGCGGGCGATATTGTTCAGACGTCCTACCAGGGTTTTTTGTTCCGGGCGGGTGCCCCAGTGGATCAGTGCTGCCGGGGTTTCAGGAGCCCTGCCGTGCTCAATTAACTTTTGGGTGATGTTTGGTAAATTGCTCATGCCCATTAAAAATATTAAGGTGCCCACCCCGGTGGCGATTTTTGACCACTGGATACTGGAGGTTTCCTTGCCGGGGTCTTCGTTGCCAGTGATAATGGCCAAGGTGGAGGTAAAGTCCCGGTGGGTCACCGGAATGCCCGCGTAAGCCGGTACAGCAATGGCTGAGGTGACCCCGGGAACTATTTCAAAGGGGATCCCGTGGCGGGCTAGCGCTTCGGCCTCCTCGCCGCCCCGGCCAAAAACAAAGGGATCGCCACCCTTTAAGCGCGCTACGGTTAGGCCTTGCCGGGCTTTATCTACAAGCAGCCGGTTGATTTCCCCCTGCTTCAGAGTATGCCGATCGGGTAATTTACCGACATAAATGCATTCGGAGTCCGGGCGGCGCTGTTTGAGTAGCCGTCGCCCGGCCAGCCGGTCATAGACAATTACGTCAGCCTTTTTAAGGCACTCCAGCCCTTTAACCGTAAGCAGTCCCGGATCGCCCGGGCCGGCACCGATTAAGTATACGGTTCCCTTGTTATTTGTCATATCTTCCGAACTCCTGTCTGGCCTGATGTAATATCTTTTCCGCCCCGTGGTCGATCAGTACTTCTGCCAGCCGGATGCCTAACTGCTTGGCATTGACCGCCGATCCTGTTATGCTGTGACGCAGCATAGTTTGGCCGTGCAGATCAAACACTGTCCCGGTCAGGGTAAGCAACTCACCCTCAACCTGGCTGTAAGCGCCGATGGGAACTTGGCAGCCCCCTTCCAGTCTCTGCATAAAAGCCCGCTCCGCTGCAATGGCGGTCCGAGAAGGGCGGTGGTCCAGGTGGGCGAGCATAGCACGGGTGGCGGTGTCCGTGCTGGTTAGCTCCACACCCAGTGAACCCTGTCCCACAGCCGGGAGGCATATGTCAAAGGGAATTAACTGGGTAATCAGTTCTTCGAAACCCAGGCGCTTGATACCGGCATAAGCAAGCACCAGGGCATCAAGCTCCAGCTCCTTGAATTTGCGCAGCCGGGTATTTAAGTTGCCGCGGATATCCACCATTTGCAGGTCCGGCCGGTAATGCAGCAGCTGGGCGCGGCGCCGCAGGCTACTGGTACCGACACGGGCTCCCTTTTTTAAATCCGCCAGCTGCAGGTTATTGCGGGAGATTAAAACATCACCCGGGTATTCCCGTTCGCAAACTGCGCCAATATCCAGACCCTCGGGCAGCTGGGTGGGCAGGTCCTTCATGCTGTGCACAGCCATATGAATTGTGCCGTTTAATAGCGCTGCCTCCAGTTCTTTAGTAAACAGGCCTTTGTCTCCGATTTTAGCCAACGCTACATCTAAAATGTTGTCGCCTTTTGTTTTGATGCCTTTAATTTGAAAACTGCGGTCCGGGTAAGCCTGTTGAAGCGCCTCCGCCACCCAGGAGGCCTGCCACATGGCAAGGTCGCTGTCCCGGGACCCAATTATGACTTGGTTAACCATAACAGCCTCCGATACCTACAGGTAGATAGTTAATAAAATTTCGGGTGTGGCTGATTGTTAAGCCCGCACCCGATACTGAACAAACTTAATTTAAATAATTAATGCCGGCCTGCTGCCTTGGGCTGCTCCTTTGCCTGCAACGGCTGCGGGATTGCCGGCCTGCCTGCCTGCTCCAGGTCTTCCAGGTCGAATAATCTTTCCACAGCCTCCTGGTAAACCGGACCTTTCCCTGTCATGGCAAATTCCTTTAGCTTTGTAATGGGTGTGTGCAACAGTTGGCTAACAATGGTATTGGCCATGGTCTCAATAACTTTGCGGTCATGTACAGATAAAGCACCAAGTTTACCCAGAGCCCGGTCCAGTTCCTGCTGTTTAACGGCCTCGCCCTGTTTTTTCAGCGCGGTAATAGTAGGCACGACATACTGTTCCCCTTGCCAGCGGGCAAACTCCTCCACCTTGTCGTCGATGATGGCGTCCGCCAGGAGAGCAGCCCGTTTGCGTTCCATGAGGTTATTGTCCACCACATTTTGCAAGTCGTCGATATCGTAAAGCTTAACACCTGGCAGGCTGCCCACTTCCGGGTCAATATCCCGGGGTACCGCTATGTCAATGAACATAATGGCTTTGCCGGGTTTGTGGACCAGCAGCTTTTGCACTTCAGGCGCCCGAACTACATAGTGGGTAGCGGCGGTACAGCTGATTACAATATCGGCCGCCTTCAGGTAATGCGGCAGTTCTTTGAATTTTATCGCCCGGCCGCCGAACTGGCCGGCCAGGTAAGCGGCTTGGTGGTAGGAGCGATTGGATACAATCACTCCGGAAACGCCGTTGGCTACCAGGTGCCTGGCGGTTAATTCACCCATCTTGCCGGCCCCGATAATCAGCACCGAGCGACCGGTAAGGTCCTGAAAAATTTTTTTGGCCAGTTCCACCGCAGCATAACTGATGGAAACGGCATGTCGGTCGATGCCCGTTTCGGTACGGGCTCGCTTGCCCACCGTAAGGGCATGTCTAAATAATGTATTAATTACTTTATCGGTGGCTTGAAATTTCTGCGCTAGCTGGAAAGCTGTTCTTACCTGGCCTAGAATCTGGGTTTCGCCCAGTAGCATGGAATCTAGGCCTGCCGCCACCCTGAACAGTTGCCGGGCGGTTTTATGCTGAGCGGATGTATAAGTGTACTTTTTAATCAAAGCCGGCTCTACACCCGACTTACGTTGCAAAAACATGCGGATAGTTTCTAGACCGCTTTCCACATCGGTGACATGTGCATATATTTCCGTGCGGTTGCAGGTGGAAATAATTACGCAGCCCAAAACAACCGGGTAGTTAAGCAGCCTGGCCAGGGCGTCCGGGAGGGCATTGTCTGAAAAAGAAAGTTTTTCTCTGATTTCCACCGGAGCAGTTTTATGATTGACACCGATCGAAATGACAAACATGGTTGACCCGCTCCTTTGCCTGCTCAAGCTTCCCCTGTTTAACTAATATATATGTAGTTTCGTCCACTAAATTCTTCAAGATCTGCTCTCTTTGGACGGGATCCGCCACCTGTGCATGAACCTGTTTGCGTACCGAGCCGAGATAGTCGTTAAATTCAGCGAAAGCCGGCCCAAATTCCAGCTCCAGGCTGCGGCGGATCATTTTTGCCAGCCGGGGACTGTTGCCTCCAGTGGAAATCGCCAGCTTGAGAGAACGCCGGTGCACTACGGAGGGGACAAAAAAATTACATCGTGGCGGGTCATCCACTACGTTAACTAGAATATTGCGCTTCAGACAATCGCCGGCCACGGCATGGTTGACAGTATCATCGTTCGTGGCGCTGATCACCAGGAAAGTATTGATTAAGTCACCGGTTTGATAATAACCGCAACGATGGTTAATCAAGCCGCGTTCGGCCATATTTTGCAGACCTATGGTTAACTGGGGACTGACCACATGAATTTGGGCGCCGCAGCGGGCCAGGGCTTGCACCTTGCGCTCAGCTACTTTACCGCCGCCCACCACCAGACATTTTTTATCTTGAAGCTTGAGGAAGATAGGGTAAAGTTCCATATATATATATACGCTCCAGGTGAATCTTTACTTAACACTAAACCATACTGTTTTCGGATTAAAAACTCCGAATACCAATGAATTCGGCAATAATTTGCATTGTCTTTTTTACGGGCACATCAGGCAGCCCTGCTAATTCCTTTTTGGCTTTAGCAATATACTTGTCGGAGATAGCGTCTGCATAATCAATACCACCGCACCCGATAATCAGGTCAATGGCTTCATGGATTTCCTGATCACTCTTATCGGTTTTGCTAATAATTTCCTGTAATCGGTTTCGTACGCTGCCTTTTCTTAAGGCATAAATGGCCGGCAGCGTGATAATGCCCTGTCTTAAATCGCCTCCTACCGGCTTGCCTAATTTGGTTTGCTCGGCAGTCATGTCCAGAATATCGTCGGTAATTTGAAAGGCCATGCCTATATAATGACCGAAACGCCGCAGGGTCTGGTGCAGTTGCCGCGGAGCGCCACAGGCTACTGCTCCCAACTGGCAGGACGCGGAAATCAGCAGGGCGGTTTTGCGGTTAATGCGATAAAAATAGTCCTTGATATTTTGGTCCAGATCATAAGTGGTGGCAATCTGGAGGATTTCCCCTTCACTCATTTTAACGCTGGTTTCGGCCAGTACCCTGGGGATCAAAGGGTCATCATACAGTGAAATGAGGATTAAGGATTTGCCCAGTAAGTAATCGCCAATGTGGGTGGATATGCGGTTCCCCAACTGCGCTTTAACCGTGGGCTGTCCTCTCCTGGTTAATGAAGCGTCCACTACATCATCGTGTACCAGGGTAGCCATGTGAATTAACTCTAAGGCCACTGCCAGAGGGACTATTCTGTTCAGCTCAAAGTTAGCAAATTTGCCGCCCAGCAGACAAAAAGCAGGCCGCAGGCGTTTGCCCCCTGCCTTAATTAAGTGGGTAGCGGTTTCCGTTAATAACGGGTCGGAAGAACGAACAGCTTTAATGAGCTCTTCTTCCACAACGCTTAATTCGTTTCTTATTTCGCTGAAGAAATCAAATATCATTTAGTTTTGATCACCTACTTATTTGTGAAAGAAGGCTATACCAACTTAACCCTTCGACGAAGTAGAACAATTTTCCTTCTTTGACGATAATAAGCCGGTTTTTTGCTCCACATTGTTACCAGGGTAAAAAGTAACGAGGTTAAGAAAAACGAGCACAGGCGCAAATAATACATAACGCACCAGATTACATTTAATAGATTATTATATTTTTCTAGTAAAAGCAATCAGAATTGTTTATACTTAACCTTGTTTAATTAAATTAACTTTGTTATAATACTTATTATCGCAAAATCAGTTACGGGGGTGGATGGTGCCTGGTGGTGCCCCTGGTCTTCAAAACCAGTTAGTGGGGCGGCGATCCCGTCCCTGGTGAGTTCGATTCTCACACACTCCCGCCAGTAATGATAGGACTTCCGAGGTTTCGGAAGTTTTTTGTTTTTCGTTGCCAATATATAAGTAACAAATTTGAGCGCCATCATTAATTTATTAGTCAGTATCTTATATTATAAGCAGTTTCTAACTAGTTTAACCGATATATTTTTGGGTTAACATTCCCATGCAAAAATAAAACCCGGGGTTGCCCGGGTATTTACTCCTGTTCAATTATGGCTTTTTATCGTAGGGCTCAGGATGTGTTATCGTTTCTTCAGGCGTTACTTGAACAAAACTTTCTACCTGGTGATCATGGCCAAAATTCCGACTGGTCCTAAAAGAAATATAATGTGTATGATATCCAGTCGACAACTCAATCTCCGGGCCTGTGTAAGCGAAGTAAGCATGGTGATGATGAAAGTCAAAAGTTGTTAATCCTCTTACTTCATGAATGTGGCTTTGGCCGTATGGGATTGGTGGTCCGGAAACACCCGGGTGCAAATGGCTATGTCCTTCATCGCAGCTGGTTTTTCCGGAATAATCATGTACATGAAGGCGTGCTTGTGCGTCGGGATATGTGTTTGGTTGATGTTGATCTGATGGTTTAGACATAAAAATCTCCTCCTTTTGAACTATTACCATACTATTAAGTACAAAAGGGGATTGATACCAGTATCACTAAAATATACTAAATTATTTAGTCATTTTCACTTTCCTCATATTAAACGGAGATTGTTTATATGTTTTCAATGTTGAGAAAACCGGCCTATTCAACCAGTGGCAAAAAATAAGCGAGGAATAATTATATGACATTGTGTTTCAACCTAAACAGAACCGTTTCGTGCTTATGATATTCAAGCATTGGTCTCATTCAGCCACATTGTATTGAATAAAGGTATCGTGCCCGTCAAAGTAAACAAGGTCCCCCTCTACCAAATGCCAGACTGCTTGTAAAGATTTTGGTTGTTTAATGCCGTTGACCTCCCGGTAATCACCGCAGATTGCCGACCATTTAACCTGCTTCACATTGCCGTTGGTATCGACATATAACCGGTCATCGGTAGTAAAAGTCTCAAGAAAACCATTTTTATCAAAGGTAAATATGCCACTGGCATATAATCCATAATATGCAATTGTACCCTTGACGTGGTTTTCATCAATACTTTCCCAACTTACAAAGTCTTGTAAAACGAAGTTAGGCATAAAAAGACTCTCGGCCAGGCAATTGACG
Source organism: Sporotomaculum syntrophicum (assembly GCF_009932395.1). GTDB lineage: Bacteria > Bacillota > Desulfotomaculia > Desulfotomaculales > Desulfallaceae > Sporotomaculum > Sporotomaculum syntrophicum. The sequence goes on from NZ_LSRS01000005.1 coordinate 446,259, forward strand.
AGGCTGGATTTGTTCATCGCTGCACCAGTTTGGTTAAATAAAGTGACTCCCTTGGCGATGACTCCTTTCATGGAACCAACGCCGGCTTGATAGGCATCAATCCCTTCAAAGGGGATCCCGTACAGATGTGTATCAATTAGAGCGACTCTTTCCGGTTTTTCTGCCGAGTTAAACTGTGTGCACTTAATTTTTAATTTAGGCATGCTCGAGGATAGAATGAAGTCAACATCATTATGCGAGATTTTCATGTTGGACATTTTGGGTTGCCCTATAAACCCACAAACCTCAAAATACCTTTGCACGGGCATAGGAAGGTCAGCGATATCTTCTTGCTTAAAAACCTGATTTTGAATCTGCATTTTTGAGTTTTGTTGGTTATGCAATTGCGCAAATTCTGCTTTCATTGGTGAGTAAGGAATCGAGAACCAGATCAGAATCCCCAGGATGAGAAAAATAAAAATCCCTATAATCCAATACATAATCTGCCTGCCTTTCTTCACTCATCAAACACTCCTATTATTCTTACTCCATGCCGTTGATGCATTTACCTTGTGCAAATTAATCATCATAATAAAAAGCAATAGCCGTTGTAAGAACTATAATATTGAACAGTTAAAGCAAAAGTAATTAACGAAGCTGATCATTATTCATTTAAATAATATATCTTATAATATATCTTAGGTATAGGAAAGTTTATGCAAGGGATTAAATTTACGGTTAACGTTTAGAGTACTGGTCATATTAACTCCAGCTAAGCTTCCAACCGCCAACCAGAAAATGTGCGAACTAAACCCTTATAACTTGGCCTTAGCGTTTATAATAAAACAGAATTAGGTCGTGACCATCAGAGGTAATCTTGAACCCATTTAACAATGACTTGTAAAAATATTGCTATAATTTCAAATAAAAGCTGGAAGTATTAAAATACTACTGATAATATTTTCTGAGAAGGCTTGTATGAAAAAATAATGTATTTGCACCTCATCCAGATGATGATTTATTAGGGTGCGGCGGAAGTATTGCAAAACATGTTAGCAGGGTCATACAGTAATTACCGTTTATATGACATCAGGTGAAGCGGGGAGTCTCACCTACTCTAACTATGATTTCAAGAGTGTCAGGGTCTGCCCTGGGAAGTTAAAATCATACTGGCTTATGAGAATATGGACCCCATTGCAGAATGTGTCTTATGCAGAAGATATAACGCACTATATAGAACAAAAAAATAAATGCTTTGCGATTACATGCTTCCCAGCTTGAAGATATCCAATTTGATGAAGCCATAAGGGCTCTTAATTACATCGAGGGATTATGGGTGGTAAAGGGCAATACTGTGAGTGTATCCAGGTATTGAAAGCCGAACTGAGATGTTTTCACTTTTAATGACAGGAGTTTATTAAAAATGGACCGCATATTAATGGTCACTCCCTATTTACATAGCCAGCGCGGCAATAGCGTAACGGCAACCCGGCTATTTACCGGTCTTAGACGTAAGGGCTATGCGATAGATTTAATCTCTATGGATGAGCCGGATTGGGAATTTCAGCTTGATTGCTGCTTTGACATTAATTGTTATAGCCTAGTTCACGGGTATCATGCACGGCAATTTTCAAGGGTAGTAAATCATCCACTAATAAAAAATATTCCGATACTATTAACCACCACCGGTACCGATATTAATTGCGATTTATTGGGCCCCCTTAGCAAGCAAACACTAGAGACTATGTTTCTAGCGAGCAAGATAGTTGTCTTTAATCCCCATCTGGGAAAGCAGATCACAGCCATAGAACCCCGCCTACAGTCCCGCCAGGTGGTTATTCCCCAGGGTGTTGAACTGCCTTCGGCACCGTTGGTTACACGACATCAACTGGGTTTATCTTTGTATGAGACAGTATTTGTATTGCCCAGTGGTTTAAGGCCAATAAAAAATATTGATTTAGCTCTGGATGGTCTTGAAATTGTTTACCAACAATATCCTCATTTACGTTTGCTCATCGTGGGGGCTGCCATCGATGTTAATTATACAGCACATCTAAAATCGCGCCTGAGCACATTAAACTGGGCTCATTATTTTGGTGAAATACCGCACCAAAAAATGAAGGGCATTCTGCAGATCGCAGATATTGTTCTTAATACTTCCCATGCGGAGGGACAGCCTCAGGGAGCTCTTGAAGCCATGTATTTGGGGAAACCTTGTATTTTAACAGCTGTCCCCGGTAACCTGGATATTATCATGAACGGCATCCAGGGCTACTATATTAATTCTCCAGCAGAGCTGGCGGCAGCGGCTTTAAAATTAATACAAAATCCTTCTCTTCGATATGCTATGGGTAACCAGGCCCGTCAATTAATAACAAAAAAATATGCTGTGGAGTTGGAGATAAATGCTTACGACCGTCTATATAAAACGCTAAATATCCAACCATTGCCTGAATATACTACCTTATCGTGATTAATCAAAGCAAAGGCAGTAGCGGCATATTATGTGAATGCTATCACCTAATTTCTTGTTTTACCTTGCCCAGATAGAACTATCAGACATCAGGCCGGGGCAAAATTTAAGGGTGGGGTATTTAAGGTTGAAGAAAAGTAAATTACTTGGCTGAGGTTTGTGCTTTGTACAATTCCATAATGGCAAATATTACTTCCTCTTTTTGAACATCCCTGGGCAGGTCAATCTCTAATTCCTCCGCTAGTTCCTTGAGCTCCTTAAGCTCCATGTCATCCAGGTTGTACTCTACTTCCACTTCGTTATCAAGGAAGAAAGATATGGTATGGGCGAGTATTTCATCACGTACAGGGGCGGAGTCAAGCATCAGATTGCTGTTCAGTAAAAGTTCTTGCCTCACTTCTCTGACCAGCTTTTCAATGGCTTCTAATTTTTCCAGGATATTGTTCCGCATTACACATGTACCCCCCTTATATTCATCATCTGAGCTAATTGTTATGTCCGCGTTATGCATAGAAATATTCTAAATCTAACATGAGAATCCTTTGCAGCAGCATAAAATTTACGGTATTTGAATAAGAAATAGCCGTCGGTTAAGACGGCCATTGTCGTCATGCTCCTATTTCCTCCCAGCAATAACCCGGAGCGAATCGGCAATATCTTTAGCATAATAGATAAACGGGGCGGTTAAAGCTATAGTCGCAAGGGTTAGCATGGCTAAATCAGCATTTTGGCGCAGGTTATATTTATCATAGAACAAGTAAAATACCTCCTTTTTGGCTAGTTTGCTCAGTTTGGCGAAAAAAACACTTAGCTAATGATTAAGAAACCTGAAATTAACCTTAAACGGCTTTTAGATAAATTTCGCTAAACAAGTTATACTAGCTGCATCACGATTAACAGAAAGGAATTGAATCATATGCCTGATAAAACTTGACTAAATTTATGCTTGATGTCGGTCTTGCAGCTTTATTTCTGATCTTAATCGAGCCTCAGCGTACCGGTATGGCGTGGCATGAAATTCTAGGCTTAAGCATTGGTTTCTTGTTTACAATGCATGTGCTGCTGAATTGGTCGTGGGTGAAAAAAACTACTCGGAACCTGTTTACCCTGGCTTATAAGACCAAGACTAAGCTGTGTTATGTATTGAATACCGTTTCATTCATTTGTGTTATAACCATCTATGGACGGGAATTCTATGGACGGGAATTGAAATCTCGCGGGTGCTGTTTGTCTCGTATTCAGCGGATATGAATCGTAACTTAGTGATCGTGCATAAATAGGTAGCGTACTTCTGTCTCGGGCTATTTGGCGTTCATTTTGCCCTGCACTGGCGCTTTATTGTACATGCTGTGGGTAAACTGGGCACTGCCCTGAAAATACCAAAATTTGTCATGGTGATGGTAGGTGTGGGAGTCCTGATATTGGTGGCAGGCTTTCTATATGCTCAAATTGCTGTAAGCTCAACCGAGGATGCTGAGCAAGTCAGGATAGTCAGGGAACCTCTCCTGCAGCGTCACGAACATGGTCACCGTTATTACTATGCTTACCCCCGGGAAAGCTATGCCAACCGCATACCGGGTGGCCGTGTTCCCGTAGCTGAGTATCCGGCTGAGACAGGTCAGGATAATGGCGTTTCAGCAGGCACAGGTGACGATGGTGATGGGGTTACTTTTAATGATTTTCTCGCCAATATTTTTTGCGATGGTTGTTCTAATCACTGTTCTCTATTGAAGCCGAAATGTGGCCAGGGTGCTCGGCAGCAAGAGCTTGCTAAGAGCCGGTATCAACAGCTATATGAAATACAAGGCTAAACGAAAGGTACCGGTAAAAGTCCGGTACCTTAGTTAACATGAGCTTAGTAAGTAAGCAGCCCCTTTACCTCCAGAGTGGGGAATCCCCTCCAGTTACCCAAAGATATTTTCAACCCTTCCGGGGCAATATTGGCATCCTGCGCAATGTAAACCTTAATGTCGTCAGCCAGCACTTGATCATATTTCTCGGGAACACGCGGTAGGCCTGTAAACACGACAGGCTCCCGGTTGCAGCTGGCTCAAATGTAAGTTGTTTCTATTTCCACAGTTACGCTGTCGCCTCGTTCGAGAATATAGGCTCTGGCCTGTGCGGTAAATTCAATTTTGACCGACTCATCGCTTACAGGCATTTTAACCACCCCTTAAGGTTTATTGGTCTTAGTGGCACGGTTATTATATCCTGACATATATCAGCCTGGCAAGGAATATTTATGGTTCAATTCCTGGCAGACGGTATTGCTTAGCTTATAGACGGTTTCTCCCTTAGCAACGGTTATACTGCCGGTACCACAGCGGGGCAAAAATGGCCTGTTAATTATTTGCTCTAGGTCTGCAGCTACAAAGGCAGATTAATTCCTCAAACGCGGTGTGCCTGGGCAATTGCGGCCATTGGGGCATAACCGGGAAAGTGTGGCCGATAAAGGCCAGGGCACTCTGGACGTCACCGTTAAGCAAACTGACAATACCGGTGGATAAAAACAGCGGATTAATTTGCACGCTGAGCAACCTCTTTTCTTAACCTAATAACAAGTTCTTTGAGCAGTTGGACGATTATTTCTTCGTACAGGAGATCAGTACTTTTTTCTTACACAATTTGCTTCTGCAGCGGTCTTACGTGAGGAGCCTGTCTGTGGGCTTCTAATGTTTCGTGATCAACATATTTTGCGAAAACAATATCCTTGCGGGATTTTCCGTAGACATATATGGGGTTACATCAAACAGCCTTTCTCATGGCATGAGTCTCTTTAGCCAGGTTAATGCACAATTAGCCGGTAAAAATTCCTTCCACCAGTTGGGCTACAAGTTTGGCAAACGTAGTGAGCATGAAATAGCCTTCTTAAATAAACTTGTATAAATGGGATAACACAAAGAATGGTCGAACCCCCTGTTTAATATAGTGACTTTTTAACCGGTGCAGTACGGGAAGGATGGTCGTACACAAAGGGAGGCACAAAAAAAACTGGCCTGAGCAGCCAGTAAGCAAAGGAGATAGTTTCTGCAATAAAAAGTTAGGGGATATAATACTTATTATGCCTGGTATGTTAAAAAGGTTATTAAAAAAAATACCACTTTTACCTAGCCATATAGCTGCCAGTAAAAGGGCACATGAGATTGAGGAAATAAAAATGAGTTTACATGTATAATACGACAAATTACAACATTAGTCAACAATAAAATAGCATTTTGTTATAAAAATGTCATCAATATTGGGTAGCCCGTGATACTATTTATGTGTTAAGTATTTCCATGGAAAAATTTTTCTTAATAGACAATCTTCGATATATTTCCTGAAGGAAATTTGTGTATATGTGTTTAATGAAAAAATAAAAAAGGATATATTTTTTTACACCCTGAGGTAGCCGGACACCGGTTTTTGATACACTCAAAAAAGGCGGGGTTAATGGATATGAAGCTAATTATAAAGCCGGCGATAAGAATAAGCTTAGTCTATGTTATGATTGGCATTATTTGGGTTGCATTTTCCGACAGCTTGCTGCTCTATCTGCTGGCCAGCGATATAAAACAACTTACGGTAATGCAAACTTATAAAGGTTGGGTTTATGTGAGCGGTACTGGCTTGTTATTATATTTCCTGTTGCGACGTGAACTGCGGATTCGCGAACAAAAAGAGGTTTTACTGGAAAATGAAAAAAAGTTTGCCTCTGCCGTGGTGAATACCGCTGGTGCACTGGTTCTGGTCACTGACAGCGAGGGTAGAATTATTAAGTTTAACCGCGCCTGCGAAAAAATTACCGGTTACTCAGACCACGAGGTAATAGGTGTACATATCTGGAATTTATTGCTTGTTTCGGAAGAGGTGGCAGTGTTTCAGCGTGTCTTTGAGGTTTTAAAAACCAGTAAGGAGTCTGTTGAACATGAGGCATGCCTGGTCAATAGAAATGGTGACCGGAGGGTGATTGCCTGGTCTAATACCATCCTTTTTGATAACCAGGGTTTGGTGGAGTACATCATCTGTACCGGCATCGACATTACCGAGCGCAAACAAATCGAGTATGAGCTGAGAAAACACCGTGCCCAACTGGAAGAGCTAGTGACAGAGCGTACTACCGATCTTATTCAAGCCAATGAAAAGCTGAAACAGGAAATGACGGAGCGCAAGCGGGCGGAGGAAGCGCGCAAACAAATGGAAAAAGAAATGGTTCGTCTGGAGCAGCTGAACTTGATTGGGGAAATGGCTGCCGGTATTGCTCACGAAATTAGAAATCCAATGACCACAGTACGCGGTTTTCTGCAGGTATTTCAAAGTAAAGACTCTTTTATGGAATTCAGGGACTACCTGGAGCTGATGATCAAGGAATTGGATTCGGCCAATTCCATTATTACAGAATTTCTTTACCTGGCTAAAAATAAAGCTGTTGATGTTGAGAAACTGAATCTCAATACGATTATTGAAACCTTGCTACCGTTGATGCAGGCCGACGCTGCGAACAGCGAGAAATATACTAACCTGGAGCTCACGGATATACCGGACTTATACCTTAATGAAAAAGAAATGCGCCAGCTGATCTTAAACTTGGTTCGCAATGGCCTGGAAGCTATGTCCCCCGGCGGCAATTTAACTATAAAAACATATTTGGAAGGCCAAGAGGTTGTCCTGGGCGTGCAGGATCAGGGTACAGGCATCGAACCCGGTTCCTTGGAGAAGTTGGGCACACCTTTTTTTACCACCAAGGATCAAGGGACAGGTCTGGGGCTGGCGGTTTGCTACAGTATTGCTGCAAGGTACAACGCGGTCATTAAGGTGGACACTAGTCCTTCGGGGACTACTTTTTTTGTCCGGTTCAGGCGTCCTCAGCAGGCTTTTTTGTAATTCAACAAAACCTCACGCCCAACTGCCTGAGGATTTTTTTGTCAACTTTTGCCGTAAATATTTAAGCCAACGTTACCTTGTTTTCAATCTGGTAAACATATAAGGTTATGAAATACAGAAATTTTAGTAAATACCCGTATTGCTTCGCAGACAAAAAAATCCGGCTTTCCAGCCGGGAGGAGAGGAGGTAGTTATGGAATTCAGCTAAGAGCTAAGGTTACAACCAGGAAAAGCCTAACAAATAAAAATTTCCGGGTTTTATCCCTGTAGCTTCTTAATTATTATATTCTACGTGAATTTTATATATCCTCCAAATAATAAAATAATTGAGAAAATTTTTATATTTTTTTATGAGGTCATTTTTTATCAAACGCTTAAGGCTGAATAAGCGTATACAGGTTTAGTTTAATATGTATACGCTTGGCTTCTCGTTCGGCTGCTGTATTACTAAAATGATTACTTCAGGCTTTCCGTTCTTTTTGTTTAACAGCCAACCTGTTTATATCGCTGCCCGGTATGCTACAATTTATTGTATAAAACTTGTACCCCGGAAAGGATAATTAACATGCATCGAGTGGATATAGTAATTATAGGTGCCGGTGTGGTGGGTCTGGCGGTGGCTGCGGAATTGTCTAACAGTTTGACTGGGCAAGCTATCGTAGTGATGGAGCGGCACCACAAGTTTGGCATGGAAACCTCGAGTCGGAACAGCGAGGTTATTCATGCCGGGATGTACTATCCTGACGGTAGTCTCAAGGCTAGGTTATGCGTGGAGGGCAACCGGCTTCTATATCAGTTCTGTAAGGTATGGGGTGTTCCACATAAGCGTTTAGGTAAATTAATCATTGCCCGGACGGCTGAGGAAGTACCGGTACTGGAGTCAATTTTAAACCAGGGGCTGGCAAATGGGGTTACCGACCTCGAGCTACTGGAGGCAGGCCAAGTCAGGCAGCTGGAACCGCATGTTGCAGCGGTAGCTGCAATTTTGTCACCATCGACAGGCGTAATTGACTCCCACGCACTGATGTATCGCCTGGAATACCAGGCCCGCTGTCAGGGGACGATGTTTGCCTATCGTCATGCAGTGACAATGGTGGAACGGAGTGGCGCCGGTTACCGGTTAACATACCGTGGTCCCGATGGCCAAAGTGACTGGATTTATTGTGATTGGTTAATTAATAGTGCAGGTTTATGGGCAGATAAAATCCCTTCCTGGCTGGGGTTGGATGTTGAGCAGGCCGGGTACCGCATCTATCCCTGTAAAGGGGAATATTTCGGTGTATCCAATGCCAAGTCCGGTCTGGTGAGCAGGCTAATTTATCCACCGCCGCTTAAGGAATTAAAGGGCTTGGGTATTCACGCCACCAAAGCCTTGGACGGCCGGCTGAGGTTTGGGCCCAGCGCCTTTTATGTGCAGGATTTGGATTACAGTGTTGATGAGGAACATGCCAGTGAATTTTATCGGGCGATTAAATCTTACCTGCCCTTTATCGATTTGGCTGACCTGCAGCCAGAAATAGCCGGCATCAGGCCTAAAATCCAGGGGCCCGGGGATCCGGTGCGGGATTTTGTGGTGCGGCATGAGGTGGAGCATGGACTGGCCGGCTTAATCAACTTAATTGGTATCGAATCGCCGGGCTTGACCTCCTCGCTGAGTTTGGCCGGGATGGTTGCTAATATGATTGGAAAGGAATAGCTTTACCGGCTATTCCTTTTTACTCGTCAGTATTAAATATGTTTCAGTATGGTTAGCTTGTTTTTATTGTAAGGAGGGTATCTGAGTTTAATATCTAATAAGTATGATTTGTTAAGGATGCTTTTGGTGTGGGAAAAGGTATCAAAGCTGGTTTTGCCGTGGTAGGCTCCCATACCGCTGTTGCCGACACCGCCAAAAGGCAGATAAGGAGTCGCCAGATGCATAACGGTATCGTTGATACATCCGCCCCCATAGGACAGGTTTTCTACGACCCTTTGTTGATTTTTTCGATTGGTGGAAAAAAAATATAATGCCAGGGGGCTTGGCTGACGGCTGAGCTCAGCAATAACTTCTGCTAGATTTTCATATTCCAGCACCGGCAGGATTGGCCCAAAGACCTCTTCCTGCATGACGGGATCCTCCCAGGTGATGTGCTCAATAACGGTCGGTTCGATAACGAGTTTATCTTTGCTATATTGACCGCCGGTTACTATGTCACCCCGTTTAAGCAAATTCAGCAAACGGTTAAAATGACGCTGGTTGATTATTTTGGGGTAATCGGTGTTGCTGCAGGGGTTTCGGCCATAAAAAATAGTAATGTATTTTTTTATGCGGTATAACAGTTCATCTTTGATGCTCTTGTGTACCAGGAGAAAGTCGGGAGCCACACAGGTCTGACCTGCATTTAAAAACTTGCCCCAGGTAATCCTCCTGGCCGCCAGGTCAATATTTACATCCCGGTCCACAATACACGGGCTTTTCCCCCCCAGCTCAAGAGTCACGGGCGTAAGGTGTTCAGCTGCAGCTCGCATTACGGTTTTTCCAACCGCTACACTTCCGGTAAAAAAAATATAATCAAATTTTTCGCTGAGCAGGTCTTGATTCGTCTGCCTCCCCCCCTCCACCACGGCTACAAATTTCTCAGCAAAACAGTCCCCGATGATTTGAGCTACCACCGATGAGGTGTGCGGGGCGTAAGCGGAAGGCTTGATAATGGAGCAATTACCCGCGGCTATGGCACCAATGAGGGGGGTAAGAGCAAGATTAAAAGGATAATTCCAGGGTGACATGATCAGGGCAATACCATACGGTTCAGGGATAATGTAGCTTTTCGCCGGGAAATTTGCCATCCCTGTTTTTACTTTGTGGGGTTTAGCCCAGGCGGGGAGATGTCTAATGGTATATTTTAATTCTTCAAGGGTCAGGCCTATTTCTGTGGCGTAAGCTTCAAAAGTCGCTTTATTTAAATCCTTTTTCAGTGCCTGGATAATTTCTTGTTCGCGGCGGATAATGGTCTGCTTTAAATCCTTAAGCCTGGCAAGGCGGAAGGATATCGGTCTAGTGCTCCCACTTAGGAAATACTCACGCTGACTATGTAAAATTGTTTTAATATCCAAGTTACTCACTACCCTGCTCAATATGAAAAAAGCGGCCGTGCAACTCTTTACCGGATAGGTGGACAGCCGCTTTGGATGCTTAGCCGGTAATATTAAATTAACGCGCAATGTTAATGAGGTGGTCTTTTTGCCTGCGGGCTTTTGCTACCCGCTCCCATTCCTGCTCGCTGAGGGGCTGCTCGAAGCTCCTCAGCTGGGCGAGTTCGAAACCATGCTTGACCGCCAGCTCCCTGAAGTACATCATGTTATCCAGGGATAGGTCTGAGCCCAGGCTTATATCTTGATAATGATGCTCCAGGGCCAGCATCATGGTTTCGGCCATGCAGGCGTAGCCCAGGCCTTGTTCAAAACCAAAATTCCACCCCAGGGTCGGGCGGCCGGGTACGGCTACCACCCCGCCGTCAATCACAAGTACGTCAGGCCTAATTTGCCGAACGGTGGGGCTAACATTGGAGGGTTTGGATATATCGCAGACAATGGCCCCGTTGGCCAGCCACCTGGGGTTAACCAGCTCATCCACGCTGCTGGTGGCAGTCAACACTACCTGAGCTCTGGGCAGCGCCTGGGCAATGTCGGTAGTGATAACCAGCCGTCCTTGCTGCTCCAGTTCCGCGACCACCGGAAGCCAGTTATCCACCGGGGTGCCCAGCGGTGGCAGGTCCATTAGCAGCAGGTTGGCACCAAAGCTGTCCGGCGCCGGTTGCCAGCCGCGGCTGGCCTGTTCGGCCAGGTGCATGCAGCAATATGCCCCGGCCTGGCGGAGGCGGCGGGTGCTGGCCTGGGGATGGCGGGCATTGCCAACCAGGATGATGTTCTGCATTTCTTCGGACAGCAATATGGCCAGGGTGCGGCCAATAGCCCCGGTAGCGCCGATGATCGCGGCGGAACACTGGCTGAGGTCCATTTTAAAACGCCGGGCAGCCAGTTTTATAGCCTCCACCCCTGCCACCACGGTGTAGCTGTTGCCAGTGGTCAGGGGCAGGACTTTGCCCTGCAGCAGCAGGCCGCCCCGGGATACTACCGAGGTATAGGCTCCCAGTCCCGCAATGCATGCCCCCCGCTGTTGGGCTAACTCCAGAGCTTTCTCCAGTTCCTGGTTAATTACTTCAGTATTAAGCTCCAGCATTTCCTTGGCCGTGTGGGGTAGGCAGATAAACTCGCCGTAAGCACGTCGACCAGCCCGGGAAACCACCGCGGTCCGGCCCATAACAAAAGGTTTCATTTGCTGGCTGCCAAGCTCGGCCAACTTCTGCAGCGCGTCGCTAGCAATGCCCTTGAGGCTGGGATCGAACAGTGGGTACTGGTATAAGTCTAGCGGGTGTATGATAAAGGCAAACCGGCCTTCCTCAGAGTGACCGGTGGGCTGGTAGCGATCCCAGGGGTACATTTCCTCCCGGGGCTTGTGGATGATGGGCTGATTGCCCAGGCCAATTATCGGGCGCAGCAGCTCAGGGGTATTGCCCTTATCCAGCACGTTGCTCACCTTTTCCAAAGCCTGAAGGACGACCTGGCATTCCTCCCAGGTAACGGTCAGAGAAGGCTCCAGTCGGATCACCTTGTTGCCGTTGAGCGTTGGTGCAACCCGTAACCCTTCTACATTTAACAGGTAACTGGCGATTAGCGGTGTAAGATTATCTTGATAGGAAAGCACGCTTAAATAGCTACTGGGAAAGTCGGCTCTGGATAGATCGAATTCAACGCCTAGCATGTAACCGCGGCCGCGAATGCTTTTTATTACCCGGGGATAACGCTGTAGCAGCATTTCCAGGGCTTCCCGCAGGCGGCGGCCGTTGTCCTGCACCCGCCGAATCATTGACTGGTCGTTCCTGACTAAAATATCCAATACTTTGAGACCAATACGGCAACCAAGGGTGTTGGCGGCAAAGGTTGAAGAGTGCCGCTCGGCGAAATCTTTACTGTAGGCCTCTGCTGTGCTGAGGCAGGCTCCGATGGGGAAGATGCCACCGCCTAGCGCTTTGGCCAGCAGCAGCATATCCGGGCAAAGGTTTTCCTCTTCGCAGGCAAAAAGCCTGCCGGTGCGGCCAAGTCCGGTTTGGATTTCATCCAGCACAAACAGCACTCCGTGCTGTCGGCATAACTCCCTAGCTTGGACTAAATAGCCCGAGCTGGGTACGACAATGCCGCCCTCACCCTGGATCGGTTCTAGGAGCAAAGCAGCGTAGCGACCGTTGTTGTTCTCCAGTTCTTGTTCCAGTGCGGCCAGATCGTTGTATGGTATGCTTTTAAAACCCTCCACCGGCGCACCAAAGGGCAGCTGGTAGTATTCCCGACCGGTGGCCGAAAGGGCGCCCAGGGTTTTGCCGTGAAAGCTGTTGGTGGTGCTTAAAATGCCCGGTCTGCCGGTGGCTGAGCGGGCCATCTTGATAGCGGCTTCCACTGTTTCGGCTCCACTGTTGGTAAAAGTGACATACTGCAGACCTTCAGGAGCCAATTCAATTAGACGCCTGGCCAACTCACCGGCAGCCTCCAGAACAGAGGGCTGGATAAAGCTTGGTTCTGCGCTGGTCCGGACTTCGTCAATAGCCTGCCATATTTCCGGGGGATTGTAGCCAAAGGGCAGTGCCCCGTAGGCGGCAATAAAATCAAGATAGCGTTTGCCTTCTGAATCAAACAGATAATGCCCTTCCCCTCGGATATAGGTTTTGTCTAAATGTACCTGTTCCAGCAGATCGCCCAGATGAGGGTTGACGTACCTAGAAAAGTTATGCATTATGAATACCTCTTTATCTTTTGATTTCAAAACTAAGACAAACTATGCTTTCCTTACCAACAGTCATCGAAAAAAGTGTAAGCAGTTTAATGAAAAAAGTAATTAACCGGCGTTCTTTAAATGCAGGATAAGCTTGTGTAATTGTTCAGGGTCAATCCAACAGTCTTTTTTAATGGGTGAAATCCCAATCTCCCAGCCAATTATCTTAGGTCCAAGAATGGCTTCCACCATCTTAATGCGCATATCCGAACCGATGAAAATGACCGAGTCGTAGCTCTTAATTTGAGAAAATACATCCATGATATAGTTGATTAAAGCAGCCCCGTTTTGTTCCTGCACGAAGTTACAGCGTTCTTCTTCGGTCATGAGGAGGATGAAATCCACACCTCCGGCCTGGGCCACTTCGGTTAATTCCCTGGCATTGGCCAGCGGAAAACCGATTACCGCCACCTGAGGACCTTTGCGAATTTCCCCCAGACCTTCCAAACGCGAGACGAGAGTCCGGTCAACACCTAACCGGTCGGCTACTTCCTGCTGGGAAAGCCCTTCATGCCTCAGCTGCAGTATTTGATCCACCATTCGGTGGATCCGGTCGGTGTTTAAAACCTTGTCTCCTACCCGTATGATATTCATATCTCTCACCTGTGTACAAAATTGTGCTCAATAATATATTAACACAATTATACGTTATTTTTCCAATGAATATGCGTGGAATTTGGGGGCGAAAGGTCGGCTAGCTAAGATTATGGCTTGTTTAGGGAGCCTGCTGCAGGTTACTATATTTTCAGAATAATTTACCCATGCAGGAATACCATAGTAGGTTGTTTAAAATTACTATAACATTGATTCTGAAGGGGGTATTAAGATGGTGGGTGGTTGGATGTCCGGTGGTACCATGATCTTGGTTTTATTATACGTTGCCGGTTCATTACTGCTGTTTGGTTTAGGCATATATTTTTTGCTAACCGCAGTTAACTTTATGAAGGAAAAGGCGCAAAATGAACGGGAGATCATCGAGAAGCTAGAGCAATTAATTCGGTTAACTGCGAAAACAAATGCTCCGTCTCGCGACGAACATGAAATACCGTAAGCAGGTCTATAGGTTGGAAATCTCGGCAGGTGGCTTTAGGAACAAAAGATAAAATTACTAGGAGGGATACCTTGGGGATTTAAGCGAGCTTTAATTTAGCGCAAGCTGAATGTATAAGAAGATTTATTGGAGGCGATGAACATAAAAAGTAAATTCACAGTTATATTGGCTTTAATGATGCTGTTGGCTTTTGGCTCTATTGCCAGTGCTGCTACTTTTGTTAACGGCATGGCTGTGGATAGCAAACTGGTTGATGGCAGAACACTGGTCCCGGTTAGGGTGGTCTCGGAAAACCTTGGCTCGACGGTAAATTGGGATGCTGCAACAGGCTCAATCACCATCACTGGTGAAACGATCATTGTATTATCAGTTAAGAATAACCGGGCAGTAGTGGGCAATGAGGTTGTCGAATTGGACGTTGCACCCAAAAACTATGACAGCAGAGTATACATTCCGGTCAGGTTTGTTTCCGAGTGCCTAAAGGTACCAGTTAACTGGGATGGTAAAAACGCTTACATTGGAAAGCAGTCCATCATCAACCAGCAAGGCAGTTTATTATCTAAGGTAATTGTTTTGGAGAATTTTGAAAACATGTTACATGAAATGGAATCCGGGTTTAACAAACACGATGTTAATGCTTTTGATAGTGCCAGGCAGCGTTTGAGTGAAATTAAACAGAATTTTAATGACCATGGTATATATGACTATGACACCTATTTAAATGAATGGCTTAAATTTATCGATTTATCAATTCAATCGGTCAAAAACCAATCTTCTGAGTTGAGTGAAAAGGAAAAAAATATGCTTTTAGAAAATGGTGCTAATTTGGTTAAACTAATTGAGTTGATTAACCAGGATTCCAGATTTAAATAGGATTATAGGATAGACGGGCTGCTGAAAAAAGCAGCCCTGATTAACTGTTGTATAGTGCGCCGAACGGCTTCAGTCAAGTGATCTCAATGTTCTGGCCCCAGCTGGCGTATTGTGAATCATGAGCCAGGATAAAAAATTGACGTACCGCTGCCTGGCTGGCCAGGATGCCTTGAATTCTGGCCAACCTAACTGAGTCGGTACTGGTGAAGGGGTCATCAAAGATCAGGGGCAGTTTTACCTCCTCTGCCAACAAATCTGCAATGGCGAAGCGCAGTGATAGGTAAACCTGGTCTCGGGCACCTTTGCTCAGGCTTTCCAGGGCAACCGGGCGTCCGCCTTCCTTGATGCCCGGATTGAGCTGCTCGTCCAGCACCAGTTGCCGGTCCAGCACGCCGGAGATCTCCTGGCAGTAAACGGTGGCTTTTTCCTCTAATCGCTGCTGGTAGGTCTGTTGGTATTCAACAATCGCCGCCCTCAGCTCCTGGTGGGCTATGGCCAAAGCCTCGGCCTGCAGCAACAGGCGGTCCTGCTCGGTTTTCAAGGCTTGCAGGTCCACCTCAGCGGCAGCTATATTTACCGGGTTTATCCCCTCTAACCGGGCCAGTCGTCGGTAGAGCTCGGAACGCCGGGTGTCTAAAACACCGATCTGGTTATCGATGGCCTGTATGGCAGCTTCTGTTTCCAGTAGCTTTTGCTGAACTAAGCCTTGGTCACCGGCCTCGGCCGGCGCCGGCAGCCCGGGAAAACGGTCGCTGTGTTGCTGCCATTGCAGCATTCGGCTGGTTACCTGGTCACTGGCCAGTTGGTATTTAGCCATTAGCTGGTTTATGTCGGCGGCCTGATAATTGTGCAGCAGCGTGGCCAGCTTGGTGTAGGTATCCTCCCGGCACCTTACTAGCTGCCGGCGCTTATTATACTGCTTAATGGCCCGCTCGGGGCTGTTCCCATTGGCTTGCAGTACCGTGCGCAAGCTTTTCTCCCAATCTTGCTGCTCTTGCTGCAACCGGGTTATTTTTCCTTTTTCCACCTCGATAAGTTTTTCGGTAGTAATCAGCTGGTGCTGCAGCGTTTCTTGTTCCTTCCTTAATATAACCAGCTGCTTGGTTTCAGCTTCCCGTGCTTGCCACCAGGTGTCGGCAAGTTCACCCAGCCGGTTAATCAAGTCCCCGATAGTTTTAATACCCCCGGCAGGTTTTTTTTCTTGTAGGATTTGTAGCACAGCCGCCAGCTCTCGCCATTGCTCATCGTTGCCGGCATCATTCAACTCTGCTAACTCGGCGTTTGCTGCCCGGCAGCCGAAGGTGGCTTGAGCGAATTGATCGGTAGTCGTGGCCAACCGCTGCTGTTCTTTGACTAAATCTTTCCATTCGTGGTAGGCGGTCTGAACATCCCCATAGGCGTCAGTGAATTTCTTGATGGCGGATTGGAAGCCTGCCAGGGCTGCTTTCTTTGCCAGCCACTGCTGTTCCAGAGTATCCAGGTCTATGCCCAATAGTTCCTCCTGGATGGTCTTTAATCGGCGTTCCGACTCTGCATACTGTTTATAACGCTCTATTAACTGGGCAAGCCCCAGGTCATCTGCCCGGGCAAAAGTGCCCAGCTGATGATCATATTCTTCCAACTGCTCCTGCAGTCTAGCCAGCTCATGCTGCACAGCTTGATGCTTGCCGGTAAGTCCTGCGTTGGCTTGCTCATAAAACAATCCTACTCCTGCCATGCCCATCAGGAAAGCTAGTACCAGTCCCACCACCAGTATGGCCGGGTTGTCTGTACCCAGCAGGAAAAAGACCGTTGTAGCCAGGACCGCCCCACCGACCAGGCATGCTCCCATTGGCACCTGGGTGGACGTACTAAGTTCCCGCAGCTGTTGGTCCAGCTTACGCTGTTGTTTGAGGAGCTGCCATTTAGCTGCTGCAGCTTCGGCAGCCCCGGGCGGCAGCTCTTGCAGATCAGCGAAACTAGCGAGATGTTCTCTTTGGGCATCCTTCCATTTTTCGATTTTCTGGGCTGCATATTTATAAGCCTGCTCAGCTTTAAGTATTTCAGCAGACAGCGTGGCCTGGGTTTGGTTGAGTTGGCTGATCGTAGCCAGTTCGCTATCTGATGCGGCACCAAAAATTCTGTAGCGGTCCGCCAGCCGCTGATTCAGTGCGGCTAATTTTTGGCGGTCAGCCTGCAAGCTGGTCCAACTCTTTAAACAAGCTGTTGCGGTGCGCCGGGTCACTCTGATTTTTTCTGCCGGGTCAGCACCAAGCTGGTCCCAGCTTTGGTATTTAGTGATTGAGGCAGTAAGCTCAGCCTGTCGCTTTAGTTGCTGCTGTCGGCTGTTCTGCCAATGGCCGTATGCCGCCGTAGCTTGACCAATTTCCCGGTTGAGGTAAACCAGCTGCTCTAACCCTTCCGCCACCTCCGGGCCAGTCTGGGAAAACTCTGGGTACTGCTCCTGCAATACTTTATCTAGCCCAGCCAGTTCACTAATTAATTTATTTACTTCCACAATTGCAGACTCTAAACTTGCCCGTTCCTTTGCCGCCGCGGCGTACTGGCCGGCCAGCAGCTGCCAGCCCGACCAGGCCTGTAGGGCACGGTTATTTTGTTCCAGTGCTTGTCTGGCTTGGCTGCTCTCTTCCTCTACTGCCCGAATTTTAAGCTGGGTATCAATCAAGCTGTCGGCGGCATGCCGGGCGGCATAAATTTGCTCTTCTAAAACCTGGATTTCTCCCGCAAGCTGTTCCAGGACACCGTCTTTGCTCATGTTTCTGGCCGTGACCCCAAGCTTGTTGGGACCGGTGTACTTGGTCAGTTTTTTTAGCTTGGCCAGCAGAATGGCTAGTGCTCCCTGAAAAGAAGCGCTCTTACCTCCCGCCAGCAAGCCTTGGAGGTCGGTACTGATCCGGCTTACCTCCGGCATGGGCTGGCCGACAAAGAAGGTCGCTTCAAAAAGCTCCTGGTTGCTGATGCCAAGGATCCGGTGCACTGCCTCTTCATAACCGCGCAGGGGCCTGCGGGCCTCCGGGTTATGCTGTCCTTCCACTACCAGCCGGCGCTGGCCTTGATCGTCCTGCAGCTCCCAGAGAGCGACATGATGATTGTCAAAATCGCGCAGCAGATGGTACCTTTGGCTAGCGGAGGACAATAATAACTCACCGCGGCAGGCAGCCGGCTGATCCCAGTTGCGTAACTTGTCCAGGTTTAAAGCGGAGCCGCGGCGGCTGTGGCTCAGGCCAAAGATGGTGGCCAGCAGGCCAGCCATCATGGTGGTCTTACCTGTTTCATTGGCGGCAATATACCCATTGATGCCCTGGGTAAAGGTAAAGGTGGTGGCTTCCCGGTAGGGACCAAAACCCTGTAAGATTAGTTTTTCAAACACCACTGTGTTTCCGACCATCAACCCACATTCCTTCTAGCGCGGCAATACCTGCTCCTGCGTCTGACACTGGGTGTATCTGCTTCGAGGTCTTTATGCAATCATTCTATAATGTTCCGGAATAATCCTCTTATATGGTCGACATTAGCGACTAAGCATATGTAACCTTCGGAGCAATGCCCAGGAAGCTCGTTACTTTGGGATCAATAGGGTGAGTAAAAACCACGTCCGGGCTGCCAACCTGCCGCACCTGGCCATCTAAAATAATGCCGACCAGGGTAGATAACAGGCTGGCCTCATTAAAATCATGGGTAACGTTCACTACCGTACATTGATAAGTGGCGTGGATTCTTTTTAACTCTTGACATAACAGCTTTTTAGTGTTTGGATCCAGGGCGCTTAAAGGTTCATCCATCAATAGAATCTTTGGTTTTAAAACCAAAGCCCTGGCCAGGGATACTCTCTGTTGTTCCCCGCCGCTGAGCGTACCGGGATAACGATGACAGAGATGTGTGATACCAAGCATATCTGTTAGTTCCCCAACTGCCTTTTGAATTTCCTCTTTAGGGAGTTTCCTTAATTGTAAACCAAAGGCAATATTTTTATAGACGTTTAGGTGTGGGAACAGGGCGTAGTCCTGGTAAACAAAACCAATCCCTCTTTTTTCAGGTGTTATTTGGGCGGCATCCTTATTATCTATTAAAATACGACCATTATCCGGTTGATATAACCCGGCAATTAACTCTAAAATTACTGTTTTTCCGGTACCGGTGGGTCCTAAAATGGTAAAAAATTCACCTGCCGGTATTTCCAAACTTACATCTTTTAAAGAAAAATCTCCAAGGGAGATGGAAACATTCTTTAATGCAATCATAGTTACCTCCAATTAACCGGATTGTTTTTTTAACTTGCGCGAGAGCCGCCGATAAAGTCTCCACCGAATTTATTAAAGATAAATAAGGATACTACCGAAATAATAATCAATATATTAGCGGCAGCCATAGCAGCATCCAAATCACCGGTAGACATATTTAAAAACAGTGAAATAGGCAGAGTCTCCGTTTTAAAACGGGTTGCCCCTGCCAGCATCAAAGCTGCGCCAAATTCCCCCAGGGCACGGGCCCAGGTGATGATAGTACCGGCAATAATGCCGTTTTTTGAGAGCGGCAGGGTTACTTTAATAAAAGCCTGGGTTGGGGTGCAGCCTAAAGTGCGGGCAATAAAATCCAAACGCGGGTTCACTGCCAGAATAGTAGATTTTAATACTCTAATCATAAAAGGCAAGTTAACAAAAATCTGAGCAATAATGATCCCATTTACTGTAAAGACGAAACTTAGACCCATATCATCAAGCCAGGAGCCAAATTCCGTTGCACCAAAAACCAGCAGCAGGCAAACACCGGATACAACGGGCGGCAGTGCTAAGGGAAGATCGAGAACCGTGTTAAGCATAGATTTAAATGGTATATCTGCCCTGGCCAAGGAATAAGCAACCGGTATGGCGATCAGGATACAAACAGCCGTGGAAATCAGCGAGGTGTACAGGCTAAGTTTTATAGCGAACTGAATCTCAGGAGTAAAGATGACTTTCCCTATACTGTTAAAGCCTTTTATAACTACTGTAAATATAGCAGTTAAAATAAAGAAAGATACTAAGTAAGTAAAGGAGGCTGTTAGTAAATTAAACTTTTCTTGCCACCATCTTTTTTTAGCCATTACTTAACCTCCGCAGTCGGCTTGAACCCCCATTTTTGCCAAACTTTTATGCCATCTTTAGAGGCAACATAATCTACAAATTGCTCGGCTAGCTGGGGATGCTCTGAATATTGCAGAGAAACAGCCGGCACTTCTTTGACATAGTTCTTAAACTCTTCAGTTGGCACCATTTCAATTTTTTCATTACCTATTAAATTGTCTTCCCAGATAATAGAAGCATCTACTTGTTGCATGGCAATATAGGCAAACATTTCATTAACGGTCATTGCCCTGGCGACAACATTTGGTTCTATTTGTGCAAATAGGCCTTTATCTTTCAGTACTTTATTTGCAAGTTTCCCGATCGGGTTAGCCTCCGGATCGCCTAAAACAACTTTTACTCCTGGTTGGGTAAGATCAACGAGAGATTTTATATTGGCTGGGTTACCTTGAGGCACGGCTAAAATTGGAATGTGGAAGACTACTGATTTTTCATGCGCAATTATGTCTTTTTCCCGCAAAGGCTTTAACTCCTCGATGTCACCCGGCAAAAAAACGTCTCCTTTTTCGACCATGAGAATTTGGCTGATTAATTGAGCAGTTCCACCATAAGTGAATTGCACCTCGACGCCGGTCTTTTCCTGAAACATCTTGCCCAGTTCCTCAATAGGCTTGCGCAAACCAGCGCCGGAGTAAACAGTAATACTTTCTTTTACACTGTTGCCTGTATTGGCTAAATTATTGGCCTTAGTGGCTCTATCCTCTGGTTTTTCTGAAGATGAACATCCGCCGCTGAAAAACACCAGAGCCACAAGCATAATTAAACTTACTATTTTTAATAATCTGGACATTGAGCAACCTCCATCTTTTTCTGCAACAAGCTTGCTACGCTTAAACTTGTTCGATTATAGTACCTATATCAACCGGCTTACCAAAGTACACCGAGGTGGTAACTAAGCCATCGACACCTGTTCCGGCATATAATACAGCGTTTTGTTCATTGATACCACCCGCAGCCAGCAATACGATACGGTTATTTTTGGCTCTAATTAATTCAACTGCCTTATTTAATGCCGGCAGGGCCACTTTATCAAATTGCAGCCCGTCTAATCCCGCCTGACAGAGCAGTAAAGCTTCTTCTATTGTTTCAACTTCGACAATTATTTTCTTCTCGTTTAATTTTGTCTTGAGTTCACTTAACCTGGGTATCAACCCTTCAATACCGCCGATAAAATTCAGATGCTGCTTAAAGATTAAAACAGTTTCCGACAAACCCAGCCGGTGAGGTAGTCCACCACCGGCCAGCACCGCCTTGATGGCCAGTTCCTTGGTTCCAGGAAAAATTTTGCGGGTCGTAAGAATTTCCACGTGAGGATTAGCTTGTCTGGCTTTGGTTAGAATTTTATTGGTCCTGGTAGCAATGCCTGACGAATACTCTAAGATATTCATGGCTACTTTCCAGGCCATGTGCAAATCCTCCGCATTGCCTTCGGCTGCTAAAATGCTGGTTTGCGGTTGGACCTTTGTCCCTGAAGATATATGCCTTGAAGGTAAAATATTAAGCTTTCTAAAGATTCTCAGCACTTCTTCCGTACCGCAAATAACTGCTTCCTCCCGGCAAATGAATTCAATTTTACCTTTTTTCCCGGCTAAATCGAGGGTATAAGTAGTTAAGTCAAGGTAGGGTACGTCTTCTTTAATGTATTGATCGATGGTAGCATCAGATATATATAGAATCTTAAAGACCTCCTTTCAAACGATCAGGATAGGAGCAATGATAATCACCGCCAAAGAACTTTGCTTCTTTATGTACAAAACATGATAAAGCCCTCCTTTTGTACCCGTTGGTTAGTAACTATATCATCAAGTCTTAGGCAGCAGACTCGCTGATTGCTAGCTACGAAATAAAAATAAAAGCTTTGTCCCCATGCTAAAAGGACAAAGCTTTAAGCCTCCAAATAAGACTCAGTTCTCCTTTCCACAAGGGAGGCATACCAGTTTCCCGATATACCCTGCCGGTCTGTACACCAAAACGATATATGTTTACAGGTGTTACAGACTCGGAGAATGTTTTAACTTAAAAAAAATTATCTTGCTTATTTCGACAATAACAGATTAATGTATATATCCGTTAAAGTCAAGGTAAGGTTTGGACTTTGCTATTAGCTTCCTTCATCCAGTGCTGACAGGCCTTGCAGCAGCGCCTGCTCCAATACAGTGCGACGGCGGGCGTCGTCGGCGGTGGCCAGCTTGGCTCGAATGTGCCTGGCAAACAGGCCACGAATTGTGGGTTCGCTGGCTATAGCGTCCAGGAAATTAGCCGAGAAATACTGGATTCCGTTGCTTAATTCCAGGTGGAAAAAGGATTCGGCCAGCTCCTCCAGCAGTTGCTCCTCCGGGATGTGGAACCTGGGGGTGCCGGTCAAGGTTAGCTGAAGTATTTTTTCCGTGTCAGCGTAGCCCAGGCACTGCTTTTTTAGAGCCGTGTAATCGGCGCACAGGGAGATATCCAACGTAACCTTCTGCCATTTTCTGAGGGATACCGGTGGTTTTTCCAGGGTGACCTGGCGACCGTCCCAGCAAACGACGGTGAAGTGACCTGTGCCCGTGTCACTGAAACTTTTGAATTCCACTGCGCCTGGGTATACCGCCAGGCCATCGCCAACGGCTCGGCTGCTGAACTGGTGGTAGTGGCCCAGCGCCAGGTAGTGATAACCGGCACCGGCCAGGCTGGTTGAAGTAAGGGGCAGGCTACGGTCGCCAAGTCCCTCCCAGTCCAGTGAGCCGTGAAAGGCGCCAATATGAAAGCCCGGCTCGGGGAACCGGGGAAAAGCCGTTAGGGCATCAACTTTGGTGAGGCCGCCGGTGTAAGCCAGGGAGTAAATATGTACGGTGGTGCCCTGGAGCGGCCAGCTCAGGCAGTGTTCCGGCAGGGGATTGGTCACCAGCAGGCCAGGCCAGGAGTCACCCTGGGTGCGGTAAACTGATTCCCGGTAGGTAATCTCATCGTGGTTGCCCGGAACCGTGACCACTAGCAGACCCCGGGTGGTTAGGCGACCCAGTTGCCGCATTGTCTCCCGCACCAGGGCGTACTCCGGCTTAAATTTTTCAAACAAATCCCCCACAATGAGCAACCCCTGAATGTCATGGCCGGGTGCCAGGGCGTAGTCCACCGCTTTCTCCAGCAGCCGGTCCCGCTCCCGCCTGCGGAGCTGTTTTTTGTCCTCAGGCAAATACTTTGGCTCCCAGCCCTGGTGCAGGTCCGCTAGATGAAGAAGTTTGATCATAGCTCTATTCCTCTTTCATCATTAACCCAACCCCTGGTTGGTTTTTTACCATAAGAAATAGTTAGCAGTTACTAAGATGGCGGTATAGTATGTTCATATCTTAATTCGCTAAATGCGCATTATTTCCTTTAAAAGCTACTAGCTACTGATCGGACTCAGGAGCCAATGCTGCAAAGGGTATTGCTTTCGTTGGCAATAGCCTAAAACTGTAGTTAAGGCTTATAATTTTCATAAGGAAACTTCAAGTAAAACCATGAGGTTTATTCGAACTTTTGCGGTAGATTGCAACTCCCATAAAAAAACCTGTAGTCGATTAAACTACAGGCAATGAGGAGGAGTTGATATCGAGATGAGCCCCTAAAAACTATTTGTCAATTAATACGCAATTATCAAAAAATTTATGCATCAATTGGTTTGACAATTACTGACTGCAAGTATCAAACATAACCTATTTGGAAATACAGAAAACTAATAAATAAGCATACAAGAAAAGATATCTGTTGTTTATATCATAACAATGCCGAGAGTTTCCAGACCGGAGAAAAGAAGGCGCTATCAGAGTGGTTAAAATTAAGCGTAATGTTAGCCTTAAAACAAGCACCCTTGGGCATCTATAACGATTGTATCTCAACAGCTAACCCAACAGCTATCCCTTAGCTAACTACAAGAGGTATGGTTGGTCAACTGCCAAAGCAGGTTGAAATGCAGGTGTTAAATAACAGGCGGGTATTCTTTTACGGAACCCGCCTGCTCCCTTTTTGCCAGGTGTCTGTGCATAAATTAGCAGTGGCTATTGCCGCACTCAGGGCAGCTATAACAGCCCTCCACCGGCAGCATAACGGTGCCGCATACTTCGCATAGCTGGCCTGATGGCTCAAACTGGACCGGCGGTTGTTCATGAGCCAGTCCTTCCTCCCTTAATATAGCGGTTAACTGTTTGGCAATAGCCCCTGCGCAGGATTTGCCGGGTGATAACTGCTTGCCTTTACCCCGAGCCATCATGTAGTTCGGGCAGGGGTGGGTGCTTTGCAACTGTTCGATTATTTTATCCACCGATATGCCACCGCGAATCGCCAGGCTGATTAGCCGGGAGGTTGCTTCAGTGTACACGAGGCACCCGCCGTCTGAGCCGGTGGTGATAAAGGTTTCGATGATGTTACCGTTGTTATCCCAGTTCACCGTTAAATATAATTTTCCGCAGCCGGTATCCAGCCGGTAGGTTTTACCGATGGTGTTCTGGGGTCTTGGGATGATCTCACCTCTGGTGACGCTGGCGGCTGTCCGGGGCTTCCCTTCGCCAACGGTAATTACCCCTTCCTTGCAGCCATCCCTGAACACTGTGATCCCTTTTAAGCCCAGCTGATATGCTAAACGGTAGCTTTTGTCGATATCGTTGACCGTAGCGCTGTTGGGTAAGTTGATGGTCTTTGATACAGCATTGTCAGTATTTTTTTGCACGGCTACCTGCATTTTAATATGATCCCGCGGCGCAATATCCTGGGCACCCTTGAAGATCTGCTGGATGTCCCGGGGGATACCGGTTACCCCCTGGCAGGTTCCCCTTTGGGCTACCTCGGTTAACACATCTGCGGTCACGCCCCTTCTCTGGCACGCTTCCAAAAATAACGGGGAAAACACCTCAAAATCACCGGCTACTTTAGTTTGCTTGGTATAAGCCACGGCAAAAATTGGCTCGACGCCGTATCCCTCGCAGCCCGCCATGGCGGTTACGCTGCCCGTAGGCGCGATGGTAATACAGGCAGCATTGCGGCGTTTTTCGTGGGGATAATAGATGCTGTTTTCCCAGTCCGGGAAACAACCCTTTTCCTCGGCCAATTCTCGGGAAGTCTCATGGGCCGTTTGCTGGATAAACCGGGTTAGCTCGC
This sequence comes from Sporotomaculum syntrophicum, assembly GCF_009932395.1. Lineage (GTDB taxonomy): Bacteria > Bacillota > Desulfotomaculia > Desulfotomaculales > Desulfallaceae > Sporotomaculum > Sporotomaculum syntrophicum. The sequence continues at coordinate 471,596 of NZ_LSRS01000005.1, forward strand.
CGGCAAAGGAGCGTCCTTCCGGGCTGTCGTAGGCTAAATTCGCCATAATTAGGGCATCAGCCAGGCCGGTGAAACCCAGGCCTATTTTGCGGGTCGACTTGGTGTTTTGATCAACTAACGGTAAGGGGTATTCCGCTACATCGATGAGGTTATCTAAGAATTTAACCGCTAAACTTACCGTGTCACGCAGCAAATCCCAGTCTACTGCGCCGGCCTTAACCATTTTCGCCAGGTTAACACTGCCCAGCAGGCAGGATTCACCGGGATAAAGAGGCTGCTCACCGCAGGGATTGGTGGCATTCATCACCTTACCCGGTACCGGGTTAGCCCGCTGGATCTGGTCCAGAAAAATAATCCCGGGGTCACCGCAGGCATGGGCGGCCCAGATCAGCATATCCCAGAGTTCTGTGGCAGCGATAGTTTCATAGACCTTGCCGTTGAATTTAAGCTCCCAGGCCGCCCCCTGATTTAAAGCATCCATAAAGGCATCTATCACGCCCACGGATAAATTAAAATTAGTTAAATCGCCGTTTAGTTTGGCATTGATGAAATCTTTAATTTCCGGGTGATCAATATTCAGGATACCCAGGGAAGCGCCCCGGCGTACCCCACCCTGCATCACCATATTGGCCGAAGCGTTATAAAGCCTGATCAATTCCACCACCCCGCTGGCCTGGCCTTTGGTGGAGTGTACCAGGTCACCCTTGGGCCTGATGCTGGAAAAATTGTAGCCCGTACCGCCGCCGGATTTGAAGATCATGGCTGTCTGATGCAGCACGTCGTACATCGAATGCAGGCTATCCTCCACGGCGAGTACAAAACATGCCCCCGGTTGCCAGGGCCTGTCTGTCTTGCCAACATTAGCCCAGATGGGGGTGCTGGGTACAAATAATAAATTGCCGATCACGTCGGTGAATTTAGTTGTCCAGTAGTGCTGGTCCTGTTCCACAATAGAGGCTGTAGTCGCTAACCTGTGGACAGCTTGGGGAAAGGTTTCGTTGATCTGGCCGTTTTCGTCTTTACCGGCGTATCTAGCATCAAATACCTTTTGGCCATTAGCTGATAATTGCATTAGTCTCCTCCAATTGTTATGTTGCTGGATCTTTTCTATAATTATGCCATTTTAATAACAGCTTGGACAGCTTTTTTTTAACTGTTATCCGACAGCAACAAATTGGTGAAGCAGCGTTTTAGCGCAGCTTAGGGAGCGCCCTGATACAAATACCAGATGTGCGTATTCTCATACTCACCGCAAACGTGGCAGATATTCTAAAGTGTTCAGCATGGTAAGGACCTCTTTCCTCGGCATAAACACTGTTTTTCACGGCAGGAACCCGTATTTTTTTATCATTGCACCCGCCTCCTTTGTATGTGTAGCCAGGCATCGTTAATCGGAAACAGTTTGATATAAATTAATTATCGTTATTATAATAGATCTAGCTTAAATGCGGTGAGGTCCAGCGGGTGACAAGAGCGATATTTTCTGCGAAAAAACTACAACAAAGAAGGAAAAGTAAAGATTTGGTCGTATCCCCATTTAGAGGTGTTAACTCCATCTACAAGGGGGTTATTTTATGTCCAGCGCTGATAATACTAAAGCACTGCGCATGGCCAAATTGCTTGAACTGCTCAACAAAAGGAGCCCGTATGGCGGCATAACCCTGTCCGATATGGCCGAGGCCTGTCAGGTAACCAGGCGGAGTATTCTGCGCTACCTGGATGAAATTGAAAATAGCATGGGCGTCCCTCTACTCAGGCCGGAAAAGAGCAACTCCGGGCAAGGCCTGTACCGCCTGGATGTCGGTTACTTACCATCGATCAGCCCGGAAAAAGCGCTGATTATTTTACTCAGCCTTCTGCAGCAAAAGGGTTCCGCTCTGGCCGGCCACACCAATGAGATCAAGGACGCGCTGCTGGGTACGCTGTTTAAGTATAAGTACGCGCCCCGGAGCCTGCCGGTGGAGCAGCTGCAGGAGCGCATCCACCTGGTGGAGGAACAGCTGGCGGACCCGGCAAGGGTCGGCGAGATTTTTGCCAAGCTGGTGCAGGCTTTGCGGGATTGTTACCGGGTTAAGCTATGGTATTACGTCAGCCACAGCCGGCAGAACACTGAACGGGTGGTGGAACCTTACGGGTTAATCTGTAAGCGGCACAACTGGTATTTAGTGGCTTATTGCCTGACTAGAAAGGATCTGCGGGTATTCCGGGTGGACCAAATCAACGATATATTCCCCTACACCTCGGATTACTACCAGTATCCCACTAGTTTTTCCTTGAGAGATTTTATGGCCCACAGTTGGGGAGTAATCAACGATGGAGATGTTTGCCGGGTCAGGCTGAGGTTTGACCCGTCCGTGGCTCACCGGGTAAAAAACCTGATTTACCATCCTTCCCAGGCTGTCGAAGCCGAAGCACCCGATGGTGCCGTGGTCATATCCTTTGAGGTTTGCGGTATCAAGGAGCTTACCACCTGGATCATCCAGTGGGGCAATATGGTGGAAGTGCTGGAGCCGGACTGGTTGAGAGAGGACATCTGCGCTTTTGCCAGGCGGGTACTGGCGGTATATGAGTAATAAAGAGGTAAAAGGTGGTAAAAGCAACCAAGCCGGCCCCAATATTTACCTATCGCCGTGAAAATGGGTCATTGCGTAGGAAAGGCCAATTCTGGCCGACCAGTTCAAGGCCTCGTTTAACTCGTCATAAAGGTCGAGGAACCCGCCCTGGAACAAGTCCTGGTTGGTTTTCAGCCACTCTTGAAATGCGTTGAACATCCCCGTGCACATACCCATCGCAGTATTCATAAAGTCGGCCGCGTTTGGCGGAACCGACGCCCCGGTTCTGCCGTTTAACAGGTCGGCTTCGGAGAATAACAAGGTTACATCTTTACCATCTGCGGCCTGCCAGAGAAAATAGATCTCAACGCTCTTGGCAAAAACATAATGGAAGGCATTTTGGATCACCTGAATGGATAAACCGTTATCATCAGGGTGCTCATAGATCGTTTCTGAAGCCGCATCGGCCAGGTTTTTTAGCACCCCCAAGGTTTCCGGGATAAAATGGGGATTTTCCTCCTCCAGTAAGCCACAGGTGGTGGCGGACTTTAACAGGCTTTCCTTGCTGAACATGCAGGCATCACTCTTTCTAAAGTTATTAGTAGGCAATTGCTGTGATTGCCATGATATGTTATGCAGCTTATTATACCAGGACTACATATCTTTTTCATCTATTTTAGCGATGAGCACCTGCCGGAGGATTAGGCTCCCGGTGTTAATGAACCCGCTTGATGCTGCTCACAAACTGAGCGCATAAGGATTTGATTTCGTCGATATGGATAATCGCCTTAAGCCATACATCCGGGATACATGTTAACCCGTAATATACGCCAGCCAGGCCGCCGGTTACAGCTCCGACGGTATCAGTGTCTTCACCCAGATTCACCGCTGTTAGCAGGGTAGCCGCGAAGCTTGACTCGTTGAGAAGGCACCAAATCGCCGCTTCCAGCGTATCTACAACATAACCGCTAGATTTAATCCTCTCTTCCGGCTCAACCGGCAGTGTGCCGGCGAGTACACGTTCAAAATGGGGCAACTCCCCGGCTAAAGCCTTGCCAGGGAAGATTGTGGCTGCTTTTTGCTGTAGCGCAGCATAAGCAGCGACAGGCGACTTACCGTTAAGCAGTTCCTTGACCAGCAAGGCATACAGGCAGCAGGCCAGCTGGCTGCGGGGGTGACCATGAGTAATACGGGAAATGGCGCAGATTTTTTGCACCAGCTCACTGTCCTCCTCGCCGGCAAAATAAATGGCTGCGGGCAAAATTCGCATCAGAGAGCCGTTACCGTTGTTTCTCTCACCAGCCGGCCCGGCCAGTAGGGGCTCCACCCCTGAGCTCAGGTTCTCCATGGCCTCCCAGGTAGCCCCACCGATATCAAAGGCCCGCCCAAAGGGAGTCCAATGGCCTGCTGCAAACCAGCGAACAAAGTTTTGCCCGATGGCAGTTAAATCGTAGCCTTGGCTGCTCAGGGTTTCAACCAGACACAGGGTCAGGGATGAATCGTCCGACCAGGTCCCTGGGGGTGTATTAAAGGTCCCGTAACCGGTCATTTCTTTAATCGGGTTTTTCTGAACATCCTGCCGGGATAAAAACTGCACCGGTAAGCCCAGGGCATCTCCCGTGATCACTCCCAGGATACCGCCTATAATTTGTTCTCTCTTCATGAGTGCACATCCTTTCCCATATATTTGTCTGTTTCTTGGCTTGATTAAAGGATAACACCAGGTCAGGGCAGCAGTTTGTCACCGGTTATAATTTAATACGAAAAAAATTAGCCTCCGATCAAAAACAAGGCTAATTAATTACCTGCCAGGCTAACCGAATCCGACATGATAAACCAAGTGGTCGGAAGAAAGGCATAATATTGCAATTCTTTTAAGAGCGTTGTTGCCGATTTTTTCTTATGTATTAAATATTACAAAAAACGTTGTACCTGTGGGACCAGTTTTAATATTGATCTTGGCATAATGTCTCTGTGCGATGCTGTAGCAAACAACCAGTCCCAGGCCAGTACCGTTATCTTTGGTTGTAAAGAATGGTTTGCCTATTTTATCCAGTACTTCTGGTGGTATCCCTGTACTCTGGTCTTGCACAGCCAGAACTATACCGTCATTATTCTTGTAGGTTTTAATGGATAAAAGTCCACCCGGCTACATTGCCTCAAGACCATTACGGACAAGGTTATGGATAAGTTAGATTATCTCGTTTTTATCAATAACTATAGGGGGAATATCACCAAGCTCCATTTCAATATTTTTTTCTTGTTTCAAAGCATCAGCCTGGAGCAAAGGAAAGAAAGTCCTTATTATCTTGTTTAAACATTGACTTTCCAATTTCACAGTCTTATCTTTTGCCAATGATAGAAACTCCGCGATAATCGAGTTAACTCTGTCCAGTTCCTCTATCAATAAATCCATGTATTCCTTATCTAGAGCATACCTTTCCTTGCCCCCGAGCAATTGCAGGAACCCTCTGACAATCGTCATCGGATTGCGAATTTCATGTCCAATTTCTGCCGCCATTTGTCCTACCAGGTTCAAACGGTCTAAACGTGCCATTTCATGTTGGTAGTGTCTTAATTCTGTAATATCATTAACTATTACAAGTATACATTTTGCATTGTTCCATATTATGATAGCTGCTGGCAACAAAACCGTCTTTATTTCTCTTGATTTTTCATAAAATTTGGCTTCGAAATTTTTTATATAACCTTTTCGGGCGATTGCTTCAATAAATTCATCACGTTCATTATAGTCTATGCATCAAGCACAGGTGGAAGTGTCCAATTCCAATAAGTAAGCCTTCTTTGAGGATGGTCTGGAGTTAAGAAAGGTTTTCCCATTGCTTGATAAGTTTTTTTTGTACTTACAACGTCATCAAAAATTTCTTTAGTGATGAAAGGGTAATAATCAAAATAATTATTACCTGAAAGTTCAGAAATGTTGTAAGAAAATTCTTTTGCATATGCTTCGTTTACACGGACAAAATTATAATTTTTATCCAGGATACAAACTGGGGAGGGTATTTGGTTAAAGAAGGTTTCTAAGGCTTTTGATGATTTTTTAATTTTTTCTATTTCCTCTCTTAGTCTTTTATTTTCTGCTTCTAACTTTTGGATAATTAGTGTTTCATCCTCGTTTAACCGGGAACTACCTAGGTTAATTGCGCTTATAAATTTACTATATTTTCTAAAGTGTCCAGCAATTTTATCTTTTGTGACAGTCAAAGTATTCATCCTCTCATTCACGGGACTCAATACTATACGTTATTGTCATAGTGATATGCGATGATGAACAATCCAATTATACCCAGCAATGTTACAAATCCTATTAAGGCTAGCAGGTCCATGCAAATACACCCCCTAGGTTTTTATACGTAGCACTATGTTGATTTGTGGTGTGGTGTGAATAATTTTGAAATGAAAAAAACCCGGCACAAGGCCGAGGCTAAGTATGTACCTTTACCTGCTCCATAGCGATGGCCAAAACCTATTTAAAAAGGGAATTAGCATGGGCACCCGTTTTTGATACTCCTGGTAGGCAGTTCCTAACTCATCCACCAGCTTGTGCTCTTCTAATAGACAGCCAATTAAAATATAAATACTTAATATAATACGGGTTATGAATTCTGCCCGGGTAGCGTCCAGGCTCCAAATAAAAATTAATAACCCAAAATATACGGGGTGTCTCACCAACCTGTAAGGACCTTTAGTAATTATAGCCGGCGCTGGTAATTTTACCTGGCAGTTGCATTTAGGCATAAATTGCCTTAAACCCAAAAACTCAAGGAAATCAAATTGTCTAAATGACCAAATCAAAATAATTGAAGAAAAGGCCAGCAAAGCATCTTGCAGGATATGCCAGGGCGGATTAAAGACAATAATTAACTTGCTATCCAGACTTTCCGAGAAAGCCCAAAGGGGAATAAAGGTGGTCAGAGCAACTGCATTATAGAGAATACGATAGTAATCATAATTATGGCCAAATTTTTTTTTGACCAGGTGGGTAACCCAATGAGAAACCATTAGGCTGTGTAATGTTGCCCAGGCGATCCAAAGTAAGGCTAAAGGCAAGTATTTCAATAGCACAATCCCCTATTTCTTTAGGTTATAATTGTTTTTTTCTCTTTATAAATAATAACTAGATTGATACATGAGAAAAATGCTGAGGATTTTAATTTCTCTATAGGCTGTTGTTAAGTAATATTGATATTGATAATATATATTATGATATGTTCAACTTCAAACAAATACCGGAGCAATATTCTTAGCTTAGCATATTCACTTAACATCAAAAAAGGGAGGGGATTTGGTGGGTTTACCTTTAGAGGGTATTAAAATATTGGATTTGTCGATGGTACTGCCTGGTCCTTTTTGCACTCAGTTACTAGCGGATTATGGAGCAGAAGTTATCAAGGTTGAAAATCGTGGTGGAGATAGGGGGCGCTGGATGCAGCCCTTTATTAAGGAACAGTCAGCTAGATTTTATGTTGTTAATAGGAATAAAAAGAGTATTACACTGGATTTGAGAAAGTTAGCAAGTAAAGACATCTTGCGCAGACTGGTGGCCTACAGTGATGTATTAGTACATAATTATCGACCAGGTATGATGGAAAAGTTGGGGTTAGCTTATGAAGATCTCAGACCGGTAAACGAACGTCTGATTTATTGCGCCCTAAGTGGTTATGGCGGGACTGGTCCGATAAATAAAAACGCCGCCCATGACATAAATATCGTTAGTTTAGCCGGTATTGCCGATTTGACAGGGACCTCAAACAGCATACCGGCTCTTTCTGCGGTTCAGTTGGGTGGTATGAGTGGAGCTCTGTATGCAGCCATTGCGATTCTTATGGCCTTGTACCAGCGTCAGAACACCGGTCGGGGACAGTACTGTGACATTTCTATGCTGGACGGGCTTATAAGCCTGCTACCCTATACTCTAGCGGATTGGTCCGGTTGGGGAACGCTTCCTAAGCGAGGAGCAGGCTTTTTAACCGGCGGTTTTGCTTGTTACCAGGTTTATGAAACCAGCGATCATAGATACTTAAGTTTAGGGGCGATTGAAGGAAAATTCTGGCGGGAGTTCTGCCAACGCATCAACAAGCCCCAATATATACCCATTCAGTTGGAGCCGGCTTACCAGGAAGAAATGATCAACGGCATTAGAGAAGTTATGAAAAGCAAAACCCAGGCTGAATGGATACAAATATTTGCAGACGCTGATATTTGTCTGACCCCGGTACTTAACTTAGATGAGGTAAGCAAGCATCCACAGGTGTTAAACAGAGAAATGATCATTAAGTTGCCCGATTTCGAAGACTCCGGGAAGGACATGGTCCTGGCAGGCCTGCCGATAAAATTTTCAGATACACCCGGTGAGTTTAAATCTATTTTTCCTAAAATTGGAGAACATACAAATGAGATTCTTGCCCATTTGGGTTATTCATCAGAAGAAATTGAGTTATTTAGAAAAGAGCAGATAATATAAACACAATCAAAACCAGCAGTGCCCACCCGCAGTCTCCAATAGCATTGGGGAAAACGCTAGGAGTCTTTCGCAACGAGTAATTATATTACCCCCATTCAGGGTTTAAAATAAACCACCTATTTATATAACCAAACCTTAATCAAGGACAGAAGTTGCTTTAAGTTTACCGGTTTACTGATATAGTCGGATGCTCCGGCATTAATACATTTTTCCCGATCGTACTTCATAGCCTTGGCCGTCAGAGCTATAATGGGCAAGGCTTGATATTGAGGCATTTGCCGGATACGTCTCATCGCCTCATAGCCGTCCATTTCGGGCAGCATTATATCCATTAGCACCAGGTCAATATCCGGGTTTTCCAGCAAGGTTTTAATGCCGTCTTTACCATCGACAGCAAATAATACATCCATCTTATGGTTTTCCAGCAGAGCAGTTAGGGCAAAAACATTTCGCGGGTCATCATCCACTATTAATATTTTCCGCCCTTCCAGCGGACCCTGAGGATGATCTAGTTCCGGCTGATTTATATCATCACTTAATTCTTCTTCCGTGCCTGCTGCTGCCTCGCTTATTATAATTTCTTTCATGGTGTCAAAAGCTACTAGCGGTATGAATAAAGTAAAAGTGCTGCCTTTACCTTCCTGGCTTTCCAATCTGATAAAACCTCCGAGCAGCTCGGCAATTGTTTTTGAGATTGATAAACCCAGGCCAGTACCACCATACTTGCGGTTAGTGGTTCCATCTGCCTGCTGAAATTCCTCAAATATAATGTTATATTTTTCTTCTGGAATGCCAATACCCGTATCGGTAACCGATATAGCCAGCATAGGAGTTGCGGTAGCTGGCATCGTCGCTTTTTTGATTTGCAGCAGAACACTGCCTTTTTCCGTGAATTTAAAAGCGTTCGATAATAAGTTCTTAAGTATTTGACGTAGTCTTTGTTCGTCAGTGTAGATAACCTCCGGCAGGTCGTCGGCTAGCTGTACGGAAAAGTCTATTTTTTTCGTTTGGGCTAATGGAAGAAAGTTGCGTTTGGCAAAGTCTTCTATAGCGTTTAGAGGTACCTCAGTCGGGTGAACTTCCATTTTACCCGACTCTACCTTAGATAAATCCAAAATGTCGTTAATTAAATTTAAGAGATCCTTGCCGGAGGACATAATTGTTTCCGCATACTCAACTTGTTTAGCCGTTAGGTTACCAGCACTATTCTCAGCCAGTATTTGAGCCAGCACCAAAAGACTGTTCAGTGGTGTGCGCAGTTCATGCGACATATTGGAAAGAAAATCTGTTTTATACTGGGAGCTTAATGCCAATTGACGTGCTTGTTCTTCAAGAGAAAGTTTGGCTTTTTCCAGCTCAACCGTTTTTTGTTTAGATTCTTTATACTGCTCTTCTAGCTTTTCGTTAAAGGTTTTTAATTCTTCCTGTTGAAGCTGTAGTTCTTCGGATTGGGTTTGCAGTTCCTCAGTGTATATCTGGGATTCCTTGAGTAATTTTTCTACCTGCATATGATTGGCAATACGGTTGATGGTGATGCCCATTATGTTTAAAACCCGGTGCAGGAATTCCTTGTGACTGGGGCTGAATTCGTCCAACGAGGCCAGTTCTATTACGCCTAGGACCTGGTCGTTAAATTTAACGGGTAGAATAAGTATATTTTTAGGTGAAGCTGCGCCCAGTCCTGAAGTTATCTTAATGTAATTATCGGGGACTTGTTCTAGATGTATTTCTCTGTTTTCTAACGCACACTGTCCGAC
>NZ_LSRS01000006.1:0-87526 GCF_009932395.1 Sporotomaculum syntrophicum
TTGATTCATCTGTTTAACCATACCGATGGTATGAAGACCTTTTTTAAGTAGGGATGTAATCATCGGTTCATTGGTAAACCAGCTGTCCATCAAAACGTAGTCGGCTGTGATACCGGAATTCAAGGCGTTATCAAGTAAACGGAGGGCATTTTGGGGTTTTTCCATAATGGCCTCTGAACGCCGCTTTGCACCATTAGTTCTTTTATCAATAGTACTCGAAGCATCATTCAGTCTGTTTTGCGTTTTGGCTGAGCTGAGCATGGCAAAATCCACAGGAACGAAGCTGTATCCGTCAGACCAGCCCAGTGTCAGAAGGGTGTATCCCTTTATAAACTGACGGCTTGTATGATCAAAAACACGGGCTAGAAGCTCGGCTTGCTTGCTTCTGGGTCTTGAAAGTATTGAATCATCAAGAATAAATACCCGAACTCTTTTGTCAGAGGTAAGAAGGTTAAATGCATCGGTAACCTTAAGGGCAAGCTGCAACAAGAACTTTCGCCACGAGTATTTAGGATTATTAAGAAAACGATAATATGCATCTTTGCCAGGTAAATCCTGACCACGTTTGCTGGCAAGGAAATTGTTCATTTTCTTACCGTGAAAAACCAGTAGAAAGATGAACTCAAAAATTTGTTGAGTACTTATACCGCTTGCTTTGCGGATATTGGCAGCATGAAGTAGTTGATTGATCTTTAACGCTTTGAATAGCTTTGCCACTTGAGATAAAACCTTTTCAGACGGATCAATTTGGTGTAACATTTACTTGTGCATCCTTTCCGTTTGACATGTTTTGTTTGGTCACTTAACATTTTACCAAACGAGGATGCACTTTTTGTGTCTATAGTGCTTTTTTATCTGTGATAAGCCTGATTTTATATGGCTTAACGGTATTTTCTATGGTGCGAAATTTGAGTTAATAATTGGAGATGAATGTTAGTGATGAAGGTTAATTGAAGAGGTGGGGTTAGTTTCTATGGATTTTTGGCAGGGTCAGTATCTGTTATTCTTAGATTATGTCAATGCTAATTTCCAATTAGTATTAGCTAAATTGATGTACACCGGAATTATTTTTTTAATTACCTATTTGTTGCTTAGACTGCGGCTTACCCTGGTTAATAAAATTTTTGACCGGTCTACTCACGATATTAATAAAGCCAATACACTTAGGACGATGTTGCTTTCGGGAACTCGTTACGTTATTTATATTGTGGCAGTTCTTACTATGCTTGCAGTTTTTGAAATTAACATTGCTCCTCTGCTGGCAAGTGCCGGTATTGTGGGTTTGGCCGTGGGTTTTGGTGCGCAAAACCTGGTTAAGGATATTATTACAGGTTTTTTTATCATGTTTGAAGACCAGTTTCATGTGGGTGATTTCATTGAAGTTAACGATCAAGTATCCGGAACGGTAGAGGAATTGGGTTTGCGCATGACCACCATTAGGGAATGGAGCGGCAAAAAGTTTTATATCGCTAATTCGGAAATTAAAACAGTTAGAAATTATAACCGTGGTCATTTGCGTACCGTCGTTTCAGTTGCGGTACCCTTTGAGGAAGATTTACACAATGTATTTAATACGCTGAATGAAGTTTGTCGGAATATTACCGGTGCACATGCCGATAAATTGATTAAGCTGGGAGACGGTTCATTTGTAGAAGCACCTCAGGTTTATGGCATTACGGATATCAACAAGGATAAGCGGGGTGTGGTGTTCACAGTTACAGCAGTTGTTGACCCAACTCATTACTGGTTTTTAGAAAGGGAATTTAGAAGATTAATATTGGAATATTTCCAGGCTGCGGGAATTGCCATGGCATATCCGCAATTAAATATTAAAACGGACCGGAGCTTTGAGATTTTGCATAATACAAAACAGGGCGGTACAGTTGATTATTCGTAAAGGACTGAAATACTGTCCTTTGATTTTGTACAAGCTATACAAAAATCAAGCAAAGCCCTTATTCCTTCGCGGGAATAAGGGCTTTGGTGGGGAGCTCTATGGTAAAGCCACGAGGGCGTATTTTGCTTAGGATTTTCCCAATTTACCGGCGATGAGCCGCCAGCTATCCGGGTCTTCCATGCCCAGGCGCCACAGGGCAATACCTTTTAAATTGTACTTATTTACCGCGTCCAGCTTAAAAGCCATGCTGCTGGAGTTTTCAAAGTAAACGCAGTGCCAGTTGCCTTTCTGGTCGGTGTAGGTAAAATAGGGAGCCTGTCCGCTTGTGCTCCACTGCACGCTTTTGCCATACTTTCTAGCGGTATCCAACGCCATCTGATAAGAGATATAACGGGAGTTGCCCAGGCCGTAATTCCAATCAAAACCATAGCCGGCAACGCCCAGAAGGATCTTTTCCGGCGGTAGCTTGGTCAGGGCATATTTAATTACTCGCTCCAGATAGGCCGGGGATGCTATGGGACCCGCCTTGCTCCCCGCGGTGTGCTCATCGTAAGCCATCACGGCTACCATATCGGCATACCGGCCAACTTTGGTAAAATCAAAGTTGTCACCCCAGCCGCCGGTAGTTTTGTCCGTTGTCTTGGCAGGCACGCAGACAATTATTTCATAACCCGACGGTTTTAGCTGGGCGGATAGCTCGGCTAAAAATTGGTTATACAGCGTCCGGTCCCAGGCATGCATATCTTCAATATCAATACATACACCATCAAAACCATTATCCTTCAGCAGATTATATATATTCATAACCAGTGTCCATCGGGTTTTTGGGTCGGCCAGAGCTGAATGCAGCACATTCCGCCCCACTGACCCACCGTAAAGCAGGTTATGTATCAGGGCATAATTTTTTATATTGTTTTCTTTGGCCAGCTTCATTACTTGCTGGATTTCCTGGGCAGTATCGTTGCCGTACTTCTCCAGCTGGCCCGGGTTGTTTCTAGCCAACCTGTACCAGAACGGGGATATGGAGGTTAGCTTGTCCTTGTGCTTTTCCACGGTGGCGTAAGAAGATGGTATGGAGGGCTCACTGCCCACGTAGAAGCCAAGCACTTCCTTTGACGATTTGGTCCCTGGAACATTGGACGGCGGTGCGGGTGCATAACCCAGTAATTTGTTGATTATTTGATTGGTTTGCGGTCCGACAACACCGTCAACTTTTAATTGATAATCGGCCTGTAGTTTGACTACTGATTTCGTGGTGATGGGGCCAAAATAACCGGTAGGTTGGGTTTGCAGGTAACCCAGGTGCTGAAGCTGCTTCTGTAAGTCAAGTACAGCCGCGCCCCGGTGGCCTTGTTTTAACGGCAGCGGAGCGGCCTGGGAGGAAGGTACGCTAATTACCAAAAATGAGAACATTAAAGCGGCAAGGGCCAGAGAAAGAAGTCGTTTCCACGGTGCTATCATAATGGCCTCCTTACAAAAATTTTAATTCGCATATAAATTATAGAATAAATGGACGGGCAAAGCATTGAATAAATATATGCACTGTTGACAGATGTTGCAATGCATTAGCAAGTTTGGTATTTAGGAGAAAATAGGCCAGCCTTAGGTGATCAAAAGAGCTGGGTATAGTGGCTATTTAAGGGAGGCCGGCATAGCGGGGGTTTTGTGGCAGAGTATTCAGGTGCTTGACAGAGCATAATAATGCCGGGTGTCTACCATAATAGCATAAAAACTTTGTGGGACGGAGGATAAACAAATGGCAGAAAGACCCTATCACGTAGATTTTAAACATCCTCGGCCCGAGTTGCAGGAGGATATACACCGGCCGGTGGGGGCTCCGCGGGCCAGGGAGATTAAGTCCCAGCAAGCCCAGCTGCACAGCGAGCATCAGCACGACATGAACAAAGGCGTCAAAATGGAAATGTCCGAGAAAACCGGCTTGAAGAATGAGTAAGAAAAAGCCCCGCGCGGGGGCTTTTTCTTACTTTAGGAAATTATGCTTGCCATATTTATGGCAAGTACAAAGATTTAAAGTACTGAAAAGCGCGCGCAGAGGGAACGAAAATGGGCGTGCTTTTCTTGTGTGTCGCCTGCTACTTACTGTCTTCGTCGCAGTTGTCAATTTCGTTCAATTTTAAGCGTAGGTAATCCTGGGCTGCTTCCTCATTGGCTTCCCGGTTAATCCTGTTCATCTCCTGGGCATTTTTGTCCTTAGACACTGTATCACCTCCGAGATTATTTTTTCACCAAAGCAGAGTGATTATTGCGTACAGGCGATGGAAACTAGTTATAATGTAAACAGTAAACAACAGAAGCCTAAATATATGCTGGTTAGGGGATGGATGATGAGCAGCGAAGCTTTGCGAAAATTATTAATCGAGGTACATGAGGGCCGGCTAGATGTCGATGCGGCCCTGGATAAGCTGAAGTCTTTGCCCTATGAAGATCTTGGTTTTGCCAAGCTGGACCACCACCGTGCATTGCGCAAGGGTTTCCCGGAGGTGGTTTTCTGCCAGGGTAAAACAACGGCTCAGGTTGTGGAAATCATTCAGAGGTTAGAGCAAAGCAATCACACTGTTCTGGCTACCCGTGCCGGGCAGGAGGTTTTTACTGCGGTGCAGACTGTTTGTGAGGATGCGGTTTATGTGGAACTGGCCCGTATCATAGTGGTCCGGCGCGGCGAGGGGCCTGTGCCCGGGGGCAAGGTGCTGGTGGTGACGGCCGGCACGGCTGACCTGGCTGTGGCGGAAGAGGCGGCTGTCAGCGCCGAGGTCATGGGCAACCAGGTGCGCCGGTGCTATGACGTAGGAGTGGCGGGTATCCACCGTTTGTTTGATCAACTGGAGATGTTTAAGTGGGCACAGGTGATCATTGTGGTGGCGGGTATGGATGGGGCCCTGGCCAGCGTGGTGGGTGGTCTGGTGGAGCAGCCCGTGATTGCCGTGCCCACCAGTGTGGGTTACGGAGCCAGCTTCCAGGGGTTAGCGGCGCTGCTCAGCATGCTGAACAGTTGCGCTCCCGGGGTCGGCGTAGTTAATATTGATAATGGTTTCGGGGCCGCCGCGCTGGCCAACGCGATTACTCGTCTAGCTTATCATTAATTTCTACTTCCCACTGCATATTGTTTTTCAACGGGGCCATATTGATACTGCGCAGGTGGATGTCGTGCTGAGGAAAGGGGATCTCTATGCCATGTTCCTGCAGCAGTTCGTTGATACGGTAGTTCAGATCGCTTTTGGTCATAAAGCGCAATACAGGTTCCGATACCCAGAAGGACAAGCTAAACTCCAATGAGGACGCGCCAAAATTGAGAAAGCTCACCTTGGGTGCCGGGCTTTCCAGTACGTTTTCGTGCTCGTCGGCGTCCTGCAGCAGCAGCTGTTCCAACAGCCGCACGTTTGAGCCGTAAGCTACACCAAGATGAATGGTTTCCATTATTTTGGGGTCACCGTAGGACCAGTTGGTGACTTGATTTTCGATAAAGTGGCTGTTGGGGATGATAATATGCTCATTTTTGCCGGTGGTCACTACGGTGGAGCGAATATTAATTTGCTACACATCGCAGGGTACGTCGTTGTTTTTATCTCCCACTTTGTTGGGACGTTCAAATAACAAGATCAAACCGGATATAAAGTTTGAGATAATGTTCTGCAGGCCGAAGCCGATCCCGATACCGGCTACCCCGGCAAAAACAGTGAGCGTACTTAAGTTGAAGCCAATCAAGGGCAAGGACACCAAAACAGCAATTACGATAATGATGTAGTGCAGCAGTCGGTTAAATGTGTATTGCATGCCCTGGTCCATTTCATGCCTGATATAAACCCGCTGCATGAAGAAGCGGGACAGAAAGTTGGAAAACTTGATGCTCAGGCTGATGATGATGGCCGGGATGATGAAGGTTAGCGTGTTAACCTCCGTATTTCCAACTTTAGACCAGGTTTTATCTATCCAAAAGGTGTTTTCAAAGTAAACAATGGCGTAGATAATTATGGCGTAAAATGTACCCCAGTTAATCAGGGATTGTATATAAGGAGCCAGGTCTTTTTTATCCCTTCTGTTAGTCAGTGCAGCGTTAAATCTTTTTAGTATCCAGTACCGCAGCAAAAAAAAGTAGCGGTATATAGACGACAAAATTTATCTCGTTATGGTACCGGTAATTATGCCAGAACTCGTACCATTCCAGTATGCCTTCCATGTCGGCCCCTCCGCAAACGTTATTATTGTATCGTTTTCTCCATATCATAACACATTTTTTTTAACTCATACACAAATAACTGCCCGGCCATAATAAGCATTAAGCTAAAATATTTCGTGACAGCTTGTGGTTAGCAATACTATACATGTAAAAGGAAAGGACTGGTGCCTGATGCCGGGTAAATCTGATGACAGGGATACAGCAATGCAGCAGAAAGTCCAACAAATGCTAGATAATGATCAGGATTTGCGGGGTTATGCTTTAAAGGCCAATGTCATTGATGGTGAAGTGCAGGTGAGCGGCGTGGTGGACGCGCTCGCCGAGCAAAACAGGCTGCGGGAAAAGCTTGCCGGGATGCCCGGGGTGAAAAGTGTGGAGCTGGATCTGGCGGTAAGCACGGACGGGGCAATTAACGATAGTGCGGTGAATATGGAGGTCATGGAGGAACTGGAGGCTAATCCCCGGGTAAACTTGCGCCACGTGGGGGCTAAAACGGTGGATGGTACGGTCTTTCTGGTGGGCAGGGCAGCGTCGCCGGAGGAAGAGCAAGAGGCGATAGCCAGCGCATCCAAAGCCCGGGGCGTGATCAAGGTGGTCAGCCAGCTGAAAAGTAAGCCGGATGACGGCTATGATGAAGAAAGCATTGAGGAAATCTTTCACCATCAGGTAAACAATGACAGGGAAAACGATGTGCTGAGAATTTAATAAAGCGAGGGGCTATAATGAGCGAGCCAAATAACGATCCTGAGATCCAATATATTGGCGATGAGAATGAGTTAATGGTGGACAGGCTGGTTGAAAAGGCGGTGCAGGCCCAGCAGGCTTTACTGCGTTTTTCCCAGGAGCAAATTGATGACATAGTCAAATCCATGGCCCTGGCCGGTCTGGACCGGCACATGGAACTGGCCAAGCTGGCGGTGGAGGAAACTAAAAAGGGCGTTTATGAAGATAAGTCGATAAAAAATATTTTTGCAACCGAATCTATCTACCACAGTATTAAATATAAAAAAACAGTCGGCGTGATCAGTCTAAATGAAGAAGAGGACTTAATGGAGGTGGCCGAGCCGGTAGGGGTGATTGCCGCCGTGGTACCCGTCACCAACCCCACCTCCACCACCATGTTTAAATCGTTGATTTGCTTGAAAACAGCCAACCCGGTGATTTTTAGTTTTCACCCCGGAGCGAAAAGCTGCAGTTCGTCAGCTGCCCGGGTGATGTACAACGCTGCGCTGGCTGCCGGTGCACCGGAAAACTGCATTAGCTGGATAGAACAGCCCTCACTGGAAGCCACCAACTACCTGATGAACCATCCCGGAGTGCAATTGATCCTGGCTACCGGGGGAGCAGGATTGGTGCGGGCAGCTTACAGCACGGGCAAGCCGGCTCTGGGGGTAGGGCCGGGTAATGTGCCTTGCTATATTGAAAAATCAGCTAATATCAGGCGGGCGGTAACCGACTTGATACTAAGTAAAACATTCGATAATGGCCTGATTTGCGCCTCGGAACAATCGGTGATCATAGACCGGGATATTTACCAGGAAGTCACTAGCCTAATGCAAGAGTATGGCTGTTATTTTCTGAACGAGCAAGAAACGGGTAAACTTGAAGCGTTGGCGGTAACAGGTGAAAAATGTGCCTTAAATCCCGCCATTGTAGGACAACCCGCCTTTGCAATCGCGCAGATGGCGGGATTTGAAGTGCACATGGATACCAAAGTGCTGGTGGCACCTCAGGAGGAGGTGGGGCCCGGACATCCCCTGTCTATGGAAAAGCTGAGTCCTATCCTGGCCTGCTACCAGGTAGCCGGTTACCAGGAGGGTATCAAGCGTTGTGAGGAAATTGTGGGCTTTGGGGGCCTCGGCCATTCGGCGGTGCTGCATACCGAAGATAAAGATGTGCTGGCCGAATTTTCCCGGCGCATGCGCACCGGAAGGATTATCATCAATTCCCCGTCCACTCACGGGGCAATCGGGGACATCTACAATGTCAATACACCTTCACTCACCTTGGGTTGCGGCTCGATGGGCCGAAATGCCACTACTTCCAATGTCAGCGTGGATAATCTGATTAATATCAAACGGGTTACCGGTCGACGGGACAAGCTGCAGTGGTTCAGGGTACCCGAGCGCATTTACTTCACTTCAGGCTCGGTGCAGTATTTGCAAAAAATGCAGGGCATAACCAGGGCATTCATTGTTACCGACCCGGGGATTGTAAAGCTCGGTTTTGTGGATAAAGTGGTCTACCATTTAAATAAACGCAATAACCCGGTCAGTATAGAAATATTCTCCAATGTAGAGCCGGACCCATCGGTGGAAACGGTGCAGAAGGGTGTCGAGGTGATGAAGCAGTTCCGACCAGACGCCATCATCGCCCTGGGGGGCGGTTCGCCGATTGACGCCGCCAAGGCAATGTGGCTGTTTTATGAGCATCCCGAGGTAGAGTTTGATTTTCTGCGCCTGAAATTCATGGATATTCGCGAGCGCACCTACAAGTATCCTAAAACGGGGAGGAAGGCTCAGCTGGTTGCTATACCAACCACCAGTGGTACCGGCTCGGAAGTAAGCGCCTTCGCGGTAATTACCCACAAGGGCGAGAATATCAAATATCCTCTGGCCGATTATGAGCTGACTCCGGATGTGGCGATTATTGACCCGGATTTCGTCGTTACACTGCCCCCTGAGGTTATCGCGGACACCGGTCTTGATGTGCTGACCCATGCCCTGGAGGCTTATGTTTCAGTGATGGCCTCGGACTACACCGATGCGATGGCTATGAAGGCAACCGAACTGGTGTTTAATTATTTGCCCGCCAGTTTTGGGGAAAAGGATAATTTTGAAGCCCGGAG
Source organism: Sporotomaculum syntrophicum (assembly GCF_009932395.1). GTDB lineage: Bacteria > Bacillota > Desulfotomaculia > Desulfotomaculales > Desulfallaceae > Sporotomaculum > Sporotomaculum syntrophicum. Next base: position 8,941 of record NZ_LSRS01000006.1, read on the forward strand.
CAAAATGCATAACGCTTCTTGTATAGCTGGTATGGCCTTTACCAATGCTTTTTTGGGCATCAACCACAGCCTGGCCCACAAGCTGGGCGGGGAGTTTCACATTACCCACGGCCGGGCTAACGCTATTTTGCTACCCCATGTGATCAGGTATAATGCTGGGCCACCCAGTAAGTTCGCCTCTTTTCCGCAATACGAATATTTCCAGGCCCCGGAAAAATACCGGCAGATGGCTGCTTTTCTGGGTATGCCGGCGCGCACGGTGGAAGAGGGTGTGAACAGCCTAATCTCCGGCGTCGAGAAACTGCGGGCCAGGGTTGGTATACCGGATACCATTGCCCAGTGCGGCGTTAACGAAGCACTGTTCAAGCAAAAGGTGCCCGAGCTGGCCGAGAATGCTTTTGAGGACCAGTCTACCGGCGCAAATCCGCGCATGCCCCTGATTGAAGAACTGGCGGGCATTTTACTGCGGGCTTACGACAACCCGCACGCTTAGCCGGTGAAATTAGGGGGCAATCAGAAGCACTGTCTGTCAACCTGCTTTTCGCTTTTTCTTATTTGCTATACTTGGATAACCTTGGGTTTTATGATAAATTGATATCAACGTAGCTGATTAGCATAATCAGGCTGAGTGCATATTAAGTTAATACAGTTAATGGCAGCAAACAGAGATGTTACTTAGTACTAAAACGTAATTAAAGGTAAGCTTCGCCATGGGGATGGTTGTAGGGGTGGGGCTGGCGCCCCACTCGCTGGATGGACCCAAAGGAAGACGACGGAACCGCCCTGTCGCGCGTTTAGGTATTGGTCTTATAATTGGTTGTATATGATTAAATACGCTATAGAAGGGAGTTAGGCCTGGTAGGGAGAGAAGTTGGCAAAGTAGAGGCCAGGCCGCTGTTATGGCGCAAGTAATGCTGGACCGGGCACGTAATTTTAAGCTTACCGAAGCAACGATAACCCGGATTAACGAAAAGTACGGGTCTGCAGAAGCTGCCATTGAGGAGCTTAAGCAAGTGAATTTGCATGCCTTTATTACTGTGGTCTGGGCGCTTTTGGCCGAGGATGACCCGGAGCTTTCCTTTGAAGATACTGCCCGGCTGCTTTACGCTAAGCCGGAGATAATGCAACAGGTTGACGAGGCTATTGTAGCCGCTTTTACCGAACAAATAGTTTCCTAACCGCATTTGGCGCACGGGCCGTCTGCAAGGGTAGGCTGGTATTGGTTTACGCCCTTTTAATCTTCCTTGTTCTCCTTGGCTACGTATACCGCGCCACTGCCGTAATGGTCCGGAGCTGTAGTTTGTCCGCTGGTATCGTCAATATGGACTGATTTGGCATGGTATTTATCAAGATTGCTTTTTTTAATAATTGGCTTGCTGCTGTTTTCGGTTTGCATGGTGTTAACCTCCCTGGCTAAATTTTTGTTGTTGTTCTTTATTCTAACCAGGACAGAGGATAAATATTGTCCCGAAGCAGGCAGCCATGAACATAGGAAGGCTCCATTGCTGAACGGAATTTTACCTGGTAAGCAGCTGCATGGCAAGGAGGTGAGATGCGGAGATGAACCAGACGCTAAAAGTTGAAGGCATGAGCTGCCGCCATTGTGAAATGGCCGTGGAAAAGGCAGTTAAAGGCCTTGCCGGTGTGGAAAACGTAAAGGTGGATTTAGTTAACAAAGAAGTCTCGGTAACCGGTTCGGCAGACCGGGAGCAGATCGCCAAGGCGATTCAGGAAGCCGGTTATGAGGTAGTGGGCTAGCACTGAGAATTAACGAAGAAATGGCCTGGTTTATAAAGCCAGGCCGCTTTGCTTCAGTCGGCTGATTTTGCGTACGATGGTGGACTGGTCTACCTTTAAGGCCTGGGCTGCCCGGTTGGCGCTGCCGCATTCCTTGATGGCGGTGCTGATTAGCTGCCGCTCTACCTCCAGCACCGCGTTTTTAAGCGGCATGATCCCCTTGACATAAACTTCAGGCTGCTTGTCCTCCAGGTTTTCAAAAACATGCGCCGGCAGGTGTTCTACGGAAATTTCATCGTCAGCGGTGGTTACCAGCAGCCTTTCCATCATATTATCAAGTTCCCTGACATTGCCGGGCCAGTAATAATTCAGCAGGGCATCATAAACCCGGGGACTAACTCTTTTACGAATGCCGTATTTTTTCTCATATTTTTGTATAAAGGTACAGGCCAGCGGAATGATATCTTCTTTGCGTTCCCGAAGTGGGCAAATATTTAACGGTACCACGTTGATCCGGAAGTACAGATCTTCCCTGAACTGGCCTTCCTTGACCATTGTTTCCAGGTTGCGGTTGGTGGCCGCAAGGATGCGTACATTTATGGGCTTGGGCTTGCTGCCGCCCACCCGGAGCACTTCTTTTTCCTGGATCGCCCGTAGCAGTTTAACTTGAAAACTGATGGGTAAATCACCAATCTCATCCAAAAATAATGTGCCGTTGTTGGCTAGCTCAAACATACCCGCCTTGCCCTCGCGGTTAGCCCCGGTAAAAGCGCCCCGCTCGTAGCCAAACATCTCCGATTCCAGCAGGTTTTCTGGTATAGCCCCACAGTTGACGGTAATAAAGGGCCCGTTTTGGCGTTTACTGTTATTATGAATCGTTTTAGCAAAAACATCCTTGCCTACCCCGGATTCGCCCAGAATCAGCACTGTGGTATCAACACTGGCCAGGCGTACGGCGGTCTGTAACAATTCCTGCATTTTGGGGGAGTTAAAAACCAACCCTTCTTGTTTTAATAGCCGGCCTCGCAGCTCGTTAATCTCATCCTGGTAGCGCTCGCTCATTTCCTTGGTTTGCCTGAGCTGTTCCCGCAGTTCATTAAGCTCGGTGAGGTCACGAATGTTAATTACAATGCGCTCAGTTTCCCCCTCCTGGTTTTGTACAGGACTGCCGGTGATTAAAAACTGGTCCTTTTCCACCACGGTAACGGGTTCACCTGCAGCGAGCACAGCTTCGACGATGGAATGGGTATAGACTCCTTTTTCTATCAGGTAGTCCATGGGCTGGCCTTGAATTTTGGCCGAGGGTATACCGATGATTCGCTCGTGTGCCTGATTAGCCCTGATGATCATTCCATCGGCATTAGTAATAATAATGCCATCGTAGGATGACTCAATGATTAGCTCAAGCTTTTTGTTTAATTGTTTAACTGAATCAAGTTCTTCCGAAATAAATTCCAATTCGGAAATGTCCTGGAATATAGCCACGGCACCGACAACTTGTCCGTTTTCATAAATGGGACTCTGGTTGGTCAGGTAGGTGCGGTTGCCCTGGGTATAGGTCATGGATAATTTAAAATCTTTGCGGCTCCTGCCGTCTTTTAATACATCCAGCAGTCCCTGCAGGCTGATCACTTCAGACAGATGACATCCCATGGCAGAGCTTTTGGGCAGCCTGGTCATTTTTTCTGCAGCCTGGTTGTACAGGCGGATTACGCCGTTGTTATCGATGGCGATAATACCGTTGTTTACTGAATCTAAAATAGTATCTACCTGGAGTTGTATGGAGTTGGCTTTGTTTAACAGTTCACACCCCACCCTGGTTTTGGCAAGAAAGCCGCACAGGCGGTTATCCTGGTTAACCACGGGAAAAGCCTGCCCGTGTATGGCCCAGGCGTTGGCCCAGGAATCATTTTCGCCAATGGTCTGCACCGGGCTTTGCATAATATCGGCTACTGTGGTGTTCTGTTCAAAAACCTTTGCTCCCCATTCAATGAGATCATTTCTGGTCACCATGCCTATAATTTCTTCGTTTGGGCTTAGCACCGGCAGGCCGGTAATTTTATGCTGCCGGATAAGTTGCCAGGCCTCTGCAGCCGGCTGCTCGGGACGCAGACTGACGCTTAATGGCGTCATGATCTTGTTAACCAGCATTATTTTACCCCCTGAGATGAGCTGCAATATTTTAATAATTGTTTTCCGATTTTCCGGTCACAGATATATGTAATTCCGCATAATAAGTATTTCTGTTTAACCTGTATAAAACCTGCTGTTGTTTAATAAATATTTGCTGTCTGAATTGCTGGAAGGGGCTCAGCCGATGTTAAATAAAAAGTGAACCGGTGATGCTCCCGGTTCACTGCGGTAGTGTGTATGTGGGTCTGTTATTTACATGGTTCTTGGTGTTAAACGGCGGGTGATTTCTGCCAGCTCGTTGGCAAAGCTGGACACAGGCATGCCTTCGGCGATCCCTTTATCAATATTTTTCAGACGGGTAAAAGTATCGGCATCCGAGCTTACAAAAACGGTATTAATGCCGGTCTCAGTGCCTCGAACTTGCTTAATTACCGCTTCCTCAACTGCTTTAGTTTGCTCATTTTCCAAATTGGCTTTGATATCCAAGCCAATATAGGCGGTATTCCCGGCTACTACCACGGTGGAGCTTTTCACACCTTCAACCTGGTCGACTTTCTGAGCAATGTCTCTGGCCTGCTGCCGGGCATCATCATTAGCCTGGTTGTCATTGTTTGTGTCGGTTTGGTTCTGGTTGGGGACAGGCTGTGTGGGCCCTGGTTTTCTAGCCTCCGTACACCCGCTCAAAATAACGAGCGCAGTGATAAACAGTGCTACCAACAGGGTGGAAAAATTTTTAGTATTCATTTAAACGCACTCCTTTTGTAATTAGTTTTTCTTAGAATGCGAAAAATGATTAGATAATATTCAATAGACGAAGCGCTTATAGTGCTGATATGAGAACAGCCCCACCTTATAATGGCTTAAGATGGGGCTGTAGGTTTATTTATTTATTTCTTTCCAGTACGTGGTGCCATTCTTCCTTGTCCAGGAAACTTCCTGTAACATTGGCCTCCATGGCCAAAAACATTTGGTAGGGTACTGTAAATGACAGGATATCTTTATCCACATGCTTGCGGGCCGAAATATCGATCAAACCGATGATAGCCCGGGGGGTTTCCCGCTGTGCTTCTTGATAGGGGATAATACCAATACTGTGGCAGCCTGCACCAAACGGCACAACTACATTTTCATTGGTCTCCCGGTCGTAATTAGCCATAACCGTCAGAGCGGAAATCTGGTCAGGATTGGCCAGGAAAACAATGTTTTGGGGTGTCTCTCCCGCTGATAAACTGTCCAGCGGTTTAAAAACGACATAATCGGTGGGTACATCTGTCATGGGCAGGCATTCAACAAACTTTTTGGCTACGGCAGGGTTTTTCAGGTAGCCTTCGCCATGTTCCAGAGCAGGCATATTTTTCACTATATTCTTGCCTATCTCGGATTGGCAAAAGTCCTGGTTGCCGGTGGAAAGGAAATACTCAATCCCACCGGGGAAGTTGACGTAAGTGTTGCCAAAGCCCAAACCGGCGCCACCACCTAGGCAACCAAAGGTTTTCCGGTCAAATACGGCAGTTCTGCCTTTGGCTGCCGCGCTGAGCATAGCTACTACACAGCCCCAGCGACTTTCCTTAAATTGCAGGGCCAGCTCTGGTTTTTCGTTGGTGAACACTACTGCTACGGGTGCATACTTGAGCTGAATGGCCCGGGCTAATTTACTCTCCATATTTAAACCACCCTTTCTTTCTTTTTGTTAAGCATTATTGTGGTAAGAAATGCGGCTATGAGGCCCATGAGCAAGTTATTATCAGGTTTTCTACAATTCTATGAAAATCCCTGCAGGATGTATCAAAGGCAGTACCTGGTTATTACATCAGGGAAAAATTAACCTTTAAGGATAAAGGTTAACTTACCGGTTATGTCGAATAATATTGGCAAATTATAAAGGGGGAGTAGCATGTTGCATAAGTTAAAAATGCTTTTGGTTACCGTGCTGGTGGTTGTTTTCGGTTCCCTGGCTCTGGCCGGGTGTGGTGGAGAAAAACAGGAAAGCGGCAACGATGGCGACATCCAGGGAGTAACTGCGGGACAAAATGCGCAAAATACGGAGAAGGAATCGGCAGCGGATTTATTCGCTAAAGGGCAAAAAATTGAGGGCATGACCTGTGATTATGTTTTAACGGCGTCCGGCACCACTATGCAGGGTAAAATGTGGGTGCAGGGCGATAAGGTGAAGCATGAAACCTCGGCTCAGGGTGAAAAAGTGATTATGCTTTTTGACGGTAGTGCTTTTTATATGTATAACCCGGCGCAAAATATGGCGCTCAAATATACTAAAAAGGACCTGCCGGGGGGAAGCGAGGAAGTAGATACGCCCTTTGATTTTACGGAAGAAGCTAGTGATGGACTAATTACTGAACTGGAAACTGTAGACTTAGAAGGGCATAAATGCAGGGTCCTTTTGGTTCAAGAAAAAGATTCTAAAGATGAAGTAAAAATGTGGGTGCGGGAGGATTACGGTATCCCCGTGCGTGTAGAAGCTTCGGATGAGAATGGTGGCAAGACGGTCATGGAGTATAAGAATGTTGAGGTGGGAGCTCTGCCGGCTTCTACATTTGCTTTGCCTGAGGGTGTACAAGTGCAGGATATTAGTGATATGATGAGCCAGCTGCAACAGGGTGCCGGCAACTGAGCCGGTGCTTGCAATGAAAAGGTCGCCAAGCATTTTTTAAGGATGGGTGTCTTGGCGACCTTTTATGCTTTATAAATGTTTATATAACGGGTTGCAAGCTGGTTATATGACTTAGTATGATTAGACTAGCTCAATTCAAAATGACGAGGTGCTTATGATGTGTGCGGATAAGACTTTTTGGGAAAAAGCAGTTGAATTTCACGGGCATGCCTGCCCCGGACTGGCCGTCGGGTACCGAGTAGCGGAAATAGCACTGGAGCATCTTAAGGAAATACGCTCGGCCGACGAAGAGCTGGTGGCTATTGTGGAAAATGACGCCTGCGGAGTCGATGCCATCATGGTGCTGACCGGCTGTACCCTGGGTAAGGGTAACCTGCTCTTCCGTGACCTGGGCAAGCAGGTGTATACCTTTGGCAGCCGCAGCAGCAACCGGGCTCTGCGCATCTATGTGGATGATACCAGGGTGCACCCGTCCGACCCGCAAAAGGACCGGCTGCGGGACAGGGTTTTCGCCGGCACGGCCACCGAGGAGGAACTGGCGCAATTCGAACAGGAGCGGAGCCGGTGGATCGAACAACTGTTGCACATGCCCGAGGAAGAGTTCTGCAAGGTGGAGCAAATTGATTTTCAATTTCCCTCAAAGGCGCTTTTGTTCACTTCCGTGCAATGTGCCCGCTGCGGGGAATATGTGATGGAGCCCCGGGCTCGGGTGCGGGACGGTAAGTTTGTCTGCCTGGATTGCTTCGAGGATTACACCCGGGGATGGTAACAGTTGTCATTTTTAATTTGTTTTATACATGGGCGGAATAATTACATAGGATTTTAATTTACCGTATTCGATAAATCTATCGTATAGTTTCAGCTCCTCAATTAAAAAAGTTAAAAACATCTCTCTGATGCTAGGGGAAGTACTATGCATAAAAGCCATAGTATGCGTAGGTAAAAAGGATTGAATACCCCTTAAAACGCGCCGGAATATATATCTATCTGTGAAAGCCTCAATATTAACCGTAAATTGGGTTTGTTTCGGGGGCCTAACTGGAAGCGCGATTCCATAGGCCGTCATATTCTTTTCTAATAAAGAAATATGTTTGTCAAGCGTTTTTTTACCCAGCTTAAGAATTAGCCTTAAATCCTCATCGTGAGCAAAATTTTCAAATATATTTGTCAGATATATTATGTGATATCTTTGGATTAAATGATTCCACAGGTGAAATACATCGGTGACGCTGATTTTTTGTTGTTTATCCGCAGTAGATGCAGTTAGACTACTCAATATTTCTTTAGCCTTTAATATTTTCATTTGCCTTTTACCTCTTTTTAATATTATGCTCAGCTATGCATTATAAGTGGGAGGAATATTCAAATAACCCTTTAGCCTACCGTACTCGATAAGTATCTCATGAACCTCCATTGTAGTTATTAAATGGTTTTTGAATGTTTTTCCAACTATAGGGGAAGTACTTTGCATAAAAGCTCCCGCTAGAATATGGAAGAATGATTGAATGCCGATAAATAAGGTTTGATAGACAAATCTATCTGTTATGTGCTCTAATTTAGCTGTGGTGTTAATAGCGGCCGGCGGGCGACTCGGGAACGGTATACCGTAATTGCTCATGATGCTTTCCATACTGGCCATGCCTTCTTTAATAACAGCGGTTACCTTATCGATAATTAATCTTAAGTCTTTATCTTCAGCAAAATTACCAGTAACTTGAATACATTCCATAATATCTGATTTAGTAACCAGAACATCCCACACATAAAAAACTTCTGATACATTTATGTATTGCTGTCTTTCTTTGGTAGACTTACCGATTTCCCGTATCTTTTGAATCTTATCCATTACATCAACCAAAAGAGATACCTTCTTTGCGTTATTTTTATTGATATATTTTGATTATTTTATGTTGTTTATTCAGATTATATTTGCCTAACATCATTACTTTGATTTATAAACTAGAGTAAAATGGAGATAATGCATAATAAAAGGATTATTGTTGTGGATTTTAAGCGCTTACGGTATTTGCCATTCGTGCTTTAAATGCAATACTATCATTCTATAAGTTAGCACTCGCCGGGGTTGAGTGCTAACAATAGACTACTATATAAACTAAACTAAATTTGCTCAAACCACTTTACCAATAGGGAGGGTATATATATGGCTGATGAAGCTGATAACAAACAACAACAGACGCTGGAGTTTCAGGCCGAAGTTAAACAACTGCTGGATATTGTGATTAACTCCCTTTACACCGACCGAGAAATATTTTTACGGGAGCTGGTCTCCAATGCAGCCGATGCCCTGGAAAAATTAAGATACCGCACCATTACCGATAAAGAAGTAACAGACCCTAACCTGCCGCTTGAGATCACCATCGAGGTTAATGAGCAGGATAAAACTTTGACCATCAGCGATACCGGTACCGGTATGACCAGGGACGAACTGGTGGATAACCTGGGTACCATTGCCCGGTCCGGCTCCAAGGCATTTTTACAGCAGCTGGCTGAAGCGGAACAAAAGGATTTGAACTTAATTGGCCAGTTCGGGGTGGGCTTTTACTCAGCCTTTATGGTGGCCAAACGTGTGCGGGTGCTGACGCGCTCCTTTGTACCCGGTGAGGAAGGCTGTGAGTGGGTTTCAGACGGTGTGGGCAGTTACACCATTGACCAGGCGACGGGTCTTACCCGGGGCACAAAAATAATTCTGGAGCTTAAAGATGACGCCGGGGAATTTGCTTCTCCCGATACCATTAAGCGGATCATCAAGCGCTACTCGAATTTTGTACCATTTCCCATTATTTTAGCGGGTGAAAAGATTAATACAGTGCAGGCCATCTGGGTGCGCAACAAAAATGAAATCACGGACGAGGAATACACCGAGTTTTATAAGTTTATCGCCAATGCCTATGATGAACCTTATTACCGGCTGCACTTTTCTGCTGACGCACCCCTGGCCATTAATGCGCTGTTATTTGTACCCCAGGAAAATTTGGAACGCTATGGTTTTGGCAAAACCGAGCCCGGGGTGGCCTTGTATTGCCGCAAGGTGATGCTGCAACAAAAAGCCGAGGGTCTCTTGCCAGAGTGGCTGCGTTTTGTCAAAGGTGTAGTGGACAGTGAAGACATTCCCATTAATATTTCCCGGGAAACCATGCAGGACAGTGCACTGGTGGGCCGGCTGCGCAAGGTGCTGACTGGGCGCTTTCTTAAATTTTTGGGCGAGCAGGCCAAGACCGATCCGGATAAATACGGAGAGTTCTGGAAGAAGTTCGGTATTTTTCTTAAAGAAGGCGCGGCTTCAGATTTTATCTACAGTCAGGATATCGCGCCGCTGTTGCGCTTTGAGTCCTCCAAATCCGAGCCCGGCAAGTACGTTTCCCTGGATGAATACCTGGAGCGGATGCCGGAAAATCAAAAGCACATTTACTATATTAACGGGCCGACCCGGGAGGTCATTGAAGCCGGACCGTACCTTGAGGCCTTTAAATTGCGGGATATGGAGGTGCTTTACACTCACGAGCCTGTGGATGATTTTGTGCTCACCAACCTGGCGCAGTACAAGGAAAAGAAACTGGTTTCCGCCGACCAGCCCGAGCTTGATTTGCCGGATACCCAGGCTGACCTGGCCGACTCAGGAGACGCCGGCAAGCTGGAGGGCTTGGAATTGAAGAATTTACTGGCCTTTATGAAGCAAGCCCTGGGAGATAAGGTCAGCGAGGTACGGGAATCCAAGCGTTTGGTGGACAGCCCGGCGGTGCTGATTAATATGGATGAGGGCATGACCAGCAGCATGCAGCGGGTGATGCAGGCGCTGCAAAAGGAATTTGGCGGTACGGGGTTCGGCCAAAAGGCACTGGAGATCAACCCCGGCCACAAGCTGGTCAAAAGTCTGGAAGCACTGCGCCAGAATGATGCCGATTTTGCTGCCCTGGCTGTAGAGCAAATTTACGACAACGCTCTCATTGCAGCAGGCCTGCTCACCGACCCCCGGGATATGGTGGACCGCATGTACCGCATTCTGGAGCGGGCACTGGCGGAATAGAAGCCGGTTGCCTCATTTTCCCTGTCAACAGGTGATGAATAATTTAATTACGCTGTTCAGGCCTGATGCCGGTATTAAACCGGAGTCTGGCCTTTTTATGTTTCCGCAACTTTAAGATAACATAAATTTAATTTTAGTAAAAGGTTCAAGCATCGGTCAGGGCGGCACGGGGATATTATCTTTTGAATATGGGAATTTTAAAACAGTAGCTATGTTTTAACATGCCTGGAGGAGCCATATGACAAAAAACGAATTTAAGCGACTGCCCAAGCATATAGGAGTAATCCCGGACGGGAACAGAAGGTGGGCTGTGGGCAAAGGGCTGCCTAAACAAGCCGGTTATCAAAACGGTTTGGACCCCGGTATGATGCTGTATGAACTGTGCGTGGAGTTGGGTATCCCTGAGCTGACCTTCTACGGTTTCACCCAGGATAACACCAAGCGCCCGGCGGAACAGACCAGAGCCTTTCAGCAGGCCTGCGTAGATGCTGTGGATATGCTGGCTAACCGGGATGCCTCCCTGCTGGTCATGGGTGATTATGATTCACCTCTTTTTCCACCGCAGCTGAAGGAATACCGGCAAAGAAAAACCTTTGGCCGTGATTTAATTAAAATTAATTTTCTGGTCAATTATGGCTGGAAGTGGGATTTGCATCATTTTCTCAATGCAGGGGAAGACAGCAGCTGCAGTACCAAACGCCATATATTACAAACTATAGCCTCCCGCGATATTTCCCGCATTGATTTAATTATTCGCTGGGGCGGGCGCAGAAGGCTCAGCGGTTTTTTACCTGTGCAATCAATATATGCTGATTTTTACGTGGTGGAGGATATGTGGCCTGATTTTAAAAAAGAGCATTTTTATGAGGCATTGCACTGGTATGAGAATCAGGATATTACCCTGGGCGGGTAAGTGGCATGGCTTCCAGGAACACCTCCAGGTACCGAAAAATAATCATTCTTTGTTCAAAGTTTGTACCTTAATGCCGGGCATACTAAAACCAGCGCTGTGGAACTGCTCAAAGCTATGGCGCAATAAATCAATAGGAGGTGAAGAATCCTGTTTTTCAGCTGTACGGCGCTGGCGACAGGCTGAGCTGTTGCCGGCTCGAGCAACTGACTTTCACCGGTAGCCTTTCCAGGCTTGTACCGGCGGGAGAGAAACCTGCAGCATTGTATTGCGGTTTCTTAACAGGTAGCGCTGATGAAGAGGAGTATATTGTGTTTAACCTTAACTCTGTTCTTGCTATGCGGAATAGTCCAGGTAGCTGCGGCTGCCGGCACGGGTTGCGGTGTCGGACCTCACTTGCCAGGCAGTGGTGAGTGGGTTAGCCCGGTGGAGGTTTTAGACCTCACCGACCAACAACTGACTAAAATGCGGGCAGTTAACCAAAGCAGCTACGAGCAAATTCGCGATCTACGCATCAAGCTGATGGACAGCAGGCACGAGTTGATGCAGCTGCGATTACAGAAGAAACCTGATCAGGCTGCGGTAGAGGCCAAAATTAAAGAAATCAATGAAATGCGTGAAAAAATTCACACTATTTTTCAGCAAGGCAAGCAGGAGTGCCAGTCTATTCTTACCAAGGAGCAGCAGGCTAAATTACAAGAGCTGCCACACAAAAAGGGTAGCTTCAGGGGTTGCCCCGGCATAGGCAGGGATCAGTAGTTAGAGAAGTTGGCAAGAGGGGCGAGGTTTATCGCCCCTCTTGATTATTGTTGGACATTATATTTATTATTACACTTAAAAAAACAATATAATTGCGTATTTAATTGAATATGGTAGGACTTTATCAATGGAGGCATATGATGGTTGTTTGTCCCATTTGTGGTAACCAGAATCCTGCTGAACAACCATATTGTGGCAGCTGTGGAGGCAGGTTAGGCGGTGCCACTGGGTTAATCAAGAAAGATACCATATTGGAAGGACGTTACCTGATTATTAAACTGGTGGGCCGGGGTGGCATGGGGGCGGTTTATAAAGCGTTAGACCGGCGTCTGCAAAACCGGGTGGTGGCGATCAAGGAGATGAGCACTGGCGCTGTCGGCCAGGATAATATTGCTTTAGCAGTGGAGGCCTTTGAACGCGAGGTCGGCATGTTAATTAACTTGGATAACCCTGCTCTGCCCCGGGTCTGGGACTTCTTTGCGGGGGAGCAGCACCGGCTGTATTTAGTGATGGATTTTATCGAAGGGGAGTCCCTGGAAGCCGTGCTCCAAAGACGAGGGCCTGTACCGGAAGCCGAGATCCTTGATTGGGCCAGGCAAATTTGTGCTGTGCTGCATTACTTGCACAGTCACCAGCCTCCGGTGATTTTTCGGGACCTGAAGCCGGCAAATATTATGCTAACTCCCCAGGGCAGGATCAAGCTGATTGATTTTGGGATCGCGAGACACTTTAAACCCGGGCAGACTACGGACACGGTTACTTATGGCTCCGTTGGCTTTTCAGCTCCTGAACAATACGGGCAAGGTCAAACCGATGCACGGTCAGATATCTATTCCCTTGGTGCAACCCTTTATTACTTGATAACCGGTATTAATCCAAGTAAAAATCCCTTTCAATTTGAGCCGGTGAGCAGCCTGGTAGGGGTAACCAAGCCAACCGAGAGGGCAATCCACCTGGCATTACAGCTGAATCCGGCTGACCGGCCGGCCAGTGTAGGGGAGTGGCTGGCCCTGCTTGACGCTCCAGGTGCGGACAAGCATATTGTTGACGATACTGTGCTGCTTAGCAGTGACCCTGAGTTAACGGTAAAACTGCCTCACTCGGATACCGGCAGCGACTCTACCACCATGTTACCCAAACCGGGCTTCCGGGCTAATTTGAAATGGGTTGCAGGTGCCCTGGCCATGGCATTGCTGCTGCTGGCTGTTTGGTTTGGCTTTGCTGGTGACGAAAGCTTTAAACAGGCGGTTGAGCGGGAGACGGCCGCTCAGCTGTCCAGCCGGTCAAATAATGAACCTGCTCCCATTGAGGGGACCGCTATCGGGGATACTACATCCCCAGCAGTAGTCGAGGAAGTTAAACCGCCGGCAGCTAAAGATAAAGATAAAAAACAGGCTAAACCAAAAAACAACGCTGTTAAAAAAATACAATACCAAAAATATCGGAACGAACGGTTTGGTTATGCCATCGACTATCCCAGGGATTTTACTGCCGGCGTGTCACCGGAAAACGGTGACGGGCGGGTGTTTTCATCTCCCGGCGAAGAAGCTAAGTTAGTGGTTTACGGGGCCAATGTGTTGCAGAACGAATCCCTAGCGGACATCTATCAGGTGGCCAAAAAGTATGCCGGGGGGAAAATAGCTTACCAGCAAATGGGTAATAACTGGTTTGTATTGTCCTGGGAAAAGGATGATATTATTTATTATCTCAAAACATTTGCTGGCCGGGGTTCCGCCAATTCCTTTATCTTTACTTACCCTGAAGCTGAAAAACAATATTATGACCAGATCACTGTCCACTTAGAGTCCACCTTTCGCCCCGGGGACGTTAATCAAATCTGGTAATAGAAAAAGAATGCCACCGGCATTCTTTTTTGAACGCACAAACTTGTGCTCAGCATAATCTATAGGCTTATATAAACATGGTTTTAAAAAGCATAAAAAGGTATTTGCCCCATGTTATGTCGAAATAATACTAAGAATATACTTTAATATTTGAATAATTAAGGGAACAAAATATGCTGGTTATCGTATATAATATATATGTCGGCTAGTTTGTCCAAATGTGGCGTGTAATGCTCGAAAAACCAAATTCCGAAGGGATTGAAAAATTTGCGGTTTAAAAAAATGTTTATCTTGCTGACCTTTGTTGCTTGTTGGGTATTCTATGTGCCTCAGGCCTTGGCTGGTGTGGAAGTTTATGTGACCGGGAAAATCGTGCAGTTTGATGTCCCTCCGGTCGTTGATACCGCCTCGAACCGGACGCTGGTTCCCTTTCGGCATATATTTGAGGCTTTAGGTGCCGAGGTGTGGTTTGATAGCCGCGCGAATGCTGCTTTTGGCAAAAAAGGAGACCTGACCATCGAACTACCGGTGAATCAAAAAGTGGCATACAAAAATAATGAGCACATCCAGTTGGATGTGGCCACTCAGGTGGTTAACGGCCGGACGATGGTGCCGTTGCGTTTTATCAGCGAATCACTGGGTTGTCAGGTGGATGCACACAATACGCCCGATGGTTTAAGAGTGGATATAGCTTGGCTGGAGCCTGACCTGCCGGAAGAGGTAACCTTGTCCAATGAGCGCACTTTAACGGACATCACCACTACAACCAGTGATACGGAATTGATCATTGAACTAACCGTTGAAGATGGCTTGAACAAGGTATTTACGCTACGCGGTCCGGACCGTCTGGTGCTTGACTTGCAAAATACTACCAACAGAGCGGCTAAAGAAGTTAACCTGGAGCATCCGCTGGTGTCTGCTATTAGGACAGGCCAGTTAAACAGTGAAACTACCCGGGTGGTTTTGGATTTAAACAGAGTGGTTAGTTACCATTTTGAAAAAAATAACGACTCCCTGCTCATTAAGGTATCCGGCGAACTGTCTTCAATAGCTGATACCATTACAACTGACGAACCGTCCGGCCAACCCGCACATCCGGTGCTGGTAGTTGATGAGCAATTAATTATCCTTGATGCCGGGCACGGCGGTAGAGATATTGGGGCTACCGGTGTTTCAGGAAAATATGAAAAAGATTTGGTGTTATCTATAACCAATCAATTGAAAACCGCACTGGAGGATGAAGGTTATAAGGTGATACTAACCCGGTCGGACGACACTTATGTGTCGCTCGATGAGCGGGTAGCTATAGCCGACCGGACCAATGCCTTTGCATTTGTCAGTATTCATGCTAACAGTACTGCTAATCCTGCTATCCAGGGGCTGGAGATTTTTAAATATTATGGCTCCGATGGCCGGCTGGCCCAGCATGTTCTGGAGGGGATACTTGAGCGGACCGGTCAGAACAATCGAAAAGTTAAGGAAGCAGGTTTCTACGTGATTAAAAATACATTGATGCCTGCGATTCTGATAGAGACCGGGTTTATCAGCAATATCCAGGAGGAAGCATTTCTATGGGAGCCAAAAAACCAGGCGGATATTGTGGAAGGTATTGTGGCGGGTATTATGGCTTACCAGGGCAGGTAAAAAGCCACTATTCTTTAGCCGGTAAATGGAGCAACTGCTTAGATAATAAGCAGTAAGATATTATAAAAGCCTGTATTATTGATGATACAGGCTTTTATAATTGAAAAAATATTCCATTTATTTCATGATACAATTGTTTTTGCGAAACAAAGAACTTGATGGCGGAATTTGCGATCGAAACATTGACGTATTCAAAGGTTTTTTTGACAGAAAAGTTGAAAAATACATTATTAGTCAGTAATGATGTATTATCAAATGTAAGTTTAGCTTTTGTGCCATATAACTTCTTTACATTGAAGATTGCGTGGTGTGATATGAGCCAGATATTGCTATTTTATCTACAGGGAATTCCAGAAATGACGGGTGTTGTGGCCTGTTGCCTGGCTTTGGCCAGGGTAAAACTGCGCTGGGGGGTGATCCTGGCTTTTGCCTGCGTTTTAGCGACGGTAATTTATATAATTAGGAACCTGCCGGTCACCTTTGGACTGCATAGCGTAGCGGCGATTTTATTAACGGCGCTGCTTATCACCCGGTTTACCAGGGTACCGTTTTCAACAAGCTTTATTGTCGCGTTTGCCAGTTTTGCCCTTTTGGCGCTACTGGAGGTAAGCGTATATGAACTA
Source organism: Sporotomaculum syntrophicum (assembly GCF_009932395.1). Lineage (GTDB taxonomy): Bacteria > Bacillota > Desulfotomaculia > Desulfotomaculales > Desulfallaceae > Sporotomaculum > Sporotomaculum syntrophicum. Next base: position 25,265 of record NZ_LSRS01000006.1, read on the forward strand.
GTCGGACAACTTTTAAATATTGAATCCAGTTATTTTGCATTTACTCCTTATACGCGAATGCTGATGGGGTTGCCCCAGGCCATTATATTGATTGTCATTGCGCCGGTTATTGCCAGGTATCGCAAACCTCTGGAAGGCATGTGGAAAATATGAGCTATTTATCCTTTAGTAGACGTTGGGCAGGTTACTTAAGCCGTCAAACCAACCTCCCGGCGGAACAGGAAACTGTTCTGACCTATATTATTGAGGTGTTGGCCTTAACCTTTTTGAATGTCTTTTTAACACTTCTGGTGGGAGCATTCCTGGGAGTACTGCCCGGGACCGCAGCTTGTTTGGTTACAACTGCATTATTCAGACATATTGCCGGAGGAGCCCATTCCAATTCCCCCCTGCGTTGCGCTGTCGTTACCATTATCATATACCCTATGCTTGCCCTGTTGAGCACCTATTTTAACCGCTTGGGCCAGGGGGCGGTTGATATGCTGTCGATTGTGGCTTTTGGGGTGGGAATGATGGCTATGATAGTGCTGGCTCCGGTAGATTCTGTAGCCGCCCCCATTATCTCTACTGTCCGGAGAAAAAAACTAAAATATGCCTCCGTTGCTTTTGTGATGTTGGTGATTGTCGCGACGCTGTGGTTTAGGGGCAGTCAGTGGCAGTACGCTGAAATGGTTCGCACCTGTGTTGCCTTAACGTTGCTGTGGGTTAGTTTTATGCTTACCGGTTGGGGCCATGGATTCATGGCAGTAATTGATGGTATTTCATTAAGGAAAAGATAGGAGGTGAAACAATGAAAAAGGTTAAAGCACAATTGTTTGTCCTCGTGGTTTCAGCGTTACTGTTCTTGGCCAATGTCACTGCTGCTTTTGGGGCGAGTTGCGCGATTACCTCATACCAGCCTGAAGTGCCTGAAGCACTGAGGAAATAGAGAAAGAACATTTTGGTGCTATTATGTTTTGGCTATTGCAGGGGTGGTGATTCCACCCCCTATTTAGTGTTCTTTTAAGAAGGTGAAAGGCATGGCAAAGGACAATGTTTCCCACAGGGAAAAAGAACTACAAGAATATCTGCTTACTACGCATATGCTTTGCCTGCTGATTGTAATATCTTCACTGGTGCTCGGTAATAAATTTAACGTATCGGACCAGATGTACCCGCTTAACAATGTGCGTTTATTTATCGTAGCAGGTCTAGTAGCACTGTACCTTCTAATTATTTTAAAAACCAGGAGTATTTCTCTATTGGATGATATTCATGCCATGTCGTTTGCCAAGGCAGTTTATTTATCTTTTCCCCTGTTGCTGACGATAGTTGCCCTGCTGGCTACAGGTGATAGCATTAATAACATTGAAACCATCTTGCTGCTGCCCGTTCTAATAGCTGCTTCTATTACCGGTAAAACAGGCGGGTTAATTATGTCTACTCTGTGTACGATGGGATTGGTCTTTTATAACACCTATATAAGCAGCTTGAATATATACCAGGCCGGAGAAGAAAACTTACTTTTCATTGGTATGATGTATATAATGGGCTGGCTGGTGGGTGGACTGACCGATATGGAGTCAAACAACCGCAAGCATTTAAACCAAAGCCTTCAATCCCTGAAGGAAGAAGTTGCTTCCCGGAAGAAAGCCGAAGAACAGCTCAGAGTACTTTCCAGCGCTGTGGAGCAAAGTCCGGTGATGGTGGTTATTGCAGACACCAGCGGCAGGATACAATATGTTAATAGTAGTTTTACTAGTATTGCCGGCTATTCCCTTGCAGATGTTGCCGGCAAGGGGATTATGGAAATAATGGGTGAGGAAAAAAATCAGCTGGAACAGTTACCGGGGAGTATGAAATCCGGCGGGGAATGGAAGGGAGAAATCACTGGTTTGAAAAAAAATGGTGAGTATTATTATGCCAATACTCATCTTTCCTCCCTAAAAGATTCGGCGGGTAGGATAACTCATGTTTTAGGGATTGCTGAGGATATTACCGCAAAAAGGCAAATGGAACAGGATATGGCCAAACTGGACCGCTTGAACCTGGTGGGGGAGATGGCTGCCGGTATTGGTCATGAAATTAGGAATCCCATGACCACGGTGCGCGGCTTTTTGCAGTTACTGAGCGACAAGGAGGATTGCCGGGACTACAGGGAATATTTTAATTTGATGATCGAGGAACTGGACCGGTCTAATTCGATAATTACGGAATTTCTTGCTATGGCCAAGGACAGGCCCGTTAATTTAAAAAGGCAAAACCTTAACGGCCTGGTGGAGGCGATGATCCCGCTACTCAATGCCGATGCTATAAACTCTGAGAAAAGCATTGAAGTTGACCTGCAGGCGGTACCTGACCTGCTGCTGGATGAGAAGGAAATCCGGCAGTTGCTGTTGAATTTGGCCCGCAACGGGCTGCAAGCCATGCAGCCAAAAGGGAGGTTGACGATACGAACTTTTATGAATAGGGATGCAGAGACGGTTTTAGCGGTGTCAGATCAAGGCTGCGGTATTGCTCCTGAGTTGCTGGATAAAATCGGCACCCCCTTTTTTACCACCAAGGATGAAGGAACCGGCCTTGGCCTGGCAGTATGTTTCAGTATTGCCGCCCGGCATAACGCGAGCATAAAAATTGATACAAGTACAACGGGCACCACTTTTTCTGTTGTATTTAGGCAGCAGGGATAGCGATAACCCTCGATTGCTATGTATAACTCCACTCCCTATCTAGATCTACCTTGCAGATTGACTCCTATAAAGCTTAAAGAATAACCCTTCAAGGATGTTTACCTTTTAAGGGTTTTTTTGTGCTTTTTTTATATTCATTCATGACACGATAATTTATTTTTATCATTTCATAATATACTATAAACATATTGTATCAATACTATAAAGGAAGGTAATGAGGAGATCAAGAATATCATTACGAACATAGAATTATGAAATTTTGAAAGGGGGGCAAATATTTTGCGTTCTAGAACGCCGAAATTGAAATAACCAACAAGCCTAGTAGTTATTATCTAATGAAAAGGACTGATATGGTTACTGATCCAGTGGACAGGATGAAAAAGATACTAAGACGGACATGAAGTTATTGTTTTTGGCTTTGCTGAGGACTGGATTAACTAAATGGATTAACTAAATGGAAGGAAGTAATCTTATGAAACGGTTTACTGTTCTTATTGGCCTGCTTTTCCTGCTAACCTTTACATTGGTAGGCTGTGGCCAAAATCAACAAGGTAATACTCAAAATGAAGAAGAAATACCGGAGGTTAATTTAGGGTACATATTCACCAACCACCAAACACCTCTATTGGTTGCCGCTGCTAATGGCGAAGCTTTCAAGGATATGGGTACCTACCTGAAGGAGGTAGTGCCTAGAGAAAAATATGAACTTATGTCGGATGGCAAAAAGTTGGCTGATATTAATCTAGTTGTAACAAAAAGTGGTTCTGAAACAACAACCCTCTTTGCCCAGGGTAATCTGGATGTTGCTTTGGGATCTGTCACTGCGTTTATACAAGGGGTAGACCAAAATGTTCCTATTAAAGTGCTTTGCCCGATTCAGACTGAAGGTATGGGACTAGTTGTGCCGAAGGATAGCAAGATCAATGATTGGAATTCCTTTGCTGCCTATGTAGAGGAAGCTGAGCAGCCGGTTAAAATTGGTTACCATTCTCCTACCAGTGGACCTAAAATTGTTTTTGAAGGCGCTCTGCATAAGGCCGGCATTAGTGCTACCCAGGACCCCAACGATATGAATGCCGAAATATTGCTGGTTGACCTTAAAGATACTGCTAATCTAAATTCGGCTTTGACCAGTAAGCAAGTTGACGGGTGGGTTGGACCGGCACCCTTTCCTGAAGTTGCTGTTACACAGGGTCTTGGTAAAGTGGCCTTGGAACTCAGGGATCTGCCGCCTGTAGGGGAATGGTACGACTTCCCTTGCTGTGTAGTGGGAGCTCATCAAGACTTTATCGACCAAAATCCCCAAGTTACTGAAGCCATTATGGAAATCATGACTAATGCTTCCGAGTGGTGCAACCAGAATAAAGATAAAGCGGGCGCCATTACTGCCGAATGGATCGGTATTCCTGTTGAGGCAGCAAAAGCCTCCACATTGGTATATAACACAGATCCCTCGGAGGAATGGATGTCTGGAGTTGGTGTTTACATTGACATTTTAAATGATATGGATAAGTTTGAAGGCCAGCTAAAGGACAAGACGCTGAATGATGATGTTAAAAAGTTACTCTTCGACTTTAGTTTTATAGAAGAGCGTTAATCAATATAAGTAGAGGTTCCCGTGGTGAGGCTTTAGGGAACCTCTACTTATGAATCCATGGGTGAGATTAATGAGTAAGAATGTCGCCAATATATGTATAATGCTTATTTTACCTTTAGTATTTATAATTATCTGGTTTTATTTGGCTAAGTCTATCGATAATACCGTCATACTACCATCACCTGCCATGGTGCTACAGTTACTGAGCCATCCTTCGGAAAACTTAATTAGTATGGGTTCACTTACCAATAACATATTTATCAGCCTGCTGCGTGTCTTGGCCGGGTATATATTAGCCGTAATGCTGGCCATACCACTCGGCATACTGATGGGTTATTATGCTAAAATATTTCAGTTGTTTAATACCTTTGTGGGTTTATTTAGGCCGATACCACCACTGGCTTGGGTGCCATTGGTTTTAGCCTGGTTTGGCATCAGCAGTTTTGCAACACTAACAGGAGTAGAAAGAGGAATCCTTTTTATATATCTCAATAACATAAAATTATCAATGGTGTTTATTATCTTCATCGGTGCCTTTTACCCGGTACTGACCAGTGCCATTTATGGTGTGAAAAACGTTAAGAAGACATTAATTGACTCGGCACGAGTACTTGGAGCCAGCGAGTCGGATATTTTTTTCAAGATTTTAATTCCTGCGGCTAAACCATCAATAGTTAACGGGATGAGAATTGGGTTGGGGGTAGCTTGGATGTGCCTGGTTTCGGCTGAGATGTTACCGGGTAGTTTGTCCGGTATAGGCTATCTAATCACACATGCCTATACAATTGCCAGGACAGACGTTGTAATTGCCGGTATGATTAGCATTGGTGTGGTAGGGGCACTCATGGATACCCTTTTTAGGATTTTTGAAGAGAAGAAGTTTAAATGGCAGCGTTTAATAAGGTAGGTATAGTAATTCATGCCGGAACCAATAATTACAATTAACCAGCTAAGTAAAACTTATCATACCGAGCGGGGCAAGGAAATTAAAGCTATCGAGAATTTTAATCTGCAAATCTATGTAAATAATTTCATTTGTATCGTAGGGCCGTCCGGCTGTGGCAAATCCACCTTGCTGAGGATTATTGCCGGCCTTGATAGTGCCAGTTCAGGGCTTGTTTCTTTCCAGGGTCAGCCTATTTCCAAGCCCTCCAGGGATATCGGCATGGTATTTCAGGAATACTCTCTGTTGCCCTGGCTAACGGTTATTGATAATGTTGCCCTTGGCCTTGAGTTTGCTAAGCAATCCAGGTCGGTGAGGTTGGATGTAGCCGTTAGTTTTCTCAAAATGGTAGGACTCGAGGATTATGCCAGGGCTTACCCATACGAATTATCCGGGGGTATGCAGCAGCGAGTGGCCATTGCCCGGGCATTAGCTAATAACCCACAGGTTCTTTTAATGGATGAGCCCTTTGGCGCTCTTGATGCTCACACTAGAATATTGATGCAAAAGGAACTCCTGGCTATTTGGGAAAAGAATATGAAAACCATTGTTTTTGTTACCCATAGCGTTGATGAGGCCATTTATCTGGCCGATACCATTATAGTAATGTCTTCTCATCCCGGAGGAGTTAAAGAAGTCATCAAGGTAAACATGGCTAGACCCAGAGATCGAGCAAACCCTATTTATGGGCAGCTGGCTTCACAAATACTATGCATGCTGGAAGAAGAAGTTACCAAAGTAAAGTAAACGAAAAAGTTACTGCTTATTACATATCCAACTCAGTGAGGTAAACAGATAAAAAGCCTGTACTTGTAATGAATCGCAAGCTTTTCGTTATATTGCCATAAAAATATATTTTATTACGTCCCTATGCAACATAAAAACATTAAATAAACAACATAAAGGAGTTGTATGAAACAATAAAGAAAATACTTTTAGTTTTAGAGGATTTATGTAATTTTACATGGGAGGTTTGAGCTATTGCGTCCTGAAACAATGAGAATCGTCGATGACCTGCGTGATCAAAATATACTTAACCTGGAGCATGCGAAAAGGGATAATCAGAAAATCGTGGGTATGTACTGTGCCTATTCCCCCAAGGAGCTGGTGCTGGCTGCCGGTGCGCTGCCGGTTAGCCTGTGCGGTACCAAACAGGAGCCCATTGCCGCGGCGGAAAAGATACTACCCCGCAATATCTGCCCGCTGATTAAATCCAGCTTTGGCTTTGCCATCACGGATACCTGTCCCTATTTCCGCATGTCTGACTATGTGATTGCCGAAACCACTTGTGACGGCAAGAAAAAAATGTTTGAAATGCTTAAGGATTATAAGCCGATGCATGTGCTGCACCTGCCCCAGGGCACCAACCGTCCGGGGGCTTTAAAATGGTGGACTGATGAACTGTATTTGCTTAAAAGTCAACTGGAGGAAAACCTGGGTGTAGAAATCAGCCGGGAGAGCTTAAGAAAGGCCATCAAACTGGTTAATAAAGAGCGTTTGGCTATGCGCAAGCTGCACGAGCTGAATAAAGTCGACCCGGCCCCGCTCAGCGGTTTGGATATGCTGACCACCCTTTGGATGAAGGGCTTTAATGTTGATGTAGAAGAGGGTATTGAGCTAATCAACCAGCTCGCCGAGGAAGTTGAGGAAATCGTGCGCCTGGGAGCCTCTCCCTTTGCCGCGGGCACCCCGCGGATCTTGTTAACCGGCTGCCCGGTGGGCCTGGGCTCTGAAAAGGTACTGAGGCTATTGGAAGAGTGCGGTGGCAGTGTAGTTGGCCTGGAGAACTGCAGTGGCTTTAAAACAGTAGATACGCTGGTGGATGAAGATGAAGCCAGGGACCCCATGGAGGCCATTGCGGAAAAATATTTGCAGATACCCTGCTCCTGCATGTCGCACAATGAAGGCAGATTCGATTTAATCGACAGGATGATCGAAGAATATAAGGTCGACGGGGTGGTGGATTTGACCTGGCAGGCCTGCCATACCTACAACGTAGAGGGCGAATTGCTTAGCCGGCGCGTCAAAGAGAAATATGATCTGCCCTACCTCCATTTGGAAACGGACTATTCCACCTCCGACCTGCAGCAGCTGCAAACCAGAATCGGTGCTTTTATAGAATTACTCAACAGGAGAAAAGCATAGTCATGATCACAGTGGGCATTGATGTAGGTTCCATGACCACCAAGGCAGTGCTGCTAAACGGACATGAGTGGAGCAGTGTAATCAGGCCCACCGGGTGCAGTCCCCGGCAATCCGCTCGGGAAGCATTTGATGAGCTGTTGCTGAAAGCCGGCCTGAGTGCCGGGGCAATCAGCCATATCACCGGTACCGGCTATGGTCGGATAATGTTGGATTTTATCAATAACGCGGTGACTGAAATAACCTGCCACGCCAGGGGCGCTCATTACCTGGTAGAGGGGACCGACCTGGTGATTGATATCGGCGGGCAGGACAGCAAGGTAATCAGGACGGACGGGCAGGGCAATGTAATTGATTTCGCCATGAACGATAAATGCGCTGCGGGGACCGGCCGGTTCCTGCAAGTAATGGCGTCTGCCCTGGGTGCTGATGTCAGTGAACTGGCTGCGCTGTCCCGGGGTGCCGAGCCGGTGGAAATTAGCAACATGTGTACAGTCTTTGCTGAGTCGGAGGTAGTCAGTCTGCTGGCCCAGGGGGTTACCAAAGAGAACATTATCGCCGGTATCCACCGCTCGGTGGCTCGCAGGGTAGCGGCTATGGCAGGCAGGCTGGGCTTGGGCAGCCTGGTAACCTTTACCGGCGGGGTGGCTAGAAATGCTGGGGTTAAAGCTTTTCTGGCTGAGGAACTGGGAGCTGAAATACATGTGGTGGCGGCGTCTCAACTGGCCGGGGCTCTTGGGGCAGCCCTACTGGCCCGGGAAATGGCCAAAGATTAGTGAGCAGTGGGGCGCGCAGAGGGCGTGCTTAGGTTAAAGGAGGCTTGGTTATGGCTAAGGTCCAGGTTGAGTTTATCAATACCTGACCCAGTTGTGATGAATATGCCCGGGTGATCAGGCATGCAGCCGCAAAATACGGAGATGTTGTTGAGGTATTTATTTATTACGCGGGTAAAGATATGGGTTACCTTAAAAAATACGGCATGGTAACCAGAGGTACGATGATTGTTAACAGCAGAAAGAAATATGATATTCTCTCCAGAGCTGTCATTGAAAAAGCTATCGAAGAAGCAGTTAGGGGCAGTGCATAGTGATAGCAGAACTACTTAACCGGATAATTTTTCTTGCCTTTGATATTCTTAACGGCGCTTCGGTGTGGCTGGTAGCCAGCTTTATCCTGGCCGGTTTGCTGCACAACGTTTTAAGCCCGGACAAGCTGCAGCGGATGCTGGGCAATACCAAAACTTCATCCATCATCAAGGCCACCCTGTCGGGTATGCTGCTGCCCATGTGCAGCTGCGGGGTGATTCCCCTGGCGCTGGGACTGTATTATTCCGGTGCTTATCTTGGCCCGACCCTGGCTTTTATGACCGCCACCCCCATCATAAACCCCGCTGCCGTACTGCTGGCCTACGGTTTTCTGGGGCCTCAGATTGCGACCATTTATCTGGCGACAGGTTTTGTTATCCCGCTGTTCATTGGCCTTACCGGCAATAAACTGGCAGGGCCGGAGCTTCACGCCCCAGGTATTGATACAGAAATTAATTTGGTGGAGTTGGAGTCCGGAGGGGGGGACAGCCTGGCGCAAAAGCTGCGTTCCGGCTTAGAGTGGGGCTTTTTGGATATGGGCGTTTCGGTCAGCAAGTATGTCTGCCTGGGCATGCTGTTGGCCGGTGCGATCATTGCGCTGGTTCCCCCTAGCTTTATCCAGCAGTACCTGGGCAATCCAGGTATGCTTTCCCTGGTTAGCATTGCTCTGCTCGGCTCCATTATGTATGTATGTGCCGTGGGCCATATCCCCTTTATTGCTGCCCTGGTAGCCAGTGGAGCTGCACCGGGACTGGCCATCACCTTTTTATTAACCGGGGCGGCCACCAATTTGCCGGAATTAATCAGCATCTATAAGCTTATTGGCCGGCGGGCGGTAGCTATCTACTCCGTGGTATTGATCGGCGCCTCTTTATTAATTGGTTACCTGACCAATATGCTGCTGACTGATTTTGTCCCTTTATTTGATCTGTCTAAAGTTCGGGATACGGTCGGCATAGCGAATAAATTTATTTTTTCTACACCGGCTGCTTTAGAATACTTGTGCTCGGTGATTGTTGTGGGATTGGGGATTTATTCGGTTTGGCCAAGGCTTAAGCTTTACCTAGCGGAAAGGATGGCCTGATGTTAAGCCGAACTCAACTACTGGTTATACTTACATCTTTATTGATCTTCCTGGGGTGTGGCGGGTGCGGTAATCAGCCGGCAGAAAATGATGCTGTCCGTGCTACTGAAGCGCTGATGCGGAGCGATGCTCTACTGCAACATTTTAAGTCCGTTCATCCGGACAAGGAGGTGATCGTGTTTGCCCGGGCCGATGTAAACAACACCGGTAACGATGACAGGGTGGTGATATATCGGGATACCAGGGATCAAAACATGATGGTAGTGGTTTTTGATGCCGCGGGGAAATTGCAATGCTCGAACAAGGTTCCGGCTCCGGCTACCAACCAGATGATCCAATTCAAGGATATAGATGAGCGACCGCCGCTGGAATTTATCGCCTCGGGTGTCAAAGGCGCCAATTATGGCTACGCCATCTTTCGTCTGGAAGCAGGTGTCCTGAGCGACCTGTTTGGGGAAGGCATGGAAGATTGCTGCTAAAGCTTTTGTAAAGGTAAAATTAAATGTTTATGAGAGGGAGACTACATATGCAAAAAAAGAGCCGGCTAATACTGCTCATCGTTACTATCCTGGCACTCTCGCTGCTGGCAGGCTGCGGCGGTGGGGAGGATAAAACAGCGAGTTCAAACAAAGCGGCCAATAATGCGATACCGGAAAAAGATAAAGATTATGTAGTGCAGCTGGGCTACTACGATTGTGACCATATGACCGGTGCCTGTATCGCCAAGGATGCCGGAATTTTTGATGAATTAGGGCTCAAGGTTAATGTGCTGGGTAACGGCAAAGTGCCGGAAGCTATGGCTGCTGGAAAGATGGACGCCGGATATGTCGGCAACAGCGGCACGATGCGGGCCTTTTTAAAGGGGGCCCCCATTCTAGTGGCAGCTAATAACCATATCGGCGGTTCGTATTATCTGGTGGCTTCAAACGATATTAAAGATCCTCAAGAGTTGATAGGGAAAAAAATAGCGCTGGGTACAGACCCGGAGAAAAATAACATCTCATGGATCGGTATGGCTAAAGAATTAGGCCTCCCCATAGAAGGTAAGAACTATGAAGTGTTTGACATGTCTGACAAAGACGAGTACTTTGCTTTGAAGGCCGGACACTTGGATGCTTATACAGCTTGTGATCCCTGGGGATCGATGGCTGAATACGAGAAAACCGGCCAAATCCTGGCGATAGACGGTAAGCTGCCCTCCGGCGAATGGGGAGAGTGCTGCGCCTATCATTTAAGTAAAAATTTTGCCGCTGAGCACCCGGAACTGGCCAAGTTAATGGTTTTAGCCCATACCAGGGCACTGCAGTATATATACACCAAGCCTGTGCATTCTGCCGAAATCTTTGCGGCCAATTACAATGTACCTCTGGAAGTTGCTTTTATGACGATTTACAAAAAAACTGTTGCTGAAGGTAGAACCCTTACCTGGACGATTGACTATGACTACTGGCAGAGACAAATTGATTTGGAACTAGCCGAAGGAACCCTTGAAGCCGCACCAAACGTAGACGAGTTTATCCAGCCACAGTACCTGAACGAGTGCGGTGCGGATGACTTTGATACTTTTATTAAGGAAAAAGTAGATCCGGTCTTTCCAATCGGCATGAGCTATGCTGATTGGAAAGCCAAAGCCTATCAACTGGAGGGGAAAAAGGCTTAAACCTGAAGATGAGAAATTATCTTGTCCTGGCAGCAGTACTCGGGTTGCTGCTTATGGCCGGCAATGTCACTTTGCCACAACCGGAGAAGGACAATAGACTAGTAAAAATCGGAACACCGGATGATACTGGTGGCTTGATTATCCACTACCTAGTCAATACCAAGGGCTACGCAGGCGCAATGGTACAGCAGGACTTTACCATGTATCCGGTCAAGGACTGTTGCGCCAGCACGGCTCAGTGGGGTCTGTCCACCAATCTGTATGACCTGGCTATCATGTGCCCTGATGCAGCAGTAAGCCTGATAGCCAAGGACAACCGTTTCGAAATTGTTAGCCCAAGCCTGGTGAATTCAGACATCGTCGTCATTAAGTCCGGGCAGGCGCCAAAAAAGATTGGGGTAGCCCAGAACCGGAACCACCAGGTAAAGATAGTCGCCGATCATTTTGCCGGGGACTGTGCCACTGTACCTATGCTGCCGTCAGCGATACCATATGCTTACGTGAAAAATGTCGTTGACGGGGTTGTCGTAGATGCACTAAAAGGCCTTACCATGCAGGGAACTAAACTGCCCGCCACAACTAACGAGTCGGAGGAACATGTCACTTATGTCCTGGTGGTGAATAAAAGTTTTAAGCCTGATCCGCGTTATCATAAATTCCTGCGTTTATTTGCTGAATCAGCTGTTGAATTAAATCAACCGGAGATTCTGGCGACAGCGATTAGTAACTATAAAAATATCGACTTTGGGCATGAGGAGGTGAACCAATGGAACCGGTTGAGAATAAAGCACGTATTTACAACTCCAGGAATTCGCGGCTAATGCGAGAAACATTCATGGGCTCAATGGGCTATAAAAAACTATTCTACCGGGCGATCACTATTGCCTCATTTTTAGCTGTCTGGCAATTGGCCGCTAACTATTACAACAGTGAGTTTATGATGCCGTCACCCTGGACGACAATGGTTACTTTTGCTGCCATCCTGCATGACCCGGAAGTCATCGCCAATCTCCTCCTCACTTTAAAGAGAGTTTTAACAGGTTTTTGTTATGCCCTGCTGATCGGGATTCCGCTGGGCTTTCTGATGGGCTACTCTAAAATAGCCATGCAACTATTTGACCCGCTGATCGATTCGCTAAGACAGGTGCCCATTATGGCCTGGGTGCCGCTGACCATAGTCTGGTTCGGTCTCGGTGACGGACCGACCGTATTTTTAATTGCTTTCGCCGGTGTATTTCCTATCATCATGAATACCATCGCCGGAGTGCAAAACATCTCTAAAGATTATTACCATGCGGCTCGAAGTATGGGAGCTAAGCCTTGGAGCGTATTTGCTCATGTCATCGTTCCCGCTTCCTTGCCCGATATATTAATTGGCAGTAGGGTTGCCATTGGCCTGGGCTGGATGTCTGTCATATGAGCGGAATTTATTGCGACGAGTGCCGGTTTCGGCTACTCCATGGTGGAAGCTCAGACAAGAATGGAGACCGATAAATTGGTTGCCCTGATGATCATGGCCGCACTGGTGGGTTATGGCATCGACCGGGTGATTCAACTGTTCAATAGCAAGGCTACTAAATGGAGGTTTATCCAGTAGTGAATTTAAGTGTGGAAAATTTAAGCAAGGTTTTTATCAATGACGGTAACGTGCATACCGTGCTCTCGGGAGTAAATTTTACTGTTCAGGAAGGTCAATTTGTCACCTTGCTGGGTCCTTCAGGGTGTGGCAAAACCACTTTGTTGACCATTATCGCCGGCTTTCAGAGCGCTACCGAGGGCAGCGTATTGCTTAACGGCCAGCAAGTTAGCACGCCAGGTCCTGACCGTGGCTTTGTTTTTCAAAACTACGCGCTATTTCCCTGGATGACGGTTCGGGAGAATATTCTCTACCCGATGAAAAGGCGTAAAATGCCGAGGCAGCAACGGGAACAGCGCCTGCAGGAACTACTGACGATGGCCCAGCTGGAAGGCAAGGAGGGGCTTTATCCCCAGCAGCTATCCGGGGGGATGAAGCAAAGAACCGCTTTCATCAGGGCTTTAGCCGGCAGCCCGGAAGTATTATTAATGGATGAACCCCTGGGAGCAGTGGATTTTCAAATGAGGCAAATACTGCAAGAAGAGCTGGAGTCTATCTGGCTGAAGGATCAAACGACGGTGCTTATGGTCACCCACGATGTAGACGAGGCCATTTATTTAAGTGACCGGGTGATTGTGATGTCTGCTCAACAAGGTAACATTCTGGAGGATTTGGCGATCAAGCTGCATCGGCCCCGCAATAGAAACGGAGAAAAATATATTAAGTATAAAGTGCACTTAATGAATTTATTAAAGAAAGCGCTGCATAAGGAACCGGAGGCGCCGGGAAAGGAATTGGAACTTTGTCTGGCTTAAGTATGAACAACTTAAATAAAGAAAACACCAGTCGTTTTAAGTATTACTCGGAAGAAGCGCTGAGTATAGCCAGCATATCATCAAAGCTTACGGCTAACGAAAGATTAGTGAGAAATTATATTATGGAAAGCATCATTAACTATGCTGCGCTGGTAAATGTGGCTGATTTGGAGCAGGTATTCAATACCCGGCTGGATGATGTCCTTGCTATCGTGGATAGCCTGGTCGATAAAAGAACCGTGGTCAGAGATGAGCTGGGCAATATTGTTTTTGCTTATCCGGTATCAGCCCTGCCCACCGCTCACCAGGTGAACCTGCAAGACGGTCGGCATCTGTATGCGATGTGTGCAGTGGATGCGTTGGGCGTGGCGTTTACCTTTAAACAGGATATTAAAATTGAATCGGTGTGCCGGCACTGCAATGCTCCGGTTGCCCTGCAGATCATCAATGGAGAAATATTTGACCTGCATCCTACCACTGCCCATGTGATGCATGTAGACCTAAAAAAGCTGGATAATTGGGCGGGCAGCTGCTGAAACATTATGAATTTCTTCTGTACGAAGAGTCATTATGATGTATGGTCTGCCGTCAATGGTATCAATGAGGAAGAAGTTTTTTGTTTAGATGCCCATGAGGCGTTGATTGTGGCTGAGATGCTATTTAGCGTTTAATTGAAAGAATAACCAATGAAAGGGGTAAGTTTAATGAAAGTGGCTTACGTTTTTAGCACCACCAACTCACAAAAGATATTGAATAACATGATTATCCCGCAGCTGGAAAAGGATACTCATGTGGCGGAAGTGGTGGGTATGTTCTTTTTCATGGATAATACTTTTTTCCTTTTAAGAGGCACTGAAATGGGTGAGCGCCTGCAGCAAATCCATGATAAGACGGGGATGCTGCTCATGGCATGCGATCAGTGTGCCATTGAACGGAACATAGAAAAAGACCTGGTGCCCGGGGCTTCAATAGGGTGCTTCCCCCAGCTGTACACTGCTTTGGCCGGTGTTGGAGTGGATCAGGTAATTACCTTATAAATTACAACGCTCCGCAGATTAGAAACGACTAAAAATATTGAATTATGTTGCACTACCACCTATGGCAGCACAGCCAAAAAAAGCAAAAAACAACGAACGTACCTGTCCGGAAGATCACAAGGCCAGGTACGCTCGTAATTGTATTAGCACTTAAATTACTTAATTCTTATGCACTTGCCGTTTTTGTTTTCACTCTATCAACGGTGGTAGCTGCTTGACCAGGCGTGTGACTAGGCAAGATATGGAAATTCTCTACGATAAATAGATAGCCGAGCACCCCGATAGCGATTAAGCCGATGGTGACCAACCACTCAATAACCGAGGGGAAGTAAGCGCCGCCCATGAAATCTGCCATGCCGGTAAAAACTACGTTCATTCGGTTGAGAATCACGCCAGATACCACCAGTACCCCAAAGGTTACCAAACCGCTTACACTGTTCCGCAGCTGGGGGGTGAAGCAGATAATGATGGGAATGAGCACCCCACAGACCATTTCCAGCAAAAACAAGTTGCCTTCCAGGTTACCCGCAAAGACCAATCCTGCAGCCCCGCGGTAATAAAGGTCAACTACTTTAAGCAACAGGTAAACTAGCATTACATAGCCCGAGATCTTAATAAAGGACTGCAGCAGGCTAATATCCGGTTTGTGGCCGTGGGCCCGGGCGCCCAAAAAGGTCTCTACGGTTACCATCGCCGGTCCCACAAAGAAGGAGGACATTAAGAAAAACACCGGCAGAAGCATTGACCACCACAGCGGGTATAATTTACCCACTTCGATCACGTAAAGTGAACCCAGCGAAGACTGGTGCAGGGTGGGCAGCAACACACCAATAATCAGCAGCGCAGGCAGCATTTTTTTGAATAAGTTATGCCAGCCCTTTTTCACCTTTTCGGTAGCAATCTCGCCAAACTCGAGTAGCTGAACCATTGTGTACAGGGACACGCACCAAAAAACTTCAAACAACACACTTGTATAGCCCCAGGAAACAAACGGGCGCCAGAAGTTGAACCATCGACCGATATCCATAAACAGTCCGGCCATGACCAGTAAATAACCAATTAAGGAAGTTAACAAAGCGCTGCGGGCAATGGGACTATATTTTTTTACGCCTAAAATGTGTACGATCAGGGCGGTGCTGTAACCGCCGCCGGCTAGCGCCACTCCGGTGAGCACATCAAAGCCAATCCACATACCCCAGGGCCATTGATCGTTTAAATTAGTGGCACTGCCCAACCCGGCCACCAGCCGGTACACCATCCCCAGTACACCCAGCAGACCCAGCAGCAATAGCAGTTTCCTAGTAGGTGTCATGGTAAAATGCCATTTACCTTGGTCAGCCATGACAAAGCCTCCTTGTAAAATAGTTTTTTCTAGTATTGCGGAGGAGGGTAAGATCTCCTTGTATTATTTATTACCGGGCTTTTCCTTCTCCTTGGCTATTTCATTGCGCCGGCGGTTATAAACATACATGCCGGTCAGCAGCGCTCCCCAGCTAAGCCCCACAGCGGGTGTTAAGCCCAGGATGCTTTCTGTGTATTCAGGCAGCGGCTTGGTGGTGACGTTGGTACGGAAGCCCAGGTTTTCAAAGGGTATATCTGAAATATACAGCCAGCTGGTACCCCCGGCTTCTTTTTCACCGAAGATATGTTTTACATAACCGCCGTCGCCATTGATTTTTTCCCTGGCCATAGCCAGGATAGTTTTATGCTCGCCATAGGTCAGCGCCCCGGCCGGGCAAACACTCACACAAGCCGGGCTATCACCGTTATAAACGCGATTGGCGCACATCTGGCACTTGCGTACCTCTGGAAAGGCTTTATCCCACTCGTATTTGGGTACATTAAAGGGACAGGCCAGCATGCAGTATCGGCAGCCCACACATAAACTCACGTCATAGACCACCGGGCCCTCCTTGGTCTTTTTAAGAGCTTTGGAGAAGCAAGCCGAAGCACAAGCCGGTTCATCGCAGTGCAGGCACTGGTATTTAATAAACCGCCAGGCCGGTTCATTGTCCTTTTTGACCTCAGCTCGATTAATCACAGTCCAAGTATCCGCGTCCAGGTTACTACCCTGCTGCTGTGAAGTTTGGCTGTAAGGCAAAGCATTCCACATTTTACAGGCTACCGAACAGCTGCCACAGCCGATACACTTAGTTAGGTCAACTAAAACTCCCTTGGACAATTCATTCACCTACCTTTGAGCAATTTCAAAGTTTCTAAAAATTAGAAAAATATTTAAGTTTATTAAGAAGTGAGAGCATTAATTTTCTTGCCTCTATCGGTGTAAGAGGTATGCAGCAGTTCCTCGGACAGCTCACTCATGGGGTGCTGTAAAAATTTCTCGTAAATAGCCAGTATTTCGGAGTTCTCGTGGCTTGCACGGAGCGGTGCTTTAGCATCTGCCTGATACAGGCTGTTGATTCTGGCCATACGTATCTCATCAGAGGGCGGTACCGAAGACCTGGGTTGTCCTCCACCGTTGATGCACCCGCCGGGACAGGACATGAACTCCACGAAATGCCAGGGAGCGTTACCCGCGCGCACCGCATCCAGGACCTGCCGTGCATTGCTTAGGCCGTGGCAAACGGCTACCTTCACTGTTCCCACACCGGGCACCTCCACGGCTGCCTCTTTTACACCTTCCAGGTAACGTACCGGGGTAAGGTTGAATAAATCGGCCGGGGGCTGCTGCTTGGTGATCAGGAAATACGCGGAGCGTACCGCCGCCTCCATAACGCCGCCTGTAGCGCCGAAGATAATAGCGCCGCCGGTGCCTTCACCCATAATGGGATCATAGTTTTCTTCAGGCAGTTTGGATAAGTCGATTTTTTGCTGCTTAATCAACCGGGCCAGCTCCCGGGTGGTTAAGACCACATCTACATCTTGTATATCTTTTTTATGCCAGTAATGGGCGCTGTCGTTCATTTCAGGGCGCTGCGCCTCGAATTTTTTGGCAGTGCAGGGCATAATGGATACCGATACGATGTTTTCCGGTTTTATATTTTTAACCTTGGCGTAATAGGTTTTAGCAACTGCCCCCAGCATTTGCTGCGGAGATTTACAGCTGGACATATGGGGTAGCAGGTCCGGGTAGAAGTATTCACAAAACTTCACCCAGCCCGGGCTGCAGGAGGTGAACTGGGGCAGCGGTGCATTTATTTCGCCGGTAACCCTTTTAATCAGCTCGGTGGCTTCTTCCATGATGGTGAGGTCAGCAGTAAAATTGGTATCGAATACTGCGTCGAAGCCCAAGCGTTTTAAAGCCGCGACCTGCTGGCCGACTACCCAGGTGCCGGGGGGAAGCCCGAATTCCTCGCCCAGAGCTACCCTGGTGGCGGGAGCTGTTTGCACGATGACATGCTTGTTGGGGTCGTTAATGGCCTGCGTTACTTTTTGGGTATCGTCACGTTCAGTGATGGCTGCGGTGGGGCACCAGAGGGTGCACTGCCCGCAGTTAACGCAGATAATGTCGTCGGCCATGGGCATGCCATAGTGACCGGCTACGGTTTGGACCCTGGTGCAGACTTCCATGCACTGGCCGCATAAAATGCATTTTTGGTCGTCTCTAACGATGGAAGGGTTATCCGGATCAATAGGCACTCGCCCTCGCACCTGAGCAGGCCAGTTACCTCTGCCTTGGTATTGCTGGGGCAGCCACCCGTCCCCGCCGGCCTGCTCTGCCATCGTTGTGGTATTACTACAACCAGTCAGACCTATGGTGATCCCGGCCAGGCTCAGGCCGCCCATCATTTTGAGAAAGGAGCGCCTGGTTACCTGCTTATCTTCTTTTACTTGGTCATCCATAAATTAAGCCTCCTTGGGTCAGACTTAAATACTCAGTAAGTTAACTATCTACGAATTAAAACGTTAATAAAAAAGCCTTTCTTTTTCCTTATTCAGTCATTGCTCCGCGGTGCCTGATTTTATCCAGTAGGTTTTTTAAAGTTGCCTTAGGATTAAAGGTTTTGCCGGCCTGTTTACGTCGTGCCTGCCATTCCACGGCGCGGACGATGGTGGCGCTTATTTCGTATAGCAGGTACATTGGAGCGGCCATCAGCAATACCGAGAAGATGTCGGGTGAAGCCACAAGCGCGGAGGCAATAACTACAGAAGCAAGGATGGCTATTTTCCGTGCCTTAATCATGGTGCGATAGCTGATTACGCCCAGCTTGGCCAGGCAATAGCTAGCCAGGGGCAGTTCAAATACCAGCCCGAAAGGCAGCAGAAAGTTTAAAGTGAAGGATACATATTTGCCTATAGTGAGCATAGGCAGCAGCTCACTGCCCCCGTAGCTCAACAAAAAGTTGACACACATGCGGAATACCACTAGAAAGCCAAAGGCTATGCCTCCCATAAAAAACAGAAAAGACAATAAGATAAACAAAGTAAAGTAAATGCGCTCTACCTTATACAGTGCAGGTATAATAAACCCCCAAAACTGCCAGAGGGTGATGGGCAGGGAGGCCAAAAACCCCAAAAAAAAGGCCAGCTTTAATTTGGTCATTATTGCTTCAGTGACGCCGATATAGATTACATCGTAATCTTTGCTGGTGATGGGCTCCAGTAATATTTTGAGTACGGGATCGCTAAAAAACCAGCAGACCCCTGCGGTAATAAAGGTGGCGATAAGCGATACGATGATTACCCGGCGCAGTTCCTCAAGATGTTGAATGACCGATTGTTCGTCCTGCTGGGATGCCCGCTGGTTGATGAGAATCACCCCCTTAAGCTTTGCCGGCTTTATATGCCAGAGTTTTTACTGCAGATTGGTGTTTTGCGGTGCGTTTTGGACTGAAGCGGCGGCATTGTTGGCTACTTTTAGTTCTTCGCTGTTTGGTTTGGCTTCTTTTTTCTCATCATCTTCAGAGAATGAGTGCCGCATGTCCCGCAGTGCTTTACCCATCGCCTTAGCAGCGTCGGGCAGTTTTCCTGGCCCATAAATTATCAGGACTACAACAAGGATAAGAATTAAATGGGTTGGTTGAAAGATTCCGCCAAACATCAATACCCCTCCTTTTTATGCATGTATTTATTACTTAATAATTGAATTGTATGATTATTCTAGATAAAATCATAGTAAAACTCAGTATATCAAGCAAACACCCTGAATACTGAATACGCAGCTGAAGCATAGGGGCAATGGAAAGTATGCCTGTCTGTTTATTTATATTAAGATAAACAGGAGGTTTATGATCTTAATCTTAGAAACCTCATCTCTAAATTAAGACGCATACAAAGGGAAGGTGGTTCATATTTGGGGAGAAAAAATATTTTTAGACGAGATAATATCTAACTCTAAAATCCACTCCAATTTCGTTAGCAATGGCTCGACAGGTTTGAATATCTTTTGGGGAAATCACATCTACAACAGTTAAAATAACCTTAGGGACATGTTTTTTGCACTTTATGGCAAATTCAAGCATTGCATCGAAAGCGGCATCTCCGTACATTGAATGGCAGAAAGCCTGGTAACTAGCTTTATTACTCGCATTCATACTAATCGAAACAGTATCCACCCAGCCTTCCAAGAGGGGGGTGATATCCTGTTCGAATATCAGGTTGGCTTGACCGTTAGTGTTGATGCGTATAGGTATATTGTTAGAGGACTTTATTTTTTTGCAAATCTCAACTATATCCAGGGCGCGCATCATTGGTTCTCCATAACCGCAAAATACCAGTTCCTGATATCTGGATAGATCACACTCTTGTATTGCTTGTATAATTTCATCTACAGTGGGTTCACGGTCAAGCCATAGATTACTTGCATTACCAACTCCGTCAGCTTTGGACCGCACACAAAAAGAACAATTGTTGCTGCAGCGATTAGTTATGTTAAGATAAAGTGAATCGCCAATTTCATAAGTAATGGTCATGGACATAAATTTAAACTCTCCTAACTATATTAGATACTATGAACAACTTATTTTATTCTCTGTTTTATTTACGCATCTTAACATAGAGGCGTCAAGAGAATATTTTACAATTCTATAATATTTTAAGGTTAGCCCTTTAATCAACCTGCCCATAAATGCATACGCACTGCTAAAATTTTTATCCAAGGGCACAGCTGGCTGGTCATACTGTAATCCAATTGGTTAAACTTTTTGACATAAAATTATTAAATTTCATAGGCAGTGTTCAAAGGCTGTCACTTGCTGTTTAAGTTTCTGCGCGAATTGTTGTTCCTATCTTCAAAATTTGGTTTCAATGGTTAAGCTGTATATAACCGGTGTAAAAAAACCTGGACTACTGCCGTTAGACTGTCCAATACCGGGGAACAATAATATTATTTGTACGTCTTTTTTTATGAGCAATCTTGTCCGGGTGCGCTTAAATTTTAATCAAAGGAGGGTCTGGAGATAAAACATAAATTTATAACCTTGATGATATTTGTTTTGTTTGTTCTGGGGTTAGCAGCTTGTAATGCAGAGCCAGGTAATAACGGAGAAAAGGTGAACCAGCAAAATGGAACCACAGGCGCCAATTCATCTACTGTCGGCAATGTATTGAATACTGACCCGGATGAAGGCAGCCGGGCTAACACGGAGAGTATTATACGTGGCCGGGCGGCAGAAATTCTTGCTTTTATTAAGGCCAAGGACATGGAATCCCTTGCTCAAGCAGTGCATCCGGATAAAGGTGTTCGCTTTTCACCTTATGGTTATGTGAATAAAGAAAAAGATCTGGTGTTTACCGCTGACAAAGTCAGGCAGTTACCGTCGGACAATACCGTGTACGTTTGGGGAAGCTATGACGGCTCGGGTGAACCAATAAGACTGAGTTTTGCGGATTATTATAACAAGTTTGTCTACGATAAAGATTTTCTGAATGCTAAAGAAGTAGGGTATAACCAAGTTCTGGGTAAGGGCAATAGCTTAATTAACATTGCCGATGTATATCCTGAGGCTAAGTTTGTGGAGTACCACTTCCCGGGTTTTGATCCACAATATAATGGCATGGATTGGGTAAGTTTACGGCTGGCTTTTGAACAAAAATCTTCGAAGTGGTATCTGGTAGGCGTTATCCATGATCAGTGGACGATATAAATTTTCGAACTGAAAACTAGGTTTATAAGAAGAAAGCAGCGATCTTAAAAAAATTGTTTAAAAATTACTTAACAGGTGTATAATTTACATGGACGGTTCTTTGTTTTAGTTAACAAAAGAAGCCGTCCATAAATTTAATAAAAAGAGAATGAGGGTAAACGATGGATTATAAAAAGTTGGCGGAGATGCTTTTCCCGGATATAACTAAATCAATGGCTTATTATGAAGAAATCGTGTTTCCCAGTAGAGAATTAAGCACGGGAGCAAAGGTTACTAGATTAGCCCCTAGCCCTACAGGTTTTATTCACCTGGGCAATTTATATGGGGCTTTCGTGGATGAGCGTTTAGCCCACCAAAGTAACGGGATATTTATACTGCGTATCGAAGATACCGATGAAAAACGCAAGGTAGAGGGAGCCGTAAAACTCATTATTTCATCCTTGGCCTATTTTAACCTAATGTTTGACGAAGGAGCAAGCATTGATGGGGAAGTAGGAAATTACGGCCCGTATTTTCAAAGCAATCGCGGAGAGATATATCAAACGGTAGCTAAATATCTAGTTGAGATTGGTAGGGCGTATCCCTGCTTTTGTACTGAGGAAGAGCTGGGAGAGATAAGGAAGCAGCAAATAGCTGCCAATGTAAACACAGGATATTATGGTAAATGGGCCAGGGATAGAGATTTATCCCTGGAAGAAGTCCAAGCAAATTTACAAAATAATATAAGCTTTGTACTTCGATTAAGATCAATGGGCAACGAAGATTCCACATTTGAAATAGATGATGCTATTAGAGGTCAACTTTCATTACCTGTAAATTATCAGGATGTAGTTATATTAAAAACTAACGGCATTCCGACTTATCATTTTGCCCATGTGGTGGACGATCACCTGATGAGGGTGACCCATGTTGTCAGGGGCGAAGAATGGCTTTCTACCTTGCCGATACATTATGAATTATTTAAGACATTAGGATGGGAGCTGCCGGTATACTGCCATACGGCTCATTTAATGAAGATAGACAATGGGGTAAAGAGGAAGTTATCCAAGAGAAAAGATCCCGAATTGGGTTTAGAGTATTACATGAAACTGGGCTATCATCCAGCTGCAGTTAGAGAATACTTGCTGACGATTTTAAATTCCAATTTCGAAGAATGGAGAATTAAAAATCCAGACAGTAGTACGGATGCTTTTCAATTTGCATTAAATAAAATGAGCAATTCCGGTGCTTTATTTGACTTGGACAAACTTAATGATATCAGCAAAAATGTTTTATTAAAAATTCCAGTGGAAGAAATTTATGATTTTCTACTTAAATGGGCAGAGGAATATAAAAAAGATATAGTTAACCCTTTAACTTACCATAAAGATGCTGTGCTTAAATTGTTATCTATAGGTAGAGATTCTGCTAAGCCACGTAAAGATTTAATATATTGTGAACAGATATTTGATTTTATCAGTTATTTCTTTGATGATTACTTCCAAATTGTTGATAAGTATCCGAAAAATATAGAGGATGAGGAAGCGAAAAAATTACTGAAAGCATACTTGGATACCTATAATCACAGTGATGATCAAAACCAGTGGTTTGATAAAATTAGAGCAATAGCAGCGGTAAATGGATATGCAGAAAAACCAAAGGACTATAAGAAAAATCCCCAAATGTACAAAGGCCATGTTGGTGATGTAAGTACTGTAATAAGAATAGCTGTTATAGGCCGCAGCTCATCACCGGATGTTTGGGAGCTCCAGCAAATAATGGGTGAAGAAAAAGTTAGGAGAAGAATTCAAAATTTGTTATAGTGGTTTTTCACTTTTATGCTGATTAAAAAATACCCTGCGTCTGGTTTGCAACGGTGGGGTATTTCTTCTGATGTAGATTAAGGTATTTTTGATAAACTGTTGCGGGGCATCTGAGCCAATACCTGTTCCAGTTCGGCTAAATCTACCGGCTTGCCAAGTGACAATCAAAACCGGCATCAGCAGGATTTTAAGGTGTTCATTAAAAAATTGCTCAGCGGTAAAGGTTTTACCAGCTGCACGGATGCTTTGGTTGATTTGTGCAGCTTAGAAGTGGAGGTTAACTGACCAGGTAGACAGGGTGCGATGTGCCTAAATGGGTAACAGTGCTGTGGGGATAGTTTAAGGCCTTCGTTGGTGGTACGAAGGCCTTTGCTAACAGTATTTGCCGTAAGACGAAAAGATAAGTATATAGGGACCTTAATCCTGGTCCGATGTGCAGTAGGGGCATTTCGTAGCATCAATATGAATCGTACTAAAGCAATATTTGCATGTTTTCTCGGTTACAAGTGCCGGTTCCTCTTTCTTTTTGTTAAGTTTATTAATTTGTTTAATAACGATAAAAATTGAGAAGGCAATAATCAGAAAGTCTAGGATATTATTTAAAAATAGGCCGTAATTCAAGGTAGCCGCACCGGCTTTTTGGGCTTCTTCCAAGGTTTTGAAGTTGCCGTCACCCAGTGTAATAAACAGGTTGGTAAAATTAATATTGCCGGAAACTAACCCAATTAAAGGCATGATGATATCATTGACCATTGAGGTAACGATTTTTCCAAAGGCTCCGCCGATCACAACACCAACTGCTAAATCAATAACATTTCCCCGCATGGCAAATTCTTTAAATTCTTTCCACACTCTTAACACCTCCCATTATGCTATGAGAATTTTTGGAACTTATATTCCCTGATATGCTTAGGCAATATATGGGATCAAACATAGTCCTGGAATATCGTTTTATTTCGTTAATTGCTTTACTGGGGTCATGTTCTCTTTATAAATGCGGTGTGATGTCATAGCATCATGGCTGTCTGCAATTCTAATAATTCTTACCAGTAAAGGAATGTTCTAATTTTTCTTAATTATTATAACACGTTTTAGTTGAAAAGTAGATAATCTCCTGTTCTTATTAATATATTTTTTGTTGGTGTTAAAATGGTAGCGACTGTTAATGAATGTGAATTGCTTATGATTGGCTAATAGAGAGAATGGAAAAAAATTTATTAGCGGCTGTGCAGTGTATATGGGTTTAAATGTCATTGGCACACTAGCCAGCAGAGATAAGTCGATGCACCATTACCAATCGCGTTAAGGTAACCGAAGGGTGAAGGGAGGTATTGCCGGGAGGACATGCAGAAAGGTTGACCCGCATGAATAAATTTTAACTCTAAAGGAAGGTTATGGCCTTTTGGATCTGTGCGCAATAAACGCAGCTATAAATAGCAAATAGTAAAGGCATTCCAGCTTAACATAAGCGGGGTGCCTTTTATATTTCTTAAATAAATCTAATTGGAAACTTTTTCAACCAGCATTTAATATAATGTCTAATGTCGCTTTTTAGAGATTGTTTAGTTAGGCCGGGTGAGAGTAACACATATGGAACTAATTTCATACATTGGTATCGTAAGTTAAATAAAATTCAAGGAGGCAAAAATAATGTATGAAGTTGATGCTAAACCATCAGAAAAAATGGTTAAAAAACAGGTTTTGGATGTTAAAGCTACTACTGAGGCATTGTGTGACAATACCCCCGTTACTCCAGCACCAATAACCACTGCTATAGCCAAAATACCGGTTGTACTTGCAGAGCTGACTGTACAGATTAACATTGATGCCAAGATTAACTTACCTGAGCCCGCTATTGAGCTCAAACGCATTAACAAACGTTTAAAAGTTACCCAGTGCCGGCTTATCCAAAATACCAATAAGCTATTTATCAGCGGCTTCATCCGCAAGAACATTGAATACGCCACTCGTAAGTTTTCCAATAAAGAAGGTATTTGCGGAAATATCTCTCACTGCACTGTCGATGTGCCCTGGAACTGTGTCACAGCTATTACTGAATTCGTGACAGCTCCGGCTCCTGTGTTGTTTAACACTTCAGATCAATTTGAATACCTGGTACAACAAGATCTTGGCCCCAAATTCCCGGCAAAAGACCAGTTATTGTCCGGCGACCTGACTGAACTGAATCAAGTAACAACCGAATTCTTTAACGAGCTTCCATTCTGTGAATTAATCAGTGCTACTATTACCGAGTTTGATGAGGCACTGGACCGGAAAGATCCGTACTATGCTGCTCCTTTTGAGGAATTCGAATTCGACAGTATTCAAGAAAAAATTGTTATTGATCTGACCCTTAAAGTACTGCAGAAACAACAGGTAGCCATTAATGGTCTTTAGCGGCTAAAAAGGTGTAACTGTCAATTACCACATAACATAAAGTAAGAAGCCAAGATAAATAATATCTTGGCTTCTTAACTTGGGTTTTGTTTGATTAAGGTTGCGGTTATAGAATTAACTTGAGCTTTTGCTTTTTTAATCGGGATAGTCTCATGCACTACAACAGGGAGTTCGCAGACCACTACCGGCTCAGTTTTATTGTACACTTTGCCCCGTTTGATTATTTTTTCTGGGTGTTTGGGAAGCAACAGGTCCAGTTTCATACTTGAAATTTTATCTAAATCTTCCCTGTTATGTATAGCTATAGTAATTGTTTCTTGGAGCTGTTTAGCAGACACATGGCTCCCTCCTTTTATTCGAACTTATTTAACTGAGGGTAATTTTTTTAATTTTGCCAGCATTGCCTGTAATATATTATGAGGTTATTTTTTTTTTTGTTTAGTGACGTTAATGGTATTTAATAACAGTAGTATTCTGTAACTCAACTATGTTAGCAGGAATAACTTTAATAGTATATGCAAAAAGATTTATGGGAGGTCTTGCGGATGGCCTGGGTGCCTGGTTTTGTGGAGTTTTCAGTCGACCTTAAAAAGCAAAATTATTTTGAAGGAAATATACAAATCACAAGGGTAAATGAAGTGGTTTTTCACGGCGTGGTAACGGAAGGCGACGAAAATAAACCTGTTGCCGGAGCGCTGGTTAAGGTATTTGCCTGTATAGATAATAATCAAGAACTGCCTCTCAGTCATTCAATTAGTGGTCATGACGGGCATTATCTATTGTATATCAATAAGGACAGCCTACCGGACGGTACCACTGCAATTATTGTCAGGGCTAGCGCTGGTAATCCGGATAGCGAATAAATTCTGGTACCGGGTTTGACTCATTATCAAGAAATTGATGCTATACCGGTCTGCAGGTTAGGGGTTGAAGGATTGGATAGTAGTAATTTGCAATTAGGAGAAGGTATTTTATGAACAAAAAGTTAACCGGGTGCGCGTGTACAATGCATGATTCGGCAGTTTCGGAAAATGAACAGCATTTATGCTTTCATGGCATAGTTAAGGACAATAACGGTTTGTACGTCGGCAATGCCATTGTGCTGTTGTTGGCCTGCTTTGACAATGGGATTGAAAAACCCTTGGGGTATACGTTTACTGACCGGGAGGGCCGGTATTTTATTGCTATACCAAAGCTTTCTGGTGATCACAAGCTTTTGCGGTACAAATTGATGGCTAGTAACAATGACATACCTGGCCAATTATTAAATTATCCGGATAACCTCCTAAAAGAAACGCATCAAGAGCTGGAACCAGATGGACAATGTTCTGTAACAGAATGTGCAGAGGAACCAGGTAATGATACATATGAGTTGTATTTAGGCGTCTCGGGACAAGATAAAATTACTAAACAGGTAAATGTTAGCTTGTCTGCTGATGAGAGAGATCTTACAATAATTGACTTAGCTATGGTAGACGAAAGTGAAAATCACGTGCCAATCTCGGAAGGGGATATTAAGGACGTATTAATGAGCGTGCCAGGCAAGCCAATGTTAAACTTTACCAAGACATTAAAAAAGAGTGATTTAACTTTGCCGACCATGCACATGTTGCTGTTGCTTACCTTGTTTGGGTTTGTTTTCCAAAAAAATGTCTTACCAGGTTACACCAATTACCCTAACTATTCGGGAAGAATAGTTAAATAACACCAATATGTTTTATGATAGATTAAAATAATCAGTCCCAGAATGCAAACAAAGCTTAATGGGCTGATTTTCTTTTGTTTTAATTTCTGAAGATGCTGAATTATTCATTAATTTGCATGCTGTTTATTGGAACAATATATCAAATAATTAAGTCATATAAACAGATAAGAGAAAAGGGGGATTGAGATCAGTATATATCCATTTGGTTTGAGATCTGTTAAGTTTAAATCTATTAAAGGGGGTCTGTAAGATGAAATTAAAATCTATGTTAATTGTATTGCTGGCAACTATATGTCTACTTACCTTTAGTACAACCTGCTTTGCTGCGGAAACTGATTTAACGAGCGTTATTTCAGTAAGCGGGGAAGGAGTGGTCAAGCTGTCCCCTAATATGGCTGATATTAATTTTTCGGTAATTACTGAAGCGAATGATGCAGGATTAGCTCAAGCAAAAAACACTGAACTAGTAACTAAAGTAATAAATTCTTTAAGAGATGCCGGTATTGCGGCTGCCGACATTAGTACTAGCGGATATTACCTTAATCCACAGTATATATACGAGGAAGGAAAATCATCTAAAATTAGTGGTTATATGGTGCGCAACGAAATAACCGTTACTGTACGGGATACAGCCTCGATCGGTAAAATTATTGACCTGGCAGTTAAGAGCGGGATTAATCAGGTACAGAATATTAGGTTCTATATTGAAGGCAGCACGGCGCAAAAAACTAAGGCACTAACCCAGGCCATAGAAGACGCTCGGGTAAAAGCAGAGGTTATTGCTGCAGCATTAGGCAAAAAAATTGTTGGCATTAAGTCTGCCAGCGGCAACTGGTACGATAATGCTCCACAGCCGATTTATTTTGAGAAGGCTATGGATGTTAGGATGGGGGGAGATAGTATTTCGTCCACTCCCATTAACCCCGGCATGGTAGAAATTAGGGCAAATGCGGAAATGGTTTATTTAATTAACTAACAAAGATATTAATATAGTTCGCTTTCTTGGCCGATTTTTGGATGGTGTAACCAGTCCCCAAAACCGGCTACAATTTTTTATCAAGCTGCTATTTATCAACCGTTGCATGGTTACGGCATCATGTAAAACATTAAAACACTTAGTAATGGACGGGTAGCACTTGGAGCAGGTACCCAATATGGCGCAATTAGCACATTGTTGGAAAAAGGATGGATAGAACTAGAAGCGAATGAAAAAAGTCACGGAAGAAAGTTTACCAGGTCACTCCATCATTGTTGTGCTGCTATTAAGATATATGCTTTGGAAAAAGAAAGGAAAATCAGAGAATAATTGTTTGCATGAAACATCTATATTGCTGTATGCGAGAATTCCGGAAATTTGTCTAAGCTAGCAGGGATTGAAGCTGTTAAAAGCGAATTTTAATGTCAAATATCGAAATCGCGTTCAATAAGTTGATGAAAGCAGATGTACAGAGTTGTAGTTTCTGGTTTGGTCAAAATAATATAATTGCTCCGAGCCCTCATACCTAAAGGATGTAACCCCAAGGTTACAGGGCTGTCAGGTTGACCTGGAAACAGGCCGGCCTCCCACTGTGCAAAGGAGCTATCGCTCGGAAGCCAAGATCCGGCTGGCTCTTTTTTGACCAACCGGATTTATTTTTTTCATGAAAGGAGGTTAAGGTTACAGTACATGAAGCTGTCTTTGTCTGATAACCCTTTATATAGTGGGTAGGCTTAATAAAAAATACTAAATATATAACAAAAAATGTAATTTAACTGAGCCGTACTACTCGAAAAAAAGGAGGGAAACGTGTTGAAAAAACAATTATCGCTTATCCTGGCTTTAATGTTGGTTTTCGCTCTCGGTTCCGCAGCGGCTTTGGCCGCGCCTCCTGCCGTACAAGTAATAATTAATGATGAGCAGGTAATATTCCCGGATCAAGGGGCTTTTCTTGACGTCGTTTCCGGGCGGACCTTTGTACCTCTGCGGTTTGTAAGTGAGGCCTTGGACGTTGCGGTGAAATGGGACAAGGCAACTCAATCGGCTATTGTTACAATGGGGGATTCCATGATCACTATGCCTGTGGGCAGCAGTCAGGCCACTGTTGACGGTCAAGCAGTGGCGCTTGACTCGCCGGCTAAATTGCAAAATCAGCGGGTTATGGTGCCGTTAAGCTTTGTTAGTGAGGTTTTGGGTAAGACAGTAGACTGGAACGAGGCCGAAATGATTGTCACTGTAAGCGGCGAACTCGAACCTTCCATCCGGTTGGCGAGCACAATCGGCCCTATTGACGCGGGTATCGTAGGCGCCCTGGCCGAGCTTTTTGAAGAGAAAACGGGTATTAAGGTGGAATTTGAGGGTGCAGGTACCGGTAAGGCACTGGAGATGGCCAAGACCGGAGACTTTGACTTGGTGCTGGTACACGCTAAGGCGCTTGAGGAGCAGTTTGTAAACGAGGGTTGGGGTACAGAGCGCATCGACCTGATGTATAATGACTATGTCTTTGTTGGTCCGGCATCCGACCCGGCCGGAATTGAAGGGCTGACCCCGACGGAGGCCTTAAAGAAGATTATGGAAATGGAATCTCAGTTTATCAGCCGTGGCGACAAATCCGGCACACATGTAGCTGAGATGGAACTTTGGAAAGCCGCAGAAATGGAGCCCAAGGGCGATTGGTACCAGGTTTGGGAGGGCGGCTCGCAGGGCAACTCTGCCACATTGCGTTACACAAATGAACAGCAGGCTTATACCGTCATAGACAGGGCTACTTATCTTACACTCAAGAATGAGATTACCTTAAAGGTTCTGGTGGAAAAGCATGAATCACTTCTAAATTACATCACTTTGATCCCGGTTAACCCGGATAAATTCCCTCAGGTTAAGCATGATATGGTGATGAAATTTGTAGACTTTACTACTTCAGACGAGGGTCAAACGTTGATCCAAAACTTCAAGAAGGATGTTTACGGCGAGCCGCTTTTCTTTCCCAACTCAGCGCAGTGGCGTGCTAAGGCGACACAAAAGTAACAGGTTTATAACCGTGCCTCGTTTTGCCGGGGCGCGGTTTTTTTATGCTTAACGGCACTTCATCCGGGAGCCGTTATTTTTACGGGTATTGACACATCAATTGAAATTATTATATTCTATCGTTAGCGATAATCGTTAACGATAGGGAGTGGACCGCTTGCTTATAAAAAAACCATACCAAGACCTTATTGACTTTTCCAAGTTAAGTGGAGGATTGTTGCTAAGGGGATTCTTGTCTTTTTATGTACTTAGTCTGTTAGCGGAAAAGAAAATGTACGGCAAGCAAATAATTGATCAAATAACAAATATGACCAGGGGTGAATGGAAACCCTCGCCGGGTTCAATATACCCGGTGCTGCAAAAAATGGTCAGGCTGGGTCTGGTAACTGTATACGTGGGCAATGTCAAGGGACAGTCTACTCGAGTTTATGAGCTGACCGGCCTGGGCAGAGATGCACTGAACGATATGCGTAAAGAAATCAAACCTAGATTAAAAAAAACCATCGAGCTTTTAAATCAGCACTTATTGGAGTTGGAAAAAGTGTAGAAAGGAACAGATATTATGTCTATGTTACAAAAAATTCTTAGTCTCACCATGAACGTGGCTTCCAATTCTTGTCGAAGAAAATTTGAAGAAGACACTTTACAGGCTGGTGCAGTTAATCAAGCAGTATTAAAAGAAATATTAAACATCAATAAAGATACGGAATATGGACGCAAATACCAATTTTCTTCCATCATGTCGGCTGCAGATTATAAAGCCAAAGTACCCGTAACTAGTTATGAGGATTACCGGCCTTATATTGAACGAATGGCCGATGGCGCAGTCAATATCCTTACCTCTTTGCCTGTTATTTATTTTGGCTTAAGCTCTGGGACAACGGGTAAAAGTAAATTAATACCTGTTACTGCTCAAAGCCGGAAAGTTGTAAACAGTAATATGATGTTGTTGACCCAGGGCATGCTGTTGCAGGCTGTACCTGAAGTCCGAAAGGGCGGACGGGGGCTGTTTCTGATGAACAGTGTTAAGGCCGGGATGACCGCAGGAGGTATTCCCACCGGTGCGGCAACCTCAGGCGGCATGAATTCAATGCGGTTTATTGTCCCCTACCTGTGGACGTCGCCGCCCGAAATACTGCAGCTGGCTGACCAGCGCACAGCCCTTTATTTGCACTTACTTTTTGCTCTGCAGGAAAAAGATTTGGCATATATTAATGCACCTTTCCCATCACCTATATTACAGCTATTCCGCCTGCTGGAAGAAGAATGGTTGAGCTTAGTGAATGACCTGGCAGAGGGTAGCATTAGTAAACAGCTGGAACTGGAGCCGGAGGTAAGGAGTAAGTTGACCAAGCGGATGCGGCCTGATACAGCGCGGGCCGAACAGTTGGCAAAGGAAGCTAGACGAGGCATGGGTAATATTACCAGTCGCCTGTGGCCTAAAGTACTCTATATTTGCTGTGTAGCCGGGGGAAGTTTTAGTATCTACATGGATAAACTACGCCAGTATACCGGTGATATACCTTATTATTCAGCGGTGTACGGCGCCACCGAGGCTATGCTTGGAATATGTACTCGGACAAATGATACTACCTATGTAGTTTCACCCCGAACAGCTTATCACGAGTTTATCCCGGTGGAGGAAGCAGAGATGCCTAATCCTGCTGTGCTAAATTTAGAGCAGCTGGAAAAGGGTCAGAGTTATGAAGTGGTGATAACGAATCAAGCCGGTTTTTACCGTTATAAACTTGGAGATGTTGTCAAAGTGGTGGATTACTATAACTGCAGTCCTGTGATTGAATTCTTGTATCGCAAAGGCCAATTGCTCAATGTAGACGCCGAGAAAACACAGGAGGCTGCTGTTCTGGCTGCATTAAAAAAGGCAGCTAAAATTTGGGGCAGTGACTTAGTGGACTATACTACCGCTATTGACTTAGATGGGCCTGTAGGCAGGTATGTGTTTTTTGTTGAAGTGCAGGAACCTGAAAAAGTATTAGATTATACTACCTGGCAAGGGATACTTGAAAAAGCTCTTAAAGAAGCTAATCCCAGGTACGGGGCTGGCATTGAAGCCGGCCGGATAGGTAGTTTATTGCTGCAAATTGTCCGGCCGGGTACCTTTCAACGTTTCCAACGGGAATTAATATTAAGAGGAGCTTCAGAAAATCAGGTTAAAATACCCCGGGTGCTGAGTGATGAGGTTCTGAAGGACTTTTTAGAACAATGCACTTTATCAGAAGGGATTAGGAAATGAGTAAAAAAAACAAGCCGATAGCCGTATTGTTTATGACACTGCTGCTGGTAATGATGGGGTTTGGGATTGTGATCCCAATTTTCCCTTTCTTAATTGTTGATTTAGGTGGCGGGGCAACTGCCCTTGGCTTTTTTATGGCTGCTTACTCCATAATGCAGTTTATTTGCGCACCATTCTGGGGCAGCCTGTCCGACCGGATTGGGAGGAGGCCGGTATTATTAATCGGCCTGGTTGGATACGGAGTTACCTTTACTCTGTTTGGCTTTGTTTCTGATCTGTGGATGATGTTTGCCATAAGAGTATTATCAGGGATTCTCTCATCAGCCACATTGCCTACCGCCATGGCCTATATTGCCGATACAACCAGTGGTGCAGAAAGGTCTAAGGGAATGGGCATACTTGGTGCGGCAATGGGGTTGGGAATGATTATAGGGCCTGCTATGGGAGGCTGGCTGAGTAATGACAATTTTGCCTTGCCCTTTTTTGTGGCCGGCGGGCTGGCAGTGCTTACTTTACCTTTTGCTATTTGGTTTTTGCCTGAATCTCTGTCGGAATCCAGAAAAAATACTCCCGACGAAAAGGCCGTAATTACCCTGGAAGTAATCAAACAACCTCTATTTATGGTGTTTTTAATTTGCTTTGTATTTAATTTTACTTCGTCCTTATTTCAGGGTACTTTTGCTTTATTTGCGGCGGATAAAGTTGGCTTTGGACCCAAGGAAATGGGTATTTTGTTTGCTGTTTTAGGTATTGTTAGCGTAATTATTCAGGGAGGTTTAGTCGGAAGACTGGTTAAAAGATTCGGCGATGTAAAACTAGTTAAAGCAGGTTTGCTGATCGGTTCGACGGGTATGCTGCTAATGCTGATGGCGACAAATGTATTGGGGTTATACGTAACATCTGCGATATTTAATATAGGTTGGACTTTGCTTGGTCCCACTTCTTCGAGCCTGGTAACCCAAAATGCATCAGGCGGGCAGGGTGTTGCATTAGGGATTATGCAATCGTTCAGTAGCTTTGGGCGCATTTTCGGACCTATGGTTGGCGGGGTATTATATGATATCCAGATGAATATTCCATATGCTTTAGGGACAGTGAGCATGTTGCTCATGGTTTTGTTTTCAGTCAATAAACTGTCTTTTCTGGATGGGGAAAAAGCTACTGATAGTATTCAATAGCTTTTTATTATGCAATAAATCATTCAATTTCTCCTTAAAATTGACCTCTCTAAGGCAGAATGCTACACAAGTTTTTTGTTTAATTACTTAAATTGGCCGCCTACAATTCGGCCTTTTCTTTTTTGAGTTTAGGATATTATTATAGTAATGTTATAATCATTCGGAGTTTTCTATGAAAATTGAAATGGAGTTTTCTATATGCACCTCGAATACAAGGTAACAGAGGATCATCATAAGCAAAAGGTCTCACAGATACTCAAAAGCCAGCTGAAAATTTCCCGTGGTGAAATGCGCAGGCTTAAACGCTGTGCGGGGGTTATGATAAATGGTCAAACAGTTCGTTTGAACGCGCCGGTTAAAGCAGGCGATTTAATCCAAATAAATTTTCAGGAGGATAAAAATCAACCGGTAATACCCCAGAAGCTGCCCTTGGATATTCTGTTTGAGGATGAGCACATCTTGGTACTAAACAAACCTAGCAATATGCTGGTACACCCTCTTTCTTATCACGTGCTGGACACTTTAGCTAACGGCGTTATTTACCATTTGCAGCTGCAGGGGCGGAACAGTAAATTCAGAGCAGTCAGCCGGTTGGATAAGGATACTTCCGGGGTGATCATTATTGCAAAAAACAGTTACAGCTGTTATCAACTTGCCGAGCAGATGAAAAAGGGCTTTTGCCAGAGGGAATACCTGGCAGTAGTGCACAACAGCATAGATATTGATACTGGCACAATCAATCTTCCTATCGGCCGGCCTTATGATGGTTCACTTATCTTTGGTGTAACACCCCAGGGTAAAGCAGCGATCACTCATTTTTCCGTAATCCAGCGTTTTGCCGGCGGCAGCCTGGTAAAACTGCGGTTGGAGACAGGCCGTACCCACCAAATAAGGGTGCATATGAGCCATTTAGGCCATCCCATCATGGGTGATGATTTATACGGGGGTGATCTAGAGATTATCCGGCGCCAGGCTTTGCACAGCTGGCGTTTGAAATTTAACCACCCGGTTACCAAGGAAACCATGCAATGTGAGGCCCCTCTACCTGAGGATATGACGGCTTTAATTCACAAGTTATAAGCTTTCCTGCAGCAAAGGAAAAGGAGACAAAGCTCGCTTTAAAATACCCATAACATAAGCAATACAAACCCCGTAATTAACAACGGGGACTCCCGCAACTTGTGCCTGCATAATCCGGGACAGCATTTCCCGCCGGTTAATCATGCATGCTCCACAGTGCACCACCAGTTTGAACTCCGACAAGCTGGCTGGTAAGCGGTTGCCGCTACTCCATTGAAAATCAAGTTCTCCGCCTGCCAACTGGCGCAACCACCGGGGTATTTTTACTGTACCGATATCATCCTCCATGCGGTGATGGGTACAGGCTTCAGCAATCAATACTTTATCCCCGGGGCGTAGATTCTTTATGGCTTTAGCACCAGCGACCAGGGTCTTCAGATCTCCTTTGTAACGTGCAAAGAGAATGGAGAATGAGGTTAGCAGGACATCCGGAGGTGTCTCGGTAGCGGCTTTTTGAAATGCCTGGGAATCGGTAATGACTATCCGTGGTTTCTTTTGCAGGCTCAGCATGCATGCCTGTAGTTCACTTTCTTTAACCACATAGGCCATTGCATGGTGGTCCAAGATATCCCTGATAGTCTGGACCTGGGGCAGAATCAAGCGACCTTTGGGTGCGGCCGGATCAATCGGTACCACTAGAATTGCCAGGTCACCCGGTTTTAACAGGTCGCCAACTATAGCCTGTTCATCCCAGCTGGGCGGGGCCGACTTCATGATAGCAATTTTCACCTCGGAAATACCCTGGCCGGTCAGGGCACTGGTAACCACCGTCCTTACGCCCAGTTGCTGCCTGGTTTGTTCAAATTGTTCAGCGGTTACCGGATGTATGTCATTTTTATTAATTACCGTAACTATGGGCAGCTTGTTTTCGCGGCAGGTGCGGGCGATATTTTCCTCAAATTCAGTTACTCCGGCGGCTGCATCAATGACCAGTAGGACCATATCCGCTTTATTTAAAACCTCCAAGGAACGCCGGACCCGCAGCTGCCCCAGTTCTCCTTCATCATCAATGCCGGCAGTATCGATAATTACCACCGGTCCCACCGGTAGTATCTCCATAGCTTTGAAGACCGGGTCGGTTGTAGTTCCCGGGACACTGGAAACCAGGGCGATGTCTTGATTAGTTAAGGCGTTGATCAGGCTTGATTTGCCTGTATTGCGCCGTCCAAAAATAGCAATGTGCAGTCTGTTCCCTCTGGGTGTTTGGTCCATATGGCCACCTCCGGTTTAATAAATTCAATAATTCAGCCATGTAAGAAGAGTAGCTGGTGCTTATTTCTGCGCCTGTCTGGCTGCATAGTGCCTGGAATCGCCCCAGGTCCGTAGTTCTACCTCATAACCGTACCCTCTAATCTGCTCAATTAACTTTAGCGGCCGTGTATAATTTTTATCGGCATACAAACTATAGCTACTGCGGTAATTTTCCGGGGTCAGTACCGGCATTACTATATTGGCACCAGCCTTTAAGCCCAGTTCCAGTCCCCGTGGGTTGATTGTCTGTAGTGCTGTTGAACATACGATATTTATATCGGGCATCATCAAACGGGCCAGGGCGATTATTTTTAGGGTCATGATAAAGGGATCATAATCAGGCACCTGTTTCATATACAAAGGAGTATTCGGGTGGGGGATATACGGCCCCATCCCGAGCATATCAATATCTCTTTCCACAAAAAATTGAAGATCCCGTACCAGATTTTCAATTGATTGTCCGGGCAGACCAACCATGATTCCGGTACCCACCTGGTAACCAATCGTCTTTAAAGCATCCAGGCAATGGAGGCGTTTCTCATAGCTTTGACCGGGAGGATGAATCTGGCTAAAAAGCCGGGGGTCTGAAGCTTCGATGCGTAAGAGATAGCGATGTGCCCCTGCCTCCCATAATGCCTTGTACTGATCAAAGGTTAATTCACCTATGCTTAAGGTAATACCCAGACCCTGACCGGTATTATCCCTGGCCAGGCTTTGGGCCTTGATTGCTTGAACAAATTGCACAACTTCATTAATTTTCTGGGGATCATCGCTTTCTCCCGACTGCAGGGCAAGGGAAGAGTAACCGGCGTCAAATGCTGACATGGCCAGAGCAATGATCTCGTTGTTAGGAAGACGATAGCGAAGGATCGACAGATTACCATTTCTGATGCCGCAATAGAAACAATTGCACCGGCATTCATTGGAGAACTCAATTAGACCCCTTAAGAAAACTTTGGGGCCGACACTTTTTCTGCGGCAGCGGTCGGCAGCATCAAGCAATTCGTCCAATATTTGGTGATCCCGGCTGGATAATATACTGGTAATTTTTTTTTCAGACCATGACTTTGCCATTATAATGCTCCTTAATAATAGCCATAGCCTGGTCCAACTCCACAGGCTCCACCAATTTAGCATTATCGATACAAATACCGTAATCCTGGCTTAATTGTATTCTTAAAGAACTCTGGCCCAGGTCCCCTGAATTACCATAAATATAAGCCCATCTTTTCCCGTAAATATGCACCCAACGCAGGTGCAGGCATGGATAGATTTCTGTCAGTACTCCATGACAGGCTTTAATAAAATTAAGGTCATTATCATGTTGATGCTCCTTGACCACTGCCTGTAAACGATCCAACAACTCCAACACCACCTTTAAAAATCAACAGATTATATCCGGTTAGTATTAAAGCGGCTGAGGCTTTTTTTTGTTTTCTTTATTGTTAAAGTTTCAAACTTTCAACACCTGGCATCAGCGGCGCAGCCTAGAAAAACAAGTCGCGCTCGCCGGCTTCGATTCTCTTCAGGTACTCCTCGGTCCTTGCTTTAACAGCTTGGTTGGGCAAAGCCGCCAGCTCTTGTTCGATTAAAGGTTCTCCGGCTTTTTTGGTTTCTTCACTGGCATAGTCAAGGAGGTATTCCTTAAAGGTTAAAATCGCATTGGGCATGCACAGGTTATGAATTTTTCCTTCTTTGGCAAAACCCATGAAGCAGCTGCCGGTGCGCCCGCAGCGATAATCGGCAGTGCAAAAGGAAGTAATTCGGCCCATCAGGGCAAGGTCACGAACAGCTTCATCCAGGCTGCGATTGTCACCAAGAATGAATTGCTGCCGGTTGTAATCCAAAGCTTCCCTGGCATAGCCGCCAATACCGATGTTGGATCCGGCATCTATCTGGGTTATCCCTACGGGTATAACATTTTGCCGCACAGCGGCATTTTCCCGGGCGGTTAAAATCATTCCAGTGTAAGGAACAGACAGGCGAAGCACTGTCACTAGTTTCTTAAAGGTATCATCATCGATTTTGTAGGAGGTTTTTTCAACGAAAGGAGTATTAACAGCTGGCTCAAGTCGTGGGAAAGAGATGGTATGCGGCCCGACTCCATTGAAATGCTTTTCTAAATCAATAGTATGCGCTAATAAGCCCATGACCTCAAATTTCCAATCATAAAGCCCAAACAAAGCACCAATACCAACGTCATCAATACCGGCCTCCATAGCCCGGTGGAGAGAGTACAAGCGCCATTCATAATTAGCCTTTAAACCAGACGGGTGCAATCTTTTATAAACACCGGGGTGGTAGGTCTCCTGAAATACTTGGAATGTACCGATACCTACTTCCTTTAATTTGTGATAATCTTCTATAGACTCAGGGGCTGCATTGACATTGACCCGGCGAATTTCACCATTGCCTACCTTAGTGCTGTAAGCTACTTTTATTGTTTCCGCAATGTAATCAACGTCGGAACAGGGGTGCTCGCCATAAACCATAATTAATCTTTTATGCCCTTTATTTACCAGGGTTTTGATTTCTTTACGCAATTCATCCATGTTCAATTGCTGGCGGTCAATATGTTCATTGGACTTTCTATAGCCGCAATACACACAATTGTTCACACAAAAATTGCTGATGTATAAAGGGGCAAAGGTGACAATCCTACGCCCATAAACTTTTTCCTTAATCCTAAGGCCGGCAGTATACATTTCATCCCACAAGTCTTCGTCCGTGCAATTTAATAAAGCTGCCGTATCTTCCGGCTCTAAACGGTACAGGTCAAGGGCTTTAGCAATTATTTCCCTTATTTCCTGTTTCTCGGGTTGCCTCTTAGCCAGCAAGGTTTCATTAATGTAAGCTGTATCAATAAAAGTATTTCCATCGACCTTATATTTTTCATTTTGTTCCGGTTTAATTACCTGAGCGATCCATTCCTGAACAGCTGTTGATTCCATGTATAAACCCTCCAATTGCATAACTCAATATAGAATTAAGATCATACTTTGGTTAAGGCGCTTTTTACTGTAACATAAGGGATATTTCCCAGTTTGCCGGTTAGGGAGCCCACCTGATCAGTGGTGCCGTCCACAATTAATGAAATGACGGAAACTTCCCGCTCCCGGTGCGGCAGCCCCATGCGGCCGATAATCATCTCCGCGTGTTCACTTATGATTTGGTTAACCTGCGGTACAACTTGACGGTTCTCCACTACAATACCAATAACACCTAATCGCTTATCCAACTTCATCAACTCCAGTGCTTTAAGTTTAGTAATATAATATAAAAGGATACAGATGATATTTTGAGCATAATCCGCATCCTTCTGTACCGAATAAATAAAACCGCTCATCCTAAGATAAGCGGTCAGCATATTACACCTGTGGTGCATAAATATGATGACCCCTTTAACTTAGCCGTGGACCTTGTTAGCAGGGTTTACTTTTTGTATTGATAAATGTACCTGCAGAGCAGCCCTTAAAGACCTTTCTGCAAGTCCGGGTGCTAATTAGATCAGCCGTTTATTCTTGGCATGGTAATGTGTATGCAGGAGTTCATGGGATTTGTGCCCCAGAGGCTCATGCAAGAATTCTTCATAAATCATTTTAATTTCCGGGTTTTCGTGTGATTTCCTGATGGCGCACTGCTCATCTTCAATGTAGATGTTGGCAATACGCTCTTCTCGCTTTATGTTGCTCCTGGTAATTGGCTGCCCGCCGCCGCCGATACAGCCACCTGGGCAGGCCATAATTTCTATAAAGTGGTAGGGCGACTCGCCTGCTCTAACTTGGTCCATTAGCTTGCGAGCGTTGGACAGGCCGTTGGCAATGGCTACTTTAACTACTGTGCCATTTAAATCGACCTCGGCTTCCTTGATGCCCTGGAAGCCACGTGTTTCTGTGAAGTTAACATCTTTCAGTTCTTCCTGTGTTACCACTTCATAAACCGTGCGCAGAGCAGCTTCCATAACACCGCCGCTAGCGCCGAAGATTACGGCTGCTCCGGTGTAATCACCCATCCAGGGATCAAACTCGGAGGGTTCAACTTTGTCAAAATCAATTTCGCACAATCTTAATAGCCGGCCAAGTTCACGGGTGGTTAATACAATATCTACATCCTGATAGCCGCTGGCGTTCATTTCCGGTCGGAAAGCCTCGTATTTCTTGGCGGTACAGGGCATGATGGAAACAGAGAAGATTTTCTTCGCATCGATGTTCATCTTGTCGGCCCAATAAGTCTTTAATAGAGCACCAAACATTTGCTGTGGTGACTTGCAAGTAGATAGGTTATCTAATAAATCCGGATAGTAAGTCTCACAGAAATTTATCCAGCCCGGGCTGCAAGATGTAAACATAGGTAGTATACCACCAGTAGTCAACCGTTGCAATAGTTCATGGCCTTCTTCCATGATAGTCAAGTCAGCTGTAAAATTGGTGTGCAGAACATAATCAAAGCCGATTTGACGAAGGGCGGCTACCAGCTTATTCATGGGCATTTCACCAGTCTTCATGCCGACCTCTTCACCGATGGCCACTCTTACAGCCGGCGCAATTTGGGTAACTACAATGGTATCTGGGTCGGCAATGGCTTCCATTAGTTCATCGATATATTCAACTTCGCCGATTGCTCCCACCGGGCAGGCATGGATACACTGTCCGCACATTACGCACGGGCTGTCACCTAAATTCTTGCCCATACTGGGCACAATCATTGTATGGTAACCGCGGTTTTCCAAACCTAAGGCACCTACTCCTTGAATTATTGTACAGGTTTCTACACAACGGCGGCAAAGCACGCATTTGTTAGGATCCCTAAAGATGGCTGGAGTCGAGTAGTCTTTGGGCAGCCCTTTGGTTTTTAATTTAAATGGGTTTTCGCGGATACAATATTCTTTGGCCAGATGCTGGAGTTCGCAGTTAACATTTCTAATACAATTCAGGCAGTCCTGCGGATGGTTGGATAGAATAAGTTCTAAT
Source organism: Sporotomaculum syntrophicum (assembly GCF_009932395.1). Taxonomy (GTDB): domain Bacteria; phylum Bacillota; class Desulfotomaculia; order Desulfotomaculales; family Desulfallaceae; genus Sporotomaculum; species Sporotomaculum syntrophicum. Next base: position 66,560 of record NZ_LSRS01000006.1, read on the forward strand.
ATGATTCGCCTGGCCTCAATTACTTTGGGGCTTCTGGTCTTGACAACCATTCCTTCAAAAACGGGTTGCGAACAAGCTGTCTGTAGAAGTTTGCTGCCTTCGACCTCACATACGCATATCCTGCAATTCGACTTAACGTTCCGATCAGGGTGAGCACACAGTGTTGGAATATGAATACCGACTTTTTGAGCTGCCTGTAGGATGGTTGAGCCGTCAGGAACGGAAGTTTTTATTCCATCAATTATTAAATTAATCATTTAATATCACTCCTTTAGCTCAATTCCTACATCAGTTTGGCTTCATAATCGTCACTGAAACGTTCTATGGTAGTTAAAATAGCCGTGGGGGCAGCTTGTCCCAGACCGCACAAACAAGTAATCGACATTACCCGGCCTAATTTTTTCAGCAGAGTGATATCTTTAGCCGAGCCCCGACCGCTGTTGAGTTTCCACATTAATTCATGCAAACGGGCTGTACCTTCACGACAGGGGGCACATTTTCCGCAGGATTCATGTTCAAAGAATCTAGCGATTCTAGTTGTTACATCTATGATATCCCTTGTTTCATCCAGTACATAAACTGCGCCCGATCCCAGCGTTGAGTTAATAGCCGACATAGCATCAAAAGATATTTGGGTATCCAGGCTGTTAGCAGCAATAAAGGCACCGGAAGCTCCACCAATTTGCACAGCCTTGAATTTTTTATCTCCGGGGATACCGCCGCCAAACTCGAAGATAACCTCTCTGATGGTAGTATTGGTAGGTATTTCAAAAAAGGTGCGATTATTAACATCACCGGTTAGCGTTAAAATCTTGGTCCCGGGATATGTTGGTGCGCCTATAGCTGCAAAATGAGCAGCTCCTTTATCGATAATTACCGGAATATTAGCCAGGGTTTCTACGTTGTTTACGACGGTTGGTTTTTGCCACAAACCCTTTTGAGTGGGGAAAGGAGGTCTAATCCTTGGTTCACCCCGGTGACCCTCAATGGATTCAAGTAAAGCTGTCTCTTCACCACAGACAAAGGCTCCAGCCCCGGTTCTTACTTCAATGTCAAAATCTCCCAGTATGCCGTGCTGTTTAGCCTGATAAATAGCTGTTTTAAGAATAGTAATTAAATGCGGGTATTCGCCGCGACAGTAAACATAACCTTTGTTAGCGCCAATAGCATAGCCGCAAATGGCCATCCCTTCAAATATTGCATGGGGATCGTTTTCCATAAGCATACGATCCTTATAGGTTCCCGGTTCACCTTCATCAGCGTTACAAATTACATATTTTTGGTCGTCCTGAGTTTTGTGTGCAAAGGCCCATTTCTGACCTGTATTAAAACCGGCACCACCGCGTCCTCTAAGTTTAGATTGTATAATCTCTTCAATAACTGCTTTTCTAGTCATGGTACGCGCTTTTTTTAAAGCTTCATAACCACCCACAGAGAGGTAATCTGTTATCTTAAGAGGATTTATTTTACCATAATTGCGCAGTACAACTCGCATTTCTTCGGCCATTTAGGTCCCTCCTTTCTTCTGTCCCTTATTTGATAATCAATTGTGATTATTTATATTCAGCTAGTATATCAACAACGGTAGCCGGTGTTACACCCATATACGGTTTGCCGTTTATCGTTATAACCGGAGTGTCCTGGCACTGACCTACACATTCGGTTGTTTCTAGGGCGAATTTGCCATCGGAGGTACTTTCGCCTATTCTTATGCCGAGTTCCCTTTCCAATGCAGCTACCACCTCAGCAGCCCCGGCAACATGACAGGGGGCACTTTGGCAAATTCTAATCACATTTTTCCCACGCGGTTTGATGGAAAACATGGAATAAAAGGTGGTTACGTCGTAGACTTTAGATACTGGAACGTTAAAAACCTTGGCGGCTTCAATGATAGCTTCTTCCGGTAAATAACTATATATATCCTGGATGGCGTTGAATGCCTCAATCATCCCGCCGGGGATGTTTTTGTAGGCATCAAGAATCTGTTTGTAGCCCATTTCATTTCTCCTTTCAGTAATAAATGTATGTCAATATTTTCTTTAGGTAGTCATACTAAAATGTGTTAACTATAAATGGTTATAATGAAATGGTAATACATACCTTATACATAATTCAGATACGAGGAAAAAGTTATAAATTGTAGACAAATAAGGGATTATGTCGATTTTAAAACAAATTTATTTAATTGTAAACCCGGTGTAATTATTATACTAGTGTTTTTTATTGGAAATAAACACTAGTATTTGGCGGTTAAGTTGCTGAAGGGCTTTATAAAAGGATAAGTAGCAGCCAAAAAGGCTGCTACTTATCCTTTTACTTGCATATTCTTAGGGAAAATCGAGCAATGAGCTTACCTTACTCTTTAGATAACCGATTCTAACTGTACCCTATCTCCGAAGAACGCGTTAAATTGGGACACAAAGCATGACCATTCACTGAACGGTATGGTCCATTGCTTATCTGCCTCGACACTTGCCAAATAAATTAGTTTTTTTATAGCCTCATCTGTAGAATAACAAAATTTTATATTGGTTAGTTGATATAGCAGGTTATGATAACTTTCGATGATATTGGTTGTATACATCATTTGGCGAATACCATACGGGTATTTGAAATAGGACATTAGCTCGAGCCAATTTTTCTCCCAGCATTGAATAACAATGGGGTATTTATTGCCCCAGTTTTCTTTGAATTTAACAAAGGCACGTTCTGCTTCCTCATATGATAATACCTGGTATACTTTCCTTAAATCTTTTAACAACTCTTTTTGTTCTTGGTATGTTGAATATTTTATTAAATAAAGTATTTGTCCTATGTTACAGCTATGTATTTCGGTCCTGGGAAAAACTGATCTAATGGCCTCCGGTACGACAAAAAACCCATTTATACAGGCAATCAAGATGTCATAGACACCTCTGTTTTTTAAGTCATTACATATATCAATACAAAATTCAGTATTAACATTTTCACAGACCCAAATCCCAAGTATTTCTTTTCGCCCGGAGGTATTAATACCTAGCCCAATATAAGCTATTTTATTTATTACCTTGCTATCTTTACGAACCTTGAATTGGATAGCATCCAGATAGACAATAGGGTATACACGATCGAGTTTGCGGGACTGCCATTGGTCCATCGTGGAAAATTTTTTTATAATTTGGTCAATCATGCAAGTTGAAAATGTCATGCCGTAGATGCTCCGCAACTGATTCTTGATATCGCTGGTAGGTATACCCTTAGCATACAAAGCTTTTATATGATTTTCAGCTATTACTTGATTTTGCAGTTTTTTTTCAAACCTTACCCACGAATCTTCTAGCGGTGGAGGGGTAATTGAAATAACCGATTCGTGTATTACCTCACTTAATATCTTATCACATTCTGATTTAGTGTATTCTCTCATGGTTACTTAACCTCTTCCGTTATTTATCTAATTAATGGCAATACTTTCATTTTCTAATTCAATTAATTTTCTAATTTTCTGTCTGGCGTTGAATAGACGGGATTTTACAGTGCCTACCGGTAAATTCAGAGCAGTGCTAATTTCTTCGCAAGACATTTCCCGGTAATACTTTAAGTATAATATTTGACGGTAACTGGGACTAAGACAATTAATCTTTTGCTTAATCATTATTTTGTCTTCCTCTTGCAAAAGGCTGGTTTCCGGGGATAATGGTTGGCTGTTTGGGTAAACATTCCTGGTTTCCATATAAAAAGTGTTTCTTAAGCGTCGGCGAATTAAGTCACGTGCAATGTTAGTTGCGATGCGACACAACCATGCTTCTAACTTGGAAGAGTCTTGAAGCTGATCTATTTTATACTTCATCTTCAGGAAGGATTCATGAACAACATCTTCGGCAAGACTTGGGTCCTTAATAACATAATAGGCAGCCTGATAAACCGGCTTATAGAATAATTCATAAACAATTCTAAGTGTTTGCATATCACCGTTTTTTATTTTTGAAACAAGGGTTTCTGTTTTTGTCAAAATAAAGACCCTCCTATCAAACTAACCTATAAGTAATAAGGCTAATATTTTTAAGGTAATCTAATCAAGATAACCCCAAAAATATTAGCCTTCCGTGAATTTCCAAAGGTCTTTAACTAAATTGCCGTAGAGAACTATTTATTTAATTTAATTATGATTTCATTTCAATGCTTTGTCAATAATAACCTGCGCATACATTTTCGACAAATTAACTAGAAAAATGCCAAAAATCAAGAAAAAACGACAAGTTTTGTTTTGTTGATTGATTGTTTCTTTTAAGCTAAAATAGATTAGTATTCTTATTTTTAGAATTCTAATATTTTGGTTTAATAGGTGAGGAAAATGAATTTGGAGACCGCAATAACGATTCACAATTTATTATTCACCTTCATGGGGTTATTTCATGAAAAGTATCTTCTTCGCCTTAGGCAAGAGTCACAGGAATTAAACTTTAGGCCTGGCTTTAAAAAGAATCATATGAAAATCCTTAACACTCTATACCAAAATGACCGTATAACCTTAACAGAGATTGGCAAAATGCTGGATATCGAAAAAGGCAGTCTTACCACTCTGATTGACCAGCTGGAAAAGGAGGATTTCGTGCTTCGTTTAAATGACCCGCTGGATCGCAGGAAATCTCTTATTTGTTTGAGTCAACACGGTAGAGAGGAGATGGATCGCATCACGTATTTTTGTGTTGCCAAAGTGGATGAATTGTTGTTAAGTTTTAGCTCTGAAGAAATTCAGCAATTTATAACCAGTTTACAAAATGTGGTTGGGTTTATGAAAAAATTAGATGACTAACGGTAAAGAAGGCTAATATATGAATAAGAAAATAGACTTAGGAAATGGCAATATCAACCGGTTACTCTGGGAGTTTTCATTACCGGCTATCATCGGTATGTCGGTGAACGCTCTGTACAATCTTATATCCCGCATATTTGTAGGCCAGGGTGTGAATTCCCTTGCCATTGCTGCCGTAACAGTAGCCCTTCCCATTATGACGATTACATTTGCGGTTTGCATGCTGATCGGTATTGGTGGTATGGCCATGATTTCAATCCGCCTTGGAGAACAAAAAAAAGAGGAAGCCAATAAAATAGCAGGTAATGCTGCTCTATTGTTAATCGTATTGCCCTTTCTTCTAACATGCATTTATTTTCTTTACTCTGACCCGTTGCTAAGGTTATTTGGCGCTACCAGCCCGGAGGTGTTGCTTTACTCCAGGGATTATATCCATATAATTATGTTGGGTTCTGTGCCGGCAGCACTTGGTTATGGTTTAAACAATTTTATACGGGCTGAAGGTAACCCCCGGTTCGCTATGTTCTCACAAATCATTGGTGCTGTGTCCAGCGTAATATTAAACTATGTTTTTATTTTCACGTTAGATATGGGCATTAAAGGCTCTGCCCTGGGTACTGTCCTCGGTCAATTGATTTCAACAATTTGGGTGATTAGTTATTTCTTGCGTGGCACCAGCCAAATTAAAATTACTATTAATAGCATGAAGCCACAGGTACGTATCGCACTGAAAATTATGGCCATTGGTTTTGCTCCTTTTGCTATGCAAATAGCCAGTAGTGTTCAGCAAACTATTTTAAACCAGATCGTCTTAGCCTATGGAGGTGATTTGGCCCTTTCAGCGGTTGGTATAATCATGAGCGTTGGTATGATATTGATTATGCCGATTGTCGGGATTAGTCAGGGAGCCCAGCCGATTATTGGCTATAATTTTGGAGCCAAGCAATATGAGCGAGTTAAAGAAACACTAAAAAAAGCAATTATGGCCGGTACCGCCCTGGCTATCACAAGTTATCTCGTTATAATAATCTTTGCCGCCCCTATCTCAGCACTTTTTAGCAAAGGAGACACTGCCTTAACTCAATTGACAGCTCACGCGCTAAGTATATTCTTTGCTTTTCTTCCCATTGTGGGTTTTCATATTATTGGGGCGAATTATTTCCAGGCTGTAGGCAAACCTGTACAGTCGACAATACTCAGTTCGGCAAGACAGGTGCTAATTTTTATCCCGGCCTTGCTGATATTGCCCAATTTCTGGGGCATAGAGGGCGCCTGGTGGTCATCGCCGATTTCCGATGCGTTGTCGGTGCTTCTGACAGCTACACTGCTATTTTTCGAAATGAGGAATTTACCCCAAAAGTCAAATTTAGCCAGTTAACAAACGAGCAATTAGTAAAGAGGCTGCTAAAGCTTTTGCTACTTGGCATTTTTAATTATACCGGTATTAGCTTTACTGGAGCGCATGCGTATAGGCCTGCCCGCTTGGAATATACTAATCAAAAAAACGGCGGTAATGATATGAATGAACAGGCAGAACTGGCTTTAAGATTGTTTCTGGCATTTGCAGTAGGAATTTTATTCGGTTTGGAAAGGGAAAAACGCCACAAACCTGCCGGATTACGCACCCATGCGCTGGTTTGCCTGGGGGCAGCACTTTTTACTATCATTGGTATTACCGGTTTCCCCTTGGCCAACCAGGAAGTGACGATGGTGAGGAATATAGACCCGGCCAGGGTCGCTGCCCAAATAGTAACCGGGGTGGGGTTTATTGGCGGAGGGATTATATTCAAGGAGCAAGACCATATCAAAGGTATTACCACAGCGGCAAGTATTTGGTTAACTGCAGGCCTTGGGATGGGCTTGGGTGCCGGGTTGTACTTGCTAAGTGGAGTTGCGGCAATTCTGGGTCTTACCGGGCTGAAACTTGACCGGCTGTTGCAGGAAAAAGCATGAATTTACCGGTTAATTTAATTGATATGCTAAAACCACCGCGGTGAGGCGGTGGTTTCTCAGTGTCACTCACCAGTTGGAAGCTAATAGATAAGCATAATTTACTTTACTATGGCCGGATAACGCTGTCTAAACCTCCAGGGCGCCTTAGTAATTTCCTCCAGGAGTTTAGCTTGTAATAGATAAATACAACTCACTCTAATTTTACAGTCTACCTTCAACTTCAAAGATACCGATATCTTTCATACGAGGTAGGAAAAAAGGAAATTTGTCATTGCCCGTCTTAACAAGTTTCTCGGTTAAGAAGCTATCCAGTACTTCAGGTGTTATACCCGGTGAATGAGACTGCACAAATTTAACGGCATCATCTTTGGAGACAAGTGGTTGCCCGAATTCAAAGATTGCTTTGCTAAGAATATAAGGTATGCCTTTCTGCTGCAGCGTTTGTTCTATTTTAGGGACTGTTTGTTTTTTGCTAGGGCTGTACTTCCCGGGTGTGAGCTCAGTCTCATGACTACCGGAAACGACCGCAAACAACTTTTTACAGTGGGGCAAAAAATCATCCATATTACTGGCCCCGAAAAAACTTGTGACAATTACATCCCAATTTTCATTGATATCACTGCTATCCATTACCCGGGTTTCAATATTGGTAATGTTCCTGTCCTGTAGAGTTTTTTGCAGGGCGTTAATAGCTTCCTGGCTGATATCTATGCAGGTTATGTGTTTAATACTGTGGCAAAGTTCCAGATCCAAAAGCCCAAGGCCACAGCCAATATCGCACAGCGTGTCATAACCCCCCAGCTTGGGGGCAATTAATGCCGCCACATGCTTAAAAAAACCGGTATATTCATTTGCGTTTTGGTACCACCTAATTGTATCGTCATTCCACTCAAATCTCACTGGCATGCCCCCTTACTAAACATCTTTACGATCACTTTTTTTGAAGGATACTTTCTGTCCGGTGGAAAACATTCTTACCCTTTCAGAACCGGTAGCGATTCTAAACGCCCGTGAAGTGTCTTTAATCATAAAACCTGAAAGATCTCCAACTCCATAATCGAATAAAACCGGTGCAAGCGGGGTCCCTGGTCCGACTAGTGTGACCTGCTTGGCCCTGCCGGCTAACTCGAGGAGCCTGGGCAGTGTCTTATTGATCACGCAAATATAGGATAGAAATACATAATCACACTCTGGAATAATGTATTCGCAAGCAGAAAAAGGATAATCCCCATCCTCCGGCTCCCATTCGAAAAGTGAAAAGTCACAGATTGGTTCGAGTAGACTTTCCAAATGTGGAAAATGACCGACCACCGCTACTTTCTTACCCCGGACATCATTTTGGGACATGATAAAGGGATCAAAGATTCTATCCTCAACCCGCTGGGAATCGGAGAACTCTACGCCATTAGCCCTGGCCACCCGGGGATTATTATAATAAGCATTTATTGCGGCCAGACCTACCGAGGCTTCGACAAAATTCCAGGACTTAATGCAGCTAGCGACCTCCTGGAGAGTGGCGCCGAGTAGATTCTTGGAAAACATGGGCTTTCTGGTTTCGCAATGGTCAAGCCCGCTAATACCAACGCCATCCCCACTGTGGACATAGGCATAGTGGTTTCCGCAAAAAAGCTCATCTACAAGGAGGTCTGCTGGGATTCCATTGAGCATAGCATTATAAATTTGCCACATCATTCAACACCTCTTATATTATGCTTTGAGCAGATCTACTGTGATTTGGTCTCCTTCACGCAGGCGATGGCGGAGGTTTTGCAGGATATTGTCCAGTTCTTCGATGGCATTGAGGCTTTGCTTTTCTGCCTGTGTAATTTCCAAGATCTTGATAATACCGCCATTCTTAATCACAATCCGTTTATCAGCACCCAAAGCCAGCAGGGGATCGTGGGTGGATATAAAGACCAGCTTTTCCCTTTGAGCTAGCAGCTCAATTGCCTGACGCCGGTCAATACCGGCGTTTTCTATTTCATCAATAAGGACAATGGGGGAGTTGCTTATATATGCCGTATCGGCAATCATTAAGGCTCTGGATTGCCCGCCACTTAGCTGGGTTATCTTGGTGTCTAATAAAAATTTTTCACCCGCCAGAGCATTAGCGCCGAGAAAACATTTTTCTACTACTTGTTCTGCGTCGACCGTTAATCTGCTTTTAGCATGCAAATATAAAAATTCACGGACAGTCAGGTCCATAACAAAATTCATGTTTTGGGAAAGCTGAGCTACCAGCTTGCCCTCCATCTCAAAGCGCTGGAGGTCATCAAGTTCGACCCCGTTAACTAGGATGCGCCTCATGGTCGGTGTATCACCCTGGGCCAGACACTCAATGTCGTTTAACAATCTGCTTTTACCGGAACCGGTTGGTCCTACAATACTTACAATTTCCCCCGAGGAAATAGTCAGGCTGATGTTTTCCGGTTCCCCGGACTTATTTAAACCGCCAATGATGGTAAGGGTGGCAACCGCCGGATTTTGGTTTTTAGCAGTAGAAAATGTTTCCATAAATTCGCAAAAACTAAGGAGTACCCCAAATTTGTCCAAGCCAAATTCTTGAAGAATATCCTCATCCATTTCTTCAATGGCCAGTGACAAGGGCAGCTGCTTGGGAATATTATCTAATCTTAGATTAGCCAGGAAATCGGCGACAATAGGATGTTCAATCAATAAATCTTCAATACTAATGTCATTGGCCAGTGCTAATAAATCCTTTCTGATCATAACTCTTTAAACTCCATTTTTTTCATCATGCCCATTTGGTGAGATTCTCCGATTCTCGTTTCTCCAGTGCAATAGGAGCATACTGCGGCGGGAGTGGTGAAGCGCAATTTCATATCTCGGAGGGTTTGAATATCACGGGCTTGCTGTAGATACTTCGCCAGAAGGAAGGAACCCTGGCCGGTGATGCCGTTGACAAAAACTACCCTGGCATGTGAGTTCACCTGTTTAATACTGAAAGCAAATACTTCACGCTCAGCCTGGGAAATTATATCCGCTTTAGTCACTGCCACTACATCAGCCAATTTCAGCAGGGGTCCTATCTTCCTGGGGGTGTTGGTCCCGGACAGGCTATCAATAACGCAGACGGAAAATATACCGTTGATATAGGGGGAGCATCGGTTGCACAGTCCGGCGCTTTCGGTAATTAGCATTTGAAAGCCTGAGCGGATACCCCACTGTACAGCGTCATCGATATTGCTGACAAAGTAATGGTCCGGACATATCTTCCCGGAAAACCCGGTTTGGATTGGAATGTTCGCTTCCTGGTAGCGCAGGTTGTCAAAAGAAGTAAGACAGTCAAATTTTACCACACCCACACTGCCTATTGGCAACCCCATGCACTCAATTAATTTTAAAATTACTGAGGTCTTGCCTGAAGAGGGTGGACCCGCAATAGTAATGAGCTTCATAGCGAACCTTCTTTCCACAAGGTCAATTATTGAGTCATGGTTGTGCGGAAACAATATTACATCACATAGAGCTAGCGAGTGGTTTTCTATATCTTATATTTAATCATAAGTTCTACAAGCTCATCAATAAACCTGCAATCAAATGGGATAATGTTCCTGTTACCTGTTAGAAATATTTTTTTCTTACGCTAATACGAAATTATGCTGCTAATACGTAAAAAACCGCATAACACCGGTTGAGATGGCTAATATTTTGGGCTTGACACTGTCTGAATATCAAGGCACTTATTAGTTCGACCAAAATAAGTGTTAATGAGGTATAATGTAGCTTAAAATTACGCTTTGCTGCCATAAGTGAAAGCAATTGATATGTTGTATTAAGTTAACAAATAGTTAATTAGCAAGAGGCTTTGGAAAATGCTCAGTTCTCCAAAGCCTCTTGTTAGTTGCTGCAAGTTTAACATTGACATTATACATGTTATGATTAAGTAACTGTCATTTATGTTATTTAGAGTAATAGGGATTTCACTCGTTCTCCACTGGGATAGCAGGTTAATAGGTTAGTCCTGCTATCCCGGCAGAACCCCGTCAGACGCTCAGGTTTGCCCCACCAGAGCCTATCCCCCAACGGGAAAGAGCCATTAAATAGCTTAACCAATTAGAGCCTGAGCAAAACATTATTTATGTTATTTTAATTTGAGGTTAGAATAAATATGACAAAACAGTTAGGAAATCACTGGGATTCAGTAACATTCGCATCGTGGGGCTGAGATTGGTGTTAACGTAATAGTATAACAGGTATGCCGGATTTGACCACCCTTTTTAAAGGAATTGTATGTGCGATATCTTTTTGAACCGGAGGTAGAGTAATATATGGATATAGAAGAGCTAAAACAGTTTTTACAGGAAAATAATTTAGAAATTGCATTGAAGAAAGTTAATGATAGTGAGCATACAATAACCTTTACTTATCAAGGATATAAAGGAGACAAGCTTCTTTTTGCAGTTGATGTTGAAGTGCCGGTGATTGACGTTAGGCAATTCGGACTATGGGACCTTATAGAAAACTATAAACACACAGCTTGGTTGTACAGCATTTTTCTTGAGCATGAAGGAGTTAAACCTTTAGAAAGATATACCGACGGGTTGAGGCGTTTTATTAAGGCTCTTAATGTTTATGGTCCACCGGTAATCTGGATTGGCCAGGGAGAATCTATGCTGCACATTGCCACAGATAATTTTAATACTGAGCATGGATTTAGTTTTTTTCTAGCCGGGCAAAAGGTAGCACAGCTATCAACCAATACGATTATTACACCCAGCCTGTTAGGCAGGCCGATCAATTTATTTGTCCAGTGCAAGGCGTGTTTTAGTATCAGTGATGCGCATGGGTTTATCTGTTATATGTATTGGCCTCAGTAAGTGTATATACATATTTAACGCAAGACTAGAGAAATACAGCAGTGCCGGTTTTTTGTATCCGGCTATTTTAGCAGCACAGCCATACCTATATAAACAACTATAATTTTTATGCAAATAAGGTAGCGACGCATGTTGTAGACTAATGGTTACTTCCGGAGCCGTTGTTTTGTTCACCTGTGTTTAATTTTTCATTTTGTTTAACTTTTTCTTGATGACTGTACTTGTGCAAGTCCTCTGGTTCAAGTGTTTTTAATGTCATAACGTGGATACTTACTGCGACACCGATAACCAGCAGTAATAAGCTTATGTGTAAATTTGAGGTAATAAACATAGAAATAATAAGCGTTAGCCACAAAAAGCCAAGTGAACCAATCTTTGCACCCCTGGTAATGGCTTTATGATTCATATAATTATAAATATAAGCCCCAAAAATTCTATGGTTTATTAGCCAAACAAATAAACGCTCTGAACTTCGCATGTAACAAAAAGCTGCCAGAAGTAAAAAGGGGGTAGTCGGCATTATAGGAAGGAATATACCTATAATTCCTATGGCAAGTGCAACTGAGCCTGAAAAAATTAACAGGTATCGTTTTATTGATAAACCCTTCATGATAACCGGTCCACCGTTCATTCGAAGTAGGGGGAGCAGTAATACTGCTCCCTCTTTATAAAATACTATTTCTTTTTCAAGCTCCTGATATCCTTTTGTATAGAATTCCCATCGACGCAAAAAAGTCCTTACAGGTAAAAAAATTCATAACTGTTTGACATACTTAAAGCAGCTGCATCTCGGCTTAATAAGTTAAAGAATATTAATAAAATTCAAGCATTTTTGCTTAATTATTTAACGAAGATATTGTATAATTTAACTAGCAAGAAACCTTTTATCAAGACTAGGATTTAAGCTTATCAACAACGAGCCCTATAACAGCGCAGTAATACAGTGTTTAGCCAGTGTAAAGATAACTGGCAGGGGTAAAATAACTTGACGAAAAGCTTACGAAGGGAGATGAGCAAATGTCTAAAAAAGTACTGATAGTGGGTGGAGTGGCCGGTGGGGCCGGTACAGCCGCCAGGCTGCGCAGAATGGATGAAACAGCCGAAATTATTGTGTTTGAACGGGGAGGCTATATATCCTTCGCCAACTGCGGACTACCTTATTACATAAGCGGCGTGATTAGAAAGAGGGATCGCCTTTTGGTGCAGACCAAAGAAGCGATGGAAGCAAGGTTTAATATAGATATTCGCCTCCATAGTGAAGTGACTGCTATTCTTCGTGACACCCGTGAGGTAGAGGTGAATTCCGGCGACCAAATTTATCGGGAGAGCTATGACTACTTAGTCCTTGCACCCGGAGCTGCCCCAATTGTTCCACCTATACCAGGTATAGAACGGGCAGGGATTTATACATTAAGGAACATGGTTGATGTTGACCGGCTTAAAGCTCTGGTAACCCAGAGAAGGACCGGTAGGGTAGTGATCATCGGCGGAGGAGCTATTGGTATAGAGATGGCTGAAAATTTAAAACTTGTGGGCTCGGACGTGACCATTGTGGAAGCGGCGGCTCAGATTTTGGGACCTTTGGATGAAGATATGACTAAGTTGGTGGGAAAAACCTTGCTGGATAATGGAATCAAGATTATATTAAATGATGGTGTGAAGAGCTTTACCGGCCAGGAGAATATTGAGGTGGTCTTAAACAGCGGTAAATCAGTGGAGGCAGATTTTGTGATTCTGGCCATCGGAGTCAAACCGGAGAATAAGCTGGCCCGGGAAGCCGGCCTGGCTCTTGGCGAGCGGGGTGGAATCAAGGTTGATGATTATCTTTGCACCTCGGACCCGTATATCTATGCCCTGGGGGATGTTATAGAAGTAAGAGATATCGTTACTGATCAACAGGCTTTGATTTCCTTGGCCGGTCCTGCCAATAAACAGGCTCGGATCGTAGCCGACAATATTGCCGGCCGCAAGGTTAAATTTAAAGGTTCTCAGGGCACATCGATCATCAAAGTGTTTGACCTAACAGCAGCAAGCACAGGGAACAATGAAAAAACACTTAAATTAAATGGGATTCCCTATGTCAAATCATATACAATATCGCCATCCCACGCAGCGTATTATCCCGGTGCCATACCAATAATTGTCAAAATCATGTTTTCACCTGAGGGTGGAACCTTGTATGGAGCTCAGATTGTCGGCAAGGTTGGGGTGGACAAGCGTATTGATGTATTGGCTACAGCGATAAGGATGGGGCTCACAGTGTTTGACCTGGAGGAGTTAGAATTGGCTTACGCTCCACCCTATTCTTCCGCTAAAGATCCTGTGAATATAGCAGGCTTTACGGCAGCTAATATCTTAAAGGGCGATGTGCGGGTGATGCACTGGGATGAACTGGACAGCCTGGCCAAAGACAGCTATATCTTGCTGGACGTGCGGATGGATAAAGAATACCAGCAAGGTCATGTGGATGGAGCGCTGCATATACCATTGGACAGCTTGCGTGAAAGGTTAAATGAACTGCCTCGGGATAAGCAGATTATTGTTCATTGTAAGACCGGTTTAAGGAGCTATATTGCTAACCGCATACTGATGCAGAACGGTTTTAACGCTGCTAATTTAAGTGGCGGTTATGATTTATATCAGGTGCTGCAATACCAGTATGGTAAAGCCATTAATATGAACGAACAAATGACAAGACAGGAAAAGTAAACCCGGCAGAGTGCCGGGTTTGCTATACGGGTGAGAATAACCTCGGTGATGGAACCATGAGCTATTTGCATACCAGAGGGGAAAGTATCGGTAGATAATGCAGCGGAGACAATCTATGACTTAATTGAGACTGCCCCTTTGTTTTGCCAAATAAAAATTTTTAAACGCTCTGGTTTTTAAGAAAATCAATAGTATTTATTGTCCATGCCCTCAGGGATTTTCTTGTAAATACAAAGAACTTAAATCAAGGTAGTAATGAATTGCATCCGCGTAAGGGTCAGCGCTAATATTTATATTCTTAAACACAAGCAGGGCGGTCACTTCCGGGGTTTCCAGCTGCAGGCTCATCTCCTCTAAGGTTGCCTGTGTGGGTCTTGGCTTTCCTGGTGGATACGCTTTGGTAATTCGGTCAAGATAGGTATTCATGTTTTGCTCGAGGATTACGCGATCGTTCAGATCGATTTTCAACGTGGGAATACCTATCTGCATATCCACCGTCCAGTTGATCCGGTATATGCCTCTGTCACCATTAACCGTAACCGAAGCGCTATTTTCTTTATTGTTTTCAGCCAGGGTCTGCATATCGAAAGCCCAGCGAAAATCACTGATGTCGATAGCCTCAGGCGGTAATATCAGGGATGTCTCCAAATAATCACTGGGGTAAGATTTTTCGGGTTTCGGCCAGGTTTGTTCGAAGCCGAGTTTGTCCTTGAAGATATTGCTTTGGGCGAGTTCTCTATCAACCATACCGGCAGCTTGGTATCCTCAGCGTAAGCGAGGTAGTTTACGGCATCGGTAATTGATTCCCGTACAGCTGCTTCCGGTTTTTCAGCTGCGGGGATTAACTGGTTATCCTTAAGCATGCCCTGGTTGACTAGCAGTGTTTCGAGACGGTTTACCTGTGCGGTAACCGGCAAAGCGTGGTAACCAACCACTGGCAGCACCGAGATAACAGCCATAATGCAGGTCAGTACGGCAATAGGCAGATGCGCTTTTGCCTGCCAGAAGAACAGTAGTACAGCAGACGCCAAAGCAATTATCCAAATGATTATGAATGAATACGAGTCTATTTGTAAACTTACCTTTTGCAACTGGGTGAGCAATGCCCAGGCCTCGAAAGCGAGGATTACCAGTGCGGCAATCGGATAAAAACGGCGATAAAATTTGGACAACCAGGTTTCATAGTGGGTTACCAGGACGTGGAGCAAAATGCCGCTGAACGTATATGCAGTCGCAATGCTTGAAAGCTGTATGAAAGATACCCGCATGCCGCTAAGTATAGTCTTGACTGCCCAGAGTAACAGTACGACAGTCAAAGCCAGTACAATCGGGATTAGGATATACTCGCATAAAATTTTCACAAACCGTGGTTGTTTCTGGGCGGCTTGGCGGTGTTCATCAAATTGACCTTTACGGAAGTCCGGAAAATAACCGATGAAAATGGTAAAAGCCAGGAAGCCGGCTATAGTGCCAATATACAGGTAGACTTTTTCGCTCATCCCCTGGTAAAGCAAGGCTTCAATGGCACCTGCTACTCCAGATACGCCGCTCATGAGCACTGTGCCGTATAATAAGGCAATAAAGAAGGCTTTTATCGTCATGAACAAGGAGCGTGCAATGTCGGACTGGTCTTTGGGGTAAGCAGCCAGGCTGATAAAGGCAATGAAACTGATCAGGATAGCCACACTAACACGGGATGCAGCTAAACCAGAAAGCAAGATATAACGATATTCTGTCTGTGCGGGGTCTGTTCCGCCAAAAAGATAAAGCGTCAGAAAAGTAACGGCTGCAGCCACAAGACCAAGCAGGTTGGCCAGCAGTAACGCTCCGGATTTGTTATAGCGGCTTTGGGCCCCAGTTATGGCAGCTAGACTAAATATGGAGCCAAGTGCAAAGGCCCAGTGCAGGCAGTTGAACAGAAAATTGTAAGCTTCCTGCTGAGGCCAATCCAGTTGAATCCTGATCATTGTTACAATCGCGAACGCAAGTGCGCATGCAATTGCAGCAGGAAATTTTTGAAATGCACCAGCCGCCCCATGCAAAATGTTCAAAATTGATTTGCTAAAATTATTCATGATCCTACTCCTAACTAAAACATTTCTTTGTTTAATTATACGTTAACACAAGTATAATTGTGGTTATTTTCAAAATATTTTGCCTCAATAACATCTAAACTATTATTTAGATAATTATTTAAAAAATTTATTGTCCAAATAAACGTTATATTAGACCCTTTTTTCCCTCTATCCATTTATTTATTTAGAATATTATATAGGAAGGAAATTTTCGTATACTCTATTTGCTTTATTGCCCAAATGAAAGATCCATATTTCATATCCTTTATCATCGTCTTTAGATATGATATCATATAAATATTCAAATAATATAGATTCGGGAATTTTTACCAGCTGGGCAACACAGCTAATTACATACTGGCATTTTATATTAACAGATAGATAGAAATGGTTATGTAAGCGTAACCAAAATAAGTTTGTTACAACATCCAGAGCCCAAATTATTTATTAATTCTTAATATTTAGGGCAGCAAAGACCTCTTCATAAGATTAAATTCAAGGATAATATTCAGCTTATATGCACTTAATAGGGTTAATGCAAGGCTTTGGTTGGAACAGTGGTTAAATCGGGCGAAAGCAGTAAAAGACTGCTGCCTCGTTGTTTTTTGAATAGAATTAAATCCAGGAAGGGGGTGTAGTATGGTTGGAGGTGGATTGAGAGTAATGCCAGGAGGGACCCAAGTAGCCGGATTGACTGGCACAGCATAATTGCATGAGAATTTAGTCCTTTCATTCAAGTAACAGCTTGTTTGCTAAAACAAAGATGACAGCGTAATGTTTACCTCCAAAATTAAGATATTTATCCCCTGTTGAAAAAGCAGCATGTGCAATATAATAAGCTTAAATCAAAGAGAGGAGGTCTTGAATGGATGAAATAAAAGATACCGCTAAAGAAACATTGCTTGCCATTTTGCCTATAGTACTATTAGTTATTGTAATACAACTGATATTGTTTGATGACCCCTTATATGAAGTTCTCCAGCTTATCATTGGCGCGGTAATGGTCAGTATTGGATTGGGTCTTTTCCTACTTGGGGTAAAGGTTGGGCTATTGCGCGCTGGTGATATTATCGGCTCAGAACTTCCCCAGCGTTTTTCTTTTCCACTGCTTCTATTTTCCGTATTTTGTATTGGTATAGCCGTCACCGTGGCTGAACCTGATGTTCTAGTTTTGGCGCAGCAGGTAGATTATGTCTCAGGTGAACAAATGTCTAAAACAGTAATTATAGCCTTTATCGGTTTAGGAGTAGGTGTGTTTATGGCTATTGCTGCTGCTAGAGTGTTCCTGGGCATTCCAATGCGCTATATATTAGTTGCCGGTTACATTTTGGTATTTGTGCTAGCCTGCTTTGTACCCCCTAGTTTTATGCCTGTAGCTTTCGACTCGGGCGGGGTAACTACAGGAAATTTGACGGTACCGTTTGTTGTAGCCCTTGGTGTAGGTTTAACTTCAGTCCTTGGTGGTAAAAGCTCCCTTAGCGACAGTTTCGGCTTTTTAGCTTTGGCATCATTAGGCCCTATTCTAGCAGTCCTTTTACTGGGGGTGCTCTATGCATGAATGATCTAATTGTATTTTCAGGCTATTTTAATGTTATTCAGGAAGTTGCGATTGCTTTGACGCCCCTTTTAGTTATCATGTTTGTGTTCCAATTTGTCCTTAGGTTGCCCTGGGATGAAGTTAAACGTATATTGATTGGTATATTTATATCTTTTATTGGCTTGTCTCTTTTCCTGCAAGGTGTTAAAATTGGCTTTATGCCGGCAGGGACTTCGTTGGGTGTATATATTGGCCAGCTGGACTATAATTGGATAGCGATTCCGATCGGGTTGCTGCTGGGTTTAGTCATTGTTATAGCTGAACCATCTGTTTGGGTACTAAACCATGAAGTAGAGCAGGTTTCCAGCGGGTATATCAACCAGCGCACCATGATGTTGACCTTATCGATAGGGGTGGCGATTTCAGTCGCCCTGGCGATGGCCCGGATAGTATATGGCATACCTCTGATGTATATACTTATCCCAGGATACGCAATTGCGCTAATTATGACACATTTTGTATCACCTACCTTTGTCTCATTGGCTTTCGATTCCGGTGGAGTTGCTTCGGGCACCATGACGGTTACATTTGTTTTGGCTATGACGGTGGGAATAGCTACCGGAATAGAGGGCAGGGATCCGTTATTGGATGGGTTTGGCGTAGTTGGGCTGGTCGCCCTTACCCCAATATTGTCAGTATTACTACTGGGAATTGTCTTTGGAGGTGAGAAAGTAGAAAATGAAGATAGCTCGGGAGCATGAATTAATAGTAACAATTGTTAGAAAGGGCTGGGCCGAAAGAGTAATTAATGCGGCAAAAAATGCCGGTGCCAGGGGCGGTACTATATTGCACGGGCGCGGTGTCGGAGTGCATGAGCAGAAAAAGTTACTTGGTTTGCCTATCGAACCGGAAAAGGAAATCATTTTAACGTTAATTCATAGGGATAAAACTAATGAGGTTTTAAAAGCAATAGTTGATGCCGGACAACTGCAAAAACCGGGGATGGGTGTTGGTTTTGTACTTGATGTTGATAAAGTAGTTGGCGTAGTAGAATTGCTGGAGCAGTGTGGAGAAGAAATATAATGGATAAGACAGTTGTTTTAGGTGATATATATCAAATAATAATGCCCTTGTTGGATCATCACAGTTGAAGATATTCTCAACTGTGTTTCTGTTATCATCGGATTATATATCCAGGGATATGTGTCTTAAGACAAGCAGTGGTTGTAGACTATAGCTATCTCATATTATGGTTGCGAGTCATTGTTTGTTCTTCTATCGACCACGACTAAGACAGCATAGTTTGCTGTCTACTTTTATGCGATGTATATTACAGTGTTTTTTGCTTAAGATATGTTTCTAATTTTAGAGGAAATAAAGGCCACGCAGCGAATAAATATTTGCAATCTAGGTATTTTTCATATAACTGCATAATGTGCATATTCATGGATAGCAGTATGTAAAAGGAAGGTGATTTTACTGTGCGATATACTCCGAAATCTGAGCTTGACCAGAGGGTCGCTAAACTACAAGCATTATTAAAAAAACAGGATATCGACGGGGCATTAATAATTCAAAACGCGGACTTATTTTATTTTTCCGGGACTATTCAGCAATCCCACCTATTTATACCGGCGGAGGGCAAACCTCTGCTGATGGTTAAAAATACTTTTGAACGGGCCGTGGAAGAGTCCGCCCTGGACAATATCGTTTATGTGGATAGCTTAAGGGAAATATTGCCAACCCTTCAGTCGCACGGCTTCAGTGGTTTTAAAACACTGGGCTTTGAGCTGGACGTGCTACCTGCTAACCTGTATTTTCGTTACCAGGAACTCTTTAGACCGGCCAAGGTGGTTGATGCTAGTGAGCTTATCCGCACTGTTCGCATGATCAAATCTGAGTACGAGCTGGAAATACTGAGAGAAGTGAACACAGTACAGGCGCAGTTATTCCCTTATATCAGTGCTAATATCAGTGAGGGCATGTCTGAGCTAAAATTGGCGGCCATGATTGAAGCGTTCTACAGGGAGAAAGGTCATCCCGGTTTAATGAGAGTACGTGGCTTTAACACTGAACTGCATCAACAGCATGTGGTATCCGGCAGTAATACTATCCCTAGCTATTTTTGGGGAGCGGTCGGCGGCAGAGGAGTAGGCCCGGCATATGCTCAGGGAGCTAGCCATAAGCTTATTGGCCGGGACGAGCCTGTGTTAGTGGATATCGGCTTTAATGTCGGCGGGTATTCCTTGGACCAGACCAGGATTTTTTGCATTGGTAAACTGGCTGATCACCTGACTCAGGCTTACCAGGTAGCCATCGAAATTATCGAGCAGATCAAGCAGATGGCCAAGCCGGGGGTGCCCTGTGGTAAACTGCACGAATTGGCGCGGCAAATAGCCGATGCGAGTCCATTTGCCAATCATTTTACCGGCTACCCCAATCAATTGACCTTTTGTGGCCACGGTATCGGCCTTGAGCAGGACGAACTGCCGGTGATTGGATATAAATTTAAAACGCCGCTGGAGCCGGGCATGGTCTTTGCGTTGGAACCGAAATTTACCTTCCCTGACGGCGCCGTAGGGATTGAAAATACCTATCTGGTAACTCAAGACGGGTTAGAGACTTTGACTGTATTTGACGAGGGGATTCAGTACGTCTAGCCTATACCCGGGGGTTTAGTAATTCGGTTAAGCTTGACTGGTTGACATGCCCAGTCGTATCGTATCATATAAAATAAGTTCAAATATAAAATATTAATACAGCCACGAAGGCTGAATACATTTCATAAGGAGTGTATTTAACCTTCGTGGCTGTATTTTTGCCTCAAAAAAGGAAGGGATATTATAACTCAAGTTTGACAGCACTATCCAAAGGAATTCAGTAATATCAACGGTTTCCGGGCACACCAAATAGACGTACCACTACAATATTCCTTTATATGGTAGATTTGTATCCTAGTATCCTTTTTGGCGGTCTGCTACCAACAGCCTTAAAAATATCAAAGATATTGCCCTTTAACTCTGTGCGCAAAATAAACTCTTCCTGACCGATGGTAAATTT
>NZ_LSRS01000006.1:90172-161643 GCF_009932395.1 Sporotomaculum syntrophicum
TTCTTGTTGAACCGTCTTTATTTTTAAATGTTTTTGTTCTAGCATACATGGCACCTTAATTATAGCATGGCAATCCATATATTAAAAGTTATTATATGGAAAACGTGGCACTACGCTTTTTGAATTTCTCTAATATTGACCCTTGATTCTACTGGGTTTGTTGGAGGTTAGATTCGAAAAATGATGGAAAACTGTCAAACTCGAGTATAACATATGCATATGGCTGATGCCTTATTTTACCATTGGTTGGTGGAACCATGTGGGCGGTAACGGCAGGGGTCGCAGCCTATTCAGTAAAAAAATTGCGCAGCCGGCAGCACGTCAAGAGTCCGAAGCATTGATGAAAAAATGCGGGCTGGAAATGCCCCTTGGTTTGCAGGGGTGTCCGGTCTGTGGAGCAATAAAGCCTCATAACGTTAACCCACGCCAATGAGCGTGGGTTTTGTCGTGCTTTAGGAAACTATGCTTGCCACATTTATGGCAGGCGTTAAGGATCAAAGTACTAAAAAGTGCGCGCAGAGGGAACGAAAATGGGCGAGATTAGCGAAATTCCGCAAGAACCAAACCTGCCCTGGCATAACAATCCTTGTTGCATAAGAATAACTATAGAGGCAAATAATAGAATAAATCTTTTAATCAAGGATGGGATAATGATTAAATTCATTAAGCCACGTAGGTCTTGTTTGCAAAGGCGAGGTAAAAGCAAGCGCCAGGAAGAGCGCCCGGTCAATCAACCCGAGCAAACTGGTAATACTACCGGCTCCTTAAACAAAAAAATATTAAAAACGGACCTGGATTCCAACCTTAGGGAAATCAAAGCAATTTTAAGCAATTGCAGCGATGTGGTTTACCGGGAGTTCCTTTTAGCCCAAAATAAACAGCTCAGGTTGGCCTTGATTTATACTGACGGCCTGGCGGACAAAACACAGGTAAGCGACCAAATCATGCGCGCCCTTGCCCTGGAAGTACCAATGGCAGTTTCCGGCCAGCAGATTACCAAAGCAAGGGCGCTGGAATTTATCAAGCAGCGAGGCTTATGCATTCAGCAGATCAAGGAAAGCGAGTTATTGGAGGATATTATTCACGCCATTTTATCAGGTGATACCGTTTTGCTGGTTGATGGGCATGCAACTGCTATCATTAACGGGTCCAGGGGTTGGGAGAAGCGTAGTATTGTAGAACCGGAAGCCGAACCAACGGTGAGGGGGCCGCGGGAAGCGTTCGTGGAATCCCTGCGGGTTAATACCTCGCTGCTCCGGCGTAAAATAAAAAGTCCGAATTTAAAAACTGAAGCACTGCGGTTGGGCGAGGTAACCGACACTGATGTCGTGATTATGTATGTTGAGGGCATTGTCAACGAAAAACTGGTGGCGGAAGTAAAGAGCCGGCTGAAACGAATCAAGATTGATGGTATCCTGGAAAGCGGTTATATTGAGGAACTAATCGAGGATAACCCCTGGAGTGTTTTCCCCACTATCAACCACACGGAAAGGCCGGATCGGGTGGCGGCTATGCTCCTGGAAGGGCGGGTAGCCATTCTGGTGGACGGGACCCCCTTTGTTCTGATTGTGCCCAACCTGTTTGTTGAGTACCTACATGCCGGTGAGGATTATTACGAGCGCTTTTTATTCTCCTCGGCAGTGAGGATGCTCAGGTTTCTGGCTATGTTGATTACATTAACGCTACCCGGGTTGTATGTAGCTGTGGTCAGCTTCCACCATGAGCTGTTTCCAACAGCACTACTGTTAAGTATCGCCGCGCAGCATGAAGCGGTTCCGTACCCGGTCATAATTGAGGTGCTGCTCATGGAGGTGACCTTTGAGATTTTGCGGGAAGCAGGAATTCGTCTGCCTCGTCCCATTGGGCAAGCCGTAAGCATAGTAGGTGCTCTGGTTATCGGGGAGGCTGCGGTACAGGCCGGTTTGGTAGCTGCTTCCACAGTTATTGTTGTTGCCGGCACCGGTATTGCGTCCTTTGTGATATCCTATAACGTGAGCATTTCTTTGCGTTTATTGAGGTTTTTCATTATGTTTTTGTCGGCCTTTCTCGGCCTTTTCGGGCTGATTAGCGGGCTGGCGGTTATTGGGATCCACCTGTGTACCCTGCGCTCATTTGGGGTGCCTTACCTGTCCCCGGTTGTCCCTACCACTGGCATTGACCTGGCGGATACGGTTGTCCGTGCGCCCCTGTGGAGCATGTTATCCCGTCCCCGGCTGATCGCCAGGCAGAACCAGAAGCGGCAGGGTCAAGGGCTGAAACCATCCCCGCCACCACCTCGACAGAATGGTTAAGAGATTAGATTTGGTAGGTATTGCAAAGCATGGGACGGGGAATCCGTACGTGCGAAAATTAATATTCGTTCGTGCGGGAGAACGGCCTGAAGTTTAATAATAGTGAGGATAGGGATAACATGGTTTTTTTATTAATCCTGGCATTTATCGGAATCATTTTGTTTGAGATTCCCAGTCTAATCAAAAAAAAAATGTGGCGGGAACTGGCTGCTTTTTCCCTTTACCTGTCCATCGGTATGGCCCTGAGCATCCCGCAAGCGATGGGTATAATACTACCCAATCTGAGCAAAGCCATTGAGGTACTGATTAAACCCATATCAGAACTGTTGAAGTAAAGTGCACATAGAAGATACTTAAAAGCTAAGATCTATAAGGATGCTAAAGCCTATAAGCGGGTGGCTCTATAATCAATCCTTTAAGCTGGCCGTATGCAAAGAATTTATCATATAAATCTATCTCTTTTGTTAAATTGGTTTTAAATAGCTCTCTGAGTTTAGGTGAACTAGAATCTAGAAAAGCTGACGAAGCGAGGTGTATAAAGGAAGCAATCCCAGAAAGTATCCTGGTATAAATATATTCGTCGGTAACTACTTCTGATTTATATGGACTGTCGGAACCCGCAGGCGGTCTTTTAGGTAACGGTATACCATATGTCATCAATATTTTCTCCAAATCGGCAATTTCTTGTTCCAGTATCTTTATACCCTGACCTAAAATTATATTTAAATCAGGGCTTTTAACAAAGTTTTTAAAAATATTTGTGGTTTCAATTATCTGATATCTTGATAC
The DNA here is from genome assembly GCF_009932395.1 of Sporotomaculum syntrophicum. Taxonomy (GTDB): domain Bacteria; phylum Bacillota; class Desulfotomaculia; order Desulfotomaculales; family Desulfallaceae; genus Sporotomaculum; species Sporotomaculum syntrophicum. The sequence continues at coordinate 93,253 of NZ_LSRS01000006.1, forward strand.
TAGCTGGTTCCATAAGTGTGTTACTTCCGAGACATTTATTTCTTGTTGCAATTCATTTATTGTATTGCCAATATCAGAAATTTTTTCCAATTTTTCTAAAATCCTCATATTTGTCTCCTCTGTTCTAAAAATTTTAAACCTATGTATTACTATGTTTTCTTTAAATAAGGCAAATATACATAGAAAAATATACTGTTCCGTCTTACAATCAGGTTGCCTTATGGTTAAACTATGAATACCAATATCAAGGAAGCAGACACAGATTAGGAAATATTTCACAATATAAAATGTACAAACCTCGGCTTAAGGAGGTTGATTTGGTTGTCGAGGAATGATTATGTGTATAGCTTCATGGAGATAGATAAATCAAGTTTGCCCAGCGTAGGAGGAAAGGGGGCAAATTTAGGTGAATTATGCCGTGTACCTGGAATTGCGGTACCGGCAGGTTTTTGTGTCACGACAAATGCTTACCGGGATTTCATTAACTCCAGCAATGAGTTTGTCGGGTTGTTGGAAGCACTTTCAATGATTGATTTTGAAGGAATTGAAGAACTGAGGACAGCGGGAGAGCGCATGCGGGCTCACTTGATAAATCTGGACATTCCCAAATCTATCGAGCAGGAAATTATCTCGGCCTGGCAGGAGACCGGTAGTCAATATGCCTATGCCGTTCGCTCTAGCGCTACAGCGGAAGACCTGCCGGGTGCCTCTTTTGCCGGGCAGCAGGACACCTTTCTAAATATTGATGGCGAAAAGAATATTCTTGACAGTGTACGCAAGTGCTGGGCATCTCTATTTACCGACCGGGCTATTATATATCGCCAAAAGAATAGCTTCCGTCATGAGCAAGTATTACTGGCTGTGGTGGTGCAGCGGATGGTCTTTTCTGAAGTGTCCGGGATCATGTTTACCGCCGATCCGGTTACCGGTAATAGAAATACGGTAGCCATTGATGCCGGATTCGGCCTGGGAGAAGCGCTGGTGTCAGGTATCGTCTCTGCAGATCTGTACCAGGTAAAATCGGGTAAATTAATTAAAAAGCAAATCGCCAGAAAGGAAACCGCCGTTTATGCCCGGCCTGAGGGTGGAACAAACCGAGTGGAGCTTCCAGCTGGGAAGCAGACCGCTCCGGCTTTGTCGGACGAGCAAGCTATTAAGCTGGCTCGTGTGGGTAAAAGTATCGAAGCACATTTTGGTTCTCCCCAGGATATTGAGTGGTGCCTGGCTGACAATGAAATATATATTGTACAGAGCCGGCCGATAACTACTTTATATCCTGTTCCTGTTACGGCTGATGATAAACTACACTTTTTTATGTCCCTCGGCCATGTGCAGATGATGACTGAGGCCATGAAACCGCTGGGGATTTCAGTGCTCCGGACGCTGGCTCCTATTGGCAAAAGTGCGCCGGAGGCAGAAAGCGATTTGCTGCAAGAAGCCGGTTGCAGATTATATCTCGATATCACCCGGCTGTTGGAGTACCCGCAGCTAAGCAAGCGGCTACCCGGGTTGTTGGTCAATGTAGATGAATTGATCGGTCGGGCGGTGCAGACATTCACAGAGCGAGAAGATTTCCAGGCAACGGTGAGACCTGGCCAAAAGCTGGATCCCGCCCTGATAAGAAAAGCCCTGCCTACGGTTTTAGCTATGCTGAAAACTATCTTGTACCGTGACAATTATCAAGTGATCGATGAACTGAACCGGTTTATCGCAGAAACAGTGGCGGAAAACAGGCGCAAGCTGCAGGCAGTATCAGGCGTAAACGCTATCGCACAGATCCAGGAAATATCAACCACTTTAATACCGACTTTTGTTTTACGTGTAGCCCAATATATGGGGCCTGCGATTGTTAGTTATAAGCTCATTGAGCACTTGTCCCAAAGGTGGCTGGGTGACGCGGTTCAACTGGGCAGCATCAGTAAATCGCCACCTGGGAATGTAACCACAAAGATGGCTTTGGTGCTGGGAGATGTGGCCGATGAAGTGCGCAATTTCCCGGGGGTAATTAAATATCTTAACCAGGCCGTTGACGAAAAATTTTGGGTTGACTTGAAAGCTGTGCCTGGTGGAGAAGATGTTCTGCCCGTTTTCCTGAAGTTCTTTGAGCTCTACGGGATGCGTGGGACCGGGGAGATCGATATCACCCGGCCGCGCTGGCGTGAGGTGCCGACCCAGTTAATTCCCGCCATACTAAATCATGTTTATTGTGTAAAGCCCGGACAGCATCGTCGTGAATTTTTGGCCGGTAAAAGGGAGGCCGAACTAGCTGCAGACAAGCTGCTGAGGCGTCTGGGGCAGAAGTCCCTGGGGTTCTTCAAGGTCAAATGTATGCGGAGGCTGGTCGAAGTGCACCGCTCATTGATCGGGATAAGGGAACACCCCAAATATTTTATTGTACAGCATTTGGATATGTTTAAACAGATAATAATGCAGGAGGCCGGTAAACTGGTAGCAGCCGGCATTCTAGAGTATCCCGAAGAAGTTTTTTGGCTGACGCTGCCGGAAATCAAGGAAACGATAGCAACGCAGCGGATAGACCGCAGTTTGCTTACCAGGCGCCAAGAAAAATACCGGCATGATAACAAGCTTACTCCTCCGCGGGCTATGACCAGTGAAGGAGAGATTATTACTGCTAAGCCGGTTGCCGATGTTCCGCCGGGTGCTTTGCCCGGGAGCCCGGTGTCGGCAGGAATCGCCGAGGGCAGAGCACGGGTTGTCCTCAAGTTGGAGGAAGCAAGAATGGAGCGAGGGGATATATTAGTGGCGCCATTTACCGATCCTGCCTGGACTCCGTTATTTACCCTGGCGTCCGGATTGGTAACAGAGGTCGGCGGTTTGATGACCCATGGCGCGGTGGTGGCACGAGAATACGGCATGCCAGCAGTGGTGGGCGTTGAAAATGCTACCCTCCTTATTCAAGACGGGCAAAAGATACGAGTAGACGGTACCCGTGGATTTGTTGAGATTCTCGAGTAGGTAATATAACGTCTAAAGTATACTTAATGGCGAAAGATTAGATAGGCAAGCCTATTGAGCTTTAATCTTTTTATCAGCAGTGGGATACCAAACGTACCGAATAGTACCATAAATATAGCAGTTAACATACCAACAGCTCCTTTTAAGCATTTGTATAGCACCGTCAAAATATATAAATTATATTTCTAGAATAGACGACATAATGTGAGGAATGTTCCCCGGTAAATTTGTTGCAAGTCTGCTGTCATTGTTATTGTCTAGACTTCGCTAACGCATTTATTCAGCATCCCCGGATTTTCAGTCAATCGATACAAGATAAGCGGAGGTATATCCTGGGATATCTGATAGTACCATTTCTCAGCGAATTTGGGGCGCCAGTATAAACTATAAAGCTAATTAATAAACAGAAATTTCTGATTATACTGATTAGACTGTTATATACAGTAATTTGTTCCCTGATTAACAAAATAAAATTTGAAGAACTGAACTGTTTCTATTAAATATTTTTTATACTAGATTTTTAGTACAAGCAGGTATAGACAATAGAAAACCTACTGAGTGGGGAGTTCCATTATTTAAGTTATGAACTTCATTCCAATACTTGACATGGCATTATAGGCAAGATAAAATCATAAACATAATCTGAACTGCGGTTCATTGCATGGAGAGATAAATGTGTTATATCAACAAAAAGAGTTGCATTTGAAGGATGCACTTTCATTTTGGCAAAGTTTTAAGCATGAAGAACGTGTTTTTTTCTATAATCCTTTGGAACAGAAGCTTATTATCGGGGCAAGACGTTTAAAAGCCTTACATGAAGGGGCAAGCTACCTTCAATTTCCTTATGTATTTTCTACTAGAACCTTCTTCCCAACCGTCAAGGAGCAAAAATGGGCCGGGCTAGGCAATGAAACAATTGCTTTTGCCAACTATTTAGTTGTCATGGACGGAAAGCAGATTTTATATAGCTATAAAGATTGTTTCCTGGGTTGGGACAATATCCAGGAGCAGGAACCTACGTCCCGTAGCCACGTTTACGAAATGATGACGGATGATTACGGAGATTGGCAGGAGCTATTTAATAATGTACAACAAGAAATAATGCTGGGGAAGGTAAAAAAAGTTGTAATTTCCCGGGAAATGAAGATTGCCTGTAATACGAGCGTTTCCGTAGAAAGCGTTTTGAAAAATCTTCTTGAGAAAAACCCCAACAGCTTTGTCTTTGCTTATTACAAAGAGGGCAAAACCTTTATCGGTGCTACACCGGAGGTACTGGTTTGCAAAGAAAAAGAACAGGTTATCAGCCATGCTTTAGCCGGGACAATTCTACGTAGCGAACCAGGCCAAGATGAAAAACAAAAAAATCTACTGCTAAACGATCCAAAAAACCGCCATGAGCATCAAGTGGTGCTTGATTACATTACAAGTGTGATGAAGAGGTTTAGTGACGAAGTGATTGTTGGGGAGACGACCACCTTGACGCTTAAAAATTTGCATCACCTTAAGACATGTATCAAAGCTAAGTCAGATGACAACAGTTCTTTGCAGGACTGGGTAGAAAGATTACACCCGACGCCTGCTTTGGGTGGTTACCCAGTGCGGGAGGCCTTAGAGATAATCTCCCGCTATGAAACACATGAACGGGGCTTGTATGCTGCGCCCATTGGAATGATTAATGAGCACGGGGACGGCATATTTGTAGTGGGCATACGCTCGGCGCTCATAGATAAAAATATGGTTTACGCATATGCAGGTTGTGGTATCGTGGAAAAATCGGAGTGTGCCCAGGAATATTTGGAATCAAATAATAAGATGAAGTCTATTTTGGAGAGTTTATGATCGAGGGTGAAATGCGTGACCAATTATATAGCCGCATTAATTGATGAGTTATACCAGCTAGGTGTGCGCGAGGTTGTAATTAGTCCAGGGTCCCGCTCAACCCCGTTAGCTGTTTTATTTTGCGAACATGAATTTGAGGTATTTGTTAATATTGACGAGCGATCGGCCGGGTTTTTCGCGCTAGGCATAGCGAAAGAAAAAGAACGGCCGGTTGTTTTAGTTTGTACCTCGGGGTCCGCCGTGGTACATTATTTTCCTGCTATTGTAGAAGCTAATTATTCAAGTGTGCCTCTAATCATTTTAACTGCAGACCGCCCCCATGAACTACGTCAAGTTGGCGCTCCACAAACCATCGATCAAGTTAAAATTTACCATGGGTACACTAAATTTTATGAAGAATTAGCCCTACCTGAAGAAACAGAAAGCATGTACCGGTATGTACGTGCAGTGGTACAAAAAGCTTATGTTAGCACAGTGTCTGAAGTATACGGTGTAGCGCACATCAATATCCCCCTGCGTGAGCCTTTAATGCCTGATTTAGACAAGTTAGATTTTAGCCTGGGCCGTTCAAAATACCCATTTAAATGGTTGAAGAACGATAGCCGAATAGCCTTTGATGATACTGTTTTCCAAGATCGAAAAGGGATCATTATCTGTGGCGGTGATGCTTACGCCAACTACCACCAGGAAGTACTTGCGTTGGCCGAACGCTTAAAAGCGCCTGTTTTAGCCGACCCTATTTCAAATTTTCGCAATTACGATAACGATGTGATTATTGACAGTTATGATGCCTTTCTTAAAAATAACGCCGCAAAAGAGGCGCTAAAACCGGAATTTATTATTCATTTTGGCCAAATTCCGGTGTCTAAGCGTTTGCAGCAGTTTATCACAAGGCACCAGGATGTCTTATATTTTCAGGTAAACGAGACTTTTGCGTACTGCAACCCTTCCTTAACAATAAACAGGTTTATTATTGCTCAACCGTCTGTTTTTGCCGAGTCTGTTGGTGTTCAAAATGCCAACAGTGCATACTTGAACCGGTGGCAGCATTACCAACAAATCATGCGCCGGCGACTGAAGCTAGCTAACCATGAAGCTGCTTTCTTTGAAGGGAAGCTTGTACAAAGGCTACAGGATATGTTGCCCGAGGGTAGTAGTTTAGTCATTGCCAACAGCATGGCGATTCGTGATATAGATTACTTCTGGGAAGCGCGCCGGCAAAATATCAAGCTATTGTGCAACCGTGGCGCTAACGGTATAGATGGGGTGGTTTCCACTGCTTTAGGTATTTCCACACGTCAACAGCCGACGGTATTATTAACCGGCGACTTAGCCTTTTACCATGATTTAAATGGCCTGCTGGTTGGTAAGACCCACCAGCTGAATTTGGTCATTGTTGTGCTGAACAATAATGGGGGAGCAATTTTTAAGTATCTACCGCAAAGCCAGTGTAAAAATTTTGATTACTTATTTATGACCCCTCACGGCATAAATTTCGCCGGGCTGCAAGCTTTATATAATGTAACTTATTTTGAACCCTCGGATTATGCTGTCTTCGAGCAGGATTTTCAGACAGCGCTGGGTATGCCGGGGGTAAAGGTGGTGAATGTTCATATCGATGCCGAGCTTAGTAAAGCTTTGCATGATTTATATACCTGTCTATAAATTAGCTATCGAGAGAAAACCGCTTGGGAGTAATAATGCATGTTCATAACCATTGATAACATTAGATATGCTGTGGTTACCAGGGGAACCGGTCCACCTATGCTTTGTTTGCATGGTTTTGCTGAAAATTTTAGTACCTGGGATTTCATTCATCTAGAGCACTGCCAAATGGTACTGGTGGATTTGATCGGGCATGGCCACAGTGATAAGCCTGAATCTCTTGCACCCTACCGTGTATCGGCGATCATTGGGCAGCTTCATAAACTGATGCAGCTATTAGGCCATCAGAAATATGCCTTAATGGGTTACTCGATGGGGGGGCGGCTTGCCTTGGCCTATACTCTGGCATATCCCCAGGAAATCACCAGGCTTGTATTGGAGAGTTCATCGTACGGCGAGTGCGATACTCAAAATAGAGCCCGGCGTCGTAATCATGATGTCTGGCTGGCCAAGGCAATCCTGGTAAATGGAATTGAATGGTTTAATGGCTACTGGTCCGGGCTGGATTTGTTCACTTCACAGCAAAATTTGCCCCATAATATTCGCGACAAAATCAGCGAGCGACGCCTGCTGAACTTACCCCATGCGCTGGCTAATACTCTGCTGGGCAACGGTCAGGGAAATTTCCCCTGTTTGCAGGAGCAAATTACGCATTTATCCGTGCCGGTACTATATATCAATGGCGAGTACGATGATAAGTACCGGAATATAGGTGCGGAGTTTGCCCAATTAAACCCCGGCATAAGGAGAGAAACCATCCGGGACGCCGGCCATAATAACCATATTGAAAAACCCCATTTGTTTAACGAAGTAGTTAACAATTGGCTGTTATATTAAATTAATAAATGGAGGGTTAACCATGAACTTCCCTTGGGAAAATACAAACATTAATTACGAAGATATTCTTTATGAGACATACGACGGCATAGCAAAAATAACGATTAACCGGCCGGAAGTCCGCAATGCTTTCCGGCCGAAAACCGTAATAGAAATGATTGATGCTTTTACCCGAGCCCGTGAAGATAATCAAATCGGGGTGATTATTTTAACGGGAGCCAACCATGGCCGAGGTCAGGATGAAGAAGCCTTTTGTTCCGGTGGAGATCAAAGGGTGCGGGGGAATGGTGGTTATGTGGGCGATGATCAAATCCCCCGACTTAATGTTTTAGATCTGCAGCATTTAATTCGCATTATCCCCAAACCTGTCATTGCTATGGTCAATGGCTTTGCCATTGGGGGCGGGCATGTATTACATGTGGTGTGTGATTTAACCATTGCTTCAGAAAATGCTAAATTTGGTCAGACCGGGCCAAAAGTTGGTTCATTTGATGCAGGTTATGGCGCCGGCTATTTAGCTCGCATCATCGGGCATAAAAAAGCGCGGGAGATTTGGTACTTATGCCGCCAATATACCGCTAAGGATGCGTTGGAGATGGGCTTGGTTAACACGGTGGTTCCCTTTGAACAATTGGAAGAAGAAACGGTCAAATGGGCTAAAGAAATCCTGCAGCATTCCGCAACAGCCTTGCGTTTCCTGAAAGCCTCGTTTAATGCCGATACCGATGGTTTATCCGGTCTGCAACAGTTAGCCGGGGATGCTACCCTGCTGTTCTACACCACCGATGAAGGTAAAGAGGGCAGGAATGCTTTTCTGGAAAAACGCAATCCTGATTTTCAAAAGTTCCCTAAATTTCCTTGAGTAAGGTGGACTTTCCGTGAATTGGCTTAGAATGCAGGCGCTGCAAAAACCAAATAAAAAGTTCATTAATGAACTGACCTATAAAGAAATAGATGCACAGGTTACTGATCTGGCCGGAAGATTGTATCATTATGTCAAAGACCAGCGCAGGGTGGCTCTTTTTTCTCACAACTCCGAGGAAATGGCTTTATTCTTTCTGGCTCTGCAAGCCATGCAAGTTGAAGTTCTAATGCTGAATGACCACTTAGTACCTGAGGAGATAGAAAAAAAGTTAAAATCTTTAAGTATCCGGGTTGTTTTTTCCCAAGATGACTCTTTTATTTCATTTAATGAGGTGTTACAAAGTGATAACAGGGAAAACGTTCAGTTTGCTGGAGATTTTAACCTGGAACAAATCGCGGTGATTATGGATACCAGCGCCACCAGTGGTGAATTTAAGTCGGTTCCTTTGAGGTGGAAGCAGTTTTATGCTCATGTACAGGCTTCTCAAAAAAGTCTGGGCATGACGGAAGAAGATAACTGGCTGCTGGTTCTGCCAATGTATCATATAAGTGGCTTAACGATACTGCTGCGTAGCTTGTACAATGGTACAAGCGTTACCTTGATGGAAAAGTTTGATGAGAAGCGTATCCTGCAATTGATTGAAGCTGGGACGGTTAATATGCTATCGATAGTGCCCACTATGTTAAATAGAATAGTTGAACGGATCAATGAGCATCATTTGCGGGTTGTGTTGGTAGGTGGTGAATTTATTCCTAAACCTTTGGTGGAAACTTGCTTGACCAAAAAACTCCCTATTTATAAAACCTATGGCATGACAGAGACAACCAGTCAAACTACTACGTTTTGTGTCTTAGATGCTCCGCTGAAGCTTGATTCTGTAGGTTTACCCTTGCCGGGAGTAACAATCCGCATTGCTCACCCTGATGAGGCTGGTGTCGGTGAAATTTTAATTCAAAGTCCCATGCTGATGGACGGGTATCTCGGGCAGGCACCGGTGGCTGGTTTTTTTAATACCCAGGATATTGGCTATGTTGACAAAGATGGTTATTTGTATGTCCTGGACCGGCGCAAAAATATCATCATCTCCGGTGGCGAAAATATTTATCCCCAAGAAATCGAAAATGTTTTATACGCTCACCCTGCTATATCAGAATGTGCCGTCGTGGGGATGAAGGATGGGAAGTGGGGTCAGGTACCTGTGCTATTTGTTGTTTCCTTGTTGGATGAGCGTAGTATAATAAACTATCTGGCCAAAAGAATAGCCAAATATAAACTGCCCAAGAGAGTAATTCATTTAGCTGAGCTACCAAAAAGCGCCACCAACAAAATATTAAAAAAGAATTTGGTTGAACAATATGTGGATTAAAAGCATTGAACTATTTCATTTGAGTATGCCTTTAAAGTTTACCTTTAAGACCTCTCAAACCAGCCTAAATCGACGAGAGACTCTCGTAATTAAATTAATGGATGATTTGGGTAATACTGGACACGGGGAAGTTGTGGCCTTCAATGAACCGTTTTATACTAAGGAAACACTGTCGGTTGCTAAGCGGAAACTAATTAATCGCTTGCTTCCCCGTCTGCTCCGTCAAGAAATTAAACAGCCCTTTGAAGTTCATCAATGGATGGATTTAACTCACCCGATGGCAACAGCCGGCCTGGAGAATGCGGTTTTAGATTTGTTTGCCAGGCGTCAACGACAGTCCATCATGGATCTGGTGTTTCATGAAGAAACCAGTGATAAGATTTACGCGGGTATCGTTCTGGGGGATTTGGATAGCCAAAGCTTGTTAAATCAAATTGAGGAATATGTAAATGAAGGTTACGTTCGTTTTAAAATTAAAATCAAACCGGAAGATGGTTATGCCAAATTAAAGCAGATCCGGGCAAAGTACCCGGACCTGATGTTATTAGCTGATGCCAATAACAGTTTTACGCTGGAACAGATGCGAGATCTAAAGGAAATTGATGAGTTGGGTTTGCTTTGTCTTGAAGAACCAATGACTTACGGGGACTTTTCAGCCTATCAAAAACTTCAAGCACAAATGAAAACCCCACTATGCCTGGATGAAAGTATTCAATTCATAGAAGATTTAAATACCGCCATTGCGTTAAAGGCTTGTCAGGTGGTTAATATTAAAGTTGGCCGGGTGGGAGGGCTGTATTACGCAAAACAAATGATTGATTTATGCCGCCGGCATAACATTCATTATTGGGTCGGCAGTATGATGGAAAGCGGTATATCCAAAATACTGCATGTCCATTTGGCCAGCCTAAAAGATAATTATATCCCTGGTGATTTATCTTCCTCCCGGCGCTACTTTGCTAAAGATGTCATTCAACCAGAAATAACAGTTCAGCATGGCCTCATTCTAGTGCCTAAAGGACCAGGTTTAGGTGTGGAAATTGATGAAGCTGCTTTAAAATATTTTACCATCGATCATACCATCATTGACGGAAGAACTTAGTTTGGAGGCTACCATGAATCTGCTTGAGAGCTTAAATATTGAATATTTTCGCCTGGATCCTGTTAATGGGGAATTTGAGGCCAAAATGAATTTAACTTCCTTTCACAGTCAACCCTTTGGTATGCTGCATGGCGGAGCCACCATTGCTTTTGGTGAGACGGTAGCAGCCATGGCTTCTAATTGTATGATTGAAAAAGATAAAATAGCAGTAGGTCAAACCGTGGTCGCCTATCATTTTAAACCGAAAAAGATTGAAGGCTATCTCCTGGCCAAGGGTATACTCATGCACCAGGGTAAGAGATCACATGTATGGCGGATAGAAATGTATGATGAAAATGAGCTACTCATTTCCTGTGTAACAGTGACCAATACCGTTGTTAAAAAATAGCCAGTAGAAGGTTCTGGGACTTTCCGGATCCTTCTTAATTAATGTTAATCTCATTGAGTTTTTGCGGCTGTCTTTATGCAACAAAGGAAATATTAAGTATAGTTAAAAAGATGATGAAGATTAAAATTATCACAAAGGAAGGTAATTATGAAAAGTTACAGAAAAGAACTATGGTTTGAAGTTCCACGGAGACGCGAATTAATTAATATTACCCCGCAAGTGAAACAATGTTTGGCGCAAAGTGGTATTACTGAGGGACTGCTTCTATGTAACGCGATGCATATTACCGCTAGTGTCTTTATTAACGACGATGAAACCGGGCTTCATCAAGACTTTGAAGTTTGGTTGGAAGGGTTGGCTCCTGAAAAGCCATATTCGCGGTATCAACACAATGGCTTTGAGGACAACGCGGACGCCCATCTTAAGCGCACTATTATGGGAAGAGAAGTGGTCGTTGCTGTCACTGAAGGAAAACTTGATCTCGGTCCCTGGGAGCAGATTTTTTATGGTGAATTTGATGGTAAAAGGAGAAAAAGGGTGTTAGTTAAAATTATTGGCGAGTAAAGCAAACACTATATGGCAGGTACAGGCGATACAAATACAAAAAAATCGAAAGTCATGATGACTTTGATACAAAGTACTATATATTTTTCATGCATTGGTATGCTATACTAATAAAACAGACTTTTCAAGTCTCAGGACAGTTTTGGCTACTCTACCATAGTACTTTAGAGCAGTAATATTCGAAATCACTTTATCTGGAACCGTAACGGTTATGGTAACCTGACTGACCAGGTACGCGTTAGAAAGCCCTCCATTGTGATTTAATTCGCAAAGGAGGGCTTTTAATATAAAATCATGATCATATGTATAACGAATGGTTTGCTCTAACCCTAAATGGGTATTTGATGATGTCAAATTAATGTGGAATTAACAGAATTGTGGGTGTTGCTGATAAGTAAATAAGTTGGATGCCTGGCACCATGCAGAAGGAAATGGAAGTTCATTAACGTAATATTTAGAAAGAGACAGGTAATCCATTCTTGATTAATTAAAACTAAATACATTATTAAAAGGGGCGATAGTATGGCTGATGTTATAGATTACCGGATTTTTGGCGACGATATGCAGGCGGTGGAAATTGAGCTTGATCCCGGTGAAGGTGTACGTGCCGAAGCCGGCGCTATGATGCTTATGGAAGACGGAATTGAGATGCAAACCTCCACCGGCGGTGGATTATTCAAAGGATTTAAAAGAATGATCACAGGGGAAAGTTTTTTTATTACCACCTTTGCAAATAACGGTCGGGATAAAGCCAGGGTTACTTTTGGTGCTCCTTATCCGGGAAAAATTATCCCGCTGGACCTGGCCTCCCTGGGCAGAGAGTTGCTGTGTCAGAAAGACTCTTTCCTGTGTGCGGCCAGGGGTATAGAAATTGAAATCGCCTTTACCAAAAGATTGGGAGCAGGTCTATTTGGCGGTGAAGGTTTCATCCTTCAACGCTTGACCGGACAGGGTATGTCCTTTGTTCATGCCGGCGGCACGATTATTACAAAAGAGCTGATGCCCCGAGAAAACCTGAGGGTGGATACCGGTTGTATAGTGGCTATAGAACCCTCGGTTGATTACGATATCCAGTTTGTTGGCGGCTTTAAAAATGCCCTTTTTGGTGGTGAAGGCATGTTTATCGCCAAGTTGACCGGCCCCGGTAAAGTTTACCTGCAAAGCCTGCCTTTCTCCCGCCTGGCTGACCGGATTGTTGCCGCGTCACGCTTCCAACAGCGGGGCGAGCAGAGTGGCGTGGCCGGTATTGGCGGTGACATCCTGGGCAGCATTTTCGGGGGCGACAGAAAGTTTTAGTTGTCCCTCAGCTGGTCTTTCGGCAGCTTGCCGGGTAAGCGCCCCGCCCGTCGGGTCGCTTACCGGAGCAAGAACTCAATATGGGCGTTTACGCTGCGCAGCTCGTTGTTAATCATGACCACTTTGCGCTCTTCATTAAGCTTAACAACATCTTCCTGCTATAGCTGGGCAATAGCCATTTGAGCCATGCCTACAGCACCCTCGACGATCTTTTGACGTGCTGCTACTATGGCTGTGTTTTGCTGGCGCTGGAACATAGCGCTGGTAATCTCAGTGGCATAGGCCAGATGGGTTAGCCTGGCCTCCATTACTCTTACTCCCGCCACGGATAGTCGTTTCTTTAACTCCTGTCCTAATTCGCCGGCTACCTCCTCGGCGTAACCACGCAACGAGTAACCATCTTCCGCGAAGTTAACATAGGGGTATTTAGTCGCTAAACGCGCGTTTCTGTAATGGCCTTGAAATAGGGAGTTTGCGTATGGACATTAAAAGCTTCCTGATTTACATATTTCTCGAAAAAAGTTATTTATGCAAGGTTGCCTTGGGTGATATGTGGTATGTACATTACCAGTATAATACAATAAGTATAGCTAGAAATATGTTGTTTCCTGAGCTGCAGTAATTTTTGTTTCAATGTTTGCTGATTAAGACGAGTAAGTAGTAATTAAAGGTTATAGCCAGCAGGGTAATCTAGAAATAACGGGAATACTAAATTATTGTCTAAATACGATCGTAAAGGTGGTTGCAAATGACTAACGTTGACTTAATTGCTACGGCGACGTTTGGTTTGGAGGCGTTGGTAGCACAGGAAGTCAAAGCTCTGGGTTATGAAAAAGTAACGGTAGAAAACGGTAAAGTAACCTTTAACGCAGATTTAAGTGCTATCTGCCGGGCAAACTTATGGTTACGTACAGCGGATCGAGTGCGTTTGAAAGTGGGCGAGTTTAAGGCTGCCACCTTTGATGAGCTTTTTGAGCAAACTAAGGCGCTGCCGTGGCCTGAATTAATTCCGGGTAATGCTGAGTTTCCTGTAGAAGGTAAATCTGTTAAATCCACACTATTCAGTGTCTCCGACTGCCAGGCTATTGTTAAAAAGGCAGTTGTGGAAAGCATGAAACAAAAGTACAAACAGCAATGGTTTCCCGAGCAAGGACCGTTGTATAAAATTGAAGTGGCTTTATTAAAGGATATTGCTACTTTAACGATAGACACGAGCGGCGCGGGACTACATAAAAGAGGTTACCGGGGCATGGCCAGCCAGGCACCCCTTAAAGAAACGCTGGCTGCGGCTTTAATATTATTGTCGCACTGGCAGCCGGACACTGTTTTAATGGATCCTTTTTGCGGTTCCGGGACTATCCCCATTGAGGCGGCACTGATTGGGCAAAATATTGCGCCTGGGATGAACCGTGAGTTTGTATCCGAAAACTGGCCTACTATACCCAGAGAATTCTGGAGGCAGGCCAGGAAAGAAACTCATGATTTGGCCTGTTACAACCGTTCTTTAAGTATAATAGGCACCGATATCGACAATGACGTTTTAAAACTAGCACGCCAAAATGCCGGCGAGGCGGGAGTGGATGAGCTGGTTCATTTTCAGTGCCTGCCGGTTGCCCAAGTCCGGTCCAGTAAAAAATACGGCAAAATTATTTGTAACCCGCCCTACGGTGAGCGTTTGGGCGAATTGCGGGAAGTAGAACGGCTGTACAGGGAAATGGGGCAGGTCTTCAGCCGGCTGGACACCTGGTCTTTTTACATACTCGCTGCCCACCCGCAGTTTGAAAAACTGTACGGCCGGCCGGCCACGAAAAAAAGGAAGTTGTACAATGGCAATATCAAAGTAGATTACTATCAGTATTTTGGGCCCAGGCCACCCAGGAAAGCAAGTGTGGACGGTTTTAGCTATGAAAACCGGAGTATTGGTGTATAATAAATATTGGATAAAATGATGAGGAGTGATAATTTGGCAGCGCAGCAAGTAATTATTAGCACTGATAAGGGAAATATTACCATGGAGTTGTATCCGGATAAAATGCCTGTTACAGTGGAAAACTTTCTAAAATTAGCCAACGATGGTTTTTATAATGGGCTGAAATTCCACAGGGTGGAGCACTGGGTTGTGCAGGGTGGTGACCCTAAGGGCAATGGCACTGGTGGACCGGGTTGGACAATTAAGCTGGAAACACACCCCGAAGTGAAAAACGTGCGGGGTGCTGTAGCTATGGCTAGGTCAGCGCATCCAGATTCTGCCGGTTCGCAGTTTTATATTTTAAAGACAGATGCAGAATGGTTAGACGGTCAGTATGCAGTGTTTGGGAATGTCACAGATGGCATGGACGTAGTGGACAAGCTGGATATTGGCGATAAAATGAATGAGGTAATAGTGGTATAAAAAAACATACCAGTGTAATAATATAGTTACTGCACTGAGCAGTAACCAGCCTCCTAAATCTCTCTCAGCAATCCCGCCTAGTAAGGCGGGTTTTTTTTAACCTTTATTTTCACTGAAGGATTTTTCACCGGCAGAGGGAAGTATATGATACAAAAGGGGTTGGTGGCGCGTGACGAATAAAGGAAATAGATTTCAACAGCCGGTGCGCATTACACTGGCCATTGTTCTTTGGGCATTCATATTATGGGTGCTTACACTGGGTATGCCTGCCCTGGTGCCAATAGCCAAAGCAATATTTATCGTGGCGGTGCTTCCCACCGGACTGGTGGAATGGCTTAGATACAAGGGTTTGGTGGGGGAAAAAAGTGCGGTGCCGGCAAAAATATTATTAATGATTATAGCGACATTGCTCTGGTACTTTGTTTATCGTTAAAAAATGGCGGGCAACATAGTTTATGGTGCCCGCATATTTTAACTAAAATTTGCAGTGAATTTTATTTGACGATCATCATATACGTTCCGGCTGCCGCAAGAATTGATACAATTAGGCTTACTATAACCCACGTGAGGTCTTTTTTAATTCTTTGAGCCAGTTTCGAAGTGCTCATTTCTGTGGGAAAATCGTTCCCGGTTTTTGACATGGTTACTGCACCTCCTGTTAATTATTATGGCCACTGCACTGGAATGGAGACAATATCCTGGGGACTACCGTCCTTTGGACTGTAGTCAAAAACCTCCAGCACTCCTTCTCCACTTGAGGGTGGATCAAATTTTATACTCATGGCGAAGTCTCCTCGCACTGGTGCGCCTGACGTAGTTGTGTAAGTTTCTGCTAATATCTTGCCGTTGCTATCCAGTAGTCTGGCGTTAACAGTGCCTTCATATACCAGGGCGCTGCCTTTAACAAGCAGGGGCACACCAACTACCTGATGGGGCGAGGGGTGGGTTACCCAGATAGCAGGCTTGTATACCTTGGAGTAATCCTTGGTAAAGGGCTGATTATAAAGACCAACATGTCCCCACCAGTCTTGAGCCCGGCCATCCGTTCGGCCATTTACTTGAAAAGATACCTTTTCAATATTAGGTAAACCAGTTAAGGTATTGACTATGCTTTGTATACCCAGCGCTTCCCCGGACGAACCCAGGTTAGCGTTCAATACTTCTTCGGAAAAATCAACCGTAGCAAGGCCATTATTGATATTAATTCCCAAAATTTTAGTGCCGGGCGGCAAAATACTCTTTTTATCTTTAATTAGTACTTGCATAGCGGCATTGGCAACTTGTTTGGTATGGGGGATGGTATGTATCTCTCTAATAAGGTAGGCATCGTTTGAACTGAATTCCACAAAATAAACGGGCAGGTTTATATCATGTTCTTCTATATTTTTGTTGGGGATGTCATTTTTGCCTTCGTTATTTGTATCTTGATAAGAACTTGAACAGCCCATGCTGAGAATTAGCAAAAATACTATGAGTAACAATACCAGGTATGGCTTTCCTCGTGTATGCATCGTTTCATCGCTCCTTTCCGACAAATAATTAATTTTAGTATATCATTTATAGCTTGGCTTTGCCATAAACAATAAAACTGATCGTTAATTAATATTAGCAATATATTATAATTATGCTGAATAAATCCACGGTAATATGTAGTAAAGAAGCCCTGTACAAAGGCACAGGGCTTCTTTTGTTGCACTTAGTATGATGCCGGTTTATGCGATTTATGATCCATACTCTAAGTTTAATCTTGAAAAGTATTGCTTAACTAATTGTTGATGGAAGATTAACTGTAAGGTATATAAATATGGTGGTCGGTCTTTTTACCGTCTGAATAGTAATCCAACTCTTTCATCGTCTTTTTAATAGGTTTAGCAAATATTGCGGCGAAAATTGAGATAAAGGTAAAGATGGACATGAAAATGTAAAATATTACCCAGTTTTCCATCATGGGTATTCCCTCCTCTCCACATGATTAAATATGGAACTGCTTTAATTTAATTTAACATTTAAATAGCCTTTTAGTCAATGTCCGACCGCGGTTATTATTAGTTGGTGAATATGGCTCACTTTACATTTGCGTACAAGGCGGTAATTGGTTTATAATTACGTCGTGTGAATATCTAAAAAATAGACTATGACGAGCAGTCGCTGCTGCGCGGTGATAAACTGTGCGGTAGAGGAAAGTCGAGACACGCACACCAGGTACCCAAAAGGCATTTGGTGTAGTACGGTGCCCGGTGCAAGCCGGGGCAGGGCGACCTGACGACGGCTAAAGAAACCCACCGGGTTTTGAGTCGCTGTAAAGTGCCACAGAAACTAGGTCACCGGGTAACCGGTGAGTGCAAGGGTAAACTCCACCAGCGTGCAACCCAAATAGGCAGCCTTTGAGCTGCGGGTAGGGGCACCCCCGTATGGGGGAGGTGAACCGTAAGGATCGCCTAGATAGATGACTGCTTAAACAGAATCTCGCTTACAGTCATAGTCTATTCTTTATTAACAAGCAGCACGGGCTTAGCCCGTGTTTGCTAGTTAAAGCATTAATGCAATTTTAAAAGTCAATCATTGATTTATATAAAATTTTGTGAGATTATAATATTACCTACTTGGTACGTGACCCCTTGTTTTTTTAACCTACACATGTACTTCGGGAGCCCTGATCCGGTTGTCTATGTCAGGCCGTCATGAATGGAAGACAGAAGCAATTGGTCAAGCACCCACCTATGAGCAGGTGGGTCTTTAAAAAAACTGGTGGGTGACGGCCCGGTGGGAAAGTCAAATTTGATGGCCTTCGCAGTTTATATGCGAAGGCCTTTGGTATTTTAGTTTGTTTCAGGCCAAGTAAGGGGGCTGGAAGTTAGTTGTATTTGAGGTTGATTATAGGTCGTGCGGGAGCAGGTAAAACAACTGCCTGTTTACAAGAAATCGGACGGGAGCTTGAACGTAAGCCGCTGGGTACACCTTTAATTTTACTGGTGCCCGAACAGGCTTCCTTTCAAATCGAGCACGCTTTAACCCGCGTTACGTCTGTGGGTGGTTTTATGCGGGCTCAGGTCCTGGGCTTTAACCGTTTGGCCCACCGACTGCTTCAGGAGGAGGGCGGGGTACTTCGGCTGCCCTTGGGGGAAATGGGTAAGCGGATGATTTTACGGCGGCTATTGGAAAAGAAACTGGATGAACTGCGTGTATTTGGACGGGCAGCCAGGCTTCCCGGATTTGTGGACAAACTGGCCCGGGCGCTGAGAGAACTAAAAGCATATCGGTTGACTGCAGAAGAGCTGGAACACTGTCTAACCGGGCTTGAACAAGCAGGAGAAACAGGGCAGCTGCTGGATAAATTACGTGATTTACAACTGATTTTGACTGAATTTACATACTTTTTACAGGATCGCTTTATTGACCCTGATGATTATCTAACCCTTGCGGCAGAAAAAATAGTTCATTCCCAATGGCTCAGTCAGGCAAATATTTGGGTCGATGGTTTCACAGGTTTTACACCACAGGAATATACAGTGCTCGAAGCACTACTGCGCCATACAACTGGTATTAGCTTAACTTTGTGTATTGACCCCGGCTCAGCTGGACGGGTATTAACGGAGACCGAGCCCTTTTATCCGGTATGGGAAACATACAACATTTTAGTGAACATGGCCCAAAAGGTAGGTTTACCTGTTAAGCTGTGGCATATTGCAGAAAATGAAAATCTCCCCAGGTTCCTATCACCACAGCTGGCTTATTTGGAGAGTGCTTTCTTTGATTACAGGACAATGATTAAGCCGGGTAAAGAAGCAAGAATAGCATGTACAGCAAGGCAGAAAACAGCTCTAGCCCCAGCTGCTACCGGTGCGGAGCCTGTTTTAAAAACGGAAGAATGCAGCGCAGGTGCTGCTCAAGGCATCAAAGTGATAGCTGCAGCAGACCGCCGGGCAGAAGTGGAGGGTATGGCCAGGGAAATCATTAATCTGTGCCGTAGCCGGGGCTTCCGCTGGCGGGAGATTGTGGTGCTGTTGCGGGATGTCGATTTGTACAGTGAGTTAATTGAAGCAATTTTTAACGATTATGGAATTCCTTTTTTTCTGGATCACAAGCGCACGGTATTGCAGCATCCCCTGGTAGAACTGATCCGGGCTGCACTGGAAACAGTAACTGAGAACTGGGCTTTCGATCCAATATTCCGTTACCTGAAAACCGACCTTGTCCCGGTGAGCCGGGAGGAAGTCGATTTGCTGGAAAACTATGTTTTGGAGCATGGGATTCGAGGCAGCCGCTGGTACGATAACCAGCCATGGTCGTATCACCGCCGGTTAACTTTGGAAGATGATGATGAAATATCAGCGCAGGTTATACAAACTTTGACGCAAATCAACTGTATCCGGGATGTTGCCGTGGCTGCTCTGGCCCATTTCTACCGGGTTATCCAGGCTGGCGTGACAGTGGCGGATTATACCGAGGCGTTGTATGGGCTGTTGGAACAACTTGAGGTGCCAAAACAGCTAGAACACTGGGCTACTCAAGCTAGTGAAGAAGGCCGGCTGGAGGAAGCCCGGAAGCATGAGCAAATTTGGGGGGATCTGGTAACGCTGCTGGATGAAGTGGTAGAGGCTTTAGGCGAGGAGGGGCTAGCTTTAAACCAGTACACTGTTATTCTAGATGCCGGCCTTGCCGCCCTGCGCCTGGGTCTGATTCCTCCGGGGCTTGATCAGGTGGTGGTGGGCTCGCTGGACCGCTCCCGCAGTCCCCAGGTTAGAGCTGCGTTCCTTCCTGGCTTAAATGACGGGGTGTTGCCTGCCCGGCTAACCGAAGAAGGTATATTTACCGAAATTGAACGTGAACGTTTGTTGGACAGCGGTCTGCCACTGGCTCCGGGCGTTCGGCGCAGGGTTTTCGACGAGCAATTTATTGTTTATCAAGCACTTACCCGGGCATCTGAACAGTTGGTGCTTTCCTATCCACTGGCTGACGGGGAAGGGCGGGCGCTGCGACCTTCGCCCGTGGTGCACCGGGTGCGCGAAATTTTCCCCGACCTGGTCGAGGGTTTATGGCTGCAGGAACCGGGTGCGGAACAGGTCACTGACCTGGACTTTGTTGCTCGGCCAGGACGGTGCTTGACCTACCTTGCCGGCCGTTTGCGTGATGCTGGGGCCGGACGTGAAATTAATCCGCTGTGGTGGGACGTATATAACTGGTTTGTACGTAACAAGAAGGATGATCCCTTGTTTGCCCGGGTGGTCGGAAGCTTATTTTACCGCAACCGGGAAGAACGTTTGCCCCGTGCTTTAAGCCGGCAGTTGTACGGACAGCCTTTTAAGACCGGGGTATCCGGTTTGGAGAAATTCCGTTCCTGTCCCTTTGCTCATTTTTTGTCCAACGGTTTGCGGTTAAAAGACCGGGCAGTGTTCCGGCTGCAAGCGCCGGGCACTGGACAGTTTTTTCACGCCGCACTCAAGCTGTTTGCCCAGCGGCTGCAGGCAGAGGGATTGGATTGGGGAAAAGTGGAAGCTGACCGGTGCCGCGAACTGGCTGGTGAGGTAGTGGATACACTAGCTCCGCGCCTGCAAAGTGAAATATTGCTAAGCTCTGCCCGGCACTTTTACTTAACGGGCAGATTAAAACGCATTGTGCAGCGTTCGGCACTGGTGCTGGCTGAGCATGCTCGGCGCGGGCGCTTCCGCCCTGTGGGACTGGAACTGGCCTTTGGTCCCGGGGGTGATTTACCAGGCGTAATATTTACTCTATCCGGCGGCGGGGAAATGCTGCTTACCGGTCGTATAGACCGCCTGGATGCGGCGCAAACTGAAGAAGGTAATCTGTACCTGAGGGTGATTGATTACAAATCCGGAGCGACCACCATCAATCTGAGTGATATTTGGCATGGTCTCAATCTGCAACTGCTTACCTATTTAGAGGTGGCGCTGGAGTATTCCCAACAGCTGCTGGGCAGCCAGGGCTTACCCGGTGCCGTATTGTATTTCCGTATAGCCGAGCCGCTACTGCAAACGGATGGCACGCCGCTGCAGAGTGATGAAACCGAACAGCTGCTACTTAAAGAGTTGAAAATGAAAGGCTTGCTGTTGGCCGAGTCTGACTTGGTAAGATTGATGGACAGTATGGCCGGGATAGCCCCGGACATTTTACCTGTGAGTATTAAAAAGGACGGCAGCTTTGCCGCTCGCTCCTCAGTACTGGATCGGGAACAGTTTGCTATGCTGAGGGCTTACCTGAGGCAGCAGCTGATCAGCGCGGGAGAGGATATTCTGGCCGGAGTTAAAGAGATCAGTCCCTACCGGCAGGGGGAGTTTCGCTATTGCCGCTATTGCTCCTATAAACCGGTATGCCAGTTCGACCTGCTGTTGCCTGATAATTCTTTTAGAATTATCACACCGGAAAAAGACGCCCTTATTTGGCTGCGTATCCAACAACATTTGGAGGCAAATGGAGACTTGGTAATAGAAAGGCGGGCGGATGATAATGACTGAAACTTGGACTCCAGAGCAGATAAATGCAATTACCAGCCGGGATGACCGGCTATTGGTAGCGGCGGCGGCCGGGGCCGGTAAAACTGCTGTACTGGTGGAGCGCATTATCAGGCGAATTACCGACCATGCAGACCCGGTGGATGTGGATCGCTTGCTGGTGGTTACTTTTACCAATGCGGCGGCTGCGGAAATGCGGGAGCGTATTGGCCAAGCCATTAACCGTGCTTTGGAAAGAGAGCCGGGCTCAGTGCTCCTGCACCGCCAGCTAGCCCTGCTGCAGCGGGCCAGCATCAGCACTCTGCACTCTTTTTGTCTGGAACTAGTCCGGCAGCATTTTTATCAACTGGAACTGGACCCGGCGTTCCGGGTAGCTGATGATGCTGAAGCTGCTTTGATTCAGCTGGATGCACTGGAGGAGGTTTTTGAGAACCGGTTTGCTGCGGAGGAACAGTCTTTCCTGGCCTTGGCAGATTGTTATGGCGGGCAACAGGATGACACGGGCTTGCAGGAACTGGTGCTGGAGTTGTATAAATTTTCCCGCAGCACTCCCCAGCCCGGAGCATGGCTAAGCCGGCTGCCGGAGTGGTTTAACCTGCCCGAGGAGACTGCAGTTGATGATTTGCCCTGGTTTATAATAATAAAAGAAAGTATTCAAAACGAACTGAACGGTGTGCGGGACATGTTAAAACAGGCCATGCAAATAGCCGGTTGCTCAGGAGGGCCACAGCCCTACCTGGTGGCCCTGGAGGAGGACATACTGCTGCTTGATGATTTAGTTAAGGCCTGTGCCGTTGGCTGGGATAAGCTTTACCGGCAGTTTAACGCAATAGTGTTTAGTAAACTGGCTAATTGTAAAAAGGGGACTGCTGATGAAGACTTGAAAAAAACCGTTCAGAAGTTGCGCAATACAGCCAAAGAACGGATACAAAAAATACGCAGGCGCTATTTTAACCGTCCCGCTGAGATGCTGCTGAATGAACTACGGCAAATGACCCCGCTCATGGGTACACTGGCCGGGTTGGTGGGGCAGTTTGCCGTTCAATACCAGCAGGCTAAAAAGGCTCGCGGAGTGGTTGATTTCAGTGACCTGGAGCATTATGCACTGCAAATTTTGCAGGAGATGCCCGCTGCTGCAGGCGGCGGTGGTTCTGTGGAAACTGACAGTACCACCTCTGGTGACATACGCCCCTCCACTGTGGCCTTAGAACTGCGGGGGCGTTTTGCTGAGGTGCTGGTAGACGAGTACCAGGACATTAATGCCGTGCAGGAAACTATTTTAAGCCTGCTGGCTGGTTCTGGCGGTCGGAGCGACCCCTGTTTGTTTATGGTAGGTGATGTTAAGCAAAGCATTTACCGGTTCCGGCTATCCGAGCCTGGCTTGTTCATGCACAAGTATCAACGCTTTGCCGCCGCCGACGGTGAGGGAAGACTGATCACCCTGACGCGCAACTATCGCAGCCATCAGAGTGTGGTAGATGGAGTTAATTATATATTTCGACAGATCATGAGCTTTGCAGTGGGAGAAATGGATTACAATACCCGGGACGAGCTGGTTTGTGCTGCAGAGTACCCTGCCAGTCCCGGAGCGGCTGAAGAGAATGCCGTAGTAATTGATGTTGACACAGGTGGTTTCGTTAGACAGGCCAGCCGACTAAAAGGGAGTGCAATTACGGGTGAAGCTGTGGAATTGCACTTGATTGACTTATCGGCCGGGCAGGGAGCGATTCCCGGTGCGGATGAGAATGATTCAACTGCAGATGAGGAAGATGTGTCAAACCAGGGCACCGAGCCCGAGGAGGATTTGGATGCCCTGCAGCTCGAGGCACGCATTGTGGCCCGGCAAATTATCCGGCTATTTGAAGAGGGCTTTCAAGTTTATGACAATCGGGAGGGGCAAAAGGGGTACCGCCGGCTGACCTACCGGGATGTGGTTGTACTGCTCAGAGCAACCATTGGACGGGCAAATGTATTTGTTGAAGAGTTCGGCAGGTTAGGCATACCTGCCTATGCTGAGCTTAATACAGGATATTTTGAAGCCACTGAGGTTGAAACCATGCTGGCACTGCTAAAAATTATTGATAACCCGCGTCAGGATGTACCGCTAGCAGCAGTGCTGCGCTCGCCTCTGGCGGGTTTTGACTCGGAGGCTTTAGCTCAAATAAGGCTGTACGGCGGACCGGGAGATTTTTATGATGCTGTGGTCCTGAGTACTATGAAAGGCCCGGAGGAACTGGCCGGGCCGCTGACGCAGTTTCTTAAAAGATTGGAACGCTGGCGTACTATGGCCCGCAGGTGCAGCTTAGCAGAGCTTGTTTGGTCCTTGTACCGGGAAACTGGTTACTATGATTTTGTGGGTGGTTTGCCGGGAGGCAGCCAGCGCCAGGCTAATTTGCGGGCACTTTACAGCCGGGTTCGGCAGTACGAAGCTACCGCTTATCGCGGTTTATTTCGCTTCATGCGTTTTATTGAGCGTATCCGGGACAACAGCGGTGATATGGGTGCGGCTCGTTCCCTGGGGGAAAGTGAAAATGTAGTGCGCATTATGAGTATTCATAAGAGCAAGGGATTGGAATTCCCGGTAGTGATTGTGGCCGGGCTGGGCAAAAGGTTCAACCTTAAGGATTTAAATAAAAGTGTATTGATGCACAGAAATCTGGGGCTTGGTCCCCAGCTTGTGGATACTAAGCAGCGCGTTGCCTACCCTACGGTAGCTAAGCTGGCGGTGCGTGATAAGCTGCGAGCAGAGACACTTGCCGAGGAGATGCGAGTGCTATATGTGGCTATGACCAGGGCACGGGAAAAATTGATTTTAGTTGGTGGGGTACGCCGGTTGCGGGATTGCTCCACCCAGTGGTGTGCCGCTGTGGGGCAAACCCAGATACAGTTGCCGGCCTGGCTGACCTCCGGAGCCAGGCACTGTCTGGACTGGCTTGGCCCGGCGCTTGCCAGGCACCGCGACGGTGCTCCGCTGCGAGAACTGGCTGGTGCTGTTACACCGTCTGTGCCGCTTGAAGACCCGGCAATGGCCAATAACGGAGCGCTGCCCGGGGGAGCTGCTGTTTGGGGTGATTCTTCGAGCTGGCGTTTGTTTATCTGGGATAGCACCATCCGGCAGCAGCAGGCTGATGCGTTGCCTTCTGCTACTTATATGGAGCAGCTGCGCCGGCTTGAGCCGGTATCCGAAGCTAGCCCGCTGGCCAAGCAGGTGGAGTCCCGTTTGAACTGGCGCTACCCGTATCAGCTTTACCAGAGCCTGCCGGCCAGGGCTACCGTTACCGATCTAAAATATATGACTCAGCTGCTGGCTGATACAGCTGGCGATGTGCAACAGCAGCCAAGCATGGATTTTCAGCGCAGCCTGGCTTCCAGGCCGCTGTTTATGCAAAAAAAATCCAAGCTAACAGCTGCTGAGCGGGGGCAAGCCCTGCACCTGGTGATGCAGTTGCTGGACTTAAAGGGTAACCTTGAGACAGACGGGATAAGCGAGCAGATAGACCTGATGGTGGAGCAGGAAAAGCTCAGTCGGGACCAGGCTGCAGTGGTGCAGCCTGAGACAGTGGCTCGTTTTTGGAGCAGTAGCCTGGGACAAAGGATATTGCAGAGTAGCCAGGTTTATCGTGAGCTACCCTTTACGCTAGCACTACCCATAAAGCAGGTCTACCCTGAGGTGACGGGAAGTGGTTCAAGTGATGAAACCGTGCTGGTGCAGGGGATTATTGACTGCCTGGCGGACGAGAAGGAAGGTCTGCTATTGGTAGATTATAAAACCGACCGATATACACCAGACACACTGCTTCAGACAGCCTCGCGTTACTATAGTCAACTTGCTCTGTATATCAGAGCAGCTGAGCGGATCACCGGACGCGGAGTCACAGCTGCCTATTTTTACATGTTTTATGGTGGAGATACCCTGACTTACAAAAATGAGGAAGTACTGGGGCGAGTTATCAATTTTAACAAATTAATCTAATTAGGTGCAGGATTGCACAAGTTTGTACAGAAATACTTCATATAAATCAAACATTTTTGAATGAAGGAGATGTGTAAATTGCCCCATAGTGTAAAATGGCTTGGACACTCCGCGTGTCAAATAACCAGTGCCAGCGGCTGCGTAATTTTAATTGATCCATGGATTACCGATAATCCAAGTTGCCCGGTTAGTAAGGAAGATATCGGCAAAGTAGATATTATTCTATTAACCCATGACCACTTTGACCATATGGGAACGGATATACCGTATTTGGTAAACGGTACTAATGCAGTGGTAATAGCTCAGCCGGAATTAGCTGATGTCCTGCAGGAAAGCGGGGTAAGCGCTGAAAATATTATTTTCGGTATGGGTATGAATATAGGCGGTCAGGTGGAAGTAGCCGGTGTTAAAATTACTATGACCCAGGCATTTCATTCCGGCACGGCGGGTAGTGCCGTTGGTTTTATTATTATTCTTGAAGACGGCAAGACCATATACCACGCAGGTGATACAGGTATTTTTGCCGGCATGGAGTTGCTAGGGAAGATTTATCCTATCGACCTGGCTCTTTTGCCCATCGGCAGTGTATTTGTCATGGATCCACTGCAGGCCGCTTATAGCTTGACTTTGCTTAAACCGGACAAGGTGATACCAATCCATTATAAAACTTTCCCCATTTTAGTACAGGATGCAAGTGAGTTTATAGAATTGGCCGGGGATAAAGCTCCCGAGGTGCAAGTGGAAGCTTTGGAGCCAGGCCAGGAGTTATTACTATAATTTCTAACAGCAATTAACCGGTAGTGAAATACTTGCTTCCCTGGAAAATACATAACCTCCGGTCAGCAGATATGTAGTTACTACTCAGGGATAATAATGCTAAGCTTCCGGTGAACTAGACTGTATCAAGAAAAAGATTTAAGAACCCGGTCTAGTTTGGCTGGGTTCTTTTATTCGCTTGCTTCAATTATATGCAGCGGTATCGCTTGAACTTCTCGATAGCGGGATTCCTCCTCCACAAAATCTCGGATGCGCGTGTCTTGCAGCATCACTTGCCAGGCGGCAGCTACAGTTTTGATGAATGTGTTTTGTAACGGCAGGTTATCGGTGATTAGCGGGCAGCCGTAGGGAGTGTCCAGCGTTTCATATATTAGCCATAGATTACCGTCCCGCTGGAGGTGAGGTGTCAGGGGGAAAAAACGGCAGGCGAGAGGCCGTGCCTTCCGAGGGCATGAACCTGTGCAGCGCACAAAATACACCGGAGTGGGCCAGGATGCCGGGAATAATTGTTCTATGGGATCCTGAGCCTCCCAAATAAGCCAACTTTCCCTGTGGTTGAACATAACTTCTTCTCCCGGGAATAAATATATGCCCAGGTCATTATCTCTGCCTGGTTGACAACATGCACGACCGCAAAGGGCGCCGCAGTCTTCCCGCAGCGGCGTGGACTCAGCGGTAAGGTAATAAAGATATTGGTAATCCTTTGGTGTAAGTATTGTGCCGGGTGTATTACGAATTATGGCATTGAACACTCTAGCAAATTCTCCCTTAAGTGCAAACATTGTAATATGCTCGCTGCGCCAAAAACGGAACGTCATCGTTACAGGTATATCCCCAATAGAATCTACGGGTGGGTCTTAAGCCTAACCCGTACGGAACCTTCCCTATGGCGTGGCGTACCTTAAATTAAGTTGTAGTATTAGCTACCTCGAATGATTTATGATACTGCAGTTTTAACCTCTTGAGACGCCTCCTGGCTTTCAAAAACCTGATGGTACATTTCCATCGTCATCAGTACTGCACGAGGCTTACTGCCTTCAAAGCCACCTACAATGCCACGCTGTTCCATGATATCCACCAGCCTGGCAGCCCGGGAATAACCGATGTGCAAGCGGCGCTGCAGCATAGAGATCGAAGCAGTGCCGCTTTCAATGAATATTTTGGCAGCCTGGGGCAATAAATCATCATTATCCTCAAATGATACCGCATCACCCTCAGGATGTGCTTCGAGCACTGCATCATTGTAAACCGGGCGCGCCTGGTCCTTGAGAAAGTCCACCAGGTTTTCCACATCTTTATCTGAAATGAACGCACCCTGAACCCGTACCGGCTTGGCTGCACCCACCGGGTAAAACAGCATGTCCCCTTTACCCAGTAGTTTTTCTGCTCCGCCCATATCCAAGATGGTGCGAGAGTCGGTCTGGCTGGAGACCGCAAAGGAGATTCGGGAGGGTATGTTGGCTTTGATCAGGCCGGTGATTACATCCACCGAAGGGCGCTGGGTGGCTACTACCAGGTGAATGCCTGCTGCCCTGGCCATTTGGGCCAAACGGCAAATGGCATCTTCTACATCTGCCGGTGCCACCATCATTAAATCAGCCAGTTCATCAATAATAACTACGATATAAGGAAGTGGGGTTTGTCCCGGCTCCTGCTCAAATTCTCCGAACAAGGCATTATATCGTGTGATGTCCCGTACTCCTGCTGCCGCAAATAGGTCGTAACGGGTCTCCATTTCCCGTACTGCCCAGCGCAATGCTCCGGCAGCTTTTTTGGCATTAGTGACTACTGGGCTGACCAGGTGGGGGATGCCGTTATAGTTGGTTAATTCTACCATTTTTGGATCCACCATTAAAAATTTAACCTCACCCGGGGTGGCTTTGTAAAGGATACTGCAGATTATAGTGTTCACGCACACACTCTTGCCCGAGCCTGTAGCGCCAGCAATCAGCAGGTGTGGCATTTTGGCCAGGTCTGCGGTCACTGCCGCTCCTGCGATATCTTTGCCCAATGCGATAGTCAACCGGGAACTTGAGCCGGCAAATGTTTTATCCTCCAGCAATTCACGCAGTGCTACGGAGGCGGTTTCACCGTTGGGCACTTCAATGCCTACCGCTGCTTTGCCTGGTATGGGGGCTTCAATGCGTACTCCAGCGGATGCCATACCTAGTGCTATATCGTCCGCTAAGCCCACTATTTTACTTACTTTGACACCCGGTGGCGGCTGCAATTCATATCTGGTAATGGAAGGACCTACGGATACATGAGTAACCCTGGCCTTGATGCCAAAACTGTCCAGGATTTGTTCCAGTACTTTAATACGTTGATTAACGTCCCGGCCGGCCTGGTAATCTGCCACGTTTGGCAGGGGAGACAGCAGACTGAGCGGTGGCAGGAGATATTCCTGGCCTTCGGCCTGTGTTTTAGACTGCAGAGCGGGTACGTCATCAGAATGTCCGCCGGGTGAAGCTTCCGGAGACAGCAAGGTTTCAGATACCGCAGCTTCAAGCGTATCGTTATTGTTAGTTTGTTCAGCCAGGGTACTGGAAGACCGGGAAAGATCAATAATCGGCGGTGTGAACTCTCTGACCAGTCCCTTTTCATCTGCAGTCTGTGCAGTATCATCGACTTCGGTAAATAAAAAATTAATAATCATGTTGCTTAACCCGGTCGCCATGGCTTTAATCCTGAACCAGCTTTTTAATACCAGTTCCCTGAGTGATCCTTCAGTGCAAAGGGTTAGACCTACTAAAATAAACAACACGATAAAAACATATGTACCTATGGTGCCAAAACAGTATTTTAACACGTAACTTAAAATGGCTCCGGATAACCCGCCGCCCTGGCCTGCCAATCCGGCGCTAAATGAATCAGGCATGGGTATGTGCCGGTGCAGGAATATTTGCAGACTGCCGAAAAGAAATAGTAGTCCCCAAAAACGGCTGTTTACCCGCCACCGGTTGCGGCTCATCAGTTTCAAGCCAATCGGTATCATTAGCAGCAATAGCACCACATAGCCCGACCCGGCCAGCGTTTGCATACCTTTTTTAATTAGTAATCCAACTGTACCAATGGAGCCTACGGTACTTGTAAACAAGCCGGCTATGCCAATTAATGATAAGGCAATAAGAGTAAGTCCGGCTATATCCAGCATAATGCCGGGGCCGACTTTGGCTGGCTCAGGTTTGTTTTTTGCTGATTTTGTCAAAACCGGCTCCTCCTTTGGTGCATTATCGAGGAATATCTACTTATGAAGCTTACCATAAAATGGTCAACGGGGCAAGTAAAGTAGCGTAGTGTGGTTAATCAGCTGTAATCCAAAAGTGAGGGTAAAAATTATTGCATATAATTTTTACATAAAATAATGGCTACTATTAGTTTTTTTGCAGGATATTGACGAAGCATGTCGAAATATATATTTGTTCATTAGTTACCCCTAATTGATATACTTATTTTTTCGTTTTAAATCCCGCTTGGGATTTTTTTTTGCTTTGACGCAGCATAGATATACCCACCGTACCAATAATAATTAAAGTTACGCTAACTAACTGGGCTACTCGAAATGGGCCGAGCATAAGACTGTCGGTGCGCAATGCTTCTATAAAGAAACGCCCGGTTGAGTAAAGTATCAGGTATAAAAAGGCAATCTCTCCATCTGTTTTTTTTCGTGGCCATCTCCAGGTTAGGATGGCAAATACCATAAGATCCCACATCGATTCGTAAAGAAATGTGGGATGGTAATACTGACCTTCGATAAACATTTGATTTTTTATTAAGGCGGGAAAATGACTAATGAACTGCTCTGTTACCTGTCTGCCATGGGCTTCCTGGTTGATAAAGTTACCCCAGCGCCCGATGGCCTGTCCTAATATTAAACTAGGCGCAAAAATATCGGCGGTAAGCCAGGGAGAAAGCTTATTCCGGCGTACATAAAACAATCCGGCCAATAGCCCACCAATAATGCCGCCATGAATGGCAAGCCCGCCATGCCAGATGGCCAGCACTTCCAGCGGCTCAAGCCGGTAGTTTTCCCAAGTAAACAATACATAATAAAGCCGGGCACCGATAATGGAAGCCGGTATAATTAGGATAACCATATTCAGTATGTGGTTTGGGTCGATCTTGTTTTGCTGTGCCTTGCGGTAGGCCAGCCATATTCCCAGCATGAAGGCGGTGGCTATAATTACACCGTACCAGCGAATTGCTAGCGGGCCGAATTGCACGGCGATGGGATTAATCATCAAATAAGCCTCCAACTAAATTTTTTCGTGTATTTTATCATAATGAAGCAAAAAAGGATAATTTGCGGCCAAAATTAAATCACTGGGTAAGACCAGCGACTTTTGTAAATATTTTTATTTTATAAATAAGCATGGCTATAATAATAAAGTAAAATCTGCACCAGCATTAGAACTGGTATGCCGATGGTAAATTGCAGGTGCTTGGTCTTATGATGCCAGATGTACATGCCCACTAGTGAACCGACGGTTCCTCCAGCTAAGGCAATTAAAAAAAGAATTTTTTCTGAAACGCGGTAAAGTTGATGCCGGGCGCAGTGCTTATCCCAGCCGAAAAGAATAAATGCTATTATGTTGATAACCAGCAAGTATGTATTCAAGATATATCACCTTAATTACTAATTAGTCATTCCCTGGATATTTCCTTTTAACAGAATTAAAGTAAACAATGCATTTTGGCACATAACCATTTGGGTAGTCCGCTTGCCAGGTTGAATCTTATATGGCATACTGATAATAATTATGCAGGTAAATAATGGTGGTGGAAAACCTGTTAGAGTAAACATGATATAGCTGTATAAATAAGGGAGAAATTATTCTTTATGATAAGATTAAAAGACATTGTTTTAGTAAGGGATAAAAAGACTATTTTGCAAGTAAAAGACTTCCATTTGGCTGAAGGGGAGCGTTTGGCGGTGATTGGCCCTAACGGGTCGGGCAAAAGCACTTTAGTAAAGGTGCTTGCGTTGCTGGAACCCCCTACATCCGGAGAAGTTTTTTTCCGTGGGGAGAAGGTAACGAGCAAGAACAACCTGGCTATTCGAAGACGTATGGCCGTTGTATTTCAGGAACCGCTGCTGCTTAATATCACGGTGTTTAATAACGTGGCCCAAGGTATGCGTTTCCGGGGTATAGATGCAGAGGAGATACAGCGACGGGTAGAGTATTGGCTTGACCGGTTTGGTATAACGGCTTTGCGTAATCGCAAGCCTCTAAATTTGTCGGGAGGCGAGGCGCAGCGAGTTAGCCTGGCGCGGGCCTTTGCTTTGGAGCCGGAGGTTATCTTTATGGACGAACCTTTTTCGGCATTGGATTTCTACACCCGGATGGAACTTTTGGAGAGCCTGGGCGCACGCTTGGCTGAAACAGGTGCTACTACTGTTTTCGTAACTCATGATATTAATGAAATTCCTTATTTAACTGATAATGTGGCGGCAATAGACGGGGGCATGATTGCTTATAAAGGCAGATTAGATAGCTTGCTTGCGGGTGAAGTCGCAACCCCGTCGGTACAGCGACTGTTGCAACCATTTAAAAAGAGTATGCTGCACCTATTATAGCACTTAGCATGCATGCATCATATTCACTACATAGTAAGTCTGCCGTCTCTAAAAATCTGCTGCTTCAGGTCATACCCGGTTTTGTAAGTAATCTTTATTGACTGCAAGATATAATCATATATAATAGAGAAAATAGAATAATATCTAGGGGAGCTCATTATATGTGCTGAGAAAGGGCTGTAAGCACCTGACCCATGAACCTGATCGGGGTAATGCCCGCGTAGGGAAGGTATAACGGAAATATAAGCGCACCTGACCTGCAGGGTGCGTCTTTTATTTCTTCATAATAAAACTTAAAGCGGATGAAGGTGAGTTAATGCGATGTGTAATATTAACCGGTGGTACAGTAGCTAATGCACAGTGGCTAGCCGGCATGCTTGCTCAAGCTGACCGGCTGATTTGTGTGGACAGCGGGGCTGAGCATGCTGCTGCTTTGGGATTTGTTCCTCAAGCTATTGTTGGGGATATGGATTCTGTCGACCGCTCCGTATTGACCAATTTTCGCCGGCAGGGGGTGGAAATTAAGGAATACCCAACCGAGAAAAATGACACGGACACTGCCCTGGGTTTGGCTGCGGCGCTGGCCTATGCTCCTGATGAAGTTATCATCCTGGGGGCTACAGGCACTCGATTTGACCATACTCTGGCAAATGTACACCTGTTGCGAGTCGCTTTGGAGCATCATGTTTCGGCCAGGATTATCAATGAGTACAATGAAATTAGCCTGGTTGCACCGCAGCAGCCCGGCTTAGTTGAGGGTTTACCAGGAGATGTATTCTCATTGTTGCCGCTAACTGAAAAAGTTATCGGCGTGTGTGTACAGGGTGCCTATTGGCCTTTACAGAATGCTGTATTTACCATTGGCAATCCGTATGGTGTTAGCAACCGGCTGGCAGGGGATGTTGCAAGCATTACCATTGCCTCAGGATTAATGTTGTTGATTAAAGTGACTAATCCTGCTTAAATACCGGTTTAGCTGGCGTAAATGAAAGGAACTGTTACATATGCCCGTGATTAATGTTAGTTTTCAAGTTTTGCCCCAGGTGCCTGATGGGGATATTTATAAAGTTGTAGATAAAGCCATTGAAGTGGTGCAGCAATCAGGTGTTCCTTATGAGGTGGGTCCTATGGAAACTACCATGGAAGGTGAGCTGGATGAACTGCTGGAGATAGTAAAAAGGGCTCAGCAAGCCTGCGTTGACGCGGGGGCAAGCAGGGTGGTCACATTAGTTAAAATTGATTATAAGCCTGAAGGAGTAACTATGGCGGAAAAAGTAGCCAAGTACAGGCTATGCCTCGACTAAACCGGTTTAGCGGACCGGTCAATACAGGTGGCAGAATATGGCCTGCGAACTTACTCCCCGGCTTGCGAAGGTGTGTATGCACTTGACGGTAAGCCTGCCTAGACCGCGATGCGCTGCATTATTAACTGACCCCGCTTTTCTGGCTTTGAAAAAGAAGATTATGCTAGCTTTACAGGTTTAGTGATAAATCGCTTTTTTAATCAGCATCCGCAAGTTAGCGGCAAACCGTTCATCATCCTCCGGCGTGCGCTTGCGCGGTCCCCTGGTGTGTCTGCCGCCACGGCGCAGCTTAGCTTTGGTTTCCCTTTCCTCCAGCAGAAACACAATCGTTTCTTCATGAAATACTTTGCCTATTGGTGATAGAGCTGCAGCTCCCTTACCCAGCACCATAGCGGCCAGGCCACCATCCTGAGTTATTACAATATCGCCCTTAATGGTCATATTCATGACAGCTAAATCGGTTTCCTGGGAAGCATTACCCACAGTGGTATGGTGAGCGGAACTAATATTGTGGTTGAAGCTGGAAATGGTGTGCAGGTCGATTTGGTATTCCGTAGCCAAACGCGAACATATGAGCAGCGCATTTTTGGGGCAAGCATCCGCATCAACTATAATTTTCATGTTCCAAGTCTTTCTTATCTCCTCATGTTTATTTAATGGTTTTTTTTCACTATAGCATATAAATATTTTTTTAAAAAGATATTGAAATTATCACTTAATTATTATAAAAGATGTAATTATTTTATTCAAAATGGAAGGAAAAGGCAAATTTATATAGAATAGGAAATTATTATAAACATAACGAGGGGGGATTGGCTGTGCTAGTAGAAGGGGCAATGATTTTGACCTGGCTGGGTGCGGGCGCGGCAGTAGGTTCACTTACAACCTACCGTCTGGTCAATGGTGCGATGAGCCAAGAGAGAGAAGAAAAATTACGCAATAGTATCGTAGAAAACGAAGCATTGAGCCGGACCAACAGTATCTACCGGGAACGCATAGAACAGTTGGAAAATGCTTTGTTTAGCAATGATAAATACTTGGAAATGGCCAGAGAGATTGAGCGGCTGAGCGCTGATAATTTTAAGCTTCGAGGCAGGCTCAGAGATTTGGCCTGTCTGGTAGAGGCAGAAAAGAAGAAAACTGCCTGGGAACGTGTTGAACGTCTGGAAAAATCCATATTGGATATGCGCCGCCGCTTGGACCACGAACATTACCGCCAGGAGGTAGTTTACCCCGCTGAATTTATGCCGGCAAGAACTGAAATTGCCGTAACAGCTATGGAACCAACTCCAGTTGAACAGCCAGGCTCAGAAAAACCTAAAAAATGGGCATCAATACTGAGAGCTAGAAAAATATAAAAGTGCTTATTGTAATTTAGCTTGTTTTCTCATATTATAGTATTAGGTGCTCATGGAATTGTTTGCGGTGTTTGTCTTTCCTCTTATGAATAGGCGAAGCAACTGTTAAATGTTCCATCGGGTAACAATAATTCATAAGGGGGACAATTTCAGGGTATGGTTTTTTCGGATAAGAATCTGGTTTGTAAAGACTGCGGTGAAGAGTTTGTATTTACAGCTGGCGAGCAGGAGTTTTTTGCTGAAAAGGGCTTCGAAAATGCTCCATCCCGCTGCCCGGAATGCCGTAGGGCACGTCGCCAGAATAATAACTTCCGTGCTGGTGGTGCCAGGGAAAGGCAGATGTACGAAGTAGTTTGTGATGAGTGTGGTGCTATGACCAGCGTTCCTTTCAAACCAAACGGCAGCAGGCCAGTATATTGCAAAGATTGTTACCAGTCCAAACGGTCGAGTTCCTGGGCATAAGTCGTTTATGTATTGGGCAAAGGCTATTTAGTTTAAATAACCGGCAGAAGGGGTTTATCCCTTCTTGGCCGGTTTTTTAATTTTTTTCTTGTGCATGTGAATCCTTAATAAGGATAAAATAATAAAAACCTACACCAGATAACGGAGGTCATCACATGTTTTATTTCCGCACTATTACAGTAAACCCGCCACTGCCCGAGCGCATTGAACGCCTGCGTGAGTTGTCCTATAACCTCTGGTTTAGCTGGAACAGCCAAGCCTGGGAACTGTACAAGGGTATTAACCCGGGACTTTGGGAGCGAGTGAACCACAATCCGGTTAAATTTTTGCTCCGGGTACGCCGGGAAGAACTGGAACGGGCAGCTGCCGATAAAAACTATTTAAAAAATTACGAGGCGGTTATGGCCAGTTATGACCGCTATATGAGTGGAGAAAAATGGTATTCGCAAGTCCACCCCCGCTATAAGGATAAAACTATTGCTTATTTTTCTGCTGAATTCGGACTACATGAATCCTGCCCGATTTATTCTGGTGGTCTTGGCGTGCTGGCCGGAGATCATACCAAGTCGGCCAGTGATCTCGGTTTACCGTTTGTGGGAGTAGGTTTGTTGTATAGACATGGTTACTTTAGGCAGATCATCAACCCGGATGGCTACCAGGAAAACCATTACCCAGATTTAAATTTTAATGAGATGCCAATTACACCGGAGGTTGGAGAAAACGGTCTGGATTTCACTGTATCGGTGGAGTTACCTGGAAGAACGGTATATATCAAGATGTGGAAGGCCCAGGTAGGGCTGGCTAAGTTAATTCTCCTGGATACCGACCTGCCCGAGAATATGGAAGAAGACCGCAAAATTACCGGACAACTGTACGGTGGCGGTAGGGAAATGCGTATAGCCCAGGAGATCGTACTTGGTGTTGGGGGAGTTAGAGCATTAAAAGCACTGGACATCACGCCTGCTATCTGGCACATTAATGAAGGACATTCGGCCTTTTTAACATTGGAGCGGTTACGGGAGATGGTTAGCAATGGGGTTCCTGCTGCTACGGCTAGGGAGGCTATCCGTGCTAATACGATCTTTACTACTCATACCCCCGTTCCTGCCGGGCATGATGTATTTGACCGGCATTTGGCAGAAATACATTTGGCTGAGTTGTGTCATGATACTGGTATGGATTGTGATACCTTATTGGAACTAGGATGGGACGCCGAGCAAAACGAGTTTAATATGACGGTTTTAGCTATACGCATGGCCGGTTTTTGTAACGGGGTCAGCATACTACATGGAGAAGTGACCCGTCAAATGATGCACAGGTTCTATCCTACCATACCAGTTGAAGAGGTACCTGTTACCTCTGTTACTAATGGGGTACATACTTGTTCATGGATTGCTGAACCCTGGAAAAATGTTTTTAGCAAGTACCTGGGGGAAGATTGGATCGAAAAAGTGACCGATACCGCGTTTTGGCAGCGGATTAGTGAAATTCCCGACCAAATAATTTGGGACACCCATGTACAGTTAAAAAATCAGGCAATTGCCTATATCAGGGACAGAATACAGGAAAAATACCGGCGCAATCATGAGACCGATGCAGTTATTACCGATGCTGGGGAGGTCTTACAACCGGATGCTCTGACTATTGGGTTTGCTCGACGTTTTGCCACTTACAAACGAGCGGCGTTAATTTTTAGTGACCCGGAACGACTAGCCACGATACTAAATGATTTGGAGCGACCGGTGCAGATAGTATTTGCCGGTAAAGCTCATCCAAAGGATGTTGCCGGTCAGGAATTAATCAAAAAAATCATCGACTACTCCCATGAGGAACCATTTAGAGGCAAAATATTGTTTCTGGAGAATTACGATATCAATGTAGCCCGGCATTTGGTGCATGGTGTGGATGTGTGGATGAATACCCCGCGTTGGCCTATGGAGGCTAGCGGTACCAGTGGTATGAAAGCAGGTATGAATGGTGTACTGCACTGTAGCGTGCTTGACGGATGGTGGCCTGAGGCTTATAACGGCCAAAACGGTTTTGCTATAGGTAATCCAGGTGATATGCAATTAAATGAGCATCAGCAGGATCGAAATGATCTTTATTATTTATACAAGGTTCTTGAGGAAAAAGTGATTCCGCTTTATTACGAACGTAAAAACAATATACCCGTCCATTGGGTTGCCAGGATGCGCAATTCCATACGTACAATAATTCCACATTTTAGTACAGCCCGGATGGTCATGGAATATGCTGAAAGGCTTTATCTACCGGCAATTGACCGCGGGATTGCCTTTATGGAATCAAATTACGCTGCGGCTGAACAGACCTGCCGGTTTAAACGGTTTATTCAGGAGAACTGGCATCATGTAAGAGTGGAGCACACCCAGAGCAACGGCAGATGGGATATGAAGGCCGGTGAGGAACTGGTGGTGGAGTCGGTGGTGAGGCTCGGCCCGATAAATCCGTCGGAAGTGGCAGTGGAAATTACCCTGGGGAACGATAAAGGACCTTATATCAGCAATTTAAATACTATTGTAATGGAACTAAAAGAAAAGCTGGGGGAAGGCAGCTACCGGTTTGCAGGCAAAGTTCCTCTATCCCAGGGAACTTATGGGTACACTGTACGGGTAAGGCCTGTACACGAGTATATGACCTTTAAATTTGAAATTCCGCTGGTGCGGTGGGCGGAAAATTTTTAATTGTGACATAAACATCTATATCATACTTTAGGTGGTTTTATGCTGCTGATTATTATTAGAACACTAATCCTTTATATTGCTGTTGTTGCCGTTATGCGGATTATGGGTAAGCAGGAAATAGGTCAGCTGCAACCATTTGAGCTGGTAGTGGCATTGATGATCGCTGACTTGGCTGCCATACCCATGCAAGATACAGGTATACCTTTGCTCAGCGGTATTATTCCTATTATTGTTTTAATGGTGGCCCAGGTAGCATTATCTTTTATTTCTATGAAAAGTATGAAGGCGAGAAATGTAATTTGTGGCTGTCCCAGCGTGGTAGTTGCCAATGGCAAACTGGTGGAATCCGAGCTAAGGTATTTGCGGTATAATATCAATGACTTGCTGGAACAGCTGAGAGTAAAAAACTACCCCAATCTTGCTGATGTGGAGTTTGCCATCTTAGAAACCAATGGCCAGTTAAGTGTGATACCAAAGTCGCAAAAGCGGGCTTTGCAGCCGGATGATTTAAATATTAATACAACGTATGAAGGAATACCTATAACTTTAATCACTGATGGTCAATTAAACGAAAAAAACCTGCGCAAAGTTAACTTAACCAGGGAGTGGCTGAGGACGGAACTGCTCAAATTTGGCGTTGATGACTTTAGAAAAGTTTTTTTTGCTAGCCTTGATACAGCGGGACAACTATTTTACCAGCTGAAAACCAAGCCGGGCGGTGGCCGTGTATGAGGATTTATGTAACTGTGTTAGTTGCGTTGTTGATGGTGTTGACGGTTAGCATTATTACACCATACAGGCTGGATGCTTCTGCAGGTGAAATTTTGGCAGGGTTTGGTGAAATGGAAAAAGCTATTAATCGTGGTAATTGGGAAGAAGCCAGTGCTGGTATAGACATAACGGAAAAATTGTGGAACAAGGACAAAGGTTGGTGGGCAGTCGTGATTGACCACCAGGAAATTGACCATATTGACATGTCTCTGCTCCGGACCAAGGAGTATATCAGCAAGCAAGACCGTACCATGGCATCAGGAGAACTGGCGGTGCTCAGGCAAATGTTGGAGCATATCCCTCAAAAGGAACAGGTGAACTTAAAAAATATTTTTTAAACATTATTACGTCTGTTATTAAAGCCCCAGAGAATGGGGCTTTTTGCATTGTACATCGAATTAGCCAGCTGTTTTATTATGATCGCCATAGGGATTAGCTTTCTAAGCGCTCAAAGTACATTTTAAGGTATAGAGAATAGAAACCGAAACGTTGGAAACGCCGTAGCTGAGGACAGTTGCACCAAAACCGGCGAGCGCTATTACTATTAAGGAGGCTGCAGCTGATATGACAATGAGTTTATAAATACCTTGTTTAGTAATAGGGTACAAAGAAAGAGCAGTAGGACGTATTAATAGAATAAAACCGCAGTAACGTAACATAACACCAGAATTTCACTGCGAGCAAGGCGAAGTATTAGTACCAGGCAAATAGTACTATATATTTTTCTTCATCAAGACCGGTGATGGAACAGGCTTTACATGTTTTAGATACTTTCTTGATACAACATTCCAAATCATGGTTTAGCCGCACATATTCGCTCACGGAATGCAATATATTTTTCTTATTTAAAAGTGCAATTGACA
Source organism: Sporotomaculum syntrophicum (assembly GCF_009932395.1). Taxonomy (GTDB): domain Bacteria; phylum Bacillota; class Desulfotomaculia; order Desulfotomaculales; family Desulfallaceae; genus Sporotomaculum; species Sporotomaculum syntrophicum. The sequence goes on from NZ_LSRS01000006.1 coordinate 132,801, forward strand.
GTTAAACAGGCAAAAATTGTATGTTATAGTATAGGACAGAGGTGAAACAAATGAATGATATCTGGTATCTTGATGAAGGTGTTTGGATGGTTTATGTTGAAGAGCTGCAGGTAGCTGAAGATTTTAAGTCTATACCTGCCATGCAATTTATTACTGCTTACTATGATAACCGTGGCAGGCAGAAGGCTGCACAGTTCAGGTTTTTTCAAGGGGACGATTTGCGCCCAGGGTCATGTTTGTTACATTATGTAAGCCGCTTAGCCCGTTTGGATTATTACAAGGTGCTGGACTTGGCTAAGCACTTGCCGGGTTTAACCTATAGGGAATTTTATCAGCAGCGCAGCTACCAACCGGAATTGTTTGAGGTGTTAAATTCTTATGAACCGGTACGTAAACATACAGGTAAGAAGTATAAATCTAAATAATTAAAGGTGGGGTGATAATTGTTAACCTGGTTTGCTAAGGGCTGGCAGGAAATTAGAAATTATCGGCAGGAGGGCTTGCTTTGTCTGGCCATATTTGCGCTGGCGGCCTTTACCGGCCATCTTATGGCCTTGCTTGTTTCTGAAAATATCGAAGAGTATTATGATATGTTGAGGGAAATGATTTTGGCTAACCCTTTCGGCGGGGGTTTGCCGGATAATTTATTTCTGTATATTTTAACCAGGAATAGCGCGGTTAGTTTAACTGTGCTTGTGCTGGGCATTATTACCTATAATGTTTGGCCGGTGTTTATTTTATTGCTTAACGGCGCTATTGGCGGTTTTGTCGTGCAGATGCAGGCGGCTTTATTAAATCATCCAAGTTGGCAAATTTGGCTGATTGGACTTTTGCCCCATGGTGTGCCTGAACTGGGAGCTCTTTTTCTAGCCGCGGGAGCCAGCTTTTACTACCGCCGCTTGCGTAGTCAGGGTGAACGTGTTTCCGGGCGTGTATTAACAACTTATTTGGTTGTGGTCTTGCCTTTGCTGGTACTGGCAGCAGCTATAGAAACCTATATTACGCCGCTTTTGCTGCATAGGTTTTTGTTCTAAAATATGTGCTGAGCATTAAAGGAATTTTAACGCCGAGATAAGAAATATATTACTAAAACTGGAGGCTCCGGTGTACTGATAGCCAGGAAAGATAATATGTTTGCAGGGAAAGGAACAGATGACTGTGATACTTGTAACCGGTGGTACGGGCCTGGTGGGGAGCCATCTGGTGCGCGCTTTGGTGGAAAAAGGTTATGCAGTGCGCTGTTTGGTTCGGACACCGCAAAAAGCCGGTGAGGTTTTACCTGCTGGTGTTGAATTGTTCAGTGGGGAAATTAACGATCCGGTACTCGTAAGGAAAGCTTGCCAGGGTGCAGACCAGGTTATTCATTTAGTAGCTATTATCAGAGAACATGGAAATCAAACCTTTGAATGTGTTAACGTTGAAGGTACCTTGAATCTAGTGATTGCAGCCGGTCAGGCCGGGGTAAAGCAATTTATTCATATGAGCGCCTTGGGTGCCTGTGACGATGCCCGCTATATATATGCTTATTCCAAATGGCGTGGTGAGGAAGCAGTCCGGCAAAGCGGCTTAAATTGGACTATCCTTCGCCCTTCGATAGTGTATGGGCGAGGATTTAATTTTTTTAATCGCTTGCGCCAAGCGCTAAAGATGTTCCCTAAGCCTTTTGTGCCTGTTCCTGGGCGGGGAGATACTTTATTTCAGCCTATCGCGGTAGAAGATGTGGTGAAATGTCTGGTGCAGGTATGTGATAACCCCGGTATGCTGGGTCGGATTATTGAAATCGGTGGACCCGAGCATTTAAGCTATGTACAAATGCTGGATGCATTATTAGCGTGTTTAGGGGAAAAGCGCTATAAGCTTTATGTGCCCATGCCGATGATGCGCTTGGTTGTGTTGCTGATGAGCATTATTTTGCAGGACCCTCCGGTTACTCCAATTGAGTTAAAACAGTTGGATATGGATAATACTACAGCTCTTAACGCTGTGGCAGATATTTTTGGCTTCGAGCCCATGCCTTTGCATGAAGGCTTAAAATATCTGAGTAATTAATTGAATCCGGTGGCTATTCCTTGTGGATGCTATCCAGCCAGGCAAAAAAAGTGTCCCACACTATCTTGTGATGGCCGATAAAACGGTGATCTGCCTTAGGAATATAAACCAATTCTTTGGGTTCCCCTGAGCTTGCATAAATAAGCTGAGCGTCAGCAGGGTTAACCACCTCGTCTTTTTCCCCGTGAATAATTAGTAAAGGTCGAGGTGCTATAAGGCCGGCCATTGCAGGTATATCAAAGACGTCCCGGTCGTCAAAAAACTTTTTACTTTTATATATTTCCCCTTCCTTATTAGCTTCCACCTGTTGCTCTGCATAACTATTAAATAGCACCTTTAACCTGGCTGGTGCCGCCCAGGTGCATACTCCCTCAACTCGCGAGTCACTGGCGGCGTGGCAGAGCGCTGTGGTGCCGCCAAAACTGCGCCCTGTTGTGTATACCGGGCCCAGACCTGCCGCTATACACCAGTCAACTGCGCATTTCAAATCGTCGATTTGGTCTGAAAGGGTGATTTGCTCAAATAACCCTTCACTTTCCCCAATGCCGCTAAAATCAAAGAGCAACACATTAAAGCCCCGTTGCCCCAATTCTTCGCCCATTAGCAGGGCCATACCACCGCCTTCTTTACTGCCGACGAACCCGTGGCAGACGACTACTACCGGGCCTTGTGCTGTACCCGGGGTGTGCAAAAGACCAACCAAGTTAAGACCGGAGGAATTTTTAAAATTTATTCTTTGCCAGTTTAATTTATTTAGCATAGTGAGCACCTCATTTATACCGTTTAATGGGAGCTTAATCATTCCTGGGTAATGTTCCTATTCTAATGTTTTCAATAATGGCGCGGGCTCCCAAATTGTCATTAGGTTCAATTTTAACCAACCAGCCTAAAAGTTGTTGCGCGCTTTTTATATCGCCAAGGCGCAGCTTGACCAGTGCCAGCCCGTGTATAGTGCGCAGGAAGGGGCGATTCTCTACCCAGTTCCAGGGTAATTGGCCTTTAAAATTAGCTGGCAGCACTGAACAACCAATAGTGTAAGCCCGGCTATAGTGTTTTTCGGTTTGAATTAAGTCTCCAGACTTCCATTCTATCGTGGCCAGGTGATTGTAAGCGTCGATGAAATATGGACATATATTGATGAGGCTGGTAAAGATGCGCTTGGCGTTATATAAATCCCCGTTTTCCGATTGTTCACAAGCCAGGTTGAATATACTCATTAAATTTAAAACTTCACTTGGCCAGGCAAATTCCCACTCTTTGCGTCCCCTTTTTTCCAGCCTGATGGGATAATAAAGCTCCGGGTTTTTTTTATGGTGGCTTTCCGGTTGTACAATTGCAGGAAGATTAAAGGCGTTATTGGACTGCAACCAGTATTTGTATTGTTCCCAGGCTTCAAGCAGGCATTCTTCATGCCACTTCATCTGCCTGGAATGGTAGGACCGTCGCAATAATTCATACATCAACCTGGTTTCCCGCTCACCTTTGGCACCGTGAGTGACAAGTAAAACATCGGCTAGTACATGTTTGGCTATATTCTTTTCCAAGCCATCATCTCCAATTCACCTGGCTCTGTTCAAAGAGAATATTTTTAACATAGGAAGTTAATTTCCTGCTATTATATAGTATACATCAATAAATATATGAGCGGGTTAAGCAGAAAGCTCACAAATAGCCCTTGCTAATACTGTGCCCTAGTGGTATACTTTCAATTAACTTAAAGATTTGAATAAATTCCATGAAGGAGAAAAGTAAGCTGGGAACAGACCCCCCAGGGAGGGAGCGCCACCGACTGGAAGCGTTCCTGGGTTATGACCAACTGAAGTTCCCTCCGGAGAAGCCGGCTGAAACCAATCAGGCAAGTAGGCCGGGACGTATTCTACCCACGTTACAGGGTAGGGGGTATCGGATTATTCCTGTGCTCTAACTAAGTGGATCTGGTTGCTTAACCGGATCAATTAGGGTGGTAACGCGGTGGCAACGCCTCTCGTCCCTTAGGGATGAGAGGCTTTTTTGATTGCTTCTGCCATGGATTCTCCCGTACCTTGATATGAGGGGGCCTGCTTTTTGGCGGGTCAACCAGGGTGGTACCGCGGAAGCAGCCCGTCGCTTTCGTCCCTGCGGGGACGTGCGACGGGCTTTTATTTATTTCTTATTTGGAGGGATAAAGATGGTAGTTGTTATGAAAATTAATACCAGCGCGGAACAAATTGCCACCCTGGATAAACGGTTAAAAGCTAGCGGTTATCAAACACACTTAATTAGAGGTGCGAAGCGCATAGTGATTGGGGCCGTCGGGGACAGACGACCTGTTGAGCCGGCTGAGCTGGAATCCATGCCTGGTGTAGAAAAAGTGCTGCGCATTATGAAGCCCTATAAACTGGTTAGCCGTGAAGTGCAGGAGACAGATACAATAATTAAAATCGGCGGCCTTGAGATTGGAGGCAAAAAGCTAACAGTTATTGCCGGCCCGTGCGCTGTGGAGAGCCGTGAACAATTGCTGTCTGCCGCCCAGGCAGTGCGCCGGTCCGGAGCCAATGTGCTGCGGGGCGGTGCCTACAAGCCCAGGACCTCCCCTTATAGTTTCCAGGGGCTGGAGAAGGAAGGGCTGCGTTTGCTGGCGGAGGTAGGTGCGCAAACCGAATTAGCTACAATTACCGAAGTGGTGGATGAAGAAAGCTTGCTTACGGCTGTCCGGTACGTTGATATGGTACAAATAGGTGCAAGAAATATGCAGAACTTCCGTTTGCTGCGTGCAGCCGGAAAATCCGGTAAACCAGTTTTGTTAAAGAGGGGACTCTCGGCGACTGTTGAGGAATGGCTTATGGCTGCGGAATATATCGTTTCCTCTGGTAACAGGGAGGTAATATTGTGTGAACGTGGTATTCGCACCTTTGAGGACAGCACTCGCAATACACTGGACTTAAGTGCCGTAGCTTTGGCTAAACAGCTTACGCACCTGCCGGTAATCGTTGATCCCAGCCATGCTACCGGTAAGCGTGAACTGGTGGGTGCCATGTCCAGGGCAGCGGTGGCGGCCGGGGCCGACGGGCTGATTATCGAAGTGCATCCAGACCCTGCTGTCGCGTTGTGTGACGGCCCCCAGTCGCTGGATCCTGGTGAGTTCGATGCTCTAATGTCCGGGCTGCGTCCTTTGGGTGCGGCAGTGGGGAGGGAACTGTAATGTATACATTAGGTTACCTGGGACCCCAGGGCACCTTTTCACATACTGCTGCGCTGCACTATGCCGGTCGGCACGGGTATACACCCGTGTGCTGTTCAAGTTTGGATGCGGTGATGCAAAAGCTCGCTTCCCAAAAGTTGACCTGCGGTATTGTACCGGTTGAGAATTCTCTGGGTGGTTCGGTGGGAGAAACGCTGGATTTGTTAACCAGAGCGGAGGGAATATGGGTAACCGCGGAATTTCTACTTCCGGTAAAGCAGCACCTGTTGGCGCGTCCCGGGGTGGTATTGGCGGATATATCGAAAGTATACTCGCACCCCCAGGCCTTGGCCCAGTGCCGTAGCTTTTTGAAGCAGCAATTACCGAATACACCTGTTGTGGAAACGGTCAGTACCGCATCGGCGGCACTTATGGTGGCTGGTGCTGAAGCTGCAACGGCGGCAGTAGGCTCGCAAAGCGCCGCGGTTACCTACGGGCTGCAGATACTGTATGCTGATATACAGGATAAGGCTGATAACACGACCAGGTTTTGGGTGCTGGGCAGAGAAAAACCTTCCTTCTCTGGGAAAGCTAAAACGTCGCTGGTGCTGGCCCTGCAAGATTCTCCCGGTGCTCTATGCCGCATTTTAAGTCCGCTGGCGCAGCGGGGAATAAACCTGACGCGCATAGAATCAAGACCGTCCGGCAGCAAACTAGGCGAATATATCTTTTTTATTGATTTTGAGGGGCACAGTAACAACCGTGAGGTATGTGACGCCGTCAGGGAACTGAGAGAAAATACCTTCTGGCTTAAAATGTTAGGCTGTTACCCTGTTGCTACCGGAGATGGGGATATGCCCAGTCGCTGGGAACCGGTGCAGCCGGTTGGTTTACCAGGCCTGCGTAAAGAGATTGATAAGATAGATGATAATATATTACGTTTATTAACCAGACGCCAGGAACTGGTTGAACAAGTAGCTGCTTTTAAAAGCAAAGACATGGTAGTCGACAGCAGCAGGGAAGAGGAAATATTATGCAGGGTAAAAGAAATGGCTTGTCAGAGTGGAATCGACCCGGATATAGTGGAGGGAATATACAGGCAGATTTTTATAGGGGCTGTACGCAGGCAGGTGGATTTGCTCGCAAGCTGTGGTAATTGACCAGAGGCTGTTGCACAATGAGTGAATGGTCATTGTGCAACAGCCTATAATCTTGCTTTTTGAAGTTTTAAAGGCAATCTTTAGGCAATTATAGAAAGGAGCTTTTTGTGAGAATCAAAGACTTTGTAACTATGCCGGCACTATTCTGATTGGAAGTGATGCAACCCATCTTGCAATGAACAGCGAAAAAACAATTGAAGAAAAGAAGCTGGACGCTTCTGAAACGCCAAGTCTAGATGCTTCTGCAATACCAGGTCCAAGTTCTTTAATTGATTTAAATAACGCAACCATAAAGGACCTTCCAATTACTGGGATATTAATGTAGTGATTTCTTATATTCTTCAAGTGATTCACCAGATAGTTCCTCAAGAGACCTTTTAACATCATCATCCATTATTTCCTGAATATCCAGCATTTGTCCCTGTAAGGACTGGGAAATATTTATGGGTATCTCAGCCCTTAACGCCAGAGCTATGGCATCGCTGGGGCGAACATCAATTAAATATTTATCTTTTCCAGATGCTAGATATAGCTCGGCAAAGTAAGTGTTATCCTTTAAATCGGATATTTCTACGGCAGTGATACTGGCTCCTAGAGTTTGGCAAATGGTTAGAGTTAGATCATGGGTCAGAGGGCGATCTAAGGGAACGCCCTCCATAGCTAAAGCGATGGAATGAGCCTCTAAAAGCCCTACCCAGATAGGCAGTACCCGGTTCCCTGAGGCATCGGTGAGTAAAATTATTGGGCTGCCTGACATATCGTAAGCAATTCCTTTGACTTTTACAATCATAAGAATATACCTCCCGAAGAAGTATATAGTGTTGGCTAATCTGTTGGACCGACAATGAAACAATTACCTGTATATAGCTACAATGATTTGTGGCTATTCTATCACTTAATTGTATGTTGTCAAACGTAGATAACTAATATTTATTTTTTTTCGAGGAGCAGCAAGCTAAGCAGCCAGCTGATGATGCCGGTAATTATTGCTCCCCAAAAAGCGCCGCCGAAACTAAGTACATCAAATCCTGGTACCAGCCAGGCAGCAACAACGAAGGTAATAGCATTAATTATTAAGATAAACAGGCCTAGACTAATAACTGTTAAGGGAAAGGTCAACAGCATGAGCACCGGGCGCAGAAATGTGTTGACAATACCCAGTGCAGCCCCGGCCAACAGTGCCGGGAGGATACCGGAAATGCGAATGCCTGCCAGTAAATGATCAGCCAGTACTAAGGCCAATGCGTTAAGTAAAAAAGTCAACAACCAGTTCATATAATTTTCCCTCCGGTTTATTAGTTACAATATAACATTTTTCCACGTATAAATGAAACAAAAAAAAAGCAATATAAAAATAGTTCCCAATTTTAATATATGAAAAAAACGGAGGTGTTGTTATGCAAAGTTGGCATGATATAGAAAAGGGCGTAGAAGTTAAACCCACCTATGGGAATCAAGTTAACATTTGCTATTCCGGATTGCTAAGTAAATGTGGTGCGGACCAGGTGTACCTGCATTGTGGTTACAGTGACCCTAATAAGTGGCAGGAACCTATGACCACGAATATGGACCGCACGTCTAGAGGGTGGGAGAAAAATGTGCCGATGAAAAACCATACTTTAACTTTTTGCTTTAAGGATAGTGCGAACAACTGGGATAATAACTGCGGCTATAACTGGATAGCCAGAGCATAATTTAGCTTAAAGAGCAGGCTCCATAACTAATGTGCCTAAAGGAGCCTGCTTTTTGTATTGTAATGTTTTATCACATTCATGGTATAATAATCCTATTGTCTGTCAAAATATTATGTTCACAAGATAGGGTGTTAAAGCTTGCAAGATGCTTATTTAAGATGGTTTAAGGGCAAAGTGAAAAAAGCGATGACTCATTATCAGATGATTTGTGATGGTGACCGGGTGGCCGTAGGACTGTCTGGTGGCAAAGATAGCATGGCGCTTTTGCAGGTGCTCCATATGATCCGTCGGGAAGTCCCTGTGCGCTATGACTTGCATGCTATATTCATCAATCCCGGCTGGCCTATGGATGTTGACATAATGGCTGATTTTTGCCGGCAAAGGGATATACCGTTCACTAATAAATTAACCGATATCGGCGAGGTTGTTTTCATAGAGCGGCAGGAGAAAAATCCCTGTGCGTTGTGTGCTAACCTTCGTCGGGGAGCGATCAATAACACAGCCCGGGCTTTGGGCTTAAATAAACTAGCTTTAGGTCATCATCTAGATGATGCTATTGAGACTTTTATGATGAGTTTGATTTATACCGGACAATTTAGGACGTTCTCTCCGGTGACTTACATGGATCGCAGTAATATCACCTTGATTCGCCCCCTGATTTATATAACTGGACAAACCGTGGAAACTTTTGTGGAGCGCTACGGACTGCCGGTAGTGAAAAGCCTGTGCCCGGTGAACGGTAAAACCAAAAGAGAAGAAATGAAAAAGCTGGTGGAAATGCTGGATGAACGCTATCCTGACCTAAAAACTCGGTTTTTAACTGCTTTTCAAACCTTTGACCCGCAAAATTTGTGGCCGCCTATGGTTAGCCGCCATCCGGCCAGGGGTGACATATGTAAAGGGGAAGGAGTTAAAAACAAAATTGAATAATAAGTTTAGATATGCTGCCGGACAGGCCATAATTGGTATTGCGATATTTTTGCTAATTTATACTTATTTTTTTTATAATATGTATCAACCGTTACCTGGTTTGGCGGAAAGTTGGGGTAAGGCGTTGTTATTGTCCCTAACGGCTGTGTTGGTTGGTTTGTTGATAGAATTGGGACGGTTTTGGGGACAAGTTTTAGAAGTAAAAATAAATACTGATTTGCTTATCCTCCAGGGTTGGCCAGCAGCTGTGCTCAGTCTGGTTCCGGAACCTCTTTGGCTGCAGGCCGGAGCTCATACTTTCCCATATATTTTTTTTGGGGACCCAGTCGTTACCGGAATATCCGGGGTATGGCTGGGAGTCGTTTTGTTCCGTTCCATATTCACTAATAAAAATGTTAAAGAAGATGTATGCAACAAAAAAAAAGAATAATTTTTTTTACTCTTAGCAGGAAATTTATGGAAAGCATGCAATATTTTATAAGTGGAGGTGACACCAAAAAAAATGTACAAAAGATATGGTGAAGTTCTGCTAAGGCTGGAAGAACTAGGTGCACGTGCTGGTAAACTAAATAACAGTGACCGGAATGAACTCCAGAGTTTACTCGAGGAACAGGTGTGGCTCGGTACTACGATGATTAAAAAAGCTAAATCCAATTTAGAAGAAATCGATGGGACTTTTGAAAAAATCTTTGATTGGATGATTGATGTTTCTGATTTAATTGACCGTGCCGCCGGTGAAGCCGGTACACCAGAAGATTTGTTGGAATTGGAAAATATCATGGATGATGTGGTTAAATTAAAGGAGCAATTGAAACAGCTAAAACTGGACAGACGACTTACCCACGCTGCAACCAAGCAGGCTGGGAATTCACTGCAGGATGCACGCCTTGAAGCGGCACCGGCTACGGCTCAGGTGCGAGTAGACACTTCATCTGTATCAAAGGCAAAACCGGTTGAAGTTGCAGAGTCAAACCAATCACCAAGGCAAAATACTGCAATAAATGATACTCCGACGTCGGTAGAGTCACTGATGGTGGTTCCGGCTAAAACAGATAGGCAGGCACAAAAGAAATCAAATAAAAAAAGTAATAAATCCAAATATATGCCTGGCAATCAATATCAGCCACCTCAGGAATTGCTAGTATCGATAGCTGAAAAAATATCACCGGCAACTCAGCTTAGACTATTAGAAGATGCCAAGCAATTCATTGGGTTTAATTTGCCGGGGCCTATAAAGTAAGAAAGATAAACTGTACAACAAAAGAGGAATATCCCAATTAAGGAAAGGGGACACACCTTTTTTAGAGGAATGTCCCCAATAATGTCCATCGGGTGGGGTTTAAGCCCCACCCCTACTGTGGTTTATGCCCCAGGTGCATTGCAGCTACTCCCCCGGTGTATGCTTTTACTTCAATATCAACAAGACCGGCCTGTCGAAACATTTCCGCCAGTTCCCGGCGACCTGGGAAATCCTTGGCTGATTCCTGCAGCCAGGAGTATTGCTGATAGCTTTTTGCCAGCAGTTTACCGAGAAACGGCATAACATAGCCGAAATAAGTATAATAAAGCTGCCTAAATACTGGCAGGGTAGGCTGGGAAGTTTCTAGACACACTACTTGGCCACCCGGCTTGGTAACTCGAGTCATTTCCTGCAGCACGCGCAGGTAGTCTGGAACATTGCGCAGGCCAAAGCCAATGGTCACATGGTCAAAGTAATTATCATCAAATGGTAAATCCATAGCGTTACCGTGCAGCAGTTGCACCTGCTGTAAGTTCTGGGCCTGCACTTTGTCCCGGCCTATTTGGAGCATATTTTGGCTGAAGTCCAGCCCGCAGACTGTGCCGTCCGGCCCGACAGCTTCGGCTAGAGCGATAGTCCAGTCAGCTGTACCACAGCATACGTCTAATGCCCTTTGGCCTTTTTGTACCTGCATGCGTTTCATGGTATCCTTGCGCCAGGCTTTGTGACGTTGAAAGCTGATCACCGAGTTCATAAAGTCATATTTACCAGAAATAGATTCAAATACATCATGTACTCGCTCTTCTTTGGATTGATACATTGCTTTCCCCTTCTAACTTAACTCTTTAGCTGTCGCTCGAAAAACTACAATATTATTACCGTAGCCTGGCGATAATGCTGGTCTATCATCAGTATATCATTGCAGTATAGATCTTAACAGGGCAGAGGTATTGTATATTTTGACGTTTTTTATTTAGATTATATTTTTTAATGATAATGCTCAAAATAAGTTGAACACGGCCGGTTAGCATGGGGCTATGTGCTTTTCAGGTGGTCTGGTGGGAGTGCCACTAACTTTATTAAATGGAGGGCAAGCAATGTCTAAGAATGAAGCCAATAAAATATTTGCTAATCAGAAATATGTAAGTCCTATAATTAAGGAAAAAGCTGCTGAAAATGATAACCAAGCAAAAATGATTAATGCCTCCCGGGCTTTTCGGAACCTTCCGCCTGAATTGGTGATGGGTAGCAATGAACATGCAGGTGAGAAGTGAAAAGGGATTAACCTATGGTTAACCTGCACTGTTTTAGGTTAGATAACGACTTTACTGCTGCTGCTTCTGAGTTATTTCCTCCCGGTTGGGCAGTAGTAACGCTAGCAGCAGGCCAATTACTGGAAAAATAATTAATGTTTCAAACACCGCCGGTAATTCCCACCTATCAGCCACCCAGCCCAGCATGGTTGCACCTACTCCTCCCATACCAATACCAAAACCCAGCAGCAGTCCCGAGGCCAGACCAACGTTGTTGGGCATCATTTCTTGTCCCAGGACTACCGTTGCGGAAAAAGTGGAAATAATTACAAAACCCATCAAGGCGACTAAAATGGTGGTCCAGAAGCCGTGCAGGTGGACAAATAAATACAGCAATGGGATTAGCGAGGCCATTGAAATGACGATGATATTTTTCAGCCCCCAGCGGTCTGCTGCCGGGCCACCTACCATTGTACCGAAAACACCGGCAAATAGAAACAGTGAAGTAATGGCTGCGGCATATTTTTCACTTTGCTGCAAGTACTGCACGTAATATTGGGGTAAAAATGTAACCAGGCCAACGTGTACAAAAGAGCGCATGATGACCACTGCTACCAGCAGTAAAACCGGCAATACAAACCAAGGCCTATCCTTGCTTGCCGAGCGGGCGGCGTGTGGAGCAGTCTTTGCTGTCCCGGCCGTATCACCTGAAACGCCATGAATAGCGGTTACCCTGGGCAGGAAAATCCAGAGCAACAGAGCCATTAAGCTGTTTAGGATAAAAAATCCCGCCGACCCGTGTAGACCGGCCAGTCCGAAGAAATAAGTGGCCAGTACCGGGCCGGCGGCAAAGCCCAAGTTACCACCCATGGAAAATATAGACATCCCTGTTGCCTTGCGCGGCCCGCTGGCCAAACGGGCATATTTAGAGCCTTCGGGGTGATAGGCCGCCACACCAAGCCCGCTAACTAGTGCAATGAACAGCAGTACCGGGTAATTTGTACTAAACCCGGTTAAGGCCAAACCTGCACCAGACACCAGACATCCCATGGGAATCAGCCAGGCTGCTCGGAAACGGTCGCTAAAAATACCGAAAACCGGTTGTATAACCGAGGAGCTTAAATTAAAAGCCAGCATCACCATGCCTATCTGTACCTGGCTAAGAACAAAAGCGGGCTGTAAAAAAACCAGCATCATGGATAGAGCACCCTGGCTGATATCAGTTATAGCATGGCCTGTGCCCAGCAGGGTAAGTATTTTTTTGTTCATTTTCATGGGCCGGTTCCTTTCCTAACAAGCTACGCCTGTGATTATATTAGTTGCTTTATATTTTCTGTTGTTGTTATTATTCCTTTCCTTGAGAAAATAACCTATTAGGCCTTGGATAAAAAAGCAAAATGGTGTTTAATTAAACTTGAACATTGTTGCACTTGCTGTGTAATTATGGAAGGAGTTTAAACCAGATGCCAAACGAATTGTCCAACGAGATGTTGCAAATAGTGGCTGTGGAAACCGCTGGCTGAATTAGTAAAGATTGAACCCCGGGCAGTGGGCGTGGGACAGTACCAGCATGACGTAGCACCCAAACAGTTGAATGATAGCCTGGCCAAGGTAGTGGAGTCGGCCGTTAATTATGTGGGGGTCGATTTAAATACTGCTTCGGCGTCTATTCAAAGGGGTATTCATCAAATTCAAAAATGGTAGTACGGGTGTAAACTTCATAGCGTCAGCTAGTAAGAACTCAAACAAGGCTTTTCGAGATAAGATAAAAACGCTGGAGATACACAGGAAAACAGGGTGCAAAATTGATATGATTGCTGAAGTAATAAATCCTACCATTAGAGGATGGACTAATTATTTTTGTAAATATAATCCCCAGGCAATCAAGTATTCATTAGACTGTGTAGACAGGCGATTGGTCAAATGGGCAATGTGCAAATTCAAAAGGTTTCGAGGACACAGAAAGAGAGCGGAAGTATGGCTATCTGAAGTGAAGAAGAGAGAGCCTAATTTATTTGCACACTGGCAATATGACTCATTCCCACTTTGACGGACACCGAATCGTGATTATATAATCAAATCATGAAAGGGTGTTAAAAGTGGGTAGCCATAATAATAGGTATGATGATGAATTCAAGACTAGTGCTGTAAAATTGGTACTAGAAAAAGATCGAACAATAAGTGCAGTGGCCAAAGACTTAGGAATCTCACAACCGGCCCTTAGGCTATGGGTAAAAGCAAGTACTGAACCAGAAGATGCTACTACTAAAAGACTCGCCGAGCTTGAAGCTGAGAATAAAAAGCTTAAAAAACAACTAGATAATGCTAATGATACAGTTGAAATATTAAAAAAATCGGTAGCCATTTTCGTAAAACCACAGAATTAGCTACAACAACCAGTGAGCTATATAAATTTATAAAAGCTCATACCTCGGGCATTCTGTGGAGAAAATGTGCAAACTATTAGAAGTATCCCGGAGCGGTTTCTATGACTGGGTAGATAGGCCACCATCAAAGCGAGAGAAAAAGCACAAAAAAATACTTAAGATAATTAAAAAAATCCACAAAAAGCATCCCGTATGGGGAGTTGATCCTACCTGGGCAGAAGTTAAAGAAACCATACCATGCAGTCGTGGGACAGTTTATAAGTTGAAGAAAAATGGCATAAGCTCCAAACGCAAAGCTAAATGGAAAGCAACCACCAACAGCAAACACAACTTACCTATAGCGCCAAATCTATTAGAGCAAAATTTTAATGTAGAAATCCCCGATACCGTATGGGTAGGGGATATAACCTATAATTGGACAGCAGAAGGCTGGCTTTACACAGCCATAGTCAAAGATCTATGCACCAAAGATGTTGTGGGCTATGCCATGGGCGATAGAATAAATAAAGAGCTTGTAATAAAGGCAATGAAAATGGCCATAAGAAAAGAAAGACCAAAACCAGGGCTAATATTTCATTCTGACAGAGGAAGTCAATATTGTTCAAATGACTTCAAAGACCTATTAATAAACAATCATATCCGCCAAAGCATGAGCCGTAAAGGTAATCCCTATGATAATGCTTGTGCAGAAAATTTCTTCAGCTGCTTAAAATGTGAATGCACTAATTTTTATTATTTTAAAAATAGAGATGAAGCTAAACTAGCTATTTTTGAATATATCGAAATCTATTATAACCGTCAAAGGCGGCATGCAGCTTTAGGGTGGATGACTCCTGCTCAATATAAGAAGCTTTTATTTTCGGATCTTGCAGCATAAGGTCGTTAAGAGCCGCACAGCTTTTATGCCGCGAAAGCCTATTGATATGGGGTGGCACCCTCTGGTACAATCTCGAAGGCGGAATCGCCGTAACAATTTATTTCCGCCTAATAGAAGGGAGTCCAGAGGGTGCAGGGGCCCCCATGTCAATAGGACCGTGGAATAAATCCGGAATTAGGAGCAAGTTTACAGAACCTTATGTAAATCTAAGTTATGTTCACGAAACAGTGTCCAGAAAACAGAAAATGGCTCAACGATAATTGTTCCCGCATTACCGGTGCCGTCGTCTTAATACAGACTATCGGTGTAAGTGAAGGTGACTGTTCGCCCGAGGCTGTCGGTAATCTCGGAGATCAGCGGCCAGGCCCGGTCAAACCCGACTTTATCCAGCCATGCTGTGCCTCCTATGCTGCCGTTTTCTTCAGAATTGCGAAACTCTAATCGGACATATCTCGCATCATTACTGGTTTGGATGAATCTTTGTACAAAATCCCAGTAGCCACTTGTGACTCTGGGGCCAAGTTGGTGCGATTGTATACAACGAAAGTTCTCATCATATACACGATACCCAAGCTGGGTTTCGCCACTGGTTAATTGATCTTTTAAATAGCCGCTGACACAATATTGGGTTTCCAGCAATACCGGTATAATGTTGGAAAGCGCGCTTTTTCCCACGATACCGCTGTACTTCAGCGATGAGTCATCTTAGTAGGATGAAAATGTACGCAGTGCTGCAAGTCAGCTTTTGAAGAGCCAGGTGCGGGAAATCGGCGTACCTGGTTCCGTGGGGGCCGGGCCACCAATTGGGTGACCCGCTTTACCCGGAGTACGCGGTCAATTAAATCATGGAGCAAATATTGTGGCACTCCCAGAGGAAATGGGAGAAAACCGGGGAAACAAAGCATTTCCTGAAGTTTAAAAGGTCCGCATCTACTTGAACCTTTGGGAAATTGCTTTAGGCCAATTAGGCCTAAAGCAATTTCCTCGAGCACCACTATCTGGTTCCCATAGGCAGGGTTTCCTTAATACTGAACTCCTTTAATTGATTAATATATTAACTTAGTGAGGGACGGTCCCCTTATGGTAGTTGTTGGGTATGACGCTAGCCGGGCCCAACAACTACCCGAGCATAATTGTAGTCGGTCCTGGTGGTCCGACCGTCGCTGTGCTGGATGTTGATTGTCCCAGCGGCGTAATAACATAGTCCAAGCAGTTGTTAGCGTTATGTAGTGACACTCCCGGA
The DNA here is from genome assembly GCF_009932395.1 of Sporotomaculum syntrophicum. Classification (GTDB taxonomy): domain Bacteria; phylum Bacillota; class Desulfotomaculia; order Desulfotomaculales; family Desulfallaceae; genus Sporotomaculum; species Sporotomaculum syntrophicum. Next base: position 148,794 of record NZ_LSRS01000006.1, read on the forward strand.
GGAAACAGGGGGAAACCGGGAAAACAAAGCGTCTCATAAAGTTAAAAAAAGGTCCGCATCTTCCCGACCCTTTTAGGTCAATTGCCTAAAGAAATTTTATCGAGCGCCACTATCTGGTTCCCATCGGCAGAAGTTTCCTTAATATTGAAGTTCTTTAGTTAGTTAATATATTAACTTTGTGAGGGACTGTCCCCTTATGGTGTCCCCTTATGGTAGTTGTTGGGAATGGCGTAAGCCAGGCCCAACAACTGCCCGAGCACTGGGTTATTCTCACAATAAGTATATAGGTTAAGGCTTAACGGATTATTAATCTCCCCCTTCATCACTATCCCTGGAAATAAACCTCCCCACAGTCGGGTCATAATACCTGGCCCGCAGGTAGTAAGTACAGACCGCTCTCGTCGTCATAATACTCTCCGGCATATTTCAGCAGCTGGGGCAATTGTTCCTACTGGGAGAGAATGTTGCCCCATCCACGGAGGTTCTGTATGTATTAGTTCGGAGGTGTCCCCATTATAAATACAGCACTTTCCAACCGTTATAATCTGATGGGTCAAACCCCCACGGTTGATTTTCACTATCGTAAAAAAAGTAGATGATTCTTGTTTTAAGGCTTAGCTGGTTATCAACCTTGCCTTCCTCACTATCCTTCGGATAGAAAAAGGGCTAATGCCAATTTGAACACATTAGCCCATATTATTATTAAATATGCTGTGATTATTCAGCTAGTTTATCCATCATTTCATTTAATACCTTTATATTAAATTCAGAAGATAAATGATTTAATTTAAGCCAATATGCATCCTCATCTGCATATGATTGAATTGCCTCTTTAATAATATCTTCTTTTAACTCTTTTACTATAATGAATGGACATCCTGCTTCAATGAAGTTTTTCTTTGACTTGTTCATTTGAGTTATTAAATTTTGATGCGTTACCACAACAACTGTATAGCTATAGCCATCTTCTAATTTAACAAAAACATCTATATTATCGTCTTTTGTATCTGCTACCATTTCCAGTGGTGTTGGAAAGCTAATTTTCCTTACTATCATAACATCTCTCCTCTACAGCATATTTTTATTTATTATACATCTTCTTTAAAATATCAAGCACCTTTTGCTCATTTGCCTTACTTGACTTAGCTAATATTTCTATTTGACCATCAACAGTTCTATAAAAAACTCTTGCTCCATTTTTACCTCTCAAATATGAAATATCTTTAAACAAATTTTTACTGCCTAACCCCGGATTTGTATTACCTTGTGCTAGCTCCTGAATTAGATGGTCTGCTTCTTGTTGAACTCTTTCATTTGCACCCATTTTTGCAGCTTCCTTCACCAAAGCCGAATTGTCCCCTATCTTTGATACAATTTTAGCTTCAGCTGCCACCTTAAAAGTCTTAACCCTACCGGCAAAAAAGTATGCTGCCGCCGATGCACCGGCCTTAGCATCAGCCCAACTCAAATCCTCATTGGTTAGCTCATCATAGTTTTCAGGTCCCACCAAACCTTCCCTAACATATATTATAGCGCCTTCAGGTGTTGTCTTTACTGCTGCCCAACTGCTTTGCCAGTTATCACCGTTAAGTACTGCACCAACACCCAGCTTTAAATCTTGCCAAACTTCTTTAGCAGAATGCCCCGTCGGGTCCAGGTAATTTAACGGGTTGCTGTAACAATATACATACAGGTTTAGCGATAGTGGGTTCGTTATGCTCCCTTCATTAGAGTCTCTGGAAATAAACCTCCCCACGGTCGGGTCATAATACCTGGCCCGCAGGTAGTACAGGCCGCTTTCATCGTCGTAATACTCTCCGGCATATTTCAGCGGCTGGGGTAATTGTTCCTGCTGGGAGAGGATGTTTCCCCATTCGTCGTAGGTGTAGCTGTTGACGATATTGCCGTTTTGGTCTATTACCTTGGTTACGTCTCCGTGGCCGTTGTACAGGTAGTAGTAATAGCTACCGCCTACTTTCCTGGCTAAAGCTTGGTTACCCCAGATCGTCTGTGCGGTAACATAGCCCCCGGCGTTGGATTCGGTGATGACTCTGCCGGTGTTGTCGTAGTGGTATCTGGTGGTGCCCGAAGGGGTAACTTTTTTGGTCCTGAGCCCTTCGGGATCGTAAGAATAGTTACTAGTCTGACCACCGGTGGTGAATGTGGCCAATTGGTCCCAGTTGCTATAGCTAAAGTCGCCGGGTATAAATCCGTCCAGGCCGCTATCGTTGGGGGAGGCTGTTGTCCGGTTGCCTCTGCTGTCGTATTGATAGCTGAGCTGCTCACCGCCCGGCCTTTGCACGCCTGTCAGCCGGTTCAGGACGTCGTAGATGTAGCTTGTGGTCTGGCCGTTTTCTGTGACGGAGGTAATGTTGCCGTTGTTGTCGTAGTTGTAGCTGTATTGGGTGATTGTTTGGCCGCCTAATTTGTTGTGCATGGTTTTGAGTCGGTTGCTGTTGTCGTAGGTGTATTCGGTGCGGATGCTTGTACCGCCGGTTAATTGGGGATAGTTGACGGCTTTTACCATGCCGTCGCCGTAGTATTCGTAGGTGAAGTTTTTGCCGTCGGCGGTGACGGTGGTTAATCTGTTCAGGTTGTTGTACTGATAGTTGGTTGAAAGACCAAATGGATCGGTTGTTTTACTTTTGTTCCCTAATAAGTTATATTCAAAACCAACGTCGGCTCTTGTTTTGACAAATCCAGTAAAAATATAATAGCTGTAGGTCAGCGCTTCACCGTTGCCGGTGGTGTCGTTTACGGGCTGGTATTTCTCCAGTACGCCAAGGGGGTGGTAATAATATTGTATCCGGTCCCGATTGGCTGTTCTTTGGGCTGGCCGGCTGTCCTGGTAATATTCCAGGGTGGTGATTTTGCCCGAGGCGTCTTTTATCTCCACCGGCAAGCCGTTGGCGTTGTATTTATAGGTGGTAGGCTGTCCCGCCGGGGGCTGTTTGGCTACCAGAGCGCCCCTTTCGCTGTACTGCTTTACCGTGGTTAAGGGGGTAGCGCCTTGGTATTGTTGTATCTGGGTTAAATCCCCTAAACGGTCGTAGTCGTAGTCGGTGATCTCGCCCAGGGGGTTGGTGACTTTGATTAGTTGGTTCAGGGCGTCGTAGCTGTACTGGGTGCTATTGTTATTGGGGTCGGTTAGTTTGGTAAGGTTGCCCGCCAGGTCGTATTCGTATTTTTCTTCAACGGCGGTTCCACCCGGCCCGTTGGGGTAGCCTTTTATCGATATTGTTCGGCCCCACTGGTCGCTTGTCTCTACGTAATGGTTTTCTGCTACACCGGTGTCCGACGGGACGAAGATGGTGCTTTTGGTACGGTTAAATATATCGTATTCAATGCTATATTTGTTACCCTGGGGGTCGGTGACTTTTTGCAGCCGGCCCCATCCGTCACTTTGGTAGGTGGTCTTGTTGCCGTTGGGATCCGGGTCGCTAATTGGGTGACCCGCTTTACCCGGAGTACGCGGTCAATTAAATCATGGAGCAAATATTGTGGCACTCTCAGATAAAACGGGGGTAAAACCGGGAAAACATAGCGTCCCTTAAAGTTTAAAAGGTCCGCATCTACTTGAACCTTTTGATTGTATTAAGCCAATTAGGCCTGCCGCAATTTTCTTGAGTACCATTACCTGGTTCCCATCGGCAGAGGCTTCCTTAATATTGAACCTCTTTAATTAGTTAACATATTGACTTGGTGAGTGCTGTCCCCTTATGGTAGTTGTTGGGAATGGGGTTAGCCGGGACCAACAACTACCCGAGCATGTTCTTTAGTTTTTTAAATAATTTCAATATTATTCTTGAGAGCGTAAATATATCTTTTTATTTTTTCATAAGTTAGCTCTTTACCATTTTCATCGATTTCTTCAAGTTCATTCATTACACTGGCAATGCTATCACAATTTTCATCACAGTACTCAAATAATCCCGAAAACCAAACTGTATTAACCCAATCAAGAAGCGTATGTTTAGATATGTTGCCTTTTTTAAAATTTTCAAGCAATATTATTACATGATTGTTACATATTTCTACAGGCTTATCAATGGTTATTTCTTTTAACTCTAATGACAATTACCATTTGACATTCTTTCTACAATGAAATCAGTATATTTATTTGAGCCACCTTTAAAGAAGCTCTTCACGTTACTTTGAACATTGGATGGCAAGTTATCAATAGCTTTTAAAGCATTTGCTTTTGAACCTGCTTTTAGTATAAATTGAGTCGTGCTCCCCGTTCCCTTCAAAACCTTAGCCCTACCAGCAATAAAGTATCCTGCCGCCGACGCACCGGCCTTAGCATCAGCCCAACTCAAAACATCATTGGTTAGCTCATCGAAGTTTTCAGGCCCCACCAAACCTTCCCTAACATATATTATAGCGCCTTCAGGTGTTGTCTTTACTGCTGCCCAGCTGCTTTGCCAGTTATCACCGTTAAGTACTGCACCAACACCTAGCTTTAAATCTTGCCAAACTTCTTTAGCAGAATGGCCCGTCGGGTCCAGGTAATTTAGCGGGTTGCTGTAACAATATACATAAAGGTTTAGCGATAGTGGATTCGTTATGCTCCCTTCGTTGGAGTCTTCGGATATAAACCTCCCCACGGTCGGGTCATAATACCTAGCCCGCAGGTAGTACAGGCCGCTTTCATCGTCATAATACTCTCCGGCATATTTCAGCGGCTGGGGCAATTGTTCCTGTTGGGAGAGGATGTTTCCCCATTCGTCGTAGGTGTAGCTGTTAACGATGTTACCGTTTTGGTCAATTACTCTGGTTACGTCTCCGTGGCCGTTGTACAGGTAGTAGTAATAGCTGCCGTTTACTTTCCTGGCTAGAGCCTGGTTGCCCCAGATCGTCTGCGCGGTAACATTGTCGCCGGCATCGGATTCGGTGATGACTCTGCCGGTATTGTCATAGTGGTACCTGGTGGTGCCCGAAGGGGTTACTTTTTTGGTTCTCAGGCCTTCGGGGTCGTAATAATAGTTATTGGTCTGACCACCGGTAGTGAATGCGGCTAACTGGTCCCAGTTGTTGTAACTGAAGTCGCCGGGTATAAATCCGTCCAGACCGCTATCGTTGGGGGAGGCTGCTGTCCGGTTGCCCCTACTGTCGTATTGATAGCTGAGCTGCTCACCGCCCGGTCTTTGTACTCCTGTCGGCCGGTTTAAGGCGTCGTAGGTGTAGTTTGTGGTTTGGCCGTTTTCGGTTACCGAGGTGATGTTGCCGTTGTTGTCGTAGGTGTAGCTGTATTGGGTGATTGTTTGGCCGCCCAATTTGTTGTGCATGGTTTTGAGCCGGTTGCTGTTGTCGTAGGTGTATTCGGTGCGGATGCTTGTCCCGCCGGTTAATTGGGGATAGTTGACGGCTTTTACCATGCCGTCGCCGTAGTATTCATAGGTGTAGTTCTTGCCGTCGGCGGTGACGGTGGTTAATCTGTTCAGGTTGTTGTATTGATAGCTGGTGGATAAGTTGCCCGGATGGGTTACTTTGGTCCGGTTGCCCAGCAGGTCGTATGCAAAGCTGGCAATGTAGCTTTCGGCAATGCATGAAGAGCTCTTTGAATAATGTGTAAAATTGTTTAGATCATATAAAACCCCAGGCATCCAAAAAGCGGGAGCCTAGGGGATTTTAGTTTAATTTAATTCGTTAAATTATTAAGAAAGTGAGGGATAGGCCCTTTATGGTAATTGTCGGGAACGGCGCTAGCTAGGCCCAACAACTACCCGAGCAAAAATCGTCCCTAACGACATATATATTTTGTGTTATGAAATAGTTATCTACACAAAGACTTGATCGATTTTTTCCCTATCGTATTCTAATATCCATTCTCTATACTTTTTATAAATTTCTATCAATTTATGTTTTGAACTTGATATTACATCTAATCCCCTATCATCATAAATATGGAAAATAATATTGCGCGATTGATTTACAAAATACAAATCACCCAATATAAAAGGAGCAATGCCTACGCTCTGATTTAGTTTTGCAATTATCATCTCTTTAAAATTGATTTCTTCAACCCTACATTTTACAAAAAAGCGATATGTTTTTGTATCGTCCAAGTCTTCGGGTTCTTTGTATCTATATTCAAATTTATCTTTAATTACTTTACAGGAAAAATCTTTACCATAAAAATACTTTTTAAAAATGTTAAACACTTGGGGTTCTGACTCATTAATAGGATATTCATCCCAACTATCTACATATACAACAACAAATAATTCATCTGAAGATTTATTTATTTCACTAAACAAAGTGTACGAACGTTTATAACACTGTTCCATTCTACCTTCACTTATTTCTAAGTTACCGCCTAAATCAAATCTAATGCCAACTGGAAAATTGTAAAACAAAGGCTGTTTTAGTTTTAATAATGGAAATTGTTCCGCTAAATATTTATCTAAACTGTTTATACCCAATTTATCACCTTCCAATATTTATTATAATAGAGGGCGAATTTGAACTCACCCTCTATATTGGGGTTATAACTATTTAAGTTTAATTATAGTACCTGTTGAACTCTTATGTTTATTTACTATAAAATTGCCATATTCATCTGCATCGGCTACCCAATGAAGTTCATTCCCCTTCTTTTTAAATACTTTATAGGTCGAACCGCCGTGACCTGTAGTATCTTTTGCCCACCAATAACCTTCCTTGGTATTATCTTGGTAGGCCCTAACTTTTTGGCCATTAAAATTATAGCTAGCCTCAGCTTTTGCGTTTGTTTTAATGTCCCATTTAGCCTTCCCCGCACCCTTCAAAACCTTAGCCTTACCAACAACAAAGAAAGCTGCCGCCGATGCACCGGCCTTAGCATCAGCCCAACTCAAATCCTCATTGGTTAGCTCATCATAGTTTTCAGGTCCCACCAAACCTTCCCTAACATATATTATAGCGCCTTCAGGTGTTGTCTTTACTGCTGCCCAACTGCTTTGCCAGTTATCACCGTTAAGTACTGCACCAACACCCAGCTTTAAATCTTGCCAAACTTCTTTAGCAGAATGCCCCGTCGGGTCCAGGTAATTTAACGGGTTGCTGTAACAATATACATACAGGTTTAGCGATAGTGGGTTCGTTATGCTCCCTTCATTAGAGTCTCTGGAAATAAACCTCCCCACGGTCGGGTCATAATACCTAGCCCGCAGGTAGTACAGGCCGCTTTCGTCGTCGTAATACTCTCCGGCATATTTTAGCGGCTGGGGCACTTGTTCCTGCTGGGAGAGGATGTTTCCCCATTCGTCGTAGGTGTAGCTGTTAACGATATTGCCGTTCTGGTCGATTACCCGGGTTACGTCTCCGTGGCCGTTGTACAGGTAGTAGTAATAGCTGCCGTTTACTTTCCTGGCCAGAGCCTGGTTGCCCCAGATCATCTGCGCGGTAACAGAGTCGCCGGCGTTGGATTCGATGATGACTTTGCCGGTATTGTCATAGTGATACCTGGTGGTACCGGAAGGGGTTACTTTTTTGGTTCTCAGCCCTTCGGGATCGTAATAATAGTTATTGGTCTGACAACCGGTAGTAAATGCGGCTAACTGGCCCCAGTTGTTGTAGCTAAAGTCGCCGGGTATAAATCCGTTCAGACCGCTATCATTGGGAGAGGCTACTGTCCGGTTGCCTCTGCTGTCGTATTGATAGCTGAGCTGCTCACCGCCCGGCCTTTGCACGCCTGTCAGCCGGTTCAGGGCGTCGTAGGTGTAGCGTCATGTAGTGACACTCCCAGAGGAGACAGGGGGAAACCGGGAAAACAAAGCGTCTCATAAAGTTTAAAAGGTCCGCATCTACCCGACCCTTTTGGGAAATTCCTTAAGGAATTTCCTCGAGTGCCACTATCTAGTCCCCATCAACAGAAGTTTCCTTAATATTGTAGTCCTTTAGTTGGTTGATATATTAACTTTATGAGGGACTGCCCCCTTTATGGTAGTTGTTGGGAATGGCGATAGCCAGGCCTAATAACTACCCGAGCATCAAAAACTATCTGACCTACTCCATTATGATTATAGTAATCCTTTGAACAGTTTTATAACCTTTTCCAGAACAGTCTGGTCTGTACTGTATTTAAACTTCATAAAATGTTCTTCATGGCTTCCACCTATTTGACCATATACAGACATATGCCCATGTTTATCCATGCTAAAAGTAATATAGGCATCTGAATCATTATCGACTATCTCACAAAACCCTTTCAACTCCTTATGCATTTCAGTTAATTTTTCAACTATTGAATGAACCATTTTTTTTGATATACAAAAATTTGATACACCAGAAAAATCGCCAGATTTTACTCTTATGTTGAATGTAAAGTAATCTTCAACTGTGTACAGATGCTCTATTGTTAGTTCCTTATCTTCCGTATTAATAATCATGTCGTCCTGCATCATTATTTAGCCTCCACTTAAATTATTTGAATTTAAAATCATCAAATGCGCCTGTAATCTCATTATAGTTAAAATGAATTGTGATGTTTTTACCGTCTGATGTTGTAATTACACGTTGCATTTTAGCCCAACCATCTGTACCAAGCCATCTTGAATCAGTCATTCCATTTTTCAATGGTACTTTAGTAGCATTTTCCAATGGATTAGACATTACCTCTTTCATCGCGAGTTGTTCATTCAAATTATTAGCAACTGTACGTCCTGTTGATCCTCTTCCTAAAATGTTTACATCAGTCTTAGGCGTTCCCCTGCTTACAACCTTCCCCGCTCCCTTTAAAACCTTAACCTTACCAACAACAAAGGAAGCTGCCGCCGACGCACCGGCCTTAGCATCAGCCCAACTCAAAACATCATTGGTTAGCTCATCATAGTTTTCAGGTCCCACCAAACCTTCCCTAACATATATTATAGCGCCTTCAGGTGTTGTCTTTACTGCTGCCCAACTGCTTTGCCAGTTATCACCGTTATATATTTCACCAATACCCAGCTTAAAACCTTGCCAAACTTCTTTAGCAGAATGCCCCGTTGGATCCAGGTAATTTAGCGGGTTGCTGTAACAATATACATAAAGGTTTAGCGATAGTGGGTTCGTTATGCTCCCTTCATTGGAGTCCCTAGATATAAACCTCCCCACAGTCGGGTCATAATACCTGGCCCGCAGGTAGTACAGGCCGCTTTCGTCGTCATAATACTCTCCGGCATATTTCAGCGGTTGGGGTAACTGTTCCTGCTGGGAGAGAATGTTTCCCCATTCGTCGTAGGTGTAGCTGTTGACGATATTGCCGGTTTGGTCGATTACTTTGGTTACGTCCCCGTGGCCGTTGTACAGGTAGTAGTAATAGCTGCCGCCTACTTTCCTGGCCAAAGCTTGGTTGCCCCAGATCGTCTGCGCGGTAACATAGCCTCCGGCGTTGGATTCGGTAATGACTCTGCCGGTGTTGTCGTAGTGGTACCTGGTGGTGCTCGAAGGGGTTGCTTTTTTAGTTCTCAATCCTTCGGGGTCGTAAGAATAGTTACTGGCCTGACCACCGGCGGTGAATGAGGCCAATTGGTCCCAGTTGTTGTAGCTAAATTCGCCGGATATAAATCCGTCCAGGCCGCTATCGTTGGGGGAGGCTACTGTCCGGTTGCCTCTGCTGTCGTATTGATAGCTGAGCTGCTCGCCGCCCGGCCTTTGTATTCCCGTCAGCCGGTTTAGGGCGTCGTAGGTGTAGCTTGTGGTCTGGCCGTTTTCGGTTACCGAGGTGATGTTGCCGTTGTTGTCGTAGTTGTAGCTGTATTGGGTGATTGTTTGGCTGCCCAATTTGTTGTGCATAGCCTTGAGACGGTTAATGTTGTCGTAGGTGTATTCGGTACGTATGCTTGTCCCGCCGGTTAATTGGGGATAGTTGACGGCTTTTACCATGCCGTCGCCGTAGTATTCGTAGGTGTAGTTTTTGCCGTCGGCGGTGACGGTGGTTAGTCTGTTCAGGTTGTTGTATTGATAATTGGTGAATAAGTTACCCGGATGGGATACCTCAGTCCGGTTGCCCAGCAGGTCGTATTCAAAACCGGCAACGTAGCTTTCGGCGGTTATCCTAAAGCCGATTTGCCCGGTACAATAGAAAACATGTCTCAGGGTATCGCCGTTTAGGGGCTGGTATTTCTCCACGATGCCCAGGGGGTGGTAGTAATATTGTATCCTGTCTTGGTTGGCTGTTTTTTGGGATAGCCTGCTGTCCTGGTAATATTGCAGGGCGGTGATTTTGCCCGAGGCGTCTTTTATTTCCACCGGCAGGCCGTTGGCGTTGTATTTATAGGTGGTGGGCTGTCCCGCCGGAGGCTGTTTGGTTACTAAAACACCTCTTTCGCTATATTGCTGGACTGTGGGGAAGGTGGTGGCGCCCTGGTATTGTTGTATTTGGGTTAGCTCGCCCAAACGGTCGTAAGCGTAGTCGGTGATCTCGCCCAGGGGGTTGATGACTTTAGTTAATTGGTTCAGGGCGTCGTAGCTGTACTGGGTGCTGTTGTTATTGGGGTCGGTTTGTTTGGTCAGGTTGCCGGCCAGGTCGTATGCGTATTTTTCTTCTACGGGGGCTCCGCCCGGCCCGTTGGGGTAGCCTTTCCTCGATATTGTCCGGTCCCACTGGTCGCTTGTTTCCACGTAGTGGTTTTCGGCTACGCCGGTGTCCGACGGGACGAAGGTGGTGGTTTTGGTACGGTTGATTAGGTTGTAGGCCAAGGCATGGTAGTTACCCTGGGGGTCGGTGACTTTTTTCAATCTGCCCCATTCGTCACTTTGGTAGGTGGTATTGTTGCCGTTGGCGTCTTTGAGCCAGGTTAGCTGATCATAGTTGTCGTAGCCATATACAGTCGGGACATATACCCCTTTGTTCAAGTCATAGTATCTAGAGAGCAGTAGATTACCGTGATCGTCGTAGAGGTCAATGGAATATTTGAACATAGATCCGTTTGCGGTGCTGTAGTTTTCAACGCTAAAGGTACGTTGAGGCGTTTCTATCCAGGCACCGGATAGATTAACAAAGTTATAATAGTCGGTATAGTCTTGCACCTCGAAGTTTCCACCCCGTCCCATTGACTGCGGGTGGGTTGTTTTTTTGAGTCTGCCTTGGGTGTCGTAACTATAACGGGTTGTGTTGCCCAGGGCGTCTGTTTCACTGGTTACGTTGCCCCGGATAAATTCATAGCTTTTGTATGTGGTGCTGGTTTTTTGTATGCCTTCCTCGGTGTAGTAGCTGGTAACTATTGTGGGAAAGGCATAGTAAGCCCCGAAATAGCTGTAGTCGGTCCTAGTGGTCCGGCCGTCGCTGTGCTGGATGTTGGTTCTGGTGCGGTTGCCGGGGTGGTTTGTGTCCCCGTACTGGTAGTTGGTTGTTTCGCCTTTGGCGTTGGTGGCGGTGGCAACGCGTCCCAGGCTGTCGTAGCTGGTTGATTCGGTTAGTAGTAGCTCGGGGTTTTGGTAATAGCTTGTGGACGTTATAAATTTATAGTCGGGGTGATAGGTATAGCTGGTGGTGTGCCGGCTTTTTTCGGTTGGGTTATTCCACTGGGCCGGTGTCAGCAGCGCTGTTTCGGTGGCTATACCGCCCCAGTCGCTGTATGTGTAGCCCTTATAGAATGTGTTGACGCTGCCGCCGGTGTTTTGTTGTTCGATTTTAAGCCTAGTGGGGTTATCCCGGAAGACGGCGTCGTATTGCTCGTAGTAGGTAATCTCTTTATCGCCGCTGGTGGTGTTGTGTTGCTCTTCTTTGTGTTTTAAGTCGCCTTTATGGGCCGAATTGTATTGATAGGTATGTTTGGTGGTCAGGCCGTTGTCCTGCTGCATGGTGCTGGTCGATTGGTTGTATGTGTAGGTACGGCGGTTATACGAGCCAAAGTATTCATCATCATTTATTTTATTCTCGTAGCGCTTAGCGACTCTATGGGTCTCGCAAAGACCGTGGCCCCCCAGCGGTTTGGTGGTTAGCCCATAATTGTATACCGTTCTGGAATTCCTAAGACGCATTTGGTTTAATAAAGCCTGGGCTACAGTGGGAGAGTCACTATGTACAGCCGGGTCTAAAAAGTTAAAACGTTCTATGGTATTTGTATAAGAGTATATATCGTATAAATCACCGTTGTAACTTCTGTATAGCAGCGGATATCTTCTTTGTTCGCACCATGAGGTTATTTTATTGCCCTCTTCATCCAATAGATACCAGTCAACTTCGGCTTGAACTCGTATTTTATCATACGTTATGGTATAGATGTTCACTGGTTGGCATAGAGCTTTGCGCAAAACACCACTCGTCTTTGGCCCTGGGGGCTAAAAACCCCATTTGTATGACATCAAAGTTGTGATCGTATACACGACACGAAAGCTGGGTATAGCCGTTGTTTAGTTGATCTTTGAAATAAGCGCTGTAATAGTATTCGGTGTTTGGCAATACCGGTATAAAGTTGGAAAGCGCTTTACTTTTCACAGTACCGCTGTACTTCAACGATGATGTATCATCTTTGCCAAATTCCTCATCGTAGGAAAAGGGCGCTTTGATTCGCGATTCTCCTGAGGTCTTCCAAAGTCCCACAGTCTCTTCATATTCAAAGTCGTTGTTGGGGGTGTAGTTGGCTACCGGTTTTTCTGTATGTTTGAAGGTTATTTGGTTGTTGAAGCGGTCTTTAATGCCCAACAGTCGCCCGTCTTCGGCGAAATACTGTTTGGTCTGGTCGGCTGTGATAAAGGAGTACCGGCTGGTTACCCGGCCGTTGCTAAAACTGGTATCGCCGAGGTTGAATTTAGCGTCTTTGTCGTAATATTTCTCCAGGGTGCTGTATGTCCCGCCGGAGGATGAGGAGGAGTCAACATGGTATACTCTACCGTCACCGGTATGGTAGTATAGTTCTTTTTTAAAGTAAATTCTTCCATT
>NZ_LSRS01000007.1:0-18972 GCF_009932395.1 Sporotomaculum syntrophicum
CCAGCTTTTTATGTTGGCTTTGGCCAGTTCTTTAAACATTTCTTCGTTTCCGGTTTTGCGAATGCTTTCTCCGCAGCAGTTCTCTTCTTCGCCCAGGATTCCGTATTCCACGCCTGCTGCGTTGAGGACTTTTGCTGTTGCTACTGCTACTTTCTTTAAACGCGGGTCATAGCACAGGTAGCAGCCGGGGAAATACAGGGCTTCCATGCCTTCTTCGTAGGTCTTTACATTCAAGCCCTTGGACCAGTCGGCACGGTTAGCGCGCGGTTCGCCAAAGGGGTTGCCTTCTGCGCCCAGACCGGCGGTTACGGCGCGCACTGGTTTGATATGTTCGGGGAATACGCCATATCCCGTGGCCATTCGACGCACTGCCATCATGTTTTGTATCTGCTTGACTTCTCTGGGGCATACTTCCTGGCATCTACCGCAGGTGGTGCAGCGCCAGATCTCTTCGTTTTCAATTTCGGTCAAACCAAAGGTGGCTTCGCGGATCAGTTTTCGCATGCTGAATACTCTTACTCTGTTCCAGGGACAGACTGTATCGCATTTCCCGCATTGATAGCAGTATTTAGCCGGATAGCCACCGTACTCTTTTATCTCCTCTATTACTTCTTTGATGGGGGTTTCAGTATCCACATAATCCCCTTCTTTCAACTAATGTTTTTGCTTTCATGTTAGCTCTTCTCCGACATGCGAGCCAAGGTGGCTACCACATTATCTAAGCCATATGAGTCTACTACAGATTTGATGCTCATCTCCATTTCATCAGACGGCACTACATCTTCTTCTTCTACTTCTCTTTCTTCATAAATCAGGGCATCCTCCAAGCACCACTGGACACATAAAGGTTCTTTTTGTGGCGGATCGTCTTCACACATATCGCATTTAAGCGGCAGTTTGGAATCCGGTTCCTTAAACAGATCCCTGGATGGGCATGGTTGTCTGCAAAAGCCGCACTCATCGTATTCCCTGCCGTCCATAATATATACGTTTCTACCCATACATTCAGCCTTAGCAAGCTCACCGGCGAATACAGGCACATAAATATCTCTCATAGGGTCACGCATCATCTGAACACGCGACCTGGCCGGGTTGACGATGCTGTATTTTGGCGTAGCGTGAAAAGCGGCGCAAATCACCTCACATGCCCGGCAGCCGTTGCATTTATTGGCATCAACTTTTATGGTCTTAATGATTCTCTTGCCCACGTCTACACCTCCTTCTCTTTTTGTGCCGCGAGCTCATAGGAAGGTGTCTCTGAATAGATTCCCCTCTTTTCGAAGTCTTCGGCAACATAATCCAAATTCAATTCATGTAAAAGCTCTTTGGTCGGAACACCGTCGTTATTCCAACCCTTATATTTGTAATAGGTATCCAGGAGTTCCTTTTCCAACTCGGGAAATCTCTTATTCCAATGGTCTTCTGGAGGAACCTCGTCTACTCTACGTAAGCCTCTGATGATATTATTAGCCCTGACCAAATTCCGGACTCTTTTGGTGACTTTTACCAGCTCATCTGTATCCATTTCGATACCGCTAGCAGCCGAAATAATCTGCGGGTAGTTGAAAAGGTGATAAGGAGGCTTCAAGGGGAAGGATGACATACCGGCGCACATGCCGACACAGTCATCGACATAGTGCATCCTCTCCTGCCAGTCTACTATTTCAGAACACAGTTCAGGCGTAGGGTAATACGGGCCTGCATATTCCCCTTTAAAACTCCACTTCCGGACAACTTCTTTAATTCTTTCACTTGGGCACTGGAACCAATCGCTGACAAAGGCATCCTTTTCCTCCTGGGTGGCAAAGGGAGCCTGGGGGAAATTACCTTCAATTTGCGTAACCGTCGCCTTCTCATTGCAGCAATAAAGCAGGTAATAGATAGGATCCATGGTACCTAGCTTGAGGGGCAGCTGCTCATGTTTCCTGATATTGTTATGAGCAAATGCATGAGCACCCTTACCAATTCTTTCAGCTGCCCAGTAGGTGCCATCGGCTAAGATATCCCCGATACCTTCCCGCCGCACGATTCTATCCAGCAGCCAGTAAAACTTACCATCATTATCTTCCGGCATGCCAGCGAAATCAGCTTCACTTAAAATACCGGCTTCTAAAAGCTCAAGTCCAAAAGCCATGACCTGCGGGCCTGAATAGCCGTCTATCCCATACTCGGTAGCCTTTTGCGCAATGCTCAGACCAAAGGCCAAGTCCGAATAAGCGGCCATAGTATAGGTAAGTTTCGTAAAGCATTTCATCATGTAGGTTGGCTGACCTGGGGGAGTAAGGGTCGCCCCGCATTTATTGGGACAGTTAAAGCAGCTAATCAGCCGGTTTTGCATGGTGGCCATGGTCTTTTTCCAGTCCTCGGCAATGTCTTTGTTCCAAAAACCCCTTCTGCGGGTACGAGAATTTCCCCAGCTGAAGTTTTCGGTATGCCACTTTTCATCATCGTGCTTCATCTCTTGAGGTGAGCCAAGACCGGCTAAAATGGGCATATAATTTGGTATCGGATTTTCGTTACGCCATATTGTATATCTCTTAACTTCTTCCATTAGTTTCATAAACTCAGCTGGTCTAGCAAGATTAATGTTCTTGGTACCGCGAACAGCAATAGCCTTCACATTTTTACTGCCCATTACGGCACCTAAACCACCCCGGCTGCAGCTGGATCTAGCCTGCTCAATAGAAGCAAAAAAGACCCTGTTTTCACCCGCCAGGCCGATGGCGGCTACCTGCGCTTTAGGCTCATTTAGTTCTGCCTTAATTAATTCCTGAGTTTCAACAGCCCCCTTACCATGTAAATGAGAGGCATCGCGTATTTCCACCTTGTCGTTATTGATCCATATATAAACTAAATTGGGAGCTTTGCCGCGCATAATCACTTTGTCATAACCGGCAAACTTCAATTCCGGGGACCAAAAGCCCCCCATCATTGAATATTGAAATAATTTGGTTTGAGGTGATATGGAAGTAACCATGGTGCGGTTAGCAGAAAGAGCCGGTGTGCCACATAAAAGACCGGCGCTGAAAATTAAAACATTTTCGGGAGCAAAGGCATCAATTTCGGGAGGAACCCTGTCCCACATTATCTTAGCGTTTGTCCCAAGGCCCCCCAAATATAGTTCGGTGTCCCTAGGGTCACTTTCAACTTTCTCAATATTTCCTCGCGTTAAATCAATCTCTAAGTTGTAACCTGCATCTGCGTACCTCATTTTTACCCCCCTTTTTATATATTTTTATTATTTATAAATATATATATATTTAAATAAAATTATAATTAATAAAAAGATTAAATAAAATCACTTAAAAGCATGAAGCCAGGTGAAACTTGGATGAAAAGAGAGTTAACAAGCCAGGTGAAACGTAGATGATGAAAGGATTAACAAGTCAGGTGAGATTAAATGTTAAAAGGATTAGCCTCCGTGATTAATTTGATCGATGATATCAAAGAAGTGCAACATCTTGCCAGGATAATATATTAAGCACAGGTGTTAACCTTAATAGGCTAATCCAAGAGTTTAGCAAAGTTGACAGTTAATATGGGCAGTTGTAAAATTAATAAATGAAAGGGGGTAGATTTGTGCAACCGCGTACTAAACCCTTAACTACCGAGTTAATCGTTGCTTGTCAAGTTAGTCCCTCATTCCAGACTACCAAAAAACTGGAAGAAACTTTAGCAGAGATCATAAAAACTTCGGTTCATTCTTTTGAGTTTCAAAGAGCCGCCCTGGTGCTAGTAAGAAACGGACGCCTTCCTGTATGGTGGTATGCTGAAAATGAATCTAATTCCCCCCAGAATAAAAACGCGTACTGGGCTGATCTTGAGACAAATTTAAATAAATTAGATACAAGTCAAGAAAAACTACTGGAAACATTTAATCCGGTTGCTTATACAACACTTCCGGTGATTTTACAGGCTGGCGATCCTTTGGGTACTATGGAGGTAGGCATTTTTAATACTGACTCCCATACTGCTGATTACATGTTAGCCAAAGCTTTATCCCTGGGCCGGCATATGGCGGATATTATCCAGGAATCAATTTTTGAAACACATAAAGATACTGAATACAGGAAACTGGCCGCATGCCTTGAGGTAATCAGTACCATTAGTTCAACTTTAGATACCCGGCAAATGCTTCATGTAGTTGCCCAGTTAACAGCTGATTTGTTTTTTGCGCGCACATGTATCTACATGCTGGATAAAAGCGAAAAAACCATTCGGCCAATAGCAGCGGTAGGAAGTTATGATATTAACTTAAAGGACAAATTAAAGGTCTTAACTAACTACCCAATTTTCCCCGCTATGGGCGCAGCCATTAAAAATAAACGACCCGTTATTGTGACGCCTCAAAATATAAAAAAATATATTCCTCAAAGAATAATAAAAGACTTCAATTATAGTTGGATGATTATGGCCCCAATTATGAAAAAAGATAAAGCCTTGGGTATTATGCAGGTGGACAGGCCTTATGGCCTAAAGGGATTCGACCACGAAGAAGCAGAAATTATATCAGCTATAGCCCGGGTTACCGCAATTACCATGGAAAATGCCAAATTGATTGATGTGCTTGGCCGTAAAGAATTATTATTACACAAGCTAGTCAATAAAATAATTACAGCCCAAGAAGACGAAAAAAAACGGTTTGCTTTAGACCTGCATGACGGCATAATTCAATCACTAATTGGTATTTGGTACCGCCTGCAGCGTATCACCCGAAGCAGCAACAAAGCCCCGGAAGAATGGTACGAAGAAATTAGTGACCTTACAGCCGTTTTGGGCGAACAAATCGAAGATACCAGGCACATTATTTATGATTTAAGGCCAGTAATACTTGACAATTACGGTTTAGTCCCGGCTATTGAATCATATTCAAAAAAAATACAGGAACAGCATAACTTAATAATCCAATTAGCGCTTGGCAAAGAAAATGTCAGGTTTCCTTCTAAAATAGAGATTACCCTTTATCGCATTTACCAGGAAGTGATCACCAATGTTATTAAACATTCCGGGGCAACAAAGGTTCGAGTAGAATTCTCATTTAATGAAAGTGAAGTTATACTATCTATTATAGATAACGGGTCAGGATTAAGTAATATAACCCAACAGCAGTGCCAAACCGGCAAACATCTTGGTCTGGCTAGTATTAGGGAAAGAACTCTACTGCTCAATGGCACCAGCAAAATCGATTCTAAGCCAGGTAAAGGCACACGAGTGCAAGTGGTAATACCATACGAAAAAAATATGTCGAATTATTAGAATTATTATAAAATAGATTAAAAATAAATGTCCTGTTTCTAAAAAATGTTTCTCTTACCAATAGGAGGTTAAGTAATGCAAATAAGGATTTTAATTGTGGATGATCACGCATTGATTAGAGAAGGACTAATATATATGTTAAGTACCTGCGAAGATATATTTGTGGTAGATGACTGTGGCGACGCTGAGGAAGCTTATAGGTTATCCCTACTCAGCAAACCTGATATTATTTTAATGGATATCAAAATGGACCGGGTCAATGGCATCGAAGCTGCCAGACAAATATTAAATGATCTACCGGAAACCAAGATTGTATTTCTAACTATTTTTGAGGATACGGAATTCGTGAAACAAGCCTTAGAAACTGGAGCTGCCGGTTATGTGTTAAAACACATTACCAAGGATAAATTAATTGATACCATCAAACGGGTATACAGGGGTGAAAGAATTATTGATCCTGCGGTTTTCAAGCAAATTGTCGATGACTATATAAAATTGACAAATCCTTGTGATTTTAACAAGGAAAAGGCTGACGCAACTGTTCAAGATATCGAGCTGACGCCGCGGGAACAGGAAATACTATATCTACTAGTTAAAGGTATGACTAATAAGGAAATATCAGTAGCAACCCACCTGGCAATAGACACAGTAAAAACACACTTGAGGAATATTTTTAGAAAACTAGGCGTAAAAAATCGGTCACAGGCAACAACTATAGGCATGCAAATATTAAAGGTAAATTCAAGATATAAAGCGTTATAAGCCTACCCAAGGTTCTGTTTCACAAAGGGTTAGGGCTACATCCACCGCTAGCCCAGCTTGTTCCAGCATCATAGCTAATTGCTCGCGCAGTACAGGTAGTGCCACCCGCTCGGTGGCAAAGTGACCGGCATCGACAAAGCTTACACCCGCCGCCAGCATGTCCCGAGCAGCATGATAACGTACGTCTCCGGTAACCAGCACATCAGCGCCCTTTTGCTTAGCATGAGTCCACAGATCACCTCCGGACCCTCCGCAGACAGCTACCCACTGCACCAAACCATCTTGGTTACCGCCAAAACGCAGGCAGTTCCCCTTCAGTACTTGTTGAACTTTACCGGCAAGTTCAGCCAGCGTCAACGCCTGGGGTAGTCGACCAATCCTCCCCAACCCCCGGGCGACTCCCTTGTTTAGTAAAGGGTATAGGTCATAAGCCACTTCCTCATAAGGATGAGCCGCCATCATGGCTCGCAGTACATCAACGGTTTCCTCTTCTTTGATAATTGTTTCTATACGAACCTCCTCAACCTGCTCCAGACGACCAGTAACACCGATAAACGGATTAGTACCCTCTTGAGGGCAAAAGGTACCCATACCCATAAGGTTATAGGTACAGTGACTGTAATTGCCAATGTAGCCCGCACCTGCTCTGCCCAAAGCATCACGCACCGCACCGGCATGGGATACCGGCACAAACACCACCAGCTTTAACAACTGCTGGTACTGTACCGGCTTCAGCACTTCGGTTTGCGTCAGACCTAATTCACGAGCCAGCACATCATTTACACCTCCATCCGCACTGTCCAGGTTGGTATGGGCGGCATAAACACCTATGCCGGACTGGATGAGCCGAAAGAACAGGCTTCCCACCGGGTTATCAAGGCGCACCGATTTTAGACCCTTAAGCAGCAGAGGATGATGGCAAATGATTAACTGTGCACCGCGTTTCTCTGCCTCATTAACCACATCCGGGGTCACATCCAATGCCAGCAGCACTTTTTGCACCTGCGCTTCTGGATCACCTACCTGCCAGCCGATGTTGTCCCATGCTTCCGCCAATCCCGGCGGAGCAAGCCGCTCCATTATTTGCACTACATCCTTCGCCAGCGTTACCTTTACTTGGTCTACCACCTGTTCAGCACCTCCTCGATTTCCATAGCCTCTTGTCTTAATAAAAGAACCCTATTGCGTGCTGCCGCACTTTCAGCACGGGTTATTTCTGTTATTATTGCTTTAATTTTCATTATCCTTCTAGTAAGAAACTCCTTCAAAACGACATCCTTTTTTTCCAGCAAACGCGGCCCAACTTCCAGGGCAAAGCGGTCTTTGTTCGTTTCCCGTCCCCGTTCAGCTACAATTATTACATAATAGTGCCTGTCTTCAACAACCATTTCTTCATCCGCCAACCGCCAACCGTTATCCAACAGCCAACGGCGCACCATATAAATATCATTCATCGGTTGGATAACCAAACGCCGCATCTGCTGTAAAACAGCCCTACCCTGTTCCAAAATAGTACAAACAGTTTTGCCTCCCATACCGGCCACCACCAACACACTGACTTCACCGGGCTTTAATATGTTAAGACCGTCCCCTAGACGCAAGTCAATACTCTTGTTTAGCCCGCTGGACTGTACGTTAAGCCGGGCTGCTTCGTATGGCTTTCGGTTAATATCACCGGCCACTATCCATGGAGATATGCCCTGTTGAATGAGATAAATAGGTAAATACGCATGGTCCGTGCCAATATCCGCCACTGTCTCACCTGCGGGAACATGCCTGGCTAGCGCTGCTAATCGTCTTGATAATTCCATTACTGTCAGTAATCCTCCTGTCAAGCAATAACCAAAAACATGGTTATTGCTTCTCTTGAGCAATTATCTACTCTCTTTAATTATAACCAATTAAAACGTTAAATTTTAGTCACCTTAATAACATATAATAACCCATAAGTAAAACTATACAAGCCTATTATCAATGTTCAAACTCCTTTAATTTGTTGGCAAACCAGGCTGTATGCAAGTCTTCATCAATTAGGTTGTCCCATAACACATCGAAAAGATGACGATCATTTCCTACATGTAGTATCATATCTTTATAATCCTGCATAGCTTTTTCCTCCAGGGTGATATCCATTTTAAAGACCACCTTTGGCCCAAACAAACCACATAGAGTTCCGGCAGTTTTACCAAGCAAAGGTGAAATGATATCCCCTAAGAAGGTGGGCATGTACCCCCGTTTTTTGATCTCTTCGGCTAAGTTGTCTACGTGCTGCTGTTCAATGGCTGCGACTCTTGCCAAGGTTTTAGCCAAGTAAATGTCCTCTAATGCATGGGCTTGGGCTGTGTATAGATCTACCTGGTTCAACTCAAGACTATAAAACCAGTTTAATTTAGCTAATTTTGTCTTCTCATCCATTAACTGTTCGGTCATGTAACAAAATTATGACCATATTTACACCCCTTTCATTTTATTTTGTTACCTAAATAAACAAGAGCAAACCACTGCATAGTAAGCAAATTTGACTTTGTTCATTAGATACTTACCAGTGCCTGATCTCAACGGGAGTATTTACCTCAACTAATTTAAAAAGCTCTGCAATCTGCCTGTTGTCCATCCTGATACACCCGCCCGAAGCATATTTACCAATAGAATCCGGCTCATTTGTACCATGAATGCCATACTTCCTACCTACCGGTGCTCTTGCATCTTTTTCAGCTCGGTTGTCTTTTTCAAAAGGTACAGCCAACCCCAGCCACCGAACACCCAGTTGCGGCTTCAACTCCTGACCGTGGTTCTCAATTTTATTGGCTATCTTAAAAACCCCCTCGGGTGTAAACAAAGGATTTTCCCCGGTGGCTACAGGATAACTTTTGTACAGTTCACCTTCTTTATACAAATACAGGGTGTTGTTTTTTTTATTTATAATAATTTTATCTGAACCAGTGCGGGGGTTGGGATAGGTTGATATCACTTTAAACTCTGGCTTAATTCCAATGATTGTTATTTCATCGTAACAAACCAGCTTTATACCTTCTGCAATTGTATCACCCACCAGCGGAGGTTTATTAGCAGACTTACCAATAATATTGTGCACTGTGCCGCCGCGATAAACTCTTATTCTTTGCCCTGTTTGCTTGTTTACAATATCTGCCATCTGTTCATTGCGGTAAACCGCTACTTGGTCGTTCTCAAATATGACATAGCCTTGTTTTGTATTTGTAGGAGCAGGAGCAATCTTTTGTTTATCTTTAACTGTGTGAATTGAGTATGGAATGGGAAGCTTATTTTGCGGGATTGGTTTATGATGAACCTCTTGTTTAATATTTAAGTGATCGAATAATCCGATTGTCATGATAATTAACAACACTATCAGGTATTTTGCACCTCTTAAATTTAAGAACTTCTGCATTTGCCCTCTCCTGATTTTTGTTATCGACTATCCTTTATATATTCTTTATAAAATATATAATTTAAACCAAATACCTTAATAAAAGTCCAAGCCTAGTTCACTTTAGTATGGTAGGCGGGATAATTTTTTATAATACTACCAGAACAAATAATTTTTGGTGCTTCTGGGTATAGCTTTAAACATGGTGTTTGAAAAATATTCTAATCGGAGGGGATACCAATGTTAACAGCTGAAGTATCACTGTATCCACAAAAAACAACCAGCGCGAGCCAAATTATCAACAATTCTATTGATACGTTAAGACAATATGATTTGCAAACTCAAGTAGGTTCCATGTCCACCCGTCTACAGGGTACAGACCAGGAAGTGTGGGCTGGTTTGCAATCATTATTTTATAAGGCTAGTAACCAAAGCGAAGTTAATATGGTAGTAACCATATCCAACTCCGCATTTTAAACCATTTGCAGACATTACAACAGTTCAGCTTGAGCAAAGCCCCAAATATTACTGTTTTCAAGACACTACTTTAAAGTTAATTGGCATAATCCTGTTTGATATCTGGCCTATATGTAAAAAAAAATAAAGAATTACCCCGCATCACCTTAGCATAACGCACACGCTGGCTACAAAGATCCTCATTAATTTCGATATACTGTTTAAACCGGTATTCGACTGCTAAGCAAATGATTCTGTTAGTTTGTTTTGACTGAAATTGTTAGTATTTTGGCATAATATATAGTGTGATTAATCCTTTCTCCTTACGCCCCATAGCGGGCGCTTTTCTTTTCCCCTAAGCTTAGCTGAGTTAGATAACATGATAACATGTCCATTCGTTCAATTATCATCGTGATAACAATAAGGGGTATTCAACAGTATTGATAAAATAAATCGACTGGGCTCTTCCGCGCCTGCCGCGGGAACATATCAACCATTCATATCTTCGATAATAACATTGTAGCTATCTTTAATCTGTGCAGGAATACTATATTGCTGTGCATTCTTTATCTGCTCCTTCAGCATTTGCAACTGTGCAAAAAGCTTCTTGTCGGTGGTCACGTGCACATCATACCCGGGAGCAGTTCTCTCAACTTGATTATATAAATTTTGTCTAATGGCTTTTAAATGCAAGCGGTCAAAGCCGGTAACTTTAACGGCCACAGCTATTTGATCATTCATTACCAGAGCTGTACTATCTTTTACACCCTGGATATCTCCGGCAACTTCTTCCACTTGCTCCGACAGCTCAGCATGAATATAAGGCGGTCCACTAACCTGGCCCATCTGCGCCAGCGGTTTTCTTTGCGGTAGTTCCACCACTGCACAACCGGCCATAATACAGACAATTAAACACAAGATAACAACTTTTAATATTTTATTCATACTTGTCACCCCATTTCAACCAATCTTGCACGAACAACCAATATTACCAATATAGTTAGTTCAACCCTTAGGCCTCACCAGTAAAGACGCCATAAAACCAAAAATTATTGCTGCCGATATACCCGCGCTAGTTACCTCGAAAATACCTGTAATAATGCCCACCAAGCCGGTCTGTTCAGCTTCAGCCAACGCCCCGCGCACCAGGGAATTACCAAAACTTGTAATGGGAATAGTTGCTCCGGCTCCGGCAAAATCAATCAGCGGGTCATATAGCCCCAAACCGGCTAAAACGGCGCCCGCCACTACCATACTGCTAATGGTATGAGCAGGGGTAAGTTTTCCAACATCCATAAGCAGCTGTCCGACTACACAAATTAGCCCACCAACCACAAAAGCCCAAAAATAAGTTTCCATAGTAAAGTCACCCCTTTATTGGCTCGATTCAATGGAAACAGCATGTGCAATACACGGAATGCTTTCCTTTTGCTGATATGACAACGGTGATAATAGGGCACCGGTGGCTACAACTAATATTTTGCGTAGTTCCCCTTTTTTCATCCTGTTCAGTAAATGACCATAAGTGACCGCAGCTGAGCAGCCACAGCCACTGCCTCCGGATAGAACTTCCGCCTGCTGGTCCGGCCCGTAAATCATCATCCCGCAATCTTTAAATATTTCGGCTGGTATATCCAGGTTGTGTTTCTTAAATAAATCAGCGGCAATTTCATAACCCACCCGTCCTAAATCACCTGTGACAATTAGATCGTATTCCCGGGGATCTATGTCCAAATCCCGGAAATGAGCGGTAATAGTATCCACTGCGGCCGGGGCCATCGCGCCACCCATATTATAGGGGTCAGTTATCCCCATGTCGACTATTTTACCTATGGTGGCACTGGTAACTTTAGGACCTTCCCCTTCAGCTGCCAGCAGAGCTACCCCGGCGGCAGTGACCGTCCACTGGGCGGTGGGAGGTTTCTGGGAGCCATATTCAGTAGGATAGCGAAATTGTTTTTCTACTGCTCCATTATGACTGACGGTACCACAAAGTACATAATTAGCCGCCCTGCTGTTTACGATAAGGGCTGCTAGGGACAGGCTCTCCATTGAACTTGAACAAGCCCCATAAAGTCCCAAAAAGGGTGTAGCCAGTGTCCTGGCAGCAAAACTACTGGAAATTATTTGGTTTAACAAATCTCCGGCCAAAAAAAATTGCACATCCTGCTTTTGCAGTCCGCCCTTTTGAATAGCTTTTGCACAAGCGTCTTCCAGCAATTTTTTTTGTGCTTTTTCAAAACTATCCTGCTCAAGCCACAAGTCGCCGTGTAAAAGGTCGAAATCATCGGCTAGCGGTCCCAGCGCCTCAAAGGGGCCCCCAACAACAGCGGTGGCAACAATAGTAGGCTGGTTATTAAATAACCAGGTTTGGTGGCCATGCAACATATTTTAGCTTCCCTCCAACATTGCTAAGATTGTTTTAATCAAAGCAACCACAAAAGCAGCAAATACCCCAAATACAATAACTGAACCGGCCAGTTTAAACATATTCCCCCCTACCCCCAGCACCAACCCCTCGCTGCGGTGTTCGATGGCCGCCGAAGCTATGGAATTGGCAAACCCCGTTACAGGCACCGCCGTCCCGGCCCCGGCCCATTGGGCGATGTGGTCATAGATACCTACTGAAGTTAGTATTACCGATATTAGAATCATCACCGCTGCCGTGGGATTACCCACTGTTTTTTCCGTAAAATCAAAGTTCCACAGGAAAAAATCCGAGATACCCTGGGCAACTATACAGATAACACCACCCACTATAAATGCCCGAAGAATATTTTTTGTCACCGGACGTCCGGGTTCCCTGGCCTTGGCAAAAGATTGATATTCCTGCTGCAAGGCAGTTAGTTTCTTTTTTTGTTTATCAGACAAAGTAATCCCTCCTGTCTACATGACTACCTCCTCAGTAACAGTTCCTTCAATGTGTGCACAATTTTACTGAAATAAGCTAAGACTGAGGGGGATTGTTCTAATGTCATGTCTACGGTGTAGCTCTAGTGCCCAAAGTAAGGGGTTTTTATCTGACTACTTGCGAGCATGAGCGTCAACGTACTACTACCAAGTTATTTTGCTTATATAGAACGTTTTATATACTTAGGAAATCGGTTGGAAAAACCGAGTACCTTTATACGCATTCTTAACATCCCCAGTTCCTACAAAAAATTGAGCTACATTACAGACAAAATTATAAACAACCTTTTCACTGAGCTGCCTTATAATTATGAAATTGAATAAAATATTCAGTTAACAATTAAAGCAGATGAACTATCTGTAAAAACGCCTTGATGAATAGTTTGAGTTTTTAGAAATATACACTGGGTACCTGATAACTTAGCGTAATCCCGCCATAAAAAGAAGGAATAACTGGAAAATTGCGTTCTGTGAATTCGGATACTAATAAACCAAAGAAAAGAAGGCAACAACCAAAAATAATTTTGGTGTTGCCTTCTTTTCTTTGGTGGGAACAACAGGACTTGAACCTGTGACATCCTGCTTGTAAGGCAGGCGCTCTCCCAGCTGAGCTATGCTCCCCTATTATCAGATTAAACGCCGGAGCTATACTCCGGCGAGTACTGTATATGGTGGGCGATGACGGACTTGAACCGCCGACATCCTGCTTGTAAGGCAGGCGCTCTCCCAACTGAGCTAATCGCCCTTGTGGTGACCCCACCGGGATTCGAACCCGGGTTACCGCCGTGAAAGGGCGGTGTCTTAGGCCTCTTGACCATGGGGCCAAATTAACCGCCTACTACTGGTGGGCCCACTAGGATTCGAACCTAGAACCAGCCGGTTATGAGCCGGATGCTCTACCGTTGAGCTATGGGCCCGTAGGGATTGGCTCCCCGAGCTGGATTCGAACCAGCAACCCTCCGGTTAACAGCCGGATGCTCTACCGTTGAGCTATCGAGGAACGCTACAGCAGTAATTATACATTAATCCTACCCCTCGGTCAATAGAATATATCAAGTAAAATTTAGCTAATCTAAGTAGTCCTTAAGCTTTTTACTGCGACTGGGATGGCGTAGTTTTCTTAACGTTTTAGCTTCAATTTGCCTGATCCGCTCCCGGGTAACACCAAACTTCTGACCTACTTCTTCAAGAGTTCGCGCCCGGCCATCATCCAGCCCAAAACGCAGGCGTAACACCTTTTGCTCCCGGTCGGTAAGTGTGGTAAGTACATCATCCAACTGCTCCCGGAGTAAGGTAAAGGAAGCTTCCTCAGCAGGAGCCCGGGCATCATGGTCTTCAATGAAATCACCCAGGTGGGAATCCTCTTCCTCACCAATAGGAGTTTCCAGTGACACAGGTTCCTGGGCAATCTTTAATATTTCACGCACCTTATCCTCGGAAATACCCATTTCTTTAGCAATCTCTTCGGGTAACGGCTCGCGTCCCAATTCTTGCAGCAGTTGCCTGCTCACCCGGATTAATTTGTTGATGGTTTCCACCATGTGCACCGGAATACGAATCGTTCGAGCTTGATCTGCAATAGCCCTGGTAATTGCCTGCCTGATCCACCAGGTTGCATATGTGCTGAATTTAAATCCCTTGCGAAAATCAAACTTTTCCACAGCCTTAATCAGCCCAAGATTACCTTCTTGAATCAAATCTAAAAATAACATACCACGACCTACATAACGTTTGGCAATACTGACCACCAAGCGCAAATTGGCTTCGGCCAAAAGACGTTTAGCTTCTTCGTCACCCTGTTCCATACGCTTGGCCAGTTCAACTTCCCTTTCAGGTGTCAGCAAAGGCACGCGACCGATTTCCTTAAGGTACATACGTACGGGATCATCTATACCAACGCCTTCGGGGATAGTCAAATCAACTTCTACATCTTCACCGGAGTCGTTATCCTCTTCTTCAACGGAAGAAACGTTAATGGTATCTATGTCATTAACATCAGGAACCACTTCAATACCTAAAGCGGACAATTTCTCGTATACATCATCAATTTGCTCGGGGGTAAGCTCTATGCCTTGTAAACTATCCATAACCTCTTGGTATGTCAATGCTCCCCTTTTTTTGCCTTTCTCGATTAAGTCCTTAATGTCTTTGGTGATTTGTGTTTTTCTGGAGCTTTCCCTACTCATTGCAGCATTTCCCCTCCCTTCAGGGTTTGATCAGTAAAACCAATTTCGCGCAAAATGCGTATTATTTCCTCATCATCCCCGGCTTTTTCTGCGATAGCCAGCGCATCCTGCAATTGCCGACGCTTTTCCTGCAATTGCCGTCTTTTGATAGCATCAATATACGCATGCACCATCACGTCCGGGTTTTCACCGGGTATTGGTTCCATTAACATAGCGCTCAACTTTTTCTGATACTCCTCTTCCAGGTAATCAAGCACAGCAGATAAAGCATACGAATAAGACCGCTTATATAAGGCCAATATCTTAGTGTAAATTTCACGGCAAAACTCATCCTGAAAAAAATTGCCCGGTAATGCACTGGCAACTGTATCTATTAATTTTTTATCTTCCAGGATTAACCGCATCAATCCATATTCGGCTTTTTTGCCAAAATCGGCGTTGATTATTTTATTATTAATATTATGCTTAATTTTAGCAATTTTATCCGGTGTGGTTGTATTTTTTCGGTTATTATTGGTAAATCTTTGGAGCTGTTCCGCCACTACATGGTAACTGGTAAATAATCTAGCAGCCACCATACGAATGGCTTCGTTCTTTTCCAGTTCACCGGACATCGTGGCCAGGGCGGGTAGTACTTCTTCCAATACTGCATCCCTGAACAAGGGTCCGTTTTGATATTTAGCCAGGGCTCTCTGTATCTTAAACTCTACCAATGGTGTGGCGTTTTCCACCTGCTGCCTCCACTGGTCCAATCCCCGGGCTCGTAAAAATTCATCCGGGTCTTTGCCCTCGGGAAGAGAAAGCACTCTTACCCGAAAGCCCAGCTCCTGTAATATATCCAGTCCCCGCTCTGCAGCCGCCACTCCTGCAGCGTCGGCATCGTAAGCAATAATAACCTCCCTGGTGTAGTTCATTAGTAATTGCCCGTGCTCCCTGGACATACTAGTTCCCAGTGAGGCCACTGTATTGGTCATGCCAAATTGGTGGGCAGCTATGGTATCCATATAGCCTTCGGTAATTATAACGTAGCCCATATCTCGAATGGCTTGTCTAGCTCGGTTAAGACCATACAAAATTTTACCTTTACTAAAAAAATCCGTTTCTGCAGTGTTTAAATATTTGGGCAATCCCTCACCCAACACCCGCCCGCCAAAACCGACTACCCTCCCCCGGGCATCTGTTATGGGAAACATTAAGCGTGACCGAAATCGGTCATATGCTCTGTGATCCCCGCTAACGGCCAATCCTACTTTCAACAGATCAGACACGCTGATGCCTTTGCTCCGCATGAACTTAATTAAGGTGTCCCATGCTGCAGGTGCGTAACCGAGGCCAAAATCCTTAATAATATCCGCAGTAATGCCACGGCTAGCGATGTAATCCCTGGCCATGGCCGCCTCTGAGTATTGCAGCAGTACGTTTTGATAAAAATCTCTGGCCAGAGCGTTTATTTGCCACGCTTTTTCCTCCCGGCGCAAACGCTCCCGTACCTGAGGGCTGTAACGATCTGGAACGTCTACCCCGACCTTTTCTCCCAGCATTTTTACCGCTTCGGGGAAAGATAAATTGTGCTGCAACATGATGAATTTAAAAACATTGCCACCTGCATTACAGCCAAAACAATGGAAAACTTGTTTGTCGGGCGTAACTGTAAACGATGGATCAGATTCCCGGTGGAACGGACAAAAGCCCAGGTAATTGCGGCCTTTTTTCCTAAGCGTTACATAATCAGAAATTATCTGTACAATATCGGTACGCAGCCGAATATTCTCAATAATCTCTTCAGGAATAAGCCCACCCATTATTACACCTTCTAATCACGACACTCAGCAACATATGGTCGTGTAACATTTATTCGCTATCACCATAAATTTTCCTTCCGGACTCGACATTTTTTTTGTTTGCCCCTAGACCGAGTGCAGTAATACTACTGTCGGGAATAGCAAAGGAGCGAGGAATAAACAGTTGTTTAAACTGGGCAATAGCATAGCGGTCAGTCATACCCGCTATGTAGTCGCATACCGCCCGTTCCACGCCCACGGTCTGACCTCTGAATTCGGCAGGCAGGTCTTGTGGAAACTTGACACAATGGACAAATAGATGCTGCAATATATGCCGAGCTTTAGTCTCTTCTGCTTGGGCTTCTGCATAGATGTAGACATGTTCAAATAGAAATTGCCTCAGTTTATCTGTAGCCTGCTGTACTTGACTACTCATAGAGATTTGGTGTTTATTCCAACTGGTTACAATTAAATCCTTTACCATTGTATTTATGCGATTGCGGTGTTCCCGTCCTAATACATCCAGGCAAAAAGACGGTAAATCCGCAACCTGTAAAATTCCACCCCGGATGGCATCGTCAATATCATGATTTATATAAGCCACCCGGTCGGCTATTCTTACCACCTGGCCTTCCAGAGTAGACGGGAGCCCCGAACCGGTGTGATTTAAAATGCCGTCACACACTTCCCAGGTTAGATTCAGCCCCGTACCACTCTCCAAGTCTTCCACCACTCGTAAGCTTTGCTGGTTATGTTTGAAGCCACCAGGCATAATGTCATTAAGGGCGCTTTCGCCGGCGTGACCAAAAGGTGTATGCCCCAGGTCATGCCCCAGAGCTATCGCCTCGGTGAGATCCTCGTTTAAACACAGCGCCCGTGCTACCGTACGGGCAATTTGGGCAACCTCCAAAGTATGGGTGAGCCTGGTACGGTAATGATCACCTTCAGGGCTAATAAAAACTTGGGTTTTGTGTTTGAGGCGGCGGAATGCTTTGGAATGGATGATTCTGTCCCGGTCGCGCTGGTATTCTGTTCTGATCTGACAAGGCTCTTCGGGAATACGACGGCCAACTGAGCGATTGCTACGCGCGGCAAAGGGAGATAAATTATTTTCTTCCATTGCTTCGGTATACTGACGAATTTCCACCCGTTCCCCATCCCCTGAATAGTTATATCACCCAGATAATAGCATTTACAAAAAGGCTATCATTATAAACAAGTTAACATTTTATCAAAATCATAGCTCCGCTCCTCTATCAGAAGATAGTTCTCCACTTTAGACAGGTTTCCTGCTCCAAGCCTAACCTCAATGTTTACTTTCTTAAAGTCTGAAATAAGTAGAAGTATAGTGAAAAAAATAAGTCACCCCCGTCAGTCTATTGAACGACCAGCGGGGGTTGGCTAATGATACTTTTATTTCCCCTGGGTTCGGTGGGTACGCAGGCTAGCAGTAGCCCGCGCCACTTCCAGCACTCGTCGCGCCAAAATTCGCGTGCGCTTCAGCCCATCCGGGTCATCCTTAACATATCGCTGGGCGCAGGCACCCAGATGTCCGGCATCTTCATCAATAAACCCATCCCCCACCACGGTCATACCTTGACAAAACATCATATCCTGCAGCGCCCGCAGAGTGGTTTCCTGGCCACCAAAACGCCCCGCGGCCACCGACAATGCACCACCTACCACATTTAACAGTGCTTTATCTTTACGCAGATAACGGGTTTTATCCCAAAAAGCTTTAAGCTGAGCTGATACAGTACAGAAATATACCGGACTTCCAATAATAATACCATCACAGCGACTCAGCAATTTGTAGGCTTCTTCAAGCGGTGTCCCGCGGAAACATTTTCCTTCGCAGGGATTAGAGCACACAATGCAATAGGGTACCCTTGCCTTAGAAAGCAATTCGGAAACTTGTATAAAATACCCCTCGCCACCGGCAGCTGTTACTTCATCCAATGCGGCACGAAGCATCAGTGCTGTATTACCTTCAGCATTTGGACTGCCATTTATAGCAACAATAAGCACGGGATCCCTTCTTTCGATCAATTTTTTATTCTCGACTCCGGCAGGGTCCAACTTAACACTTAAGTGTTTTGCATAATCCATAAGCCAATAGAATCAAGGGTTTCAAGGCCACAAAAAAGGACTTCACCCCTTGTTTTGCCGAATATTACAAGTAGCACCTAATAACAAACGACAAAAACCAGAGGTGAAGTTACTTGTATATTCA
>NZ_LSRS01000007.1:21256-91257 GCF_009932395.1 Sporotomaculum syntrophicum
AGTAAGAACTGGACCAAAATATACAATAAACGTACATCCGTCGAGCGCTGCTTTGGTCGCCTTAAAGAATACCTGAGCCTAAAAAACTTAAATGTGCGAGGGTTCAAAAAAGTAAAAGCGCGTGTCTTATTATCATGTATTGCAATGTTATCCACAGCGATGGTTTCAGTATTTGAGCCCAAAGTTGTAAAGCAGGTAGCTTAGGCGATACTGGTATTTTAAAACTCTCTATAGCTCAAAGGGGTATTTTTGTCCATTTTTGATTATCCACAGTTATAAAATAGCATTTAGCATAGCAACTTACCATAACTGTGTTAAGTTAATGCGATTGCAGTTCTAAATTATGGCATTGAATTTTATGCTACAGAAATTATGCAAAATGCTTACTTAATATTATAAACTCAACCAATCAAAGGTGCCTGCAAAAATTTATAAAGTTTATGCAGTTTAATCGCATTTATGACTATAATACCGTATTAATACTAGCCGGGTTATTTACCAGCAGGTTTATTATGAGAGTCTAATTTTATTGAATTCAGTACCTGATAAACCGGCCCTTTGGGGGTTAACACACTTTTCATTAAATCAATAGTCGATACAGTTATACCGCTAACACCCCAATTTGAGCCAATTTCGTCAACCTTGCGTACTAACCCTTCGCTGCCCTGGGGTGTGCGCAAACGGCCAAGGGTTAAATGCGGAGCAAAGTTAGGTTTATCCAATGCCCAACCAAACGCAGCCAGGCATTCCTCCACCTGCTGGTGCAATAACCGGAACTTATCCACATCACCCCGTACCCCTACCCAGAGAACCCGAGGACGACGCGGATTGGGGAAGAAGCCAAGACCTCCCAAAGCCAGCTCAAAACTACCCGTACCAGCAGTTGCTTCAGCAACAGTGCTGATGATTTCACCAACCCGCATTTTATCAACAACACCTAAAAATTTTACAGTTAAATGCAGGTTTTGCTGCTCAACCCATTTAACATTTGCCGGTGTGCTTTTTAAATAAGCTTGTAAAACTGCCAATTTCCTTATTATCTCGAGTGGTAAATTTACAGCCCAAAAAAGACGTAACAGCTGCACCCGTTTTTCACCTGCCCAGACAATGATGTACTTTAAACTGTAAAATTAATTAGCTTAACTTCTATTTTCTCAATTTCCTGTCAGTCTACAAATATTTAATAAGACAGCCAGAAAACTGGGAGTACGCCATATTTTATATACTTTTGAAATAAAAGAAGGCTCGCTGGCCTTCATAATTATGAATTAATATACTGCGCAAAGTTACCCCTTTTTCACTATAGTCTGACAGCAGTCAAACGAAAGATGTGTATCTGGAAGAACAGACAGAGCACATAAATATACACATCAAGTTTTAGAGTACCCCTTCTATCTACCCAGCCTCTCTCCCTTATAATATATTTCCATTACCCGGCTGGCTGTTTCTTCCACAGCTTTATTGGTTACATCTATTATTGGGCAACCGGCTTTTTCCATTACCTTTTTTGCGTAATCCAGTTCTTTCAGTATACGTTCCATGCTGGCGTAATCAGCATGTGAAGTTAAACCCAGCGATTTTAGCCGCTCCTGCCTGATTTCATTAAGTTGACTAGGGCTGATAGTTAGTCCAATCACCTTGTGGTGGGGCAAGCTAAAAATTTCCTCTGGAGGGGCTACTTCCGGCACCAGCGGCACATTAGCCACCTTAATGCTCTTATGAGCTAAATACATACATAAAGGTGTCTTAGAAGTCCGGCTTACCCCAATAATCACCAGGTCAGCCCGCGTTATGCCCCGAGGATCTTTACCATCGTCGTATTTAACGGCAAATTCGATGGCCTCTACTTTACGAAAATATTCCTGGTCTATCTTACGCACCAGCCCCGGTTCTAACTTGGGTTGTCTACCCTCCAACTGGGTCAGGGCGTCCAGCGTTGGACCCATAATATCCACTGTTATAACGCCGTGCTTTTTCGCCTCTGCAGCTATTGTCTCCCTTAGTATGGGCAGTACCAGCGTATAAGCGATCAAACTATTGAAATGGCTGGCTTCCTCTACAATTTCCGGAATTTCAGATGTATCATTAACATAAGGTACCCGGCGGATCTCCACATTGCCTCCATTAAACTGGCTGGCCGCCGCCCTAACCACCAGTTCGGCCGTTTCACCTATGGAGTCCGAGATAATATAGACAACCGGTCTTGGTTTTACATCCGCGGATATGGATACCGCCTCCTTAATAACCACCTTCGCCTAACTCAACGAACAATCTAGTAACGTTAGTCTTGCTGAATCGACCCACAACTTCCAAATCTGTTTGACCTTCTTTTGCTTTAACTAGGCGCACTACTGGTAAAGCATCCACCTCATGGGCGATCAACCTGCGAGCAGCTTCCCAAACTGAAGTATCAGGTTCCACATAAATAATGTTGGGCATTCTGGTCATAATTACACCTACCGGCAGCTTGTGTATATCCTGCCCGCCAAGAGTGTTTTTAAGTAAATCCTTGCGGGAAATAACACCTTCCAGCAAGCCGCCTTCCCGCACAACAAACATGGTGCCCACATCTTCTATGAACATGGTGACCACAGCATCATATACTGTACACTGTTCAGGAACCACCACGGGTACTGATTTTACTTCGTTAATCGTTATTCGATGCAGTTTTTCAGCTAACTCCTGGCCTGGTTTTTTACCGCTATAAAAATAACCTACCCGGGGGCGGGCTTCCAGCATGCCGGACATAGTTAGAATGGCCATGTCGGGGCGCAAAGTAGCCCTGGTAAGACTAAGCCGTTCGGCTATTTGTTCACCAGTGATAGGACCTTCCTTTTTAACTATTTCGAGAATAGTTTCTTGTCTTTTGCTAAGTTCCATATCATCGCCCCTCGCAGAGCAAATACGCCATACCATTCGTTTACTCTGTTAATATATATATTAAATACGCAGATTAAATATCCTTTTACTAATAAGGGGTTTATTGTTAAATTATATCAACAAAGATCTGCTTGATGCAAACAAGGTTTAGCTATAGGATATATCAAAGTAATGATAAGCGGGAGCAGGCATACCTATTTATTAGGGACAACTATTTTACTCAAATCGGCTATGCTGCCTATGAAATCGGCAATCTTTTTTAACAAGGCTAAGCGGTTGTTTCTCACCCGTTCATCTTCCACCATCACCATCACATCACCGAAAAAGCTGTCCACAGGCTTCTGCAGCTTAGCAATCAGCGACAGCGCCGCACCATATGACCGGTCATTGATTAGTGCAGTAGCGGATAAGGATACCGTTTGGAAGGCTTGATAAAGCTCTCGCTCAGCTGCCGATTCAAACAAGACCGGCTCTACCTTGTCGTCATCTGCTTTCTTGGCAAGGTTATGTGCCCGGGTAAAGGCAGTTAGTAAAGCACCAAAAGCCGGTTCATACCGAAATTTTTCCAGTGCTTGCCCTCGTAGCCAGGCACCTGACAGTTCACCTATACCGGCGGCTAATACAGCTTCTACTGTATCGTATGCTAATCCCCGGTCAATAAACAAACCTCGCAGGCGCTGCCGAAAGAATTCCTCAAGTTCAACAGTCACCTGTTCCAACGACAGTATCATTTGCACCCGGCCAGCGTAACCGTTGTAAGCCTGTTCAATAATTTCTGGCATAGATAGCACCAAATTACCATCTAGAATGATGTTGCATATACCCAAGGCCTGGCGCCGCAGTGCATAGGGATCCTGTGAGCCAGTGGGCATAATGCCTAAGCCGTAGCAACCTACTATAGTATCGATTTTATCAGCAATGCTCAAAACCTTACCCGGTACCGTTATGGGTAGGTCATCGCCCGCAAAGCGGGGCAGGTAATGCTCGTAGACCGCCCGGGCAACAGATGATGACTCCCCCTGTCGCAAGGCATATTCCCGGCCCATTATCCCCTGCAGTTCAGGGAATTCGTATACCATATTAGTTAACAGGTCTGCTTTAGCCAGGTAAGCAGCGCGGGCAGTTTCCTCCTTTTCTTGCAGACTAGCACCCAGACGGTCAGCTAATAAATCAGCCAGGGCGCTAACCCGCTGCACTTTTTCATATACCGTACCCAGGCTTTCCTGGAACACCACTTTCTTTAGTCCTTCCACCCGGTCTGCCAGGCTTGTTTTGAGATCCTCCTGCCAGAAAAAAGCAGCGTCTGAAAGTCGAGCCCGCAGGACCTTTTCATTTCCGGCCCGGATGATATTGATGCTTTCCTCATCAGCTCCACTATTACTCACAGCAACAAATCGAGGCAACAACCTACCGTCAGCACCTCGTACCGGAAAATAACGCTGGTGCTCCCGCATAGGAGTAATTAATACTTCTTCGGGTAATTGCAAATAATCTTTATCAAAACTACCGCATAATGCAGTGGGGTATTCCACTATGTTAGTGACTTCATCCAGCAGTTCGTCGTCAATTTCCGTCGTTCCGCCCTCCCTGGCTGCGGCCTCGCTAATCTGCTGACGAATAATTTCTCGGCGTTCGTTTACCTCGACAATTACGTGTGCCCTGCGCACCAGCTCAAAGTATTCGCTGGCATCGTTAACGGTCAGTTTGCCACTGCTCAAAAAACGATGTCCATATGTATAGCGATCAGCCTCTAAACCGGCTAAATTCAAGGGCAGTACAGTATTACCGAAAAGGCATAGCAGCCAGCGAATCGGGCGGGCAAAACGCATCTCCAGCTCACCCCAGCGCATAGGCTTAGGGAAATGCAGTCCCCCGATCAATGCAGGGACAAGCTCTTGCAGCACATTAGCAGCTGGCCGGCCTGCTGCTTGTTTGATGGCAAAAACATATTCCACCGGACCTACCGATTTGCGCACCAATTCCTCCACGCCTACACTGTTGCTCTTGGCAAAACCCAGAGCTGCCCGGGTAGGCTCACCTGCGCTGTTAAAAGCCACCTTCACTGCCGGGCCTTTTACTTCTTGTTTTAAAGATTGCTGGCTGTCCTCTACAGCTTTGACGAAAACCGTAATTCGGCGGGGGGTGCCACAAGTGGTAATTTCCCCATAGCCCAGTCGGTTTTCCTGTAAAACTTGTCCGGTTAGTTCATGCAGTTGGGCAAGTGCCGGGTCCAAAAAACGAGCCGGCAGTTCCTCAACACCAATTTCCAATAAAAAGTCCCTGGGCATATCAAGCACCTTCTTTCTTTAACAGGGGATAGCCCAACTCTTGGCGTTGTTCCACATACTTCTGCGCACAAGTCCGGGCAAGATTCCGCACCCGGTGTATAAAGCCAGTCCTCTCGGTAACACTGATGGCACCGCGGGCATCCAGTAAATTAAAGGTGTGCGAACATTTTAAAACATAGTCATAAGCCGGCAGTACCAGCCCTTTGGCCGCTACCCGCATCGACTCGCGCTCGTACATATCAAATAGTTTAAACAACATGGCAGTGTCCGCTTCTTCAAAGTTATAGTGGGAATGCTCCACTTCACCACGGTGATGCACGTCACCATAGTTGACGCCCTCCACCCACTGGATATCATACACACTATCCTTTTCCTGTATATACATGGCCAATCGTTCCAAACCATAAGTAATCTCCGCGCTAACCGGCCGGCAATCGATCCCACCGCATTGCTGGAAATAGGTAAACTGAGTGATCTCCATACCGTCTAGCCAGACTTCCCAGCCCAATCCCCAGGCACCTAGAGTAGGAGACTCCCAGTTATCCTCAACAAACCGGATATCATGTTTACGCGGGTCAATCCCGATGGCTTGCAGGCTATTTAGATAAATGTCCACCACATCATCCGGTGACGGTTTTAAAATCACCTGGTACTGGTAATAGTGCTGTAGCCGGTTGGGGTTTTCACCATACCGGCCGTCTGTGGGCCGCCGGGAGGGTTCTACATAGGCCACCCGCCAGGGTTCAGGCCCCAGGGCTCGCAAAAATGTAGCAGGGTTCATCGTACCTGCTCCCTTTTCTACATCATAAGGCTGCTGAATAATGCATCTTTGCTTGGCCCAGAACGTATTCAAAGCTAAAATTAATTCTTGAAAGTTCAAAATGCAACCAACCTCCCATTGAATAAATCAGGCATTTCTATTTAAAAATATGAAAACCCCCCGGCCCGGCATTAAGCCAGGGACGGGAGGCATTTCCCGCGGTTCCACCCTGATTGACCACCCGTACAGGCAGCCCTCTCTTCGTGGGCAGGCTTTACTCACCGACTGCATTAACCGGCTTTCCTCCTGCGGCTCGGGAACCCCTTTCACCAAAACACGCCACCGGTTTGCACCAACCACCGATTCTCTGTACACGTCATTATGGTTAATCTTTCCTTCATTGCCCTCAATAAAGAATTATTTTAATAAATTTATCAAATTTAGTCTTCAATGTCAAATAAATAAGTTTACATTAGCATATAAGAATTTATTGCATGGGAGGATTTTTATATAAAAAAGCATCATTGGGGTCAGCTTGTTTGGGCTGATCTACTTCTTTTTTAGGCCGATGTTCTATCTCCAAAGAGTAATTCTTAGCCATCGCGGTAGCCGTACCAAGCGCCCCCAATATAGCCAGTTCACTGCTGGCAAGCGCAGCCAGCACACCTAGCGCCCCCATTGTGGCGGGCATTTCAAATACAGTGCGTTCACCTTGCTTAACCTTGATCCTGGTATCCTGCCCCCGCTGCAGCACCGACTTAATTTGCTCCATGATATCCTGGGCCCGGCCTTGCACCTTTTCGGTAAATTCTTGTTGTTCCATGGTCCCAATAAAAGACCGGTCCGTCTCCTCCAACTTGATTAATGCTTCAATTACATCACCACCAGTTTCATCAAGAGCCTTTTTGGCTTCTCGGTAGCTAACACCGGTTCTGTTTCTAATTAAATCGATTTTTTCCAGATCAATGCTCATGAATAGTTCCCCCTTATCTTGCTAGTTTAAAGCTTAGATTAATTTATCCAATTACTCGGAAAATGATACTAGCTGGGGTAACCTTTCTATTAGTTATACTATTTAATTACCGGATTAAAACAATTTAGTTTGTCCATAAACTGGAGGGAACGAGATCTTTTTTCCATGTGCCATTGTAAATATTCATGCATGATGGTACTCATTTGGGCACGGGACGACCGGGCTACGCGTAATCTATCGATTTTATCTATTTCCCAACTCAATAAGGTATGCATTATTGCCACTGTGCCCCTATTGCATGTAATATACTCTTCACCGGCAGCACAGTTGAAACAAATAAGGCCACCGGCCTGGGTACTAAATCTTACCATGGGACCGTTCAACTCACCGCCGCAGTCTACACAGCCATTAAGGTATGGTAAATAGCCCAGTAGAGCCATTAGTCGAAGCTCAAACCAGCGTGTTACCAATTCCGGATCCACTGTTTTATCCAACTCCCGAAGGGTTTTAATAATGTGGATAAAAACTGCTTCATTGGGATCTCCTTCTACAGTCAAAGCATCCACCAGTTCAGCCATATGCCCGGCATACAGCAGCTTATCCAAATCCGTCCATAACCCGGGAAAAAATTCTATCCCTTCACACTGGCTGACGCTATCCAAATCCCGCCCCTGCCGAAGCATGAATTCCGAAACAGCAAAGGGTTGCACCGCCCCCCGTTTGCGGCTGGTTGGTTTGGTCACCCCGTGGGCCACCACCTGGATTTTACCCCGTTCCTTCGAAAACAGGGTTATAACGCGATGGGCGTCCCGCATCTCTCGCGAATTGAGCACCACTGCCAGAACTTTGTAGAGTTTCATGTTTTCCTCCCAACTACCATAGCGCTAGTTTAGAGTTTATCATAAAAATTATACCATGCCACTTGAGCATGCACTGTTTAGGCTTGCCTTAAAATAAATAATAAAGACCCTCCTAAGAGAGTCTATTAAATTGTTATATCCATTTTTTCATTTTAAACACGAGAAACATCCAACCCGTCACTCCCATCAGTCCACCAGTAATAGCCACGGTGGACCAGATACTTTCTTGTTCGGGTAACGGCACGTTCATGCCAAAAAATCCGGTAACAAAGGTCAGGGGCATAAAAATAAATGATATAACAGCAAGTACACGAATGGATTCGTTGGTTCGGGCAGTTATAATGGAATAATACGTCTCCAAGGCGCCATCCAGCAAATCCCGAAAGCCTTCAATGGAGTCAACAATACGCTCGATATGATCCACCAGGTCCAGGTAGTACGGTTCACTTTCTTTGGAAATCTGAAATACGAACTGTCCGTTGAGACCGGAAAACATCCTTTTTTGCGGCAAGATAGCCCTGCGCATGGAAAGAATCGTCCTTTTCAAGGCCATAAATTCCTCAGTAATTTCCTTGTTAGTCTGCTCGTACAGCTGGTCCTCAAGCTCATCC
Source organism: Sporotomaculum syntrophicum (assembly GCF_009932395.1). Classification (GTDB taxonomy): domain Bacteria; phylum Bacillota; class Desulfotomaculia; order Desulfotomaculales; family Desulfallaceae; genus Sporotomaculum; species Sporotomaculum syntrophicum. The sequence goes on from NZ_LSRS01000007.1 coordinate 29,629, forward strand.
ACACGCTGGTCGATACGATCCAGAATCGGGAAATACTCGTCGGTGATACCATCCAGGATGTGGTACAAAAACATATCGGAGCCTTGATTCATATACTTGGTCCGGTTAGACAGACATTCTCTGGCCATACGGCCAAGGGTAGGCAGCGTTCTGCGGTGCACAGTTACTACATAATTGGAGCTCAAAAAAACACTGAGCTGCTCCAACGTGATTTCCTCATCACTATCTTCCTTATAACGCAAAGCATGCAGCATAAAAAAATAATATTTATCGTAAGCGTCTACTTTGGCCCGGGGACTCATATGCAAGCAGTCTTCCACCGCTAGGTAGTGAAAATTAAATACTTGGGCTAAATAGTTGAGCTCGCGTTCATTACTAAAGTCGTATAAATCCACCCAGAGCAAATCATCTTCATGCTGTATTAAATCCTTTTGAGCCAAATCTACATCATGAACTAACTGTTTCCGGGTGGCATCATAGAAATACGTTTTGATCATGCGGGTCACCTCCACGGAAGTTATTTAATTTTATATCATTTGGAACAGCCAAACCTCGTCGGTGAGGAGATTCTTCCATGCAGGTTACCCCCTTTCGTCAAACAATTTAAAAGGTCTTCAAAAATTATGAAGACCAATAATAGCATCCGCCTTCTCCACTCGTGCAAGTTTTAGCTCTATACAGCTAGAGAGTAATCTCAGCCACATTAAGTAAAACCTTAATTCGGTAATACCTGTTAACCCATTCCTGTCTCTCGACATTTCTGGGCAGTGGCCTGTGTCTGTATAGTAGCCTCACCTAACGAAGAACGTTATTTAGTTATTATGCCACTTACATATTATTACTTTCATTTATTATTGTCAAAGTGATTTATTCCTCCAGTAAGCCAAAATTACGCATATCGATATCTCTGTTGCGCCAGTCCTTTTTCACCTTGACTCTTATATCCAGAAAAATTCGTGAGCCAAGTAGTATTTCGATCTCCTTGCGAGCTTGTTGGCCTACTTCTTTAAGCATCTTACCGTCCTTGCCAATTAATATCCCCTTTTGGCTTTCCCGCTCTGTATAAATAACTGCCCTCACTGCCACCAGATCCTCCGACCTTTGTTCAACCGCTTCCACAACCACCGCCACGGAATGCGGCACCTCCTGACTGGTCAGGTGTAACACCTTTTCCCTGATCAGCTCGGCCATAATAAACCGCTCCGGCCTGTCTACCACTATATCACAAGGATAATATTGAGGCCCTTTAGGTAAATATCCAATAATTACCTGACGGAGATACTCTATATTTTCCCCGGTAAGCGCCGAAACAGGTACTATCTCAGCAAAATTACGGGCCTGCTGGAAAGTCGCCATAATGGGCATCAAATCAGCCGGCTTAACCAGGTCAATTTTGTTAATGGCCAGCAGCACTGGACTGTTTACTTTTCGTAACTGTTCCAGCATGTATAAATCGCCCGGACCAGGCATAGCTGCTTCCACCAGCAACAGCACCACGTCTACTTCTCGCAAGGTATTTAACGCTGTTCCCACCATATGTTCACCTAATTTATGTTTGGGCTTATGGATACCCGGGGTATCAATGAACACAACCTGATAATCTAAACCGGTAAGCACGCATTGAATTTTATGCCGAGTTGTTTGAGGTTTATTGGACATAATGGTTAATTTCTGGCCGAGCATGCTATTCAATAAGGTGGATTTACCGACATTGGTTCGTCCTACAATAGTAACGAAACCTGATTTAAAAACTTGATCCTGCATATGTAATCTTTACCGTTCCTTTCATAATCCTTAAGTATGGTCTTTAAGCGAAAAAGCTATGGGTAACAGTTCAGCAACGGTAGTCTCTTGATAAGCACCATACCGGTTAGCCAGGTATACTTTAGTATCACCGCCAAATTCAGCAAGCACCTGACGGCAAGCTCCGCATGGACTGCAGTATTCCTCGGTACCACACACCACAGCCAGGGCGATGAATTCCCGTTCCCCCCGGGCTACGGCGTTAAACAACGCAACTCGTTCAGCGCACACTGTAAGCCCATAGGATGAGTTTTCCACATTACACCCAGTATATACTTCGCCACTATTGGCCAACAATGCTGCCCCTACGGCAAAACCTGAATAGGGAACATAAGCGTTTTGCCTGGCCCTCATGGCCAGCGCAATCAATTCTTCCGGTACCATTAAATCACCTCAGCAAGCCCTCCAAACGAGGCCAGATTAGTAAATACGCCACCGCCAGCGAGTTTAAGGCAGTAACCAGCACGGCACCCGCAGCCACGTCTTTGGCTATTTTGGCCAGCCGGTGCTGTTCCGGGGACACCAGATCCACCACTGCTTCTAAAGCAGTGTTAAACATCTCCGCAGCCAACACCATAAATATCGTGATGGCAAGCACAGCCAGCTCTGCCGGCGGCATTTTTAAAAACAGGCTGACGGCAGTCACCAGAACCGCCGCCAGCAGGTGAATTTTCATGTTCAGCTGTGTTTTTACCGTATAGGCAATACCACTTAAAGCCCATTGAAAACTGCGCATTAGGCGTAGCACCCTTAATCACCTCCAGCTTTACCAGGTGGTTAATTCTCCCTTATCAGGGAAGCAGAGAGGCACGCCCGGGTTAATATGTTTTCCTCTTGTTCGCGCATCTTTTGTTTGTCCGTCAAGGTCTGGTGATCATAACCCAATAAGTGAAGTACCCCGTGTACCGTTAAATAAGCCACTTCCCTGTTAAAGCTGTGGCCATATTCTTCTGCCTGCCGCTGGGCAGTTTCCATGGAGACTACCACATCACCCAGCAGTTGCTCCTCTTCAAATCCGGGCATGTCAGGTCCCTCCTGCATAGCAAAGCTTAACACATCCGTGGGTCCGTCAATACCTCGATACTGCTGGTTGAGGAGAGACATATATGCATCGTCCACAAACACCAAGCTTACTTCAGCATTTTCAGGTATATCATGCTCGCCAAGTGCTTTCTCTACCACCCGGATGAGCATTTCCTCCAGTTTGCTTTCAACTGGTACCTTCTCCTGCAAGTTGCTTACAAGTACCGGCACGTTATTCATGCTCCTTTCTATTTGCCTGGTCATGACAAGAACCCTGAAGTTACCTTATAACGGTATCAACCGGTACCTTTTCCGGCAAGTTGTTTACGTGTACCGAAACGTTTATTCTCTCTGCGTTCTATTTCCTTGGTCATATCCGGGTACTCTATCCTATTATGAAAAATTCCCGATAGCACTCGGATAAATGAGTTGGCAATAATATTCAAGTCCTTCATGGTTAGGTCACATTCAGCCAACTGCCCGTCCATGAGCTTGTCCTTGATGATTTTATGGACTAAACCCTCCACCCGGCCGGGGGTACGGTTTTGCATGGCGCGGGTTGCTGCCTCTATAGCATCGGCCAGCATAACAATGGCTGCTTCTTTAGTCTGTGGCTTGGGACCTTCGTACCTAAAATCATCCTCAGTAATACTTTCATTTTTATTATTCTCCATGGCTTTTTGATAAAAGAAACTGCACATGCTTTGGCCGTGATGCTGTTCAATTATTTCAATAATTCCTTGAGGCAATTTATGCTCGCGGGCCAACTCCACCCCGTCCTTGACATGCGAAGTTAATATCAATGTGCTGAGGGTAGGCGCAATTTTTTCATGGGGGTTTTCCCCCCCAATCTGGTTTTCAATAAAGAAGAATGGCCGTTTCACTTTGCCAATATCATGATAGTAGGCCGCCACCCTCACCAATAGTGTGTCTCCACCCACTGCATCGGCAGCTGCTTCCGACAGGTTACCTACCAGCAAACTATGGTGATAGGTGCCTGGCGCTTCGATTTGCAGGCGTCGCAGCAGCGGGTTGCCCGGATTGGACAGTTCCAGCAAGCGCAATGATGACGTAATACCAAAAACACTTTCCAGGTAGGGGATAGCACCGTTAGTTAATATAGATGATAATAGGCCATTGACCGTACCCAATACCATACTTGAGGTAAGCAGGAGTCCAATAGGCGTATCCCCAACCAACCCTACAGCAAATATAGCCGCCACATTAGCCGCCCCGGAATAAAAGCCCGCCCTGGCCATATCACCCCGCTGACTAAGCTTGCTCACCCCGTAAACCCCGGCAAAACCGCCGATAAAACCTACAACAGCAAACCTTATCTGGCCGCCAGTCATCAAGCCCAGCAAAAAACTGATCATGGCCACTACCAATACGGCCAGCCGAGAATCCAGCAAAATAGCAATTAGCATTCCCGCTGTTGCTACGGGGGCAACATAAGCCAGGAGAGCCCCAAATTCAGGCCACTGGGTGATATTTATGGCAATTATTGCCTTAGATACACCCAGTACACCCAAAACTATAATACCCATCAAATATAAATAGCCAGGATGGGTATATATTTCCCGATTCTGCTGGTAAAGGTAAAAAAGCACCACCGACATTAACAAAATTACCAGCAAAGCAGAACCTACTATTGAAGAAACCGGCAGAATAGGACGTGAGAGTCCCAGCGCCTCTAGCTTAGCAATATGTTCCTCGGTAACGATTTCCCCCACACCAATAATTTTTTCCCCTTCTTTAATGGTTACCATCATAGGGGGTACAGTCTCTCTAGCCGCTTCCTGTAAGCGTTGGGTTTTCTCAATGTCTAAAAATTTATTAGGTCGTAAATAATAGCGCACCATTTCCGATGCCAGAGTTTTATATGCGCTACTAAGCTGTAAATTATTAATTTCACCAACCAGCGAGTTTGTTACATCTCTTGTATTCTCTTGGGTTACTCCATCCATGTCTTCCATTGCCCGGTTAATCATTGAAGTTAAACTGTTTTTTACCCGCTCCAAGCTGTTTGGATCAGGCTTAACCAGTGCATCCAAAACATCTGATGTTAAGGTGAAGGGTAATTCATCTTTAAAATATGCTAATTTCTCGTTATCATTAAGCTCAGGATTAGCTTGTATGTCAGCTATGACACTTATTAGCGTTGATATATTTTGCTGTACATCCACGCTCACCCGCGGGTCGGTTATATATTGTTGTTCCACCTGATTAGCCGCTAAATTTCTGGCTTCCTCGGTTTTTACCTTATCCTGAAAGGTAACATTTCGCGGGGCAAAAACGTTGGTAGGCGAAACCTGCCCAACCACCAGATTAACCTGCTGGGGCATAAACTCTACGGATAAAATTAACGTCAGCAGCACAAAAAACAAACAAGCAGCCAGACCCCGGCGCACTTTGCGCTGGCCTGCCAACCGGCTGAAGCTATCCGTAAGTTTTTCCTTTACCGTACCCAGAGGGAGCATTTACATCACACCTCAGTCTTTTCCGCCAAAGCACCTTTTTCCTCATAGGCCCGGACAATTTTTTGTACCAGGGGGTGTCTGACAATATCCTCACCGGTGAAGTGATGGAAGCCTATCCCCACAATACCATCCAACACCCGGCGGGCATGAACCAAACCCGATTGCTGTCCCCTGGGCAGATCCACCTGGGTCTCGTCACCGGTAATCACCGCCCGGGAGCCGAAACCCAGCCGGGTGAGAAACATTTTCATTTGCTCGGGGGTAGTGTTTTGCGCTTCGTCCAAAATAACAAAGGAGTCATCCAGCGTTCTGCCCCGCATATAAGCAAGAGGCGCAATTTCAATTACCTGTCGTTCCAAATATTTTTGAGTATTATCAACACCCAATACATCATAAAGGCTGTCATAAAGGGGCCGCAGGTAGGGATCCACCTTTTCCTGTAAATCACCGGGCAAAAAACCTAGTTTTTCACCCGCCTCCACCGCCGGTCTGGTCAGCACAATTCTGTTCACCGTCCGGTTACGCAGCGATCTCACGGCCATTACCACCGCCAGGTAAGTCTTTCCCGTACCAGCCGGTCCCAAAGCAAATACTATATCCTGCTTGTGCAGTTTATCTATGTATTGCTGCTGTCCTACCGTTTTAGGTTTAATTTTTTTGCCTCGGGCTGTAACCAAGACCACATCCTTAGCCAGACCGGCCAGCGCCTCATCATTACCAGAATTCACGGACTTTAAAGCGTAATTAATTTCGTGCCTAGATATTCTATTGCCGGCTTGATAATAAGTTTGTAACTGTTCAACAATTTTCCGTGTTTTTTGAACCTGTTCCTGCTGTCCCATGATGACCAACTCCTCACCCCGAGCCACCATTTTCACACCCAGTGAGTTCTCCAGCAAGGACATGTTCTCATCATGTTTACCAAAAATTTCTGCAGCAGCGCCAAGATCATCAATAATCATTCTAGTCTCTATTAGTTGAGTTTGCATCTTTTCCGTCAACTATGTTATAACCTCCTCCATCTTATTGATGGGGTTTTTCTACACCTATTTCCTCCAACGTTTCCACCGTAAGCCGAACCCTGACGATATCCTCTTCATTTGCCGTTTTAACTTCCCGCAGGTCAGTATGCAATATCTTCACGTGCTCAGGCATTTGTGAACGCAATTTTTCCAGCGCCTGTTCTCCAGCTAGACGAAGAGCCTCAGTCCGGTTAAATTCATGATAACAAATTCTCTGTTCTGTATATTTGATCGTTATAACTTCGACGGGTATAACTATATTCCTCCATGAAGGTAACCTTTTCACCTCAGCATACTCAATATAGTTTGTATACGGCACCTGCCGGGGGCCCATTAAAATTATTTCCTTACTCCCGATTTTCATGCAAAGTTTGGTAATTTGCTGCCCAGTAGGATGTTTTTCTTGTTCTCGTAATTTCACTTCCTCGTAGCCATCATACCAGATGCGAGCACGGACAATGCCGCGAGCGTGTACGAACTGCACCTGCTGCTGCAACTCGTCCTCTTCAACGACATCTGGGATCTTTTTATCATTTTCTTCATCTTCAGGAGGAGGTATTGCCGCTGATATTAAAACTTGCCCGGCAGTAACGGTATCTCCTTCCTTAACCAGAGGATGGCCAGATAAAACCAGAATCTCTTTAATTAGCCCGTCCTTTTTGGCCACTAAATCCACTATCTGGGCACCGTTATCGGGCGGCAGCACCTTTTCCACCACCTCGATTTCGAGCCTTGTCCCATCTACAGTCACACCAACCCAAGCCAGTCCGCTCAACTGCTGTATAATAGTTTTTTCCAGCTCAGCTGTGTCAACAGACCACTTAGGTACACCACGGTGGACCCCGACCTGCCGGACAACCGCGATAATCTTATCATCACTGATTGATTTATTGCCTTGAATATCAATAAACCAAATAAATGATGATAATGCGTATAACACAATAATAAAAAATAATGCCCCGCCCAGTAGTGCCTTCCGGTGCAGCAACTGGTTAATAAAGAAAGGCACTCCAGAGCGTTTAATAATGTGGAAACGACAACGGGTCATGCGGGCTATATGACGTAAAGGAGGCACATCTCTTAAACGCACCTTAAGAGCAACCTGGTTATCAATTGAATTAGTGATTTCCCAAAGATAAATCCTCCGGGTGGTCGCAATGTTGACAAACTTCTCCAGACATTCCTCAGGGAGCGTAATAGTCACATAACCACATAGAAAGTTTAAAAGCTTGAAAAACATTTTTCAGCCCCCTTAACTTAAAAAAACAAGACCGGAGATTTTCCCTTCAACGCAAATCTCATCAGGTAAAATATTACGCAGGGTCAGGTTTTCACCGGTCACCTCAATAATCTTGTCGCTGACTACCACTCGCACCAGATTAGGGTTATATTCTTGAATACCGCGATGATTTTCAATAAACACTTGTAGGTTGCCAACCAATACAATTTTAGGCAAATCCAGCATAATATCACCGGGCAAATCCATATAATCGGAAAGCTGCCGCTTAACCTTGTTTTTTAGATCCTTCCAGGCCATAAAAATCCCTCCTTGCCACTAATTTTATGCGACCTGGAGGGGAAAAATAACGCTCTTATGGTTAAATATCCCAATAAATTTATTTTCATTTCCTCAAAAAAAGCTGGTGCTCTTTTATATTCAGTGGAGCATCCTTTATCACCTCGGCTGAGATACCGCCATAAAACGGGAATTTTCATTAATCACCGTCATAGGTAATAAATAATCTTTCTATTGAATGATATATCCATTTAAATTTTTTATGATTCTAACAAAGGAATTGATAAATAGAAGCAGAAGTAATCGACTGATATACACTAATTTTGGTTGCTATTTTTATGAGAGGCAAGTGACATGCTATAGGGAAAGGAGGCCGACTGAATTATGAATGAACAAAAAATAAAGCTCACCAGCCTAGCTAAGACATCAGGGTGAGCAGCTAAAATAGGGCCTCAGACCCTGTCGCAGGTACTGCGACACTTACCTGTAGCAGAAGACTCTAACCTGCTGGTAGGGCTAAATACTTCTGATGATGCTGCAGTATACCGCCTGAATGACTACCAGGCTTTAATACAAACCGTTGATTTTTTTACTCCAATGGTTAACGATCCTTACCTGTTCGGCCAAATTGCCGCAGCCAATGCCTTGAGTGACGTTTATGCTATGGGTGGCCAACCGCTATTGGCCATGAATATAGTATGCTTTCCTGATTGTCTGCCTATCGCTATATTGGGAGAGATTTTGAGAGGTGGAGCCGATAAAGTGGCAGAGGCAGGCTGTATTATTGCCGGGGGACACTCAGTACGAGATGATGAACCCAAATACGGGCTGGCGGTCGCGGGCTTGGTGCCACCAGGGAGGATTATCTCCAACGCGACCGCCCGGCCAGGCGACAAGATGGTGTTAACTAAACCTCTGGGCACAGGGATTATTAATACCGCCATTAAGGCTGACCTGCTGTCCACTCATGCTTTCGAACGAGCAGTTCAATGTATGTCTGCACTAAATAAAAAAGCATCAGCTGCTATGCAACATTATGAGGCCAGTGCCTGTACAGATATCACCGGCTTTGGCCTGCTGGGGCATGCCGCCGAAATAGCTGAGGCGAGTCAAGTCAGCCTCGAGATTTGTTTTTCCGCTATACCACTGTTGCCAGAAGTTTTGGAGATGGCTCGCATGGGGCTCATACCGGCTGGCGCTTATAATAATAAAGAGCACTTGGGTGACAAGGTAACCTTTGACAACTCACTCAGGCTGGAAGAACAAATGATCCTATATGACCCCCAGACTTCAGGGGGACTACTGATAGTCATAGCCGAGGCAAATGCGGACAGGCTGGTAGTTAATCTTAGAGAGCAAGGGGTGCCATCGGCTGTGATAGGCCGGGTATTACCGAACCAACAGGAGTTAATTCAGGTAATAAAATAGTTATTCAAGAACTAAGGAGGTAAAATTGTGAGTTATAAATTAGTTGACTGCCGCGGGCTGGCCTGCCCACATCCGGTAATCAACACTAAAAAAGCATTGGAGGAAGCAGGTGTCGACACCATCACCGTCATTGTAGATAACGATGTCGCCCGGCAAAACGTAACATTATTTGCCCAAAATGCAGGTCACCATGTTAACGAAGAGCAAAAAGACGGTTTTTACCATTTGACCATCACCCGCAATGATACTTCGCCAGTAGCTCGAACCAGTGCATGTACTGCTGAATTTTCTGCGGCTACTGGCACACCCGCTGGTGGATCGGTTTATTTTATTACCTCCAACGAACTAGGTCAGGGTTCGCCAGATTTAGGAGAAGTATTAATTAAAAGCTTGTTCACTACACTGACAGCCATGGCTGACCCGCCAGTAGCGTTATTGTTTCTAAACACAGGAGTTTATTTAACCTGTGAGGGTTCTCCTGTTCAGGAGCAGCTGGAGAAATTACACGCCGCAGGTACCACCGTGCTTACCTGTGGCACCTGCCTGGAATATTATCATCTAAAGGATAAACTGTTATTGGGTAATATCTCCAACATGCTGGAAATCAATAACTGGCTGTCCGGGCAATACAAAGTTATTACCATTGCCTAACTCAGCTTGGCCGTAAGAGCAGGTGAAGACAACTCTCTCCTGCTCTTTCATTAAAATAATTCATCGTATACTTGGTTATTGTTTGAGCAATAGAAAATATGCGGCATGTATAACAGTGTCGGCACCAATGATTACTGCTTTGCATCCTGTTCACTAGTATGACAGGCACTGCTATAAACTCGGGCTGCATAACCCGGTCTTTTTTTAACTTTACCACCACGTGAGTTTAATACTTCACCAATGATTATGCTTCCCACCAGGGCATTTTTATTACGTAATGCGGCAGCCAGCGGGTTGCTGGCATTAAGTTTTGCACCCTGTCTTGGCGCACTCATCTCCACCTCTTTTATTAAAGCAGTTGGCCTGTTATCCTGTTCACTCAATTCTAATGGCAAGTCAATGACAGTTTGTTCCCACTGCCGTTGCGGGGTCCGCACCTCCTCTTCATACTCACACTGCGGCTGTGGCTTACCCCCAGCACCGGCAGAACCCTCATGCTCCCACGGTGCAGTAGACGGGCCGTCCTCATCCTGCGAAGAGGTTTCCCATGGACCTTTAACCGGTCTGTCTCCACCCTGCGGTACTCTATCCCACGGGCCAGACAACGGCCTGTCTTCACTCCGAGGCAATCTATTCCATGGGCCGGACAGCGGCCTATCTTCACTGTTTGAGGATACATAATTCACACGTGGCTGATCCATATCCCCCGGTGGGCGGAAAATAGTATTTTCCAGCAGGTTACAACTATGCCGTCTTTTAATTTGACTAATCATTACATAGGCGATAAGCAAGATAACCAGAGTTGTCGTCATAAACTGACCCCCTAAAAACCTTTGGCGTCTTAATTATGGTTCTTCACAAGTTACCTGGTATGATGTTCGTTACGTCCCTTATCTTCTTTATCGTCACCCATTTTAGCTATATTCTGCCGCATACCGGTGTCAGCCAGTACATTTTGCATGTTGTAATAGTCCATCACACCCAGATTACCCTGCCGAAGCGCATCGGCCATTGCTCTCGGCACCTCTGCCTCAGCCTCGACCACCTTGGCCCGCATTTCTTCTACGGCCGCTCTCATTTCCTGCTCCCGGGCTACCGCCATGGCACGCCGTTCCTCGGCTTTAGCCTGGGCAATGTTTTTATCCGCCTCGGCCTGATCTATTTGCAGTTTAGCACCGATATTCCGGCCTACATCCACATCGGCGATATCAATGGACAGTATTTCAAAAGCGGTACCTGCATCAAGCCCTTTTTCCAGCACTGTGCGAGAAATGGAATCAGGATTCTCCAGCACTTCTTTATGGTTATCCATAGAACCCACGGTGGATACCACACCCTCACCTACTCGAGCCAAAACGGTTTCTTCGCCGGCGCCACCCACCAACCGGTCAATATTAGCTCTCACCGTCACACGGGCCATTACCTTAACTTCAATACCGTCTTTGGCCACCGCCGATACCAAGGGTGTTTGAATTACCTTGGGATTAACGCTCATTTGCACTGCCTCAAGAACATTACGGCCAGCCAGGTCAATAGCCGCCGCCCTTTCAAATGGCAAGTTAATATTAGCGCGCTCCGAAGCAATCAGCGCATCAACCACCCGGTCTACATTCCCGCCTGCCAGGTAATGGGCTTCTAATTGATCAACAGATATATCCAGCCCTGCTTTATAGGCCTTAACCAGCGGGTTAACAATGTTGGCCGGAGGTACCCGGCGCAAACGCATACCGATAAGAGTAATAATTCCCACCCGCACACCTGCAGCCAGGGCAGAAATCCAAAGTCCTACCGGAATAAAACTAAATACAACCACCACGGCAAGCACAACCAGAATGACTGAAATTAAGAAAGATATACCGGCAAACATAAAATACCCCCTTCTAATTATTCTTTTCCACAAAAAATAACAAGATTATCATTGATTATTGTATATTGTTGCCTAATGAGGTTTTTCCCATAACTACCACTGTTATACAGAAACCTTTATATTTAACTGCATCTATTCCAGCGCTCGGACTACGATCCGAATGCTTTCTACACGCACCACTTTAATCTTAGCCCCGGCAGGGATAAATCCACCCTCACTTACCACATCCAGGCGCTCCCCACCCACTTCAGCAACCCCAGATGGGCGCAGTGGGGTCAATGTTATGCCCTCCTGGCCAGTAAAATCTACCAATTCATCCCTGGATGATCGGTATCCTTCATCATTTAGTTGCCTTTTACTCAGGGTAAGTCGCTGCCATAAATTAAACCTTGACATCAGCTTAATGCCCAATATAAACACTAACATACTGACTATTAAGCCAATTACCAAGGATTTAAAGGTTATACTAATATCTACACTCAACAGCACAATACCCCAGGCAATTAATACAACACCCGCTACCCCAGCAACGCCGAAACCCGCCATAAACACTTCCAGCAAAAGACCTAAAATACCCAGCAAAAGAGCTAATGCTGCCAACCACGGAATCAATTCTGGTGACAATCGAAATCCACCTCCATTTTTTGGCATTCAATAATTTTTAGTTCAACAAATATTTATATGGTTTTAGTTAAAATATAGTCATTAAATGTTTAGGTGGATACTCAAATGCCCGGCGCTATCCGGCACCGGGCAAAGGTATTGTTTGTTAGAAACGACTTAAGTTCTTTTATACAATATTTATTTAAAGGATTTCGAAAATTTAGACTTGCGCTTGCGAGCAGCTTCAGATTTTTTCTTTCTTTTTACGCTGGGCTTTTCATAATGTTCATGTTTTCTGGCTTCAGCGAGAACGCCTGCCTTTTGACAGGTGCGTTTAAAACGCCGGAGGGCACTGTCCAGGGTTTCATTCTTGCCTACTTTAACTTCTGCCACTGACTCTTCCCTCCCCTCCGCTTGAACCATAAAGCTTGTTCTAAAATCAAGCTGAAAAACAACTCCTAAATAAAAATTATCACACCAAAATATTATACAATACGCCTTTCAGGTAGTCAATTACCCTGGCGGCCATTGAAACGGTCTACCAGCTAAAAAATGATAATGGAGATGCCACACCACCTGACCAGCATCTTTCTTGCAATTGGCAACGAGCCTAAATCCCCGTTCTGTCAATCCCATATCCTTAGCCACATTGACCACGGCTAGTTGCAAATCACCGAGAATGTGACTGTCCTCCGGTTGCAGATCAAAAAATGTAGGTATATGCTTCTTGGGTATAAATAAAAGGTGGGTCGGGGCAATCGGTTGAATATCCTTGAATGCCAAGACTTGGTCATCCTCGTAAACAATATCCGCCGGGATTTCCCTATTGATTATTTTACAAAATATGCAATCCTGCACCTTCTTCCACCTCCTCCCTGAAGAACCTTAACCTTACAGTGATTCATAACCCGCTATAACATTTCAACATGTTATAATTAAATCCTGCTTATTATCAAATTATTCTTCCCTGTAAGCCAGTGCCACTAAGTGCAGTGATCTTTACATTAGCCAGCTGTCCCTTCCATTTCTCCTGTGCGGTAAAGAACACGCGCACATAATTGTCTGTCAGACCCTCAAAAACATCCTTTGTCAAGCCGGCAGGAGGATATTCTACAGCCTGTTCTACCAACACGGATACAGTTTTGCCCAAGTATTGGGCTGCGAAGGAGCGGGCTAGTCTATGACCGATTGCAATTAATTCCCGGCTACGCTTTTCTTTAACCCGCGGATCAACCTGGCCGGGAAAATTAGCAGCCGGTGTACCCCGGCGGGGAGAGTATTTAAAAACATGCAGTGCCGAAAACTGCATTTCCTTGACAAAAGCGCAGGTTTGGCGGAAATGTTCGTCCCCTTCACCGGGAAAGCCCACCATCACGTCAGTAGTTATGCCTACCTCAGGTATTTTATTACGTATCTTGGCAAGTAGATTGCGAAAAAAATCAGTATCGTAGCGACGCCCCATTATTCTTAAAATATCATTATCCCCACTTTGCAGGGGAATGTGCAAATGGCGGCAAAACGGCGGCCCTGCAGCCATCAGTTCCAGTAATTCTGGAGTAATATCATTCGGTTCCAGGGAACTGAGCCGCAACCTGACCAAGTCAGGTATATTCGCCAGAGATTCCAGCAACCGCACCAAACCAACACCGTCTGATTTCTCCCGTCCGTAAGCGCCGGTATGGATTCCAGTTAGCACAATTTCTTTGAAGCCGCTTTCTACCAAGTTGCGCACACCAGCCAGCACGTTTTCCGGCGCGCGGCTGCGCAGGGGACCCCGGGCATACGGAATAATACAGTAAGCGCAGTAGTTTTCGCAGCCTTCCTGAATTTTTAGAAACGCCCGCACCCGTCCCTGGTGTGATTCTCCAGGTAACTCTTCGAAATGCCTGCAATGGGCTATGTCATCAACAGCTTTTACTTGGTGCCCCTTGACTACACCTTCCACCAACTCTACAATATCTGCCCGGTGACCGGCGCCCACCACAACATCAACGCCCTCGACCTCCAGGACCTCGTCAGGGGCGGTCTGGGCATAGCAGCCCGTTACTGCTACTACAGCTTCAGGGTTTATGCGGCTGGCCCGCCGGATGAGCTGCCTGGATTTACGGTCACCTATACGGGTCACAGTACATGTATTGATAATGTAAACATCCGCTAGGCTGTCAAAGTCCACCACCTGGTATCCACGTCGGCGGAATAATTCCTCCAACGCTGCTGATTCATATTGATTGACTTTGCAACCCAAAGTGGTCAAAGCCACTTTTTTCTCCGTCATGTAAAAACTTAACCTCCTAAATCACCCCACTGATATAATAGCATTGCCAACGCAGCAGGCCCGGCTGTTTCTGTGCGTAAAATGCGCGGACCTAAGGTGACGGGTATACCCCCCCGCCGGCAAGCTTCTGCTACTTCCTGTTGTTCCAAGCCACCTTCGGGTCCAATCAATAGATATACTTCATCCGGCCTGGGCCGGTGTTGTAATTCCTCTTTAAGCGTATGGCCGGTCTCATCCTCCCATAAAACCAGCACCAGTGCACCGGGTGGTATCATGTCCATAGCGGTAGACCACTCCAGTGGTTCGGCCACCTCGGGTACCAATGCCCGGCGACATTGCTTGGTAGCCCCGGTAGCAATGCGCCGCCAGCGCTCTATTCGTGAAGCTTTCTTAGAAACGTCCACTTTTACCACACTGCGTTTACAAACCACGGGCCAAAAGGCTGCCGCGCCCAGCTCAGTGCCCTTTTGTATAACGGTATCCATGCGATCGCCTTTAGCTAATCCTTGTATCAGCACAACCCGAAGAGGAGGTTCACCACCGGCCAACCCCTGGCGGAGCACTTGGCAATAAACAAACTCAGCAGCCAAATTTTCAATACGACATTCAAAATAGTTACCGCACCCATCCAGTAAAGAAATTATATCCCCCGTGCCCAGCCGTAATACCCTTTTAATATGATGGACATCCGGGCCTGTAATTGTAATACTACCACCCTGCACTCGCTCAGGTGCCACAAAAAACCTGGGCATTTTAACCACGACCTTAATAAATTTGTAATTATCATAGGTTTAACCACCAAATAGCTAAAGCCGGTGGCACTGAACCAACAATCCTGGCATTGATTTCAGGCAGTTTACCACTCTTATACCTGGGTAGAGTACCTGGTCTTAACACTAACAACAGATGAGCCTTTTAATAGACCACAAAGTTACTGCTATGTATTACCAAAGCACTTTTTGGTGAACTAGCTGCTGTTGAGGGGTACCGTAGGATATTGTTTGGCTTTGAGTTTTTGCCATACAGAAATATCGTTACCGAATATATACTGATGAATTAAAGCACGCCTCAAAATGGAATTATCTGTTTGCTATAAATTGCGTGGCAGGTAAATAGACTGCGGGTAACCAATACTCTGCCGGAGTGCTGTTTATTCCGGGATGTCATCTTTCTTGCCGACAACATACTGTCTGTACTCTTGGAGAAGCAACTTCTGGTATTCCAGCTTAGCACAGGATGGGATATAATTCTTTTTCCCCAACCTGATGACGATTTCCTCGGCTGTTTCTGGATTCACTTGCCATCCTTCTTCGTAAATATCAGCAAGTATCTCGTCCAGACCTTGTACCATAACATGGGTGCCGTCAAGAAAAGTAATCTTACTGAGACCTTTTAACTGCGCACAGGGAATAAAGCCCCGGTTAATGTAATTTGACACTTTCATTACCTCCCAGTTTACCACCAATCAAATGTTTAAACTCTTTATAATTATAGCGCATATTAGCAAATGCGAGAAAAAAATACCGGCCTTAGATGACTATAATCACTTGAGGCCGATTGCAGATTATATAGTATTACCTTTGTACATTACGACTCTTTTTGATAAACCATCGCCACCCACTCGCCTTCAGTCATTTCTTGCTTTGGTGCCAGACCTGCATCGCCCAGTGCCCGACGTACCTCATCTGCCCGGTCAATAATAATCCCCGAGGCAACTAGCTTACCGCCGGGCTTCAGCGCCGCCGCTGCATCAGGAGCGAGTTGGATAATGACATCGGCAATAATATTGGCCACTATTAAATCAGCCTGGCCACCGGCCAGATTATCCAACAAGTCGCCCTGTACCGCCGAGACCTGGTCCGAAACGCCGTTCCGCTCGGCATTATCCCGGGCTGTCCGCACTGCCAGTTCATCTATATCCACTGCAATTACTTCCCGGGCCCCCAGTAAGGCTGCCGCCACAGCAAGGATCCCTGAACCTGTACCTATATCGTAAACCACTGAGCAGCCCAAAACTAACTCTTCAAGTAATGCCAGGCACATGGCCGTAGTGGCATGCGTGCCGCAGCCAAAAGCCATGCCGGGATCCAGTTCAATAACGGTTTCACCTTCCCGGGCAATATAATCCTCCCAGGATGGCTTCACCACAATATGCTTACCTACCCGTGTCGGTCTGTAATATGCCTGCCAGGCGGTAGCCCAGTCTTGCTCCCTAACTTCCCTGGTTTGCCAGCTCACAGATAATTCAGAGAGTCTGGGAGACAGGTGTTCTAATCTCTGTTGCAAAGAAATATCATGGCAAAAATAACCTTTTACCACAACCTGCCCGACTTGCAGCGGCTTTAGCGTAGGGGCAATTGTCTCGTTACTACCTTCAGCAATGAGGTTCATAATTAAGGCGGGGTCCTCGATAACAACCCCGCCCGAACCAATTTCATTCAAAACATTAGCCACCGCTTCAACCAACTCCACAGGTGAGGCAACGGCTACTTCCAACCAGTCCAAACACAATACCCCCCGGGATCTAACTTGACTTAAACCAATTATAATACAAGATAGCTATTTAACCTGAAAATGCATCCCGCACTTTTCCAAAGAATCCCTTTTCCCCGCTATGGGGCTTTTGACCTTCAATACGAGCAAATTCCTGCAGTAGATCTCTTTGTTTACCGGTCAGCTTGGTAGGTGTAACTACTTTGATGCGCACATGCTGATCTCCACGACCATAACCACGTACATCAGGAATGCCCTTGCTCTTCATGCGCAATACTGTCCCCGACTGAATACCCTCCGGAACCTTCAGCTTAGCATCACCATCCAAAGTAGGCACTGTGATCTCATCA
The DNA here is from genome assembly GCF_009932395.1 of Sporotomaculum syntrophicum. GTDB lineage: Bacteria > Bacillota > Desulfotomaculia > Desulfotomaculales > Desulfallaceae > Sporotomaculum > Sporotomaculum syntrophicum. The sequence goes on from NZ_LSRS01000007.1 coordinate 47,140, forward strand.
CCCAAAGCAGCCTGGACAAAACTGATGTCTGCATCAACCAGGACATTGTTACCATCCCGTTTAAAGATCGCATGGGGCTTCACATGTATGTACACGAACAAATCTCCCGGCGGCCCGCCACGCAAACCCTTTTCTCCCTCGCCAGATAAACGCAACCGGGAACCGGTATCCACTCCAGCAGGAATCTTAACTTTTAAAGTCCTGCTGCGCCGCACCGTACCGGAGCCACGGCAGGTAGGGCACGGTTTTTCAATGATCACTCCTGTGCCGCGACAGCGGTCACAGGTGCGTGATTGCACCATACGCCCAAAAGGAGTGTTCTGGGCATATTGAATTTGCCCCGTGCCATGACATACATCACAATTCCTCTTTGTGGTGCCAGGTGCCGTGCCGTTACCGCCACATGTACTGCACTCTTCGGTTCGGGGAATCTTAATATCTTTTTCCAGGCCAAAAGCAGACTCTTCAAAGGTCAGTTCCATATCCACCCGTAAATCAGCACCCGGCTCAGGACCATTCCTCCGCCGCCCGCTGCTGCCACTGAAAAACATATCAAAAATGTCACCAAAGCCACCAAAATCACCGCCGCCAAAACCACCAAAGCCACCGTTAAACTGGCCATCTGTAGCCGCATGTCCGAAACGGTCGTAAGCCTCCCGTTTTTCAGCATTACTTAATACCTCATAGGCCTCATTAACTTCTTTGAACTTTTCCGCAGCGTTTTTATCTTCCTTGTTAACGTCAGGGTGATACTGACGGGCTAGTTTGCGAAAAGATTTTTTAATTTCCTCAGGCGAAGCGTCCCGGGAAACACCCAGCACCTCATAATAATCCCGTTTTGCCACGTGGGATCCACCACCTTATACTTCAAACACCACCGGGAGGGCTTAAAATAGCCCTCCCGAACGGCAAATATTTTAATAGACTAAGACGTTATACCATTCTACGCAATAAGTTAAATTCCTGTTACAAAACCCGAAAAGATACTTACTTATCTTTTTTATCCTCGTCAACTTCAAACTCGGCATCCACTACATTTTCCTTATTTTCTCCGGTCGCGGCACCACAACCGCCGGCACAGTCTGTGCCGCATCCTGCCTCAGCCCCGCCACCTTGATCAGTTCCAGCCTGCTGTTGTTGATACAGTACGGCCGATAGCTCATACAGCGGTTTGGTTAATTCTTCAATGGCTGCCTTGATTTTGTCCACATCATCACCCTTAACGACCTCTTTAAGCTTCTCAACTGCCTGGTTGACCTGATCAACTTTATCTTTATCGGCTTTATCGGCCAAATCTTTAATTGTCTTCTCGGCCTGGTAAATCATGCTGTCGGCCTGGTTACGCAGTTCTACCAGTTCTCTACGGCGCTCATCCTCTGCAGCATTTTTTTCAGCATCTTTAATCATCTTATCAATTTCCTCATCGCTGAGACCTGAGCCACCCGAAATAGTAATGCTCTGGCTTTTGCCCGTACCTTTATCCTTTGCCGATACATTAACAATACCGTTAGCATCAATATCAAATGTTACTTCAATTTGCGGTACGCCCCGGGGTGCCGGCGGTATACCGGACAATTGGAACCGCCCTAGCGTTTTATTATCGGCCGCCATTGAACGCTCACCTTGTAGCACATGTATTTCCACCGTAGTCTGCCCGTCAGCAGCGGTAGAGAAAACCTGGCTCTTCGAGGTGGGTATGGTGGTGTTACGTTCGATCAACCTGGTGGATACACCGCCCAGGGTTTCTATACCCAGAGAAAGCGGTGTAACATCAAGCAACAGTACATCCTTAACTTCACCGGCCAGCACACCGGCTTGTATAGCCGCGCCAATGGCCACACACTCATCCGGATTAATCCCCTTGTGAGGCTCTTTTTGAATAAAGTTTTTGATGGCTTCCTGCACCGCCGGGACACGGGTGGAACCACCCACCAAGAGTACCTTATGAATATCCTGGGGACTTAATCCAGCATCGGACATCGCCTGCCTGGTGGGACCCATCGTCTTTTCCACCAAATCTGCCGTCAGTTCATTAAACTTAGCCCGGGAAAGGTTGATATCCAGGTGTTTGGGGCCATTGGCGTCCGCTGTAATAAAGGGCAGGTTAATATTAGCCGACATTACCCCGCTAAGCTCCACCTTGGCTTTCTCCGCAGCATCCTTAAGCCTCTGCAGCGCCATCCGGTCACCTTTCAAATCAATACCGGTATCCTTTTTAAACTCACTGATCAAGTATTCCACAACACGCTGGTCAAAATCATCACCGCCCAGCCGGTTATTCCCGCTGGTTGCCTTGACCTCAAAAACACCGTCACCGAGTTCCAATATGGACACATCAAAAGTACCGCCGCCCAGATCAAACACCAGAATGGTTTGTTCATCGCCTTTATCCAGGCCGTAAGCCAGCGCTGCTGCGGTAGGTTCATTAATAATACGCAATACCTCCAGGCCTGCTATTTTACCGGCATCTTTGGTTGCCTGGCGTTGTGCGTCGGTGAAATAAGCAGGCACTGTAATAACCGCCTGGGTCACTTTCTCACCCAGGTAGCTTTCCGCATCAGTTTTCATTTTTTGCAAAACCATAGCAGATATTTCCTGGGGTGTATACTCCTTACCATCTATATTTACTTTATAATCAGAACCCATATGCCTTTTAATAGAGCTTATCGTACGGTCGGGGTTGCTAACCGCCTGGTTTTTAGCTACTTGACCCACCAACCGCTCACCTGTTTTAGAAAATCCCACTACTGAAGGGGTGGTTCGCCCTCCTTCAGCATTAGGTATAACCACTGCTTCGCCGCCCTCCATAACGGCCATGCAGGAGTTGGTGGTACCCAGGTCAATACCCAGTACTTTAGCCATATTTTTCGCCTCCTAAGTTTTTGCAGTTAATTCCCGGGTTTGGCGACTTTAACCAAAGCCGGGCGCAGTAATTTATCCTTAAGATAATAGCCCTGACGCAATTCCGCTGTGACAGTGTTTTCGGGATATTGATCCGTTATCTCTTGCATTATTGCTTCGTGTCGGGTGGGGTCAAATTGTTCACCCACGGATGTCACCGGTGTAAGTCCCTCTTTATGCAGTATGTCCTGTAACTGCCTAATAATCATAGTTATCCCCTCAACTACTTTGCTGGGGTCCTGCTCTTTGGCAGCCAGGGCTAGCTGGAAATTATCCAAAACAGGCAATAGCTCCTCACACAAAGAAGCAGCAGCGTATTTTATAAATTCTTCCTTCTCCTTCGCAGTACGCTTGCGGTAGTTATCAAAATCAGCCTGCAGTCGCAGCAGGCGGTTATAATATTCTTCGGCTTTAGCTATTTGCTTAGCCAGCTCATCTTGTAACCGCTCCACGTTCATTGCTTCTTCTTCCGGCAGAACCTCCACATCACCGGTAATAGCTTCCCCATCGTCAATTGCTTGATGTTCTGCTTTATTTGAATTTTCCTTCGATAGGTGCTCATCGGCCGTAGCATCATGTAATTTATCCACGCGTTTCACTCCTTGACCAACAATTAAATACACCGTGTTTATATATAAATTGTTAAATAACTTACACCATAAAATATGTTTATTTACTACGCCAGCGCATCAATCTTTCTATCACCATTGAAATATTGTCCGTCATATATTCCACTACAGCGAATGCCCGGGCGTAATCCATCCTGGTCGGTCCTAGAAGGCCAATACTCCCTGCCGGTTTACCCTCCATGCGATACGTGCCAAGCACCAGGCTGTAATCTTTTAGGCGACCGTCCTCCAGTTCTTCGCCAATACGCACCGTCACGCCACTCTCCTGGAAAACATCTGACATGATATTGGCCAACTCCTGTTCATTCTCCAGCAGGCTGAGCAGTACTTTGACCTTCTCTATGTTATGAAATTCAGGCTGATTTAAAATATTAAAGATGCTGCCCAGGTAAATTTTTTCCCCGGTTTCCAAGGACAGCCCCTCTTGTATAACATCCATTGCCATATCCAATATATATTTTTGCTTAGCTAACTCAAAATAAATCTCCTTAATCAAGGTCAGGCGAATATTTTCAATTGTTTTGCCCTGCAACTTATGATTTAAAACTTTAGTGATCGTTTCCAGATCAGCAGCCTGTATGGTCTCCGGAATATCAATAATCCGATGGTGCACAGCCCCGGCATCGGTTACCACTACAACCATAGACTGCCCTATACCCATATGCACCAACTGGATGTGTTTGAGACTGCCCCTGCCCAGGCTAGTTGTCATGACTACCCCGGTATAGTTAGTAATCTGCGATATTAGCTGACCGGCGTTTCTCAATACATGACCAATTTCCTGCTTCTTGGTAAGATAACTGTTAAGTACCAGTTTAGCTTCTTTCGAATCAAACTCCTCACGTTTCATCAGATGATCCACGTAATACCTGTAACCCTGGTCGGAGGGCACGCGCCCTGCTGAAGTGTGGGGTTGTTCAATGTAACCCATCTCCTCCAGGTCGGCCATTTCATTGCGGATGGTTGCCGAGCTCACACCTAATTTATATTTCCTGGCTATGGTCCGAGAACCCACCGGTTCCGCAGTGGCAATGTAATCCTGCACTATGGCCATTAGCACATTCTTTTTCCTGGCGTCAAGGGTCATTTGCGACACCTCCTTGTTAGCACTCTCCCAAATTGAGTGCTAACATCTAATAAAAACATAGCACTAGTGATTTCATTTGTCAAGAATATTCACACCGGTGCAAACTCACACATCACCGCATTGGCCAACAGCATACCGGCCGGGGTTAAGCATAAATGATTACCCCGAAGCTTTAGTTGTCCCTTATTTACCAGTGATTCCACAAGACCTGGATATATCTCATTAAGTGATCGGCCAAACCGTTGTTTGAAACGCTCCAGATCCAGCCCTCCAGTCATGCGCAATCCTAAAAAAATAGTTTCAAAGATATCATTTTCCTGAGTAATGTCTTCAGACCAGGCAACCGGAAGCATTCCGGCATTTAGCCTGGTTGTGTAGTCAGTCAAATTAGTCTCGTTCGACATGCGAACTCTCCTTAGGCGAGAGTGTGCTGCCGGTCCCAGTCCCAGGTAGTCTTCATTTTGCCAATAAACCAGGTTATGACGGCATTGTTTATTAAGCCGAGCAAAATTGGATATCTCATATTGCTCCAGGCCAGCAGACTGTAATATATTAATAGCTGCCTGGTACATGTTTATACCATCTTCTTCTTCGCAAGGTTGCAAAAGTCCGCTATCCACCTGCTCCTTTAATAGCGTGCCCTCTTCCAACTGAAGGCCATAGGCTGAAACATGTTCCGGCGCTAAATCTATTACCTGTTCCAAGCAGCGCTCCCATTCGGTAAGGGTTTGCCCGGGTACCTCAAAAATAAGATCCAGGTTGATATTATCAAAGCCTGCTTCCCGTGCCTGCCAAACTGCCGACACCGTTTGCTCATGGGTATGTATACGCCCCAGGGTGCGTAGCGTGGCCTCACTGCAAGCCTGGGCTCCCAAACTGAGGCGGTTGACCCCGGCCAGGCGCAGAGAGGACAGCTTACCGGCATCAACAGTACCAGGATTAGCTTCAATAGTAAATTCAACATCTGACGATAAATTATAATACCCTTTTATGAGAGTTATTATTTCCAAAAGCAGCTTTGTTGATAAACAGGTAGGAGTCCCCCCACCAATAAAAACGGTGGACAAAGGCCACCGTTTTTCATGCTTGTCCCCTAACCGTAACTCCATCTCTCGACGCAAACCGGTTACATATAGGCGAGCGTTAGATTCATTATACGGATAAGAAACAAAGTCACAGTACCGGCACTTGCGCACACAAAAGGGGACGTGAATATATAAAGCACTGTGCCCAACATTTTCAAGCAACGCCTTGCCCCCCAGTATTTTTCGCCAGCAGTTGAAAAGCCGTTTCTTAACAACGTCCTGCTTGAAGTATTCCTTGACTACATGCTAAACCTTTAGATTCTTGGTATTATCTGCCCAAAATACTATTTCAAGAATTATGTGGTCCACTTGACGAAGTACTTCCTTACTTGCGATGTTGTCGCTTGCCTTATCCATGATATTGTCCGTATATTTTAACAGCTTATCCTGCCCACCTCTTATCTCTTATCTTCACCAATCTTCAGCACAGCCATAAACGCTTCCTGGGGTATTTCCACACTGCCCACCTGCTTCATCCGTTTTTTCCCCTCTTTTTGCTTTTCCAGCAGCTTGCGTTTACGTGTGATGTCGCCCCCGTAGCACTTAGCCAGCACGTCCTTGCGGCGAGCTCGCACCGTTTCCCTGGCAATCACTTTACTTCCGATGGCAGCCTGGATTGGCACTTCAAATAGTTGGCGGGGAATCAGACTCCTCAGCTTTTCTACCAGAGCTCTGCCCCGCTGGTAGGACTTATCTTGATGCACAATAAAGCTCAAGGCATCCAGTGGTTCCTCATTAACTAAAATATCCATTTTCACCAGCTTAGACTGCCGAAAACCATCCCATTCATAATCCAGAGAGGCGTAACCCTTGGTACGGGATTTTAGCTGGTCAAAAAAATCAAAAATAATTTCGCTCAGGGGCAGGTCGTATTTAATCATCACCCGGCTCTGGCTCAAGTACACCATATCCTTGTATACACCCCGGCGTTCCTGACTAAGCTCCATCACCGCTCCAACAAATTCCTGGGGCACCATAATCGTAGCTGCCACAAAAGGCTCCTCCACCGACACAATACTGCCGCTGGGAGGCATCAGGCTGGGATTATCAATTTCCTGTGTTTCTCCGGCTGTAGTATTTACCCGGTACCTTACGCTGGGAGCGGTTGTAATCAGGCTCAGCCCATATTCCCGCTCCAGCCGTTCTTGAATGATCTCCATATGTAAAAGCCCCAGAAAGCCACAGCGGAAACCAAAACCCAGCGCTTCAGATGTCTCAGCTTCGTAAACCAAGGAAGCATCATTAAGCTTTAGCTTATCCAGCGCATCTCGCAAAGCACCATATTCGTTGGACTCCACGGGATAAAGCCCGCAATATACCATCGGCTTAACCTGGCGGTAGCCCGGCAGCGGGGCAGCAGCGGACCGGTTGGCATTTGTGATGGTATCCCCTACCCGACAATCACGTGCATTTTTAATACTGGCAGCTAAAAATCCTACCTCACCAGCCCGCAATTCATCAACTAAGGTTGGGGCAGGCTTAAAGACTCCCACTTCATTAACCTCAAACTCCTTGCCGATGGCCATCATTTTAATAGGCATGCCTTTGGCCAGCCGCCCTTCCATCACCCTGAAATAGGCAATGACACCCTTATAGGAGTCGTAATGGGAATCAAAAATCAATGCCTGCAGCGGGCTTGTTTCATCACCCTGAGGTGGGGGAATTCTTTGCACAATGGCTTCTAAGATCTCCTCGATACCTTCGCCGGTCTTAGCTGAGGTTAATACAGCGTCTTGAGCACTCAGCCCGATAACCTCTTCAATTTCATTTCTAACCCTCTCAGGGTCAGCCGACGGCAGATCTATTTTATTAATGACCGGAATTATTTCCAAATCGTGGTCAATTGCCAGGTAAACATTAGCCAGCGTCTGGGCTTCTATACCTTGAGCAGCATCCACCACCAGCAAAGCCCCCTCACAGGAAGCCAGGCTACGGGACACTTCATAAGTAAAATCAACATGCCCCGGCGTATCAATTAGGTTCAGGGCATATTCTTGCCCATCCCTGGCCAGGTAATTCAGACGCACAGCCCGAAGCTTAATGGTTATGCCCCTCTCTCTCTCTAATTCCATGTTATCCAGTACCTGTTCGGACATTTCCCGCTGGGTCAGAGCACCAGTGTATTCCAACAGCCTGTCCGCTAGAGTTGATTTGCCATGATCAATATGGGCAATGATACAAAAATTACGAATATGATCCTGTCTAATATCCAACGGTAATTCCTCTCTCCTTAAAAGGTCAGCTCACAATATTATAGCATTTGCCCGTAAAGGTTAAAAGAACCTTATAGAGTAGGCATCAAAGTACTGCATTTTTTCTTCCTCAGTCTTAAACTATACTTCAGGTTTGGTATTGGCTACCTTAATGCATGTTAGCTGGCCTGAGAAAACCATCCGGGCATAGCCCAGCTGCTCTGTTTGAGTAGTCAAGAACGTATTTATTAACTGGTGACTCAATTAATACCGGCCAAGCAATCAGGCCTATCGTTCGGTTTTTCAGTAACTGTGTTTTTATTCTTCTTCCCTAATTTGCTCGGCGAGCTGAACAATAAGTTGTTTTCTTTGTTGAGTCGCTACCTGGTCCACTGTGATTTGAATGTTGATTACATCGCCTACCCTGGCGCTCTTTGGCACCAATACTTTGGGTATATGAAATATCCTACGTTTATACTCGATTAAAGCATACTCCCCTTCAAATCGATCAATTACCAACATTTTATTAACACCCCTTTTGGCTTCTATTATCTTTCTATCATAACCAATTTGAATGGAGATAGCTAATTGTTATAGCCCAAAAATAGACCAACTGTTTATTTAGGCCTTCTTACATTCTACTCTAATTAGTTAATAGCATGTTTTTTAATCTATTATAACATGTCTAACCCGCTATGATTTAGCTGTTAAATTTGAAAGGTGCCATAAAAATAAATAGAACAACGCCCTACCTATACCCACTTATTGCCAGCCCATAATTTCCCGTGTTTTTTGCTGTACCGGGTCTAGACGATGTGTAATTACCTCCCGGCCAAAACTAAATAATTCACCGGCCTGCTCACCCACCTTTTGACACCAGGCATTAGTAAGCCAAGTACTGCTGTCCAGTGATATGAGCAGGGTTTCGCCCAATAAACTAATTTCCAATTTATCTTCTGCGGTACGCCAATTCAGCAGCGTTAAAGGTTGTTCTGGACTCACCAGACGATTAAAATTATTGAGGGCAATATTAAGGTTGAAAAAAACCATGCCAATGCATATACCCATCATGACTAGCATAGATTTGCTTGTTTTTTGCATATCTTCACCGCATACATAGTTTATTACGTATATTTACCAAAAAAAAGCTTTTCTATGCTATTCAGCTATCTAAATTTCGTTTAACCATCTCCGCCACAGGCCCGGCCAACATTCGCGCGGCAGCAACTGCCTCCTCTGTCGAGTTACTAACGCTGCCCATTTCCAAAAGTACAGCTCGGGGGTGCAAAAACTGGTTATAACGTCCCTCTTTAATACGAACACCCAGGCACAGCCCGGGATACTGTTTATCAATTTCAGCAGCCAACTCCTGGGCAAAGCTATAGTTTTGACGCCAGGTAGGAAAAGGCGACCGGGCATCGGAACCAACAACGATCAATACAGGAGCTACCTGCTGTCCATCCACGCTCACTAAACTGTCTTTCCTGGGTTTACCCGCGTCACGGTGAATATCCAGAACCACCTGCACCGCAGGGTTATCTTCAAGTAATTTTTGCAAAGTTCCCTGGGAAACTGTATAGGCACTGTTATAGTTGGTATCATTTATAACATCGGAGCGAGCTACCCGCACACCATATTTTTTTTCTAGTTCATCTTCCAGCGCCTCAGCCACTTTGACCACACCGCCTCGCTTAGCGGTAAGCCGCTCCATCCCGTCGGTAAGGGCATAGGTTTCACCGGTATGAGTATTATAAATTGCCACTAGACTTTGCGCCGAAAGAGACTGTGGAGGCTGTGCGGCTTCCGGATCAGGCACTGGCTCCAGCTTTGGTGCCGTAACCAAGGCAGTCGGTTCTTCAGGCTTCACAACCCCAGCCAGCAGAGGCATTTGGTAGGCCAAAATTTGCATTTGACGCTGCTGGTCTAGGCTAAATAACCGCGCTAGTTGAGCTGTCAAGACACCCGTCCCGGCCACCTGAGGGGTATCCTCCTTACTGCCCGACCAGGCCATCACCGGTACTGCCACTCGAATAACACCACGGGGATCGCGATCATTCCAAGCAAGCAATAAATTCAATAATCCATGCCCGACTTTAGACAAAACAGGATACAAGACAACCAAACAATTAATCAATATTATCGCCAGCATCACAAATATTACCAAATATAAAACTGGTTTGAATCTAACCCGTGGCCCATACCTGCGATAGTGATAGTTATATACAGGGTACATTATTCCCCTCCTTCAGCTTATCCTTCTAGGCGATGATTTAGCTCTAGATATTTACAGTGACATACCTTCAATCATACTGCCATTCACATAGCAGACTGCTACACTAAAATTGCTGCAATAGCTCAAACATACGGAAAAAGCCATGCTTCTTAAAACTATACAGCTGATGACTTGTCTATAACTATGTCCTAGTGGGGGATATTATTACATATGTAAAAAAATTAGTTTGTTATTGTTGCATGTCTTTTACTATTAAACCCCGCCGTTTTTCACGGCGGGGTTTAGCTTGCTACAAACGTGTACTTGAAAAACCGGTAAGGTCGTTCATTATTCTAGCCTGTATACTTCACCAATACCTGGTCAATCAGCGCAACACCGTAGGTACTACGGCATCGATCAGCCCAACCACGAAAGCTGAAATTAATGCTCCCACCAGGCTGACACTGAGCATATCGGGTATAATAAATTGCGCCAGGTAGATTACCACGGCTGCAGTAAGAAATCCCACGATACCGCGATTCTGAGGTGAAATTCGGTCACCCAGCAGTGCTTCAGCAACATAGCCCAGCACTGCAATCACAGCGGCGGCAATTAAAGCACCCGTAAAACCGCCACGCACGACAAAACCAGGGGCCAGCCAGCTAACAACTATTAATACAAGTGCTGAAACAACAAAACGAACGGCTAGTCCAATCCATTGCGACATTTATGTCTCACCTCCTTTTTTAAAAACTATAATTAGGATTAACCAAAAAACCCGCCCGTATACCAGGCTGAGCTTGCATTTTTTTTAAGCACATGGTAAAATTGACGCTGTTGGGAGGTGAAAAAATGCCTAATATTAAATCTGCTGCCAAGCGAGTGCTAATTACAAAAAAACGCACCGAGCGCAACCGGCATATTAAATCAACAGTTCGCACTGCGATACGCCGTTTTCATGAGGCAATGGCTTCTGAAAACAAAGAAGACGCACAAATGAAATTACGCCGGGCACTCGTTATTATAGACAAGGCGGCTACCAAAGGTGTATTGCACAGAAATACAGCAGCTCGCCAAAAATCCCGCCTGACTAAGTTTTTCAATAAAAATATCGCTGGTTAAAAGACTACCACCCAGTTAAAACAAACATGGGTGGTTAATTTATTTTTAAATACATATTTTCAAAATGAATGTTTCAATAGCAGGATAAAAATCAGCCCGGCCGGTTTTTAGCGCATAATCCAACTCGGTAAGATGGTTTAAGGCCTTAACCAGCTGCCCCGCCGGAAAGTTTTTTCGTTGCGCATAAATTTTAGTATATACAAAGGGGTGCAATTTAAGGGCGGCAATGATCTGCTCCCGGGACATACCTTTCTGGGCTAGTCCCTGCACCTGTAAAATCAGTCTGAATTGCCTGGCCACCATACCAATAATCTGCTGAGGTTGCTGTTTGTGCATTAGTAGATTTCGGATACCGGACAACGCCCGTACGTAATTTTTTCCCCCAATAGCATCAACGACTTCGAAGATACTATCCTCCAGCCGGGCAGCAACCATCTGCCGTACGGTCTCCAAGCTAATAGTTTTCCCTGGCCCCGTATAGCTTACTAGTTTCTCCATTTCGTGATATAGGGTATACATATCACGACCGCAACGTGCTAGCAATTCTCCCACGGCTTCACGTCCAATATTACAGCCTTCCTCACGGGCGCGCTTGGCAAGCCATTTAGTAAGATCGGCCGGCTTCAACAAGGTAAACTCGATAGTCCGACCTACCCGGGCAATTTCCTTATAAATTTTTTTCCGCTTGTCTACGTTTTGAGCGGTTTCAAAAACCAGACAGGTACCGGCATAAGGAGAAGCTAAATAACCCAAAATATGCTTAATATCTTGCTCGTTTTTTTCTGCTTTCGTCTCAAATATTTGCGGGCTGCGTACCAACACCAGCCGTCGCCCTGCTAAAAAAGACGTGCTGGTTGCAATAGTAACGATTTCCAGCCCTGACATTGTCGAGCCGTCCAGCACATCATAATTTATCTGTTCTCCTCCCGGAGGTAAAACATATTTCTTAAGAAGTTCAATGGCCTGGTCCCGTAAATAGCTTTCCGGGCCATAAAGCAGGTAAACCGGTGAGATATTACCTTTTTTAAGCTCCGCTAAAAAATCTATAAAATACTTCATAAAAAATTACCACCGTTCTATAACCCAAATACATAACCCACTAACCTTCTTTTTAGGCGTTGCTATCAATTGGCATGAGCGCTCCTGCCAACCTATACTCGGCCAGTAGCTCACCAGCTACCGATATTCTCTTGGTACATCCCCTTTCTGGGTGATACAAACCGTTACTAAATACCCCAGATCTGTTCACCATCTCTTTCATATGTGCCGCTTTTCCCACCGCTTTTATGGACTAATCTTACCTGTCCTAACACCATCCCCCGGTCAACCGCTTTACACATATCATAAATAGTCAAACCAGCCACGGTTACTGCTGTTAGGGCTTCCATCTCCACTCCTGTCTTACCGGTGGTACGTACCCGGGACTGAATTAGCACCCGATCGGGCTGCACAATTCTAAAATCCACATTAACCCCGGTCAAGGTTATAGGATGAGCCATCGGAATAAATCGCCCCGTCTCCTTCGCCGCCATAATACCGGCCACCCGGGCCACACCCAGTACATCACCTTTTGCCATCCCGCCCCTGGCCACTAAATCCAGCGTTGCTGGCTGCATAAGTACCTCACCCTGAGCTACTGCCACACGCACGGTTTCATCTTTATCACTGATATCCACCATCCTGGCCGCGCCACTAGCATCAAAATGATTCAACCCCTGGTAACCATTATCACTCATAAATTCATCAACCTCCGATTTGGGACATAATCCGGTCATCCTTCTCCCAGCTAGCTGTCAAATCATGACTGTTCGGTTTGGACATAATCGCCTCTTTGAATATGCAGACCAGTTCGTCGTGACCAGCACCGGACCTCAGCACTTGTTTCAAGTCAACTTCCCGGCCACTGAACAAACAGGGTCGCAATTGGCCTGAGGCCGTCAAGCGCATACGATTACAAGTAGCACAAAAATGATTGCTCACTGCAGAAATAAAGCCAATCGTACCCAGGGCACCAGATATACGGTAATAGCGAGCTGGACCACTGCCTGTAACTTTCTTTACATCCTCCAGATTGCCCAACGATTTGCTGATTAATTCCCTAATTTCCTGGGAGGAAATAAACCTTATATGGGACCAGTCATCGGAAGTACCAATTGGCATTAATTCAATAAACCTGACGTGCAGTGGTTTTTCCAGGGTTAACCTAGCCAAATCCACTAACTCATCATCATTAAAACCCCGCATCGCCACGGTATTTATTTTGACTGGCTCAAGACCATACTCCAAAGCAGTGTCTATACTGCACATCACAATTTCCAGATTACCGTACCGGGTAATGCGCTGAAAACGAATCGGGTTTAAAGTGTCTAGGCTAACATTCACCCGTTTTAGCCCGGCCGACTTTAAATCGCTGGCCATAGCGCCTAACAGCATACCGTTGGTAGTCAAAGCGATATCGTCGATTTCTGGAATATCATTTAATCTTTTGATTAAGTCAACAATACCACGACGAACCAACGGTTCCCCACCGGTGAGACGTACTTTTCTAATCCCTACCTCTACACCAGCCTTTACCACAGCTAGTATTTCTTCTATAGTTAAAATCTCATTATGCGGTAACCATTGAATCCCTTCGGGGGGCATACAATAAGCGCAACGCAGGTTGCAGCGGTCGGTAAGTGAAATCCTTAGATAATTAATATGTCGCTGGAATCTATCCTGCATATTTACACCTTCTTTATTTTATAAAATCGCCTTCTAATAGCGACCCCTTTGCTGCAGAACAGTTAAAATAAACGTAACCAGATAAGCTAGCGTTAAGAGGATGACACTAAGAGCAATACCGATATCAAAATTACCCTTATTGACCTCCATAACAGTAGCGGTAGTCAGTGTTCGGGTCTGCCCCAGAATATTGCCGCCCACCATCATGGCCGCACCCACCTCGGAAACCACCCCGCCAAAACCGGCGATAACTGCCGCCAGTAATCCTAAACGGGTCTCCTTGATGAGCAGCCAGTAAAGCTGCCAGCGGGATGCCCCCAGAGCTAATATTTGCAACCTAATTTTAGGATTCAGCTGTGCAATGGCTGCCATACTAAAACCTGTTACAATAGGTGAAGCAATAACAGCCTGAGCAATTATGATGGCTGTAGGTGTATATATTAGATCCAAAAATCCCAGAGGGCCGGAACGCCAAAGAAACAGGCTTACCCACAGGCCTACCACCACAGGGGGTAGTCCCATGCCCATGTTCACAAAACTTACTACGACGCTGCGGCCGGGAAAGACTTTGAATGCCAGGAAGAGCCCTAAAGGAATCCCTATTAATAAGCTTATTAAAGTTGCCGTGCCTGAAACCCGCAGAGTAAACCAGGTTATCTGCAGCACTACCGGATCACCAGACAACAGCATCTGTAAAGCCTTGGTCAACCCTTCCCAAATCATCTCCATAATGGATTACCGGTCCTTTCTGAAAAAACAATCCTACTCTATATTAAGAAGTTTACATCCAATATGTTCTATAAACCATAACGTATATAAAAAATTTAAACTTTAAAAACGCTATTAAAAATTCTGTGTATCTCCTTATCCACTTGTTCCTTAAAGTTATAATAACTTGCCAGCATATTTTCTGCATTCGGTGTTAGGGTTGCACCACCGCCTGTTTCCCCACCGACCTTAGTAATTACCAGCGGTATGCCCCACTTTTTTTCTACGGTTTTAATTTTTCCCCATACTGTACGGTATGACATACTCATAGCTGTAGCTGCCCCGGCAATGCTGCCGGTTTGCTTAATATGCTCAAGTATTTGAAAAAATCCATCCCCTTGAATACCGCCGTCTTTTTCCAACCATATTTTGTATCCTAAATTAAAGGGAACACCCTTATCACTGTTATCTTGTCCGGTAGCCGTATCAACCACCCCCCGGCGGGAAAATAAATAATCCTTTCCGTTACTAGAAGTATAATTAATTGTTTGATGCTGCTCTTCGGGAATACCTAGCTTGTGAACATATCCTTAATGTAAATGTGCATTAATTCACCACGCATAAACCAATGCATGTCCAATTGCACCGCTAACGTTCGAAACTGTTAATCAAAACAATTATTAGCCTGAAACAACCAAACACCTGATGTGTAACCTGCACACATTAAAGTAAAAAAATAGGCTTGTGCAGAAAGAGCATCTCCCACAAAACCTGCTTTATACATTATACTAAAAGTTCCATGCTTCGTCTAGTTTCTTGCTGCACATTGAAAAATGTAATCTTATTGACTTAATTCGTCAAATTTTAACATTGGGCATTTATACTATACCATATTCCCGACCACTAACCTTAATAAATTAGGCCGTTCATACTCATGTTTACCCGAGCCATAACCGACCCGCTCAATTGTCATGTTGGGCAAACCCACCCGCCCTTCAGATAACGTGGCCATTAGTGCAGCCCCTGTGGGAGTAACTGTTTCCATCTGTACACCGGCATCAAATACCGGCAAGTTAATCCCCGATAAAATCTCCAGCGTAGCCGGGGCAGGTGCAGGTATGATACCGTGCTGACAATGAATAAAACCGGAGCCAAGCGGCAGCGAAGAAACATATACTTCTTGGATACCCAGCATTTGTAGTCCCAGCACGGTGCCTACCACATCGACTATGGCATCCACCGCGCCAATTTCATGAAAGTGAACTTGGTCAGGAGCGGTTC
The DNA here is from genome assembly GCF_009932395.1 of Sporotomaculum syntrophicum. GTDB lineage: Bacteria > Bacillota > Desulfotomaculia > Desulfotomaculales > Desulfallaceae > Sporotomaculum > Sporotomaculum syntrophicum. Next base: position 63,081 of record NZ_LSRS01000007.1, read on the forward strand.
TGTGCACCCTGGACTCTGCCCGGGCCAGTGTTTGAAATACCTGCCGGCTTTTATGCCTCACTGCTTCTGGCAAATCACTGGTCATTATAATGTGTTCAATATCAGGCAAACGGCGGACTGGTTGCTCTGCGGCAGATACCTCAACGACAATATTCTCAGCAGCAATGCCGACCCGAATCACCTGCTCCCTTCGTAATACATAACCATCTATGGCAAGCCCTGCAATACCCCGGCATAAATGATTGAAATCCACCCCAGCGTCAACCAGTGCGCCCAAACACATATCACCGCTGATCCCGGAAAAACAATCAAAGTAAGCAGTTCTCATGATAACCTCCAAGACAAGTGTTCGGTTTTAACTACAACCTTGACAATCCTGTTGTCGCCTTTTAACATTATAGAAGAAATTCACAATATGACTCGCTTGCCTCATCTAGCAAGGTTTAGATTGCACCATAATGGAGTACCTAAAATCCTTGAAGTCACTGTCGCAGCTTCAAGGATTTTCGATCTTGATGAACCACCATGATTTATATTTAAATGGCTCATCTCATTGTTTTCTTACTTTGCGATTAAGACTTCCATAAATACTTCCGGTAATTATACCACAAATTCCCGATCAATATATCGATATATTATTTTTAATATAAATTAGGACGGTGTACAAATGCAATTTATCGACCTAACTCATACTATCAAGCCGGATATGCCGGTTTACCCGGGCACTGCACCGCCGCAGCTCTCTGAGGCATGCAGCATAGCCAAGGACGGTTACCGGGAAAAAGCATTGGCCTTTTATTCCCACACCGGCACCCACATTGACGCTCCGGCTCATATATTGACCGATGGCAATACTCTAGATACCCTTCCGGCGGAACATTTTTATGGTAAAGCCATAGTGCTGGACGTATCTCATATTCCCGATCTAGCCAAAGATTGCATAAACTTATCTCTGCCGAACAGTATTGACTTTGTTATTTTTTACACCGGGTGGTATCATAAATGGGGAACTTCCGCTTTTTTTACCGGCTTCCCGACACCTTCTTCGGAAACAGCCCGTTACTTAGCAGGCTTGGGTATTAAGGGAGTGGGTACCGACGCCATATCCATTGACCCGGCAGGTGCCACCGACTTTATCATACATAAGATATTGCTCGAACACCAAATTTTAATTTTAGAAAACTTAACCAACCTGGCCGGTTTAGTGGGACAAATATTTACTCTTTGCTGTTGGCCACTAAAATTTGCAGATTCAGATGGTGCACCAATACGCGCAGTAGCAATTTGTGACTGATGAGGAGAGATATCTATGAAATATATAGATAATGATGAAAACAGGGGCAAGCGCATTATTATTACCGTAATCGGCCCCGACCGGGTAGGCATCATTGCCGGGGTTACTGGCATATTGGCTGCCAATAACTTTAATATACTGGACATCAGCCAGACCATCATGCAAGAATTTTTAGTGATGGTGCTAATTGTGGACAGTGAAAACAGCAGCCTCGACCTGTCTATGCTTAAGGACCGCCTGGCGGCAAAGGGAGCTGAACTGGGCGTACGGATAGACGTCCAGCATGAGGACGCTTTTAAATTTATGCACAGGCTATAAAAAAGGGGGTCTTAAGTTGCTCACCTTACAGGAAATAATTGAAACCATTACTATGGTCCAAGAGGAACACCTGGACATCCGTACAATCACTCTGGGCATCAGCCTGCGCGACTGTGCCGATACCGACCCCCGTGCCTCCTGCCAAAAAATTTACGATAAAATCACCCGACTGGCCGGCAATTTGGTACCAGTGGGTGAGGAAATCGCCAGGGAATTCGGCATACCGATAGTAAACAAGCGCATATCGGTCACTCCCATATCACTGGTGGCCGAGAGCAGCCACACAGACGATTACTTGCTCTATGCCGAAACCCTGGACCGGGCTGCGGCAGAGGTGGGAGTCAACTTTATCGGCGGTTTTTCAGCCTTAGTTCATAAGGGCATCACTAGTGGTGATCAAAAACTGCTGGATACCATCCCAAGCGCCCTGGATATAACAGAACGAGTATGCGCCTCGGTTAACGTGGCTACCACCAAGGCGGGTATCAATATGGATGCTGTAGCTCTGATGGGGAGGGTCATCAAAGATGTGGCCTTTCGTACTTCCGATCGGGACGGGCTGGGCTGCGCCAAACTAGTGGTTTTCGCTAATGTGCCGGAGGACAACCCTTTTATGGCCGGGGCCTTTCACGGCATTGGTGAGCCCGAGTCAGTAATCAATGTGGGGGTAAGCGGCCCGGGAGTGGTAAAACGGGCTGTGGAACGAGTTAAGGGCGGTGATTTTGGCACTCTGGCTGCAACCGTGAAAACATCTGCCTTTAAAATCACTCGCATGGGCGAGCTGGTGGGACGCACCGCAGCCGCGCGCTTGGGTGTGCCCTTTGGTATTGTAGATATTTCACTGGCACCTACTCCGGCCATTGGCGACAGCGTGGCTGAAATACTAGAGGCTATGGGACTGGAGCGCTGTGGCACCCACGGAACTACGGCAGCGCTGGCTCTTTTAAATGATGCAGTGAAAAAAGGTGGCGCAATGGCCTCTTCGTATGTGGGCGGGCTATCAGGTGCTTTCATACCGGTAAGTGAGGACGCAGGCATGATTCGAGCAGTAGAGGAAGGAGCATTACATCTTGACAAATTGGAGGCCATGACCTGTGTGTGCTCTGTCGGACTTGATATGATTGCCGTGCCCGGCGATACGCCAGCAGAAACCATCTCCGCTATTATCGCAGATGAAATGGCTATTGGCATGATAAACCAAAAAACCACCGCTGTGCGCATAATTCCAGCACCAGGCAAACAGGTAGGCGATAGTGTTGAATTCGGTGGTCTACTGGGCAGGGCTCCGGTGATGCCGGTGCATCGCTTTTCTTCCGCAAATTTTATAGGGCGGGGCGGTCGCATTCCTGCCCCCATCCATAGTTTAAGCAATTAGGATATTAAGACGTTTGTTACTCCGCCATAAACACTGTTCACCGACGAACAGTGTTTATGCACGTTATTGAATAAGACAACATTATCTTGCTTACCTAGCGGTTTGTACCGTTATATCCCGGCCATCAGTGATAAACAGCACCGCCCCGTCCCGGTCGTTGCGCAAAACTTTAGCATCAGTGCTAGATAATGCCTCCAACGTATCCTGGGCCGGGTGCCCAAACCGGTTGTTTTTACCCACCTGAATAACGGCATAGTCCGGCTCTACCGCACTAATAAACTTAGGCTCAAAAAAACGGCTGCCGTGATGCGGCACTTTAAGTATATCAGACTGCAGTTCCGCCCCGCTGCCCAGCAAAGCTTGCTGGGCTTCTTCTTCTATGTCTGCGGTTAATAAAAAAGACACCTGACCATAATCCAAACGCAGCACCAGTGAAACGTTATTGAGATTCTCCGCTGCACTTTCAGCTGTTTTTCCAGCGGGGGCCAGCACGGTTACCTCCACCGCTTCATCAATTTGCAAAGACTGTCCCGCTCCAACCCGGTAAACAGGTACATCAAGCGGCTCAACCAGCTCAAGTAGTTCTTCATAGCCCGGGACACCCGAAAGCACCAGCGAACCAACGCGCAGCTTTTCCAATACTGGCGGCACACCACCGGCGTGGTCACCATGCGGGTGTGTAACAACCAGCACATCCAATTTATCCATACCTAAACGATGTAAATAAGGTACAACAATTGCATCTCCTACTCCCCGTCCCTCATCCAGGTCCCCCAAGCGTCCTCCTGCATCAACCAGCATGGTGCGCCCTCCTGGGAAACGTACCAGTATGCTGTCGCCCTGGCCCACATCAATAAAATGCACCTGCAATTGACCGCCCGTACCACCCCAGGGCCAGATTATAATCAGCATTAACAAAATTGTAATTCCTGTAGGAACCAATCTATTCCACCGGTCTTGAGCGTTCAGCAAATATTTAGACAGGGGTATAGCCGGTGGCGGGGCTACCCGACCGCTAATTATTTCCACCAGACCAACCAGCCCTACATACCATATGGTCACTGCATACCAGGGAGGCGCAGCTATATAAGACGACCCACCGGGCAAAAGACTTAACAGGTGCGCCAAACCAATAAATAAGTCAATCAATACCCCCGTGCCCGCGTTAATGAGCATAGCAGCAGGCAAAAAAACAAGGCCGGCAACTGAACCAACAAACCCCAGCAGCATAATCATCCCCACCAGCGGCACAAGTACTAAATTAGCCAGTGGAGCAATCGGAGTAACCAGGTTGAAATAATAAACCAGCAGGGGCAGAGTAGCTAACTGGGCGGCAATAGTCACTCCGAGTGACAAGCCAAACCAGCGTGGCCATCCCCAGCGCCCCACCAACAACTCATTAAGCAGCGGCATCAGGTACAATATACCCCAGGTGGCGGCAAAGGACAATTGAAAGCCTATTTCATACAGAGCGGAAGGCTCAAACAACAGAATAACCAGTGCCGCCAGAGCCAGAGCGCTAGGCCAGTCCCTTTCCCGACCTAGTTGCACCGCCATAAGCGCCAGCATAGCCATAATGCCCGACCGTATCACCGCCGGCCCCATGCCGGTCATTACTGTATAAAACACCAGTACCACTAGCGTCAGTGCAGGCACAGCCCGGCGCGGTAGTCCAAGCCACCCGGCCAGCAGCAATACCCCGGCAACCACATAGGCCATGTGCAAGCCGCTAACGGAAAGCACATGAGAAACCCCGGTTTGAGCAAAAACATCTTTAACCGATTGGTCAATACCGCTTTGATTACCGAACAGCAACCCGGCCAGCACCTCCGTTTGCTTTTCGCCCAATGTTTGGGACGCCACCTGAAGTAGCCTGGCTTTACTCTCCAGGGCAAGGCGCACAGCGGCATTACCTCCTACCCCAAGACATTGAACATGGTCCGGTTGAGCAACCTTCATTAAACAATAAATGCCCCGCCGCGCCAGGTAAGCCCGGTAATTAAAAGCCCCAAAATTCCCTGGCTCTTCAGGCTGGTAAAGCAAACCCTTTACCCGCAGGCGGTCACCATAACTAAACCCTGTAATGCTTTTGCTTTCATACACTCTAACCAGCGTCAACCCCTTGACGGGCACTCGCTTATCGCCTAACCAAACTGCCTCCGCTGCCAACACATAACCTGTATATCCTTTGCGCACATCGGGTTCACGGGTCACCAGACCATCAAGAGCGATAAAATGCCCGGCAAAACGCTCCGGTCCAGCCGGGTGCTGCATCCCATCAACACCGGCGGTAAACCAACCCAGCAGAATAAAGAGCGTTGCAAAAAACCAGCGGTTATCCCACTGTGCAAAAAAATAGCCTGTCAGCACAGCTATAATACAAGCCAGCGCAGACAGGATAAGTACCCCGGGAACAAAGCCCCAGATGGCGTTTAACAGAATTCCGGTTGTAAAACTTATCGTCACAACAAGCAATGGTCGATTCATAACGTTTTCCTTTCAAATCCGCCCCATTTTGGTTGTGGATCATACCAAGGAAATAATTGTAGCATAGGAGGAATAGAGCCCTTATAGTTTAATTGACACAAATCAAGCTTTTGAGTTGTTCAAAGCGTTTTTCACCAATGCCGGATACGTTTTGAATGTCTTCAATAAGCAAAAAAGGACCTTTCTGAGTGCGGTAATCAATAATCCTTTGAGCCAGTGCTGGACCAATCCCAGGCAATTGCTCCAGCTGGGCCATTGATGCGGTATTGATATTAATACCGCCGGCAGAAACGCCGCCGCTAATACCAGACCCTGAAGCCCCTTCGGCAGTTATCCCACCAGGTACCGCGCCGGGCAATTGCTGCCGACTTATCTGTTCCAGGCTGTAAATGGTAATTTGCGTCCCATCCTGCAGCGCAGCCGCTAAATTCAGGTAGTCCAGTGCTGAATTTTCAGTAGGGCAAGCCATATTCACTGCATCCACCACCCGAGAACCTGCTGGCAGGCGATATACACCAGGTTTCTGCACCTCTCCGGCCACATGGACAACAACCTGCATATTTTGCTCAGTTGTAGGATTATTACCCTGCTTAGACCCCGACATGATACCGTCATTCATAGTTTCGGTTGTGCCGGCCACCAGCGGATCCGCCACTAGAGGTACGTCAGCTTGCATGCTTGCATACTTATGCCCCGCGCCAAACATGATTACAGATGCCAAAATTAACAGCGCGAGTTGGTGCCTCTTCTCCAATTGAAACATAAAAACCACCACCACATGTAAATTTCAACAGGAAATTTCCACCTATCGTGGCAAGAATCCTCCTATTAGTTACTTTCTTACACCAACACTCATTTTTCGATAAATTCCATACTTCTGAATACCCCAGTTCCAGTTGCACCAATTTCGTTGGTCAACTAAATAAATTTATAAGGTATTATTTTTATAAAACCTTATTATTTAAGTGCTAAAACAAGCTTATCTATAATTGTATAGTATATTGTTCAGTCATGACCAGCTGATGCAAGTTCCGCCGTTTACATATTACAATGTTTACCTGACGCAGCCAAACAACCCTTACTAGTTGGCGCACTGAGCAAAGCCCTATCCGTATAATAAAAAAATGAAGCACGGGGCATTAATCATCCCCGTGCTTCCCATCGCAAGCAACGCAATGGTCTCCCCAGAAGCGGTCGGCTAAAGTCAACTTACTGTAGTTAATGGCTTCGCTGGGAGCTGTGCCGGTAATCTTTTCATAGCACTTGTCACACACCTTTTTTCCCGCAGCACTTACCAACGCTGCCGGTACTCCCAGCCGTTCAAGTCTTGTTTTTCTGTCTGGAACAAAAATATCGGCTACATCCACAGTGTCGCTACTTACTATAACCAATCCGGTATCGCCTGTCATAGCCGGGTCGTGAATAACAGTACAAATTTTGCCTACCTGCTCAGCTAACTCGCGGTACTTTTCCGCTGAGCGGTAATTGATATCACCGCTGATGATCATTTTAGCTGCCCGAGGATCCTTTAAGGACTCCAATATTTCCGGGTATACTGCCGGTTCTGCAACCTGCTTTTTACTCAATAACCGTATAACACGTTCCCTAAATTCGCCTAAATATCGGTTCTTTTCATCACGCTTAATTTCCGGAGCACCATGCATACCCATCGCTAAAGCCTGAGCTAGGGAATCTTTATTAACCCATGATTTTATTTCATCTCTTTGTAGGTCGCTTGCCATCATAAACCTTCCTTCATTTGACACATCTGTTTTCGTTTTCAACATACGCGAAAGTTAATACTAATTATGCTAGTATTTACAGAAAGAAAGTTTTTATGATGAAGCTCGACTTTCCTGGCCAAGAACCTCTTTAAACACCTTGTACTGAACTATAACGGTATGCTGGCTACGAACGGCATACTGTTTACCCGTGTGGAAGATAGGATAGATTAACTGAGAAAAAATCAGACCCGATACTAAAGCCGTTACTTTTGTTATTTATGGGGGTGAATGCGTGCTGAAAAGAAAGTAAATTCTGTGACAACTTTGGGAGCGAACTATGTAACAGCGGAAGGTAATAGGCCTGATAGAAAGACCGATGCTGGGTCAGGGAGGGAGGCGAGCAATCGTTTTACTGGATCCCGAATGAACTGATGACTTCTTACCTTACAAAGTTAGCTAAACCTTACAGATATAGTCTGGTTATCAAGTAAACGTTCAAACTATGAATTAACCATGGGGCAGTGCTAATAATCCGGGTTTTCAATTTCTCCCAGGAAATATCTAACCCGGTCACGATAACGCCGCGCCATCTTACCAAAATTATCTATATCTTCCGGAGTTAATTCGCGCACCACTCTGGCTGGAGAACCCATCACCAGTGAATGCGGCGGAATCTCTTTGCCCCCTAATACGAGCGAACCTGCACCAACGACACTGTGTTCACCGATTACAGCACCGGACAGCACGATTGCTCCCATACCAATCATGGCGCCATCCCTAACGTGACACCCATGCAAAGTAGCGTGATGCGCAACCGTAACATTATCGCCAATAATCAGCGGCGAGCCACCATCCTCATGTAAAACCGCACCATCCTGGATATTAGTGCCACTACCTATGCGCACCTCATCTGCATCGCCACGAATTACCACATTATACCAGATACTAGAATACGCGCCTATAACCACCCGCCCAATAATACGGGCTCCCGGGGCTACGAAAACTGTTTGGTCCAATACTGGCAGTTTATCCCCATAACTAATAATATTTATGTCAGTCATATCATAACCTCCAAGATTATTGCGGTTTCCTTTTAGTATTACTTTACAAAACTAGATCAAACAACACATATAACGCGCTACAGACAAATATAATGGTAGTTTTAATCAACTGAAGCAACCTCATCAAAAATGCGCCTAAATATTTCTTGTACCGGTAATATTTCTTTGATTTGAGCCACGTTTTTCCCACAAAAAACAACACCTTTGTCTACCTGCCCTGTACGTGAATTCTCCAAAGCATCCATGATGCAGTACTTCTTTGAACATTCCTTGAGGCATTTGTAGCAATTTTCCGGCTTGGGCTGTTTATCCTGCAGCAGCAAATCAACAAACTTGTTACGCAGTGCCCGCCCGGGCATACCTACAGGACTTTCTATTTGCACTACATCTTCAGGACTGGCCTTGAGATACATTTCCTTAAAGGCATCAGCCACGGTACATTCCTCACTGAGCACAAACCGGGTGGCCATTTGCACACCGTTGGCACCCAACTTAAACATGCGGGCTGCCCCAAAACCGTCCACGATACCGCCCGCGGCAATTACTGGAATTTTTACAACCTTTCTAATCTCCGGTAATATATCGCTTATCGAACGCTGAGTGCCCAAGTGTCCGCCGGCTTCGGTGCCTTCAGCTACCACCGCTGCTGCGCCGCACTTTTGGGCAATTGCAGCCAGTTTACCTGAAGAGACAATAGAAACTATAGGCACCCCGGCCTCCCGCCCCCAACCGAATATATCCCGGGAAAAACCAGCGCCTGTAAACACCACATCTATTTTTTCTTCCAAAGCCGTGTATACCTGGGTGGCAAACTCCCGCACAGCAAACATGATATTAATTCCTATAATCCCCGAGGACAAACGACGGGCCTGCCTGATTTCCTCCCTCAACTGATCAGTGCTCATTACGGTAGCCGCAATAACACCAATACCGCCGGCGTTGGCAACAGCAGCGGCTAACGGGGCGGTAGACACCCGTACCGCCATCCCCCCCTGGACAATTGGATATTTAGGCCTTAAATGGCCAATTTTTAGCTCTGGTAATTGCAAAATCTACTACTCCCTTCTTTTGCCCTAACAAAAATGTATAGCTATATCACCAATGAATAAGCTACTTATAATCCACCAGATTTTATAAGAGAATTTAATTACATAAATATGCCATTATAAATTCCTTATATATATAGTTTATCGTAATCTATTATAATATAATCTGCAATACACGCCATATTAAATATTTCTTTACATAATTTGTTAAACTTAAAAACAAGAAGAAAAGACTCTTCTAGCAAAATAGCCAGAATATTAGCAAAGTCAACTTGTTAATAAATGATGCAGACAATTTATCTATGCACAACTCATTGACAGCTTTAAGTTATTCCAGCTTTTATTTGGCAATTATTCCGCAGTTTGCATTAGCACCATCATAATTATTACCCTCTTGATAAAGAACTTTTCCCATAACTTATCATATACTTTGAGTAGTAAACAGCACCAGATAGAGAGTTGACTAAATTGGAGGGAAAATATTTTGTCTGTCCAAGCATTGTTCGAATGGGTAATAAGATTAGCGGCATTCGGCATGATCATCAGCGGTTTGTTACTTGCGTACATTTACTTCCAGGTAAACTGCCCAAAAATTAAACGGGTAGATATAGACTCCTCAAAAATACCGTCCGAAACTAAAATCTCCATCTTACAAATATCGGATTTTCACAACTGGCATCCAACTAACCAGCACATAAAATTACTTGCGCAGATCAAACAATTAAATCCTGACCTAATTGTTATTACAGGGGATTTTGTCGACCGAAAAACCACTAATTTTGCTAACGTATTTTCCTTAGCCCGGGAACTTGTCCAAATAAACCCGCACACATATTTTGTAATTGGCAACCATGAAATTGCTAACCGCAGGACTCCACAATTATTAAGCGGGCTGACTAACCGCGGGGTTCGGGTTTTAAAAAATGAACACGTAGTCTGGTCCACTGACCGCCTTGCCATAAATATTTATGGCATCGATTATCCCGGCAAGAAACACACCAACTTAGACAGGGCTACTCAAGATATCGATACAGAACAGTTTACTGTGCTGCTGAGTCATGCACCGGCTGTTATTAAAACGCCAGTCGTTTCCAAAGCAGACCTAGTGTTATGCGGCCACACTCATGGAGGCCAGGTACGCTTACCCTTCATAGGAGCTATAGTTGCTTCAGGCCAGGGCTTTTTGCCTGCTTACGACAAAGGTATTTATCATATTGGCCACACTACTTTATATATTGACAGCGGTCTTGGCACCAGTTTGCTGCCAATCAGGTTTTTAAACCGCTGTCAAATCAGTTTCATCACCATAACAGGAAAGTAAAATGTCTATCCCTCTACGGGCTTTGCCATGTCCGTGCACAACTTAAAGCATATCACAGGTACTGAAAATCGGAAAGCCTAAATCTAACTTCCGTTTTCTTAAATAACCACGCAACCTGTCAAATTACTCCATATGATTTGGCTTAAAGGAAACATGCAGATCATTAGCTAATGCTCCGTGTGCTTAGCTACTGTTATTGCACCTTGCTGGCATCTTTACTATAATAGGCATATGCTTGGCAATCTTTAGAATATTTATGCTTCAATAAGAACAAGCTTTAGAAAATATTCTACGAGGTGGACGGCGTTGATAATTAAATTTAGAGATCCTTTCAGTGGTTTGTCCCATTTAGCAGGTGCAATTTTATCAGTTGTAGCACTGGTGGCACTAGTCTATAAATCGGTATTGAAAGGAGATATATCGCATGTTGTTGCATTTTCTATATTTGGTGCCAGTTTGGTCCTGCTATATACCACCAGCGCTTTATACCACCTGCTCCCTTTATCTGAAAAGGGTGTGTTCTTTTTGCGGCGCATAGACCATATGATGATCTTTGTTTTAATTGCTGGTACTTATACACCTGTTTGTTTAATCGCCCTGCAGGGGATCTGGGGCTATTCTTTTTTAGCCGGCGTTTGGGTGCTAGCCGTTGCAGGCATTTTAATCAAAATATTCTGGATGGACGCTCCACGATGGTTCTCAACATTATTGTACGTTTTTATGGGGTGGCTCATTGTTTTTGCTTTTTGGCCATTACTTCAAGCTGTTTCGCTGGGCGGGATTGCCTGGCTGGCACTGGGTGGACTTTTTTACACTATCGGAGCGATTTTTTACGGTACCAAGTGGCCGCCCAACATTATCCCAGGCTGGTTTGGCTTTCATGAGATTTTTCATGTGTTTATTTTGGCTGGAAGCTTCAGCCATTTCTGGTTGATGTCCAGTTACATCATGAATATAAAATAGGCAGGCCAATCGACTACCTATTTTCACAAAAGTTTAGCACCGCTGATGGCTTTCACTTTACTTATTCACCCCGGTGTAGATAAATACAGCGTCCCTCAAAAATGCTGCTGCACCTGGCTGTATTCTATCATAATAAGCTGTAAATCTTTCATCATCCACATACATCTGAGCAACACCGGCGTGTGCTTCTTTAGTATAACTATCCCAATAATAACTCAGCCACTGCCGATGCAAATCAGCAGTTTGCTGGGCAAGCTCACCAGCCGGGTCACCGGTAGCTAATGCTGATTTAAGTGCAGCCAGCACGCTAGAACCTAGTTTTTCCACCTCAGCAAACTGCTCCTCAGTCATGTTTTTTAATTTTTGGTAGGATTTATTTACCTGTTCATCACCATACTTCGCTCTAATTTCCTGGCCATATTTTTTTTCGTTATCATCAAGCATTTGCTGTTTAAAGCCCTCGAATTTTTCTTTGTCCGTCATGGAAATCCTCCCTTCTGCCCAAGCAAGTGTTTTATCGACATTAGCAATTAACACATTTAATTGTTTCCTCTTTTTGAGCAGTTGTTCACGATGCTCCCGCAATGCTTTAACCTGACTGAAATCTGGAGCGCCAACAATATTACTAATTTTCTCCAAACCAACGCCAAGCTCTCGATAAAAAAGGATCTGCTGTAAACGTTCAATTTCCTTTTGACCATAAATGCGGTAACCAGATGCATTAATCCTGGCTGGTTTTAAAAGTCCGATTTCATCATAATACCTCAAAGTCCTGGCGCTAATTCCCGCTAATTTGGCTAATCCTTGCACGGTATACTCCATATTCATCATCCCCCGACAAGATAAACATACACCTTAACGCTGCGTCAAGGTCAATGAATTAATTAACTTAAGATAGCAATATTTATGTTAACTAAGAAAACCAATGGTGATTAGCTTTTACCTTTAACAAATCTCATATTTGTGGTATATTTAATAGGTTATCGCGGGATGGAGCAGCTGGCAGCTCGTCGGGCTCATAACCCGAAGGTCGAAGGTTCAAATCCTTCTCCCGCAACCAGATTAGCAGGGTCCCTCTTATAGCAAGAGGGACCCTGCTTTTTTTGTACTCTTCAGATCACCTGAAAATTAATCCCGTCACTTGCAGTTATGCTTCAATATTTTTTAACTAATGCACACGCCTCAATCACCGGTTTTTTTGCACTGGTCATACCCCTTTGCTTACACATGCATATATTTATATGGGCAAACCACTATGCCCAGAATACCCGGACCGGCGTGAGTACCCACTACCGATCCCATCTGACTGGATAAAATTTCCCGACAGTCAAGCTTTTCCCGCACTACGCCATCCAAAAATTGCATCCCCCCGGGATCGTTGCCGTGGGCCATAAAACAGAACAGCGGACCAGTATCTCTGTACTGTTCAGCCAGCAACTGCACCAACCGGCTAACTGCTTTATTGCGGCCCCGTACCTTCTCATAGGGATTGATCACCCCATCTATAATGGTACATACCGGCTTGACATTAAGTATCGTTCCCAAGAAAGCCTTAGCTTTACCGATTCGCCCACCGCGCTGCAGGTATTCCAGGGTATCCACCATAAAATATACCCGGTGAGCAGCGATAATATCCTGCACCAAGGCCACCACTTCCGCCCGGGAACGCCCGGCTTCGGCAGCCCTCGCTGCTGCCAGCACCAGCATACCCAACACCACGCTAACAGCACGAGAGTCAACAATCTCCAGCCCACTGTAATTTAACATGGTTTTTGCAAGCTGGGCGGACTGCAGAGTACCGCTCAGCGCTGCGGATATATGAATAGATACGATATCCTCACCCTGGTCAACCAACGGGCGATAATAGGTTACAAATTCAGTAGGCGAGGGCTGTGAGGTGGTAGGCAAATCCTTGCTGGCTACCAAACGACTGTAAAATTCAGGTGCCGACAGGTCAACACCATCAATGTAACACTGTACACCAAAATATACCTTCAGAGGCACTACCGTTATATTATGTTTATTAACCAGTTCTTGCGGCAAATCCGCCGTACTGTCAGTTACGATGCGGACTTTAGCCATCACAAAAACACCTTCCTTAATATTATAGTTAATTGATAGTTTATTCTACAGAAATAATGAACTGATATAAGGGCTGACCACCATAATGCAGCTCAAAGTCAAGCCCTTTAAATTCTTCTTGCAGCCTCCCGGTTACCTCCTGGGCTACGACACCGGTCATGCCGGCCCCATAATAAAAGGTAACCAGGCCGGTATTTTCATCAACCATCTCCTGCAACAAATCAGACAGCAAAGCATCCAGGCGATGGTTAACCGCTACCAGTCGGTCGTCCGCCATGCCGATATAATCACCTTTAGTGATAATTTTCCCTTCAATAACAGCATCCCGCACAGCCATAGTCACCTCGCCTGTCCTAACTTCTCCCAGAGAACTCTCCATTTTAGCCACATTTTCCGCTGCTGATGCATAAGGATTATAAGCAAGCAGCGCCGCAATAGCCTGGGGTATAGTAAGCGCGGGCACGACATGTACTTTTTTATCAGTCAAATTCACTACCTGCCGGGCAGATAGCAATATGTTTTTGTTGTTCGGCAACAGTAAAACAGACTGTGCGCCGATACTATTCACCCCGGCCAACAGCTGTTCCGCCGAGGGGTTCATGGTCTGACCTCCTTCAATAACTATATCTACGCCCATGCTTTGTAATATTGTAGCAATACCTTCACCAGCCCCAACAGCTATTACTCCCAACGGTTTAACTTCAGAAATGCCGGTGCTATGGTGGTTTTGTTCTTCCATATTACTGATTTGTACAGACTGCATTGCACCGTACTTAAGTCCGCATTCCAGCACCAGTCCGGGGTGGTTAGAGTGAATATGAACTTTAGCAGCCCGGTCATCCCCCACAACCAGCAGACAATCACCATAAGGGGTCAGTTCCTGACGCAAGGTATCCATCGGTATATTATGTCCCATCAGGATAAATTCAGTGCAGTAAGTGAATTCAATGTCCGCAGTGATATCCAAAGCCCGGCTGCCAATAAATTCCTTCTGCTGACTGGCCGCCAGGTCAAACAGTTCAATGTTACGCCGGGATGCCGCATCTTTAAGGGCCTGGATGATACCCTCCAGTATCACCACTAAACCTTTGCCGCCGGCGTCAACCACCCCGGCCTCCTGCAGCACCGGCAACTGCTCAGGTGTACGGGCTAGAGCCCGGCTGGCAGCCCGGTAACCCAGCACGAACACCCGAACCGGGTCTTTACTCCGAACGGCAGCCTTTTCCAGACCAACCGCCGTTTCACGACATACCGTAAGAATTGTCCCTTCCACTGGTTTACTCACCGCCCGATAGGCCTTCCCGGCACCACAGGCAAAGGCCCTGGCTATATCTGCTGCACCGGCACTGCTATAGCCCTCCAGTGCCTGAGCAAAACCACTGAAAACCTGTGATAAGATTACCCCGGAATTGCCTCGAGCCCCCATCAAGCAGCCCTGAGCAACTGCTGCGGTAACATCACTTATTTTACCGTTCTCCACCTGCCGTGCTTGCTTAACTCCGGCCAACAGGGTTAGGTACATGTTAGTGCCAGTATCACCATCAGGTACAGGAAACACATTTAGCGCATCAATCGCAGATTTATTTAAAGCCAGCAGGTTGACTGCCCCCACCAGCATATATTTCATCTGTTCTCCATCGGTCGAGTATATATGCAAGGCAAATCCCCCTTGTCATAACAATAAAACTAGATGTACAATACCTGCAAATAAATACTTCTTCACTTTTAATGATAAAACCTTTTTACTTTTTCATTCAACTAATGACTTGATATAGCCCAATAAACAATAAACCGAGCCGCTATACCTTTATGCGGCATAAACAGGGGGATTAGTTAACATGCAAACAGATATAATTATTATCGGAGCAGGAGTAATTGGCCTAAGTACTGCTTATCACCTGGCGCGCCAAAATAGTACCCTTAAGGCACACAGTAAACTACGCATCATGATCCTGGAAAAGGAAAAATTTCACGGTGCAGGCTCCACAGCCCAGTGCACCGGAGGTATCCGGTACCAGTTTACTAACCCGATAAATATTCAATTAACTCAAATAAGCTACCCTTACTTTCTACGCTTTGTCGCTGATATGCATTACCCAATTTATTTTCGCCAGCGAGGTTACCTTTTTGTAACTAACAGTCAGGAGCGGTGGCAAGAATTGCATGAAATACATAACCAATTAAATTCATTCGAGATACCGTCACAACTATTTAACCGGGATGAAATCTACACCGCTTATCCTTTTATTTCAACCAGTGATCTGCTGGGAGGTAGCTATTGTGCCCTAGATGCCTATGCAGACCCTTACGGAGTAATGGAAGGTTACTATCGTCAATGCCGCAAACTGGGCGTACAGGTATTGTGCAACGCTGAAGTGACAGATATAAACGTTAAAAATAACCAAGTCACCAGCGTGCTTTTCAGGCCAACAAATCGGCCAATCAGCCCAACCACTGAGCCCAATGAAATTAACGCCACATTGGTAATCAATACCGCCGGACCCCACCTGCATTTGCTGGCTCGAATGGCCGGTCTCGAACTGCCCGTAGCCCCATACCGACGGCAGGTTTATGTATGCTCCCCCATGCCAATTATCCCAGCACAGGTTCCCCTACTTGTGGACCTAGACACAGGCTTTTACTTGCATGTTGAAAAAAACGGCGTACTGCTGCTAGGCGGTACCGATCGCGATATCGCTCCTGGTCTTGAAACAGTGGTCGATAGGAGTCGACTGACGGATTTCATTGCCACTGCCATCAAACGGGTGCCAGCTCTGGAAGATGCCCAAATCACCCGCATATATACCGGCATTCGCTCCCTGACCCCTGATGGATTGGGCATCCTGGGGGAAACCAAAATAAAAAATCTCTATTGTGTTGGCGGCTTTGGCGGCAATGGTTTTATGCACGCACCGGCCATCGGTTTGATCACAGCCTGCCTGGTACTGGGAAAGCAACCGCCTTTAGACCCAACACCATTTTCACCCAACCGGTTTACGGATGCCACTCTGGCCGAAAAAGCTTTATTTTAAGTATACATCTGAAAGCACGGAAAGCGCCTCAAGGCATGAAGACCTTTCCAGAACTTTCCGTGCTTACCCCAACCCCATTAATACGGCATTTGGTAGTGCATAGCGTCGGGACCTCTGCCCTGTCCCTTAGCTTGCCATAAGCCTGATGATGAATTAGCCGGGCGTACCTCACACCAGTTGCGGTCGTGCATTAAATTAATAATTTGTTTTTGTAAATTGATCTCTTCATTATTAAGTTGTATCAAGGTATCGCGAACCCGGTCATTGGCAGACTCCAAAACTGCCCTATGGTAATTGGCGGATACATATTTAGTATTCACAAATACATCAGCCATTATTTCCCTGTCACTGAATTGCATTATATGATCCCTCCTCCTTTAGTGTTTGGGTCAAACCGGAAACAATACCTGCCTCCTGCAGCATACCGTTTAATATGCTACAATGACGCTGCCCTTTTTCGGCTATCTGCTGTAATATAGCTTGAACCGCCGGGTCACGCGTGATACTCATATACAACTGTACCTTCCTGCTACAAATATCCTCCGACCACAGCTGTTCCTCGATGGCCAGCCTTTCCATTTCAGTAAGTTTACCCATATGCATTAAATTCACCTCCTTGGAATGAATTAATCGTTATGCTATTGTTTGTACCTCCTGTAAATTTATGTAGGTTAATAACTGGCAAAAGTATGAAGTATTGATAAACAGTTTGTTCCATGTATATAATTTAATAGTATTTATTTATGAGTGAACAATAATAATCTTCCCCCGTAATATATATAAGCACTATTTTGGAAGGGGAATAACCAATGACTAAAAAGCTCTTATTGTTTTTGATGGCTCTTTGTTTTTGTTTACTCCAAACTGGAATAGCTCTGGCGGGGGTACGGATCGTTATTGATAAGTCAACTAACCAGCTGCATTACTACAAAGATGAAATATTGCTGAAGACTTTTCCAGTTGCCACCGGAAAAAGTATATCGTTAACTCCAGAAGGTAACTTTACCATAATACGGAAGGTGGTTAACCCTTACTATTGTCGTAACGGTGGGATTCCGGGGGGCAGCCCGCTAAACCCTCTGGGCGCTCGCTGGATGGGCTTAAACATTGGTGGTGGTGGTCTGTACGGTATACACGGCACAAATAACCCTTCTTCTATAGGCACCTACGCCTCTGCAGGCTGCATACGCATGTTTAATCAGGATGCTTGCTGGCTATACGACCATACACCGGTGGGGACACCAGTGAAAATTTTCAGAAGCAGCTTAGCTCAGGTGCCTGCGCAGCCCCAACCACAGCCTAAGCTTTTACCGGTGACAGTGCTACTTAGCCCATATACTATCGAAGTTAAGGAACCGGCAGGTACTAGTCAGGACGGTGCACCACTGTTACCACTGCGGATGATATTTGAAACACTGGGCTATACTATTGCTTGGAGTGACACTAACCACAACCTCGTGGTTACCAAAGGAACAGAGCGAATCACCGTTTCAACCTTAAGCAGACAGGTAACAGCAGGGCAAATTACATTTTCCTGTCCTGAGCTTAAGATAGTACAGGGTACCACCCACGCTCCACTGTCCTTTTGGCAAAAAACACTGCCAGCGTGGCAGATCAGCTGGGATGCCAATCAACGTCAGGTAACCTTTAGTCCTAAGATTGCTCTAGAACAACCGAACCTGCTAAATACAGTGGCGTTACCTAGCATGTTGGAGACATCCAACTGAAACACTATTAATAACACCACGTAAATTAGGAAAACAATGGTAAATAAAACCCCGCCGACACGCTTAATAATCAGTAACCGGTGGGGTTTGTAGCTCTAATACATATTTAATTACACGTTAAATCTAATATTTAATATATCTCCGTCTTTTACTATGTAATCCTTACCCTCGAGCCGGGCCAAACCTTTTTCCTTGACTTTGTTTATGCTGCCTAGTTCATGCATATCGTGGTAGGCCACCACCTCTGCCCTGATAAACCCGCGCTCCAAATCCGAGTGAATCTTGCCGGCTGCGCTTTTAGCATTCAGCCCGGCTGGAATAGTCCATGCCTTTACCTCGTCTTCGCCCACGGTAAAGAAAGAAATAAGCCCCAGGGTATCATAAGCGGCCCGGGTCAGCCGATCAATGCCTGATTGCTGTAACTCCAGGTCTTCCATAAACTCGCTCCGGTCATCCTCAGGCAGCTCGCTGATTTCCATTTCAATCAAGCTGCTGACTTCTAATAAAATAATTTCCTTCTTAGCGGCAAAGGCACGTACCATTTCCCGCCCGGGGTAACTGCCACTCCGGAGCTGCTCCTCATCGATATTAACCACCAGCAGCATGGGCTTATCAGTTAAGAAGCTATAATTCACCAGCAGCTCACGCTCAGCCGTGGAAAGCTCAAGCTTGTGTATGGTCACTTCGTTTTCCAGAGCCGACAGACACTTGCGCAGCACATCCAGTTCCTCGAGCTGCTCTTTTTTTATCTTTCTCCCTTCCTTAATGCGCTGGATTCTTTTTTCCACCAAATCCATGTCGGCTAGCAGCAATTCCAAGTTAACGGTTTCGATATCCCGTATAGGATCGATATCCCCATCCACATGGGGAACATCCTTGTTGCTAAATGCACGTACCACGTGCACCAGTAAATCTGCATTGCGGATGCCATCCAAAAAGCGGTTGCCCACACCCTTACCCTCGCTTGCCCCGCGCACCAACCCCGGCACATCACTAAATTGAATTTGCGCATAAGCGGTCTTTTTGGGCTTATACAGATTAATCAAAAAATCAAGTCTTGTATCGGGTACTTCGGCCATGGCCACATTGATTTCAGTTTTACCAGTTAGATAATTTGAGGTTTCGAGTTCCGAGTGTGTAACCAGGTTAAAAAGAGTGGTTTTACCAACCATCGGCAAACCGATAATACCACAAGTTAACATATGTAACTCCCGTTCCTTTCCTTAGAATAGCTGAATAACATTTCGTTTAATTTTACCTTTTTGCACCAACATATACAAGCATACCTCTCACAGCCCACCCTTAATCATCAAGCCTTTAACATGCAAAAAGCGGCAGTCTCCTGCCGCTAACCAAGCGATACTGAAAACCGCCTATTTCTTACATAAATCATATAGATCCGTGCGCCGCTGTGCTAATAGAGGTAGGCGTTCGCGCACCTCGCGAATTGTTTCCAGGTTAACTTCGGCCACAATAATTTCTTCACCGGTACCTGCCTGAGCTACCACAGTACCCCATGGGTCCACCACCATTGAATGGCCATAGGTCACATATTCCGCCTGCTCATCACGGGCAGGGGAAGCTGCCGCTACATAAACCTGGTTATCCACCGCACGCATCCGCATGGTTAAATCCCAGTGAGCAGGACCAGTTACCATATTAAAGGCTGCCGGTATCAAAAGCATATCAACGCCGGCCAAGGCCAGCAAGCGGGCTAATTCGGGAAAACGCACGTCAAAGCAGATCATAACACCAATTTTACATATACCTGCATCGACAACGGTGAAATCTCTGCCCGGTCCCAGGGTACTGGATTCCTGCACGTTTAAGTCTGGCAAATCCACATCAAACAGATGCATCTTGCGGTGCCGCCCTAATAAACCACCCTGTTGGCCAAAAACAAAGCAAGTATTGTAAACAATATCTCCATCCCTTTCAGGTATCGACCCGCCAACCAACACAATCCCTAACTCGGCGGCCACCCGGGACAACATTTGCACAGTTTCCCCGTCCGGGTAAGACTCGGCATAATCGGGGAATAAACTTGTCTCGTAAGGGCAGTTAAACATTTCCGGCAGCAGCACTATCTGCGCACCTTGGCTTGCTGCCCGAAAAACAACATCCCTGGCATTATTAATATTAAACCTTTTATCAGCGGTGACATTAATTTGGCAAACGGCTAACTTGCATTTACCCATTAATAAAACCATCTCCCATTTAGCGTGTTTGTCAATTACTATATACAAGCAAGATCGCCTGCCACAACAATACGGCCGGTATCAACTCGAAAAATACACTCGTAAGCCGGAGCTGCCAAACGGCAAGCTAATCATGATAAATATATAAACCACTTCCTACCAAGAACATCATGGCAAGAAGTGGTCATTTAATAGTTTTGATACTAAAACATATAGTTAAATGTAATCAATAATTACTTAACCTCTATAACTTCCTTAACCTCTGGGATTTCTTGCTTGAGCGACCGCTCAATACCCATTTTAAGGGTGTAAGTAGACATTGCTCACCCACCGCAAGAACCCTTCAGTTTTACTTGAACCACACCATCGGGTGTAACATCGACCAACTCAACATCTCCGCCGTCACGTTGTAACATAGGGCGCACTTTATCTAGAGCAGCTTGCACTTGTTCACGCACTGTTTCAACCTCCCTTCTAAAACTATTATAACAATAAAGAAGTACTATTATTAGACGTTCAATCATAAACTATTTCTATTTTACCTGTTATTTACCATTCTAGCAATAGTATAACTATTAATTACAGCAAATCTCGACTTTTCTTATTAATAACATTATTATATCCTTATTTTATATAAAGATTAATCTTGGCAAAAATACTATTCATCTGCAGATCCGCAACTGCTCGCTGCTGCAAAGTTATTTGCTGGCGCAAAGCAGCCAACTCACTTTCAACGGCTTTCTCGCTAACCGCTTGCCCGGTTCTCTGCTGCGCAACCAATGTTTTTTCCTGTTCCAGTAACAGATTTAACTGTTCTTCAGCCTGCTGCAAATCCACAGCTACATCCCTGGTGTTTGATTGAATCTCCGCCTGCCCAAAATTAATTAATTCCGCTAAGAAACCATCTACGTTACCGATTGGGATACGCAGCACCCAGTATCCCCCGGTTTGCTGCGGCCCAGATTCAACAAAGCCGCCATACCTGCCTGCTGTTGCACTCCAATCAGCTTTCACATTGGATTGTGGGTTTACCATTAGCGTAGCGGTATAATCACTGTCGGGAGAAAAACCCTTGGCCTGCACACTATTATTCTCTATTACCTGACCGGCGGCATCTTGTAAATCTTCGCGGGGTGCTGCCATCATAGTAAAAAAGGAATCGCCACCACTAGTTGACTGTCCCTCCGGCTCGGCATAATTACCAGCCACCAGTTCTTCTCCGGCAGCATCAGCGTCAGGGTTACCGTCGTCCACAGCAGATGTAGGTGCGTTGCCTGCCCCTCTTAACGCAAGTTGTTTCTCAGGTGCAGGTACACTAGGAGTGCTCAGTATCTCCTGTCTAGGCTCTTGGGCAGTCTTCTTCGACGAGCTTGTTAACTCGTTTGGCTTAACTTTTTGCACATGTTGTTCTCGAACGGTCTCTTGAGCTCGAGCATCGATTACCGCTTTGTCATCACCAAGTTCCCCCCGGTCAGCCACGCTTTGACTGCTAACGTTTTGTTGCTCAGCACCAGGTAACCAACCATCATGTTTATCATACCAAAGAGTTGTTATACCCACGGAAAGAAATAGTATCGCTGCGACAGCCAGTGTTTTCGACCATTTTCCCCAGGCCAGCCGGTATATCAAGCTGGTTTGGCTACCAACAACAGAAGGTGTGGGCAACGATTGCAGTTTTTGAAGCAAATTATCGTGAAATTCCGCGGGCGGTAGCACTTCCGGCAACCCCCTGACCATTTCCACAGCAGCACGTAACTTTTCATATTCCAGCCGGCACGATGCGCAGCCAGCAATGTGTTCCTCCACCTGAACAACCTGGGAAGATTCCAGCATGCCATCAATGTAAGGTGACAACATTTCACAGATGTTTCGACACTGCATTGTTCTTCCCCCTTTCGGTGATAAGACGCTGGCTGACCGCTAAAAGTTCCCCTTGCTTACTCATCCTATCCTTGAGTGCACTTCTAGCCCTGCTGATACGTGATTTCACTGTACCTATAGAACACTGCAATGCAGTAGCAATTTCCTCGTAACTCAAGCCTTGTATTTCACGCAAAATCAAAATTAACCGGTGATCATCCGAAAGCTCATTTAAACAAAGCTGCACCTGACGCTGCATTTCTCGCCGCTGTACAATCTCCTCAGGAGAATAGCTGCCATCAGCGGCAGGCATATTGGTTGGTGAGAAATCAATCATTTCATCCATAGAAACACTGCGTCTCCGCTGGCGTTTCCGTAACTCGTCCCGGCAAATATTAGTCGCAATGCGATATAGCCAGGTAGAAAAAGCTGCATCTCCCCGAAACCCGGTTAGTGCCTGATAAACACGTATAAAAGTATCCTGGGCCAGGTCACTGGCATCAGCATGGTTACCCATAAAGCGGTAAGCTAAACCATATATCTTACCTTCATAGCGACGCACCAGTTCATCAAATGCATCCAGGTCACCTTTTTTAGTTTTCTGAACTAGCACCTCGTCGGTAAGATGCACTCAAATTCACTCCTGTCCAATAAAAAAACCAGGGCATACGCCTCCTTTTCAATTCTTCGACACCGTTAAACATACTTCCTGCCGTATTTAAAGATGGTTACCTGCTCGGGGAAAGGTAATCTTGGTTCAAGCCAGGTCTACTGCGGATTCGTTATGAAATACGTTAGAAGCGGCATAAGTTAGCAATACAACACTGTTGACAAGGTCAATTAGACTATGTTACAATTTTTTATGCGGGTCAGCGAAAAAGATATATTTTTGATTCCATTCAGTTTAGTATAAATATGCCGAAGTGGCGGAACTGGCAGACGCACACGACTCAAAATCGTGCGGGTTATCCCATGCGGGTTCGACTCCCGCCTTCGGCACCAATAATTATGATATATCAAGGGTTTGAGCGAAGTATAAACTTCACTCAAACCCTTTTTTAATAAATATACAAATAAGTATTATAGCTTCAATTACACATTGACCAGACATCAAGCAAAGTGTACCAACCCAATTCTTCCAAAGTTGTTTTTTGTTCGAGATAAAAGTACTTTCATTTTCAATAACCAGTCTTTCACAATAAAGGATTCCCGGGTTTATAATTTACAAAGGCATTAACCTGAAACTGTCATTAAACTTGCTTACTTGTCTTTTTATTGTTTCGTTTTCTAAAGAAAGTTATCCCGGCTACTATTACTACCCCGGCAATTAAGTATGGAAAGTAATCAATCAGCAAATTTTCCAATTTAGTCCAATTTTGTCCAATAAGCAAACCAAATGTTATTAGCGTAATTATCCAGCAAGTTGCTCCTACCGCTGCCATGCTCATCGCTGGTAGAAAGGCCATTTTACTAATACCTGCAAGGTAAGGCACAATACTGCGAGCGACAGGTAAGAAATAAGCGATAAAAATAGCATAGATGCCTTTTTTAGCAAACCATTTTTCGAGTCCAGAGATTTTTTCGGGTGTAATACGTACATAAGGACCGAATTTTTCTAAAAAAGGTTTCCCTATTTTTCGGCCAATAGTGTACCCTGAGGCAAACCCACCCAGTGAACCGGCCATGGCCACTGCAAACATCTGAGTAAAATTAAAAATGCCCATATGTAAAAAATAACCTGATAAGGTAAGCATTGTTTTTGAGGGCATGGGGATACCAAGGGTATCAATAAACATAGTAAAAAAAAGCGCCCAGTAACCATAGAGATCCACGAGTTCCAAAGCTATACTTTTATAGTCCACATTTATCTCCTAACAGTCTATTTAAACGATAATTGCAAGAAAGAGCTAAATATACCCATCTATTTTATCAATTATATTCATAAAGGCAAAAAAAGGTACACAGCCTTATTGATAAAGCCAGTACCCCGGATAAATAAATTTATTTTTACACCGTCTCAACTTAGCGGGCTCATTTATTAAATTAACGCATCGCCTTTAATCTGGCTACCCTGTCTTGGGTGGATGGGTGAGTACTAAACAGTCTGGCCAAGTTAGCCCCGGAGAATGGGTTAACAATGAACAAGTGAGAAGTCACGGGGTTAGCCTGCATGGGAATATGTTGCGCCGCAGATTCCAATTTTAGCAAGGCGTTAGCCAATCCGTCCGGTGAGCCGGCAATGCGAGCCCCTGTAGCATCCGCAGAAAACTCCCTGGAGCGAGAAATAGCCATCTGAACAATAGCGGCTGCAATAGGTGCCAAAATTGCCATGACCAAACCACCAATCAAACCGGCTCCGCCTTCATCATCCTCGCTCCGACCCATTCCGAATATGGCCGCCCACTGAAACGCGTTAGCCATCATCGTAATAGCACCGGCCAGTGCAGCCGCAATTGTACCCAACAGTACATCTCTATTCTTAATATGAGCCAGCTCATGGGCTAACACGCCCTCTACTTCAGAACGGTTCAACATACGCATTAAGCCTTCGGTAACAGCAACGGCCGCATGAGACGGATTGCGTCCGGTAGCAAAGGCGTTAGGTTGTTCCGATGGAGTTACATACAATTTAGGCATAGGAAGACCAGCTCGCTTGGATAACCTGGCTACTAATTCATAAAGCTCTGGTGCCTCGCTCTGGGAAACAGGGTAGGAGTTGGTCATTTTTATAGCTATTGAATCGCTGTAAAAATAGCTGAAAAAGTTCATAGCCATTGCAATTAAGAAAAACATCATCGCGCCGGACTGGCCAAATAAGGCATTACCCATCAACACTAATAAAATAGTAAGTGCACCCATTAATAACGAAACCTTTATTGTATTCATTCGCATCCCTCCGTTAAATTTAATTTTCCGTCTATACAACGGGAGAAGATAATTATCTAGATATATGCTGGGGTTTTGTTATATAAGTCCGTTTATTTCGCTAATATAGATAATCAGCGCGTTCATAATTGCCATTCCCCTTACCATTACTTGCTTGGATAACACCGCTACCTGGCCGGAATCAAGACCTGATGCAATTGCTGGTTGCAGCCGAATAAGCTGTTCTTCCAACTGCTTCAATTGCTCACGAATATGTTCAATACTAATCTGGCTATCCGAATGCACAGCTTGCTCCTGAACCAGTAGGGTTATTTGTTCCCTAATTTCATTTAGGGTAAACCGCTGTGCTTTAAGAGTTTCGATCATTTTAAGCCTTGCTAGAGTATGCTTGGTATAGTAACGGTAATTGTTCTCTGAGCGAATGGGTTGGAGCAACCCCAACTTGGTATAATAGTCGATAGTTCGTCTGCTTACTCCCGCTAATTGTGCGATGTCACCGATTTTATAATGTTTCAACTCCCCAAGAATATCCCCCCTAGTAATTATTATATAATACGAATCAAATACTGTACAGTACAACGTTATGCTTTTAACATACATAAAACCCGGTAAAGTTTAAAAGAGCTATACCTTGACTTAAAATAGGTCGAGTTTGTTGCATCATTTTATTATATTATCCTGATTCATTAAATTGTTCCGGTATTCCACAGTCTGGTACAATTTATCTTTCCTTTCAAGACGGTAAAACAACACTGGCATTATTGCTATGTTATTTTGGTCTTTATTATAATTAAATGTTATTCAAGCAAATCGAGTATCTCTTGGATAGGAATAGCCAAACCTGTAACCTTATCCACACCTTCTACCCGTCTTTGTAAATTCCCAAACACCACACCAACCACCCAACCATTGTTGTCGAAGACAGGACTACCGCTATTGCCCGGGTATATAGGAGCACTGATGCTAAATACTTGAGCAGGCTTATCACCAACCATCAAATACTGCTCCACGTGCCCCTCAACTACAACATTGTTCATTCCCAACGGATTACCCACCACCCTAACTCTATCACCATGAGTTGGTTGTTCCTCGATATTTAACGGTACAACCGGCAGCTTTTCGGACTGTAAAGTAATCACGGCCAAATCAAATTCGGGCTTGCTGACCCAATTAATCGCTTTATATACTGCTCCATCCGGAAATCTGATAACCATATTCAGTGCATCTTCGATGACATGATGGTTAGTCACGATTATCCCGCGCGTATCAATATTAAAACCAGTGCCTGATTTCTGTTCTACTGAAGCCAATGCCCCTTGCTTGCGTGCTAATACATTGATCTGAACCACTGCAGCTTGTAGCCGCTGAATATCAATATCTTTCTCTAGTTGCATCGACTGCGCTACCAGATCCCCCAGAGGTTCTTGCAAAGCTGGCCAAGATGTAACCATCACAAGTCCTAAAAACGCCAGTGCTGTAACAAGAGCTATCATGCGCAGAGGCAAGGAGGTTCGGTTAGGCTTTTGGATATCTTCTTCGTTTTCATTGTCATTGTTACTTTCATTATCAGCATAATTATCACCCAATAAAGCGTTATCTATATAATCGATATGATCGTCATAGTCCTCAGTAAAGTATTCATCATCAATATTATCATTATTAGCCTTCTTGCCTTGAGCCAAGTTATAGTCAGTTCCATCGTTGATTGTTTTTCTAATATTACTCATTAAAACACCTCAAAACATTTAACAACTATATATCCTAACAATATTTTATCTGTATCTAGCAGATCTAGTCCAGAGCTGTTTAACAATTACATAAAGCAAACCCCCCCGGCACAAAACCAGGGGGTTCATTAAAATTAATTCCGGCAACTACCTACTCTCCCAGGGACAAGCCCAAGTACCATCGGCCTCGAAGAGCTTAACTTCCGTGTTCGGGATGGGAACGGGTGTATCCTCTCCAGTATGGTCACCGGAAAACTATATATACTATTTGTATAAGGTAAATAAGTTAATTTAACGGTGCCAGGCACCTTGTGTTTAACTTGTTGTTCCCTCAAAACTGTACAGCCAAGCAAGTAGTAGTTTAGCTAAGGTAATTCTATCACCGACTACCGAATAATCAGGTCAAGTCCTCGACCTATTAGTACCGGTCCGCTGAACACATCGCTGTGCTTGCACGCCCGGCCTATCTACCTGGTAGTCTACCAGGGGTCTTACTCCATTTTAACTGGATGGGAAACCTTATCTAGAGGGGGGCTTCGCGCTTAGATGCCTTCAGCGCTTATCCCGACCGGATATGGGTACCCAGCGCTACCGCTGGCGCGATAACTGGTACGCCAGTGATCCGTCCATCCCGGTCCTCTCGTACTAGGGACAGCTCCTCGCAAGTCTCCTGCGCCTGCGACGGATAGGGACCGAACTGTCTCACGACGTTCTGAACCCAGCTCACGTACCGCTTTAATGGGCGAACAGCCCAACCCTTGGGACGTACTTCCGCCCCAGGATGCGATGAGCCGACATCGAGGTGCCAAACCTCCCCGTCGATGTGGACTCTTGGGGGAGATAAGCCTGTTATCCCCGGGGTAGCTTTTATCCGTTGAGCGACGGCTCTTCCACTCGATTGCCGCCGGATCACTAAGCCCGACTTTCGTCCCAGCTCGACCTGTGTGTCTCGCTGTCAAGCTCCCTTCTGCCTTTACACTCTGTGCGCGCGATTTCCAACCGCGCTGAGGAAACCTTTGGGCGCCTCCGTTACTCTTTGGGAGGCGACCGCCCCAGTCAAACTGCCCACCTGACAC
>NZ_LSRS01000008.1:0-3819 GCF_009932395.1 Sporotomaculum syntrophicum
ATGCCTTCTCTGGCCCGGTCTGTACTATCAAACTTATCGTTTTATCTGAACGTAGTGGGATTTAAAGCGGATTGCTATACCGCTTCCAGGGAACATTTGCTAAGTTTTATCTGAACGTAGTGGGATTTAAAGATGGTTGGTTAGTTAACTATCCTGTCTTGCAATCTCCGTTTTATCTGAACGTAGTGGGATTTAAAGTGTTGAAAAACGTTCGGCCAACATCGCCTCGACATTGGTTTTATCTGAACGTAGTGGGATTTAAAGTGTTGAAAAACGTTCGGCCAACATCGCCTCGACATTGGTTTTATCTGAACGTAGTGGGATTTAAAGAGAGAATCGTTATACAAGTAAGTTGCTCGGCAATAGTTTTATCTGAACGTAGTGGGATTTAAAGCAGCAATACAAACCCGGTGCGATAACTGAATGTAAGGGTTTTATCTGAACGTAGTGGGATTTAAAGCACTAAATCAAACACTATTAAAAAGCATTTATATAGTTTTATCTGAACGTAGTGGGATTTAAAGAGGTTTGAACCGAGCCTGTTCAATCTGGGTATACAGTTTTATCTGAACGTAGTGGGATTTAAAGGTCTAATGAATCAAAAACTTTTTCTAATTCAGTCATGTTTTATCTGAACGTAGTGGGATTTAAAGTGATATAGAAGATTTTTATAGGATGATTTATTACCGTTTTATCTGAACGTAGTGGGATTTAAAGCAAGATTAGTTTATTGGTCATTGCTGTAACGTGCAAGTTTTATCTGAACGTAGTGGGATTTAAAGATGTCTACACGCTGCAGGGTTTCTATTGCTTTGATCGTTTTATCTGAACGTAGTGGGATTTAAAGCTTTATTAAACTGTAACATCCAGTCCCTCATGGGTGGTTTTATCTGAACGTAGTGGGATTTAAAGAGGTAATATATTACGCTATATGCAACAAACCTATGGGTTTTATCTGAACGTAGTGGGATTTAAAGTCAATATATTTATAATTGTACCGCCCATTATTATCAGTTTTATCTGAACGTAGTGG
Organism: Sporotomaculum syntrophicum; assembly: GCF_009932395.1. GTDB lineage: Bacteria > Bacillota > Desulfotomaculia > Desulfotomaculales > Desulfallaceae > Sporotomaculum > Sporotomaculum syntrophicum. Next base: position 1,034 of record NZ_LSRS01000008.1, read on the forward strand.
GATTTAAAGTCCTCCGGGCCAGACACGATCACCAGGGAAATGGAGTTTTATCTGAACGTAGTGGGATTTAAAGATTGGTATTGTCACGCGTTTGGCTCAGGCCGCACAGCGTTTTATCTGAACGTAGTGGGATTTAAAGACCTTTACGGGAACAATAGTCTGTCAAGCTTGCGGTAGTTTTATCTGAACGTAGTGGGATTTAAAGACGGCTATATAAAGAGACTCCAACTCTGATACTTTTGTTTTATCTGAACGTAGTGGGATTTAAAGATGATAAACTGCACATCCATAGTGTTCTGTTTGTTGGTTTTATCTGAACGTAGTGGGATTTAAAGAGAAAATTTAAAGTTGCCCTTGGCTGAGAAAATACCGTTTTATCTGAACGTAGTGGGATTTAAAGCTATCATGCAAGCTGGCTATATAAGCACGGCATACCTGTTTTATCTGAACGTAGTGGGATTTAAAGCAACCCAGCAAACAGAAGTCTTCCCAGTGGCTCAATGTTTTATCTGAACGTAGTGGGATTTAAAGATGTCTACACGCTGCAGGGTTTCTATTGCTTTGATCGTTTTATCTGAACGTAGTGGGATTTAAAGCCTAAACATTAAACCGCAAAATGCACCTGCGGTAACTAGTTTTATCTGAACGTAGTGGGATTTAAAGTCGTTTTCAGAGCCTTGCTGTTGCGCAGGTTATGAGTTTTATCTGAACGTAGTGGGATTTAAAGAAGGATGTCGGCGGTGTAAGGGAAATTGACATTTACGTTTTATCTGAACGTAGTGGGATTTAAAGATTACACTACCCATCCCAGCCATGCTACACCACCCCGTTTTATCTGAACGTAGTGGGATTTAAAGATTTTACCTTATTTAAAAGAACAACCTTATGATGATGGTTTTATCTGAACGTAGTGGGATTTAAAGAAATTTAGGAGGTAACAGAACAATGCTCAATAATTCGTTTTATCTGAACGTAGTGGGATTTAAAGGCCCTCCGACTGGTATCGCTTGCCCTGTCGTAAATTTGTTTTATCTGAACGTATTGGGATTTAAAGAAAGTTATAGCGGCCGTTACCGAGAATCATTCGAAAGTTTTATCTGAACGTAGTGGGATTTAAAGAGTTTACGCATCTGGTAAATTGTTTGAATTGGGATTCGTTTTATCTGAACGTAGTGGGATTTAAAGATAATAAAAGGTTGTTCCTTTTTATATGTTTGCTAGTTTTATCTGAACGTAGTGGGATTTAAAGATATCTTGCTAATTCTAAGTTATTCATTCTGAATCAGTTTTATCTGAACGTAGTGGGATTTAAAGTTGTTTGTATGACTGCCAATGCTAACCGGGTGACTCCGTTTTATCTGAACGTAGTGGGATTTAAAGTAGATTGGCTTTATCTCCAGCTCCCGGCATGCCTTCGTTTTATCTGAACGTAGTGGGATTTAAAGTCCGCTATTATACCTTTGGCGGAGTAACTGGGGCATGTTTTATCTGAACGTAGTGGGATTTAAAGTCCTAAAATTCACCTGCTTTCCATTTTGGAGCTTCTGCGTTTTATCTGAACGTAGTGGGATTTAAAGTTAGCCAAGCATTTACGGAATACACTGACATGCTTCAGTTTTATCTGAACGTAGTGGGATTTAAAGCTGTTTTATACACGTTTCTTAAGGTGCACAGTGAGCGTTTTATCTGAACGTAGTGGGATTTAAAGCAGATAATTGGCGTTGGTGAAGCCGGTCCGGAGGCAGGTTTTATCTGAACGTAGTGGGATTTAAAGAGGCTAACGACTTTATCGATTACATCTGCCATGATGGTTTTATCTGAACGTAGTGGGATTTAAAGTATAGTGCTTCTAATACTTTTTCTAAAAGATTAGCTCGTTTTATCTGAACGTAGTGGGATTTAAAGGTACCATTCTGCTGTTGAGCTCATCCGCTACCTGGGTTTTATCTGAACGTAGTGGGATTTAAAGTGACCTATTGGAACAAGGCATATATGACACTGATACAGTTTTATCTGAACGTAGTGGGATTTAAAGTGGATTACCACTGGAGCTGTGCATGGAGCTGAAACACGTTTTATCTGAACGTAGTGGGATTTAAAGCCGTCTGAAACAATGTAAGCTGGTAGGCCATCTTCTCGTTTTATCTGAACGTAGTGGGATTTAAAGCAATTTGGGTGACGCTGGCTGCTGCCATCATTTCCTCGTTTTATCTGAACGTAGTGGGATTTAAAGCAGTTTGCTCAATTCACTCACACACAGAATGCTCTTAGTTTTATCTGAACGTAGTGGGATTTAAAGCTGCTTGCTGCATGAAGAACTCATCCCAGCTCGGTCTCGTTTTATCTGAACGTAGTGGGATTTAAAGTGTAGTTTTTAAGGTTGGTTTTTATAGTGCTTGCATGTTTTATCTGAACGTAGTGGGATTTAAAGTTTCTTTTTTCTTTTGTGCCTGTTCTTTTCTTTTTTGTTTTATCTGAACGTAGTGGGATTTAAAGATAGTGTCCTCGTTGGGGAATAGGCTTCCGTAGTTGGTTTTATCTGAACGTAGTGGGATTTAAAGTTAAAATCAACCAGGTAGTTGTAGCCAATATCCACCGTTTTATCTGAACGTAGTGGGATTTAAAGAAGGAGGAATTAACAATAACTAACTATGAAAGATTTGTTTTATCTGAACGTAGTGGGATTTAAAGNNNGGCCTGCTATACAAGCTGCTTTAAATCCCACTACGTTCAGATAAAACAGCGGCTAACGAAACGGCAAAAGTGGGACAAGTTGTCTTTAAATC
>NZ_LSRS01000008.1:3829-5625 GCF_009932395.1 Sporotomaculum syntrophicum
GTAGTGGGATTTAAAGTGAGTCGCAGAGCAACAGCCTGCGACAAGGAGCCTTGTTTTATCTGAACGTAGTGGGATTTAAAGTTGCTTCCTCGTCATTGCTCTCCAGAGCCTTGACAAGTTTTATCTGAACGTAGTGGGATTTAAAGTGGGGAGTCCATCCCTCACGTCATCACAGAGCTTGCGTTTTATCTGAACGTAGTGGGATTTAAAGCTGTTCGGCTCTCTCATAGCAGGTCTGCTGGTTGCTTGTTTTATCTGAACGTAGTGGGATTTAAAGTGTTGAAGTCAACCACACTCACTCCAACATTAACACTAGTTTTATCTGAACGTAGTGGGATTTAAAGCAGTGTGCCCTCCCTTGTAGGCTTCATAAGTCTTCGTTTTATCTGAACGTAGTGGGATTTAAAGCAGTTTGCTCAATTCACTCACACACAGAATGCTCTTGTTTTATCTGAACGTAGTGGGATTTAAAGATGTGACCTCTCTACCGTTTGCCAACCTATTAAAATGTTTTATCTGAACGTAGTGGGATTTAAAGATACTAATAATACCGCTGATCCTTTCCATGAACTAAGTTTTATCTGAACGTAGTGGGATTTAAAGTATAACAGAATATAACAATAACCACATTAACATAAAGTTTTATCTGAACGTAGTGGGATTTAAAGAAACAAAAACTCCTAGCCGAATCGGTCGAGAATAGTTTTATCTGAACGTAGTGGGATTTAAAGTAAGCACCAGAGGGTATGGGGTGTTGCACCCTTCCGTTTTATCTGAACGTAGTGGGATTTAAAGTCATAAGCAACAATATTACCAGCCGCGTACTTTTCCGTTTTATCTGAACGTAGTGGGATTTAAAGTAACCAATGTCGGGCTGGCCAGGTCATTTCCTGATAGTTTTATCTGAACGTAGTGGGATTTAAAGCTGCCCCACTGGCTGAAGTATTGATTGCGGCATTGGTTTTATCTGAACGTAGTGGGATTTAAAGTTGCTTTTAGCGTTACAGGACCATCAATACCGCACGCGTTTTATCTGAACGTAGTGGGATTTAAAGTTATAACACCTCCTGCCAAGCAGACCCATTCCAATAGTTTTATCTGAACGTAGTGGGATTTAAAGTAACTACCTGGTTACTGTTGCCTTCAAAGTATTTCAGTTTTATCTGAACGTAGTGGGATTTAAAGATAGTGTCCTCGTTGGGGAATAGGCTTCCGTAGTTGGTTTTATCTGAACGTAGTGGGATTTAAAGACACATCCCGCACACCGCCGGCAGGGCCGTCACTGGGTTTTATCTGAACGTAGTGGGATTTAAAGCATAGGCAATATTAATTATACTTATGTAATATTGCAGTTTTATCTGAACGTAGTGGGATTTAAAGTTTCATCTGGTTTATCGTCTGGACATCTTAGTACTGTTTTATCTGAACGTAGTGGGATTTAAAGTGATATGAGAATGAAAGAACATCATTAATATTAATGTTTTATCTGAACGTAGTGGGATTTAAAGCTGATCCCTTCCACGAATTAATCAAACAAGTATTACGTTTTATCTGAACGTAGTGGGATTTAAAGCTAACTGATTGAGGATGTAAATATAATTCCTGCTTGTGTTTTATCTGAACGTAGTGGGATTTAAAGATAACTAATGAATCAGCAGTATTTAATTGTAGAAATAGTTTTATCTGAACGTAGTGGGATTTAAAGCATGGCCTGCTATACAAGCTGCTTTAAATCCCACTACGTTCAGATAAAACAGCGGCTAACGAAACGGCAAAAGTGGGACAAGTTGTCTTTA
>NZ_LSRS01000008.1:7751-75585 GCF_009932395.1 Sporotomaculum syntrophicum
TTTTATCTGAACGTAGTGGGATTTAAAGCAGTATGCGCGGATCACCACGAATGGGAATAAGTTAGTTTTATCTGAACGTAGTGGGATTTAAAGATATATGGTAAATCTGATATGTGGGATCGGCTTTAAGTTTTATCTGAACGTAGTGGGATTTAAAGATGTTATTAAGGAAAGAGATAAAATTAATCAATATGTTTTATCTGAACGTAGTGGGATTTAAAGCGAAAAAACTATTAATAACCATAACAGCAGCCAGGGTTTTATCTGAACGTAGTGGGATTTAAAGATGTATTATAATATTATGATAATCATAAAGTTATATGTTTTATCTGAACGTAGTGGGATTTAAAGGAAGGTTTTGAAGACGAAGAAGTGACAATCATGTTTGTTTTATCTGAACGTAGTGGGATTTAAAGATTTAAAACAATGCTTGGACGAAACAACACTGAAATGTTTTATCTGAACGTAGTGGGATTTAAAGATAGAACTAAAGACAATTAAAGAATTAATGTTGGCAGTTTTATCTGAACGTAGTGGGATTTAAAGCAACATTATATACCTGATATTATGAAGGCTTTAAAAGGTTTTATCTGAACGTAGTGGGATTTAAAGAAATATAATTATGGATTAAATGAAGATTTTGAAAAGTTTTATCTGAACGTAGTGGGATTTAAAGCAGCAGACACAGGTATCACTCATATGTATTACCTCCGTTTTATCTGAACGTAGTGGGATTTAAAGATCAATTAGGCCGGCTGGTAGCGCGGATGATAATGTAGTTTTATCTGAACGTAGTGGGATTTAAAGATCCAAGGCCGTGCTCGGCTTGGAACCGGCGACATACGTTTTATCTGAACGTAGTGGGATTTAAAGACGCTGACCACCACCGCCGCCGCTACCAGCCAGTGCAAGTTTTATCTGAACGTAGTGGGATTTAAAGCCGCTTTATCAAAAAGGCAGCCCGGCTTTATAAAGAGTTTTATCTGAACGTAGTGGGATTTAAAGAAATTTGATAATTTTGTGATTGGTAAGCGTAAAGAAGTTTTATCTGAACGTAGTGGGATTTAAAGAAGGTTGGCCTGGGGCTGCTACGCTTTATCGTCTGCGTTTTATCTGAACGTAGTGGGATTTAAAGTCAGCTCTCGGGTGATTTTCACCGGCGCAGGACCATGGTTTTATCTGAACGTAGTGGGATTTAAAGATTTGGGTGTGCCCGGATTAGCAGATGGTGGTTTGGGTTTTATCTGAACGTAGTGGGATTTAAAGCTGTTACCGCAGTTGGTCTGTTGCGGTCTTTGCGGGTTTTATCTGAACGTAGTGGGATTTAAAGATGTAGCATCACCTTATCGCGCCGGTGGCCACAAACGTTTTATCTGAACGTAGTGGGATTTAAAGACTAATTGGGAACGGTATAAAACACAATCTTTATAGTTTTATCTGAACGTAGTGGGATTTAAAGATATTTATTATCCCTATGACCCAGGCAGCACTAAATCGTTTTATCTGAACGTAGTGGGATTTAAAGTTGCTATTGACGATGGAGACGCAGGATCTGCCGGAGCGTTTTATCTGAACGTAGTGGGATTTAAAGTTTTTTATTACCTCCTAATTTATCCTCTTATTTTTAAGTTTTATCTGAACGTAGTGGGATTTAAAGACAAGTACCTTGTGTACAAGCGAATGCCGCATCATAGTTTTATCTGAACGTAGTGGGATTTAAAGTAGTAATAGTTATCTAACGAAGCTAATTTAGGAGCGTTTTATCTGAACGTAGTGGGATTTAAAGCAGTTAAGGAAATAAAGGCACTTGTAGGAGAATCGATAGTTTTATCTGAACGTAGTGGGATTTAAAGGAGTATATAATGTCCTGTTTAAGGCGGGATAGAGATTGTTTTATCTGAACGTAGTGGGATTTAAAGATTGTAAAAGCAATACTACCTGGAGGATATAAATCGGTTTTATCTGAACGTAGTGGGATTTAAAGATGTTTATCCTCACAAACTCAGGCACACCTTTGCTAGTTTTATCTGAACGTAGTGGGATTTAAAGAGGGGTAAATTTGGCCTGGATAGTTGTGGTATTTTGAGTTTTATCTGAACGTAGTGGGATTTAAAGTTGCCATGTCTCCGGGGAAAACCCACGCTTTTTTAAGTTTTATCTGAACGTAGTGGGATTTAAAGATCTCTGTAAAGTATGAGTCCGCTGATTGTTGATTGTTTTATCTGAACGTAGTGGGATTTAAAGTTTGTACGGCTCTGGGTGTGATACCGTATATTTTTGGTTTTATCTGAACGTAGTGGGATTTAAAGACATTTACTTTAGAAGCATATTCGCCGCAAAGGCGGTTTTATCTGAACGTAGTGGGATTTAAAGCTAATATTAGCATTAGGATCAATACTCATATCAGCGTTTTATCTGAACGTAGTGGGATTTAAAGGTGTTGATGTTACGCTGGTGCCTGGGGTAGTGGCGTGTTTTATCTGAACGTAGTGGGATTTAAAGTCTCATTAAGCATTTCAAAACCCTTAAAACTTTTTCGTTTTATCTGAACGTAGTGGGATTTAAAGGAAGCAAAAGTGATAGATTTTATGCAGGAAAATGTGTTTTATCTGAACGTAGTGGGATTTAAAGTAATATTATTAATTTCAGCACCGCTTCCTAATACTTGTTTTATCTGAACGTAGTGGGATTTAAAGAAAACTTATCATTGATTCCTAACAATTCACTTCTAAAGTTTTATCTGAACGTAGTGGGATTTAAAGGGGCTATAAAGACGAGCACTTTATAGCCTTTATTTAGTTTTATCTGAACGTAGTGGGATTTAAAGTGTATAGTTTGCTTCATCGTCTACAGCCTCTAGCCCGTTTTATCTGAACGTAGTGGGATTTAAAGATAATTATTGCCGGCGGTTAAGCCAGATAAATTAAGTTTTATCTGAACGTAGTGGGATTTAAAGATAGTTGCCTATATCGGCAACCGTTATAATTCTTACGTTTTATCTGAACGTAGTGGGATTTAAAGTAATACACAATTAGGCACTGATGTTTTACTTAGTAGTTTTATCTGAACGTAGTGGGATTTAAAGTTAAAAAAGCGGTTGAGGTGCTAAAGGAAAAGGGTGGGTTTTATCTGAACGTAGTGGGATTTAAAGGTGTGTTGCCGGAGAAGTTTTTACTCCCGGAGTGGCGTTTTATCTGAACGTAGTGGGATTTAAAGGAGAAAGCGAAGAGTTGCAATGGTTTGCGGCTCTTCGCGTTTTATCTGAACGTAGTGGGATTTAAAGACGCTTCAGCCAGCTTCATAGCTAATCTCGGTCCCGGGTTTTATCTGAACGTAGTGGGATTTAAAGACAATCACCGCTTGTCTAACAAGTAACTCCCATATGTGGTTTTATCTGAACGTAGTGGGATTTAAAGATGCAACCGCCCGTGGCCTTGGTGAATCCGGTGTGGTGTTTTATCTGAACGTAGTGGGATTTAAAGAAGCAACCCGCGCAACACTGGCGCGGGTTGGTGTAAAGTTTTATCTGAACGTAGTGGGATTTAAAGCTAAAAACAACTCCTTTGCAATAAAAAAAGGGGCAGGTTTTATCTGAACGTAGTGGGATTTAAAGACCGCAATATCTACCGGATCACCATCGAAAGATATCGCTTGTTTTATCTGAACGTAGTGGGATTTAAAGATTAGTGCAGGATGAAGAAATAAACTTTGCTCTATCCAGTTTTATCTGAAGGTAGTGGGATTTAAAGTTTAAACCGGACTCAATTTCTGCAAGATAATCGTAAGTTTTATCTGAACGTAGTGGGATTTAAAGTCATATTCTTCGCATCTGCGTTTATCTAATAAACCAGGTTTTATCTGAACGTAATGGGATTTAAGAATAGTTGATGCGCCTGATGGATACTGGTTGTTTTATTATGAAAAGAAACACCATAATAATGTAGGTATTTATGTGTAAGTGGACACAAGGCCAAATAACAATTCTTGAGTTGGTATACATAGTATTGTCGCTTCACACGGGCTTTTGCCTCTGCTTGTCTCATGAAGAAAGGCGTACCGGAAGACGAATGCATTTAGACAGGTTAAGGTTTGCGGTTTTTATAGGAGAATCTTTGTTTTAGAAGCACAAAAACCAAGAAGCAGGAGGTCCGCACTCCTGCTTCTCTTTTCCGGTCTCAGCGTCTATTCTGGCAGCACGGCTATTCCTTGCTATTGAAATAGTAATAGAAGCCGATGTGTAGAAGAACCAGCACGAAGATCACCATCCCCAGCATGTTATAGGGATTAACTGTAATCTCCGGTCCAAAGATAGATCCAATCAAAACAAATAGTGCACTCGCTATAAGGAAGGTGCTGCATGCAGCATAGGCAGCCTTTCGGGTTATATAGTAAACCCTCTCGTCGTAGGGATTCAGACCTTGGTCCTGCTGTTCTTTAATCTTTTTGGTTTTTATGTTGCGAACTACAAACACCGCTAGGGTTGCAGCTATAAGACCGGTTCCCAGACCTACTTTGTCAAGGTACACCGCCCAGATTCCCAGTGCCAAAAGTACCACCTGAAAACCGGTACCGATTTTAAAGCGAGCCTGAGTTGTCATTTATTCATCCTCCTTTTCGTCTTCCAACAGAAACACATCTTCAATCATCAACCCGAATACCCGGGCCAGTTTATGGGCCAGTATCAGTGAGGGGTTGTATTTTCCTCTTTCCAATGAAATGATGGTCTGGCGTGATACCCCCACCCTGGCCGCTAGGTCCTCCTGAGTCAAAGACCCCCTCTCTCGCAGTTCTCTAAGCCGGTTCTTCATAAAAACCACCACTGTTTCTTAAGGTAAAGTTGACTTTACATATAGTATATTCTGTAACCTACATAATGTCAAGCTTGCTTTACATAATAAACAGAAGAATTTTGTTTTTTGCCAAGGGGGACAGCTACATGTTGATCGTAGAACCATGCGCTGGTTTGCCTGTGCCTAGCACTTTTGTCCATCATCGGGATTACTGGTTTTCCCCAGGTTGACCAGGGAGCTACGCAGTCAGGAATATAGACCTGGCTATTCTTAACTACATGCCATTATCAATTTCAAAGATGCCAATATATAACAAATGGCAGGGTTCCCAATTCGGAAACCCTGCCATTATCGTTTTATATGGAGGGAAAACTGATTATTTGCAGGTCTTTGTTAGTCCCGTTTAAACTTAGCGGCTGCTTTGCTGGCGGCGTTGGATAATTCGCTCCAGGCGTCCTTGACGCCGTGCTTAATATCGCTCCAGGCATCTGCGGAGTTTTCCTTTAATTCCTGAATATTCTCCTCAGCTGCTTCAATTTTGTCGTCATACTCCAATTGAGCTTCGGCCCGGACTTGCTGGACATTGGCCTTTAATTCGTCAACTTCTGCCTGCCGCTCGTTGAGCTCGCCTTCTAATTTGTCCATATAAGCTTTATCAGGATCCATAATTAAAATTCCTCCCTTTGGTTTTGGCCGGGCATTACTACTAGTTGGTTCCGCCGGCCAATAGAGCTATTTATCTTCCATCTCTAGTATTTCCTGCCTGGTATGATCTTAGTCACTTGACATGGGGCAAGTTAGGATGTTTTTGCGGGCAGGCTTAAAGCTATGTTAAATTATTCTTTGGGGCAATCTATAAAGGTAAAGGATTTACCCGGGCAAGGTCTAATAATTAATTTCATACTTCGCCAAATAAAGGAGCTTGTTTAATGCTCAGGGTTACCGGGATCAAGCTATCCCTTGATGAAGATAAAGCGCTGATAAAAAATAAAGCAGCGAAAAAGCTGCGGGTTAAGGCCAACGAAATCATTAATTATCGTATCTTTCGGGAATCCATCGACGCCCGAAAGAGTGACCAGATTTTTTTCGTCTATACCGTTGACGTGGAGCTGAACAACGAACCGGCGGTGCTGAAAAGGCTTAAGGGCGGTGAGGTAACCGTTACCCCATCCATGGATTACCGCCTGGTGCAGCCGGGGTCCCATAGGCTGCCCCACCGGCCTGTGGTGGTGGGCCTGGGACCGGCGGGTCTTTTTGCCGGACTGCTGCTGGCCCGTCTGGGCTACCGGCCGGTTATCCTGGAAAGGGGCGCCGATGTGGACACCCGCACCCGGGCGGTGCGCTCCTTCTGGCAGACCGGCCTTCTGGACAAAGACTGCAATGTCCAGTTCGGCGAAGGCGGCGCCGGGGCTTTTTCCGACGGCAAGTTAACCACTTTAATTAAGGACAAGCGATGCCGCCGGGTGCTGGAGGAAATGGTGCTGGCCGGGGCGCCCGCTGAGATTATGTATGCATATAAACCGCACATCGGCACGGATCTGTTAAAGAACGTGGTGAAGAACATTCGCCGGCAAATCATTGAGCTGGGCGGCGAGGTGCGGTTTAATAGTAAAGTAACGGATATTTTTATCGAGGGCAACCGGCTCACGGGCCTGGAAATCAACGGCGAGCCGGCTCTGGATGCTGAGGTGGCGCTGCTGGCCATCGGGCACAGCGCCCGGGATACCTTTGCCCTGCTGCACAGCCGGGGGCTGCAGTTCTCACCCAAGTCCTTCTCTATCGGTGTCCGGGTGGAGCATCCCCAGGAGCTGATCAACCGTGCCCAGCATAAAAGCTTTGCCGGGCATCCCAGGCTGGGGCCGGCAGAATACAAGCTGGCTTACCACTCGCCCTCCGGGCGCTCGGCATATACCTTCTGCATGTGCCCGGGAGGGATGGTGGTAGCGGCGGCCTCAGAGGACGGAGGCGTGGTTACCAACGGGATGAGCGAGCACGCCCGGGACCGGCAGAACGCCAACAGCGCGCTGCTGGTGGGGGTGCGTCCTGATGATTTCGGCAGCGACCATCCCCTGGCCGGGGTGGAGTTCCAGCGCCGGTGGGAAGGGCAGGCCTTCAAACTGGGCGGGGGGAACTACGTTGCTCCGGCCCAGCTGGTGGGGGATTTTCTTAGCGGCAGGCCATCTACCGGACCGGGCGGTGTTGAGCCCTCCTATCCCCGGGGGGTAACCTATACTGATTTAGCTGCTTGCCTGCCCGGCTATGTTATAGATACATTAAAGGAAGCGCTTCTGGATTTTGACCGCAAACTAAAGGGGTTTGCCCTGCCGGAGGCAGTGCTGACCGGGGTGGAAACCAGGAGCTCTTCACCGGTGCGCATCTACCGGGATGAGCAGGGCCAGTCCAATATCGCCGGTATCTATCCCGCCGGGGAGGGGCCCGGCTATGCTGGGGGTATTATTTCCTCAGCTGTGGACGGCATGCGGGCAGCCGAGTTTATCGCGCTGCGGTACGCGCCGGGAACGGCATAATTTAATCAAGCGTTACGAAGCACATGTTGAAGGGTGAATGGGGTTATCAAATGAAGGATTACGGTGCAAGAAAAATTAAAGTAGCCGTTGTAGGGGGCGGGGCTGCCGGGCTGATCGCCGCAATAGCGGCACGGTATAACGGCGCCGGCGTTACTGTGCTGGAGCGGATGGACCGGGTGGGCAAAAAAATACTGGCCACGGGCAACGGGCGGTGCAATTTAAGCAACACCGATTTGGATATTGCCCATTATCATGGCACGAACCCCAAATTTGCCTTTGGGGCCTTGAGCCGCTTTGATTTCCATCAAACCATGGAGTTATTTGAACGGCTGGGTATAGCCTGGAAGGTGGAGGAGGGGGGCAAGGTGTTTCCGGTTTCCAACCAGGCTTCCAGCGTGCTGGACGTGCTGCGTCACGAGCTGGAAACGCTGGGCGTGGAAACCCGGTGTAACGCCGAGGTTAAGGAAATTGAGCCCAAAAACAGTGGTTTTATTATGCACCTGGGTGATGGCAGCCGGTTTAAAGCCGACCGGGTCATCCTGGCCACCGGGGGCAAAGCAGCCCCCCAGCTGGGCTCCAACGGCAGCGGCTACCTGCTGGCTCAAAAACTGGGCCACAGTATTGTGGAGCCTTTTCCCGCGCTGGTGCAGCTGAAGTTGGCCGCTGATTTTTTAAAGCAAGTTTCGGGGATTAAATTTATTTATCTGGCGGAAATACAAGTGGCGGCAAAACCCCTGGCCCGCGCCGAAGGCGAGATACTGTTCACCGATTACGGTATTTCCGGCCCTCCGATACTGGCGCTTAGCCGTTCTGCCGGTGAACACCTGCGCAGGGGAGAGCCGGTTACACTTAGGCTGAATCTGATAAATTACATGTCCCGGGATGAGCTGGAGTTGTTCATTATTAAACGTTTGCAGCAGCAGTCCCATAAAACGCTGTCGTTTAGCCTGGTTGGCTGGATTAATAAAAGGCTGATCCCTGTGCTGTTAAGAGAGGCCGGCATAGTGGATATTAATAAACCGGCCGGGCAGGTTACTGTTGCCGAGAGAAATGCTATAATAGATATATTACAGGATTGGCGCTTTGAAGTTACCGGCGTTAATACCTGGCAGCAGGCCCAGGTTACCGCCGGGGGGATTAATGTTCGGGAAGTTAACCAAAAAACCATGGCCTCCAAGCTGGTGCCGGGACTGTTTTTAGCAGGGGAAGTGCTGGATATAGACGGCGACTGCGGCGGCTACAACTTGCAGTGGGCCTGGTCTTCGGGTTACGTGGCCGGGGTTGGCGCGGCCACACTATAATAAACTGGGGGGAGAGATGGACATGTCGGAGTGCGGAAGCTGTGCCTCGTGTAGTTTCAGTATTGGTGATAAAGCCAAGGAATATAGAAATGGTGACGGGAAACCGGCGGTTAAATGTACCCTGTGCGGCAAAGAAGTTACCTTCGATAAATTGCCTGGAAATCGCCGGGTAACCTGCCCGGAATGCGGGACGCGCATTGAAGTGATTCCCTTGCTATTAAATTAATTAATTAAACTGTTGGTGAATTCAGGTAAGCGGCGAGTTTTATAGATTAGGATTGACTGTCGAAACAGCTTTAAATCACCCGGTAACGGGTGGTTTTTTTTAAGCTTCCGTTAAAGTGAAGGTTGATTCTACAACGCAAAGCGGGAGGGAGTCCATGAACAATAAAATTGCACTTCAATTATTAGCACTAATTTTTAGTGCTGGAACAATAGTTGCGGCTATTTATAACCTGGTTACAAGAGGAAACTCAGGACTTTCAGTTATACTAATGGTCTTTGCTTTAATTTTTATCACTGCATATAGAAATCAGAAGAAGCATTAACCGGACTGCATGGTTCCGAGCATGAGAAAAGCAATATATGGCCATATTAACCTGGAATCAAACTAGTCAAAGGTGATCCAAATGAGTAATAATCGGTATGATCAGATTTTTAAAAAGCTGGTGAAAACTGCTTACCAGGGTAATCTGCCGGAGGAGATTGAAAAGATCCGGGACGGCGACGGTGTTACAGACCAATACCTGCTTTATGCTTCGGGCGGCGGCGACCCTAACAGGGTGGTCTTTAAGGTCAGGGGCGCTCAAGGTGCTTGTGCTAAAAGCGATGATATGGGCGAGGCAGCATGTCTTTTTGGCGCCATCGTGCGTGACATGGAAGGTAACGTAGTTATTGCGCCCAAAAACTGCAACGGGTGCGGTGAGTGTGTAGACGTCTATAAGCATTACTCCCTGGTGGATAAAAAGGAATTCGTACCGCTGATTAAATTGCTGCAGGACCGCAAGGTGCCTGTTTTTGCCATTATAGCCCCTGCTTTTATCGGCCAGTTCGGCCCGGCAGTGACCCCCGGTAAAATGCGGGCGGCGCTGAAGCAGCTGGGTTTTTACGGCATGGTGGAGGTGGCACTTTTTGCCGATATTCTCACGCTGAAGGAAGCGCTGGAATTTGACCGGCATGTAAACGACGAAGATGATTTTATGCTCACCAGTATGTGCTGTCCCATCTGGGTATCAATGGTGAAAAAGGTTTACCGGGATTTAGTGCCGCACATCTCGCCTTCCGTTTCGCCGATGGTGGCCTGCGGCAGGGGGGTTAAACATTTGCATCCCGGCGCCAGGGTGGTATTTATCGGACCCTGCATTGCTAAAAAGGCGGAAGCCAAGGAGCCCGATATTCGGGATGCCGTGGATGCAGTGCTGACCTTTCGGGAATTGGAGCAGATATTTGCAGCGGTGGGTATTAACCCGGCTGATCTGGAAGAAGACGAGAGTGAGCACTCTTCCGGTGCCGGGCGAATTTATGCGAGAACCGGCGGAGTAAGCCAGGCAATTGCGGCCACCTTAAACAGATTAAGGCCGGACAGGAAGATTAAAATTAGGGCTCTTCAGGCCGACGGAGTACAGGACTGCCGCAGGATGCTCCAGGATGTTTTGGAGGGGCGTATTAACGGGAATTTTTTGGAAGGCATGGGCTGCAACGGGGGCTGTGTGGGCGGGCCCAAGGTAATAATCGATCTGGCGAAGGGCCGCCGGACCGTGGAGGCATATAGCAGAGAGGCCGGTTTAATGACGCCGGTGGATAACAGGTATGTTATGGAGCTGCTGCGGCGGCTGGGGATTCAGAATACTGCCGATTTTTTGGACAGCTCCAAAGCGGCTATGTTTATCAGGGATTTTGAGCGGAGGAACTAGCTGATCAATACCCAGGCATTGCCGGCGGAATGTACTATAAATGAGCCAAATACACCGTATCTTAAATAGACCAGGCTGTAAACCAGGCTGGGAATGAAATAAATTACGAAGGAAGCGGGTTCGGGGCTATGTAACAAGGCAAACGCGGTAGAGGTAACCATGACCCAGGCCCCGATTAAAAAAGCTGCCTGCCTCGGTCCGGCCAATTGGCGCACCAGTCCCAGACCGATAAAACGAAACAGCATTTCTTCCAACAAAGGTCCCAGTAAAATAATCGATGCTATGATCATAACAGTGTCTATGGTAATAACCCCCGGATTCGGCACATTAACCTGACCGGCCCCCGGGGCAACCAATATACCATATTGCCGGGCTGTTTCCCTGTAAGCTTGCAAACCCCAGCCCAGTAAAATACCGGCCATTATAAATACAGGTGCTGTTTTAGTTGTTTTTTTGCAGTCCCCCAGCAGTTCGTTAACCCGGCCCAGGCTAATTAATATTAATACCCCGAAAAGACCTGCCTGGCCAATAACCAGCTCAAAAGTTTCTTTTTTTACCTGCCCGGCTTTAAGCAATAACCCTAAAGCGGCAAGCAAAATAAAAAACCATGCCGTGAATTTTACATATTTGATATCCCTCTCGGCAATTATTTTCATACTTTAACCTAGCCACCAAAGAAGAAGTCTAGCACATTTAAGCCTGATTTGGTGCGATATAGCTCGGTATAACCGCATTTTTTACATGATACGGTTTGAAAGTGGTTGTGCTGAATGTCAAATAACTTGGACAGGCCTGTCCCCGTAGTTGCTATTTCGCTTATTTCTGCTTCGGTATGCCCGCATTTTATGCAGCCCCTTTGTTTATTGCCCTTATCCATCATCTAACTCCTTTCCTTAACGGTAGTTTTTAGCACCTGCCACATTTCATCGGAAATCACCCCTAAACGCCAGAGTGCGATGCCGTCCAGGTTATATCGCTTGGCAATGCCAACTTTGGTTAGTATGCTTTGCGGGGTTTCGTTGGGGGCTGAAATACCGAGTACCAGTTTTTCTGCCGGGATTACGGCTATAGCCGTCTCCACGGCTTGGATGACCTGGTTGACCGGTTCCGGTTTGGCACCATAATCGTAGGCCATAATGATTATTTTATCGGAAACTTGGCCTAATGCCTGGTAGTCATAACCCCGGTAGACACTGTTAGGGGCATGCAGGGTAAGGGTCAGGGGCTTGCCTGCGGCCTGTAGCTGTTCGAACAGTAAGCTAACGAAATCGGTAAAGCTGTTTTGCACAGCTTGCAATTGTTCTCCGGTATCCCGGTAACCCAAACCTTCAAGATTAAGGTTAACGCCTCCATAAGAATTGACTTCCGTCAATATATCTGTGGTTGCCTTATGCATGGCAGTCTCGTTAGTTAGCAAGTTAGTGATGGTGCCATCTTCGTCGGTGACATGAATAACCATTTCGGTGCCCAGGTTATATGAACGGGCTGCGTCAAGTATATCTTCCCAGCCATCAGGTCGTTGCCAGCCGGTCCTACTTTGCGTTAACAGGTTACCCTGCTCGTCAAGGCTGTACCAGCCCAGAGCTAGTTCAGATACCAGGCCGGTGTTTCCGGTCGATGTTCCAGGGTAAGGCACACCAAACAGATTGGTCCAGCTGCTGGTTTGGGCGTCACCCAGGACATAGAAACCCACTACAGCCATCTGCTGTGGGGGAGAAGTAATTATCACGGTGCCGGCAGCATTATCCCAAACGACCTGGCAATCAAAAGCTTCACTGAAAAACCGCAGCGGGATCAGCGTTCTCCCATCCAGATTTAACGGCGGCACATCCAGGGGGATGGGGGTTTGGTTGCGGTAACCGGTTAAGCTGCCCATTTGCAGCCGGACGTTATTGTTTGCATCGGTGGCGTTTACCGTTTGCGTAGTATTCTCCCAGGTGACTTGTACATTTAATGCTTCCGCGATAGCCCTAAACGGCACCAGCGTCCTGCCGCTTTGGATGACTGGCTGTACGTCAAAGTTAACCGGTAAACCGTCAATGAATACCGGAATGTGCTTGTTTTCTTGCGCCGAAGCCGCAGGAACAAGAACGCCGCCTAGCCAAGCTACCAGGGCAAGCATTAAGAAGATACGTTTCATGGCAGATTTCCCCTCCTGTATTAAGTTATTTGCTGCTTTGTCAGGATACTTCATACAGCATTATAACACGGTAATGATAAAGGGCGGTTGTTAATTCATGGTTATAAAAAACGATAACCCCAAAAAGTCCCTTTTTAAGGAACCCTTTGGGGTTAGGTGCACTTTAAACGTTCAACTGCTGATATTAGTGCTCAGTCACCGTTGGGTACGACGGGGGTGGAGTCTTCTTTATCCTCCGGCATCGTTTGGTCTTTAGCCGGTTCTTGAGCCGGACTGGTTTCCCGGGTCGGCGCGGGCCGCTCGATTTGCTGAATCGGCTCGTCCCGTCTACCCCGTTCTTTGTCAGTTATGGGCACCTGACTGACTGGTTGCCGGGTTGTTTGCGGTGCTGCTTTAGCTGCATTTGACTCGTCCTGTGACTCTTCGTCAGACTCTTCCTTAATCTCAAAGCCGACGCCATTAATCGTTTTATCAGTCTGTTCAAGCTTTACTGCGACCAGTTTGCTGTTTTCCTTCAACTCCTTGGCCAGGTTGCCATCTGTATAATCTAGTTGCACATCCAGCCAGAGGAAATCCTGGACGGGGACCATCTGGATTACTTTGCTTACCTTAAAGTTTTCCTTGTCCCGGCCGGTATTAATCAAGATATAGCTGTTATTATTCTCGCTCGCCCAGGTAACCATAGCCCTGTTTTCCATGGCAGTCGCTACTTTTTGGATGGCTGCGGGCAGTTCATCAACATCCACCTGGCTGAACCCGATGGTAGATTCTTTAGGAATCAGAGTTTGTTCCGGGGTAACCGGCTTTTGCTGGGCCTGGTTGCAGCCAAAGACGAGCAGGGTTGACAGTAAGATAACCAAAACGGTTAGTTTTTTCATGCTTGTACCTCCCGATTTTTGTTTTAGCTTGTGCCTAAAACAGCAGCCTTATACGCCTAAAGTAGTGCATGCGTTAAGATTACCGGTATCAAAAATATCAACAATCTGGTAAACACAGGAACTAAATAAGCTGTAGCAGCGTCTGAATATTTAAAGAAGCTATTGTGTGGTAAGATGATGAGAAGGGTGGTGTTGTTTGCCTGGTGAAAAGGTGCATCTAACAGGCTTGGTTTTAAGCTGGTGCTGGTTTTATCGTCTTGCTGCTGTATAATTGGCCTGGCAAATTTGATAAACACTGAAAGGAAAGGAACGGTAAACAGATGCGAAAAATATTGATGCTCCTGGTGGCGGTGGCGGTATTGCTGCTGTCCGGGAACGCGGCACTGGCCGCAGCGGCTGATTTCAAATTGGGCAATGAGTTGCTTATGACCAAGTATCACCACTTAATTGCCGGTAAAAAGGTGGGCCTGGTGACCAACCAGAGCGGCGTGAACAGCCAGGGCCAAAGCACCATTGATGTGCTGGCGGCAGACTCCTCCATTCAGTTAACGGCCCTGTACGGACCCGAGCACGGTATTGACGGCAAGGCGCAAGCCGGCGCCTATGTGGAGTCCTACACCCACCCGGAACTGGGCATACCCGTGTACAGCCTTTACGGGGCTACCCGGGAACCCACCGCCGAAATGCTGCAAAACGTGGATGTGCTGGTTTTTGATATACAGGATATCGGAGCCAGGTCGTACACCTATATGTCAACTCTTAATTACTGCATGAAAGCGGCGCAAAAAAATAATAAAACCGTGGTGGTGCTGGACCGTCCCAATCCTGTGGGGGGCGTGATAGTAGATGGGCCAATGATGGAAGACCCTTATATCACCTTTGTTGG
Organism: Sporotomaculum syntrophicum; assembly: GCF_009932395.1. GTDB lineage: Bacteria > Bacillota > Desulfotomaculia > Desulfotomaculales > Desulfallaceae > Sporotomaculum > Sporotomaculum syntrophicum. Next base: position 22,188 of record NZ_LSRS01000008.1, read on the forward strand.
GGTGGATAACTTACCTATGGCCCATGGCATGACAGCCGGGGAGCTGGCCAGGTTCTTTAACCGTAAAATCGGCGCCAAGCTCGAAGTGGTGCCGATGGAGGGCTATACCCGCTCCATGATTTATCAGGATACCGGCTTGGACTGGGTGCAAACTTCCCCTAATATACCTGATCTGGATTCTGTATTTGGTTATATGGCCACCGGCCTGGGGGAAGGAACGGGTATCGGCCAGGCGGATAAATTTAAATGGATAGGCGGCAAAGGCCTGGATGCGCAGAAATTCGCCGATTTGTTAAACAACGCGGGGCTACCCGGGGTCAGTTTCGTGGCTGAAACCATTAACGATAGAGGTGGGGTGCGGTTAAATATTACCGATTATCACACCTTTAACCCGGCTAAAACAGGTATCTACGCTTTAACTTACGCTCACTCGTTAACAAACTTTGCCGTGCCCAAAAGCGGGGCTACCGTGGTGATGTTCGATAAAATCATGGGTACCGACAAGATCGGCCAGTACCTGGAGCAGGGTTTATCGCCCCAGGAAATCGAAGCTAAGTACGCCGGGGCACTGAACAAGTTTAAGGAAGAGCGGAAGCAATATTTGCTGTATGGCAATGGGGAAGGCCAGGATACCGGGTCGGATGACCAGGGGCCCATTAGTGTGATTGTAGAAGGCAAGGCCATTGATTTTGATGCGGCTCCCTTTGTGGATGCCAATAACCGGTTGATGGTGCCGCTCAGGGCCATTGTCCAGGCGCTGGGTGCGACCGTGGACTTTGATGAAGCCACCAAGGAAATCACCATCGTGAAAGAAGACCAGACCAATGTATTCATGCTCAACAGTAATATGGTGCTGGTTGGTAAGGAGCTGAAGAGTATGGATACGATGCCGGTGGTTAAAAATAACCGTACTATGGTACCGGTGCGTTATGTGGGCGAATATTTTGGCGCTCAGGTCAACTGGGATGCCGCAGCCCGTAAGGTCACGGTTAACTAACTGTTTGCTTGTCAAGAATGCTCGTTGAAATTTCCTGGTTCTGGAACGTCATAGTTGATTAGGCAAAAAATTAATGTAATTTATGCCGCAAAACTGGTCATACTATATTTAGATTATGAAACAGGAGGAAAGTATATTGCAAGGAACTGTAAAATGGTTTAATGACAGCAAAGGTTATGGCTTTATTGAAGGTGAAAACGGCAGAGATGTTTTTGTCCATTATTCAGCCATCCAAAGCAACGGTTTTAAATCTTTAAGCGAAGGACAGCGTGTAGAGTTTGAGGTTACAGACGGCCCCCGGGGCCAGCAGGCCTCTAACGTAGAAGTGCTGTAGTCAAAAAAGAACCCAAAAACCCCGTGTGACCTCCAGTCCCACGGGGTTTTTTAATATTTTCAGCCGCGGTTGGTTAAATCCAGCCCGGTCAAGGGGTTTTTTAATGCTTCTGGGGCTGACTGCCGGTATTGACATTGCCTCTGGCCAGCGATGAGAAAATGCCGGCCAGACAGGTGACGCCAAAAACAATAAAAGCAGTTTTAATACTCCGGGTTAGCAAACCAACGTCGGCCTGGTTAAATTCCACGTTGCCGATAAACATGGCGATGATTAAAGTAGCAATGGTCATGCTCACCGCCTGACCGACCAGCCTCATGGTGCCCAGTGTGGAGGAAGCGATCCCGTAATTCCGCTTGTCTACCGAGCCCATCACTGCGTTGCTGTTGGGGGAGGAAAACAGAGCAAAGCCGATACCCAGCAGGGCCAGGTTAAGCAGTACGAACCAAATGGGGGTTTGCTCGGATAAAAAGACAAAAATAAACAAGCCCAAGGTGGAAAGTGCCATCCCCCAGGAGGCAACTATCCGGGGCTGTACCCGGTCGGAAAGCCTGCCGGCATAGGGTGATAACACGGCCATGAGCACCGGTTGGGCCAGCAAAATTAAGCCGGCTTGCTGGGAATTATAGCCCAGCACTATCTGGAGATACAGGGAAAGCAGAAAAGTAACTGCAAAGGTAGCGCTGTAATTAATCAGTGCCGCCAGGTTGGAAAAGGCGAAAGTAACATTACCGCTGAATAATTTTAAATTTAATACTGGGAAAGCGGTTTTCATTTCATGCCGGATGAATACCGCCAGGATGGCCAGACCGGCGGCCAGGAAATACACAGACCAGGGTGAAGTGGTGATACTGGATACGCCGTACATAAAGGCCACCAGACCAACGGAGTAGAGGACTGCTCCGGTGAGATCATAGCTTTCCCCCTGGGCCCCGGCCCATTCGCCTTTTAAGCAGGTAAGGCTCATGATTACCACAGCTAAACTAATGAGTACACATAAATAAAAAATCGACGGCCAGCCCAGGTTATGGTTCATGGCACCGCCCAGCACGGGTCCTAGCGATAGACCGGTATACACCGTGGCCACATTGATGCCCAGTACTTTACCCCTTTCCTGGGGGGGAAACACCGAGGTCAGAATGGCCATCGCGGTGCCGAAGATCATGGCGCTCCCGATACCCTGAAGCACCCGGAAGAGAATCAGCATTTCCACCGAGGGAGCCAGGCCGCACAGCAGAGAAAACAGGGAAAAGGAGGCAACACCGGTAATAAAAACTTTCTTGCGCCCCACAATATCCGCAAACCTGCCGAAAGGCACCAGGAAGGCTGCCGAAGCCAGAATATAGCTGGTCAGCACCCAGCTTAACTGCAGGGCGCTGGCATTATATTGAGCTCCAATCGCGGGTATGGCTAAATTCATGGCGCTGCCCATGAAGGGGGTTAAAAACGAGGCCATGGTAATGGTAATTAAGGTCTGCCGTTTGAATTGCGCATCCCCGTTCAAAATTCAACACCTCCACTTATAGAAGTTTACACTTATAGAAGTTAACCGGGTTAATTAATTGATTTACTACTACTTTATTATTAATGGTGGGCCTTGTAAAGTAATTGTTGTGCAGCCATTAGCATTAACAACCTCAGGTGTTTATGCAAGAATATACATTACCAATTAACTGGTAATTAGCTTGTCTTACCCGTAGCTTTGTTTTACAATGAGTCCTGGACATCTGGTAGTGACAGAAAGGAGCTGATATAATGCGTAAATATTTGGTGCTGTTAGTGGCATTTTTGTTTTCAGTGACGATGGTTTCGACTGCCTTTGCCGGTTCCAGCGGGTTTGTAACCTATGACAAACATGGCAGCAGCGGTTGGGTGAGCGATGGTCAGCATGGCCATTACTGGTCTGGCTTTGACGGGCCGGTGCTGGTTAAAGGTAAGTATGCCGACAGCCGTTATTATAACCGCGACTGTGATTATCGCTATTCCCGCAGCGGCAGCTGGTACAGCTATAAAGACAGCAAGGGCAAGCTGCATTATTACCGGGATCGAGACAATGATGGAGCATGGTACTACTATATAGATGATAACGGCAAAAAACGTTATATATATGTAGATCCCGATCGTGACGGTGAATGGAAACATTATTACGATAAAAATGGTCATGTGCAATACTACTATGATGTCAGATAATTGATTGTATATAAGCTAGTTAACGGGCGAACCATGTGTTCGCTCGTTTTTTTACCTGGAAGACGTTTAAAACCCCTTTTACTTTAACTAATAATGTGCTATTTTAGAAAAAAACCATGTGAAACAAAAGTCACATGGTTTTTATTTTTACGTTAATACATAATATTAGCCGGCTAACGGCTTGCAGGGAAAAGGAGTAATGCATTATGAGGATTACTAAAACTAAATTGGCCGGCCTGATTGACCACACCTTGCTTAAACCCACGGCTACTCGCGAGGAGATTATTGCCCTCTGCGGCGAGGCCAGGGAATATGGTTTTGCTGCTGTATGCATTAACCCTTTTTGGGTGCCCCTGGCTGCCGAACAACTGTCGGGTTCCAATGTGGCGGTGTGCACCGTGATTGGCTTTCCCCTTGGCGCCACCGCCACTGCCGCCAAGGCCTGGGAGGCCGGGCAGGCTGTGCAAAACGGTGCCCTGGAGGTGGATATGGTGCTCAATATCGGCGCCCTGCTGGATGGAGATACCGGCATGGTGGTGAAGGATATCCGGGCGGTGGTGGAGGCCGCCCGGGCGCATAACCCTGCAGCTATCATCAAGGTAATTATTGAAACCTGTTATCTTAACCGGGAGCAGAAAATATTGGCCTGCCGGCTGGCTGCCCGGGCCGGGGCCGGGTTTGTCAAAACCAGCACAGGCTTTGGGCCGGAAGGCGCTACAGTAGAAGATGTGATGTTGATGCGCGCCACGGTGGGGCCGGCCATGGGCGTTAAGGCTTCCGGGGGTATTAAAACAGCCGGACAGGCCCTGGCTATGCTTGAAGCAGGAGCCAGCCGGATCGGGGCCAGCGCCGGGGTGCAGATCCTAAAGGAAATGGACTAAGGCAGGAATCCGCCGGCTTTGGCGCGAAATGCTGGTAGAAAAATGTGACGAAGGATGTGGATTAAATTGCTGCAGGCGGCACTGTTTGACTTGGATGGTACTATCTTGGAGGTGCGTGCCGAACATTTTATGCAGGAATATTTTCAGGCGCTCGCCCGTGCCGTGGCTCCGGTAATGGACGTGGACCGGTTTACTAAGGCGTTGATGGACAGCGTCGTTGTAATGTTGATGAATCGCGATCCGTCGTTGACCAACGCTGATGTGTTTTGGCACGAATTCAGCTCACGGATGGGTAACAGCCGCGAGGCACTGGAGCCGCTGTTAATTAAATTTTATGCAAATGAATACCAGGATCTGGCCAAGATAATCTGCCCCTCGCCGCAGGGCCGGCGGGTGGTACAGTCCGCCCTGGACCGTGGCTTGCGCATTGTTCTGGCCACTAACCCGCTGTTTCCCCGTTCAGCTATTTATGACCGCATGAGCTGGGCCGGGCTGGCTGATCTGCCCTGGGAACTGCTAACTACTTATGAAGACATGCACTTTTGCAAACCCTGTCCCGAATATTTTCAGGAGGTTGCCGGGCGGCTTGAGCTGCCGCTCGAAGCTTGCCTGATGGTGGGTAATGATGTGACCAGGGATATGGCGGCAGCCGATGTTGGTATGCGTACTTACCTGGTGACGGATTACCTAATTAACCCCCAAAATATGGATTTCCGGGAAATCGTGCACTGGCACGGCACATTAGATCAGCTGTGCCGCTGGTTTTCCGGCGCCAACCTGGAGCAAGCCTTATCTGATAGCCTGGCCCTGGACCGGGTACGCCGGTATGTTAAGTCATTTGATGACAGCCTGGCGCCGCTGGTTTTTAGTGAGGCCACCAGTACAGTGGAAGAGGTGGCCCGGGCGCTGGGCGTGGAGCCCGGTATGATTGCCAAGACCCTGCTTTTCCGGTCCGGCGACCGGAACGGGCTGTTTGTCGTAGCAGGAGATCGGCGGGTAAGCACAAAAAAAGTAAAGCAACTGCTGGGCAGCAAGCCGAGAATGGCTACCTCTGAGGAAGTTGAAGAAATTACAGGTTACCGGGTGGGAGGGGTATGCCCCTTTGCCCTGGCCACTGATGTGCCGGTTTATCTGGACAGCTCCATGCAGCGGTTCGAAGTGATTTACCCGGCCGCCGGTAGTGCTCATTCCGCTCTGCCCATAACTTTTGCCAAACTGCAAGCTATCACCCGGGGCACGGTGGTTGAGGTTTAATTCATGGGTACCGGAGGAATTTATTTCGTAATTACCGGTACCCTAAGGGTAGTTCCGTTGTAACATAAGTATTAGAGAAATATTCTGCCGATATTGTTATTTGGTGAAAGGGGGGCAGGCTTAGATGAGTGATAAAAAGATAACCATGAAAGTCAGCGGCATGGAATGCGCGGCCTGTGCGGCCAGGATCGAGCGCCAGCTCAAAAAAACAGCCGGGGTGGCCGAGGCGGCAGTTAATCTGGCCGCCGAAAAGGCAACGGTGCTTTACGATTCGGAACAGGTAAACGCCGACCAGTTAATCCATACCATCACAGACCTGGGTTACCGGGTGCCCACCGAGCGGGTGGACTTGCAGATCAGCGGCATGTCCTGCGCGGCCTGCTCTGCCCGGGTGGAAAGGGCGCTTAGCGGTCTGGACGGGGTGCTCAAGGCTAATGTGAACCTGGCCATGGAAAGGGGTACCGTGGAATATAACCCGGCCCAGCTTAGCCTGGCGGAGATTAAAAGGACCGTGGCTGATGCGGGGTACCGGGCAGAGGAAGTAGTCGGCGGTTTAGGCGGGGACCGGGAAAAGCTGGAGCGGCAACGGGAAACCCGGCGCCAGATGATCCTGCTGGTAATGTCCGCGGTGTTATCGTTGCCCATGCTCACCATGATGTTCGGGGAATGGTTTAATATCGCCCTGCCCCATATCTTGCATGACAAAGTGTTTCAATTTGCCCTGGCCACTCCGGTGCAGTTTATTGCGGGTTACCAGTTTTACCTGGGGGCTTACAAAGCTTTAAGGCACGGCAGTGCCAACATGGATGTGCTGGTGGCCATGGGAACCTCCGCTGCTTATTTTTACAGCGTGGGCACCACTTTCTTTTTCCCGGGCGATGTGTATTATGAAACCAGCGCTATTATTATCACTTTGATCTTGCTGGGCCGGCTGCTGGAGTCGGCGGCTAAAGGACGTACCTCGGAAGCCATTAAAAAGCTGATGGGTCTGGCAGCCCGGACAGCCCGGGTGGTGCGGGACGGGCAGGAAATCGATATCCCGGTGGAGGATGTGCAGGTGGGCGATGTGGTGCTGGTGCGTCCCGGGGAAAAGCTGCCGGTGGACGGAGTTATCCTGGAAGGCATATCGTCTGTCGATGAGTCTATGCTGACCGGTGAGAGTATCCCGGTGGACAAGCATGCCGGGGACGAGGTGATCGGCGGCACCATCAATAAGCACGGCCTGTTAAAGTTTACCGCTACAAGAGTAGGCTCGGACACCGCCCTGGCCCAGATCATTAAAATTGTGGAGGAGGCCCAGGGTTCCAAAGCCCCCATCCAGCGGATGGCCGACATTATTTCAGCTTATTTTGTGCCTGTAGTGGTGGGCATTGCTACAGCCACCTTTTTAATTTGGTATTTTATTATAGATCCCGGCAACCTGGCCCGGGCTTTGGTTAGCTTTACCGCGGTACTGGTGATTGCCTGTCCCTGTGCTTTGGGGTTGGCCACCCCCACCTCTATTATGGTGGGTACCGGGCGGGGCGCTGAACACGGCATTTTAATCAAGGGCGGTGAGTACCTGGAAAAAGCCCACGCTATCAATACGGTAGTGCTGGATAAAACCGGCACTATAACCCGGGGCGAACCCTCCCTCACCGATGTGATGGCGGTTCCGGGCGTGGTTGACCAGCATGAACTGCTGCAGCTGGTGGCCTCGGCGGAGCGGGCCTCCGAACACCCCCTGGGTGCAGCGGTGGTTCAGGGCGCAAAGGAGCGGGACCTGGCGCTCATGGAAGCAACGAGTTTTACAGCTATCCCCGGCTACGGCATTAGCGCCGGGGTGAACGGGCGGGCGCTGCTCATCGGCACCCGCAGACTGATGGCCGAGCATAACATAGCTACCGGTGCTCTGGATAAAACAGTGGACGAGCTGGAAATGAGCGGCAAAACAGCTATGCTGGTGGCCGTGGATGGACAGGCTGCCGGGGTGGTGGCGGTAGCCGATACCGTCAAAGAAGGTTCTGCCGAGGCTATCCAAGTGTTACAGGCGATGGGCGTAGATACTATGATGATCACCGGTGATAACCGCCGCACTGCCGAAGCCATTGCCCGCCAGGTAGGCATTGCCCCGGACCATGTACTGGCCGAGGTATTGCCCGGCGACAAGGCCAGGGAGGTCAGTAAACTTATCGAGCAGGGACGGGTAGTGGGTATGGTTGGTGATGGGATCAATGACGCTCCGGCTCTGGCCACCGCCGATGTGGGCTTTGCCATCGGTACCGGTACCGACGTGGCCATGGAGGCGGCGGACATCACCTTGATGCGGGGTGACCTGCGGGGCGTGGCCGCCAGTATCAGCCTGAGCCGAGGCACGATGCGCAACATCAAACAAAACCTGTTCTGGGCGCTGGTCTACAATTCGCTGGGCATCCCGGTAGCTGCCGCCGGTTTTCTCTCGCCGGTGCTGGCCGGGGCTGCCATGGCCTTTAGCTCCGTGTCGGTGGTTACCAATGCGCTGCGTTTAAAGCGTTTCGACCCCTACCTGGTATTCCGTGCCGGTGAAAAAAGCCGTCGGAGCTTGCTTCCGGAACCTGCCCGGCGATATAAGTAAGGTATGTTCAATGCCCGGTATAGCCCTGTTCACCTGTAATTGGTTCAGGGCTTGCCGGAATAGTTGTCCAGTTTGTGCACAGTTTGGGCATCAGCCATGCAAATATATAATTACCGTTCTTCAATATCCACATATTCATTAAGGGTAACAATGCTCTTATAGGCCGGTCTGATTATTTTATCGGCATTGATTAGCTCCTCCAAACGGTGTGCACTCCATCCTACGATCCTGGCCGTGGCAAACATAGGTGTGTATAGCTGCATAGGTATACCTAGCATGTTATAGACAAAACCGCTGTAATAATCGATATTAACACAAACTCCCTTATAAATGCGTCGTTTAGCACCGATTACTTCGGGTGCTAGTCGCTCAATCAGTGAATAAAGAGCAAAGTCGGCTTGCCTGCCTTTAGCCTCAGCCAGCTTTTTAACAAATCCTTTAAATATTAATGCCCTGGGATCAGAAAGGGTATATACAGCATGTCCCATGCCATAAATCAAGCCTCTCCGGTCAAAAGCCTGCTTATCCAAGATTTTCGTCAAATAGTGTCTTACTTCTTCTTCATCCGTGGGGTCGGTAACATTATCTTTGATATTCTGCATCATATCAGGTACCTTATTGCTGGCTCCTCCATGTTTGGGCCCTTTTAGAGATAATATGGCCGCAGCTATGGCAGAATAAGTATCGGAACCTGCGGAGGTTATAACTCTGGTGGTAAATGTTGAGTTATTGCCGCCGCCATGTTCCATATGGAGCACTAAAGCAGCGTCCAGTATCTTCGCCTCAAGCTCCGTATATTCCGTATCGGGCCTTAACATGTGCAGTATATTTTCAGCCACGGACAGATTTTTATTAGGTCTATGGATATATAAACTATTATCCAGGTCATAATGGTTATGGGCATGATAAGCATAAACGGCCAGCCTAGGGAAAGTGCTGATCAGGTTAAGGCATTGTCTCAATACATTATCTGATCCCAGATCATCTATTTTATCATCATAGGATGCCAGGGTAAGGACACTTTTGGTCATGGAATTCATAATATCTTTACTGGGAGCTTTCATGATGACATCTCTGACAAAATTTTTGGGCAGGTCCCAACTGGCGGCCAGGATTTCCTTGAATTCTGCCAGTTGCTCTTTAGTGGGCAGTGCACTAAAAAGCAGCAAATAGGTTATCTCTTCACAGCCAAATCGGTTGTTACTGGTGAATCCGTTAACTAAATCGTTGATATCGTAGCCACGGTAATACAGTTTACCCTCACAGGGTATTCTTTGGTCACCTTGCTCTTCAAATCCTTTGATCTGAGAAACCTTGGTAATACCTGCCAGAACGCCTTTGCCGTTAATATCTCTTAGGCCTCGCTTTACCCCATACAGGTCAAACAGGTTTTTGTCGATTAAACCGTTTGCTTCGCAAAGCTTGCTGTACTTTTCAGTATAATTTTCAATCATTTCTTTATCTGTATCTTGCATATATACCCTCCAATTTGTAGTAGTAATTTTGTAGTAGTAATAATGATATAACAGGAAACCTATTAGCCCAGTATCTATTGAGATGCCTGAAAAGTTTGTGTACTGGAGCTCTATTGTTTTTTGGGGTCACCCTTTGGGCTTTTCGGCGATGGCAAATAATCTTTTCAAAAATGGTATTACCAACCCATTTTAAGGTTATCAAAGCAATAAGTCCAGGTCAATGTTATTTATTGACATGGAATTTTTAGGTTGCAAAGCCAACGACAGTTAATTTCAAAACCTTCAATTTACTACGCCACACCGGTACCGGTAAGACTAAGAGCCAATTTTTCTGGTAGGAATGAGCACTCTTTTATCCTTCACAGAGAAAATTCCCCGGGGCGATAAACGAATGGCCGGTAAATGGGTGGCTGAGAAAAAGTGAATCATATATAACAGGTCGTAATGGATATGGCCTTTTTTGGCCAGCAGCTCATAAAGCTCTTCGGATTTGGGGATTAATTCGTCCAGAGACCGGTCGCTCATCATGCCGCCCAGGGGCAGAGGCAGCTCATAGATGACTTGACCTGCCTCCGCCACTACCACGCCGCCGCCCAGCTCATACATCCGCCTGGTAGCGCGCAGTATCTCCTTCGGGTTTCTCCCCATGGCTAAAAAGTCACCCGAATAAGTATTGGAACAGGCCATGCCTTCCAGATCTTCAGCAAATCCGCCCACGATGCCGTTACATACCCATTCCCCCAGATGATCCACCAGTGTGCAGTATATTAAGCCGGGCTCACCGGAGATATCGATCTTGCCTTCTCGCGACGGTAGTTTAACCTCCCGAATTTTTGTAATGGCCGGACTGATAAAGTGCATGATGGGAAATAAACCATCATACGCCGGGGGGATAATGTCGCTTTCTTGAAGCCGGCAATTGATTATGGGTTTGATGTTATAAGCGTGCCAGTCAGGTTGTATAAATTCCACCAGCGGACTGCCGTTTTCCGCTGTCAAAACACCTTCGGTGATAACTTTCAAAGGTGTCGGGTTGGAGGGCTCTTCCAGGAAAAGTATATCCGCCAGCCTGCCCGGGGCGATGCCGCCCAGTTCACCGTCTAACCCGTAGTAAGTCGCCGGGTTAAGGGTGGCCATGCGGTAAGCCTCCATCGGGGCCAAGCCGCACTCCATGGCAATGCGGAGGATATAATCGATGAAACCGTGACGCATGATAGGCGGGGTAGTGCCGTCGGTGGTAATCATAGTGCGGTGCAAGTCCACCCTGGCCTCAATTAAATAGGGTAGTATTTGGCGCATGTCCGGCCGCAGTGAACTGTGGCGCAGCGTGGCATACATACCCAGGCGCAGGCGCCGCAGAGCTTCCTCGCCCTTGATGCTTTCGTGACAATCGGTAATTCCGCCGGCAGCAAGAACGTTTAAGGTTTGTGCAGAGGCACCGGGTAAATGGCCTTCCACCCGTTTGCCCAAACGGCCGGCGGTGAGTATATTCTCCAGCATCTGGTCCCGGCCGGCCACCAGTGACGGCCAGTCGGTGAGTTCGCCGGCCTGCTGGGCTACCGCCTGATCCAGCAAAAATTCAATTTTGGCCGGAGAAAATTCTTCTAAACGCTCATCGGAAAAGGTCTGGGGATCCAGGCGCACCCACCAGAGTATTTTTACCGGCAGTTCGGCTAACTCCCGCCATAGCTCGGTCAGCTTGCTTGCGTCCATGTGATTGAAAAAAAACAGGTTGTCACAGATGATGGTGGTGGTGCCCGTAGTCATGATTTTTTCCGCCAGAGTTACCGGGTTATAGGTTTGGAAAGGGTGGACATGGGGGTCAATATACCCGGGGCAGAGGTAGAAGCCGGTTGCATCAATGACCTCGGTGGATTCGCCTACCATGTGCTCGGCCTCGCCGACATAAGCGATGTGCCGGCCTATAACCGCGACGTTGGCTTTAATCAGCTCGCCGGTATAAACATTGATCACGGTGCCGTTTTTAATGTAAAGATCGGCCATAAGATCACCCTTGGCGGTGCTGATTAAGTTATATAAATACTGCTTGTTAATAGGTCGTATTTTCATTAATGCCTCCGCAATTGTTGTAAATTATTTTATTTATTATAACATCCTAAGTGATATTACAAAATATTAATAATATTTCACTACAGGAGTCGGAGTCTACAACTATGGTCAGGCAAGTAACCACAAAGATAGTAAATTCTAACGGAGTTTTTTAAATTGCACTGTTCTTTCATATTGCATATCTATTCCTCTTCCGGTAATATTAATATATATGAAAAATAATAGAACTTCGAGTCGAACATGCCTCAGACATTATTGTTATGGCTGTACGACCTTTAGGGTTTGCCGGGAAACCGGCTTGCCTCCCATTGCGGAAAGAAGAGAAACTTTTTGGGCTTAATCGTCCTGTAGTGCTCTTATGGAGGCAATACAGGACTTTATTTTTTCCAGTGTGGGCTGTTATGGTAAGAGGGATGATACTACTTATTAGCTAAATACAAGGAAGAAAGGATGTGACTATTAAACAGAAATCTTGGTTGAAGGAAATAATTAAAAGTTCATTTAATGAAGTGGAGGAATATGTTAATGAAAAAGAAAAGCTCACTAATTGCCATTCTTTTGATGCTTGCTTTGGTTTTAACACTGGTCGGCTGCGGCCAGGATACCGCTCAGGATGAACCACAGCAAAATCAACAAGAACAACAAGCAAATGAACCCGAAAACAAACAACTTATCCTGGCCACCACCACCAGTACCCAGGATAGCGGACTGCTGGATGAACTGCTGCCCGTCTTTCAGGAAGAAACCGGCTACATAGTTAAAACAGTAGCTGTTGGTACCGGGCAGGCCCTGGAAATGGGTAAAATGGGCAACGCCGACGTGCTGTTAGTGCATGCTCCGGCTTCTGAAAAGCCGCTGGTGGAAGACAAGACAGTGATCAATTACGAGCTGGTAATGCATAATGACTTTATTTTGCTGGGACCGGCCTCTGATCCCGCCAAGGTAAAAGAAACCACCGGCATAGTTGATGCTCTCAAAAAAATAGCCGAGAGTGGCGCGATTTTTGTCTCCCGCGGTGATGATTCAGGAACAGACAAAACTGAGAAAAAGCTATGGAAAGAAACCGGCATTGATCCCAAGGGGCAAAGCTGGTATCAGGAAACCGGACAGGGTATGGGGGCCAGCATTACTGTAGCCAACGAAAAACAGGCCTACATATTAAGCGACCGCGGCACCTACCTGGCCCATTCTGAAAAAATCAACCTGGAAATTGTCTCTGAGGGCGATGAAGCGCTGATGAACATCTATCACGTGATGCAGGTCAATCCGGAAAAATTTGATCGGATTAATGCTGAAGGCGGCGAGGCGTTCGTCAAGTTTATGATCGACAGAGAGACCCAGCAAACAATCGAAGAATTTGGTAAAGACAAGTACGGGCAATCGCTGTTCTTCCCTGACAGGCTGAAAGGTTAAAATTGCAACTGGCGGTTGATGTAGCCCCGGCTGTTAAGGCTGAACACTGGAAATAGTGAAGGTGTCTTTGCTTCAGGTTATGGAAAGCTAGTTTCTCCCGCAGAACTAGCTTTCATAGCATTTTCCTTAATTAAAGATGTACATTAATCAAATCTCTGAGCCTGGTGACCTTAGCCAAGGGGTATGGTTGCCCGGCCTTTTGGGTGCATAGGGAAACTAGTGTGCCTCCCATTGTGGAAAGGAGAATTGAGCTTTATTTGTGCTGTAAAGCTTTGTCCTTTGCACAGGGACAAAGCTTTTTGTATTTATACCGGGACGAGCAGCAAAAGATTATCGCGAACTAATATTTATTGGGGGTGGCAAGGTGGAGGAGAAGTTTAAGTTTGGTGATTTTCTTGTTTCTTTTAGGCGCAGCGAGGCAGCCGGAGTGCATAATGAAAAAGAAGTGGAGCTAATTGAGATTTGCAACCGGTTAGGGAGACCGGGCTTTAAAGTTTTCGACCCTTTCGTGGCTTATTCCCGGTTGGCTGAACGCAATTTGTTAGAAAAAGTGAAAATTAAAAACTTGGACGGTTCCTGGACCATATTTTTCTTCTATCCCATTGACAAAAAGCAAAGCGAGATCAGAAGACAAATCATTAATTGGATCCTGTACGAGGTCAGCAAAGATAACCGGTTATTTTTAAACCGAATGGCTGTGGTAATTAGCAACGATGGTCGTCTAAAACTGGCTTGCATTAAGAGAAGCCATAAAAATTCCCTCAAAAGAAAAAGAAATTGTCTGAATTAAGGTAATACCGGGCAATGTATGTTTTATGATAAAATAAGAAAATCACAAGTATCGCTTACCTTCCATTTGTAAATTTGATGAGGGGATACCATGTATAAGCTGCTGGACCAGCGGGGGATAAAATCGGTACATGTAATACCGCCAAAGAAGGCGCAGTACGCGCCTTTCCCGCCTGGGATAGCCGGGGCAGTGGTGAACTCACTGGCCGGGCAGGGTATCGGGCAGCTGTATGCACACCAGGCCGAGGCTATTGCCAAGGTGCTGGCAGGTCGCCATGTGATCATCACCACCGGCACCTCCAGCGGTAAGTCACTGGTGTACACAATCCCCATATGCAGTGCATTAATCAACCAGCCGCAGTCCAGAGCCCTCTATATTACCCCCACCAAAGCGCTGGGTCAGAACCAGCTGAAAGCAATGCAGGAACTGGCCGCAGCCATCGATTGGCCCCGTGAAAGGCCGGTTATAGCTACCTGTGATGGTGATACCCCTTCCAACCAGCGCCGGATGATTATTCAGGGTGCCCGTGTGCTGCTCACAACGCCGGATTTTATGCACGCCTGCCTGCTGCCCCGGCATTTTGACTGGCCTGAATTTTGGACCGGCCTTAAGTACATAGTGATTGACGAAGCCCATGTTTTAAAGGGTGTGCTGGGCTGTCACTGCCTGCAGGTTATTCGCCGTCTCAGGCGGATTTGTAATTTTTACGGGTCCAGGCCTGTTTTTATCCTCTGCACGGCTACCATTGCCAATCCCGGTGAATTTGCCGCCGGTCTGGTAGGCCTGGATTTTGCGGTGGTGACTGCGGAAACCTCCGAGGCGGGTGAAAAAACAGTGGTTTTTTACGAGCCGCCCACCTATCAAACCAATGATGGACAAACCAAACGCCGGCTAACCCACTTCGAAGCTGCCCGGGCTGTTGGACGCTACGTTGAAGCCGGGAGGCGTACCATTATGTTCGGCCGCTCCCGGCGGATCGTGGAATCGGCTTACCGGGTTATTCGGCAAGATTTCCCTGGTGTGGCCGGAGCGATCACCCCCTACAAGGGTACTTATGTGCCGCAAATGCGCCGGGAGATTGAACACAGGCTGTTTACCGGCAGTTTGAAGGGCGTTATTACCACCAACGCTTTGGAGTTGGGCATCAATGTGGGGGAACTGGACACCTGTATACTGGCGGGCTTTGCGGGCAGCATTTCTTCTACCTGGCAGCAGGCAGGGCGGGTGGGACGAAAAGGGCAGCAGTCCTTGATTGTCCTTATGGCTAATGAAGACCCGCTGGACCTGTACATGGTTCGCCACCCCCAGTATTTTTTCGGACAGCCCTTCGAAAAGGCGGTGGTCAGCGAAAAGATGCAGTTTTTGGTTGATCACCTGCCCTTGGCCGCAAAAGAGCTACCCCTCAGCAAAGAAGATACCGCTTACTGGGACCGTGACACTTATTACACAGCAGTTAAATTGTTGTTAAAACACGGGTGTCTCAGACCGTTGACCGACCGGCCAAGGACTTACGGCGCAAATGGACAGCCGGAGTTTTTTAGCTTGCGGGGAGAAAGTGATACTTATCATACCATTAGTCCCCGGGGGTATCTGCTGGAAGAGTATAATTACGACGACGTGATCAGGGATGCTTATCCGGGAGCCATACTCCCTGTCTTTAACCGGGTGTATATGGTTGAGAACATTAATTACAATACCAAGTCGATTCAACTGCGGGATTTACCGGATGATTATAAGAATTTTATTACCCGGCCCAATATTGATTCCCAAATTAGCGTGGAAAAGGTTGAGCGTACCTTTCGCGCAGGTAATGTGGTAGTGTATAGCGGGATGCTCAACATCCATAAAAGCCTGGTCAGCTATAACCTCATCCATGTGGGAGATACACATAAAGAAAACCAAAAGCCCGTTGAGCTTAAGCAAAAGCTAAAACCCATTAACTTTCCCACGGTGGGGCTCTGGCTCGAACTTGATTTACAAAACCTTGAGCAGGAAGTTAAGTACGGTGCAGCTCATGCTTTAAAGCACCTGCTGCACATCATTATTCCTTTACAAGTGATGTGTGAGCGCAACGACTTGGGGGCAAGCCTGCAGGTGCACGGAGACCGGGCGCAAATATATATTTATGATAACTACGCGGGTGGTGTGGGCCTGGCCGAATCGGTAGTTGAAGATGTTAAAACAGTGCTGGAACGGTGTTATGAACTGGTAACGGGCTGTAAGTGCCTTAATGGGTGCCCCTCCTGCATTATTATCCCACAGTGCTTACAGGCTAATGAAAAACTGGATAAAGATGGTGCAATTGAGCTGCTGGCCGGGTTGCTGGGCAAGGATATCAACCGGAAAAAAAGTGGCCTGAGTATCTTCAAAGACAGGTTATTCAGAAAATCATCCAGCCGGGCGGATATAAGAATGGAAGCCCGGGCACTGGAAACCGAACTCAAAGAGTATGAAAAGGTGTTTGCTTTTGTTGGTGCCAACTGGCCTGCTGTGGCTGACTTGATCCAGCATGAATACCCGGCGCGGTTAATTAAGTACGAAATCACCATTTTAGCCGTGCATTATTTAATGCATGCCCAAACTGGCCGGCCGGTACCGGAGCGCTTATTAAAACAGGCTATAAACCGTTTCTGCGGGTGGTCCGATATGTACCGGCTGTCCTTGCAGGGTCTAAAAGAAAAGAGTTATTTAATATGCTCAGCGGAGCGGTTAACATTATTCCCGGGTGTGCAAAATAAACTTGATGAGGCTATGTCAAAGCTGCAATTGGGGAAGAAATAAGGTTAATGGTGATATTGAGATATAGTTGACTTGGAGAAGTTAGGTAGATATAATTAAACACAAATTTACATAAAGAGTTTGGGGAGCTCATGTTATGGGCTGAGAAAGGGCTTTGGAGTACCTGACCCATGAACCTGATCGGGGTAATGCCCGCGTAGGGAAGGTATAGTGAAAAAAACGCACCTGACTTACGAGGTGCGTTTTTTGTGCTTTAAGCAAAGGAAACCGGCAGCTGGACTGCCTGAGCCAAGCTGTCAAGTACTTTAAAGGTGCGCTGGGGGAATAACCTGTGGTGCGTTTTTTTATTGTCCAGGTTGCCTAAACGACAGGTATTAATTCACGAATGAACAAGAAACGAGGAGGAGAGAGATGAGTTATACTACCCAAATGGAGGCTGCCCGCCAGGGCATCGTAACCAGGCAGATGGAGGCGGTAGCCCGTAAGGAAAATATAGCTGTGACCAGGCTTATGGAACTGGTGGCCAGGGGGCGGGTGGTTATCCCGGCCAATAAGAACCACTTTTCACTGGACCCCTGCGGAATTGGTGAGGGGATGAGAACAAAAATCAATGTAAACCTGGGTGTTTCCAATGATTGCTGCAATATAGAGTCCGAGTTGGAAAAAGTGCGCTGCGCTTTGCAGCTGCAGGCAGATGCCATCATGGATTTAAGCTGTTATGGTAAAACCGAAGAGTTCAGGCGCCGCCTGCTTGACATGTCCAGCGCGGCTATTGGCACCGTTCCGGTTTACGATGCGGTGGGCTTGTACGATAAAGAACTGGAGAAAATTACTGTAGACGAATTATTGGGTGTGGTGGAAAAGCATGCCCGGGATGGTGTGGATTTTATGACCATCCATGCGGGGCTCAACCGGGATGTTGCGGCTACCTTCAAAAAAAATAAACGCCTCACCAATATTGTTTCCCGGGGCGGAGCCCTTTTGTATACCTGGATGGAGCTGCATGACCGGGAAAATCCCTTTTATGAATATTACGATGATCTGCTGGATATCTGTAACCGCTATGATGTAACGCTCAGCCTGGGCGATGCCTGCCGTCCGGGGAGCCTTAAAGATGCTACTGATTCGGTGCAGGTGCATGAACTTATTGTCCTGGGTGAATTAACCCGCAGAGCCTGGGAAAGAGGTGTTCAGGTGATGATTGAGGGGCCGGGACATATGCCTTTAAATGAAATTACCGCTAATATGATTTTGGAAAAGAAACTCTGTCACGGGGCGCCCTTCTACGTGCTTGGCCCGCTGGTCACGGATATCGCGCCAGGTTACGATCACATTACCGCTGCTATCGGCGGGGCCATTGCAGCGGCCGGCGGCGCCGATTTTCTTTGTTATGTTACGCCGGCTGAACACCTCCGCCTGCCTACACTGGAAGATATGAAGGAAGGGATTTTCGCTGCCCGGATTGCCGCTCACGCCGGTGATATAGCCAAAGGTATTGCCGGTGCCCGGCAGTGGGACGATGAAATGAGCGAGGCCAGGCGCTGCCTGGATTGGCCCCGGATGTTTGAGCTGGCTATTGACCCGGAAAAGGCCAGGCAATACCGGGCCGAATCGCAGCCGGAAAATGAGGACACCTGTACCATGTGCGGTAAAATGTGCGCTGTACGCAATATGAACAAGGTACTTTAGGGATAAGGCTCATTTAAGTTAAAAATTTCAATAATTTGCCACTTATAATTATTCGTCATTGAGCCATAATAGCTAACGTAAGGTTCGTAATGGCCGGGCCAAGATTGTTACAAGGTCAGAAGGCTTTGTAACAGTCGGCCAAAGGTTGGTATCGGGTCAAACCGGCTCGGTATTAGCCGGCGGGAAGATCGGTAAGTGTTCCGGCAGGCTGTATGGCAGTCCAAAAGATTGTCATATGGTCGTAAGGGATGTTTATCGGTCGAGCTAAGATTATTATGGGTGCCGAGAAATTTTGTTTAATTTTGTTTGGGTTTGTATCAGTCGAGAGATTGGTACATGCTCATCAGGTATCCATAATAGTCGAGCAAAGATCATTACGGGTGTCGTAATGGTTCATGGCAGTCGAAAGATTGTCATGGGCTGCGTAGATATGCGTAATGGTTGTAGCGCAGGTCATTGCGGGCTTTTAAATAGAGGCTCTCTTCTATATAGAGGAGGGCCTCTTGCTATCTATAGCATAACGATACATAAATTTATTAATATTTGCCACTTATAATTATTCGTCATTGAGCCATAATAGCTAACGTAAGGTTCGTAATGGCCGGGCCAAGATTGTTACAAGGTCGCAAGGCTTTGTAACAGTCGGCCAAAGGTTGGTACCGGGTCAAACGGCTCGGTATTAGCCGGCGGGAAGATCGGTAAGTGTTCCGGCAGGCTGTATGGCAGTCCAAAAGATTGTCATATGGTCGTAAGGGATGTTTATCGGTCGAGCTAAGATTATTATGGGTGCCGAGAAATTTTGTTTAATTTTTTTTGGGTTTGTATCAGTCGAGAGATTGGTACAGGCTCATCAGGTATCCATAATAGTCGAGCAAAGATCATTGCGGGTGTCGTAATGGTCCATGGCAGTCGAAAGATTGTCATGGGCTGCGTAGATACGCGTAATGGTTGTAGCGCAGGTCATTGCGGGCTTATAACATAGAAGTCCTCTTCCTTCGGGAGGAGGGCTTTTTATGTACTCTAGAAAAATTATGCTTGCCATATTTATAGCAATGCTAAGGATAAAGTACTGAAAAGCGCGCTGGAGAGGAACCGAATAGGCGCGCTTTTCTTGTTGCTTGAATAGAAGGAACTTACCGCTCTTTTGCTGAATTCGAAGGAAAAGATAACCGCTTTTGAGGAGGTAGTTGTGTGTCGTTTTTAAAAAAGATCACGGTCCACTGGGAGCGGGTGGCCGGTAAAGACACGTATCCCTTTAATATACCTGCCTTAAAGAGCTTGCAGGAACTGGATACCAATTATAACGTAGTTTTTTTTATTGGTGAAAACGGAACGGGAAAATCCACTTTACTTGAAGCCGTAGCGGCAAAATGTGGTTTCGGTTTACTGGGTGGTGGAAAAAATTTTGTTTTTAACGAGGAATCTAGCCCCACCTTTGAAGAAATCTTATCTTTAGCCTGGCTGCCCAAGGTGACCAGTGGTTTCTTTCTGCGGGCAGAAACCTTTTACGATTTCGCCTGCCGGTTAGACCAAATGGCCAGGGAGGATGGTGGGGTGGTATATGCACCATACGGAGGCAGCTCTCTTAACGAACAGTCCCATGGTGAGGCATTTCTGGCCTTATTCAATAACCGTTTTAACCGTCAGGGACTATATATTCTCGATGAACCTGAAGCGGCCCTTTCACCGCAACGCCAATTTGCTTTTCTGCGCATAATTAACCAGCTTGAACAAAAAGGAAAAGCGCAATTTATTATGGCCACCCATTCACCAATAATTATGGCTTATCCCGGTGCTGTTATATATAGTTTTGATGGGGCAAGGGTGAGCCGGATAAACTATGAAGAAACAGAACACTACCAGCTGACGAAGGCCTTTTTAAACGACAGAGAGCGTTTTTTCATGCATTTGTTTGCCGATTAGACGGTTGGGCAGAATAGCTCCGTGAAAAACATTTACTTTGCCGGAGAAATTGAGAGTAATATAAATACATAAATGGAGGTTTGATGATTAATGAGTGCAGTCGTAATAATTGAGCACCCGGTGGCCGGCAACTGCCTGCGCATTTTACGGGATAAGCAAACGGCAACCGAGGCATTTCGCCGGGAAATGAAGCGGCTGGGCCTGCTGTTGGCTGTCGAAGCTACCAGAGATATCGCCTGTGAGCTGGAGCCGGTGGTTACGCCGCTGGACCAGGAGATATACTGTCCCCGGCTGCGGGACGGCAGAATACTGCTGGTGCCTATTTTGCGGGCCGGTTTGGGTTTGGTGGACAGCTTTTTGGACATCCTGCCTGCCGCCAAGGTGGCCCACATCGGTGTTGCCCGGGATCACGAAACTTTTCAGGCCGTGGCATACCTGGATACCGTGCCGGAGCGCTGTGGGGATTTCGACCGCGTATTTGTAGTGGACCCCATGCTGGCTACAGGCAACAGCAGTATCAAAACGTTGGAGTTGATCACCGCCAAGGGCTACCCACCCGAGCAAATCACGCTGGTGTGTGCCTTGGCTGTAGAGCAGGGTATTGCCCGGGTACATAAAAGTTTTCCGGAGATTAAAATTGTCACGGCGGTGATTGACCCGGGTCTAAACGAGCATGCCTATATCGTACCCGGGCTGGGGGATGCCGGAGATAGGCTAAACTTAATTTAACCTGCCGGCAGGTGATACAGGGCATAATGCTATGCATTTACACATAACCTGAATACAGTTGGATTTTCAATTAACAGGGGAGGAATGCATTTGCAGCTCAAAATAAACGGCATCTGGTTAATGCTGATTATGTTGACCGGCGTATTCAGCCTGTTATTTCTGTGGTTTACCCTCTTTCCCGGCCGGGTCAACCCGGAACTTGGCCAATATTTTACCGACCGGCAAATAAGCCAGGGACGCGATTATGTGCGGGGAATGCGGTTGGTGTTCATTGGCGGGTTTATCGCGCAAATAG
Source organism: Sporotomaculum syntrophicum (assembly GCF_009932395.1). Classification (GTDB taxonomy): domain Bacteria; phylum Bacillota; class Desulfotomaculia; order Desulfotomaculales; family Desulfallaceae; genus Sporotomaculum; species Sporotomaculum syntrophicum. Next base: position 43,557 of record NZ_LSRS01000008.1, read on the forward strand.
TATTCTTGCTGTGGCTGGTGTTTGGGGGTAAGGCGGCGGCCCTTTCCCGGGGAATTCAGCAGTTTACCGGGGGCGGTTTGGCGGGCTATGTTGCTTTTTTCTTCGTGCTGTGGCTGCTGCTGCGACTAATTAATCTGCCCTTTGACATGTTAGGCAGCTACTACTGGCAGCACCGCTGGGGGTTTTCCACTCAAACTTTGGGCAGCTGGTGGCTGGATTATTTTAAAGCCGCCGGTTTGGAGGTGGTGCTGTCCACCATTGGGGTTGCCCTGCTGTTCTGGGTGATGAGCCGCTGGCCCGGAACCTGGTGGCTAATGGGGGCGGCCTTTTTATCATTGTGGCTGGTGGTGCAAAGCTTCCTCTGGCCGGTGCTGGTTTCACCTCTGTTTAACCGTTTTGAGCCCACCAAGGACCCGGGGGTTTTAGCGATGGTGGATGAGCTGTCCCTCAAAGCGCAGCTGCCGGTGGACCGGGTGCTGGTGATGGACGCCAGCCAGCGCACCACCAAGGCCAACGCTTATTTCACCGGCCTGGGCAACACCAGGCGCATTGTCTTGTATGATAACCTGCTGGCCGATTATCCCGCCGATGAGGTTAAAGCTGTGGTAGCCCATGAAATGGCCCATTGGCGCCAGGGGCATATTGTGCAGGGCTTGGGGCTGGGGGTGCTGGCTAATTTTCTGATCTGGGGCCTGTTGTTTATGACACTAAAGAGCACGATACCAATATCACCTTACGGAAATTATCCTCCTTACACCTGGGCAGTCATCGTATTATTTATGACGCTTGTTTCGTTTGCCGCCAGCCCGTTAACCAACCACTTTTCCCGGAACATGGAGTTCGAGGCGGACCGGGTGGCGGTGCAGCTGACAGGTGATGCTCCGGCTGCGGAGCGGCTGCAGGTGAACCTGGCCGGGAAAAACTTGTCCGATGTTTCGCCCCCTGCTTTTATCGAATGGTTCAGCTACAGCCACCCACCCGCACTAGCCAGAATCAAGGCCATCCGGCAAGCCGCTGAATAAAGGCTTACTCCGCTGTCATTAAATATAAAGGTTGCAATTAAATACCAGCATAATGCATGGTTGACAATCATTGTCATTAATGGTAAGCTTCTGGTGAGGCATCTCGTTTTTTGAAACGAGGTGCCTTAAGCTGTATTTTTGATTATTTTACCATTTAATGTTACAAGAAGGAGGAAAGCAATCATGCAGGAGCGAGTGGAATTAACCAAGCAAACCTATGAAAATTTAATCGCAGGGCTCGTTCAAGTTGAAGAAGTTAAAGAAGATTTGCTGAAGGATTTTTTCCCAGATGAAATAAAGGAAAGAAATAAGATGATGCAAACTATCGAGAATTATATTTCATGTGTTAGTCAATTAGCCCAAAACATTAAAATTTCCGAAACGGCAGACAATAAGCTGCCCATGGTGTTAATTGGCAGCGAAGTGGATCTGGAAGACCTGGATTATAATGAAACAACAAAGTTAAGGATAATGCTGCCCGGAGAAGATATGGACATTGATGATGCCTCATGTTTATCACCTATTGGCACTTCTTTATTGCTGAAAAAAGTTGGCGAGGAAATAGCTGTACAAACACCAGGCGGTGTATGCCGGTACCGGGTAAATGCAATTTCTTTACCTTATTACTAGTTGTAGCGCCTACTGCGTGGGTTGCTGCCATAAGAAAACCTACCTTAATATTTTTGGGTAGGTTTTTTTTGGGGGAAAAATATTTTCGAGCTTAGTCTGTTATTGGTTACTTCTACCCAGGTTAAAAGTTTAATTTGGTAATATTAACAAATACTTTAACCCTCCAAAAAATAATCAAACTGCGAATAATTATAATGAGAGGCAGCAAATCTCAGACAACTTACTGTCTCAATAAAAATTGTAGGAGGCTCAACAATGATTAAGTTTAGTCAGAAGTTTATCGCTTTGTGCGTCGGTTTGTTAATGTGCGCGGGCTTGATGGTGATGCTGGAAGCTCCGGCGCCGGCAGATGCTGCCAACAGATTGACCATCAGCGTGTCATGCAATGTGAGCCAGGCTACCCTGGACAATTATGTGCAGCAGATCAGTAAAAGGTATAATATTGATCCGAATGAGATCTATATAAAATACCCCGATGGCACTGTTGTTAAATATAAACCAGGTACCCCAACCACACCGAAACCGGCGCCTGTGCCGACTCCGACTCCGACACCGGCACCACAGCCGAGCCCTGAACCGGCCCCATCTCCGGTTTCCATGAGCGCGGATGAACAAAAAATGTTTAATTTGGTGAACCAGGAGAGGGCTAAGGTGGGTTTACCCGCGCTTAAGGCTAATGGCGAGCTGCTGAAACTGGCGCGGCTTAAAGCCCAGGATATGATCAATAAGGGCTATTTCAGCCATACGTCACCCACCTATGGATCGCCCTTTGATATGATGAAAGCAGCAGGGGTTAGTTATCGCTATGCCGGTGAAAACCTGGCCGGCGCCTATAGTGTTGATACCGCCCATACCAACTTAATGAATTCCTCCGGCCACCGGGCGAATATCTTAAATACCAACTTTAAGGAAGTGGGTATCGGCATAGTAAACGGCGGGCCATATGGTAAAATGTATGTGCAAATGTTTATTGGTTAGTTAATTAAGTTATTCACTACCTCCATTTCATTATTAAGGGGTTGCAGCAAATGCCGCAACTCCTTCTTTTTGCCCCGGTGCGAGCATTTTTTTGAGTAAAGTCCAATTCTATGTAATATAGGGCTAATAGTCAATGCCCCTTTTAGCTTAGCGGGCATTACATTATCGTAGGGGTGGGGCTCTACTCCACCCGATGGAACTAGATAGTATTGTTATTAATTTGTTATTGAGCCTGCCTCCGGTTGATGAACATTTCTTCTGTTGTTGGCTCAGTTGGAGAAAGATAGTTATTCACAGGTTTGCTATCAAACAATGAAGGATCACCTAGCTTTGTTACTAAAGCAGCTGTAACAACGCCATACACAGCATGAGCCAGCATATAAGATAAGTTACTTGCAGCATCTTTAGGTTTTACTTTATTTTGGGGTAAGGCGCTCATAAACGCGGTAACGGTAGAGCCTACCGTGATACCGGACAGTATTCCTTTGGTCAAAACGCAGTCCCGGCCGGTTTTAGAAAACAATTGCACAGTGCCAATACCACCTAAAGAGGCTAGGCCGAAATCAAGTAGTCCTCCAAGTAATTGTCCTTTATAATTCGTTGCCTCACTTCTTTTATTTACCCAAACACCGGCTGCTGTCTCCCGAAAAGTTCTTTGCGATATTTTATTTTTACGAGAAACTTCATCTATTAATGTTTTTACGAGATTACCCGCTAAACCCGATACAACACCTAATAACACTCGATCTTTTATTTTAAATATTAGAAACGCCCCCTTGATTAAAAATTTAAAGTTAGTATTTCTTTAGTCTTAAATGATCGTTTTTATTCACTCCTGCTCAAGTTATTGTTCTCCGGCGTTGCGTAAAATATCAACGGGTAATTTAAAAAATATTGTTATTAATTAGAACCAGTGTTATTATATTACCAGGTAAACTAGGATGGTTTAAATAGTTTACCTGTTTTGGCTAATATGCTGACATGGACACGAGAGCTTAGTGTTTAACTAATTAATATGTCTATTGAAAAGGAAGCGTTGGTTATGGTTATCTTGAAAAAGGCTGTGGCCGTGCTGGTTATACTACTGCTGGCGGCGGGCGCTTACCGGGCTTATATACATTATTATCAACCGGAAGCCGAGCTTATCCAGGCCACCGGCACCATTGAGGCCACCACGGTGGAGCTAAACGCAAAAACGGCGGGCATCATTGCCAGGCTGGCCGCAGACACCGGTGACAGTGTTACTGCCGGCCAGCTGGTGGCCGAGCTTTCCCGCAGTGACCTGGTGGCCCAGCGGGAGCGGGATGCCCTGGGCGTGTTAAAGGCTGAGGCTCAGCTGGCAGATCTGCAGTCCGGAGCCCGGGAGCAGGAGAAAAACGAGGCTGCAACGGGGGTGAGCCTGGCGCAGGTTAATTTGGAGAAGGCCACCACCGATTTGGCCAGAATGGAGTACCTGTTTCAAAATGGGGCTGCTCCCCAGGCGGAATATGATCAAGCTAAGACCAACGCAGAGCTGGCAAAAAACCAGCTGGCGGCCGCCGAGGCCAGGCTGAAGGTGGTGGAGGCGGGCAGCCGGCCGGAGCAGATCAAAGCCGCCCGGGCGGAGGTGGAGCGCAGCCGGGCCGTGCTCAAGGCCAGTGATGCCCTGCTGGCTGATCTGAAGGTTTATGCCCCCATCGCCGGGGTAGTTCTGTCCAGGAATTATGAAGTCGGGGAATACGTGCAAATGGGGGCCTCCCTGGCCACCGTAGCCGACTTAATGGATCTCTGGATTAAGGTGTACATACCTACCGACGACCTGCCTCAAATTAAACTGGGCCAGCAGGTGCAGTTTTCTGTCAGCGGTATGGAACAGCAGTATAAAGGGGTGGTGGAGGAGATTGCCACCCGTGGCGAATTTACCCCCAAAACAATTCAAACTCAGCAGGAGCGGGCCAACGTCGTGTTTGCCGTAAAAATAAAAATTGGCGATACCGGGGGTGTTTTAAAACCGGGCATGCCCGCGGACGTCACCTTTGGGCCGAGGCAGACCGGTGATTAAAACTGAAAATCTGGGCAAGAGTTTCGGCCCGGTGGTTGCCGTAGACGAGGTGAGTATACATGTGCCCGGGGGAGCAATTTACGGCCTGGTGGGCCCGGACGGGGCCGGCAAAACTACCCTTATGCGCATGATCTGCGGGCTAATCGTACCGGACCGGGGGCGGGTGCTGCTGACTGCTCCCACTGCCGGGCTGGAGCAGCGGCCCGCCGGCTCCGTGCTGGGCTACATGCCCCAGCGCTTCGGTCTATACGGTGACCTGACAGTAATGGAAAATATTAATTTTTTTGGCGCCCTGTATAAAATCAAGCGCTCAACGATTAAAGAACGGGCGGACGAATTACTGGACATGACCGGGCTGCTGCCCTTTAAGAACCGGCTGGCAGATAACCTGTCCGGCGGCATGAAGCAAAAACTGGCGCTGACCTGCGCCCTGGTCACCCGGCCCGGTCTGCTGGTGCTGGACGAGCCTACTTACGGGGTAGACCCTGGTTTTCGCAAGGATTTCTGGAGAATTCTCTACCGGTTGAACAAGGAGGGGATGACCATTATGGTTTCTACTCCCTACATGGACGAAGCCGAGCTGTGCTCAAAGGTGGCTTTTATGGATAAGGGCAGGGTGGTGGCAGCCGATTCTCCGGCCAAATTAAAAAGCAGCTTCCCGTACCGGGTGCTGGAAGTGCGGGTGGATACCCGCCGGCCCGGGCTGTTTAATGATTTGCCCCAGGTGGTGGATGCAGCCTTTTACGGGGATAAATTCCGGGTGGTGGTGGAGGATGTGCCGGCCGCCCGGCAGGCCATGGAACAGCGAATGGCAGCCAGCGGCCTGGCAGGCGAACTGCGCTGCTCGGAGGTAAGCCCCACCATGGAGGATGTGTTTATTGCCCTGGCCGAAAAAGAGGTGGTTTAGTGGAATATGCTGTAACTACCGACCGTCTGACCAGGGTCTTCGGCAATTTCACTGCTGTGGATCAACTTACCTTGCAGATTAAACCGGGGGAAATATACGGTTTTTTGGGGCCCAACGGGTCAGGTAAAACCACGGCCATCCGAATGCTCTGCGGCATTCTGGAGCCCACCTCGGGCACTGCTACGGTACTGGGCTATGATCTATCAGGGGAAACCGAACAAATCAAGCGGCGTATAGGTTATATGTCCCAGAAATTCAGCCTGTACGACGACTTAACGGCCGCGGAAAACCTGGGTTTTTATGCCGGGCTGTATAACATTCCCCGTAGGGAAAGGAAAAGCCGGGTGCAGGAAATGCTGGACATGGCCGGGCTAACCGGCCGGGAGGATGAGCTGGTGGCACATTTAAGCGGCGGCTGGAAGCAAAGATTAGCCCTGGGCTGTGCTATTATTTCCCGGCCTGCCATTGTTTTCCTGGATGAACCCACCAGCGGAGTGAGCCCCACCAGCCGGCGTCGTTTTTTTAACATTATCAGCCGCCTGGCCAGTGAGGGCACTACGGTGATGGTGACCACTCACTTTATGGACGAAGCCGAGTACTGCAACAAAATTGCCTTTATCTCGTCCGGCCGGCTGATGGCCGTGGATACCCCGGACAATTTAAAGCAAAACGTTTTAGCGGGCTGCCTGGTGGAATTGGATTTGCCCAATGCGATGGACCAACTGGAAAACATCGAGCAGCTCCCCTATGTGAAGGAATGTTCAGTGCACGGTCTGCTGCTGCACGTGCTGCTGGAGGACGAGTCCAACCTGGGGTTGCTGGAAGAATACACAGGCGTGCCGGCCAAACCTATCACTCCCTCGCTGGAAGACGTTTTTATAGCACTGGCCAATAAGAATTAACGGCCACCCGGCTAGCTAGCCACCTATGTTGTTTGCTAAGCTCATTAAACGATCTGGTTAACTAACTAAATACCAACCACCAACCACTAACCACCAAAAAAGGGGTGCCCGGATGAGCAGGATAATCGCGGTTTTACATAAGGAAATTTTACAGATGCGCCGGGATCGGATGACGCTCGGCCTTATCTTCATGCTGCCGCTGGTGCAGCTGCTGCTGTTCGGCTACGCCATCCAGACCGAGGTTAAGCACATCCCCACCGTGGTGTTTGACCAGTCCCTCTCGGTGGAGAGCCGGGATTTGCTGGACGCTTTCGGTGCTTCCGGGTATTTTGATATGACCTATGCAGCCAGCAGCTATACCGAGGTTAACCAAATGATCGACAGCGGTGCGGCCAAAGTGGGCATAATTTTCCCGCCGGACTTTGCCCGCGTCATCCAGCGGGGCGAATCCGGGCAAGTGCAGGTAATAGTGGACGCCAGCGACAATATGGTGGCCAACCAGGCGATGGCCGTAGCCAATTCCATCGGGCTGCTCCAGTCGCAAAAGGTGCTGTTGCAAAGCAAGCAGTTTAAAGGCCCCCCCTATGATATCCGGGTGCGCCCCTGGTACAATCCCGACGGGATCACTGCATTTTATATGGTTCCCGCCATCCTGGGCATCATTGTCACCATGACCATGGTGATCATGACCTCCATGGGGATTGTGCGGGAGCGGGAGCGGGGAACCCTAGAACAGCTCATTGTCACCCCCATTAAATCCTACGAGCTGATGATCGGTAAAATCGTGCCCTATATTGCGCTGGGTTACCTGCAAATCACCGTAGCCTTGCTGGTGGGGGTGCTTATATTTCACGTGCCCATCAGGGGCAGCTTGCTGGAGCTGTACCTGCTGACCCTGTTCTTTATCACCGCTTCACTTGGCCTGGGCATTTTGATTTCCAATATCGCCAAATCCCAGATGCAGGCCTTCCAGATGTCCTTTTTTGTCATGCTGCCCAGTATATTGCTGTCCGGGTTCATGTTTCCCCGGGAGGCCATGCCTAAAGTTATTTATTACCTGAGCACGATTATTCCGCTCACTTATTACCTGGATATTATCAGGGGGATAGTATTAAAGGGCATCGGTTTTCCTTACCTGGTGGGGCAGGTTGTATCGCTGCTGGTTTTTTCAGTGGTGCTTTTGACGCTCAGTATATTAAAGTTTAAGAAAAAAATTGCCTAACATTGGAATACCGGAAATCGTAGTTACAAAATTCACCTGATAAAAGGAGTGCCGGGTTGCCATGAGAGAACGTATTATAGCTGCTTTAACCGAGTTATCCTACACCCGGGGTTTTTATAATTGCACCATGGATGAACTGGCCGGCCAGGCGGGCATGAGCAAAAGGACGGTATACCGGTATTTTTCCAGTAAGGAAGAAATCATTGAAGCTGTACTGGACCAGTTTATGAGCAAAGTAGCCTGTGGTATTGAGCGCATTGTTAATGAAGGGAAAAATCCTGCGGAGATGTTAGCCGATTTGGTTAAACATCTTACCCAAACCGGAGGGCGGTTAATTAACCCGCTGGTACTGCAGGATCTACGAGTGCATTACCCGCACTTTTGGGTTAAAATAGAGGATTTCCGGAGGGAAAAAATTCAACATTTTCTTAAACTGGTTATGGCTAAAAAAGAATATGCCCGGGATATTCAGCCCCAAGTTTTTATTGCCGCGTTTTTAGCCTCCATTCAGGCAGTACTTAACCCTGACTTTATTCTGGACAACGGGCTAACCTTTGATAGGGCTGCCGGCCAGCTGGTGGAAATTTTCACGTATGGTTTATTAGGCCGAAGTAGTACCGGTTAACAGGACTTGCTCATGACAAGAGGCTGTTGTTAGACAACCTCTTGTCTTAGTTATAGTCCGTTAAGTTTAAAAGTATTGAGGGCATCTCCCGCTTAAGAAGCGGCTACTGCCGGTACATGGGGTAAGGGAACTGGGTGCTATACTGGCTGAACTGCTGGTACGTTTGCGCCATTTTTTGCGGCTGCTCGGGTTCCAGGGTATACCAGCCTTTTCTAAACATAAGATCAAAAAATTCACGGGTCATGGCGTGGGTTTCATTGAAAATACGCATCACATCATTGTGCAGCTGCCTGTGGCTGGCTTCACGAACAAATACATTTAAATTGTCCGTGATAAATTTTTCCTGGGACAGTGCCAAATTCAAAGTATCCCGGTCATTGATGCGGGAACTCTTGACCTCAGGCGTCAGATTGGACTGGGGATTTTTTATCATATTTGGCTGCTGCTGGTTCTGCATGCCCTGCTGGCCAGGTATGTATTGGCTGCCCTGCATACCTTGCATACCCGTCATGCTCTGCTGTTGATTAAACATCAATAAAACCTCCCTTTATAGATCCTAGTGATTAGCTGTATTAGCGGGGTTTAAGTGGCTTAATAGAATTTGGTAATGCATCTGGTGCATTTGGCCTGCCCGGTCCATGTAATCCCGGATTTCCGGGTCCATGCAGTTCCTGGCACCGTGGTGGAGCATTTTCATGGCGGTGAGCTCCCAGGACAGGGCGTCTTTCAAATAAAGGTGATCCTTGGTGCTATTGACATTGGGCGGCTCAGGCATAATTTGCCCCGGTTGCTGCTGGTAATATGGTGAATTCATGGATAAATCATCTCCTTTAACGAAAGTTATGATTATTTTGCCTGATTACGGCAATAGTATGCGAGGAGTTTTGTATTTGGAGGTTGTGTTGTTCATTATTTACGCCTGGTTAAAACATTAATGTTTCTACTATTAAAGGAATAAAGCTTGTTTAGCTGGACGGGCCGGCTAAAAGAGAAGAACGGTATAAGGAAGAGGAATTTGGTCCGGAATATCAAATATAGAACCAGAACCTGTACATATTTGGTTTTAAACATAGCCTTATCAGATATTTTGAGCCAACCATTAAATCAAACATTAATATTTCCCTACCAACTAATAGAAAAAAGTTCATATTTTAGTATAATGGGCCAAAGGGGTGTAATATTATGATTAATATTTTTCAACGCCACTGGCATTCATCAACGCGCCGAAGCTCGCCCAAGCCAGGTAATGCAGCAGAAGGTTCTGCAGTCATAGAAACTGGACGGCAGTCAAATGGGCAGATTATCGCGGAAACGATTTATTGCGATACCGATTGTGAAGTTGGTGCCCGGTTACGGGTCGATCCAATCAGCTTTAAAATTATAGAAGCCACCTGGGAAACTTATTCGCTGCCTGTGACAATTACCGACGTTTCCGGTCTGCGCGGCGTAGAGGCTTATTTTAACAGCGGGCGGGCCATTAGTGAGGCAGTGGCTCCTCTCGGCCCTATTGCGCACACACTATTTAACGAAACAGTAGGCTGCGTTATTCTGTCGGAACCTTTTATGATTAAAGAACGGGGTTTTGCTTCAGTCGCTGATTACCGCGAATACTGGGATGTGATATACCTAAATGCCTGCCGTTATTACAGCAACCTGGACACGGCTAGTGAACAATGGGATTACTTTAGCTACGCGCGCACCAGTATTTTGTTCAACAAGTTTGCCTCGCAGTCTGTTTTTGCGCGGCCGGGTGGATGTTTCCGCGTAGTTGCCACATATAGCGATTCTTTTCACGAAATCAGCGTTGAGTTTGACATGGAAAGTAACCTGGTAATCACCAGGGGTGCCGGTGGATTACTGCGCGCACCGCATGCTATCTGCCTTGAGGACAATGCTTTTCTGCCTTATCTGCAGCAGCTGGCGGGGTATGACGCTAAAAATCCGGTTAAAAAACAACTTGCCTTAGTCTTAGGTCAGGGTGATGGCTGTGTGCACTTGATTGATACGGTGTATGACGCGCTGGTAGCTGCTAATATGGCTGCCAACCGATCATCATAAAACAGACAGCCTGTAAAAAGAATTCGCACGCTTGCGAGCGCTGGCTGAAGATAACAGGATCTTCCCAAAATATTACCAGGGTGCACGCCCTTGGGCGTAATCCGCAGCCAAACCACGGAGGAAACCCCTATGTACAAGATAAACGATTTGATTGTATATGGAAAAACGGGCGTTTGTAAAATCATGGATATCACGGTCCCGGAAAATATCAGCCTTGACCGGGACCAGCTTTATTACGTCCTGCAACCGCTGTATCAGGACTATCTAATTTATATACCGGTTAATACCAAGATGTTCATGCGCCCCATCATTTCCGCGGAGGAAGCTGAGCATCTGATTGAGATGATTCCCACCATGCAAGCCGAGGCGTATTATAACGATCGTATTCAAGCGTTATCGCAGCACTATGCAGACATTATCGAAGCTTATAATTGCGAGGATCTGATCGAGCTTACTATGTCAATTTATGCAAAAGAGCAGGTCTTCAAGCAGCAAAAGCGCAAATTGGGACAGATCGACCAAAAATTCATGAAGCAAGCGAAGGAATTGCTTTTCGGCGAAATTGCCGTCGCTTTGGATATGCCCAGAGACGAGGTGCAGGAGTATATCGCCTCCAAAATTGCGGTCGGCAATAAAGAGCAGGAGCAGGAGCGATGAATCTTGTGCCAAGACAGGCAAGACAGGCCGGGCAGTATCACCGGACAAGCTTCGAGACATTAATAAAACCACCAGGCAGAGTACTTATGTTGCATCGCTGCCTGGTGGTTTTTTGGTATTACCACAACCGGAGGACTAATGACCAAACCGGCTTCAGCAATTAATGTATTATTACATATATTGTCTAAAAAGATACAAATTAAACCAATTAAGCCAAAATCAAAAGGTAAACCTTTTATTTTGTAGAATTAGCTTAATAAATAAGAAATAAAATATTCAAAAAAATTCTTGGCTTGACAAGAAGCAGTCAAAGCTGTGATTTATACTCTTAAGTATAAGAGGCCAAAAGGAGGGGTGTAGTATTCTTTCGTTAACAATGATTGATGTAATTTTTCCTCTAATGGGAAAACAGCTGCCTGTGGACCATGGCTATTATTTATTTTCTGCAATTTCTAGTGTGTTACCGGATTTGCACAATGATACCACGTTTGGTATTCACCCGGTTAATGGTCAGATCGTGGGAAACCGTATTTTAAATCTGACGGAATTCAGTCGATTGGTCATTAGGACACCAGTAGAACACATAAGGCGGATTCTACCACTGGCCGGAAAAACGTTAAATGTTGGCAACCATCTGATTTATCTGGGAATTCCAAATACTAATGCGATTACTCCATCATCCCAGGTGTATAGCCGCCTTGTGGTAATTAAAGGATTTATGGAACCGGAAACTTTTCTAGCAGCGACTTGCCGCCAATTATCTGACTTAAATATACAGGGTGACGCATCCCTTGTAGAGCAACATCATATTGCCGCTATAAATAACGGTAGATTCAGTGGAACACATTCACCTTATCTGCGGCGTACAATTAATATTCACGGCAAAGAGATTGTGGGCTTTGCCCTGAGGGTAGGGAATTTAACGGACGAAGACTCACTGAGATTGCAGGAACATGGTATAGGTGGACGGCGTAAGTTTGGATGTGGTATTTTTGTACCGGTTAGGAATATAAATGGGAGAACCTAATATTTTACTGGCTAAAAGTACACGGGAACAGGGTAAGCCGGCAATAGAAGAAACACTGAGCGGTCATACGGCGCAGGTTTGTCTGATGGCTGAGTTATTGTCTTTGGAACTACTCCCGTTTATGAATGACATAATTAAAACTGATTCTTTTGATGCTGATAGTTGGTGTCAAAGCATTTGGCTTGGCGCTTGGCTGCACGACTGGGGCAAAGCCAATAACCATTTTCAGAGAATATTCAGTGAACCATCGTTTAAACAAGGTGTACGTCATGAAACACTTAGTCTGGTTCTGGCACTGGAATTCCGCCACTGGCTGGCACCTGTCTTAAAAAAGTTGCCTAAGTGGGCTGAAGTTGCTGCATTTTTAGCCGTCAGCGGTCATCATTTAAAATTCCCTGATCCCATGGAAGAAAGACGTCAGGGTACAAGTGTTACTGTTTACACAGCTCACAAGGATTTTGGCAAGCTATTGCAACTAGGCCATGAAAAATACCAACTACCCAAATTACCCGTATTAAAAAATCTGGAGTACAGCTTGCTCAGTCGCGGTAATCTGAAAAAAATACTTAGTAGCTATCAGCGGGAGTTGTTAATAGAAGATTTCAGCGATGAAGAAAAAACATTAATTGCATCCGTTAAGGCAACTTTAATGGCGGCTGATTTAGCTGGCTCCGCATTGCCGGAAAAGGTGGACAACCCTTATGAATGGCTAAAAAAGCGACTGGGCCAACTTCTTTCAACCGACCAGTTGCAAAAGGTTGTACAGGTCAAGTTAAAAGGAGACCAACCAAGACACTTTCAGGAGCAGGTGGCTCAGGCATCAACCAATACAGTCCTGGTGGAAGCGGGATGTGGCAGTGGCAAAACAGTGGCAGCTTATATGTGGGCGGCAAATCAAGCAGACAGCAAGCGACTTTTCTACTGCTATCCAACTACGGCTACTGCCTCTGAAGGTTTTGCCGGGTATTTATATGAACCTGACTTTGATGCCATTTTGGTGCACAGCCGCTCCCATGTGGACTACAGGTTACTGGATAACATGCCCAAACCAAACAAAGAAGAAATTGAGCTGCGCCTGGCTCGCCTTGAGGCTTTAGAAACTTGGCCAATCCCGGCAGTAGTTTGTACAGCCCATACAGTGCTGGGCTTGTTGGAAAATGTAAGGCGGGGATTACACGCCTGGCCATCGGTGGCCCGTTCAGTGTTCATTTTTGATGAAGTACACGCCTTCAGTGACAGGTTGTTTTCCTATCTATTGCGTTTTCTGCGGTCATTTACTGGGGTACCGATATTATTAATGACCGCCACACTTCCCCCAGCCAGAAAAGAGGCTATTTCGGAGATTTGCAAAGTTCGGGGTGGCCTGGAAATCATAAACGGCCCGGCGGAACGGGAAGATGCGCTGCGTTACCGGATGTTTACAGGCAACTATGACTGCGCCCTTACACAGGTAACCGAAGCACTGAACCGTGGTGAAAAAGTTCTCTGGGTTTGCAATACTGTATCCCGCGCCATGAATGTATATGATGAAGCGAGCAGGCTGGCACTTCCGATAAAGCTTTACCACAGTAGATACCGCTATAAAGATAGGTTGAAGAGGCAGCGAGAACTGATTGATGGTTTTAACCCGATTAAACCTCCAATGCTGGCCATAACTACCCAGGTGGCTGAAATGTCCTTGGATTTGTCTGCCAACTTACTGATCAGTGATTGGGCTCCGATACCAGCTATGATTCAGCGTCTGGGGAGACTGAACAGGTTTGATGAAATCCCTGAGCAATTGAGTAAAGCTATCTTTATTGAACCTGAGAGCCATATACCCTATGCTTGCAATGATAAGAAGGAGGAAGAAACTCTTTGGCAAGGAATACGTGCCTGGCTAAAACAACTATGCGATGGGAAACCGAGATCACAGCGAGATTTAAGCAGAGCATTTATTGAAATTACTGCTTGCGGCCAAAATTTTGTTAGGCCGGCTGAACAGTGTGCCTGGCTGGATGGCTTATGGTATAGTCTGAAAGATCGAAGAGCCATCGAGGAGGCTGGCTACACCATTGAGGTAATTCGCGAGGAAGACATTGATGAAGGATTACCTAGTGAAAATGTCATTCCCATGCCGTTTCCACCAACTGATCAATGGCAAAAATGGCGGCGTGAGGGGCGTTACCCGGTGGTTCCCGGCGGAATGATGGAGTATGATCCTTTTAGGGGGGCAATATGGAAAAGAAGTTAACTATTAAGCTTTTTGACCCCGGTATGAGCCATCTACACCGGGTGGGCCTTGCCGGCCTGTATATGACGTTAAAATATTTTGATGAGCATAAAATAAATATTATCAATGCCGGTTGGGAATTAAATAATGAGCAGGTTACCCTTTATTGGCAGGGCGATGATGAAAAATTTTTTGATAGCCTGTTTAAGGTATCATTTAGCAGTGACAGCCAGGGATTAATTGATTTTGCTGCTCATAGGGGAATGCTTATCGGCGATTTGGAAAAGGTTTTCCTTAATGATGTATTACTGATGACTTATCTGCAGCATCCCAAACAAAATAAGATCCCTAAAGGTTCAAATAGGATTATTAACATTAATTTCAATGATAAATCCGTAATCGTAAACTATAAACCATTTGGAGTAAATTATGCCCATATCGATGCTGCGAAAGATATTACAGATAAACAGCGCCGGCTTAAAGAAAGAATAAATATTAAGGGTTGGCTATACCCGGGCGCTATTAAACGGCATGAAAAAATATCTGCTTCAGAGTTGGAGGAACCCCCAGGGCGTTTTTTATCTCTCATCTATGCACCGACAGCATCTCTTTATTATCGTTTGTCACATAAAAACCGTGATGGAAAATACGACAAGCGTCGAAGTGCAGCCATAATACTACCTCATATTGATAATCTGGCCTCATATGCTCAGTGTTATCGGAGATGTCTCAATACACCGGTAGATAAGTTATATGCCGATGGCCTGGCTGATGCCGGAATGGCCGCCCTTTTAACATTAAGAGCAGGAGAGAAACTAGATACTCTCGGCGTTACAGGCTGCACAATCATAATAATGGGTTCTTTAGCATGGGCCAAGCAGCAAAAAACGCGTTCCTTTGTGGCAAAACTGGAAGGTATTGATGATAACTGTTTGGATTTATTTGAATTGGCCTATAAAATTTTACCCAATAAGATTTTTTTAAAAGTACCGGTTGCTGATGAAAACAGACAGGGGAACACCTATGACGTGGGGACCAGCTTGTCCAGGGGGCTAATTGCGGAGAACCTTGCTTCAGGCAGGGACTGGTTCCGTGGCTTTGTGGAACTAATGAATTCAAAAAAACAAGCCGAGCTGGTTTCATATGAGAAAGGAGGCCTTAACCAAATGGTTAATGAAAATATATGGTCCTTTGAAACAGACAAACAATTTATAGAGGCTTTACACACTGCCATAAAAAACAGATACGGTGCGCTAGCGGCTCGAACCAGATCGGGGGAAAGGATTCCTTTTGACAAGGAGTTTGAGCGTATGCGCACCGGACTGATGCGCAGTAAAAATGCAGCGTCATTAAGGGCTGAACTGGCTGATATCTTTGCCAGGGGCGGAATTAATTTACCGTTGCAAGAAAACTGGCGTGAATTACTACCTCTTTTTACCGGCAAGGATTGGCAGCGGGCTAGGGACCTGGCACTATTAGCGCTGGCATCATATAGCGGTAGTGGTGCTGTGGACGCTATGCCAGTTGTTGTGCCGGATGATGAAGAAAACGAATCCAACGATATAGATTAAAGGGAGAGAAAAAATATGGGTTTATATGTTTATGGTGCAGTGCTTACCCCACATGGTATAGCTGCCAACAACCGCGGCGAAACGGAGGGTAATATTACCACATTACAAAAGATTTTATGGCATAATCAGATTCACACCACTGTGTCTGCAGAGGCCATTCGTTGGGCTATCCGCTATAATTGGCAAAAGGAAGGCACTCCGGTTAACCGGGTATGGGATGAGTTGAAAGAGGACTATACCTGGCGTGATCCTAAATGGCTAGCTTGGAACCCGGATAATCTTAATGCTGAAGCGACCTATATTGATGATGATGTGTTAGGCTTTATGCTGGCTGAGGCCGCCGGCACAGAGGGTAATGACGACCTGGAAAATAAGAAAAAGGAAAAGAAAAAGTTGGATGATAAATTCAAAGAGCTTTCCAAAGAACAACAAAAATCTGAGGAAGGTAAAGAATTAAAGAAAAAATCAAAAGAATTAAATGATTATATAAAAGCCATGTCCAAAGGTACCTGTGATAAGCGCCGCGGAGTGCTTGAAATTGCCCGCGCTATTTCCACCACACCTTTTGCCGGGGATATTACTTTTAATTCTAAAGCTGGCACAAAAGATCGCACTAGCCTTTACGGTACAGAGGTACATGCTACACGTTATCAATACGGATTTGCTTTTACTCCGGAACGGTTGCAGGTAAAAGAGCGTGCTCTAAAGGTTATTGACGCTATTGCCAACCTGGGCGAGGTTGCGGGCAATCACAGCCGTTTTCTCTTTGACTTTTCTCCCGAATCCATTATTCTCCGCCTGACAAGTGATCCAGCACCCCGATTGTTATATTGTTTCGAGGAAAACGAAAACGAAACCATAAGTGTGCCCGAACTAGTGCGCAGGGTTAATGCGGGGGATATTGATGCAAAAGAATTATATATCGGCGGTCCAATTGCAGAAGATAACGATATAAAAGGTCTCAAAGATGCATTTAAGGCCACCGGTATAAAGAAAACCGTTGAGGAATTTAAAAAAATAATAAATAGCCAACTACTCGACGGGGAGGGCAAAGAGTAATGGATGCCATCAGTATGCGGGTTTCTGTGCCGGTATGCAGTTTTCGCATGCCATATGCTCGTGAATACCTGGAAACTGAGCGTATTCCTCCCCCCGCTACTATATATGGATTTATACTATCATTAATTGGTGAGACAGATAGAAACCGGTATATTGGATCCCGGTTGGCCATAGCTGTAACCAGAAAGCCGGATGTTTCAAGAATTTTGCGTACAGTATGGCGAGTTAAAGACAAAAATATCCCACCGGGATTGGGTAATAACCGGCGTCCGGATTATCAAGAGCTGCTCACCGGTTTGGAAATCGCTGTATGGATAGCACGCGGGGCATTAATGGACCAATTAATGTTATTAAATCAGAATCCTGCGTTCATGCATCGTTTTGGCGGTCTATCCCTTGGTGAAAGTCATGATCTGGTAGATGAAGTGGAATTTATGCCGCCCTGGGCAGGTAATGAAATGGGTACCTGGCTAATTAAGGATGCCCGTGGTCATTACCCCTTGCCTGTGTGGGTAGACCATGTGGGTTCCAGAGGCACAAAATGGGAGCAGTTCAGGTTAGAATATCTGCAGTTGCACAATCCATCATTGAATGATCCCTGCTGGATTACCATTGTTCCACCTGTGGAGGATCTATGAGCAATACAATCGGTGAATCACCCATCAGAGTAATGGCCCTCCATGCCTTGGAATACTGCGAACGGCTTTTCTATTTAGAGGAAGTAGAAGAAATCCGCCTGGCTGATGCATCTGTCTATGCCGGGCGGAGCCTGCACCAGGATTTACTGCAGGCGGAAGGAGATTTTGCCGAGTGGACAACTTTTGAACTTTGCAGTGAAACCTTGGGTTTAATAGGAAAAGTAGATAGTTTGCGAAGGCGGGACGGCAGTTTAATACCTTATGAACACAAAAAGGGTAAACCACGACGCGAAGGGAAAAAAGCAGTAGCCTGGCCATCAGATATTTTACAAGTATCTGCCTACGGGATGCTTATTGAGGAAGAAACAGGCCAACAAATACGCGAATTACGCATCCGTTACCACGCTGAAAATATTACAATTCGTACACCTTTGGATGATAAAGCCAAACAGAATGTAATAAATGCGGTTACCCGGGCCCGAGAGTTACGCAATTCTACCACCAGGCCACCTATAACTGAAAATGATCGACTGTGTATTCGCTGTTCACTGGCACCGGTGTGCCTGCCGGAAGAAGACCGTTTAGCAAATAACCCTGAATGGGAGCCAATCAGGTTGTTTCCCGCTAACCGAGAAGCTAAGACCATACATGTAGTTGAACAAAATGCCCGTATTTCTAGAGCAGGGGATACCTTAAAAATAAAAGTTGGAGATGATATACATCGAGTTATTCCTATACATGAGGTTGGTGCCCTAGTTTTACACGGTTATCCACAGGTTACTACTCAGGCTCTACATCTTTGTGCTCGAAACGGAATTCCGGTTCATTATATATCCTGGGGTGAGTATTATGTAGCCGGTTTATCACCCGGTACTGGACCTGTACAGAGAAGATTGAGGCAATATCAGGCTTTATCTAACCCGGGAATTTGCTTGCGTTTAGGAAGAAAATTGACCTTGGCAAAAATAGAAAGCCAGTTGCGCTATCTACTGCGGGCCACCAGGGGGAAAAATCGTGATATTGCAGGCATAAATGAAGTTGCTAAAATTATGCGTTTTTCCTTAAAACAAATATCGCGAGCAGAAGGAATAGATTCATTGAGAGGATACGAGGGAATGGCAGGACAAGCCTATTTTTCTGTAATCCCATCATTACTTAAAGTGGATTTACCGGAAACACTAAAGTTTTTGGGTCGTAACCGTCGTCCGCCCCGGGACCGTTTTAACGCTTTGCTGAGTTATGGTTATGCCTTGCTTTACCAAGCTGTTATGCAGGCAGTATTGGCGGTTGGCCTGGAGCCTGCACTTGGCTTTTTTCATACGCCGCGTTCGTCAGCATATCCACTGGTAATGGACTTGATGGAACTATTTCGGGTACCTCTTTGGGATATGGTATTAATAGGTTCGGTTAATCGTATGCAGTGGAATCCTGATGATGATTTTGATATTGCCGGGGGGCGTGTTTGGTTATCCGCCACTGGACGCAAAAAGGCTATTACATTGTTCGAGAAGAGGTTGGAGGAAACCTGGAAACACCCTGTTGTGGGGTATTCACTCTCTTATGCACGCCTTATTGAATTGGAAGTTCGCCTTTTGGAAAAGGAATGGACAGGGCAGTCCGGATTGTTTGCTAAAATGAGGTTAAGGTAATTATGGGACAAAATAAATTATGGCATCTTGTTGCTTATGATATTAGAGATCCTAATCGTTTAAGGCGTGTTGCCAAGCATCTTAAAGGGTATGGTGAGAGAATACAGTTTAGTGTTTTCCGTTGTCGTCTGAGCAATCGAGAAGTAGAACGTTTACGGTGGGAATTATCAAAGTATATGACTTCTGAAGATGATCTTATTATTATTGGATTATGTTCCTCCTGTGTCAGTCGACTTCGAAAAAGTACGGGTGATGGCTGGCCGGATGAGCCTCCCAGCTTTGAAATTATTTAATTGTATGGATTTTCAAGCATCTGACCTTGTTCTGGAATTTTCGTAATGGATTATGCTGAAGTTATTGAACTGTCTAATAAAATTAACATTTATTGCATTGTGAGATGCCTGAAAACTGGTTAGTTTAATTTATTCAGTGATTATTTAATATTTTGGAGAGTTACAAATTAGAATTTATCAAATATGGATTATCGGTATGCTGATAAATATATCTATTATCATACCTTGAAAAAGTGACTTGGTAAGCCTTTACGCAGTAAGCACTAAGTGTTACGCTCCGAAATTACCTCTGATGCCGTAAGGCGTTGAGCACATATTCCTGTGTCAAATCCTACACCCCCAACGCCCCCGAAATTACCTCTGATGCCGTAAGGCGTTGAGCACCCGCAAACATTTGACCGATATTATTTAGGTGTTGACTACCGAAATTACCTCTGATGCCGTAAGGCGTTGAGCACAAGAATATGAAGCGGCCAGGGAATCAACCATGAACCGAAATTACCTCTGATGCCGTAAGGCGTTGAGCACTTCGACTGCAGGCGCCCCAAGTTGCACACCTTTGGCCGAAATTACCTCTGATGCCGTAAGGCGTTGAGCACCGCAAAGCTAAAAAATAAATATCGTCGTACTCACCCGAAATTACCTCTGATGCCGTAAGGCGTTGAGCACTACTACGAGTACGTGAAGTTTGTATAAAAGAAGAATACCGAAATTACCTCTGATGCCGTAAGGCGTTGAGCACTATCACAAGGTGGATTTATCCGTTTAGATAGGCTTCCGAAATTACCTCTGATGCCGTAAGGCGTTGAGCACAAGAGGATTTTACGATAGATAGCCAGTTAAACTTACCGAAATTACCTCTGATGCCGTAAGGCGTTGAGCACGACAGGCTGCACGTCAGTCAGAGCGCTTATTATGAACCGAAATTACCTCTGATGCCGTAAGGCGTTGAGCACAGCAGGGAGCAGATAATAGCCCTTATTTACCACGACCGAAATTACCTCTGATGCCGTAAGGCGTTGAGCACTGGAAGCCGGAATCATTCCGGTGGAGCTTAAAAACCCCGAAATTACCTCTGATGCCGTAAGGCGTTGAGCACCTATAATGATATTAACAACAAGGGGACAGCACACACCGAAATTACCTCTGATGCCGTAAGGCGTTGAGCACTTTAGGGCAGAATAAAGCAGAGGTGCTTGCGTTAAAATGCCCGAAATTACCTCTGATGCCGTAAGGCGTTGAGCACCGCAAGTCGTTGAACGGCTGCAGCAAAAATATACAACCGAAATTACCTCTGATGCCGTAAGGCGTTGAGCACTTCTCTTAATTCTTCTTTAGAGATATATTTACCAACCGAAATTACCTCTGATGCCGTAAGGCGTTGAGCACAATCTGGTAGGTAAGGGCTTGCTTAATACTCAGGCCGAAATTACCTCTGATGCCGTAAGGCGTTGAGCACTAAGTTTCCTATTTAAATACTTTGCTTCTTGTTTACCGAAATTACCTCTGATGCCGTAAGGCGTTGAGCACAAGACCAAGCAGAAAAATTCTTTGTGTCTATGAATCCGAAATTACCTCTGATGCCGTAAGGCGTTGAGCACATTTTAAATCTGGTACTGGTGGTTCTGGTGGTACCCGAAATTACCTCTGATGCCGTAAGGCGTTGAGCACTTTCAAGTAATTTGATAGCATATGCACCAAATTCTTCAGCCGAAATTACCTCTGATGCCGTAAGGCGTTGAGCACTTACTGAGGTAAATTCTGTTTGCAAGATGCTTTCAAGACCGAAATTACCTCTGATGCCGTAAGGCGTTGAGCACAATGTAGAGATAATGCAAGGAAATTAAATATAAAACCGAAATTACCTCTGATGCCGTAAGGCGTTGAGCACTATAAAAATTTTTTTACCTCTTTTGGGTTCAATCCGAAATTACCTCTGATGCCGTAAGGCGTTGAGCACGTCCAGAAGATAAAGAAGTAGACCATATTAATGGTCCGAAATTACCTCTGATGCCGTAAGGCGTTGAGCACAAGCTATTAGTTCAGAAATTTAAATAAATTTAATTAAACCGAAATTACCTCTGATGCCGTAAGGCGTTGAGCACGATACGTTTGAGAAATATTTATATTTAAAAGATGTCCGAAATTACCTCTGATGCCGTAAGGCGTTGAGCACGAAGTGCTAGGGGTTATGATAAAGGCGTTATTAACCGAAATTACCTCTGATGCCGTAAGGCGTTGAGCACGGCAATATCCTGTTGCAGGTTGGATTTTTTACGTTTCCGAAATTACCTCTGATGCCGTAAGGCGTTGAGCACATCGTTACTTTGTAATGATTTGCGAGGCCGATACAGCCGAAATTACCTCTGATGCCGTAAGGCGTTGAGCACTTATTGATTTCGTTAAAAACGCGCCGGAGGATTCGGTGACCGAAATTACCTCTGATGCCGTAAGGCGTTGAGCACTGGATATCTCCCTGTGCGCCGATTACCAGGCTCTAAACCGAAATTACCTCTGATGCCGTAAGGCGTTGAGCACATTACAAGGCTGGTTAATGAAACGGCTGAAAAGGAAAACCGAAATTACCTCTGATGCCGTAAGGCGTTGAGCACATGATGATGCAGGGTTTGATTTGCGGGCGAATATCCGAAATTACCTCTGATGCCGTAAGGCGTTGAGCACGACAAAATGAGGCGGCAATTCATGGAGAAGCCACTTGACCGAAATTACCTCTGATGCCGTAAGGCGTTGAGCACAAAGGCAAGTTTGCCGAGGGCCAAGAGACTACCGCAACCGAAATTACCTCTGATGCCATAAGGCGTTGAGCACCCCCCTTGATTGTTTCCTCCGGTGTCTCAAAGGCACCGAAATTACCTTTGATTGTTGATGCGAACCTATAGCTAACATTGCTTTCCAAGGGGGTTCGCATGGTCTAAAATATCTGGATTTTTTTGTTTAATGTTGTAGTGTCCAGGTGAAGAATGATTTCTAAATGGTGGTTCGCGAAACAAGGCTTTAGAATTCTTGCTAGCAAAGGTTTTTCACTTTGACAGTCGCACCCCGCGCGGGTGCGTGGCTTGAAACCATATGACCAAGTTATACTGGAGAATAACAAGGAGTCGCACCCCGCGCGGGTGCGTGGCTTGAAACCCCAGAAATATCGGCAGAAGCTTAGATCTTCAAATGGCTTGTAACGACTTAACGAAGAGATTCGACGCAAGGATCGTGTTATTCGTATTTATCCAGATGAGGCATCTTTTATCAGGCTTATCGGCTCACTGCTTATTGAACAGGATGAACGTTGATCTAGCGGACGCAAGTATTTTGATATGCAAACATACTATGATGCTTTGGCCACAGAAGCTGCTA
Source organism: Sporotomaculum syntrophicum (assembly GCF_009932395.1). Lineage (GTDB taxonomy): Bacteria > Bacillota > Desulfotomaculia > Desulfotomaculales > Desulfallaceae > Sporotomaculum > Sporotomaculum syntrophicum. The sequence goes on from NZ_LSRS01000008.1 coordinate 66,417, forward strand.
CGCTCGCTGCTTGATTGCATATTGACCGAGGAACGAATTCACACACTATATTGGACTTAATGGAAGAACCCCTTTGCAGTGCCTACTCTTGACATATATCAATGTGTGTATATACTTATATTAAAGACATTAATAACGAGGTGGCGTTGCTTTGGGGTTCAGCAATTTAGATCAAGAAGACTTAAAAGAATTATCAAGGAGAACTGGACAGGCATGTGTGGGTTTCAACCTGCGCAAAGCATCCCGTCTCTTAATGCGGCTCTACGACGAGGCGTTTGAACCACTTGGCCTGAAAGGAACCCAGTTTTCCCTGCTGATGGCGGTGGTAGGCAATAATGGTGCCGCAATTGGTGAACTAGCCCAACCGCTGGGTATGGAACGTTCTACTTTGAGCCGGAATATCACAGTCTTGCAAAAAAAAGGGCTAGTCACTGTAGAAGAAGGAGAAGACCGGCGACAGCAAAGAATAAGCATAACTGATAGCGGGGTCTCTGTTTTGCAGAAAGCGCAGCCCCTGTGGCAGGGGGTACAAGAAAGATTAGCCTGTGAACTGGGAGAAGAAAGGATAAAAAATCTCTTAGAAGACCTGAAGAGTTTATCACAGTTGTTTAAGGGAAAATGATGCCGGTAAAAAATTTTGATCGAATGTATGTATATACATATATTTGGGGGAAGAAGATGATGATAACAAATAACTAACTATTTAAGTTCAAACTCACTGAGGAAGATTTATTGTGCTGGTACGGTGAATGATGTTGTGACAAATTATTTAGGAGGGGACATGCATGGGACATTTAGGAGTAGACAAGAAAGAAGTGGTTTACAGAGCATTGGCCGAGCGTTTGAATAGTAATCCGGTGGGAGCACCCGTTAACGAGGTGTTGATGAAAATACTCCACCGGCTATATACTGAGAGCGAGGCTATGGTAGGTAGTAAATTCCCGATGGTGCCCATGAAGCTGGACAAGATTGCCGGCATCACTGGCCTGGAAGAAAAGGAATTGCTGCCCATACTGGAAAATATGGCTCCCAAAGGGCTGGTGTTGGAGCTCCCTTTGCAGGACGGTACTTATTATATGCTGGCCCCGATGATGATAGGCTTTTTTGAATTTACCTTCATGCGGGTGCGAGAAGAAATAGACATGAAGGAACTGGCCGAACTATTTACCTTATATATTGAAACGCCCGGGGTATATGAAGAGTTCTTTGGTGGCAATACCAAATTAATAAGGTCGCTGGTATATGAAAGCGTGATTCCGGCTATGGTGGACACAGAGGTTTTAGACTACGAGCGGGCCTCCCAGATCATCCGCAATTCGGGTGGCGGCGCGCTGTCCATGTGCGCGTGCCGTCACAGGGCCAGCCACCTGGGTAAGTCCTGCGAAGCCGGCGGTCCCATAGAGGATGTGTGCACTACCCTGGGCAACTCTGCGAAATGGATGGTGAGCCGGGGTATGGCCAGGCCGGCCACAGTTGACGAGTTGCTGCGGGTTTTGGACCAAACGACCAAACTGGGGCTAGTTCATATTGTTGATAACATACTTACCCAGCCGACTGTTATCTGCCATTGCTGCGGCTGCTGCTGCGTAGCTCTGCATTCTTCCATCGGAAAAGAAGAACTGCCTGCTCAACCCAGTAATTTTATGCCATCTTTTGATCGGGATAGTTGCGTTGGGTGCGGTACTTGTGCCGATAGTTGCCAGATTAAAATCATTACTATGTGTGATGATGGTAGCGGTGTTGAGGTGCCTGAATTTATTAAGGAAAAATGCCTAGGCTGTGGTGTTTGTGCTGCTTCCTGTCCCAGCGGTGCAATAACCATGTCCCGCAGACCGGAAATCTATGTTCCGCCTGAAAATAAAACAGAACTATTGGCCCGCATTGCTAGGGAAAGAGGTAAGATGTAGGGAATATTTATAATTTATGCCGGCATCTTGGTGCATGCCGGCTATTTTTCTTTAGTGTTGGAAGAAAAAGGCATGAATTCTGTGATAAAATTATTGAGGCTAGTGCAGACGTTTTTAAAGGGGTGGTTTTATATGCATATTCCAGACAATTATTTAAGTCCATCAACTTGTGCGGTGCTGGCAACGGCGATGATTCCAGTATGGACTACTGCAATTAAAAAGGTTAAAGAAGAAATTACCAGTAGTAAAATGCCTTTATTGGGAATTGGGGCAGCTTTTACCTTTCTGATTATGATGTTTAATGTGCCCCTGCCGGGAGGTACTACCGGCCACGCTGTCGGAGGAACTTTGCTGGCCATCCTTTTAGGACCTTGGGCAGCTTGTATTTCGCTTACGGTTGCTTTGCTGATTCAGGCCTTGCTTTTTGGGGATGGCGGGATCCTGGCTTTTGGGGCCAACTGTTTTAACCTGGCCTTTGTTTTGCCTTTTACCGGCTATTTTATTTATCAGTTCATCAAAGAAAGGGTAACCTCCGAAAGAGGTGAATATATAGGGATGGCTTTAGGTTCCTATCTGGGCATCAATGTGTCGGCGTTATGTGCAGCGATTGAATTTGGGCTGCAACCATTACTTTTTAAGAGTGCCGCCGGATTGCCGCTATACTCACCTTACCCGCTTGCCATCTCCATTCCGAGTATGGTTATCCCTCATATTTTGGTCGCCGGTTTCGTCGAAGTGGTATTTACCGTGGCTATTGTTGTTTTTATTAAAAAGGCTTCCCCGGGAGCCATATATGCAGGTCCGAAACACAAAATCAAGCCGGTTTACGGTTTGTTGGCAGCGTTAATTTGTTTGAGTCCCCTGGGATTGCTGGCTTCCGGAACAGCCTGGGGTGAATGGAGCGTAGAGGAAATAAAGGATGTGGTTTCCGGCGGCCAGGCTTTAGGTTATGTGCCACCGGGTATGGAGCAGGGTTTTAGTTTTGCAGCCGTCCTGCCGGACTATACATTCCATGGCCTGCCTGACGTGGCCGCCTATATTTTGTCGGCAGTGGCCGGGGTGGCCGTATTGCTGATCATATTTAAAATTCTCGGCCTTAGCAAAAACAAAACTGGAGCATATCCGGATGAACGTTGAGAGGAAAATAATGCCTGCATGGCTGTTGCAAGATGAAAATTACCTGCCCCAATCGGATATAGATACTTATATTAATAAAAGTATCCTTTCTTTACTGAACATATTAGCTAAAATACGTCGGCAGGATGGCCATAAACCCTGCCAATTTTATGGTCACCCAGCACTGAAAATAGCGGTTACTTTGTTATTGATTACTTTGCTATCTTTGTCCAAAAGCTTCGCGTTTGTGATCATTATCAACGTCTGCCTGCTGGCAGTGCTGAGTCTGCTGGAAGCAGAGGTAATCATAAAAATTCTTAAGCTGAGTTTGGCGGCGTCAATTTTTACATTTATTATCCTGATTCCGGCGCTGCTGCTGGGTAATTACTATACCAGTATCATGCTGTCCTCAAAGGTACTGGCCACGGTAATGGCGGTGAATATACTTTCCCACTCCACCAAATGGAGTGACTTGACAAGTGCCTTGAAAACATTTCGTGTGCCGGATATTTTTATTCTAGTCCTGGATATCACCATCAAATATATTGTGTTACTGGGCGAATTCTCCCTGAATATGTTATATGCTCTTAAACTGCGGTCCGTTGGTCTGAATAAAAACAAATATCATTCAATTTCCGGAATTGCCGGAACAATGTTCATCAAATCCAAGGAAATGGCTGAGGAAATGTATGCGGCTATGGAATGCCGGGGATTTACCGGCGAATATAAGGTGCATAGGAAATTTAAATTTACAGTTGCCGATGTTTTGCTGCTCATGATTACCTTGGGGTTTGTTTATATCTTTGTATATTTGGGAAGGGCTTAACGAGATGATTGATCTCAAGGATGTCTCCTACGCGTATAACAATGTCCAAGCCCTGAGCAAAATTAACTTGCAGATCGCCAGAGGAGATGCAGTCGCTTTTTTGGGCGCTAATGGTTGTGGTAAGACAACTTTGCTGAAACTGATCAACGGCATTATTTTACCTGCTAGCGGTGTTTACAGGTTTGATGGTGAAGAAATAACCGCTAAGAAACTGCAAAACCCCAAATTTGCTAAAGTATTTCACCAGAGAATCGGCTTTGTTTTTCAAAATCCAGATACCCAGCTTTTTTGCGCCGATGTTTATGAAGAAATTGCCTTTGGCCCAAGGCAGATGGGTCTGTCTGAAACGGAAGTAGAGCAACGGGTGGCGGACTGTTTGCAAATCTTAAATATAGAAGCGTTAAAAGATCGGCAGCCCTATCACTTAAGTGGAGGCGAAAAAAAGAAAGTTGCCCTTGCTTGCGTGCTGGCTTTAAATCCGGAAGTTTTAGTGTTGGATGAACCAACCAATGGACTTGACCCAAGAACGCAAAGGTGGCTTGTTGAACTGCTGATTAATTTAAACAAGGCAGGCAAAACATTGATTTCATCTACCCACAATCTGGAACTGGTGCAAGAAATATCTGAAAGGGCGATTTTGTTTGACGAGGCTCATCAAATCGTAGCGGATTTGCCCACCCGAAAATTAATGGAAGAAATTGATTTGCTAAAAAGGGTAAATCTTGTTGATCAATATTATCACAGGCATGAAGGTAATCAGCATAGCCATTTTCATATGCACAATTTTTAAATTTTGCAAGTGAAACACGTGATTGAAACACCTCATCCCGTTTAGCGCCATGGTATTTTAAGGTAGCCAAATTCAAATAAAATGATCCGCAGCTGCAATAATTATGTTATTATTCATATAGAGGCTTGTCCAATTGGTTAGTTGTCTATTAACACTCAAACATTTATTTAAATATACTAATAAGGATGGGGATGGCATGAGCTACCTGGCTGAAGATACGAAAAAAGCTACCTGTGAAGTATTTTGCTTTGATGAGGAAAAGGTTAACCGAATTAAGCAGGAAGTGGTGGCCACCGAGGGACTGGGGCAAATATTTAAAGCCCTGGGTGACGATAACAGGTTAAAGATCATCTATGCCCTTTCCCGGGAGGAGTTGTGCGTGTGTGATGTGTCTCAGATTATTGAGGGTACTGTGGCAACTGCCTCGCACCACCTGCGGCTGCTCAAAAATATGGGCCTGGCCAAGAGCAGGAAACAGGGCAAGATGGTTTTTTATTCTTTACGCGATGATTGTGTCCAAAGCATCATTGAAACCGCCCTGCGGCATTATCAAGGTGAGCATGAGCAGCCAAATGAAGGTTTGAATAGAGGTTAAGGTAAGCAAATGATTTCCCTTAAGAAAGGGGTGAAAGACAATGTCTGAGCAGCCGGTTGTAAAAACCTACCGTGTCGAGGGCTTCTCTTGAGTGAGCTGTGCCAAGAAGTTCGAAACGAACGTTAAACACCTGGAGGGTGTTTCCGATGCAATCGTTAACTTTGGCGCGGCCAAACTGACGGTTTATGGCAATACCACCATTGAAGCCATCGAAAAAGCCGGTGCTTTTGAAAATCTAAAGGTGCGGGATGAGGATGAACTCCCGGCCGCCCGGGAACCTTTCTGGCAGCAGCGAGAGAACTATAAAGTTTATCTAGCGGCTGTTTTACTGGTGGTCGGCTGGCTTTTGACGCTGTACTACGGAGCCGGGCATATGATTCCCACCGCTGTCTATGCCGCTGCCATCCTGGTGGGGGGCTATGCGCTTTTCATCCAGGGTTTGAAGAATTTAAGCAGCCTGACTTTTGATATGAGAACACTTATGACTGTGGCTATTATAGGCGCTGCCATCATAGGTGAATGGGGCGAAGCCGCCACGGTGGTCATTTTATTTGCCATCAGTGAAGCCCTGGAGCGTTATTCCATGGATAAAGCCCGGCAGTCCATCTCCTCTTTAATGGATATTGCTCCCCGGGAAGCGCTGATCCGCCTGGGCAGGATAGAAATGATGGTGGATGTTAAGGAAATTCAGGTGGGCGATATTATGATTGTCAAGCCCGGGCAGAAAATAGCCATGGATGGCCGGGTCACCGGGGGCGTCTCCACGGTAAACCAGGCGGCCATTACCGGAGAAAGCATACCGGTCAGCAAAAATATTGGTGATGAGGTTTTTGCCGGCACGTTAAATGAAGAGGGTCTACTGGAGGTAGAAGTAACCAAAAGGGTGGAAGATACTACTCTGGCGAAAATTATTCATTTAGTTGAAGAAGCACAGGCCGAAAGAGCGCCTGCCCAGGTATTTGTGGATAAATTTGCCCAATACTATACGCCGGCGGTGATTCTCTTGGCGTTGTTAATTGCCACCGTGCCCCCCTTGATCTGGGGCGGGGATTGGGGCACCTGGATTTACCAGGGGCTGGCTGTTTTAGTGGTCGGCTGTCCCTGTGCCCTGGTAATTTCTACGCCGGTGGCCCTGGTTACTGCCGTTGGCAATGCCGCCAGGCATGGGGTGTTAATCAAAGGTGGTGCCTATTTAGAAGCAGCCGGAGCCCTGAAGGTGATCGCCTTCGATAAAACCGGGACCTTAACCAAGGGTGAGCCGGAGGTAACCGATGTTGTGGCTTACGGCGGCAATAAAAATAAATTGCTCGCCATTGCTGCGGCCCTGGAAAAAGGGTCCCAGCACCCCCTGGCCTCGGCACTGCTGAGAAAGGCAGAGGAGCTGGGCTTGAAATTTAATGACCTGGCGGTGGAGGAATTCCAAGCCATTACGGGCAAAGGGGTCAAGGGCAAAGTTGATAATCAACTGTACTATATCGGCAACCCCAAGCTTTGGGTGGATTTGCAGCCGGCTTTAGCCGGGAACATCAAAGAGCAAATTTACCGGATGCAGGCAGCAGGCAAAACCGTCTTGGTAATGGGCACGGAGCATGAAATCCTGTTAGTAATTGCTGTGGCAGATGAAATAAGGGCTTCCTCCAGAAGAGTGATCCGCAGACTGTATCAATTGGGCATCGAAAGAACGGTGCTGCTCACCGGCGATAACCGGCACACTGCCGAGGTGATCGGGAAGCAGCTGGGATTATCAGTTATTAAGGCGGATTTGCTGCCGGAGGATAAGTTAAATTACATTAAACAGCTACGCGTCAAAGGGCAAAGCGTAGCTATGGTGGGTGACGGCGTGAACGATGCGCCGGCGCTGGCCGCTGCCACCGTGGGTGTGGCCATGGGTGGCGCCGGCACGGATACCGCCCTGGAAACGGCGGATATTGTATTAATGTCCGATGACTTAAGCAAATTGCCCTATACCATTAAATTAAGCCGGAAGGCTTTAACCATCATTAAGCATAACATTACCTTCTCATTAATGATTAAAGCTCTGGCCCTGCTATTGGTGGTTCCCGGCTGGTTAACCCTGTGGATCGCCATCTTTGCCGATATGGGGGCCTCGTTAATAGTCACTTTAAACAGTTTGCGGTTATTAAAGGTAAAGGAATAAAACTATCCGCTGCTGCGGTGGACACACTATTTTCACGTCGAGAGACCTCCCCGGAGGTCTCTCGACGTGTCTTTAACCTTTCCCTTAAACGTTTCATTGTTGTCAGCGGGATGGGGATTTATGTTATGGTTGACGTAACGTATAAATTAATGCGTAACTATTGGCTACTAAACATATAAACGGGAGGAACAAAAACCCAACCCCTTAGTTTGCCGAATTTATACATTTTACCAACCAGATCTATCTCGTCCAAGGTTAAATTGATAAAATAATTTCTAATGGAATCATTAACAATAACATCTTGTATAGCCATTCCGTGAAGAGTTATTATATTCCACATGCCCATTAAGATCGTATTAAAAATATACCTATCTTCCATTAATTCTGTAGTCTCGGGAGTGGGGACAATATTTGTGTATGGTTCAGGCAATGTAACTCCGTAATAAAGGAGTTTATTCTCTAAATCGGTTGCTTCTTTTTTTAATATATTTGTGCCTGTATCTAATAACAATTTAAGTTCAGTATCTGCAGTATAGCTGGATAAAAGCTGTGTCTGCCGTATGTTATTGTATCTTTGCATTAAATGTTCCCAAATAAGATAGATATCTGCAGCTCCAATTTTGTCTTTAACATATGTTTGGGTATAAGGGTATTGAGGTGGGGTTTCTATCCATTTTTTAGCCTTCAAATATTTAATAAATGCGTCATATCTCTTTAAGGAATCTTTTGTAAGTCCTATGATAAAAGACCGGAGAGAGTCATTTATATACGGTTCTGCAATGGTTTGCAGTAACAGATTAATTTTCAATCTCATTAATGTAAAAATAAGTTTTGCCGTTTCTTTGTCTCTGTTTATCTCTGAATTACCTGCAACATTTTGGCTTCTTACGTTGGGGGTAGGACCAAGTATAGATAGCTTATTTAAAATACCTTCAATTTCTCTAGCTTCCTTCTCATAATCTTCAACCAGTTTATGTAAATATAATATAAAATCCTTATCATGGACAAAGCTTTTAGCATTGTTAATTTGGTCAATAACTGTGTAAGTATCGCTTAACATTCTCCAGAAAACGTGAGCTTCTCTAGTGCTTATTTTAGATTGTTTATTTTCAACGGTATTTCTTTGCCTGGTAAGACTCAAGTTTGACAGCACTATCCAAAGGAATTCAGTAATATCAACGGTTTCCGGGCACACCAAATAGACGTACCACTACAATATTCCTTTATATGGTAGATTTGTATCCTAGTATCCTTTTTGGCGGTCTGGCACCAACAGCCTTAAAAATATCAAAGATATTGCCCTTTAACTCTGTGCGCAAAATAAACTCTTCCTGACCGATGGTAAATTTAACAGCATGTAATTTCCTTAGGTCAAGCATTAAATCTTTATATCTATGCTTGCTGTCTTTAAGTAGTTTGGCCAGCATAACCTGTAAAACAAAAGCTAAGAAGCAGATAAAAATATGTCCGCGTACACGTTCTTCTTTCCAGTGATAAATCGGCCTTAAATCCAGGCTGCTTTTCATCGTCCGAAAGATTCTTTCCACTTGCCAGAGCCCCTTATAAGCAAGGGCTACTTCCGCAGGTGGTAGATCACAATTGGTGCGCAACAGGTATTTACCATCATATATGGCTTCTTGTTTAATGACATCTTCATTTATCGTGACAGCTTCCTTATCTATCTTAAGATATCTTTGGTAACCCCGGTTACCCACAATGGTTTTAGGGCCAGATGTTTTTAAAGTTTTTCTGAGTTTTTCAAGGATGGCTTCTCTGA
>NZ_LSRS01000008.1:77654-135257 GCF_009932395.1 Sporotomaculum syntrophicum
TTCTTGTTGAACCGTCTTTATTTTTAAATGTTTTTGTTCTAGCATACATGGCACCTTAATTATAGCATGGCAATCCATATATTAAAAGTTATTATATGGAAAACGTGGCACTACGCTTTTTGAATTTCTCTAATATTGACCCTTGATTCTACTGGGTTTGTTGGAGGTTAGATTCGAAAAATGATGGAAAACTGTCAAACTCGAGTAAGAAGCATATGCCACCTCTCAAGTCTTTTATTTTTATTATTTTCTAGAAATTTTATAATATGTATGCTCACGCCCAAATCTTCGCCACAAATACACCGGGGACGCCATCTACATCTAGTTATTCACATGTTGATAAATCTTTTAACTAATGAAACACGTAGAATCAGGGAGGAATTACTACAAAGGGGGATTCTGAAAACTTCTTGTTAAACACCAAAGCATGTAATAAAATTATATTTAGTGCTAATTAGTATCTTTTAGTGTTAAACAGTAATAATAAGTTTTCTAGATGATACTATATAGTTATGTTTAGTTCATGAGGGCTAGATTAGATGAAAAACCAAAAACCTTTACATGCTTTGTTGACAGGCGCCCCTATTGGATGTTTGGGTGGGTTAATCGGTTTAGGCGGGGCAGAGTTCCGGTTGCCTGTACTGATCGGCCTATTTAAATACTCAGCTCATCAGGCCGTATCTCTCAATTTAGCCGTTAGTTTAATTACGCTTTTGTCATCCCTGATTTTCAGAATCCCCAGCTCACCATTGGCTAAATTGTTGCCGCTTTTACCGGTGATTTTAGCCTTAATTGCAGGAGGAATGGGCGGAGCATATATTGGGGCGCTTTATACCCAAAAAATATCCGAACATGCTTTGGAAAAGGTCATCCTGGTTCTGTTATTATTTATCGGGCTATTGCTGATTGGGGAGTTTTTTTATCCCCTTGTTACAGGGGGGGTGCAAGCGCCTTTACCTGTTTTAATACTTATAGCGCTAGCGTTTGGCACAGGCATCGGCATGGTCAGCAGCCTGCTGGGGATTGCCGGTGGCGAGTTAATTATTCCGACACTAATTTTTGTTTTCGGCGTCGATATTAAACTGGCCGGAACTGCCGGCATTTTAATAAGCCTGCCAACTGTAATTACCGGACTTGGCAGGCATTATGCCTATGGCGCCTTTAAACAAAAAAAAGATTTTACTGAACTGGTTCTGCCGATGGGGATAGGTTCCATTATAGGTGCATTTATCGGTGGGTTGCTTATTTTTTATGTTTCCGGCGGCTTATTAAAGCTAATCCTGGGAGTTATATTAATCATTTCCGCCGTGAAAATTTTCACCAAAAACCAAACCAGCCAACAAGGCTGATGCTATTGAGGAATTATCGCCTGTGCTAACCAGCATTACTTGTCCCCTTAAAATATTTGTCGGAATCTTTGTCAAGGATAAACCCAATTTTTGCCGAAAGATATTGTAAATATGTGAAGGGATGAGCGTTGTGTCTATAAAAACCATGGTTAATACAGATATATGTTTATGCACGGTGATATTAGAAACACACAATATTAAAGGGGCAAAGAACACAATTAAAAATTTGTCTTCTGCTTACGAAAGCTATATTCCGGGTATTAAAAGCGGGTTATGCACATTATCGGGCCACCATAATAAACCGGAAAATTACTTGAAAGATATTGCGATAATCAAGACGGCCCTGAAGCTATTTAAGGCTAATGGCTGCGAACGAATTAGTATAAATAAAACTAAGCAAAACCTGATACTAGTGAATAATAAAAAAGTTAACACAAATACTGAAACAGTTTATATGTCTGTTGATCAGATATTAAAGATATTTAAAATAATGAAAGTATAAATTGACGAGAAATATAAAAGGTAATCAGGTATGCATTAACAAAGCATAAGAATTTCTTTTCAGAACCCCCAGGGAAGCACCTGCAGTTATTCTCATTTCCAATAAACCCCATACCTTCCATTTGCTCCAAAACATATTATATATCCCTCCTTAGCCACGTTTTTATTGTAGTTTCGTTAAATACGGCGCACCAGTGAAGGAAGGTGCCGCCAAACCAAAACGCTCGGCAAAATTAGTGAATATCATGGTTAACCCGGTACTGGACAGGATGCCTCGCCAGGGTTGAGTATTTTTTATGGCAACGAGTTAAAATAACTTTACAACACCGGTTGCTATTATGCCGGTTGGAAAAACTATGAGTAATTAAAGGGGTGGATGCTTATCAATCCCTACGTGGAAATACCTCTTCGAGCATTGTTTGCCTATTTAGCTCTCCTGCTGTTTACACGGGTCAACGGCCGTGAGCAAATATCCCAGCTAACTTATTTTGAATATGTGGTGGGAATAACAATCGGTTCCATAGCCGCCACGTTAACCACTACGCTTGAGGATCCATTCTGGCCCGGCTTGTTGGGTATGGCTGTGTGGACGATCCTGCCTATTCTGACAGGCTGGTTGGTGTTAAAATCAGTGCCAATCCGTAAAATTATTGAGGGAGAACCAATCGTGGTGGTTCAAAACGGTAAGATTGACGAAGAGGCTTTGACCAGGCAGCGGACTAATTTTGATGATTTTATGTTAATGCTTCGGAAAAAAGACATTTTTAACATCAGTGATGTGGAATATGCCATATTTGAACGCAATGGTACCCTTTCGGTGCAAAAGAAAAGTCAGCTGAATCCGGTTACTCCGGCGGATTTAAACCTGAGTACCCCGTACCGGGGATTACCGACTACGCTGGTTCAAGACGGTGTAATTATTGACAACAGACTGCAGGAAGTCAGCCTGAGTAAAGACTGGCTGTTACAAAAATTACAGGCGGAGCATGGAGTAAGTGATATTAGCCAGGTTAGTATCGCCCAACTGGATACCAGCGGTAATTTATACGTTGATTTGCTCAACGACGAGCCTGAACATAAATAAGTTAAACTCCTGGACCAAATTATAATATAAAATGAGTCTTCGGGGCATGATCGCATACGTAAAAACAGTTAAGGGAGGAATACATAAATGACCGTAGCATCCCAGGTTAAACAAACTCTGGCCGGCCTGAAAAGTGCCCAGGCTAGCTTAGAAACCTTTGCTATGCAAACCCAAAACCAGCAGGCTAAAGACCTCTATACCCAGGCAGCCCGGCAGGCTCAGGCTATTGTGGACAGCTTGGAGCCCAGGATTAATGAGATTGAGCAACAGGAACCCCAGTACAAAGGATTCTAGAGAGCATGTTTTATTGCTTGACCATTTTAACAGCCGGATCAGGTGATCCGGTTTTTCTATCCTGGTTTTAGACACAATAAATATGCAGGGAGGATGATAACCGTGACCGTAAGCGGCCAGGTTAAGCAAACTGTTGCCAGCTTAAAGGGTACCAAGGCTACTCTGGAAAGTTTCGCTGCTATTGAGCAAAACGACCAGGCTAAGCAGGTACTACACCAAAACATCGCGCGCCTGGAAGGTGTCATTCAAGATATGGAAAAAAGAGTGGCCATCCTGGAATTTGAGGAGCCTCAGTATAAGGGGTTTTAAATTGCCTGCTCAACAATATAGGCAAAAAAACTATGATTACACAAGGGGTCGATTAGCATGGCCGAATGGCAGGAAGTTATACTGCGCTCTGTAGGGTTATTTGTTATCACGCTGCTCTTGGTTCGTATCATAGGCAAAAGACAAGCATCCCGGCTAACCTTTTTTGATTTGGTAACCGCTATTGCCATTGGTGGCATCGCTGCCGCTGTATCCTTGAACCTGGTGCCAAACCTGTTGCATGGTTTACTGGCCCTGCTGGTTTGGACTGTGCTGCCGGCACTTATTTATTTGCTGGCGATTAAATCCAAGATGGTGCGGGATATTGTCCAAGGTAAAGAAACGGTTCTGATCAATCAGGGTAAAGTGCTGGAAGATAAATTAATGGAAGCCCGGTTTACACCGGAAGATTTACTGAGCCAGTTAAGGAAGAAAAGTGCTTTTAAAGTGGCAGACGTGGAATTTGCGGTGCTGGAACCCACCGGCGAGGTGAGCGTACTGCTCAAAAAGGACCGGCAGCCGGTTACGCCTCAAACCGCCGGCCTTACTGTTGGTCCGGAAAGTGTACCGCAAACCGTGATTATGGACGGTACCATTATGGACGAGTCCCTTACTGTTATGGGGCTGAACAGAAACTGGCTGCATACCGAGCTGGAGAAGGCGGGTGTGCCGTTGGAAAATGTATTCATCGGGCAGGTAGACTCCGTTGGCCAGCTGTATCTGGATTTGTTTGACGACACTATCCAGGTACCCCAGCCCAAAACTAAAGAACTGGCCTGGGCGACCCTTAAGAAATGTCAGGCGGACTGCGAGCTGTACGCTCTGGGTACCAGGCAGCCGGAAGCCAAGTCGATGTACAGTAAGTCGGCTATGGTGCTGGCCGAGGTGGTTAATGAGTTGGAGCCGGTGCTTAAGAGATAGACTTGCGCCGTTTGATACACGCACCGTCGCAACCGGGGTTGATGCCTCGCCGGGGCCGGTGCTGCCCGCGGTTTCCTTTACACTTCGGCAACGATTCTGCCTGTTTCGGTTAAATCGTAATCCCCCAGACCCTGGACCTCCTTCTTAAACTCGTCGGACTGGAGAATTTCAATTACAGCACGGGTATGAGGATGATGCAGGTTTTCTTGTTTAATGACCAGTTCGTAACGTTCTTTATGCAGGGGGAGGAACTCAACTCCCCGTACCTGCAGGGCTGCTTTTTCGTTCCCCATGCCTACGTCAACCTCTCCCCGGGCTACGGTGCTGGCCACGCCCAGGTGGGAAAACTCCTCATTTTCATATCCCGTGATAAGGTGTCTATCCAGCCCCAGGCGGCGGAGTTGTTCGTCCAGCAGAACCCTGGTACCGCAGCCCTTTTCCCGGTTGATGAAACGCACATCCGGCCTGGTCAAATCGTGCCAGCCCTTAATGTTCTTGGGATTACCCGCGGCCAGGTAAAAGCCCTGCATTCGGATAGCCAGGTGCACGATGATTGCGGGAACACCGGGCAGAAAGCGGCGCACGAAAGGGATGTTATAACTGCCGGTATCACCATCCCACAGGTGAATGGCGGCCATATGGGCTTGGTCCTGATATAGCGCCAATAGACCTGCAAAGCTGCCCCCGTAATTGCGGAAGGCATGGATTCCCTGGGGGTGCCGCTCAAGGTGCCGGGTCAGAATATCCAGGAGGATGTCCTGACCGCAGAGCACCAGACCCTGGCGGTAGGCTGATGCTTCTTCCTGCTGGTAATTTGGCGGGCCTGCAGGCGGGGTACGGTAAGGGGCTGCATCCTGGTGGGGCGTTAATTCGCAGCTTTTGCCCTGTTTTTTATAAGCCTCCACATCCTGCCGCTCAACTCGGATTTTTCGGCCTACCCGGTATGCTGGAAGCTCTCCCCGTTTGATTAATTCATAGACCGTGTTTTTGGTGATTTTTAATAAGTCGGCTACTTCCTGGGGTGTTAATGAACTTGCTTCCACCTTCATGGTTTTCCCTCCTAATATCTTGACAATTATTATAGCTTAATTTATTATCATTTCATAGTAATGTTTTGTTATGTTATGTTGAGTTATCTTAAGCCAGAGAAAGGACGCTATGTTAGTTGATCAAATAATTAGTTGTTTGAAGTTATGTTTTGTCTGGTTGTGTCATAGCGTTTTAGAGAAGGAAAGGTATGGGAAAAGTTTAGCTAAACAATTTTAAGGGGCATAAGCAAAAGGAGTGTGCTCACCGACAAATTTTTAGGAGGCAAGAAAACAAACAATGAAAAGGTGGCTAAGTTTATTAAGCCTGCTGTTGTTAATGGTGCTGGCCGGAGCCGGCTGTGGGAGTAATCAGGAACAAACGGCGGCAACAGAGCCGGTGCGGCTAACTATATCCGCTGCCGCCAGTCTCCAGGATGCTATGGAAGAACTTAAGACTATCTATAACCGGGACAACCCCAGGGTCATCATTACATATAATTTCGGCTCCTCCGGCACTCTGCAGAAACAAATTGAGCAGGGTGCCCCGGCGGATCTGTTTATTTCCGCCGGTCAAGCGCAAATGGATGCCCTGGCTGAAAAGGGTCTGATTATTGAGGACACCAGAAAAGGCCTGGTGGGCAACCATTTAGTCTTAATCAGCGGTCAGGATAGTTCCCTGGCCGGCTTCGAGGAGCTTACCGGCGAGCAGGTCGGCAAAATAAGCATCGGTGTACCGGAATCGGTTCCGGCGGGAAAATATGCTCAGGAGGCTTTGACAAACCTGGGCTTGTGGGATGCCCTCCAGGCCAAGCTGGTACCGGCCAAGGATGTGCGCCAGGTTTTAACTTATGTGGAAACCGGTAATGTGGACGCCGGTCTGGTTTACCGTTCCGATGCACTGATGGGCAAGCATATCAAGGAGGTGGCCACAGCTCCGGAGGCTAGCCACCAGCCCATCCTTTACCCCATGGCGGTAATCAAGGATAGCCGGAATCAAACCACAGCTGGAGCGTTTGCCGGTTTCCTCACCGGTCAGGAAGCAGGTCAAGTGTTTACCAAATACGGCTTTAAAGTTCTGGAGAATTAACAGAGGTAACATGTTTGTTCAACTAACCGACTGGTTCCCGGTCATACTTTCAATCAAGGTAGCTTTGCTCGCCGTCACGGCGGTGCTCATCACGGGCCTGCCCTTGGCCCGGCTGCTGGCACGCCTTGAGTTTCCAGGCAAAGACATGGTCGAAGCGCTGCTCACCCTGCCCATGGTGCTGCCCCCTTCGGTCATCGGCTATGGCCTCTTGATGCTCATTGGTAAAAACGGTTTGCTGGGCCAAACCCTGTCTGAACTGGGGCTGAGCATTATTTTTACCTGGTGGGCGGCTGTGCTGGCTTCCACCGTCGTAGCCTTTCCCTTGATGTACCAAAGCGCCAAGGGGGCATTCCAGAGCGTTAATATTAATTTTGAGCAGGCAGCCCGCACCCTCGGTGCCAGTGAGGTTAAGATATTTTTTACTGTTACTCTCCCCCTGGCCTGGCCGGGTATACTGGCTGGGTTGGTGCTCTCTTTTGCCCGGGCGCTGGGTGAGTTTGGGGCGACTTTGATGGTGGCCGGCAATATCCCCGGCCAGACCCAGACCATTCCCCTGGCTATTTATTTTGCTGTCGAATCAGGCAAAGAAGGCACAGCCCGGACCCTGGTAGCGATCATTACCGTTTTTAGCTTCCTGGTTATTTACTGGGTTAATCGCTGGGCAAAACAAAAAAAATATAATTTGCGGTGATATAATGCTTAAAGCCAAGCTGACGAAAAAATTATGGCACTTTAACCTCGATATAGAATTTGAGCTGGACGCCGGTATCCTGGTGCTCTGGGGCCATTCCGGAGCAGGCAAAACCACCTTGCTGCAGTGTTTGGCCGGCCTGTGCAAGCCGTCGGCAGGCAGCATCCTGCTCAACGGCAGAACGCTTTATTCTTCGGTGAGCAGGGTCAACCTGCCTACCCGGCTGAGGAAGGTAGGCTATCTCTTTCAGGATTACGCCCTGTTCCCGCATCTGACCGTCAAACAAAACGTGATGTACGGCCTGAAAAACAGTCGAAACCACCGGCAGACGAAAGGCCCGGTTGATCCCCTGGGGTTGCTCAATTCCTTCGGGGTAGGCCACCTGTTGGACCGCTACCCCGGCCAGCTTTCCGGCGGCGAGCAACAGCGGGTAGCCCTGGTGAGGGCCCTGGCGGTACAGCCGGAACTGTTGTTGTTAGATGAACCCTTCAGCGCTCTGGACAAAAAAGCCAAGCTCAAACTCCGGCAGGAGCTTAAGGCTCTTCACACCCTCTGGCAAATACCCTTTATCCTGGTGACTCACGATGAGGAGGACGCAGGTTTTATGGGCGACCGGATATTGACGTTGAACCAGGGCGTAGCTGTGACAGGTGCGATGACGCCCTGGTCGCAGCACTCAACTAGACCTCCGGCAACAGCTATTGGGTAAATCCTGCGCAGCAGCTCCTGCTGAACCGGAAAACCCGGCAGAAGCAGAATTAGATTACGCCCAGCCCGATTAAGAGGCCAAAGCAGCCTGTCAGCATCATATCGCCATAGGGTGCTGCCTCATGCCAGCCCAAGGGTTTGGCCATAGCCCGCCGCGGCCCGGTTACCGCTATATAGTCCCAGCCCGGCCCCATATCGGGGTGCAAGGCTGCGCCATGCCCGCCGGCATTATAAATCTCCTCATGAGTTAATTCATTGTTTTGCAGCCGTTTTACCAGCGAGGCCAGCGATGTGGTGTTCAACATTCCGGTATGATGCTCAAATAGACCATAGACACGCTGGCCGCGAATTGCTGCCGCCAGTGTATGCGCATTGCCGATATTGACCGCGATGAGCCCTTTTCCCAGCTGTGGCCGCACAGTCGGATCAGCGGTAATGCCCAACACAGCCGCTGTACCGGTATCTGTGAGTACTGCGCCCGGCGCTATCTCCCTAACTGCTTTCATTCGGGTATAAACCTCCGGTATTTGCCCGGTAAAGACTAAATCCCTCAGCACACCACCCTGGTCAATGAATTCCTTCCATAAGCGGAACCTGAGGGTGCGGTTGCTCTCCTCGGCGCTAAACCCGTGGTCTTGAACAGCTATGGCCAGCTGGGCAGGCAGGGGCTGGTCAAAGGCGGCCAGGGCTTGTTGAAACGCCGGCAGGTCGATATCCCCCAGCCAGATCTTATCTGCGTCGGCGGGTGGGGCTTCGACCAGTTCGATTCCCATCTGGCGGACTTTGTTTAGATTATCATTGAAGGTATAGGCGGCCTGCTCTGTGGCATAGACTTTCAGGCCTGCTGCCAGGTGCTGCCTTAAAGCTTTAAAATTGGCCCCGCCGCCCATTACATGACCATAAAGATAAATGCTATGCCTCTGCTGCGTTGCCCGGCGGATCTGCCCGGCAACAAGCTGTGTCTGGCTGGGCATAACTAGTTTGGGACAATTTTCTATATTTTTGCCGGTCTGATAAACCAGCACATCCTGGGTCTCGGAACCAACATCAACCGTCAGAATATCTGTTTGCTTAAATAGTGCTTCATTTTCAGCTGCTGTCACCATGGACGCCCCTTTGCTTTAAAAGTACTGTGCAAATTTTACAGTATGTTCAATATGTATTATACTGCTTTTATGTTAAGAGACAACAGGACATCCCTAGAACTCCCTCAACGCCGTTCCACGAACCAGCGGCCGAGGTTGTTGCCCCTGATGCTGGCGCTGCGCTCGAAAAAGATGTATTTTTCCTGTCCCCGGATGTGGACGGTGTAGCGGTCCCCCTGGCCTCCGGCTTTCCTGGCGGCGGCCGGGCGGACTTCCAGTACCCGATCGATGTTATAGCGCTTCCCGTCCTCCCAGGTGAGGGAGATGGGCCGCAGTTCCCCCTCCGGGTTAAAAGCCGCCACTACTTCCACATATACTTTTAAATCCCCCATGGTCTGCCCTCCTCCTTAGACTTTTTTCAGAAAGTTGGCCTGCGCCTGCAGCGGCGGGTCAATGACCTTGTACCCCTTACGCTTTAAGACCCGAAATTTAAAGTCCAGCAGCTCCGCCGGCACCTCCAGCAGGCTGGCCGCTCCGAAAAACGAAATATCCTCATTGAGAAGGTCAAGCACCACATTGTCGTCCATCAGGTAATCGGCGGCAAAAATATTAGCCTCATATTCATAACGCGAGGTTTCGTCAAACAGGGCAAAATCATGAAACGCCCTAATCTTGGACGCTTTACGGTGCAGCACAGCGTGGCCGATTTCGTGGGCCAGGATAATTCGCTGCAGCTCCTCGGCCAGGTCGCTGTTCACCGTGATTACCGGCTGCCTGGCCTGGTAAAGGAAAAAACCTTTGCAGTCCCTGGGGCGGCTGCCCATAGCTTCGGTGAGCAGCAGTATGTTCAGGTCGCGGCAAAGCCGGTAAGGATCTCCCTGGTCGTATTTTTGCTTAATCTGTGTGACCTGGCCGCTAATATACTCAATCGACATCCAACCACCTGCTTTGCTGGGATATATATTAGTTTTGCTTGTTTTTGCGGCCGTAGGTTTCGCGGGCTGCTTCCTTGGCCGCCCAGTAAGCTTTAGTTACCGCAGCAAAGAAGGCGTCTTTGGCTTCCTGGTCAACAGAACCCCCCGCGAAGAGTGCCGTATTCCGTTCCAGTAAAAAATCGATCTCCTTGGCCGCCTTGTTGCCAAACCGTTCCCGGGTTTCCTCCACGTACTCAGTTTTTTCCTGGCCGTAGGTGGGATCTTCAATTTCGTCGCGATCGAGGTAATCAACCGATACCCTGAGGGCTTCGGCCAGCTTGAGCTTGACATTGCGGCGGGGTAAAACTCCTTCGCTTTCATAGGCCACGACGGCCCGTTTGGAAACGCCCACCAGTTTACCCAGCTCTTCCTGGGTTAGATTCAGTAACCGTCTTGCCTCGCGCACCTTTTCCGCAAAAGTTTTCATCCAAACCAATCTTCCTTTCTCTGATAACGTTGTAGTAGCAGTCATTAGCTGCAATTTTTTTGTGTTGACATAACTGCATGGGTCTGTTAAAGTGTAGGGAAGTTAATGAGGTTATATTTTGATTATAGAGGGAGCAACTTCACTTGTCAACAGGTTGTTTGCAAAAACTACTTAATTTTACGATAAGGGAGGTGTGGAGATGCAGCAGCGGCGTATAATTCTGCACAGCGATTTGAATTCCTTTTATGCTTCCGTGGAGATAATGCTGGAGCCGGCCTTGCAAGGGAAAGCAGTCGCTGTCTGCGGCAGCACCGAGGACCGGCATGGGATTGTGCTGGCTAAATCTGAATTGGCTAAAAAGGCAGGGGTTAAGACCGGCCAGGTCACCTGGGAGGCTAGACTGCTGTGCCCGGATCTGATTGTGGTTCCGCCCCAGTACGAGCAATACCTGAAGTATTCCAGGCTGACCAGGGAGATCTACCAGCGGTACACCGATCAGGTAGAGCCTTTCGGCATGGATGAGTGCTGGCTGGATGTAACGGCTAGCCGCAGGCTTTTTGGCAGCGGTGAAAAAATAGCCGAGGAGATCAGGCAGACGGTTAAGGAAGAACTGGGGCTCACGGTGTCCATCGGCGTTTCTTTTAATAAGATCTTTGCCAAGCTGGGCAGCGATATGAAAAAACCGGATGCCGTGACCGTCATCAGCAGGGAGGATTTCAAGGAGAAGGTCTGGCCGCTGCCGACCGGTGACCTGCTCTACGTGGGCCGGGCGACGGTGAGGAAACTCGCCGGTATTGGCGTGCATACCATCGGCGATATCGTCGCTCTCGGCCCCGAGCTAATGCAGCGGCTGTTCGGTAAAAACGGCCTAATGCTGTGGTCGTACGCCAGCGGGCAGGATACCTCGCGGGTCATGCCCGGGGATTACGAGGTGCCGGTTAAATCCATCGGGCACGGCATCACCTGCACGGCGGATTTGATCAACAATGAGGAGGTATGGCGGGTTTTCCTGGAGCTATCCCAGGATATCGGCCACCGGCTGCGGGTGCATGATTTATTAGCCTGGGGAGTGCAGATAGCCGTAAGGGACAATACGCTATTTTACAAGCAGTACCAGGCGCAATTAGGCTTTGCCACCCGGAGTCCCATGGAGATCGCTCGGAAAGCCAGGGAGTTGTTCGAAAAGAATTACCAATGGCAAAACCAGGTGCGTGCCGTTACCGTGCGGGCCATTAATTTGGTCCCCAGGTCATGGCCCCAGCAGCTGACTTTATTTGATGACTATGCCCTAAGAGAACGCCGGGCGAGATTAGAGGATGCGATTGAGAGCCTCCGTGCCCGGTTTGGTAAGCGGGCGGTGTTTAACGCCGTTCTAATGGGGGATTTGAAAATGTCCGGCCGGGGTGCCCAGGAGGTCATTATGCCAGGTGCAATGTATCGTTAGCTTGCTACTTCATAAAGTCATAGGGGGTATCCCAACTCATAAAGTCTTGTAAGCGAAGTTGGAGACCACAGTTTTTTCTGCATTAACGGTTCCAAGGGAGAAAGGACCTCACCCCTTCTTTGCCGAATGTTACAAATGCTACCTGATAACAAGAGACAATAATAAAGAGAGGTTTTTCCCCTTGGTAGATAATTGTTTATTGAAAACAAAAAAAATATTTTATGGATGGATTATACTTATACTTTGTTTTCTAGTGCTTGTTGCTTCGTTAGGCGTGCGCCTCTCTTTTGGAGCTTTTATTACATCATGGGAGGCAGGGTTTAACGTTACCAGAGGTACTATAACAATTATTTCAGCCATAAGTCTTATAACTTATGGTGCTTTTCAGCCCTTGGCGGGGCGATTGAGTGACCTTTATGGTACGAGATTGGTGTTATCAGGGAGTCTAGGTATTATTGGCTTGGGTTTAATTTTAACTCAATGGTTAAGTAATTATTGGACCCTTTTGTTTCTTTATGGGGTATTTATTTCAATAGGTTTTGCGGGAGCATCGAATGTAGCTGCATCTGCCGCGGTGATACAATGGTTCCACAAAAAAAGAGGATTTGCCCTTGGATTTGTCACATCAGGAATGGCATTGGGGCAAATGACCTTAGTACCCTTGTCCATTTATTTGGTTAAGCACTGGAACTGGGAATATACGTTTTTATTTTATGGCTGCATTATATTATTTATCTTAACTCCCTTAACTTATTTATTCTTGCGGTCAAAACCTGAAGATATCGGAGAAAAACCGTACGGCATTGAAAGTGACAATGAAATAAAACCCCTTGACAATAAAATAGAAGAACCCCCTGCTCAAAATTCCAAGGGAGAAAGTTTGTTAAATCTTTTAAAAATACCGAATTTTTGGCTTTTAGTAATACCTTTCTTTTTTTGTGGGTTTACCGATCTTGGTTTAATTGCTACTCACTTAATTCCCTATGGGGAAGGGAAGTATTTCAATGACGAATTAATTGCACTTTGTATAAGTGTTGTGGCGTTATTTAATATCCTTGGGATATTGTTAGCCGGTTATGTTTCCGATTATGTTAGCAAAAGTAGATTAATAGCAGCTATTTATATTACGCGGGCTGTATCTTTTA
Organism: Sporotomaculum syntrophicum; assembly: GCF_009932395.1. GTDB lineage: Bacteria > Bacillota > Desulfotomaculia > Desulfotomaculales > Desulfallaceae > Sporotomaculum > Sporotomaculum syntrophicum. The sequence goes on from NZ_LSRS01000008.1 coordinate 90,699, forward strand.
TACTATTACTTAACGTAGATAACAGCTATGAGCTGTTAATCTTCAGCATAATATATGGAATTACTGATATGGCGACTGCAGCACCTGTTGCTGCCCTGAGTGCAAAGTTGTTTGGCATGTATTCCATAGGTGTAATTATTGGTATTACTGCTGCATGTCACCAAATAGGCGGGGCTTTTGGCTCTTATTTGCCCGGGCTTATATATGACTTTACTAATAGTTATAATATTTCCATTGTCCTATCAGCTGTTATTTTAATAGTGGTTGGCATCTTAAGCTTGTATATTAATGAAAAACGAGATAGTATTAAACAGTTTTAAGTTGCCGGATATTGGATTGTCTCGGGAACGCCTAATTTAACTGGCAAACTATTTGTTCTTATAATTAACCTAAAAATCATATAACTGATTGACAAAACACGGTCTAGTAGGTATATTTATTTATGATCTAAACATAATTTATATTTCAAAGGCATTGACGGAGAGAGTACGTTTCAGCCGAACGTGGCAGCGAGCCGGGACTGGTGCAAGCCGGTATCAGTAGACTGAACCCGAAAATCACTCCTGAGCTGCGGACCGAACGAGTAATCCAGTAGGCTCCGACGGTTTTCCCCCGTCACAGGGAACGCATATGATGGTATGTTTGTATAAACGGGTGGTATAGCGAATGTCTATTAAGGCTTTCGTCCCTTTATGGGATGAAAGCCTTTTTTACTTGAACAATCATATGACTGGAGGAAAAAGCAATGGCAACCAATGATATGGTAGAAATTCGCTGGCACGGCCGGGGCGGGCAGGGAGCCAAGAGTGCCTGCCTGCTGCTGGCGGATGTGGCCGGTTTGGCAGGAAAATTCGTCCAGGGATTCCCGGAGTATGGGCCGGAACGGATGGGGGCCCCGATTACAGCTTATAATCGCATCAGTGAAAAACGGTGTACTATCCATTCCAACATTTACTACCCGGACTATGTGATTGTGGTGGATGAAAGCTTGCTGGACAGCGTCGACGTTACCGGAGGGCTAAAAGAGGGTGGAGCAATAATCATTAACACTACCCTTTCTCCCCAGGAGATGCGTCCCAGGCTGCGGGGTTGGGCCGGAAAAATCTGTACCATCGATGCCCGCCGCATTTCGGAAGAAATTCTAGGTAAAAACTTACCGAATACCCCGATGCTGGCCGCTGTGGTTAAGGTGAGCGGCGTTTTGGATGCTGAGCGTTTTTTAGTGGATATAGAAGAATCTTTTAAACATAAATTTGCCGACAAGCCCGAGGTTATTGAGGGGAACATGCTAACACTGAGAAAATCCATGGCGGAGGTGCTGGTAGGATGATACATGCAAAGGATATCAACGAACGAACCCCCTGGCAAGATCTGACCCCCGGTGGGGAGATCTACGAACCGGGAACCGCACGGCTTTTCAATACAGGTACATGGCGAACCAACACGCCTGTTTTTCACGAAGCAGCATGTAAACACTGCATGCTTTGTGTGCCTTTCTGCCCGGACATAGCTATTCCGGTACAGGACGGGAAACGTCTGGACTTCGATTATATGCACTGTAAAGGCTGCGGCATCTGTGAAAACGTGTGTCCCTTCCAGGCAATTACTATGGTGAGTGGAGGTGCCCCCAATGAGTAATCGCCTTTCCGGCAACGAAGCTGTAGCTTATGCCTTAAAACAGATAAATCCTGATGTCATGGGAGCTTTTCCAATCACTCCCTCCACCGAAATTCCTGAATACTTCGCCCAGTATGTAGCCGACGGCGAGGTAAATACCGAATATGTAACCGTGGAGTCTGAGCACAGTTCAATGTCTGTGTGCATTGCAGCGCAGGCTGCCGGAGCCAGGGCCGTCTGTGCTACTTCCTCCGCCGGTCTGGCCTTGATGTACGAGCTTTTGTACGTGGCGGCTTCCTGCCGTCTGCCCATTATACTGGCCTGCGTCAACCGGGCTCTTACGGGGCCAATTAACATTAACAATGATCACTCCGACTCGATGGGGGCCAGGGATTCCGGCTGGATCCAAATTTATGCCGAAAATAACCAGGAAGCTTACGATAATTTTCTCATGGCCATGCCCATCGGCGAGACTCCGAGCGTACGCTTACCGGTGATGACCTGTATGGATGGCTTCATTACCAGTCATGCCGTAGAGAACATCGAGCTTTTGGAGACGGATGTGGTGCGCCGGTTTATTGGAGAATATAACCCGGAACATTATTTGCTGAAAAAGGAAAATCCGCTGGCGGTAGGGCCGTATGATGTAAGTTCCTATTACATGGAACACAAGGTCCTGGAGGCTGAGGCGATGAAGGCGGCCAAAGCCCGCATACTGGAGGTAGCTGCCGAGTTTGAAAAGATTTCCGGCCGGCGCTACGGCCTGTTTGAAGAATATAGAATGGAGGATGCGGAACTTGCTCTGGTGCTAATCGGATCCACTGCCGGAACCGCTAAAGCAGCCGTGGACAAGCTGCGGGAGGAAGGAGTAAAGGCCGGGCTGGTGAAAATAAGGGTGTTCCGTCCTTTCCCGGGCGAGGAGCTGGCCCGGGCTCTAGCGGGTACCAAGGCCGTAGCCGTCATGGATAAGTCCGAGGGCTTTTCAGCCAATGGAGGTCCTTTATTTGCCGAGACCCGCAGTGCTTTGTATGATTTAAAAAATCGCCCGTATATGATTAATATCGTTTACGGCCTGGGCGGCCGTGATGTTAATACCGAGGATATAGAAAAAGTGTTCGGCCGGCTGGCGAATATTGCTGCGACCGGGGAGATTGGACCGGTATATACCCATATGGGGCAGAGGTCAAAGGAGGAGAACGCATGAGCACGGTATATAACCTGAAACGGGAAGTTGAAAAGCCGGTCCGGTTCACCGGAGGGCACAGGCTTTGCGCCGGCTGCGGCGCCGGGATCGTGGTGTCGGGGGTGCTGCGGGCCTTGAAACGAGAAGAACGGGCAGTGGTGGTTAATGCTACCAGTTGCCTGGAGGTCTCCACTTTCATGTATCCTTACACTGCCTATATGGACAGCTACATTCATTCGGCTTTTGAAAACTCCGCGGCTACCTGTTCCGGAGTGGAAGCAGCATATAACGCTTTGAAACGCCGCGGTAAGGTAGATGGGACCGTCAAATTCATTACTTTTGGCGGTGACGGCGGCACTTACGATATAGGGCTGCAATCCTTGTCAGGTGCTATGGATCGCGGCCATGACATGGTCTATGTCTGTTATGATAATGAGGCTTACATGAATACCGGCATCCAGCGTTCCTCTTCAACACCTCATTTTGCCCGCACGACTACCACGCCGGTAGGAACTGTGGGGCAGGGTAAAAAGCAAAATAAAAAAGATCTGACTGAAATTCTGGTGGCTCATCATATCCCTTATGCAGCTCAGACGGCACCGCTAGGCAGTTTCAAGGATCTGCACACCAAGTCTTATAAAGCCATTTACACGAAAGGGCCTTGCTTTTTGAACGTACTATCTCCATGTCCCCGCGGTTGGGACTACCCCACGGAAAAGCTTGCGGAGATTGCCAGGCTGGCGGTGGATACCTGTGTTTGGCCCCTCTATGAAGTGGAGGAGGGAATGTGGCGTCTGACCTATATTCCGAAGAAAAAGCTGCCCGTGGAAGATTTTCTCCGCCCGCAGGGTAGATTCCGTCATATGTTCCAGCCAGGCAATGAGTGGATGATTGAAGAAGCGCAAGCCTATGTGGATCAAAAATGGGAACGCTTGCTGGAACGCACAGGCGTTTAAAACTTGAACTTTACACTGGAAATAAAATCTAACAATATGGTATGATAATTGTTAACAAGGAGGTGTTGCCTGTGGAACAGACAATGTTTACTAATGAGTTGGTTTTAGCTTGGCTCCAGTATTTTTCACAGAACGCTCCAATCAACCTGACCAAACTGAAGATGCTGGACATTACAGGGAAGAATAAGAACCTGCTTCCGACCGTGATGAGCAACCGGGCAGTGCTGGTCTTTACGGACGCTGGACATCCGGATATTTTTTATGACATGTGGAATGCGGAACTGGGTGACTGCGATATCTGGTACAATGAGGGCTCGGAGCCATCCGGTGAGATCAAGCACAACAAGGTTTCAGATATGATCAACCGCGGGATTAATGCCTCTGCAGCTATGTTGATTATGAATCCTAACGCTGCAACGAATTATCAGATAGGTATTGAGAACAGCCGTTTTTCCTGTGGCTCTGTTCAGTATGTGTGCCGGGAAGTTCGGGCAATTATCATGAGTAAGCTCAATGTGGGGGACCAGGATAATATATGTATCATTTCAGGTGAGAGCATTGCGGTGGAAGCTGCCATAATTGCTGCCGAGGGCAGTGTCATAGCTGTGGAATATGACCACCGGGATCGGGTTACCATGAAATGTAATGTAGACAAGTTTGGTCTGAACAACGTAATCATTATAGAATCTCTTAATGATGATATCCTGGCTAATCTGCCGGTACCGGACGTAGCGTTTATCGTGGCATCTCCCAGGATTGGCAGTGAAATAAAAAGTCTGCTGGCTGTCAACCCCGACATGGAATTTGTGATTTACACATTGGACTTCGAAATGCTAACGTCTCTGCCTGCTTTGTTTAGGGAATACGGTTTGGAGCGCACTGAAGCCATCCATATAGGAGTTTCGCGAGTCAATAGCAAAAAAATGATGGAGCCGTTTCCAGCCCCCTGGCTGATTTCCGGCAGAAGGGTTAACGGATAGTAAGAACGTAGCGGGCAGGATTTCGCCAGCATAGAGTCAGACTGGTTAATTGAGCAATAAGTCTAACATTTTTTTAGAGCAAGTGCAAAGGACACCCTTGGGTGTCCTTAAATATTTGAAAGTGTCAGTACGGCTTTAAAAAGTTAACATAAAATTTATTGTATAACAAAATATTACATTGTTCTCGAAGGATAAATGAATCTGCTGTATAAATAATAAATAGTCAATAATTTCGTCAACGAGGGGTTGTATATTTTGACTACCACTGAAGATGAGGTATCTAAACAATCTAAACAATCTGAACAATCTGAACAATATAATGAGCGTATAAAAGAGCTTGAAGCTGAAAATATAAGGTTTGTAGAAGAAATCGGAAAAGAAAAACTGCTTGAAAGCCAAGAGCTTTACCATGCCATATTTAATAACAGCCTTGACGGTATTTTATTAACCATTCCAGGTGGTACTATACTATCAGCTAACCCTGCTGCATGCCATATGTTTGGTAGAACCGAAAAGGAGTTATGTGCTGTCCGGCTGAATGAAATCTTTGATATGGATGACTCAAGAGTTGTGAAAGCCTTAAAGGAAAGAAAAAAGGAAGGAAGTATTTCCAGTGGGATGACATTGTTACGCAAAGATGGAACGAAATTTGATGGTGAAGTAACATCAAAGCTATTTAAGCATAGTAATGGTCAAATTTTATCCAGCATGATTGTAAGGAATATAACTGGATGCAAGAAGACAGAAGAAGCTTTTCGTTTGTCCGATGATAAATTCTATAAAGCCTTTTATTTTAATCAGGCAGCAATGGGCATTAGAAGACTCAAAGACGGTGTATATATAGATGTGAACAATAGTTTTGCAAAAGTATTTGGTTATAAAAGGGAAGACATGATAGGTAAAAGTGTTATAGAACTAGGTGTCTGGGCAGACCTGAAGCATAAGCAAGAAATGGAGAAACATCTTCTAGATAATGGTTATATCAGTAATCACGAATATAAATTTAGACGCAGGTCAGGTGAGACCGGTTATATGGTTTCAACTATTACTTTAATAGATATTGAGGGTGAAAAGTGTATACTTTCCTCTTCAATTGATATCGCTGAAAACAAGAAAGCAGCAAAGGATTTGCGTTTGTCAGAAGAATTATTCTATAAAACTTTTACTTATAACCCTCTGCTAGTAGCTATATCAATAAAAAATGGTATGCTTATAGAAGTTAATGAAACCTTTGTAAAGAGGTGTGGCTATACCAAGGAAGAGTTGATTGGGTGTACAGTAACTGATATTCATCTCTGGGATATAAACGAACGTCTTAAATATATCGAAGAGATTGAGAAAAATGGTTTTGTCGAAAACTTTGAAACAAAGTATTATACCAAATCGGGTGAGCCGTTGAATGTTTTACTGTCAGGGGTTACCATAACATGGAATAACGAGAGGTGTATTCTTACTATTGCAAATGATATTACAGAGTTAAGACGTTACCAGAATGAAATTGCACGTTTAGACCGTTTGAACTTGGTCGGAGAGATGGCTGCTGGAATCGGTCACGAAATTCGCAATCCTATGACGTTTGTGAGAGGTTTTCTGCAATTACTCGGGGGTAAGGACAGGTATGCTCAGGACAAGGAATATATGGATTTAATGATCGATGAGCTGGACAGAGCTAATTCTATTATAACTGAATTTCTTTCACTGGCTAAGAACAAGGCTGTTGAATTGAAAAGGCAAAATCTAAATCAGAAGATTAGGACTATCTTACCTCTGCTCCAGGCTGATGCCATGAAGCAGGATAAAAGTATCGGAGTGGAACTTGGTGATATTCCATACATACTAATTGATAGAAATGAGATTAAACAGCTTATCCTTAACCTTGTTCGTAATGGTCTTGAAGCAATGTCACCCGGCGGACTTCTGTCCATCAAAACATTCAAAGATGATGACAGGATAGTCCTTGCAGTGCAAGACCAAGGTGCGGGAATTGCCCCAGAAGTCTTGGAGAAAATTGGAACACCGTTTTTTACAACTAAAGACAATGGAACGGGTCTGGGGCTTGCTGTTTGTTTTAGCATTGCTCAGAGAAATAATGCCAAAATAGATATTGAAACTGGTTCAACTGGAACAACGTTTTATGTAAGATTTAAAACCCAAACATAAATATACATTTATTGAGAGTATTATTGTAGTCACTTGGTCACTAACGGTAAGTCTCTTATCCCATTAGTTAACAAGAAATTTTAATTTGTACAGATTCACAATTGTGTTAGTGTATTACTGACTTGAAAAAGTGTTTCTCATTTCCACTAAGGTGTAGGCCAACTACGCATATAAGCCGGGGTAAAGCGAAACTTTCGATTTTTCGCGACCGGGCTTTTTTTGTTGTCCCATAGCTTGTTTCCTGGCTGGCTACACCAAAAAAATATTGACATTTGCGGCGCAATTTTCTGAACGATTGATGAATCATTCCTCCCGGTAATGGGTGTACCGGTTAGATCTGCAGAAAAATATTCAGATAGGAAAAAATATAGTGGATTCGAAATGGACGGTGTAAATTGATATGGTTATTACAGACAGCTTGAAAACATTGTTATACGAAAAAGTATTTGATATCGAACGTGTCGTCTTATGAATTTTTCGTGTGGTGATAATTTTTTCTTGGGAAGAGAAATTCATTGCTACATAAAAAACTTAAGCGTATACTAAACATTGCATTTAGACACCGGTAAAATATCGAGGTGCATAAATTGAAAACCACAATTATCGGGGCAGGTAAAATTGGCACAGAAATAGCTGTCCGATTGCTGCAAGAAGGGCACGATATAGTTATAATTGAAAAAAATGCAGCAAAACTGCAAAAAATTGAGGAAGACTTGGATTGCCTTTTCATCAGGGGTAATGGTTCTACCGCCAAAATCCTCAGTTCACCCAACGTAGCTAAATCCGGCCTGCTCATTGCGGTAACTAACAGCGACGAGGTAAACATGATCGCATGTATGACAGCCAAACGGATTGGCATATCACGTACTGTAGCCCGCATCAGGGACCCTGAATATGCCCAGAATATAATTATTAGCAAAGAAGCAATGGGTATTGACCTGGTCATTAACCCGGAATACTCAGCAGCTATGGAAATCAATCGTTTTCTTACCATGGCTTTGCCCGTGCATATGGAACCCTTTGCCAGAGGGCAAGTGCAATTGGCTGATATAACTATAAATGAAGGCATTCCGTTTTTTGCCAACAAAAAACTAGTGGATATGGATATTCCGCAGTCACTGCTCATTGTCGCTATATCCCGCAACGGTGGTATGATTATCCCTGGCGGACAGGACGTTGTTTTACCAGGTGATACTATCTACCTGCTGGGACATTCGGATGTAATTAATAAGATTTGCGCTAAAATTAAAAAGAAGCGGGCCAGGGTGCAAAACGTAATGATCTTGGGCGGCGGGCGCATCGGCTTTTACCTGGCCGAAAGGCTTTGTATCCGAGGCATGAAAGTTAAAGTCATCGAGCAGAACAATGACCAGTGCCGAGAGTTGGCCGAAAAGCTGCCCAATGCCTTTGTAATATGTGCTGACGGCTCGGATTTGGAACTATTGTACCATGAGGGCATTAAGGATATGGACGCTTTTGTCACTGTAACCGGCCTTGATGAAGAGAATTTGTTGCTGGCCTTACTTGCCAAGCAAATGGGTGCTAAAAGAGTTATCGCCAAGGTTAGCCGCCCCGGCTACGCACCCCTGGTTGAACAACTGGGTGTAGACTACGCCATTAGCCCCCGCCTAATTACAGCCAGCGAGGTATTGCGTTACATCAAGGGCGGGCGACTGCTATCTCTTTCCCTGTTGCTTAACGAAAAAGCTGAGGTTCTTGAATTAATCGTTCAGCCCGGCAGCAAAATTGTTGGCCACCCCTTGCACAAAGCCGGCCTGCCGGCCGGCACTATTATCGGCACCATTATGCGAGGTAATAAGGTAATTATTCCCCAAGGTAGTGACATCATTAAGGAGCATGATCGTTTAGTGATATTTGCCCTGGGGCATAACGTACACATTATTGAATCAATATGTGGACTTGGAGGAGTTGGTCTTGAATAAGCCACTAATTCTACGCGCACTAGGGCTTGTTCTACTTTGTGAAGCCGGGGCAATGCTCCCTTCATTGGGCATTGCTCTATATTTTTATGAAAAAGCGTTTATGGCCTTTGCATTTTCTATTGTTGCCCTAACGCTAATTGGATTGCCTCTTTCTCGCAACCTGGTTACCAATAGCGATGTTGGGTACCGGGAAGGGTTTATGATTGCTGCAATAAGCTGGATACTGCTGGCCTTGTTTGGGGCACTACCCTTCATAATTAGTGGGGCTATCCCGGGTTTTATCAACGCTTTTTTCGAAGCCATGTCCGGTTTAACTACCACCGGAGCTAGCGTGTTAAAAGACATTGAAAGCCTACCCAAAAGTATCCTTTTCTGGCGCAGCGTCACCCATTGGCTGGGTGGCATGGGAATAATTGTATTAACCCTGGCGCTAATTCCTTCATTGAAAATTGCCGGCCTGAAACTGTTTCGGGCCGAAGTGACCGGACCGGATAAAAGTAAGGTACTGCCACGGGTGACTCAGACCTCCCGGGAGTTATATAAACTTTATACTATTATTACAGTTACTGAAATTGTTGCCTTAAAAATAGCCGGCCTAAGCTGGTTCGATTCCTTTATCCATACCTTTGGCAGTGTGGCCACCGGTGGATTTTCAAATTATAATTCCAGTGTGGCTGCATTGAACAACCCGGCGGCTGAGTATATCATTATTTTTTTTATGTTCATTTGCGGCATGAACTTTACGCTGCACTATTATGCACTGAGGGGCAATTTCGGACCTCTATGGAGGGACCCCGAAATTAAGTTATACTTGGCTGTGACTTTATTTGCCTGTCTGTTTATAAGTATTAATTTAATTACAATTATGGATTACCAAATTGGCTCTGCATTGCGTCAATCGGCATTTCAAACGGTATCTATTTTAACTACCACAGGCTTTGCCACCGCCGATTATACATTGTGGCCAACCTTCAGTCAGGGTGTGATTTTTCTGCTTATGTTTATCGGCGGCTGTGCCGGCTCCACCTCGGGCGGTATTAAAGTTGTACGTTACTTAATCCTGGCTAAAAGTTCTTTCCGGCAGGTTGCCAAACTCACCCACCCCAAGGCGGTTATCCCGGTTCGCCTGGGCCGCAGTGTAGTACCGGATGAGTTGGTAGAAAACGTGCAGACCTTTTTCTTCTTATACTTCGGGCTACTGTTCCTTAGTACCCTGATTATCACTGCTATGGGTGTTGATTTGCTTAGTGCCCTATCAGCTGTGGCCGCATGCCTGGGTAATATCGGACCCGGTTTTGGCATCGTGGGCCCTGTCTCCAATTTTTCGGCCATACCAGAAGCGGGTAAAATGGTGTTGGCCATTTGCATGCTGGTTGGTCGCCTTGAGATCTACACAATACTGGTCTTCTTGAGCCCGCGCATATGGCGTGCATAAGGTAAGGAGTGGATTCGAGATGGTCGGAGTAGAAATTGATATGGTTGTTCCAGACAGCTTGAAAGCATTGGAATTATACGAAAAAGTATTTGATATCGAACGTGTTGAGGTTACAGATTATCCTAAAGGGATGAAGTTATTTTTACCCTATACGGATTACGCTTTCACATGTTGGATGAAAATCCAGAGTTTGAGTTGAAAGCACCAACCCCGGATGAACCCAAAACGATTTGGTTTAACATTCTCGTCCCCGACATCAAAGAAACATTTTCAAAGGTGATTAGCGCGGGCTGTATAGATGTGCAACCGATGACTGAATTGCCTGATTATGGAGTGTCAAATGCTATATTTATAGACGCTTTCGGCTATTGATGGATGCTGCATCAAATGAAAGGATTGTACCATATTATGTAATTTTGGACAATCCAAGGAGCGGTCCCCATAATCATGTTTGATAGTTCGAGTCTCTTAAGTCAACCAGTGAAATCAATGCGTCCTGTGATAACAGAAGTGAAATTGAATAACAATATTTGGCTTAATAGCTCTTATATCAACAAGCCAAACACAGGATTCCTTACGCTCGAAGGCAAATGACAAATCATAAATAATTATAATTAATTCATAGCCATATATAAGATACATTTATGCTATTGATAAAGGATTTAATGCTCTCGTGGTTAAAATAAAGATGAAAGAAAGCAGTTATCGTTGATTATGAAGCGTAGTGGAGGCAAAGGCATGCTGAATCTGAATGAAGAGGTGCGCCGCAGGGCGGAAAAGTATTTTGACGATGGTTATAATTGCGCTCAGGCAGTGGCTTTGAGCAATATTGAAGTTTATAATGGCCGCACTGAAGGCATTATTCAGCTTACTGCCGGTTTTGGGCATGGGATGAATTCCGGGTGCGCCTGTGGCGCGGTTACCGGTGGGGTGGTGGCGATAGGCGCTTTGCTGGCAGGTCCCGATATTAAGGGGTTTGACCGGACAATTGCTAAGCTTACAGCTGAACTGCACCGCCGGTTTGTCGGCGAGTTTGGCTTAACTTGCTGCAAAGGCCTGCGCAAAAAATACTCTCTATTAAAAAATGCCCGGTGTAAAAAGATTACCGTAACCACCGCTGCGATCACTTTGGAATTATTGCTGTCGCAAAAAGCAAATATTAACGGTGCCGGTCACTGTACAAGCGCTCTAAATGAGCCGGACTAACTCCCAGCAGGTAAAGAAATTTTATTTTATGCATCAGCCAGGCAGTCTGCCATTTGCCGTAAGTAAGCCAGCGCCTGGCCGAAGTTATCACGGGCCCTTTTAACAACACGGTCTTTCCCGCCGGCCTTAGTTTTCGGGAGAATGTCCAGTCTTCCATTAATTCAACTACGGGATAGCCTCCCACTTGCAGGAAGTCCTGGCGCCTGGCGAAGATAGCTTGATCACCAAAATAGATGCCGGTTAAAGCTGCTCTCAGGTTGGAGCCAAGCGCCGCTAGGTAAAAAAACAGGCCGGGTTGATCAAATATCAATTTGAAAGCGCCACCGACTACCTTTTGATTGGCCAGGGCTGTTTTGATTTGCTGCAAGCCATTGCCGGGAAGCTTTGTATCGCTATGCAGGAAAAGCAAAATCTCCCCTGAAGCAGCCTGGGCGCCGGCGTTCATTTGCACAGCCCTGCCTTTGGGGGATTGAATTATTTTAACCTCTTCACCGATTAAACTCAGGGTGCTGTCGGTGCTTCCACCATCCACCACGATAACCTCATGGCTGCCATTAAGGTTTTTCAGGTGTTCGATGGTGGTTTTTATGGTGCCGGCCTCGTTATAGGTTGGAATGATAATGCTGATTTCCGGAGTGTTGTTTTTCATAATCCTTTGTTTTTCTAGACGCTCATTACTGAATCCTGCCGGTTAGGGGGGGAGATATTGGGGAAGCCTGCACTTGTTGTCATGGCCAGGGTTCCATCTGCTGAAGGTAAAAGCCGGTTGAGCGAAGTGCTGACCCCGGAGCAAAGGGAAGCTTTACAGTGGGCTTTTTTACAGGACACAATAGAAAAAGTTGGGCAAGTAGGCGGTATCAAAGGTTATATAGCGGCTACGCCGCCGGACAGAATCAATGAATTGAGGCCGGGTTTAGGCCCCGGAGTGGACATTATCCCGCAGCCAAATGGCGACCTCGGGCAGCGCATGCTGTCAGCTATTAGTTACGCTCACGGCCTTGGCTATTCGCCGGTTATCTTAATTGGAACGGATACCCCTCTCTTGCCCGCTGCTTATTTAACTAAAGCAATCAGCATGTTGGACGAGTATCAAGTTGTTTGTGGCCCGGCATTGGATGGCGGTTACTATTTAATTGGTATGTCTCATCCCTGGGAAGGCCTCTTTAAAGATATTAATTGGGGGGACAGCGAAGTCCTACAGAGAACTGTTACTGTCTGCAGGCATTATAAACTTACTTGTGGATTGCTGGAACCTTTACCTGATGTGGATCGCCCGTCTGACCTGTTGGATTTAGCTTGGAAAATTAAAAAAATGAACCCGGGACACCCGGATTTTCCGAAAAGGACCGGTCGGTTCATGATGGATACTTTATAAAAAATTATTATAGCCACAAGAACTTATATAAATTATTTAAGTTGGAAGTCAAAGTAATCTGTTGTTATACTTATTATGATTTACAAGTAATGCAAATTGTTAGTAAATGAAGTGAAATAATTATGGCTGCAAAACTAAAGTTTTTAATATCGGTCCTCTTGTTGGGCTTGTTAATATATCAACTGGATGGGCAGGCCTTACGGGGGGTATTCCTGACGGCCAATCCCGGCTGGCTGCTCCTGGCTGCAGCGCTCATCGTGCTCTCAATGGTGGTAAGCGTGGAAAAATGGTCGCAGATTTTAAAGGCCGAGAGCATTTATTTGCCCTGGTACCAGCTATGGAAGGCCTATTGGATCGGCCTTTTTTTCAATAACTTTCTTCCTTCCAGCATCGGGGGCGACGGGATTAGAATTTTCCTCGTCGGCCGCAACATTTCCAATCTGGCCTGTGCGGCTTCATCTGTGATCATAGAGCGTATAATGGCCACCCTGGGTCTTGCCCTGACCGGGTTGCTGACCGGCTTGGTGGTTAAACCTAACTGGCAGGTGAGCTGGCTTTTCGTTGGTCTCACCCTTGTTGCCACAGGGTTGCTTGTTTTCTTAATGTGGGGGAGCCTGCCGGCATCTGTGGTTCAGAGGAATGGCCGATTAAGTAACTTTTTGCGCACCTTTCTAGCCCATGGCCGCTCTGTGCGCGGTCATGGCCAAAGGCTGCTCCTGGCCGGCTGTTTATCGGTATTGTTTCAGTTAACCGTTGTCGCTGTAAACTATGCTATTTTCCGCGGCCTCCAGGTTAACTCTCTGGGCTGGCTGGAGTTAGTGTATATTATTCCCGCCATTTCCGCCATTGCGATGGTACCCATCGGAATTAACGGCTACGGGGTGCGCGAAGGCGCTTATGTGATACTGCTTGCTTCCTACGGTGTGGCCGGGAGCGCTGCCTTGGGGGCTTCATTGCTTTTTGCGGTGCTGGTAAGCTTGTGCAGCCTTTACGGCGGGCTGCTCTGGCTGGTAAACCGGGAGCGGAACGTACTCAGGGAGCGCTTGCCCGATATGAAACCGGAAGTTAATTAACTTGGGGAGAAATATAAAAAGGTGGATGTTATGCAAAACAAGATTAAAGAAATTATTGATGACGCTTATCACGGAAAACTGCTCAATCAACGGGAGATTAAGGAACTGCTGGATCTGGACACCGGCTCTGAGGAGTTCTATTACCTTTTATTTAAAGCCCGGCAAATGAGCGCGGAGGCCTGCTCCGGCAAGGCGGAAATCCATGGCCAGGTGGGTGTGAACAGTGGACCCTGCGGCTGTAATTGCGCCTTTTGTTCCTTTGCGGCCGAGAATAAAATCTTTACCGAACAGCAGGTGGAGCCTCTGGAACGGGTGCTTGAACAGTCCCTTGACCTGGAGCAGGCCGGGGCGAATGCCATTTACCTTATGGCTACTGCCCAGTTAAACTTCCAGGGTTTTCTGGAGATGGGGCGGCAGGTCAGGCGGGAGCTCCGGACCAGCGTGCCTTTAATCGCCAATATGGCTGACTTTAATGATGAGCAGGCCGTGGCTTTGCGGCAGGCCGGCTTTGCCGGGGTTTATCATGCGGTGCGCATAGGTGAGGGCGTGGTGAACCGCATTAAGCTGGAGGACCGGCTGCAGACCATAGAGGCGGCCAGGCGGGCCGGTTTGGCAATAGGCACCTGTGTGGAGCCGATTGGACCTGAGCACTCTGTTGAGGAAATTATCGAGAAAATAATCATTGCCAGAGAGGCCAAGCCAGGCTTTAGCGGGGCGATGCGTCGGGTGACGCTGCCGGGGACTAGCCTGAGCCGATATGGTATGGTTGGTGAGGCGCGGATGGCCCTGATTGTAGGAGTAGTCCGCCTGGTTACCCCTCGGGAAGTGCCGGGTAACTGTACCCATGAGCCTAACGCAATCGGGGCGGTGGCCGGGGCTAACCTGTTCTGGGCCGAAGCGGGCAGCAACCCGCGTGATGTGGTTAATTATACTGAAACAAACCGTGGTTTTGACGTGGGCAGATGCAAGAAAATTCTTGTTGACGCCGGCTGGCAAGTCTTAGAAGGCCCGTCTAAATTCTGTTAAGCATTAAGCTATCCTGAGGCAATGTCATCCTGAGCGTTAGCGGCATGGATGTCTATAAGGAGAAGGAGGTGACTAGTTTAGTGAAAAACATATTCCGCGGGTATCAGGGAAAAATATTGTTCCTAGCTGTGCTTGGCGGTATCTATTTTCTTGTTCCCTGGGTCAAGATTCATGTTAACCAGGCCTTCTTTATTTTAAGCAACGTAGATGTGGAGATGGTGCGTGGCTATATTTTGAGCTTCGGCATCTGGGCGCCCGTTGTCTCCTTTGTCTTAATGATGTTTCAGTCTGTGGCGGCGCCGCTGCCGGCCTTCATTATAACTTTTGCCAATGCTGGCCTCTTCGGCTGGGTCTACGGGGCTATACTTTCCTGGTCCAGCGCGATGGCCGGGGCAGTGCTTTGTTTTTATATTGCCAGGTACCTGGGCAGGGATACGGTAGTCAAGTTTACCTCCGTTAAAGCGCTGAAAAGCGTCGATGATTTTTTCGAGCATTACGGTAAATATGCCATCCTAATTGCCCGGCTTCTGCCCTTTGTTTCTTTTGATATTGTCAGCTATGCCGCCGGATTGACTGCGATGGGATTTTGGCCGTTTTTTATCGCTACCGGGGTGGGCCAACTGCCGGCGACAATTGTTTATTCCTATATCGGCGGAATGCTTACCGGTTCAGTAAGAACAATGGTCTTTGGCCTGTTAATGCTTTTTGCCCTGAGCGCTTTACTGGTGCTCTTGAAGAATGTTTGGAAAGATAAAAAGCTAAAGGAGGGAAATAAGTTTGTGGAAGAGATTTAAGTGCTGGCAGCTGTTGCTGGTACTGCTGGTTCTGGTGCTTACTTTGGCCATCAGCGGCTGTGGAAAGGAGCCGGCGTCTGTAGACAAGCAATCAATCAAGGAATTTGACATCTCAGTTTATCAGAATAACGATTTTCTCATCACGTCTCAACAGCTGCATTCCATGTTGGACAGCGAAAATCTGGTCTTGCTTGACTGCAATAATCCTAGTATTTACGCCAAAGAACACATTCCCGGCGCTATCGGGATTGGCTTACAGGGTTTTTGTGATATTGTGGGCAAACCTGGCGATTCGGGTTGGGGGACCATAAAGGATAAAGAAGATTTGCAGAAAACCCTGGCCTCGTTGGGTATAGACAGGGAAAAGACGGTGGTTTTTTACTCGGATCTTACCGCCGGCCCGGGAGCCGATGGTAGAGCTGTTTGGCAGTTAAAGATGGCCGGGATGGATAATGTGAAGATGCTGGTTGGGGGAACTACTTCCTGGAAAGAGTTGGGATACCCGACAACCAAAGAAGTAACCCAGCCTAAACCTGTTTCCGGAGTGGTATTGCAAGATTACGATCAGAGGTATCTAGCCACAAAAGATTATGTCTTTGATAATTTAGGTAAACAAGTGATTATCGACTGCCGTACAGAAGGGGAATATCAAGGTTCCCAAAAGGCCGGGGAACCCCGTGGCGGACACATTAAAGGGGCGGTACATTTAGAATGGAAAGATTTGCTTAATCAAGACGCCGGCTACACTTTTAAGAGTCCTGAGGAGATAAAAACGCTGATGGCCTCTATTGATGTACAACCGGAAGATGATTTTATAGTTTACTGAACTATGGGTATTAGATCTGGTTATATGACCATGATCCTCAGAGCCGTAGGCTTTGAGAATGCTAGAAACTATGAAGGCTCTATTTATGAGTGGAGTGGGGACCCGCGTATGCCGATGGAGAAGTAACTAACTGCTGCCGGATAATTGCTGAATTGTATTCGTTCAGCGGTTGTCCGGCTTTTTTTTGGTTAAAAGGATGCGGTTTGCGTGCAGTTTAGCTGCTTTTGGCGGATCATCAATTGATGCCTGAATCGCATAACATTATAATTCTCAGGGAACAAATACTATTAATCATTTTAAATCTTGTTCCTCGCTGCTGCTTGGGGTTATTTCCAATTGACCGCTTACTTTGAGGGGATACAACCTGAGGAGCAGAGAACCATGACGCGGCATTTTGCCTCGGTATGTCCTAAGCCAAGGGAGGATGAGACTGTTTAATGCCTTTGCACTTTATTTACCCGGTTTATTCTGCGCTTTTAATGCTACTCGTGCTGGCGGTGGTGCCAAGAGAACAAATTAAAAAGTTATCGTTATTCGCTATTATTTTTGGTGCAGGTGCCGACCTTGTAGTTATCGTAGTAATTACTATACTCGGTGTTGGCGAATATATAAATATAGGTCCGTTTGGCTTTATGGGCATTCCCTTTTTCCCGCTTCTGGCCTGGACGGCCTTCTTTATCTTGTATTTTTATTTCTTTCCTGAAAAAATTCCCTGGAGTTATATTTATGTCTTGCTTGCAGCCGGGTATAGCACCATGTTTTCTAACGTTTTGGAAAATTTGGGCATATTTCGTTGGAATTATGGAAACCTTGTTGTTCCATATCTGATCTATTTAGGCTGGTTTTCTCTGGCCAGCTGGTACTACTTAAAGGATACAAGAGAAGAAAAAGTGCACGAAAAACAAAGTACCAACAATCAGAGCACCACAAGTATCAGAATTTTAAGGAATCCGGCCTGGAAATTAAATCTCAATGTTAGGAAAAAAATTAAGTGACTCATACCCTGCTCAACTCATTTAACCTTTGTTCTACTATAATATGATAATTTATTGCTGTGGGTCTACTATTAATTGTTTGTTGAGCATCCGGTGGTAAGCCCGGTAACACTTTCTACCGGGTCGGCATATTATATAGCGTAAAAAAAATACAAATTTAACTAAGGAGGAATGTGTCAATGGGCGGAAGTGCACCTTATTTTGATGGCAGTTTCATTCTCTTTCTGATTCTGATTTTACTGGTATTTGGCATGGGATTCTTCGGCTACTATGGAGCTTAATAATTCAACTCAAAGCGCTCCCCCTGCGGGCGCTTTGGTATAATCACCTCCTGTACAGAATATAATTAATCAACACCCCCGACAAAATAATCCACATATTATTCTGTCTGCCCAGCCCCCGGTTCCGCGTGTGAAGGAACAGGGGCTGGGCTTTTTTGAGGCCCCGGTGCCGCCGGTGACTAGCCAAATGATGCATTTGTAGCTGCCGGGAGATTAAATTAAAAATTTTAGGTAATTGACTAATAAGCTGCTCATCGCCGGTTAAGTTGGACAAGCACCCGGACCCGTTAAGTTGCTTTACTAAACTAATTAGTGATTAACTTAATACCCGTAGTGTGAGCTGAATCATAGTTTGCTGCTGCCCAGAGCGGTAAACTAAGTACAACAAAGCAAATACAACAAAAAAAAATAAACTTGAAGGGGGTAAAAAATATGTTTTGTTATCAGTGTGAACAAACAGCCGGCGGCACTGGCTGCACCAAAGTAGGAGTATGCGGTAAAAATGAGGATGTGGCCAGCTTACAGGATGCCCTGATTATCGGGCTCAAAGGTGTGGCAGCTTACGCCTTCCACGCCAGGGAGCTGGGTTATCGGAACGAAGAAGTAGATGCATTTATGCATGAAGCCTTGTTTACTACCTTGACCAACGTCAATTTTGACCTCAATGACATGGTCAAAAAAGTGCTTAAATGCGGTGAAATGAACCTGCGGGCAATGGAAATTTTAGATAAAGCCAATATGGAACGGTTTGGCTCCCCCGAACCAACCCAGGTATTTACCGGCTTGAAACCCGGCCCAGCGGTCTTAATCACCGGTCATGACTTTTTAGATATGTATGAACTGCTCGTACAGGCCGAAGCTGCCGGAGTTAACGTATATACCCACGGCGAAATGTTGCCAGGACATGCTTACCCCGAACTGAAAAAGTTCAAGAACCTGGTGGGCCATTACGGTACCGCCTGGCAGAACCAGAAGAAGGAATTTGACGAATTCCCCGGATCTATCCTGGGCACCACCAACTGTGTGCTGATACCAAAAGAATCTTATAAAGACCGCATGTTTACCTGCGGTATTGCTAAACTGCCTGGAGTAACCCACATTGAAAATAGGGACTTCACAGAAGTAATTGAAAAAGCGAAAACCCTGGGCGCGCTGCCCGAGAAAGAAGGCGGCATCCTGACTACCGGTTTCCACCACAACTTCGTGCTCTCCATTGCCGACAAAGTAGTGGACGCTGTTAAAACCGGCAAGATTCGCCATATCTTTCTGGTGGGCGGCTGTGAAGGTGCCAGGGCATCCCGCAGCTATTACACCGATTTGGTGAAGCAAATACCGGAGGACTGTATTGTCATTACCCTGGGCTGCGGCAAGTACCGCTTCAATTACCTCGAACTGGGCGACATCGACGGTATTCCGCGGCTGCTGGATATGGGCCAGTGTAACAACGCTTACTCCGCAATTCAGGTGGCCGCAGCCCTGGCTAAAGTGTTTAACTGCGGCCTTAACGACCTGCCCCTGAGCCTGGTGCTGTCCTGGTTCGAGCAAAAAGCAGTGGCTATCCTGTTCACCCTGCTGCACCTGGGCATTAAGAACATTCGCATCGGCCCGTCGGTTCCTGCGTTTTTGACCCCCAATGTGCTGGCTGTTCTGCAGGAGAGCTATAACCTCCAGCTGATCACCACGGCGGAGGAAGACTTGAAGAACATACTGGGTTAGGCCGGCGCAACAGGCAGCCGGTCAGGCTTAGCCAGATGATGACGAGGAGGCCTTAACTTGGCCGCTCAGGATTTGACTGCATTTAAGGCTGCCGCAGCCAATTATCGCGCCTGTTGAGTGAATATAGAAAACAACGTCTTGTTTGTCATGGCCGATGAAATATTTGCTGAAGCCGTGCAGGATGGTCTATTAGTCAAGTGTCATCGGGCATGGCGTTCATGAACAGTTACATGCCATGATTATGGTCGAAAGGGCGCTGACCGGGTAGTGAACCGGGCTTTATGATGGCATGGCGCCTTGGGTAAAGGCTGATGCGGCGTGGCCACCCTGGCGAATATGTGTCATTAATTGTTGCTGGTAGGCAGCGGTAACCCGCTGCTGCCAGTTTTTTATGCCCTACAGGGTATTGCTTTCCTGCCCAAACCCCAAGTAGCTAAGCAGAGGATAAAAAAAGTAAGCCCGGGTATAAATAATAAAAACCAAAGCTAGGAGCAATGAATATGCCGGTTAAATTAATTCCTTTTATCTACACCGCCGTCTTAGCTTTAATTTTAATTGCCACCGTGCCTAAAGAGATAATTCGCCGCTTGGCCATTTATGGGATTATTTTCGGGGCGGTCTTTGACATTGTGCTGGTAGTGGTGACAGATGCTTTGGGAGAATTCGGTTATAGAAATTATGAGCCGTTTGGCTTACTGGGCATACACTTTCTAGCCCCCATCGCCTGGGCAATATTTTTTATCATGTATTTCTATTTCCTACCGGAAAGAAAACCTTTGGTTTATGTCTACGTAACGGTAGCGATACTGGCCAGCATAGCTTTTTGCCAGACGCTGGCAAAGCTTGGTGTTTTATATTTAACGCATGACATCCTCGACTCAATAATCCCTTTTTTAATCTGGTATCCGGCGGTTACCTGGGGCTATTACCGACTGACCGGGTATTTTGCGGAGTGTCTGACTGAAATAGAGCAGTCCAGGCCCTTGATGCCGGACCTGGAGCCGGCCAGGAAGCAGTTCCAATGGGAAAAAAAGGAGCCGGTTGATTAAGCAAAAGAGGGCAGGGAAAAGCCCTGGGAAAGGACGCTACCTGCACTTGAGGTGGTGTTGCACATTTAAGCTGCTTGTTGCTTCGTTAATTTATTGATAATTTACTTTTCTATCAGCCAGGTATAAATTCCCTGTCCTGCATAAGAAGAGCCACCCCAGTAAACAATAACCAATAGGCATGGTTTCTGCCCCTGGAACCAATTTGTAACCGGGCTGAGCTAAACAGACCCGCTACAAAAATGGCAGAGACCAGGCTTGAAACATCCTTGTTATTATCCCGACAGAAAGATTAAGAGGTGAGCTGGATGCTCGAACAGGGTAAAATCGAGGGCAGGCAGGCCATAGCTTTAATGCTCAGCCTGATACTGCCCACGGCCATTTTAGTCGTGCCCGCTGTTGTGGTTAGTGGCGCCAGGCAGGACGCCTGGCTGTCGTTGCTGACGGCTACTTTGCTGGGGTTGGCCATTGCCTGGCTGGTGGTTAGCCTGAGCCAGCGCTTTCCGGGTAAGACGCTGTGTGAATACGCGGAAGATGTCCTGGGCAAGGTACTGGGCAAGATTGTTTGCCTTAGCTATATCTGGCTATTTTTTTTGTATGCCGGCTCTGGGGCTGTCCGGGAGTTTAGCTATTTTTTGGTGTCTGTCCTGATGCCCGAAACCCCGATGGTGGTTTTTTCTATTAGCGTGGTTACCGTGGCGGCTTATGCGGTTCGCAACGGCCTGGAGGTGCTATGCCGCTTTAACTGGTTATTCATACCCGTCACAGGCTTACTTGTGATTGTGTTTATGTTATCCACACTGGATATGCAACCGGCTAATTTGTTGCCGGTTTTTGACGCAGGCTTTTTACTGCCGGTTTTAAAAAGCAGCGTTGCGCCGTCCATGTGGCTGGGGGAAATTGTTCTCTTGGCTATGCTCATCCCCTACCTGAACAAGCCTCAGGGTGCCCGGCGGGTCGCTATGCTGTCCGTATTACTCAGCGGGGTTTTATTAACAGTGAGCGTACTGGAGGCTATATTAATTTTCGGCCCAAACTACACGTCTAACTGGATGTTCCCTATTTACAACGTTATCCGTATCATCTCCATCGCCAATTTCCTGGAACGGTTGGAGTCTGTTGTTGTCGTGTTCTGGGTTCTCGGGGGCATTGTCAAAATCGGGGTGTTTTATTATGCTGCCGTGCTTGGCAGCGCCCAGTGCCTGGGTCTCAGGGATTATCGTCCCCTGGTACTGCCGGTGGGGGTGCTTCTGGTGACCTTTGCCAAATTTCTGCACGGGCAAAATATCACAGACATGTTATATTATATTGTACACGTTCAGGTGCCCTTTATGCTGCTGGTTTTTGAAGTGGGGCTGCCGCTGCTGTTGTTGAGCGTGGCTCTGGTCAGGGGTAAGGGCCGTCGATATAAGGCTAATAAAAATAATGCCTGAAGGCACCAGGCCGTGCTTTTACAACAGAAGTTGGGCTAATCTCTGAAGGATATTTAACCTTAATAGTTAATTAAACAGCAAGCATTGCGTATCCAAGAGCTGATAGTGACTCCCGTCAGATTGCCTTAATTGGCGTTCTTTTTTCGTTGCGTCATTTGCCGGGGATGGACGACTATTTGGGGGGCTGATCTGGCGGGTCCGGCGCCGTCTTGGAGGTATCTCGGTGTGGCAATTGCGGTTGGCAATATTTCTGCATAACCTGGTTAAAGAGAGTGATGTGGTGCAATTCGTCCAGGATGATTCTCTCCAGCAATTCTTTTAAATACGGGTCATCGATCATGCACTGGTGTACGCGGTAGTTGGTAACAGCCGCCCATTCGCTGCCGATATCCATGGCGATCCGGTCACATAAATCGTTACCGTAAAATATATATGAGGCGTCCCAGTATTTTTCCTCGTTGGTATAAGTAAATACCCGGTAACGGGGATCTACCCCGAGCATCATAATAGTTTCCGCCAGCATTTCCTGATGATGCATCTCCACAAGGGATACGCACCCCAGCAGATCAGCCACTTCACTGTACTGATTTTCCAGTACAAAGTGGTGATAATTGTATTGCATAATCGCACTAGTTTCACTGACCACCCCGGCATAATCCTCCAGCAGCAGCCGGCCATAAGCGGGGTTTTGCCTTGCCACCCGTATTTCCGGGTAAGGAGCCGGGTAGGCGCACCTGTAAAGAGCGGGAGTAACACACCCTTTTTCTTGTGCATTGGCCATTTAGTATACCTCCCATCGGTAATTCATTCTCTATCATTGTATTGAGGTACGGTTTTATTTATGAAAATTGTTGCGTGGGTAATTTAGTCTAGTCCAAAGTAGCCAGGCTCCTTGTCTTCAACGCCGCCGGTTCCAACACCTTAATCACCATTTAATATCACCTTTCCCAGATAAGCGTGTCCCCTGCAATATGTCATCAAGAGCTTAAATTATTGTCAACAGCCATAATTTATGTTATTTTAGTTGAATGATGAACGTTGCAGCAGAAGTGACTGGAGAAGTATGTTGAGGCTGTTTCCAAGGCTCAAACCGGGCATAGGGACAGCCTCCAATTCTTGACTAATTGTGGTTTTGCTAATCTAAGGCGGCTTGGCTCACTCGATAAATAATAACTGTGGAATAATGAACAGGATTGAGGTAATTTAATGTTTTTTATGGAACTTCTCAAAGCAGTCTTTTTAGGCGTGGTGGAAGGAATTACCGAATGGCTACCGATCAGCAGTACCGGTCATATGATTTTAGTAGAGGAATTCATCCAATTAGAAGCTTCAGCAGCCTTCAAGGAGACATTTTTTGTGGTTATTCAACTGGGGGCCATTATGGCTGTCGTACTGCTGTATGCACACAAATTGAATCCCTATTCTCCAAAAAAGTCCCAGGAGGAGAAGCGGGATACTATGGCGATTTGGTATAAAGTACTAGTTGGGGTTTTGCCTGCCGCAGTGTTAGGTTTTTTGTTTGATGATTGGTTGAATGATCACTTTTACAATTACATAACAGTTGCGGTTATGTTGATTGTCTATGGGATTCTTTTTATTATCATCGAAAACCGAAATCAAGGACGCCATTTCAAGATTCAGACCTTCAACGAGTTGACGTACAAAACTGCCTTTATTATCGGGATGTTCCAGGTGTTGTCCTTAATTCCCGGAACGTCACGTTCGGGAGCCACCATCTTAGGTGCTATATTACTGGGTACTTCCCGTCATATTGCGGCAGAGTATTCCTTCTTCTTATCTATCCCTGTAATGTTCGGGGCCAGTGCTTTAAAACTGTTTAAATTCGGCTTTAATTTTACTGTTTTGGAAGCCAGTATTTTATTGACCGGAATGGTCGTGGCTTTCGTGGTGTCCGTGCTAGCTATTAAGTTTTTGATGGGGTATATCAAAAACAACGACTTTAAAGCCTTCGGCTGGTACCGTATTGTTTTAGGTGTTTGTATCATAACCTATTTCGCATTTACCGTTTACTGATAAATTAATATGATAGTTTTAAGGCAGGAACTGTTTATCAGGATATCTTGGGTGACCAGGATAATGGTTACCTCTTAATTAATGCGCTTACAAGTGTGCATACTGGGTATCTTAGAATGAACCTCCGCCGGATAACCGGCCGATCTGCCGTTCGGTCATGTATGAGTTTTCAGTCGCAGCAGTGAAGACCTGGACATTGTCCAGGTCTTCACTGCTGTAGCGATGCAGTAAACTTTCCCCCCACTCCACCACCAAACGCCCCATCCGTAATACATCCCGCACTGAAGTCGGAAACGCTTGTCGACCGTGGCAGCCTGCGGCATAAGCTGTGCTGGTACTGGCCAACTTTTTAAAGTGGCAGCAGGTCAGTAATCCAGCCAATCGCCCTAAAGAACTTAAAATAGTTATTGACATATGCCGCAAAGATTGTATAATAAAACACAAAAAAGACATATGTCACAAACCACAAGGCGATGAGCCATGTGTCATGAGTAAAATGTAACTGGCCAGATGGGGTGGAATCGCGACTGATAGATGGAGAAAATAAGAACCATGGAGGTGTATGATGATTTATTCTGTTAAAGTACTTGAACATTTTATGTGCCCTCAAAATGCTTATAATATGCCCGATGCCGATGCCGAAGGAAGCTTTGGAGACCCATCCTGCGGAGATGCTCTAACCTTTTATCTGAAAATTAAAGACAATTATATTCAAGAGATCAGCTATCTTGTATTTGGTTGTGTTGCATCTATTGCAACATCCAGCATGACGTCAGTGTTGGCAAAAGGCAAGAGTATAGATGAGGCGCTAAAAATCACTGAAGAGGATGTTATAGAGGCTTTGGATGGTCTTCCGGAAAACAAGATGCATTGCTCGAACTTGGGCGTAAGCGCTTTGCGAAATGCAATCAATAATTATTTTAAGGCTAATAGAACGGAGGATGCTTAACCATTAAGATTCCAATTGTAGATGAGCGGCTTTGCACGGGCTGCCGTGCATTAGCCTGTGTTACCAAATATGTTCCCCCGTGGGGGCTGATTTTTAGTGCGGAGCACATGGAAAGATGATTCTGCAATTAAAGGAAGTGAATGGAATGGAGGAAGGCGAAAGGACTGCACTTCTTGCGATTGCCATGAATCTCGTTATATTTGGAATTAAGTATGTATCTGCATCCGCTACCGGCAGCATTGCATTGAAAGCAGAAGCTTTTCACACTTTGGCGGACTTTGTTGCATCTTTAACTGTTTTTACAGGACTAAAAATAGCCAAACGTAAAACCAAATCATTTCCTTACGGACTTTATAAAATTGAGAATTTAATGTCTGTAATTATTTCTTTAGTTATTCTCTATACGGGCTATGAAATTATTTTAGATGTTATAAATACTGACCTAACTGAACTGAGAAATTCAGGATTTGCTATATTTAGCTTATTAATTGCAACGTTTCTCACTTTCTGGTTTTCGAATTATGAAAGAAAAATTGGACATAAAATTAATTCACCAATTCTCTTGGCCGATTCATCTCATATTCGCATTGATGTGTTAAGTAATTTAATTGTTTTGTTAGTAGTTGTTGCTAGCCTATTTGGTTTTCATTTTGACAAAATAGCAGCTTTGATTGTAGTCATATTTATTGTTAAGACAGGTATTCAGATATTAATGGATGGAATTAGGGTGTTATTAGATGCTTCTGTAGATTACGAAACTCTAAGCAAAGTTGAGAAAATAATTTTGGATACACCCCAGATTATTAAACTCAAAACTTTAACAGGTCGTAATTCTGGACGATATAAATTTATCGAAGCTGATATTGTATTGAAGACTCACAATTTGGATAGAGCTCATTTTATTGCAGAAAGAGTTGAGCGAATTACCAAAGAGGAAATCAAGAATATTGACCAGGTCCAAATTCATTATGAACCGTTGCAGAAAGAAGAAATTATTTATGTTTTGCCATTGACAGAGGATAAAACATCGATCAGTCCACATTTTGGAGAGGCGCCTTGTTTTATGCTGGTTACATTTAAATCAGGAACAGAAACTGCCAGCAAAACTGAGATACTCACCAATCCTTATGCAAATATTCAAAAAGGCAAAGGTATTCTAGCTGCAGAATTAATAGTAAAAAACATGGTTGATTTTGTACTGGTTAAAAATGGCTTCGAAAGTAAAGGCCCACATTATGTATTTTCCGATGCTAATATCGAGTTAGTGTAACCAACGAGGTATCGCCGAAACAGGCCTTTGCAAAGCTTGGATTAACATTCGATTTAACTCCGGATTCAACAAAGATTGGTGGAAACAAATATGATCATTAAAACATTAGCAGAAAACATATCGAATATTGAAGATTTGGGAAGCGAGCATGGATTGAGTCTATTTATCGAAACAAAACATCATAAAATTTTATTTGATACCGGAGCCGGTGCTCTCTTTAGTGAAAATGCAGCAAAAATGAAGGTAAATTTAGCAGAGGTAGAGCTGGCGATAATTTCTCATGGCCATTATGATCATGGAGGCGGTCTTAAAACTTTTTTGAACATAAACAATAAAGCCAAAGTTTACTTGCACCAAAAAGCTTTTGAAAAGCACTATTTAAACATAGCAGCTGGAGAAAAGAAGGATATTGGATTAGATGAAACACTATTGACGCATGAGCGCCTGGTGTTTATGCAAGACCGGATGTACATAGATGAAGAACTTGAATTGTTCTCTAATGTATTAGGTGAACGGCTAAGACCATCAGGCAACAGGTACTTGCTTAGCAAGGCTGGAGAATCCTTTATGCTGGATGATTTTGCGCATGAACAAAATCTGATTTTAAATGAAGATGGTAAAAATGTGCTGGTAACCGGTTGTGCTCACAATGGTATTGTAAATATCATTGAACATTTTCGCAAAGAAAAAAATTCTACACCGGATTATATTATTGGTGGTTTTCATCTTCAGGATGAGCAGCCTGATGTTGTTGGTGAAATTGGCAAATATCTAATGGAGACAAAAGCTAAATGTTATACCTGTCATTGTACAGGAATTGAATCATATAAACTGCTAAAGGCTATGCTGGGAGAAAATATTGAATATCTTTCGACGGGCAGTCAATTAATTTTATGATGTAATTATAATGAGCTTTTGTCAAATAAAAACCAAGAGTAGTTATTGACATATGTGATAAACGTTGTATAATAAGAAATATAAAAGACATATGTCATAAACCACAAGGAGGTGAGTCATATGCCAAGAGGAGATGGAACCGGCCCGATGGGACAGGGACCAATGTCTGGTAGAGGTGCAGGGCCTTGTAGTTTAGCTAATGTAGCTCAATCCGTTGTAGGCCTGGGATTGGGATTAGCACTTAGACGCAGGCGCGGCTCCGGGCAGTGGGTTGGCAGATATAATAAAATAGACCAGGCTGCCTCTACACCAAAAGAGCTGTTGCAAGAACAAAAAGCTGCGTTGCAAAGGCGGCTGGAAGTTATTGACCGGCAGCTGGAAAATTTATAAAAGCTATTATATAAGCTATAAAGTAGCCGGAGGACGCTCTGGCTATTTCTCTGGAAGATTGAGGTGAAAGATTATGCCTAGGCCTAGGAAATGGAGAAAGGTCTGTTGCCTGCCGGAAAACAACCGATTTGGGCCACTGAATAAACCGGCTAATACCGAGCATTTTCTCAAGATGACGGTTGACGAATACGAGACCATCAGGCTTATTGACCTGGAGGGCTTTACCCAGGAAGAGTGTGCCGGTCAAATGAACATAGCCCGCACAACTGTACAAGGTATTTATACTGAGGCCAGAAGAAAAGTTGCCCAATCTTTGGTAAATGGAAAAGTGCTGCTGATCGAGGGCGGCGAATACCGGCTTTGTGACAGCTATGGCAAAGGCTGCGGCGGCGGTGGCTGTCGCAGAAATAGATGCGGTAAAGGCTTGATGGGTAAAGAGGATAGAGGTGATTAATGATTTATTCCGATCGAGTACTTATGCATTGTCTGTGGCCTCAGAATGCGTATAGTATGCTTGATGCAGATGCTGTAGGAAGTTATATAGAGCCCTCCTGCGAAGATGCTTTGACCTTTTATATAAAGATAAAAGACAATTGTATTCAAGATATCAGCTATCTTGCTTCCGGCAGCTGTGTATCCATTGCAACATGCAGCATAACCTCAGAGTTGGCGAAAGGTAAATGCTTAGATGATGCATTAAAAATCACCACAGAGGATATTATTGAGGGTTTGGGTGGTCTCCCGGAGAACAAGGTTCATTGCTCAAATCTAGCCGTAAGCGCTCTGCGTAATGCCATTAATAATTATCAAAGACTAACTGGAACGGAGGATTATTATGAGAATAGCAATACCTGTAGATAAGCAAAATTTAGAAGCCAGCGTAAACCAGACCTTCGGACGTACCCCCTATTTCCTTATTTATGACACCGAAACCAAAGAAAACGTATTCATTGATAACAGTGCCGCAGCCAGCCAGGGTGGTGCAGGGATTAAAGCAGCACAAAGCATTGTGGACAACAAAGCGGAGGCAGTGTTAACTCCCCTTTGTGGTGAAAATGCCGCCGAGGTCCTCAACGCTGCCGGTATCAAAATATATAAGACCGTAAGGGATGCTTCGGTTATGGATACGATCAATGCCTTCATGGAAGGCAAGCTAGCCATATTAGAAGATATTCACCCCGGCTTTCATGGACAAGGCGGCAAATAATATGCGGATAGCAGTGCTTAGTGGCAAGGGCGGCACAGGCAAAACACTGGTTGCGGTAAATTTAGCAGCTGCGGCGAAAGACTCCACCTATATAGACTGCGATGTGGAAGAACCCAACGGGCACCTGTTTCTCAAACCCGAAGTAGTCCAGGAGGAAGAAATAACCGTTAAGATTCCGGCTGTAAATGAGCAGCTTTGCATGGGCTGCCGGACCTGTACCTATTTTTGCCGGTTCAATGCCTTAGCTTACATTAATGACAAGTTGAAAATCTTTGCTGACGTTTGCCACTGCTGTGGGGGCTGTGTGCTGTTATGTCCTGTAGAAGCTCTGTCGGATATAGATAAGGTAATCGGAAAAATACAAAAAGGCGCTAAGGATAATATAAATGTAAATACAGGCATATTGGACTTTGGCGTTGAGTCGGGTGTTCCGATTATCAAGAAACTGCTCAGTGAGTATGTTTCTGATGGCAAGAACCTGACTTTAATTGACTGCCCGCCCGGCAGTGCCTGTATTGTCATGGAGAGCATCAAGGATGTGGATTATTGCATTCTTGTGGCCGAGCCTACCGTGTTCGGCGTGCATAATCTCAATATGGTTTATGAACTGGTCAAGTTATTTAATAAGCCCCATGGGGTGGTGCTGAATAAATGTCTGGAAGGAGAAAATCCTGCCGAGCAATTCTGCATCAAAAAAGGCATTAAGATTCTAGACCGCATACCCTTTGACCATGAGCTGGGCACGATAAATTCCAATGCCCGGATTGCAGTTAGGGAAAGTGAAAAATATCAAAAGTTGTTTGTTGACCTGCTGCAAAAAGTAACTAAGGAGGTGCATCAACATGAAGCAGTTACTCATTCTTAGCGGTAAAGGAGGCACGGGTAAAACAACCATTGCCAGTGCGTTTATTAAATTATCCGGCGCTAAAGCCTATGCTGATTGTGATGTAGATGCACCTAACCTGCACTTGCTCATGGGGCAAGCTTCGGAACCTAAACGGACAGCATACTTTGGCATGCCTAAAGCAGAAATAAGTCCGGAATTATGTACCCGGTGCGATGAGTGCAGAAAATACTGCCGGTATAATGCCATTCTTGTAGACGAAGATTATACGGTGGACCCTTATGCCTGTGAAGGCTGCGGAGTTTGTGAATTTATTTGCCTTGAAGGTGCTGTATCCTCAGTACCTGCAGTGGCAGGAGAATTGATGTTATATACCGAGGAGAACAAGGTTTTTTCCACAGCTCAGCTCAAAATGGGCAGCGGTAACTCAGGGATGCTGGTTACTGAGGTGAAAAAGCAGATGCAAGAAACAGTAGCAGCTGATGCTGATTTGGCCATTATTGATGGCTCTCCAGGTATCGGCTGTCCGGTTATTGCCTCACTCAGCGGCGTTGATCTTGTCCTGGTTGTTGCCGAACCTTCCATATCCGGCATCAGCGATATGGTGCGCATTTTAAAAACAGCCGGCGTTTTCCGAACTAAGACGGTGGTTTGTATAAATAAGTATGACACTAACCTTGAGAATGCCAACCGGATTGAAGAGTTTTGTCAAGTTAACAATATACCTTTTGCCGGAAGAATACCCTTTGATGCGAGTGCGGTAAAAGCGATTAATGATGGACAAACTATTGTGGACCTAGATTGCGCGTCGGGTCGCGCGGTTAGCGATGTTTATGCTAAAACAATGGATTATCTGGCGTTAAACAATAATTAATAACGAAAAGGAGTTAATCAAATGAGTGATCTTTGCGATCAAAATAGCAGCAGCAGTACAGATTTTTCCGTACAACCACATGAATTAAGCAACGTTAAAAAAGTGATCGCTGTGGTCAGCGGCAAAGGTGGGGTTGGCAAATCCTTAGTTACCTCTTTGCTGGCAGTGGTTATGAGCAGAAAGGGTTATCATGCAGCCGTTCTTGATGCCGACGTAACAGGCCCCTCCATTCCCAAAGTCTTCGGGGTCAAGGAAACACCTGCATCTGATGGTACGGGCTTATACCCCAGTAAAAGTAAGACCGGGATTGATATCATGTCTATGAACCTGTTGCTGCCTGGTGACACCGAACCGGTGATTTGGCGGGGGCCAATTATTTCCGGCGCCGTTAAGCAGTTCTGGACAGATGTCATTTGGACGGATGTAGACTTCATGTTTGTTGATATGCCGCCGGGCACCGGTGATGTGCCCCTCACGGTATTTCAATCCATTCCCGTGGATGGCATTATCGTGGTCACCTCCCCCCAGGAACTTGTTTCAATGATCGTGTCCAAAGCAGTGAAGATGGCCGAAATTATGAATGTGCCGATTATTGGCCTGGTGGAGAACATGTCCTATTTTAAGTGCCCGGATAACGATAAGGTATATAAGATTTTTGGCGATAGCCACATTGACGAAATTGCCCAACAGCATAACCTGAAGGTACTGGCCAAATTGCCAATTGACCCGGCCATAGCAGATGCTTGTGATCGCGGCTTAATTGAGGAGTTGGATGCTGCAGCCTGGCTGGAGCCTGTGGCCCAAATATTAGAGTAAATGGAGGAGAGATAAAATGATGAAGATAGCTGTAGCTAGTGATAATGGAATGGTTACTGAGCATTTTGGACATTGTAAGGGCTTTATGATCTTTGATACTGAGAACGGTCAAATCCTAAAGAGTGAGACGGTGGCTAACCCAGGACACCGGCCGGGTTTTTTGCCAAACTTCCTCAATGACCAGGGAGTTCAGGTGATTATATCCGGAGGCATGGGAGCCGGGGCGATCGATATATTTAACGAAAAGAATATTGAGGTCATTGTCGGCGCCCGTGGTGTTGCTAAAGAGGCGGTTGAATTATATCTGCAGGGCGCGCTGCAATCCACCGGCTCTGTTTGCCATGAGCATCAACATTTGGGTGATTGCGGTCATTAGCCACTGCTTTCGTCCTGCACTATTTGACGGGAGGCAGCCTGAACCCGGTAAACATACCCCCTATGATAGAATTCAACCACTATCTAGGGGGTATATTTGTTGAGCATCCATCAGTTTGTGGCAAATGCTACAATAGCCGTCCCGCCGGTTTTATTTATATCAGCTAATCTTGAGTTGTGGGAGGGAATTTGTGGCTGCATGTAGAATGCTTGCATGCGTTCATTCATAATTTACTTACCGGCAGGTGTGTTTTGTGCAGTATACATTTTCTGAATTAGTGGATATCCCTACCATTCAAAAGTTAATGGAAGGCTTTTATTTAGGATCAGATATTATTTCAGCTATACTAGATGTTGACGGCAATATTTTGGTTTGCGCAGGATGGCGTGATATCTGTGCTAAGTTCCATCGAGTAAATAGCGAATCTGCATTGTTATGCAAAAAAAGTGACTTATATATAAAGGGACACAGCAATGATGAACAGGACAATTCTGAATCCTATGTATGTTATACCTGTGCCAACGGGCTAATTGATATAGCAGCTCCCATTTACATTGAGGGGGAACACTTAGCCACAGTCTATACCGGACAGTTCTTATTTGCCGAGCCCGACATAGAGCAATTTCGCAATCGGGCGAGAAAATATGGTTATAATGAAGAAGAATATCTAGATGCCTTAAAAAAGGTGCCCATCTATACGAAAGAAAAAGCGGAATCATTTATGAGTTTTTTTCTTCAGCTGGCGAACCTATTGGCCAATATGGGATTAACCAGGCTTCGCTTAATTGAAGCGCAAAAAATAGCTTTGCAGGAAAGCGAGGCCAGACTGAACACTATTATTAAACATACACCCAACGTAGCTATTCAAAGTTATGACGAGCAGGGAAAAATACTCTTTGCCAACAAAACCTCAGAAAGCATTTTTGGCTGGGTTAATGAAGAGGTCATTGGAAAGCCATTAGAACATTTAAAGCTGGATAAAAGAGTTTCCAATAAATTTTTTGAATTTTTGGCAACCACTTCTCAAACCGGGAAATCATTTTTAGAAGCTGAATGGACTTTTATTAATCAAAAAGGTGAGGAAAAACATGTTTTCTCAACGTTTTTTCCGATTCATTCGGTTGTAGGGAAACAGGAATTTATATGCATGGATATTGATATAACTGAAAAAAAACGGTACGAAGCAGAAATGTATCGTTTAGATCAATTGAAACTAACCGGACAAATGGCAGCAGGGATTGCTCACGAAATTAGAAACCCCATGACGACAGTTCGCGGTTTACTGCAATTAATGCGGGACAAGCAGGAATTTCAAGCATATAAAAGTCAATTTGACTTAATGATTAATGAAATAGATGGGGCAAATGCTATTATTACGGAGTTTTTAGCCCTGTCTAAAACAAAGCCGGCTGAAACTGAAATGTGTAGTTTAAACGACCTCATCGCCAAAATATATCCGATAATTCAAGCTGATGCTTATGCAAACAATATGCAGCTCAGCTTTGAACCTGGAGAAGTCCCGCTGCTCCAATTGAATGCAGACGAGATTATCCAACTGGTGCTCAATTTATGCCGCAATGGTTTGGAAGCAATGCCGGCAGGCGGGCACCTATCCTTAAAAACATATCAAGCAGGTCAACATGTAGTGCTTAGTGTTGGAGACGAGGGAACCGGCATTGCAGATGAAAACCTTAGTATGCTGGGTAAGCCCTTTTTTAGCACTAAAGCTAATGGTACAGGGCTTGGGCTAGCCAGCTGTTATAGCATTGCCGCTCGTCATCACTCAGTAATCGATTATGCCACAAGTCCGGGCGGTACTACCTTTTTCGTGTGTTTTCCCTGTGAAAAACTTCTCTAATAAAGACAGAACATGCAATAAAATAGAAACAGAGGAAATAACAGTTGTTGCTGTTATTTCCTCTGTTTATAATTGCGATATTACTTATTAGCCATTTCGAATTTCTTCATAAATTCAACCAGCTTCTTAACGCCCTCCACCGGCATGGCATTATAAATACTAGCCCTCATGCCGCCTACCGACCGGTGCCCGGCCAGCGTAACCAAACCTTCCTTTTCAGCCTCGGCAATAAACTTCTTATTTAAATCATTGCTTTGGGTAAGGAAGGGGATATTCATCAGCGAACGATACCGCTTGTCCACAGGTGAAGAAAATAGGCTGGATTCATCAATGAAATCATATAATATACCGGCTTTTTCCCGGTTGATCGCTTCAATTGCTTTTACACCGCCCAATTGCTCGACATATTCAAACACTAGGCCGGCCGTATAGATGCTGTAGCAGGGGGGCGTGTTGTACAGAGATTTTTCTTTGTCATGTGTAGCGTAGCGGAAAATTACCGGTACCTGATCGGAATGCTTACCGATCAAATCCTTGCGAATAATGACTACCGTCACGCCGGAAGGACCCAGATTCTTCTGGGCGCCGGCAAAGATCAGCCCAAATTTGGTGACATCAATTTCCTCGGACAGAATATTGCTGGACATATCGGCAACCAAGGGGATATTTCCTGTATCGGGTATACTGGGATATTTAGTCCCTTCAATGGTATTGTTGGTGCAGATATGTACATAATCCGCATCTGGAGAAAATTGATAGTCTTCCGGAATATAGGAGAAATTTTTATCCTCAGAAGAGGCCACTATATTAACGGTTGCTTGCACTTTGGCTTCATCAATGGCTTTTTTAGTCCAATTGCCGGTATGAATAAAATCAATTTTCCGGTTTTGACCCAGCAAATTCATCGGAATCATGGCAAATTGCTGTGAAGCGCCGCCCTGCAGGAATAAAACACTATAGTTATCCGGGATATTCATCAGTTTCCGCAAGGTGGCTTCGGCTCTTTCATGAATTTCCATATAAATGCCGGAGCGGTGGCTCATTTCCATTACGGACATGCCACTGCCTTTGTAATCAAGCATTTCCTCCGCCGCTTTTTTAAGTACAGGTTCCGGTAGCATAGAGGGACCGGCTGAAAAGTTATACACTCTACTCATTCTAATTCTCCTTTATTATTTATTAGATTTAAAATGCTGTATTTTTTTATACCTTATTTGTGTTTTAATATTAATCCCCGGACAAACCATTATAATATAATATATCACTGTACGTCGTAAAATAAAATATTTACAAAGAAATTAAATTTTGATCGTCTGTTTTATAACCTGCCCTTTGCCGGGCGCACCATTGAACCCGCAATCGAGATGGCGGCTATGGGAATACGTGGGATATCATGTCCCTTTTTACTTCTTTATATTATAAGAGTGAAAAGGTAAATACTAGTGAAAATTTGCAGTTCAAACCTGTGCCTGAATTTGGAGGATATTTAAGGTGATGAGTAGGCAAATAATTGTTTTCAGCAAAGATGTAAAGCTTGCCTTGGAACTGGCGTTGATTAGGCTGCTGGCAGGAATTGCAACAGCAGCATGGCAATTAAGCAACCCCTCTTTATTTAAAACAGCTTTGCCAGGTAATGTAAGTAAGGATACCGTGATTGCAGCAGTTTCATCACAAAATATCCCCGGGTAGCACTATGTGACTTTACTTTTAAGGCCTCCTCAATTAAAATTGAATCAATTGAATTACGGTTACCGCGATGATAGGAAGAAGTAGGTCAGTTGGTATCAATCAGAGAGCAGCCGGTTGGTGAGAGACTGCAGATACACTGAGGCGAATACATCCTGGAGCCGCTGCCTGAATTAACATGACTAATTTGGCGTAAGTCTCCCACATTAATTGGGACATTCCTTGAAAAGGTGTGTCCCCTGACCGCTTAAGTGGTAATACAACGACAACTAAGTCATGCATTTGCAGTTCTAAAATTCAGAGGGAGTTGACTCTCCCCCCTGAATTAAGAACTTGCTTCAATAGTAGGGTTTGACGGGTACGCCCGGTACAGCGTGTGAGTGTGTTGGCACTCGTTGAGGGGAATTTTCGTGAGGAATTCCCGAGTCAGAGGTGGTACCGCAATTATTGCCCTCTGTTCCATTTGGAGCAGGGGCTTTTTATTATAACCTGACTAATTTGGCGTAAGTCTTCCACATTATTGGGGGATATATTCTTGGAAAGGTGTGTCCTCTGACCGCTTAAGTGGGAGTACAACGCCAACTAAGTCATACATTTGCAGTTCTAAAATTCAGGGGGATTTGACTCTCCCCCTGAATTAAGAACTTGCTTCAAATATTGGGCAAAGGAGTTGTAAGTATGAAAATTTATGAGGAACTGGTAGCCCGTGGTTTAATTGCCCAGGTTACCGACGAAGAAGAAATAAAAGAGCTGGTTAATAACGGTAAGGCAATCTTTTATATTGGCTTTGACCCAACTGCGGATTCTTTGCATGTCGGCCATTTTATGGCATTAAGCCTGATGAAACGTTTGCAAATGGCCGGCAACAAGCCGATTGTGCTGCTTGGCGGCGGAACAGGTTTAATCGGCGATCCCTCCGGCCGGACGGATATGAGGTCTATGCTGACTCCTGAAGAAATTCAGCACAATATAGATTGCTTTAAAAAGCAGATGGAACGTTTCATCGAGTTTGGTGAAGATAAGGCGATTATGGTCAATAATGCAGATTGGCTCGCCAAGCTGAATTATATTGAAATGCTTCGTGATGTCGGACCCCATTTTTCTGTAAATAATATGCTGCGTGCCGAATGCTATAAGCAGAGAATGGAAAAGGGGCTGTCCTTCTTAGAACTGAATTACATGATCATGCAATCCTACGACTTTTATTACCTGTTCCAGAATTATGGCTGCAATATGCAGTTTGGTGGCGATGACCAGTGGTCAAATATGCTGGGTGGTACCGAACTGATTCGCCGTAAACTGGGCAAGAACGCCTATGCCATGACCATTACCCTGCTGCTGAACTCCGAAGGCAATAAGATGGGCAAGACAGCTAAAGGTGCTGTTTGGCTTGACCCCAACAAAACCTCACCCTTTGAATTCTTCCAGTACTGGCGCAATGTTAGTGACGACGATGTGCTCAAGTGCATCCGGATGCTGACCTTCCTGCCGCTGGAACAAATTGATGCCATGGACCATTGGGAAGGCAGCCAGCTTAACGAAGCCAAGGAAATTCTGGCGTATGAACTGACTAAGCTGGTGCACGGGGAAGAAGAAGCCCGGAAAGCCCAAACCACTTCCCATGCTCTTTTCGCCGTCGGTACGGATGATGCCAACATGCCGACCACAGAAATTAAAAGGGAACAGCTCACTGATGGCGGGATCGGTATTATCGATTTGCTGGTGGCCTGTGGCTTATCGGCTTCCAAGAGTGAAGCAAGGCGTCTAGTGCAACAGGGCGGTGTACATATTAATAATACTAAAGTTGCATCCATAGAGCATAATATTACATTAGAAGAATTGAAAAACAGTGTAAAAATACGTAAAGGGAAGAAAACCTACCACAAGGCACTACTGAAGTAAAGAATTGGCAAAGAGGGTAAGAAAGTTAAAATTGTAGGCCTGACAGCAAAAATACAAACAATAAAGAAGGGGTAGTCCGGGAAGCGTCTATCCCTTCTTCTTTTAGCACCGGCGTTGCTCATCCCGGCTTACCGTTGTGCGGCACCTGCACCGCACAACGGCGGCTACTGTGATGGCGGCAGCCGTTGAATAGAAAAGCGGATTTACTCATGATGATGTTGAAGGGGAAGTGCGTTTGCTTGGTTGATGTACGGCCACGGAAGGGATGTTGGGCGGGAAAATTGAATTTAGCTAAAATATGATAGGCGCTGCTAAACAGTAGGCGTGTTGGAGCTAAGCCGCGAAAGGAAGCCAATTGACTAAATGACTAAAGCATATTTAAAATATATCCTGTCTCTGCTGATTTTTGGTTCCAATGGCATAGTGGCCAGTTATATTCTACTCAGCAGTGCTGAAATCGTATTATCAAGAACAGTTATCGGCAGCCTATTCCTGGGACTTGTTTTTATCATTGGCCGGAAGAGACCAGACATTAAGCAAATCAAAAAGCAATGGTTTTACCTGCTGGGTTCAGGCATTTCCCTGGGCTTAAGCTGGGTATTTGTCTACGAGGCCTATCGCCTAATCGGTGTCAGCACGGCAACTCTGGCCTATTATTGCGGGCCGGTTATAGTCATAGCAGTTGCGCCTTTCATTTTCCAAGAAAAAATGACCGCCGGCAAAATGACCGGCATATGCCTGGTTGCTCTGGGTATGGTGCTGGTAAACGGTGATGATTTTCTAACCGAGGGTATTTCCTGGGGACTGATGTGCGGCATAATGGCCGCAGTGCTATATGCCACCATGTTAATAGCCAATAAAAAAGTGGAAAAGCTTACCGGACTGGAAATTACCCTTGTTTCACTGGTAACGGCCAGTGCTGTGGTTGCTCCTTACACCTTGCTGCTGCACCAGGGAATCAATGGAGTTTCTCTGGCCGGCCTAAATCTATTACCTATTTTAATTATCGGGGTGGTTAATACAGGGATTGCCTGCTATTTATATTTTTCTGCTATTCATCAGCTGCCGGCACAGTCAGTGGCTATGTGCAGTTATATTGAGCCTTTATCCGCTCTGGTTTTCTCGGCCGTCATGCTCCACGAACATCTGACAATGGTACAATTCTCTGGTGCGCTGTTTATACTTGGCGGTGCCGCCTTTAGCGAGTTATATCAATTGAGAAAAAAGCCAGGCTAAAATGCCATTACAAAACGCTTGGTATAAGCAAATCTAAGCATTACAAGAAAACCCCATTTAACTAAAATGGCAATGATTTTTCAAGCAATAGATATGTAAGTGAGCCAGGGCCTTTGTCGTTTGGATGGTGAGGTGGATTTTGGTAATATGTATATTAATGATACCTGTTTATGTCATATAAAGAAGGGTTTCAATATGTTTCGCATAATACAAAAACAATGTTGCTTGAGATCTCTGGAAAAATATGCCGAAGGGATGAAGCGATTTATCAAAGCACTTAACCTTTATCGCCCCCTGTGTTGCGGCAACGTACGTCGTCAAATAGATTGGAGGTATCTGTATGTACAAAGAAATTTGTTTTAAAACGGCTGAAGTGTTTAAACCAGATGATATTTTATCTCACTGGATTATTAACCTGGCTTTAATAAGAAATGATTTGTTGTATTCCAATGAATACGCTTTTAATCATTTCGAAAGGGAAGCTGCGGTAGAAAATGGCCGGTTTATCAATTATTTGAGAATTACTTTATCCCATTATATAGCAGCTATGAAGTTTTTAGCTGAATATCATAGTGAACCGGAGATTATCGATTTTATTGAGACTTTAGATACACAGAACAAAGAAAAATACTCCGGCATACTCAGCAATGTGATACCTTATGATAACTCTTTTGTGAAAAATCAATGCGAGCCGCTGGTTGGTGCAACCATGCATTATACCGATAATCAAGAGGATATCAATAAATATCTGGCTAGTTACCAGGAGGGGACTATCGTTATTAAGGGTGACAATATAAGATTAGTCGATTTAGAATTTGCGGATGATTGTGCTACTTATTTGAGTTTTACTCATCTACATTCGGGAGAAACCGAGGCTTTTTGCAAAGAAATAGGTAATAAGTTCCTTGAGCTAATGTCTTTTATTGAAGAAGTGATCCCGGTTTATTTGTCTCAAAAAATGACAACGTCATAAATTGGGAAGTGGCTTGATGGCGGGAACAATAGTGATGATCCATGGCATGATGGGCGGGGCTTGGTGCTGGGACAATTATAAGGAGTTTTTTACAGACAGGGGATACCGGTGCTATGTACCCGTGCTGCGTTACCACGATATGGACTCATGGGATAAGCCTGACCCGCGTTTGGGAGTCACCAGCTTATTGGATTACGCCAGGGACCTGGAAGGGGAGATTAGGCAGCTGGCTGAGCCGCCTTTGCTGCTTGGGCATTCGATGGGCGGGCTGTTGGCGCAAATGCTGGCCAGCCGTGGCTTGGCCCGGGTGCTGGTGTTGCTGGCGCCGGCAGCACCGGCTGGAATATGGTCTGTGACTGTGTCTGATGTAAAAACCTTATTGCTGCTCCTGCGACAAGTGAGCTTCCGGCGAGGAGCTTTTCGCGTCGCTTACCCGGCTGCTGTGTATTCCTTCCTGGAGCGGCTGCCGGCCGGTAAGCAAGAAGAGGCGTACCAACAGCTGGTGTATGAATCAGGCCGGGCGGCCTTGGAAATTTGCTGCTGGTTCCTGGACCCCCGGCGTGCTTCCCGGGTGGATCCGGGAAAGGTCAAGTGCCCGGTGCTGGTGGTGGCGGGTAAACAGGATAAACTCACCCCGGTATCAGTGGTTAAACAGGTGGCCGACATGTATCAACCCCTGGTTACTTATGCGGAATTTGATTACACCCACTGGCTCATCGGTGAGCCGGGCTGGGAAGTAGTGGCCGGCTATGTTGCGCAGTGGCTGGATGATCGTGGGGTTAATGTGTAAATGTCGTAGCGGAACCGGCTGGGCGATTTATTTATTGCAGGGGTGAGGTTGTTAGTGTAATATTAATAACTCAAATTTCGGTGCGACCAAGCCTAGGTCGTGAAGTTTAGCAGGTGGAAATCCTGCTTGGAAAAGCTAAAGCCAAGCCACCAATAGCGAGTCTTGGACGTCTGGAAGTAATTCCAGACGCTAAGCGTAGACAGCCAGGTAGTAGGCCTGAAAGTGATTGAGCCTCGAAAAGAGTAAACTGGAGAGGTCGACGTTTACGAAATCACGGAAGACAACACTCATTCGTGCGTTAAAGGCGAGGATGAATGAGCTCTCCCGGGGTCGAAGAGCCAGGCATGCTATACAATGACTTTACAGCAAATTGGGAGACCCTGCCCATTCTTCTGCAAGGAAGTATGACAAACAACCGATAACAAGGGAGAAAGTCAAATGATGGGCAGGGAGTCGGATCACTGCATACTACCAATGAAACCGAGTAATGTCGGCAGAGGGAAGGCAGTGACATATCACCGATCTTGCAAAGGACACAATTACTACACGCAGGGGTAGGCCAAAAGTGCAAACAAAACTAGTAAGAATAGCAGAGATTGCAAAAGAAAATCCAAAAGAGCAATTCACATCGCTGTATCACTTCTTGAACGAGGAACTGCTGACACAATGCAATCGGGAACTAGACGGCAATAAAGCAACAGGTGTCGATCAAGTCACGAAAGCAGCATATGAGGAAAATCTTGAATTAAACATCAAAGTTGATGGAAAACATTGCCGTAATTAAGTTCCAGGTGAATACTGGAGCCCAATCCTGGCAAACCTGCGCTTTCCAGTTTAACGATGTTGTCTTGAGTGATAAGAATGGTAATTCACTAAGTTACCAGAAATTAAACATTAACAATGGCTCTTTCAAAGTAATCAGCCGTATTTTAGGTGATGCTAACGGCGAAAAGCTGGTTAACGTTGGTGACGGTCGGATAACCGTGTCCTATGTAGTGGCCATCATTAATCTTGCTATAGGAATGCCAAGCTAATTATTAACTTAAATGCATAACTATTAACCAGTGGAAGCCCCCATTTGGTGCCTTTCGCAAGTTAATAGATTCTTTAAAAGGAAGTGTTACCTTGATAAAAAACCTTAAATTTAAACATGGAGTTCTAGTGATCATGATAGCCGCGTTAGTTGTGACATTTGCGTTTGTCGGAACATCTGAGGCTTTGATGATAAATTTGAGCATGGATGAGTTGAGCAGTGCAGCAGATTCCATTGTTACCGGGGAAGTTGTTGAGCAAAGCAGTCAATGGGACGATGGACATGCACATATATTCACCAGGGTCACGCTTTCTATTGACGAAAGCATAAAAGGCGATTTAGCACAGGGAAAATTAAATATTACCGTCCCAGGTGGGGAAGTGGATGGTATCATAGAAACAGTTTCGGATACTCCCGTATTTAACGCTGGTGAAAAGGTAACGGTATTTCTTAAAAAGGGAAAAGAGGATTTTAGGGTATACGGTGGTACCCAGGGAAAGTTTAATATTAAAAACGGAAAAGTAGGCAAACTGACCGTTGAAGAGTTTAAAGCCCAGGTCAGACAATCCCTAACCGGACAGGCGGCCCCAGAGCTCGAGTCCAATAAAAATTTAGAGACATTCTCCGGACCATTAATTACCGGTATTACACCCGGCAGCGCATCGGCAGGGACAAACAGCCAGGTCACAGTGCGGGGCAGCGGTTTTGGCAGTACTCCCGGTTTAGTAGGATTTTTTTATAAAATGGTTACCAGTGATAGTTATTATTATATTACAGGCGAAATACAATCTTGGTCTGATTTAGAGATTATTGTTACTGTGCCTGTTGGAATAATAGATGGTTACCCGGCGTCGGCTGGAAGCGGTCCTGTTTTTGTCCGTACCGCCGGCGGTCTGGACAGTAATGACTATCCCTTTTCAGTGCCATTTTCTTATCTGGGCAGAAAATGGCCGGGTACTAATCCGGTAGTTAATTATAAAGTTAATCCCAATACCTCCGACTGCACCGGGGAGGAGACATCTATAAAAAATGCGGCTGACACCTGGAATAGTGTACATGGTGCCAATTTCAACTTGGAATATGCGGGGACAACTAATACTACTCAAAGTTCCTTTAATAATACAAACGAAATAATGTGGGGTACATTCACCAGTTCATACATAATTGCTGAAGCTAGCACTTGGTATGCTAATGGGAATCCCTTGGAATGTGACATCAAGTTTAACGACTATTATAGCTGGAGTTCAGCTAGCAGCCTATTATCCTGGCAAATGGATGTTGAGACTGTAGCTTTACATGAACTGGGCCACTGGGCGGGTTTGCGGGATCTGTACGGTAATTTGTCCGGATATCCGTTGGATGTGGATAAAGTAATGTACGGGTTTTGCAGCAACGGTGTGGTTAAAAGGGACTTGCACAGCGGAGATGAAATCGGGATCCAATGGATTTACCCGGGTAGCAATAATACTTTCAGCGTATCCGGGCGGGTTACCGGGGTGCAGGACAATGAGAGCGGTATCCCTGGGGTGACCATGACATTCACCAGTGTATCCGGTGATGGCCAAGTACCAGATACTGTGTCCACTGATTCCGGAGGTTATTGGGAACAAACGGGATTTATCATTAGCAGCGCATATCGGCTGACGCCGGCCAAACAGGACTATAATTTTATCCCGGCTTACTTGGAGTTTGATAGTCAGACCGGCACCCTTAATTTTACTGGGTCTCCGGTGCCTGTAGTAACAGTGCCTAGATTGCAAACCGATGACGCAACGAACGTTACTTCAAGTTCAGCTGTAATAAACGGCAGCATCCTTTCAAATGGAGGGGGAGCAGTTAGTGAGTATGGCTTTATGTGGGGAACAACTCAAAGTACCGGAGATAGTGCTCAAACTGGCAGCGACGATTATCTGGGCAATTACAGTAAAACTTTATCCAACCTGGTTCCTGGTACTTACTATTATAAAGCCTACGCCAAAAATTCCGCCGGACTGGGCTGTGGCGAGATAAAAAGCTTCACTATAGATCAAGGCATGTTGCAAGGAGATGTTAACGGAGATAACCAGGTTAATGTGCTTGACGTTGTTATGACTGTCAACATTGTCTTAGGTAAAGTAACGCCATCAGACGGACAGTTTGATGCCGCTGATGTAAACGGTGATGGCGGGGTCAATGTAATCGATGTGGTGAAGATAGTTAACTTGATGTTAGGCAAAGCCAATTAAAAAATAAAATTGTACACTTATGTCCCCTTATGGAAAGGAGGTTGTGCTACACAACACAAGCCAGATTGCGTTTGGTTTAATGCTGAGATACATAAAGCAAATTTTTTTTGGAGGATAACATAAAAAGAAACTTATTTGTATTAATTTTTGCTCTTTTATTACGTTCGCCCTTGGACTCAATATCGCTTGTGCGGGCGAAAGTACCTTAGGTATTGTAGTTAACAATGGTAGTACCACTTCCGTATATCAATATGCCACTTCGGTAGTAGATAGGTACAGTTATGAGATTAGAAAGATGATCTATACAACCAATATAATTGAAGGATATCACCGGCAGTTGAGAAAGGTAACCAAAACAAAAACCGCGTATCCAACTGATGATTCTTTGAGAAAGATAATTTACCTGGCAACGAAATCAATCTCTAAAAAGTGGACCATGCCAATTCGGGAATGGAAGAGTTGTATTTCACAACTTGCAATCTATTTTGGGGATAGAATTCAGTCGGAAATTGCCTAAATAAAAAACGGGTTTATCGCTTTTAATTCTCCCAGAAATAGCAATAAAAAGAAGAAAGCTGGGAATAATATCCTCAGCTATCTCCGGCAGAACCCTGCAGAGCGCTTGGGTTGCTCCCCAGCATTGCCCTATCCTCTCTGCAGGTAAGAGCTATTATGAGCCTACCTAAAATTATAGCTAAATAATCCAATTACACAAAGTTATGGACATACCCATAGCTCTCCGTAACTACGGAA
This sequence comes from Sporotomaculum syntrophicum, assembly GCF_009932395.1. Lineage (GTDB taxonomy): Bacteria > Bacillota > Desulfotomaculia > Desulfotomaculales > Desulfallaceae > Sporotomaculum > Sporotomaculum syntrophicum. The sequence continues at coordinate 134,857 of NZ_LSRS01000008.1, forward strand.
ATCTTGATTCTGTCGACGTTCCCATTCGAGCAGCATATATCTGGTAATAACAACAGTCGTATGAGCGATAAGCATATCAAAACTTTTGCCCTGAAACTCAGAGCCCAGTTTAAATAGAGATTTGGCGCTTTTAAAGAATACTTCAATGCCCCATCTCATGCCGTAGATACGCACAATCTCAGCATCATCAAGCTCAAGATCAGTCGTTAGTATCGCAAGCCATTCCCGTTTGTTATTACGGTTCTGGATGAAGACAATTTTAACTGGAATTCCATTTTTGGTTTTAACACAGCATGATCCAATTATTTCTCGGTGATTCTTCTCTTTAAGAGTTGCTTTTAGGTCTGGAAGAGACATAGAGTGACCGTTAAAATCGTATCATTGATTCATCTGTTTAACCA
>NZ_LSRS01000008.1:135319-140413 GCF_009932395.1 Sporotomaculum syntrophicum
ACTTTTTCAGTGATCTCGGAACCGTCCCTCTGTGTTTCCAGATGTATCTCAAGTACCCAGATTATTTAATTAGTATTTCAAAAGGGTTGGACTTACAATGAAAGCATAGCCGGTTTAATCTGTTGGAAAAGAGGTCGTAGTTATGAAAAAGCTGATTGATAGATTATTAAACGCTGCTAGAAAATATAATGTATTTGATTTTGCTTGTTTTAAAATTGCCCTTTTTTCGTGCGGCATACTTGTCGGAGGATATTTCCCACAATTATTTATAAAATTTTCGCCCATCATCTGGTTAATATTTGTTACCACATATGCCTGGGTAATCTATAAAACAATTAAATATATTGATGTACATTGATGGGTGTCACAATATTTGCTCCACGATTTAATTGGCCGTCCCCGTGGCAACAAACAGCAAAAAAAACCGGCAGGCAACCATGATTGTCACCTGCCGGTTAAAGGTTATTTAATTATGCACCCATGAACAACTTCATATCATCGTCAACCGTACCCATACCTGCGATGCCAAAGGTATCCACCAGCACCTTGGCAACGTTCGGGGACAGGAATCCCGGCAGAGTGGGGCCAAGATGAATGTTCTTGACATTTAAGTGTAATAGCGCCAGCAGAACGATAACCGCCTTTTGCTCATACCAGGCAATATTAAAGGCAATCGGCAGCTGGTTAACATCATCCAGACCGAATGCTTCTTTGAGTTTTAGCGCAATCAGCACCAGCGAATAGCAATCGTTGCACTGTCCTGCGTCAAGCACTCTTGGAATGCCGCCGATGTCTCCCAAATTAAGTTTGTTGTAACGGTATTTCGCACAACCTGCCGTAAGGATTACGGTGTCCTGGGGAAGTTTCTGCGCGAACTCGGTATAGTATTCCCTGGACTTCATTCTGCCGTCACAGCCTGCCATAACAAAGAACTTTTTAATGGCGCCGGATTTGACCGCCTCCACAACCTTGTCGGCCAGTGCGAACACCTGATTGTGAGCGAAGCCGCCAACGATGCTGCCGGTTTCGATTTCATCCGGTGCCGGGAGAGTCTTGGCCAGAGCAATGATTTCGGAAAAATCTTTTTTACCGTTCGCGTCCGCTTTAATATGGGAGCGACCGGGATAACCGGCTGAATTAGTAGTAAAGATGCGGTTTTTGACCTCTTCACTTCTCGGTGGAACAAGGCAATTGGTGGTAAAAAGAATCGGACCGTGGAAAGACTCAAACTCACCAACCTGCTTCCACCAGGCATTCCCGTAATTACCCGCTAAATTATCGTATTTTTTAAAATAAGGGTAGTAATGTGCAGGCAGCATCTCACTATGAGTATAAACATCCACACCGGTTCCCCTGGTCTGTTCCAACAGCTGCTCCAAATCGGTTAAATCATGACCGGTAATTAAAATGGCGGGATTCTTCCTGACGCCGATGTTTACCTCAGTAATCTCGGGATTACCATACTTTGATGTATTTGCTTCATCCAAAAGCGCCATCGCCTTCACGCCATACTCACCGGTCTTTAAGGTCAACGCCACCAGGTCGTCCACAGAAAGGGTATCATCCAGGGTAGCCGCCAGCGCTTCGTAAATAAAGGCGTAAATTTCCGGATCTTCTTTGCCAAGCAGCAAGGCGTGCTCGGAGTAAGCCGCCATGCCTTTTACACCATAGGTGATCGTCTGTTGCAGGGACCGCACATCCTCATTTTCCGTTGCTAATATACCTACGGAAGCAGCCTTGTCCAACATATTTTCTCTCGTGTCTACTTCAAAGGTTGCGACATCGGGTAAGTCAGGCAAAGCAACTGTTTTTTTAAGTTCATTTCTGAAAGCAAGCATTTTTTTAATCTGCTCTTCTAATGCCATACCATCCCAGTTGGCGTTGGTAATGGTCATAAACAAGCTGTTCAGCATTTGACGATTAATATCGGGAAGCTTGCCTGCATCCAATTTGCCTTTGGTTACAACATAGGCAATACCTTTCAAGGTGTAAATCAATAAGTCCTGAAGTTTGGCGATATCTTCGGTTTTGCCGCACACACCACGGACAGTGCAACCTGTTCCTTTGGCAGTTTCCTGGCATTGAAAACAGAACATACTCATGATCGCTGCCTCCTTGTTAAATCTAATTTTTACTGCCGGCAAATCATCTTTTCCACGGAACCAACCGGGATGAATCACCCCCACTAGCCAAATATTTTATACAACCAATTAACCAGTTGCTAAAGCCAAAACAACCATTAGCTTTTTGTAAGGCATGGTTAAAGCTTAACTATGTGACAAATTTCTTCACGATTTATCGTTACTCATGGATATTTCTCTAAATTTTTATAATATTCCTGCCATTAATATAATTTATTTATAACTGATGATTACCGTTAAGTTTATTTGCTTAGTGCGCAACAAGGACACGGCCAAGTTACATTGGATTGTTCCGGATTACGCAATATGTTACAATCTTTGCATATAGTTGACTGGACAAGATAAATTACCTGTTTAATTGGCTAATGCACAAGTTAAGCATCATAAATGATGAGTTACAAAGAGGTAACCAAATATGTTTACTCTATACAACCCCAAGGACCAGAAATGGCCCATCAAAGTCTGGCTGGAAAATGCCGGGCAGTTGGAAGAAGACTGCCTGCGGCAGGCTAAAAACCTGGCCAATCTCCCTTTTATCCATAAATGGGTGGCCCTGATGCCCGATACCCATTCAGGTTACGGCATGCCCATCGGCGGAGTTATCACCACCAGGGACGTGATCATCCCCAATGCCGTGGGAGTTGACATCGGCTGCGGCATGATCTTCGTGCAAACCAACATCCCTGTCGAGCCCCTGGTCACCATCGCTACCCCCCACGGCAAGCTGGCCCAAACCATCATCAACGATATCATGAGAGATATACCGACCGGTTTTGCGCACCATAAGAGCAAACGCGCCTGCCTTGCCGCCAGTGATTTTCTGAGAAAACTATCCCCTGAGCAAAGGGAGAGCATGTCCCAAGAGATGCTCGCGAACCTGGATAATGCCTACTTTCAAGTGGGCACCCTGGGAGGCGGGAACCATTTTATCGAACTGCAGACGGATGAGCAAGGTTATCTTGGCATCATGGTCCATTCAGGCTCCCGGAATGTCGGCTATAAGATCTGTAATTACTTCAATGACCGGGCCAGGGAGCTAAACCGCCGTGAGCATGCACCCGTCCCCCTCGAGTGGGATCTGGCCTATTTGCCAACCGGCAGCAAGCTCGGGATGGAATATATCCGTTGGATGAACCTGGCCCTTGATTTTGCCAAAGAAAACCGGGCCCGGATGCTGCAGGTGGTCATGGAAAAGGTGAGCGCCAAGGTCGGAAAATATGCCCGGATAAAGGATATTGAATTTTCCGAGCCCATCAACTGCCATCATAATTACGCTGCTTTTGAGGAGCATTACGGGGAAAGGGTCTGGGTGCACAGAAAGGGTGCCATCCGGGCGGAAAAGGGTGAAATGGGGATCATTCCGGGTGCGATGGGTGCCTGTTCCTACCTGGTCACAGGGAAAGGCAACCCGGAAAGTTATAATTCCTGCTCACACGGGGCAGGTCGCCGCATGAGCCGCAGCACTGCAAAAAAACAATTCCCCGTGCAGGACACCATCGATGATCTTAAGAGCCTGGGGGTATTCCTCGGCAAACAAAAAAAATATGATGTAGGCGAAGAGTCCCGCCATGCCTATAAGGATATCGATTTTGTCATTAGCAACGAGCTGGATCTAATCGAGCCTAAATGCAGGTTGAAAACCATCGCCGTAATCAAAGGCTGAGGGAATTATGGAAAGCCTAACCGGCTTTCCGGGATTTCCCACAATGAAATCAAATGAAAATATTATAGAAGTCAAAGGGTTGAAGAATGGTTACATTGCCTGGTATTTCATTAATGCTCTGCCAAACAATATACAATGTGATTTTTCCTGTAAGGTTTTATTAAGAATTCCGGACAACAAGGAACTCATCAGATTTCGCACAGCAACTATTAATGCATGCCACAACAAAAACACGGCCCAAAGTACCTGGGGGTACCTCCCAAAGAATCTCAGCAACACCTGTAACAGCACTGGGACAATCAACACCGATAAGACTGGTAAGCTCACAGGTTTCAGTACCGGTAGGCTCTAGGAAAAAGAAGGCCCGGGAAACCGGACGATTGAATGTGGGCCGTACAATTACACGGGCATTAAGCTGGACAGCTCCGTTTATTATGTGCAGCGGTTGACCATCCTCTGTCAAGAAACTTAGTGTAAGCACACGAAGATCACAAACAGGTTCGGGTTCTCCGGTGGGGATGCATATTTCTTGACCTATAAAAATAATATCTCGGTTTACGATCTGTGGGTTCGCAGCAAGAATATCCTTAACTGTTACTCCGAATTGGCGAGCAATACTGAAGACTGTCTGGGTAGGTTTTACTTTATAAAGTTGACCGTCGCATTTTTGGGGTGGTCGCGGGATTTCTCCTGATACAGGAGTTTTCGCGCGTGTAAACTCATCATTACTCAAAGGTATCGTCTCCTTAATAAGTTGCTAATACATTATATGGTTTAAATTGAATAGGGTTAACCCTTAGGAAGGAGTAATAATCCCCACCTTTAATACCACGGTACCTATCGTCAGAGACACAAGGGGACGGTTCGAGACCACTGAAAAAGTCCATATAAAACACAAAAAGCATCCCCACCTATAGTATAATTAAGTCACCACAACAAAATATACCGGGGGATGCTTTTTATGCTAATTGAAACCACCTTTAAACAAGGCAGCTTTTACACTGAATTATACCATATAATACCGGAGAATCACATATTAAAACGTATAGATTCCGCAATATCCCTTAGCTTTGTCAATGAACTATTAGCAGATAGATATTGCAAAAACTTTGGCAGACCCGCCAAAGAACCAGAAATGATGATGAGGATCCAGTTCTTAAAATATCTATATACTATATCCGATGAACAGTTGTTACAAGATTTGACCGTAAATCTGGCTTACAAATGGTTTGTAGGCCTTAATCCAGAAGATCCTCTCCCCGAAAAAAGCTTACTGACCAAATTCCGTAC
>NZ_LSRS01000008.1:142097-155169 GCF_009932395.1 Sporotomaculum syntrophicum
TATGTTGATGGCAGCAATTTTAAAGACCACCTTGAGGAAGCCCTAAAAGCCGGTCTGACCGTGACCGGAGTATATGGAGATAAAGCCTATTTCCGGCCCGACATCCTTAATCTGATTAAGGAAAAAGAAGCCTCAGCCTATATACCGGTAAGCGCCAGTGCTTATAAAATAGATGAAGATTTGTTCAGCTACAACAAAGACAGTGACCAATGGTTTTGTGTCATGGGAAATGAAACGGTAAAAGTAAAAGCCAAAACCCGTGAACGAAATGGCAAGAAAGAGAAGTTGTTGGAATACAGCTTTGAGCGTGAGCGCTGCCGTAATTGTTCTCACCGGGCTGAATGCATAGGCAAAAGTACGAGAATAGCTAGACTACTGAGAGTCAGTGTAAATACTCCTGAATTATATGAGTATAGTCAAAGAGCAAAAACCCGGGAATTCCTTGATGAGTATCGCAAGCGAGCGAAAATCGAACCCAAAAATGCAGAATTAAAAAGATTTCATGGATTGGACCGAGCCAAAGGCTACGGTCTAAAAAGTGTGCGCATTCAGGCAAAATTAACGGTCCTGGCGGTAAACCTGAAGCGGATAGCCAATATGGTATCCGCTTAAAAAGGTTTTGATGCGCTTTTTTTGTATTTTTCAGACCGTTGGTTGCTGATTAATTTACAATATATGTTTAAGGCAGGCTCTGAGGCGGCTTAAAAAGGGTACTTTTTCAGTGATCTCGGACGGTTCCTTTGTGTCAACAGAAAAACAAGGTAGAATTTTAAAAAAAGGGTTGCGTGAATAAATGCGCCCGGCTGCTTCTTTCGCCAGCCTTGGTCAAAATGATTTGCTACAATATCATTAAGATAATATCTAAACAAGTATTTAATGGCTACAGTTCATAAAAATTTATGCACCGTAGCCATTAAAGTATTTATCGCTTTAGCCTGATTATTATTGTGTCGTCCAGCTTAATTTCAGTAATATTACACGGCGCAAAACCTCTTAAATTAGCCACAAGTCCTAAGTTTCTAAGCGTCTTTTCAATATATTCAACTAGCTGTGCAGATCTTCTTCTATAGCCAAAGACGCCAATAAGGTTTCTAAATTTAATTTTTCGGTATCCCTTATTTGGTGTATAGGTGAGCTGCAGCTTAATGATTTTGAAAAAGCTTTCAATAACGCCTTGCTCGTTGATAGTGCCATCAATATTGTAGGACGCATCCAAGTCCTGCAATAAAATATTAAGCTCGTCCAACTCGTCATACGTAATATCGTATTTATTTAGTTCATTGTAAATAGAATGCTTAAAATGTGCCTTGCTTGTTCTGTATTTAGGCCAGATGGTAGCATTTTGCTGCTCCCATAGTTCATTAATTACTTTTCTTTCATCCGATACTGTCAGGTCAGACATTATAAAATATACAGCTAAATCGTTTGGGGTATAAAAATATTTCACAGCTTATCACCTTTTTTCAGGTTACAGGTCCGGCAAAGCAGCTGTAAGTTATCCTCCTTAGTAAGTCCTCCTTTTGACATGGGTAAAATGTGGTCAATCTGGAACAGCGCTTTATGTGGAGATGTCTTGCCACATATGGCACATTTGTATTGTCCAGAGGTCGTCTTGCCTTTTTCGAATACCTTTGACCTCAGTTTTTTCCCAAAGGCAGGGAATTGTTTGAAGATTTCATGTAACGACAATGCTGAAATTTCTCTTTCTTCGCCAGTAACATTTTCCTTATCAGTGTTATATTCAAATTCGCCCAGAATTTTGTCTATCTCTATTTCAAGCTGCCTTTTGAAGAAATATTTATTTCCAAAATACACCTTGATTAAACTGGTTTCATCATCCCACAAATAATTTATATATGCATTTTGTTCCGAGCGCCGCATATCTTTATCAACTATTTCTTTTGCGATAACGGCCAGGTCTACTTTTCTTCTGTCAATTTCCTCAAACGGTACGAACAGCGGGTCTGAACCTTTTTGGGCATAGTACTTGAGAAGATACTCAATATCACGCATATTATAAGGTGGTATCATATCATCATCGAAATAAGTATCCCTGCACCTGTCCAGCAGCTCCGTAAGCTGTTTTGCATCAATAAACTCTTCTTCGATACCGTAGTCTGCAAAAAGCGCAGGCAAAGCCTTGATTAATTCCTCATACTGAGCTTTTGTGCTGTCATAGACGAGAATTTGATGATTATGCTCTAAGCTGTTTTCATCTATAAATGTAAAAACGTACATTCCAAGTGGCACTCTTTTGATAAAATCAATACTTTCCAATCGAGTAGTGTCTATAGTTTCATTGACTATTCCGGCAAACTCTTCAAGTTTTTCGATAGATATGATGCGGAGCATCCTTTTTTTATGATCATAATTTTTATCTATGAAAGATCCTTCACCATCGATCAGTTTTTCGGGATTTACCCACGCTATTTTATTGTTCCAGTTGTCTACAAAACTAACAATATAGGCATCCTTTGTGCCGCCAGCCTTTTCACCCCGCAAGGCTCGACCGATCATCTGGGTCATTAAAACAGCTGAAACAGTCGGACGCGTAAGAAATACCGTCTGAGTTTTAGGTAGGTCTACACCCTCGGTCAGTATATTTACATTGATGAGAACCTGAATTTCTCCTTTGCTGAATGCCTCAATTTGCCTTTAGTTCTCTTCATTTGAAATATCTATCCCAATAAATTCAGCAGTAGTCCCGGAAACAATAACTCCCGCTTTGATTCCGAGTTTTTTATCGTAATTCTCAAATAACGCTTTTAAAGCAAAGGCATGAATTCTGTTTAGAGCAAATACAATGGTTTGACCGTATTTTGAGTAATTATCGAAATACGTTTTCACAATGAAACGATTGCGCTCTTTATTCTCAGCAATCGTAGCGGCAATATCTTCAGGAATAATATCCAATTGTTCAATACTTTTTATTGCTTTAAGGCCTAATTTATCGCCCATAATCACATCTGTATCACAACTTTCACATATAGGCGTTGAGAGAATACCTCTTTTTATCAATGTGTCTAAATCAACCTTATATAGGATATCATCGGAAAAAACCTGCTTGAGCAGTCCCTTTTCCTGCTCTGATGTGCGAAAAGGCGTGGCAGTAAGCCCCAGTATTTTAATATTTAATTTTTTACTTTTGACATAATTAATAATTTTTTGATAAGACTTGGCTGTCGCATGATGCGCCTCATCAATAACAAGGTAAATTTCTTTTTCATCTTTCAACCATTTATCTAGCATGTCAAGGTTTCTAATGATGCTGTCCTTACTAACGATAAGCACCTTATCGTTAGCTTTAATGTGTATAGGCTTGTCATGCTTTCCCGAAACTATGCGGTATGTAAAGCTTCGCGTATAAATCATCTTTTCGGAATAAGCGTTTTTACAAAATGCTTCCGCAGCTTGTTCTAAAAGTAGATGCCGGTGTGCCACCCACAAAACTTTTTTGTCTTTATCCACGGCATTACTTAACAGCCACGTAGCGGCCGTCCTGGTCTTGCCCCCGCCTGTTGGCAACACAACAAGTGTGCTGAAGGAATCCCGGGTGTCTATTTTATTCAAAGCAGCAATTGCATCAACTTGATGTTCGTATAACTGTTGCGGATTTTTTCCTTTTATAATTTGAACGGTACCAGCATTTTTGTTGGTCACAATCATATCATCCATTAAAATACCCCCTGTTTATATAGAAGACTTAACAATTATTTTTCATATACCGCCAACACCAGCCTGGCATACTCGCAAATATCAACTTTCAGTCAGTCCGGTTTAAGCACTTCCACCATCTCGCCCCACTGCATGATCCATGTTTTCATCTTGGCCATACCGCTAATCTCGAAGGAGATCACCACACCGCCGTCAGGCAGCTCCGCTTCAATAACCTGCGAAGGGTGGTAAATCAGATTTTAACCCGGTTCGCCACCGCCGGGTTAAAGCTTAACCTGACCCGGCAGACCTCCCCGTCATTGACATATACTCCGCAGTGTCCAAGGTGGACCCCATTGTCAAGACAGTTTTTTGATAAATTTAAGAGCCCAACATATATTAGGTTGGCTTGTTAACAGTCAAGTTGTTGGGATTATTAACCATCCATATTTATATTTGTAACAATATCCCTGGTGGTAGCCACCTTTTTTTGTATATTTTTTGTATATTTTTGGCAGGGTTTCATGTAGAATTCTGCAGGCGTCTCGTAATCCAGTGCTTGGTGAGGACGGCGATAATTTTATAAAAGTTTAGATAGCGGGCAATTCTTTGTCTGGCTTCTCGGGGACTGATGTACTCGTTTAAGTATACCTCCTCATACTTGATCGTTTAGCTTCATTTTTTAGTGACATTACACAGACTAACGGTATTTATAATTGTAGTAAGCCTTGCTTTTATATGTTCATCAGCAGGTATCAATATGTAACCGTCATTCTTGTTGCCAACTACAATACTTTGGGCATCCCCATACAGCCAATACCGCCACACAGTATAGGCAGCAGCTGCTGAGTCAAGGTAATCCGAGACTTGCTCAAGTTCGTTGACCGTCATGCCGATATTTAAATCCGGGTGCAACACATTAAAATTTTCCGTGGTTAAAGTAGGACTAAATACAATACCATCACGGAGCTTTATAAACCTTCTAATTAGCTGAATGTTATGTTCCAACCCGTTAATTCGCTTGTCTTTATTCACCTTACAGCCCTTGTATTTAGGCACCTTTATCTTATTAAATTCAGTTTTAAATTCCTTTAGCGTCAAGAGTCCTTGCCGAGATATTTCCCAATACAAATACTTAAGTGTGGCATAGGGGTAAATCTCCATTATCGCCCGGACGGGCATGCGTGGGTTTAGTGAATCTACAAAATGCATTCCCGGTATCTTGGATTCGAAAAGGCTAACCAGGTGTTCTCCGCGCACTCCATTGTACTGTTGGTTAAACAAATTTCTGTTTGCGGGATAAGCCGGCAAATCAAGTTTACCCATAACAATCTCACACGGCCGTTGTTTGGTTACCCATGTCGGAATAATCAGCGGTGCATCAATGCCTACTATAATGCCATCTTCGTCATCTTGTCCCAGGACATATTCTAAAATTTCGTCATCGGTCTTTACTATACAATTGCCCAGGATATTGGACTGTTCATCAATCACTGTAACCGCACATCTTGGCAACTTGGGTTAGTTTCAATTTTCCAGGCTATGTCTATGCCTATAAACTTCATTTATAAAAACCTCAACTTTGATTTTACTAAACAAGCGGGGTTTAATCCTTTATCAGCCTGTGTAGACTTCTTTAGCCTTGGTTGGTCCGGTGTCCCGCTCCCGGTCAATAATCATCAAACCGCCTCACTTTACTTCATTAGTTAAATAAAAATACCACACACCCTGGCGGTACTTGTCCCGGTTCACCGGTCCGGCTTCTCGACCCACAGAGATATATTTTTGTCTGACCGTTTCGGCATCAACTTTATTGCCAAAAACACGCACGTAATCCCGGCCATTCTTGGTACGCCCGGTTTCCAATTCAACCCCGGTTCCCTCGGCAGTGGCTAAGTTTTTATTGCTACCGGTCGCCGGTGTACCTGCTGAACTTGTTTTTTCTCTTACCATACTGCTTTGCCCGTCCGTTCTGATCTCAGATGCCTGCTTTTCACCGGACACGGCAGTCTCCTGTTGGGCCGGCTGCATATTTCGCAGTTGCGGGTAAGCCAGCAGCAAAGAAATCTTTTCAATTTGTTCCGCGTTTAAAAGCACCTCTTTATGCTTCCTTAAATAAAAAGCAAGGCCAAACGCTCCGTCCAGCACCGGCATGGAGCAATCAGTGGTCTTTAACCAGGACGCCCTGGTAAAAACCACAACGGGCTTTATCCACTGCACCGCAGGAAAAGATAAATTGAACATGCCGGTCTGCTCCAACCACTTCCTGAGCAGCTTTACATGCCTGAGATTTTGTTTGGTAGGGCTGTGGCAGGAGACCCATTTATTACCCTCTCTACGCTTCCACCGGTCCTTGTAACCGGTAAAGGCACCGTCCCAAGCCTTTGTTTCGATGACAAACATACCGGGCGGCCCGATAACTATATGATCTGTCTGGGCAAAAACCTCCGGTTCAGGCTCCACCACCACATCATTCATTAAAATCCATTCTTTAGAAAGCACAAGGCGAAGATGGATGCCCACGTTCAACTCTCCGCCTTCGCCCTTGTTGTTATCTTTATTCCTTTGTATGTCAAAAGCCATGCCCGCCAGCGGTTTAACAGCCCAGGATATAAAAGAGGGGACATTATTATCAATACGCTGTTTCATGGAGTCCTTCTCTGCCTGGACTTTAGCCAGTATTCTTTTGCGAAACTCTTCCCGGATGGCTTCGTCCTGGCGAACAATTCGCGCAGCCATACGCTCACCTACAAATATTTATTATTATGTGTCTTGTTTCAACAAATGGTTGCATTTTCCTGCAGATAAATTATAATCAAATGCTCTGCATCTTTTTATTGGATCCGCTTTCAGCACAAAGTACGGCGCATACATATCAAGTAAGCCTACTGTAATATCAGATTAGGGATATCGGGCCGGAAATAGGCTTTATCTCTATATACTCCGGTCACAGTCAGACAGGCTTGCAGGGCTTCCTCAAGGTGGTCTTTTTTTTATCGTGTAGTATTTTACTCGCTTATTATTTATGTGCCTGGTGAGGGTTAACAAAATAACAAATCCGCTCCAACTAAAAATTTTCTCTAATCTGGAATGAGTTAACATTATTATTGCATTTTCAAAGGAAAATACAATATTTTTGTTGTATATTTAAATAAATTGATTTTGTTTCTTATAATGGTTTGTTTATAGCGGGGACATTTGTTGCCATTAAAGCATAAGGAGAATGAGTATACAAATGAGAAGAATTATTGCATTATTTATTTTCCTGGTCATTATAATGCCGGTTATAGCAACACCCTGCTTTTCTACCGGCAATAGCATCAACTGGACTGAGGATGAACTTTCTTTTATGAACGAACATCCTGTTATTCGACTTGGGGTGGACCCTGGATTTGTGCCATTTGAATTTATTGATGATGATGGAGAATACAAAGGTATTGCTGCAGACTATCTTGCCCTGATTAGCGAAAAGACCGGGTTGCAATTTGAGGTTGTAAAAGGCTTGACCTGGCCCGAAGCTTACGATATGGCGCTGGCGGGTGATGTTGACGCATTACCTGCTATTGGCAAAACAAATGAAAGAGAAGAACACTTCCTCTTTTCCGAGCCTTATTACTACTATAAAAGAGTCATTGTAACCCGTGATATGGATACCCAGATATCGGGTATAGACGACTTGGAAGGACTCACTGTAGCTGTGCAGCGCAATAGTTCGCATCACAGCTATTTATTGTCTTATCCGAATATAAATCTCAGTCTTTATGAATCTGTCGAAGCCGCACTAGCGGCTGTAGCGACGGGGACAGAAAAAGCTTTTATCGGAAACCTCGCCACAACAAATTACCTCATACGTGCAAACGGGATGACGAATCTCAGATTTGTATCGTTTGAGGCTGAAAAACAGCAAGCCTTATATTTTGCTGTTCGAAAAGACTGCCCTGAACTGGTAAGCATCTTTAATAAAGCTATGGATACCATAACCGAGGGTGAAAAACTTGCCATCAACAACAAATGGCTCGAATTGGATACCGATATTGATTACGGTCCTATTATTCGTACTTTGTCTTGAGGAATTAAAATAGTCTCCTGGGAAACCAGGAGTGAGGGTGGTCTGAAGAAGGAGGGCCAACAATGATAATTAAGATTTTGGTAGTTGACGATTCTGCATCCGACAGATTGATCATCAAAAACATGCTAAGTGAATATTGCATATTGACTGCTTGTGACGGTGTGGAAGCCATGCAAGCGCTTGAGGAGCATGACGGGATTAACTTGCTCATACTTGTTCTAAATATGCCTAATATGAATGGGTTTCAGGTTCTTGAATCCCTAAAAAAGAATGAGCGGTTTAGTAAGCTGCGCACGATAATATTGACAAATAATGATGAATTGGACAATGAAATAAAGGGATTGAAGCTTGGTGCTGTTGACTATATCCGTAAACCAATTCAATTCGAGTCGTTGAAGGCCAGGATAGATGTTCACGTTGCACTGCTGCGTGCTAAGCAAGAACTGGAGCAAAATTTGGATGAACAGGCATTTAACTTTGATATGATTTTCGAGCAGTCTCTTATCGGTATTGCAATTTCACTTGGCATTGAGCCGGAACACTCCAGTGATACCATAGTAAAAATTAACTCAATGTTTGAGCAGATTACAGGCAGAACAAAAGAAGAGCTTATTAAATTAGGCTGGGCAAAGATTACGCATCCCGATGATTTGGAAGAAGATTTAGTTAATTTCAGAAAACTGCAAGCCGGTGAGATCAAAAGTTATACAATGGAAAAACGATTTATAAAGCCTAAAGGGTCGATTGTATGGGTATATATGATCGTCGCGGCCCTTGCTCCACCGGGCAAAATCGGTTTTGAGCACATATGCTTTATTAAGGATATCTCGGACAGAAAGCAAATTGAAAACGAACTTAGATACATTAATGAACACAACAGGTTGACAGGCTTATATAATCGCGATTATTTGGAGGCTCGATTGAAAAATGACACCAAACAAAAGAAAAGGTCAAAAAGAGCACTTATTGGTATTAATCTAAGTACAGTTCAGTTGTTAACAGCTAATTTTGGCTTTCTTTACACACAGGATCTAATAAAACAAGCCGCTGAGGCCCTTAGCCGGTATTGCACTGATAATCGTCTTTTATTCCAAACAGCTGAAAATCGATTTCTCTTCTATCTCGCAGACTACAAAGATAAAAAAGAGTTGGATGATTTCAGTAAAACAATTGAGTACGGTTTGGAATCCTTGTTTGCAGCAGAAAGAATGGGCGGTGGGATTGGGATTCTTGAAATTGATGAGAACCAAGATAAATTCGATCTAGATTTACTTATGAGAAGGCTCCTGATAGCGTCGGAAAAGTCTATCAATATGTCTGAAGGAGGAAACTTTAAAGCTTGCTTTTACGACGAGGAGCTGGAATCCCTGATAAATCGCGAAAGAGACATAATGGAAGCTCTTTTCGCAATAGTAGCGGACGATGATTCCAATGATGAACTGTTTTTGCAGTATCAGCCGATTTTGAATTTAAAAAAGGGTTCAATTTGCTGTTTTGAAGTTCTGGCTAGATTAAAAACACAAAAACTTGGATTGGTTTCGCCTGTTGAATTCATTCCGATAGCCGAGAAAACCAAATGTATTATTCAGATCGGCGATAAAGTGATTGCCGGCGCATTTTATTTTTTAAATAAGCTCAAGGAGCATGGATATGTCACAATAAGTGTTTCAATTAATGTTTCTGTTTTTCAGCTGTTGAGACCCGACTTTACAAGCAGGTTGTTTGAAATGATAACTGCAATGCAGGTTAACCCGGAGAATATCTGCATTGAAATTACGGAATCGGCCTTTATTTCAGATTATGAAATAATCAATCATATTATAGATAAACTTAAAGACTACGGGCTGCGCATAGCTATAGACGACTTTGGGACAGGCTATTCATCCCTGGCCAGAGAAAAGGAGTTAAAAGTTGATTACCTTAAAGTTGACAAATATTTTATTGATAAGCTGTTAGATACAGACCCGGATAAAGCTATAACAAGCGATATCATTTCAATGGCACATAAACTTGGGCATTGCGCAATTGCTGAAGGAGTTGAGCATAAATGCCAGCTGCAGTATTTGAAAGAACATGGCTGCGATAACATTCAGGGTTATTTCATTAGCAAACCGCTTAATGAAGATGATGCTTTTGAGTTTCTCGAGGGCTTCTGCTGTGGGTATTAAGCTCTGCATGAATATAAGTGGAGATTTCTGATTTTTATTAGGAGCTTTGAAATGATAGATAAGGGAAGCAAGTATAATATAATAATTTCTTCTCGCGTTTTGCTTATAGCGGTAGCATTGCTACTCTCATTGGGAACTGTTAATGTTTTTGCAAATGAGCATTTTGACAATTCAAAAACGATTGTTTTCTTAGGTAACGAAAAGATTGCTCCCATTATTTACAATGAAAAAGGAACAGCCAAAGGCGTGGTAGTTGATATTGCTAAAGAGCTTGGCAAAAAAATGGGCTGTGGAATTGAAGTGAGGGCGATTAATTGGGATGAAGCTCAACGCATGGTGCTGCTGGGAGAAGCTGACGCACTACTTCAGATAAACCCGAATCCTGAACGAGAAAAGTTATATGATTTTTCTGATGAACTGCTGAAATCCGAATTCTCTATATTCATTAAAAACGGTAATCCAAGTATTGAAAACGTCGATGACTTAAAGAATAAATTAGTTGGAGTTGAGAGCGGAGGCTACCCATTTGCTTTATTGCAGAAGCACGGTGGAATAAACATTGAGCTAATTTCTGACTGGAAAACAGGATTCCTAAAGGTTGCAACTGGTGAAATAGATGCAATTGTAGTTGATAGGTGGATTGGTGAATACGAATTAGCGCAAAGCGGAATAAAAGGTATACAAATTTTGAATGAGCCCATTGAAACACAGTATTCACGAATAGCTGTAAAAAAAGGCAATAAAGAGCTACTTAGCCATATAAATAGCGGTCTAAAAGAAATAAATGAAGATGGAACAATCGCTGATATACTTAGTAAATGGAAAGGGAAAAGAGTGATCTATCTAACAGAAGAAAGTTTAAAGAGCACTTTACTCTACTCGGTGATATCATTTCTGGCTTTAATTTTGCTTGTTTCACTGTATTGGGTTATTAAATTTAAAAAATTGAGTAAAAAACTAGAATCTGAAGTTAAGCAAAGAACTCAAGAATTGCATGATGCCAATGAATTGCTTCGAAAAGCGAATGCGGAATTAGAAAAAATTTCAATGGTTGATAAGCTTACCGCTATTTCAAATCGAAGATGTTTTGATGCTACTTTTCAAATGACATGGGGAATAAGTATGAGAGAAAGGCAGTCTTTGGCATTAATTATGATAGACATAGATAATTTTAAACTCGTTAACGACACATACGGGCATTTAGCTGGAGATGAATGCCTAAAAAGCGTTGCTGCGGCAATAAAAAGTGTTATTAAAAGAAAGGGAGATATGGTGGCACGCTTTGGTGGCGAGGAATTTATAGTTATGTTGTTAAATACTACAGAAGAGGGTGCAGCAATCGTTGCTGAAGATATCCGAAAGAAAATAAAGAGCTTGGCAATTAAAAATGAGGCGGTAGATTCAGTGATAACAGTTAGCTTAGGTGTGGCAGCGGTAATCCCTAATGATAGTATGCGTCCTGATGAACTGATTAATGCGGCAGACAAAGCACTATATCAAGCTAAGAAAGATGGACGTAATAAAGTCGTTAGACAGAGTATTTTACAAGCTTAGTACTATAAAATTAGACGGTCGGGATTGTATAATGGGGGTATGTCCATAACTTTGTGTAAAATGAGGCCTAAAATGAAACACGATAAGCCACTCTTTGCAAAGCTCAATGTCTGGGAGGCTGAATAAGCACCCGTGTAAATGGCAATAATCTCCATATGGAAAATAAAAATAAATGGAGGTTATAGCGTGAAAAGAGCAAAGAACATACTCACGGACAAAGAAATGGAACTGGTAAGTCTGCTAATGCAAGATTGCCAAAGCACGGGTGATATACAGACAAAGCTAAAACGGCTGTTCGCCGGTACAATTGAACAGATGCTAGAAGCCGAGATGGATGAACATTTAGGCTATGAAAAGCATTCGGTAGAGGGCAACAACAGCGGTAATTCGCGCAATGGTTACAATCACAAGAACATTATCAGCGATTACGGTGAAAGCGAAATCGCCATACCCCGTGATCGTAATGGTGAATTTGAACCAAGACTCCTTGGCAAGCGACAAACCCGAACCGATGAAATTGAGCAGAAGATAATGGCGATGTACTCTAAAGGTATGTCGCAGCGTGACATAGAGGATAACCTGCGCGAGATATACGGGGCGGACATCTCGCAAACCTTGATTTCAAAGATCACAGATAAAATTCTGCCGGAAGTAAACGAGTGGCAAAACCGCCCGTTGGAAGAGATTTACCCGATAATTTACTTTGACGGCATTGTGTTCAAAAGCCGTAAAGACAGCCAAATTATCAACAAGTGTGTCTATTCGGTTCTGGGCATTGATATGAACGGGCAGAAAGATATATTAGGGATTTGGCTAAGCGAGAACGAGGGCGCTTCATTTTACGCAAGTATTTGCTCCGACCTTAAAAAACGTGGCGTTACAGACATTTTTATTGCTTGCCATGATAACCTGAAAGGGCTTGGAGAAGCCATAAACGCAGTATTTCCAAAGACCAAGCAACAGTTATGCATAGTGCACCAAATTCGCAATTCTACTAAGTTTGTGCAATACAAGGACAGAAAGGAAATCTGTGCTGATCTCAAGAAAATTTACGGCGCGGTAAATCTTGACGACGCGGAGTATGCAAAAGAGGAGTTTCGGGAAAAATGGGATAATAAATATCCGTCAATTATGCGGTCTTGGGACACAAATTGGGCTGAACTTACTACGTTTTTCAACTATCCCGAGCAGATCCGTCATCTAATCTACACGACGAATGCAGTAGAGGCATACCATAGAATGGTGCGAAAATTCACGAAAGCAAAGGCGATTTTCCCCACTGACGACTCGATAAGAAAGGTTGTTTTCCTATCGGTCAAAGAAATAGCCAAAAAGTGGACCATGCCGGTGCGGAATTGGGCAATGGCGTACAGCCAGATTATGATTTTCTTTGCAGATAGATTTGCAGCTTAAAAGCCGCATGGGGGCTCTGCCCCCATACCCCCGAGGTTTATACGCTTTGGGCTTACCGGTAAAATGAAAAACAGCGAACAATAAGCCCGCTGTTTTACCGTATAAGCCGTAGCAAGCGTGGGTCGCTCCTCAGCGTTGCCCTGTTTATGCTACAGTAAAAGTATTACCAAAATTATGGATGGTTATTCCATTTACACTAAAGCATGTTCAGAAC
>NZ_LSRS01000008.1:156629-173768 GCF_009932395.1 Sporotomaculum syntrophicum
TTTGGGCTTACCGGTAAAATGAAAAACAGCGAACAATAAGCCCGCTGTTTTACCGTATAAGCCGTAGCAAGCGTGGGTCGCTCCTCAGCGTTGCCCTGTTTATGCTACAGTAAAAGTATTACCAAAATTATGGATGGTTATTCCATTTACACTAAAGCATGTTCAGAACCATGTCTGGAAACCCTTTATTTATTCATTAGGCATTTTCAGTCTTCTATTTATCCACCCGTGACATCAATACTACGCACTCAACGTGGCTCGAGCACTCAATATTGATGTCTATGGGAACATATCAAGGTACTTTTATGTATATTACTCTTCTCCATCTAACTTATAGCTTGAAAATCCACTTTCTGTTTCTACATTATATAATCCATAAAAACCTAGATATTCATCCTTCAAATCATCTAGATCCACAAAGCGGGTCCAGCTTCTAAATCCTTCTGGTAATTCTTTTACTGGAGCTTCTGGTGTGTAGATCAGGATCTCTTTAGCATCATTTATTCCATTTGGTTCAGAATAAATATATTTAATACCATCTATGATTTCTTCATTTTCTACTTCTTTCTCAAGATTGATATATTCGATTAACACAGAATAAGTATAATCATTTACTTTCTTTGGTTCTGTGAATTTACCTTCAAATGTGGATGAATAAACAACTCCGTTTGGATAGTCTTCTCCAACAGTTCCCATTTCAGAATCATAATACTCCCCTGCAAAGATTCCATCTTCGTTAATAGTTAGCATCGTCTGCCAGGCACCAACTCCACTAGCAAATACAAATTGATACTTTGACAAATCCGAAAATAGAACTGTTGATTCTTCACTACTATCCTCAGTTACGGTAGGTGTAATGTCTTCTGCTACATCTGACTCATCATTCTCTGTTGTTTTATCATCTACACTTTGATTAGTCTCTATGTATACATTGTTTGAACTTTCATCCTGGCTCTGACAACCAGTAAATAATAATACTGTACTGCATGCTGCAGTTAGCAATAACATCTTAAGCTTATTTAAATTTTTTTCAAACTCTAAATATTTTTTCATCATACATTTACTCCTTGTTTTAAATATTTTCCCTTATTTCCAATGTATTCCATCAATAACATCCCTTGTATAGTAGTGCTAACATAAAAGCTGACCACTTAAGTGGTCAGTGATATAAATATTAATCGTTTGATTAGTTTTAAACGATTATTGATTCCTTCTACCGGTCCCTGGCTCCATGACTTAGTCAAGCCAGCGTAAACGGCAGGATTTATACATTTAAATAGTTAATCGGCAATTTTTTTATATCGTATAGAGCCACATGCAGGGAATTATCATGAGAATTCCCTGCTTTTAAGCAGCTATTGCTTGAAAGTCTTGATTGCCTTTTCCAGTTGCCCTAAAGCCTTTTCTAGAATTGACCTTGGGCAGGCGATGTTGATGCGCTGAAAGCCCACCCCGCCGGCACCAAAGATGGTGCCTTTATCAAGCCATAAGCCCGCTTTTTTCACGATCAGGTCCTCAAGCTGGTCCTCACTTAAATTGAGCTGGTTAAAATCAAGCCACACCAGGTAGGTGCCTTCCGGTTCTATTAGCTTGACCTGAGGTATTTTTTCGTTTAAAAAGCTCCTAAGAAAATCCAGGTTTCCGCCCAGGTAATTAATTAATTCCTCGAGCC
Source organism: Sporotomaculum syntrophicum (assembly GCF_009932395.1). Taxonomy (GTDB): domain Bacteria; phylum Bacillota; class Desulfotomaculia; order Desulfotomaculales; family Desulfallaceae; genus Sporotomaculum; species Sporotomaculum syntrophicum. The sequence continues at coordinate 158,302 of NZ_LSRS01000008.1, forward strand.
ACTTACGCCCGTTTTGGTAGGCGGCCTTGCAGGCTACCATACCCATGATACCCAGCTGGTTGTAGCCGCTTTTAGCCATCTCCTGCCTGAAGGCATGTCTTATATCCGGATTGGGGATAAATATATTGGAGACCTGCAAACCGGCCAGGTTAAAGGTTTTGCTCGGGGCGGTGCAGGTAATAGCAATCTGCGCAAACTCGGGTTTAATTTTGGCAAACACCAGGTGTTTATGGCCCGGATAGATAAAATCGGCGTGGATTTCATCGGCAACTACGGTAACACCGTACTTCAGGCATATATCACCCAGGCGAGTAAGCTCCTCCTCCGTCCAAACTCGGCCCACCGGATTATGCGGACTGCACAGGATAAATAGTTTTACCTTGTTTTCGATAATTTTGTTCTCAAAGTCCTCAAAGTTTATCGTATACCTGTTTTCCGCGTAAATCAATTGATTTACCACTAGTTTGCGCTCATTCAATAAAACAGACCCGGCAAAAGGATAGTAAACCGGCTGCTGAATGAGCACGCTATCACCCTTATGCGTCAGGGCGCGAATAGCGGTACAGATGGCATAAACAACCCCAGGCGTTTTTACCAGCCAGTCCAGAGCTACTTCCCAGGTATGGTTTTGTAAAAACCAGCTTTGCAACACTGCAAAATAATCCTGCCCGCTTTCAGAATAGCCGAAGATCCCGTGCCTGCTCTTCTCAACCAAAGCATCGATCACGAAAGGGGGCGTCCTGAAGTCCATGTCAGCCACCCAGAGCGGCAGTACATCCTCGGGCTTGCCCCGCTTTAGAGCAAAGTCATATTTTATGCAATCGGTATTTTTCCGTTCAATGATTTCGTCAAAATTATAAGGCATAGCCTATTACACCCCCAGTGCCTGTTCTAGATCCGCAATCAAATCCTCTACTGCTTCCAAGCCTACCGACAATCGCAGCAGCCGCCCGTTGATACCCTTTGCCTCCCGCTGCTCCTCCGGTACATCCGCGTGGGTTTGCATTACGGGGTAAGTTATCAAGGATTCCACACCCCCCAGGCTCTCCGCATACTGGATAAGCGCAACCCGCTCCAAAACATCCTTGACTGTCTCCTCATCCCGTACTTCAAAGGATATCATCGCGCCAAAGCCTGTGGACTGCCGCTTGGAAACCTCGTAATCTGGATGAGTAGCCAGACCCACAAAGTACACCTTTTTGACTTTGCTGTGCCGGCTGAGCCACTGCGCCAGTTGGTAGGCGTTTTCCTGCTGCCTTTCCATGCGCACGGCCAGGGTTTTAATCCCACGGATGAGCAGCCAGCTGTCAAACGGGGACAGGCAGGCGCCGGTGGTCTTATAAATAAACCTCAGGCGTTCGGCAAGCTGATCGTTGGCCACCACCAGAAAACCGGCAAGGGTGTCGTTGTGCCCGCCTAGATATTTGGTGCCGCTGTGGATCACTATGTCCGCGCCGAGCTCGATGGGCTTCTGAAAGTAAGGGGTTAAAAAAGTGTTGTCTACGATGAGCAATAGATTCCTGCTTTTTGCTATGCGCGATACCAGCGCGATATCCGTCACCTGCATCATTGGGTTGGTGGGTGTTTCAATAAATAGCGCTTTGGTCTGTGGCCTAATATAAGATTCAATTTGCGAGACATCTGATGTATTTACCAAATCGAAGGTAAGGCCGTTTTTGGCCGAGATGTTGTAGAACAACCGGTGTGAACCCCCATATAAATCGTCGGAGGCGATGATATGGTCTCCCGGTGAAAACATCTCCATAAGCGCGGTAATAGCGGCCATACCGGAGGAAAAGGCCATTGCATCAAACCCGCTTTCCAGCCTGGCTATCGTTTTTTCTAGATGCTCTCTCGTGGGGTTTTGTACCCGTGAATAATCGTAGCCGGTGCTCTGTCCCACTCCCGGGTGCGCAAAAGTCGCCGTTTGAAAGATTGGGACAATGATCGAGCCGGTGTCGTCATATTTAACCTCATTGCCGTGGATGCATAAAGTTTTAAAATCCATAATCAGCCTCCCATCTATATATAATACATATATCCACTATCTGTTTTATGCTTTTGAGCTTCAGTTACCAAATCCTCCAGCGTAATGTTTTCCATTACGTTTTTCAAGGTGTCGTTTATTTTTTTAAAAGCAGCCAGTCGCATAGCCTCTTCGATTTCCGGAGCCTTTTCTAAAACAGTTTCTTCCGTAGGTTCAATAAGCGAAAGTTCGACGGCTGATAAAACATCCAGCAAGGTAATCTGCCGAGGCATTCGGGCCAGCTGATACCCGGCTGCAAGCGCATAACGCCCTTTGGCAGATATTCTCATATGCTTGCCTCTATTTCATACTTGATGTATATGTATTAAATGATATGTAATTATCACGCCTTTGTCAATAACTTTAGTACAGGACACTATATGTCATTCTTAACAAAGTGAATTCCTTAGTTCCTTCACTAACGCTCAGGATGACATTTCCCATAACTTATTTTCAGGATAGGCTATTGTCAAAGCAAGAGATTAGTTATATGATATAACATATAAAATATATATGAATTGTTTGTATTGGAGGTTGCATTATGTCAAAAGTTTATAAAAGTTTAACCGATCTCATAGGGAATACTCCTATACTGGAACTTACCAACTATGAGAAAAAACATGCTCTGAAGGCTTCCATTCTAGCCAAGCTGGAGTACTTTAATCCTGCGGGCAGTGTCAAGGACAGGATCGCCAAGGCCATGATTGATGACGCGGAGGCCAAGGGTTTACTTAAACCCGGTTCAGTGATCATTGAGCCGACCAGTGGGAACACGGGCATTGGCCTTGCCTCAGTCGCAGCGGCCAGAGGCTACAGAATTATCCTAACCATGCCCGATACAATGAGTATCGAACGTAGAAATCTGCTTAAAGCGTACGGCGCCGAGCTCGTCCTTACGGAGGGCGCCAAGGGCATGAAAGGCGCAATCGCCAGGGCCGACGAACTGGCACAGGAAATTCCGAACGCTTTTATCCCCGGACAATTCGTTAACCCGGCCAACCCTAAGGTACACAGGGAAACAACCGGGCCGGAAATCTGGGCAGATACCGATGGAAAGGTTGATATTTTTGTTGCCGGTATTGGTACTGGGGGAACGATAACGGGAGCCGGCGAATTTTTAAAAGCCCAAAATCCCAACATTAAGATTATCGCTGTTGAGCCTTTTGACTCTCCGGTATTGTCCGAAGGCCGGTCGGGTGCCCACAAGATACAGGGTATCGGAGCGGGCTTTATACCCGATGTTTTAAATACGTCAATTTACGATGAGATAATTAGGGTGAAAAACGAAGACGCTTTTACCATTGGCCAAGAGCTTTCCAAAACAGGAGGCCTACTAGTCGGCATTTCATCTGGAGCCGCGGCCTGGGCGGCGACAGAGCTTGCCAAAAAGCCCGAAAACGCGGGCAAGACCATTGTCGTACTCCTGCCGGACACAGGCGAAAGATACCTGTCAACCCCTCTTTTTGACGAATGAATATAGTAAATTTAAACCCGACCTGACAATATTGTGCAGCGGCGCTCTTCATATCAGGCCGGGTTTATTTATTTCTATCCCATCTAGGCGACCAACCGTGTTTAGAGAATAAATTAAATACCCTTTGGTAAGCCACAAGATTTAAAGTATTCTATTGTCTCATCTGGATTTTCGATTATTGAACCCATGACAGCTAAGAAGCGATCTACGTCATCGTTACTATTACCGGCGCCCAAAGTCAGGCGCAAGGAGCCATAAGCTTCGGCAGGTGGAACCCCCATTGCCAGCAGAACATGTGAAGGCTCCATGGAACCTGAAGTGCAGGCAGAGCCGGTGGAAGCTGCGATATTTTGCGCATCTAGCTGGAACTGTAATTCTTCACCCTCCATGTCCTCGAATAAGAAGCTGGCATGGTTAGGTAGTCGTTGATACGGATGCCCGGTCAATTTGACGCCTTTGAAATTGCTGGTTAGTTCCTTAATTAATTTGTCACGTAAAATGCTTAACCGCTTGCTTTCTTGCTCCATATTTTCCATAATCAGTTCAACTGCTTTGCCCAGACCGACAATCCCGGGGACATTTTCAGTGCCGGCCCTACGCAGCCGCTCCTGAGCACCGCCGTGCAGAAGAGATTGCTTCCAGCCGGCGCCGGTGCGGATATACAGTGCGCCTGTGCCTTTAGGCCCGTATATTTTATGCCCGGAAATAGTTAATAGATCTACCCTCAGCTCATCCACGTTCACCGGAATCTTACCAAAGCTTTGGACAGCGTCTACATGAAAAGTTATGCCGCGTTTTTGGGCAAGCTTGCCAATTTCGGCAATGGGCATGATGGTGCCAACTTCGTTATTAGCGTGCATAATGGTAATCAGGATAGTTTGATCAGTTATTGCTTCCGCCACATCCCTTACGTCCACCATACCGTACTGATCAACCGGTAGGATCGTAATTTTAAAGCCCTGCTGACCCAGAGCCTTCACTGTATTTAACACTGCATGGTGCTCCACCGCGCTGGTGATAATATGGTTGCCCCGGCTTCGGTTGGCGTAGGCTGCCCCATGAATAGCCAGGTTGTCTGATTCCGTGCCACCGCTGGTAAAAACAATTTCACCGGGCTGGCTAGGATTGGCGCCTATAGCCAGTGCGATGTTATTCCGTGCCCCTTCGATAGCCTCTCTCGCCATGCGTCCGAAGCGATAAAGGCTGGAGGGGTTGCCAAAATTATCCCCAGTCAAGAAGTTATACATTTCATCGGCCACCACAGGGTTGACCGGGGTAGTAGCGCTGTGGTCAAAATAAATTACACGCATCTAATTACCTTCCCCTTTTTTACTAATCTACTGGACATCCAATTAAAACATATAACATTAACTTGTGATCTTAGAGAACGTCACAGCTTGGAAATATTATATGCTGCAATAGCATAATAGGGTATTCGAGTTACTAGTAATTATACAATTTCTATTGACATTATAGGAAATTATTATTATTTTAATATTATTTATCATATAAGACAGATATAAAAAAACAAGAGACAGGAAGTTTGTACTGAGCAGAAATTATAAATATTTGAGACCCTGCAGGTAGGACAGACAATGTGTCATTGGTCAGACAATCAGATTAATTGATATTCTTGAATTCATAGATGCTGTTTTCTTAACCATTTTACCAATATCAATTGCTTCTCTAATTTCCTCACTGTCAGCACCTGCCGCACTGGCATTGCTATAATGTGTTTTTAATCAGGGTTGGCAATTAGCGGCTATACTTGCACTGATAGCTATAAGTTCTTTTAATGATCAAGACTGCCGCAAGTATATTTTTTTTGCCTAACAGTTTCATGCAACAGCCCGCCAAAAAATTATCACCACCTTACTAATTACTTAACACCATCCGGTAAGAACAAGGGTGCTTATTAGCAAAGCCTTATCTATACACCTTAGACCGGTTGGCAGATGCTTGTCTGCATCTGCCATAATTACTCCAGTACTAAAACATATACTAAGGATTTTTGTTTATAATTAGAAGCTACTCTTTTTTAGCTTATATAAAAATAGCTTATCAATCAAATTTAAAATTTTTCTTAATCCGCCCTATTTATAAACATTTTTTATTCTTATTAAAGAAATGTTTTATTGACTTCGTTATCAATTTCAAATATAGTAAAAATATACAAAGACTATTGCTATCAACACTTATTTGTGCTTGTAAATTCAATCTATCTATCTAAACATACGGTCACTCCAGTACTGAAGCGGCGCGCTCACCCCCCATAATATGTAGTTTACTGCTATCCCGGTGCCTTAGATTAATAAAAAGTAGCTCGAGCCAACACATTTCAATACGTTTTGTGCCTTGAACGAAGCGAAAGGAATGAGTATAAACATGAAAGAAGTCATTGTCACGGTATTCGGAACTAACGCGCCTGTGATGTCATCCTGCTGCTGTGGGCCATCCTGTAATGATGGCTGCTGCGGCTCCACCAAGACGATGCAAGAGGAAGCCGATTCTTTAAAAGAAGCTTTGGTGCAAGAATTTGGTGAAATAATCTCCTTTAGCTATATCGATGTGGAAAGCAGTGAGATGAATAATTTCCCAGAGATCGCGAAAATCATGAATCGGGTCAAGCTCCCCTTGATTACCCTGAACGGCGAGCCCCGCTTCCACGGTGGTATTTCCAGCGGTATGGTCTCTGAGGCAGTGAGTGATCTGGCCAAATAATCTCCTCATGAGGACCCGGCATTGAAATCCTGAACTAGCGTACCCAAGACTTAATTTTACCCCATAGCTATAATTTGCTCCCCTTAAAGCAGATAGGTTAATAAATAATACCCTGCTGCTCGAAGGGGCTACTTTTTGTACGCATAGGCGGCTGTGTCGAAAAACCAACGATGATGTCCGGATCAAGTTTAGTTTATCTTGGTTTGGATCAACAGAACTTCGACGGCCCCTCAAGCACCTGCCAGCCGGCATCAACGAGCATATCCCTGCAGCGGGCCACATTATAACCACGGCTGGCCTCAGTATTATTCACCACATCGCGCGGGTTGCTGCCCGCTTCGGCCCAGAGTAAATTAGCCCCGGACACCGCTCCCAGCACGTTCGGCTCGTGGGTACAGTTGCCCGGCACTTCTCTACTTGTAGCCAGGCGGACTACCGCCACAATCAGGGCTATGCGTGTCTCGCCAAGCATACCGTATTTGTCTAGGGCAGTCCCCGGCAGCGTCACGCGGCGCATCGCTCCGCTAAAGCCAGGTCTGGCCTCCCTGGCAATGATAATTATCTCGATGATTTCCTCCATGCTGTGCTCAGGCCCAATCGGCTCTACACAGGTTCCTACACCAAGCCCCGCCCGTCTGGCCGCCTCCATGGTCTGCAGCCTCTTCTCCAGATTAATGCGGGTCACTTCACCCTCGCCCAAACGGGCGGCGTGATAGACCCCGGTGAAACCTGCCTGCCGCAAGCTGACTGCCTGCTCATAATTAAAATCAGCCATATTGGCAATCAGCGGTATAGCAGTACGGAGCTCCCGCCGGACCTGCTGCCCCATTTCCAGAAAGAGCTGAAAGCTTTACTGGGCGGTGGCCATCAGGTAAATGGCATTAGCCCCTGCCTGCTCCAGGTCGAGGGACTGCTCAATCACCCGTTCCAGGGGCTCTACATACTACTCCTTAAAGATTTTGGATTTACATTTGACGTCTGGCATGTTCGTCTAACCGGCAGATAAACTGGGCTGTTTATTGCACCCTATGTGGTTTCTCCGCAACAGCTTGATCCGTGGCCTGCCGTGCAGGCATAACAATGGTTGCCTAAACAAATTTTGCGTCTTTGAATAGGATATTCTTTCAGCATACTGATATGATCCGGTCCTTCCACCGTCCATCCAAAGGCCTGGTTATAATCACAGTCATAAAGCCTGCCGGTCCCAGTCTACTGAAAGCTGGTCTCTACACTCATATACGGCAAAGCATCCGCATTAAAACTGTTAGAAAGCTTGGTCATGTACCTCTCTAGATCATTGCTGCGATGGAGAAATAATCGGAATCGGCCAACGGGATTGTTAGTGATAGTAAACAAATGATTGAAGACAATGTCATGTTGTTCCTGCAGTTTTCTTTTATATTCTGCCTCCAATGCCGCTTGAGAGGGAGGTAAAAAAGCACCTCCTGGATTGTAAACAAGATTGACCACCAGATTTTCTTTTTTACCATATCCCAACTTGTTTAATTCCTACAGCATGAAAACGCTTTCTTCAAACACACCTTCGCCCCGCTGCCTATTAACGTCCTTGGCGTTATAATAAGGCAGGGAGCAGACAATCTCCACATTGCGCCGAGCGTAAATTCCGGCAAATGCCTATACTGTTTTTCCTGCCAAATCACCAGGTTGGAGCGTACAACTACCTTACGCCCCAAAGCTGAAGCCTCTTGCACCAGCCATTCAAAATGAGGATTTATCTCCGGGGATCCCCACCAATTTCCGTAATAAAATCATATAAGATACCTGCCGTCTCGGCGGTAATCCGCCGGCAGCCTTTCTGAGTGGTTCTTTCAAGCAGTCCTTGTTTTTTCCGGAGAACACGGCAGCAGGAAGAGCCGAAAGTCTTTACAAAGGCATCATGGAGGGCTTTGGCATGTTCCTTTTGATATGGGATGCCCTTCTTTTTAAGTAACAGTCCTAAAGTCATCTCCATGCCTACCAGGGCGCCGCAGGAACACCCGCTGGCCATCCCTTCTCGCATAAAAAAAGCGGCATCGATCACATCCCGGCTGATTTCCAGATGCCACACATCATTGGCCGCCATCAATACGCCCTGGCAGCAATTGTTACCCTGAGCAAAGTAAGAACCCGCCTTCTCTTTAATCAACTCTTTCAATTAATTAACCTCCCAGTTAGTTAAGCTTCCGCTTGGAACAGCTGGCCTTTCAGGTTCTGTTCGTTTCTGAACCAGAGCCAGCCTCCCCACAAGCTGGAAATGGTCACTATCAAGGCAAAAACAACGGAAACGGCTATTGCCTCCGCCCGGTTCACGCCGAAATAGGCAAATAAGGCGGCATAAGCACCCTCTCGAGTACCGTAACCATTGATGCCGATAGGGATCATGGCCGCCACGGACGTAGCAGGAATGATCAAGCAGGCTTCCAGCAAAGCGATCCGATCCACACAGAAGGCATGAAGAATACTGATATTCACCATGACCACACAAAATTGGAAGATTACGGACCAAAGGAGGGACATGAATATCAAGCCCTTTTGGCTACGCAGCCTGCTGCCATGGGTATTTAAACCATTTAACAAAGCCGTCACCTTGGGAAAACCTGCAAAAAGCCGGCTCATCAACAGAGAAAGGGGGGAAAGGATTAGCACCAGTACAAACAGACTGCCTAAAATCATGGCTATGAAGAACGCCTTTAAATAGGGCACCTGTATCTGTACCAGAGGTGCGGCCAGGAGTCCCAAAAAGGACAGACCGACAGTAGCCAGCACCCTTTCCACAACCACGGAAGTGCCCGTGCCGGTTGCATCGCCGGTATATCTGCCGGCCCAGTAAATCCTAAGGGCATCTCCGCCGATGCTGGAGGGCATAAAATTATTGAAAAACAAACCGCACCAATAGATTTTCCACAATTCCTTCAACTCACATTTTAATCCGGAGGCCCGGCAGATCAGTTGCCATTTGTAAGCGCTAACCAGTACGGAAATGATAACAAAAAGGAAGGCCAGGAGCAACCAGGATAACCGGGCATTGCGGAGCAGGTTTGCTATCTGACCCCACTCGATGGTTTTAACCAGCCAGGCCATCAGGATTACTGAAACGATGGTCTTCAATAAAATTTTAATCCGTTCTTTGCCTTGCGGGCTCATGCTTTCACCCCTTTAACACCCTTACTTCCTGTTGAACAATGATTTTTAACCATACTCTATGCACTCTCTGAAACTGAATTTTTCTTGTCACCCATGACCTTTTTAATTAGTACGAAGAGAGCACTAAGGGCGAATAAAATCAACAGTCCTGTGACAAAGGTTTTGGCGCCTCCCGTCAGCATTCCACCCACATAGGAGTAAATAATGGTTGCCGGCAGCTGCCCCAAACCCGTAGCCAGAAAAAACGACCAGAATCGCATCGACGTCAGGCCTGCCGCATAGCTTACTATGTCAAAGGAGATAAAGGGCAGAAGTCTTGCAATTAATATGGCATAATTTCCGTATTTCTCAAAAAATTCATCTACACTGGCCAATGCTGATTTGGTGGTGAGCTTTTCAACAAAATCTCTGCCCAGATATTTAGCGATGAAGAAGCAAAGGGCTGCTCCTGCCATGGCACTGGACCAGGATAGGAGCGCACCATTGACCCAACCAAATAGACCTGCATTAGCAAAGGTTATGACAAATGCCGGCAGTGGCGCAATTAGTGACTGAAGTGTCATGAGTAAGAAGGATGCCACTGGAGCCCATATGCCAAAGCCCAATATATAATCCTTTACCTTATCCACATTTAAATCTTTTAACACTAACACGGCATCGTTGATACCAGATTTTAGGCCTGGGATAAAAAAGTAAGCTGCTATAACAACGATAATGGATATTAATTTCCCCTGGTTGCTCTTGAAAAACTTTTTGATTAGATCACCTTCTAAAAATTATCATATAGAAAATACTTGGCTGTATCATTATAGTCCTTGGGCAGGTCTTACTTTATTTCTTTGTATACTTCGGTATCTATTTCTTGTCCGGTTCCTACCCATTCACTGAAGCTGTTATTGTAATTCCTGGCTTTTTCGTATCCGGCTATCTGCAAGGCCATGGTCGCAAATCCTGAACGAATACCACCCGTGCAGTATAAAATAACTTCATCCTGAGGCATATAACCAACTGACTCAACCCGGCCTCTGATTTGGGCTGGGCTTTGCAGTGTCCCATCCGCATTATAAAAGTCTTTGAACCAAATATGCTGCACACCCGGGATACGACCTGGTTGCTTTTCACCATATACCTTGGTACCGGCATACTCTTCATCTTCTCTGACATCAAGAATGTTGACTTTTCCCAATTTACCTTTCAGGTAATCCAGGCTTGCAAATAATTCTGGATTTGGATTCGGTTCAGGTCCCGTAACTGCTTTAACCACCGCTGTATCTTTGGTTACCCCACCACCCGCTGCGGTCCAGGCCTTGATCCCACCGTTTAAGATAAAGGTGTTTTCCAAACCGAATACTCTAAAAGTCCATAACTGCCTGCCCTCTTCACCCCAACCTACTAAAGGATCATTATAGATAACCACCGGTTTTGTGCCATCTATTCCCAGAGCCCCGAATTTTTCTTTTAAAACTTCATTGGGTAAAATTTGAGCCCAACCTTTTTCACCTTGTTTAACCTGAACATTTGACCAATCCCTCCAGTGCGCCTGAACTGCGCCTGGTAAATGTCCTTTGTCATATTCTTCTTTTGTCCGGGCGTCAAGCACCACTACATTCTTATAATTTGCTTTCAACTTTTCTACTGAATAAACATAGCTGTCGAAACGTTCCTGGTCTCCTGCTAGTTCCTTGCCCTCTATAGGAGCAAGGGGTGCTGCCTCCGCGCTAGTTCTGATAACCCTTTCCCCGTCTGAGATTACTTCCTCTTTTACTGAATTTGATGTTGCACATCCCGCAAGAATACCTAACAGCAACGCTACTACAATGATAAGACCAATAATCCTCAACCTTTTCATGCCAACCTCCTCATCTCATACTAAACTTATATATATTATATGATTAATTATATAGTCAGGTAACGCAACTGTCAACAATTAATTGCTATATTTATTATCTGTTTACTAGGATTTGATCGATTGGTAAAACGTTCTGTAGAGTTATCTGTTGGGGTTATTCGGGTAGCTGATATCCCTTATCATAAGGTAATTATCAGCTATACATTTGGCCACAAGCGAATAACATCCTTATGGCTGTATATTCTCAGATTAATATCCTTATTACATATGTGTAATGTATGTATTAAAAAATATATAAAAGAAAAAGCGCGCTCTGTGTTGTGCGCGCGCTATTACCAGAAGTTAGATTTGTCTCAGTATTATTAACCACATCATGCCGTTAATAATCTTAATTGTTATATCTTGTCTACATTAAAAAAACTCATTAAATGTTCTGCTTACCTATCTAAAGAAATTCGGATATGATATCTTTAGATTAAGCGAGGAGGCTATTCCTGTGCCAAATATAAAATCCAGTACAGACCTGAGAAATAATTATAACGATATCTCCAAGTTTTGCCACGAAAGCCGCGAACCTGTCTTTATCACTAAAAATGGACAGGGCGATCTGGTGGTGATGAGTATTGAAACATATGAAATGCTTAGTGGCAAGCTCGACCTCTACCATTTGCTTGACGAGGGCCGGACGGCTGCAAAAGAAGGCCGGAAGCGTCCGTTTTCTGCTGCAATGAAAGATATCTGTCACACTGTTACTTCCTGGGCATTTATTCATGCAACCTTTTTTTTCAAACTCTACCATGTTTCTTTGTTGACACAAAAGAACCGTCCCCTTGTGTTCTCAATATCTTTTCCATCGGCTTGCCTTTTGCCAATTCATCAACCAATTTGTCAAGCCACCTGATCTTCTGCATAAGAGGGTCCTTGATATCCTCGACGCGATGCCCGCAAATCACGCCTGAAATTTTGGCGGAGTTCGGATTTATCTGCGGAGCTTCGTTAAAGAAGGTTTCGTAATCGATATTCTTCATAATTTGCGCTTGCAAACCAGATTCGTCATACCCCGTCAGCCAATAAATCACAGCATCAACCTCGGATTTGGTGCGCCCTTTGCGCTCCGCCTTTTGGACGAGTAGCGGGTAGACTCTGGAAAACGCCATCTTGTACACGCGCTCGTTTGTCATAAAGTATCACTCCCTATCCTTCTCGCTTTTTTCTCTCCACTGCACGATGTTAGTGATGAGTTCTAATCATTTTAACCTGGCCCTGCTGTTCGTTATCTTTATGATATTCAATGATTAACTCTAATAAATTCATTATAATTCTCCTGGTAAAAATATCTTATGTACCTACCTTCTCCGCTTGTATATTTGTCTATAGCTTCACACCAATCTGTTTATTTGAAGGTTTTGTAAAATTTCATGATAGCGTTTTGTTGCCAGCATACTTGTTTTACCCTTTTTACAAAAAGAAAGCGCCGCCAGCTTAGGAACTACACGCTCAACCACAATCTGCCCATCCACCGTTTTCGAATCCAATGCAGCCAAGGCTTCGAGAAACCGTTTATCCTCCTTTGCCCGGTTATAAAAGGATAAAACATAGACATACATAAAAAGGTTGTAGTTTCGGAAGGGATATTCTACCTGCATAAATAATGTGCCAATTCCATAATGACATGGCCCGATGGGTTTCCGAATCCTCCAATGTTCCAGCAAAAATTCCACGGCCATGTCAAGTGCAGGCTCTTTGTTACAATAATTGCTAAAACGGAAAGCATTCAGAGCAGTGAGGGTTGGGAGGGGGTTTGAATACTCTGTTTCTGGACCCCGGCCAAAGCTGAATTTATTACAGCGCCACCCGCCATCTACATATTGGATATTTAAAAGATGCTGGAAAGTTTTTTGAAGTCTGGCATCTGAAGCAAATCCCATGTGGCAAAGCGTATTTGCAGCATGGATTGTTTGACATGGATAAATAGAGCCTTTGGGATACAACTTAAAACATCCGTTCTCCTGCCAAGTACTGAATATTAACTCAGCGCTTTCTTTCAATATCGATTCCGTGGGTTCCATGCCCAATTCCAATAAGTACATTACGCTCTCTAAAGTCGAAAAAGGCGCACCTTTTATTAATCGCTTATCCGGCGTCGTCCAAAGATCAGCTCCGTTATCATGTTTATGTGATAATATAACTTCAATATCGGATGCATATTGCTTATCCACAGTCATTTTTCTTCATCTCCCGACTAAACAATTACCGCTCCATCCAACCTGCTCTCACAACCTCAGTTTTTCAAAAAACATCTAATCTGCTCTGTCAGCAAGCGCCACATCTAATCCGTTCTGTCGCAGGCAAAACGTCTTTTTAAACTTGTTCCCGCGAAGCGATATTTCATAATTTTCAACCTCTGGTTTCTCAGTACCAAATCTCCCAAACCCCATATTACAAGGTCCACACTTACTTATCAACCCTTGACATCTGGACGATGCACTCAACGTGGCATGAGAGGATAGCATTGTGTCTGGCACTGTTTATGGAACCTTCTGTTCATAAAACATATCGAAGCTCGATTATCGTATTTGTTACTTTCTACATACGGCGCAAACGATAGGACTTTCATCCGTTAGATTTGCCCCAGTAACGTCGCCGTATAGAATAACTGAAGCGAAACTCGCATTCAGTAGAGTCTTTTTAAGTTCTTGTGGTTCAAATCCGTGATTCCAAATGTTATATGTTGCACAATCTTCAGCCGTAATAATTGTATATTGCTCCAAGTAGTTCTGATTCGGGTAGGATGCGTTGCGCTTAATGTTTATATAAGAATCTGCCCGCCAGAATCCACCATTTTCATATTCAACCGTCAATGAATCAGTGAATTCTTTATATTGATTTGATGTGAAAGCATCCACAACAAATAAACCGCCATGTTTTAAGCCACGGTATATTTTTTTGAGTAAGGCCATCCGATTTTCAGGTGAAAGTACACCAAAATCACAGTAGATAAGGATAGCTAAATCGTATTCCTTGTCATAGTCAATCGTTAGATAGTCTTGATATATGAATTCATTCTTTTCGCCACCATAATTCTCACTTGCATAAGCAATCGAGCGTTGCGAGAAATCAATTCCTGTGGTACTAAACCCCTTATCAGCAAAACGCTTGGCATACAGTCCCGGACCACAACCTAAATCTAGAATTTTTCCGTCTTGTTTCCCAAGTAAAGAAACAATCCAGTCTACCGAGCGATCCATGAATTCATAAGTCCTGGAGGCACTTTCTACATCAGGGTTTAAATGTAGTGCTAACATTGATTTTGAAATATATTCATCATCCCAGAATGGAATACCGGTTGTCTCATATGCAATTGGTTTATTTCCGATTGTTTCAACTATTTTTTTATACGGTACAGTGAGGTCAATGTTCTTTATTCTTTTATCCAATTATTACAACTTCCTTCCCTGCAGAATAATATAAGGATATTCACTGTATTATAGAATGGCTGTGAATATAAAATTCTTCCTGACCTGGCTGGTATTTTTTCTCCAGGCTTTCCAAACCCTCGTCCAAGCAACTCAGCTTCTTGTTCATCTATCTCAAATACAGGTCTTTGATAATAAACCCATTTTCTTCCGTCCAAGACATATGGTTTGAGTTCTTTTACGATCATTGCCGACGGATATGTCCCATTTTCAAGACAGACATTGTACTTTTTGCAACTCTGAAACGGCGGCTTACACAATTATTCGGGTTTCCTTGAGCGACAGACGCTACTGGGCTGCTTCAACACCACAACCCCAATGTACTAACAGTTTATCACAAACAACAGAAACCAGGTATTTACCTGGTTTTCACCTGCTGCTACAAGGGTGTTTTTACAATCAGATAATCGGATGTTTCAAGATGTTTTAAAGGCACTCGTTGTTATTTATTTAATAAGAGAAGTGCCTTTGCTTTATCAATTACCAGCTAAAGGGATCAGTCTTTACATGGTAGAGCCCTGTTACACTCTTCACTCTTGAGCTCCTGGGCATTTATTCACGCACCCTTTTTTCAAACTCTACCATGTTCCTTTGTTGACACAAAGGAACCGTCCCCTTGTGTTTTTATTGCATAAAACTGGTTTTACATGTAATATAATCATGGACAATTAATGAACACTCTGTTTATTAAGTGAGTATATTAGCAGAGGTTGTTTGCGTATGGTAGATAACACAATGGATAAACGAGTTATTCGAACGAAACGTTTGATCAGAAAT
>NZ_LSRS01000008.1:175184-187951 GCF_009932395.1 Sporotomaculum syntrophicum
ATCAGTCTTTACATGGTAGAGCCCTGTTACACTCTTCACTCTTGAGCTCCTGGGCATTTATTCACGCACCCTTTTTTCAAACTCTACCATGTTCCTTTGTTGACACAAAGGAACCGTCCCCTTGTGTTTTTATTGCATAAAACTGGTTTTACATGTAATATAATCATGGACAATTAATGAACACTCTGTTTATTAAGTGAGTATATTAGCAGAGGTTGTTTGCGTATGGTAGATAACACAATGGATAAACGAGTTATTCGAACGAAACGTTTGATCAGAAATGTTTTTACGGAATTGATGGAAGAAAAAGGGTTTGAGGGAATTACTGTCAAGGAACTGACTACAAAAGCAGATATTAACCGGGGAACATTTTACTTGCATTATAAAGACAAACAAGATCTATTGGAGCAATGTGAAGAGCAAATTATTAACGAAATCAATGACATTTTAAAGATTGAACGGCAACTAAATCTAGAGGAAACATTGAATTACTACTCAAAATATGAACCACCTCCCTTTGTGGTAAAGCTATTTGATTACATATTGGAGAACGCTTCCTTTATGAAAGTCATGCTAGGACCAAATGGCGATCCCTCCTTTCAAATAAGGATGAAAGAGAGCCTGAGAAAAAATATGCTGGTAAAGATAGAGGAAAAATTCCATAAAGAACAAATGATGGTCCCGCAAGAATGTTTGCTTGCCTATATTAGTTCAGCGTACCTGGGGGTTATCCAATACTGGTTGGAAAGTGGCCTGAAGGAGTCTCCGCGGGATATGGCATTGGTTTTATTGAAAATCACTTTTTTAGGGCCATTAACTGTTACAGGCTTCCCAAATACCTTCAAGTCATAGTAGATATAAGGAGTGACCAACACTTATGCAAAAAAAATTAATACCCCTGATGCTTTTAATCGCTGCCTTCATTACCGGTGGCATATTTATGACGCTGGACGGTAAAGATGCGGTAACCATTGCCAGCACTAAGAAAAGCAGTCTATTGGCTGCCGATACCTTGAACGTCTCCTTCCAAGGGGTGGGCGGCAAAGTTACATCTATTCAAGTAACTGAAGAACAACAAGTTAGGCAGGGGGATGTGCTGATGACACTTGACCCCACGGATATTGACTTGCAAATGGCTAAACTAAAGACCGACATTCAACAACAAGAAGTCAAGATACAACAAGCCAAAGCTTTAGGGGATCGCAAGGAAGATGTGGAACGCCAGGCCTTAGCCGTAGAGGCAGCCCAACAGGCCTTGGACCTGGCCCAGAAAAATTATGATCGTAAAAAGGCGTTATTTGATGCTCAAGCGGTTGCCCAAGCAGAGCTTGATACGATGAGTAATCAGCTGGAGACGGCCAAAAATGCGTTAGCCCAGCAACAGGCCGGCCTTAATAAGCTTAATACGGAAATTCAAAACAATGTTTACAACGTGGAACTGGCGGAAAAACAAAAGGCCACCATGGAAGTTCAACTGCAATCCTTAGCGGTGCAAAAACAACGTATGATATTGCAAGCACCGGCCGACGGTAAAGTGACCCGCATAGTCCCCAAAATTGGTGAAAATATAGGCTCAGGGGCAACAGTGGTGACTATTGAATCCGACCAGCTATACTACGACATCTATGTAGATGAAACACAAATCTCTAAGTTCAAACCCAGTGGAAAAGTGTCCGGTTATGTAGTGGCCTTAAAAAAGAATGTGGAGGGTAAGGTACGCTATGTTACTGCAGCCCCTCAATACGCTAATATGAGAATGAGCCGGGATAAAGGGCAAGCCGATGTAAGTTTGTTCCTGGTGCGCATTGATGTGCAACGTACACCAGAGCTTCTTCCTGGAATGTCGGTGGAGGTGAAGACTGGTGCAAACAGTCATTGATGAATGGAGACACATTACCCAGGGTAAATTTATTGTTGTAATGCTGATTGTTCCTTTAGTTATTGCAGCCTGTTTTGGTTATATATATAAAAACAGTACCGTAAACGAAGCCCCCCTGGCAGTGATTGACCTTGATCACAGTACCTATAGCCGGCAATTGATTAATAAGTTGGATTCATCCCAATATGTCCAGGTTGCTGGTGTTTATGACAACTATATAGAAGCTGATCTACTGCTGTACAATGAAAAATATTCCGGAGTTTTATACCTCCCGGCAGGCTTGGAAGCAGCTTACCTGCAGGGTAAAACCATAAATACAGGCTTGTATTTAGATATGACGCTGTCCTCCAGTGCCGGCAGTATTCGCACCGGGGTCAGCGAAGTGATTGCTGCTGAAAATGCAGTCAAAGGCACTCCTTTGCCAATAGCCCTGGAGCAACGCACCTTGTATAACCCTACCAATAGTACAATTATGGGCCCTGTTATTCTGTTTATTAATGTAGTGATGGTTGCTCTATTTGCTTTATATACTTTATCCATCGTTCCCCGTCTGCGCCAGGAAGGTCGTTTACAGGAGGAATTACAGCAACCGCTCGGCATTATTTGGCGCGTACTACCCTATGCGCTGATCGCCTGTGTCTCAACCTATTTAGTGATGGGGGTGCTTAAACAATTTGGTAGTCTTCGCTTTGAGGCCAATTGGTTGCAAATATTCGTTCCCTTTTTTTTATATACTATCAGCTCGGGTTTACTGGCCATGCTGATCGGCTGGACTGCACCAAATACTATCCTTGCAAAAGCTAGAATTGTAGTGCTTATGCTTCCATCCTTCCTGCTTAGTGGTGGTCAAGTCCCGGTTGTATTACTCCCTGAAATTCTACAATGGATCAACAAGGTCATTCCTTTGACCATACACTTAAAATTTTTACGTGGTATGGCTTATAAAGGTGGGGACCTGCGCTACTTTATTCCCGATATAGGTCACTACCTGATCTTGATCGGTGTTTTTTTACTGGGCATCTTTTTCCTCATTCTTAAAGAGAAGAAAATCCAAATGAAATCCGTTTCAGAGGGCACATCTTGACACAAGGGGACGGTATTGCAAGAACACGTACTTTCTCCAAATCTATTAGGGGGCTATATAGGAACCGCCGTATGACGCTTATTGGGATGACTATATTGCATTATTCTACGAATTTGAATCCATATATCATCAATATAACGGGATTTTAGCAGATTATAAGGCAATTACATCCGACAGCCGGGAAACCAGGGAAGTAATATTCACCCATATAGACATTATCAAGTTAATTAATAATATCGAAGAAATCATGCCTGATTATGATTATATTCTATTAAACGGTGGAGATGATGGCCCGGTAGCCGGCGAGATGAACCGTATGGTAGAAAGCATTCAAGAAAAGCTGGACCATTTGAAAACGATGGAAGATGACGTTAGGAAGCTCCGGAATCCTCAAAGAAAGTTTTACTCAATTATAATAGACCCGGTGTACTTGAACGGCCCCGGAAAGAAAAATGCTGCCTTGAAAAAATTTATAAGGAAATACAAAGCCTATGCTAATCAAGATAATCCGAACATATGGACAACAAGTGATTTAGAACAAAGAAATGGTTGGTGGGAATTACTTAATAATATTAACGAAGCCCGTAACTATAGCAATTCCGGGGAATGCCCCCTTTGCGGCAAGATTGAAACCGAAAATAGCTTGAGAAGGGCCGTTGATGACTACCAGTATTGTGAAGATTGCTATGTGGAATACGACCTGGGGAGGTTATAATATGACCACGGACTGCCGCTGCTGGAAAGGAAAAGTCTGCAATAACATATTAATAAAGAAAAAGGAGCTGCCACAAATGGCAAAAAGCGAGGATCCGGAACAAAAGATGGTCGAAGCGATAGTAGAACAGATGATCGAAAGAATAATGGCCAAGGGAAAAACCAGGGAAGAAGCGGAAAAAATACTGAACGAAATATTTTAAAAGAGCAGACCGCTGTAGTTTAAAAAATCAAGAATACCAAGGATTTTCACACAGCGTATGAAGTTGGGGTACGGTATTATGGTCTTGATGGTCGGGATACAGAATCTATTTTGCAGGGATGGCTGTGAGCCAAAAAAGATGAAGCAAGATTTTACTATCTTTTGCTAATTACCCATGCATAAAACGTAAACCAAACAAAAGCATCAATACAACCTGTTGGGATTGCAGCTAGGGACGGTGGTATGGGGCTAAGCAAAGAAAGCTGGGAATAATATCCTCAGCTATTTCCGGCAGAATCCTGCAGAGTGATCGGGTTGCTCCCTAGCATTGTCCTATCCTCTCTGCAGGTAAGAGCTATTATAAGCCTACGCAAATTATAGCTAAATAATTCAATTACACAAAGTTATGGACATACCTCTTTTCGTCCGAATAAAAAGTGAAAACTAAGAAAAACAAAGATAATTAAAGATATTCAAAGTTAGTTAAAGGAGGTAAATGTTATTGAAAAGAGATACGCGCATATAAAAAACATTAATAAGCCAATATTTCCTTGATTTTTGCGGTTGTTGGCTTGGAACGGGCCTCTGTGCGCCCGTTCCAAGCATATGGTAAATTATTGGGCAAGGTGTTTACACCTATTAATAAATTACCTTCCTTTTCTGCCGTCTCCTGGCTCAGTCTTTACCAACTAGCATAACTGTTAGTGCTGGGCGCGGGTCGTTTATATCGTTTGGCCCCGCCACAGCAACCAATTGTATTTCTTTGGTTTCAAACTGCGGCTTCTCTGCCGGTTCCCTATCTACATAAATTAAGTACTTGTCAATGGTATCGGCCTCCTCTAAGGTTAAACCTGCGCGCGCCGATACTATTGGGTCATTATATTTACATAATGTAAGGTTGTGCTTCTTAGCGTATTTTATAGCCTCATAACCTCTCAACCGCGTTTCACTGGGTAATTGATATGGCACCATAAAATATAATGGAGTAACTCCGCTGGCTTGTTTAATGCTGGTGCGCAACGCACAAAGAGTATCCCACAGGCGTTCTGCTGTGTCCTGGCCTTCTAGTCCTTCAGGTGCTACTATATACTCTTGCCATACTGCCCGTGTAAAGTATACAGGGTATTTAAACCCAGCTTCCTTGGCCATGTTTCCCGCCTCTACTTGCTCACCATCCTCGATGGCTTGCGCCCGGGTATAAGAATAATTTGATTCTAATACGGGTACGGCGTTCATTGTGGCTACCTCCTTTAATAATTAACGTTAATTAATTATATTACCTATGATAAAATTTGCAATATATAGTCGAAATGTTTCACTATTAGAATTATTTTGTAAAAAACAGTCGACACAGTAGAATTATCCTGACTTATTCCCACTTTGAGGGACACCGAATCGTGATATAAAATAAAATCATGAAAGGGTGTTGAAAATGGTAAGCAATAATAATAGATAAGAACAAAAAGAGTTAATGGCAGATCTTAAGCAAGTATATCAGGCGTTAACCCTGGAAGAGGCCGAGTTAGCCTTTGAAATATTCAAAGAAAACTGGGGTAAAAGACATCCCATTATAATTCGTTCTTGGGAGAAGAATTGGCTTGAGTTAACAGCTTATTGTAAATACCCATATGAAATCCCGACAGCGCGCATAACCGCACACAAGAGTTTCATCGCAAGCTATATAAGTTATGCTCGATTCAAGTGCTTTAATGTACTTATCACGGCCGGCTACCCCATGGTAATCACTCCACTCATCTCCCTCATCGACAAGTAAGTCAAAAAGTAAAGATTCATCGGCTTTGCTGTATTCCCTAATCTCCATATATTCACCGCCTATTTTATGCTTTTCCTGAAATCAGCAAGCAAGAAAACTGCCTCAAACAACCGTAGTAATAATGGAGCCTTGCTTACACGGCATAATCAAAGTATGAAATACCCATTTAACTGTGACTTCCTGGGTATTTATTCACGCACCCTTTTTTTCAAACTCTACTATGTTTTTTCTTATTGACACAAAAGAACCGTCCCCTTGTGTTTTTGTTTAGCCTTGAATACGATGTAATACAAATGTTATAATATCATTGAGGTGACGCTTATGAGAACGGTAAAGCTAAGAAAAATAGGTAATAGCTTCGGATTTACAATCACCAGGGATCTAATGGATAAATACAATCTTAAAGAAGGAAAAGAATTATACGTCGTGGAGAACAGCTATGGAATAACATTAACACCTTACGACCCCGAGTTTGAAAAATGGGTTTCCAGCTTTGAAAATACGAATAATAAATTTAAAAATACTTTGAAATCGCTAGCAAAATGACAAGTGTAATATTTTTACCTAAAGATTTAATTCTTTTATTTCATGAACAACTCATTCAAATCTACGGCGGCTCTTACGGAGTTCGAGATGAAAATCTGCTTGATTCCGCTTTACAGCAACCCAAAGCGACATTTGATGGTAAATATCTACATGATAATTTATTAAAAATGGCGGCAGCGTACGGGTATCATTCATGCAATAACCACCCATTTATAGATGGAAATAAAAGAATTGCGCTTGTGGCTATGGATGTTTTTCTCCAAAGAAACGGCTTCGAAATTACCGCATGCGAAAAGGATACTTTCAAAATGATGATGGATCTAGCATCTGGTAGATTATCAAAAGATGAACTGGTGATTTGGCTAAAAAATAATACTTCATCACTATTTACTAGTTAAATCTCATCAATAGAATGGGCAACTTGATTATCAACATTTAATATTTTATGACAGTTGACAATTAGGACATTGCATAATCAAGACTTCCTTTTTTAAATGAATATATCGCAAGCCTGCTTCTAACGACTTTTGAGGGTGCCCGTTTGATAGGCCTCTTTATAATTTTTTTTGGCCAGCTTTTTGGCAAGCTTGACAAGCTCATACCAAAAAACAGATACCGCCGCGATGCCCAGAGCCGTAAAAAATTGTTCAATAGTAAGAGGCGCAAACTTGAAAAATTGATGCACCGGTGTATATAAGAGCAACAGCGTACCAACAACCGTCCCAATATTAACCGCCCACATCACCTTATCCTTAGCAAGCCGTTTTACAGACTGCACCACAAAGTCATGGTTAGAGCTGTTGACCTGTACCAGGAAAAGGTTGGCAAGAATAATAATAACCAGGCCCATGGTGCGGGCCAGGGGCGCATCGGCAGGATTGCGGGAAAGAATTAAATAGTAAGTACCGAAAGACGCTGCAAAAATCATGATACCCTGCAAACCACTCTTAATTAAAGTCCTCGCGTTTAGAATATTTTCCCCCGGATTACGGGGCTTTCTTTCCATAATATCAGCTTCCGCCGGCTGACGTTCCAGCACTATGGAACAAGTAGGGTCAATAACCAGTTCCAGCAACACCACGTGCAAAGGAAGTAAGAACAAATTGGCCGGGTATACGCCCAGGATTGGCGCCAGCAAGGAAGAAAAAGCAATGGGTATGTGAATGGTGAACACATAACCAACCGCTTTGCGGATATTATCGTATATACGCCGCCCATCCCGGATGGTGCGCACAATAGTTGAAAAGTTGTCGTCCAGTAAAATAAGGTCGGCTGCTTCGCGTGATACCTCCGAACCACGCTTGCCCATGGCAATGCCGATGTCCGCGTATTTCAAGGCCGGCGCATCATTGACACCGTCACCCGTCATGGCCACGATTTCCCCGTTCGCTTTAAATGCCTTGACGATACGCATTTTATGCTCGGGCACCACGCGGGAAAAAATACTGACCTCTTTGACCCGCTCCTGTAATTCTTCATCGGTCATGTCGTTAAGCTCGTCACCGGTGATGATACTATCGCTGTTTGGCATGCCAATCTGCTTGGCGATGCTGCTGGCGGTAATACCATTGTCCCCGGTTATCATAACCACACGAACGCCGGCTTTCGTGCACTGCTTAATGTCTTCTTTGACAGATTCCCTGGGAGGATCGGCAAGCCCGATTAAACCGCAGAGAGTAAGCGCGCAATCGGTAAGCTCAGCAGGGATATCGTCCCTACTAGTTGGTTTCATAACTCCAACGGCAATGACTCGAAGGCCTTGTACCGACATCTCCATAAGCTTAGCTTCGGCTTCCCGGCGCTGGATATCATTCAAGCGGCAGATAGCCAGGATTCGTTCCGGAGAACCTTTGGCCGCAATGATAATTTCGTCCTCATGCCTCCAAACATGCCCCATCATTTTCAATTCATTGGTAAAAGCGTATTCGGTAATTAATTCACCGCCAAATAGATGCCCTTTGTTCAGGCCTAACTTCTCACAATAGTTAAGCATGGCTTTTTCCATAGGGTCATAGGTATCGGTTTCACAGCCCAGCCCCATAGTTTCGCAAAGCTTCATATAATCATTATCTACCGCCCAGGTATCACGGACCGTCATTTGGTTCATGGTGATGGTCCCTGTTTTATCCACACAAAGTACGGAAACAGCCCCCAAGGTTTCTACGGAAGGCAGCTTGCGCACCAAAGAATGCTGTTTGGCAAGCCGCCATGCCCCCATGGATAGGAAAACGGTTAAAATAACCGGGAATTCTTCCGGGATCATCGCCATAGCAAGGGTAATACCAGAGAGAACGCTTTCGATCAGCCGGGCGCGAAATGGGTGGTCGGGAATATTGAACCAGGTAACAAATACTACTGCGGCAAACAAAACAGCGGCGATACCGGCACTAAGCTTAACAAGATTCCCGGTTTGTTTTTGCAGCGGCGTGGGGGACTCCGGCGCGGATGCTATATCGGCCCCGATTTTTCCATATTCTGTAGCAGCTCCAATTTTATCCACGAGCACATGGGCGCTGCCTTGAGTAACTAAAGTTCCGGCGTAACAGTAATCCTTGCGCCAGTAATCGGCGGAGGGTTCCGCATTTTCCACGGTCGTCTTCCAAACCCCTTCCGATTCACCGGTTAAAGAGGATTCATCCACACACAGGTCGCTTGCTTTTACTATCTCGCCATCAGCCGGAATTTTTACCCCTTCGGAAATCAGCATCAGGTCGCCGGGCACCAAATCAATACTGGCAATAACCATTTCTTTGCCGTCCCGGATGACCTGGCTATGCGGCGCAGATAAGTCTTTAAGAGCATTTAACGATTTGTCGGTTTTCCATTCCTGGATCATATCAATACTGATGACAACGATCACAAAAACCAGCATAATTGCCCCGTCACGCGGTTCCCCAAGAATGAAATAAATAACCGCTGCCACGATAAGCAGCGAAAACATTGGCTCGCTAATGATGTGCAGCACTTTGCGGAAAAAGCTTTCTTTTTTCATGGGGGTCAGTTCGTTTTTGCCGTATTGTTCCTGACGCTTTCGGGCTTCCTCGCTGGTTAAGCCCTTTAAGGGCGTTTTTGATTCGGTCATATATGTTACCTCCACTTGGGCCTCATAAAACCAATTTTGTATACACTATACAGTGTATGTATCCAATATTAGTATAAAAAAACACATCTATGGAACATACTACTGTCCCACAAATGTGTTAAATACCCCATTTGCTGCCGAAAGTTTACGGCCCAGCCCCAGGAACCTTTAGTAAGGTCCCTCGCCTGCTCAGTTTGTACTGTAAATTAATATGCAGTGCAAAGAGTTTTGGTTATTGTAATATATGTCAATAATGTTTGTCAAGTTCCTATTGCTAAGCATTAAACGGCATCCGCCGGCAGCGCCGGAGGAAAAACTCCTGGACCGATACTAAATTGCTCCGGCTGGCGGTGCCGGTAACCGTGAAAAAACTAAGATTCATCAGGCTGCGCTGCAGTTGGACAAGACCCCGGCCGCCTGTAAGCTTGCTGTTTGGCAAATGAAAAATGCGGGGGTATTTTACATTTAATATCTAGGTAACTTAACCTGCTCGTAATAATATTCGACTACGCCAATTTCTTTCATGCGGTCATTAATATATCTCCAGCGGTCTCTTAAACGGCCTGTAAACTGCTTATCACAAGGATATTCAGCACATTGAAAGCAAAAATCAACAGATTTGTCTTTATGACAGGTTTTAGCGGCACAAGTCGTTATCGGACATTGCACATTTTCACCTCTACACCCACTGCATATTCCATTGGCAAAGGATTTTAGGATTTCATTGAATTGGGGGTAATCGTTAAAAATCGGTTGTTTTTCTGTTTTCATTTTTGCTACTGGCTTATAATTACCAAGTAGTTGAATAAGCCTTGAACTTAATTGTTTTATTTCCCCTTGTTCATAATCTGCACATCTCACACAATCAAGGCCACAGGGTGAAAGATGTTTTAATACATCACTGTATTCCATTTTAAACACCTCTTTTAGCGGAAATATAATTTGTACAATTCCCTCTTTGATTAGTTAATCCTGCCCAAGTTGGCATGTAATGTTAATACAAGGAGTTGCGAACAAAAAAAGGCAGTTAACCCGTTTAATTGGTAACTGCCTGTGAAAAGTTTATGGCCTATCCCGGCTGGTTAAAAATAAGTTAACCCCCGGGATCTACAATGGCGTGCATAGTCAGTGCTGGGATGCCGCTGGAAATGCTCCATATATGCAGGTCATGAATGTTTTTGGTAGACGTAAAACTATCCACCCTCGTTCGTATTGTTTACGGAAAGAGCACCCTAATTAGAAGTGCCCTTAATTATGCTCATTGATATACTAAACGTTATTTCTTCTTCACTGGAATCCAGATTTCACTTCGATACTTCGGATTTCCAGTGTCTGGACTCTCGTTCCACAAAATTTCTGGGCCTGGGGCTGCCTCATATCCTGATGATGGAAACCACTCTGAGTATATCCTTCCCCATACATTTTGAAGTGTTTCCGGGAATGGTCCAATGGATTCGAAAACTGCCCAGGTGCTGGCTTCTATTTTCAATACATCAAATTCTGCTGTTTCATCACTTGAAGTTGCTACACCGATGTAATGCTCCAGCTCACCCTTTTCTTCCATTCTTCCTTCTGAGAAGTTAATAGATGCACTAATAATCCCTGTTGGTTCTACATTTGAAAGTGTTTTAAATTCTTTAATAATCTCAGGGGTTAATAGTTTAGTCATTTTTGCAATCTCTGGATTGACACCTTCAAAAACAATTGGAACTTTCTTCTTAAATCCTACTAACTTAAAAGGTCCTTTCTCAACAATACGATAATTCATTTCGCATACTCCTTTAATTGATAATTGAAAGGTCATTCTAGGATAAGCTTTTAACTGTGTATTCTCACTTCTTGCTTCAGAAGGAAGAATACCATGCATAGAATGAAAAGCACGGGAGAATGAATCAGCTGAATCATAACCATATTTGACAGCAACATCGATTATTCTCAAATTTGTATCTTTTAAATCAAGGGCAGCCAGCGTTAGTCTTCTTCTTCGTATATATTCTGATAAACCAATTCCTGATAAAAATGAAAACATCCTTTTAAAATGATACTCTGAGCAGTAAGCAATTTTAGAAATTTTACTATAATCGATATCCTCAGTTAAATGCTCTTCAATGTATGCCAATGCATTATTCATACTACTTAAAGAATCCATCAAACAAACTCCTTTCAATATCAATATTATCAAAGGATGTAATTATCCATCCGACAATCTGTGCACAGTATAGTCGACTCATACCCCATTTAACTGTTGGCTCTAAATCACCCCACCCAACGCGCCTTACCCCCCGGCCCGCACATCAACATGCGTAAAACCGGCATACTTCCCCACCCCGGTAAAGCCTGTCTTTTCAGCAGCGGCTGCCATTCACCCGGGGCTGCACCAGTTACCGTGATATCCGCCGCATTGCCCGGCAGGTGCTGGCTTTGCCTTGCTCCGCCCACTGCACGATTGTGCGCAACGCAGCGGTAAGCGGACGTGATCACCACCGGCTTATCGCCCAGCTGTTCCCGCAGCTGCTCCAGCAGTTGAACCAGGCAGGGTTTACCCGCACCAGCGGCAAGCGAATTCTTTTTCAGCAAAATGGGGGCTGAGACGGCAGCCCGGCTGAGGCTGGTGGGAGCAGCAGGGCCAGCGCCGCCAGGGTCCGCGGGCCGGCCACGCCGTCAGGCTTAAGCCCGCAGCATTGCTGCAGCTGCTCAACTGCCCGGCGGGTGCGGGGGCCGAAGTCACCGTCCGCCGGGCCGGGGTCGAAGCCGAACAGTCGCCAGCTTGCTGTTACCAGGGTGTTTTGACATTCAGATAATCGGATGCATCAGGATGTTTTAAAGGCACTCGTTATATAATAAGAGGAGTGCCTTTGCTTTATCAATTACCAGCTAAAGGGATCAGTCTATACATGGTAGAGCCCTGTTACACTCTTCACTCTTGACTTCCTGGGCATTTATTCACGCACCCCTTTTTTCAAACTCTACCATGTTTTTGTTGACACAAAGGAAGAACGAAATCGCTTCGCAATGGCTTTAAAAAAGCATTTTAAAAGAATAAATTAAAATAGAAAAGTATGCCCTTTATGTGGTATTGTTAATTCGCCAAAACCAACAAACCAAAAAGGAACATACTTTTCTCTTATGATTATAACATTTCTAAAGAAACATTCACACATAAAGGTACAAACAATCATCCAAGCAACTAGACCTCCTCCTTACCTCCTGATGATACTAAAGGTTGTCATTTAAGAATCTAAAATCAGGAGGCCATTGCATGGACAATTATAAAAAAGATATTGAACTATACTTTGAACTCAAAGGAGCTCCCGAATCGTCAAAGGAATCATATTTGCGCAGGATCTATGCATTTATGGATTTTATCCAAATCGAAAGGCATAAGCGCATGGAAGACATTACGATTAGTGACATCCAACAATATATACTTCATCTTAAAAATGACAAAGGCCTTACAGCAGGAACCATCAACAACTATATTTCGGG
>NZ_LSRS01000009.1:0-17140 GCF_009932395.1 Sporotomaculum syntrophicum
TGCCGATGCGATTATTAGTGCCAAAGGCGAAGTCCATATAGTCGAACAGGATAAATGTATTAAATGTGGAACTTGCTATTCAGTTTGCCCGCCTAGATTTGCGGCGGCGACGCGGTTGGTTGGTGAACCAGTTCCGCCTCCTCTGCCTGAAGGAGAAAGGACGGTTATTAGAAAGAAAAAAGAGGCGTAATTATGCAACCGGTTACTGAAATAAGTTGTTGAACTAAGGGAGCATTTCGATAATTTCTTATATAAAATATTGTCTCTCCGAGCCAAATAACTTAAAACAGGATGTTATGGTTTATTAGCCCTATGTGTGTGTTGGGCGAAAAGGAGATGGATTTGGCATTTATGCCGGGCATGTCTTGTTTATGTAACTGCCCGGCATGTCTCCTTTTACTAATTACCAAAATCTAAATTTGCAGGGGAGATTATCATAATGATAGATAAAAATTTAATGGCATCAATCAAAGAAGAGGCACAGAAGGTTGTTTTAAATTCTGTCAACTATCAAAGCTGCGAAAACATTGTGATTAAGGAAGTATCTAATCAGGTTTTTTATAAAGAGAATGTACCGGGTATATCAATACCTCCTGTAGATAATTCTTCAATGGACGGTTATGCAATAATCGCAAATGACACGAACGGGGCATCAATAAATAAATTTAACACTTTTCCCATTTCTAAAGACAAACGGAGCATTGCCAAGATTTCTGAGCTTTATTCTAAGGTCAGAATTAACTATCCTGAAAATACAAATAACCCTAAAGATTATCATGTTAACCAGACCCATGCCTGGAGGAGAAAACTACCTTTGGAAGAAGCTCGTGAACTTTTACTGCAGAAAGTAATAACCACCCCGTGTGAACGGTTGTCTTTAAATGAGGCTTTAGGACGTACTATGCTCGAAGACCTTTCTATTCAGGAAAATGTACCAAGCTTCGATCGTTCTAAGGTTGACGGGTATGCCTTGCTTAGCAGGGATACCGAAAATATTTCGGAAAATGTCCCGGTCAGTTTAATGGTTTTGGGAAAAGTGGCACCTGGGAGAAACCATTATTTTCAAGTCTCGAGCCAGACCACTGTTAAAGTAATGACAGGAGCGCCACTACCAGCGGGGGCTGATGCGGTAGTCAAGTGCGAGGACGTTTTTCGAGAGGGTCAGTATATTAAGGTGTATCATCAGGTAATGAAGGGAGCCAACATAGACAAAGCAGGCCAGGGAATAACAGCTGGAGAAACAGCTATCTCCAAGGGTACACTGATTACCCCACCCCTTCTTGGGTTACTGGCTGAAGCAGGGCTTAATGATATACCTGTGTACTCTGCACTTAAAGTTGCCATTATATGTACAGGTAGTGAATTAACGGAGCTTGGACAAACACTGGATACCGGCAGGATATATAATAGCAATCAGTATCTTCTGTCAGCTCTCCTTAGGAAAATCGGGGTGGAGCCTGTTCCTATGGGTATTGTGCCAGATGATGCGGCAAAAATCGCTACAATTATGCAGACTGCTCTGGAAAAAACAGACTTGGTTGTTACTACAGGAGGAGCATCAGCAGGAGATTTTGACCTGGTTGAACCTGCCATGGCCATGGCGGGAATAGAGGGTTTGTTTTCAGGAATAGATATTAGACCCGGCAAATCATTTGTAGCGGGGAAAAAAGGAGGTAAATTGATTCTGGGTTTATCCGGTCATCCGGGTGCGGCTTTCACGGCTTTTGAGTTAATAGTTAAACCAGTGATTAAAAAAATGTTGGGCTATAAAGATATTTTGCCTCGCCAGGTGGAGGTTGTTTTATCCGGCGATTACAAAAAAGCTGATGCTAGGAGAATAAAAACCGCCAAACTATCTATTGAAGAAGGAATAGCCAAAGCAAGCATTCTTACCGAACATAGTATACTGAGGACTTTAGCGGATTGCAACTTGCTTGTGGATATTCCCCCTGGTAGTGGTATGATCGCTGATGGAGAAATAGTTACTGCGTATATTGTTGATTTGTTCAATATGAACTAACAGTAGGGATAAACAGATATTTAATTGGATTTAAAAGAAGTGAAAGTGTTTTCTGGGTATTTGTCTGCATTATGGCGCTTTCGCTTCTAAGATCCATATTATAATTTAGCTGTTTTGTACGCCTGCTTACTAATATATGAGCAACGCGTTTAAAAGAATAAAGAGAGGCTGGGCTATTAATTATGAGAAAACAAACAGAACATGTTAAGCAGTTAAAAAAAATGTATATAAAAGAGGATGACCGAATTAAGGGGGAAGGCTATTGGGAGAAGTTCCCGTTATTCTGGTTCACCTTATTTTTATCTTTTAGGTGTACCAGAAGGTGCACTTACTGCTATACTTTTGAACAAGTCAGCGATGGTAGTACTCTGGAAATGAATGATAATACTTTTGCTAGATTATTAGAGTGGATTCCAGAAGTTTGGAAAGTTAATAATGTTAAAGTCAACGTCATTGGCTTCCTGGGTGGAGAACCATTATTGAATACAAAAAGAATTAAGAAAGTTATGGATTCTATTTACAAAAATACTGATGGCATGCAAGGGTATATTTATACCAATGGAGATTTAGTCGACTCAGTAAACTGGGATGATCTTGAAGATATCCAATGGATAACTACAAGTATTTCCAATACCAGTATCGAGGAAACTGCAAGAAGAATGAAGATAATTGGTGAACGATCAAATGTTATTGGCCAAACCGTGGAAGCTACGATGGATGATTTTAACTTGGAAAGGCTGCTTGACATAACAAGATTTGGTTTGGAAAATGGCTATCGGTTAAGATACCAAAAAGATTGCTATAGAGGTTTGGATGCTGAATACCATGCCAGATTATTAAAGAGATATCATGAATTGTTAGATCTATTGGAAAGTTATATTATTAAGGGCTACGATGTGCATACTACCTTTTTGCTGGATACCTTAATCCCTTTATGGGCGCATGAAGCATCTCCGTATCCTTGCGGGAAAAGAAATGCAGTGATATTTCCAGATGGTTCAGTGGGGGCATGTATTAGGAACCATTCCACTAAATTTGGAACAATATTTGATAAAGATCCATTAAGTATCATCCAGTGTGAAAAATTTCATTATGACATATCCATGCCGGACATCCCGGATGAATGCAGGGCGTGTGAATTTAGAACTACCTGCCAGGGAGGTTGCCCGCATGATAAATTGTTGATGACTGGGTCCAGAGCTGGGAAATCTATTAACTGTGACATTCATAAAGAAATTATTCCTAGGTTAAGATATTTAGATGAACTTCAAAACAGGAGAAAAGACCATCAATAATTGTCTTGAACTGGATTTGTTTCCATATTGTCCAATTGTGTTGTGCATGACTCATAAATGGGCTAACAATAAAGCGTGAGGTGGTAGTAAATAAGAGCTAATACCTTTTTAATCTATTAGTTAATCAATCTTCCATACTATAAGGTGATTATATTTAATTATTACCTATTATAAAATGACGTTATCATATTGTTAGTGTGATTACTTCCTTTGTGGAGTAATTATTTAAGTCCATACGTTATGTTTAATTAAGCATAGCGATATTGTGGTAACTAAATATTTAAGTAAATAATAATTCAGTGGGCAGTCCAATAGCACAGATGAATTATTAATCTGCCGCTTCGTTATGCTTAATAGAACATAACCAAAAAAGTTAGAAGATTTCGACATGGGTAAAATTAATAAAAAAACAGTACATGCCTGGTTATTTGTGTATTTTTGGTTGAAGTGATGTCTTTGATTAACCGGTAAGCTTTAAAGCAACTTATTGGGAGGTTTATTCCTGATGCATATAAACGTTAGGAGGGATGGAGATAATGGAACTTGTTAAACTAAAGATTAACGGAAAGGATGTTGAAGCACCAGCGGGTAGTACCATACTACAGGCTGCCGAAAATTCCGGAATTAGTATTCCCAGGTTATGTTATTATCCTGATTTGAGTCCTATGGGCCAATGTCGCTTATGTGTTGTAGAAGTAGAGGGAAATACACTTTTACCTGCTTCGTGTGTAACACCAATATCAGCCGGAATGGTAATTCACACTGAGTCGCCTGCTGTCATTGAAGCACGCAAAATTATATTGGAATTGCTGCTTGCCAACCATCCTCAGGATTGTATGACCTGTGATAAGATGGGAGATTGTCGTTTGGCTGAATACGCTTATCAATATGGTGTTCGCGACAGTCGTTTTGTGGGAGAGAAGCATAACTATGCTGTTGATGAGAGCAATCCATTTATTATCCGTGATTTGAATAAGTGTATTCAATGCGGTGCCTGCGTAAGAGCCTGTGAAGAGATTACTGGTAAAGATAACCTGTCATACATGTATCGAGGCTACAATCGCAAGGTGACCACGGCAGACGATGTTTCCTATGTAGACTCTGATTGCGTTTTTTGCGGTCAATGTGTGGCAGTTTGTCCGACCGGAGCATTGACTGAGAAGCAGATTCATGGTAAAGCTAGAGCTTGGGAACTGCAAAAAGTGCGAACCACCTGCCCATTTTGCGGCACCGGTTGCAATTTTGACCTGTGTGTCCATGAAGGTCAAGTGGTCGGGGTCAAATCAAGTCCTGACAGTGTAGTGAACGGCCGTGCCCTTTGCGTTAAAGGAAGGTTTGGCTGGGATTTTGTCAATAACGCTCAACGGTTAACTACTCCATTAATTAAACGTGATGGAAATTTTGTACCTGCATCCTGGGAGGAGGCTATCAATTTAATAGCTGAGCGGCTAAGCGAAATAAAAAACAAATACGGCTCCGACAGCTTTGCTGCACTAAGTTCGGCTAGGTGTACCAATGAAGAGAATTACCTAATGCAAAAGTTTACCAGGGCGGTGATGGGCACAAATAATGTTGATCATTGTGCCCGTACCTGACACGCTCCGACGGTGGCTGGTCTAGCCACTTCTTTCGGCAGCGGTGCGATGACCAATTCTATCTCTGAGATTGATCAAGCTGAATTATTGCTATTAGTTGGTACCAATACCACTGAAGCTCACCCGGTGATTGGTTATAAAATGAGGCAGGCTGCACGCCGGGGAGCTAAACTCATAGTCGTGGATCCGCGGCGGATAGAACTTGCTGAGGAAGCTGATTACTGGCTGCGTATCCAACCAGGTACAGACATTCCGTTCCTTAACGGTTTGATGCATATCATCATTAGCGAAGGGCTGTATGACAAGACTTTTGTCGAAGAACGAACTGAAAATTTTGAAGCCTTAAAGGAAACCGTTAAAAAATATACACCTGATTATGTTTCCAAGTTAACCGGTATACCTACTCCAGAGCTTTATGCAGTGGCCCATCTTTATGCGAGCACCGATAAAGCGATGACGTTTTATACCCTGGGTATTACTGAGCATGTTTGCGGTACCAACAACGTAATGAGCATTGCTAACCTGGCCATGCTAACCGGGCATTTGGGACGGCCAGGCACCGGGGTTAACCCGATACGCGGTCAAAACAACGTGCAGGGTGCCTGCGACATGGGAGCACTACCCAATGTGTTTACAGGTTATCAGAAGGTTATTGAACCCGCTGCCCGGGAAAAATTCGAGCAGGCCTGGGGTGTTTCTCTGTCCGGTGATGTTGGTTTGATGATTCCTGAGATGTTTGAGCGAGCCAACTCTGGTGAGGTTAAGGCTATGTATATTCTTGGTGAAAACCCGGTGCTCACTGATCCCAACAGCAATCATATTCGTTCCGGTCTTGATAGGTTGGAGTTTCTTGTGGTTCAAGAGCTATTTTTGACTGAAACGGCGGTATATGCTGATGTAATCTTGCCCGCCGCTAGCTTTGCCGAAACGGATGGCACTTTTACCAGTACTGAACGCCGGGTACAGCGTGTTAGAAAAGCAATTGAGCCGCTGGCGGGTAAAAGCAACTGGCAGGTCATTGCAGAACTTTGTACCAAGATGGGGCTTCCAGTAAATTATGGCAGTGCTGAGGAAATTTTCAATGAGATGTCAGACCTTACGCCATCTTACGGCGGGATAAGCTATGCGCGTATTGATAAGCAGGGCATCCAGTGGCCATGTCCAACTGCTGAACACCCGGGTACGCCTTATTTGCACGCCTCTTCATTTACCCGGGGTAAAGGCCTTTTCCAGGCGATCGAACACACTCCACCGGCGGAATTACCGGATCAGGAGTACCCCTTCTTATTATCTACAGGCCGTATTCTGTATCACTATAATGTAACAACGCCGTATTCAACAGGTATCAACAGTATGTGGTCGGAGGAAAATGCCGAAATTAACCCGGAAGATGCTGCGCGATTGGGATTGTATAACGGCGAAACTGTTAAAGTAACTTCTCGGCGTGGTGAGGTTACAACCAAAGTTAAAGTCACTGACCGGGTTTTTCCAGGTATGATTTGGATGTCGTTCCACTACGAGGACACCCCTACTAATGTTTTGACCAGTGCTGCCCTGGATCCGGTTACTAAAACCGGTGAATATAAGGTATGTGCAGTAAAAATAGAAAAAATCCAGTAGTTGCTGCGAAGCTGGAGTTAGTCGGAAGCAGATAAAAATGCATTGAGGTGGTGAACTAACAGTGGCGGAATATAAACAGATTCTAAATAACTATAAAGCTTTGCCCGGCGGGTTGCTTGAAGCTTATCACGCGGTGCAAGGAGAATATAACTATCTCCCTGGGGAGGCGGTGCGCGAAGCGGCAGCGGTGTTTGGCGTTTCGGCATCTCAGGCCTTTGGCACGGCCACTTTTTATTCATATTTAAAGATTGGTAAGAGGGGCAGATATATAATTCGGATCTGCGAAAGCGCTCCTTGTCATATTGCCGGAGCTGCAGAAATAATTACCGTTCTGGAAAAAGAGCTGGGCATCAAGATGGGTGAAACCACGGCGGATGGAAAGTTTACCCTGGAGTTTACCGAGTGCGTTGGCCAATGTCAGGCAACCCCGGTTATTACCATCAACAGCGTGCCCTATACTGATATTAAGCCTGCACAGGTGCCTGAAATGCTGGCTCAATGCAGGTAAGCGCAATAGAAGGGAGGTATTGAATTGGCTGAAGAACAGCGTATTGTACTGCGCAATGCTGACCAAATTAACCCGGCAAAGCTTGAGGACTACCTGCAAGCTGGTGGCTATCAGGGTCTGGAGAAAGCTCGGTCGATGTCCCGAGCCGACCTGATTGCGGAGGTTAAAAAATCCAACCTGCGCGGCCGTGGCGGAGCAGCTTTTAACTGTGGACTTAAATGGAGCTTTGTACCCACCGATGCCGAGGTGAGTTATGTAGTTTGCAATTTAGACGAAGGTGAACCTGGTACCTACAAGGACCGCATTATTGTTCAGAAGGACCCGCAGCAGTTGCTTGAGGGTATGGCTATCTGCGGCCATGCGGTCAATGCCAAACAGGGTTATATTTACTGCCGGGGAGAATATCCCTATGTGGTAGAACTTCTGAACCTGGCTATAGACCAAGCCCGCAGCAAAGGTGTACTGGGTGATTTCAATATCGAAGTACGCATGGGAGCCGGTGCCTATGTCTGCGGTGAAGAAACTGCGCTTATTGAATCAATTGAAGGCCATCGAGGTGAACCTCGCTTTAAACCCCCGTTTCCCGGTGTTTCCGGCCTTTGGGGCAAGCCCACCGTAGTCAACAATGTTGAAACCTTCGCTAATTTGCCTCAAATCGTGTTCAACGGTGCCGATTGGTATGCTGCCATAGGTGCGTCCACATACCCGGGGACAAAAGTTTTAACCCTAACGGGTGATGTGGAAAAACGGGTCTTTATCGAAGTTCCGACAAATGTTACACTCAGGGAAATTATTTATAATTATGGCGGCGGAGTTAAAAGCGGCAGGAGGCTCAAAGCGGTGCAGGTTGGCGGTACTTCAGGCGGTTTTATCCCTGAATATCTGCTGGATACCCCCATTGATTATGATTCCATGCGTAGCATAGGAGCCACGCTGGGCACTGGTGCCGTATTTGTTATGGATGAGACCCGTGATGTAGTTGATATCGTCACCCATATAGCTAAATTCTTTAAAGAAGAATCCTGCGGCAAATGTAATCCGTGCCGCGAAGGTACTTTCAGGTGCTATGAGATTATGGACAGGATAAACAGGGGCCGGGGGACTTTGCCGGACATTGAGCATATGATCCAATTGGGTAAAGTAATGGAGAGAGTTTGTTTATGTGGTTTGGGTCAAGCTTCCCCCAGCCCTATCCTTACTACACTGCAGCATTTTAGGTATGAGTATGAACGAAAACTAATTTCGTAAACATAACGGCATATATAGAGCAGGCCTGGCTATCTGCACAAACAGGCCTGTTTTTTTTTGTTAATGATAACATTAACCGAATAAGATGTAGAGTTGTTAGTGCTTACTGGGAATGGGTGCTGCAGGCCAAATTGAATGAGTAAAAGAAAGGATTCTGTGAACAAACCGCTTCAAGTGGTAAAATAGAAGCATGAATTTGAGGGGGCAGTGTTGAGAAAAAAACTTGGATTGTTATAATATGTTGTCCTGAAATCAAATAGCCCGGTAATATCGATATTAATTTGAGCAGCTTGGTATAGAAAAGTGAATATTTGGGGGGTGAAGTGATATTAATAAGCCAGTTAATACTGCAAATGATAATAATCAAAATAAGATTATCAATTTAAACAATAGGCAGGTAATAGTACCTGAAGCATGGGCTGGATATGCCTATTATAAAGATGAAAACGCTATGCAACAAGTTATCGAAGGGATTACTAAATATGAGCTTTTCGAAGTATATAAAAGAATACTGGTGGTATGTATAGGCACTAACGAAATTATAGGGGATTCATTGGGACCATTGGTAGGGACAATGCTAAGAGACCGGGGTTTTAGAAATGTATGGGGCACATTGGATAAACCAATTGGTGCAACTAAAGTAGCCCAATATGCGTCAATTCTGCCAAAAGATAAAGAAACCCTGATTATCGGTGTCGATGCTCTGAATGCCCATGACGTTAATTTGTTAGGTTACTTATGTGTAAAACATGCACCGATATGGCCTGCTTCGTCCATTAAACAAATAAAAAACAGGTTGCCTCCTATCGGTAATGTATCAGTTGGTATGGTGGTCACACATACCAGAGAAAACGAATCAAGTCTAGAATATTTAAACGCAGTACCCAAGGAAATGATATACATAGGTGCTAATAAAATTGCAGATGCTTTAGAAGCTACAGTTAAAGGTAAATAATTATATTCATTGTTGTATTTCTGGGTGTATTATTTATAATTGAATTGCATTTGTTCTGAAATCAGCTGGATCCAGGTGGTGCCTTTGGTCATACTCAACTCCACGCCTGTTTGGTCATAAAAACGGGTACGGCTAGTGTTAGAATTTTTGCGCCAAGTTGCCTCTTGCACCTGACCGTTGGAGAATAACCAAGCTTTGCCCTGACCAAGTAAATTTACCTCCAGTCGGCCCTCGCTGTCAAATGCCCACATAGATACCTGTTGAATCAAGATATTAACAGCTGACAGCTGCATAGAGGAATTTAAATCCAAGTAAGGACGATCGTTCAAAAAACGCAAGTAGGTATTGGTTGGCGCATCATACTGATAGCCCACTCGGCCGTATGGATAGATAATGGTCAGTTTCTCTGCAACTTGACCGGAGAGCTGATCACCTGCTCCACGTAACGGGTAGTCGGCGAGAGCTCCCTTGTTATCCCAGCCTAATTTGGTAATTTCCTGCCATAGGGAATTGATGTCAGTGTATAGATTGAAGGGTGCCTGTCTGGATTTATCCCGCCAGAATCCGGTAGGGTGGAACATTTCGTTAATATGGGCAATTTGGTTTTCGGCAAAATATGTCTGAGCCTGGGGACTTTGGCCGCAATGAATGTAGATGGCATCCCATTCCCGGGCTAACTCGATCAAGTAAGGTCGGGCAGAACGAATTGGGCCGATGTTTTTTGTGCCTTCGTGAAAAAAGACAGCGAGATACCTGGTGACGCCTCCCTCCACAGGCACCTCATAGACTAGGTCTGCCTGGTCTAGTCCTGATTGGGGACGGGCCGAGCTGGAATTATCTATTGTTACGGCAATGGGTCGCGCAAGCATTGCACTAGCTGGGACGTTATCCTGTGGTCTGTTGAACTCCATCTCCGGTGAATTATTTTCACCAGGTCTCTCCATGGCAGACTGAATGTCCTTCTTGCCGCAGCCGGGTATAGCAATGAAAAGAATAACTGTAATTGAGAGTAATAGGGCACATTTTAACCAAAGGCATATCTTTGTATTCGACACATTATTCACCTTTCCGCTTTTTATTTTTTATATTAACATATATTTACGTGCGGGTAAGGTATTTTAAGAGATAGGCTATCATTGAATTTTGCCGATGGACGTATTTACCACGGTATTTTGTTCATATAGTCACCCCTTAAAAATGGTATTAGCCTTGTTTTCAGAGGTTCCGGTACATCTCTGAGCTTTGTGTCCTCAATTTGCAGGATCTTCACGGTTTCTACTTTTACCAGCTGAGCCAGTTCTCTTGCTGTTAAACCCTGGTTTTTACGAAGTTCTTTAATGGTTTTTCTGTGTAAGCCAAATCCAAACATTTTATTACACCTCGATTAGTCATAATAAAACTATTAATAAGAAAAAATTTTTCTACTTACCATACCGCCTTTTTTACCATTAATTATTGATAAAATTTA
Organism: Sporotomaculum syntrophicum; assembly: GCF_009932395.1. GTDB lineage: Bacteria > Bacillota > Desulfotomaculia > Desulfotomaculales > Desulfallaceae > Sporotomaculum > Sporotomaculum syntrophicum. The sequence continues at coordinate 10,710 of NZ_LSRS01000009.1, forward strand.
ACTGCTCAAATAATTTGTGCTATGAACAAGAATAGATGTATGCTTATGTCGACACCTTTGTATGGAGGGAGAACATCATAGGTGAAGAAAATACTCAATTTTATTTTAAACAGGATGACCGTTGTAGCTATAGCGATTACTATTCAGATATCTTTTTTGCTGTTCTTTCTCTGGAAACTAAATGAATATTTTATCTATGTACAAGGCTTATTTATGCTGCTGAGTATTATGCTGTTGTTTAAAATTATTAATAGCCGCAGCAACCCAATTTACAAGATTGCCTTAATCATACCGTTATTAACCTTGCCAATAATTGGCGCACTGCTATATTTTGTACTGGGCAATAACAAAAATATGAGGATATTCAAGGAAAAAATTCTCAAAGAATTTCTCACCATTAGCCATTACCTGGCTCAGGATCAGAACATAATCAATGAGTTGGAGGAATTAGACAAGAGTATCGCCAATCAATCGAGATATATATTAAATACTTCACTATTCCCAATTTATAAAAACACCGTTACTCAATATTTGTCTCCCGGTGAGGTTATGTTCAAAAAAATAATTGAAGAGTTGCGCCAGGCAAAGCAATACATTTTTATGGAATTCTTTATTTTGGAAGAAGGCTTGCTTTGGGATGAAATCCTGGCGATCCTGGTGCAGAAGGTACGGGAGGGCGTAGAGGTACGGATTATGTATGATGATATGGGTTCGATTTACCTTCTGCCACCAGGGTTTAATCAGAAACTTGCCGGTATGGGTATTCAATGTATCGCTTTTAATCCTGTCTCACCGGTTTTGTCGCTGCGTATGAATAACCGCGACCATAGAAAAATAGTTGTTATTGATGGATGGGTTGCCTTTACCGGCGGTATAAATCTGGCTGATGAATATATTAATGCTTATCCCAAATATGGTCATTGGAAAGATGCCGGTATTATGGTTAAAGGTGATGCGGCATGGAGTTTTACTTTTATGTTCTTGCACCTTTGGAATGCAACTATACCTACAGATACTGATTATGAATGCTACAAGCCGCTTTATCACAATAGACTACCATATGCTTCCGACGGGTTTGTCCAGCCTTACGCGGATATGCCCCTTGATGAGGACCTGGTGGCTGAAAATATTTATCTTAATATAATTAATAAAGCAAAAAACTACGTTTATATCAATACGCCATATCTCATCGCGGATAATGAAATAGTTACTGCCCTTTGCCTGGCTGCCCGAAATGGTGTGGATGTAAGAATTGTCACTCCGCACTGCCCGGATAAATGGTATGTTCACTTGGTGACCAAATCATATTATTCGCAGCTTATTGAGGCAGGGGTAAAAATATATGAATATCAACCTGGCTTTAACCATTCCAAAACCTTTGTGGCAGACGATGAATTAGCTACAATAGGTACGGCTAACCTTGACTTTAGAAGCTTATATTTACATTTTGAATGTGGTACTTGGTTATATAAATCCGAGGCAGTCCGGCAGCTTAAAGAGGATTATCTTAACACGCTAAAAATCTGTACCCAAATCCAAGTCGAAGATATTGCTGCTATTAAATGGCCTACCAGGGCTTTACAGAGCTTTGTTCGGATATTCGCACCATTAATGTAGTAGTGTTTTAATTCATAAAGGAGCACGCCGATAGATAAATCAGCGTGCTTTCTTAATGTGTTTATTTATCTCTCTGTTTGTGCTGCTACTAAACTTATGGCACCGTATTTTTCCCTCAACCTCGGTTTTTCTATTTTACCGGTTGGGTTGCGCGGGACCTTATCAAAAATTATTTTTCGCGGGCGTTTATATCGAGGCATTGGTTTGCAAAAGGACCTAATTTCTTCTTCAGTGCACTGGCAGTCTGGTTTAAGTTCAATTATTGCAGCCGCTATTTCACCTAGCCGTGGATCATGCAGACCAATGACAGCAACATCCTTAATAGCCTGATGCGCACGGAGAAAATCTTCAATTTGTACAGGATATAAATTTTCCCCACCACTAATAATCACATCTTTTTTTCGGTCAACCAAATAAATAAAGCCATCATTATCCATTCGAGCCATATCGCCAGTAAATAACCAGCCGTCCTTAATTACTGCACTCGTTGATTCCGGGTCGTTATAATAGCATTTCATGACCCCCGGACCTCTAACTACCAGTTCCCCAACCTGTCCCTGGGCTACCTCGCAGCCATTTTCGTCGGTGATCTTAGCTTCCCAATTGTAACCCGGTATTCCGATGGCGCCGATTTTATGAATGTTCTCAGTGCCTAAATGGACACAGCCGGGTCCGATAGCTTCGCTAAGGCCATAGTTAGTATCGTATAAATGGTTAGGAAAATATTCTTTCCAGCGACGGATCAGACTGGGTGGCACCGGCTGTGCGCCAATGTGCATCAGGCGCCACTGGGACAGCTCATAATCTTCCAGCTTTAAATCGCCCCTGTCAAGAGCATCTAAAATATCCTGGGCCCAGGGCACTAAAAGCCAAACAATGGTTATTTTTTCCTCCGATACTGTTTTGAGGATCCATTCCGGCTTAACACCGCGCAGCAATACGGCTTTGCTGCCTGATACCAAACTACCAAACCAGTGCATCTTGGCGCCGGTATGGTATAGTGGCGGTATGCATAAAAAATTATCATCATGTGTTTGGGCGTGGTGTTTAAGTTCTGTTATGCATGACGACATCAAGCTTTGGTGTGTATGCAAAATTGCCTTGGGGAAACCCGTCGTTCCTGAGGAGAAGTAAATAACTGCATCATCTTCATCGGTAAGCTTAACCCTTGGGGCTCTTGAACAGCAATTGGCGGTAAGACGGTCATAGCTTTCAGCAAAACTGGGGCGGTTCTCTCCGGCATAAAAAATCATCTTCACTTTAGGTATCTCAGTATAAATAGTTTCCACCCGGCCGATAAATTCGGGCCCGAAGATTAGAGCAACGGTATCTGATAGATCTAAACAATACTTGATTTCTTCGGCTGTGTAACGAAAATTTAAAGGTACGGCAACAGCGCCGGCTTTTAGTATGCCAAAATATATCGGCAGCCATTCCAGGCAATTCATTAAGAGAATAGCCACCTTATCTCCTTTTTTAATCCCCCTCTTCAGCAGTAGATTGGCAAGCCGATTTGCCTTTTCGTCAAAAACTCGCCAGGACATTTCTCGCCGGTACTCACCGGCAGGGCTGTTTTCAATTAACTCGTATTCTAGCCAAGTGACATTATGGCTTTCCTGAAGGTCCATATTAATCTCGGTTAGGCAGGTTTCCTGGGGGTACAACTCGGCATTGCGCGATAATATTTCCGTGATAGGCATTTTAAACTTTCCTCCCGTTCTACCAATACAGTAAAAAGATTTTCTGCTTCAAAAATTTGTAGGCTAAGGCCGTACTTCAAATTATTTTTATCTTTTTAAATTATAAAGCTATGACGGCAGTTAATCAACAGCAGTTTAGCTTTGCAGCATATGCTGGACGATTTGCCCTGGGTAATCTGCTCAGACAGGTAAAATATCATTTGTCGAGAAAGTAGTGAGCAACAATTCTGCTATGTCCTGAACTAACATATCGCCCTCAAAAATATTTCGGCAATAGGGACAGGAGGTAATTACCGTTGTTGCTTCTGTAGCCAGGGCTTCTTTAACCCGGTTCATACTGATCGGGTTTTCCTTGCTTGACCTGGTCCAGAAACGACCTCCGCCTGCACCACAACAAAAGGACTTTTTTTGGCTCCGGGGCATCTCTGTTAAACGTACCCCAGGTATGGACCGTAGTACCTGTCGGGGTTGCTCAAAAATATCATTATAGCGTCCTAGATAACAAGCATCATGGTAAGTAACCACAATATCATGCGAGCTGGCGATGGGCAGTCGGCCTTGCTCTAGCATTTCGGCTAACAAAACAGGGTGGGGAATGACCTCGTAATTCCCTCCAAATTGAGGGTATTCATTTTTTAGGGTATTATAGCAGTGAGGACAAAAGGTAATAATTTTATTAACCCCGTACTCTTGCCAAAGAGCAATATTCTTCCTGACTGTATTTTGGAAAAGAAGCTCATTACCCATTCTTCTAGCTGTTTCTCCACAGCACCATTCTTCATCCCCGAGAATTGCATAATCCACTCCGGCAAGCTGCATAATTTTAGCCAGCGCTGCAGCTACTTTTGCGGTTGAAGCGTTAAAGGTTCCCTGACAGCCGATATAAAATAAATATTCGGCATGAGGTTTCTTTGACAGAATGGGAATTCTCAAATCACCGGCCCATGCATAGTCTTGATCTGATTGCCGCAACCTGCCAAATGGATTACCTGCGTGCTCTACATTGTTAAAAAACTCCCGCATGGCAGCAGGAATGCGTTCTTGTTCAGAAATAATACCGCGTCGCAGATCAATAATTTTGGAGATATGATCAACTGATACGGGGCAAGCTTCGTTGCAACTGCCACAGGTGGTGCAGCTCCAAATAAAGTCATAGTAAAAGAGGTCACCGGCCATTTTGATAGATGGCTGACCGGCTAATAGTTTATGCCCCTCGTCCTCTAAATAAGCGCGAATGAAACCATTTAGCCGTTTGGGCTTTAACCGCTCATTACTGCGTTCCGACGGGCATTCGCGATGGCAGCGCCCGCATAATAAACAGCTAAAGGTATCTAGCAGCTGCTTTCTAGTGAAGTCATTTACCAGCTTTACACCGCAGGTTTGCTTATTGGTATCTGCCAAAGCAACTGGCATAAGGGCGCCTTTCTGGCGTAAAGAACGCAAGTAAATACTGAATGGTGCAAAGACAAGGTGTAGATAATTTGAATTTGGAATGACCAGTAGAAAAGTAGAGATGGCTAGAAAGTGTGACCACCAGCTTATTTCCATCAGCATTTCTGTAGCAGACTTACCCAGGGATGCAAGCCCGTAAGCAAGTGGATTAACCAGCCAGGCACCAGGCAAGGGTTCCATTAGTGCAGTATAAGCAGCGAAATAGGTTAGCAAGCTACAGTCAATGATAAATATTAAAATCAAGATTGTGTATGTTTTAGAAGAACTGTGCAGCCAGTTTTGTTTCAAGAATTTTAAAACCAGGCGGCGCACAGTAAAACCTATAATACCAATGACTAACAATAAGATAAATAGATCTCTTAAGAACAAGAAAAAGGGGTACTCTAACCAGGAAATTTTTACATTAAAGAGAACCAAGGCAGCCATGTCCAAACTGCTGAACATTAAAATTATTAAGCCCCACATAATAAAAAAGTGTAAAGTACCGGAAAGAGGATATTCTGCTATTTTCCTTTGCTGGAAAATAGCCTGACAGAGATATTTTATTCTTGTTACAGGCTGGTCACTGTAATCATCTTGTTTCCCTAGTCGAATATAACAAATGCGCCTGTAAATTTGGTAGGAAAAATAAGCTAGTGAAAAAATTAATAAAGAGAAAAATATCAATATACGCATATTAAAGTTAACCTCACATTGCTCTTAATGTTTTCAATCTTAAAGTTAATGGAAACAAAAAGCAGTTTCCGCTTGGAAACTGCTTTATTTCTATAAATAACTCGAGACAAATTAATAAGATGTCTCTGAAATAAAATCTCCTTTCCAAAAGGGAGGCACAGATGTTTCCCCCTGCACCCATTGGTTAAAAGCCATAGCTTACGCTTTAGGTATTTTAACTCGGAGCGTGTTATTCAATTATTTAACTATTATATTAATTATTATGGACTTTTAAGTCAAGGCCTTTGCTTTTTTAATTCCTTTCATTATTTTTTGGTACATTTGCATATCTCCCAGTCTATAAAACATAAAGATGTCCGGTTTCAGGTTGGCTTCAATGAACCAAATATGACCTTTTTGGTCAACACCCAAGTCGAATCCGATGATGGTTATGGCAGGATAATTTTTATGTAATCGCCTGGATATATCAATACAAGCTCTATTAATTTTATCTTCAATTTTTTGTGCACTGCCAATAGAGCACCGCATTAAAGCTTCATCTAACAAGAGCAACTCCCTGGCTACATTGGTAACCACATAACCTTTTTGAGCTATTTTGACCAGCTTGCCGTTTACTGACCAATCTTTAAAATCAGGGTCCCACTGAGTTATTACTCTTATATCAATAGGGTTGCCTTCTATTTTCGCCAGTGGGATTTTTTGTTGAACAAGATAGTGGTTCTTTAATGTAAAGTTGGTTGATAAATAATCAATTAAGTGTTTTGCATAATCCATAAGCCAATAGAATCAAGGGTTTCAAGGCCACAAAAAAGGACTTCACCCCTTGTTTTGCCGAATATTACAAGTAGCACCTAATAACAAACGACAAAAACCAGAGGTGAAGTTACTTGTATATTCAACAACAGTGCCTGTTTTCCTTTGACGAAATTATGAAACTGCAACCGGAAACCCGGTTAGAAAAGATTTTTCATACCCTCGATCTTAGCC
>NZ_LSRS01000009.1:19454-66200 GCF_009932395.1 Sporotomaculum syntrophicum
CGCCTTAAAGAATACCTGAGCCTAAAAAACTTAAATGTGCGAGGGTTCAAAAAAGTAAAAGCGCGTGTCTTATTATCATGTATTGCAATGTTATCCACAGCGATGGTTTCAGTATTTGAGCCCAAAGTTGTAAAGCAGGTAGCTTAGGCGATACTGGTATTTTAAAACTCTCTATAGCTCAAAGGGGTATTTTTGTCCATTTTTGATTATCCACAGTTATAAAATAGCATTTAGCATAGCAACTTACCATAACTGTGTTAAGTTAATGCGATTGCAGTTCTAAATTATGGCATTGAATTTTATGCTACAGAAATTATGCAAAATGCTTAATTAAATATGTTTCATTGAATATTTCCTTACTTATCCTCCCGGAATGAACTTCATACGCATTATTTTCTTTTAAGGTGACCTGGGCAATCCCAAACCCCAACTGGCCAATAGTAGGTTTGATAAATACTTGCTTATACTTTTGAAGTAGATAAAAGAACGAGCTCTCATCAAAAAGTTGTGTTTCCGGTATCAGGTACAAATCTTCTCCAGTGCCGTTTAGAACCTGGTATTGCGCCCACTTGCTTGATGGAGGGTGAGCCTGTATATCTGCCACGTATGCCTGGCCTTTTTCGTCGATAATTATTTTCACTACAACTGTCATATATTCAGTCAAAGATTCCTCCAAACATTCTACTGCCTGTTTAGCTAGACTGTTACAAGCCACCATGTTTGTGTCTTGTCTGGGTTCACTTAATGGTTCTTCCCATTGCCGGGTAACCGCAATACGTTGCATTGTTACCAAATACTCGCGTTCTCCCTCTTGTAAGCTGGGTTGAACAACATAATATTTCTTACTTTTCAGTATGCCACGATTGATTAGATTGTCATATAAGCCGATGATATTGCTGAACATTTCCTCTTTATGGTAAGCGTGTACCTTGTAATGTCCCTGTCCCAGCGAAGAAATAAAAATTCGCTCATAACCATAGCATGGCATTATTTGTACATTTTGGTATTGATTGATATACATATCTAGCGATTCTGAATTTAAAAGCTCGGCTTGTGTCAGGTGTTTAGAGAGTTCGGTATCAGATCTTAAAATCTGGTAACGACTCCATCTTCCTTTCTTTACTCTCATACCGCCAACTCCATTTTAATTTATTTGAATTGAATTATTATATTCAAGTATGTTCATACACGATTAGACCTTTATTTGCATATTATGGATTGTGGAAATATATTACAGTATAGAAAGGGGGAGGGGAAAATGGGTATTCGTTGTACCTGCGGTGTATTTACCACTATCAAGGCTTTTGCAACAGATGTTAATGTACAATTTGTTGGTGTGCCAGGGACTGTGCGTGGCAATCTGCGTTATATAGTAAATGCTTGTGTTGATTTTCTTGAAGCATCTACTTTGACTCTTGTATTCACCCAAACCGAGTCTGGACCTCCAGATAGGAGTTTTACTTTTGAAGCCAGCAAAATTACCTGTACAAATTGCCTATCAATGGGTAATACATGTGTGGTTACAGTTGCGGGCGAAGGTACTGGTGGAAGAACCTTTTTTGCCGAATTTCGAGACACACCGGATACGGCTGCTAATGATTTAGTGCAGTCATTCATGATCAGTGGTTTCTTTAATCAAGGCGGGGCTGTACCAGTGCCCCAGGGTTCTATTATTTCAGTTGGCTGTTAGTTTTATGGGTAAATAAAGAAAGGGGCTAATAAAAATGGGTCTTCGGAGTTGTTGTGGTATGGTTACATCTTCAACGATTAAAGCTTTTGCAAAAAGAGTTAAAGTAAGATTTGCATACATCCCCGGAGCTATAAATGGCAGCTTGCTCTATAAGGTGAATGTAAGTGCAGACCCGCGTTTCGACTCTAATCTGACCCTGGAGTTTAGAGAGGAAAATCATGGTGCTAGGAGTTTTCGGTTCGAAGCCTGTCAAATAAGCTGTGTGACTTGCCGAAAGATAAGGGATAATTCTGTGGTTAGGGTAGAGGGCAAAGGAGCTTTTGCCGGCACCAGTTTCCAGCGTCACTTTGTTGCTGAATTTGTTGATCAACCCAAACCTGCGGAAAATGACGCCGTTCAATCATTCGTTATAGCAAATTTTTTTAGTCAAGGCGGGGTTGTTAAGGTACCCCAGGGGTCTTTAATAGCTACTGGAAAATTTTAAACGTACGTCCCGATACAACTAACATATATTTACGGATTACCCCGTGTAAAGGGGTATTTTTTTTAGGTCCAGAGCTGCGTTTGATTTTGCCCGATGTCAAACATTTAACCTATGCCTTGAATAATATAACTTGAAGCTTTGAACTTTCGGTAGGTTATTAAGTTTATGATGAAAGGTATTGGTTAAGCTATGAAAACAATAGTATTCATTGAGACCCAAAAATCCGGTTCAAGCAGAGAAGCCATAAGAGCTGCAGAACGACTGGGGTATTATACCGTGCTGCTGACAAAACGCTCTTCATTTTGGGAAAAACGTTCTGAATTTCCTGATGTTCATTTGATGCGTTTATGCAATTTAGAAGATATTGAAGAAATACGCAATAATATAAGAGCTCTTACCTTAAGAGCCCTTGATATTTACAGCATTATTAGTTTCGTTGACCCTTATTGCTATACGGCCTGTCTTATGGCCGAAGAGTTCGGAGTTAACCATTTTTCCACGCAGGCTGTTTTAACGATGCAGGATAAAATTCTTTCCCGTGAAGTTCTCGCGCAAACACCATATGTCCCTAAATATCAGGTTCTGTCGAATAAATTATCCAGGATTTCGCTCAGAAGAGAAGACAGTCGGCAGACCAGGTTTATCTTAAAATCACCTAATTCCACGGGTTCTAAAGACGTATACGTAATTAATAGTGAAAAAAAACTGGAACGATATATGGAATTACTGGACAAAAAATATCCTGGAGTCCCCATACTAATTGAGGAATATCTAGATGGTCCACAATATTTAGTTGAAGCAGTTGTTTACCAACAAGGGATTTATATTATTGCTATAATTGAGCAGGAAATTACCTTCAGCAAAAGATTTATTGTCACTGGCTATAGTTTGTTGCTTGATCTGGAAGCAGATTTTTTACACAGTTTACGGGAGGCTGTAAGTACAATTATAAAACTCCACGGGATGGAGTCAGGAGCTTGTCATTTGGAATTGCGCCTGGTTAATCAGGAATGGAAGTTAATTGAAATAAACCCTCGCATATCAGGTGCAGGTATGAACAAATTAATTGAATTTGGTTTCGGTATCAATTTGGTTGAGGAAACGCTAAAAATTGCCCTCGGTCAAGAGCCGAATCTACGGGCAAAGTTTAAGCAACCTGTTTTTGCACAATATCTAATTATCTCGCAAACTGGCTATTTAATGAAAGTTACTGGTAAAAAAAAGGCTTTAAGAGCCCCCGGCGTTTTAGAAGTATATGTGAAGCCGCGCAAGGGCAGGTTGCTTACTCCTCCTCTTTCCATGGGAGATAGGTACGCGTATGTTATAGCCAAAGGTAGTACCGAGCAGGAAGCAAAAGAAAATGCTAAACAAGCTGCGGCTCAAATTAAGTTCTTGCTTTCGGGTGTGGATACTATCCAGGTAAACCAAATTAATATGTCTGAAAAATAATCGAAAGTAAACAGGTGGTAGAGTAATGGAGTCTACCACCTGTTTTTTGGCGACGGCTATGCATACACTTCTCTACGAAAGGGTTTAACACCAATAGACGTTCCCCCTGTAATATTGTTATACATATCTTTTCGTTCCCTGGCTAAATACATGGCGTATTTAATCATATTCCTGACCACATCCAGCTCTAAATAAAAAGTCGGGGGGCAGCCCGGGCGCCAGTTTACTTCATAAACCCATATTTTTCCTAAATCATCCAGCCCTGCATCAATACCCAGTTCGTCAATTCTCTCGTTGAAGTATTTTTGTTGCACTTCATCCATATGAGCAGCTAACTGGAGCGAAAAATGTTCCAGGTAACGCTTAATATTGAAATACTCATCGCCAAATTCCTGTTTCAGAAAAGGTATTAAATAGTTGGTCGAACCTCCGCTGTTGATATTGGATACTATACTTCCTTCAGGTGCAAAGCGAGGGTAAATTGCCGTGATTAACCACTTTCCTGCACCGTCCTTTTGCACATGCAACCTTACATCATAGGAAATCCCTGATTTTGTTTTACAGTTAATGTATGGCTGCAGAAGGTGAGACTCATCCCTAAGCTTTTGAGCAACAAGGTCACGTAATTCTTCAAAACTAAGTACACAGTTACCCTCACAGGATCTTATATTATATCGGTCACGCACACCTTCGATGTAGGTTATACCTTGACCTTTACGTCCATTTACAGGCTTAAACACAACCTTACGGTAAGTATTAAATAAGTCAAAAAATCTTCTGGTCGAATGAATAACTTCAGAGGGAATAAGATATTGAGCAAACTTACCTTCCAATTTCAACCTTTGATAAACTCTCATTTTGTTACCAATGGAATAGGTAGTGAATGGAATTAACTCCTTCAGTTTTGCTATTATATTGTGCGACTTGGCCAGTTTTTCAGGACTCCCCGCGTTATAGACTACCTCTGGAAAGGGACTGTCCTTTTTCTCCCAAACGCCATTTACGTATACGTAGCCATGAATTACATTTTGTGAAAAATCTACTGCCTTTGGAGTAAAATAAAGTAATTCTGCGCCCTCTGCTTTAGCAACTGCGGCAAAAGCATAGGATTTAACTACTTTTTGAGGGTCCTTGCGGTGATGCAGCATACCTATAATCAATAACAGCACCTCATTTCAATTACAAACATACACGAAAAAAGTTAATATTTTTACAGAGTACTTTAATTTATGCATTAATCCTTAGTTTTGTTATGATTGGGCAAGCCGGTTGTTCCAGTTTAAGGGATTTTGTATGAATTTTGTTAACTAGAATAAATCGGGGGTATGTTGCGTCATAATTAACAAATTTTTGAACTAGGGTGTAATTGGTTATAAATAAAGATAATTTTTCTCAATAGCAGCTATAACTGTTTATCCTGGCCAAGAAAACTATTATAGCCAAATTGCTCAAAAAACCACCTCTATGATAAAATTCTTTAGCTGTTCAAAAACTGTCAGACTACTTTGAGTAAGGGGTGAAGTTGTGAGGAGGTATGTTGTTTCTATAGTAAGCACAATTGTGTTTGCCTTTTTATTATTAATAGGCAATGCGGGACCTGCTGCTGCACTTACACAAGACCAGCAGCGGTTAGTTGATGAAAAAGCAGATGCAATTCTTACTACCGCAAAGGATTTAATTGGTCAGGCTGTTTACGGTTACTATAATGTAAATGTAACCCCAATGCGTATGGGGTGTGGTGGCTATGTGTATTATGTGTTTCTACAAAACGGGATAGACCTTGGAACCCTTAATAACAATATTCAAAGCGAGCTTGGAGAGTACGTTGCCAAAAATGATTTGCAAAAAGGTGACCTGGTATTTTTTGATGCCAATAAGACAGATCAAAACCCGACCACTCACGTTGGTATTTATTATGGTAATAACAAAATAATTCATATGGCCAGTGAAGAATTAGATATTGTTATATCTGATTTAAGTGGTTCTTATTACACCAAGAATTACTATACTGCCCGCCGGGTCATCCCCACTTATTTACTGCCTCAAAATAGTACACCGGCCGGTAGTATTGTTGAAACCGCTGAGAGTTTGATGGGTATAGCCAAATATGGTTCATATAACGAAACGAAACTAACTTTTAATAGCCCCGAATTTGTTTATTATGTTTGTAAAGAAAACGGTGTTGATTTGGGAACAAAGTATTCTAACCAGCAAGCGCGATTAGGACAGCCTGTGTCAAAGGATAAATTGCAACCGGGGGATTTGCTTTTCTTTGCCATCACACCAGGAGGTAATATAACATCTCGTTCGCTGGTGGGGATATACAGTGGCAGTAATGAATTCGTTGTATGTTCTTATATTAACCCCAAAACAGGGGAAGGTGTTGTTAAAGGAAATCTGTCGGATGCAAAATATAGCTCAAAGTTTGTTACAGCAAGACGTGTTTTGTAAAACATAATACTTCAAATATAGTAGAAACCTCGGATTGGCCCCGAGGTTTCTATTACTTATAAGCAATTAAAGCTTTCATTATTTGTTCATGCATTGTTTTATCATACATATAAAACATGTAAATATCGGGTTTAAAGTTGGCCTCGATGAACCATATATTGCCATGTAAATCAATGCCTAAATCAAATCCAATAATTTTTATATCCTTAAAGTTTTCTTTTAACTGTTTGGCCATATCTTTGCTTACTTGACTAATTTTATTTTCTATATTTTTGATCGATGCAAGTTCTAGCGCTATATCCAATGGGAGCAACTCTTTAGCCATATTAGTAATTAAATAGCCATCGTGAGCTATTTTAGCTAATTTCCCGGTTATTACCCATTCATTATTTTTAGAATCCCATTGTATAAGAATTCTAACATCAAAAATGCTACCATCAATCAAAGCTAGCGGGATTTTTTGTTGAATAAGGTAACGGTTTTTCAATAAGAAATTTGTTTGCAAAAATTCAAAAACGCAATCTTGACCAACCAGTTCATGTTTGGTTCTCTCTGTATGAATTTCATATGCATTGTTTTCTTTTATAGTAATTTGCGCTATTCCTAACCCCCATTGACTAAAGCAGGGTTTGATTATTACCTGCTTAAACTTTTCAAGTAAGTTAAAAAGCGATTCATAGGTTAAAATTTCGGTTACAGGAATGAGGTAGGATTCTTTCTTGCTGGCTTTAAAAATTTGGTACTGACTCCATTTACTAAATAATGGGTGAATTGTCACATCAGTGATCCATGGCTTTCCTTTTTTATCATGTATGATTTTTATTACAATTGTTGTGCAATCAGTGAAAATTTTTTCTAATTTATAGGAAATGCGTCCGGCAATTTCATTATAATTATTTGAAGATGTTTTCCACTCGGAAGATATAGGATCTTGTTGTACTGTTATATGCTGAGCTTGAATTGTTAAATTAGGCTTAATTATATATCTCTTTTTAGGTTTCAAAAGTTTTTCTTGTAAATAATTATATACATGCTCTATCCCTTTTATAATCACACTATTTTTATAGCCATCAACCTTATATTTATCATCCCCCAGAGAATAAATTAAAATGCTATCATGACCGTAACATGGTAATATTTCAATATTGTTGTATTTATTGAGGTAGTTAATAAGGGACTGTTTGGTTAATAGGTTAACTTCCAATAGATACTGGGTTATATTGGGGTCGGAATTTAAAATTAGATATTGGCTCCATCTGCCTTTGGAAACTTTCAATTCAGACACCTCTATTTCGGCCAATAGCATGGTTAGTCGATATAATTAATGTGCAATGAACCAATGAGTGTTGCCTATGAAGGGGTAAATAAAACGCTGATGGAAAATTGCCTGCCATCAGCGTTTTTCCTTCTTATTGAAATGTTTATTTAAGTACCTAACCGTATCATACATGTTAAGCCCGCTTGCCCCTTTTACCAAAATAGTCCAACCTGGCTCAATCAATTTCGCTAAATCCTGGTGGAGTAGCTGTTTTGCAGTCCGGGAATAATGCCTGGCTTTATCGGGTGGGAAGCCGGCCGCAACAGCTCCAATAACTATATTTTTCGATATATTTCCATAGGTAAATATATAATCAACTTTTTTTTCTTTTAAATACTCACCTATCTTCCAGTGTTCTTCCGGATGCTTGTCACTAAGACCGGGCATGCTGCCAAGCACCGCGACTTTCTTTTTGCCGGCCATTTCTATAAGGACATCGATAGCTCCTCTCATCGCATCCGGAAAAGCATGAACCGTATCATCTATTATGGTGATATCCTCAGCATGCCGGTAAATGTCCAGACGGTGGCGTGGTTTTTTCATCTCATTAAACCCCTGCTGAATTTCTTCCGGTGAAAATCCCAGACAATCTGCAACAGCAATGGCAAACAGGGCATTGTAAACATGGTAACGGCCAAAAATCGGAATAGAAAAGGAATATTCCTTTTCCCCAAGGAAAAGTTCGAAATACATTCCGTTTTCGCTAAAATTTACATTTTTAGCCTGATAATCAGCTTGGGTGTCAATTCCCACTGTTTTTAGTGTTCCCTTAAAGGCATTCGTTTCGAGCAGCTTTGAGTTGTGGTCATCCGCATTTACAAAAAGAACACCGTCCGGGTCCATTCCGTGGATAATTTCCGATTTTGCTGCAGCAATCCTTTCAATTTTCCCTGCAAAGTTTCCAATATGTGCTAATCCTACATTTGTTATAACTGAAATTTTTGGCTGAATTAGTTCACAATGCCGGGTTATAACTCCAGGATACGCCATGCCATACTCAAGGACCACAACACGGTGGATGGGACCAATTAGTTTAACATGCTGTTCGGTATGGTCAGTCCGATTCCAGTAATCGCTCGATTCAAATGTAATATATTTTGTCCGCATAATTGCTGCAATCATTGTTTTTGTTGATGTTTTCCCTGCACTGCCGGTTACAGCAATGACCGGCCTTTTTACTGATATATCGATAGGCATATTGCCATCCTTCTTTCTAATTATTATGCTCAATGGTATTGGCAATAAGACGGTATAGATATTCGGTGTGTGCACGATGGCATATCTCAGGACCGATTAGTACCACCCTGCCGTCCTTTTCAGTAAGAATTGCCGCTTCGCCTTCAGCTTTTGAGTGTTCGGGCCAATACCCTGCGATAAAGGAACCAGGGCCAGAGTCATAATTAGCAACTACTACAGCCTCGGTCGTGTTGGTAAACCAAACCGGCCGGTATACGAAGCCAATATCTGTCGCTAGATAACCTTCCGTCAGCGGACCGGGGATATAACGTATGTTTACGATGCCATTGTTATTCCACCCGCTGACGTTAACTGTTGCTTTGGTCAACTTGAGAAAAATTCTGGCTACTCTGGCTCCTCCTGCACCTATAGTGATAAACATGCCTCCCGCTTCAATAAATTCAATTATATTTTTGGTGCCGTTTTCCCGTTCAGAGATTGATGCGAACACATATTTCTTGTACCGTTGAGGCATTTTTTCCGCAGTATAAAAAAGTTGTTCATAACTGTTATAAATGAGCACAGTAAAGTTATTTAAAGACCTCTGAGCAGCCAACTGTTGCGGAGGGAGCTCTGTTACGGAATAACCCATCATCGTTAGTGCTTCCCTTGCTCCTGCATGGGACTTTTTCCCGTATAACCCACCATCTTCGATAAGGGCAATTTTTTTGGGGGATAGATGAAACGGAGTAGCGTAGCTATCCCTTTGCACCTTTGCCAAGTTTTGGGGGATGAAGGGAACATCTTGCCCCTTTGTTGTTTCAGCAGTTTCCCGGCGATACAGGGGAATAGACTCTACACCCCAAAGCAGCGGCAAACTCCATGCGCATAGTTCGGTCATTTTAAATGGCTTTGGGGAAAGATCTTCACCGGACCATAAAAAAGTGTGGGCAAGAATTGCTTTGGGTTGGTGTAAATCAATATAATACTCGTCATTTGTTCTTTTATCAATATGAACACCGTTCCACTGTAAATGGTTAATCAATTTAACTAAAGGAGCTATTTCTGCATTTTTTTTGCGTAGTAGATATGCCTCAGGGAAAAAACCGTTAGGGTGCAAGGGATGACGTCCTTCTTTCCCTCTATTAATAAATTCAATATGATTTTTTAGTAAGTGCTGTTTATTTGTAATGATATATCGACATGCACCCAAAACAGCGAGATAAAGCCAGGAGATACTGTCGGCTGCTCTTGTCGGTGCTTCTATGGTACAACCAACTGTACCATGAAGTAGGGAATACATAGCTATGCTGAACGGGGTATAATCATCCCAGCCGGAAGTACTGTCACGGAGGGGGATATAGGTTCCAGTCATTTCTTTATAGCGTTTTGAAACAAAGGTATCTTTGTTGTCTAGAAGGTATTTTTCAATATATTCTGCCATTGGCATAGCATTCTGCAAATAAAGGTCGTATTCATAGACTGGATTGTGGGGTGGAGTGGATGGTTCAATTACCCCTATTTTGTGAGGATCCTTGCAAACAAATCCATGCAGATCGAGGAGAACGACAGGGTTGTACTCGGCAATCAGGCGAACGATGGCTTTTGTTTCAGACTGGGATTGGGTAATGAAATCTCGGTTTAAGTCAAAGCCTTTTCCGTTAAACCTGGTATTATGCTCAAAACCGTCCGGGTTGACACAAGGTATAAGAATTAAGTGCAGGTGCTTGAGCCATTCCTTTTTTTCAGAAAAGTACTCAAGTAGCCTGAGCACTGCTGCTGTGCCGCAGCGTTCATGACCATGAACGGCAGCAGTTATTACTACCGGAATCTTTGCTGTATCCCTTGGCGGCTTGCAGCCAAGCAAGCTATTTAAACACTGGTTTTTTTTATTTTCACTTATCATCACACAGAATAGTTTCTTTCCATGACTGGATTCCCCGATTTCCTGTATGGAAATGTTATTGCTACCGTCGGCAAATGCTTTTACTGTCTTTACAAGTATTGTGTAGTCTATTGAGCATTCCCCCTTAAGCACCGTTATTGGCTGTGGATTTCTTTAATTTTTCTGCCAATTGCATCATTTGCTTATTGAAACGCGAGCTTTTGATTAAAAAAACTGTATTTTCATCCACAAGCTGCTTTAGTTTATTTTCGACCGGGTCTATATCTACAAATGAAACTATTTTTCCTTTAAATTGTTCTCTTGCTGCCTGTCTAGCCATTTGTGCAGCACTTGTACCTACCGTTATGAGGGTGCCGATATCTGTCCTGGCAATCAAGCTGCCTATCTCACGGTGAATTTGTTCATCATAATCGCCAAGTTGTTGGATATCGCCGATGAGCAAAACCTTTTTTTTATTTGGTTCTATTGCTTCGAGTACTTTTAAGGCGGCTCGTATTGAAGTTGGATTTGTACTCCAGGTATCGTCAATCATAAGCGAACCGTTAAATGCAGCAGATATTTCCAGGTGTCTTTCCACGTTCCTAAAAGACTTGAGCCTTTCGACAGCCTGTTTCATTCCTATACCCATCTGATGCAATGCGGCAAGTGCTGCAAGCGCATTGTATACCTGATGCTCCCCATACCCAGGTATATACATATCGTATTTAAAATTGTTTATATTCAGCGTGCATCTCATACCTCCCTCAGCGTACTTTACGTTTTGGGCCTGAAACTCCGCCTTGTTTAGTAAGCTAAAATAAACAATTTTTCCTTTGAAACCGTTAAGGGATATTTTTTTAATATTTTCGTCATCCGCGTTTAAAATAAGAACCCCATCTGGTCGCAGTCCCTCAACTAGTTCTGCCTTGGCCTGGATATAGCCTTCAAGAGTTTTGCAATGCTCAATATGATCAACGCCAATGGTTGTAATAATTCCGATTGTCGGCTGGTAAATCATGCAATGGTATCTTAAATTGCCCGGGTTCCCTAAACCTGTTTCAAAGACAGCTGCATCTGTTTTATGGTCGATTCCTTGAAGATACTGAAACGACCTTTTCGGCTCATTCCAGTTATGGATAGTTGACTGGACGTTATAATCTTTCTCAAGCACGTGCTTGATCATTTCCCTGGTTGTTGTTTTACCGCAAGTCCCAGTGATGGCAACTACAGGAATTTCAAATAATCCTCGGTAGTAGTTTGTAAACCTCCAGAATGCTTCGCGTATTTTTTCCACCCGGATCACGGTTACTTTTTCTCTGACTCCCTCTAATTCACGTTCCTCTTTATCCGTTACGATTGCACATGGTTGTACCCTTTTCAGTGCGTCCCAATCAATTGTCTGTTTTCTATGGATAAAAATGAGCGTTCTTCTTGTCCTGACTTTATGTCGTTTATATTCTGCTGCGGCTGAAATTTCGAGGTCTGGTTTACCCTGTACAAATTTACCCTGAATAATCCTACATATTTCTCCTGTGGTAATTGAAATCATTTAAGCTTACCCTTTCCCTGTTTACTTTATGGTTACTCTAGCATTTTTGTTGGCATCATAAGATCCGACACACATGTTGTGTAACCTGCTTTAAGCTTTTGGGCCAAGGCTACCATAGCTTTATCATAGGCATAACCTTTTACTAGTACTATTGACTTTTCATCGATTATGGTGGTTAACTTGTGGTGAACTCCTGCCATAGTTTCAAAAGATTCCACCTGACCCCGATATCCTTTTCTGATTGCCGCTCTTCCTATTTCGGCTGCTGTTCTTCCGATCGTGAATAGGACATCCACAGAGTTTTCCGCAACCATTTCACCGATTATTTGGTGGTATTTAACTTTGTGCTCGCCGAGCCGATTCACTTCGCCTAAAACAGCAATCTTCTTTTTCCCCCTGGCCAGGGAATCAAGCAATTTTAAGGCTGCTTTAATTGATGTAGGATTGGTAAGAAAGGTATCATCGATAAGAGTTGAACCTTTTATGCCGGTGAAAACCTCCATATACCTGGGAAAGTTTTTATAAGAGCGTAGTCTTTTGGTAGCTTCTTCTATTTCAACGCCGACCTCGTGCACAGCAGCTATCGCTGTCAGGGCATTGTACACCTGGTGTTCGCCATAACCTGGCACAAAAACCGGGTACTTTTTGCCCCGATAGTTTAAAATGAATTTCATCCCGTTTTGGGCAAATTCAATTTGAGAAGCCAGATAATCAGCTGTTGTATTCAGGCCGATGTAAACGATTTTTCCCTTAAAGCTCTCCAATTTAATTGTTTTGGTATTTTCATCATCAGCGTTTAAAATAAGCGTACCTTTATTGTCCAAACCATCAAGCATTTCAGCTTTGGCATTTATATAAGCTTCAACAGTCTTGCATTCATCAAGGTGGTAGACACCAATGTTGGTAATAATGCCAATTGACGGCTTGAAATACCTGCAATGTTCGGCAAGATCCCCCGGTCTGCCAACCGCTGTTTCAATTACTGCGGCTTTCGTTGTTTTGTCAATGCCAAGCAGATAGGGAAGGTCTTGTAACCTGGAATTGGCGCTACCTCGGGTAGCCTGTACTTTTCGGTCCTGCTCAAGAATATGCTTTATAAGCTCTTTTGTTGATGTCTTTCCGCAGGTACCGGTCACTGCTATGAAGGGGATGTCAAAAAGGTTCCTGTAATAATCAACGAAGCTCCAATAGGCAAGATCAATATTATTTACCTGAATTATAGGGCAATCTTGAAAAGCTTGCAGCTCGGGGAAAATGTTGTTAGTAACGAACGTTAAAGGTGTAAATTCGAGTAATCTTTTCCAATCTATACTTCTTTGCATCCTTAAAAATAATACTGTATTTTTTTGAGTCAACCTTTCAAATCGGTATGCCGCATCATAAAGAACATTGTTACCGTTCCCCTGAATGAGCTTTCCTTTGGTAATTGTCAAAACTTGCTCAACTGTATGAGGAATCACCCATTTAATCTCCCTTCAATCGGATTTTGACTTAGTCAATTCCAGCTAGCATTTTCGCCTCATCGAATGCTTGAATCATGTTCCCATACCAATATATGTATGATTATTTGATGTGCTACTCCTTTTAGCTAAGAACTCTTATGCTTTACACATTCATCTCACTAACTCAATATTTAAATCTGCGATTCAAAAACTTCTCATAACAAAACCAAGAAAAAAGAACCGGGGAAGCAATGAAAATTTCTCCTTACTTCCCTGGTTCTTTTACCTTATCAAATTATCATATATTTTCAGCGGGTGAATTGGGCAACGGTATACCGGGTTTTATTTCGGGCCTATCGGGTGTTGGGCCAGGGTCTGCTGAATCACCCGTAGTCTCATTTTCAGGTTCCTCATCGGGTTCTTCTTCTTGAGGTTCTTCTACAGGTTCATGACCTGGTATCTGTGTTTCGCTTTGCACGGCAATTATTTGTTCCACCGGCAGGTAATAACTGCTGGGCAGTGCTTCCTGTTCTACCTTACCATTCACAGTCACTATTCTCTGTGCCTGGGCTCGGTATCCGCTGGCACCCTTTTGGAGCTCTTTAGATTGCTCGGGTTCTAAAGAGGGATCCACCTTATAAACCACCTTTGGTTCAATTGTCTCGGTCACCCAGCTTTTTAATTGAATATTTTTCCCCTTTTCATTGTTGCCATATATTCTTACGGTGATATAGTTCCCTTCGACGCTGGTTTTAATCAACATGTGACTACCTGTATTGTTTTTGAACTTCAGGTCCAGCGAGCCGTAAGAAACGGCAGCATCAAGTCCGATGGGGGCGTAGCTAATGGGGATGTTATGATTCCCCCTTTGGACGATGTCTAGATCAGCCAGCAAAACAGCGTTATATAACGTTGTAGCCACCTGGCATATTCCGCCTCCTATACCTTCTGTCAATGTATTGCCTACAATAATCCCGGCATTTTGATAGCCCTTATCAACTTCCCGGGGTCCAACTACATCATTGAAAGAGATTATTTCTCCTGGTGCCACGACCAGACCGTCCAAGACGTCGGCGGCGATCTTAATATTCTGGGTGCGCCCGGTTAAAGCCGAATTGAAACGGGTAGTATACTGGGCAATCATTTCTTTTATGTTCCATTTGGTTACTTCTTCTGTACTTAGTTCTGGTTTGATTTTGGCTGTTGTTAGCTCCAGGGATAAGTCATTGTTGCTATTTATCATTTCTAATAATTGTTTAGTAAACTGATCAATTTCCACCCGAAAGCCATCCTTAGCCGGTTGCACCATCACTTGCCCCTGGCTGTTTACTGTGGGACCGGCATTCATTGCTGGTATATACAGGGGGTTTACTATTGTTTGCAAGGCGGACTTGACCTTATTCCGGTCCAGGTTAATCACGGCCGGTTGTTGTCCTATTAGATGCAAGCGGGCTTGCCAGCGCTTGATTATTCCCATTTGGTTGGCATTTTCCAGTACCTGATCGATGGTTTTAGAGGCATTTAGGCTAAGACCCAGTGCACCTAAAGTAACTTCATGGTCAGTCCCTTGGTATGCTATTTTCACTTTTTGCTTTTGCAGCTGTTGTTCCAAGTGCAATAATTTGGTCATGGCAGCTTGTTTTGATAATTTTGATAAATCTACTCCCAGTACTGTAGTGCCAGGGGGCAGGATGTCAGTTGCCGTGTTTGGATTGGAAAAACAGTTATCATTTGCCATTGCTGTTGCTATAACTCCAAGTGCCAGGAATAGCAACAGCAATAATCCAAACCTGATTAATTTGTATTTATTTTTTTTCCTTGGTGCCATTGCGAAACTCCTTTGCACTTTATAATTTATCCATTTATAATATGACACCAAATAACTGTATAAAGTTTCATAAATTAATCGGAATCCATGGATTTTTTAGGATTTAACCGGCTTTTTGTTCCATTTCTAAAAAATTCCTAATAAAATGTATTAGTTTAATTATGCCGGATTAGAGTATTCAAAGACCTGGAGGTGGCGCATAATAAATAAAAACAGTAAAAGGTGAGGTTATGGAAAATACAAATAAGCAGGGGAATAATGCTGTTGGGATAAAGAAGCGCATAGTACCATCAGTGGCAGCCGGGGATGACGAAATTCTCAAAAGAAGTGCCAGTCCTAAGGATAAAGCCAGAGGTGATTACACCCGGGTAACAACTCTTTCCTACGATGAAGTAGAGTCTTAATTATAAAACTGAGATATCCTTGTTGTACAATGTTGTACAATGAATAACCCGAAAAGGCCTCCATTGACTAGCGTGGAGGCCTTTTGACAATTGTTCTAAACTAGATCTAATAACCGTACCAGGTTGTTTATAAATACACAGACCACCACACCTACAGCAGTTGGTATCAAAGCAGCCAATAAAGTCCAACGCCGGCTGCGTTGTTCCCTTTGAATAGTCAACAGTGTGGTACCGCATGGCCAGTGGCAAAGGGAGAATATCATGGTGCACAGCGCTGTCAACCAGGTCCACCCGTGCTGCTCTACCAGCAGGTGGCGCAGGTCGGCCAGGCTGGCCAGTTCTGTCATGGCACCGCCGCAAACATAGCTCATGAGCAGAATGGGTAAAACAATTTCGTTGGCCGGCAACCCCAGTATGAAGGCTAGCAATATAAAACCATCTAAACCCATAAATTTGGCCGGAGTGTCCAGCCAGCCGGCCAGGGTAGATAATAGGCTGGCGCCGTCAACTGTGGTATTGGCTAGTATCCAGATTAAACCACCTGCGGGCGCGGCGATAACTACGGCACGGCTTAAAACAAATATTGTACGGTCCAGTACTGAGCGTACGAGCACCTGACCGAGTAGTGGTCTTCGATAAGGTGGCAGCTCCAGGGCAAATGAGGACAGCTCACCGCGCAATATCGTTATAGATAGCAGCCATGATATGGCTAGCGTAACAGTAATGCCAAAGACAACCAGCCCGGCTACGGTCAGGGTAGCTATGAAGCTGCTTAGTGATAAAGACACGGAACCGGCGATAAATATGCTAACTAGGGCAATTAATGTAGGAAACCTGCCGTTACAGGGCACAAAATTGTTGGTTAGTGTAGCAATCAGCCGCTCCCGTGGTGACTCAATAATACGGCAGGCAATAATGCCGGCAGCGTTGCAGCCGAAGCCCATGCTCATAGTCAGGGCTTGCTTGCCGTGGGCACCGGCTTTTTTGAAAAAACGGTCCAGGTTAAAGGCCACCCGGGGCAGGTAACCCAGGTCTTCTAAAAGAGTGAACAGGGGGAAGAAAATGGCCATTGGGGGCAGCATGACTGATACAACCCAGGCTAAACTCCGGTAAACGCCTAAAACCAAAAAACCATGCAGCCAGCCGGGGGCATTAAGGGCCATAAATAAATCCGTAAGCCGCTCCTCAATCCAAAAAAGTCCTGTTGCTAGTAAATTTGAAGGTATATTGGCGCCGACAATGGTTACCCAGAATACCACAGCCAGCACGCCGAACATGATAGGGAACCCCCATATTGGGGATGTTAATATGTTGTCAATTTGGCGATCCAAATCTTGCCTTTTTGGGGATGTGTGGCTAACTACTTCACCGGCAATCTGTTCGGCAGTGCTGTAGATGCTGGCCACAATATTGTCCTGTAATTGGTTCCGGCGTAGTCCGGCGATCTCCTGAGCATCCTCAAGCAGCGGTATTAAAGATTTTTGCATTATCAGGCTAATCCCTCCTGCCCCACAGGCATTACAGGTACTGTTTTGCCGGCATTTAAATAATTCTCCATAGTTTGCACCAGCCTGGTATCACCGTCTAGTAAACGCAGGGTCAGCCAGCGGGAGTTTATAGAATTGCCTACTATGGCCTTCACCCGAGGTTCCAGCCGGGCGATAGCATCCTCTACATCTTGGCTGTAGCGCACCGGCTGCGGTTTTGTTTGCACTCGTTTGTTTGCCACATCGCTAACCAGCTCCTTCAGCCGAGGCATGCCCTCACCGCTTCTGGCGGCGGTGGCTACAACAGGTACCCCCAGTCGTTTACTCAATTTATCGGTGTCTATCCGTATTTTTTTACGCCTGGCTTCGTCAATTAAATTTACACAAATGACCACCCTGCCGGTGATTTCCATGACCTGCAAAGCCAGGTTCAGGTTGCGTTCTAAACAAGTGGCATCTACCACTACAATGGTGGCATCCGGCCTGGCAAAACAGATGAAATCCCGAGCTACTTCTTCATCGGCTGAATTGGACAGCAGCGAATAGGTGCCTGGCAGATCGATCAATCTGTACCGGTGCGATTTGTATATATAACTGCCTTCAGCCCGTTGTACCGTTTTACCCGGCCAGTTGCCGGTATGCTGACGTAAGCCCGTTAAAGCATTAAACACAGTGCTTTTGCCGGTATTGGGGTTACCTGCTAGCGCGATTACATAATCGCAGTCGTCTGCAAGTGTATGAAAAATCTCCCGGGTGCTTGACTGTCCGGTTGATTGATAGGTAAGGCCCATTTCCCCTGATCCTTTCGTTAATAATATGGTTATCCATTAGTTATGGCTGTTTGGATTTACTGGTAATAAACTATTAAACTTGGTAATTTCCAATGCTATTAACACGCTATTTCCATGGACTTACCAGCACTTGCCCGGCTACATCCCGGCGCAGCGCAATCACTGCACCCCTGATATTAAAGGCGATTGGGTCACCTGCTGGACTGCGCCGGATCACTTCCACTTTAGTTCCTGGAACAAGGCCAAGATCCAGTAGCCTGCGCCGGGTTAACCCCTCGGCTACAACTTCTTTGACCAGGGCGAAAGACCCGTTGCTCAGGCAATTTAGTGTTGTGGTAGCACTCACGTGTATATTCCCCCCAAACTTTATGGTGTATTATTTTGTTATAGGTATCTAACTTTCTCTATATAATATGTGGTTTGTACTTAAGGTGTTACTGCTTAGGCGTGTCAAAACGTGGCAGCATGACAATAAAAAAACCGGCTTATACAGCCGGATGAGGTGTTAGTGGTATCATTTCTCGTAACCATCAACTAAGCCCAGTCCTTGTTGTTTTCTTTTTTGAGAGTGCTTTAAGAATTGCTGGGCACACTCGTCATTCAGCTCAAAAAAATCGACCAGGCTTTCTATAGCCCAGATGGTGGGTATGGATAAATAATGTTCCATAGCCTCGGTCTCAGCTTTGATATCGCAACTGGAATCAATTACGTACAAAAATCTTTGCAGTATACTGTTCCTCTTAACGAGGAAATGACCTAGCTTGCGTCCTTTATCAGTTAAAACCAGCTCTCTGTATTTTTTATATACTAAATAATTTTCACTGCTTAGTTTCCTAATGGCGTTATTTACCGAGGGCATGGTTACACCAAGGCAAGCGGCAATATCGCTGACCCGCACTACATCATTGTTCAATGAAAAACGGTAAATTTCCTCCAGATAATCCTCAAGGCTTGGTGATAACAAGTAAACCCCCCCTAAAAAAGTACACTGCTTTGCAAAATGATGGTTGAATCTAAACTTATATTAATCTAACTACTTAGTAATTTTATTAGTATTAAGGTAAAAAAATGTCTGGTTTGCATCAAAATTAGTTGGTTTTGCATTTGTAAATTAGTTGTCTCAGGTTTTTAAGCTAGATTTTTAAATTGAACATCTAGCGAAAAATCATTACAAATACTTTCACTAGTTAAATATTTTAAGGTATACTATTCTTGCAGGCAGATTTAGCACAATTATGTAAAGGGGGGTTGTTTATGCTTAAAAGAGTAAATTGTTTTAGACTTAAGTTTATACTGGTACTGGTGGCGGTTCTAGCGCTTATTGTTTTAGTACCGGCGGGTTGTGGGAATAACGGCTCTACAGATGGTAACCAGAATCCCAACTCATCACAGGGGGATAAGGGGAATAATTCAAACCAGACTGGCGATGGCAGCGACCAATCGGCTCAGAACCAGCAAAAAGTTACTCTTTACTTCAGTGATGAGCAGGCCATGTATTTATTACCTGAGGAAAGAACCGTCACCAAAGGACATGAATCACTGGAGGCGGCAGTTATTCAGGAGTTGATTAACGGTCCGGGGAAAGATAGTTTGGTGCGCACGATTCCTGAAGACACTAAACTGATCTCCATATCGGTGGTTAATGGGGTAGCTAATGTCAACTTTTCTAAGGAATTTCAAAGTAAACATTGGGGCGGTTCAGCGGGTGAAACTATGACTTTGTACTCAGTGGTTAATTCACTGTGCGAACTCCCTGGTATTGAAAAGGTGCAATTTTTATTGGAGGGTGAGAAGAAGGAAAGTATTTTAAACGGCAACATGGATACGACTGTGCCAATTGAACCTGATTATAACTTAATTGAAAATTAAAATAATTTTACTCAGTAAAAAACTGGGTATTATTTTATAGCATATAAATTTTTTATGAAGGGATACTAAAATCGTTAACTGGATATGATAATCCTTAAAAAATTTTTCTAGGAGGTGACGGTTTTGGCAGAAGGAACGGTAACAAATTTAATGACGTTGGAAAATACGCTTCCGGAATTAATGAGCAAAACTGCCGCCACCGGTATAGTGCCACAGGATTTACAGCCTTATGTGGCCCCTGCTCTTGAGGAGTTTAGAAATGAAATGGCCTCTGAATTGGGTATGCACGACTACTCTTATATAGACAAAGGGGAACTGCCCAGTCGCATGAATGGTAAAGTGGGTGGTGGAATGACTAAAAAAATGGTCTCCTTTGCCGAAGCGGTGCTGGCTTGGAATTATAAAAATCGTACTTTGCTGAATGAAACTGTAGATGCAAAGCCCGAAATGAACTGAATAATCAAAAAGATGCTGCCAAGGGAATTACCCTGCAGCATCTTTTTTGATGCTTAGGTGTGCCGGTAGTTACTTTCATGCAAGAAAAAAATATTATCACGTTTGAGGAGTACGTGAATAATTATGCGGGTCAATGAAAACCGGGTTTGAAGAGTAGCGGTGCAAATAATATAATTATTATGAAAGTTTAGTATTAGGAGGCGAAAATAATGAAAAAAGCCAAGGATATCATGACGGCTAATGTGATTACTGTAAACTCTAATGATGATGTAGATAAAATGGCGCGCTTATTGCTGGAGCACCGGATCAGCGGGTTACCGGTGGTGGATGATAACGGTAAATTAGTAGGTGTAGTTAGTGAGACAGACTTGGTTTTTCAGGAAAAACCAGTTAGAGCTCCATTTTATGTGGTACTATTCGACAGCCCCATTTATTTGGAAAACCCCAACCGGTTTATTCATGATGTCAAGCGTGCGGTTGCTCAAAAGGTAGGTGCCCTGATGTCAACCAAACTCTATACTGTTGGTCCTGACGCATCAATTGAAGATGTGGCCACAATCGTTACCGAAAAGGATGTTAACCGGGTGCCAGTAGTTGATAATGATGGTAAATTAATAGGAATCATTACCCGTCAGGATATCATAAAAGCAAGTTTTAAAGGTGAAGACCAGAAGTAAAGCGGGGTGCCTTAAAACTGCTTTTGTATTTGACGTCCTTTCATTTTTGTCTCCAGGGTTAAGTCAATAAGTGTCAATAAGTGGCTCAATATTATACAAGGCCAGGAAATTTTGCAGTTCGTCAATCACCTCGATTAATTCCACAGCCTTTGCTTCGGAATCGTATATCGCCCGCCCAAAGGCGTAAGCGCCTTCTCTTTCGGGACATTCTTTGCATGGTGGCAAAGCCTGTTTATTAAACCATCTTTTAGCTGTAGAATAGGGTGTATGAAAGCAGAACCG
Organism: Sporotomaculum syntrophicum; assembly: GCF_009932395.1. Taxonomy (GTDB): domain Bacteria; phylum Bacillota; class Desulfotomaculia; order Desulfotomaculales; family Desulfallaceae; genus Sporotomaculum; species Sporotomaculum syntrophicum. The sequence continues at coordinate 40,693 of NZ_LSRS01000009.1, forward strand.
GTAGTCCTGGCAGCAGATGATAAATTCGTACAGACTGTAGTACTTATATTCTTTTATACATTTATTACATCCACCGGTTTTATCCAGGTATTCCAGGTAACTGAGACGTTGGTTGTTAGCTTTTGCCCGGCACTCAGGGCATAAAACGATTTTATTGGTCCCTTCAATTAAACTGATCTTGAGCCAATCAGTGCGCTGGTAATAGTTCTTGACCAGTGTATGCAGTACGGTCTCCTTTAAATCGTACAGGTAGGAACTGCCTGCTTTGGCGTAATGATTGAGATAGTAAAGGTAGTAGGCGGTTTTTAGTATTTCGTGTCGCTCTTGGGTCAGTTCATTTAACGAATTAAAAAATTGCTCCTTGCGATTAACCTTGTCGCGGTAGGATTGGTGTCTGTAAGCCCTTGCCCGGGCCATCCTGTTGCCGCCATGGTGATAGTTGTCATATCGTTCCCAGGCTTGTTTAATTCTGGGCATGGCAGGTATAAGAGTTTGAACCTGTGTACGGTTAAATAGCTGCATAACACCGTTTTTAAAACTTACCTGTTTTTTTACCTCGAGATAACCCTCTCTGGTCAGTCGTATAATATTAATGGGGTTAATGCCCAGTGTCTGGCTGATTTGGGCCGGATTGAGCAATTCTTGTTCATTTGATATGGACACAGCAATCCCTCCCATATACCACTGGTTTTATGCTCTATATTTACTTTATCATATATTTAAAGCATACTGTACAGGAAAGTATTGTTGGTATTAATTGTAGTTATTTACATGGCGGTGTTTGGTATGTTAGCCTTGTAAACAGGAGAACAAACATGTCTAATATATTATTAGAAGGTTGCAGTAGCATTTGCAAAATATATTCAGGCTACCATAAGATATACAGAAAATTGTTAGGGGGTTAATGTATGGCAATTTCGCTTAATGTTACTATTCGTTTAAAGTTGGTTAATAAGCCCGGCATGCTGGCTCAAGTGCTGGCCGTAATTGCCGCGGAGGGAGGCAATCTGGGTTCCATAGATGTGGTATCCGTTGAATCAGGTTATGTTATCAGAGAATTAATGGTTGGATTTTCTGAACGGAAAAACATGGCTAGATTGGTCGGCGCACTGGAAGAAATTCCAGGCGTAGAGGTGGAGCAGGTTGCTGATCGGGTATTTACCAAACACCTGGGTGGTAAAATGGAAATTAAAGCTCGAAGTGAAATCCTTGACCGTGAGGATTTAAGCACGGTATACACTCCGGGGGTGGCCCGCGCTTCCCAGGCTATTGCAGACGACCCTGAACTGGTTTACCAGCTGACTATTAAGGGTAATTCGGTGGCTATTGTTACCGATGGCACTGCTGTTTTAGGGCTGGGTGACATCGGTCCAGAAGCAGCCTTGCCGGTGATGGAGGGTAAAGCTTTATTATTTAAAAAGTTTGGTGGTATTGATGCGGTGCCTCTGTGTCTTAATGTACACAGCATAAAGGAAATTGTAGACACAGTGGTAGCCTGTGCGCCTACTTATGGAGGTATTAACCTGGAGGATATAGCCGCCCCCAAGTGTTTTTCTATTGAGGAAGAACTGGTCCGCCGGCTGGATATTCCGGTATTTCACGATGACCAGCACGGTACGGCTATTGTAGTGACAGCAGGTTTAATCAATGCGCTGCGGGTTGTGGGTAAAAGTATCGACCAGGTTAAAATAGTGATTAACGGCGCAGGTGCGGCTGGTGTGGCTGTAACTAAAATGCTTCTGGTGACGGGTGCACGTGATATAATAATCTGCGACCGCAATGGAGCCATTAGCCGGGACAATTTATCGGCAGTTGACTCAAAAAAATGGTTGGCCGAGCATACTAACAAGGGTTGCGTGCATGGCAGCTTGCCGGAGGTTATCGGAGGGGCCGACGTTTTTATCGGGGTTTCCGGTCCTGGTTTACTGCACCGGGAAGATATTTTGCGCATGGCGGAAAAACCGATTATCTTTGCCCTGGCTAACCCAGTGCCCGAGGTGGATCCTAACGAGATACAGGATATTGCTGGAGTTATTGCTACCGGGCGTTCTGATTTTCCCAATCAGATCAACAACGTTTTGGCTTTTCCCGGCGTTTTCCGGGGGGCGTTGGATTGCCATGCCCGTGTAATAAACGATGCCATGTGCCTGGCGGCGGCCCGTGTGCTGGCAGATCTGGTACCGGCCGAGCAGCTTTCCCCAGAATATATTATCCCTTCGGTTTTTCATGAAGGTGTTTGCCCGGCAGTCTCCCATGCAGTGCAGAAAGCAGCTAAAGAAACAGGCGTGTCCCGCAGATATCGTTTTGAGGAAAAGCAACAGGACAAGATACTTGTTTTTAACGCTGATTAACTTGGCTTAAACATTCGACAACAAAGAAATCAGCAGGCGTACCTGTCAGGTAGCACCTGCTGATTTTGATGGTATGAGTAAATTTGCCGTTAAACTAGATTGACCCAACGCACAAACGTTTAAATAAAAATTGCTACTGCGCAGAATAAAAAGCCAAAAAATATGACAGCTGGGATAATGTTATTGTTACTCCACTCTGAATAATCCATTCTGAAGTCTTCTTGTGCCGGTGCTCCATGTGCATCATGTGGATCCATAGTATTCCCTCCCCAAAATATTTTAATTGTTATTTTATTGTATAGAGCTTTAGTATTATTTTACATGGAGAGATGCATAACTTTCAATATAAAAATGGGTAATAAATATTGGCCATTATGGTAAAACCATAAAAATTTTAGATGCCTGCAACCCGTTTGCACTCTTTGCCAGATCCAAAAGTCTAGTCATTGCATGTTGTATACTACGCTGTTATTATATTTATAATAAGTGTTTATGTGTTTAGACCTGCTCAGGAGTTTATTATATCATCACCGGCTCGCGGAAAATGATATATTACATGTTAACGGGATAAGCATTTACTGAAGTGCATTTTGGGAGGTAGAACAGCTTTATGGTTGTGGGAGTAATAACCCTGGAATTGTCACTGGCTGGGGCAGAATCTTTGAAGGACAAAAGGAAGGTGTTAAAAAGCTTGCTCGAGAGGCTAAAGCACCGCTTTAATATATCAGTGGCGGAGGTAGGACGTCAGGATAATTGGAAATATTCCACCGTGGGTATAAGCTCAGTCAGTGGTGATTTTGCGCATATGCAAAACATGCTGGATTCGGTGATGCGTTTTGTAGAGAATCATGAGGGTGTGGAAGTGATCAGTATGGAACGGGAACTGCTTTAAGAATTTGTTAAATATGTATGACCACCTCTTACGGGGTGGTTATTTATATATCATACTAAATTAATCGTAGTGTTCGTAAATCCACAGCTGCAATTTCATTTTCACCACCGGCTCAACCTTTGTTGTATGGTTATATAAATTGATAATAATCACGAGGAATATTATTTAAGGCTGATTTTGGTAAAATTTAATTATACGCAGTGAAAAAAAATAGACATTGTTAAGACAGTAGTGGATACTTTTCATTAAGCAATCAGGTGGAAGTGATAGTTGAAATAGCAATATTTAAAATAATAATTAATTGATGTTACGTATTTTTTGTCGATTAGGTTAATGTTATCTGTTGCACAATAAAGTCATAAAGGTTATCTTTATAATGATAATATGTTTTCTAAAACATATTGTTACTGTTAGCCTGGTTCTGCCTGTTCTAGCGGTCCCAATTGTTGTTATTAGGGATACTGTATTAAATATGGTTTTTCTAAATACGAGAGGTCGCTTAGATAATGATAACTATTTTAATATATGAAAGGAGATTATATATATGTCCATAAACACTGAGGAAATTAGAACTGTTGTGCAGAACGCTGCCAAAGACGGTAAATTGAGTTGTACTGTAGCCAGAAAACTGGCTAGCGAGTTGGGCGTTGCACCTAAGGAAATTGGCCAGGCGGCAAATGAGCTAAAAATAAAGCTTTGCGGTTGTGAATTGGGCTGCTTTTAATTGACAGATAGTGCAGACAAATTTTTTGTTCATGTGGTAAAAATACAGTCCCTGGTCACGGCTATGCTTGGGACCGCTAGCCTGGGATGATGAGCGTTGGGAGGTAATTTTATGGGTGAACTGTTTCAGGCTCGGACGGTGTGGGAAGCCCGGGAATTGTTGGGGGAACATATCAAGGCGGATTACCCGGTTGAGCAAGTACCGTTACTGGAGGCAATGGGTCGTAGGCTAGCCCAGGACCTGACGGCTTTGGATGCAGTACCTGGTTTTACTCGCTCTACTGTGGACGGTTTTGCCGTGCGGGCACGGGATACATTTGGAGCTACGGAAAGCCTGCCTGCCTACCTTGATGTAACCGGTGAGGTGTTAATGGGGCAAGATGCTGCGGCTATAGGTGAAGTCGGGGTGGGGCAGGCCTGGCGTATGCCCACCGGTGGTATGCTGCCGCCCGGGGCTGATGCAGTCGTAATGGTTGAATATACTGAAGACTTAGATGAGCTGACCATAGGGGTAACCAGACCGGTAGCGCCGGGGGAGAATATTGTTTTGGCCGGTGAAGATATTGCTGCTGGGGCTGGGGTGCTATCCCGGGGACATTTACTCAGGCCTCAGGATCTGGGGTTGCTGGGAGCGGTGGGTGTGTCCAGTGTACCGGTGCTAGTGCCACCCAAGGTAGGCATCATTTCTACTGGTGACGAGTTGGTGGAAACCTGGGAGCAGCCCGGTCCAGGCCAGGTGCGGGATATTAATTCCTATGCTTTATATGGCCAGGCGGTGGCTGCTGGTGCCCAGCCTCACATTTATGGCATTGTACGTGATAATTTTAATTTGCTGTTGGATAGGCTCAAACAGGCGCTGGTGGAATGTGATATGGTACTGCTTTCTGGCGGTAGCTCGATTGGTACAAGAGATGTGGCTGCGCGGGCGCTGGATACCTTGGGCTCACCAGGGGTGCTATTCCATGGTATTTCAATTAAGCCCGGCAAACCAACAGTGGGGGCTGTGGTAGAGGGCAAGCCTGTAATTGGCTTGCCAGGTCATCCAGTCTCGGCAATGGTGGTGTTTGATTTGCTAGTCACGCCCCTTTTAAGGCACGGTGTTTATTTGGATGACCCGCTTGAATTCCCCGTGCGTGCTCGTTTGACTCGTAATATGCGTTCAGCTTCTGGGCGGGAGGACTACCTGCGAGTTCGTTTGTACCAAGAAAATGGCGAGCTGGTTGCTGACCCAGTGCTTGGTAAATCGGGGTTAATCAGTACAATGGTGCGGGCTACTGGTCTAGCTCGTATAGCCTCAGAAAAAGAAGGCGTCGAAGCCGGAGATTATATTGAGGTTAAGCTGTTTTAATGGATGGACTATATGGCGAACGGAGTGAAACCATGAAAAGGGATGTTTACTTGGATGACAAGCCGTTGGAAGAGGCGCTGGCGGAGTATCTTGATTATCTAGCCGGGCTTGGTGCACTATCGCCGGGGCCCAGTGAATTAATCGCAGTAGATGAAGCAGCAGCGGGCCGGGTGACCGCAAGCCCGGTGTATGCTCGGAATTCTTCACCCCATTATCATGCGTCAGCAGTGGACGGAGTGGCAGTGCAGGCATCGATTACCTTTGGCGCATCCGATGCTACGCCCAAAAGGCTAACCCTGGGTACACATATTGCTGTGGTGGACACCGGGGATCCCCTGCCGCCTGAATGTGATGCAGTAATTATGATTGAAGACGTACATTTTATTGATGAAAATGTATTTGAAATAACAAGCGGTGTAGTTCCCTGGCAGCATGTGCGTGTGATTGGCGAGGATGTGGTAGCTACAGAAATGATTGTACCTGCCAATCACCGGTTACGTCCCGTGGATCTTGGCGGCATACTGGCTGGTGGTTTAACGGAAATAGCTGTGCATCCCAGGCCACGGGTGGTTATTTTGCCCACCGGGACCGAGTTGGTGCAACCCGGAGTACCCCTTAAGCCCGGTGATATCATCGAATATAATACTCGGGTGCTGGGTGCTATGGTGGCTGAATGGGGCGGCATCCCTCAGCGTCAGGAGATTACTATCGACGATTATCAAGCACTAAAATCGCGGTTGCAAGAAGCGGTGGCTAACTTTGACATGGTACTGATTAATGCCGGTTCCTCAGCGGGAAGGGAGGACTTCACGGCTGAGCTGATTGGTGAACTGGGTCGTGTGCTCACCCATGGTGTTGCCATTAAGCCCGCTAAGCCTGTAATTTTAGGCGAAATTGCGGGTAAACCGGTGGTTGGTATACCCGGTTACTCGGTGTCTGCCGTGGTGGCTGCTGAGCAGTTCGTTCGTCCAATTATTTACAGCAAATTGGGCGCGGTGTCACCTGCCCGGGAAAAAGCCAGTGCTATTGTATCGCGTAAAATTGTATCGCCTATGGGTACCGAGGAATTTGTCCGGGTTAAAATGGGACAGGTAGGTGATAAAATAATCGCTACAGCTATTTCCCGGGGAGCCGGAGTGATTATGTCGCTGGTGCGGGCGGATGGTATGCTGCGGGTGCCCAGGCTTTCTGAGGGTTTTAATGCCGGGGAGTCTGTAACAGTGGAATTAATGCGCCCATTGCAGGAAATCCGGGAGACAACTGTGATTATTGGCAGTCACGACATCACTCTTGATGTGTTGGCCAATCACCTGCGCCAAAAGTATCCTGTTGCAACTCTTTCTTCGGCCAATGTTGGCAGCTTGGGCGGTTTAGGCGCCTTAAAACGAGGCGAGGCACACTGTGCCGGGATTCACTTATTGGACGAAAAAACCGGCGATTATAATGTGTCCTATATTAAGCGATTGCTGCCCGGCCAGCCTGTGGTCCTGGTTAATTTGGTTTACCGCGAGCAAGGCTTAATAGTGGCACCCGGCAATCCCCATAATATCCGTGGAGTAGAGGACCTGGCCGAGCGAGGTCTTAGTTACATAAACCGGCAGCGAGGCGCGGGCACGCGCATTTTGTTTGATTATAAAATAAAAGAAAATAATATTAACCCGGATGATATCAAGGGCTACGAGCATGAAGAATATACACATATGGCTGTGGCCGCGGCAGTAGCTTCGGGATCGGCCGCCGCCGGTATGGGCATTCGGGCAGCAGCTTTAGCCTTAGAACTGGATTTTGTGCCTGTCGTGGAGGAACGATACGATTTGTGTATCCCGGCTGCTTTCTATGACACACCGTATATTCAGCGTTTGCTAGAGGTAATGGCCGAGCCTGCCTTCCAAAGGGAAGTCGAAGCTTTGGGAGGCTACAACTTGCGTGATTGTGGGAAAATATTGTACGATAACCGGGTGTAAATGAGCATTTTGCTCCGGGGAAAGGCAAGCCTGTTACCGGCTACTGCTCGGATGCTTGTTGATCTCTTGAGAAGATAAATTTTAGGGGGATTAAGATATGTTCAAAGCGGCCATTTTAACCATGAGCGACAAAGGTTCAAGAGGCGAACGCGAGGACCGCAGCGTTGGGATAATCAAAGAATTAGTGGAGCAGCAGGGCTGGACTGTAGCAGATTATCGGGTTATCCCTGATGATTACGATGTTATTGTGGAAACATTAATTGAATTGGCCGACCGTGGTCGGTATGAACTTATATTAACTACCGGGGGAACTGGTTTTAGCCCGCGGGATAATACACCCGAGGCCACACGGGCAGTAATCCACCGTGAGGCACCTGGTATTGCGGAAGTTATGCGTTTGGAAAGCCTGAAAAAAACCAACCGGGCTATGCTTTCCCGGGCAGTAGCTGGCATCAGGCATAAATCACTCATTATTAATTTGCCCGGCAGCCCTAAAGGAGTGCGGGAATGCCTGGAAGCTATTTTACCGGCACTGCCCCATGGTCTTGATATACTTACCGGTCGGGCTACAGAATGCGGTAGTGATGAGTAGATCCAGACAAAAATTTTATTGGAAAATCTGTATAATATCATGAAAAATGTGGGAAAATATTTTTAGGAGTTTAAATTCATATAAATTGCATTGCAGTAATGCTGTAAAAAAATACACCAATCATTATATAGAAGGAGAAAGCTGGAGCAATATTTAAAAAATTGTCCTATTTATAATAAAAGAGGGTAATTTCTTGCTAAAAAATACTTGCTTTTGGCTGACTCGTTCTATATTATATTACTTAGGTATTAGCACTCGATAATGATGAGTGCTAACAATAATAAAACCGCTTAATACTTTTATCAAATTATATTAAGGAGGGGTTTTTGTGATAAGACCTTTAGGCGATCGAGTTGTTGTCAAGCCTATGCCAAGTGAGGAAGTAACTAAAAGCGGTATTGTGCTGCCGGATACAGCCAAAGAAAAACCTCAGCAAGGCGAAGTAGTGTCCGTAGGATCTGGCCGTCTGTTAGATAATGGCCAGCGCGTAGCTATTGATCTCAAGGTTGGGGACAAGGTGCTGTTCTCAAAGTATGCAGGCAATGATATTAAAATCGACGATGTTGAGTATTTGATTCTACGTGAAGCAGACGTTCTTGGCGTAATCGAGTAGTTTTTTAGCAGAGATTAATTTTTAGCAAAGCTTTTATTTAACCTGATTATATATACCTAATTGAAGGAGGTTATTGATAGTGCCAGGTAAAGAAATTATTTTCCAAGAGGATGCCCGCAAGGCACTGGAAAAGGGTGTAAACGCATTGGCTGATGCGGTTAAGGTTACCCTTGGCCCTAAAGGCCGCAATGTAGTGTTGGATAGAAAATTTGGTTCACCCATGATTACCAATGACGGTGTGACTATTGCCAGAGAAATTGAACTGGAAGATCCTTTTGAAAACATGGGTGCTCAGCTGGTTAAAGAAGTAGCTACTAAAACTAACGATGTTGCTGGTGACGGTACCACCACGGCCACTCTGCTGGCACAAGCATTTGTGCGGGAAGGTTTGAAAAACGTAGCAGCCGGCGCCAACCCCATGATTATTAAAAAGGGTATAGAGAAGGCTGTTGAGAAGGCTGTTGATGTTATTAAGGGTTCGGCTAAGACTGTGGAAACCAGGGCCGCCATTGCCCAGGTTGCTTCAATCTCTGCCAACGATGAATCCATCGGCACCATGGTAGCTGATGCTATGGAGAAAGTAGGTAAAGACGGAGTTATTACCGTTGAAGAATCAAAAGGTATCGGTACCACCCTGGAAGTTGTGGAAGGTATGAACTTTGATCGTGGTTATATTTCCCCGTACATGATCACCGATACTGATAAAATGGAAGCTAATTTGGATGATCCATATTTGCTAATAACCGACCGCAAAATCTCTGCTATAGCAGACATTCTGCCGGTTCTGGAAAAAGTGGTGCAAGCCGGCAAGTCAATGCTGCTAATCGCTGAAGATGTTGAGGGCGAAGCGCTGGCTACCCTGGTGCTGAACAAACTGCGCGGCACTTTCACCTGCGTAGCTGTCAAGGCTCCTGGCTTTGGTGATCGTCGCAAGGCTATCCTGCAGGACATCGCCATACTGACTGGCGGCACCGTAATTTCCGAAGAAGTTGGCTTAAAACTGGATAAAGCTGATATTACCATGCTGGGTCGTGCTTCCAAGGTCCGTGTTAAGAAAGAAGAAACAATTATTGTTGGTGGTATAGGCAGCGCTGACGAAATTACCGCCCGGATAGCTCAGATTAGAAAACAAATGGAAGAAACTACTTCAGATTTCGACCGGGAAAAACTGCAAGAGCGCTTGGCTAAATTAGCCGGTGGTGTGGCTGTTATCCAGGTGGGTGCAGCTACCGAAACTGAATTGAAGGAGAAAAAGCTGCGCCTCGAGGACGCCTTAAATGCAACTCGCGCAGCAGTCGAGGAAGGTATTGTTCCCGGCGGCGGCGTAGCCTATGTACAGGCTATTAGCGCTCTGGCAGATCTTAGCACTGATAACATGGATGAAAAAGTAGGTCTGGATATCGTGCGCCGGGCTCTGGAAGAACCCCTGCGGCAGATTGCCAATAACGCTGGTATGGAAGGTTCCGTGGTTGTGGAAAAAGTACGGGTTGCTGAACAAGGTGTGGGCTTTAATGCTCTTACCGGTGAATATGTCAACATGATCGATGCCGGTATTGTTGACCCCGCTAAGGTTGCTCGCTCTGCATTGCAGAACGCAGCCAGCATCGCGGCTATGATTTTGACTACTGAAACTCTTGTGGCAGATAAACCAGAAGATCCCAAGGCCATGGGCATGCCTCCTGGAATGGGCGGCGGCATGGGCGGCATGATGTAATATCTAAAACAAGAAGAGACCCTTGTTTGGGGTCTCTTCTTCTGTTCTACCCAAGTTTCATTGATATTTGAAGAAAGCCCTGCTTAAAAGCAGGGCTTTCTTGGGTAGGGTTGTAACAGGCAATATCAATTATTGCCTGTTTAGCTTCCAAGCACGGAAAGGATTTCTATAAATTGTTTCCTTTGATGCACATGAAGTATTGACCACCACAGAAAACTAAAGGCTTGGCCAAGCTATAATCAATTTTTCCCTGAGCGTCTAAAATATCTTCATTTACATGAACCGCTAAAATTTCACCAATGAATGCATCATGGCTGCCCAAAGAAACGACTTGCCTTACCTGGCACTCCAGGTTCACCGGACATTCTTTAATCAATGGGGCCTGTACGTTTGTAGCCGGCACAGGGGTAAGTCCAGTGTTCTGGAATTTATCCACATCGCGGCCTGAAACCTTTCCACAATAATTTAATTCTTTAGACTGCTCTGCTGATGGAATATTGATTACATATTGACCGGATTCCTTGATTAATTTGTGGGAATGCCTTGAGGTATGCACACTGACATATACCATCGGTGGTTCAGAGTTTATGGTACCTGTCCAGGCGATGGTGATTATGTCTGGTTGATACCCCTCCAGAACGGAGGTGACCAGTACTGCCGGTACAGGATACAGGGCTGTACTGGGACTTTTGCTAACTTTCATATTCATTTTCGCTCCTTATGATTTTATTTAGTATCTCTATGGTAGTCTGCGCTTAAAAAGCTTACCTATGCGGCTTTAATTGACAAGCTGTGCTGTCGGTGTTAAAGTAAAATAGTATTTGTAAAATTAAGGTTATTAATGTAGTCATGTAGATCTGGTATCCCTATTAATGATCAAATAGGTAGATAATCAGAATTGATAGATAGTTGTATTTTGCATGATAGCCAAATTTGTTTTTTTTATTAACTATAATGAGGTATTTTTGAATTGTCGTTCTCGGATAAGAAGACAGCTAGTTTTGCAGATTTTCAGCCTGCCCCTTTGGTTTGGACTTTTACTACGCCAAATGGCTGGGTGGGAGCTGCCCGCAGCGAAGTCGGTTTGATGGCGTTAACGTTGCCCCAGCCCAGTCTTGAAGAGTGTAACTGTAATTTAACCTGGCTGGGAATTAATAATGAGTTTCCGGTGGTACCACCGGAGCCCGGCCATGTACTATACGGGTTAGACCAAGCGCTGAACCGATATTTTAGCGGCGAAATGGTGAAGCTTGACTTCCCAGTTGATTGGTCCGTATTTACGCCTTTTCAGCAGCGGGTGCTGCAGGTGGTGCAGGGGATCCGTTACGGGGTGCTGCTTTCTTATGGGCAGGTTGCTGCCCTGGCTGGCTACCCCCGGGCCGCTCGGGCGGTGGGTGGTGCTCTGGGGGCAAACCGTATTTTGCTTGTGATACCCTGTCACAGGGTGATCCGCGGTGACGGAACTCTTGGTGGTTTTGGTTGTGGTCTTGCTTGGAAAGAGAGCCTCCTGACCATCGAGGGGCTGCACCCAGGCTCCAATGGTAGGTATACGTTTGCTTAGCATACTTTATTATCCAAACCGGTTAGAAAATTGTATAAGCTTTTTATAAACAAAAAGATTAGATTAATCAATGTAAAGAATAAATAGCAATTTTGTTGAGCTATGCCTTTTTAACAGGCAGGATATAGCGGGAGAAAAAGTTCATGGCTAATAAGTTACTGAATAAGCAAACAGTGTTGCAGGGTGCTCTAACACTGACCGTTTCCTGGATGATCATTAGAGTTTTAGGCGCGGTTTACCGCATCCCACTGGGTCGTTTGCTAGGGGATGAGGGGCTGGGGATCTATGCTGTGCCCAACCAAATTTATTTACTATTTTTCACTCTTTCTGCAGCTGGCATACCTGTGGCCGTGGCCAGTATTGTTTCTGAAAAAATGGCTCTGGGGCACTACCGCGATGCGATACGTACCTTCCGGGTAGCCCGGGCTTCCATGCTAGTACTGGGTGTCACCTTTGCGCTGTTGCTATTCTTTGGAGCGAACTGGCTTATCAAGAGCGGCCTGGTACAGATACCTGAATCTTACCTGGGTATGCTGGCCATTGCCCCGGTGATATTTTTTGCTGCGTTAACTTCCGCCTACCGGGGGCTCTTCCAGGGACTACAAAATATGCGAGCAGTGGCTTATTCGCAGCTAGCCGACCAGGTGTTATTGGTAGTGGGTACATTGCTGTTCAGTTACCTGCTACTGCCGCATGGCCTATCTGTTGCCGCTGCCGGGGCTAACTTCGGTGCTGTGCCCGGGGCGGTGGGGGCTACGCTGATGCTGGTTTTCCTTTACCACTGGCAGCGCCGGGATATGTTGGAGCTGGCCAGCCAGGATTTATCCGGAGCCAGGGAAGGCACGCTGTCCCTACTCAAGCGGATATTTAGCGTGGCCATACCGGTATCGTTTGCTTCGGTGGCCATGTCCATTACCCATCTAATTGACCAGTGGCTCATTATCGACCGATTGCAGTTTGCCGGCTACAGCCACCAGCAGTCCGTTGCCCTGTTCGGGCAATATAACCAAATGGCTATGGCCTTTATCAATATCTCACTCGCCCTGGCTGTTTCACTGGGAGCCAGTCTGGTGCCATCAGTAGCGGAGTTTTTCGCGCTGCAAAATATGGAACGCATCAGGTCTCAATTGACACAAGCGCTGAGGCTGTCCATTATATTTTCCCTGCCCGCCACGGCCGGCCTGTATTTGCTGGCTCCCCAGCTAACCGAGCTGTTGTTTGCGGAAGCGGCCGCCGGGGTACCCCTGGCTGCTGTGTCTGCTGTAGTGGTCTTTTGGTCAGTACACCTGGTTACGGCGGGAGCTCTGCAGGGCATGGGCAAGGCTATAGTGCCTGTGCGAAACCTGGTTATCGGCATAGTATTTGAAGTAGCTATTGCTTATTACTTAACTCCGGTCCTGGGGATCCGGGCTGCAGCTTATGGAACAGTGGTAATATTTATAGTTTCCTCGCTGCTCAATATAATCGCGCTGTCTCGCCTAGTGGGTATGCGGTTTAACCTATGGGAAGCACTATCCCGGTCAGTGCTGGCTACTCTCTGTATGTCTGCCGGTGTACTGGCTGTTTTCTGGGTAAGTGCTATGAAAATAGGGGGGAATACCTGGCCTACTCTGCTGGCTGTGCTGACCGGTGCGGTGCTGTACCCCATAACGCTGATCTGCCTTGGTGGTGTGCGGTCCGAAGATGTGCGCCGCCTGCCCGGTGGTAGACGGGTGGCTGGTTTTCTCGAAAAGATCGGGAGAGGGTAACGGTGGAGTTTAAGCCTGACCCCTGATTTTTTCAGCTAGCTCATTTAGGTAAACCCACCTATCCAGCTTCTCTTGGAGCTGCTTGTCTAATTCTTCCTTCTCTGCTACCAACTGCTGTAAAAGGACGTAATCAGCGGTGGCTTCGTTAATTTGGCTTTGCAGTTGTGTTATATTCTTTTCCAGTCCGGCGATGATAGCGTCTATGTCCGCATATTCTTTTTGCTCCTGATAGGTAAACTTAAGCTTAGTGTTTTTTATTCCTTTTTGCTCTTCCTGCTTTTTGGGGGCAGTAACGCGATTATTTGCTTTATTGTTGGCCTGTTCACTGCGTTTCTCCCGGTAATCTGAATAGTTACCGGTGTATTGCACAATATAGCCGTCTCCCTCAAAGGACAGAATTTTTTCTGCCATACGGTCTAAAAAATACCTATCGTGGGAAGCAGCCAGCACAGCACCGTTAAATTCATCCAGGTAATCTTCCAAAATGGATAGCGTTGCTATATCCAGGTCATTGGTTGGTTCGTCCAATAGCAATATATTGGGTGCTTCCATCAGCACCCTGAGCAGGTACAGTCTTCTTTTCTCCCCGCCGGAGAGCTTTTCAATCAGGCTCCGCTGCAGGGCAGGAGGGAACAAAAACCGCTCCAACATTTGCGAGGCCGTTATGGTATGTCCATCTGACGTGTTTAACAGCTCCGCCCCTTCCTTAATGTATTCAATAACTCTTAAATTACCGTCGATATGCTGAATTTCTTGGGAGTAATATCCAATCTTAACCGTTTTCCCTGTATCCACTGTGCCGCTGTCCGGCTGCACCCGGCCGCACATGATGTTTAAAAGGGTGGACTTGCCGCTCCCGTTAGGACCAACGATGCCGACTCGGTCGTTTCTGGCTAACTTGAAGCTGAAGTTATCTATTACCCGGGTACCGCCCAATGTTTTGCATACCTGTTCCAGCTCAATGGTCTTCTTGCCCAGGCGACTGGAAGCCACGGATATTTGCAGCTGCTCCTCTTTCTGGATAACGGGCTGGCTGTTTAACTTGTGGTAGCGGTCTATTCTGGCTTTCTGCTTGGTGGATCTGGCTTTGGCTCCTTTTTTTAACCAGGCCAGCTCTTTTCTGAGCAGCCGCTGTCTTTTTAGCTCAGAGGATTGCTCCATTTCTTCTCGTTCAAGTTGTTTCTCCAGGTAGTAGCTGTAATTACCTTTGTATATATAAAGACTACCTCTGTCCAGCTCAATAATCTGGTTGGCCACCCGGTCTAAGAAATACCGGTCATGGGTAATCATAAGCAATGAGCCTTTTCTTTTATTTAGGTATTGCTCCAGCCAGTCGATGGCTTCATTGTCCAGGTGGTTGGTCGGTTCATCTAAAATGAGTAAATCTGCCGGTTTGACCAGTGCCGCTGCCAGCGCGATTCTTTTTTTCTGTCCGCCGGATAGCGTGCTGATAAGGACATTAAATTCACTTATGCCCAGTCTGGTCAAGATGGACTGCGCTTCACTTTCCAAGTTCCAGGCGTTCAGGGCATCCATGTCGCGGGTAAGCTGCATAATTTGCTCGTTGGAGGTAGCAGGGTTGTTAAGGGCAGCCGTATATTCCCTGATTAATTTCATTAACGGGCTATCACCTTTGAAAACCTGCTCCAGTACCGTAGCCTGGTCATCAAAATCAGGATTTTGAGGCAGGTAGGCTATTTGCATGTTATTACCTTTAGTTACCTGTCCCTCGTCTGCTTGCTCCACACCGGCAATAATTTTCAGCAGTGTGGACTTGCCGGTGCCGTTAATACCGATTAACCCAAGCTTATCTCTATCATTTAAGCTGATATTGACATGGTTGAGCAGCATTTTATCACTATAACTTTTAGAAAGATTTTCTGCAATTAATAAGCTCATCATGTACCCTTTCTTTATGGCTCATTACAATACAGGGACGTTATTGGTCAGTAATTATGATAGCCTGTCCGGCTTAAGGCAGCGACAGGCTAAACAATTAAGCAATATGCGAAAAAAGTAGCGGTATTAGAAAGACGGTTTTCTAAAAGGGATTACTTTACCGCCACCGGTGCGTTTGGGTGCCGGTGGTTGGCAGGATTGGCAACTGCCACAGCCTGAGGCAAAGCCAACAAATATTTTGCGCCAGGATACCTGCCATTTCTCACCGATCTGTTCAAGCTTGGTTTCCACTTCGTATTGGGGACCATGGGGCTCACAGGCCAGCCTGGCTTCGGTAGTAGCCACAATATTGGCGGTTTTTAATGCTTTTTCCTCAGTATCAAATAAATTTTTTAAGGTTACCCATTCTTCCATAATATAAATCTCTCCCTGTTAATATCTTCTCTATTATCATAACCGATTAATATAAAATACTTCAATGATATTATAAAAATTACTCGAATGTTTTAAAACCAGTAACCTAAGGTTAGCCCAGCGGCCAACAATAGACCGAAAATAGTATTGGTTTGGGCGGTAGCTTGCATGGCCGGCATCATTTCCACCGCTAAACTTTTGCCACGGAAGCCCAGCACAGCCAGCCGTGCTTTGGGGATACTACCTAGGGCCAGTAATGACCATGGTGTGACGATCTTCAGCAGTACTAAACCGGTAAGCCAAAGAAAGGCAAAGGTAAATACTATCGCCAGCAGAGTGATGGCATTATCCCTGCCCAGCAGGATGGGCACGGTGTGGCGACCCTTGTCCCGATCACCGTCCAGGTCACGGATATTATTGGAAAGCATTATGTTCCCTATGAGCACGGTAATGGGAACGGAAATCAGCACACTTTCTAATGATACAGTGCCGGTTTGAATAAAGAAAGAAATCAGGATAATGGTCATGCCCATTAACACTCCCGACAGAATCTCGCCCAGCGGGGTATAGGCAATGGGCCAGGGACCACCGGTATAAAGGTAACCGGCTGCCATGCAGGCAAGACCAACAGCGGCAAGCCACCAGCTGCTCGCAGCGCAGATATAGAAGCCCAGGATAATAGCGACGCCATAAAAAGCCAGGGCTATATTTAGAACGGTAGACGCCGGCACACCGTCCCGGACGATGGTGCCGCCGATGCCTACGGATTCAGCAGTGTCCAGTCCTTTAACGTAATCGAAGTATTCATTAAACATATTAGTGGCTGCTTGGATAATTAATGAGGCCAACAGCATAGCCAGAAATAGGGGCAAGTTAACTTGTCCTTCTTGCAGAGCTAGTGCTGTGCCAACTGACACGGGAACAAAGGCGGCGGTTAGGGTATGTGGCCGTAATAACCTCCACCATACCTGCCAGTTAGCTTTTTTGCGCGATTGAACCATTAACTTCACCTTTCGTTGATCAGTATGAAACTGGTTATTAGCATATATTTATTTCGTATAGTTTATTATAGCATTTTATCGTATGCTGATTAAATAAAAACGATTTATAAAACTTTTAAACAAAACGGGTTTATATCTTTTCGACTTAAAAAAGATTATATACCCGTTTAATACATTGCGTAACTGTTCAACATCGGACATAAGTTTTAGTTCGGAAAAATTGTAGCCAGGTTATGAAGGCATAGCCGTTCCCCGCACTGCCAAGTCAGCTACTTGTACATCCACTATTGTGGGTAGCTCGTTGTTTATGGCTGACTGTAGTACGTTATGTAACTCATCGGCATGCTCCACATTATATCCTTTCCCACCGCAGCATTCAGCGAATTTGGCGAAATCCGGGTTTAATAACGATGTTCCTTTGGGTGTAAGACCGCCGGCCAGCATTTTGTTCTTTTCCATTGCTAGAGTGCGGTTATTCATAACAACCACCGTAATCGGCAGCTTATATTTAACGGCTGTAAGGAAATCTCCCATATTCATTGACAAGCCGCCGTCACCCACCAGAGCTAGTACCTTTTGGTCGGGACAGTTAATCTTAGCGGCTAGAGCTGCAGGCAGGCCAAAACCCATCGAACGCCATTTGCCGGATACTAAAACACGCTGCTGAGTAGGCCGGAAAACCCGGCCAAACCACACGGTGTGATCGCCAGTATCCAGGCAGATGATGGTGTCATCTGTAACCGAGTTTTGTACAGCTCTCACTACTGCAGCCGGATGAACCGGGGAGCCGGGCGTGTTTACTTCTTGTTCAAGCTGATTAAGCCAGTTTTCAGTTTCTTGTTTAATAGCATAAACCCACTCCTGTTTGGGGGTTAATGAGGCTCGCTCTAAGATATATTGCAAAACCGATTCGGTATTACCAACCACGCCATAGGACACCGGCGTGGTTGCTCCGATGTCGGAGGGGTTTGGGGCTATCTGGATGATGGATATTTGGCGGGGCACATACTTTTGTGGCCACCAATTCGCTCCGGCCACCAGACACAAATCTGCCTGGCCTAACAGTTTGGTTGCAGCAGGGCTGCCGGCATGCCCCAGCCCGCCGACGTACAACGGCTGAGCGCGGTCGAAGGCTCCCATGCCTTGTAGCGTAGTAATTACCGCAGCTCCCCAGCGGACAGACAGTTCCGCCAGTAAAGCCCCGGCCGGACGCCCTCCTTCGCCGATAAGAATCACAGGGCGGTTGGCCTGCTCCAGCATTGTCACGGCACCATCGAGCACCTGGGATGATGACGCTGGATACGTATTAAGATATGGGGCAGGTGGTAAAATCTCAGCATCGCAGGGCATGGGCAGCACATCCATAGGCACACTGACATGGGACACTGATCGCCCGGTGACCGCGATACGGTAAGCCTTACCTAAGATATCCGTCGTGTTGGCCTGGTCGCAGAGCAGGGAAGTATAAGCAGCCAGAGGCCTAAACAATGATTGTTGATCTATATACTGTTTAGCATTAGTTCCGATGTTTCTGCGTGCAACCTGCCCGGTAATGGCCAGCACAGGCACCCTGTCCGTATAGGCATCAGCCAGGCCGTTTAACAGGTGCAGTGTACCGGGACCGCCATCTGTCAGGCATACTCCTAATCCGTCGGTTAGCTTGGCCTGGGCTGAGGCCATAAAAGCCGCTGTTTCCTCATGGCGTACCTGGTAAAATTCAATTTGGGATTGGCGAGCCAGGGCATCGAAAAGGTGGAATACGTTATCTCCGATGAACCCGTAAATTTTTTTCACACCCCAGGCGGCAAGCTGTTCTAGAATGATTTCGGCAACGTTTCTTGGCATATTTAGTCCTCCAGTGGTTTGTTATCCCTGGGTTATTTTTTTATTTTATCGGTAAAAATATTACATCTTTAATCGCGTTTTTTAGATTAATTACTTTAACTGATGTTATCGAAAGTACTACAGCCTGCCGTTGATAAGTAGAAATAAACAAAAAATCCTAGCAATAGCGCTATCATGTGTTTTTTTCATGTTTTGCTTCTCTGCTATTATTGTTTCTCATCACTGCTTTTTTTTATCGCTAGTCTTGCTTTATATAACCGGTAGGTGAGGTAACCACCCAGTGCCAAAATTGGTATATATGGCACTAATATAACCGCCAGTACAAGTAAATCCTGAACTAGGTTGCTCATGCCGTTGACACCACGCTGCCATCCGGCTTGTAGACGCTGGACGAAAGGTTCCCTAAGGGTTTCGCCGGTGGGTAAGCTCTGGGGTGAACGTAGTTCCAGGTTTATGGTGGCTAAGTCCACCTGGCTGTTTAGCAACTTTAGCCTAGCCTCAAAGGATTCGATTTCACCGCGCACCCGGGTTAGCTGATTCTCAATTTCTAACATATCTTTAACCGTGTTAGCCTTGCTCAGCAGCTCTAGGTATCTTTCCTCCTGTTTTTTCAAGTTGTTCTTGCGGGCTTCAGCGTCGTAATACTCTTCAGCGACATCCTGCCGAGTAATGTTCTTTTTTTCAACCTGCCCCAGGGCTTCTAATCGGGGCAAAGACTCATCTATCATTTCTGCGGACAGGCGCAAAACTAAACTACCCCGGGGCTGTTCGTTGGTATGCCAAAGGTTGGCCGTTTGTATATAACCGTCAACTTTCTTTAGTATGTTTTCTATTTCTATGACCGTTTTATCGACGTCGTACACAATAAGCACCAGGTTTACGGTGGTAATAATTTTTTTCTGCATGCTAGATTGCCTGTCTTCCTTTGCCTCTGTTTTTTCCCTTTGTTCGGTAGACATATCAGCAGTCTGATTAGCATACTGGCCACTCGGGGTAACTGATTCGTTTGTGTTCTTGGTTGCACTGCCGCAGCCGCTAACCGTCAATAGGAGCAAAACAGCAAGCGTGAACAATAATAGCTTCCGCATTAAAAACACCTTCCTTTTTTATCTAGAGCCAAATACATCGCCTCCGGGAAGTCTTGATTCTTGAGGCTTATAGTTAATAACTTAGACGAGCAAAGGTCAAAATAGTTCTCCGCTATATGGAAATAAAGCAAACGACGAACCTTACTGAATTATCAAATAAATTGGTGTTTTTTAATATAATATTGTATAATAAAGGCAGTAAATCGGAAGGGAGATGTATAAAATGTCATACAAAATTGAAATGTATGAGCAAGCGGCCCAACCTGTTCTGTCAATTCGGACCAGGGCTGCGGTGGGGGACCTGCCGCAAGTGTTTGGTGCAGCCTTTGGTGCTATTATGAAATACCTCGGGGAACTGGGCGAGAATCCCTCCGGGGAGCCGTTTGCTGCTTACTATAACATGGACATGCAGGATCTGGACTTGGAAATAGGTTTTCCAGTCAATAAAGTTCTCCCGGGAAAAAATGATATTAAACCTAGTGAAATACCGGCCGGTAAACAGGTATCCTGTATCCATAAAGGCCCGTACAGTCAGGTTGAACCCGTTTATAATGCGATGATGCGATGGATAGAAGAAAATGGGTACACACCAACCGGGGTGGCTTATGAGTTTTATTTGAACGACGTACCAGAGGAAAGTGAACTCCTGACCAGAGTAGTCTTCCCTGTTTTATAGATAAGCGGACAACAGCAGTTGCGGTCCTATGTTACATAGACGGCTTATGATAAGTAATCAAACGATAACCTGCCAGTTGATTTAATGGTGGGGTTTTTTTTGTTGACTGGATTTGTATACAGGAATATTATCGTTTAAACGGTAATGTGCTAGTTAATTGTTTAAATTGATGTTAGCAACGGGTGATGCAATAAAAGAAGAAGGTTATATTTGAATTAGAGGTTTAAAGTATGTTTAATTTTAATTTCTAAAATTCAATCCATATTGTTTTTGCAAGGACCGTATTGGGGAACTGGACAAGCTGTCCCAGTAAACGCAAAAAGTACTTGTGCAATAAAGTGAACATTTTAATTAAAAAGATCTAGGTAATCCTTATATCCTTCTTTTTCTAGATCCTCCTTGGGAATAAACCGCAATGCTGCTGAGTTGATGCAGTAACGCAAACCTGTTTGTGCGGGACCATCCTTAAATACATGGCCTAAATGAGAATCGGCTTCTTTGCTTCTAACCTCTGTGCGGAGCATGTTATAGCTTTTGTCCATCTTTTCTTGGATTTTCTCCGGGTGAAGCGGTCTGGTGAAGCTAGGCCACCCGCACCCGGAATCAAATTTATCCTGGGAGCTAAACAGTGGTTCCCCGGATACTATATCCATATAAATACCTTCCTGCTCATGGTCCCAGTACTCATTATTGAAGGGCGGCTCTGTAGCGCTATTCTGAGTTACATCATATTGGAGTTTGGTTAGCCTATTCTTAAGTAATTCCCGCTCCACCTTTTCCCCCCAGTACTTCTCGAGGAAGCTGGCTCGTCCCGAGCCTAGGCGATACCTATCGTAATGCACAGGATTTTTTTTGTGGTAGTTTTGGTGGTATTCCTCAGCAGGGTAAAATCGGGAAGCTGCGATGATTTTAGTAGCAATTGGACGGTCAAAACGACCGCTTTCAGCAAGTGCCTTTATTGATGCTACAGCCTTTCGCTTTTGCTTGGCTGGGAATAACCGCTGCTTATTTAAAGTAAGTCATACTTAGTATCTAATTTGTTTAATGATTCAGCCAACACAATTCCAAAAACTATGGCACCGATAAAGTCTGTTACTGCTGTACCCATGTCCAAAGGAGTAAGCTTAGGTACATCTGCTAGATAGGTCAGTCCATATATGGTAAACCATGATATTACGCCAAAAAGGAACCCTTTAAATAAATGATTCATGCTCGTAGTCACTCTGGTAATAAGCAAGGCAAATATTGATCCCAAAAAACCTACAAAAATCAATTGAACGAGCAGAAAATACAAAGCTGACAAAGTATTTGCCGGGCTGTGACCTGTGATAATAATACTTGGCCAATCTAAAAACCGCAAGCTAGCTATATTTAGATAAAAAGATATGTAGCTTACAATGTTCATTAGGACGCCTGCCATTATGCCAGCGACAAAACCTCTTGTTATAGTATCTTTTATAAACAAGCAAACCAACCTCCTACAAGATTTTAATGGTATTCTGCCCAGAAAAATTCTAAGCAATTCTTTTAATATGCTAAATTTATCAATATAAATTCATTTGCAAGGACGATGTACTCAAATAATGCTCCTGCTTGCTTAGATACCGTTTAGGTAAATTTTTTAGTTTTGAGTATAATTAAGTATATAATAACTTTATATAGAGATAGGAGGAGAAACAATGAAGGATATAAACATGAACTACAAAATTAGTGTTTTCGGCGACTTTGAGGCTGTTTCTGTTTCACCTCAGACGATGATGGTATTAACTAATGCATTTCAAGAATATGATTTAATTCCGAATAGTTTTTTAGAAAAAATCTCTACTGCCCAGCTGCCTATAGTGAGACCCCGCTTAGATACAGTCAATAATGAATGGAATATAATGGTTTATGGCAAACGAATCGATATTCAACAAAGAATTGTTAATGAGGAAGGCGTTATTACGGAGGTAGTTGGTTCTTTCAAAGAAAAAGCCTTAAATATGCTACAAAAAATGCTTGATATATTTAACTTTTCATTTCTTAGGATTAGCTTTAATACAACTAGTGAAAAGCAAGACTTCAACCCGCATGTCTATTCAAAATTTATTATTCCGACTAGTTATTATTTAGAAAATGAACCTGTTGAGTGGACAATAAGTTCGACAGCCAGAGTTGTCTGGAAGTTAGCTGGTACCAGTACTGACGTAAATGTAGTATCAGAACTAAGTCGAAAAATTGATGCTCTGAAAATTCAAATTGATATTAATACTCAGCCCGGCAATGTTAACCAGCAGTTAGATATCAATGTTATTGATAGCTTTCTTAAACAGGCTTTGGAAACACGTGAATTACTTCTTAATGATTTAAACACAGATGATAAGCAGAATTAATAAATCTTATACTCTATTGTTGTTGCTGCATGTAACCTTACTTACTTTATTTATAGAAAATGTAAAGGCCTCCGGAGGAAAAGGAGGCCTTTACTTACTATATTATTAGCTTATAACCTGGTTTATTCATAAGCCTTTAAAGAGTATCTACCGGGAAGCGTATTGTTATTTTAAGAAGCCTTTTAAAATGGCGGCCTCTGCTTCGTCTTCCGTCAAGCCCATGGACATTAGTTTGATCAATTGTTCAGAGGCAATTTTGCCGATGGCAGCTTCATGTATAAGCTGTGCGTCTGTGTTTAAAGCGCTAATCATAGGACTAGAGGTAACGTGAGCCTGGTCCATTATTATCGAATCACACTGAATATGTCCCCGGCACTTAGAGTAACCATACATATTTAAATGAAAATCCTGATGTGAATTGTCCTGAGCTACTGAACGCGAAATTATTTGCGCGGTTGATTCATCTCCGAGCAATTCTACAGTAATGTTGGAAATAGCTGTTTGTTCCAAGTTGGTCAGTAGCCTTTCCGAAACGATTAAACGGGCATTTTTTTGTAGGCGAACTTCAGTATCCCGAACAGTATGATCTACGCCCTTGATTTGTATCATTTCAATTTCAACTATACCATCTTCTTCTACTTCGATAATGGTTTTCGGATTTAAAATTCGTTGTCCGGTGCCTTCCCCTTCACCATAGTGTTTCTCGATATACTTCATCCTTGCGCCTTTGCGGACAAAAAATTCATGAATCCCATCATGCTGCGCCTTTTCACTGCTAGGATTATGAATGCCGCAGCCCGCTACAATTAAAACATCTGCATATGCGCCTATTTCAAACGTATTGTAAACTAAATCACCAATACTCTGGGATAAAATTACCGGAATATGCACGCTTTCCTCCTTGGTGCCCGGTTTAACAACGATATCAATGCCTGGTTTATCTTTTTTAGTTATTATATCAATATTGGCCGTAGTCTTGCGATCAGCAGCCTGGCCATTTTTGCGAATATTGTACGCTCCCTGAGGTAACCCGTGCAAATCAGCTACTTCTTCTAAAAGCTTTAAATCTAAAGTATCAAGCATTGGTTATCCTCGCCCCCTTTAATACAATTATTCCGGCATTCACAGCCCGTATCTAAACATTGAATATCGTCGAGGATTTTTCCTTGAGTAGTTATGCCGCTAATTCTTCCCTCAGCTACCAGAATTACTTCGTCTGCTAATCTAATAATGCGCTCCTGATGTGAGATAAGCACTATGGTAGTGTCATATTTTATATTCATATTGGCTATAGTTTCTGTTAAACGCTGAAAGCTCCACAAATCAATCCCTGCCTCGGGCTCATCAAAGATTGCAACTTTTAAATTGCGCGCTAAAATGCTCGCAATTTCAATTCGCTTCAGTTCCCCCCCGGAAAAGCTGGCATTGATTTCACGCTCCAAATAATCTTGGGCACATAAACCTACATCGTAGAGGAGATCACAATGCATGATCGTATTATCAGGACCGGCGGCATAATTCAAAAAGTCGCGCACTGTCATACCTTTGAAAAGTGGTGGCCGTTGAAAAGCATAGCCGATACCTAGACGAGCCCGCTCCGTAATGCTCATGTTGGTGATATCAGTGCTATCCAGGATAATTTTACCTGCAGTAGGTTGGTAAATCCCCATAATGGTTTTAGCTATGGACGATTTACCGCTACCGTTAGGTCCTGTCATCACATAAATCTTTTTTTCTTCAAATTTTAGGTTGATATCTTTTAATACTTCTACCGAGCCATTGTCTCCTTCTATGGTTACACCTACGTTAGTCATTTCAAGCATTTTAATCTTGTCACCTCCATCAATTATTTAACTATTTTCTGTTGAGTTATCACTGTTAATGATTATGGATAGTGAGTGCCTAATGGATTTGGGAACAGGGTTATAGTCAACATGGTAGCGAGAAAATCGACCAAAACATTATACTTAAAATTCTATAATTATTAAGTTTTATCCTTTAAATAGTTACGTTGCTTTGAAGAAAACTAATCAACTTGTCTAATAAATATAAACATACCAGTCTTACTCAAGTTTGACAGCACTATCCAAAGGAATTCAGTAATATCAACGGTTTCCGGGCACACCAAATAGACGTACCACTACAATATTCCTTTATATGGTAGATTTGTATCCTAGTATCCTTTTTGGCGGTCTGCTACCAACAGCCTTAAAAATATCAAAGATATTGCCCTTTAACTCTGTGCGCAAAATAAACTCTTCCTGACCGATGGTAAATTTAACAGCATGTAGTTTCCTTAGGTCAAGCATTAAATCTTTAAATCTATGCTTGCTGTCTTTAAGTAGTTTGGCCAGCATAACCTGTAAAACAAAAGCTAAGAAGCAGATAAAAATATGTCCGCGTACACGTTCTTCTTTCCAGTGATAAATCGGCCTTAAATCCAAGCTGCTTTTCATCGTCCGAAAGATTCTTTCCACTTGCCAGAGCCCCTTATAAGCAAGGGCTACTTCCGCAGGTGGTAGATTACAATTGGTGCGCAACAGGTATTTACCATCATATATGGCTTCTTGTTTAATGACATCTTCATTTATCGTGACAGCTTCCTTATCTATCTTAAGATATCTTTGGTAACCCCGGTTACCCACAATGGTTTTAGGGCCAGATGTTTTTAAAGTTTTTCTGAGTTTTTCAAGGATGGCTTCTCTGA
>NZ_LSRS01000009.1:68199-86228 GCF_009932395.1 Sporotomaculum syntrophicum
TTCTTGTTGAACCGTCTTTATTTTTAAATGTTTTTGTTCTAGCATACATGGCACCTTAATTATAGCATGGCAATCCATATGCTAAAAGTTATTATATGGAAAACGTGGCACTACACTTTTTGAATTTCTCTAATATTGACCCTTGATTTTACTGGGTTTGTTGGAGGTTAGATTCGAAAAATGATGGAAAACTGTCAAACTCGAGTCTTAGTAAAATAATGTTTAAAAATGAGGTAGAACATTTTTAAAACGCAGTTTATATTTCATTATGGCTGTTTAGATAACGAAAGAGCCCGTAGGCTCTTATTTTATAATTAATTTAATATTAGTCATAAATCCATCCTGGTCAATGTAATTAATCTCAGCCTTATCTTGGTATACAAATTCAATACTTTCATCATTAATAGGTATTTGTATTTTGTCGTTTACTATTAACAAGTTACCATTAAATTCAAGATGCGCGTTAGATATAACGTGATCTGTTATTAGGCTTCCTTCATCCTTGGAAATAAAAATTAATACATGCTTTGCCCTATTTACCAATTTTAATAAGTCATCTTTTTTATCCAATTGGAAAGGCTTCATTTGTCCGGCAGACATGTCGTTAAACATAGTGATTATATCATCTTTTTTATTCAATCTTTAACCTCCTTCCATTGTCATAATTCGATGAAATTGTATATTTTCCTTGCCAAAAATTCCGACAAATTATATACATCCAATGTATTTATGTTTAGAAAAAACGATTTGGATGTCATGAATTATTATTTTCGCTTATCTTCATGATATATGCAAGTTAATACCGGGATTGCAATAAACTACATTGATTCTAGTTAAAACTACTAAAAAGATTAGCGTTAACAACTACTTGTTGGAAAAACACGGATATTACGTAACCATGTAACTGACTTAAACTCTATTAGCATGAAACGCAGATACATGAAAAAGAGCTTTCAAGTTATTAAACTTAGAACTAATTTAAGACAAAAACATAAAAAAGCCTCCGGTTTTAACCCTGGAAGGCTTTTTGTTACTGGAGCCGACGGTCGGATTTGAACCGACGACCTGCGCATTACGAGTGCGATTTATGGCATTTGGTATTGTTGGGCGAAATTAGCTAATGCTTGTCCCTGTTGGCTTGCAAGTTTTATGCTTTTGTTATTGTTAGTTGTCATAAGACACTTTTGGTGTGAATTTTAACGAGACTCACACCAAATTCACACCAGCAAAAAAGCATTTCGCTTTATATATCTAATAGTAGCCAGGCCAGTATTTACGGGCATTGCTTTAGCGTAATAAAGTAAATTAGCACCACCGATTCACACCATAATTAGCGGTATTTTTTTGGTGTGAATGATGTACAATTTTTACACTATACACTTCTGCAAAGGGCAGTCATACTATACCCACCCCCGAGCAGTAGTAACTACCCTACATTACCCGCTACACCCTGCATAAGATTACATACTATCGTGACATACTTAATATCCGCAAAATACGCAAAAAGGACAAAACAACAAAACAGTCCATCATTAGGCATGGTAGTATGCCATGTTTTTACGTGATTTTTAGCATGTCTATTTTATAGGTAAGGTGGTTTGTACCTGTTTTTATTTCCTTTGCGTTTTAGGGGCTCGAAACACTGGATACTGGTAGGCTAAAAGCAATGCAAACGTTATAGTACTACTAAACGACCTTCATATTTGCCGTTTAAGCATAGTGCAAATTGCCACCAAGGTATTTGTACCTGTTTGCATTTCAACCATGCTTAAACGGCATCCTACAGTGTTTTAAAGGCAGTGCGGGTTATTGCTAGCTCTTTTTATTAGTATTCGCTGCGGAAAATCCCGCCACTAAAGGTAATGGACAACCTAATTCACCTACACCTGTCACCGGGTGTGTCACCGGGACAGTCAAAGGGTAACTTCGGCTGTTATCCACACCATCGGCAAACTTTTCAGCACGTTTGACGGCCATGTGGCTAATGCCATGTTGCTGTGCTATCTTTTCGGCGGTTGGAATCAAAGGAACATTTTGTTCTCTTGATTCTTCGCTTTTTCTATCTCCACCATGGGACATTTTCTCTTGCCGATACCTAAAGCCAATAAGGTAATCCCGCTGTTCCTTGGTGATATTTCGCCGTTTATATTTCAACCATGCTTAAATCGGCAGTCTGCGGCACTTTAAAAGCAATGTAGGCCAATTTGACTTTTCACCGCTCCTATGCAGGGCCATGCCAGGGGTACAAACATTATTTGCACCCCTGCATGTGATGATGAAAACGATGTAAGTTTAATTTACACCCCTGGTGGAAGCCAAGCTCTAACCCTACATAGTTGCTATTGAAACCGATATAGCAAAGATCACTGACACCAAATCTGGATGTTCTAACCCTAATAGTTGCGATTGAAATCAGGGTGTCCACAAATACCGACATCCTTTTGCTCATCGGAGTTCCAATCCTATATGTTGCGATTGAAACTTAAATTCCACATCGATGTGGAATTTAGCACCAACTCTAAAACCCCACATGGTTGCGATCAAAACGGCTACCGGAAAGTATTGTTGCAAAACTCCGGGCCATACTCTGGCCAAAAGTACAAAAAATAAGCCAGGCGTATTCCATGCCCGGCTTTAGTCTTACAATGCATCCATGTTCAGTTGTGTCCTATCTGTACTGCTTTTCGAAAAAGTCCGTTCACTAACACTACCTTGGGGGTTAATAGAGGTTAGTAGTGAACATGCCAACATTAAAATAGCGTAAGCGAAGTCGAATTGTGCAACAATATGTCTGGAAAAGCATGTTTTAATTTGAAGGTTATTACATTTATTTTGATGAATAACATGATTATTAAATTATTACTAGGGAGGACAAGTATAGTGTTAAAAGTGATAGGGAAATTAAGATTTTGTTTGCTTGCGTTAGTTCTATTATTCACAGTAACCACACCAGCTTTGGCAGCACAGGTGTTTGTGAACGGTGAACAATTAAATGTTTCAACAGCTAATGAAAGCGGTGCCACCTTGGTACCATTACGGGCAATATTTCAGTCTCTCGGTGCCAATGTTAACTGGGACGGAGCTACGCAAACAGTGACCGCTGCGAAAGCGCAAACCACAGTGAAACTGCAGATTGGTTCTTA
The DNA here is from genome assembly GCF_009932395.1 of Sporotomaculum syntrophicum. Classification (GTDB taxonomy): domain Bacteria; phylum Bacillota; class Desulfotomaculia; order Desulfotomaculales; family Desulfallaceae; genus Sporotomaculum; species Sporotomaculum syntrophicum. The sequence goes on from NZ_LSRS01000009.1 coordinate 71,343, forward strand.
TGCTGCCCTCGTTAACGGCCAGCCGTTAACCCTTTTGGTACCTGGTAAAATAATCAACGGCAATACAATGGTCCCGCTCCGCTTTGTATCAGAGTCGTTGGGGGCAAACGTTAACTGGGATAGTTCGACACAAAAAATTTCAATATCGTACTCTGAACCTGTTATCACAAATAATTATGTTGCACCAGCACCAGATGTGGTTAAAAGTAATGATGTTTTGACTTGGTCGGATGGGACAAAGTATGAGGGTCAGACAATAAATGGTGAAGCAAACGGAATGGGGAAAATCACTTTACCAAACGGGACCACATTTGCAGGTAATTTTGAAAAAGGCGAATTAAACGGCCAGGGAAGTGCAATTTTTTCTAGTGGTGAAATATATTCGGGAGGATTTGTTAACGGCAAAATGGAAGGGTCCGGAACTCTTACTGATCCGAGCGGTGCAAAATATGTAGGGAAGTTTAAAAATGGCAAAATGGACGGCAAGTTTACAATTTACGCCAGCGGTGTAACAGCTGTCGGTTATTTTAAACAAGGCGAACTAAACGGGAAGTGCACTTTAACATATTCTAACGGCCAATCGGTAACGGGCACATACAAAGACGGTAAACTTGTTAAAGTTGATTACCCTGTAGTTAATTATCCTAACCAGAGTTATCCCTTAAAAGATTTTAACCCTACGCCGGTACCTTTACCGACACCATACACACCGTACACACCACAGGCAGTAGCAGCTCCCGAGCCGCCTATTCAACTTTCGGACAGCCAGATTGAAAGTATTAAAATAACAGCTAAAAAGCAACGCGAGTTTGTTTGGATTGAATACAACAGCGACAAGAAGTATTTAGATCGACAATTGGAAGAAGCGTACGAAGATGCCATGAGGGAAGCTATTAGCCGCAATATGGGTCAATCAGGGTTAGTTGATTATTTAAAAAAGAAAGCTGATGAACGATTTGAAACCCTTTATGAAAGGCTTGAGATAGAGCGCGACAAAAGTCTATCGGAAATTGACAACTGGGAAAATTTAATGATTCAACAGCTTTATTAGATTCAATTTCTGAAAAGTGGTGTAATTGCTATGATAATATATTTATTGGCACTGCTTGTGGCCGCTCTTATGTTTCATTCCCTTTATGCATTATCAGTTCAATACCTAAACAAGAAAAAACCATTATGGTTTAACATCTATGCAGGTATAGGGGGGATATATGTAATCGGGGCACCGTGTGTCTCTGCAATTGATTTAACATTGAAGTTGGGGTTCGAAAATTCCATAGCCGCTTTTGTAGGGGGTGTAGTTTCAATTATAATAACAATCTTGATATGTAATGTTTTGCCAAAAGAGAAAAATTCATATTGGGATTAAATATATTTCAAGATTTTTATAGCTCATTAGGCGACTCCAAAAACGTATAGCAAATATAATCACAGTAGCGAAAATTGCACTGTTATTAGATAACCCCGGTAATGTGCCGGGGCTTTGCTTGATACCCCAAAAAATCATGGGAAATGAATGGGGGCAATGAAATAATGTATGAGGGGCCTGGGCAAACTCAGATTGATGCTGCCGATAAAGTTAAAACAAAACTCTTTAAAAATCAATTGCATTTATTTTACTAGGCGTATTTTTTTTAATTATATATCCATTCCGGTGGGAAAATGGACCAATACAGAACGCAAATGGCTTGCTAATAGAACACAAACGTGATAGATTAAACGGTCAATGGTGGACTGTATCCTATGGGAAAGACGCAAATGGTGAATTTATAAGTGGCGTAGAAAAACCTTATTTTAGTCAACAATATATTGAAAATCAAGAAATACTGGTTAAAAATAGACCAGAGTTCAGAAAAAAAATAAATAGTTTAAATCAATCCATTGAGAAAACAAATCAAAGGATAAAGGAATTAAGTGAATTTCATCATACTTTTAATTCAATAACAGCTCGCGAATATAATAATTGGGTTAGTCCACCAGGAACTTATGACCGTCTTCTTGATGGTTTAACATGGACTACCTGTGTTGATAACGATGCAGACTCACGCTGGGAAAGTGGTAGAATGCCCCAATTGCCATATAAGAAAGAACCAGAACTAAGTTTGTTTTTGATGTCTATTGTGCCAAAGGAAATATTGGATAAGGAGAATGCTTACAGGCGTTGTTTTACCACATTAGCAAATATAAGAACTGAAAATAATCAACTTGAACAGGAAATAAATGAAATTGCAAAGCAAGAGTTAAATCAATATGCTTATAGCGCTAGAAAGGGAGCAACTATTGCATGGTTTTCATTAGTTGCTGTGTCCTTTTTATGCGGAGGTTTATACTTCAAAAAGTATAGCACACTTAAAAACCCGAGAACCTAATAAGAGAACGTAATTAGTTTAGTGTAAATGGTTATAACTACCAATAAAGGAGATGACCATTTATGCAAGACTTACAAGACAAAACGATCAAGGAGCTAGCAAAAGATTGCCGCAGTGTTGAAGACGTACATGAGATGCTTAAGAATCTATTTAAAGACACCTTGCAGCAGATATTCGAGGCTGAAATTGAAGAGCACCTCGGGTATAAGAAGCACAGTATCGAAGGCAATAATACTGGCAACAGTCGCAACGGTTACAACAAGAAAACTATCCAAACTAAGTTCGGCAAGACAGAAGTAGAAATCCCCCGTGATCGTAATGGTGAATTTGAGCCCAGAATTATTGGCAAGTATGAGAAGACCTCCAATCAGCTTGAAGATCAAATTATTGCCATGTACGCTAAAGGTATGTCTACACGTGATATTGAGGATCACATGAGGGACATCTACGGTATCGACGTATCACCTACTATGGTCAGCAAAATAACAGACAAAATACTACCACTGATTACAGAATGGCAATCTCGGACACTTGACCGTATATACCCTATTGTTTTCCTTGACGCTATCCATTTCAAGGTTCGTAAAGATAACCGAATAATAAACAAAGCGGCCTATAGTGTGTTAGCCCTAAATATGGCCGGCCAAAAAGAAATACTCGGCATCTGGATTGGGGAAAATGAAAGTGCCAGCTTTTGGCTCGGTGTATGCAATGACCTCAAAAACAGGGGGGTGCAAGACATCCTGATTGCCTGTAAGGACGGGCTTTCCGGGTTTTCTGAGGCCATAAACACTGTTTTCCCCAAGACTGAAATTCAGCTTTGCATCATCCATCAAATCCGTAATTCCTTGAAGTATGTGCCATACAAAGAACAAAAAGAGTTAATGGCAGATCTTAAGCAAGTATACCAGGCGTTAACCCTGGAAGAGGCCGAGTTAGCCTTTGAAATATTCAAAGAAAACTGGGGTAAAAGACATCCCATTATAATTCGTTCTTGGGAGAAGAATTGGCTTGAGTTAACAGCTTATTTTAAATACCCATATGAAATCCGTAAAATGATTTATACTACCAATATCATCGAGGGTTACCACCGGCAACTACGAAAGGTAACCAAAACTAAAACTGCCTATCCAACAGACGATGCACTGAAGAAAATTATTTACCTGGCCACCGTCGAAGCAGCAAAAAAGTGGACTATGCCGGTTAGAGATTGGAAAAATTGCATCTCACAGTTTGCCATATACTTTGGGGATAGGATAGAATCAGAGATGGCCATATAAAGTTAGCCGGGCAATAAACCGACCGGTATCCCTTGACATGGAGCCTCTGGGCCTGTGTTTCTGGGAGCCCACTGGGGAGTCTACGCTTACGCTTTGGCCTCCCGCCATAACAGGCTAACACAGGCCCCTCTCCACGTAAAGGGCTACCTGGTTGATTCTTATTAAGATAGTTTTATGCTAAGAGGATAAACCATTTACACGTAACATTTTACATTCCCCCTAATAATTAATATTAGCTGTACAAATAACCCCGGTCATGTGCCGGGGCTTTTCTTTATACCGCTATTGTTTCACCGGTGCGTTCTGTCCAACACCCCTGAAGTAAGGATAAATAGCAGTTCATGGCCTCATCATCAGGCTGAACGTCTTGCAATTCGGCCTTTTTATCATTAATCCACTCAATAGTGGGAGGGAACCAGTAAAACATATGCTCAATAGGAACATCAATGTCATGGCAGAATTCCTCCAAGGCTAATAGTAACGCCTTAAGTTGTCGCTTACTCTGTTCATGCATGGTAGTATATTCCTGCTGAACATCCTGGGTATGACTTGTTGCTAGTTCGTCTGCCTTGTCAACAACCTTGTTAATATCTACCTGTTTGCCACAGCCTAGCAGGTAGCCAGTTAGGTAACTATTACGTGCAAAGCTGTTCATTGTTAGTATCACAGATGAAACCGAGAACCTTTGTTCTTGTAGCAGCCATTCTAAGCTGTAAAAGATTGCTATGTCCCGGCCAGCCTCTAATCTATCGGCATATGCAGGGTCGCTTATGAGGTAAGATTTCTTAGGACAACTGTGTGCAATATCATGCGCGTCGTCCTCATCACCACGGGCCAGCGCGGTTAGTAGCAATTTAAAGCGTTCGTCCGGGGTTAAGTTGGGATACAATTTAGCCAGGTTGTTTTTCCTCATACGGCCTTCCTTCCTTTCAGAATTTGTTCCACGGCAGCTAGGCGGGATTCTATATTAACTGATTCAACCGCTTTCAGTGCCGTATTTGCTAGATAACCAATACAACGCGCCTTTTCCAAAGTACCAGCGTCGGTGTCATTTTTTACCGCCTCAATTTGTTCCGCTATAAGGTTTAATACGTCCTGTGCGGTTTTCAGTTTAAAGGATAATGGCAGTGCGGTTTGACATGGAGTTTGATTCCCACCAGCACGTTGTATCCGTTTGTATTCTCGGTGATAAGCACGGTTTTTTTCAGGGTCCTTGTATGGCATGGTAAATAATCACCTACTTTCTGGCCAATAGCCTTGACACACTACTACCCGTTCCAAGGGGTTACCATTAAGATCAAATCCACATTTAACAGTACACATACCCGGTATTCTGCAGTGTGGCCACTGACATAGACATTCCCAGCCTGCCTTCATACAGGTCCAGCAGATACTTTGTAATCCATTGTCAACATCAGCATGCGAAAGGGTATCGGTCATTTACTACGCCTCCAATATATTTTTCAAACCTGTCTAGCATGGTGCCCCATATTAGCACTGTGTTAGTCTGGCTGAGTTCTGCCTCATAAGCTGCAGATTTAACAGGTAGTCCACATCTTGAGGCTCTCCATACTGCTATTAGTAGTCGCCTTTCCCGTTGGTCTGTTATACCATCTATCCAGCGTTTAGTTCGTTTTAGCAATTCTTCAAGCTTTGATAGCTCGTATAGCTGCATCCCTGCCTGTGCCGTTGGGTCTGATATTTTGCTAAATGAAATACGTGGGCTTGTGGGGTCTTTACTTCTTAAAGGATTTTCTAGGTTGCTTCTACGTGTTTTTGCATCTTCATAAAGGTAGGGGTAATTGCACAGTAACCGTTCATGGGTTAGCAAGAGGACACCTCCAGCACCTTTAATATCAGAAGGGGTAGCCTGGTAAAAACAAAAACCCACCCCGACACGCGCTTGCTCTCGTGTCACAGGTGGGCTGTACCCTTAACTATGCAGTTTCTTTTAATTCTGCGGGTTTTCCGCATTTCTTACACTTAATTATACCTTTTAACTGCCCTACCGCCAAGACTTTTCCACAATGTGGGCAGGTGTATTTTGTAAATACCACCGGGTGGTGCACCTCCTTATGATTTTTTTTAATTAACTAGGTAAGATAACGCCTTGTCCTTGATAATATCGTCATTACTACCATCACATAGTTTCCTTATTGGTAATGAGTTATAACCCCTCAGTGCCAGGTCGGTAATATCAAAATCCAATACCTCAACGCTGTTCTCTAATTCTTGAACTATCCCGGTAATTATGCAGTCCAGGCTTGGTCCCAGTGCCTCCAATGCCACCCGCCGAATATATGATGATTTGATTATCTTTTTATAAACATCCGGGTCTATATATTTCCTGATACTTGTTACAAAAATTTGTCTAATTCTATCAGGTGCAAGTGCATCCAATTCTAAACCTTTAGGTTCCCCGTTTATTCCGCCAGTAACATTTAGCCATTTATCAAGGTTTGTAGGTTTTGGTGTATATTTGTTCTGCTCTACCTCCACTGTGGTTAGTTGGTCTGGTGTTATTCCTATCCTTTCAATATGCACAACTGCCGTTATTCCTAATGCGCTTTTTAAATCTTCAACCTGATTCTTAAATGTATCGGCAATATAGTATCCAGAAGGGTCATAGTCGGTTAATGTCAAAATATATATGTCGTCATAATTACTGCCCATATTCCTTAGCAAGTCCTCCATGGCACCCAGAGAATTTTGTCCCTTGCCGGAAATACAACTACACCCAAACAGATTTGCCAGATTTTTAATAATGGAATACACGGTATCCTTTTCAGTGCTAATTATTATATTAGGGTAAGCACTTACTCCGACTTGATAACCATACGTTTTCAGGTCAACAATGCTATAACTATTTGACGGATTACTCCGCTGCCTGCTTTGGTCAACAATGTGTAAATCCTTATAGGTAAGTAACCCCCTTCGTACCAAGTCGGCGGTATATCTGCTTAGTTCAGCATCCCACCTTGTCAACGCTTCCTCGGTATTATCCTTTTCTGTTAGTAGTCCCAATTTATCAAGGGTAGGCTTAACTACCGAGTACCACATACCACGTAGTGTCCTATCATAATTAACAGGTGAAAATTGCTTTTCATTCATTATTATTGAACGCATAAGGTGTGACTGCTTACAACTACTCGGAAACGCCGCCGTTAATTCCTCAGATGTCATGTCTTTTATGTATTTGGGTAAGGGTGTGTATAGTTTCATTGTCACCTAACCACCGCCTTTCTAAATAGCGCTGCAGCCTCGCCTTTAGTAAGTCCATGCCTAACTGAATAACCACGTTTCCGCAATGCATAAATCTGCTTAGTGGTTGCTGGTTCGTTACGTTTAGCTTCGGCAGCGGCTATGCACTGTTCCAGTAAGTCGCTGGCTTCGCCTCGGGTTATGCTAGCATGTGGCTTTAGCCCAAACTTACATAGCCCAGCTAGTTGTTTCTCGTTGGCTGGCAAACGCCGCCAGGGAGCATTTTTATCGGCCAGTTTGGTATTAGAGGATTTACGCAGCCAATCTTCAGCCACACCTTGCGCATACCCCAGGGGTAATTCCATATCAGATAACATCTCAATTAACTTGCCATCCCGCACCAGGCCCACCGCGTATTTGTCGTTACCGGTTGCCTTCAGATATACATACACACCATTACCAGCAGGTAGCCGGAAGTGTCCACCGGGGAGCAATAGCCAGTTGAAACGGGATTGCTCAATTAAATCAAAGGCAACGGTATGGGTAATGGCTTTATTATCTCGGACACGTTCGGCCTCTTTGGCTTCCGCTTCGGCCAAGGCTTCGCGGATACTCTTGCCACTTGGCATGTCATCCAGAGGTAGCCCGGCCAAGGTTCCCAATGCGCAAATACCCGCGCCGGTATCGCAAAAGTCCAGGACCAGGCACTCGGTTTTTCCGGGGTATAAGCGCGTCCCACGTCCCACTGCTTGGGTATATATCACATCCGACCGAGTGGGGCGTGCCATAAGTACGGCCTTAATGGAGGGTTCGTCAAATCCCTCGGTTAGCAGGTTACAGTTCGTCAGTACCGGTATGCTACCAGCGGCAAACGCCTGCAATATACCCCGCCGATCATCTCTCGGCATAGCACCATATACTGCCTCAGCGGTTACGCCGACTCGTTTAAATTCGGTTGCCAAGTCTAAAGCATGTTGCACATTCGCAGTAAATGCCACCGCTTTTTTACCATATGCGTGCTCCTGATAGGCAGAAACTACAGCCCGGTTGCGCTCGGGAGTATTCACTGCATTTGCCAATTCCCCCTCGGCGAAGTCGCCGTGCCTTACCGTTACGCCAGCCAGGTTAGTGGTAGTCTTTACCTTAACACCACGCAAGTCGGTTAAATACCCGGCCTTAATCATAGTAGCAATAGAACGCTCGAAAACTATTTCCTCAAAGACAGTTCCCAGTGCCACCTTATCACCGCGCTTAGCGGTTGCCGTTACGCCAACCAATAATTTATCCAGGTTACCGGCCATGAAGCCAAGTTCTTCAATTACCTGCCTGTAGGTATTGCTGGTACTATGCTGACATTCATCTATTATCAGTAGGCGGAAATCCTGTTCCTGTAGTTTGGCCAGTCGCTTTTCCCGGCAGGCTGACTGAATGGACGCTACCACCAACTGTTTTTCGGGTTCGTCCCGCTCGGCCATGACAATGCCAATATCAACACCAGGCCATACCAGTTTACACTTTTTGACTGCCTGGTTAATTAGTTCTTCGCGATGTGCAATAATCAATGTTCGCGTGTTTAACTCCCGTGCCAGTGCGGCAAAAATAATCGTTTTGCCAACGCCAGTAGGGAGGGATACCAGTTGTCGGGTTACGCCTGCCTTGTGCCGGGCAAGGATTGCCTGTATCGCTTCGGTTTGATATTCACGTAGGGTAACCATTGTTCATCACCTCATCTTGACGCGATTCCATAACTGTTAAAAACTGGGATTAATACTGTGCCAAAAGTGCCAGAAGTTGTGCCAGAAGTTGTGCCACTTCTGGCAACGATTTTCCGCGCCGTTACTGGCTTTTTTGTTAAAAGTGCCAGAAGTGCCAGTAAAAAATCACTTCTTAGGGTTTTTAGATTTTTTAATTTTTTTTTGTTATCATCTACACAACATATTTTTGAAAACCTGCCATAAGTGAAAAACTTCTGGCACTTCTGGCACATTATAGGGCTTATCCTTACTCTCCCAAGGGTTCGCGAGTTTTAACTTCTGGCACTTACTTCTGGCACTTTTGGCACTTCTGGCACGGTTTTTACCTAAAAATTGGTATCTATTTCAAGGCCAATGCCGTAAAACATCCGGTCTAGGCCACCTGGACGCGCTTTTACAATACTTGGATGAATTTCCATTAGGCGCGCGTAGAATTTCCTATTCGACAGTGGCCGCATACCACCATCCACACACCAGTTTTTGTAAGTAACATAAAGTTTACCTGTGGACACTCTGGCGTTACTTGTTACAATGCAACACTCTTTTACAAACGCCGCGGCACTATCATTTGCGAGTTTATATGTTTCCAGTGCATCACGTGTTGCCTGCGGATGTGTGAACTTGTCGGTTGCATCGAGTCGCCGCAGGCCAACCAATGCATGGTTTAAAACACCGCTTAACTCCCGCTCAGTTGTAATTTTTTCTAAAAGCCTAACATCCGCATTCTCGCCGCGGGTAAACCGCTTCTCAAAAGGAATAATTATCCACCGGCGGAAGAATGCATGAGTTTGGTCAGATGTCCGTGGCAGCTCGTTAGCGGAAAAAACAAGCTTTGCGAAGGGCCGGAAAAAGAATGGGTCCCGGTGTTTGCGCTCCGCGTCGATTTCATCACCAGACGTAATCATTTTGAAATACCCGGTAGATTGCAGGGCCTTTTTATCCAAGTCCGCAAATATATTAAGTAGTTTCGAAAACAGCTCAGCTCGCTTGAATCGGTGCTCACCGAGGTCTTGAAGTGGTACATTTGAAATATTTTGCTTCCCAATGAATGCAGTTAACTGATTTATTAGAGTACCTTTGCCATTTGCACCGATACCGGTTAACATAAAGGCAGTTTCATACTTGGTTAATGTTGTCATAGAAATACCGAATATTTCTTCCACTGTTGGAATACAGTCCTCCGGTAATACTTCGCGCCAAAACCTTTCAGTGTTCGGGCAACTTGCGCTAGGGTCATACAGTAGTGGTAGTTGGATGGTAGACAAATATTTTGGATTATGCGTTAGTAATTTACCCGTCCGCCACTCCAACAGGCCGTTTTTAACATTGATTAAGTCCTGCCGGGTGTTTAGCTCATCCGGTTTATGATTTACCGATGTTTCGATATAGTACAGTGTTTCATTTACGCGGTCTTTTTTGAATTGATCTCCTAACCGCTCCTTGCATTCATGCCGGACGAACTCCGCGCCACCGTCGCAATAAACACCATCTTTATATATAAACAACTTCTCACCAGCAAATAGCAGGTAATAATCCTCCATAATATGTTCTCCGAGTCTCCGGGGGATGAATTGCCCACCGCTAAAGTAACGCCTAACTACCTGTGCGCGGCTCATAATGAAGGCCGCCGGCGAATTGGTTATATCACCATCACGGTTAACCCTGATTTTCTTATGACAGGTTTTAATTTCTGCTTCAGTGCATCCTAGTGTGGTACATCGCACCGGGGGAAGCGGGTCCTCATCCTGCCGCGCGATTAGCTTACCTAACCGGCTTATGCTCCGATCATCATGCTTTGTTGACACAGTGGAGAATACTTCCGCCGCCTCGGAATAGCCCGCTGATACAAGTACACATAGCCACATGTACCAGGTGTCCTCATCCACGCCGCCGTCGCGCTGCTGTTTTAAGTCTATGCTGAAACGCGGGCACTTTTCGGCTAACTTGTCCAACACCTCTACCGGATCAGATGATACGGCAACTTTTTTCTTTTTGCTCCGGGCCTCGGCAATCGGCGTTACCTTTTTTACAGCCATTAGGTCGATCATCCACTGTGGCGCAGGTGCAGGCGGTCCAAAGGTGAACGGGTCCCGACCGGGTGCCCACTTGTAAGTCTTACCGCTGCTATGTACAGCTGGTGGTATCACTGTCTGTTGTCCTTCACCAAGTAGCGCAAGCTCAGCATGTTCTTTTGTTGTATCGGCTTGTTTGTATTTTTTTAATGTGACGCCATCAGGGATGCTGTATATTAGACGCCTACTGTCGGGTGACCCGGTGGTAAATTCCCATGTGACGGTCACGTCGCCACCGGACCTCTTCGCCAATAGGTTTTCGCCGGTTTCACCATCGATATCAACGCCAACATAGCCTGATGCATTACCGAGTGGCAGACCGGGGTTAGCGTGTGGCCATTGTATTTGCCACTGTTCCAGTTCTGCCGCTGTGGTTTTCGTGCGACTAGTCCACCCTTTTATTAACGGTGCTTTTCCGGGGCTTTTACACGTGGTCCGGTGTTTTTGGCTCATACCGCTATGATTAGGTGTGCAACAGGGGATAATGGGTAGTCCCAATTCTAAGTAGCTATAGCAACTCTTTAGTGGGCTAGGCTTGCTTTCGCCGCAATGTTCCGTGTTTTGCATTAGTCCACTCACCTTATATTTACTTCAACCTCCGGATTTTACCGGTTGCAACTACTGGCTCAGGCTTTGCAATGCTGGCTGCTTCTTGCTCGGCCATCCATGCATCTAAACTCTCACGCCTAAATAGAACACGGTTCCCGACGCGAATATGAGGGATTTTACCGGCCTTGGCTAGTTCTAATAACTTCCAGTAGGAAATGCCTACATATTTTGCGGAAGGTTTAGCAGGCCAGGTTGCTTTTGGAGCATCTAAAGCATTAAGTGCGTCTTGTTTTAACTGCAAATCTCTTAGCATTAGTACACCTCCTTCTTTGGCCAACCATTAGCTTGGAACAATTCTTCCTCTGGCACTTCTAACGCTTCTGATATGCGCCGCTTAATTTTCGGCCAGGGTTTGCGATAACCCGCTACCACTTGGTGTACTGCAGGCAGTGAATACCCCAACGCTTCAGCCATCTTAGTTAAGTTTCCGAATTTTTTCTGCGCTCTTGCCTCGATTACGGTATTAATTGAACTCACCCCATTTACTTTGCTATACCACTATGCTATATTAATACTAATGAATATTCAAATTGCAAGGACCGTTACAAATTACATAAAACCCTCGTTTAGTAGGCATATATATTGTTAAGCAAATACTAATGTAACGGCATTACAAAAGGCAGAGGTGTTGCAAATGCAGTTATTCTTCCATACTCGGGGTAAAAAAAGGGTTGAATATCAGTGGCAGGACGATAAATGGACGGCTATTTCTTTTGGTAGTTATGCAAAGGACTTTTTAAATGCTTGTCTTGATCTAGGAAATGCGGATGAATATAACACTGCGATTGCTTTAGGCATAGCTGAGGAAATGGCAGGGGTAAAAGGGGATGAGGCTATCACTAATATATATTGGCCTGTTCTGCTCTTGGCCGTGGAATTAGTTAGCGTAAAAGAATTTGAATCTGAATCCTTCTATAGAATAGGCAAGGACAGCTTTCCCACCGCCAGCTTACTGCCGTACATTACAGGGCAGGATATCGCACTATGGAATGAATGGACGGCAACATTTCCAGAGCCATACATGGTCACACCCGGGAACAAGGTCGGTCTACTGTGTACCTGTGGCACAATTGCACGGGCTGCTATTGCTGAATTGGTTGTTGCGTTCACATTAAACAAGAAAACAGTTTTACACTTTTGCAAAAAATGCGGTAGGTTCTACTGTGGTGAAAATTGTGAACGATGTCTACCGGAAGCATTATTAAAGAAGAGGTTCCTCGGTTTGCTTAGGATTCATAAAAGTCGATATAAAACCACCGATCCGGAATTTACTCAAGAAATTGGTAATTTACAAATAAAATTAGTTGAAGGACAGCGTGCTTTAAGTACGGCCATAAAAGAGTATAAGGAAACTTGTCGGGAGTTCGGCATAACAACACGATGGGTAAAAAACTATTCAGTAATTTTTAAAAGTAACAAAAATAGGGGAGGGAAATAACTAATGGCAGGGAAAGGCACACTTCAAAAACGCGGACCAAATTCCTGGAAACTTACGGCAGCCTGTGGCCTGGATGCTGAAAAGAAACAGATCCGAAAAACCAAAACTATCACCGTTGAACAAACTTGTGAATTGAAGAGTTGTAAAGGTTGCCCAAAAATGAAGCGGTGCAAAGCCAGGGGGGAAGCGGAAAAACAATTAGCTTTGTTTGTTGATGAAATTGAAAAGGGAACGTTTATCGAACCAACCAAACTGACTTTGGCAGACTTCGTAGAACGCTGGCTCCGGGATTATGGCGAAACAAATCTTGCGCCCAAAACACTACACCGCTACAAAGGAATATTAACTCGGGTACTGCAGGCAATGGGACACATAAAGATTGAAAAAATCAGGCCAACTCACCTGTTGGAATTTTACGCGAATCTCCAAGAGGACGGCATAAGGGAGGATGGCAAAGAGGGTAAGTTATCCGAAAAAACGATACTTTACCACCACCGGGTTATTTCTAGCATTCTAAATGATGCAGTGCAATGGCAGGTTATCCCCTTCAACCCGGCCAGCCGAGTGAAGCCGCCAAAAGTACCAAAACATCAGGCAACATGTTATGACGAGGAAAAGGTTGCCGCATTGTTGACGGCTTTAGAAGAAGAGAATTTCAAATACAGGGTTATTGTTACACTTGCTATAGCTACTGGTTTACGCCGAGGGGAATTAATGGGCCTGGAATGGCAGGATATTGACTTCGACAAAAGCACACTTGAGGTTAGACAGGCCAGCCAATACTTACCCGGCAAAGGCACCTTCACCAAAGAACCTAAGAATGAAACGTCCAAGCGGATTATATCGGTTCCTGCATCGGTTGTGGCCTTGCTGAAACAGTACAAGGTTTACCAGGCACAGGAGCGGCTTAAAGTGGGCGAGTTATGGCAAGGTTCAGAACGGTTATTTACCACATGGGACGGTAGGCCAATGCACCCGGACACAATAAGCAAGTGGTTCCCTAAATTTCTGGCGAAAACAATAATACATAAGCCGTGTAATAAAGTGATTGGAAACGTAACTCACTGTCCACACTGCGAAAAACCGGTTAAGAAGGAAGAACTAATTAAACTTCCACCGCTCCCATTTCACGGCTTAAGGCACACCAGCGCCACATTGTTAGTTGGCCAGGGGATACATGCTAAAGTAATCTCCGAGCGGCTAGGACACAGTAACATCTCAACCACTATGAATATTTACTCCCACTTCATAAGGAGAGCTGATGTTGAGGCAGCGGATAAATTAGAGGAACTTTTCACCACTAAAGTTGATCAAAAATAAAGACGGCCACCGCGCCGTCATTTTGTTTTGTTAGGTTTTATTCGGTGTGTTAGGTTGCTTTTTTGTATTCATTCACACCAAATTCACACCATTACGCCAACTCCTACGCCGCAAATAGAAAAGCCAGCACCCGCAATCCCTTGCGAATACTGGCTTTGTTTGGAGCCGACGGTCGGATTTGAACCGACGACCTGCGCATTACGAGTGCGCTGCTCTACCCCTGAGCCACGTCGGCATGTCATTCAATGCAGAGTATATAATACTAGTTTCATGGTAAAATGTCAACTATTCGATTATAATCAATTTAACAGCTGTTTTCTTGGTAATAGCCATAATTTTTTTGTTAGGTTCGTAATAGCCAAGTAAAGACGTCGTAATGGTTCATAGCAGCCAAAAGGTTGTTTTAGCCTGCGTAGATTAGTCATAGTGGTTGTGCGCTGAAACCGTCTTCCTTATGAATCGATGTCTCTTATTATTAAGGACATATTTGCATAAGAAATATATAGGTATATATTGTTATTAAAATAAACTTGCAAAGTGTAATTAAATGTGCTATATTATCAAATGTTGCTGCTGAGATAGCAATAAAAAAGGGATATGAGGTTAATAATAGCAATTTACACAAACATTTTTAATAAAATTAATAAGTTTCTATTGACATCAACTTAATTAAAGTTATATAATAAGATTCGTCGGTGAGAACAATAGCATTTGATCCTTGAAAACTAAACAGTGCAAAGAGATGTAAAACGAACGCAGTCGTGAATGGTCCATAGCGACCAATATGAAACGACAGCAACCGAACCAAACCTCGTCAAGCGAAAGCAAAGCGAGAAATAAAAA
>NZ_LSRS01000010.1:0-1805 GCF_009932395.1 Sporotomaculum syntrophicum
TGATATGCTTTCATGATTTATAACATCGTTTTATCTGAACGTAGTGGGATTTAAAGTATATTAGATCGTTTATGTATGATTCAATTTCCCCGTTTTATCTGAACGTAGTGGGATTTAAAGTTAACAACTTGGTTAATGGCTCAAAGGCTCAGAAGGGTTTTATCTGAACGTAGTGGGATTTAAAGATGAATGTGAATCTTGGAATGTTGATGATTGGTATAAGTTTTATCTGAACGTAGTGGGATTTAAAGATTTACAACAGGGCAAATTGGGTGGATTTGTTAATCGTTTTATCTGAACGTAGTGGGATTTAAAGGAGTATCACCAGCGGGTTAATGTGTTGCGACATGAGAGTTTTATCTGAACGTAGTGGGATTTAAAGACCATCACCCAACCCGCCTTTCCGTCCTCAGCACCGTTTTATCTGAACGTAGTGGGATTTAAAGAGATAAAGAAAAACTGCCCAAAGGTGACAGCGAATAAGTTTTATCTGAACGTAGTGGGATTTAAAGTGGCTTGGGAACCCATCTTAAAGTGACCATATTGATAGTTTTATCTGAACGTAGTGGGATTTAAAGTTAGGCAGGATTCAGTTGTTATGATTGGTAGTTGTGTTTTATCTGAACGTAGTGGGATTTAAAGATGTTATATTGGTGGCTGATGGGGACAAATTGCCCGAGTTTTATCTGAACGTAGTGGGATTTAAAGGGGTAATAATGTCGTTGTCGGGTTAACACATTTTAGTTTTATCTGAACGTAGTGGGATTTAAAGCCGGCATAAAACTGAATGAAAATCGGATGAATTGTTGTTTTATCTGAACGTAGTGGGATTTAAAGACAGCAACGACCAAAATTAACCTGAGTATGCTTAACGTTTTATCTGAACGTAGTGGGATTTAAAGTATAAATGTATTATTGTTACATAAGTTGCGTTTGTTGTTTTATCTGAACGTAGTGGGATTTAAAGATAGTGGCCACGCTGGAAACCTTGCGTAAAGATATACGTTTTATCTGAACGTAGTGGGATTTAAAGATGGACGTAATTACAATGGCAGAGGACCTCGAATCTCGTTTTATCTGAACGTAGTGGGATTTAAAGAAAGAACAAAAAGATTTATTGGCCTCTTTAGGTATTGTTTTATCTGAACGTAGTGGGATTTAAAGTTGTTACAACCAGCATTATTCAAATTTTCAATTTCTAGTTTTATCTGAACGTAGTGGGATTTAAAGTTACCCTGGCGACCTGGGCAAATAGTGCAAATACATGTTTTATCTGAACGTAGTGGGATTTAAAGTTATGCGGGATAGCGACGACGAGCAAAAGAGGAGGACGTTTTATCTGAACGTAGTGGGATTTAAAGACAAAAAAGCTCGTCCATATTAGACGGGCTTTTTAGTTTTATCTGAACGTAGTGGGATTTAAAGTAAAACAACGTAAAGTAATAGAGCTGCCCTGCCCGGTTTTATCTGAACGTAGTGGGATTTAAAGTAAGCTGCTCCTCTTTATTCACATCCGCCTCCCCCTCGTTTTATCTGAACGTAGTGGGATTTAAAGCAGTATCCGCACCTTATCGCCTGGCTTAAAGCTCGAGTTTTATCTGAACGTAGTGGGATTTAAAGATGCCTTCTCTGGCCCGGTCTGTACTATCAAACTTATCGTTTTATCTGAACGTAGTGGGATTTAAAGCGGATTGCTATACCGCTTCCAGGGAACATTTGCTAAGTTTTATCTGAACGTAGTGGGATTTAAAGATGGTTGGTTAGTTAACTATCCTGTCTTGCAATCTCCGTTTTATCTGAACGTA
>NZ_LSRS01000010.1:1990-35969 GCF_009932395.1 Sporotomaculum syntrophicum
TTTTATTCCTCCTTGCTTTATCTTTAATTTAGAAGATAGCTATATAAGGTGTGACTCAGCAACAATAACCCATGGGATGATTAAAGGACTCAGCCAAAACCAGCCTTATAGTCTAATTGTTGTAATCTGATTATTACAACATCTATTTATTATTGCCAAATTCACCACTTTTATTAACTAGCGCCCTAATTCAACAGTTTTATTCTATAGTTTTCAAATAAATCCTTCTTCATTAATAATAAAATTTACCACAGAGTATGAAAAATGCAGAAAAACCAGCATATAAGCTGGTTTTTTGGTAGCGGCGCAGGGATTTGAACCCCGGACACTGCGGGTATGAACCGCATGCTCTGACCAACTGAGCTACGCCGCCATATTTAACTGGAGCCACTAACCGGATTTGAACCGGTGACCTCATCCTTACCAAGGATGCGCTCTACCTCCTGAGCTATAGTGGCATTTGGTTGCGGGGGGGGGATTTGAACCCCCGACCTTCGGGTTATGAGCCCGACGAGCTGCCAGCTGCTCCACCCCGCGTCAACATTTAATACTATATCACATCTTAAAAGACTTTTCAAATATCAATTATTACATATTTGTTTTTGGTTGGTGGAGAGGGCAGGATTCGAACCTGCGAAGGCGTCGCCAACAGATTTACAGTCTGCTCCCTTTGGCCACTCGGGAACCTCTCCAAAATTAATGGAGCCGGCGATGGGACTCGAACCCGCAACCTGCTGATTACAAGTCAGCTGCTCTACCAATTGAGCTACGCCGGCACTAGCGACAGAAGTTATTATAAGCGAAGGATGTATCTTTGTCAACAGATTGTTGTTATTAAAATACGAAAATATAAAGCAATAGAGAAAGCCAGCGCTACAAGCATCTGGCTTTTTTAACATGCAATAACTTTCTAGGCTTCGCGTTTTTCCAGGTAACGCTCTAGTTTACGTTTAACTCTTTGCAAAGCATTGTCAATTGACTTAACATGTCTTTTTAGATCTTCGGCAATTTCTTGGTAGGATTTGCCCTCTAAATAAGACATTAACACCTTCCACTCCAATGAGCTCAATATCTCGCCCATTTTTTCTTCGATATCGTCAAATTCTTCCCGGCTAATAATTAGCTCTTCAGGGTCGGATATTTTTGAACCAGATATAACATCCAGCAAGGTACGGTCAGAGTCCTCGTCGTAAATAGGTTTATTTAAAGAAACGTATGAATTTAGTGGAATATGTTTTTGCCTGGTAGCAGTTTTGATAGCGGTTATAATTTGACGTGTAATACATAGCTCGGCAAAAGCACGAAAAGACGACAACTTGTCCATTCTAAAATCACGAATCGCCTTATATAGACCGATCATACCCTCCTGGATAATATCCTCCCGGTCCGCACCGATCAAAAAATAAGAACGGGCTTTGGCTCGCACAAAATTTTTATATTTGTTGATCAAATACTCAAGAGCTACTTCGTCACCATCACGAGCAAACTCAACAATGTCTTCGTCGATCATTAATTGAAAATCGCTGGAAGTATCTATTTGGGCGTGTAAATTCAACAATATCCCTCCCGCCATAATCTCCCCAACGAAGCCCACAAAGAAAAAAACAACCCACACGTAAAACTATTAAAATCCAGGCGCTATTAATCCAAGACTAGCATGGGTAAACATATATATATTTATTTTAATCAACTAGCTAGTACGCACGTTTACAGATTTTATTATAATCATCAACGCAGGGCTCGTCAAGCAAAAAAGCTGTTTACCGATATTAACGCTATTCTTTTTTTCTTCTCCACTGTTCTAAGATTTGACGAATATGCCCTGCTAAACGGTTTTCCAAGTAACTATCTGTATAATCATTTCGCGTTAACCTCTGTTGACTTTCTTTTCTCATATCACCAACCCGGGTCAAAAGTTCTCCTGGTGTCATGCGATAAGCACCTCGCCCGAAAATAACCCTTTGCTCCTCCCAATCGGAAGTAACCACTCGTATGTTGCCATCATTTGGAATGTCACCGACTAGCCTTTCAATCATAGAATCGGCGGTCTCCTCTTCACGGGTATAAAAAATTTGCACACCATTTACTTCCTCATATCTTTCCACATTACCCTTGACACTATGAGCGTCAAAAACCAGCACTACCCTGTCACCACTAAACCCGGCATAATTGGCTAAGATATCTACCAGCTTGTCCCGAGCATGTTCCAGGTTTTCGTTCGCCAATACGTTCAACTCAGGCCAAGCATGGACAACATTATAACCATCCACCACTATATATTCATTCATCTTAACCCCTACTTCTCCGGCGTACCACATCAAACAACACCAGGGCAGCGGCCACTGAGACGTTAAGTGAATTGACCCGGCCCGCCATAGGAAGTCTAACTAACAAATCGCATTTTTCCTGCACCAGCCTTCCCAACCCCTTATCTTCACCACCGATTACTATAGCCAGCGGACCTAACAAAGGAGCATCCCAAACCAACTGTGAAGCATCAGGATGCGCACCCACTACCCATATACCACGTTCTTTAAGTAATTCAATGGTTCGGACCAAATTACCTACCCGGGCTACCGGCACGAACTCCACAGCTCCGGCTGAAGATTTAACCACCACCGGGGTAACGGCTGCAGCCCGGCGTTTGGGTATAATTACCCCGTGAGCTCCCGCCGCATCAGCAGTTCGTATGACCGCCCCCAAATTATGCGGATCCGTTACTTCATCCAACAGCACAAGCAAGGGGTCTTCATCTTTTATGGCATAAAGCATATCCTCAAGCTCGACATAAGCATAAGGCGCTACCTGGGCAATCACGCCCTGGTGCACTGAACCTGGTGCCATGTGTTCTAAGAATTGTCTATCTACATTGTGCACGGGAACCTGTTTTTCCCTGGCCAGTTTGATTATATCCGATGTGGCGGCTATTTTCATGCCCCTGGCTAAATATATTTTATTAATGTTCCGATCTGCCCGTAGCGCTTCAAGTACCGGATTGCGTCCAATAACGATTTGTTCCATAGTTTTTTCCCACCCAATAGCTATAGTTTCCGAAACATTTCGCGCACCTTAACCTGTTCGCCACAGCACATCGCACCTTCTGGACATGGTCCTGTTAGACAGCCCGGGCCGGCATTCCGAAATAACTCCGGAGACTCCCGCCGAACCAGGCGAAGCATTTCGGTGGCCAGTGCACGAATTTCCCACTGTGCCCGATTACAACAGCGCAGGGCAAAAAAATGCATCAATTCCCTGGCGTTCATAGTAACCACAAGCTTCGTTTCAGCTGCATTGGGCAAAATAAACCGGGCATCTTCCCGAGCCGCATCTCCGTAGTCGGCCAGTTTTTCCAGCCAGTTATCATACCACTGTTGTATTTGAGCCATCTGCCGGGCATATTCTTGCACCTCAGCAGCACCTAAGTCAGCTATGCGCGGAGGTATAATATAATTAAACACGCCATCTTCTTTAGCGGCACTATCCTCACTAACATACCGCTGGGATTTGACACTAAAGCTAGCAATACGGTGCCTGGTTATCTGCGCTAATAAACTTCTGGATATGCCCTCAACACCAAAAGTAAAGCTAGCATGCTCAACAGGTGTTAGGTGTCCCATATCAGCCAATTTGCGTATAAAATGAGATTGATCACGTTCGGTTACACCTTTTTTCAGTTCCCCAATATCTGCGGATGAATAACAAAGCTTAGCTGCCAAAGCCACCAACTGTTCAGGACAATGAGTATGGTGCAGCAATTCCACCCGCAACTCCGTTCTCCCCATAACAGTGTTCCCCCGAAATTTATTTTCTAATTTTAGATTTGTATGCCGGGTTAACTTTCCATACCCGGCTCCAACTCCTGTTTAATAACATCCCTGGCCAAGCTTAATATTTTTTCCAACCGGAGCCAATCCCGCTGTAAATACAGGTAACCGACTAAGCTTTCGAAACCGGTGCTATGCCGGTATTCAATAACACTTTCCCCTCTCGGTGCGTGAGCGGGTTTAGCATTACGACCGCGACGGGCAACAGCTTCCTCATCTTTGTTGAGATGACCCTCTAGGGCACGGAAAATCTTGGCCTGGGTAGATGCACGCACATGCCGTACCGCCTCTATGTGTAATTTATTAACATTAGTGATACCCTGTTCCACCAGATACTCCCGCACCGCCAATTCGTAGACCGCATCACCAATATAGGCTAAAACTAGAGAGGATACCTCCCGGGGGTTAGTTTTGACGAGATTTTTTCCAAACATAAGCTAACTCAGTCTTTTCCAACGCACACCGTCAGGAGTATCCTCCAATGCTATACCCAACTCCCTCAACCGGTCACGTAGGTGGTCGGCAGTAGGCCAGTCTTTTTTTTGGCGTGCTTTTTGTCTGATTTCGATGAGCAAATCAAGTAAATTCTGTACCAGACCCTCATCTCCTGTTTCTTGGTTATCCAACAAAGTATCCCCGGCGGCATTGGTTTTAAATATCCCCAGCACACTGTTATACTGAGCAAACATCTGCCGGGCTTTCTGTAATGCCGCCATTCTTTCCGCAAGGTTAGGATAATCGTTCCTTTGCAAGTAGCTGTTCACTTCCCGGGCCAAATCAAACATCAGTCCTATGGCCAGAGCTGTATTAAAATCATCCTCCATAGCCTTATCAAACTCGATGTGTATCTTCTCCAAACGGGTAACCAGCAAAGGATCAGGTCTTGCCTCGTCGTCAACTTCGCGACCTGCTAAAGCCTCATCAAGTAAACGCATGCTGGTTTTTATGCGTTCAAGCCCTCTTTGGGCAGATGTTAGTTTTTCATCGTCAAAATCTAAAGGACTACGGTAATGTGTCCCTAACAGGTAAAAGCGTACCACTTCGGATGTAAACTTGCTCAAAATATCACGCACTAAAAAAAAGTTGCCCAATGATTTGCTCATTTTTTCCTGGTTAATAGTTATAAATCCATTATGCATCCAGTAGCGGGCAAAAGACTGACCGGTGGCCGCTTCGGTCTGGGCAATCTCATTTTCATGATGGGGAAAAATCAAGTCAAACCCTCCGCCGTGTATATCAAAGTTTAAGCCCAAATATTTAAGCGCCATGGCAGAGCATTCAATATGCCAGCCAGGCCTGCCCTTACCCCAGGGGCTTTCCCAGGCCGGTTCGCTAGGCTTGGCGGATTTCCACAATGCAAAGTCCATTGGGTCTATTTTACGCACATCAACCTCAACCCGAGCTCCAGCCTGCATATCCTCTAAAGTTCGACCGGACAACTTGCCGTAACCTGTAAATTGTCGCACATTATAGTAGACGTCACCGTCCACCACATAAGCATAACCTTTGTCCAGCAATGTTTTAATTAACTCAATGATCTCTGTGATATGACCGGAGACTTTGGGGTGAACATCCGCCCGCAATACATTTAAAGCATCGGCATCCTTAAAATATTCACCAATATAACGTTCAGCCAAAGCCAGAGGCTCATCACCTTCTTCCCTGGCCCGGGTAATTATTTTGTCATCAATATCTGTGAAGTTTTGAACATATAAAACATTGAACCCTCGATATTTAAAATAACGTCGTACCGTGTCAAAAAACACTAACGGCCGGGCATTACCCAAATGGATGTAATTATAGGTTGTTGGCCCACAAACATATATGGACACTTTGCCCTGCTCTCGTGGTATGAATTCTTCCTTCTTTCTAGTCATGGTATTATAAATACGCATAATTCAATCATTACCGTTCCTTTCTTAGATATCAAACGGGCTATTCAAAAACAAGCTTAAGCTTGGCTTAATGATATTACTCCATATTATTGTATGCTTTTTCGACACCTAATTATAGCACTGCGTAGCATTTACTAGCAACTTATTGCATTAATTTGCCAGGGTTGGGCATATAATTAAACCGTACCCCTTAAATGTGCCGGGATACGGTTTATGGCTTCATTAACAATTATTGTCTTGATAAATACAGACGATCGCCTGGGCAGCAATACCCTCACCCCGCCCAGCAAACCCCAACCCTTCCGTAGTGGTCGCCTTAACGCTAATTAATTCTGGAGTCACGCCCATTTCCCGGGCAATATTAATACGCATTTGTTCTTTATAAGGGGCAATCCTTGGAGCCTGAGCGATAACCACAGCATCTAAATTTCCTAATCGCCATAACCTGTTGTTAAGATAAGCACTCACCTTCTTCAATAGCATCAAACTAGAAACACCACTGTACTGTGGATCATTATCTGGGAAATGTTCGCCGATATCCCCACAGCAGGCAGCACCCAGCAAAGCATCTATTACAGCGTGCACCAGAACATCAGCGTCTGAATGTCCTAGCAGCCCCATATGATAAGGAACTTCAACCCCGCCCAAAATCAATGGTCTGCCCACAACCAGACTATGCACATCATATCCAATACCCACCCTCATTTCGCAACCTCCCATGGGGTCAGGCTTCACGCAACAAAGCCCTGGCCAACACCATGTCTTCAGGGGTAGTAATTTTTATGTTTGTGTAATCGCCTCGTACCAGTTTAACAGGATGATCCAATCTCTCCACCAAAGAAGCATCATCCGTGACGGAATAACCATCAACTGCAGCTACCCGGTGTGCTTCGACCAGCAGTTGGTACTTAAACACCTGGGGGGTTTGCACCTGCCACAACTTGTCTCGCAGCAGGGTTTCCCGTACCAGACCTTCTTCCCCAGCTACCTTTATGGTATCTTTAGCTGGAACTGCCAGCGTAGCAGCCCCCCAATGCCTGGCCTGGCGAATCGTTTCCCGAATTCTTTCAGGCTTAATTAACGGACGCGCGCCGTCATGCACCACTACCAGCTCAGCTGTGGAAGGCAAAGCCCGCAAACCAAGCATAACCGAATCTCTGCGACTGTCCCCGCCTGAAATGACTTTAATTTGCGTGCCTTGCATAAATTTGTTCAATACTTGATGGAAATTTTCTTTTTCACCCGGCGCTACTACAAGTATTATCCCGTCCAACGGTACTGCCGCCAAAGCCTGCAACGCATGAACCACCACCGGCCGCCCGGCAAGCTCAAGCAATTGTTTATTCACATCTACACCCATACGGGTACTCCGGCCGGCTGCAGCCACCAGCGCGTAAATGCTACCCAAGCATTTTCACCTCTTCATAATTATGGACTTGCTGCTTGGTATCACCCCGCCGGTCTGTTTTAAACTTGGCAAATATCATACGCCCAGCCGCTGTTTGCAGTACACTTGTGACTAATACCGTAATAGTTTGGTGCATATACAACTTGCCACCGTCTACCACAATCATCGTGCCGTCATCCAGGTAAGCCACACCCTGCCCCGACTCTTTACCTTCTTTAACAACTTGCACCACCATTTCCTCGCCTGGCAGCACAATAGGCTTGACAGCGTTTGCCAACTCATTAATGTTTAATACTTTAACGCCATGCAACTCTGCCACCTTATTTAAATTAAAATCATTAGTCATTATCTTGGCCCCCAATTTTTGGGCCAACTTAACCAGTTTGGTGTCTACTTCCAGGGCATCGTCAATACCTTTGTTGTTATCATAAATCACAACTTTAACAGTTGAATCCTTGCGTAATTCATTTAAAATATCCAACCCCCGGCGTCCCCGATTACGCTTGAGCAGATCTGATGAATCCGCTATATGACGCAGCTCCTCCAACACAAAACCAGGTACCACTAAGGTTCCTTCAATAAAACCACTGGCTGATAAATCGGCTATCCGACCATCAATAATTACGCTGGTATCAAGAATCTTTTGCATTTCAGCATGCTTGGCTTCCATAGCAGCTTTTTCCTTACTTCCACCTAAACGTGGAATATTACTAAAAAAACTCATTATTTCTTCACGCTTTTTAACACTTATCGTCATTCCAAGATAACCAAGTAATAAAGTTATCGCAATCCAAATAATTTCACCGGGAAATCCCATAAATGAAAAAACAGAACCTAATAAATTAGCTATTATAAGTCCAATAATAAGTCCGACTGATCCCATGACCAAGTCCTGCACCGGCGTTTTACTGAGCATTTGCTCAAGCAATGCCGTCAGCCATATCGAAAACCGGATCAGCCAGGGCGTTAATAAAATGCCTAACACCAGACCAATCAGAGCACCCAACCCGATAACGCCAAACTTCATAGTATCAGTAAGGGGCAATAAATCCAACTCCGCTAGGTATCGTCCTAAATAACTACCGCTAGCGGAGAACAATAGCACCACAAGTGTAAATACTAACTTTCTGACCATGCTTATATCACCTCCCTACTGGTCAAATATTATTTACACAGGTATTATATATTATTATGAATGATTTAAAGCTTCGTTTCAACCTTTTTGGATATTTTTTCCGTTAAATAAAAATACGCCAGTTGCCTGACGTATTATGCAAAAACTCCCTCAAGCATGGACTTCGTCTTATCCTCACCTAATTCAGTAGCCAACACTAATTCACTAATCAGTATTTGTCGTGCATTT
The DNA here is from genome assembly GCF_009932395.1 of Sporotomaculum syntrophicum. GTDB lineage: Bacteria > Bacillota > Desulfotomaculia > Desulfotomaculales > Desulfallaceae > Sporotomaculum > Sporotomaculum syntrophicum. The sequence continues at coordinate 10,481 of NZ_LSRS01000010.1, forward strand.
TCCAACATCTTTCGTTCACCTGAAGAAAGGCCTTTTTCTTTATCCCGCTTTACCAGGTTTCTGACTACTTCCGCAACCTCATAAATATTACCGCTCTTTATTTTCTCCAAGTTGGCTCGATAACGCCTGTTCCAATTGTCTGACATACTAGTAGATTGTTCGCGCAAAATGTGAAATACCCTCTGCACCCCGTCATTATCAATTACTTGACGCAAGCCCACATCCTCACAGTTGGAAATGGGTATCATTACTTTCATATCACCAACCGGCAACCTTAGGATATAGTATTGTCTAGTTTCCCCGAGAACTTCTTTCTCCTCGATGGCTTCAATAATCCCGGCACCGTGCATAGGATAAACAACTTTATCTCCAATTTTAAACAAATTCCCGGACCTCCTTACCATATTCATAAAATAATATACCACAAAATTAAGGCATTGTCAAGGAAATATAATATTTTAGCACAGCACCAACATTGTGTCAACAATATTTTTTTAGATTCACTGGTTTGACAGGATAAGCAGCTCACCGTTATAATTACTGCATGGTTTTAAAATGTTTTAAAATAATAAAGGGGTGAAACCGTTTGCTTAAGGATATAATATATGATGAATTTCAACATACGGTTTCTGAAATACTGCTCTGCAACAGGAGCATTTTGGACTTGCTGGCTAAATCACAAGAAACCAACGCCAGAATGAATCGCACTATTATTAAATCGGTAACCAGTTGCGGGTGTCTTAAAATTAACGCTGCAAAAAAGAAAATTCCACCTGAAACATCACTGGAGGAATTAAAAAACTTACTGGAATCACATCTCGAAGGCAAGCTGTGTGATAGCTGTCGGGAAACTCTAGAATTAGAGATGGGGCAAACCCTCTTTTACCTAGCAGCTATGTGCAATTTGCTTGATTTGAATATGTATGATATTTTAATCAAGGAACAAAAAAAGCTCAAAGCACTAGGATTGTTCAATTTAGCCTAAACACATGTGATTGGCCGGCATGACATTGAAGGCATGACCTTGAGCCACGCCTTCAATAACGTTATACGTAACGCTCCTGGGTAAGCTGATCTCGATACCTCAGTAACCCTTCCTTGATGGAACGAGCCCTGACCTCACCAATACCCTCCACCGCATCTAGCTCTTCAATGGTGGCTCTAAGCACTTTCCGCAACGAGCCAAATTCCCGAACCAGGTTTTCTACCACCTGAAGAGGCAACCGAGGAATCTTTTCTAAAATGCGATAACCACGCGGTACTACACTCTGGTCCAGTATGCTGGCACTGCCCGGGTAACCCAATGCACGAGCCACCAAGGTTAAATCCAGTAAATCCTCAGCAGGCCAACTACCGATCATCTCCAGCACACTTTCCGGTGATTTTTCCCCGCTTAAAGTAGCATAATCTTGAATAATTAAACGTCCCTCATCCTCAACATTGGCAATTAGTTCCTCAAGTTGCATGGTAATTAAGCGTCCCTCAGTACCTAGCTCACTAATATAACGTTTTATTTCCTTATCCACCCGTAAAACCATTTCTGTTCTTTGAATAGCCTTAGCAACATCAAACAATGTAACAGCTTCTTCAAATTCCAACTTGCTTAAATTAACCACAACCCGGTGTAATACATGGCGGTATTTTTCTAGAGTCTGCAAAGCCTGATTGGCTTTGTTAATAATAACTCCCGGTTCCTGTAAAACATATTTGATATTACCCTTGTAAATTGTAATTACACTGCGCCGCTGGGATATAGAAATTACCAGGGCACCTGTTTGTTTAGCCACTCGCTCTGCTGTGCGGTGACGTATACCTGTTTCACTGGATGGGATACTTAGATTGGGGATTAATTGAGTATTAGCCGCAATAATTTTTTTTACATCTTCACTTATAATGATAGCTCCATCCATTTTAGCCAATTCATAAAGATTAGCCGGCGTAAAGTTGGCATTAATAGCAAAACCATCCTCCGCTAGCTCCATTATCTCAGGACTGTCACTAATAACCAGCAACCCCCCGGTCTCAGCCCGTAAAATATTTTCCATTCCATCTCGCAGCGGCGTACCCGGCGCAACCATCCGCAGCACTTTAAGTAAAGTGTCTTCCAATTTTCTCCCCCTCTAAAGCCCCGGTTTATTTAAAATTTTACTTACCTAAAAAAGCTAAGTCAAATGCATCGGCCAGGGTAGCCGCTTGTTTTAGTTCTAGCTCACCTGTTTCAGGTAACCCCTTTTGCCGGGGCACTATGCAACGCTCAAAACCCAGCTGAGTAGCTTCACGAATTCTCTTATCCAGTGCTGTAACCGGCCTGATTTCACCGGTTAATCCCAGTTCACCAATTACTGCCATGTGCACATCAAGGGGCCGTTCCCGAAAACTTGACGCCAGCGCCATAGCAATACCTAAATCAGCTGCGGGTTCATCTATGCGCACACCACCCACTACGTTAACATAAGCATCACAGTTACCTAACATTAGACCCAGGCGTTTTTCTAGCACCGCCGTAATAAGGGCAACCCGGTTATGGTCTACACCAGCAGTCATACGTCTTGGGGTTCCAAAAGAGGTCGGACAAACTAAAGCCTGAATCTCGACCAGCAGCGGGCGGGTTCCTTCCAGCGTCGGAACAACCACTGTCCCCGCCACGTTCCTGTAGACATGATCCATTAAAAAAAAGGCAGAAGGATTGGCCACCTCCTGCAGGCCACAATTAGACATTTCAAATATGCCGATTTCATTGATAGAACCAAAACGATTTTTAACTCCGCGCAGTATTCTAAAGGTTTGATGGCGCTCCCCCTCGAAGTATAATACCACATCGACCATATGCTCCATAACCCGGGGACCTGCAATCGCACCCTCCTTGGTCACATGGCCCACAACAAAAATGGATACTGATTGTTTTTTGGCTAACTGCATTAGCCTGGCTGTACATCCACGCACTTGACTCACACTGCCGGGGGCAGATGCAATATCGGAAAAATACATGGTCTGTATTGAATCCACCACTACCAGCATAGGATTTATCTTTGCTATCTGCTCTTCCACTGCCTCCAGATTAGTTTGGGGGTATATGTATAAATCGCTATTGCTTATCCCAAGCCGGTCAGCCCTCAGTTTTATCTGGTGAGGCGACTCTTCCCCCGATACATAAAGCACCCGCTGCCTATCCGAACTAATCGTACCGGCTACCTGTAAAAGCAAAGTAGATTTGCCTATACCAGGATCGCCACCCAATAAAATTAGTGAGCCAGGTACTACACCACCACCCAGCACACGATTAAATTCAGCCATACCAGTAGAACGGCGCTCACAGTCTAACGACGTAACCTCAATCAGAGGTCTAGGCGTTACCTGGTGTTCTATCACCTGGCGGTTACGCGCGGGCGCAACATACTCCTCAACGTAAGTATTCCAGCCACCACAACCAGTACAGCGACCCAGCCAGCGAGGTGTAAAATGACCGCACTCTTGACAATAATAACCGGTTTTTTTGGTAGACACAGCCATTCTCCTAAAAAATTATCTTGTTATTATACCATATATAGCGAAAATTGTAAGTACAATCAAGACCAGTTAGTATAGTCGTTTGAAAAAAAAGGGTAAAAGAATATTGAGCATTCCTTTACCCTTTGATAATCTATTATGCGGTAAAAAAGCCATTACCTTTTGACTACAACCAACCCACCGTCAGCTTCTCGATCTACAAACACACGATCTCCACGCTTAATAGTGCCTTGCAGCAATTCCTCCGATAGGCGGTCTTCAATTTCCTTCTGAATAGCCCGACGCAGCGGTCTTGCACCATATTCCTCACTAAATCCTTCTCGAGCCAGATATTCACCAGCTGCCTCAGTGACTTCAATTTCAATTTCATTTTCAGCCAACCGCTTAGCTACTTCCTGCACCATTAAGCCGACAATTTCTTTAATATGCTCCTGACCTAACGCATGAAAGACAATGATGTCATCTATCCGGTTTAAAAATTCCGGCCTAAAGGCACGGTGCAAATCATCTATGACCTTTTTCTTCATATTCTCATAGCTTTTACTTGTTGTTCCCTCATCTGTTTTAAAGCCAAGGATAGTTTCCCGCTTAATCAGGCCTACCCCTACATTGGAGGTCATTATGATTATAGCGTTACGGAAATCTACCGTGTGTCCCTTGGCATCTGTGAGACGACCATCTTCAAGAACTTGCAGTAATATATTAAACACATCCGGATGAGCCTTTTCAATCTCGTCCAGCAACACCACAGAATAAGGCTTACGACGTACCGCATCAGTAAGCTGCCCACCCTCGTCGTACCCCACATAGCCGGGAGGAGCACCAACTAGCCTGCTTACAGCAAACTTTTCCATATACTCACTCATGTCTATCCGCACCATTGCATCTTCATCACCGAACATCGCTTCAGCCAGCGCGCGCGCCAACTCTGTTTTACCCACCCCAGTGGGTCCCAGAAAGATAAATGAGCCAATTGGTCGTTTAGGATCCTTAAGCCCAGCCTGAGCCCGGCGGATAGCTCTGGACACAGCAATAACAGCTTCGTCCTGGCCAATAACCCGCTGGTGTAGTATTTCTTCCAAATGCAGCAGCCGGTCAGATTCCTCCTCCGCCAGTTTGCGAACTGGTATACCAGTCCAACTGGCCACAATCTGAGCAATGTCCTCCTCAGTCACTTCTAGCTCCTTACCACCCTTTTGCTGCTGCCAACTACTGCGCTTGCTAGCCAATTCCTCTTTTAGTTTGCTTTCCTCATCCCGCAATTGGGCTGCTTTTTCAAATTCCTGATTGTTTACGGCAGCTTCCTTTTCCTTACGCGCTTCCTCTATGCGTTGTTCCAGCTCTTTTACTTCCGGAGGTGTAGTAAGAGCCTGCAAACGCACCCGAGAGCCTGCCTCATCCATTAAATCAATAGCCTTATCGGGTAAAAAACGGTCGGTAATATAGCGATCACTTAGCCTGGCTGCCGCCTTTAAGGCCTCATCACTGATCCGCACCCGATGGTGTGCCTCGTATTTATCCCGCAGACCCGTTAAAATCTGTACCGTTTCCTCAACACTGGGTTCCTCAACTATAATTGGTTGGAAACGGCGTTCCAGGGCAGAATCTTGCTCAATATGTTTGCGGTATTCGTCTAATGTTGTAGCACCAATACACTGTAACTCCCCTCTGGCAAGGGCCGGTTTTAATATATTTGCCGCATCAATGGCGCCTTCAGCTGCACCAGCACCAATGATTGTATGCAACTCATCAATAAATACTATTACATCCTTCTCCTGAGTAATTTCGTCTACCACTTTTTTCAACCGGTCCTCAAACTCTCCTCGGTACTTAGTGCCAGCCACCAGTGAAGCCAGGTCCAAGGTTACCAGGCGCTTTTTTAGCAGTATCTCAGGAACATTTCCAGCCACAATGCGTTGGGCCAAGCCTTCAACAACAGCAGTTTTGCCAACTCCCGGGTCGCCGATGAGTACAGGGTTGTTTTTAGTACGACGGCTTAAAATTTGAATTACCCGCTCTATTTCGTTGTCTCGACCAACCACGGGATCCAGTTTATCTTCACGAGACATGCCTGTTAAGTCACGACCAAACTGATCCAATGTAGCTGTTTTAGTGCCGCAGCTCCCTCCTGCACAACCGGGTTGAGACTGCTGTTTCTGGGGACTCCCCCCCCCGGCACCACCTAACAATTGCATTACAACCTGCCGAACCTTGTCCTGGTTCACACCCAAAGCAGCCAGCACCTGCGCAGCTACACCTTCTTCTTCCTGTATCAGACCCAACAGCAGGTGCTCGGTACCCACGTAATTGGTACCCATGCGACGGGCCTCTTCAGTGGAAAGTTCCAATACCCTTTTTACCCGGGAGGTAAGCGTCAACTCCCTGGGCACCTCTTCCCCCTTACCCATAGCCTGTTCTACCATAGCACGCACCTGCTCAGACTGAACGCCTAAAATAGCCAGAGCTTTAGCTGCTACCCCTTCACCTTCACCGATTAACCCTAATAATATATGTTCTGTGCCCACATACGGACGCCTAAACCGTTTGGCCTCTTCCTGGGCTAGTATAAGCACTTTTTGCGACCTCTGTGTAAATTTACCAAATGACATTTTGCTCAACCTCCCTGATTTAACTTAGTGCTAATAGTCCGGGCTCTTAAAACGTCCAACTGCATGGAATTCAATTTACCCTCCCGCTGATGCATAAGATACGACGAACGGGTCATGACCATTAATTCCGTCAGTTGCTCTGACGTTGGGCCAGTAATTAGCTGTAATTCAACACCAAGTCGAACATCAGATAACCGGCGCATGGCTTCCTCGGACGATATCATATGGGCATATTTCAATAGCCCATAGGAACGCCCCACTTTATCTTCAAGCTGATCCTTGCGCTGGTGCAGTAAAGCTTTCCGAGCTTGCCGCTCCTGCGTCAGGATCTGGCGGGTGACCGAATTTAAACTGTTTATAATTTCTTCCTCAGAATGTCCCAAGGTTACCTGATTACTAAGCTGAAACAAATTGCCCAGCGCTTCGGTGCCCTCACCGTATAATCCCCGTACCGTAAATCCAAGCTTAGAAATAGTCGCCAGGACAGCACCAACCTGGTCAACCATAACCAATCCAGGCAGATGCAACATCACTGATGCCCGCATGCCCGTACCAACATTGGTGGGACAAGCGGTAAGATAGCCAAAATCTTCGGAAAAGGCATAATCAAGTGTATGTTCCAAAGCATCATCAATTTGATTTACCAATGTCCAGGCCTTCTCCAATTGCAATCCCGGTAACAAACATTGTATACGCAAATGATCTTCTTCATTGATCATAATACTAATTACTTCATCATCCCGGAGAGCTAGAGCCTTTTTCTGATATTCCGTTAAAAGGTTCGGGCTAATTAAATGTTTCTCTACTAGTATCTGTCTCTCCAAAGGGCTCAATTCAGACATTCGGGTTATTTCCAGCTCGTTAGCCTGATCTTTGAGCACCTGGTTTTCCAAGGCTAATTGCACTGCATATATTACTTGTTCAGCCTTTTCTAACTCTAGTAAATGGGGAAAAGCATATCCTTTTAAGTTGCGGGCTACTCTGACCCTACTGCTCAGCAATATATCTCCTTCAGGTCCACCACCGGCCATCCAACCGCTTTTGGCACTGTTAATGGTTTCCTTAATGCTCATTGTTCTCACCTCCGGACAGACGCTGCTCCAATTCCCTGATTTCATCACGCAACTGAGCTGCCTGTTCGAATTCCTCTCGTGCCACAGCTTGCTTGAGATTTTCTTTCATTTCTTTTATTTGTTTAATTACCTTGGCCCGCCCGCCGGTACGCTCGGGCACCTTGCCAGCATGACTGCTTGAACCATGTATTCTTCGCATTAGAGGTCCCAAACGCTCCTCAAAATGCCTATAGCAGTCACCGCATCCCAATAATCCCTTTTGAGTAAATAAACTTTCCGTAGTGCCACATTTAGGACAACTTGTTTCCTGCCGGGTTTGAGTGACAAATGATTGCTTAGATGGTGACTGGCTTAGTAAACTGGCAAGAATTTTTGGCAGATTTATTTGGGGTATAAAACCAAATTCCCCGGTCTGCACCTGACCGGCACAAACTTCACACAAATGTGTAATGGCTTTATGGCCATTGACAATTTCAGTATAATGCACGGTGGCCGGCCTTTCATGACATTTTTCACAGAGCATTCAGTACCCCCCTCAAAAGTTATTTGTAATATTTAAATATAACCATTAATACAGCTTTTAGAATATTTGAGCGCAGCTGATCTCTGGCGGGCAAACCAATACGTAATACATTGCGGGCAAGACATGCTTTGATAATAGCATCTTCCCGCGAGGTAATAATGTCTTCTTCCAGCAGACGAGATAAAATAGCATTAGCACCACGCTCGGAGATACGCTCACCCACCAGGTTAATTACTTCGCTTGCCATATCTAGTTCCCCGGCATCCAGCGGTACCTTGACGATCCGCACAAACCCCCCGCCACCCCGGCGGCTTTCAACAACATAACCTTTTTCAATAGTAAACCTGGTGGATAAAACATAATTAATCTGGGAAGGGGCGCAATCAAATTTTTCAGCCAGTTCGTTGCGCTGTATTTCAACAAATTTTTCTCCGCTCTGCTGGATCAGTTTGTTTAAATATTGCTCAATTATGTTAGACAGGCTGGACATACAACAACATACCTCCTAGCTACCCTAAAGATGAACTTAAGCTCCGCACCCCATTTCGAACACCAAACACATAACTTTGATTTTGACTTTAACTTACCTTAACTATAGTATACCACTAAACCATGATGAATTTTCAACAATCAAAAAAGACCGGAAAATATATTAACATCAGTATATCTTAATTTTTCTTAATATATTATTGTTTTTCTAAAATTATTGTCTTAATGCATTATTTAATTTTTTTGTAAATTTTCAAATATCAGTCAGCTTATGGTGCAGTTAATCACTCATGCTAACCAGATACATAAAAAGGAACCCCGGATTTTTTAATCTGGAGTTCCTTCATATTGGCTCCCCGAGCTGGATTCGAACCAGCAACCCTCCGGTTAACAGCCGGATGCTCTACCGTTGAGCTATCGAGGAATGGTTGGTGGAGATGACCGGACTCGAACCGGTGACCCCCTGCTTGCAAGGCAGGTGCTCTCCCAACTGAGCTACACCCCCGCTTGGGACGTCATTCTATTTCTTGCGTGATCCGAATTAAATGCCTTACGATTTTAAATATTATCACATTCAAAGCAATTAAGCAAGCATTTATCCGTAAAATCTTATTGTTTTACGGCCATAACAGTAACAACATTAATTGGTGGGCCTGGGTGGACTCGAACCACCGACCTCACGCTTATCAGGCGTGCGCTCTAACCGGCTGAGCTACAAGCCCCAATTAGTTGTCGTCTATTCATTATCTATTAATTGCCGCCTCGGTTTTAAATATTATCATAAGGGTCTTAATGTGTCAACAAACAAATTGTTCCTAATTAGCTGCTAACTCTCCCTTGGTTTCATCAGTGGGAATAGGATAACATCCCTGATGGATGCCGCATTTGTCAAAAGCATCACCAACCGGTCAATACCGATACCTAAGCCCCCTGCAGGAGGCATTCCATACTCCAGCGCATTAACATAGTCTTCATCCATCATATGTGCTTCATCATCACCAGCTTTTCTTTTTTCCAACTGGTTTAAGAAGCGTTCCTTTTGATCCAGCGGGTCATTTAATTCAGAAAATGCATTTGCCATTTCACGCCCGTAAATAAATAATTCAAACCGGTAAGTAAGATCAGGCCTATCTTTCTTTTTCTTAGCCAAAGGCGATATATCCACCGGATAATCGTAGATAAACGTGGGCTGGATTAAATTTGGCTCAACCATTTCCTCAAACACCTTATTTAAAATGGTGCCCCATGAGTCACCCCGCTCCACTTCAACGGGTAAATGCTGTACAGCCACATAAGCTTCATCATCACTGCCCAGTGTTTCAAAATCCACCCCACTGTATTTTTTAACCGCTTCCAGCATTGGTACCCGGTTCCAGGGCTTGGCCAGATTTATATCAGTATCGCCATAAAGCACCACACTAGTTTCCAACACCTGCTCGGCTACTGTAGAAATAAGATCTTCAGCCAAATCCATCATGTCGTTATAGTCAGCATATGCCTGGTAAATTTCCAACATGGTAAACTCAGGATTGTGTTTAGTGCTAATGCCTTCATTGCGAAAACTACGGTTAATTTCATATACTCGGTCAAAACCACCTACCAGCAACCTTTTCAAGTAAAGCTCCGGCGCAATACGCAAAAACAAGTTCATATCTAATGTATTATGGTAGGTAATAAAAGGCCGGGCTACTGCTCCACCGGCGATAGAATGCATCATGGGTGTTTCCACTTCCAAGAAACCCCGCTGATCCAAGTATCCACGGATAGCTTTTATAATCCGGCTGCGTTTAATAAAAGATTCCTTGACGTCGGGGTTGACAATCAAATCCACATATCGCTGCCGGTAGCGCAGCTCTACATCCCGTAAACCATGCCATTTTTCAGGCAGGGGACGCAAAGACTTGCTTAGCAAGCTTAGAGCCTCCACAGCCAAGGTAATTTCACCCATGTGAGTTCTAAATACTTTGCCAACCACGCCAATGATATCGCCAATATCCAGCTTGGTATACAATTCATAGACCTGCTCGCCAACGTCATTTAACCGTACATAAATTTGAATTTGGCCCGTACTATCCTGTATATTAGCAAAACTAGCTTTGCCATGTCCTCTTTTGGCCATTAATCGACCTGCCAGAGTAACCCGCCGGTCTTCAAACTCCTCAAAATTGTTCAGTATTTCCCTGGCCATGTGGCTACGCTCGAATTTACCCCCATATGGATCTAGGCCTTGCTCCTTAAATTCAGCTAACTTGGCAAGCCGTACCCGTATCAAATCATTAACATCCTCAATTTCGGGTCGTGATACGTAATCACCCTTTTTTGAACGCTTACTGGACATTTTATGTACTAACCTCCGATGTACTAGAACTACTTAATAATATCTACTATTTTATACTTTAAGGCACCTGCCGGTACAATAACCTCCACGGTTTCACCCTTTGATTTACCCAGTATAGATTTCCCCACCGGTGACTCATTAGATATTTTATTCTCCTCAGGGTCGGCTTCTGCAGAACCAACGATAGTGCATTGAAATTCCTCATCAAACTCAATGTCACGTAAAAGCACCGTAGATCCAATGGACACCACCTCAGTGCCCAAGTTCTCATCATCAATAATTTTAGCATTGCGCAGCATTTTTTCCAGCATGAGGATACGTCCCTCAATAAAGGCCTGCTCATTTTTAGCGTCTTCGTATTCCGAGTTTTCACTAATATCGCCAAACTCAATGGCTTGCTTTATCCTCAGGGCTACCTCACGTCGGCTCACCGATTTTAACTGTTCCAACTCTACTTCTAACTTTTTTAGACCTTCTATAGTAAGAATAACTTCCTTATCGCTCATTTAATTCCTTCTCCTTAAAATAGGTTTTATAATTCTATATATGTTATTTCCCTCTAATATTTCATAAAAATCAAGGAAATATAAAACATGATTTTAGCAAATCCTGCTACTCATGATTTAAGGCACTGCAAAAAAAAAATGCAGTGCCCCAGTTCTCACTGTTCATCCATAATATTATAAGTATGTCATTATTTTTTGTCAAGACTTGTAGGAACCTACGGAACAAACACTTTCCGGTACAGATGGAGCATGAGGCAGCAGTATTTATTTCGTCAGTTAAAACTATCCCCACCTTCAATAGGCCTTAAATAAAAATAAACCGGCTTAATACCACCGGTTATTGAAAACTCTTTAGATCTGCTACTGGGAAATCAGTATTTCGCTCTGGTGAAAGCAATTCCCAAAAATCCTCTGTGTAAAATTTATAACTGCAACCGTAATTAATCCGAGCCCGCAGGCCAGCTGCACCGCGCAAACCCTTTATATACCAAGCTAGATGCTTGCGCATCTCTCGGTTAGCCACGTCCTCACCCTTGGTTTCAACCAGTAACTTATAGTGTCGTATAGCAGTTTCTTGCCGCATTTGTAGCGTGGGGCAGGGCAGCAGCTCGCCGGTTGCTAAGTAGTGAACAGTGCTACTGAATAGCCAGGGATTACCCGCAGCTGCCCGGCCAATCATCACAGCATGGCAGCCTGTTTCCTTAAGCATACGCTCAGCATCCTCAGGTGTACGTACATCCCCGTTACCTATTACCGGCACGCTTACAGCTTCACATACCTGTCTTATTATCCCCCAGTCCGCCTCACCACTATAAAACTGCTCCCTGGTACGTCCGTGCACCGCTACCGCCGCTGCCCCGGCCTGCACCACCAAGCGAGCCAGTTCCACCGCATTGACCGACGTATCGTCCCAACCTTTGCGCATCTTTACCGTTACCGGGCAATCTACCCGGTTTACTATCGCCTCCACAATACGCGCCGCCAGCTCAGGATGGCGCATAAGTGACGCACCTTCACCGTTTCTTACTATTTTAGGCGTAGGACATCCCATGTTGATATCAATAATATCAGCCCCTCGATCTGCTACAATTTCAGCCGCACGAACCATATACTCCACCTGGCTACCGAAAATCTGCACACAAATAGGTCCCGTTTCACCGCTCAAGTTTAATAACAAATTAGTCTTCGGGTTACCGTAAATAAGAGCCTGGTCACTAATCATTTCAGTGTAAACCAGGCCACAGCCATGTTCAGCAGCCAACATCCGAAAGGCTCGATCAGTTACCCCCGCCATGGGAGCCGCCACCACAGGATTGGCTAACACCAAATGGCCTATTGAAAAGCAAGTTTTGTTTGATTGTTCAGACATTGGTAGTTTGTACAAATATTCTTCATCCTTTAAAGGGCCGAAAATACCTCCAGCGTCTGCGGCTAGCTTGATTAAGAAAATTTGTGAAGGTAATGTTCTTAATTAGGTTCCGGACATTTTTTGGTTCCGCTCATAAATAATCCGCAAGCCATTTAATGTAATAAATTTATCTACCCGGTCAATAATAGAAGTTTCAACAGCAATCAATTCAGCCAAACCACCAGTAGCAACAACAAAAGGATCGCCACCAATTTCCATTTTCATTCGGCGGACAATTTCGTTTACTTGTCCCACAAAACCGTAAATTATACCCGATTGCATACTATTTACAGTGTTTTTACCTATAATTGAAGGTGGTTTGTGCAGTTCTACCCGGGGCAGTTTAGCCGCCCGGGCAAACAACGCCTCAGTGGATATGCCAATTCCCGGAGCAATAGCCCCACCTAAATATTCTCCTTTATCCGATACTACACAAAATGTTGTAGCAGTACCGAAATCCACAATAATCAAAGGACCACCGTACTGTTCGTACCCGGCCACAGCATTAACAATACGGTCGGCACCTACTTCACGCGGGTTATCATATTTAATGGGCATACCAGTTTTTGTACCCGGGCCCACCGTATAGGGGGTTAAGCCAAAGCATTTCTGGCAAGTCCTTTCCAGCGTCGGGTTAACCGTAGGCACCACTGAAGATAATATCGTACCCTTGATATCAGTCATGGACACTGTGGACGATTGAAATAGTTCCCTCAACAACACACCAAACTCATCAGACGTGCGGTGGGGAGCGGTAGACAGCCGCCAGTGTTCCACCAATTCTTGCTCCTTAAAAACACCCAACACAATATTTGTATTACCTACATCAAATACCAGTATCACCGGGCTGTTCCCCCTCTTGTTTCTATTGACACTCTTTAGAACTATGACAATTTTAACAAAACCAGTGCCTGCACGCAATATACTCGTACCGTTAGAATCATACTATTGCTATATAACACGATACAACATACCTAAAATCCGAACTTAATGAAATAAAGTAGCGCCACGGAAAATTGCTGCAGCACTACTTACTCGAGTTGAATATATTTAATTCTCCGCCTAATTCCTCAATTTTAGCAAGTAGATAAGGACGTTGCTTTTCCCTTCTTTCTGCAGCAGCCTTCATCTCTTCTATTAAATAGTATTGTATGGCCTGATAATCCAGCTGATAATTGTTTGTATTGGCATTTAATTTACTATAGTTCTCAACTAATAAAGAACAAATTCTAAATTTCCACTGTGTAAACATTGGGTCATTATTTAATATAAAAGCACAGAGGCCTCCTAAATCCCTTTCCGGAGGATGATAACATACTTCTTCAAAATCCAAACCATAGAAATTATTTTCACCGGTGAAGACAAAATTTCGCAGGTTTAAGTCAGATTTACACAGACAATTGCTATCTGCATGTCTTATAGTACCGTGCAACTGATATAACCACCTGGCAAGATGATTAACCCAATCCTGGTGGTTAATATTTGTATCGCTCAACAGGTCTGTTAACAGAATTCCATCAATATATTCCATAATAATTATATTATTATCATTCCAAATAATTTGCGGAACTAAAAGCCCCCAGTTTCTAAGACTATTAATAATAAAAGCCTCGTTCCCTGCCTTTGGCTTTTCATATTTCTTAACTATAAATTTCATTTTTAGGTTATCCTGGTTAATAACCTCAACCAGGTAGACGTTATTTCGGAAGCTTTTTTTATGGTGATAGTTCAAGAGCTTAACATTTAAATATTTTTCCAGCTTAAACTTCCATTCCATTATTTCTCTTCCTTATTTCTATAAAAAATTCTTTGTCCCCGTCATAGCTATCCAGATTAGCTAAAACTTTTATTAACGTGTTTTTGATGTGCATTTGCCGTAGATAATCTACTGACAATTCCTGCCCACCAACATCAATAACTACCTCATTTTTAGCTAAACATTCTGTACCTGTGGCTTTGCCACGTAATATTCGAGAAGCCAGGTCGCGGCAGCTAACACCGCAGGCATGGCATTGCTTCACTTCATGTATAAATGGTAAGCAACTCGTCATTTTATCTTCAATTAAATCAACTAGTCTTTCAACATCCGAGAGAGCATTTATAACGGGTATATCATTATAATTTGATAATCTATTTGATATACGGCCGGATATGGCAAAAACCAAATCATTTAAACCTTCCTCAACCTCAGCTTCATCCCCGGCACAGAGAATTTTAGGAATCAACGTATCGGAAATTCCTTCGATAACTACATAATCCTGGTCAAAAAAAGTTAATATTTCTTCAATGCTAAGCTGACGGGGAATAAGCACATCTGTCTCTCTTAATCCCCTGGCAACTACCATTTCCGCACCGGCCTGCCTGTGCCGCCAGGTATTAGTGCCCGGGGTATCTATGGCAAAACCTTGAAAATGAATATTTTTAATTGACCCCACCCGGTAACCTCTCCGCATCAGTTCTCTGATGATCCCTTCCACGGTCGTGGTTTTGCCGGATTGGGAAACCCCGAAAACAGAAAATACCTTCACAATGGGCCACTCCTTTTTAATTTGTAATGGTGTCAACTTGTTTTTTTTGACCTTTTATTGTAATCATTAACCGGTTTGGCGCACAAAACGAAGTTTGACCAGGCCTACTCAGCCAACCTGTTTTTACGCAAATCTGATTTGGACAGTCGGCTTCTTTAACCCTAGCTTGTCCGTCTTTTATTTCCACCGTATTGTAATGACCATTTCGATCTGTAATCTTAATTCGTTTATATCGTACAGTTGATAGGTCTATTTTTTGGTTCAAATCACCCTCTCGGCTTATCTCCAAAACCAGATCATCCACCGCCTCCCGCTGGTTTATTAAATAGCTTGCTGTAATACTTATAATGGTTAGCATTAATAGACCCAGGGTTATATATATATTGATGTTTTTCATTTATGTCACCGAATAATAGACAGAGTTAGTACGACCAGCGTTATACTTAAAGATAATATAGTTATTAAGTAATCTAATGAGTTATATTTCAAAACACGCAGGTACGTTCTACGGGGATAAAGCCTGAATCCCCTGGCCTCCATAGAAATAGCCAGTTGATTAGCTTTAAGCAATACATTGCTCACCAAAGGCGAAAAGATGTAGGTAAAAACCTTGATTTTTTTACCCCAGGCTACCTTTTGCATGTCAACACCCCGCAATTGTATAGCAATCAAGGTATCCTTAGCCTCTTGAACGAAGACAGGCAAAAAGCGCAACGCTATTAAAACCATAAAGGCTATTTCATATGGAATTTTTAATTCTACTAGAGCTAACACATAATCCCTGGAGTTGCTAGTGGCAATAATCATTGCCGATCCGAACAATATCAGCATTCTTAGTAAAACGCAGCTAGCGGAGCTTACCCCCCCGGTGGTAAGGATGTGCACATCCCCAAAGGCAACGAGTACCTGACCGTGGCCGGTGAAGGCACTCTGTATAAACAGTAGTACAAATAATACAGGCAATAAACGGCGAAATTTGTAAATTAAGCTAATATACTTAACCTGAAATATCTGCAGCAAGAGCAATGTAATAATCAATACTATAAGCAACAGCCCCGGGGTATTAAAAAAAACAGCCAATGTAGACAGACATAACACAATAACTATTTTAGCCCTTGGGTCAAGGTTAATCATTTTTACTGCTAGTTTAACACCCATTTTCTTTTAACCGTCCATTTTCGAGGATCAGTATACGTGAGGCATATCTATCAATAAAGTTGCTGTCATGACTAATCATGAATACACCCCGCTTTGATGCCACTAATTTTAGCAGACATTCTCCCAATAAATGTTTACGGTAGGCATCTAGTCCTGTGGTAGGCTCATCAAGAACCAGTAACTCGGGTTCCAACACTAACACTGCTGCAATAGCCAGGCGCCTTTTCTCACCCTCGCTTAATTGCAGAGGAAAATTTTGGGCCAGGTGTTCCAATTCAAAGTATGCCAGGTTCTCTTTAACTAACCTCTGCACCTCATGTTCAGGTAATTCAAGATTCTGTAACCCAAAGCCAATCTCTTCAGATACTGTGGGACAAAAGAGTTGTTTTTCCGGATTTTGAAAAACGTATCCCACCAATCGACCAATTTGAGCTAATGCCATACTGGACATATTTTGCCCTTTCAAGGTGATATGGCCTGTTGATGGTGCCAGTATGCCCACCATTAACTTGGACAAGGTTGTCTTACCAACACCGTTGGGACCGGTTAGTGCAGTGATACCTTCTTTATGAATGCTAAAATTAATATCGTTCAATAGAGGTTTTTTTTGTCCGGGATAACTAAAACCTACCTGAACCATTTTCATAAAAATCATTTTTTATCCCCATCAAAACTTAATTTATATCAACAATTTATGTCTGGCTAATAACTCCTTATCCTGTAGTATAGAGGCAGGTCCATCGTTAACCAACATACCATCTTCAAGCAGTAATACCCTGTCGGCAATAGTTACTGCTTCCAAATCATGTTCCACAATGATTATGGTCTTGCCCTGCCGGCACAGCTCCAATAAAATCTCAATAACATTTTCTTTAACCGCTGCATCTAGCTGTGCCAGCACTTCGTCCAGCACTAATATCGACGGGTCCAGGGTTAAAACCGAGGCCATTGCTACTAAATGTTTTTGACCACCGGATAAGTTATTGGTATTTTCGTAACGTAAATGGTTAATTCCCACCATATCAATGACGGCATCCACCCGGTATCTGATTTGTTCCGGTGGCAAACATAAATTTTCCGGTGCAAAGGCTATTTCATCTTCTACAATGGGTGAGAACAACTGGGTATCGGCATCCTGAAATACTATGCCCACCTCCAGAGCCAGCCGGGCAATTTTACATTTTGCAGTATCCTGGCCATTAATAAGCACCTGCCCGGTCATTTCACCGCCAAAATAGTGGGGAATTATGCCCCCTAAACATAAACAGAGAGTGCTTTTACCTGAGCCACTTAAACCTAAAACCGCCACAATCTGACCCTGCTCCACTGTAAAGTTCAAATCTTTAAGAATATGTTTCCCACCTTTTTGGTAGCAGTAACTCAGATTATTAACTACCACTGCAGACATTAATTAATCTCCAATTCATTTACATATTTTACAGCCCGCAGACCAAACTGATCACCTATAACTATTATCCGGAATGGTCCCGTACCGCCTTCACTTTTGCTGCCCAAAGGTTTTCCATCCTGAGCATATACTAACAACACATGATCACGAGACATTATCTCCTCACTATCAAATACCACGGTGTAACTGTCCAGACCACTGGCAGTAACCTTACTGGTATCCGTTAATACAGCATTTTCAAGGTCGGTTAGAATTTCCCGCAACGGCGTACCAGTAAAGACATGAGTTTGGGTTCCTTCGCTGGAGGAGCGAATGGTAACCCGCCTATCAACCGCCGGCATTTCCTTAATCTGTTCTATGGTAAATGTTTTTACCGGCTCGCCCTTACAGCTAACAGTTAAATTTGCACTTTCCCGGCTATTCGGCGTGTATAGATAGGTCAATACCACGGCTAATACCAGTAACAAGCCAATAGACCAATAAACCAACTTATTGTTAATATCCACTTACCTAACAACCTCCCCTACCATCGGGACAACAAATCCTTATCCCAATCCCACCACTTACTTTAAGCTGTTTTTGAACCAAACCCGGTTTTTTTCAACTGCTGCAATACTTTATAGGCAATAATGCCTCCCAACCCGCCGGATAACGCCCCCACCGTCAGAGTAAGCATTAAAGGAACAAAAGGTAAACGAAAATACAATATGTTCACAAAAGCAGCGCCACATATATTTGCCAACACCCCGGCAAAAAAAGAACAAGGCAAACAGCAAATCCTGTGCCTGGTTAACCACAGCATCAGGTCTATAGCCACACCAGGCATAGTATAACTAAGCAGAGTCATCGCTCCATGAGAACCAAAAACCCCTGTACCAAAGACCATTAAAGCCTGAACAAGTCCGATTAAAGAAGCTGTCCCGAGTTTGCCGGTCAACCCGGCCCCCAGTACCAGCCACATCATATAAAATCCACCGGCCACAACTCCGCCGGGAATTAACAATGGACCCGTGATAATATGGGTAATGGGCACAATAATCGGTTTAGTGGCAATGCCCAGAGCGGAGAGCATAGCCACTACGATTAAATCGAATACAGAAAAGTTGGCGATAAACTTTTGCCAAAACATTTTTCCACCACCTATTATGCAAAAGTGGTATAATTATGGTTTTGCTTTTTCCAAGGCATTATCAACTGCCTCCACAAGACCGATGCAGGTATATGTAGCTCCGGATATGGCATCCACTTCGGTGGATTGACTTTTTATAATACCGTCCGATATTTTTATAAAAGCTTCTTCATAGTAACCACTGGTTTCATAATGTTCTACAACATCAATTTTTTTGATCCGGCCATCAGCAACTTCCACTTGCACCTTCAAACCTGGGGCAAAACCAACTCCAGTACCATAATAAGTTCCATCATGATAAATATTCCGGGGCATTATGACCGCACCGGCACTATCAGTAACACCCAGAGCACCAATAAAACCAATACCAACAAAAATGCTCCAAAATATTGTAAAAGCCCCCAGTACATAGGGATAAGTTTTCAGAGGTTTTTTTACAAAAGTCAGTTCATACGACGGCAAACCCATTGAGCAACTGCCCCCAACACATCTCAGGCAGTGAATACATTCCGCTGAATCGACAACCTCCCGGTCGCTTGGTTTTATATTAACAGGACAGTTCAAAGAACAGCTCCGGCAGTTGTGGCAAGTTATTGTCCCGCTCCTTTTTAATTGCACAAGACCGGTACCAACTAATATGCCCTGCAAAGCTCCCAGAGGACAAAGATAACGGCAGAAAAACCGCATAATGAAAAAAGCCCCTATGATAACCAGTAACAAAACCAGAAAGGCAAAGGGTATCTCCTTATAAGTACCCGGTAAGCCAGGTAAGTTGGCAAAAGCAACCCAAGGATCAAAACCAGTTAGTATACATGACTCTAAAAGTATTTTAGAAACAAGAATAAAAAATAGTACAAAATATTTGAAGTAGCGCAGCCGGGCATCAATTCCCGGGGGTAGTTCATAGTTTTTGCCAAGGATTTTATGGCCCGCCTGGCTCGTATAATCGTTTAATGCGCCAAAGGGGCATAGCCAGCCGCAAAAGAAACGGGTGCCCAGCAGTGCCAGCACTATGATAGCTGCAGCTAAAAGAAATGCCGGTGCGGTATAATTTAATACATAGCTTTTATCTGTTACCCAATCATACATCATGTTTAATCCCCCAAAGGGGATTAAACTGTGCATGCTGAATAACTTAAAGTTTATCAGGCCATTTATATACAACCTATAAAGCACGAAGGAAAGGCAGACTAATAAAAATGTTGCTAACTGCACCGTTAGGCGTAATTTTTCCAGGTTGCTTTGCTTTTTAGACAATTAACTACACCCCGGTTAACTTAATTCGTTTATTTCCAATAGATCTGCCAACTGTTTTAAACCACCAGCCCCCTGGTACAAAGCCGTAATTTTTTCATGCTGGTTAACCAGAATACATTTGCTTAAATCTTGACCGGAAATCTGAATGGACTGTCCCGCAGTGTTCACCAGTTCAAACTGTTTTTCCCGGGGGGTAATTACACCCACACCCTCCAGCACTTTTTCCAACAGCATTCCCTTTTGGGCACCCAGCTCAGATAAACCGGTTATCTTTTGCATTTCAGTGGGGAAAATAACGGCATCTGTTGTGGTGGAAAAGTAAGCCATATATTTAACATTCATTCCCAGCTTAAAGTTCGGCGCAATATTCATTGGTGCGCCTTCCCCGGATATCTTAATGTAGTAGCGTTGTCTAACCATGTTAATCACCTCATCCTTGACCAAGCTGTCAGACGACACCATGGTGAAGAAACCTTCGGGATTGACATAGTCAAATTTAGCCAGTATCTTGCCGACTTCTATTGCCTTATCCTTACTGCCATAGTACTCATACATATATGGCTCAATATCCCTGGTTAAGGGATCAAAAATTTTAACGGATTTAATATTCTTAGCGGGGATATCGGTATATAAATCGATATTGGAAACCATTCTTACCCAATAAACACCTAACTCCTCGGGAACCACCACACGTACGGGCTTATCTACTTTAGCAATTTCCTGATCGTTAAATCGATAAGCCATTATAACCTTTCGTTTGTCCAGTAATTCCTTGGACATTAAAGCGTAATACCCATCTAGACCGGTGACACCAATCCCTTTATAATCAGACAATTGAATACCATGCTTCTTTAGCACTTCACTTAGTAATGGTCCCTCCACCACCATATTTTCTCTAGTACCGAGGGAGTTAATTAACACAGCAGGTTCTTTAACAGTGGGGTATTTTCTCAGTTCATCCATGGTCACCCGAATGAATTCATCGGTTCCCCAACGGATAATGAAGCTGTTTTCATCTTGAGCAATTAGTTTATCCACCACAGCCGACACTGCAGCCATTTTTTGGCCATCATTTAAGAAATTATAGGCACCGATGGCTGAATTCACTCCGTTGACTGCTGCCTGGCTGCTTATAGTAGCTCCGGTGATTTGTACAATATCTCTGGGGCTTTCCGGATCAAGTACCACCATATTTAAGTATTCGCTCAGACTTTTTCCTTTAAACCGGTCCGTGAACCACACTTCGGAAAGATACATGGCATATTCAGGGTCTTCCACATGCTCCAAAACTTTCATACCTGTTACTTGATTGGTCCGCCCATCAATCGCAACTGCAATGGTCATCGGCCCGTTATAACCCGAGGGCTTAACAATAAATCCATAACCAATTTGTTTTTGTTCTTCATCCTGTATTTGATAAATTTTCTGTACTGCCGGAAAATTCTCTTCAATAAAACTCTGTCTAGCCTCCCCGGTTATTTCCTGTACTTTTACTTTTTCATCATAAAATTCTGCCAGGATATCAGTTACACTATCTCCACCAGTATAAAAACGGGTAAAAATGAAGGTTAATACGATAAGCACTACACCCACACCCAGGTAAAGCCTTTTTTTATTCAAATATACCCTCTCCCTCTAATTAATCTACTTTGATGTTTATTACCTTTGCTACCCAGTTCTGTTTGTTAATATCCCCTGGTTCTTTCTGCCCCATCACTAAGCGGAAAGGGTATTGCGTTGAATCATAGACCTCGCCGTTTTCTTCCCAGGCAATAATCATTTTATATTTCTTTTCAGGATTTGTTTCGTCTATATAATCTTCCCGTTTAACCTCATCAATTGTATAGATGACGGAATAACCATCCTCTGAGGTAATCACCACCTGCTGAGCGGTATCCTTTACCCCGACTTTGTTTAACAGCTGCCATAACGATACTCCCTTAAAGGAAAAATATTGTTTAGTACCAAAATTATTGAGGGCAAAATAGTCATCCTCGATAACATCTAACTGCATACCCTGGATTTCTTGCAAAGTTAGCTGGGTAGTTCCGGCTACCCCACTGCCTTCAATAGTGAGCACATTTTTTTCAGCCACCGGATCTGCTTCTATTAACGGTTCCTGGTCATTATTCTGTCCGGTACAACCAGCTACTACCATCGCAATCATTAATACAAGCACTATTAAAGCTAATAGAATATTATTCATTTTTCTCAATTTATCACTCCCCTTCCAATGGTTTTTAATCGGATAATATATAATTTTTATTTAAGATCTTTCTATTATTTGGCATCAAGTTGATAACCACCATCTCCGGTGAAAGTTAAATTTTTACTTAGGGTATCCGAATAGAGAATTTGTTTATCCGGGCGGACAAACACAACTTCAGTATTTTCCAATCTGGTAACCATGTCGAAACCCTTTTCCGAACCCAGCACAAACAGCGTCGTGGATAAAATATCAGCATCCATCGCACTATCGCCGACAACGGTTACTTGCATTGCGTCCCTGGCCGATCTGCCGGTGGCCGGATCCAAGATATGATGATAACGCGCCCCCCCCTGGATAAAATATCTTTGATAGTCACCAGAGGTTACCACCGCCGCATCCTGAACCGAGATTATGGCAATTAACCCGTCACCACGTGGGTCCTGTACCCCAACCCGCCATAGTGCTCCATCCGGCTTAGTACCCAAGGCATAAACATTTCCCCCGGCATTAATAATGGCATGGTTTACATCCAATTTTCTCAAGGCCGACACCGCCTGGTCCGTGGCATAGCCTTTGGCTACACCTCCTAAGTCCAAGAGCATCCCAGACTTAGGTAAAAATACCGTACCCTGCTCATAATCGATTTTGATTTTTTCGTAATCCACCAGAGTTAAGGCTTCATTTATCTCTTCCTGCTCCGGTTCATGCCGGTTACTGCCAAAACCCCACAGGTCCATTAACGGGCCGATAGTAACATCAAAGGCACCTCCGGACAGTTCTGAGAAATAATTTGAGCGCTTAAGGATAGTCAATGTATCATCGCTAACCCGAACGGGGCTGTTGCCGGCATTATTATTAACTTTAATAACATCACCGGATAAAGGAGTTGTTTTATCCTGGTAGTTGAATCTGTCAGTTAAATGACTAATCCGTTCGAAGGCGGTAAAAGCTTCATCCAAAGCCTTTTTCCCCTGGTGTTCATCCTCACAAAAAACAGTAATATGTACTAGTGTATCCATGATAAATCTTTCTCCGCTAAATTCTTGTAACCCGGCAGTTTTTTGCTCACATCCTGAAAAACACAATATTAATAATAACACTAAAATAATAACGCATTTAAAACAACTTTGCAGCAAACCTTTCGAACTCCCCCTAAAAATTAAAGGCATAGTTTCCCCGCAAGAGAAAACCATGCCTTTTAATAAATTATATTAATTCCTTTCCAAGCGGGAGGCATAATTGTTTCCTTTTACACCCATCGTTTAGTTCCCATAGCTTTGCAACCTTAGGTAAACTAACTCGGAATAAACTATTTAATTATATAAAATTTTACTAACTATGAACAATAAAGTCAATATGTTAAATTATTTATCAATAAATACACATTAAGAGAGTAAAGAAAGCAATCAAGGGAGACTGGTTAGTTGGCAATTTTACCCAAACTAATATTAACTATTCGTACCACATCCATTACATTAACTTTGCCATCACTATTAACGTCAGCGGCATATCTTTCTTCGAGGGTGGGCTGAATTTTTTCCAGGGCGATATTTACGGTTTTTACTACGTCCAAAATATTTACAACGTTATCACCATTCACATCTGCCTTTTTTCTGGTTATAATTCCAACAGTCAGTGCCCTAGATATTACGTTATTACCTTCACCAACTATTACCGTTAATGTGCCGGAAGCGCCTGAGGGTACAATAAATTCAATGTTGTAATTTCCGCTGGCATCGGCCTTCTTGGTATCAAAATATACAATATTATTGTCTTCGTTGATAATTTTAATAGGCACCCAAGCGTTTGGTAACGTTTTCCCATAGGCTGCTACAATCTCTCCAGGTAATGCTGTATTTTTACTTAATTCCATGCTTATTGCTACTTCTAAGGTTACGGTTATGGTCTCGTCTCGATCGGTTATGGTGATTGTACCGGTTGTCTCTTTGTAGCCGGGTTTGCTTATGGTGTAGGTGTATTCGCCGGGTTCTAGTTTGTAAGTCCCGTCTTCTTCTGCTGCTTTTGCGTTCCCTTCGCTGTCTTTGACAGTTACAGTCGCATCTGCTGGGGTTACTACAAAGGTCACTGAGTAAGTGGTTGCTTCAGGAACCGTGTACTCAAAGGTAACGACATCGCTGTCTTCCCGGCCGGGGCCGATTACTACTGCCTTGATAGTAGTGTCGTCTGTTATTTCAATTGGGTGATTAATTTCATCCAACTCGCCTGATCGCGATGACCACCAGCGGCTGGCAATCCAGTTGTACATCGGGCTGTCTATGGTCGGAGTACTGCCGTCGAGAGTGTAATGAACTTTATCCTCGTCGTTAAAAGGACCTTGCAGCTCCACCATGGTCCCTACAGGTACCTCTCCAGGCTGCGGATCGGCCGTGGGATTAGCCCATTTGGGTGCAGGATCGGTGAGTACCTCGATTTTCGTTACATATTTTGCAAACCTGGCGTTGGTCTGCTGGGTTACCGACCGCTGCCCGTATAACAGATGATTTGCATCCCCGCGACCCAGATTTTCATCGTCCATCACATCGTCCAAGTCTTGAGCTGAACAACTTTTATGGGCAATAATGGTCTCAACTTGTACCGCACCCGACGCATCGCCAGGAAGATGGCCTGGGAGACCGGTATCCAGGAAATTAGGAAACATATACCTGGGTTCATAGACAAGCTCCTGCACCGTAAAGGTGGCTTTGAAGCCATCACCGGATGTAAATCTTATTTGCGTTGCCTCCGGTTTTAGTCCTCCGGCTACTTCTAACAGATCACCAAGTTTGACGCCTACACCCCTGTACCAGCTCTTGGTAGGCCAAGTATTAATAGTGCTATAGATTATGTCTTGTTGTTCTAAATATGTTCCATCTGTTAATGAATTATTGCCCCGGAGCTGATTCTGGGTAATTGTCACAGGCTCCGGGTTATTCAGCCCGGGCCCCGATATGGTAATATCTCCACCCGCAGCAAATGCGTCTGTAGGTGCCTGCAGGACTAATGCACCGGCAAGTAAAAACATGCCTAGTACAAACGGTAAAAGGCTATACCATAACCCAACCTTCTTATTACCTTTCACAGGGTTTTCTCCTCTCTTATTTTTGTTCATTAGTTGAAATTAAATAGAGTGTTTAACTCCTATCGGTAAAAGAACCAGCCGGCCAAAGGAAACCGGCCGGATACTTCCCCCGGATGTTTGTCAATATAGGTCTTAAATCCAGGTTATACGGTGTGTCTTTTATGCTGTCCATCGTCCATCGATCCCAAATTGTAAGCTTAATGACGTTATTTCCGGTTCTTGTGATTGTCCCTGTTCTTTTCTTGTTGCTTGTTTTGCTTGATTTCTT
>NZ_LSRS01000011.1:0-852 GCF_009932395.1 Sporotomaculum syntrophicum
GATTTAAAGACAACTTGTCCCACTTTTGCCGTTTCGTTAGCCGCTGTTTTATCTGAACGTAGTGGGATTTAAAGCAGCTTGTATAGCAGGCAATGCTTTAAATCCCACTACGTTCAGATAAAACTTCAGCAGGTTTATAATTTGCTAAAAAATATTTTTCTTTAAATCCCACTACGTTCAGATAAAACCAGATTCAACTCTTGCTAATGACCCTCCTGCTGATTACTTTAAATCCCACTACGTTCAGATAAAACTCAAAGAGCTTGATATAGTATCACAAAAAATTGTAAACTTTAAATCCCACTACGTTCAGATAAAACGAAAAACAAGTAGTAATTTTTACTTGTTACCAAGAAGCTTTAAATCCCACTACGTTCAGATAAAACCAGCCGCATCATTTCGGCGACGGCACCCTGGATGAGGTCTTTAAATCCCACTACGTTCAGATAAAACTGTTTTATACTTTACATTTCCACTTGTTGATACTATCTTTAAATCCCACTACGTTCAGATAAAACACTGCAAGCCCTGCAACCTCTGGCAATGAAATCAGCTTTAAATCCCACTACGTTCAGATAAAACTATTTGGGTAGATGGTAGGTTAATTAATAATTATTATCTTTAAATCCCACTACGTTCAGATAAAACGGTGTATTTTATAAACGCTATGTCCTAGGTTTGCTTTAAATCCCACTACGTTCAGATAAAACTTAAAAATAAGAGGATAAATTAGGAGGTAATAAAAAACTTTAAATCCCACTACGTTCAGATAAAACGCTCCGGCAGATCCTGCGTCTCCATCGTCAATAGCAACTTTAAATCCCACTACGTTCAGATAAAACGATTTAGTGC
>NZ_LSRS01000011.1:2750-4023 GCF_009932395.1 Sporotomaculum syntrophicum
CGCAAAACAGACTGAATGATGCTTCGAGTACTATTGATAAAAGAACTAATGGTGCAAAGCGGCGTTCAGAGGCCATTATGGAAAAACCCCAAAATGCCCTCCGTTTACTTGATAACGCCTTGAATTCCGGTATCACAGCCGACTACGTTTTGATGGACAGCTGGTTTACCAATGAACCGATGATTACATCCCTACTTAAAAAAGGTCTTCATACCATCGGTATGGTTAAACAGATGAATCAACGATACGATTTTAACGGTCACTCTATGTCTCTTCCAGACCTAAAAGCAACTCTTAAAGAGAAGAATCACCGAGAAATAATTGGATCATGCTGTGTTAAAATTAAAAATGGAATTCCAGTTAAAATTGTCTTCATCCAGAACCGTAATAACAAACGGGAATGGCTTGCGATACTAACGACTGATCTTGAGCTTGATGATGCTGAGATTGTGCGTATCTACGGTATGAGATGGGGCATTGAAGTATTCTTTAAAAGCGCCAAATCTCTATTTAAACTTGGTTCTGAGTTTCAGGGCAAAAGTTTTGATATGCTTATCGCTCATACGACTGTTGTTTTTACCAGATATATGCTGCTTGAATGGGAACGTCGACAGAATCAAGATTACCGTAGTTACGGAGAGCTATTTTTCATGCTCTGCGATGAAATACAGGATATTGACTTTGAAACTGCTTTAAAGCAACTGATGCTATTTTTTACTAAATTGCTAAACAACTTCTCAAATGATTTTTCGAAAGCGGTAGCGTGTCAAGTTAAGCAATGGATTGCCGCTCAGCCCTCATATATCAGGGCTTTGATGACTGATTTAGGCTGCGAAGTTTGAGTAAAAGAATATGTCAATGCCCTAAAAGCAAAAAAAATTCGAGTCGAAAAGGCTATACTTTTTGGTTCTTATGCTCGCGGCCAAGGGAACAAGGATAGTGATATTGACATTGCAATAATTTCACCTGATTTTGGCCATGATTACTTGGAAGAAGCCGTCATGTTAAAAAGAATTAGTGAATCCGTAGACTTAGATATTTCACCCAGACCATATTCTACTGAAGAATATAAAAAAGTTAGACCGGGCCAGTTTCTACATGATGAAATAATCAATAAAGGTAGATATGTTGAATGATTGCAGGGGGGCGCAATTTGGCCACATAGCAGCGCACTGTTCTCTTGGGGGACACAAGGGGACGGTTCCTTTGTGTCAAAAACTAAGCCTTATGCAATGTATATGTGTTCTTTTATCTGACACAAAAGTCGAGTAGA
>NZ_LSRS01000011.1:4048-15163 GCF_009932395.1 Sporotomaculum syntrophicum
GATTTAAAGACAACTTGTCCCACTTTTGCCGTTTCGTTAGCCGCTGTTTTATCTGAACGTAGTGGGATTTAAAGCAGCTTGTATAGCAGGCCNNGCTTTAAATCCCACTACGTTCAGATAAAACTTAGCAGGTAGAGGCGATATTGAGGGTGCAAAAGAACTTTAAATCCCACTACGTTCAGATAAAACACAAAGCCCCAGCCGTATAGCTGAGGCAGCGTATTCTACTTTAAATCCCACTACGTTCAGATAAAACCCCAATTTCAAAATATCAAAAAACCCTTGATTATTCAAGGTTAAAAAACATTCTCGAATAGCTGGCAAGTTAAATTTGCATCGAACCATTAATAAGGAGTTATAACTTCTTTTCACAAACCCTGCCATGTCATACAACTCAAGGGTTACCAGCATTTATCTTAAAAATTCCATAATGCACCAAAGTAGCCTACTAGAGAAATATACGGTCAAAAGACCTGTTCTGCCCAATTACATCCTTTCTCAGATGGTTGGGATTTTCGATTCGGTAAATATAAATCGAGTCTTCTTCAGTTAGGATCTTTTTCAATTCGCTTAAACATTTGGTAAGCTTTCCTTTCTGGATTTGCCCCTCAAATACAGAGTTTTGCGTCCAGTCCAGGTACTCTCTCAGTTTTTTACACACCTTTCCAACCCTCTTCTCGCCGACATCATAAGTAATAATAACAAACACATTACCACCACGCTTTAAACGGTTTATACACTTCATCGCCAATCAAATGCTTGATAAGCTTATAGGCTTCTAACCGAATCAAATAGCGATAAGAGACTTGCCGCTTTAATTTCCGGTGTTTAATAGTAGTTTTCATTTTTTCATCAAACGCAGATAAGAATTTTATTCGTCCTTCGTCATTTAATAAAACTGCACCGTCTTTGGAATCAAAGTGTTTTTCCTGGATTTGACGATTATTTAGTAGAGTTAACACAAGCGGGTCTACAATTAAGGGTTTAAAAATCTCAGCGATATCCAAACTCAGGGAAAACCGCCGCGAAGAAGGTTCATGTAAAAAACTTACAGTAGGATCCAGAACTGTTTTATAAATTTCGGATATAACCGTTGTATACATTAAACTGTTTCCAAATGAGATCATAGCATTAATTGGGTCCCTGGGCGGTTGTTTACTGCGCGAATGCCATTCCATTCCATTCTTCAATAACTGGTTGAAAGCATTGTAATATATCTGCCTGCCCTGCCCCTCAGCACCCATTAACTCTGGAATGGTACCGGCGGATTCCACACGGTGAACTACAGACATGATGGTATCTATATGCGGAGAACCACTCTGGTCATTCTTACGAATGTTTCGCAGCATATGATGGATACCTGCCAAAACAAATGATTTGGCCAGATACATACGCTTTTCGGCATCTAAAACATGAGCGCTTTGCTGCACCACTGTAAAACCGGATACTTTGGGATTCCTGGGACAAAAGCTACCATCGTAATAACCGTAATGGTTGTAAACGTGAAAACATATCTGGTGCTGGGATAGCAAATGGAGCAGGGATGTGTTGAAATCCACCTGTCCAAAAAAATGGATGCTGTTTGTCTGTTCCACAGGGATGGGACGCCTTTCACCTTCTTCATTCTCGAAATAAAGCGTATTATCTTTTCGCTTCATGCGACCGCCGGACAGAATGAAAATATCACGATTCATCCTGCTCTACCTCCCCGGAAAAACAGAAGTCCTTGTAAGCACATTTACCGCAATAAGTACGTTTTTGGAAAGCAGGAATATTCCCCTGTAAAATGCCGTGTATATTCGCAAGCGCCATGCGTACATCTTGTTCGCCTTGAGTATCCAAATGAACTTCAATAGTCTTTTTTTCTTTAGTGTAGCTTAGCAGCCCGGTCTTACAAATTCCCTTTTGTTTTAAAATATAAAGGTAATACAACATCTGCAAGCGGTCTGCTTTCTGCATTTTACTGGTCAGCTTTATTTCCCGCAGCACATCACCGTCCTGCCGGTCAATTTTCACGAATTCCTCCGTTCCTATATCCTTTTGCAGTTTGGAGTACGCTTGTTCGTGTAGTATTTTACCTTCAATCACCCGATCGTGGCCATCATTTTCAAAACGGATTCCCTTGTGGAATAGCCACAATTTGCGTTTACAAACTGCATAATAATGCATCTCCACGCCACGCACGTTTTCCAATGATACTCGATCCCTTCCTAAAAGATATCCGCCTTTTTCTTATACACCAACCCGCTCCCCTGCAAAGTGTTTTCATCAAATTCATAATCCGCATCCGTATCCATGATCCAGCTCAGGTGTTCGAGTCCTCTGGCTTCTAAAGGGCAAAGGGCAACATCTTTTATTCGCAACGTCTTTTCATTTAACGGAACCGACATTTTTTCAATCTCCTGCCGACACTTCCTACGCCGGTTTTTATCTGTTTCCCGCCCCAATTGTTTAATCAATTTTTCTACCTTATCATGAAACTTCCAGGGGATGGCCTCCCTGGAACGAATATTCCTTAACATATCCTGAGCCTCGCGGGATTCCGTCTCAAAGAAAAGTTGGTTGTCAAAGAATATGATAGCTTCATTAAATTTTTGCAAAAACGAAGTATTTCTCAAATTCTCCTTGCTATAAAGGCGTTCCACCATAAGCATTTTTTCGGATTCCAGCATAATCCGGTTTTGCAATGGCTGCAATGCATCCGAGCTCATTTGCACAATAACCTTGTCGTATACAGTGCCAATTCCGGAAGCATTAGCGGTGAAAATATGCACATTCGGTTCCTCGCCCGCATACCGGCGAATCCGGTAACAGCGACCCATGCGCTGGAATAAGCTGTCCAGGGAACACATTTCTGTATACAATTCATCAAAATCCACATCCAAAGAGGCTTCGACAATTTGCGTTGTAACCCATATCCCTGTTTCCACTTCACCGTCTTTTTGATGCCAACCCGATTCAGCGAACTTTGTGACCCTTTGCTCTAAGCTCAATTTGTGCTTTTTGATAAACCGGGCATGCAGCAGCCAAACGGGTACATCTTTATTCAACTGACCCTGCTCGAGTTGTTCTTTTACCTGCTCTTTTAACTGTTGGTATACAGCAATGGCCCTATCTACCGTGTTGCAAATCACCAGGACCTTATTTTGCCGGCCGCTATCGATGATGGATTCGGTAACATCCTTGATTTGCGAATCATGGAGATGAATCCGGTGCCGCTTTAAATCATCGTTAGGAAAAGAGCGGTATACCCACTGGTCTTCGAGAATTACTCCCCGGGAACTAATTGTTTCCAAGTATAACTTGGGCAGTGTAGCCGTCATAATCATAAATTTCCCGCCGATTTTAACGACCATTTCCAATGCCTTGATGAGCATAGCTGCAATGTTAGGATCATAAGCCTGGATTTCGTCAATAACTAATTTAGAATAAGCAAAGGTGGCCAGTTCTTTTTCAAAGCCTTTGTACAAGAAAGGGAATTTGAGCACCTGATCGATAGTCGTTAGCATAATCTTCTGGGAAAGCTGACGAGATACTTGGTACGTTTCTTCACCGTCAACCAAATCTTTTTCGGTGAGGTAGTCCAAACTACCGGAATGCAGAAGCCCCAAGTGTTCCAGGCCAATTTTAGCACCTTCGCGCAACCTGTCATACATAGCATTCAGGCTTACCCTTAACGGCAGCGTTATAAAGGCTTTTTCCTCCCCGGCCCATAATAAGGCCGCTTCAGTTTTTCCTGTTCCGGTAGATGCAGCCATAATCACATTTCGATCTCTGTGCAACATAGCAAATTCTTGCGCCGGCTGCAGCTTACCAAAATTGCCCTGCAAAAAACGGTAGGTTTTTTCACCTGTATTTTCCTCAACACCTGTCTCCACAGCCACATGGGCGGACACTGCATGGTCCAAACGATGGAGCAGTCCTTTTAAGAGAACATGCTGCCTGAAGAATTCCGGTTTATCGTGCAAATCTTGGTCGTACTTGGGCTTCCTATCCTTTTCCAGCAATTTCAGCAAACGTTTGGACGACTCCTCTGGTCTGTAGGGCAATCCCATGTGCTTAAACAATGCTTCAACTGTTGTTCTGGAAATTGTCTGTTGCACATACGCCTGAATCGCGCTGCTATTGGGGAGTGTATTTCTCTCGTGATGAAAGCCTATTGCTTCCACCAGGAACCGCCACTCCTCTTTGGTAAGTCCCAGCTCATTGAATGGGATAAGGGCGACAGAAACAAAGTTATGCGGAATCTCATCCCGGGACGATAAACTGCAGGGGAGAGTGTCCTCTCCCCGCAATTTACGCATCTTGTTCTGAAACAAGACATTGGCTTTACCAAAGTCATGGTACAAAGCAGCCGTCCGCAGAAGTTCCCAAAACCGTTCGCCAGCGTTTATTTTATGGCCGTAGGATTTACGCAATAATTGCAGCCCGGCAAGGAGCAGGTCGGTATGCTCTTTGATGGTTTCTCCCGGCTGGGATTTAGCGTAAAACATGCACTATTCCCCCATTTCTTTGGGGAAAATCACCGGATACCCGTCGGGGTCTACGGTGCCAGGTTCCCACATCTGCTCGTCCGCCTTGACATACCTTACTTTGATTTTTTGCCACTGCCGGATTCCTTGAATGATTTCATATTTCCAATTGAGCCGGTAAGGGACGCCGGGCAATTCCTCCTCCGGGTCTAATAACACAGGCCAATAAATGGGCAGTACGGTTTCAACGTCCTCATCCGCTTCCCGCAACTCCACCATGCGACATTCATCAACTCGCACCATATCTTCCCACCTACCCAGGCTGAAAGGAACACCGTCTTCGATTCCCTGTTTTATAAGCAGCATAATATCCCTTTTCGCCCGGACATGAATGATCAGATGGACATCCAGCAGCAGGTGCATGTAGATGGGCATGGCGGTTATATCCGAATAAGCGAAATCCAACGCCAGTCCATCTGTTATCAGGGGGAAATCCGTTGTCTTATTTTTCTTAAAAAAATAGTGTTTTTGATAATCCACAATTCGGCTTTGATAACTTCCCTGAATACAAATTCCCATAGGGATGTACTTGTCCGCCTGTAAAATCTGGTGCAGCATACCTTTTACCGTGGAGTAAGGCGGGAGCGGATAGGTTTCGCCAACCTTAAAGGCCGCAGGTTTTTTGTAACAGGCCGTTTCCTGGAACAGTTTCAAGCGCAGTACTTCCATATTACTCACTCCCTATTGCCTGTTTCACTTCCTCTTTAGCTTGAGCAAAGAACTCTTCCACCGAAACCACCCGCCCGGGGAATGTTTCTCTCAGCTTCTCTTCGTTGGCGAACCAGCCTTGTACGAGGCCAATCATTGTGGAGTCCTGAATCTTTTTTTCGTTCCAGGTTATTTGCATAGCGTCATTTAACATTGCAAGATCCAGATCCCAGCCATGTTCGGAGCTATTTGATGTGATTTTAACTCGACCCATAAAAAATGGATTGGCGCTATCATAAACCCCACCTATGATAAACACCGGGGTCAAGTTCTCCCTGCGCCCTTTTATATCCCGGTAAAGAAGTTTTAGGATATCTAAAAGTTGGGTTACTCTTTGTGTCCTTTCTTCTTTAGAAAGAACAACGTCCCCGTCAATTCCCACTTTGTGCAAATCCACCGTCAGGTTATATACATAATGGCTTTGATGTTGTTCCAAATTAGCCAGGTTTGGATTCTCGCCAATCCGCTCGGCCAACCCCATGTTATTTAGAAACTCCATGTCACTTTTATAGGGCTCCAGGGATAAAGCATGACCCAAGCGGGCTACAGCAGCCCGCTTTTTCGATTTGCTGCCGGTTTTCAAGTATCCGAACAAATCCATTTCAACGGAATCCTTGATGGTCACATCTTCTTTGAACTGAATGACCGACTTGGACTTGTCCACCGTATCCAGGTTCCACCCATAGTATTCATTGCCAATGCGAACGATATCATAGCGTAAACTTTGACGAGAAGCAAAAGTGCACACATCACCGTTACCCCGGTGGAATTTTTTCAGTTCCGAAATATTTGCCGTTCCCTCGCCGTAGTTAAGCGAGTTAGCCTGAAACATAGCCGATATGGTCAGAGATTTGGCCATGATAGTTCCCCCTTACATTTATATAAAATCGTTTACCCGTCTTTAAGGGTTTACTGCCTGGACAGTTTGTTGTTCCGATTGTTCTGTCTTATCTACTGCTGTATAGTCCGCATCTGACAGTAGACCGGTAATAAAAGCCCCGGATAATGTAGCAAAATCGATATCTTTTTCATGCAGGACATTCAGCAGCAGGGAAGGTACCGGTATTTTTACCTGTAAGTAAAGCCTAATTATTGTATCAAGAAACTGCTGATTATTCCCTGCTTTGGCTGCGTTCAATAGGCGATGGGCAATCCCAGCCGCCCGCTTGTTTCCACTGGACGCATAGTCTGTTTGTTCAGAACGCTCATTTGACAAGTTTGTCAGTTCTTTGCGAATCTTCTTGCCTTCTTTAAAAACAACGTAGATTAAACCCGCGTTTCTCATGGTTCCCTCCTCTTGCAGACTATTTATTTTCCATCTTTCCAATAAAGCATAGTAAGTTGATTGTGCATTGGCTTTTCCGCGAATGACTTTCTGCAAATGCACCCATATTGTTGAAATGGGATCCACGCTTTCCATAACTAATTGTAAAAACTGATCACGTAAAGACCGGTCATATATCTTGTGCATTTTGTTTAAGTTGTCTTGCTTAAAATATTCCAGCAGATACTGTGGTATGTGGTAATAGTGCATCACAGTTTTTTTATTGTCATACTCTGAATAGAACTCAATAATTTGAATGCCGGGTATACTTTCCTGCTTTGCTTTATGTTGTTCGCGCCTGATAATTTTGGGAATGAACTGCTCAAAAGATTCATTCTGCTCCAGGTTTCGTAAAACCTCATTATCCCGGTATATCAAATCCGGTGAACCATCCCGGAAGACAAAACTATAATAGGTTTCAAACCCTTCCTTGTACATTTTAGTAAACGGCGTAAGTCCCACCGGGCTGATAAACAATATAAAGCGAATCCATGTAGATATAGGCATAGGGCTATCCTGTAAATCCCATGCAAAATTGTAGGCTTTCCCGCTACTTACACCCAGGGGAACAAAGGATTTTTCTTCAAAGTTGTCGGTAGCCAGCCAATTTTCTTCAAATACACATCTAAGTTGCTGCCGGAAATAGGCTTCCAAATTGCCTGGCTTCAGCTTCTTTAACTCCCTGACCCAGCGTTTGTGTATAGACAGCTCAGATTTAGCCAGATACTGCAAAACAGCTTGGTATTTTTCGTCATCCGGCAGACTGCTGTACAACAGGTCATGAAAACCCAGATCAAAAAGTAGCGGCCGCACATAATCCTCGGTCATCTTGTCGATATGCTGCTGTAAATTATAGTGGCTTAAAGATTTCTGCAGGAAGGATACTTGTCCAAAGAAATTTTTTAGGACAACGGACCGGATAAAATTAAAGGTCAGCTTTTCTTCAAAGATATCCGTTTGTAGCAGTTGGAGATAATTATCCCGCAAATCTGTTAAGCTTGTTTTTGCTTGATCATCGGGCAATTTTTTTACTTGCTCAAAACACTCCTTCATAAGCTGGTAGTTTTCAGTTTCTGCGAAATATCTGGATAATTTTTTCAGGTTTTCGTTTATAGAATCTTTTAGTCTATCCTTTTGTTCTTTTACAGTTTGGTTTTTAGAATTACCAATGTAGCGGAGTCTCTTTTCTTCCCGTTTCGATATGGAATACTGTTCTAGTAAAAAACGAAAATACCATTCGGGCACCCTAGTCAAAATGGAAGGGTCAACCAGTAAATGGTCATGTTTCATTTTGATGGGGGAATCGGCATGCTGCAGACCTACAACTGTACCCAAATTCAGGTGGGCCCATTCCTGTAGCCTTAGCAACCCTGTTCCTCCTATGGCCGTCAGATAATCATCCATGTACAGTTTAAGCTGCATTTAAGGGTTCACCTCACTTTCCAATTGAATGTGCCCGAAACCCTGCCCGCTGCGCAGGCCGCAACCGGAATCCACTAGCCACTGCAAATCCACCGGATCACCTTCCAAAATGAAGCGCCCACTGTAGGCGGTAAAGAACAAATAGTCACCGGAAACACGTTTTTCCTCCCGTGCTCTCAGGTAGGAATCATTCTGCTCCTTGATAACGGTTTTCTTTACTGAAACTGGTCTGATGGTAACAGGACTTCTCAGGGCTTTTCCGCGTAGTGACTGAGAAATTCGTTCGGTAATGATTTGAAACTGTTGATTATATGCGGGGTCGTGGGGTGACAGTGGCTTGTGTTGCTCATCTTCAACTAATATTGGGCTTAAAGTCTGCACGAGAATACGGTTGGAGCGGATTTCTTGATCGCCTGCAAACCGGATTAACTCTCGCTGGAAGTGGTAATGCTTATATTGGAACCGATTTATTTTCTGCAATCCATTTAGGAACGGAATCATAAACTGGTAATCCGGGGAAGTTATATTAAGTTGGAAACCAGTCAAGCTGATATCAGTTTCCTGAAACTTATAGTTTTGCAGGTATACGGAAAAGGTATATGGCTTAGGTATATGGGAAGTAAAATATAGTTCGTAAATTTCCGGAGCACCGTTTTTTAAACATTCTTTAATGATGCTGAGCATGCCTAACCTATAGGCAACCGGGAGTTTATCTGTTTTGAAATTAACCGATACTTTCAAATTGACACCTCCTTTTTTATAATTTAATTTACTATAGGTATTATATCTTGATTATAATTAAATAGTATAAAAAATGTCAAGTCTCTAAATGTTTTTTGTATTGTCCAGCCTTTAAATTTTTTGTACACTATTAAATGTTAATGCTATTTGAACTACCGGGATGTAAATATAGTTAATTACATTATATTTACTGATAATTACTACGTTTTTATCTGAACTAATGGGAATACTTTATGCAAAAAATTAACAACCGTGTATGGTAGCGGCGAAGTTAAGTGAGCAAGCATTATTTATACTTAAGAGCATAACTCACACCTTAGACAGCTGCTTGTCAGTCCATAAAATTTATTTAAAACTTTTCGTTTCAGTATAATACATTGGGCATATTTACTTGCGTTTTATTATGCTAATTTTCATTAAGAAGCGGGGCTTATTAAGGTTTTGTTTGTTCTATTACCCATCAGGTCAGTCATTAACAGTCAAATCTTATATCAATTGTTCATCGGATAATATATTGATATTAAGAGCTGGATCTTCAGCATCATTTCTGGTTCTTTGGCGGGTCTGCCAAAGTTTTTGCAATATCTATCTGCTAATAGTTCATTGACAAAGCTAAGGGATATTGCGGAATCTATACGTTTTAATATGTGATTCTCCAGTATTATATGGTATAATTCAGTGTAAAAGCTGCCTTGTTTAAAGGTGGTTTCAATTAGCATAAAAAGCATCCCCAGTATATTTTGTTGTTGCGACTAATTATACTTATAGGTGGGGATGCTTTTTGTGTTTTTAGGACTTTTTTAGTGGTCTCGAACCATCCCCCTGTGTTTATGGTGCCCTGTTTATGTGAGGGCCGGGATGCCGCAGGGAATGCTCCAAATATGCATAAATTACTCCTCCTTTAGTCGATAGTCCTTTGCCCTCATTAATGCGCATGCCTGTGATGCATGTCCGGCGTATGGGCGTGTTTATGCTTGATTGGTTCATGGGTGTGCTCATGGCTATGCTCCCCCTCTACCTCCGGAACGTGCTGATGGTTGTGGTGCCCGTCATGATGATTATGCTTGTGCTCATGGGTTATTTCCAGGTGGAAATGGGTATGCCGGTGATCCTCCGATACCGCAAAATATGCACCGGTTAGCATAATAACTAACGCAACCAGGAAGGACGTGGAAATTTGCTCCTGCAGCAGCAACCAGGACATGATTACCCCGATAAAGGGTGCCGCGGCATAATAAGCACTGGTTCTTGCAGCACCCAGCTCTCTCTGAGCGGAGATGTAAAAGAATATGCTCAGGCCATAAGCGACAAAGCCTAAAATTAAGGCCAGGAAGATGTACCAAAGATTACTGTTGTATTCCTGTAGGACCAGGGAAATTAAGAGCGCACCTATCCCCGAGCCGAAACCTTTGACCGCTACAATCTGCAAGGGGTCTTTTAAGGATAACATCCGGGTGCAATTGTTCTCTACACCCCAGCAAAGACAGGCGGCAATCACAAATAGAGAACCAAGGGAAAAGGATAAACTGCTCAAATCTTCCACCGTCAAAATAATGGTCGACAAGGTAATCAGTGCAATGGCCAGCCACATCCTCCTGCCAATGGCCTCTTGAAAAATAAACAGGGCGATTAGGGCAGTGGCCACAATTTCAAAATTATTTAACAGGGAGACATTCTCCGCTGTGGTCCTGGCCAGGCCCAACATGAGCAATATGGGAGCGGCAATATCAAGCAGGATCATCCCAATAATATAGGGCAGCTCTTTTTTAGTCATTTTAGCTTCTACCTGCTCGTTCTTGCTATACTGTTTAAATACATTAACAATTAACATGCCAATGCCGGCGCCAAGATATAACAGGGCAGCCATTAAGGTTGGCGGTATCTTAACCAGTAGCAGCTTAGACACCGGCGAGCTAACGCCATACAAAGCAGCCGCTAAAATAGCCATGGCTATGGCAGGGGTTGTATGATTAATCATTGTTTTCCCCGCATCCGCGTTTTTACTTCAGAAACTTGTCAACAGCATTATTTAAGTCTTCCAGCACCTTTTTGTCCCCTGTCTCCAACGCGTTTACCACACAATGGTTGATATGGTCATGTAAAATAATTTTGCCCACATTGTTCAGGGCAGAACGAACTGCGGAAAGCTGAATCAAAATTTCGGTGCAGTCTCTACCCTCTTCAACCATCCTCTTTATTGACTCCATGTGACCAATAGCTCTGGACATCCTGTTAAGTATTTTCTTGGTTTCATGATGCAGGTGTTGGTGTTCTTTAGCCACGCCGGCACTCCTTTCATAACCCCCATGGGGGGATATGAATAGCTTATCACTTTATATTCAATTGAGCAGTAAAAAGACCTGAGACACAGGAGAACTGTCTAAGCGG
>NZ_LSRS01000011.1:18345-50893 GCF_009932395.1 Sporotomaculum syntrophicum
GTCAGATGTTGCCTTCTGCACGGTCCACTGCATCGGCCTTCCCATTGGGGTGATTTCGGGGCTCAATCGATTCAGCTTTCGCTTCCAGCCTGCTAGTTTGCTGTCTACGCTTAGAGACGCGGATCACCCCGCGCCTCCCAAGACTCGCTATAGGTAGTTGGCTAAACTTTTCCTAGTGGGGTTCGCACCCACTATATGACACGCCATTTCTCGGACGCACGAACCGTCCCCTTGTGTTTGTATTGACCCATTTTGGTTTTCCTGTTAAATTATTTAAGTCCGGGGGTAATTATTTTGTTTATTCTGTTCCGGGTAGATCTCCGCTAAAGGGAGTAAAGGAGTGAGCCAAGCATCGAGCAGGCCAGAAAAGCACAAATAGATCTGCTGAAGGCGTTCGCCATAGTAGCTGTGGTACTGAGTCATTCGTATCCATTGCATGGTTATGCCTTGCCGGTGGTCATTTTTATAATCTTGATTGGTTACAGTACCACTCAGTCTTATTTAAGAAACGGGTACAATTCTTGGTTTGCGTGTTATCATTGGCCGCTATTAAAAAGACGCCTGGATAGAATTATGTGGGCTTATTTATTTACCGTGGCTCTGGAAATGCTGACCAGTTACCTATTAACCAGCTTTTTGCAAATCGGCAATTTTCAAGCCAGCTACTGGGTAAAAGAATTTTTTAATGGTGGTTCAGGCCCGGGAAGTTACTTTGTTCCGCTTGTGCTGCAGATTATTTTCTTCCTGCCCGTACTCTATATCCTGGCCCAAAAAAACGCTAATCTTATGTTAATCGGTGCCTTCGCCCTGAATATACTGTTTGAACTTGGCTGCTACTATTGGGCTATGCCCCAGAGTACTTACCGTTTTATCTTTTTGCGCTACTTGTTTGCCATAGCTCTAGGCATCTGGTTGGCCAAAGCCAAGCATATAAACTGGTACCTGGTTACTGCGGGGGCCTTGCTGAGTTTGCTTTATATCACGGGTGTTAGCTTTTATGACTTACGGCCACCGGTTCAACCCGACTGGTCACCGCAAAATGCGCCTGCTTTTTTCTGGCCGTTCATGGTTGTCCTGCTGGGACTTAAACTACTGCCCGAGCAAGCCAATGGCCCGGTAAAATTAATCGCAGCCCTGGGCAAGGCTTCTTACCACATTTTTCTATCCCAAATGGTCTACTTTTATTACATGGATTACCTGTTTGCCAAACTGCCCCTCGGCCTTTATATATTGATTAATTTAACAATTTGCCTAAGCGCTGGATATCTATTTTACCTGCTGGAGCAAAAACTGCGGGCGGTGTTAAATACAAAAAAAGAAGCGGGCTATGCAGTTTCACAATAAGCAGAAAACCCGTTGGTATGATTAATTTAACTCTAGAAGTGTGAGCTAGGTCATAGTAACCGGCTGGGAATTATGGTAAATTAGGAACAACAAGCATCACGCCAAGGGTCAAGGCTATGGAATTTATGATGGCTAAAAACAAGAAAGGAGGGGAGAATATGTCAAAACAATTATTCAATCAAGCTAAGGAAAGGCATTTTGAAAAATTAGAACAGTATGTACCGATTGTAGCACGAGTTCATGGAGATAATCACCCTGAATTTCATGAAGTTCATAAAGTATTCAATACAATCATCAAGAAAGCAAAAGAAGCAGGAGCAGAAATGCCTGAATTGAATGAAGAGTTTATCGAATTGCGTAAAATCACAGATAACTACAAAGTTCCAGGGGATGTATGCGAAGCTTATGAAGGAGTATACAACATGTTAGCTGAAGTGGATAAAGCGTATCAAGATAAATAGAATTATTATATTCCAGAAAGCAAGTTTAACAAATTGCTTTCTGGAATTATTTTTAATACCCATGCTAATAACAACGTAATGAAAACAATAAAATAGATAGGAGGTGGAGAATTAATTGCAGAAATTTATATTAGGCAAGAAAAATAACATAGCATTTATTAGTGGCGCTTTAATTATAATTGCCTTTACTAGCCATTACGCTTTTCATAATATCAATATCGCTATTTGGTCGCTGGTTATCGCATCAATTTTAGGAGTTACACCCATTGCCATTCAAGCGTATCAAGCATTAAAAGTAAAAGTAGTCAGTATCGATGTTTTAGTTACCATCGCAGTAACCGGAGCATTTTTAATTCAGAACTTTGAGGAATCAGCTATTGTTACCTTCTTATTCTTATTTGGAGCTTATCTAGAGCAGCGTACCTTGAATAAAACACGTTCGGCGATTAAAGAGCTAATTGAAATGGCACCGGAAAGTGCTTTGAAGCAAACGGAAAATGGTGAATTTGAAGAAGTAGAAGTAGACGAAGTTGACGTGGGCGATATTTTACTTGTTAAAACCGGTGCAAAAGTTCCTGTTGACGGTACAGTTTTAACAGGCGAAGGCCATATTAATGAAGCAAGTATTACCGGTGAATCTGTGCCGGTAGGCAAAAAGAAAGGTTCCCAAGTATATGCCGGAACGATTTTGGAAAATGGGACCATCCAAATTGTTGCTGATCGTGTAGGTGAAGATACCACTTTTGGTAAAATTATTGAGCTTGTTGAGGAAGCACAAGATTCAAAATCAGAAACCGAACGTTTCATTGATCGTTTCTCTAAATACTACACCCCGGCCGTTTTAGTTATCGCTTTTATAGTATGGTTATTGTCCCGGGATTTTGAGCTTGCCATTACCATATTAGTTTTAGGATGCCCGGGAGCATTAGTTATCGGTGTACCTATTTCCAATGTGGCAGGCATTGGCAATGGAGCACGCCATGGTGTGCTTTTAAAAGGCAGTGAAGTTATTCACGATTTTAGCAAGGTTGATACCATAGTATTCGACAAAACAGGTACTTTAACCATAGGAAATCCTAAAGTAGCTGATAAAGAAATTTATGCCGAAAACGTTGATGAAGTATTTGCTTACCTGGCCAGTGTTGAAAATGAATCGGATCATCCATTAGCTAGAGCAATTGTAGAATATATTGGAGATACAAAGTTATATACAGTTGAAAAAACAGACGTTGTAAAAGGTGGCGGAATTGTAGCTCATATAGACGGGCATAGGGTCGCAGTTGGTAATGTTGCCCTGTTGGAACAAGAAAATATTCCTTTAAATGAAAAAGCCCGGGCAGATATTGCTCGATTTGAAGCAAACGGGAACTCACTTGTTCTAACGGCAGTTGATGGTGAATTAAAAGTACTAATGGGTATTCGTGACCAAATTCGTCCGGGTGTAAAAGAAGATCTGCAAAAACTAAAAAAATTAGGTGTAAAAAATCTCATACTTCTTTCAGGAGATAACCAGGGAACAGTTGATTTAGTAGCAAATGAACTGGGATTGACTGAAGCTCATGGACACATGTTACCGGAAGATAAATCGGCATATATTGAAGAGTTACAGGCCAAAGGTCAAATTGTCGCCTTCGTTGGCGATGGAGTAAACGATAGTCCTTCACTGGCTCTGGCCCAAATTGGCATTGCCATGGGAGGCGGTACAGACGTGGCAATAGAAACCTCGGACATTGTCTTAATGAATTCGGATTTTAGCCGCC
Source organism: Sporotomaculum syntrophicum (assembly GCF_009932395.1). GTDB lineage: Bacteria > Bacillota > Desulfotomaculia > Desulfotomaculales > Desulfallaceae > Sporotomaculum > Sporotomaculum syntrophicum. Next base: position 21,911 of record NZ_LSRS01000011.1, read on the forward strand.
TGCCACACGCGTTGGGTTTAACCAAAGCAACAGCTCTTAACATGCGCCAAAATATTGTTATTGCAGTGGGAGTTGTCATAATCCTGCTGGCCAGCTTAATCTTCAGTGAATGGATGAACATGTCCATAGGTATGTTAGCACACGAATTAAGCATATTAGTCGTAATTTTAAACGGTATGAGACTCCTTGGTTACAAGTTAAAGTATTGATATAAATCAATCCATAGTAGATAATAGTAGTGTACACCTGTAAATAATATGAAAAATATAGGAGAGATGAGCATGAAAAAAGCAACTATTCAATTGGAGACATTAACTTGTCCAACATGTATGCTGAAAATAGAAGGCGCTGTAAAAGCTTTAGACGGTATTGATAAAGAAAGTTTAAATGTATCATTTAACTCTAGTAAAGTAAAAGTAAACTTTGATGATGAAAAAGTATCCATAAAAGATATCGAAAATGCTATTGATAAAGTAGGATATGAAGTTAAAAAAACTCAAGTAAAAGAATTATAAAAATAATGAACAACCCGCCATAATGGCGGGTTGTTTGTTCGGCATAAATCTCCAAAAATAGCCATTCCTAGTTTTTACAGACACAGTTTCGTGAACAAAACTTAGATTTACATAAAGTTTTATAAACTTGCCCTAATTCCCGATTTATTCCACGTACCTATTGACATGGGGGCCACTGCACCCTCTAGACTACCTTTTATTAGGCGGAAATAAATTGTTACCGATTTCCGCCTTCGAGATTGTAGCAGAGGGTGCCCCCCATATCAATAGGCTCTCGCGGCATAAAAACTGTGTGGCTCTTAATAAAAGCTTATAGCTCACGACATCTTTGGTGCATAGTTCTTTGACTACGGCTGTATAAAACCAGCCTTCTGCTGTCCAATTATAGGCTATAAACAACACATTTAGACAAGTTCTCCGAAGGATGAGATTAAACTTTTGTCTAATAATAACCCCGAGTTTAAATGTCAAGAGGGTGAAAATTTTGTTTAACGCGGTGGAGGAAGTTAATGGGATAAGAGGTGCTAACAGCAGCTTGATCGAAAAATATGGTGCCTATTTGACTGAAAATATGATTAAAGATATTCAAAAGCTTGAAGTTGAAAATACAAGGCTTAAAGAAGAAATCGGAAATAGGGAAATACCTAAAGCTGCTTTAAAAGTCTTACTAAAATATGCAACCTCATCAGTAGCCATCATGGATAGCAATTATAATTATATTTGGGTTAATATGCCGTTTGCACAAAAAGACTCTCGTAGTGTAGCTGACTATCCCGGTCATAACCACTTTGAATTCTATCCTTCCGATGTAAAAGAAGTTTTCGAACAGGTAGTTAGAACAAAAGAAGTTTACAAAGCTTATAATTGGCCTTTTACTGATGCTAATCATCCAGAACTAGGAGTTACTTATTTTGACTGGACACTAGTACCAGTGCTTAATTTATCAGATGAGGTCGAGCTATTAGTTTATTTTCGAAATGATGTGACTGAACACGTCAGAGTTCAAGAAAAACTGGTTGAAAGCCAAGAACGTTACCATACCATATTTAATAACAGCCTTGACGCTATTTTATTAGCCATTCCTGGTAGTACTATACTATCAGCTAACCCTGCAGCTTGTCATATGTTTGGCAGAACCGAAGAGGAGTTGTGTACTGTTGAGTGGAATGAACTCTTTGACATTGATGACCCAAGAGTTTTACAAGCCTTTAAGAAAAGAGGAGAGCTAAGAAGTTTCACCAGTGAAATGACACTGTTACGCAAAGATGGAACGAAATTTGACGGTGAAGTAACATCAAATCTATTTAAGGATAAAAATGGCCAAATTTTATCCAGCATGATTGTACGGGATATGAGTGAACGCAAAAAGACAGAAGAAGCCCTTCGATTGTCCGAAGATAAATTCTATAAAGCTTTTCATCATAATCAAACCATGATGGCTTTTATTAGGTTAAAAGATGATGTGTTTATAGATGTGAACAATAGCTATGCAAAAGTATTGGGTTATTCCCGGGAAGAGATGATAGGTAAAAATGTTTTTGAACTGAGCATCTGGGCGGATCTGGAAGAAAAGCAAAACTTGCGGAAACAGCTTGCAGAAAATGGTTGTGTCAGGAATACTGAATTGAAATTTAGAAGTAAGTCAGGAGATATAATTTATGTGGTTGCAACTTCAAATTTATTAGATATAGCGGGTGAAGAATGCATACTTGCTTCATTAATAGATATTACTGAACTCAAGAAAACAGTAGATGATTTGCGTAAATCAAAAGAACTGTTCAATAAAACCTGTAATGCTAACCCACTTATAATGGCTATATTTTCAGCAGAAGATTTTAAAATTATGGAAGTCAATTATGTCTTCGTACAAAAATTTGGTTATACCCGGGAAGAGTCGATTGGATTAACAGCAGTTGATATTAATATCTGGTTAGATATTAATGATCGAAAGAGATACTTAGAAGAGCTTGATAAAAATGGCTTTATTGAAAACTATGAAACAAGGTTTCGTAACAAATCAGGTGATATATTAAATGTTTTGCTAACAGGATTTTACACCACGTGGAATGATGAGCAATGTATTTTTACTATTGTTAATGATATTACAGAGTTAAGGCATTACCAGCATGAAATGGCTCGTTTAGATGGTTTGAACCTGGTGGGAGAGATGGCGGCCGGCATTGGGCATGAAATCAGGAATCCGATGACCACTGTCCGGGGTTTCCTACAGTTGCTCGGGGAAAAGGAGAGGTATGCCACAGACAAGGAATATATGAATTTAATGATTGAGGAACTGGACAGGGCTAATTCAATTATTACAGAGTTTCTTACACTGGCCAAAGACAAGACGGTCGAATTGAAAAGGCAAAGTTTAAACCAAACGGTTAGGACAATCTTGCCCTTGCTCCAGGCTGACGCCATGAAACAGAATAAAAGTATCGAAGTGCATCTTGGTGAAATACCCAATGTGGTTATTGACCGGAACGAGATTAAACAGCTTATCATTAACCTGGTCCGCAACGGTCTGGAAGCGATGCCGCCGGGAGGCATATTGTCCATCAAAACATTCAAGGATAACGATGGAGTAGTTTTGGCTGTACAAGACCAGGGTAAAGGTATTAAGCCAGAGGTACTGGAGAAAATTGGTACACCTTTCTTTACCACTAAAGATACCGGTACAGGGCTGGGGCTTGCTGTGTGCTATAGTATAGCTCAGAGACATAATGCCAGGATAGACTTTAAGACTAGTACCGATGGGACAACGTTTTATGTAAGATTTAATCTGTAACTATATCCCTGGTGGTAGCCACCTTCTTTTGTATATTTTGGCAAGAGTCTGACCGAGTTCCGCATGCCATGAAAGATTGGGCAAACGATAGCCGGCCATTATGAATAGATGCTTCTTTAACGAAGGCCGGCAGCCCGGTCTGTCTTGCTTAGCGGAAGGGACTTTTCCTAACTGCCGAAATATACAGGTAAGGGTATTCCCGACGTAGATATTCCATATAATCAACCCATTCGATTATTAAACATCTATAGGCCCTTAGAATATCAGAGGTTAAATGCTCAAGGTCGTTTTGGGATAACCCCTGCAGGTTTCTGTCCTGAAGCTCGTCCGCAACATGAAAAACTGCCCACAGCATATCCGTAAAAGAATCGTGTTCCAGCAGGTTGGAATTTTGAAGTAAGCCGATCATAAAAGATTTTTTATCAATTAGTACCAGTCCCAGGCTTGCTAAATGTTCCGGTGTGATATCCATCTTAAAATTAAACTCATTAATGCTTTTTTTCAAAGTGTTCATATTTTTCCTATTTAATTCCGGTATATCGATTGCCCGGCATAACTCATCATAATTTTCATTGAGTTTAGAGAGCATGGACAATATCGATGTCCCTAATTCAGAAAAGAAAGCGCTTGTAACGACATTAATCTTTTTTAAATTCTGCTGTTTTTGGGCCATGTTTAAAAATTTATTTAGCAATAAAGTAACTACCAGGGCCTGTATTGGTAAAAAAGCCAAATTCTGCAATATTAAAAAGAAAGTATGTTCAGGGTCATGGAAAAATAAAAATTGGAATAAATAAATGCCTGCAGATGATAATAAAAATATCAAAACTATTAAACCATAATTTACTATCTTTGTCATAACGGACACCACCCCTCCATTCCACATTCAATACTCTACCTCTGCTCCGCTTTTAATCTGCAATTATTCAACATTCTCAACATCTTCAAATAGATCATCAAACGAAGCTTTTAGAATGTTTAACATCTTCTTTTTCTGAGCATCGTTCATTTTTTTGACAGCTCTTTGGATGACGCGAATTTCCGGTTCGTCATCAATTGCTTTATTCAGGGCAAGTAAATAATTATAATCCAGGTTTAGCCTTTGGGCTAAGGCTTTTAAAGTAGCGTTTCCCGGGGTGATACCATCTTTTTCAATTCTGGAAATAGTAGCATTACTTATTTGAGTGTCTCTTGCCAATTCACGTTGGCTTGAACCTTTAGCCTGCCTTTTTTGGGCGATATACCTTCCTAAAGTCATAATAGCACCCCCCCTTCAAAAAGTAGCCAATGGTGAATATAGTGCACTTTCCAGGAGCTTTTTGTCTCTAATACCATAGGTTCCACCGGTAGTTCGAATAAGCTTATCGTAAATATCCAATACGGTACCCAGCTCTAACCATTTCACTGGCCAGTTCCTTTAACGCCGGTTTGTATTTATCAATAATTTGTTCGGCAGCTTTTAGCTGTTTGTTTTTGCCAAAAACTAATATCTCCCTTAATAATTCATCATAACTGACAAAATCCTCTATTTGGGTGAAATAATTTTTGCGTAATCATTGGACACCTGTTAACGGCAAAGCCATTTTTCATGCTTTACCGGCAATCGATTTAAGCCATCTTTATAATAACGCCATTTGGGCATGAATTTAATCACTCCCAAAAAGCATCTAATGAACCTATTATTATAATAGTAGAATATATTGGTATTTTACTGGCCTAATGTACATAAATATTTTTATGGACAAGATGCCAGGGGGTGTAAATTTACTACCATGTCTTTCATTTGCCACAAGAGAACCGCCCCCTTGTGTTGCAACAATTCTTTTTTGTCCCTTTCCATACAACGCATCCTATAAAAATCAAACCAGCATATCCTATAAACGGATAAAATACGTTTATTAGTTTACTAAATGAAAATTGACCTATTATAAATGCAGCAATTCCTATAGCGATGGCAAACATTCTGTTTTTCCAGACATTCTCAGCATAAAACCGGCTACAAACAGTCCACATCATGGTTGAGCAAGCAGAAAAAATTCCCAGAACAAGGATTACTGAAAACATTCCGCCAAGTACGTATGATATTTTACATGCCAGATAAAGTGTTGGGATTGCCAGATTCGAAGTTTCTTTTGCATTTAACATGATTGCCGTACTCATGATAGCCAGTGCAAGTATAAATACAACTGCCCCCAGAGTGGCTCCTAATCTTGCCTCATTTTTATCAGTTGCTGATTTTCCTAATGCTGTATAAAATGTACTGGCCGTTAAGAAACACAATGATAAATACAACATAGCACTTAATATCCAGTTAGGTGAAGCTTTTGATAGTTCTAACGTATCTTTATATTGCGCTATGTCTGTAAAATTTCCAAAATCCCTCACTACTGTTACAGCGCCGACAAACAAAGCAAAAATGATTATGACCGGACCAATGGCAGAGACAATCTTAACGAGTTTTTCAAATCCAACCAGATATGCACCAACAACAATAAATGCCATCAAAGCTGAACCTAAGTGTCGATTCACACCAAAGTATTCAGAGATTGTAGAACCAGATGCAGAAATCATCACTGATATAATCAAAAATAGTGTTACAGGTATCAGCCACGAATATACTGTTCCCAGCTTTTTCCCGCAGTAATATGTAAAATGCTCAAATGTATTGTCCTGATGTTCATTACCAGTTGCTAATAATATCTGCCCCAAAATCAGAAAGCCAATAAGGTTCAATATTATGATGCCATAACTGACATATCCATAACTTGAAAAAAACTGTAATATTTCCTGCCCTGTGGCAAATCCCGCACCAATCAGAAACGCAATAAATGCACCTGCAATCCTTATAACTGCTTTGGGATTGCATTTCTTATGTTTGTCCATCTATTCTCCATTTTCCCAATCCCTTAATGAAATTTAACTGTCTTCATTATACTATAGGTGGGTATGCTTTTTGTGTTTTTTACCTACTTGCATTTATATAGCCATTCCTTTCACTTTATTCAAGATACAAACGGCATGAAATAATTTTAACCCGATAAATCTAACGCTTATAGGCCGATTCGACAGTATAAAACAAAATATCAAAAGGAATATCACAAAGCATTGCGACTTTTTGGTATCAGGAAAAACGAGCTTGTGAAGCAACCATTAATAAAGCTTATTCCAGCGGGTATTGATATTAATGAAAACGTTTTTGGCGATAATCTGCTCGTGGGGATTTCAATTTAAATGAATTTTTAAATTTTAGAAAATTTTCTTAAATATCTAAATATTGAGAAGGATATTTAGGTGCGACATAGAAGTAGTACAAATAAATTTTTATACTATACGAAAATGAGGGGGGTAACCTTAATGAGAGCAATTGAACAAAAGGCTAACGATTTAGCGTCTGAACCCAAACCGGAAATGGAATTAAGAGTGAAGGTCATTTATTCCTTTGACGAAGGCACCACTCCAATCTGGACACTTGAAAATATCCAAGAAATGGTCACTAATCTTATTGAGACCACCAATCGCCATTTGAAAGACTCAGGTTTACGACTGGTTACTTCCTTGCAACAGGATGTGGAAATCCATGAATGCCGTTTATAATTCAGTAACTCTAAAGGAGTTCGAAAATTGCTAATATTGATACAAAGAACAAACTCCTCAGCATAAGTTCTTCCACTCAAATTAAGTAATTATTTTACCGGCTAAGCTAAGTTTCTTGGACAATACTTTTTTAGAAAGGAGTTTTTCTATGCAACAGATCTCTGTGCTCGCCGGCGGTAAAACAGGCTATGGTATCGACAGTGCAGGTTTAATAATCAGCAGGCTTTTCAGCCGGTTGGGCTATCAAGTCTACATGAACAACGATTATCCTTCACAGATCCGGGGTGGGCACCAGTTCGTCATCGTCCGGGCAGCTACGCATAAGATAGCAGCCCACTCAGACCAGGTGGATGTGGTACTGGCTTTTAACCAGGACGCCCTAGACCTACACCAAAGCAGCCTCAAGGACAATACACTGGTGATCTACGATTCGGCTAAGGTGCAGGTTGACGGCTTGCCACAGTCCGCCTTTCAGGGATTGGACGTTGGAGGTATCCTGAAGGCTGAAAACGGTTCGCCGGATATGGACAGATATTGCATGATCGGCGGACTCTGCCGGGCTCTGAACATCGACTTGGGACTCTTGGAAGAGCTGCTCCGAAAACATGATGCCAAGTTGTGGGAGCAAAAGATGAAGGTTGCCCGCCAGGGCTATGCACGAACCCAACAAGTGACGACCCTGGAACAGCTCCTTCAACCTGTTCTGCCGGTATTGAATGGTTGCCAAGCCATCGGGCTCGGCCTGCTGAAAGCCGGCTTGCAAGCCTATGTGGCCTATCCCATGACTCCTGTTTCGCCAATTCTGGAGCTATTCGCCTGCTTAGAGCCCGAATTCGAGCTTCAAGTTGTCCTGCCCGAGAGTGAAATCGCAGTGATGCTGATGGCCACGGGCTATGCATATATGGGGGTGAAGAATGCGGTGGGCACCTCCGGCGGCGGGTTCAGCCTGATGGTAGAAGGTCTTAGCCTGGCCGGCCAGGCCGAGCTGCCGGTCGTGGTGGTGTTGGGACAAAGATCCGGGCCGTCTACCGGCATGCCCACTTACACCGCCCAGGCAGACTTGGGTTTTGTCCTAACGGCAGGCCACGGCGAATTCCCCCGTTTGATCGTCGCTCCCGGCGATGCGGAGGAAGCCTATTATTGGTCAGGCGTAGCCTTGAACAAAGCCTGGCAATACCAGCTGCCGGCCTTTATCCTGGCCGACAAAACGCTGTGTCTCAATCACTACAGCTTTGATATTAAACAGGCGCCGGAGCTGCATGAAGAGCAGCCTGTGCTTTGGGATGGGAAAGATCAATATAGACGTTACCGGCAAACGGATAACGGCATCTCGCCTTTGGCCTTTCCCCCGCTGGCGGGCCAAGTAGTCAAAACCAACAGCTATGTCCACGATGAATTCGGGATAATCAGCGAAGAACCGGCCGTAGCAAAAGCCGCAACGGATAAAGGTCTCTTGAAGGAGCGATATTTGGCCGAGGAACTACAGGCTTGGGAAACGGTAAAGGTTTACCATGAGGGGGTTTGCGCCCTCTTGTGCTGGGGTTCAAATAAAGGGGTCTGCCTGGAGATTGCCCAACAATTAGGCCTGAAGTTAATCCAGCTGGTGGTGCTGGCCCCGTTCCCGACCCAGGCATTAAGGGACGCTTTGCAGGGAGTCGAGCAGCTGATCAGCGTGGAAGGCAATGCCAAGGGACAGCTGGCGATACTATTGCAACAACACGGGTTTCAGGTGGACAAGCAAATTCATAAATATGACGGCAGGCCGTTTTCCCTGGAGGACTTGGCGAATGCTGTGTGGGAGGCGTTAAAATGAGCCAACTGAAAACAACTGCACCGGTGGCCTGGTGTCCCGGCTGCGGTAACTTTGAAATTATGAACAGTTTTATAGCTGTTCTGGAAGATATGCGCAATGAGGGTTTCCCTTTGGAGAATATTATTATGGTCAGCGGAATTGGCAACCACGGCAAGATCGTTGATTATGTGCAGATCAACAGCTTTAACTCTATCCACGGCAGAGCAATCCCAACTGCCGAAGCCATCAAACTGGCCAATCCGGACACCAAGGTGGTTTGTTTTGTGGGGGATGGCGACACTTATGCTGAAGGCCTGGAACACTTGCTCTTTGCTGCCAAACGCAACATCGACATTACGGTGGTGGTGCATAATAACCGAACCTATGCACTGGCTACCGCCCAATTTACGCCAACCACCCAACAAGCGTACAAAGCCAGTACGATGCCTTATGGCGCCAAAGAAAGCCCCTTTAACCCGTTGGAGCTGCTGCTGGTCAGCGGAGCAACCTTCATCGCCCGCGGGTATCCGGTAAAGAAAGAACACTTTAGGAAATTATTAAAAGATGCCATCGCTCATCGAGGTTTCTCTTGCATTGATACGCTGCAGGTGTGCGTCACCTTCAACAATCTGTATGAAACCTACAATAAGCATGTAGTAGAGGTTGAAATCGATGACCTGACCAACTTCGAGGAAGCGCTGCGGGTGATCAGCAGCTGGGACTACCGCACCTCCGAGGTTCCGATCCCCATCGGTAAGTTCTTCGAGGTAAACCGGCCGGGTTATGAAGATAAGTTCACCCGCTTCCCACCGGTCCCGGAAGATCGGACGGTCGAACTGCTGCAGCTGCTGGACAGATTCATTTGACGGGGATGTCCGGATGCTCATAACCCCTTAGTTACCATTGTTTTGGGAATCCCACCGTCAAATTTACCACTGTCATTAACTCCTGCAATAAAAATTCCACCACCAGAATTCCAAAATGATGATGCAGCTACTGAGATCTTATTCTTCAAATTATTAAGTGGACCTTTACTTGATTTATACTTAATAATAATGCTTAAACCTCGTAGATTTACCCATTTTACTAACCCCTTTCCTGGCCTACCGTGGGACTCTCCATAGCGAATGGTGTTTATCTGTGTATGCTTTGGAAACTCGGCCATCCCGTAATACCCGGGCTGTATCCGGATTGACGAAAAGCGAAAGAAAACCATGTCCGATGACCATAATAGTCGCTACGCATCCCAGCAGCCCATGAATGCACCAGAACAGCTCCTTTCTGCCGGCAGGACTATGAGAGCCTTGTTCCATAATAATGGAGCTGACCAGCAGGCCAATCAACACCAGTAAGATCGACCAGTAATACACCTTCTGGCCAGCATTAAATCGCCCGGCCGCCAGTGGTTTAGGATCATGTGATAAATATCCGCCCAGCTTTAGCAACCAAGGCCAATCATACTGCTTGAACAATGCGTCGCGAACCCATCCAAGTAAAGTTATCAAAGCAATAAGGAAAAATATGACTCCTAACATGCCATGAAATGGACCTAAATGGCCCAGTGTAGTGCCAAGAACAATTTGCATAAAACCAGTCGCTGCCAAAGTCAGGAACCCGAGCAGCATCAGCCAATGGGATATCCATTCCCGGATCCCGAATCTACGCACCAGGGTACCTGGGCCGATACCTTTATCCGATACTGTATGGGGTCCGAAAGTTATATAATATAGCAGGCAACCTGCTATGGGTAGGCTGATAGATGCGATCCATACCAGCAGCTTGTGCGATGCGTAAAACTCAATCATTACTACCATCTCCTTTGTTAGTTTGCTCCGCATGGTTGTGGATGATGAAATATTCACGGTAGGCTTTGGCCGTGAGCAGACCTTTTACTTTTTCCAATCTGGAATAAATCTCCTTGAGGGGCGGATGCTGTTCTTCGTTGTCCCGGTGAATTATCCGGTCATGAACCAGCTTGGCTTCCGTGCGTGCACACCGCAAAAAGCCGCCGTCCCCGCGTGTTTTGGTTATTTCAATTCCGTTTTTGTGTCCAGCATTCGAGCAATCCAGATAAAGGCAATTGCGCAAAGAATGAAGGTAAAAATCATCTCCGGATCCAGCCCCAGGATGCTTCCGGTGAACCAACCGACCTGCTCTGCGAAAAGCATGTCAAATAGCCAGCTTAATGAGATGCCTGCTACAGCTCCGGTTAAAAAGGTTACAGGCACTGCACCCTTTATTTTGTGCCGGATCACTGCATAGAGGGTAAAAAAGAAGTTGACAAACACAATGATTGGCATAAAGCCTACGGCTGAATTCAGGATGTATTTGGCAATTTCCAGGAACAAACCGGAAGCCATTTCGGGACTTTCCAGAATATATTTAAGGTTACTATCCAAATGGAATTGGACGTTAGGAGGGGCCGCCATTTTGATCACCGTGAAGGTCAAAAAGGCCAGTGCTCCGGATAAGCTGATTCCCGCCAGAATATAAAGAAAGTACACAATGTATTTGGCTAAAAGCCTTTTCCAGCCCGGTTCAGGAATATATGCCTCGAATACGGCATGCTTGTCGTTAAGATCATGGTAGAAGAGTGTTAAACTGGAAATAAACGGCGCAACGAAGGTTAATATCATGAGTATTGCCAAACCGATGAAGCTGACGATACCTAGAATCTGCAGCAGCAACGGCATCTCCCAGTTGATTCTTTGGCCGCTGAAATAACCTGTAACCAGGAAGAACGTCGCAAAGATCAGAATAGTGATCAAGGACCAGAGTACATTCTTTTTCAACTTCTTGTATTCATATTTTAAAAGAGCCGTCATCTGCGGTACACCTCCCTGTAAAGTTCATCCAGTGACATTTTCTTTTCTGCTCTGATTGTTTCTACATCGCCTATATAACGGATCTCACCGTCCCGGATAAAGTAGACTTCATCCAGCAGCCGCTCCAGTTCATTGATCAAATGGCTGGTAACGAGCAAGGTACTGTCCTGAGAAAATCCAGAGGAGATCAGCCGGAGAATTTCCTCCCGGGCTACCGGGTCCACTCCATCCAAGGGTTCATCCAAAACGATCAATTTAGCTTTTCTGGAGATGGCCAGGGCCAATGCATATTTACTCTTCATTCCCTTTGAAAGACTGCCGATCTTCATATCAGGGCTCAAATCCACTTCCTTCAAAAGCTGGTGGAAGCGCTCCATGTCGAAATCATTGAAGAAACTTTCATAGGTGTCGGCAGCCTCCTGTATGGTCATGCCCGCAGGCATAAAATCTGATGTAGTCAGTCCCGAGATATGAGCCTTCAAAGCCGGTGAAAGTTTTTCTCCATCGATGCTGACACTTCCGCTGTCTGCTCTCAATTCGCTTACTAGAATTCGGAGCAGTGTCGTCTTGCCGGAACCGTTGGGTCCCAGAAGACCCACAATTTTGCCCTGTTCCAGTTTCATCGTGGCATTATTTAGCGCAGTTTTTCTTTGATAGCTTTTCGAAACACCTTGGATATCAATCATGCTGTTCCCCTCCTTTTGGCCAGGCATTATCCAATGCCTTTAGCATGTCGTTTTTCGAGTAACCGAGCTTTTGTATTTCCTCAATGAAGTTCTCGATGACTTTTGCTGCTTCCTCGCTCTTCAAGTCTTCCAGTAATCCAGGCTCCCTTTTTACAAAGGTTCCGATGCCGCGTTCCGAATAAGTCAAACCCTGTTTATCTAATTCCATGAACACCCGCTGCACCGTATTGGGATTCACCTGATATTGCTCGGCAATCTCCCTCACCGACGGAAGCTTATCTCCCCCTTTTAATTTTCCGCTTATCATTGCTCCTTTGATTTCCTTAACGATCTGCAGGTAGATTGGAATGCCGTCAACAAACTTATACAATATGTCATCACCTCACTCCTTACCCATTAGTGTACTATTATTGTAGTACACTAATACAATAATTTCAACTGCTTTTTTTGAAAATAGCGTAAAAAAATACAGCCCGCCAAAGGCCTGCTAATCCTTGGCGTGCTGCTTCTAATCAGTTATTAGGTTTTTATTATGCGTTATATCAAGGGCTTATTGTTAATTTATGCTGTGCCGATTGAGTTAAAAATTTATTAACTGGTTGAAAGAAAACGGACTTTGGCTGTGTCCATATAATTAGGGGGAAAATATCCTGGACAGTGATTGATTAACTATGTATTATCGAGAAGTATCCTGGTGGACGATGTTAATCGCCTTCACCTTCTCCGCTGCCATCAGCATTATTTTCGGCATACTCCCCGCCAACAAAGCAGCCAAGATGAACCCTATCGAAGCATTGCGGAGGGATACATAAGATGAACAAATACCTACTCTCGGCATTTTATAATCAACCAGCATAAGAACCGTCTCCGTGGCAATTAATGGTGGAATAAACGAATTCCTGTAAAGCACATGGTCATACCATATATGTTACATGTTTCAATAACACGATCATCACGAATCGATCCACCTGGCTCGGCAATATATTTAACACCGCTTTTATGGGCATTTCGGAAGGTTTTCACCAGCCATAAGAATCGTCCCCGTGGCAACCTAACTGAAGTTTCATAAGTTCCTTATTAAAAACATTATCTTCTTTTATAATATTATCAAAATCTTTTTCTCATATACCACCCAAAACCTTAGACAATTAAAAATTAGAAGTTTTTGAACAGATTTGTGTCTTGGTGACGAATCAATTTCAAATACGGCAACTGGAACAGAACTACTATCTAACCACGCAATTTCTATTTTACCGTTGTATCCGTTTGACCTAAAGCCTTCAACTACAAATTCAGTCCTACCAAAATAACCAAATTCCCAGGCTAACCAGCAAATTCTATTTTGAATTAAACTATGGATTACAGACTTTTTCACAGGTCCGTTAAGTGTTTGTTTAAGTAATAAGCCGATAACTCTCAAGCTATCTCTTGCCTATTAATTCATTAATATGGTTAATATAATTATAGTTGATAGTTATAAATTAGGTTTCTTCTCCTCTATCAGCTATTATTTTCTATGTGTAACCCTTCTGCTGTACTGTGCTTTTAAGAAATTAATAAGACTAATTGTCCATTTTTTGGGCTCAGCCCGGCTATTGGAGTAGAATATTACTATTATCAATTCCTACACATCAGATCAAAGTTTAACACTTTGTTCAATAAAAAGTTGACACCTGGTATTTACCGGGCAGTTCCCGCACCTAGGCTTCCCCCTCCCTTTACAAACTAATGCACCAAAGTCCAGTAAGGCGTAATTAAACTCAACAAAACCGCTTTCTGGCAATAACTGCCACGCTAGATTTTGAACTTCTTTATTGCGTCTTACATCCCGGGGTCCATTTAAACCAAAAAACCTTGAATAGATACGGGAAACATTCGTATCGATTACAGGAACTCGCTCCCCCAGGCAAAAACAAGCAATTGCATTGGGAATGTATATACCAACATGAGGTAATTCTCTAATCTCATCCAAAGACCGGGGTAAACCTTTCGTTACTAGCACTCTTGCAATATCTGTTAATACTTTCACCCTTTGCTTGTATAGTCCAAGTGGTTTAATTATATTTTCAAGACTAGAGGTAGGACTTTCTAACAACTTTTCTGGTCTTGGAAATGCACATAAAAACTCAGGATATACCTTTAAAACTTGGGATGCAGTCGTTTTTCGTAATAGTAGCTCGGCTATTAAACTTTCGTAAACACCTATACCGTGGATCCTCCACGGGAATAACCTATAATTATTATTACCCCATAAAAGCAATTGGTTAGTAAAAAACTTTTCGTGTCCATAAGTAAAACCTCCCGGCATGATGCCCTTTCATAACTTAACAACTTACTGGCATCATTAAATTGTTCCCCTAAATCGCAAGCTGGTATTCTAAAGCATTTTACTACTGGTTTATATAAAGCGAAGAAGCACCGGCTTTGCTTGAACGTATTATTAATTATTGTTTCATCTATCTCTAAAGTTTTTAAATCGCTTGCAAGCTAGTTTTTTGAATGCCTAAATATAAACTAATTGTTCTTTTAACTTCTGCAGCTATTAATTCAACAAGCTTTACCGGTACTCCATTACCAATGGCTTTAAATTTATTAGTTAATGACATGTCGCTAGGCAAAACAAAAGAATCTGGTGCCGTTTGCAATCGTAGCGCTTCCCGGACGGTTAACCTTCTGGGTTCAACAGGATGAAGGTGCACTTCGTTATTCCCGTATGCCACAGTTGGGCTAAACCGGAACCTGTGAAGCCTTTTAAACGACTTCCGTCGAGTATCGCCTTCATTGATTTGATAAAACTTATACGATTTTGGATTAAAGTATTCAGCCTGGTTTGGCGTATTTGGAGTTAACCCCTCAAATGCACTAATTATACACAAGTCTTTTGCTATAGCCGGTATACCATACTCGTTAAAAACTTCTGAAATAGTTAAATTCAATTTCGTTTTTTCCCTAAATGGCCATTCCAGCGGCCAGCTAAATTCCCTAGGATCATGATTATACATTTTTCGTGGCCACCTAAAGACCAGTCTGTTATATATTTTATTGGAAGGATCAATGTTACGAAGCTCGTCAGTGTCTTTAAAAATTAAGCCTTGGCACACCAGCTTTTTTATAACATCATTGCGAAATCCTACAATAAAAACACGGTGTCTGTTCTGGGGAATGCCAAAATCCAAAGCATTTATAACATCATGCCAGATAGTATAATCTATTTTATTAAAATTTTTAATTAATTGCATATAGGCCTTCTTGTGTTTTTTAGTACGTAACAGGCCATCAACATTTTCAAAAACAAAAAAATCTGGTTTTAGCTCCCGGACTTTTTCAAAATAATCGTGAATGAGGCGCCCTTTTTCCCCAGTAACTCCCTTGTGTTTACCACCGTTTGAATAATCCTGGCATGGCGGGCCACCTATTATACCAACAAAATCCCCTCTAACCTGTTCACGAATTGTATCTGGTTCTACTTTAGTAATATCTACCCCGTCCTCAGGTATAATATATAGCCGATAACCAGAGTCAAGTGTACCATTACTTTTAAGGGTTTCTACGTGCTTGCCTAGCGCGTAATTATAGGCTTTAATAAAAGCGGGTTCTATTTCGCAACCCCATACTATTCCGAAACCCTGGTTAATAAAACCACAATCCATTAACCCCGCTCCTGAATACAGGGATATGACCTTTATGTAATCCATAGTTTAAAACACCTCATATTACAAGCAAACCAAGCCTTCTTGCCTTGGTTAGTTTCGGCAAATTTATTAATAATTCCTTTTTTTAAAGAGCTCTACCCTGAAAATACGTTACTGCCGGGTTTGGGCGTTACCTTCCGTTCACTAGCGGCCCTTATATTTGAACGAGCTCAGCCAGCTCCGGGCGCTCTAACTGATTCAGTCGCTGTTCCTCCACCTCTTTCGCTCCTTGAATGCGACCGATACGTTCTCTCCAGGTAACGCCCAAACCCGGCTTTTCATCCTCTGCTTGTACCGCGCCAGCGGTATGTGTGTCTTAGTGTTAGAAAATGCACCTACAGTGCTCTACTTTTACATTAAATGACAACCAGTGTCGCGTACGCAATAAGAACCGGCCATTTTCTTTGAAACAAAAAAATTAGTGCCAAGTAACATAATGGCTCTTTATGCACTTACTTATTATTGATAAATTATACCAGGCCTTTTTTATTCCTTATCTCAGCTTCAAACTTGTCACCCGGGTATTCTCATCTTAAAGGATTTCTTTTGATGCTTGCCGTAATAGTAACAACACTAGTTTTATTACAAAACGCCAGGAGGAACCACGTTGCAGCTAAATTACAGGGTCCCCTTTGACCAGCTTGATACAGCAGATCTTTTTATTGATGCTATTTATCAAGGCGGAAAAAAAGGCAATGTTACAGATGACCCGATCAACAAGTTAATGGGCTGTGGTAACCAGGGCGGCTTTCGTATTGCCGGCAAAGCCCCTTCTTACGGGTTTGCAGTGCTATACTCCAGTCTCAATGACCCGGACTGGCCAGATTATCTCGACTTTGAAACTGGCCTGTTTTATTATTACGGTGATAACAAGCAACCGGGCTACGATTTGCATTCCAAAAAAGGCAACCGGTTACTAATGCATGTTTTTAACCTAATACATACCTCAAAAACAGGCCGGAATAGCGTACCCCCATTCTTTATTTTCACAAAAGGCCCTCAGGGCCGGGATGTAGTATTTAGAGGACTAGCAGCGCCTGGCACAAGAGAGTTACCTCCCACGGAAAACCTTATTGCTATCTGGAAGAACAAGGACGGCTTTCGCTTTCAGAACTACAAAGCAGTTTTTACTATGCTAAATGTTCCGACACTTTCTCGTAGCTGGTTAAATGACATTAATAACGGTAACGTGCTTAGCAATAACTGCCCTGCAGCTTGGCGCCGCTGGGTAAAAACTGGCATCTACACTCCACTAAGGGCCCCGAGAAGCGTTGAGTACCGGTCAAAAGATGATCAATTACCTGCCAACAACACACAAAAAGATATCGTTGATAGCATTTATTACTACTTCAAAGATGATCCCTATGCCTTTGAAAAATGCGCTTCAGAAATTGCTCGTCTCATGGATCCTAATATCACCGGTTATGACCTTACCCGGAGATGGATGGATGGAGGCCGCGATGCCACAGGCAAATACCGTATTGGGTTGATAAATAACGCGATAATTGTCGATTTTGCTTTGGAAGCCAAATGCTTTTCAATTAATAACTCGGTAAAAGTAGAACATACATCCCGCCTGGTATCAAGATTACGTCACAGGCAGTTTGGTATTCTTGTTACTACGTCTTATGTCAGCCAGCAAGCATATAAAGAAATTAAAGAAGACGGGCACCCGGTCATTATAATTTGTGCCGCAGACATTACTAATATATTAACCCGGGCAGGTCTGGGCTCAAAACAAGCCGTAAACGAATGGCTAACTGAAAACTTCCCAAAAAATATTTGAGACTTTAATTGAGAATTGTTATTTTTGATTAAGATGCATTTTAAAAAACCTTTAAGGATTCTGGCACACCCAAACGTGATATTTTATTATACATAGCATGTCTTAACTAACTGCTTAAAACAAACCATTGAAATATCCTAGCTTATAGTTATCATGTGTTCCTATCACAAGAGCCCGGTCTAAAAACATGTTAAATTCCTCGCAAGCCGTTTCTGGAACCAAGGCGCAGTTATGACAAGCAGCCAAGTTACAAGAGTTAGGCCCTTGGCCACCCCAGGCTCCGAGTTCCATGCATACCGGGTCGGCTGAACACCACCTGGCATTTTTCAGTGCCCGGCGTATTACTGGTTCCAGATAACCAGGTTTTCCCATGCGAACCAGCCCGCCAAGTGTACCCTCTGAATCACCCGCTGCGGTGTAAATTAAGATTCCTGCCATTGGAGCCTGGTTGTTATCGGATACATACAATCTTTCCCGGAGTGATGCGGAACTGTATCCACATTCAAAAGTAAGCTGGTTCATTAAAAGATGCGCGAAAGTATGTAACAACAGGAATCTTGGGCCAATAGGTCGTTCCCGTAATCTCCGGTTCTGCTGGTTTTCGTGGTAACGTTTAATTAAAGGTTCAAGTCTTTCATTAATATCACTCCTGTTTTCTTCTATCCAAGCTTGCAACTCGTTTTCATTAAATTCCACAAATATACCCTCACCGAAAACAACGTACGCGGGAAGCCAGATTTCATCCTCTCGCGGAACATCTCGCCACAATAAAGCCTTCATATCTTCTAGAGTTTGCTCGTTTTCTGGGTTTACACGCCTGAACCCGGCCAGAGCCCGCGTTTCACGCAACTTGTCAACCAGCATTACCCTAGAAAAATACCTGGTAATAGACGGGTCATAGTTATCAAGACTAACTGGCCTCACGCGTAATTGTTCCTCATCACGTTCTCCACGGAGAACGTCAAATTCTTGCCTCCTAAATGCAGTTTCTGAGTTCTCATCTATAATAACACTCTCGCTATCGCCCTCTACAGATCCACCACTACTAAAAATAATCTCCAATGCGGCTTTTATTTGCTCGTCAGTAAAAGGTTGCAAAAGCAAACTACTCATATTTCTAAGGTCCACGGGTTTGATTTCTCCTCCCGAAGCGGATAAGGCATTTATAAATGTTGATAGCGGTGGTTCTTCAAGTAAAGAAACAAGTTCTGAGGGAACAGTACTATCACCCCTGGGAAGATAAATTGCACTATATACCAGCGGGAAATATACATTGGATGCATTTCGCAAAGCACCCCGCAAGGGTTTGCCGCATCCCGTCCCCTCATCCAAACCATGCCAGGGATTTTGGCCTTGACATACAAATTGCATATTTTTATCTAAGTGTTTCGTCAAGTAAGTATTACCATCGGGATATGCAGTTGTTGCACCGGCCATACTGCGCGAAGCTTCACCACAATCACATATAACTTGTTGACCAGCAAGGGTAGCCCCGCCAGTGCCGACAAGACGCATAGGTTTCCGGCAAGAGGGTTTAACTGACCTGTGAACCCATTCCCTCCATGGAAAATCTTGTATATGGCCATGCTCGCAAATAGCGACAAAAGGCACCTGTACCAAGTACCTGGTCCAGCCTTTACTCTCGCATTCTACGCATTTTACCTTTTCTCTTAATGTTAGCGGTTGTTCATATAAACGACCGCAAGTAGTACAGTAATGCCATTTAGGAAAACGGAGGAAAGGAACTGTTAACCAGCAGTTCGGGACATCTTCACCGCGCCGGGGTTTTCTAAAATCCGGCGGTTGCCGGAAATGGTCTACTTTTAACATATTTTGCAAGCGCCACTCGTCTTCCCTGAATTCACTCGGGTCGACACGCCCGCCTTCTGATTCATGCTTGTACCAGTGGTCTAACCCGCAAGCTATCAATGATGTCCCATCGCGGGAAACAATCATTGCACCTACTCCAAAAGGTGCAACCAGCTGCGCGCGCCGTAACGGGCTACTACTCAAAATCATCCTCTCCTTCCTGTACGTAAAGTGTAGTGATTGTAGCCCTACATTCCGCGTCTACGTTGCGCAAAGACATCGGTGTTGGCCATGACAGTTTAGCCTGCTGTTTAGTCGCGTAGGAGCCGGCTACTCTTAAAAGCGGTAACTCAGAACTTTCAATAGCTTCCCAGGTAGAACCATCCCATTTAACACGCTTCCAGTTTTGCCATTGTCTCGCGCGCTTTTCAATTACCTTTTCAGTATTTGAAGTCTCGTTTTTATCTATATTTTCTACGCGTTCTATTATTAGTTTCTTAAAATAATCTATAGTTTCTGACGAGTAGGGATAAGGGCTCCTAGCCAGCATCTCATTCCCTGCCTGTCTAGCATATGATACCATAACCGCGTGTAACGCGCGCTCCAAGGTCGGTGGTGAAAATGGTGTAGCACTAGTTGGCTCAACTTGAGCGTAAAGGCGCTCGTGATAGCTACGAAACTTTTCAAAGTGCGACCTGTCACGTGGTTTGGAAGCATTATATAAAGTTATAACCAGCCCGGGGCGTTCCTCCCACTTGCGTCCTACACGACCAGTAACCTGTATATACTGGGAGGTTGTTTTCGGCTGGCCAACCACACACATTAAAGAAAGCCTGTCTATATCTACACCTACTTCAATAATATTTGATGCCAGGCAAGCATCGACAGGAGTTTTATTACTCACACAGTTTACTTCCAAGTCTGAAATAGCTTCAGACACCTGGTCTCCCCGCAATCTGCTAGTTAATTCCAAAATGCGACGCAACTTGCGAATACCGCTATAATCTATGCCTGTACGGTTTTTGATAACCTTTAAATAATCTAGAATATCAGACTGGAACAAAGTAAGAGTTGTTCCCAGTTCCCTTAAGCTATTAAAGAAAAGTAACAATGTCCACCACGGGTCACGCTCTTCATTATCAAGATAAACAGGTGCTTGAAGCAGCGCCGTAAAACTGCGAACTTGGACGGTTTGCATTGAACGTAACCCTGGCGCGTGAACACCAACATATTTCTTGCCCGGGCGCAATTCCCCGCTGGGATACCTCGCGTAACGGGCAAAAAACGAGTCACTTGCATCCAGCCCAGGCGGCGGGAACAAGGCTACACTACTACGCCCGTAAAGCGCTAGTACCTGTTCTTCATAACGTCGAATAGTTGCTGTAGAGCAAACTATTTTAGGTCTAACAGGAATTTCTTTACGACTGTCAGTACAAAGTTCTTCGATTACTGTTTCATAAAGACCAACCATTGAACCCAGGGGACCAGAAATCAAGTGTAGCTCATCCTGTAAAATTAGTTGCGGAGGAGAAGAAAACCGCTCCCCGCCAGGTCCAATGCCAAACAAAGACCGGGCTTGTGGCCTCCATGCAAGCATTGCAAACTTGTCTACAGTTCCTATAACTAAAGAAGGTCGCTTCTCGTAAATATCCTCATCAGTAACGTAAACTGGCAAACCATTATAAAAAACACAATTAATATCGGTGCATTTCAATACTACTGTATTACCTTTTTTCTCGTAACCTTGTACTCTCGATATTTTGGCTTTCTTTGGAAGCTGGCCTTCATATCTTCCCATTTGAGCACCACACCACGGGCAACGCCCGAGGATAAAAAGATTTTCCTCGTTACGGCTTCTCTTTAAATTATTTAGCGCCTCTATAGCTTGCTTCTGGGTGTTAGGTGTAATAGTACCACCTAACCAGATCCCAATGGAAAATTCTTCTTTTCCTAGCATGTCCTCGTGCTGCCTGCGAAGGTATTCCATAGAACAAATAAGTGCTGAAGCACGCTGGAACTGCTGGGCTGTTAACAAGCGCAAAGTGTATCTCATTAATACATTTACCCCTGCATCAGCAGGTTCCTCCAGGCGGCGCATAAACATGGAAAAAGCCGCTAGACCTAGATAAGCTTCCGTTTTACCTCCACCCGTGGGAAACCAGATAAGTTCAACCACCTGGCGCTCCGGTATATTTCCACTAGCAGCAGAATGCAAAGACATGAGCAGAAATGCAATCTGAAACGGGCGCCACTTACCGCGCCCTGGGCCAGGATTGAGACAATCTGGCATTTTATATTCTTCCGAAAATGTAAAACGACAGGATTTAGGATCAAACTTGAGAAACCGTGGTTCCCTGTGAACTTGCTGGAGAAGCATGGCGTGATTTGCTAACCGGAAAGCTATGCGTGCTTTCTCACATGTCTTTAAGTATTTAAGTCCTTTTTCCATCCGGTTTGCACAACACTCGCACTCTTTAATATGTCTCTGTGCAGCATCCCGGTAATGCTCGTTATCAAGAGACGGTATTTCAGCTTTTCTTTCCTCTATCCATTTCCTGTATAAATCAATAACCTCGGCCAGCGCGCCAAAGCCGTCATCTCCCGGAACCAGGCCAGCCAAAGAAGCCATAGGTACTTCCACAAGACTACCATCTCGACGGGTAATATCCGGAGTAGTACTGGGAATCTCAACCACTGGAAGACATTCAGCACTCACCTGCATAGCCATACCAGTTCCCGGTTCTATTTCCCAGCTTGCTGCACACCCGTGGCCAACGGCATAAGTTTCTAGCTTTCTATAAAGAAGTGCCAGAGATTTTTCCTCATCGTCCATGTGCTCAAGAGAATGACCCGGGTACGGCTTAATGCATGGCTTACTGCCCGGCGCAACTACACACGCTTTAAAAAAGGATTGAAACAAGCACTTTTCATCAAATAACATGTTACCAGACTCGTCATTAATGGTACGGTTGACAAGACAAACAGTCAACAAGCGAGAGTTTAAATTATTATAAGGCCTAGAGAAAACTTCCACACGGAGGTCAAGCCCTTCCACTACGCGTGTTGTTTCCACCATCTTTTCCACAGGAGAACAGATTTCACTTGCATTAAACCTTGCCTCTATAGCTACCGGGCTTCGTAACCACCACTCCCGTTCCTTTCCTTTCACTGTTACAGTTTTCTTGTAATAACGCCCGCCGGTTGCAATCACAACTAGCTCCGACCCTTCAGGAAATTCTGCCAAAAAACTCACTGCCATGCTGCTTGGCTTAAAAGAATTCGCGGTAGAGATCTCAAAATCATCGGAATCAAGTTCACGAGCATCCTGATAGTTTTTCTCAGCTATCTTGGCATCATCCTTAGCACAATCTTCAGTTGTCAAATCTTCTGTATAGGTATCAATATTATCTTCTACATTTTCACTGTACTGGTTTTCGCTAGTCAAGTCACTTTCTTCTTCCATTAAGGTTCCCAGCGGGTAAAGCACCCCGACACCATACCGCGCTGCCGGCCTGTCACGCTGCAAGATTTCCTCGCCGCTATCTTTTTGTTTCCACGGCTTGTAAAAGTCTTTTTCAGATTCAAAGACAATTTGTCCCGAAATATCGATTTCCTCTCCTTGTGGTGACGGGCCAACAAGCTCTTCACGTAAAGCCTGGATTATTTTTTCTCTATTATTAATATGGACGCTCACAGTTTCACTCCTTATAAATCTTTTATTAACCCCTTCCCCGCTGTAAAAGAATATTTCTAACCTCGCTTTTTACTGTTTCCGCTGCCAGAACAACTAACCTGTGCAGAGCCCTTGTAAGAGCTATATAAAACAGGTTATCTGCTCCCGGGCCAGTAACCCGGTATACATCAGTAACAATTACAACCCCCGCTTCCAGCCCTTTAAAAGCATGGACAGTACAATAACCAATATGCCCCTTGCCAGCAGTTTCATATGGTTTTATTCTATCCTTCCACGGGATTGTGTTTACTTTAACAGCACATTGACCGCTAGCTTTGGGTGATAATATAACAATATCGCCACCACTGAAACCTTCTTCATACATTTTTTGAAGAATTTGAACCAGCAACTGCTGCTGGTCTTCTTCGCTACAGTAATAATGCAATTCCGGTTCTACCCTGTTATCAGGACGCAACACTTTGGTATAACCTGGTTGTGATTGACTAAGCATCTGGGCCAGTGCCGCTATCCGTGGTGTGTTTCGGCAATTTACTCTCAAAGAAAATACAGGTGCATGCCCCCCGCGGGACTTTATAAATTCTTCAAGTGAAAGACCAGCATTATTATAAATGTCTTGTTTCTCAAAATCTCCAAAAAATCTCCACCTACCGGTTGCAAGGCCGCCTTTTAAACTAAGATCTAAAAAGTCTAAGTAATTATTCCTGAGAATATCTTGTGCCTCGTCTACTACTAACTCGTCATAAACAAAATCCGCACCTTCGCTTTCTAAAAGTTTTTCCATAGCTTGGAAAGGAAGCTCATTATACCAAAACGAGCTATCCTGAGACTCACGCGGTTTTAATTGCTGGCCAGCAATTTTAAGCATATGACGATGGAGCGTGCTAGTAACAACCAAAGGGTTTAGATTACTAGTTTGTTCCTCTAGCCACTTCCCTAGTAACCTGTTAAAGCATACAAAAAGAACCTTCCGTCCTGCCGAGCATCCCCGCTTAGCAGCTTCTATTGCTAATAATGTTTTACCCGTACCAGCTGGCCCGGCAAAAGCAACGCGAGGATTTGATTCCATTGCATCAAGGGCTACAAATTGCTCTTCAGTATACCGTTTTAGTTCTTCATTTTTCCGAATAGCCCGGGTTTTAGCACTTTCAATAAATTCAAAATTTGGCCTTAGAACCCTGGCAATAGCCTCGCATTGCCCGGGATATGGCTCTCGAGATTCAGGGTGAAACCACGCTGCAGCATGGCCGTTTTGGAGAAAATTCCTGGCATTATTAAGAACTGCTTCGATTAGATTGCTTATTGGTCGCGCCCGGAATGCCCGGCTATCTATTACCTGCCAGGGATGCCACTCCTCCGAAGTCTTTTTAAACTCGATATACGGGAATACCACTGCTGACCAGAATACGACCCGCGACAAGCCCGGCCTGCACTTAACAAGCCAATTCCGCAAGCTGTGCATAGCTTGTGAAGCCTGTTTAAATGGCCCGCGAGGGTCTGGTTCCTGGTTAAACCCGTAGTACCAAAGCCCGTCTTGACACTTTAATTTTGAACAAGCTTTTACTTCCAGGCAAAGAACACCTTTTGAAGGAATAATAATAACAAAGTCAATTTCTCCTGACACTTGTTTTACGTGATTAGCTATATCAAGCGAGTGCAGGACAATCCAGTCACGAGTTTCCGGGTCGTTTTTTAACCTGTTAAATATCTCGCGTTCTCCAGGACTAGAACACCCGGTGGTAATAATCGCGGGAATCATTCTTGCCATGCATATTCATCCCTCTCGAAATAATGCCCCAGCCTGGATGCAGGAACGGTATATAGCCCGGGAGAAAAACCCTCTACTCTAAAGGCAGTTAGCTTTCCACCATCTCCTTGCTCCAGCTCAAAATCCATTCTCCCTGTTTTTTCAAGCTCGCTAAGGTCTGAATGCAGTACCTTTTTTAATAACAGGTTGCGAATATAGTGCCCCGCTTGCCTGTGTGCCGTTTCAATTGCTATAGCTACTTCCCAGTAATCGAGCACTTTTTCTTTTAACCCTATTAAGCTCATAATCGCTTCGAAATCTTCATAATTCTGCGGTCTAATAGTTTTGGTAGACATCCAGTTACGTACATTTGTAACGCTTGCTTTCACAGCACCACGTGACTTTAACGCTACAGAAGTTTCAGTAGTCCCCCTCTTACTTACTACATCTCGCAGGAGTTCCTTCCAGTATAATTGCATTTCCCTCGCTTGTCCCGCCTTATCACCTAAAATACGGTCAGCTACCGGTAAAATATAATCTCCTCCACCGCTAGTTCGCAGTAATATAAACATTCCTTCGTGTATATCTTTAACTCTAATTCTTTTAACACGAGATCCGGATTCATTTCCATCGATATCTTCTTCACTTTCATCTCCTTCCAAATCAATTACAAGCGCCTTTGACTTTTCAGAGCTTTCTAAAAATACAACTCCTTCTCCTACCAGCGAAAACAAGCGTGCCTCTACATATTCTTGGGTTTGGTCATCTTGAGATGTACTTAGATTTAGCCTGGCATTAATATCATCCCAGTTTATTGTTGGTAGTAACTCAGCAGGTTCATTATATTCCATTTCACTCAAGTCACGCGGTTCTTTCAAAACGCTATTTACTTCTAAATCACCAGAAACGGGATCCTGGCTAGCATGCAGGCTGTATTCCAAAAATGCTGGTTCTCGCTTCCACCTGTCTTTAATCCAGTTGTATCTAATTAAATGAATCTCACTTGCCCGGGGTGAATCAAAAATATATTCTGGGAACCACCGTGCCGGGCCAATTACCAGTAACCAGTCAAAAAGATTTCCTCCCTGTAGCTGGGATGTTCCTAACATTTGAACTTTCCGTAAAGCATAGTGTTCGGAAAAAACTTTCTCAACATGTTTTGTTAAGGAAGAATCTTTAATCAATAAAGCAATTTTATAACTATTTTGCGAGTTAACTAGTACTTTTAAATATTCTAGTAAAGGATTTTCATTAGACTGTGCAAGTTTACTAGCCATATCAAACAAGTCCCGTGCTTTACTAGCTATACCCGGGTATGTTAATTGCAACCGTTTTAATAATCTTGACATGTTTTCTATTGTTCCTGGTGCTATTACAGCCGGGTGACTAAACCTTAGCGGTGCCGAGCACAATTTGAACCTGTAACGTCGTAGCCAGCGTGTAAACTTGGACATGAATTCATCATCAACCTGCATTGTTGAACGTTCAAACCGGGAAACAGCGAGGCAAAAAGCTTGCAAATCCCGGTGGTTAACTTCATGCCAATTTATTTTACTATTGCTTGAACGGTTATATATTTCATTAGCAACAGGTAGTGACATAAACCTCACTTGCAAGCCTCCTTATAAGCACAGAGTTCAATACCAGGCGGAAAACCCTCAAGATCCAGCTTTAGTGCATCACCTGAGCGATTTTGTATGTACTCGTTATTAAATTCCTCCACAGCCTCCCGGTATGAAGGCTCAGTGCGGTCTAGTAAAACAACCCAGTTAGAATCCAGGCAATAATCTTTCCACCTCAAGAAACTACTTGCGCCATCAAACACTATTACTACAGGATTTTCTCCCTTATCAATCCCTTCAGCCAAGCTTTTAGTAGCAGGCCAAATATCTATCTTAAAATTTGGGCTGTTATTTAAGAACCTCCGGACCCTCAATACATCTTGCAAAGTTCCTTTTATAACCTTTCCACTAGGCTTATTTAATGCAAAAACCGTATTTTCTATCTCGTACTGGAGCCATTTAATATTACCAATTATTACACACTCCAAACACGAGCTCGCAACGAACTCGGCAGGAGTTACGTTTTCGAGCAAACAAGCAATAAACTCCCTGTTGGTGTTAACCAGCCTGCCAACTTGCCTGTCGGGAATAGATATATTCTGGTCCGGAGCAATAGTTACATCTAGTGCTCTTTTTTGTATGAACAGGTGAGTGGTATTATATTTATCCCGGAGATTTACTCTAATTGCAGGTTGATTTCCAACTTTATCAACGCCTTCAAAAATACCACATTTTATTCTATTACCAGCTTTAAAAAAAACTCTAGTACCTTTTTTTAGAGTACATAACTGCTTGAAATAGTTTTCAACAGTCTTTTTACCTAGTGATGCTGCCCGGGCCAATACAATGCCTGTTGCTAAAAAACTGGATGCAAAAGCTCTGGTAGGAACCGTTATACCGAGCACAGTACGGGTTCCTGATTTTGTTTTTTGTTTTTCTTTCTCACCTATAAAGGAGCCAAGAGTTGCAAAGAAATGACACCATTCGGGCACTTGAGTCATCTTTTCACTATCACTAATAAAAGACAAACCAGTAATATTTATTGGCATCATAACTCACCTGCCTAAAGATTAGCTATTAAATCCATTGCCAATGGCCACAAGCTATAATAAAATCCATACTATATTGTAAATTTAACGCATATTATATATAATCCCGCTATTTTTTGCCAACAAATAAGCATGCTTATATTGGTTCACCAGAAACCACTGTCTTTTCTTGGTTATTCGAATAACCCACCACTTTCCTGATAATTTCCTTTCAGTTTTTCATGGGTTCCTCTTAGCGGTAATAACCTAATCTTTGATCAATTTAACGGTATACCGGTCAATAAGTTCGAATAAGTGAGGGTAATTCTTGGCCCGGAGAAAAATTTGGTATTCTTCTGCTTTATTGCCGTCCTTTTTGCGGTATAAATTTTTCCTAAAAATCTCGTCACTAATTGCACGGGTGGATGCCTTATAGTTTGGCTGTTCCGATAATACACGAACCATTGCTTCGTGAAGGGTTAATTTTTCCACAAAAACCACTCCTTTATTTTTCATCCCGCTGCGGGTGAATATGGCTTGGCCATTTGGCCATAGTTGGCCGGGTTTAGGTGGCCAACCAGTAGGCGGACCCGGCAGCAGGTCCAGCAACGCTTGACAGGGTTTACCGTTATCCATCGCCTTTTTCATTTGTCCGTAAATATCTTCACAGCGGATCAGGAAGCAGCATTCCTCACCCCACCGTAATAGTGGACCGTAATACCCTAAAGCCTCGCCAAATAATTTTAAGTCCATGCATTGTAAATGAGTTCAAGAAACCATTTGATAATAGTACCATACCTTAACCAGTTGTATTATTCTTGCACAGTATTGCTAGTAAAAACCAATATTACCCTCAGCAAATTCGGAGAAAGTACGTGTAATACGTTAACATAGTAATAGGGAGTAGGTTTTCACGAAAAGAAAGCAACACAGCGATAAATTAAGGAATTAATTATTAAAGAGTGCATAGAAACAGGTAATGTTACCTTGGCAGCCCGCAGGCATGAAATGTCAGCTAATACTATTAATACATTGTTAAAAGAATAGTTACTGGAGAGGTTTAAGGCGGTAAATGATTTTACTTCTGTAATCGCAAATTTCCAATTATAGACATTAGCTTAATATATGAAAAAATAAGAAATTCGTTTTCGTCCAAAAATAAATAGCCAGCATTCACGAGGATGCTGGCACTAGTTGCTAATACTATAATTCGTCAAATGATTCTATTTTCCTTCAATAAAATAAATCCACCTTTAGAATTGGTTTTTTCAAATTTAATCCGGCATAAACTTTGCAAGGAGAGAAATCAGCTGTAGCTAGGAATTCTTCTTGCTTATACTCAAGTTTGACAGCACTATCCAAAGGAATTCAGTAATATCAACGGTTTCCGGGCACACCAAATAGACGTACCACTACAATATTCCTTTATATGGTAGATTTGTATCCTAGTATCCTTTTTGGCGGTCTG
>NZ_LSRS01000011.1:54013-56657 GCF_009932395.1 Sporotomaculum syntrophicum
TTCTTGTTGAACCGTCTTTATTTTTAAATGTTTTTGTTCTAGCATACATGGCACCTTAATTATAGCATGGCAATCCATATGCTAAAAGTTATTATATGGAAAACGTGGCACTACACTTTTTGAATCTCTCTAATATTAACCCTTGATTCTACTGGGTTTGTTGGGGGTTAGATTCGAAAAATGATGGAAAACTGTCAAACTTGAGTTATACAACGTTTTTTAAAAAAATCCCTTCGTAACGTCACGGCTTGTTTAAAATGCGTCGTAAACCTAATTTACTTACTTTGAATAATCTCTGTAGAAAGTGGCTTGTCCTCTCTTATGTAATCTAACATTAGCCTCCACTGCCCCAAAACGCCTCTATAAGGGCAATTATCCCATTCAGGCTCACAGCCATGTTTTCCATAATAGTGAGCCCACCTATTTAATATTTGGTATTGGTCGATACTCTTGTTAAACCATTCTCCATTAAAAAAATCTGCATTGGGATCATTTTGACCAGGAAGAATCAGAGGGTTTATTGTATAGGGTGTTGCAAAAAACATAAGAAAAATAATTGCTGTTATAAATACTATTTTACATTTTGAGTTTACATATTTCACAAAAGAAACCTTCCTCAGGTATTAATTGCTTTTTTGTTAATTCGAGTATTATAACTAAAACCTTTACCCAGAATATTGTACAATTCAAAGATTATGTGTCACAGTAAACATAAAGGACCAGGGCGCGGCGGCAATATTAAATACCGGTTTGACCATCGCAAAGCGGTTCATAATATGCGGTCGTCCTTCATACTTTTTTGTAAACTTAAGGCTCCTGTGTTTTAAACCTTACATAAAAAGTCGTTCCTTCTGGTCCAGTTTTAAAATTGATTGAGGCGTTATTGCGTTCGGCTATACTAAAACAAACCGCAAGACCCATACCAGTCCCATTCTCTTTTGTGGTAAAAAAAGGAGAGCCTATATTATCGATTAATTTATGCTCAATTCCCGTACCTTGGTCTTGTACCTCCAAAACTACTTCTTTATCTTCAATATATGTTCTAACAGTCAAGGTTCCGCCGGGTAACATTGCTTCCAGGCCATTACGAGTAAGATTAAGTATAACTTGACGTATTTCGTTTTCATCAAGAAATAAATCAGGTATTTCTTCAAGTTCCAGACAAAAACTTTTATCTTCCTTTAAAGCATCTGCTTGTATTAAAGGTTGCATCAAATTTAGTATATCATTTATATTTTTTCTCTTTAAGCTTATGTTATTATTCCTAGCTAGAGATAGAAATTCATTAATAATACCATTAGCTCTATCTAATTCCTGAAGCATAACGTTAAAATAATCAGAATAACTATCAAAATCACTTTTGGTTTGTAGTAATTGTAAAAAGCCTCTAACAGATGTCATTGGATTTCTTATTTCATGTGCGATACTAGATGCTAGTTTCGAAATTAAGTTTAGTCGATCAAATTTAGCAACGCTGTCGATATGTTGCAACCCACTTTTACTAATAATAAACGAAAATTGATGATTACTTACGATATCGAAAATCTCTTGAATATTACACTTATCAAGTTCATAAGTATATAAGGCTACCATTCTTAATTCACCAATTCTTTGTTCAATAAGGGCTTCATATTCTTGAAATGATTTCCAGTACCTCTTTTTAAGCCAAGATGTATTTCCGCATATTCTTATACCATCAAAACCTCTAGATACAGTTTGATTTATCTTATCAACCCATGAATTTACAACTTTTTTAAAATTACCATATCTAAAGTACCATTCTGAATGTGTTAGAAATTCTATTTGACCAAGCTGCAGGTAATATTTAAAGTTAGGTACAGCATTATTAAGTATTAATTTTGCCTCATCGCAATTTACAGGTTCAGAGGCAACCCATATACAAAACTCGTTGTTTTCTAAACCAGCTTTAAAATACGGTACTAACGTATTAATTAAATCGATTTTTGTATGGTAAAAACCACAAATATGAGTTCCCCAGGGAACATCCTGTATGTAATCAATACCAATTTTTCTTAAATTTTGGTCAAGCTGCGGTTGTAACATGCTATTCACCTTTTCTCATTAATTCTTTTGTATACTATTAGGCAATAATATGCGTTCAACTATTGTGATGGAAAGTGGTATACACGGAAGACAGTTGATGGGTTTTATGTATTAGTGAAGTCCGGTAGTGTAAAGAATTGTTACACATGATCTTTTTTTACTAATCATACACTTATTCGTTGTAGTGGGATGGTTTTCCTTTGCGCTGTAATACGTGGTATGCTATAAAAATTTCCTATAATACAAAGTAAACTATTACAATCAGCCTAAACATTCCCCCTAAACTAAAGCACTGTACACCTATTCCTTCATTATTCATGATAAAGAAAACGGATTTTAACCTGGGGGTGCTCACCAAAGGCCACCTGCAACAACAGGTGCATCGGATTATTCTACTTTCGTCTTGACACAAAAGGAACCGTCCGAGACCACTGAAAAAGTCCATATAAAACACAAAAAGCATCCCCACCTATAGTATAATTAAGTCACCACAACAAAATATACCGGGGGATGCTTTTTATGCTAATTGAAACCACCTTTAAACAAGGCAGCTTTTACACTGAATTATACCATATAATAC
>NZ_LSRS01000012.1 GCF_009932395.1 Sporotomaculum syntrophicum
TATGTTGATGGCAGCAATTTTAAAGACCACCTTGAGGAAGCCCTAAAAGCCGGTCTGACCGTGACCGGAGTATATGGAGATAAAGCCTATTTCCGGCCCGACATCCTTAATCTGATTAAGGAAAAAGAAGCCTCAGCCTATATACCGGTAAGCGCCAGTGCTTATAAAATAGATGAAGATTTGTTCAGCTACAACAAAGACAGTGACCAATGGTTTTGTGTCATGGGAAATGAAACGGTAAAAGTAAAAGCCAAAACCCGTGAACGAAATGGCAAGAAAGAGAAGTTGTTGGAATACAGCTTTGAGCGTGAGCGCTGCCGTAATTGTTCTCACCGGGCTGAATGCATAGGCAAAAGTACGAGAATAGCTAGACTACTGAGAGTCAGTGTAAATACTCCTGAATTATATGAGTATAGTCAAAGAGCAAAAACCCGGGAATTCCTTGATGAGTATCGCAAGCGAGCGAAAATCGAACCCAAAAATGCAGAATTAAAAAGATTTCATGGATTGGACCGAGCCAAAGGCTACGGTCTAAAAAGTGTGCGCATTCAGGCAAAATTAACGGTCCTGGCGGTAAACCTGAAGCGGATAGCCAATATGGTATCCGCTTAAAAAGGTTTTGATGCGCTTTTTTTGTATTTTTCAGACCGTTGGTTGCTGATTAATTTACAATATATGTTTAAGGCAGGCTCTGAGGCGGCTTAAAAAGGGTACTTTTTCAGTGGTCTCGGACGGTTCCCTTGTGTCAATATCTATATACTCGAACATGTGGAATGACAAACCGGTTATCCTGTTAATTTGCGCTGAGGATGCCCGACAGGTAAATACTCTTTCTTGCATATCTTTTCATTTTTGAAAATTAATAACTTTCTTTAAAAATTTATTTTATAGGAGGAGTAAACTTGGAAAACATGCAATCCCTAACCCAAACGCCACAAGATATAACCGCAGTGATGAGCAATAAGCAATATTAGTAACTTTAAGGGTGAATTTAACCTTAACAAGTCGGGATTTGATCCCAATATGCCGGTCACTCCAGTGATCATTCAATGATATTGAGACGATAACCAAGATCTGCCAAGGATGTTGGGGCGGGTATTAGCTGTCTAAAGAAGTACGTCACGAAATGGCTTTAATGTGGGTGATCACCAGTGTGCCTTAAACGTTGCACTGCACCAATATAACAAACACCATTGGCTAACCGAAGGTGCAGAGTCTTTATTAGCCTTCACCACTTGCTGGATGAACACATTTATAAAACACAGAAGCATATTGATATGATTGGTGAAAGAGTTGCTCGTCTTGGCATGGTACCTACAGCCCACCATGTTACTCAACATGAACTTTCCTACATTAAACACGAAGTTGAAGGGCGCTACACTATGCGTGATTTTTTACGCAACGACCTGGAACACGAATTAAAAATGCAAGAAATGATGCGGAAGCAGATTGCTCGTGCCCATGAACTTCAAGATTTTGGCACTGTTCAAGTTCTTGAAGAAGTGCTGCTGGATAGGGAAGACCTCGGTTACCATCTTTATAGTGTACTGGACGATGACACGTTAACGCGAGGCATGTATCATTTATTGAACCAAAATTACGATAGAGCCGGTGATCGGACAATGCAACCAAACACTAAACTACAATAAGAATGGCAGTGAAACGTGTATTCTTAGGAAATATATAGATATCTAAGAGAACATATTGCTGTTTACAAGATACCTCGTGAATTTGAATTCATTGCTGAGCTAGAAAACAGCACCGGTAATATATTAATAATAATGCTTAAAATACAGTGTATTACAGTGTATTAAAGAGACATAACAAACCTGTCAAACCCCCTGGCTATTAATTATAAACTCCTTTCCGGTAAGAATTAATAAATAAATCAATGTCAGAAAGAAGTATTTTTATGAGTACTTAATGCCCAGATAAGCAACATTGAACAGGCGACTTCATTCTTCTCGGGCAATCAAAAATTTTGCGGATTTGTTTAAAGCGTAGGTTTTTAATAAGGCTCATATGCCGTTAATATGCGGCATTTGAGCCTTACTGCGCGTAAAACTTCCAATTGGACCCTTTAAGTCGAGTAGATGCGCACCTCTTAAACTTTAGGGGACACTTTGTTTTCCCGGTTTCTCCCCGTTTCCTCTGGGAGTGTCACAATATTTGCCCCATGATTTAATTGGTCACGCACCCCTCACAGAACCGGACGTGCAGCTTTCCCGCATCCGGCTCTTCACACTGCCATTTACATTATGTAGCCGATACTTTTCCTTAGTTCATAGATATTAACGTATATTTTGGGCTTGGGTAACCGGTATTTAACCAGTAGTTTCGGGAAATTGCTCCAGTTATGGCTTCTCTTCTGGCTTCGTCTGTTTAAATTTT
>NZ_LSRS01000013.1 GCF_009932395.1 Sporotomaculum syntrophicum
ACTACCGATGGTAGTTTAATAACCAGTGTTACTGTAGACCCAGGCTCCTATGTTGATGGCAGCAATTTTAAAGACCACCTTGAGGAAGCCCTAAAAGCCGGTCTGACCGTGACCGGAGTATATGGAGATAAAGCCTATTTCCGGCCCGACATCCTTAATCTGATTAAGGAAAAAGAAGCCTCAGCCTATATACCGGTAAGCGCCAGTGCTTATAAAATAGATGAAGATTTGTTCAGCTACAACAAAGACAGTGACCAATGGTTTTGTGTCATGGGAAATGAAACGGTAAAAGTAAAAGCCAAAACCCGTGAACGAAATGGCAAGAAAGAGAAGTTGTTGGAATACAGCTTTGAGCGTGAGCGCTGCCGTAATTGTTCTCACCGGGCTGAATGCATAGGCAAAAGTACGAGAATAGCTAGACTACTGAGAGTCAGTGTAAATACTCCTGAATTATATGAGTATAGTCAAAGAGCAAAAACCCGGGAATTCCTTGATGAGTATCGCAAGCGAGCGAAAATCGAACCCAAAAATGCAGAATTAAAAAGATTTCATGGATTGGACCGAGCCAAAGGCTACGGTCTAAAAAGTGTGCGCATTCAGGCAAAATTAACGGTCCTGGCGGTAAACCTGAAGCGGATAGCCAATATGGTATCCGCTTAAAAAGGTTTTGATGCGCTTTTTTTGTATTTTTCAGACCGTTGGTTGCTGATTAATTTACAATATATGTTTAAGGCAGGCTCTGAGGCGGCTTAAAAAGGGTACTTTTTCAGTG
>NZ_LSRS01000014.1 GCF_009932395.1 Sporotomaculum syntrophicum
GCCAACAAACACCTAAAAGTGTTCAGCCCTTTACCAGTGGTAATAGTTCCCTGAATTCAGGGGTGTTGGCCTGTTTTAATAAATCGAAAAACACTGTCTCGGTATTGGTGACGACGGACCCCATCTGCATCATCTGGGATAAACCGTTTTTGTAATTCTCTTTGGTGCGGGAACATACCGCGTCGCCCACCACAAATACCTGGTACCCGTGTTCAAGGAGACTCCTTACTGTCTGCAATACGCAGACATGGGTTTCCATCCCGACGACAATGATTTTTTTTCCGGCTAGTCGGTTTAATGTTGATAGCACTTCCGTTGTACAGCCGCAAAAAGTAATTTTTTCAAATACCATGTCTGAACCGGTATTTAATTCGGGGACTGTCTTTCCGAGGCCTTTTGTATTCTGTTCAGTGACTATAACCGGAATGGCTAATTTTGTGGCTGTGGTGATTAAAATATTAGTGTTGTGAATAACCTGATCGCGGTATTTCATTGCCGGTACCAGGCGCTCTTGGATATCGATGATCATTAATACTGCGTCTTCCCTAGTTAATGTAAATTTATCCAGGTTCAAAGTTTCACTCCTAACTAGAGGAAATTAAACTAGTTATACCATAGCTGTATTCAACGACATAAATACTATACCCTCCTTTAGGGTTATATTTCTCCGCTAGTGAAAGGAAACTTATGGATACAAATCTAATGCAAAAACTCGAAAGAATTTTTAATAAAACTGCTGGCTCAAATCAAATTTACGAAGCTGTGCTATTTGTCCAAAACACCGGAGGGGATTTTTCATATAGCAAAGGGCACGGAGGCAGGGATATAGATTCTCCGCTGCTTATGGCCAGCATTACAAAACTCTTCACCACCTCCTGCATTTTGGCTTTGCAGGAGCAGGGCAGGCTGTCACTTGACGACGGTATTGCAAAATATTTTGATAAGGCTGTCCTGGAGGGACTGCATGTCTATAAAGGCAAGGAATATTCTTTTGCGCTGACCATATCCGATTTGCTGTTTCAAGTAAGCGGTTTGCCCGATGTTTATGAAGAAGGGAATAATAATGCAAAGAATCGCGTTATTAACGAAGATTTTTATTTGACCTTTAATGAATCTGTGGAATTTGCGAAAAAATTAAACCCTCACTTTGCGCCCCACACTATGAAAAGAGCTCATTATGCGGATATTAACTTTGATATGCTCGGAGAAATACTAGAAAAGGTTATGGGCTTACCATTAAGTGAGGTATATAAAAAGTTTATATTTGAACCGGTAGGACTAAAGAACACCTATCTCCCTGAAAGTGAAAATAACTTTGTGCCAAAAATATATTATAAGGACAAAGCTATTCACCGTCCAAAATTTGTCATGAGCAGCCGGGCAAGCAGCGGTTGCGTGACTACTGCTCGTGAGTTGATGATATTTATTAAAGCTTTCTTTGGTGGTGAACTGTTTGATAAATTAATTTTCGACCGGCTGTCATCATACAACAAGTTGCAAGCTTCAATGTGGCCGATTTGCTATGGTGGCGGGTATATGCGGATTCCTTTAAATGGAGTAGCCACATTCTTCAGGGGGAAAGGCGAGATAAAAGGCCATTCCGGTTCGACAGGGTCGTTTGCTTTTTATTATCCCGTTAAGGATTTATTTTTTGTAGGAGATCTAAACCAAATGGCCAACGCCGCTCTTCCTATTAAGTTGTCCATGCGTATTGCTATGACAACAATATGAGCTACCTTTAGGTACTGCCTATGCAATTTGGACAGGAATTGGTACTATTGGTACTGTGATTTCAGGAATAGTATTATTTAAAGAGCCTGTTTATATAATCAGGCTAGTTTGCATTGGGTTTATAATAATAGGAATTGTAGGATTGAAACTTGTTACTTCGCATTAATTAATTCCAAATGAACGCGTGGCGTTGGATTCCCAAATGAGCTAAAAAATAAGTACCGAACAACGATATGCAAAAGGATGGGAGGAAAAATAAATGGCCAAACCAACTTTTGATGAGTTCGCTGCCATGCTTGATCAAGCAGTGGACAGTATTCCGCCACATTTCCTTCGAGACTTGACCGGTGGTTTTAACTTGCAGCAAAACAAAAAGTGTGAAGACGATTACTATATATTGGGTGAGTATATTGAGGATAGTATGCTGGG
>NZ_LSRS01000015.1 GCF_009932395.1 Sporotomaculum syntrophicum
GGGTTAGCTCACCGGCTTCGGGTGTTGCCGACTTTCGTGGTGTGACGGGCGGTGTGTACAAGGCCCGGGAACGTATTCACCGCAGTATGCTGACCTGCGATTACTAGCGATTCCGACTTCATGCAGGCGGGTTGCAGCCTGCAATCCGAACTGGGACCGGCTTTCTCGGGTTCGCTTCACCTCGCGGCTGCGCTGCCGTCTGTGCCGGCCATTGTAGTACGTGTGTAGCCCAGATCATAAAGGGCATGATGATTTGACGTCATCCCCACCTTCCTCCGTTTTGTCAACGGCAGTCTCTTTAGAGTGCCCATCCTTACATGCTGGCAACTAAAAATAGGGGTTGCGCTCGTTGCGGGACTTAACCCAACATCTCACGACACGAGCTGACGACAACCATGCACCACCTGTCTCCCTGTTCATCCGAAGATAAAATACTGCATTTCTGCAGCTGGCAGGGGATGTCAAGACCTGGTAAGGTTCTTCGCGTTGCGTCGAATTAAACCACATACTCCACCGCTTGTGCGGGCCCCCGTCAATTCCTTTGAGTTTCAGCCTTGCGGCCGTACTCCCCAGGCGGGGTGCTTAGTGCGTTAACTGCGGCACTGGGGGGGTCGATACCCCCAACACCTAGCACCCATCGTTTACGGCGTGGACTACCAGGGTATCTAATCCTGTTTGCTACCCACGCTTTCGCGCCTCAGCGTCAGTTACAGGCCAGGGAGCCGCTTTCGCCACCGGTGTTCCTCCCAATATCTACGCATTTCACCGCTACACTGGGAATTCCACTCCCCTCTTCTGCACTCAAGCTCTGCAGTTTCAATCGCAAGCTATCAGTTGAGCCGATAGGTTTCACGTCTGACTTGCAGGGCCGCCTACACGCCCTTTACGCCCAGTAATTCCGGACAACGCTTGCCCCCTACGTTTTACCGCGGCTGCTGGCACGTAGTTAGCCGGGGCTTCCTCCAAAGGTACCGTCATTTGTTTCTTCCCTTTGGACAGAGTTTTACAATCCGAAAACCTTCTTCACTCACGCGGCGTTGCTCCGTCAGGCTTGCGCCCATTGCGGAAGATTCCCCACTGCTGCCTCCCGTAGGAGTCTGGACCGTGTCTCAGTTCCAGTGTGGCCGGTCGCCCTCTCAGGCCGGCTACCCATCGTCGCCTTGGTAGGCCGTTACCCTACCAACTAGCTAATGGGACGCGGACCCATCCTGTAGCGGTTTGTACCTTTCTTCACTCGATAAGGCTATCAAGTGAACGTATCCGGTATTAGCACCGGTTTCCCGGCGTTATCCCAGGCTACGGGGTAGGTTATCCACGCGTTACTCACCCGTCCGCCACTATCCAGCACTCAACTCGTTACCTACCTTGTATTAAGCGTTATCTCTTTATACTAGATGTTTCGCTTTTATTACAAGATAAGCACTGAGTTGAGTGCTGGACCGTTCGACTTGCATGTGTTAAGCACGCCGCCAGCGTTCGTCCTGAGCCAGGATCAAACTCTCCATTTATTATTCAAAAGAGTTTAATCTTTGCTCTCT
>NZ_LSRS01000016.1 GCF_009932395.1 Sporotomaculum syntrophicum
GTTCGCCAAATAGTTGTAGCCAACCTGGGCCGCTTAGAAGAACTACAGGAAGGAGCCCTGGATAAACTGGTTGCCAGCCTGGGTAAATATTGCAAAATGGCTAAAGTGATACGGAGCATGGATGAACTAAACACCCAGTGGTCTAAAGAACTGGGACCAGTCGTTATCTTTCGCCGTCTCTGGGAACAGCTTGAGCTACCGGATCTGCTTAATAAGTATATCGCAGACACCCAAATACAACGCCCCGTGGAAAGTGCCATATTTGCGATGGTCCTAAACCGGTTAGTTGACCCGGATAGCAAACTTGCTGTTTCCAAGTGGGTAGATACAGTATATTACCCGGATTTTAAACAGCTTGAGCTGCACCATTACTATCGTGGTTTGGATTTTCTGCACGAACACCAGCACGAAATAGAAAACTTTTTATGGAACCGGGTAAGAAACTTATTTAACCAAAAAGTCGATCTGGTTTTTTTCGATACCACTAGCACCTACTTCGAAGGCAATGGTCCTAGCAATATTGCCAAAAAAGGCTATTCCAAGGACAAACGTCCCGATCGTAACCAGGTAATTGTCGGGGCATTAATGACCTCCGAAGGCATACCCATTGCTCATCAAGTGTTTCCGGGAAATACAGCAGATGTTAATGCCTTTATTACCGCTCTCGATGATTTAAAAAACCGTTTTTCCATCGGTAAAGTGATCATTGCTGCAGACAGGGGTATGGTTAGCAATAACACATTACAGGCGCTGCGTGACCATAATTACCAGTTCATCGTTGGCGTAAAAATGCGTAAATTAAAGAAAGCACGGGACTTACTAACCAGAGCCGGTAGATACAGACTCGTCAAACCAAACCTTAAAGTAAAAGAACCAGGCTCCTGGGGTGATCGTTATATCGTCTGCTTAAACCCAGAAGAAGCCAAAAGACATAAGCTGATCAGAGAAGCCATCCTTGAAAAACTCAGAAAAACTTTAAAAACATCTGGCCCTAAAACCATTGTGGGTAACCGGGGTTACCAAAGATATCTTAAGATAGATAAGGAAGCTGTCACGATAAATGAAGATGTCATTAAACAAGAAGCCATATATGATGGTAAATACCTGTTGCGCACCAATTGTAATCTACCACCTGCGGAAGTAGCCCTTGCTTATAAGGGGCTCTGGCAAGTGGAAAGAATCTTTCGGACGATGAAAAGCAGCTTGGATTTAAGGCCGATTTATCACTGGAAAGAAGAACGTGTACGCGGACATATTTTTATCTGCTTCTTAGCTTTTGTTTTACAGGTTATGCTGGCCAAACTACTTAAAGACAGCAAGCATAGATTTAAAGATTTAATGCTTGACCTAAGGAAACTACATGCTGTTAAATTTACCATCGGTCAGGAAGAGTTTATTTTGCGCACAGAGTTAAAGGGCAATATCTTTGATATTTTTAAGGCTGTTGGT
>NZ_LSRS01000017.1 GCF_009932395.1 Sporotomaculum syntrophicum
TTTTGAACAGGTGTCGTTTCACTTCGTCGAAGAATCTCCTTAGCATCGGTGAGTTGTCTGTTATCCCGTAATACCGATAATATCCTTGCAATTTGCGCCTAAGTTTGTTCATTAGCTTTTCTGTCAGCATATGCCGGTTTCCTTGTATCCATTGTTTAAATCGTAGTAGGCTTGCCCGGAATTTCTTGCTGCTCGTTTTCCGTTTTACCCGGAATCTACCGTTGCGGCTTATACTACAGTAGTGTTTGAACCCAAGGAAGTCAAATGTTTCCGGTTTACCACTGCCAGGGGCGTCATCGTCATCTTTCTTTCCAGCCTTTCGCCCAAACGCAATAATTTTCGATTTCTCAGCGGATATTTCCAGGCCGAACTTGTTTAGTCTCTCGGGTAGTATTTTGTAAAAGGCGATGGCTTCTCCTTTGTTCTCAAAG
Organism: Sporotomaculum syntrophicum; assembly: GCF_009932395.1. Lineage (GTDB taxonomy): Bacteria > Bacillota > Desulfotomaculia > Desulfotomaculales > Desulfallaceae > Sporotomaculum > Sporotomaculum syntrophicum. The sequence goes on from NZ_LSRS01000017.1 coordinate 432, forward strand.
CAGAACACGTTATCGTCGGCATAACGGACCATAAACGCTGCTCCTTGGCTTTGCCTGCGAATACACTTCTCAAACCACAGGTCTATTACATAGTGCAGGTAGATATTGGCCAGTACCGGGGAGACGACACCTCCTTGAGGTGTCCCTTCCGTCGTGTCGTATTTTATCCCTTCTTCCATTATACCTGCCTTCAGGAAGCGCTTGATTAGCCGTATAATGTTGGGGTCTGCGATACGGTGTTCGATGAATTTGATCATCCAGTCGTGGTTGACGTGCTCAAAGAAGCCTTTAATGTCTACGTCTACAATGTAGTTTATGGGCCTTTTCATGATTATGGCGTTTAATACTTTTATCGCGTCATGGCAATTGCGGTTCGGCCGGAATCCGAATGAACTGTCCAAGAATTCTTGTTCGTATATGGCGGTCAGTATTTTCGCCAGTGCCGCTTGGACGAGTTTGTCCTCGTAGGCTGGTATGCCTAGTGGCCTTTGTTTGTTGGTTCCCGGTTTGGGTATGTAGACCCTACGCGCGGGTTGTGGGCGATAGGCATGGCGCTTCATTCGCTGCACCAGGTCTTTGAGGTTTTGTTCCAGGTTTTCGCCATATGCTTGCTTGGTTACGGCATCTATGCCGGCGGCTTTCCTGCCATCCATTTCTTTATGGCAGATGGCCAGCATTTCTTCGTTGATTAGGTGCGCTAATGATGTGAACTTTTCTTGCGGGCGTTCTTTGGCTACTTTTGCTATCCCTGCAAGTTTTGTGTACACAATTTGTCTACCTCCGTGTGTGTAGCTTGTGTGGCCCTTGCCGGGGCGACATTGTGTTACCGCCTTCCCTCTGCAGGCATTACCCTGCTTCATCAGTACTATGCGGTAATCCGACTACTTACCCGCCGTTTGGCTCCCTTGCTTTATTATCACTTGTCGGCCATACTCCATCTTGAAGAACGGGTAAGTTCTCCCAAGTTGACGTGTCATAACGGTATCTAACATGCCGGTCTCTATGACCCCGGGGAAGCCTGACTGGTCTCGCCATTTCGACCAGTCAGATGTTGCCTTCTGCACGGTCCACTGCATCGGCCTTCCCATTGGGGTGATTTCGGGGCTCAATCGATTCAGCTTTCGCTTCCAGCCTGCTAGTTTGCTGTCTACGCTTAGAGACGCGGATCACCCCGCGCCTCCCAAGACTCGCTATAGGTAGTTGGCTAAACTTTTCCTAGTGGGGTTCGCACCCACTATATGACACGCCCTTTGCTTGGCGCACGAACCGTCCCCTTGATCGAGGTGACGCACAAAAGTCGAGTAGATGCGCACCTCTTAAACTTTAGGGGACACTTTGTTTTCCCGGTTTCTCCCCGTTTCCTCTGGGAGTGTCACA
>NZ_LSRS01000018.1 GCF_009932395.1 Sporotomaculum syntrophicum
GGTCATAACAGACCCCAAAGCAAAGCCAAGTACCGACGTCCGACGCCTAAAGACCGACGACTAACTAGGTCAAGCTAAAAAGAGCGTACGGTGGATGCCTAGGCGCAAAGGGCCGATGAAGGACGTGGTAAGCTGCGAAAAGCTACGGTGAGCCGCAAGCAGGCATAGACCCGTAGATCTCCGAATGGGGCAACCCGTTACCGGTAACGCGGTAACATCCTATGATGAACACATAGTCATAGGAAGGGCACCCGGTGAACTGAAACATCTAAGTAACCGGAGGAACAGAAATCAACCGAGAACCCCCAAGTAGCGGCGAGCGAACAGGGGCGAGCCTAAACCTATCTTGCGTGCAAGACAGGGGTTGCGGGACTCTCAACACGAATAAACATGCTTAGCCGAACATGCCAGGAACGGCAGGCCACAGAAGGTAACAGCCCTGTAGGCGAAAAGCCATGTTAATCCAGAGAGTATCCCAAGTACCGCGGGACACGAGGAACCCCGTGGGAATCAGGGAGGACCACCTTCCAAGGCTAAATACCCTAAGCGACCGATAGTGCACAAGTACCGTGAGGGAAAGGTGAAAAGCACCCCGGGAGGGGAGTGAAAAAGAACCTGAAACCGTACGCTTACAACCAGTCAGAGCACAATAAACGTGTGATGGCGTACTTTTTGTAGAACGGACCGGCGAGTTACCTTTAGCGTGCCAGGTTAAGGCTGACAAAGGCCGTAAGCCGCAGCGAAAGCGAGTCTAAAAAGGGCGCTTTTAGTACGCTGAAGTAGACCCGAAACCGGGTGATCTACCCATGTCCAGAGTGAAACGGAAGTAACATTTCGCGGAGGCTCGAACCAACCGTCGTTGAAAAGGCGGTGGATGAGATGTGGGTAGGGGTGAAATGCCAATCGAACCCGGAGATAGCTGGTTCTCCCCGAAATAGCTTTAGGGCTAGCCTTGTACGATCATAGCCGGAGGTAGAGCACTGAATGGGCTAGGGGCCTTCACCGGTTACTGAACTCAATCAAACTACGAATGCCGGACTATTAAAGTACAGGAGTCAGACTGCGGGTGCTAAGATTCGTAGTCGAGAGGGAAACAGCCCAGACCGCCAGTTAAGGTCCCCAAATCGTGCTAAGTGGCAAAGGATGTGAGGTTGCTGAGACAACCAGGATGTTGGCTTAGAAGCAGCCACCATTTAAAGAGTGCGTAATAGCTCACTGGTCAAGTGACCTTGCGCCGAAAATGTAACGGGGCTCAAGCACGATACCGAAACTGCGGAATTT
>NZ_LSRS01000019.1 GCF_009932395.1 Sporotomaculum syntrophicum
GCCTCTTTGTGCTTTCGAATAACCGTCCTTTCTCCTTCAGGCAGAGGAGGCGGAACTGGTTCACCAACCAACCGCGTCGCCGCCGCAAATCTAGGCGGGCAAACTGAATAGCAAGTTCCACATTTAATACATTTATCCTGTTCGACTATATGGACTTCGCCTTTGGCACTAATAATCGCATCGGCAGGACATCTCCGCGCGCAAGTCATACAGGCCTGGCACTTCGTCGGGTCAATCCAATACGAGGCTACGTTAGTTAGCATGTCGGCTACTTCTTCCAGGGTGAAATGCGCCGCGCACTCTTCCGGGGTCGTCAGGCGTGCCCTGAGTTTCTCCCGTTTCTCCACCTTAATATAGGGAACCAGCTTCATCACTTCGGCAAGCCGGGCTTTCATTTCTACTCGGCTTACTTCGCCTTCAGCTTGACCCAGCGGTCCTAACTCTTTAATTTGCTTAACAAACTCATTGGTACTTTCAGCAAACAGGTTCCCTTCAGCGCCTGAAACATGTTGCAGTCTTAACCTGCCGGGATTTATACCAACGTGTTCCATTATTCTTTTAACCAGCAGCACCATATTTTGTGCCTGGTAATTGCCATGCGTTATATAATTGCATTCATTTAAGTGGCAAGCGCCAATAAACACTCCGTCTAATCCGTTTGAGAAGGACCTGAGCACAAAGCTCATGTCAACTCTACCGGAACACATGACACGAATCAGCCGCATTTCAGTTGTGTATTGTAGTCTGGAAACTCCAGCCAGATCAGCAGCTCCGTATGCTCACCAGTGGCATACAAAACCAAGTATTCTTGGCTTAAATTTTCTTGCTGCACTCATCCATTCTCCCCTCCTTTGTTAGCAGTCTTATTGGACGCTATACTTCGTCAGCAGCCGCATCTATTTCTTTTAGGATATCTGCTTCATGAATCACTACGTCAATTTCGCTGTTAATCTCTTGATCGGTGAAGTGTTTTAATGAAATGGCCCCTGGCGGACATTTGGTATTACAGAGGCCACATCCTTTACACAGTACCGGGTTAACTTCAACCCTTTTGGCCTTATTTAACACCAGGGCGCCATATGTGCAGACTTCAACGCAGGCCCCACAGCCCATGCATTTCTTCTCATCTACCACGCATACAGAGCCGGACGCAACAACTGTATCACGGGAGAGGAGTGTTAAGACACGACCAGCTGCTCCATATGATTGGTTAATTGTTTCCGGTATATGCTTGGGATAGTGGGCCAATCCACACAGGTATACGCCTTCTGTTGCAAATTCAACCGGTCTTAATTTGACATGGGCTTCTTTAAAGAACCCGTCCGGGCTTAACACTACTTTAAATAAGTCGGCTAATTCTTTGGTGTCTGCGGAGGGAACTATAGCAGCCGCCAAAGATACTATATTAGCGTATAGTTCAAGTTTCTTACCGAGAACTGGATCGGTCACGGTAACTACCAGGCATTCTTCACCTTCATCATCCTCACCGACTTCTACCTCAGGCGGGTCTTCCGGCTCCCAGCGAATAAACCTGACTTCCTTGTCGGCCGCTTCACGGTAGAAATCTTCTTTTAATCCATATGTTCTCATGTCTCTAAAGAGGATGTAGACATCTTTCTCCGGATCTTGCTCTTTTAGGGACAGTGCATTTTTGACTGCCTCGCTGCAGCAGATGCGGGCGCAATATTTTCTATCTTCATTCCGGCAGCCTACGCATTGTAACATTACTATACTTTGGGCGTTCATGACTTTTTCGTCTTGTTGGGCTATTAGTTCATCCAGTTCCAGGTGGGTTACTACCCGTTCATCTTCGCCGTACATGTATTCGGTGGGTTGATATAATTCAGCTCCGGTAGCCAGTACGACGGCTCCGTGTTTTATTTCAAATTTGCCTGTTTCGGATACGCCCCTGGTCACGAAATTACCTACGTAACCGGTAGCTTCTGTGATGGTGGCTTTATGATAGACACGGATCATGGGATGTTGATATACTTGGCTGATTAGTTCACGCAAGTAAGCTTGCACATCCAGCCCTTCCAGGGTGTGGTGGACTCTTCTTGAGATACCCCCGAGCTCTGCGTTCTTTTCTATTAGGTGGACAGGGTGTCCCTGTTTGGCTATGGATAGTGCTGCGTTCATACCGGCGATACCGCCGCCAACCACTAAGGCAGTCTTATTTACTGACAGGTCAAATTCTTGTAAGGCCTCTAGGTGGGCTGCCCTGGCCACGGACATCCGGATGATATCCCAGGCTTTCTTGGTGGCTTCTTCCGGCTCTTTTGCGTGGACCCAGGAGTCGTGCTCACGGATGTTGGCGAATTCGAAGTAATACTGGTTTATACCGGCCTCACGTACGGTATCACGGAATAAAGGCTCCAGGGTTCTGGGGGAGCAGGCCGCGATAACTACGCGGTTGAGTCCTAGATCTCTGGTGATATCTGTTATTTCTTGAGCCGAGTTTGTTGCACAGGAAAATACCTGATTTGTTGCAAAAACTACATTAGGCAAGGTTTTACAATATTCCACTGTTGAAGGAATGTCTACTACTCTGCTGATATTGGCACCGCAATGGCAGACAAATACTCCGATCTTTGGTTCCTCAGCCGATACATCTCTTTCCGGCGGGTATACCCTTTCTGTGGACAGGTTGCCGCGTCTGTAGTCGAGGAGTTCACCGCATTGGGAGCCCGCTCCGCTGGCGCTGAAAACAGATTCCGGGATGTCTATCGGGCCCTGGAAGGCTCCGCTGACAAAGATTCCGGGTCTGGTGGTCTCCATGGGATTGGTGAGACTGATCTTGGCAAAATCATGACCGGTTAATTCAATGCCGAATGTATCAGCAATTTTGTGGGCTTCCAAAGGTGGATTCAAACCAATGGATAGCACCACCATGTCAAATTCTTCCTCTTTTATTCCTTCATCAGGAGTGGAATAGCGGATGGTGACGTTCTTGGTTACCGGGTCTTCCCTGGTTATTGATACATAGCTCCTGATGAAGCGAACTCCGGGTAAACTTGATGCTCTGGTATAGAATTGTTCAAAGTCCTTACCATAGGAGCGAATATCGTTGTGGAATATTGTGCATTCTGCTTCTGCGTCGTGATCTTTGGTTAAAATTACATGCTTCTGGGCGTAGGAGCAGCAGACAGCTGAGCAGTAGCTGTTACCGCCGGGGATAACCTGTCTGGAGCCAACGCATTGAATCCAGGCTAATTTATGGGGATGTTTCTTGTCTGATGCTCGCAGTATTTCACCTCCGTATGGTCCGGTGGCGCCTAGCAGGCGTTCAAAGTCCATACTGGTTACTACGTTGGCGTACTCGCCGTAGTGATATTCTGTTCTGACAGAGGGGTCATAGGGTTCAAAGCCGTTGGCTAGAATTACTGCCCCGACATTTACTTCGGTAATTTTATCTGTTTGCGTAAAGTCTATTGCGTTGTTTTCACATACTCCTTCGCAGAGTCGGCATTTGTTCTCTTTAAGGTAAAGGCAGCTGTCGTCTATATATGCTACCAGGGGTATGGCCTGTGGGAAGAAGACATGTACGGCTTTGTTATTTGATATATTTTGGTTATATTGGTCCGGGTATTGTGCCGGGCAGTATTCTACACAGGTAGCACAACCTGTACACTGTACCTCGTTGATATATTTAGGTCTGGTACGCAGTGTTACTTTAAAGTTTCCCGGGTCTCCTACAATATCTTCAACTTCAGTATAGGTGAGAACTTCTATATTTGGATGCCGGCCGACCTCGACCAGCTTTGGCGAGAGTATTCACATCGAGCAGTCGTTGGTGGGGAAGGTTTTGTCGAGCTGGGCCATATGACCGCCTATGCTCGGCCACTTTTCCACCATATATACTCTAAAGCCGGCGGTAGCTAAATCGAGCGAGGCTTGAATGCCGCTGATACCGCCACCTACTACCATTACATCGCCAAAATTGCCTTCTGAACGGCTGGTATATATTTGTTTAAGTTGTTGTTTTATTTCATTCTCCACTTTCTATCACCTCATTTCATATCCGATACTATGCATGCGCATGGGTACCTTAACCTCTTTGCCCATATAAGGGACAATCCTCTGCGGGAGGATTGTCCTCTTTGCTTTATATTAGTTCTTGGAGAACTTCCGTGAGGTCTTTTATTTCGATGGTGTTATCATAGTTCATGTTTACTCTTGCGTCTTCAAAGTTTGTGACGCAGTACGGACAGGTGGTTACCAGTTCTTGTGCTCCCAGGGCTACTGCTTGTTCTAATCTTAGGTTAACGAATCGATCGGCCATGAGAGTATCCACCCAGATCCTGCCACCGCCCATGCCGCAGCAGAGACTGTTTACCCGATTTTCTTCAAATTCTACTAGTTGTAGGCCAGGTATGTTCTTTAGCACGTCCCGGGGGGCGTCATAGATGTTATTGTGACGGCCCAGGTAACAGGGGTCATGGTAGATTACTTTTTTCGCGTATTCTTTTTTGAGTTGTAGTCTGCCTTCTTTTATTAGTTGGTTGATGTATTCGGAGATGTGCACTATCTCAAAGTTTACATTAAATTCAGGGTATTCGTTCTTAAAGGTATGGTAGCAGTGGGGGGAAGATACTATTATTTTCTTTACCCCGTGGTCGATCCAGCTTTTTATGTTGGCTTTGGCCAGTTCTTTAAACATTTCTTCGTTTCCGGTTTTGCGAATGCTTTCTCCGCAGCAGTTCTCTTCTTCGCCCAGGATTCCGTATTCCACGCCTGCTGCGTTGAGGACTTTTGCTGTTGCTACTGCTACTTTCTTTAAACGCGGGTCATAGCACAGGTAGCAGCCGGGGAAATACAGGGCTTCCATGCCTTCTTCGTAGGTCTTTACATTCAAGCCCTTGGACCAGTCGGCACGGTTAGCGCGCGGTTCGCCAAAGGGGTTGCCTTCTGCGCCCAGACCGGCGGTTAC
>NZ_LSRS01000020.1 GCF_009932395.1 Sporotomaculum syntrophicum
GTGTATTCGCCGGGTTCTAGTTTGTAGGTCCCGTCTTCTTCTGCTGCTTTTGCGTTCCCTTCGCTGTCTTTGACTACGATGGCTGCGCCTGTGGGTGTTACTGCAAAGGTTAGTTTATAGGTGACTGGGGTTACTGGTTCTATGGTTAGGGTTCTAGTTGCTACGTTGGTGCCTTCTCCCACTACTACTGTTAATGTGCCGGTGGCGCCTGCAGGTATTTTAAAGTCAATGCTGTAGTTGCCGCTGGCGTCGGATTTTTTGCTATCAAAGAATATTATATTCTGAGCTTCGTCTACCACTTTTATTGGTACCCAGGCGTTGGGGGCTGTTTTACCGGATGCTGTTACTGTATCGCCTACCTGGGCTGTATCTTTGCTTAATTCAATACTGATTGATGTTTCTAAGGTTACGGTTATGGTCTCGTCCCGATCGGTTATGGTGATTGTACCGGTTGTCTCTTTGTAGCCGGGTTTGCTTATGGTGTAGGTGTATTCGCCGGGTTC
>NZ_LSRS01000021.1 GCF_009932395.1 Sporotomaculum syntrophicum
GTCTTAACGTGAATATGCTCATTTTTGTTTTGCCCTGGGAAAAGCCAATCATTGGGCTTATAGCTTTTAGGAGAAAAGCTAGACCGGAAATACTCTCGGAGAGTAGTAAGGGTTGTATTTGATAAAATAGTATACCGGTTTGTATTATGCTTTGCATTTTCTACTCTAACCCGCATTGTTTTACTGCAGATATCACATATCTTTAACTTGGCAACTTCGCTGACTCGCAGCCCACTTCCGTAAATCAGCGATAAAATTGCTTTGTGTTTAAGGTTAGTGGTCTCGTTTAAAATCGCCAGCACATCTTGTTTAGAGGGGATAACCGGAAGTTTTTGTACCCTTTTCATCCGTGGAATTTTCTTTTCATTCCACTCCTTGTCCAGTATATGGTTATAGAAAAGTCTGACTCCCGAAATATAGTTGTTGATGGTTCCTGCTGTAAGGCCTTTGTCATTTTTAAGATGAAGTATATATTGTTGGATGTCACTAATCGTAATGTCTTCCATGCGCTTATGCCTTTCGATTTGGATAAAATCCATAAATGCATAGATCCTGCGCAAATATGATTCCTTTGACGATTCGGGAGCTCCTTTGAGTTCAAAGTATAGTTCAATATCTTTTTTATAATTGTCCATGCAATGGCCTCCTGATTTTA
>NZ_LSRS01000022.1 GCF_009932395.1 Sporotomaculum syntrophicum
TAAGCATTTTGCATAATTTCTGTAGCATAAAATTCAATGCCATAATTTAGAACTGCAATCGCATTAACTTAACACAGTTATGGTAAGTTGCTATGCTAAATGCTATTTTATAACTGTGGATAATCAAAAATGGACAAAAATACCCCTTTGAGCTATAGAGAGTTTTAAAATACCAGTATCGCCTAAGCTACCTGCTTTACAACTTTGGGCTCAAATACTGAAACCATCGCTGTGGATAACATTGCAATACATGATAATAAGACACGCGCTTTTACTTTTTTGAACCCTCGCACATTTAAGTTTTTTAGGCTCAGGTATTCTTTAAGGCGACCAAAGCAGCGCTCGACGGATGTACGTTTATTGTATATTTTGGTCCAGTTCTTACTGCCACGATGGGGAGTGTTAAACCGTCTGGGGTCATCTTTAACCCGTGTTTTCACTACTAGCCCGTAGTTTGAAGAAGAGCACCAGGCTAAACCATGTGGGCAGTTTACTTTACCCAAAACATGCGGGCACCTAAATTTATTGCAACCATTCTTATCACTACCCCAGTAGATCATAGGGTAACCACCGGAGCAAATAGGGGTGCCGTTAAAATCAAGGCCTTCAGGCGGCATTTTAGCTCCACGTAAGTTTAGCGGTATAATGCCTTGTGAATTATATTCGTGATAAAGGGTTGCGTAGATTTCCTTGATATCGTAACCGGAATCCATTGTCCAATGTTTTGGATAATCTTTTTTCGCCAGAGGCGCAGTTACTTTTTCTACAAGAGGTAGTGCTTCCATGCTATCTGATCTACTGGCAGGAGTTAAATTTACGGCCAGCGGCATTTCGCTTTTACAGTCAACCGCTAGGTGTACTTTCCAGCCAAACCAGGTTATTTGATTGCCGTGACTGTCTTTTTTGGAGCCCCAATCCGGTTGGGTACCATCTTGTTCTATGGTTTTCTTAGGTTTTGCTCTTTCTCGGGATTCTAATTTGGTTGCATCGATAGCAACACAATTACCGTCTATAGTCCCTTGTTTCCGGAGTTGACTCACAAGTTGTTGAAAATACTGTTCTAACAATTCATTTTCGGATATTGCTTTAAATAGTCGGCTAAAGGTGGAAACGCTCGGTGCTTGACTTGCTATTGGAAAACCGCATGCAAATCTAAAAACAGGATCTTGGCTTAATCGTTCGGTTAAAGCAGTAAAATTCGGTATTCTTTCAATAACCATTGCAAACAGAGCTCGTAACTTTGCAGCCATAGAGTACCCATTAGGCCCTAAAGAACTTTTCTCAAAGTTATCAATAATGGGGCTAAGATCGAGGGTATGAAAAATCTTTTCTAACCGGGTTTCCGGTTGCAGTTTCATAATTTCGTCAAAGGAAAACAGGCACTGTTGTTGAATATACAAGTAACTTCACCTCTGGTTTTTGTCGTTTGTTATTAGGTGCTACTTGTAATATTCGGCAAAACAAGGGGTGAAGTCCTTTTTTGTGGCCTTGAAACCCTTGATTCTATTGGCTTATGGATTATGCAAAACACTTA
>NZ_LSRS01000023.1 GCF_009932395.1 Sporotomaculum syntrophicum
GTTAGAAATAGCGATTCGATGGGTATACCTCCCCAGATATTGGACAACAGCTAAAGGACCGGAAAAGGTCTCTTTTGTATAGGTATACCAATCTTTGGCATAACATTGATCGAGTAAGTTTTTGAATACCTCTGGGTTTCGGTATGTCTGCGCATTCTCATAAAAATTGAGTAAGTTTTGGTGGTAGTATTGCTTTAAATGGTATAGATATTTGCCACGGAATTTTTTAGCCAGTACCTTTACGGGAATAAAGAACTTCTTGCTGCTGCTATGCCACTTATTGTGTTTAGTTAGCCCGCCTGCCAATACGACTGAATGAATGTGCGGGTGATAATGTAAATCCTGGCCCCATGTATGCAGCAGAGAGAAAAAACCGATCTGTGCTCCCAAATATTTGTTATCCTGGGCAAGCTCAAAAAGAGTTTCAGCAGCCGCCTTGTACATCAAACCGTAAAGCAGTTCCTGGTTTTGATAAATCAGTGGCTGCAGTTCTTGCGGTACCGTAAATACTACATGAAAGTAAGGAGCGTTAAGTATATCTTTGATCCTTTTATCCACCCAGATGACTTTATTAATGCCCTGGCACATAGGGCAGTGCCGGTTACGGCATGAATTGTAGTGCACTACAGTGTGACTGCATTCATCGCATTCAGAAATATGACCACCTAAGACAGCGGTTCGGCAGCCCGTGATGTCTCTAGATGCCTTGGCCTGCTGTGGGGATGGGGCAAAGCTTTTTTTGTACTGAGAATAAAATTGAAGAAAAACATCCTGTATGGTAATCATTTTGTATCACCATAACCGGTGTCAAGGGGGCTTTTAACACCCATAAGGCTTTTCGATGTCATATGAAGGTATGTCATCGTAGTCTGAATACGCTTATGTCCCAGCATTTGCTGGATGAAAACGGGATCGACTCCGTTTTCTAAGGCGTGGGTGGCAAAGCAGTGCCGCAGTGTATGGGCAGAAATGTTCTTGTCCAGTTGCAGCCGATTCCGTAATTTTATGAGGGTGTTCTTGATGGTCTTAACGTGAATATGCTCATTTTTGTTTTGCCCTGGGAAAAGCCAATCATTGGGCTTATAGCTTTTAGGAGAAAAGCTAGACCGGAAATACTCTCGG
>NZ_LSRS01000024.1:47-1808 GCF_009932395.1 Sporotomaculum syntrophicum
ATGTCAGGTAACCCCTGATTTTGAGTCTTAAACTTTGATTACGCACAATAGCTGCCTCGCAAAATTTTCAATTGCCATAGAAGAATGAAGTCGCTCTGCTCCCAGCTATGGGAATTCAATCTTTTTCTTCTGGTTCTTAAGCTGTAATACCACCTGATTTATACCAATTTTTCTCAAGCATCTCGTATTTTTTAAATAAAACCAGCCGAAATTGTATATACTTGCCCCCTCCCCACAAATGGGTCTTTGAAAATTTATTCAATTAATGGGCTATTATGGATAAGGCCTTGGGTATACCGAGCGTACCGCCTTCATTTTACCTTTCTTGCATACCGGACAAACCGTTACATCCTTACCTAACAGGATACTGAGAATCTCAATGGTTGTAAGACCTTCAAATTTGGGTTTGTAAGCAGGGCTAGAAGTTAGTTTTCTACACAGTTTAAGCTTTGTTTTTTTGTTCCGGTTAGCAAGTAAGCCATAGTGCCTGATTTTAACAAAACCCCTTGGAAGTATATGCATTAAAAACCGCCGGATAAATTCAACGCCTTTCAATATTACTGTCTTTTTACCACTGTCGGATTTCTTATCTCTAACGGTAAATGTCACCGTATTCTCATCCATGGATACAATTCTATTGTTAGAAATAGCGATTCGATGGGTGTACCTCCCCAGGTATTGGACAACAGCTAAAGGACCGGAAAAGGTCTCTTTTGTATAGGTATACCAATCTTTGGCATAACATTGATCGAGTAAGTTTTTGAATACCTTTGGGTTTCGGTATGCCTGCGCATTCTCATAAAAATTGAGTAAGTTTTGGTGGTAGTATTGCTTTAAATGGTATAGATATTTGCCACGGAATTTTTTAGCCAGTACCTTTACGGGAATAAAGAACTTCTTGCTGCTGCTATGCCACTTATTGTGCTTGGTTAGCCCGCCTGCCAATACGACTGAATGAATGTGCGGGTGATAATGTAAATCCTGGCCCCATGTATGCAGCAGAGAGAAAAAACCGATCTGTGCTCCCAAATATTTGTTATCCCGGGCAAGCTCAAAAAGAGTTTCAGCAGTCGCCTTGTACATCAAACCGTAAAGCAGTTCCTGGTTTTGATAAATCAGTGGCTGCAGTTCTTGCGGTACCGTAAATACTACATGAAAGTAAGGAGCGTTAAGTATATCTTTGATCCTTTTATCCACCCAGATGACTTTATTAATGCCCTGGCACATAGGGCAGTGCCGGTTACGGCATGAATTGTAGTGCACTACAGTGTGACTGCATTCATCGCATTCAGAAATATGACCACCTAAGACAGCGGTTCGGCAGCCCGTGATGTCTCTAGATGCCTTGGCCTGCTGTGAGGATGGTGCAAAGCTTTTTTTGTACTGAGAATAAAATTGAAGAAAAACATCCTGTATGGTAATCATTTTGTATCACCATAACCGGTGTCAAGGGGGCTTTTAACACCCATAAGGCTTTTCGATGTCATATGCAGGTATGTCATCGTAGTCTGAATACGCTTATGCCCCAGCATTTGCTGGATGAAAACAGGATCGACTCCGTTTTCTAAGGCGTGGGTGGCAAAGCAGTGCCGCAGTGTATGGGCAGAAATGTTCTTGTCCAGTTGCAGCCGATTCCGTAATTTTATGAGGGTGTTCTTGATGGTCTTAACGTGAATATGCTCATTTTTGTTTTGCCCTGGGAAAAGCCAATCATTGGGCTTATAGCTTTTAGGAGAAAAGTTAGACCGGAAATACTCTCGG
>NZ_LSRS01000025.1 GCF_009932395.1 Sporotomaculum syntrophicum
TTATACCGGCATTCTCACTTCCCATTAGTCCACTACTCCTTTCGGTATAGCTTCTATCCAATGGGAACGCTCCCCTACCAATTTGGTCGTCGGTCGTCGGGCGTCAGTCGTCAGATCTTTTTCTTGGTATTTGCTTCTCGTAAGCGGTATATTTGCTTGCCTAGTATGTTATATTGCTCTAATAAAATCTGATGTCTTTCCTCAGATATATACTGTAAGTCTTTTATCATATCTAGCAATACCTTTACTTCGTTACAAGAACCAAGTGCATTTCTTAGAAAGTGCTGGAATTCACCGATAGATTCCCGCCTTCCGTATCCTTCCGCTATGTTTAACGGTATGGATACTGCAGCTCTTCTTAGCTGACTTCCTAATTCATACCTTTCTTCGGATGGAAATTTTTGAGTGGTTCTGTGTATTTCCAAGGCTAGTTTATACGACCTTTGGTATACTTCGAGATTTTTATATCCCATAACCATTTCTTCCCTCCGATGTCTGACGTCCGATAACCGACGTCCAAATTCCGCAGTTTCGGTAT
>NZ_LSRS01000026.1 GCF_009932395.1 Sporotomaculum syntrophicum
CAGTGGTCTCGGACGGTTCCCCTGTGTCACGAACTAAGCTTTTCGACACCACCGGCTTTATAGCCATGTTAAGACGTAGTTGGCGAACTTTTTAAAATCATCTATTTTCCTTAAGCTATCATAAACTATCTTTGGGTCGACATCTAAATAATCATGGACGAGAATATTTCGAAAACCTGCTATTTGTTTCATGGTATTGGCCAGGTCTGCGGGCAGCAAACCCTCTTCCATTAATACCGCAAAAATATCTCCATATCCGAGCGGAGGACGATATTCCCGGTCAGCAATAACATGGCTGCCAATATCAATACAAACTTGCGCGGCTATGTGTAAATTCCTTTCAACACGGTCTTGGATGCCTTCATCTTTTTTATATTCTTCCCAGCTTACTTTCGACAATTCTTTCAGCTTGCGCAGGGATCGCTCCAGCTTAAAAAGGCGCCTCTCGATCGTTTGCCTATCAACCACCAAATCGGTCCTCCTTAATTCGCCTTACTAACCCTTCATGTAATATCTTTTCAATGGGTTTGAAGTCAAAATAACGGTCATAAGTTCGTACTTGAAAATTCACCCGTTGACCTTTCCCATCTTCTTTTTCAAAAATAAGTCGCCCTTTACTCAATATCCGGTAAGAAAGGGCTGGTGGTGCATGATTTAGAATTATCAGATCCACTTCGTCTGTCTTAAGTAATGATGTTATCATTGCAAGTAATTCTAATTTTTTTTCAAAATACCGGCTCGGGGGAAAGTCACCGTTGAGAAGAACCGCAAGGTCAATATCACTAATGGGAGTCTGTCTTCCCTCGGCGTATGAACCAAAAAGATAAATGGCCACAATATCCCCGTCAATGCTTAATTTTTTAATTAGCAACGGAATATATTCCATTACGTTATGTTCTATCTTTTTAAAACGATACAAACTCATCACCACGATCTGTTACTTGAATACCTTTATATTACCATAATACCAGTACATGTCGCGACCTATATTTTCCAGTCTCTTAATATGAACGTGGTTCGTCATCTGCCATATATTATTTTTTTGGTTTCCAGGTACTTCTGAAAATCATTTTACTGCATAAAAAAATATCTTACTGTCTACCGTGTCTTTCATTTGACACAAAAGTCGAGTAGATGCGCACCTCTTAAACTTTAGGGGACACTTTGTTTTCCCGGTTTCTCCCCGTTTCCTCTGGGAGTGTCACAATATTTGCCCCATGATTTAATTGGTCACGCACCCCTCACAGAACCGGACGTGCAGCTTTCCCGCATCCGGCTCTTCACACTGCCATTTACATTATGTAGCCGATACTTTTCCTTAGTTCATAGATATTAACGTATATTTTGGGCTTGGGTAACCGGTATTTAACCAGTAGTTTCGGGAAATTGCTCCAGTTATGGCTTCTCTTCTGGCTTCGTCTGTTTAAATTTTTGAACAGGTGTCGTTTCACTTCGTCGAAGAATCTCCTTAGCATCGGTGAGTTGTCTGTTATCCCGTAATACCGATAATATCCTTGCAATTTGCGCCTAAGTTTGTTCATTAGCTTTTCTATCAGCATATGCCGGTTTTCTTGTATCCATTGTTTAAATCGTAGTAGGCTTGCCCGGAATTTCTTGCTGCTCGTTTTCCGTTTTACCCGGAATCTACCGTTGCGGCTTATACTACAGTAGTGTTTGAACCCAAGGAAGTCAAATGTTTCCGGTTTACCACTGCCAGGGGCGTCATCGTCATCTTTCTTTCCAGCCT
>NZ_LSRS01000027.1 GCF_009932395.1 Sporotomaculum syntrophicum
AAGTGAGAATGCCGGTATAAGTAAGCGCAAAGGCAGGTGAGAATCCTGCCCGCCGAAAACCTAAGGATTCCTGGGGAAGGCTCGTCCGCCCAGGGTAAGTCGGGGCCTAAGCCGAGGCTGAAGAGCGTAGGCGATGGACAATCGGTTGAGAATCCGATACCACCTTAAAGCCGTTTGAAGGATGGGGTGACACAGTAGGGCAAGCCAAGCGCGCGGTTGGAAAAGCGCGTCCAAGCCCGTAGGGCGAACTGCAGGCAAAACCGCAGTTCAAACAGCCTGAGAGGTGACGGGGAGCGAAAACAAGTAGCGAAGTGGCTGCACCCAAACTGTCAAGAAAAACCTCTAACGAGGCTCTAAGGTGCCCGTACCGCAAACCGACACAGGTAGGTGGGGTGAGAATCCTAAGGCGCGCGAGAGAACCCTCGTTAAGGAACTCGGCAAAATGACCCCGTAACTTCGGGAGAAGGGGTACTCCGCTAGTGTGAAATCATTATCTGATGGAGCATGAAGGAGTCGCAGAGAAAAGGCCCAAGCGACTGTTTACCAAAAACACAGGTTCCTGCTAAATCGCAAGATGACGTATAGGAGCTGACGCCTGCCCGGTGCTGGAAGGTTAAGGGGAGAGGTTA
>NZ_LSRS01000028.1 GCF_009932395.1 Sporotomaculum syntrophicum
GTCCGAGACCACTGAAAAAGTCCATATAAAACACAAAAAGCATCCCCACCTATAGTATAATTAAGTCACCATAACAAAATATACCGGGGGATGCTTTTTATGCTAGTTGAAACCACCTTTAAACAAGGCAGCTTTTACACTGAATTATACCATATAATACCGGAGAATCACATATTAAAACGTATAGATTCCGCAATATCTCTTAGCTTTGTCAATGAACTATTAGCAGATAGATATTGCAAAAACTTTGGCAGACCCGCCAAAGAACCAGAAATGATGATGAGGATCCAGTTCTTAAAATATCTATATACTATATCCGATGAACAGTTGTTACAAGATTTGACCGTAAATCTGGCTTACAAATGGTTTGTAGGCCTTAATCCAGAAGATCCTCTCCCCGAAAAAAGCTTACTGACCAAATTCCGTACCCAACGTTTAAAAGATATTAGCCTGGATACCATCATAACCGAAATCATACGCCAATGTGTAGAAAAAGGCATAATAAAAAGCAGCAACGGCATTGTTATAGATACGACTCATATTGAAGCTAACACCATCAAAAAAGTACC
>NZ_LSRS01000030.1 GCF_009932395.1 Sporotomaculum syntrophicum
AGATGGCCTGGGAGACCGGTATCCAGGAAATTAGGAAACATATACCTGGGTTCATAGACAAGCTCCTGCACCGTAAAGGTGGCTTTGAAGCCATCACCGGATGTAAATCTTATTTGCGTTGCCTCCGGTTTTAGTCCTCCGGCTACTTCTAACAGATCACCAAGTTTGACGCCTACACCCCTGTACCAGCTCTTGGTAGGCCAAGTATTAATAGTGCTATAGATTATGTCTTGTTGTTCTAAATATGTTCCATCTGTTAATGAATTATTGCCCCGGAGCTGATTCTGGGTAATTGTCACAGGCTCCGGGTTATTCAGCCCGGGCCCCGATATGGTAATATCTCCACCCGCAGCAAATGCGTCTGTAGGTGCCTGCAGGACTAATGCACCGGCAAGTAAAAACATGCCTAGTACAAACGGTAAAAGGCTATACCATAACCCAACCTTCTTATTACCTTTCACAGGGTTTTCTCCTCTCTTATTTTTGTTCATTAGTTGAAATTAAATAGAGTGTTTAACTCCTATCGGTAAAAGAACCAGCCGGCCAAAGGAAACCGGCCGGATACTTCCCCCGGATGTTTGTCAATATAGGTCTTAAATCCAGGTTATACGGTGTGTCTTTTATGCTGTCCATCGTCCATCGATCCCAAATTGTAAGCTTAATGACGTTATTTCCGGTTCTTGTGATTGTCCCTGTTCTTTTCTTGTTGCTTGTTTTGCTTGATTTCTTCCAGGGTTACGGTTATGGTTTCGTCCCGATCGGTTATGGTGATTGTACCGGTTGTCTCTTTGTAGCCGGGTTTGCTTATGGTGTAGGTGTATTCGCCGGGTTCCAGTTTGTAGGTCCCG
>NZ_LSRS01000031.1:0-15914 GCF_009932395.1 Sporotomaculum syntrophicum
CACAGGTCGTGGCACCGTAGCAACAGGACGTATCGAACGCGGTTCCATAAAAGTAGGCGAAGACGTAGAAATCGTAGGCTTGATGGATAAACCTCGCAAGACCGTAGTCACCGGCGTAGAAATGTTCCGCAAGATCCTGGACCGCGGTGAAGCGGGCGACAACGTAGGCTGCCTGCTGCGCGGTGTAGATCGCAAAGAGATCGAACGCGGCCAGGTGCTGGCCAAACCGGGCAGCATCAAGCCCCATACCAAATTTAACGCAGAAGTCTACGTGCTGACCAAAGAAGAAGGTGGCAGGCATACCCCGTTCTTTAACGGCTACCGCCCACAGTTCTACTTCCGCACTACAGACGTTACCGGCGTAGCCCAGCTGCCGGAGGGTGTGGAAATGGTTATGCCGGGCGATAACATTAGAATGAATATCGAGCTGATCACTCCCATTGCTATAGAAGAAGGATTGCGCTTCGCCATTCGTGAAGGTGGTCGCACGGTGGGTGCTGGTGTGGTTACCGGTATTAACGAGTAATGCATATGTTTTAGGGTGGAGATTGATTCCTCCAATTTCCACCCTTATCTTGACAGCTTATATGAATTGTGATAAAGTTTGTAAGGTAATTTTTATAAAAAAGGCAAAATGCCTTTTTTAGTTTAGGAGGTGGGTCCGGTGAGGGTAGGAGTAACGTTGGCCTGCACAGAGTGTAAGCAAAGAAATTACACAACAACTAAGAATAAGAAAAACGACCCTAACCGTATTGAAATGAAGAAGTACTGCAAGTTTTGTCATACCCATACCATGCATAAAGAAACCAGATAAGTATATTTAAGGATGTGGCATGAGTGGCCGTAGCCAAAAATCAGGACGGGTCAATGAAAAAAGATAAGGGCACAGGCGCAGGGAAAGAGCTGGCTATAAAAGATAGCCGTAAAGAAGTGGCCAGAAAAAGTGCTGCTGCCAATAAGCCGAACAGGATTGAACATACAAAATCTTTTTTCCGTGGAGTAATGAACGAACTTAAGAGAGTACACTGGCCAACCCGCAAAGAAACCATGATTTACACCGCAGTGGTTTTAGTTTCGGTTGTGTTTGTAGCTGTACTCATTTGGGTATTTGATATAATTCTCGGATCGGCCATGGGTATGCTGATAAAATAATCAAGGGGGTGAGGGGCCTGCGATCACGCCGGGTCCCTTATATTTATGAGTAAGCGCTGGTTTGTCATACATACCTATTCAGGTTACGAAAATAAGGTTAAGGCGAACCTGGAAAAGCGCATTGAGTCCATGAATATGGAAGACAAGATATTCCGTATTTTGGTTCCCATGGAAGATGAGATTGAACTTAAAGATGGCAGAAAAAAGGTTACCAAGCGGAAAATTTTTCCCGGCTATGTGCTCGTGGAAATGATAATGACCGATGATTCATGGTACGTGGTGCGTAATACTCCCGGAGTTACTGGTTTTGTCGGTAGCGGAGCTAAACCTATTCCGCTGGATGAGGATGAAGCCCGGCAAATAATTAGAACCATGGGCATGGAAGAACCACGTACGAAGGTTGATTTTAATGCCGGTGAACACGTTCGAGTCATCTCCGGACCATTTGAGAATTTTGGCGGTACTATTGAAGAGATACTCCTGGAGAAAAGCAAGCTAAGGGTATTGATATCGATGTTTGGTCGAGAAACTCCGGTAGAGCTTGATTATAATCAGGTCGAGAAAATAAATTAATTGTGTTAGGAGGTGTAACAGATGGCTAAACGGGTTGCAGCTGTAATAAAATTGCAAGTTATGGCAGGGAAAGCTACTCCTGCTCCCCCGGTCGGACCAGCACTTGGTCAGCATGGGGTTAACATTATGCAATTTGTTAAAGATTATAATGAACGTACTGCGAAGCAGGCTGGAATGATTGTGCCTGTGGAAATAACTGTTTATGAGGACAGGAGTTTTACTTTTGTCACTAAAACACCGCCGGCAGCGGTACTATTGAAAAAGGCAGCCGGTCTGGAGACTGCATCGGGTGAACCTAATAAAAAGAAAGTTGGTAAGGTAACCAGTGCCCAGGTACGGGAAATTGCTGAATTAAAGATGCAGGACTTAAATGCTACCAATGTTGATGCTGCTGTGCGCATGATTGAAGGTACAGCCCGCAGCATGGGTATAGAAATCGCCGGATAGAAAAGTGGGAGGAATACTCCGTTACTACCACTGGGAGGTAATGCTATATGCCAAAAAGAGGGAAAAGATATCAAGAAGCAGCCAAACAGATAGACCGCACTAAAGTATATGAGCCATTAGAAGCCATTGAGCTGTTAAAAAATATGGCTAAAGCCAAATTTGATGAAACGGTGGAAGTGGCGATCAAACTAAACGTGGATCCGAGACATGCCGACCAGCAGGTTCGTGGTGCCATGGTTTTGCCTCACGGTACTGGAAAAACTCGTACTGTGCTAGTATTTGCTAAAGGTGATAAAGCCAAAGAGGCAGAAGCTGCCGGGGCAGATTTCGTTGGTGCGGAAGATATGGTTGAAAAGATCCAAAAAGAAGGTTGGCTTGGTTTTGAAGTTGCTATTGCCACGCCGGATATGATGGGTACGGTTGGTAAACTAGGGCGTGTTCTTGGCCCTCGTGGATTAATGCCCAACCCGAAAACAGGTACTGTTACCTTTGACGTTACCCAGGCGGTACAAGAAGTGAAGGCTGGTAAAATTGAATACCGGGTAGATAAGGCAGGGAATATTCATGCCCCTATCGGTAAAGCTTCTTTTGAGTCCGAGAAATTAATCGAAAACTTAAAAGCATTGGTTGAGCAGCTTATTCGGGTAAAACCATCAGCAGCTAAAGGCCAATACATTAAAGGCATTACGGTTACTACTACCATGGGGCCCGGCGTTAAGGTTAGTGCCCAGAAAGTTACTGCATAAATTAAATTAAAAAAATAGTTGTACCTAGCTGCAGACAGCAGGTGCCCGTTACGGGCTTAATGGTTATACGCCGCCAGCCGAGGCCGGGAGGGTTAAACCTTTTAAGTATTGCTTAAACGGGCCTCTGGCATGTGCGTTTGCGCCGGAGGTTTTTTAGTTGCTGGAAAAGGAGGTGTACATATTGCCAATTACCAAACAGGAAAAAGAAGAAATGCTGCAAATGCTCAGGGAAAAGATGGGCTCTTCGCAGATTGTTATTATGGCTGATTATAAGGGTATTAACGTAGACGCTATAACTAAGCTGCGCCGGCGCATGCATGAGTCCGGAAGTGAGTTTAAAGTAGCCAAAAATACGATCATAAAAAAAGCGGCCAAGGAATTAAACTTTGAGGGTGCAGATCCTTATCTGGAAGGCCCTACTGCACTGGCTTTTGGATTAAATGATCCAGTAGCTCCGGCTAAAGTTTTATATGATTTTATTAAGGAGTTCAAAAAGCTTGAAGTAAAAGCAGCTATATTGGAAGGACAGTTAATTAGTGCAGAGCAGGTTAAAGCCCTGGCTAATCTTCCTTCGCGAGAAGTTTTGCTGGCACAAGTGTTGGGTGGTATGCAAGCTCCTATGTATGGTTTTGCCGGAGCGTTGCAGGGCTTACTGAGGAATCTTGTGTATGTACTTGACGCCGTGCGCGAGAAAAAGGCCGGCGAAGCAGTAAGTTAAATGATGAGAATTATTACCAATTATCTATAAGAAATTTAATATTTTGGGGAGGTTAATATCATATGTCTAAAGTTGCAGAAATACTAGAAGCTGTAAAAGGCTTAACCGTGTTGGAGCTGGCCGAACTGGTCAAAGCATTTGAAGAAGAATTCGGCGTAAGTGCTGCTGCACCCGTTGCCGCTGTCGCTGTTCCCGCAGCTGGTGCCGCCCCTGTCGAGGAAGAAGCGCAAACTGAATTTGATGTGATTTTAACTGCTGCTGGCGATAAGAAAGTTAACGTAATTAAAGTGGTGCGTGAAGTCACTGGCCTTGGTTTGAAGGAGTCGAAGGAACTAGTGGATGGCGCTCCTAAACCAGTTAAAGAAAAAATTAGCAAGGAAGACGCTGAAGCTCTGAAGGCCAAGCTTGTTGAAGCTGGCGCTTCTGTAGAAATCAAGTAGTTTTCTTGAGTAGGTTAAAGCCGCTCCCCAACAGGAGCGGCTTTTTATTGACACTTATAAATTATCATGTTATAATTCAAGAATGTCCATTATAAAGAACATTGGTAAATATAGCAGGTTTTTCCGATTTGAATCCGTGACTAAGCATTATATTTTTTATGCATGCTTGGTTAACGTATTGGCTATAAAAATGTTGGAAATAATACATTAGATAGGTATTTTTATTTTATTAGTAAGCGAGGGATTGTGAAAAGGACAAGACCTTGCTTTTCGTCGTTTGTATTAATATTAATGCCTTATTTTGGGGGTGTGGTGCTGTAGATGTATCCTGAACAACTGGGTACTAGAACCAGGTGGAATTTTGGGAAGTTCCAGGAAGTTTTGAAGCTACCTAATCTCATTGAAGTGCAGCGCAATTCGTACATGTGGTTTCTTGGCACAGGTTTAAGGGAGGTATTTCACGATATTTCCCCCATCCAGGACTTTACCGGTAATTTGGTACTGGAGTTTCTTGATTACAGCCTGGGAAAACCAAAGTATGGGGTCGAACAATGTAAGGAACGAGATGTTACCTACGCAGCTCCGCTTAGGGTAAAGGTACGCCTTATTAACAAGGAAACCGGTGAGGTTAAAGAACAAGAAGTCTTTATGGGTGATTTTCCGCTCATGACCGATAAGGGCACCTTTATTATCAACGGGGCTGAACGTGTTATTGTTAGCCAGTTGGTGCGCTCACCCGGTGTTTATTTTGCGGAAACACACGACCCCAGCGGTAAAAAGCTTTATGGAGCAACAATCATACCCAATCGTGGTGCTTGGCTTGAATTTGAAACAGATGTGAATGATCAGCTATTCGTGCGTATTGATCGCACCAGAAAAATTCCTGCGACAGTATTGATTAGAGCGTTGGGCTATGGATCCAATATCATGATCTCTGATTTATTTAATGAAAACATACATATCCAGGAAACCCTGGCTCGCGATAATACTGACTCCACGGAAGACGCGCTGGTCGAGATTTATAAGCGACTACGTCCCGGTGAACCACCGACGGTGGATAGTGCAAGGTCGTTGTTAGATACGCTTTTTTTCGATCCCAAACGCTATGACCTGGCTGTAGTAGGTCGCTATAAGCTGCAGAAAAAACTAAAACATGGGGTGTTGTACCGTTACCCCGAAGGCGAAAACCAGGAAACCGAATTCGATCCTTATTTAAAAACAGATGTGCCCAAAAACAGGGAATTTATTCGTGAGTTAACTCCTCAGGATATTATCGAAACTGTAAATTATCTGTTGCGCCTTATGGAGGGCGAGGGTCAGGTTGACGATATCGACCACTTGGGCAACCGGCGTTTGCGTTCGGTGGGGGAACTGCTGCAAAATCAGTTTCGCATCGGCCTGTCCAGGATGGAGCGCGTGGTGCGAGAACGTATGACCATTCAGGATGTGGATGTCATTACTCCGCAGGTCTTGATAAACATTCGCCCCGTAGTCGCGGCAATAAAGGAATTTTTTGGTTCGAGCCAGCTAAGTCAGTTTATGGACCAGACCAATCCGCTGGCAGAGTTAACCCACAAACGCCGTTTATCTGCTTTGGGACCTGGGGGCCTCAGCCGGGAGCGGGCTGGTTTCGAGGTTCGTGACGTACACCACTCCCACTATGGCCGGATGTGTCCCATTGAAACCCCTGAAGGACCAAATATTGGTTTAATTGGTTCGCTGTCCTGCTATGCGCGCATTAACAATTTTGGTTTTATTGAAACACCATATCGGAAGGTGGATAAGGAAAATCGGCGTGTAACGGAGGAAATAGTCTACCTTACCGCAGATGAGGAAGAAGATGTAATTGTTGCCCAGGCAAATGCGCCGCTGAACGAGGATTCTTATTTTACTCAGGAACGGGTCAACGCCCGTCACGGCAGTGAAATATTGGTGGTACCTTCTGAAAAAGTAGATTACATGGATGTTTCACCCAAGCAGCTGGTTAGTGTGGCCACCGCTTTAATACCATTTTTGGAACATGATGATGCTAACCGTGCACTGATGGGTGCCAACATGCAGAGGCAAGCTGTACCTTTGCTTAGGACTGACGCCCCCCTGGTGGGCACTGGTATAGAGTACACAGCGGCCAGGGATTCCGGTGTGGTTAAACTGGCGGAAAATAGTGGTGTAGTGGAAAAAGTCGTGGCTACTGAAATAGTTATCCGCACTGACGATGACCGATTGGATAAATATAAATTATTAAAGTACACCAGATCTAACCAGGGCACCTGTATTAACATGCGTCCCATCGTTAGTAAGGGTGAAAGGGTTGTGGCCGGTCAGGTAATTGCCGACGGGCCGTCTACTGATAATGGCGAACTAGCCTTAGGCCATAATATACTGGTGGCCTTTATGCCCTGGGAAGGTTATAACTATGAGGACGCAATACTGCTCAGTGAAAAGACGGTTAAGGAGGATTACTTTACCTCAATACATATTGAGGAATATGAATGCGATGCTCGGGACACCAAGCTGGGTCCTGAGGAAATTACTCGCGATATCCCCAATGTAGGCGAAGAGATATTAAAGGACCTGGATGAACGTGGCATTATTCGTGTGGGTGCTGAAGTGCGGCCAGGAGATGTACTGGTAGGTAAGGTTACACCTAAAGGGGAAACCGAGCTTACAGCAGAAGAACGTTTACTGCGGGCCATCTTTGGAGAAAAGGCCCGCGAAGTGCGGGATACCTCATTGCGTGTACCTCACGGTGAGGCCGGCAAAATAGTGGATGTTAAGGTGTTTACCCGAGATAACGGCGATGAGCTGCCGCCTGGGGTTAATCAGCTGGTACGGGTTTATATCGCGCAGAAACGCAAAATATCCGAGGGCGATAAAATGGCCGGACGACATGGCAACAAGGGTGTTGTGGCCCGTATTTTACCTGAAGAAGATATGCCCTTTTTACCGGACGGCACGCCAATAGAAATCGTTCTTAACCCCCTGGGAGTACCATCTCGTATGAATATCGGTCAGGTGTTGGAAACACATCTGGGATGGGCGGCCCGTGAATTAGGCATCCATGTTGCAACACCGGTATTTAACGGTGCGTTAGAAGCCGACATTGTGGACAGTTTGGAAAGGGCGGGGTTGCCGGCTAGTGGGAAAATTACCCTGTACGACGGTCGTACCGGTGAACCATTCGATAATCCGGTTACCGTTGGATATGTTTATATGCTTAAATTGCACCACTTGGTAGATGATAAAATCCATGCTCGTTCTACTGGCCCATATTCACTGGTTACTCAGCAGCCCTTGGGTGGTAAGGCACAATTTGGCGGCCAGCGTTTTGGTGAAATGGAAGTATGGGCCCTGGAGGCTTATGGGGCAGCTTATACTTTGCAAGAAATACTTACTGTTAAATCAGACGACGTAGTCGGTCGGGTAAAAACCTATGAAGCTATTGTCAAAGGTGAAAATGTTCCAGAACCAGGCGTACCAGAATCATTTAAGGTGCTCATCAAGGAATTGCAAAGTTTATCCTTGGATGTGAAGGTGCTTTCAGAGGATGACAGGGAAATTGAAATTAAAGAAACTGAAGATGATATTGCCGAAACAGCTAAGGATTTGGGCCTCGAATTGCATGAGGATCGGGGACGGCGTCGGGATGATGATTATGACGAACCTGAAGTAGAAGAAGACGAAGAATCAGGCGATGATATTGATGAGTTAAATGAGGATGCTCTTATCGATAAAGAGGTTGAATTGGATGATCTAGATGAAGTAACTGATCTTGATGGGGAATTAACTGACGATTTCGACCCTAATGAGGAGAATTACTAAAGCAGATAGAAAATCCGAAGGGAGAGAGGTCCTTGCTGGACTTAAATAACTTCGATCGAATTCGCATAGGCTTGGCTTCTCCGGAACAAATCCGGAACTGGTCTAGCGGTGAGGTCAAAAAGCCCGAGACCATCAATTATCGTACACTAAAACCTGAGCGGGACGGGTTGTTTTGCGAACGTATTTTTGGCCCTACCCGTGATTGGGAATGTCATTGTGGTAAATATAAACGTGTTCGTTATAAGGGCGTAATTTGCGATCGCTGCGGTGTTGAGGTAACGCGTTCAAAGGTGCGCCGGGAGAGGATGGGCCATATTGAACTGGCCGCTCCAGTTTCTCATATCTGGTATTTTAAGGGTATACCCAGTCGCATGGGACTTTTACTGGATATGTCACCCCGAGCCTTAGAAAAAGTTCTTTATTTTGTATCTTATGTTGTAATCGATCCTTTGGAAACGCCGTTGCTTAAAAAACAGCTGCTCACTGAAACCGAATACAGGGAGCATCGAGAGAAGTATGGTAATAATTTTAATGCCCTGATGGGTGCTGAGGCGATTAAACAACTATTGCAGGAAATTGACCTTGAAGAAATGAACAAGGAGTTGCGGCAAGAGTTGCGTGAGGTTTCCGGACAGCGCAAAATTCGTGCTGTTCGCCGGCTGGAAGTAGTGGAAGCCTTTCGTAAGAGCGGTAATCGTCCGGAATGGATGATTTTAGACGTAGTGCCGGTAATTCCACCTGAACTGCGTCCCATGGTACAGCTGGACGGTGGACGGTTTGCTACTTCGGATTTGAATGATCTTTACCGACGCGTAATCAATCGCAACAATCGCCTGAAGAGGCTGCTGGACCTTGGCGCTCCGGACATTATTGTGCGCAATGAAAAGCGCATGCTGCAGGAAGCTGTAGATGCGCTGATCGACAATGGCCGCCGGGGTCGCCCGGTGACTGGCCCGGGGAACCGACCGTTAAAGTCGCTAAGCGATATGCTTAAGGGTAAGCAAGGCCGGTTTCGCCAGAATTTGCTGGGCAAACGGGTGGATTATTCCGGACGTTCTGTTATTGTGGTAGGGCCAAAGTTACAGCTGCACCAGTGTGGTTTGCCTAAAGAAATGGCGTTGGAGTTATTTAAGCCGTTTGTAATGAAAAAGCTGGTCAATGACGGGCACGCTCATAATATAAAAAGTGCCAAACGTATGGTTGAACGCGTGCGACCGGAGGTGTGGGATGTCCTGGAAGAGGTTATTAAAGATCACCCGGTGATGTTGAACCGTGCACCAACATTGCATCGTTTGGGCATTCAGGCTTTTGAGCCTAAGCTGGTGGAGGGCAGGGCTATTCAAATTCACCCGCTGGTATGTACTGCTTATAACGCTGACTTCGATGGCGACCAGATGGCTGTGCACCTGCCTTTATCTGCGGAAGCACAGGCCGAGGCCAGGTTATTGATGCTTTCAGCGCATAATATTTTAAATCCTAAGGACGGTCATCCTGTTGCCATCCCGACTCAAGACATGGTGCTGGGCAGCTATTATTTAACGATGGAAAAGCCGGGCGCTCTTGGCGAAGGTAAGCGATTTTGCAGCAAAGAAGAAGCCATGATGGCTTATGAAAACGGTGTTGTAAGCCTCCACGCCAAAGTAAAGATCAGGTTTGATGATGAGCTAAAAGAAACAACTGTTGGTCGTGTGATCTTTAATTCGGTTATTCCAAAAGAGATAGGCTATTTCAATCAGGTGGCCGATAAAAAGACACTGAGCAGGATTGTGGACGAATCTTACCGCAAGCTTGGTTTTTCTGCGACGGGTGAGTTTTTAGACGGCATTAAGACCTTGGGCTTTAAGTATGCCACCAAGGCGGGAGTAACTATAAGTAATGCTGACATTATTATTCCCTCCGCAAAGAGAGAAATACTGGATGATGCGGAAAAGCAAGTGGGTAAAGTAGAGGTCCAGTATCGCCGTGGTTTGATTACAGAGGAAGAGCGCTATCGTAAAGTTATTGGCATTTGGAATGAAGCAACCAGAAAGGTTACAGATGCCCTGGTTGACTCCCTGGATAGATTTAACCCGGTATATATGATGGCTAATTCAGGTGCTCGTGGTAACATTCAGCAGATACGCCAGTTGGCTGGTATGCGTGGTTTGATGGCCGATCCTTCAGGTCGGATTATTGACCTGCCCATTAAAGCAAATTTCCGTGAAGGACTAACGGTCTTAGAATATTTTATTTCAACGCACGGAGCGCGTAAAGGTCTCGCCGATACAGCGTTGCGAACAGCAGACTCGGGATATTTAACCCGCCGCCTGGTTGATGTGGCACAAGATGTTATCGTACGGGAAGTTGATTGCGGCACCGAAGAGGGCATCAATGTCTCTGAAATTAAAGATGGTACCGAGGTAATTGAAAAATTAGAGGATCGCATTGTCGGGCGAGTAGCTTTGGAAGATATCACACACCCTGAAACCGGTGAAGTTCTGGTCCCAGGAGGTAAAGTGATAGAACATGATGATGCGGATAAGGTTATCACGGCGGGTATTAATAAAGTTAAGATTCGTTCAGTGCTTACCTGCAAAAGCAGGTATGGAGTATGTATCAATTGTTACGGTCGCAATTTGGCCACTGGTCGTATGGTGGATATTGGTGAAGCAGTGGGCATTATTGCTGCACAATCGATTGGTGAGCCGGGTACTCAGTTAACCATGCGTACGTTCCACACCGGTGGTGTAGCTGGTGATGATATTACTCAAGGTTTACCCAGGGTTGAAGAACTTTTTGAGGCCCGTAAGCCAAAAGGTCAGGCGATTATTACCGAAGAGGCCGGTGTGGTTGAATTAAGAGAAGTCAAAGGCCGACGTGAAGTAGATATAACCAGTGATGACGGTAACAAAAATAATTACGTAATTCCTTACGGTGCCCGCATGAAAGTGCATAATGGAGACAGGGTAGAAGCCGGTGATGAACTAACCGAGGGTTCTGTTAATCCACATGATCTGCTAAAAATTAAAGGTATTACAGGTGTGCAAATATACTTGCTGCATGAGGTACAGCGAGTATACCGCTTGCAGGGTGTGGATATTAACGATAAGCATATTGAAGTAATGATCCGACAGATGCTGCGTAAGGTGCGGGTCGAGGACCAGGGCGATACATCACTGTTGCCCGGGGGCTTAATTGATATATTTGACTTTGAAGAAGAAAACAGGTTGGTTGAGCTTGAGGGTGGTGAGCCCGCTCAGGATAAACCGGTATTGCTGGGAATTACCAAGGCGTCACTGGCTACCGACTCATTCTTATCGGCAGCTTCATTCCAGGAAACCACTAGAGTGCTTACCGAGGCAGCGATTAAGGGAAAGATGGATCCGCTGCTGGGACTTAAAGAAAATGTAATTATTGGTAAGCTAGTTCCTGCAGGTACCGGCATGAGCCGCTACCGCAATGTAGAGATCAATCCGTCAGAGAAAGAGGCTGAACAGTTGGAAACAGCAGAGCTAATAACCGAAGTATAAATATGCAAATAGCACAAGAATTGTAATGCAGCCGGGAACCACAAAAATGCCCGGCTTGCCCCCGGAGGCATGAAAAAATGGTGCTGTTTGCCGGGTGTTGGCGAAATTTATTGACTTTGAAAACCGGTAGTGATATTATCTTTAAGTGTGTTATTTTTGGGGGTGGGTGATTATGCCTTATAAACGGCTACAGGCGGCTAAGGAAAAGTCTGTGGGCAGTAAGCAAACCGTTAAGGCATTGAAAAAAAACCTGGCCAAAGTGGTATACGTGGCAGATAATGCTGATAAACATGTTGCCGAGCCCATTATTGCTATTTGTGAGGAAAAACAAGTACCATATATCCGGGTAGATTCTATGAAGAACCTGGGCAAGGTATGCGGTATCAAAGTTGAGTGTGCTGCGGCAGCTATTATAAGAGAAGATTAATTTTACATTTTTCTTAGATTAATAAATTATAAAGGAGGTGTAATTAATATGCCGACAATCCACCAACTGATCAGGAAAGGCCGGGAGGATTTAACAAAAAAATCTAATTCACCGGCACTTAAAGAATGTCCGCAAAAAAGGGGTGTATGCACCAGGGTATATACAACTACCCCCAAAAAGCCCAACTCTGCGCTGCGCAAGGTAGCCAGGGTAAGACTTACCAATGGTATTGAAGTAACCTCCTATATTCCAGGTATTGGACATAACCTGCAGGAGCACTCAGTGGTGCTGGTTCGTGGCGGTAGGGTTAAGGACCTGCCGGGTGTGAGGTATCACATTGTCAGGGGTGCATTGGACTGTGCCGGAGTACAGAGCCGTAATCGGGGTCGCTCAAAATATGGTGCCAAACGGCCCAAAAAATAATGGAATTTTTTTAAGCTTTATATTTAATGACGTAAGGGGGGAAACAAATGCCGAGAAGAGGGGCTGCACCGAAGCGTGATATCATGCCAGATCCAGTGTATAATAGCAAGGTGCTTACTAAGTTGATCAATCAAGTTATGCTTGATGGGAAAAAAGGCGTAGCGGAAAGTATCTGCTACGGTGCTTTTGATATTATTCGGGAAAAAACCGGCAAGGATCCCAATGAAGTGTTTGAGCAGGCCATGAAAAATGTAATGCCAATTCTGGAAGTCAAGGCCAGGCGGGTGGGTGGTGCTAACTACCAGGTGCCTATTGAAGTAAGACCTGAGCGTAGACAAACATTGGCCATTCGCTGGATAACCAAGTATTCCAGAGAGCGTTCCGGAAGAACCATGAGAGAACGCTTGGCAGATGAATTAATCGATGCTGCTAATAACACTGGGGCCTCCGTGAAACGGAAAGAAGATACACATAAAATGGCTGAGGCTAATAAGGCTTTTGCGCATTACAGGTGGTAGTGAAAGGGGGGGTCTTAATGGCGAGGCAAATTTCACTCAAAAAAACTCGCAACATAGGCATTATGGCACATATCGACGCCGGAAAGACCACCACCACCGAGCGTATCCTGTTTTACACAGGGAAAGTACACAAGTTGGGTGAAGTACATGATGGTGCGGCAACAATGGATTGGATGGTTCAGGAACAGGAACGAGGTATTACCATTACCTCAGCTGCAACGTCGTGCCAATGGCAAGATCATTATATAAATATTATAGATACACCCGGGCACGTGGACTTTACCGTTGAGGTGGAAAGGTCGCTGCGAGTACTGGATGGGGCGGTTGCCGTTTTTTGTTCGGTAGGTGGTGTTGAGCCCCAGTCTGAAACGGTATGGCGGCAGGCCGATAAATACAGGGTGCCACGGATTGCTTACATCAATAAAATGGATCGGGTTGGCGCAGATTTTTTTAATGTCATGACTATGATGCGCAAAAGGTTAGGTACCAACCCGGTAGCATTACAATTACCCATTGGCGTTGAGGAAAATTTTATCGGTATTGTTGACTTGGTTCAAAATAAGGCGATTATATATCATGACGATTTGGGTGCTTATAGAGAGGAAGTAGATGTTCCTGAAGATATGCGGGAGCTGGTTAACGAATACCGGGAAAAGTTGTTAGAAGCAGTAGCTGAATTCGACGAAGAGTTGATGCTTAAGTATATAGAAGGGGAGAAGTTTTCCAGCGATGAAATAAAAAGCGCGTTACGCAAAGCCACGCTAGCGGTTAAGGTTATCCCGGTCTTATGCGGTTCTTCTTTTAAAAACAAAGGCGTTCAGCCCTTGTTGGACGCTATCGTAGATTATTTGCCATCCCCGTTGGATGTTCCCGCTATTAGTGGTGTGCATCCCGATACAAAGGAAGAAGACATTCGGATGGCTGATGATGAAGCGCCTTTTTCAGCTCTAGCTTTTAAAATCATAACGGATCCATACGTAGGTAAGCTTACTTATTTTAGGGTCTATTCTGGACAGATAATTAGCGGATCGTATGTTTATAACTCAACTAAGGGTAAACGGGAGCGTGTTGGACGAATTTTAAGGATGCATGCTAATCACCGGGAAGAGGTCAAAGAGGTTTATTCCGGTGATATCGTTGCAGCCGTAGGGCTAAGGGATACCAGTACCGGGGATACCCTGTGTGAAGAAGAACATGCGATACTTCTGGAGTCTATGGAGTTTCCCGAACCTGTTATATCCGTAGCTATTGAACCGAACACCAAGGCCGACCAGGATAAAATGGGAGTAGCGTTGCAAAAATTGGGTGAAGAAGACCCTACCTTTAAGGTGAATATTGATGAAGAAACAGGTCAAACCATCATTAGGGGAATGGGTGAACTACACTTGGAGATTATAACGGATCGCTTGTTGCGCGAGTTTAAAGTGCAAGCTACTGTAGGTAAACCGCAGGTCGCTTATAAAGAGACGATCCGCA
This sequence comes from Sporotomaculum syntrophicum, assembly GCF_009932395.1. GTDB lineage: Bacteria > Bacillota > Desulfotomaculia > Desulfotomaculales > Desulfallaceae > Sporotomaculum > Sporotomaculum syntrophicum. Next base: position 14,252 of record NZ_LSRS01000031.1, read on the forward strand.
GAAAAGCCAGGGCCGAAGGTAAATTCATTCGTCAGTCCGGTGGGCATGGTCAATATGGCCACGTGGTAATTGAGATTGAACCGGCCGAGCCGGGCACCGGTCTTGAAATTGTTAACAAAATTGTTGGCGGGGTTATTCCCAAAGAATATATACCGGCAGTATCAAGCGGTATTTCGGCGGCTATGTCCAATGGAGTTTTAGCATCTTATCCGCTGGTGGACTTGCGGGTAACTTTGCTGGACGGATCCTATCATGATGTTGACTCTTCTGAGCTGGCCTTTAAAATAGCAGGCAGCATGGCTCTGCAAAACGCTGCTAAGAATGCCGGTGCGGTGCTCCTGGAACCGGTCATGAAGGTTGAGGTTGTGGTCATGGATGAATACATGGGCGATGTAATTAGCGATATCAATGCCCGCCGGGGACGCATTGAAGAAATGGAGTCCCGGGGTATAAACCAGGTTATTCATGGTGTGGTACCGCTTTCGGAAATGTTTGGTTATGCCACTGAGCTGCGTTCAAGAACTCAGGGGCGGGGTACTTACACCATGCAGTTTAGTCATTATGAGGAAGTGCCGCAAAATATTGCGGAAAATATCGTATCCAAAAGATTTTAAGGATTAAAGCAAGGAGGAATAAAACCAACCATGGCAAAGGCGAAATTTGAGCGGACCAAACCGCACGTAAACATTGGCACCATTGGTCACGTAGACCACGGCAAGACCACACTGACTGCAGCCATCACCACCGTACTTTCTACAATAGGCGGAGCTGCAGTTAAGAAATACGACGAAATTGACAACGCCCCGGAAGAAAAAGAGAGAGGTATTACAATTAATACCTCCCACGTAGAATACGAGACCGAGAACCGTCACTATGCCCACGTCGACTGCCCCGGTCACGCCGACTACGTTAAAAACATGATCACCGGTGCAGCCCAGATGGACGGCTCAATCCTGGTCGTATCGGCAGCAGACGGCCCCATGCCCCAGACTCGTGAACACATCCTGCTCTCCCGCCAGGTAGGCGTGCCCTACATAGTAGTTTACCTGAACAAAGTAGACCAGGTAGACGACGCTGAACTGCTGGAACTGGTGGACATGGAAGTGCGCGACCTATTAAACCAGTACGAATTTCCCGGCGACGACATCCCCGTCATCAACGGTTCAGCCCTAAAAGCACTGGAATGCGGCTGCGGCAAACGTGACTGCGAATGGTGCAAGAGCATCTGGGAACTAATGGATGCAGTAGACTCTTATATACCCAACCCGGAGCGCGACATTGACAAGCCGTTCTTAATGCCGGTAGAAGACGTATTCACCATCACAGGTCGTGGCACCGTAGCAACAGGACGTATCGAACGCGGTTCCATAAAAGTAGGCGAAGACGTAGAAATCGTAGGCTTGATGGATAAACCTCGCAAGACCGTAGTCACCGGCGTAGAAATGTTCCGCAAGATCCTGGACCGCGGTGAAGCGGGCGACAACGTAGGCTGCCTGCTGCGCGGTGTAGATCGCAAAGAGATCGAACGCGGCCAGGTGCTGGCCAAACCGGGCAGCATCAAGCCCCATACCAAATTTAACGCAGAAGTCTACGTGCTGACCAAAGAAGAAGGTGGCAGGCATACCCCGTTCTTTAACGGCTACCGCCCACAGTTCTACTTCCG
>NZ_LSRS01000031.1:17447-18489 GCF_009932395.1 Sporotomaculum syntrophicum
AAGGAGGAATAAAACCAACCATGGCAAAGGCGAAATTTGAGCGGACCAAACCGCACGTAAACATTGGCACCATTGGTCACGTAGACCACGGCAAGACCACACTGACTGCAGCCATCACCACCGTACTTTCTACAATAGGCGGAGCTGCAGTTAAGAAATACGACGAAATTGACAACGCCCCGGAAGAAAAAGAGAGAGGTATTACAATTAATACCTCCCACGTAGAATACGAGACCGAGAACCGTCACTATGCCCACGTCGACTGCCCCGGTCACGCCGACTACGTTAAAAACATGATCACCGGTGCAGCCCAGATGGACGGCTCAATCCTGGTCGTATCGGCAGCAGACGGCCCCATGCCCCAGACTCGTGAACACATCCTGCTCTCCCGCCAGGTAGGCGTGCCCTACATAGTAGTTTACCTGAACAAAGTAGACCAGGTAGACGACGCTGAACTGCTGGAACTGGTGGACATGGAAGTGCGCGACCTATTAAACCAGTACGAATTTCCCGGCGACGACATCCCCGTCATCAACGGTTCAGCCCTAAAAGCACTGGAATGCGGCTGCGGCAAACGTGACTGCGAATGGTGCAAGAGCATCTGGGAACTAATGGATGCAGTAGACTCTTATATACCCAACCCGGAGCGCGACATTGACAAGCCGTTCTTAATGCCGGTAGAAGACGTATTCACCATCACAGGTCGTGGCACCGTAGCAACAGGACGTATCGAACGCGGTTCCATAAAAGTAGGCGAAGACGTAGAAATCGTAGGCTTGATGGATAAACCTCGCAAGACCGTAGTCACCGGCGTAGAAATGTTCCGCAAGATCCTGGACCGCGGTGAAGCGGGCGACAACGTAGGCTGCCTGCTGCGCGGTGTAGATCGCAAAGAGATCGAACGCGGCCAGGTGCTGGCCAAACCGGGCAGCATCAAGCCCCATACCAAATTTAACGCAGAAGTCTACGTGCTGACCAAAGAAGAAGGTGGCAGGCATACCCCGTTCTTTAACGGCTACCGCCCACAGTTCTACTTCCGCAC
>NZ_LSRS01000032.1 GCF_009932395.1 Sporotomaculum syntrophicum
AATGGAAGAATTTACTTTAAAAAAGAACTATACTACCATACCGGTGACGGTAGAGTATACCATGTTGACTCCTCCTCATCCTCCGGCGGGACATACAGCACCCTGGAGAAATATTACGACAAAGACGCTAAATTCAACCTCGGCGATACCAGTTTTAGCAACGGCCGGGTAACCAGCCGGTACTCCTTTATCACAGCCGACCAGACCAAACAGTATTTCGCCGAAGACGGGCGACTGTTGGGCATTAAAGACCGCTTCAACAACCAAATAACCTTCAAACATACAGAAAAACCGGTAGCCAACTACACCCCCAACAACGACTTTGAATATGAAGAGACTGTGGGACTTTGGAAGACCTCAGGAGAATCGCGAATCAAAGCGCCCTTTTCCTACGATGAGGAATTTGGCAAAGATGATACATCATCGTTGAAGTACAGCGGTACTGTGAAAAGTAAAGCGCTTTCCAACTTTATACCGGTATTGCCAAACACCGAATACTATTACAGCGCTTATTTCAAAGATCAACTAAACAACGGCTATACCCAGCTTTCGTGTCGTGTATACGATCACAACTTTGATGTCATACAAATGGGGTTTTTAGCCCCCAGGGCCAAAGACGAGTGGTGTTTTGCGCAAAGCTCTATGCCAACCAGTGAACATCTATACCATAACGTATGATAAAATACGAGTTCAAGCCGAAGTTGACTGGTATCTATTGGATGAAGAGGGCAATAAAATAACCTCATGGTGCGAACAAAGAAGATATCCGCTGCTATACAGAAGTTACAACGGTGATTTATACGATATATACTCTTATACAAATACCATAGAACGTTTTAACTTTTTAGACCCGGCTGTACATAGTGACTCTCCCACTGTAGCCCAGGCTTTATTAAACCAAATGCGTCTTAGGAATTCCAGAACGGTATACAATTATGGGCTAACCACCAAACCGCTGGGGGGCCACGGTCTTTGCGAGACCCATAGAGTCGCTAAGCGCTACGAGAATAAAATAAATGATGATGAATACTTTGGCTCGTATAACCGCCGTACCTACACATACAACCAATCGACCAGCACCATGCAGCAGGACAACGGCCTGACCACCAAACATACCTATCAATACAATTCGGCCCATAAAGGCGACTTAAAACACAAAGAAGAGCAACACAACACCACCAGCGGCGATAAAGAGATTACCTACTACGAGCAATACGACGCCGTCTTCCGGGATAACCCCACTAGGCTTAAAATCGAACAACAAAACACCGGCGGCAGCGTCAACACATTCTATAAGGGCTACACATACAGCGACTGGGGCGGTATAGCCACCGAAACAGCGCTGCTGACACCGGCCCAGTGGAATAACCCAACCGAAAAAAGCCGGCACACCACCAGCTATACCTATCACCCCGACTATAAATTTATAACGTCCACAAGCTATTACCAAAACCCCGAGCTACTACTAACCGAATCAACCAGCTACGACAGCCTGGGACGCGTTGCCACCGCCACCAACGCCAAAGGCGAAACAACCAACTACCAGTACGGGGACACAAACCACCCCGGCAACCGCACCAGAACCAACATCCAGCACAGCGACGGCCGGACCACTAGGACCGACTACAGCTATTTCGGGGCTTACTATGCCTTTCCCACAATAGTTACCAGCTACTACACCGAGGAAGGCATACAAAAAACCAGCACCACATACAAAAGCTATGAATTTATCCGGGGCAACGTAACCAGTGAAACAGACGCCCTGGGCAACACAACCCGTTATAGTTACGACACCCAAGGCAGACTCAAAAAAACAACCCACCCGCAGTCAATGGGACGGGGTGGAAACTTCGAGGTGCAAGACTATACCGACTATTATAACTTTGTTAATCTATCCGGTGCCTGGATAGAAACGCCTCAACGTACCTTTAGCGTTGAAAACTACAGCACCGCAAACGGATCTATGTTCAAATATTCCATTGACCTCTACGACGATCACGGTAATCTACTGCTCTCTAGATACTATGACTTGAACAAAGGGGTATATGTCCCGACTGTATATGGCTACGACAACTATGATCAGCTAACCTGGCTCAAAGACGCCAACGGCAACAATACCACCTACCAAAGTGACGAATGGGGCAGATTGAAAAAAGTCACCGACCCCCAGGGTAACTACCATGCCTTGGCCTACAACCTAATCAACCGTACCAAAACCACCACCTTCGTCCCGTCGGACACCGGCGTAGCCGAAAACCACTACGTGGAAACAAGCGACCAGTGGGACCGGACAATATCGAGGAAAGGCTACCCCAACGGGCCGGGCGGAGCCCCCGTAGAAGAAAAATACGCATACGACCTGGCCGGCAACCTGACCAAACAAACCGACCCCAATAACAACAGCACCCAGTACAGCTACGACGCCCTGAACCAATTAACTAAAGTCATCAACCCCCTGGGCGAGATCACCGACTACGCTTACGACCGTTTGGGCGAGCTAACCCAAATACAACAATACCAGGGCGCCACCACCTTCCCCACAGTCCAGCAATATAGCGAAAGAGGTGTTTTAGTAACCAAACAGCCTCCGGCGGGACAGCCCACCACCTATAAATACAACGCCAACGGCCTGCCGGTGGAAATAAAAGACGCCTCGGGCAAAATCACCGCCCTGCAATATTACCAGGACAGCAGGCTATCCCAAAAAACAGCCAACCAAGACAGGATACAATATTACTACCACCCCCTGGGCATCGTGGAGAAATACCAGCCCCTAAACGGCGATACCCTGAGACATGTTTTCTATTGTACCGGGCAAATCGGCTTTAGGATAACCGCCGAAAGCTACGTTGCCGGTTTTGAATACGACCTGCTGGGCAACCGGACTGAGGTATCCCATCCGGGTAACTTATTCACCAATTATCAATACAACAACCTGAACAGACTAACCACCGTCACCGCCGACGGCAAAAACTACACCTACGAATACTACGGCGACGGCATGGTAAAAGCCGTCAACTATCCCCAATTAACCGGCGGGACAAGCATACGTACCGAATACACCTACGACAACATTAACCGTCTCAAGGCTATGCACAACAAATTGGGCAGCCAAACAATCACCCAATACAGCTACAACTACGACAACAACGGCAACATCACCTCGGTAACCGAAAACGGCCAGACCACAAGCTACACCTACGACGCCCTAAACCGGCTGACGGGAATACAAAGGCCGGGCGGCGAGCAGCTCAGCTATCAATACGACAGCAGAGGCAACCGGACAGTAGCCTCCCCCAACGATAGCGGCCTGGACGGATTTATATCCGGCGAATTTAGCTACAACAACTGGGACCAATTGGCCTCATTCACCGCCGGTGGTCAGGCCAGTAACTATTCTTACGACCCCGAAGGATTGAGAACTAAAAAAGCAACCCCTTCGAGCACCACCAGGTACCACTACGACAACACCGGCAGAGTCATTACCGAATCCAACGCCGGAGGCTATGTTACCGCGCAGACGATCTGGGGCAACCAAGCTTTGGCCAGGAAAGTAGGCGGCAGCTATTACTACTACCTGTACAACGGCCACGGGGACGTAACCAAAGTAATCGACCAAACCGGCAATATCGTCAACAGCTACACCTACGACGAATGGGGAAACATTCTCTCCCAGCAGGAACAGTTACCCCAACCGCTGAAATATGCCGGAGAGTATTATGACGACGAAAGCGGCCTGTACTACCTGCGGGCCAGGTATTATGACCCGACTGTGGGGAGGTTTATATCTAGGGACTCCAATGAAGGGAGCATAACGAACCCACTATCGCTAAACCTTTATGTATATTGTTACAGCAACCCGCTAAATTACCTGGATCCAACGGGGCATTCTGCTAAAGAAGTTTGGCAAGGTTTTAAGCTGGGTATTGGTGAAATATATAACGGTGATAACTGGCAAAGCAGTTGGGCAGCAGTAAAGACAACACCTGAAGGCGCTATAATATTTGTTAGGGAAGGTGTGGTGGGGCCTGAAAACTTCGATGAGCTAACCAATGATGTTTTGAGTTGGGCTGATGCTAAGGCCGGCGCATCGGCGGCAGCTTCCTTTGTTGTTGGCAAGGCTAAGGTTTTGAAGGGTGCGGGGAAAGCAACAAACTGGGGAATGTGGGATGACGTATCTAAGTCAACTTATAAAGGAAGAGAATATGCAAACATTAATGGAAGATATTACACGCGAGAAGCTATTGATAGAATGACACCTAAAGGTTATGGTACTGCTGCTGGAGGATATCAAGCAAGAGGAATTCCTACAAGCGTAGTAGAAGATGTAATTGCTAGCGGTACATCTCGTGAAGTTATAAGGAATGGAATTACACGAACAATATTTGAAAGTAATGGTGTGAGGGTAGTAACAGAAGAAGCTGGCAAAATAGTTATTACCACAATGAAATACTAAAGGTGGGTGAAGTAGTTTGAATGCGCACACAAAAAGCTTGTTAGAGCGAGTTTTAAGCTCTATAAACTTATATGAACAACGCAAAATGAATGAAAAAGAATTGATGCAAGATATTGAAGGGACTTGTGGAGCTATTGAGGAACATGATATTCAATCACAGCTAAATAGTTTTGTCGTCAAGATAGAAGAATCCTTATATTTATATGATGTTGCTGAAGGGAAAAAGTTCCTTTTGGAAGAAATTCAAAAAATAAAGGACTCCCTATTAGAACAGCTCAATTAATATTCATAGGGGTCGCTTTTGACCCCTATGAAACCTTATACCGCTCCCCGCTTTGGCCCAAAACAATGAATTACCCGCCGGGCAAAATAGCGGCGCGGCAACAGCCCTGACAGATGTCGATAAAATAGCCGGCTTGACCGAGCCAATCTCTGCAGAATTAGATAACATTCTGTCCAATAACAACGTACAGGAAGTTTTGAACGAAACAATGCCAAAAGGACAAACGTCACCAAACGCAACACATGCAACGGAACAGCGGGAATCAAGTGAAGCACACCAAACTGAATCAATAAATGAAAATTCCTATCAAGAGCAAAATGAAACAGCAACGGGCACAATAGAACCACAACAAGATAAGTCCGTATCCCGGGAAACATATAGAGCAATGAGCCCGGAGAGCTTGGCAGCGTTGATAACTCCAGAAAGCGAAGCGTATTACAATTTAATATTAGGTCCGTCGGTTACCAATGGAGTTAACAATGTACAATATTCCGCCTGGGCCGATACGGATGAAATAGTCTCAGCCCAAACCGGCGACTTGACAATCAAACAAACAGACATTAAATTGCCGGGAAGAAACGGTCTGGACCTAAACATCAGCCGGATATACCAAAGCAATCAAGCGTTATGGGGAGACCGTCGATTTGATCCGGACGGGGACGGGCTCGTGGCCGGATACACAGATTACTCAACATACTATCAGAACAGATACAATCTTGGCTTGGGCTGGTCTTTCGGCTTTCCATCCGTCCAGGTAGAAAAGATAAGATACAAGGACGGCGAAAATGAGTACGATAGAGCAGAACGATATTACCATACCGGTGACGGAAGTGTATACCATGTTGGTTCTTCCACTTACAATGAAAGAACACCTAGCGGCCTAGATAACTATTACGTAGACGACGCCGTGTTTAAGGTGCTTGGGGCAGGCGATTTTCGCTTTAACAACGGCCAGGTGACAAGCGAGTTTTCCTTCACCACACCCGACAAAACCGTTCAGTATTTTGCCGGGGACGGGCGGCTACTGGGCATAGTAGACCGTTTCGGCAACACAATAACATTCAAACACACGGAAATGCCGGTAACTAACCGTACCCCCAACAACGACTTTGAAATTGATTATGATTATGGGTTATGGGCAACCGAACAAAAGCCTTTTGTAGAACGACCTCGTCTCGATGAAGATGATCATTATTACTTTGATACGAGCTCCGGCAAAGACGATACAACATCGCTGAAATTTAGCGCTAATATTCAAACAGCGTCCAGCGCTTTTTCCAGGGATATACCGGTATTACCGAATACTAAATACTATCTAAGCGGTTATATTAAAGATCAACTAACCAGTGGCAATGTTCAACTTGGTTACCATCTATATACCAATAATGAGACATTTACCCCTATTTCAGGTGCAAGTGGATATGCATCTCCTAGCAACAAAAACAACTGGGAGCTTGTAGAGTTTGCCATACAAACCCCTGCAGATGCGAAATATATCCGATTAGAATTTAAAAATAACGGCAAAGGCACATCACGATTGGATAAAGTTAGGTTTGACCGGGCCTGGCCGCTAATCTCCGAGATTACCGATAGCATTGGGCGAACTGTCACCTTTGACTATACCGATACGCTGTATGAAGACTATCAGGGCAACGGGCCTCATTCTGCCGGGACAATTATCGTTACAGTTAACGATCCCGCCAAGACAAAGAACTACACCATAACTTATAGCAAAAGCCAAATTGAACAAATATATGATTTTTATAATGGCTGTTTTACAAATGATCGAGTTGGAACACCTAATAAAATGGTATGGGAAGAGCTAAGAAGATACCCGGTACTATCATCATATAAGTATACTTATAATAATGAAGATATATACAACAGCTATAATTACGATACACAAGAACAAACTTTCTACTATTATCCAAGTAATACCAACGATGTAATTACTACGTATAGTTCTTTATTGAATGAATTATACCTGAGGAACTCTAAAACGACATATAACTATGAGAATGCAGATAAGGACTTAGGCGATTTTGGCGAGTATCAAGTCTCTAGAATTACCCAACGATATGAGAATAAAAAAACTGCTGAGGAGGCATATTCGAGCCACCAATATTACCACCGGACATACCAATACCCAAATAACTTTAGCAGTAAGATGCTTCAGGACAACGGCCTGAGCATAAATTACACCTTTAAAAGTAAAGTAGCTGCGGACGGTCGTTTTCACGACGGCCTGGTATTAGCTACAGAAGAGAAGAAATGCGATAACGGCAACGGCAATGTAGATGTAGAGGCCATCAACTACCAGGAATATCACACCACCTTTCTTGATCAACCAACTAAAATTAAAATTGAGCAATACAACGAAAGAAACACAAGCAACGTCAATACATTATACCAGGGATACACATATAACAACTGGGGCGGCATAGCTACTGAGACAGTGCAGCTGACGCCGGCCCAGTGGAATAACCCGACCGAAAAAAGCCGGCACACCACCAGCTATACCTATCACCCCGACTATAAATTTATAACAGCCCAAAGTTATTACCAAACCCCCGAGCTACTACTAACCGAATCAACAAGCTACGACAGCTTAGGGCGTGTTGTCACCGCCACCAACGCCAAAGGCGAAACAACCAACTATCAGTACGGGGACGCAAGCCACCCCGGCAACCACACCAGAATCAACATCCAGCACAGCGATGGCCGGACCACCAGGACTGACTACAACTATGCCGGGGCATACTATGCCTTTCCCAGTACCATAACCAGCTACTACACCGAGGAAGGCGTACAAAAAACCAGCGCCACACATAAAAGCTATGAATTTATCCGGGGTAACGTAACCAGTGAAACAGACGCCTTGGGTAACACAACCGGTTATAGCTACGACACCCAGGGCAGACTCAAAAAAACAACCCACCTGCAATCAACGGGACAGGACGGAAACTACGTGGTGGAAGACAACACCAACTATTATTACTTTGTTAATCTGTGCGAACCCTTAGTAGAAACCCCTCAATACACCTTTTGCGTCTATAACTACAGCACCCGAAACGGATCCATGTTCAAATGTACCTATAGTTACTACGACGATCACGGTAACTTGCTCCTTTCCCAATACTGGGACTATGCCCAGGGGGGATATGCTCCGTCTGTATATGGATACGACAACTATAGTCAGCTAGCCTGGTGCAAAGACGCCAACGGCAACAAGACCACCTACCAAAGTGACGGATGGGGCCGGCTGCAAAAAGTCACCGACCCCCAGGGGAACAAATATAGCATTGAACACGATATATTTAACCGCACCAAAACCACCATCTTCGCCCCGTCGGACACCGGTGTAGCAGAAAACCATTACGTAGAGACAAGCGACCAGTGGGGCCGAACAATATCGATAAAAGGCTACCCCAACGGGCCGGGCGGAGCTGCCGTAGAAGAAAAATACGCATACGACCTGGCGGGCAACCCGACCAAACAAACCGACCCCAATAACAACAGCACCCAGTACAGCTACGACGCCCTGAGCCAATTAACTAAAGTCACCAACCCCCTGGGCGAGATCACCGACTACGACTACGACCGTTTAGGGGATTTAACCCAGATACAACAATACCAAGGCGCTACCCCCATCCCTACGGTAAAGCAGTACAGCGAAAGGGGCGCTCTGGTAGCCAAACAGCCCCCGGCGGGACAGCCCACCACCTATAAATACAACGCCAACGGCCTGCCGGTGGAAATAAAAGACGCCTCGGGCAAAATCACCACCCTGGAATATTACCAGGATAGCCGGCCGGCCCAAAAAAGAGCCAATCGGGACCGGATACAATATTATTACCACCCCCTGGGCGTACTGGAGAAATACCAGCCCGTAAACGACGCCACCGGCAACGGTGAAGCGCTGACCTACAGCTATTATATTTTTACTGGATTTGTCAAAACAAGAGCCGACGTTGGTTTTGAATATAACTTATTAGGGAACAAAAGTAAAACAACCGATCCATTTGGTCTTTCAACTAACTATCAGTACAACAACCTGAACAGACTAACCACCGTCACCGCCGACGGTAAAAACTACACCTACGAATACTACGGCGACGGCATGGTAAAAGCCGTCAACTATCCCCAATTAACCGGCGGGACAAGCATACGTACCGAATACACCTACGACAACATCAACCGTCTCAAGACTATGCACAACAAATTAGGCAGCCAAACAATCACCCAATACAGCTACACCTACGACAACAACGGCAACATCACCTCGGTAACCGAAAACGGTCAAACCACCAACTACACCTACGATGCCCTGAACCGGCTGACAGGAGTACAAAGACCGGGCGGTGAGCAGCTCAGCTATCAATACGATAGCAGAGGCAACCGGACAGCAGCCTCCCCCAACGATAGCGGCCTGGACGGATTTATACCCGGCGAATTTAGCTACAACAACTGGGACCAATTGGCCACATTCACCACCGGTGGTCAGACTAGTAACTATTCTTACGATCCCGAAGGGCTCAGGACCAAAAAAGTTACCCCTTCGGGCACCACCAGGTACCACTATGACAACACCGGCAGAGTCATCGCCGAATCCAACGCCGGTGATTCTGTTACCGCGCAAATGATCTGGGGCAACCAAGCTTTGGCCAGGAAGGTAGACGGCAGCTATTACTACTACCTGTACAACGGCCACGGGGACGTAACCAAGGTTGTTGACCAAAACGGCAATATCGTTAACAGCTACACCTACGACGAATGGGGAAACATCCTCTCCCAGCAGGAACAATTACCCCAGCCGCTGAAATATGCCGGAGAGTATTACGACGATGAAAGCGGCCTGTACTACCTGCGGGCCAGGTATTATGACCCGACTGTGGGGAGGTTTATTTCGAAGGATAGTGATGAAGGGGAGATTAATAATCCGTTAAGCCTTAACCTGTATACTTATTGTGAGAATGATCCGGTGAACAATGTTGACCCTAGCGGACATAATCCAGTAATTTTAGGACTTTACGCTTATGCCTCTAAGGTATTAACTTCTCCTGATACTCAAAACGATTTGAGGCTAATTTCAATAGATATACAAAAAAAAGATTACCTTGCAGCAGGACTGGATACAATTGGTTTGCTGGTTCCTGCGGGAACTGGATTTGGAGAGTTGTCTAAACCGGTTCAAGAAGGAGTTGTTTGGTTAAGCAAACAACTTGGTAAGAGTGTCGATGAAGTATTAAAAATGGTAGGTAAGGGCGCGGGTAAGGCTGATATACAGGTTGTTAATAAGGGAATGAACAACCTTCGAGTATTAAAAGATACAAAAATTAAAAGTTATAATGTTTCACTTGATTTAGAAAGAGGAGGTTCAGGTCTAACCAACATTCATCTTAAAGTAAATAACACAAAATATTTCTTCGACGATACGAAAGGTGCGTTTATCGATCAAGCTGGAAATAGGCTGCCAAATTCACTTAAGGGTAATCAAACTATTATTGATGCTTTGAAAAAAGCCCAAGATAAGGTGAATAGCGGCTGGTAAACTATAGGAGTGAAATATATGAAAAAAAAGCTATATATCAAGTATAACGAAGACGATATTCTTGAAATCGTAACCGAATATTTGGCCAAAGAGCATGGTTTTGAGGAGTTTAATAGCAGAGCACAATTGCTTGGGACACCAGGGGTAGACATCAGAGTGGTTGCTGTAATTGGGGAATCCAAAGACGATAGCGTCAATGACGTTAATTTAAACGAAATGGATTTAAAAACCGAATATAATGGGCCCCATTCAAAAGCAAGGTATATAAATCCAACTAAGTTCGCTAATATGAAAATTGAGGATTGCTAGAAAATCAATCTCCATGCTTCACCTCGTATTTGGTATGGGGGAGAATAATACAGCCACCTCCACAGCATCTATAAAAACGGCTATAAATGCGAGTTCCTTGTCATCCACAGCACCCTGTACGATACAAAAGCCGTTTTACAGCACCCTAACCCGGATCGCTACAACGTCGGCACTGCCGGCGCTTGTGGCTGCGAGGGGGCGCTTGCGACAACCTCGCTTTATCTTGCTCTTTTTTCGACCGGGATTTATGCTGGATTATAGAATATTTTGCCTGTCCTCAAATCGGCTCGAAAAGCTTAAATTGAGCGCAGAGGGCATCTGTCTCCCACCCTTCTGTTTGAAGGGGACACGGGGCGTTATCGTGCGTTACAGGGGTAAGACCGGGAGTGGATGCGATTGAAAGTAAAAAAATAATTTGACGATACAGGCTGAACCCCTATGAACCCCTCTTTTCAAGGAAATCCACCTGTGGTAAAATTTGTGCCAGAGGGGGGTATAAGGGGGTACGAAAAACCTGCCCTTTTTCTTTTTCTGAATGTGATAGCTTGGAAACAAATCTTAGAAATGACTTGCAATGATTTTCAAACAGAGTTAACATCACACACCAAAGCAAATAACCTGTTTGAAACTGTGAGTCTTGTGGTAGATAGGCTGTCGCGCCCTTGCCCGTTCTAAGAATGAAGGCTATCATCTGAGGTTGCCGGTACTCGGGGCTTTATGTGGATGCAGGAGAAGAGAAGGGATGATATGCAGATAAGAGAAAACTACCTCTATGTCGGTATGGACTTACACAAGGATACCCATACCGCAGTTTTGGTAAATTGTTGGAATGAAAAGCTGGATGTAATGGTCATCGAGAACAAGCCCAGCGAGTTCAGCAAGTTGGCAAAACGGGTAAACAAGAAAGCCAATACATTGGGACTGTCCCCGATTTACGGCTTGGAAAACGCCTATGGCTATGGCAGAAGTCTTGCGGTATGGCTCATTGAAAGAGGGTACACTGTGAAGGATGTAAACCCATCCTTAGCCTATGACCAGCGCAAAAGCGCACCCATGATGAAGAAGAACGACGAACATGACGCCTACTGCGTGGCGACAGTGCTGATTAATCAGTTGCACACCCTGCCAGACGCCAAGCCGGAGGACAATCATTGGACGCTGTCCCAGCTTGTCAACCGTAGAGACACCCTTGTGAAAGACGGTATCCGGCTGAAAAATGGTTTACATGAGCAGGTTTCAGTTGCTTACCCAAGTTATCATAAATTTTTCTGTGACATTGACCGGAAGACGGCTCTGTATTTTTGGAAAAACTATCCGTCGCCATTGCATTTGAAAAACAAATCAGCAGAAGAATTGACCTTGGAGTTAAAAGAAATTGCAAGCAACTTTTCCAGAAGCAAAGCGCAGCTTATCATAGATTGTGTTCAGAATGACGGTGACACAATACGGGATTATCAGGAATCAAGAGATTTCATCGCCCAAAGCCTTGTGCGCTCTCTTGAGCAGCAGAATAAAGAAATTGCCCTGATCGATACGGAAATCGAAAAGATGCTGAGATATTTTGACTGCAAGCTGACCACGATACCGGGAGTCAGCATAGCCACAGCAAGCAAGCTGATTGCTGAAATCGGTGATATACGTCGTTTTCCAAGTGCTGATAAACTGGCCCGCTATGCGGGAATCGCACCGATAAAGTTCAGTTCCGGCGGTAAAGGCAAGGAGCAAAGCTCAAAACAGGGCAACCGGGAACTGCATGGATTGTTTTATTTTCTGGCGTTTTCCATGGTTACGGTTCCGAGGACAGGAAAAGCCGAATCAGCCTGTATTTTACGCCTATTATCAGCGGAAAATCAGTGAAGGAAAAACGAAATCCCAGGCTTTGGTCTGCATTATGCGACGCTTAGTAAACATCGTTTACGGCATGATGAAGAATAAGACAGAGTATCGTCCTTTTATGGCGGTGGATCATGCTGTAGAAGAACAGTCATGATTGTTACAGCACCGCATGAAGTTATGCCATAATTTTTTAAATGTGAATACGGGTTCCCAACCTTAATCCGAGATATAGATTCTTCCACCTGAGGGCGCGGGTAAGAACCTCACTAATGGCGCAAAAATTACAACTAACAAAGCATTTGATGCAGCGAGTGACTTTCTGGGGCCGGGATACAAAGATATGGGCAATGGGAGGTTTTTGTCTGCCGATGGAAAACGCCAAGTTAGAATGAGAGATACTGATATTTTAGGAAAGCACGGTGGAGGACCGCATATAAATTTTGAAACAATGATACCGAACCCTGCCAAACCAGGAAAAATGATGCCAGACCCAAAACAAAATATACACATATTTTTGGAGGACTAAATATTTATGGAAGAATTGGTATTTGAGCTATTAAAGGGCAAAGGGACTTTTTGGAGAAAAGGATGATTCAATTGCTAATAATGAAATTGAAATCAATAAAAATGAAGTGATTGTTAAAGGAAATAGAAGAGGACTGATTTTACTTGCTGATTATTTAGTGCAAATTGCTATTAATGACAGTACAAAACAGCATATACATTTGGATATAGACAACTTTTTTGATAAGGCAAACTGCGAATTGATTGTTTCGAAAGATTAAAAAATGATCAAGAAATTGTGTTGATGAGAACGTACCTGTTCTGCACATTTTATTAAAAACTATAGGGGTCAGCAATGACCCCGCCATGCTCCTTGGCAAATGCGGATTTCCGCAGTTTATAACCCCTGTTCCGACCCCATGGTTGCAAATCTGACCCCGCTGAGTTTTGCCTTTCAGCCCGCATTGCGGGCTGATGTGGATTGCGCCGGGGAGGGCTTTGACCCCGGCGCTTTAACCTGCTTGGTTTTCGACCCCTAGGTCCACCATGGTTCAGGCTGATTATTTGGGATGATATTTTGGGCTTTTGTTTCTCCCGCAAAAGGCGGCCAATTTCGTTTTCAAAGTTGCGGAAGGGTTCTATTCATGTTATTGAAGGTATCTTTTGACCTCTTCTAGGTCTTTATATTCCGAAACGCTTTCAATTATAACCTCCAGTGTTGGTACATCTAATTTCGTTATGCCCTGCTTTAAATCCTCCGGCACAAAACCAAATTTCTTAACTAAAAATTTTATTGCAGTCCTTGTAAGAGCTTCCGTTTCACCCTCTTTTCTACCTCGCTCCATACCCCGCTCCATACCCCGCTCCAAGCCTTCTTTCCTAAACTGTTCAGCTAAAGTCATGATCATTTCACTCCCTTCCGGATAGATGGTTTCGATTTTCTTAACCAATTCGTTGAAGTGACCCTTGGTTAGATCAGCCCTGGCACTGAGCAGATATCTGACTAGAGTTTCAAAGTGTTCCATCCCCGTTTGCTTATCTTCAAGCTCCAACAGATGAATAGCCGCCCTAAAAACAAACTTTAGGATTTCGCCTATATCTTCCCGTGGCATATCCCGCATCATGGTCATGGCGATTTTGTTTTTTACCGCACCTTTTATTTGCTCGTCATTGTA
Organism: Sporotomaculum syntrophicum; assembly: GCF_009932395.1. Taxonomy (GTDB): domain Bacteria; phylum Bacillota; class Desulfotomaculia; order Desulfotomaculales; family Desulfallaceae; genus Sporotomaculum; species Sporotomaculum syntrophicum. The sequence goes on from NZ_LSRS01000032.1 coordinate 14,115, forward strand.
TCTTGATAGATCATAAAGTAAATATTTATAATCTGGGATAAGCGCCTGCACGTCCGTTGGCAGCTCTTCATACCCTAAAATCATTTCGCCTAAGGTGGGCTTTATGTTCCAGCCATCCTTGCCGTGGTATATTACCAGCGGAATGATTACCGGTAGTTGATTTGTGTTTTCAACTTTGGCGTTCCAAATTTCCACCATATATTTTAAGAGCTGAAAGGCTACATCCTGGCTGGGATAGCTTTTATGTTCAAAGAGAAAATAAAGGTAGCCTTCCCGATTATTAATGTTGACTTTATAAAGGAGATCTGAAAAGCTTTCCTGCAGCTCATTGTTGATGAAGCTGTCTTTCTGCGGCTCCAATGTATCCATGTCTATTATATCCACAATGTTTTGGGGTAAATAATTATCTAAGAAATTCCCGGCCACGTCTACGTCGCCAAAGGTCTTTTTGAAGAATTTATCGTGTGGGTTTTGAATCTTCACTCCATCACCACCTAGCTATATTATATCTGATGACTAAATTTTGTACCATAAAAACAAGCTCCCTAGTATAAATATTTTTACTGGTTACTCAGCAATGCCTCTACCTCCTGCTTAAACCCATACTTCTGCAGATATTCCACCAAAGGAGATAACCGGATGAAAAAGTGCCTTGTGTATATACTGATTATATCTTTTCTCATCAACATACCGCTCCCCGCTTTGGCCCAAAACAGCGGCGCGGCAACAGCCCTGACAGATGCCGATAAAATAGCCAACCTGGAAAACTCACTGCCCCAGCCTGGTAACTACCCCTCGATATTCGGGGAAGCAGACGATGATAAGACAACGCCCATAGATTTCAAGCTAGATAAATTCATACAAATAGAAAAAACCGAACCGCTACCTCCAACATCAAAAGAAATCGCCGCTCTGAAAATGCAGGCAAACGAATCACTTGACAGGCTCAAGACGCTTCAAGAAGAAAAAAACAAGCGGGACCCGCTGGAAACGCTAGGCAAACCAATCTCAGCGGAACTATATAACAGCCTGATCAGCAATAACAGGCAAGACCTTTTAGATGAACTACTGGCCCAAGGGCGCACAATATCAGATGAAGTATATGGAACAACACCGCCCGCTACATCATCCGTATCCCGTGAAGTCTACGGCGCAACAGACCATGAAGCCCTGGCAGCGGCGGCTAGCTTCGGTGAAGACCAGGCGTGGTACAGCGCGTTTGTTGGCCCGTCAACCACAAACGGAGTTAACAACGAACAATATTCCGCTTGGGCAGATGTAGATGAAATCATCTCCCCCCAGACCGGCGATCTAACAGTCAAACAAACGGACATCAAACTACCGGGCAGAAACGGCCTGGACCTAAACATCAGCCGTCTATACCAGAGCAACCAAGCGTTGTGGGGAGACCTCCGTACATCAGGGGACAGAGGCGGATACAGCGATTACGCAACCTACTACCAGAACAGGTACAACCTTGGCCTGGGCTGGTCTTTCTGCTTCCCGTCCGTACAGGTGGAAAAGATAGGCTACGAAAGCAATGGAAGAATTTACTTTAAAAAAGAACTATACTACCATACCGGTGACGGTAGAGTATACCATGTTGACTCCTCCTCATCCTCCGGCGGGACATACAGCACCCTGGAGAAATATTACGACAAAGACGCTAAATTCAACCTCGGCGATACCAGTTTTAGCAACGGCCGGGTAACCAGCCGGTACTCCTTTATCACAGCCGACCAGACCAAACAGTATTTCGCCGAAGACGGGCGACTGTTGGGCATTAAAGACCGCTTCAACAACCAAATAACCTTCAAACATACAGAAAAACCGGTAGCCAACTACACCCCCAACAACGACTTTGAATATGAAGAGACTGTGGGACTTTGGAAGACCTCAGGAGAATCGCGAATCAAAGCGCCCTTTTCCTACGATGAGGAATTTGGCAAAGATGATACATCATCGTTGAAGTACAGCGGTACTGTGAAAAGTAAAGCGCTTTCCAACTTTATA